>NZ_JAJSLX010000008.1 GCF_021290925.1 Sessilibacter corallicola | reverse complement strand
AATTCGCTGATGTTAATTCGGTAGCAGGCGGTGGTGCAAATGACAGTGTCGATTTAAATAATGATGATGCAGCGATTAATGCTGCGTCGGATTTCACCAGTAACGGCATTCAGTACACCGACGTTAACCGTGCCACGAACACCAATGCGCTGACTGGCACGGCGGGTGATGACAGCTTTGTTCAAACAGACGCGAATGAAGTCACGGTTGCCAGCATTGAATTCGCTGATGTTAATTCGGTAGCAGGCGGTGGTGCAAATGACAGTGTCGATTTAAATAATGATGATGCAGCGATTAATGCTGCGTCGGATTTCACCAGTAACGGCATTCAGTACACCAACGTTAACCGTGCCACGAACACCAATACACTGACTGGTACGGCGGGTGATGACAGCTTTGTTCAAACAGACACGAATGAAGTCACGGTTGCAAGCATTGAATTCGCCGATGTGAGTTCAGTGGAAGGTAATGGCGGGAATGACAGCGTCGATTTAAATAATGATGATGCAGCGATTAATGCTGCGTCAGATTTCACCAGTAACGGTATTCAATACGCCAACGTTAATAACGCCACCAACACCGATGTGCTGACTGGCACGGCTGGTGATGACAGCTTTGTTCAAACAGACGCGAATGAAGTCACGGTTGCAAGCATTGAATTCGCCGATGTGAGTTCAGTGGAAGGTAATGGTGGGAATGACAGCGTCGATTTAAATAACGACGACGCAACGATTAATGGTGCCTCAGATTTCACCAGTAACGGTATTCAGTACATCAACGTTAATAACGCCACCAACACCGATGTGCTGACTGGCACGGCGGGTGATGACAGCTTTGTTCAAACAGACGCGAATGAGGTAACGGTTGCAAGCATTGAATTCGCCGATGTGAGTTCAGTGGAAGGTAATGGTGGGAATGACAGCGTCGATTTAAACAATGATGATGCAGCGATTAATGCTGCGTCAGATTTCACCAGTAACGGTATTCAATACACCAACGTTAATAACGCCACCAACACAGATACTCTTACTGGCACGGCCGGTGATGACAGCTTTGTTCAAACAGACGCGAATGAGGTAACGGTTGCAAGCATTGAATTCGCCGATGTGAGTTCAGTGGAAGGTAATGGTGGGAATGACAGTGTCGATTTAAACAATGATGATGCAGCGATTAATGGTGCCTCAGATTTCACCAGTAACGGTATTCAATACACCAATGTTAATAACGCCACCAACACAGATACTCTTACTGGCACGGCCGGTGATGACAGCTTTGTTCAAACAGACGCGAATGAAGTGACGGTTGCCAGCATTGAATTCGCCGATGTGAGTTCAGTGGAAGGTAATGGTGGGAATGACAGCGTCGATTTAAATAACGACGACGCAACGATTAATGGTGCCTCAGATTTCACCAGTAACGGTATTCAATACACCAACGTTAATAACGCCATCAACACCGATGCGCTGACTGGCACGGCGGGTGATGACAGCTTTGTTCAAACAGACGCGAATGAAGTCACGGTTGCCAGCATTGAATTCGCTGATGTGAATTCAGTAGCAGGCGGTGGTGCAAATGACAGTGTCGATTTAAATAATGATGATGCAGCGATTAATGCTACGTCAGACTTCACTAGTAACGGCATTCAGTACACCAACGTCAACAGTGCCACCAATACCGATATTCTCACTGGTACCGCTGGTGATGACAGCTTTGTTCAAACAGACGCGAATGAAGTCACGGTTGCCAGCATTGAATTCGCCGATGTGAATTCGGTAGCAGGCGGTGGTGCAAATGACAGTGTCGATTTAAATAATGATGATGCAGCGATTAATGCTACGTCGGATTTCACCAGTAACGGCATTCGATACACGAACGTCAACCGTGCCACGAACACCAATGCACTGACCGGTACGGCGGGTGATGACAGCTTTGTTCAAACAGACGCGAATGAAGTCACGGTTGCCAGCATTGAATTCGCTGATGTTAATTCGGTAGCAGGCGGTGGTGCAAATGACAGTGTCGATTTAAATAATGATGATGCAGCGATTAATGGTGCGTCAGATTTCACCAGTAACGGCATTCGATACACGAACGTCAACAGTGCCACGAACACCAATGCGCTGACTGGCACGGCGGGTGATGACAGCTTTGTTCAAACAGACGCAAATGAAGTCACGGTTGCTAGCATTGAATTCGCTGATGTTAATTCGGTAGCAGGCGGTGGTGCAAATGACAGTGTCGATTTAAATAATGATGATGCAGCGATTAATGCTGCCTCAGACTTCACCAGTAACGGCATTCGATACACGAACGTCAACAGTGCCACCAATACCGATACTCTTACTGGTACCGCTGGCGATGACAGCTTTGCTCAAACAGATACGAATGAAGTAACGGTTGCAAGTATTGAG
>NZ_JAJSLX010000007.1 GCF_021290925.1 Sessilibacter corallicola | reverse complement strand
TGCAAATGACAGTGTCGATTTAAATAATGATGATGCAGCGATTAATGCTGCCTCAGACTTCACCAGTAACGGCATTCGATACACGAACGTCAACAGTGCCACCAATACCGATACTCTTACTGGTACCGTTGGCGATGATTTATTTACTGTAGATGAAGTTGCTAGTGCTACTGAGGTTAGTATTTCTGGAGTTGCTTTCTTTGATGTTACAACCATTGATGGTGGTGCAGGGACCGACAGTGTTAGCGCACAAGTAGGCTCCGTAAACGGCGGACTTAATAGAATCAATGGATTGGTTGATGGTTCTATAACACTCAGTAGCATCGAAGCTGCAGTCAGTACTTCAGGTGTTGCAGAAGGCACATCTGGTATCGATACGTTTGTTGTGACATCGAGTGGTGGTACGGTAACCGTTGTTGTCGGCAGTAATACGTTCATAAACCCAACTAGTATTGATGGCTTAGGCGATAGCGATACAATTCAATTGGATGTTGGCGGCAGTGATTTATCGAATTTCGACCCTGAATTATTAGTCGCGGCAGGCTTTCAAATATTTGGTGCAATCGATGTTTTGAATGTAGAGAGTCTTGATAATTCTGGAACTCTAACTGGCACATCTGGGATTGATTCGTTTACCGAAATTGGAATTAATCAAATTAGTGCAAATAGCATTACTTTTAGTGATGTAACTAACGTAATTGGTAATACCGGAGCTGATACTGTTAACTTATTAAGCAGCTCTAATGCGGCTTTGAGTGGTTTGGGTTTCGATGCGTCAATCTCTGGTATTAATTATCTCAATATAGAAAACGTAAACAACACGGTTTTAGTGACTGGTACAATCAGTGATGAAACTTTCACTTTAACTGGCAACAATCTTGAAGTTAACGGCATTACTTTTAACAGTATCATGTCTCTCGATGCTGGAGTGGGCGATGATACTGTTGATATTGAAAATCAAAATATTGATTTAACTGTGGGATTGGAAGTTAGTGGTGTTACTCTTTCGGGTGTCGAAATAATTGATGATATCAACCAATTAACATCCGCAAATGGTGAGACATTAACCTTATCGGGTACAACATTGACTTCCAGCGTGTTTACTGGAGTCGACTTTAATAATGCATCCAGTGTTGTTGGAGATGATAGCCAAGTATTAACGTTAGATAATCAGAATGTTGATTTAGATTCTATTGGCGAATTTGATGTTGGAACGATTGCATTTACAGATATTGGCACTGTTACCAATACGGGTCAATTAACTGGCTCCACGTCGGACGAAGCTTTCTCCTTAAATGGCACGAGCGCAACAGTTGATACCCTATCAGGCACTACTTTTAACGATGTAACCAGCTTAGTCGGTGGTTCTGGCACAGATGCTGTCGATATTGGCAATGTGAGTAATGTCAATTTAATCGCGAGTGGATTCTCTACAGGTTCGGTGTCTGTAACTGATGTTGATACGGTTACTCAATCGGGCTCATTGACCATTACCGGTACTACTGGAGGTGACAGTTTCTCCCAGTCTGGCGCAAACCAAATAACCGTTAATGGAGCGTTATTCTCCAGTGTTAATTCTGTGGAAGGTAATGGTGGGAATGACAGCGTCGATTTAAATAATGCTGATGCAGCGATTAATGCTGCGTCAGACTTCACCAGTAACGGCATTCAGTACACTAATGTTAACCGTGCCACCAACACCAATGCACTGACCGGTACGGCCGGTGATGACAGCTTTGTTCAAACAGACGCGAATGAAGTCACGGTTGCCAGCATTGAATTCGCCGATGTGAATTCAGTGGAAGGTAATGGTGCAAATGACAGTGTCGATTTAAATAATGATGATGCAGCGATTAATACTACGTCGGATTTCACCAGTAACGGCATTCAGTACACCAACGTTAATAACGCCATCAACACCAATGCGCTTACTGGCACGGCGGGTGATGACAGCTTTGTTCAAACAGACGCGAATGAAGTCACGGTTGCCAGCATTGAATTCGCTGATGTTAATTCGGTAGCAGGCGGTGGTGCAAATGACA
>NZ_JAJSLX010000006.1 GCF_021290925.1 Sessilibacter corallicola | reverse complement strand
CAACAGCGTCGCCGCCCCATACTTCTGCACATACGCGAGTCAAAGCTGCGGTCAAAGTGGTTTTACCGTGGTCAACGTGACCAATGGTGCCCACGTTTACGTGGGGTTTACTACGTTCAAATGTTTCTTTTGCCATTGCAAACTCTCCTCAACAGGGACGTGGGATAGACCAAACTTAGCCGACCTAGAATTCAACCTACCGCTTACTAACGAGTCCCAAGCTAAATACTTAGATCTCAAACTTTAAATCAACCAGAATGGCCGACCAAAACTGGAGCTCAAGAGCAGATTTGAACTGCCGACCTCACCCTTACCAAGGGTGTGCTCTACCAACTGAGCTACTTGAGCAAATTTCTTTCTAACTTTAACTATGAGGGTTAAGTTCAATGATAGCCTTTTATATACATAAACTTTGTGATTACATATATTGGAGCGGGCAGCGGGAATCGAACCCGCATCATCAGCTTGGAAGGCTGAGGTTCTACCATTGAACTATGCCCGCAGGCTTGTTGCCATTAAGTACCACTCATAGAAAATCGGCCAACTTAACTTCAGTTGACCGATCCTTTTTCAATAAAACCAACATGTAGATTTATTGAAATGACAATTCATGGTGCAGGGGGGTGGATTCGAACCACCGAAGCTTGCGCGTCAGATTTACAGTCTGATCCCTTTGGCCACTCGGGAACCCCTGCGCAAGGAGGCGCGTATTTTCCGCCTCTTGTTTACTTCTGTCAACTGCTTACTTACTTTTTTCAAAGATAAGCAATTGATTTTAGTATAATTATGGAGCTGGCGAGAGGAGTCGAACCCCCGACCGGCTGATTACAAGTCAGCTGCTCTACCAACTGAGCTACGCCAGCACACTTCCACTTAAAAACAAGTTTTGATACCTGCCTTTGTTTGTGGAGGCGCGATTCTAGTGAAACTATTTTAAGGATGCAACAGCTGGACAGAAATTTTGTTGATATCCAACATTTTCTTGGCCAGAAATTAGGCTAGACCAGATTTTTGGGGTGATTTTTGCGCTTTCTGAGGATTTAGCAACCACCCAATTCTGGGCGATGGTTCTCTGCTCTTCGTGAATTTCAACCGCATAACCTTTCGCTTCCAAATCTTCCTTCTTGGCAATTGCACCCGAGTATTCGTTAAACAAACCAAGAGAGATTCCGTTACTCAAATTTCCCTTAGGTATCACATAACTGTCGATACCCAATGTTTGCAATTCAGATAACTTTCGGTAGGCGGAGTCTTTTGATGGCAACGGAGGCAGATACACCCAATAAGCCGGCTCAATGGGAATTTCTAACGTCTCTAGCTGGGCATTCACATCGAGCGCGGATAAACGCTCAATTAAAATATCCGCTCTAGCCAGGTTTTTATATGGGCCGACCATAGAACACAGCTCTTCAAACACCGGATCCGATGTATTTGACGTAGATAAAACTTTTAGATTATCTAGCTGTTCTTTGGTTAGTACTTCTAACGATGGTAGGTGCGGCCTAGCTCTTTCGGTAACAGCTATGCTCGCATTTGATTCTTGATCACTAACACCGTCAAATATGTTCCATCCCGCTAGGACAGTGTTAATCACTAACAATAATATAAATATCGCTTTCATGTGGCGCTTCACTCAAAGCAAACGTTGACCAATCCCTGTATTTCCAACTTTACCAATTACTCAAGTTAATCGGCAGGCTTTCAAACTAGCATATGGCCGCTTAAAGTTTAGCGGGCAATTTCACACTTGGAATACTAGATACATTTAACATTAAACCACTGAAACAAACCATCGAGTACTAAATCAGGAACAATTTCTGTAGGAGAACTGATCAAAGGGGCTAGTTTGGCTGAATCTCCTCCGGCCATCACCACCTGAACATCCTCAGCTAATGACTCAGCAGTTAGCCTTGATATTGAATCCATTATCAATCCAACGATAGCACCGGCGATGCCGTTGTTCACGCAATCGAGCGTTTTATCACCCGGCTCGACCGAATAGGAATCTGGCTGCCTGTCAACTTTAACCTGGCCAGTGCCGTTATAAAGCGTCTGAATCATTGCGGTAAATCCCGGAATGATATAACCACCCAAATGCTGTGCGTTCGAGTTAACAAGCTCAATATTCACAGCGCTACCGGAGTCAACAATGACTATCCCACGGTTCGGATAACGAGTAACACCTGCAACAACTGCAAGCCAACGATCAATCCCCATTTGACTGGGGTCGCAATAGCTGTTGAGAATTTTGGTATTGGGCATACTGAGTTCAGTTTCCGTCTCCGCCTCGACCAACAAGACCTCAGAACCCAGTTGCTTTGTTAAAGACTCTTTTAACCATTGCTTGGCTTCTGCTTTAGCGACACTGGCCAAAGCAATATGAGAAATTGGGGCTTTATCCGATTGAAGAAACTGATTTTGTTCAAAATTTACAATGCTCTGTGTTGCCTGCAAAATTTCGCCTGATAACGACCTAACTTGTATTTTTGTATTACTGTTTCCCTGATCAATTAATAATAGAGCCATCTTTCACCCGCAACGATAATTCCCCGCCATTAAAATTACGAACATCGCCATCCACTATTAATTGAAGCGCTCCGCTTTCGGTTATTCCAAGATTCACTCCAGATACAGAGGACGCCCCGCCCGAAATAGTCACAGCTTGATTCGCAGTCCAATTTCTCTGTTGCCAACGGTCTATGTACGGTTGTAGACCTGTATGAGAATAATTGGCAATGATCGGCAACAGATGATTTAGCAAAATGGATAAAACCCTGTTTCTGCCTGGCAAAGTAATCGATTGCTCTTTTGCAAGTGTCGATAAATCAGTCCAGGGCTGATCTATTTTTTCTCCATCCAACTGTTGCATTTGTACATTCAACCCAATACCGACAACAAAATTACAATCTCCGGCTAAATCACCACCAATTTCAATCAGGACTCCGGCAAGCTTACGGTTCTGATTTAAAATATCGTTAGGCCACTTAAGCTGATTTCCCGCGATTCCTAAACTCTCAACCGCTTCGGCGATACCGACTCCAATAGCAAGACTTAAGCCTTCAAGAGAGGCAATTCCTTCATTGGTTGTCCATCCAATCGATAAGTATAAATTACTAGCAAATGGACTCTCCCAAACTCGACCTCTTCGACCACGACCACTGGTTTGCATTTCGGCACTTACCACGGAGCCTGAAAAATCGGGATTGTGCACTCTTTCAAGAAGGTATTTATTGGTTGAATCAATACTTGGAAAAACTTCGAACGTGGATAAAAAATCTTGTGTCGTTAGATGGCGCACTACTTCATCAGCAGACAATAGATCAATGGACGATTTGAGCTTGTAGCCAACGCCCCTATTGGATTCAACGGTTAAACCCCAATCCTCGAGCTTTTTCAATTGTTTCCATATAGCAGCTCTTGTTATCCCCAAAGATTCGCCGAGAGACTCTCCAGAGTGAAACTCACCATCCGAAAGAACACGCAGTAACTCGTAGCTAGTTTCTGACGCAGTTAACTTTTTTGCATTATTCATGACAGGAGCCTCTGTAGGTTTTTTTATAACGGTTCCCAAGTGACGTTAATACTTCGTATGAAATTGTATTCTCCATCAACGCTAAATCATTAATGGTTTGCTCACTGGTGATCAGTTGTACTTTTCCGCCCGATTCGAGTTCTCTGACACTTAAACCCTTATTAACCAAATCAGTAATATCGAAAACACAATAATCCATTGATACACGCCCCACTAACGGAACCAATTCTCCTTTTAACATGCCTGTTAATTTACCTTGCGCACACCTGAAGATTCCATCTGCATAACCGACTCTCACAGTAGCCAGGTAAGTGCCTTTTAACGCAACCTCTGAAGCACCATAACCAACGGATTGATCTTCTGTAAGCTTTCTTACCTGAATAATGGGCAATGAAAGCTCAACCACGTTTTGAAGGTTTCCAACTTTTACTTTTGGATCTGGGAAACCACCGTAGAGAACCACCCCAGGGCGCATAAGATCAAAGTGATATTTACCATCAAGTAGAGCGCCTGCAGAGTTAGACAAACTCGCAACCACATGCGGAAACTCGGTTTTTATGAGACTCAATGCGTTTTGAAATTTGGTCAATTGAAGGGGGTTTTGAGCGTGCTCAGGCTCATCCGCACAAGCTAAATGACTGAGGACATATTGGAGATTGAGTCGATGATAATCACCTGAAAGAAAAACGTCTAAATCGTCTTCCGACAAACCCAATCGATTCATTCCAGTATCAAGCATGAGCGCACAAGGCTTACTATTTTCCCGTTTTGCCCAATGATCTATTTGAAACAATGAGTTAAGCACAGGCGTTATATTTAACCGCTCAAATGTTTCGCTCTCACCAGGGTGGCAACCCGAAAAAACGAAAATATCAGCATCGGCATCTAGAAATTTTCTAAACTCAACAGCTTCGTCTAAAGTGGCGACAAAAAAGCTTTTACATCCGGCGTTAAATAACGCCAGAGAGACTTCTTTCAAACCCAAACCGTAGGCGTTCGCTTTTACAACAGCTCCTGCTACGGCAGTTTTTGACAATGAATTTATTGTTCGCCAATTGCTTACAAGAGCATCTAAATTGATCGTCAACTCAGGCGTCATGTCCAAATCTCTTCATATGGCTGATATCTATCGATACAAATCAATTGGATAATGTTCTGTGATCTCCATAAAACGTCGACCGTTACACTTAATACAATAGACTCGGTAAACACCAAGATCGATCCCTTTCGGATGTTCTTCTACAGGCAAATCCTTAGACCAACCAACGGTGAATACTTCTCTAAATTGCTCCTGATTTAATTTTCGCAGAAGCCAACCAACACCCTTACCTGTTTCTTCAAGCTCATTTGCTAAATTTTCAGGAATTACGGATAAATCCAGATAAGAGCGCGCAAATGTATAACGTGTTTTGGAATGCATCCCTATTAAGTTGATGTCTCGCCTAATAAGTTTTGCTGCTCGGCCATCGGATTCAACGTCGACCTGCTCAAGAAGGTCGATTGTAATCGGTTCGAAAAATGCGGATTCAATTGCCTTCGACAAGGTACCGTCACACGTCAGCATCACCCGCAATAGTCTAGGTAAAGATTCAAAATCTACAGGAACTCCGTTACCTGATACACCAAGTAGCTGGCCATCGAAGTAACCTGATGACACAAAAATAGGCTCAATTTCTTGGTCGAATAAATATTTCATACAATTTTCATTAATAAATACAGTAAGAGTGTTTATACACAAAAAAGGAAGAATATCCTTGTTTAAAATCCACTTTAAAGCGGGGGGGATATATTAAGGAATTGAATTTTGGAACTAAGTTTTGTTGAAAATAAGCATCCGTTGGCAAGATTATCGCGCTAAGATACGAAGGAGAGGAAGAATCAGGGAAAGAATCAGAATCAGGCAATGAGCAACCCATCACTGCATAACCCCTGAAACATGAACCATAAAAAAAGGGCCATCCGCTTAGGATGGCCCTTTTAGATTTAAGAGCTTGACGATGACCTACTCTCACATGGGGAATCCCCACACTACCATCGGCGATGTATCGTTTCACTACTGAGTTCGGGAT
>NZ_JAJSLX010000005.1 GCF_021290925.1 Sessilibacter corallicola | reverse complement strand
AACTCACTAAAAATGTCTTTTCTTCAATAACCGAGAGAAGACTTTCTCAACTCTTTAAACAACTTAAACAAAAGCCAATGACCTTGTTTTTGTTGCTCTTCGTCGTTGAGAGGGCGCGAACTATACGGAATAGATTTCTGCCACGCAAGCACTTTTTTAAATTTATTTTTACAGCGTACAAATTGGTACAATTAGTACTCAACCTCAATTAAATGGTTCTTCTTTTTGCCCAATTTGATCAAGAAATAACGACCATAACGCGAATTACTTTGGGCAAAGTTCCCCTCACCCGCCATGTTATCTGCCTGGGATTTTTCAGCACCATTAACCCAAACCGCGCTACGACCCAATGCATCTTTCACTTCACGACCAGCTGATACCATTCCGCACTCCACCAACAAACTGGTCAATGGCTTTTCTTTAGCTTCTGAATAACTGATCTTACTCGACGGCAACCCATCAAGCGCAAGCTGAGCAAGATCTTCTTCAGCCAGTGATGAAGCATCACCACTAAACATCGCATCAGTTATTCGCTTAGCTGCCTCATAACCGTTTTCACCGTGAACGATCTCCGTAACATGCTTCGCCAAAATTGCCTGACCTTCTGGTCGACCAGAAGCCTCAGCATCAGACTTTTCTATGTCATTGATTTGCGCGACATCTAAGAACGTGAAGTACTTTAAAAACTTATAAACATCAGCATCAGCTGTATTAAGCCAGAATTGATAGAAACTGTATGGAGAGGTTTTAGACGAATCCAACCAAATTGTGCCGCTTTCGGTTTTACCGAATTTTGTTCCATCAGACTTAGTGACCAGCGGCAGAGTCAACCCGAAAACATGACCTGAGTAGAGCTTACGAGATAGGTCAACACCACCGACAATATTGCCCCACTGATCAGACCCACCCAATTGGAGGGTACAACCGAATCGTTTGTACAGCTCAGCAAAGTCATAGCTCTGCAAAAGCATGTAGGTAAATTCAGTGTAGGAGATGCCAGCACCTTCTCGGTCAAGCCGTTGCTTAACCGACTCTTTATTGATCATGTTATTAACAGAGAAATGCTTACCTATATCTCTTAAGAAACTGACTAAATCGATTTCTTGAGCCCAATCGAGATTGTTAACAACTTCTGCCGACGTCGATGACTGATCAAACTCAATAAATTTTGAAACTTGATCTTTAATCTTTTGCGTCCACTGAGAAACTACATCTGCAGAGTTCAACTTTCTCTCTTGCGCCTTAAAACTTGGATCACCAATAAGGCCCGTTGCACCACCAACAAGCGCGATAGGTTTATGGCCAGCCTGCTGGAATCGTCTCAGAGCAAGTAATGGCACCAAACTTCCGATGTGCAAACTGTCGGCGGTCGGATCAAACCCACAATAGAGTGTTCTCGATTCCTTTAAGTGCTCAACCAGCTGATCATCTCCGGTCATTTGGTTAACCAAGCTGCGTGCTCGCAAGTCATCGAGTAATTGTGGATTTATCTCACTCATGGGAATTCCCGTTAACAATAATATTAAGATTCAATAATTAGAGATTAAAAATACGCAGTGCTGAGAGTTGGCATAAGCCCTGCGTCCATAATTTTGGACGACGAACATTACCTGAAAACCTAGGGAAAGCAAACTGAGTAAAGCTTGGCAAAAAACGCATGAAATTAATGCACAAGGATGATAATTAACCATTTATCTGTTATAAACAATTGTATAGGCTACAAACTTTAACTAATTTTCAAGATTGTTATGCAACCACCTGAATCAAAAGCGGAAAAGTCACACGGATTGAGCTGGCTGCACTTCCCAAAAACCCACTTCTTTGCCACCAGCGCCCTCACAGTAGGCTTAATTACCTTATTATCGGTATGGCCAAGTGAAAACGCCGAAGCAATTCGCCAAGCAGAACTGCCTAACGACCAACAAATTAACAATGAAGCAACGGCTGAAACCAAAACGCTGGATTCCAGCGCAGAGAGTACTCCATCACAAACGCTAACCAGCCTTGCTCGTGAAACATCAGTTGCCTCAATCGACGAGAGCACAACCACAGAATTAGCCCAAACAACAGAAGTTGAAGTGCTCCCCGCAGCAGCTATTACAGAAAACTGGCACGAAGAAGTTGTTAAGAGTGGTGACAACCTATCCAATATTTTCAAACGCGCGAAATTAACAGACCGCGACGTTTACCTTTTTGTCAGCAGCAGCAAAGAAGCAAAAGCCCTTACCAAGCTCCAACCCGGTGAAAAATTGGAGTTCTTGATTGAAGATGAATCATTATCGGCCGTTCGATACAAACCCAACCGTCTAGATACCCTCATATTCAATCGGGAAGAAAACAGCTACAACTACGAAAAGCATTCAGCTCAGCCAGACATTCAGTTGGCTTTCAAAGAGGCCAATATTACTGACTCCTTGTTTTTAGCGGGTACTAAAGCTGGACTCGAAGACAGCATCATCATGGAAACCGCCAATATTTTTGGCTGGGATATCGATTTTGTCTTGGATATTCGTCGAGGTGACTCGTTTAAAGTTTTGTATGAAGAAAAATTCCTTGATGGCGAAAAGTTTGGTAACGGCTCAATCTTAGCTGCGGAATTTACTAACAAAGGCAAAACTTACCGAGCAGTTCGCTACACCAACGCATCTGGAGATAGCCAATACTACACTCCAGATGGCGACTCAATGCGCAAAGAGTTTTTGCGTACACCTGTCGATTTCGCACGTATCAGCAGCCACTTTAACCTTCGTCGCAAACATCCTGTTCTCAACACCATTCGAGCACACAAGGGAACAGATTACGCCGCCCCAAGAGGAACGCCTATCAAGGCAGTTGGTGACGGCAAGATTGTTCACGCGGGAAGAAAAGGCGGTTATGGCAATGTAGTGATTATCCAACACGGACAAACCTATAAAACGCTGTATGCACACATGAGCAAGTTTCGTCGTGGGATTCGCGTTGGCAAAACTGTAAAACAAGGACAAACCATCGGCTATGTAGGCTCTACCGGTTTAGCAACCGGGCCACATCTGCATTATGAGTTCTATGTAAATGGCGCTGTTAGAAACCCTGTGACCGTGAAGCTGCCGAAGGCGAAATCAATCCCAAGTTCAGAAATGCTACGCTTTGCCCAACAAACACAACCTGTGCTTGCAAAATTAGGTGTACACACGAACACCCAACTGGCTCTAAAAGAGAATCAGTAAACGTAGAAATTTCAAATAATGAAAGATTTATATGTTGGTTTGATGTCTGGAACCAGTATCGATGGCATCGATGCTGGTCTCTTAGAAGTGGATAACAACCAATATCGCCTCATCGAAACCCATAATCACGATATTCCAGCAGAACTCAAATCCCAACTTGAGCACTTATCCACAGCGGAATCCTTCAGCGTCGATGATTTCGGTGGTTGTGATCGACAACTTGGACAACTCTTCGCCCAAGCCGTAAATACTCTGTTACACAAAGCCAACATCAGCAAATCAAGAGTCACCGCTGTCGGCAGTCACGGACAAACTGTTCGACACAGACCCACCACAGAGCACAACGGTCCGTTTACCCTGCAAATTGGCGACCCCAACATTATCGCAGTAGAAACTGGTATCGATACCGTCGCTGATTTTCGTAGAAAAGATATGGCAACTGGTGGCCAAGCCGCACCCTTAGCACCCGTATTTCATCAGGCATTTTTTGGTGACCATCGTATTTCTCGCGCTGTTATCAACATTGGCGGTATCAGCAATTTAAGCAAACTCTCTCCAAACGAAGATTTAATCGGCTTCGATTTAGGGCCAGGCAATCGCTTGATGGACGCATGGAGTCAACGTCATCTAGGTGAAGAATTTGATCGCGATGGCAACTGGGCTGCATCTGGCTCAATCAATCGAAAATTACTCACCAAACTTCTAGCTCACCCTTACCTATCTCAGAAATTTCCCAAAAGCACAGGAAGAGAAGACTTTAATCTTCAATGGCTAGACGGATTACTAGAAAACGAAGAAAAGATAGCAACAAAAGACGTTCAAGCGACGCTATTGGAGTTCACTGCCGAGAGCATAGCAACATCAACGTTGGAGATATTCACACCTGATGAAGTGTACATTTGCGGCGGTGGCGCGCTAAACACCGAGCTTATGAAACGCTTACAGGTACTTTTTGGCGAAAAGCCTGTTCAATCCACTCTGTTGCTGGGTATAGATCCTCAATGGGTAGAAGCAGCTGGCTTTGCGTGGTTGGCAAAATGCAGAATTGAAAACTTACCGGGTAATAGCACCACTGTGACGGGTGCTTCTAAAGAACTGACGCTGGGCGGGCTTTATTTAGCCAACTAGTTTGTTGGCTTTGCGGATGAAGCTAGAAGTATAAGTACTGCTCGTCATTCACTAAACGATCAATCTCAGCCAAACCAAACGGGACCGTACTCACAAAAGGCACCAATGAGCTGACCGGTTGCCCCAATACGCCCATTCGGGTCTCACACACTCTAATATCAACCACATTAAACGCGGTTAAACGCGCCGCCAAATCAACAATATGTTTGTGTTTTTGGTAGCGATCGCGCATGAAAAGGCGAACTTCGGGGCCGTGAAGAACAATCACTACTGGTTCGTAATCGCCTTCGGGTTGATCGGCGAGAAAGTACTGCTCAATACGAACCAACGCTCGTTCCAATTCTTCAGGGGAATTGTTACCAATGCGAGCCAAATAATTGCCTTCAAACAGCAAATCGTGTTTTGGCGTAAGGTCTTGGGCATTCACCAAAGAGCTCATCAAACTTAGAACGATCAAAACAGCCGCGAAAGCTTTCATGAGGCCTACCAAGGGTTTTAAATAGTAAAGGAAGCTCCACAACCACAGGTACTTGAAGCATTCGGGTTGGAAACAATAAAGCGAGAACCAGCAAGACCTTGTTCGTAATCTACGGTAGCGCCGGTTAGAAACGGATAGCTTAATGAATCGACAACAACGGAGATTCCATCAACTTCGACGATAGCGTCTTCGTCGTTGGTTACATCGTCAAAAGTGAAACCGTACTGAAAGCCAGAACAGCCGCCGCCAGTCACATAGACACGAAACTTCAGCGCTTCGTTACCTTCGTCTTCGATAAGCTCACGCACCTTAGTTACTGCATTGGCAGTCACATTAAGGATTTGGCTGTCAGAGCTACTTCCAACATCGTGATACAAAACGCCTGAAGACATAGTCACCTCGTACGGCCACCCGCATCAATGCTCGGGAGGCAAAAGCTATTGTTGATAGAACAAGTATACCCATTAATGTTGGTCGATATAAGTCCGACCATAACACTAGGGTTTAAATTCAATTAAGCTTTAATGGGTGTGACGCTGTTAGATTTCAAGTCTGCCGCTTTTTCAGAAGATTTACCGTTAGATTTCGCTTGCTGGGCTTTGGCAAACACCAAATTACCATTCACTTGCGCACCTTTGATCATTTCTATCAATGAGTAGTGAACATTGCCATCAACAACAGCGCGCTCGGCAAGCTCAATATGTTCGCTGGAGTAAACATCACCACGAACACGGCCGTTGATGATAATAGTGGGTACACGAATTTCGCCGGTGACTTCGCCGGAATCCAATAATTGGACGTGCGCAGGGCCGTCGGATGCGATGATATTGCCGTTGACCTTACCTTCAATCATAAGATTGCCGCTAAAAACTAAATCGCCTTGGATCTCAGTGCTTTTAGAAATTAGGGTTGTCGCTCCTTTAGTTGGAGTCGCCTCGGAAGTTTTCTTGCTAAACATGCTTTTTAGGTCTCCTGAACCAGCCAGCCAAACTTTTTCTCAACGGATTGCCCAGTAGAGCTCGATTTTGCAATCAGTTCGATGCGCTCGGGTTCAAACCCTTCTGGCAGCACCAACTCACCTTCGACATTTTGGAAATATTTAAAGCGCAACTTAATGCGTTCGTCATTAATTTGCTCAGATATTTCTTTTAAAGGTATTTGACGCGCCTCGTCTCCCTGTCGGCCCACCACAGTGACACTTAATGAACCAGAAATCAATTTGTGATTAGTAGCCAGTTGCTGGACTACCATTCGGTATTGATAATGCCGTGGCACCCCGGTGGCAATGAAATTCACTTGGCCAATGGTCAGCCCGCGAACATTGTCTTTTGGCGCCATGATGCCGCGATAGAAACTGATATCGGCTTCAAGTGCAGCAATTTTGTCTTTGAGTGAAACCACCTCAACACGCACATCATCATTAGCGCGCTGATCGATTTCAGAGCCAAGGCGTAAATTAGCAACCTGTTGTCGCAATTGCTCAATGGTGGAATTTGCGCTTTCCAGATTCAAGTTCAGCTCACCGTTTTCGGCCGCTAAGCGATTAACTTCCTTTGTGGTGACATAACCACCAAACAGGTAACCGAGCACCGAAAATACGCAGACACACACAAAGGCAATACAAAAGTACACCCAGGCTCGCCACGGCTTATGCTCAACAACAACAAGATTTTGAGGCTTTGGTGATGATTTTGATCTAGTCATTCAAATACCGCTTACAATATATGGATCTTAATCCATATATTGTAGAAGCACTTGTTAGGGAATTAATGCGACCTGTTCCAAGCCTTGAGTCTCTGGTAAACCAAACATGATATTTAAATTTTGAACGGCTTGTCCAGATGCGCCTTTGGTTAGGTTATCAATAACTGACATAACCACAACTGTGTCGCGATCTTGTGGACGAACAACCGACAATCGGCAAACATTGGTGCTTTTAACCGTTCGCGTCTCCGGACAACTGCCCGCAGGAAGCACATCCACAAACGGCTCATTTTCATAACGAGACTCAAACAACGCCTGCAAATCAACACTCGTGTCTTTGAGCGTAGCGTACGCTGTTGCATGAATACCGCGAATCATCGGCAACAAATGCGGCACAAAAGTCAGCTTTACAGCATCGTCGTTGTCCGACTGAGCATCGTTTAGACCTTGTTCAATCTCAGGCAAGTGGCGATGGCCCGCTACACCGTATGCTTTAAAGCTGTCTGCCACCTCAGCAAACAAATTTGCCACTTTTCCCTGGCGACCTGCACCACTAACGCCAGACGCTGCGTTAACAATTAAATTTTGAGTATCCACCAAACCATTTTCGACCAAAGGCAATAACGCCAACTGACTGGCGGTTGGGTAACACCCAGGACAGGCAACCAACTTGGCGTTGGCAATAGCATCACGATTTCGCTCAGGCAAACCGTAAACGGCGTGACCCACCAATTCTGGACTGCCGTGGGGTTGGTTGTACCACTTCTCCCAAAGTTCTACATCACGAATACGGAAATCGGCGGATAAATCGATGACTCGCACGTCTCGATTAATCAATTCAGCCACTTGCGACTGCGCCACGCCGTGCGGAGTTGCGTAGAAAACAACATCGCAGTGAGCAAGTTGATCGAACGACGGGTCGGTAAAGGCAAGATCAAGATGACCACGCAAATTGGGGAAATAATCACTCACCAATTTTCCCGCCTCCGAACGCGAGGTTACAGCAGCTATTTCAACGTTGGGATGGGCAACAAGAAGGCGCAATAATTCCACTCCTGTGTAACCTGTGGCGCCAACAATTCCTACTTTGATCATCTTGATATCTCCTAATTCTGAAACTCTACTGATAGCTCACTTTTTACGTCGATGTATTTCTCGTATTATTTTTAGGGTATCTATGAATAACCAATAACTTTAACTTATTGATTATCAAAGAAAACTCCTCTTTTTCACTCGGAAAATAAGCGAATAAAAAATCGTGTGACCGACGTATTCTTTAACAAACTTGTAATCCATCTGCATCTCATTTAACAGATGGCTCAAAAAAGCCGTATGATAAGCGCCTAGCAAACAAAGCTAAAGTGTATTAAAAACACTCGCCTGAATTTCATCGCGTAAAATCGCCAATTCCAATCCCAGCGGCGCCCTTGCGCCTAGAAGTAATCGTGAATTCAAAAAATCGAAATCCACTGGCACGAAGGCTATCGAACCTAAGACATCAATTAGCCTACATCGATGCACTCCCTCAATTGACTGTATTAGGAACCATCGTCGGCTGTTTGGCTGCTCTCATTATTGTTGCCTTTCGGGGGCTTATCGATTTTTCGACTCAACTGTTTCTCGACAGCCCAGAAAATTTTGAATCCCTGTCACTGCAATGGCGTTTCTTAACACCCGTAATCGGCGCGCTGTTAATCGCTGTTATTTTTCAGGCACTGCCGAAAAGACACATGCAAGTGGGGGTTTCTTTCGTATTAGACCGACTTTATAACCACCAAAGCCACCTCCCAAGCGTCAACATGATCGTGCAGTTTTTTGCCGCGGCCATTTGTATTATCAGTGGTCAATCGGTCGGACGAGAAGGGCCCGCGGTGCATTTAGGAGCTGGTGTTGCCAGCAGCTTTGGCCGCAATTTCAAATTACCCAACAATAGCCTCAGGACATTAACCGCAGCGGGCATTGCTGCAGCAATTGCAGCCTCATTTAACACCCCACTGGCCGGAGTTATTTTCGCCATGGAAGTGGTTTTGATGGAATACACGATTGCCGGTTTCGTTCCCATCATAATGGCTTCTTTCGCCGGTGCTTTAATCACCCGGCTAGTATTCGGAACAGAATTTGTTTTTACCGTACAAGGCACCGATTTAGCCAGTTTTGCAGAACTTCCGTTTCTCGTCGGTTTTGGTTTAGGTATCGGCGTATTAGCAACACTCTTTTCAAAAGTATTGTTACTTTCAAATCCAGCCGCACGCTTGCCGATATTTTTTCAAATTCTCCTAGGCGGAATCATCACCGGAGCAATCGCACTTTATGTGCCCGAGGTATTGGGGCTTGGCTACGATACCGTAGAAAAAGCCATGCTCGGCGAAATCGCTGTTCAATCCCTTTTGATTATTCTCATTGCAAAAATAATCGCGACTGGAGCGACATTAAATCTCGGAATGCCAGGAGGATTAATAGGGCCAACCTTATTTATCGGAGCACTGTTTGGGGCTGTGATGGGAGCCATTGGCGGCGTGCTGTTTGACGGCGACACTTCCAGTACATCCTTTTACGTATTGTTGGGAATGACCGCCTCCTTCGGTGCTGTACTCAACGCCCCGCTCACTGCCCTCATCACTATTTTAGAATTAACCAACAACCCAACATTGATTTTCCCCAGTATGTTGGTGGTCGTTATCTCCTGTTTAACCACTCGATTTATGATTGGCGATGAAGGCATTTTCATTGCTCGCCTCACCAAACAAGGCAAAAGTGTGAAAACCAACGCGTTGAGAAGTGAGCTCAACAAAGTTGGTGTGCGCAGTATTATGGATCAGAACTTCGTCACCAGCGCTTCGGTAATTGATTACAACCAAGCCGTTAAATTATTAGAAAATCGACCCCGGTGGATTGTTATCAATTCATCCGACACCAAAGAAAAACACGTACTTCGCGCGGTGGATTTCGCCAATTTTATTGAATCGCCCCCCGAGTCAGTCTCGTTGGGAAAAGCGGCCATTGAATTACTGGAGGTACCGGGTAAGCGTTTCGCCCTGCCACCATTGCATGAGCGAGCAACATTATTAGAAGCCCACTTATTGATGGAAACAGAAAATACCGACGCCGTGTACATTCAAAATCATTACGCTTCTCCCTTGGAAGACGACACACTTGGAATCATCACTCATGAATCCATTCGCAATTACTACTCGATTTAATTGAATCCACAAACAAGCACCAAATTAAAACAATGCAAAAATACAGCGCACCATTTAATTACACTTAAATCGTGTAAGAGCTAATAACTATAAACACGTTATTTCTCGAAACAGTTAAAAATCAACGATCTATTTCATTTGGCATACACAATGCTAAATAATTTTTAACCGTGCTCTTGGTTAGACGGCAATACAATTCGGAAATAGAGCGCTAGGGTTCCGGCTAAATTAATTTAGCGACTGGTCCGAGAGCACTCGACCTTTTTAATTTTAAGGTTACACGGCGGGATAAAAGCCCGGGAGACTTCATTGGCGTATAGCCGAGAGTACTCCACGTGTCATCATAAAAATTAGAGAGGTACCACCATGAAACACCTTCTCCTAGCAACACTTTTCCTTCTTTTCACATCCACAGCAACCGCGCGTGACAACTTTAAAATTTGTTGGTCGATTTATGTTGGCTGGATGCCTTGGGCATACGGCGCTGAACAAGGCATCGTAAAAAAATGGGCTGATAAATACGACATCGAAATCGACGTGGTGCAAATCAATGATTACGTGGAATCCATTAATCAATATACCGCAGGTGCCTTCGACGGTTGCACCATGACCAACATGGACGCCTTAACCATTCCCGCTGCTGGCGGTGTCGATTCCACTGCATTAATTGTTGGCGATTTCTCTAACGGTAACGACGGCGTTGTTTTAAAAGGCAAAGATTCCTTAGCAGACATCAAAGGCCAAACCGTTAATCTGGTTGAATTAAGTGTTTCTCATTATTTATTAGCTCGCGCATTAGATACCGTCGGCCTTTCTGAACGTGACCTGCAAGTAGTCAATACATCAGATGCCGATTTAGTGTCTGTTTACGGCACCAGCGATGTCACTTCTGTCGTGACATGGAATCCCCTGTTGAGTGAAATTTTAGAAAACTCCGACAGCAAACTCGTGTTTGATTCATCAAAAATCCCAGGCGAAATTATCGATTTGTTAGTAGTAAATACCGATGTGCTTGCAGAAAACCCGAACTTCGGAAAAGCGCTAGTCGGCGCCTGGTATGAAATTATGGCAACAATGGGTGCTCGCAATGATGCGGCAACATCCGCTAAAACTTACATGGCCGATGCGTCCGGTACCGACCTCGCAGGCTACGAAGCGCAACTCGCCAGCACCGAAATGTTTTACCTTCCAAAACAAGCATTAGCATTAACCAACAGTCCGAAATTAAAAACCACCATGCAACAAGTTGCTGAGTTTTCTTTTGATCATGGCATTCTCGGTGAAGGCGCGCCCGATGCAGGCTTTGTTGGTATCGAAACACCTTCTGGCATTTACGGGGATTCCAGCAATATTAAATTACGCTTCAATCCAACCTTCATGCAAATGGCAGCGGACGGAAAACTGTAAGCGATAACATCATGAAACGCCTAATCAATTTAACACCGTCAAAACCGCTGGCTTTGGCCCTGGGAATTATTCCGTTTTTTCTAATCGCCGTAATTTATTTGGTAAATTCAAACGCACGACTGGCTGAAAACCCAAACGATAAATTACTTCCACCGGTTAGCAAAATGGTTGACGCCATGGAGCGTTTAGCGTTAGAACCCAGCAAACGCACCGGGGAATATACATTTTGGGCCGACACTGCCAGCAGTTTACAGCGATTAGGGTTAGGCGTTTTGATCGCTGCCAGTGTCGGATTGCTGTTTGGAATATTCACAGGTTCCATTCCACTGATTAATGCTGGCTTCTCGCCACTGTTAACTATTTTATCGTTAATTCCTCCACTGGCTTTACTACCGATTCTTTTCATTGTTTTTGGGCTCGGAGAAATATCCAAGGTCGTATTAATCGTTGTAGGGATCACTCCCTTTATTGCCCGTGATATTCAACGGCGAGCACAGGAAATTCCGAGCGAGCAATTAGTCAAAGCTCAAACACTGGGAGCGAACACGTCACAATTATTAATTCGTGTTTTACTACCGCAATTGATGCCCAAATTAATTGATTCTGTGCGCTTATCCCTGGGCGCAGGTTGGCTCTTTTTAATTGCAGCCGAAGCTATTGCTGCAACCGACGGTTTGGGTTATCGGATATTTTTAGTTCGTCGCTACTTATCCATGGACGTTATTTTACCTTACGTTGCTTGGATTACCTTGCTCGCCTTTATCTTCGATCAGTTACTCGCATTCGCTAACCGAAAGCTTTATCCCTGGCACGCACAAGGAGGCAAATAGTGATTGAGGCGAAAAACTTGTGGAAACAATACGGCGACAACGTTGTTCTCGAACAGTTAAATCTCACCGTCAATGAAGGCGACTTTATTACTATGGTTGGCAGCTCCGGCTGTGGCAAAAGTACCTTCCTAAAATTATTGTTGGGTACCGAGTCATTAACACGCGGTGAGCTGTTAATTAACAATAAACCTATCCCTAACGAACCGGGACCTGAAAGAGGCATTGTTTTTCAACAATATTCTGTTTTTCCGCACATGACCGTACTGGAAAATGTTATGGCGGCAAAAGCATTTTCTCGCCAAGGCATTACCGGTTATCTATTTGGTAACGCAAAACGTGATGCAAAAGAAGCGGCTGAAGCCATTCTTACCGAAGTTGGCCTTCAGCACTCACTCAATAAATACCCTCACGAATTATCCGGCGGCATGAAACAACGCTTGGCTATCGCGCAAGCTTTATTGGGCAAGCCAAAGATCCTGTTACTCGACGAGCCCTTTGGTGCACTCGATCCCGGTATTCGCGCCGAAATGCATCAATTGGTTTTAAATTTATGGCGAGAACACGGATTAACCATTTTTATGGTCACCCACGATTTAAAAGAAGGCTTTTCGCTCGGCACACGACTGTGGGTGTTCGATAAAATTCGTCACGATCCGCAAGAACCCAACGCCTACGGCGCAACCATTACCTACGACATTCCAGTCACGAGGAATCACGAAGACAGTCTAAAAATGCTCACCGAACACACATCAAAATCATCAACAACTATTACGCAGTAAATCAGAGATTATTTTTTGGAGAAAAAAGTGATCACCAATCGATACACAACCACCATCGCCCCTGGCGGACATTGGTCCTTGCGATTACAGCGCGGCACGCAAATGACGTTAACCGACCTTGACGGTGGCGCCAACGTCGGCATGTTATTTTATAACCCCGATAATTTATTGGAAAAATACAACGCGCCGGACACTTTAAAATGCCAGCACACATTTAAACTAACCCATGGCAATTGTTTGTACTCCGACATGGGTCGAATTTTCGCGTCTATAACCCAAGACAGTTTAGGCTGGCACGACTCCGTAAATGGCAACTGCACAGCAGATCATGTCGCCCAACGCTGGGGAGCACGAGATTATCAAAATCATCGCAATAACTGGCACCAAAACGGTCACGACGCATTTTTGGTGGAATTGGCGAAATACGGTTTAGGACTGACCGATCTTGCCGCCAATTTGAATTTATTCAGCAAAGTAGAAACCACCTCCGAAGGCAAACTTCAATTTGTAGAAGGCCACAGCAAAGCCGGATCGAGTATCACTTTGCGTTTTGAAATGAATACCTTGGTCGTGCTACACACTTGCCCTCACCCACTCAACCCTTCCGAAGCTTATCCTGCCAAGCCTGTCGGTATCGAAATTACCGAAGCAGAACCCGTGGCCGACGATGACTTCTGCATGAATTTTCGTCCAGAAAATCAGCGTGGTTTTGCCAACAACGCACTCTATTACCTAGGACGCGGTTAAGGAAATTATTAACAATGAAAACCAGTGAACTTAACTCAGAATTCGCCGACTTTAAAAAAGAAGTATTTGCCGGAGATTATTTTATCCATAACATCTCTGCCGGAAGCACCATGCGTATTCTCGATCTCGAAGGCAATCAAGCCGCCGACACGTTATTTTACAACGCCCGCAATCCAAGCGAACGCTACAGCGCTACCGATACTATTCGCGAGCAGGGCAATGTGTATTTAACCGATGGCAGCGTGCTGCGTTCAAACTTAAATAACCCCATGCTTGAAATCGTCGCCGATACCTGCGGTCGTCACGACACCCTCGGCGGCGCCTGTGCAACCGAAAGCAACACTGTGCGTTACGATCTTGAAAAACGTTGCATGCATGCATGTCGCGACAGTTGGATGCTTGCCATTGCCGAGAACCCAGAATTTAATTTAGGCAAAGGGGATATTACCCACAACATTAATTTCTTTATGAATGTTCCCATCACCGAAGAAGGTGGCTTGACGTTTGAGGACGGTATTTCAGCACCGGGAAAATACGTCGAACTCAAGGCGTTAATGGATACCACCGTATTAATTTCAAATTGCCCACAACTGAATAACCCTTGTAACGGGTACAACCCAACTCCCATCGAAGTGTTGGTGTGGAACGCCTAAAACGCCTTCAGTGGACGGCCACTGTCGTAGATTCTGCGGGACGACCCGCTCATTATTCTTATGTTTAATAAAGTTCTGATTGCCAATCGCGGTGCCATTGCTTGCCGCATTATTCGCACGTTAAATAAACTGAATATTCAATCCGTCGCTGTATTTGCCGAGAGCGACGAACAAAGCTTACACGTAGCTCAAGCCACAGAGTCTTATTGTCTGGGTAACGGTCCTGCTCAAGAGACCTATTTAAATCAAACCAAACTGCTAGACATAGTCAAACAAACCGGCGCCGAGGCGATTCATCCGGGTTATGGCTTTCTCAGTGAAAACGCAGAATTTGTGAACGCCTGTGAACAAGCAGGCATTGTCTTTATTGGTCCAACTCAATCTCATATTTTAGATTTCGGTTTAAAACACCGCGCCCGTGAATTAGCAGAAAATGCTCAAGTACCACTGCTACCAGGATCAGATGTCTTAGAAAATATCGATCAGGCCATTAATGAAGCTGCGCAAATCGGTTATCCGGTCATGCTTAAAAGCAGTGCTGGTGGCGGTGGAATCGGCATGCAATTATGTGAAACCGCCGAGCAGTTACAAAATGCCTTTGAAAGCGTTAAACGCTTAGGTGAAAAAAACTTTTCCGATAACCGCGTATTTCTTGAAAAATTTATCGCCCGCGCGCGACATATTGAAGTTCAAGTGTTTGCCGACGGACAAGGGAACGCATTAGCCATCGGCGAGCGCGATTGTTCCAGCCAGCGTCGCAATCAAAAAGTTGTTGAAGAATGCCCAGCGCCAAACTTAAGCGAATCCACTCGCACTGAAATTCATAAAACCGCTGAAAAATTATTAGCAAGCGTTGCCTACCGAAACGCTGGCACCGTAGAATTTATTTTCGATGACGACACTCAACAATTTTATTTCCTAGAGGTAAATACTCGACTGCAAGTAGAACACGGCGTAACCGAAGAAGTTTACAACATTGATCTTGTAGAAATGATGCTGACGTTAGCATCGGGCGACTTATTAAACTTAAACGCTCTTCGAGATAACCTTTCTGCATCCGGTCACGCTATTCAAGTACGAATTTACGCCGAAGACCCTTACAAAAATTTTCAGCCTGCGGCAGGACTACTAACCCAGGTCGAATTTCCTCACTTAGAAAACTTAAGAATTGACCATTGGATTGAATCAGGTGTAACGGTTTCACCCTACTTCGACCCTATGCTCGCAAAAGTCATTAGCTTTGGCGATACCCGAGATTCTTCACTCAGTAATTTACAAACAGGATTATCCGAAACAAAACTCTACGGTATCGCGACAAATCTCGATTACTTAACCGCATTATTATCAGATTCCGTCTTACAATCGGGAAAAGTCACAACGCGATACCTAAACGATTTCAGCTATGCGCCGCAACGCATCGACGTTATTTCTGCGGGCACACAAACGACCGTACAAGACTTTCCGGCACGTCAAGGTTATTGGGACGTTGGTGTTCCGCCATCGGGTCCGTTTGATAACTATTCATTTCGCCTAGCGAATAAAATGTTAGGCAATCCTGATAACGCAGCGGGCCTAGAAATTGTGATTCAAGGTCCTACGTTAGAATTCAGTTTTGACACTACCGTTGTTATTACCGGCGCAGACGTAGATGTGCTTGTAGATAATGAACCGGCTTCCATCAACACACCCATTCAAATTAAATCTAAACAAATTCTTACGATTGGAAAAATAAAAGATAATGGTGCACATTGTTATCTTGCCGTCGCCGGTGGCATTGATTGCCCAGATTACCTAGGTTCAAAGTCTACTTTTACTTTGGGGCAATTTGGTGGCCACGCCGGGAGAGCATTGCGAGTCGGCGATATTTTATCAACGTTAACAACAGAACTTGATCAATGCGTAAAACCTGCGCCGGATATTTTACCTAACATCAGCAACGACGTTGAACTGAGAGTTATTTATGGCCCGCACGGTGCGCCAGACTTTTTTACTGACAACGACATAACAACCTTTTTCGAAACTCAGTGGGAAGTTCACTACAACTCAAGCCGCACTGGAATTCGTCTGATCGGCCCCAAACCACAATGGGCACGTGAAAACGGTGGCGAGGCCGGGTTGCACCCTTCTAACATTCACGATAACGCCTACGCGTTCGGCACCGTCGACTTTACCGGCGACATGCCCGTTATTTTGGGCCCCGATGGTCCATCCCTCGGTGGGTTTGTTTGTCCAGCTACGGTTGTTAGCGCCGATTTATGGAAACTCGGCCAGTTAAAAGCAGGAAATAAAATTCGTTTTATTCCGGTCAGCATCGAAACTGCAAAAAGACTTGAAGCCGCACAAATTCAATCCTTAGAAACGCTATCACCGCAAGAAACTAAGGTAACACCCCAAGACATTACATCTCCGATTTACGCCACGCTCAGTAAAGATGACGTAGGAGAAGATATTGTTTATCGCTTGGCAGGTGATCATTTTTTATTGGTTGAATACGGCGATTTAATTCTCGATATTCCACTGCGTCTTCGCGCACACGCACTGCAGAATTGGTTAATTGAAAACCCCAAAGCAGGTATTAAAGAATTAACACCTGGAATTCGTTCTCTGCAAATTCATTTTGACAGTCAGCAATTGTCCCATGAAGATCTTATTCAGCATTTATCCGCTGGAGAAAAATTTGTCAGCGAGAATTTATCAGATACCACGATAAAATCTCGAATTGTACATTTACCGCTTTCATGGGATGACCAAGCGTGTCGTGAAGCTATCGAGAAATACCAGCAATCGGTTCGCCCAGACGCACCTTGGTGCCCGAGCAATCTCGAATTTATTCAACGCATCAACGGGTTAAAGTCGATTGATGCTGTGAAAAACATCGTATTCGATGCTTCTTATTTAGTAATGGGTTTGGGTGATGTGTATCTCGGTGCTCCGGTTGCAACGCCCGTTGATCCGCGCCATCGTTTGGTGACCACAAAATACAATCCAGCCAGAACCTGGACGGCAGAAAATTCGGTCGGTATTGGCGGTTCGTATTTGTGCGTTTACGGTATGGAAGGCCCTGGCGGTTATCAATTTGTCGGTAGAACCTTGCAGATGTGGAACCGCTACCAACAAACTCAGGAATTCGAGAAACCCTGGTTACTGAGATTCTTTGATCAAATTAAATTTTACGAAGTCAGCCACGACGAGTTAATGACCATTCGTCGCGATTTCCCCTTGGGTAAATACCCATTAAACATTGAAGAAACCGAATTTAATCTAGGTGAATACCAAGCGTTTTTAGCCAGTAATCAAAATTCTATCCAAGAATTTACCGCCAAGCGAGACACCGCGTTTGATGAAGAACTACAACGCTGGCACGCCAACGGCCAATTTCATTTTAAAGAGACCGAAACCGTCAGCGATACCGAAACTCAACAATGGCCAGAAAACAGCATCGTGATTGAAAGTCCGGTATCAGGCAGTGTTTGGAAAGTAGAGCAATCCGTTGGTAATTCTGTAACAACCGATGACGTTTTACTTATTTTGGAATCCATGAAAATGGAAATTCCGCTGCAATCTCACGCCCAAGGCATAGTCACCCACATTTTAAAATCAGCGGGCCAACGCGTCGAAGCCGGTCAACCGTTGATAGTAATAGAGCCAAACAGCTAATTAATGGAGAACACCATGCAGTCTATGACAATTAGCGCCTTACGTGCCGCTTACATCGCTGGTGAATTAACACCAGAAAAACTCATTGCTAACATTCACGAACGCGCAGAGCAATTTCGTGATCGCAACATTTGGATTCATCAGTTAACGATCGAAGAGTTAACCCCGTTTATTGAAGGACTAGCTCATAAAAATATTGAAGATTACCCACTGTGGGGAATTCCGTTTGCGATTAAAGATAATATTGATTTAATCGGCATCACCACCACCGCCGGTTGTGAAGAATTTAAATACACGCCCGAAAAATCAGCAACCGTGGTGGCAAATTTAATTAATGCTGGTGCAATTCCCATTGGTAAAACCAATCTCGATCAATTCGCCACCGGTTTAAACGGCACACGCTCACCGTTTGGCGCGTGTAAAAATTCGTTTGATAAAAACTACATCAGTGGCGGCTCCAGCTCAGGTTCAGCGGTTTCTGTTGCACTGGGTTTAGCTACCTTTAGCTTAGGCAGCGACACCGCAGGCTCTGGCCGCGTGCCGGCGTGCTTTAATAATTTGGTCGGATTAAAACCTTCACGAGGATTACTCTCAGCAGCTGGGATGGTACCCGCGTGTAAAAGTTTGGACTGCATGAGTATTTTTGCGTTATCGACAGAAGACGCAAATGCCGTATTAAGTTCTGCCGAAAGCTTCGATGAAGCCGACGAATACAGCCGTAAAAATCCATCGGCCAATAACACGCGATATTTTGGCAGACAAAAATTACCGCTAACACTCGGCATTATTGATCCATCACAACTGAAATTTTTTGGCGACGGAAATTATCAAAAAGCCTACGCCAACGTTATCGAAAAGCTCGAAACCACTAAAGGTATTACTCTGGTTCCCCTGGATTACTCACCTTTCGATGAAGTCGCCAAACTGCTTTACGAAGGCCCTTGGGTAGCTGAGCGCTATCTTGCAGCTGAAGAATTAATTAATACTAATCCCGAAGCAATATTTCCCGTGGTTCGCGATATTATTGCTCCCGGCGGAGAACCCAAAGCTCATCAATTATTTTCGGCACAATACAAACTCCAAGGTTTTGCTCGAACCTGCAAAGACCAAGTCAATAAGTTTGATGCGCTGTTAATGCCAACCGCAGGGCGATTATTTACTATCGAAGAAATGCTGGCCGAGCCTATTAAACACAACAGTGAATTGGGCTTTTACACCAACTTCGTAAACTTGTTGGATTTATCCGCCGTTGCAGTTCCCACCTCTTTTACTGAGAAAAACCTGCCCTTTGGCATTACATTAATTGGCGATACCTTTGCCGACCGCGCGCTCTTATCCATTGCCAATTATCTAGAAACGATTTTCCCAACACCGGAAGGCACTGGTAAAGCCGATAAACCCAGAATGGAATTACCCACTGTCGCCACCAACAAAACCGTCGATGTTGTGGTTTGCGGTGCTCACCTAGAAGGCTTGCCTTTAAATTGGCAACTCGCCGAACGCGGCGGCGAATTGATTGATTCCACTACCACCTCAAAAAGCTACCGCATGTACGCGCTCGCCGGTGGCCCGCCATTTCGCCCAGGTTTAATTCGCGACACTGAAAACGGAGAGGAAATAATCGTGGAGGTGTGGCGCTTGCCGATCACAGAATTCGGCAGTTTCGTTGCAGGCATTCCCGCTCCCTTAGGCATTGGAAAATTAGAACTGGCGGATGGTCGATGGTTACCCGGTTTTATTTGTGAATTTTCGGGAATTGAAGGTGCGGAGGAAATTACAGAATTGGGTGGTTGGCGAGCTTATATGAACACTAAATCTCAATAAAATCACCGACATAAAAAAACCGCAGACTCTCATCTGCGGTTTTTCAAAAGCCATTAAGCGTTTGAACTTATTTTCCGTATACCGGGAAACGAGCACAAATATCTAAAACTTTTGCTTTTACTTCTGCGATCACGGTTTCAGACGTGCCGTTTTCCAAGCTCTCAAGAACATCACACATCCAGTTGGTCAACTCGATACACTCTGCTTCTTTGAAACCACGGGTCGTAATCGCAGGTGTGCCTACGCGCAAACCAGAAGTCACAAACGGAGAACGTGGGTCGTTAGGAACCGCGTTTTTGTTAACGGTGATGTTAGCTTCACCCAGTGCCGCATCGGCGTCTTTACCGGTGTATTCTTTACCGATCAAATCCACCAACATTAGGTGATTGTCGGTTCCACCAGAGACAATTTTAATTCCACGCTCAATAAAAGTTGCCGCCATTGCACGCGCATTGGCAACTACTTGTGTTTGGTAGGCTTTAAATTCTGGCGATAGCGCTTCTTTGAAGCTCACTGCTTTTGCCGCGATCACGTGCATCAAAGGACCACCCTGACCACCAGGGAAAACCGCAGAATTTAGCTTTTTCTCAATTTCTTCATTGGCGCGCGCCAAGATGATGCCGCCACGTGGACCGCGAAGGGTTTTGTGCGTGGTAGAAGTAGTAACGTCAGCGATTTGTACTGGGTTTGGATATACGCCCGCAGCCACAAGACCGGCAACGTGAGCCATATCGACCATCAAGTAAGCACCAACGCTGTCTGCGATATCGCGGAATTTTTGCCAATCCATCACTTTAGAATAGGCAGAGAAGCCAGCAACAATCATTTTTGGCTTGTGTTCTTCGGCCAAACGAGCAACTTCGTCGTAATCGACTTCACCAGTTTCAGGATTCAAACCGTATTGAACGGCATTGTAAATCTTACCAGAGAAGTTAACTTTAGCACCGTGCGTTAAGTGGCCGCCGTGCGCTAAAGAGAAACCAAGTACCGTGTCGCCAGGTGCGCACAAAGCTTGGTAAACAGCAGAGTTTGCCTGTGAACCTGAATGCGGTTGAACATTGGCGTAATCAGCGCCGAACAATTCTTTAGCGCGATCAATAGCAACAGCTTCAGCAACATCAACGTACTCACAACCGCCGTAGTAGCGCTTGCCAGGGTAGCCTTCGGCGTATTTGTTGGTCAGTTTTGTACCCTGAGCCGTCATCACCAATGGACTGGTGTAGTTTTCAGACGCGATCAGTTCGATATGCTCTTCCTGACGGCGGTTTTCTTGCTCAATGGCTTCCCAGATTTCGGGATCGAATTGCTCCAGAGTTTGGTTAGATTCAAACATTGGCTACCCCTTTAAAATTGCGGTGTCTAAAACGAGGCGCGGATTGTACACCATTCCCACGAGATTGAGAGTCAAAAATTCAGTTAATCGGTTAATTTCTCAACAAATTTCAGCAAATGTTACAACTGCTGCCACACCAAATCGAGATACACCAACCGATGATCTGAGGACGCCTGTCGGTCTTTTACCAAACGAAACAACCGATGTTGCGGTTGCGGCCAAAACACACCCCCACCGACAACAACCAACCCCTGCTTAGAAGGCAAAACATAGTCGGCTCGACTCTTCCAAAATGCCGTGTGCTCTTTTGCCAGAGGGTCTGATGGATCATTGCGAGCACCACCGCTGCTGGTAGGGATAAATTGAGCGTCGATGAGCGAATGCTCAAACAACAATTCCATTGTTCCGGGTACTGTTTCTTTACTGTGTACACTGGCATTCAGATCACCGGCGATGACGAATCGCTTGCCACTGAATGGCTCGTTGGATTGTTGATCGTCGTAGATATAAGATTCGCCCGAAAGATAATCGGCAAGTAACCGGATTTCGTCGTGGTTTCGAAAACCGTTTCTATTTTCAGGACCATCAAAAACCGGCGGCGTTGGGTGTTGAGCTAATAGATGCAGAGGTTCACCCTTCCAAATAATGGGGACATCCCACATGGACTTGGATGACAACCTGAACGCTTGCCACTGTGCTTCGCTATACCAATGCTCGCCTGATTCTGGAATTTTCGGTTGCAACGCGCCCGGCATATCCTTCCATTTAAAGTGCTTAAACGTTCTCACCTTTTTTTCATCAATTGGAAATTGGCTCAATACAACCATGCCGTACTGACCCGGATAATTTCCATAACCCCAAGCGTCTCCACCTTTGCCATTTGCGACACCATCACGATTAAAATCAAATGGACTCGGCTCACCCGTATTGACGGGAGCCAAAAAAACATAAGGATAATCAATGGATTTCGTATCGGGCTTTTGCGATTTATTTAAATAATTTTTGATAAACGCAGATATGCCAATATCTGTATTTTCAATATAGTCAAATTCGTTCAGCAAAATGATGTCAGGACGAACCCGCTGAATGATTTCAGCAATATTCTTAATTTGGCTGTTGTTACCAGAACTAAGTTGCTCCTGTAAGGCTTTTTCGTTAAGTTTTTCGTCGCCATCACTACGATAGTTCGTAGCTTCCATACTGACATTAAAGGTCGCCACTCTTATTTGACGAGAGTCATTCTCTTCGCTCATTGCATATCCTGAAAAAAACACAAAAAAGCAGGTAAAAAAATAATAAAAAACTGGGAATTTCTGATTTACATTCATAAAAAACTTATCCATTTCCGCCATTTGCTTTTTATATTTGACGTGTATAGAACAAAATAAAAAACAATGATTAACAACGATAAAAACATTGCTTTTCTATTACTCAAACTGTAACTAATTTGTAATAATTACTCCCGACAATTGCGCAACTAAAACTAGTCAGTACTCAGCACTTTTGTATTTTTAGAGAAATTCTCTTACTTCATCATTAGGGATCGAAACATATGAAACCATTCACTAAGCAGCGTTTGGCTGCAGCTGTATTATTGGCTGCAGGCGCTACCGGCGCAATCGCTCAGGAAACTACTTCGGCAATCACCGGCCAAATTACTGGCCCAAATGGTAACCCAACGTCAGCGGTTGTTCGCATTGTTCACGTTCCTTCGAACACAGCCTCTGAAGTTAGCACTAATGCAAATGGTCGCTTCTCTGCACGCGGTCTTCGCGTTGGTGGCCCATACCGTATCGTTGTTGATTCCTCAACATTTCAAGATGAAACGCAAGAAGGCATTTTCCTACAGTTAGGGGAAACCTTTAACTTCAACGCTGTTCTTGGTGATGGCAATATTGAAGAAGTAACCGTAATTGCAGATGCAAGCGGGCTAAACAATACCGCAACGGGTCCCTCTTCTACATTCAATCTAGATGACATTAAATCAATCCCAGCGATCAACCGCGATATTAAAGATATTATTCGCGCCGATCCTCGTATTCATCTAGACCCTGCTAATGGCAACGCCATTCAGTGTGGTGGTGCTAACCCACGCTTCAACAGTTTGACTGTTGACGGTGTTCGTTTAAATGATGAATTCGGTCTACGCCAAGGCGGTTTCCCAACTAACCGTGTTCCTTTCTCTATCGACTCTATTGACCAGGTAGCCGTAGAATTTGCACCATTTGATGTGCAATACAGTGGCTTTACCGCGTGTAACATCAACGCCGTAACCAAATCAGGCTCCAACGAATGGCACGGCGGTGTTTTCTACGATTACACCGACGACAGCCTAACCGGCGACAAGCTGGAAGGTGACGAACTTAACGTTGCTGATTTCGACGAATCTCGCTTCGGTTTCCACGTAGGTGGCCCAATTATTAAGGACAAATTGTTCTTCTTCGCTTCTTACGAAAAATTAGAAGGCGCCGATACATTCGATCGTGGTCCATCGGATTCAAACACTGCCGAACCCGTACCTGGATTTACCCAAGCCGACTTCGATCGTATTCGTCAAATTTCTCAAGACGTATACGGCTACGATCCAGGCGGCATTCCAACGTCTTTCGACAACGAAGACGAAAAAATTCTGGCAAAAATTGACTGGAATATTTCTGACACTCAGCGTTTAGCGTTAACCTACAACTACATCGACGGTTTTCAAACTGTAGAATCTGATGGTGACTTTGACGAATTCGAATTCTCTAACCACTTGTACGAAGACGGCGCGGAGCTAACGTCTTATTCAGCGCAATTGTTCTCTACCTGGACTGAAAACTTTACCACCGAAATTAAAATCGGTTACACCGACGTTGATAACCGCCAAGATTCTCTGGACGGCGGCCAATTTGGTGAAGTTCAAATTACTCATATCGGCGAACCATTACCCGGCGAAACTGACCCAGGCCCTCGCTCAACAATTTACTTAGGCAATGATGACTCACGTCAAGCGAACGATCTTAACTACGAAAACCTAAACTTTAAAATTGCTGGTACTTATTACGCAGGCAACCACACTTTCTCAGGTGGTTTTGAGTACCAAGATTTAGAAGTCTTTAACCTTTTCGTACAAGAAGCGATTGGTGAATACCGTTTTAATAGCATCGATGATTTCGAAAATGGTCTAGCATCACGCGTTACTTATGAGAGTGCGGTAGGTACCAACGATCCAAACGACGCCGCAGCCGAATTCTCTTATCAAATCGGTTCTGTTTACGGTCAATACGAATACACCTTTAATAATGTCGACTTAACGTTATTGTTTGGCCTTCGTTACGACTTCTACGAAAGTGACGACACACCAACGTTCAACCCTAACTTGTCTAACGAATTAGGTTTCTCGAATGCTGACAACCTAGACGGCGCAGACCTACTTCAACCACGTTTTGGCTTCCAATATAATGTTGATGGCAACTTAGAGTTACACGGCGGTGTTGGTCTTTATTCTGGTGGTAACCCAAACGTTTGGTTGTCCAACAACTACTCAAACACTGGTATAACCCAAGTTGAATTCCGCCAGAATAATGTAGACCTACTATCAGATATTAGTTTCACTGGTGATGGCACTCCAATTCGAAACCTTCCACAAGAAGGCATTGATTTCGTAGCAAATGCTCCAGCGAATGGTACGGTAAGCGGTACAAATGTTATCGACCCTGATTTCGATGTGCCTTCTGAATGGAAATTTAATATAGGTGCAAGTCTAGATGTGGGTAACGGATATATCTTGCAAACTGACTTTATCCATACTGAAAAACAAGATGCGGCTATCATTGTAGATGCAGCACTAGAGCAAACAGGCACCACCTTTGATGGAAGAGGTATCTATGACCCTACCTTCCGGGAATTTGATGAAAATGGGCAAGTTATCCTAGATGAAAATGGGGACATTGACTTCGTTGGGGAAGTTTATGCTCTTACCAATGTTGATGGCGACTCCGGCTCATCAAGCGTTTTCTCTTTATCTCTAAGCAAAGAATATAACAATGGTTTGAGCTTCTCCGTTGGATACGCAGGTACACGCTCTGAAGAAGTCACGTCAATGGCGAGCTCGGTTGCGTTTTCTAACTTTACCAACACAGCTATTACAGATCTTAATGATCCAGGCGTTGCCACTTCAAATTTTGAAACGCAACATGCCTTCACCTTCCGTCTTGCGTACGAAACAACCTTTATCAGTGACTACCAAACCAGATTCTCTTTGTTCGGTATCTCTAGCCAAAACCGCTCGTACTCATACACCTTCGGTTCACGCGGCTTCCTGAACGATCCTTTGTTTAGAGGTAACCGTAATCTACTTTATGTACCGACCGGTGTTGACGATCCCAACGTAAACTTTGCGGACGACTTCAACACTGATGAGTTCTTCGCATTTGTTGATCGTGCTGGCCTAGATCGCGGTGAAATTGCTGGCCGTAACAGCATTGAAGGTAGCTGGTGGAACCGCTTTGACTTCCGTATCGATCAAGAGCTTCCAGGGTTTACTCCGGATACTCGTTCGAACGTGTTCTTAATCGTGGAAAATATCGGTAACTTAATTAATGACGACTGGGGCGTGCTGTATCAAGCACCATTCCCACAATTCCAACAAGTCGTTGACGCCGAGTATGATCGTGAAACCGACACTTACACCTTTAACGAATTCATCAACGCTCCTGGCGAAGTTCGTGAACGTGAAGGTTCTGTTTGGGAAGTACGCATTGGTTTCGACTACAGCTTCTAAGTTTTCGCTGTAAATCTTCCAATCGAAAAAACCGGCGCTCAGGCGTCGGTTTTTTTATGTCTAAACTTGTATACTTGCAACTCAATACATTTGAATCTCGCACCGACTTCCGGTACCTTCCGCGACTTTTATTCAAGGGTTTGTTGGGTGGAAACTTTCTCCGGCAGAATCGATTAGACGATTATCAACAGACCCTACATCCACCTTACTGAAGAGGATGCCTGAGTTATGGCTCAGTATGTTTACAGTATGAATCGTGTTGGGAAAATTGTTCCTCCCAAGCGTGAAATTCTTAAAGATATCTCCCTATCATTTTTCCCCGGCGCCAAAATCGGTGTACTTGGCTTAAACGGCGCAGGTAAATCGACCCTACTTAAAATCATGGCCGGGGTTGATACCGATTACAACGGCGAAGCCCGTCCAATGCCGGGAATTAAAGTGGGCTATCTGCCACAGGAGCCGGCCCTTGACCCTGAAAAAGACGTTCGCGGAAATGTCGAAGAAGGCGTTCAGGAAGCCGTAGACGCCCTAGCAGAACTCGATCAGGTTTACGCCGCCTATGCCGAAGCTGACGCCGATTTCGACGCTCTGGCGAAACGCCAAGGTGAATTAGAAGACATCATTCAAGCCTGGGATGCACACAACCTCGATCACAAGCTCGAAAACGCCGCCGATGCATTGCGCCTACCCGCTTGGGACGCCGATGTCACCAAACTCTCTGGTGGTGAGCGTCGCCGCGTTGCACTTTGTCGCCTATTGCTTTCTCGCCCTGACATGCTGTTGCTCGACGAACCCACCAACCACTTGGATGCCGAATCGGTATTCTGGCTTGAGCGTTTCTTGGTCGACTTCCCAGGAACCGTAGTGGCCATTACCCATGATCGCTACTTCCTCGATAACGCCGCCGGTTGGATTTTAGAACTCGACCGCGGTCGCGGTATTCCCTATGAAGGCAACTACTCAACTTGGTTAGAAACCAAAGAAGCACGACTTGAGCAAGAAGAGCGTGCCGAAGCCTCTCATCAAAAAGCCATCAAGGCAGAGCTTGAGTGGGTGCGTCAAAACCCGAAAGGTCGACACGCGAAAAACAAAGCACGTCTGTCTCGCTTTGAAGAATTGCAATCCCAAGAATTCCAAACTCGCAACGAAACCAACGAAATCTACATTCCACCAGGCGAGCGCCTGGGTGACAAAGTCATCGAATTTAAAAACGTCAGCAAGAGTTTTGGCGATCGCCTACTGATTAACGACTTAAGCTTCACCATTCCTAAAGGGGCAATCGTCGGAATTGTCGGTGGTAACGGCGCCGGTAAATCCACCTTGTTCCGCATGATTTCTGGCACAGAGCAACCGGATTCCGGCAGCATCGAAACCGGCGATACCGTGCAAATGGCGTTTGTTGAACAAAGCCGTGAAGGTTTGGACGACAGCAAGAGCGTTTGGGAAGCCATTTCCGGTGGCGCTGATGTGTTAAAAATTGGCAATTACGAAGTCCCTTCACGCTCTTACGTGGGCCGCTTTAACTTTAAAGGCAGCGACCAGCAAAAACGCGTCGGTGAACTCTCCGGTGGTGAACGCGGCCGCTTGCATTTGGCCAACACACTAAAACAAGGCGCCAACGTTTTACTGCTCGATGAACCTTCCAACGATTTGGACGTAGAAACTCTGCGTGCACTCGAAGAAGCACTGCTTAACTTCCCCGGCTGTGCGTTGGTTATTTCCCATGACCGCTGGTTCTTAGATCGTGTTGCGACTCACATTCTGTCCTATGAAGGTGAAAGTGAAGTTGTGTTCTTTGAAGGCAACTACACCGAATACCACGAAGATTTTGTGAAACGTAAAGGTGCAGACGCACAACCGAAGCGCGTAAAATACAAACCTATTAAGGTTTAATTGCTCTCGGTAACCTTGTTGGTAACTTTTTTGGTAACCATCAGATCTCATCGGTGGCTGTAACCACAGTCACCGCCATCAAAGCCAGCCGTTTTGCCCGATACATCTTTACAAGTACCCATTTCTTATCAGTTTGTACCTTCTAGTTAAGAAATACCTCCGCATGAGATAAGTACTTTCGTGTGAGATAGTTACTTTTGCATGAGATAGTTACTGAATTTGGAGCACAAGCAAGATTGATCAACGGCATAACGTCTAGCTGAATATTCAAACAGCTAGACCTAACCCGTTAATCGTGTTTGAAGATTTGAAATTAATCCGAGAAACGTCAATAAATAGTTTGCGAAATGGGTTAATATTTAGCAGTCGGCACCAAATTTGATAGCTACCTATTCGTAATATCATCTTGAGCACGCTCACAAGATTCTGATTTGATCGCACAAACATCAACAGAAAACTCAAACGCTTTTGGTACTAACACCATCACTGGGTATTTAGGACCCGGATTAAGCCAATAATCACGCCAGCCCATCAGGCTGTCAATTTGGTATTAATTCAGAGGCTCCTTCAGTCTTTTATGAATTTTATGAGCACCATGGACAGAAAAACTCGGACCAAAGAAAGGCGATATTTTCCTCGCGTCAACTATCGTGCAACCGCAGAGCTGGTATCAAGAACTGGCCGCTGGCCGGTGCAGATTGTTGATTTGTCTTTCAATGGCGCACTGGTGGCGAGTCCCTACAATCACCAGTTTGGCAGTGACGAAGACCTAACACTGTATGTGTTTATTAATTCTGGCGACCAGATAAAAATGCGCGGTCGACTCGCACACACAAAAGGTAAATACTTAGGTATTGAGTGTAAGCCATCCAATGTCGATAACAGCACATTGTTGCGTCGACTCCTCAATGAACAAACGCAAAAATTCAGAAAAAGCTAGAGGTTGTAAGCAAAACAGAGAGAGCAACCAATGAATCAACACGAAAAGCTCAATTACATTGAGTATCCTGCCAAAGATTTATCCGCCACTAAGGCGTTCTTTGAAACCGTGTTTGGTTGGACCTTTGAAGATTACGGACCAGAATACACCGCGTTCAGCAATCAAGGGCTCGACGGCGGGTTTTTTCAGTCGAATTTATCGTCAAGCACCCCCACCGGGGCAGCGCTTGCGGTGTTCTACAGCGAAGACTTAGAAGCCACGCTTGCCAAAATTGTCTCGGCCGGCGGCAACATTGTCAAACCGGTGTTTGAATTTCCGGGCGGCCGTCGCTTTCACTTTAAAGAGCCCTCCGGCAATGAATTCGCCGTTTGGTCAGACAAAGAGCGAATTCGTTAGCCTCTAACCTAAGCCCTTAACCTAAAAATTAGGCCCTAGATTATTCGCTATCCCCACAGCGCTTCGATTGCGTCGCTTAAGCGCTTCACAGGTACCAGCTCAATACCATCGATGCCGGTTTTCGGGCAATTTGCCGCCGGTACGATGGCACGTTTAAAACCGTGTTTAAACGCTTCACGAACACGCTCTTGACCGTTGGGCACCGGTCGAATTTCTCCCGACAGGCCCACCTCACCAAAAGCAATTAAGTCTTGAGATAACGTCTGGTCTCGAAAGCTCGAAACCACTGCCAATAACAGCGCCAGGTCAGAGCTGGTTTCAGACACTTTAACGCCACCAACAACGTTAACAAACACATCTTGATCCCCCAAATGAAGTCCACCGTGGCGATGCAATACCGCCAGCAGCATTGCCAACCGGTTCTGCTCCAATCCCACCGCCACCCGTCTGGGATTGCCCAAATGACTGTCGTCAACCAAGGCTTGAATTTCCACCAACAAAGGTCGTGTTCCTTCCCACACCACCATCACCACCGATCCAGCAGCACGTTCTTCGTTGCGACTCAAAAAAATCGCTGACGGGTTAGAGACTTCACGCAGGCCCTGCTCGGTCATGGCAAACACGCCCAATTCATTAACAGCGCCAAACCGATTTTTGTGACTGCGAAGAATGCGGAAACGATTGTCTTGATCGCCATCGAGCAAGGTAGAGCAGTCAATCATATGCTCCAACACTTTTGGCCCGGCCAAGCTACCGTCTTTGGTCACGTGCCCCACAAGAATTAACACAGTGCCGGTGGTTTTCGCAAAGCGGGTTAAAAAGGCCGCGCACTCACGCACTTGCGAAACACTGCCCGGCGCCGACTGAATATCGCTCAAATGTACAACCTGAATCGAATCCACCACCAGCACTTTAGGCTGATGTTTTTCTGCGGCAGCCACAATTGCCTCAACATTGGTTTCTGAAAGCAAATACAAGCTGTCTGTCGGCAATCCTAAGCGCTTTGCCCGCATTGCAACCTGCTGCAAGGACTCTTCACCGGTAACGTATAGGGCTTTCATTTGTGCGGCCAAAAAACACAGCGTTTGCAGCAGTAATGTCGACTTACCAGCGCCGGGATTACCGCCAATCAGCACGACAGATCCGGGCACAAAGCCACCGCCAAGAACCCGATCAAACTCGTTGGTGCCAGCGCTGAATCTGGGCAAATCTTCTAAACTGATTTCGTTCAGCAATTGCGCTTTGGTTGGCTCTAAACCGGCGTAGCCTCCGCGACTGTCGCGATTGGATGATGAACTCGATCCTAAACGAACCTCGCTCAGGCTGTTCCAAGCGCCACACTCTGTGCACTGGCCTTGCCATTTTCGATAATCAGCACCACATTCATTACAGACGTAAGCGGTTTTTTGTTTTGCCACAGATGAGCGTCTCTCGTTTAATTCATGAAGCCGGTATTGTATGAAGTTCATCGAACGGTGTTAACCACAACAATCGTTGCTTTCACACATCCAATGCAATGAGATTCACATACAAACGACTGAACTGCTTGCCCTTGTTGAAGAACACCTTACAATTTAAGCCAAGCTCATATCTCTAGAGCCCGTTAGCGCGTATTAACGCTAATTCCACAGCTTTTTATTTGGTTACCACACTCTATGAGCGATTACCCTCTCAACACCAATGATCGTCCGGTCGTTATCTCTCGGGATCAGGCCTGTCAGCACGGTTTGGAAATCGCGACATTAATCTCGGTATTGAAAGAGTTTTCATTTTACCAAGACGCTCGGGTGAGAAATGGGTTTCGCTGGTATCGCCTGCAAAAGCATCACGCGCAGGCCTTGCTACCATTTTGGAACGATGCCGATATTGAACGTATCAGCCAACAGATGCGCAGCCAAGGACTTTTGTTGTTGGCCTCCGCGCCATTCACAGCATGCGGCGAATTAAAATTTGCCTTTAATGAACGCCAACAGCAACAAGAGTCACAAAGTCGAGAGACGGCCGCACCACAGCCGGAATTCACTGGCGGACAAAAACTGCCCATCGCCCCCAACTGGCAACCGAATCCAGAAACACTAACGCGCATTGGCGAGCACGCAATTCCCGAATCGTTTACCCGTGCTCAGGTTCCAGAATTTGTCTCTTACTGGCGTGAGCGCGGCGATGGTCAACGCGCCTGGGGGGCAAAATTTCAGACGCACGTGCTACGACGCTGGCGCCAACATCAAACCGATCAAGCCAGACTGCAAAAAAACCAGTCGCAGCAAACCACATTGCCGCCGAACTGGCAGCCGGACAATCAAGTCGTCGCACAACTGCGCAACGAAGATATTCCGCTGGCACACATCGAAGATTGTGCCAATCGCTTCCGCCTGTACTACCGCGAAACCGGCACTACCACCGCGTCTTGGAGTATGACGTTTTATTCGTGGGTTAAAAAAGATTGGCAAGAAAAAGAAACCCCGTTTTTACCCAATCGCAAACCGGTTCCTATGACCAGCCAATGGCGACCGGCCGAGCACACAATCACGTATCTTGCTCAGCTCGATATCGACCGCCAATTTATCTCCGAATGCATCCCCGAGTTTGTTCACAAGTGGATCGAAAACGGCGGCTTTCGCAGCAACTGGGGCGATCTGTTCAGCCAGCACGTGAGCAAACAATGGGCGTATTTCCGCGAAGGTGTTGAGATCAATCCAACCGCTACTTTGATTAATCAACAATGGCAACCAAGCATTGAATGCCGAGAATTATTGCAGCAACAATGTGAAATGAGCGAAGCGTTTATCAATGCACAAATACCGGAATTTGTGCTTTACTGGCGCAATCGCGGCGAACCCAAACACAGTTGGGACAGCATATTTATCCGTCACTCCAAATACATTTGGGCCAAACAACATCAATTGAGTACCAACCAGCAGACCCATGGCAATGAAAGACAGCAACCAGGTGATCCAAAACGCAGCACAAGAGATGTCTCGCTTGAAGAAAACCTCACAGACCGCAGCTGGGCCTACTGAAACGCCATCACGCCACGATTACGCCAGCACACATCGCGACGAAATGATCGATGCCATTAATCAGGTTTTTGGTATTTTTAAAATTAATTATCAAAATCTCTATTACGCCGCCTTCAGAGATCAGGAACTGGAAATTCAGGCGAAGCGATTGTGGTTGGAAAGCCTGAAACATTTTGATCCAAACACCATATTGGCAGCCACCAAAGCCATTGTTTTAGAATCGGAATATCTGCCAACGTTGAGTCGAATGCTAGAACAGTGCGAACGCAGCGGCGGCGAAATTCTGCCAGAGCCGCGCGCCGCCTACGTTGAAGCCTGCCAAGCACCAAGCCCAAAAGCGACTCACCCATGGAGCCATCCAGCGGTGTATTACGCCGGTCTTGCCAGCGATTGGTTCTTTCTTTCGTCGACACCAGAAACCAGCGCTTTACCCGTTTTTAAAAAGCATTACCGAGATGTTTGCGAACGCGTTAGAAATGGCGAACAACTCGAAATGCCAAAATTGAAAGAATTGCCAAAGCCCGATCAAGTGCAGTTATCCAAAGAAGAAAACCAAGCGCGCTTAGCCAAGCTGCGTAAAGATTTGAATTTATAATCCAAAATTAAAAGCCAAGATCAAAGTCGTGATTTTGAACAAGGTAGCCTCACACCACTTAACGCACTCCATAATTAAACGATCTATGTAACTTGATTTTTATAAGCTTGGCCCAATATAAGATCTCTGAAATTTCGAGTGTTGATCTAAGGCTAAGCCATTCATGAGTACCCAGCCGTCCAATAAATCTGTTCTTATCAGCGGTGTTTTTCTTTCTTATTCGCTGTTTGTATTAATTCTTAGCGTTACGCTAATGGAACACGAAATTCCCATTGAACAACCAATACAAGCCGAAGAAAAAGCCGAGCCGGTTAAAACAGTTTCTGAGCCACCGAAGTTTTCTGAAATAAAAGACGTCAATCAAAAAAAGCAGGACTTTTTTCAGTATTTATTGCCCGGAATTAACGCCAAGAATGCATCTCTGAACCAAGAGCGAAATTTCTTATTAACACTTAAAAATTCTGGCTACCCAGACGTTGTTCAAGCCGAAGAAATCACTCGTGAATTCACTCGCATTGCCAATAAATACAAATCGGATTCACTCGATGAATTACTCGTGCGTGTGGATCAAATTCCGTCGTCATTGGCACTCGCGCAAGCAGCCATTGAAAGCGGTTGGGGAAGTTCGCGTTTCGCGCGTGAAGGCAACAACTTTTTTGGCCAATGGTGTTATCAACAAGGTTGCGGACTTGTGCCACGCCATCGCATCGAAGGCGCAACCCACGAAGTGAAAGTATTTGATTCCGTTAACGATTCTATTAATGCCTATTTCGATAATATCAATACCAATCGAGCTTACCGAGAATTAAGACAAATTCGTGCCGACCTTAGACAACAAAACCAGCCGTTATCCGGCACTGCGTTAGCAGAGGGCTTGGAAAAATATTCCGAGAAAGGTTACGAATACGTTGAAGTAATACAAACAATGATCGCTTCAAATAAACTGGACGCTTACGATCAAACATTGGCAATAAAAAACTAAAGGTGCCTGCGATCAAACGAGGCTAGCGCATGGTTTGCAACAGCTCTTGGAGATCGAGTCCGTAGTCTTTAGGATCAACAACACGTTCAATTTTTACCGCGCAGTTGGATGCCGACAAATCCAAAGGAAAATGCGGAACGCGAATTTTTTTCGCCAAATTATAGACAATACTCACCACCGGTTTGTGCATAAGTTTGGCGTGCACACTTTGCACGACCCCTAATTTTTGGTTACTCAACAAGACAAAGCTGCCTTGGGGATAAATACTCAAACAGCGGATAAATTGATACAGTAATTCTTTATCTAAACTGTCTTGTTCGGACCATTCCAACATATTACGCAGTGCCAACGCCGGCGAAATTCCGTGATGATAAACTCGGTCTGCGGTTACTGCGTCATAAATATCGGCAATAGAAGACATCCGGCTGTGAATCGGAATTTCCTCTGCTCGTAAACCTCTGGGATAACCACTGCCATCCAAACGTTCGTGATGGTGAGCGCAGATATCTAAAATTTCTGGGGCAAGCCCCGGAATTTTATTTAAATATTTTTCACCGTAGGTGACGTGTTTACGCATCTCTTGCCATTCTTCGGCGGTGAGCTTGCCCGGCTTATGAAGTATGGCATCATCAATATCAACTTTACCAACGTCGTGCAATAAAGCTCCGGTTACCAACCGGTCCAATTCGTCACCGTGGAAATTCATAGACGCCGCAAGAATTCCCATAAAAACACTGACATTAAACGAGTGCTCTAATAAATACTGATCTTTCTGACGCAACTGCGTTAAGCACAAAAGTGCGTTTTGATTATTGTTAAGAGATTCGACAATATCGCAGGCAACTTCTTGGGCGCTGTCAATATCGATGGGTTTACCCAACTGAATGTTACCTAAAGTTTTATTGATAAAATCCAGTCCTGCCGTTTGTACTTTTCGCGCGGCTAATAATTCTTCAGAAAAACCTTTTTTCGGTTGGGGGCGATCACAGGGTGCCGACAATAAATTCGCTAGTGATTGCTCACCGGTTTTTGAGGGCTTTTTATGAATAACAATATCGGTCCCCTTATCGGTATCAATGCAGATTTCTTCTATTCCCATCATTTGAATATAACGAACAATCTTAGGGTCACGCACCACCCCTTCACGAGAAAGATTGTTGCTCGGAATCCAATTGTTCTTCGCCGAGGTAATGTACATACCGACTTGCAATTGGGAAACGGGGATAGACTTAATTCCAGACATTACGATATGGCAACCCAGTCTTAGATTACGCGTTACTTATAAAGATTCTAATTAACGGAAAGATTAATTCACGACACGTCAATAAAGCATAGCACCGATTCTAAGGTGCATTAATCGGGTGTATTAAATCCGTTGACGCCAATCATTAGGGCCTGTTCACGCAATAAACTTTAAACCAATACCATCGGTATCCGATCGGACGATTTTAGTTAAGCGGGTTTTAGGCCGGGGAAGACTTGTGATGACTTGCAGTTGAAGCGTCGAACCAATTAAGTCTTTGTCACAATTGGAAATTAATACATAAAGTCCGGTATCGGAAATATCGCGACAAGTGACGACTTGACCATTAAGTTGAGGGTGATCAAGTTTAATTTTACAGGAGTAATTTACTCGTTGGCTCCGACGTCTTTCTACCATCTGTGAAGCTCCATTTTGACCAACTGGTTAAAGGGATGAAATTTCAGTATAGATTCAAACAGATACTTTCGTAGAAAATTTGCTGCTCTAACGTCAAAGCAAAAAACAGACTGTGTGAACTGCAAATGGGAAAGTGAACATCTACATTTCCCTCACATTACCGAAATACTTCGTCAGCTTTTAGAGCGGGTGAGACAGTTTCAATTTATTATTGAGCACTTATGATTTCAAAATACCCCAGGGTAATTTCTTTTTATTTGATCAACATCGCATTTTTATCATCTCTGTAATTTTTGCGCTCAAGAAACCAAAATTCCAGACACGCCTCAAAAATAGAGAATCAATAATCAGACCAAAAAACCTAAAGAGCTATGCCAGCGCCCGCTAGAAAATAAGCCAGTCTAATCAAATTGATAACGACAAATACAAGAAAGAAAAAATGAGTGTTGTATTTCAAGCACTTAAGATTGATGGGGATATGGCACGTCCTTGTGCCAGGAATGATTCAACAACTAACGAGTCAATAACGTTATTGAACTTCGATGCGATCAACCTTTTGGAATCCTCTAGGCAATTTGTTTCCTCGGCGTCCACGCTCACCTAAATAGTGCTCAAGGTCGCTGCCTTTGAGAACAGTTTTTCGCTTACCAGCGTAAACAACCAGTTTTTGCTTGGGTACAAGCACCGCAACGGCAACCACAAATTCCTGGCGCTCTTTCGCTCTGGCTGCGGCAATGTTGATGATCTTGTTGCCTTTGCCGCGGGCTAGCTCTGGTAATTCGTCGATCGGGAAAGCAACCATTCGGCCTTCATTGCTAATAGCAACAATAACGGCTTCCTCAGATTCAGGCACGGAGAGTAACGGTAGGATTTTCGAGTTTTCAGGAAGATTAAGCAGTGCTTTACCTTTACTGTTTTTGGTAAATAAATCTTCCAACTTAACGATAAAGCCGTATCCCGCATCGCTGGCAACGATCAATTTTTGATTGTTCTCACCAGTAATCATCGCTTCAAAGGTTGCGCCACTGGGCGGATTCAATCGGCCGGTAACAGGCTCGCCCTGACCTCGCGCCGAAGGCAAGGTGTGTGCTGGCAAGGCGTAGCTTCTGCCGGTGGAATCCACCAGCAATACGTTTTGATTGCTCTTACCGCGAGCAGCAAACTTAAAGCCATCGCCGGATTTGTAACTCAGAGCCGAAGGATCGATGTCGTGGCCTTTGGCCGCGCGAATCCAGCCTTTTTCAGACAAGACAACCGTCACTGGATCACTGGACAACAGATCGGACTCATTAAACGCTTGCGCCTCACCGCGCTCAACGATTGGAGAGCGACGATCATCACCGAACTCTTTGGCGACTTTTTGCAGTTCTTTTTTCACCAAAGTTTTTAAACGGCGGTCAGAGCCAAGAATCTTGAGAAGGTCGTCTTTTTCTTTCTCAAGGGCTTCCTGCTCTTCTTTGATCTTCATCTCTTCGAGACGCGCCAACTGGCGTAACCGCGTATCTAAGATGTAATCGGCTTGCATTTCGATAAGATCAAAACGCTCCATCAGCACGGGCTTAGGTTTGTCTTCGGTGCGAATGATTTCGATGACTTCGTCGACGTTCAAATACACCAACATTAACGCCGCGAGTTTGAGCAAACGCTCTTCTACTTTGTCGAGACGGTGCTCTAAGCGTTTTCGAACGGTATCTTGACGGAAGCTCAACCATTCAGACAAAAGTACGTTCAACGGCTTAACTTGCGGTCTGCCGTCGTTGCCAATCACGTTCATGTTGACTCGGTAGCTGCGCTCCAAGTCCGTTGTCGCGAACAAATGATTCATAAGTTGTTCGGCGTCGATTCGATTCGAGCGTGGCACGATCACCAAACGCGTTGGATTTTCGTGATCAGACTCGTCGCGAAGGTCGGCAACCATAGGCAGCTTTTTGGCCTGCATCTGATTGGCCACCTGCTCCATAATCTTCTCGCCGCTGGATTGGAACGGCAGCGCGGTAACCACGATGTCACCTTCTTCTTTCGTCCATATCGCCCGCATTTTCAGCGCACCGCGGCCAGTTTCATAGATCTTGAGAAGATCGGCGCGCGGAGTCACGATTTCTGCATCCGTGGGCATATCTGGCCCCGGCAAGAAATTGTTCAGTTCCGATACGGTGGCCTTTGGGTTTTCAAGCAAGTGGACGGTCGCCTCAACCACTTCTTTCAAGTTGTGTGGCGGAATGTCAGTTGCCATGCCCACGGCGATCCCTGTGGTGCCGTTGAGAAGTACGTTGGGCACCTGTGCGGGCAACACCTTCGGCTCAGACAAGGTGCCATCAAAATTCGGCAACCACTCCACCGTGCCCTGACCGGCTTCGGCCAATAAGGTCTCAGCGTATTTCGCGAGGCGAGCTTCGGTGTAACGCATTGCCGCAAAGGATTTCGGGTTATCGGGGGAACCCCAGTTACCCTGGCCATCCACCAACGGGTAGCGGTAGGAGAACGGCTGCGCCATCAATACCATCGCCTCATAGGCAGCGCTGTCACCGTGGGGATGGAATTTACCGATCACATCACCGACAGTTCTCGCCGATTTCTTAAACTTGGCGTTATTTTGCAGCCCTAGCTCGCTCATGGCGTAAATGATGCGCCGTTGGACGGGCTTTAGGCCATCGCCGACATGAGGCAATGCGCGATCTAAAATCACGTACATGCTGTAGTCTAGGTAGGCTTTTTCAGTAAAGGCTCTCAGAGCGACGGATTCTTCCCCATCTGCCCCGTAGGTCAGCTCGGTCATAAACTACGTCCTAAATACAGTGTGTTTTGCTTATCCAGCGTAGGCTTATACCAAAGCCCGCCGAGTTGAGCAATTTAGATTCAATTCTTCCACGATCGTAGAGAAAACCATCACCTGAATATACACCGGCGGCAATTCGGCTTTTGCCTAAATGTCCACGATTAATCCAATACTTAAAAACGAACGACTGTACAAAACTCAGAAAACGCACTTTCAAAAGATTGTGGCAAAACAATCAAAACAGCTGATTCAGATAATCATTCTCATCTTACCGCGTAGAATTTTTCTACCACTAAGTTAATCTTAAAAAATTAGCTGATGACGACTGACCAATAAAATAGTTTTGTCTTTTATAAAAAGGGAAAAGAGAATAGAAAAACTGCGCATTCCTACTTTAGTGGAATTATTCGAACACGCGAAAAACTCGTCAGCAAAAAGTACATCCTATATTTCGAAAAATTCGATTAGCTATAACGACTTAATAACGAGCGTGATTTGATTTAAACAATTATCATTGGCGCAGATTAAAACGTAAAATACTTGCAAAACTTACGTTCAATAAATTAATGGATAACTTGCGACGCTTTACTCTCGCCTAAGGCTTGTTTATACCCAATAAACCCATTATTGCGGCCTAAAAGATTATTTAATGAGTATTAACAGGTCTGAGCAAGCCGAAGAACCGTAACTTTGGTAAACTAGACTACCAATGAAAAGTGATACTGGTTCAGCTTAGGTTTGGTTCTTGTCAATAAGCTAGAATTGCGACAACAGAATTAATATTAACCAACTGTGATTTAGGAAAGACTATGAAAAAAGTTTGTGTTGCTTTAATTGCTGGATTATTCAGTTATGGGGCAGTTGCTGCAGGAGACCCAGAAGCTGGGAAAGCAAAAGCGGGTGTTTGCGCCGCATGTCATGGACCTGCTGGTAAGGCGAGCATTCCTGGTTACCCACACATTGCCGGTCAAAACAAAGAATACCTTGCCAACGCATTGAAAGCATTCCGTTCTGGTGAGCGTAAAGGTGGTTTCGCGGCATTAATGTCACCAATGGCGGCACCGCTAAGTGACCAAGATATCGAAGACTTAGCCGCTTACTTCTCAACCCTTTAAGCGGTTGTAAGTGCACTGAGCCCAAAAAGCCGAGTCCGCTTAACTCGGCTTTTTTATTTAACACTCGTATAAAACAGCCGTTTAATTTCCCACCAACGTTTTCTTTTCTACTGACCGACTTGCACTTATACCCTTTATCCTTGCGTCTATACTCTTACGTCTACATCAATTTTATAACCTAGCTTGCCACCTGCTCTCGGCAAATCAATTCAATATCGCTGTCGCTCAACGATTGTTGGGTTAAATTACAGAAAAAATCGCCTTCGGCTTTCCTAAGATTGTGGCGACAATATTTGCATTGGCCAAAAGACTTTAATTCGTTTTGAGTTTGCAGATTAACCAACAAGTTTTTCAACTGCTGATTCATTGCATCAATTTCACCTGAATTAGCACTGGATTTCAGGGAATCAAAAATTGGCGACGGTTTTAGTACATCCACCAAATGGTTTCCATTTTCAGTTAGATGCAGATGAACAACACGTTTATCGTCTTGATCGGGTACTTTCACAATTAACTGATATTTTTCCAAAACCTTAAGTGTTTGCGACACCGTGCCTTTGGTTTGGCGTAAGTATTCAGTCACTGCCATTGGTGTATCTGAGAAGCGATTGCATTGCGACAAATAATCCAACACTTCAAACTGCACAGGCTGTAAGCCAAAATCCGTTAATGCAGCGCGACGTTCACTGCGCAGTAAATTTGCCAGGCGTTCTAACAATTGTTGTGTTTCGAGTAGGCTCATAATTTAGTATCGGCTAAAAACTTTATTGACATGGTATAAGCTCTGTGGAAAGCTTTATTGTATTGAGTCGAAACCACTATAACATAAGAGCAACCATTATGAACCCATCTTCTCAACCCCGACGCGCGCAACCGTTAGAAGTAACAGAATGGCTGAATACCGATCACCCCATCGAACTGGATTCCCTGGTAGGAAAAGTCGTCGTCATCTACGCGTTTCAAATGTTGTGCCCAGGCTGTGTTATGCACGGACTACCTCAAGCTGCGAAAGTAAGCAGACTTTATCCCAAAGACGAAGTGCAAGTGATTGGTTTACACAGCGTGTTCGAACACCACGACGTTATGACGGTTCCAGCCCTGAAAACCTTTGTCAGCGAATACGGTTATAACTTTCCCATCGCTGTGGATAAGCCTGCCGACGTTGGCCCCACCCCCATCACCATGAGCAACTACGCCATGCGTGGCACTCCCACCGTCATTCTGATTGATAAAGCAGGCAGCCTGCGTTTCCAACGCTTTGGACAACTCACCGATATGCAAATTGGCAGCTACATTGGCCGACTGCTGACCGAATCCGGCCCTGATCATCAAGACTTATCCACTACCGGCTCTGAATCTGACACTGATGGCTGCACCAGCGAAGGCTGCAAAGCATAAACACATGCCCAACATACTTGCCTGTGGATAAGTCGCGAAAAATAAGAACGCGTATTACACGTTTACGGGCAAGAATGACTCCTCTACACTCCCCCTACAAAAATTTTAATACAGACGTATAAACCGACACATTTATCGGTTACTACTTAGGTTTATCAAGACCCATTTACCGCGGACCAAGGGCAACTCTATGAACCCAGAAACACAGTTTGATGCCGTTATTTTTGATTGCGACGGTGTACTTGTCGATACCGAGCATATGATCAATAAACTCTGGCAAACCATGCTTTCTGAAATTGGGTTAGTGCTCACCGACGAAGAAATGATGTCTTATTTCTCTGGTAAATCTCTGCCAGATAACATTACTAAAGCCGTGGAATTACTCGGCCACCCTCTACCCGACCACTTTCGCAATGATATGGCCGTGCGCGGACAGCAATTGATGGCAACCGAACTCGAAAGAGTGCCATTTATCGAAGAAACCTTATTGCGTATTAATCTGCCAAAAGCGGTTGGCACAAACTCTTTCAGCGAAAGCTTGGATTTTAAATTGCACAAAGCGGATTTAACCAAGCACTTCCAAGCTTACATTTGCATTGATCACGTCGAAGCCCCCAAACCGGCGCCCGATATTTATTTACTCGCCGCAGAAACGCTTGGGGTCAATCCAGAAAAATGTGCCGTAATTGAAGATTCACCAATTGGTATTCGCGCAGGTGTTGCCGCAGGTATGACCGTGTTTGCCTACGCAGCGACAATGAATGAAGAAGAACAAAAACAGGCCGGTGCAAGTGTTTGCTTTACCGACATGAGAGAACTGCCAGGGTTGTTGAGTGTATAAATCAATCAGAATTTTTTAGAAATAACTGAGAGAACAATAAGACAATTCAACGATTGAAACGATACAAGGAATTTCTACGATCGTAAAAATTCCTTGTTTTATTTTCTTCGCAACAACTCAAGAACATTAATGCAATAGATTTCTTGAGAATCTCGAACATTATTTTCCACGCCAATTACAAGTTTTTTATCAATTCACCGAATATCAAACACAATTTTCTCGCCGTTATTTCCCAATTAAGACAAACTGAATAATGATTGTTACAATGACGAACATTAACCGTGATTAAAAACATCAAATTCTATGAAAATTACAAAGCTTTCTCTCATTTTATTAATTATTGGTTTGTCAGCCTGTGTCGCTGAGCCCTATCAACCGCAATCTGCCAACGATGGATTGGGTTATACAGATAATGTCAAAGGAGATGAATTTTATTATATTCGTTACATAGGCAGAGGTTCGAAAAGCCAAGTTAAAAAATATTGGAAAAAAAGAGCATTTGAATTGTGCAAAGAACAAAAGTATTCAATTGTTCATTATCAAGAGTTTCGAAAGCTTCTCGACAGTGAAACTACAGTGACCGTAGCCAACGGTATTCCATTAGCTCACGGAGAAAACAGATACGCGCAAGTATCTGCTGGAAGTGTATTATGCGAAACCTCTAAACTCACATTAGAAGAGGCTAAATCTCAAATTAAACTACGAGATCCATGCCTTAAATGCGCATATAAACGTTCTCTCGATGACAAAGTAGATGGCTCATTTAACCCATCAATTCAATTACCCTCAGAATTGGATGCCAACAAATCTGAATAAAACCAAATCTGAATAAAACCAAATCTGCCTAGGTTCTGTTTGCTAATCGCAAGACGCTTCCAGAATGGATCGTGAATTTGCAAAACCAGGAACCTAGGCAATTCCTATATATTCATATAGAAAATTAAGAACGCTCACTATTAATTAGCTCACTATTAATTAATAGTCACTTACGTAACTAACTACTTCCTAAACTCTTCCCGAACAAATCCACTGAATGTTTCATACTGCCACTGGCGCAACGCCACCACCAAGGTAGTACCATTTTTTTCACCCAAAGGTAATTTTCCGTCGGCTTTGTTTAATTCACTTATCTTATTCACGAACTCTTGCATTTTGTCTTGTATTTCTTGGTTTGTTGCCGAGGAACACAAGCCATTGAGCACCAGCAATTTATCCGTAGTTTGGTCGAAATTGGAATTAAAAAAATCTCGCTGCACTTTTTGCAAAAAAAACTGTTGAATGGGGCCGTTGGATTGCCAACGAAAATTCGGCGCAATTTTGAGTTTAATTCGATTGCCCGGCAGTAAATCAATCAACTTAAGTCGATCTAACGCTGCTAATTTTTGAATTAATTGATGCTCCGAAAGATTGTAATAAGTTTTTAACTCATCGTAGCTGAATCCGTGAATCACGCTAACAGCGATAACCAGTAATTCCAAGTCTGCGGCAATCTGCGCTTCTTGCTCTAAATTGAGCTGCTCAATTTGATGACTCTCTCGCTGAACTAAATCCAATAGGTCGGTAAACTCCAAACCAATTAATTGCAGGATTGACTCCATTCTCGCTAAGGTAAAATGACCTTGGGCAAACATTCGCTTGATGCTGGCTTCACTCAGCTCCAAAGCGCTGCCGATATCAGCGTAGGTCATTCCAGAGGCTTTCAGCTGCTTTTTTAACGCAGCAATCAAGACATTGAGCTGTGCCATAACTAGGTACCTGTAGAAAGCCATCGAAGACTCCAGAACCGTTACTGTTGTTTTGGAGATCATTCGGGCTTAAAAAGTCTAATATTTTGATACTTTGAGTAGATGATAGCACAACAATGATGATCTAAGTGGCACAATGCACTACGAAGATCTACAGTTATGCCCATAACCCGTTCAGCTTAAAGGAACCAAGCCATGATCAAACTGCGCAATTTTCAGGGAGCAATCCCGTTTTTTATTGCGGTGTTTCTCAACGCATTTGTCGATTTGGGCCACAAAATCGTTATTCAGAATACGGTTTACAAACTCTACGATGGCCCGGAGCAAGTGATTCTCACAGCCATCGTTAACGCTCTTATCTTACTGCCCTTTATTTTATTGATGAGCCCAGCAGGGTTTTTATCCGACCGATTCAGAAAAACATCGGTCATGCGAATGTCAGCCTGGGCCGCCTTTGGACTCACAATATTAATCACGGTGTTTTATTATCTGGGTTGGTTTTGGCTCGCCTTTGCCATGACCTTTTTATTGGCCGCGCAATCGGCGATTTATTCCCCCGCTAAAATGGGCTACATCAAAGAATTATTTGGTAAAGAACGTTTGGGTGAAGCCAACGGGGTGGTCGCCGCGTTATCCATCATTGCGATATTAGCCGGTATTTTTACCTACTCGATTTTCTTTGAATGGGGCTATTCAGCGTCAAACCAAGTCAACAACGAAGCCGAAATTGTCACAGCCATTGCCCCGATTGGTTTCCTATTAATGGCGAGTGCCTTAGTAGAACTGATTTTGACCTACCGATTACCTCCGCCGAACATCGCCGACACTTCCGCTCAATTTTCAACTACCGAGTATTTCAAAGGCAAACTATTTAAAGAAGATTTAAAACCACTGACGGAAAACAGAATCATTGGTTTATCGGTTTTAGGTTTGGCAATTTTCTGGGCCGTTGGGCAAGTGATGCTTGCTGCATTTCCGGCGTTCTTTAAGGATTTTTCTCAAAACGACAATACGATATTAGTACAAGGTATTTTGGCTTGTTCAGGCTTAGGAATAGCGCTTGGTTCAGGTGTCGCGGGTAAAATATCCAGAAATTACATCGAAACTGGATTACTGCCTTTTGGGGCTCTAGGTATTTCCATCGGACTTGCGTTTCTTACTTTTTTAGAAAGCCCGTTGGCTTTTGCCTTATGCTTTTTATTTATCGGCTTTTCCGGTGGTATTTTTATTGTACCACTCAACGCATTAATACAATTCTACGCCAAAGAAAATGCACTTGGTAAAACCTTGGCCGCCAATAACTGGGTACAAAATATCGCCATGTTCAGTTTCTTGGTGTTGTCGGCCCTGTTTGCATATTTTGGCTGGCAGAGTTCTGCGCTGTTACAATTGATCGCAGTTGTTGCTGTTATTGGTTGTATTTACGTGATTTACGAATTACCACAAAGTTTGACCCGTTTTTTACTCACTCTTATTGTTTCCCGCCGCTACAAAGTTAATGTCCAAGGCATGAAAAATATCCCAGCCAAAGGCGGTGTATTGATGCTGGGCAATCACATCAGCTGGATTGATTGGGCCATCGTCCAAATCGCCAGTCCGCGCCCCGTTCGTTTCGTGATGATTCGAAACATTTACGAGAAAAAATTACTCAGATGGTTTTTTGATCTCTTTGGTTGTATCCCAATTGAACAAGGACCACGCAGCCGAAAAGCGCTGGAGAAAGTATCGGAGTATTTAAACAACGGTGAAGTCGTGTGTTTATTCCCAGAGGGCACCATCAGCCGCAACGGTCACCTCGCGGAATTCAGAAAAGGCTTTGAAAAAGCCTGCGAAAACGCCAACGATGACGTTGTTGTTATACCGTTTTACATGCGCGGATTGTGGGGCAGCCAATTTTCTCGATCATCGTCTCGCTTAAAATCGTCAACCAGCTCGATGTTAACACGCGACGTTATTATCGCTTTTGGAGAACCTTGCCGCAAAGACATCACCGCTGATGTAGTAAAACGAAAAGTATTCGACATCAGTATTCAATCGTGGCAAACCTACGTTGAAGATTTACCCACCATTAATAAACTCTGGATTCAAAGCGCTAAGCAAACCGGTTTTAAACCAGCTATTATTGACAACACATTAAACGTGACCTTATCGGGATATCGCGCTTTAACCTCGTCTATTATTTTAGCCCGTCGCGTGCGCGCACTGTGTAAAAAGCAAAACGTAGGTATACTCTTGCCAACCAGTGCCGGCGGTGCCCTGTTGAATATGGCAACACTGCTTGCGGGCAAAACCATTGTAAATTTAAATTACACAGCCAGCCCGGAAGCCATAGCAGCGGCGCTGCAACAAGCAGACATAGACACCGTATTTACCTCACAACGCTTTTTATCAAAGCTAGAAGGGCGTGGTATTGTTTTGGATTTCTCAACGGTAAATCTAATTAATTTGGATGAAACCAGTAAAGAAATTACGACTTTCGAAAAACTTTCTACCTTGGCAATTAGTATTTTATGTCCAACGTCAATCATTAAACGCCTAGTTTGTCGTAAGCAACAAAAACCCAATAATACCGCCGCCATTTTATTTTCCAGCGGCAGTGAAGGCACACCCAAAGGTGTTCAAATTAGCCACAAAAATATATTAGCGAACGTTAAGCAAATTGCAGACGTACTTAATATGGAAGACGACGACGCAATTATGGCAAATCTGCCGTTGTTCCATGCGTTCGGTTTAACGGTAACCCAATTTTTGCCACTGTTAGAAGGCTGCCCAATGATCTGCCACGCCGATCCAACCGATGCGCTGGGTTGTTCAAAGGCAATCGCCCGCTACCGAGCGACAATTATGTGTGGTACCTCTACCTTCTTACGCCTGTATTGCCGAAACAGTAAAGTTGAACCGTTAATGCTGGACAGCTTGCGCATTGTCGTGTCTGGTGCGGAAAAACTGCATTCAGACGTACGCGATGCCTTCGCCCAAAAATTCAATAAACCGATTTTTGAAGGCTACGGCGCAACCGAAACCACACCGGTAGCAGCCGTTAATCTTCCCGACAAACTTGATGCTTCTAGCTTTACCGTACAACGTGGACAAAAGGTGGGTTCTGTTGGCATGCCACTGCCAGGAACCAGCTGCAAAATTGTCGATCCAGAAACTCTTGAGGATATTCCCACCGGAGAAGCCGGTATGATTTTAATCGGCGGTCCACAAGTGATGCACGGTTACCTGAATATGCCGGAAAAAACTGAATCTGTATTAACCGAAATCGGCGATGCACGCTGGTACATTACCGGGGACAAAGGTTATTTGGACGAAGACGGCTATCTTTATATTGTTGATCGTTATTCTCGTTTTGCGAAACTGGGCGGCGAAATGGTGAGTCTTGGTGCAGTAGAAAATGCCATTGCGAAAGTCATTGATGACGCCGATTCAGAAGCGATTCTAACCAGCTTGCCGGATGAGAAAAAAGGCGAAAAATTGATTGTGCTACACAACCAAGAGTTGGATACCAATGATATTAAGAACCAACTCAAGGAAAACGGCTTAAACAGTCTATCGATTCCGCAATCGTGGTTTAAGGTAGATCAACTGCCTAAACTGGGATCGGGTAAAACCGACTTTGTTAAAGCCAAAGCCCTAGCGGCTCAATTACAGGTGGGATAATTTTATATCGCTAAAAAATAACAATATTAGAGAGCCGTGATTGGCTCTCTTTTTATTTAATTTTCTCTTTTTTTAAGTCATCCTGATTAACGCTAAAAGCTAACAGGTTGCTTGAAACGCTTCGTGAAAGGTCACACAACCTTGCGGATACTGCCCGTCGAAAGACAAGGCAAAAAATGCTGCCTCTGGAACACCTTCAAAAATAAAACCGGATACATTTTTAAATCCGACTTTTTTGTAATACTCAGGATGGCCAACCAAACAACATCCCTTAGCATTCAACGCTTTTAATCGATCCAATCCTGCTTGTATCAACGCCTTACCAATACCTTGTTGTTGATACTCCGGTAATACCGAAACCGGCCCCAATCCATACCAGTTTTCGCTACCGTCGGAAATACTGACGGGTGAAAATGCAATATGCCCAACCACCCGACCGTCCAACTCTGCGACCAGCGATAACGCCAATACTTGACGTGTTCGCAGAGCATTAACAATAAAATGTTCTGTTTGACGGCTGATTTCCAGTGTGGCAAACGCTGCAATCGTCACCTCAGTGATGGCACTAATATCCTCACTGGTTTCATCTCTGATAATCAATTTTTCTACGGTCATTAGGGTCTCATTACTCAGTGTTATTTAATGACTAAAGCTAAAATTATTCTCTAGATTTTATCAACAATTTTTTATTATTTTTAGCAATTTCCCAAATACTATATTTTTATATTTCTCAACTCAATTTCGTACTGAGTAAATGCGTGATTCATAATTTCGCATTCCGATACGCTAGTAGCAATTTCATTGAGAAATTTGTATTTCGGTCGCGAACTCATCAAGTTAAAAATGAGCGTCTCGTGACCTAACTCAATGCCCCAAGCTACCATGTCTTTAAAAACTGTTATCCCAACACCCCAATAGTGTTCACCGAGCACAAGCGCTATTTCGTATTGGTCGCCCAACGGTTGAATTGCGCACCAACCTGCAAATTCGTGATCAACCTTGATGGCGCGCACAATACATTTGGCCTTGCTGTCTTCTCGGCACTTGTCAGCCACCCAAGCGCTGATGCTGGTTTCGTCAAAAAGGTCGTGACTGACTAAGTGCCTTCTAACCCGTTGGCTGTTGAGCAGTGATATTAATTCCTGATTGGGTATTTGATCTAGATTAACGTACGTTAAAGAATTCATATCACTCCGAAATTTTTATTACTATTAAAACTCATGGTTAATCGTTTTTAATTTCTAACACACGTGAGATGATCATTATTGCAGAACACTGACCAATTAGAGCATAAATTCAAAGAGCAAATTTAAAACTTGGTTTTTATAACACATTAAATAAGGATAAATGTATGGAAGGTATCAGCATTACCGTCTTAGTACTTGTCATCGGTGCCATCATCTTAGTTCTACAAGGAATAAAAGTGGTTCCCCAGGGTTACGGTTGGACTGTAGAACGCTTTGGCCGCTACACCAAAACCCTAGCACCGGGTTTAAACCTAATCGTACCTTTTGTCGATCAGATCGGTCGCAAACAAAATATGATGGAACAGGTGCTTGATGTTCCACCCCAGGCGGTTATCTCCAGCGATAATGCCCAGGTAACCACCGACGCTGTGTGTTTTTATCAGGTATTAGATCCCGTCAAAGCATCTTATGAAGTCAACGACCTGCCGCGTGCAATGCAGAATTTAGTCATGACCAACATTCGTGCGGTTCTCGGCTCTATGGAGTTGGATGAGATGTTGTCGAATCGTGATTCGATCAATAATTCCTTGCTTCGAAAAATCGACGAAGCAACGGATCCTTGGGGTGTGAAAGTAACCCGCGTTGAAATCCGAGACATTTCTCCGCCGATGGATTTGGTCGATGCTATGGCCAGACAAATGAAAGCCGAACGTGAAAAACGAGCCAGTATTTTGGAAGCAGAAGGCGAACGAGAAGCCGCGATCAAAGTGGCTGAAGGCGAAAAGCAATCGGAAATTCTTAAAGCCGAAGGTCAGTTAGAAGCCGCGAAGCGAGAAGCCGAAGCCCGCGAGCGTTTGGCCGAGGCCGAAGCAAAAGCCACTCACATGGTGTCTAAGGCGATACAAACCGGCGATCCGCAAGCAATCAACTACTTTGTTGCTCAAAAATACGTGGATGCGCTCGGTAAGCTCGCGGAATCGGACAACAACAAAATAATGATGATTCCATTAGAGGCCAGCAGCGTTATTGGCTCCATTGCTGGTATCAGCGAAATCGCGAGTAAAACGTTTAACAAAAACGATTAATGGTAGATCTATGGAAAACTACACGCTCACACTGCAACCTTGGGTTTGGCTGGTTATTGGTATCCTGGTTTTTACGATTGAAGCCCTAGGTGTTGGCGGTTTCTTACTGGGAATTGGCGTTGCGGCATTTTGCCAAGCAATTTTGTTGTGGATATTTGGAAACATGACGTGGCAAATTCAATTGCTTATTTTTGCCGTCAACTCTGTGGGGTTTTCTGTGTTGTATTGGAAATACTTTCGCTCATTTAATGAGAAATCCGATAACTCACTCATCAATGATCGCGCCTCACAACTAATTGGTACCAGCGTTGAAATCAGAGAACCGCTGATTGACGGACGTGGACGAGTGCAAATTGGCGATACATTATGGAAAGTAGAATCCGCCGACCAACTCACGGAAGGCTCTCACGCGGCTGTGGTGGCTAGCAAAGGCATGACCTTAGTTCTCGAAAAGCGGTAATCACTCACGGCGATTGTCAGAAGCAATCGCCGCCCTTCATAAACCTACGAGTCACTCGGCAATTTTAAGTTTCTGACTTGATCGGCCAAGTCAGAAAGTTTCTCGTGGGTTCGCAAATCAATGTCTAATTTTTTGTCCATATTTTTCATTAACGGCATTAAGCTGTTTTCAATGGTCGACGCCAAAGTCTCAAACACGGCTTTTAAACCCGGTACCGGTTCATTAACAATATTCACTTCCGGTGTCAGGTTTTGTGGTTGACTTTGGCTGGCGAGCTTTTTCAATACCAGAGCAAGTTGTTGATTAACAGAATCGTCATTACTCTTCTCGGGCTTGGTTTCAATTAAACCTTTGATCGATTCAATGATGTTCACCAGATCATACAATTGGGCAACCACCTTATTACCGGTATCGCCGTCGGCATCGCCCAAAGATTTATTGCGCAAGAAGTCTGCTTTAATTTGTTGCCAACGTTGTTGATCATCATCGGCAAGTGTTCCCCGCAACTCATTCAGTTTCAGTAGATTGGCTTCGGCACCGGTTGTTAACAACTGCGCTTCACCAATGTAGTGATCGCGAATCATTTGGTCGAGTTCATCGCTGTTCATAACCGATGAAATTTTCTCGGTCATTTTGTTCATGTTGCGATAGCTGCCCTGTAATTTAAACGGCGGCTCGGTTCGATACTTGTCGTCTTGCGCTGCGGAAATAATGTATTGTTGATTCACTCGCAGCACAATACTTTGCACCAACAGCATTTTTTTCAGTACTTCAACAATTTCATTTATTTCAGCGCCGCTGTATTGATGTTCCAATTCGCTTGCTGCGATGTTAACGCCTTTCGCCATATCAATCAGCTTGTAAATATCAGACATGGATCGCAGCGCTAACGGCGCTAATACAGGATTTGAAGTCAACGAGTTTTCGATGTAACTCAAAGCGAACTGCTCATCCATACCACCGAGAATATCGCCCAGGTTATAAATATCGGCTCGGTTGGCAAGCATGTCGGGAATTTTAAAAACCTCACCCGATTCGGTATACGGGTTACCCGCCATCACTACGCAGAATTTTTTGCCGCGCATGTCGTAGGTTTTGGTGTTGCCTTTCCACACACCCTCAATTCGACGCGTGCCATCACACAGTGAAATAAATTTTTGCAGGAATTCTGGATGCGTGTGTTGTATATCATCCAAATACAACATCACGTTATTGCCCATCTCAAGGGCTAAATTCAGTTTTTCTAACTCTTGGCCTGCGGTTGCGTTACCCGCTTGCGAGGGATCGAGGGAAATAACGGAGTGTCCAAGCGATGGGCAATTAATTTTCATGAAAATCAATCCCAAGCGGCTGGCAACGTATTCCATCAATGTGGTTTTACCGTAACCAGGAGGTGAAATCATCATGAGCAGCCCCATAAGGTCAGTTCGTTTTTCAGAACCTACAGTGCCCATTTGTTTCGCCAGATTATCACCAATAACCGGAAGGTAAGCATCGTTGATTAACTTATTACGTACAAAAGAACTCAATGGCCGCGGTTTAAATTCATGCAAACGCAAACTTTTGCGTTCACGGTCAATAACCGATTGTCGGACTTTTAAGTATTGCGTGTAATTGGGAATAACCTCATCAACATGGTGTTGATTTCGACTGAGGAAATCGTCGAGGGAGAAACTCAATGCCTGATCAACAATAGTCGCGTGCTCACCCAACAGTTGATCGACCGTTAATTCGGTATCTACGTTGGAGTCTATAATAGTTATCTGATTGGCAGAGATTAAATAAGCGATGGTTTCCGGAATATAGCGTTCGTATTGATCCAACTGGTGTTTTCTAACCAACGCAACCAACCAATTTTTGGCAAACTGCCACTGCGAAACCAGAGACGTTTGCAGTGAACTCAGAGTCTCGTTAATTTGTTGCCAAGTGTTGGAATCGAGCTTGCGTTTCAATTCGTCCACTAAATATTTGGCGTGTTTGCTCAACACAAACGCTTGCTCATCACTGGCTAATACGTCGACTAAATAATTAGCCGCTCGGATTAACGCAGCCTCGCTGTTCAATTCTTCTAACTCAGAATAAAAATCCCGTAATTGCTCGACGATATCGTGAGTTAAGGAGTCAATTGCTCTCTCGTCGTTAAAGAGCTGAACAATGATTTTGGCCGAGGCCGCACGTGCTTGCCAAGTGCCTATACTCTGCGTTTTATCATTGATATTTGTATTCGAATCTGTGCTGAAATTTGCCCAGAATATTTGCGCGATAGCACGCGCTAACGGATCGTATTTTAAATGCCCGGCCGAGGTTAACATCGGCAATATTGAAATTAATAACCTAACCGCATCGGCATCGTGAATCCCTTTTTCGTAACCTTCTCGGTATCGAGCACTGCCATACTCTTTTACGACTTGCAGTAATGCTGTCTCTTCCTTCGCGAGATCAATTAATGCCTCTAAGGATAATTCCGGCGATTGCTGATAATGACGAATGACGGAATACGCTAGATACTCGGCTCGATACAATTGCGGAGTTTCGGACTCAAGCGACATGCTCCAAAACGTTTGCAAGCTGATTAACTCTTCGTCATCGATACGCTGGTAATAATTTGTTCCTGTTAAATGGAAGTACAATTGGTCTTCGCGCGGCAAAATGGTCAAATCCAGTTCTTGCGTATTCACTGAAAATTTATGACGCGGCCCAAGCTTGATCACACTGCCGCCATCTTCGTAGATGTCGGATTTATCTCGCAGCCCTCTTACGGCTTGCTCTTTAATGGATTTGTATTTTGAGTCGATATCGTCCGATTTTACCGACTCATCCATTTCTCGCAATTGTTCGCTAATTTCACGAATTTTAAGATTGAGCGCATCGGAGGCAAAATAGGTATTTAATTCATCGACCTCGGTGAATTTCATCGAGCGTTTTTCGATGTTACTCAGCATTCGTGTTGCTGCGTCTGCCAGCGATTGAGCACGACGTTGCCGCTCTTGCAGCAATTGTTGTTTTTGCGATTCGAAAGATTCGTAGACTTCTTCTCGCTTCGAGAGAATATCCGTTAGAAACTCATCGAATTCGCCAAATTGGCTCTCTATTTCTTCCAGCTGCACCAAAACCCGTGAGAGGTTTTCGTCGCACTTTTCGGGCGAATCTGCCAAACCGAGGGCATTCGAAATACTTTGCGAAAAGAGTTTAAACTGCGCGGAGAACTGAGCCTTTGCCTCTTCTGAACCGAGGTTCTTACTTTTATTGCGAGCGCTGGCCTTGCATTGATTAAGCAGTGCGTAAATTTGAGAAATATTGTCGATGATCTCGGTTCGCACCGTAGCGTCGTCAATTTTCAGCGTCGCCATCAGTTCCGACAACAAATCCAAACCGCTGGCGGTGTTTTCGACTTTTTCTACAATGGGATTGAGCAGATTAACCGTGTTGGCTTTTTCGGTTTCTTTCTTGAATTCCTCAATCAATTCTTTGTAAGGGTCAAAGGCTTTTTGAGTCGATAAAAACTCGACCGTTTTGTGATTAATTGTCTCTTCTATTTGGTCCAGTTCAACAGACAAATTATCGACGGCGTTTAAATCAATGTAACGCAGTTCTTTAACTGAAATTAATTTGCCCCGTTGCTTTCGAATCGATTGCAAACAATCAACGTATTCTTGTGCTTTTCTCCAACTTTCTGGACTTGCGTTCACAACCAGTTGGCGCTGCTGTTCTTGCAAATCCACCATAGCCTTAGTGGATTGTTCACGAATACTTTGTACTTTTTCGAATTCGTCGAGAACCAATTCCGCCGTTTGAGCAATTTGCTTCAACAGTTCTTCGATATCACCATTGGCAAGCTCCGTCATCCAATAGTAGTCATCGAATAATTTTAACGAAGCTTTCTTGATCTCTTCATAGACTTTGGTTGACGCCTGCTGATTCGCAATCAATCGGCCAATGCTGTACAAATCAGATACGCCGCGAACCAATTCGGCATTGCCAATTTTACCCAGCTCGGTTTGGCTGGTATTTTCGGCACTGGCAAATTCGTCACTGACAAATGGTGTATTCCAAATTTGCATGGGATGCACGCGGGTGGGTTCTTTTTCTGCAGAGAAAATTACGACTTGGCCATCATCGGCTAAGGCGTAGCCGTGACCAAAAATCGGGTTTTGAATTTTTTTGTCGATTAAATTGTACGACAGCAAGCCAACAATGCCTTCCTCCGGCTCGTAAAAGACATACAACATGTCTTCACCGTTGGGCGAGCGAATCGAACGTTTAAATTGAAAATCGTCCGTGGGCTGATCAAAGGTTTTATGTTCGCCGGATCGAAGATAATATCCGCCAGGAAATATCAAGCCGTGATCTTCTGGTAATTGCACACAGGATTGACCAATAGCGTCTAACCGCAGCACCTGCTCGGTAAGACGATTAAACACAAAATACCGATGCTGTTGTTCTCGATACGGAAGAATATCCAATAAGATTAAATCGCCTACTTCTGCATAGTGAATTTCGGCATCATTGAGGGATTGGGATTTTTCTTCGACGCTTTCTTCATAAATACCCAAACCCGATTCGGTATTGTTTTCAACCTTGATGGTGAGGGTGCCATTGATGGTTTCTAAAAATAAGGTATTCAATACATTGATATGAGGATGACGACCTTGCACCGTATCGTCTCGGGTAGTAGCAACCCATTCAAAGTCGTAACGCGACGGCAGTTGTAGGTCTCGTTCACCGCGATTATCAATGTATTCTTTTACCGAACCATCCGCAGCCAATAACCAGCGGAAAACACGCACATCTTCAATGCGCTCACCAATTTGGAATCCCGCCAGCAGTTTTCCATTGTGAATGCGCAATTGAATTAACTTGGTATTTTTGTAGTAACGATACAACTCGTGAAAATCGTTAACAAACGCTGGGTCGGTTAAAAAGCTGCCCTCTATTTTATTTTCTACAATGTCGAATTGATCGTTATTTTTATGAACACTGAATAACGCAAAAACATCGTTGATTTCGGTTTCTTTTTTGAGACCGATAAATACGTTGTAACCAAAGAGTAAATGCTGACCGACTTGGACAATATCACGGGCTGTGCAGTTGTTTTCCGTTCGTACTCGCACTCGGCCAATGACCGACATATCTGAGGCACCAAATTCGTCGGTGCGCGCCTGATTTAGCGCCAGGGTTAACTCATTGAGCGTTTTCGCCTGATCACTCAATCTTCGACGAATAATGTCGTAAGCACCGCCTTCTGCTACAGCTTGATCAACGCTGTTGTCGTCGACGGGGCGAGTATCACCGTGGTCGGCCATAATGAAATTCCTTGTTACGGTTGGTGGCAAACAGTCTTTGGGTTATTCAGGAACATCCGTAAAAACGGATTGAAGACATAAGCAACTCCATTAATGCTAACGTGTAATGAAGTTGCTTACTGAGACAGTGAACGATGCTTATGATCGAACGGCAACCTGGAACTTATTTTTCTTCCGAGGTTGGTTTCTTATCAACGTCGATCAACGGTTTACCCTGAACAACACGATCAATCAAGGTAGAAATAACACCGCTCTTATCGGCTAAACCATCAATGGCTTTTCCGATAGAAAGAGACTTGGCGAAGTTATTAAAGAAGTGATCTTCGCCACCAACAATGTCAATTTTGGCTTTTTGTAGTGCAGTAGAAAGTACTTCTGCGTTTTCTTTAGCAATGTCTTTACCAGCATCAATTGAAGCTAAGGCTTCTTTCAGTGCAGTTTCTAAGCCCATGCGATACTCTTCGTGTTTGCGTGCCTCATCACTCATTGTATTCATGGCATCGAATTTCTCGACAAGCCCTTCTGCTTCTGCTTTCACCATTTCACGAGTTACATCTGCATTCGATAGGCCAATTTCTTTATCCGCTTTCGCTTGCGCTTCACCCTTGGCAGTGATGACTTCGGCTTCAGCCATTCCGGTACCTCTGAGTGCATCGGCTTGAGCGTCACCTTTGGCTTTAATAACGTTGGCTTCGGCGATACCGATTTTTTCATCTGCGAGCGCTTGTGCTTGTTTCACTTCTGCCGCTGCTAGGCCGGTCGCAGCTTGCTCTGCTTTAATACCTTCGGCAAGTTTAATTTTGGCATCGGCATCTTTTGCTGAGGCTTCTAGTTTTGCTTCGGCAACAACTTTTATTTCTTCTGCTTTGTGTTTTGCCGATTGCTCCTCAGCTTCAGCGGCTTTGATTCGGCGAATTTTTTCTTCTTCTGCTTTTGCTTCGGCGTCAAGCACTCGGATTTGTTTTTCACGCTCGGCTTGTGATACTTCGCGAACTTCGTTGATTCGTTCTTCTTCCACAGCAACAGTTTTATCAACAACTACACGTTCACGAATAACGTTAGCGATTTCTTTCTTCTCGATTTCAACCGCTTTTTCCGCTTCAATTTTTTGAATATCGACTTCGCGCTCACGGGCAACAATTTCTAGGTCACGCGCACGATTCACTTTTTCGATTTCAATGGCTACGGCGCGCTGGCGGTTTTGTTCAGCCACTTCCACTTCGCGCTGTAAGTTTTCGTTTTGTACTGATAAATCTTGATCCACTTTAATTTTTGCGGTTTCCGCTTTTAAGCGCTCTTCTTCTTGAACCTTTTTCGTCTCTGCTTCTTCGCGCGCTTTAATGGTGGCAACTTCACGCTCTTGCTTAGCCTCGGCATCGGCTTGCTGGCGCTCAAGTTCTAGCATGGCTTCGGTGGTTTCAACGTTTTTCTTCTTAATAGCCAGCTCTTCGTCGCGCTCAAGAATGTTGGTGCGTACGTTTTGTTCCGCCGTTAATTCGGTAATCTTTTTAATACCTTCGGAATCCAAAATATTGTTAGGATCAAGCGAAGCTTTTGGGGTTTGCTCTAAGTAATCAATCGCAACATCTTCTAACACATAACCGTTCAAGTCATTGCCGATAACTTCGATGATTTTCTCGCGGAATCCCTGGCGGTTTTCAAATAATTTAACAAACTCAATTTGCTTACCAACGGTTTTTAACGCTTCTGAAAACTTGGCGTTAAACAACGTATTAACCGCTTCACGGTCAGATGCTCGATTTGCGCCTATAGATTTAGCGACCTTTAACACGTCTTCAGTTGTTTCGTTAACTCGCAGGTAAAAAGCAACGGTGATATCCGCACGCATGTTATCCGCACAAATCAATCCGTCTTTTCCACGACGATCGACTTCTAAAGTAATTAACGAGATTCTCATTAATTCTTTTTTATAGATAATGGGGTATACAAATGCTCCGGTAAAATGGACTTTCGGGCTAGGCGACATGTCATTAACAATCATCGCTGTGCCTTGTTCGACCTTGTAATAAAACGCTTGGAAAAATATTGCGGTTACGACAACTAAGCCGACGACACCAGCAACGGCGATTAAAATTGGCAAAAATTGACTGACGTCAGCCATAGGAATTCTCCCTTCCCAGTATCAAGAAATGAATGAGTTATATCGGTGTTAAGAAATAAATTTAACGATTAAATTCCGATTCTAATATTACGTGGTAGGCGTTTTCTTGCTCTAAATAATCTAAGATAACGACTTTATCACCAAGATTTATTTTTTGCTCGTCGAAGCAACGTACCTTTAAAATTAATCCTGCTCCAGAATCATCTAACAGCGCTTCTCCATAGTGCGAATCGACTCGGGAAGTTCTCACTACCGCAGTTTGCCCGATCACTTTGTTTAAGGTTTTTTGCTCCGCTTGTACAAAAAACTTTTTAAATGGATTCAGTACAATTGACGATATAACCAGTGAGATGACTAATAACAACACCAATACGGGCAAACTGACCAGAGTTTTAACCAAGCCAACGGGGAGTAAGCTCAGTAGATAATAAGAAAGGTAGTAAGAAATAAGCCAGCCAATCAAGGAAGCCAAAGAAACGGTAATGGTAATGGGAACGCCAGCCAGACCTAGCTTGCCCAATAAACCACCAAGTACTTGTCCCATGGAAGATTCAGCCGATGAACCGTCGGTTGGTGCTATATCAATTTCTATGCTGTCTAAACCGATAATACCGATGAGTGTCAGTGTCCACAGTACGATCGAAACCAACAATAAAAACGTGAAAAACACGGTAGGTAACGACAATACAATGTCATAGAACGGTAATAAGTTTTCTGAAAATAACACACTGGACATTATTTCTCCCAAGTTATCTTACATGCACAAAATGCCAATTAACACGAAAGTATTAACTGAAAAACTCTGACTGATTTTGGTTGTTATTGATCAAGAGTATACACGTAATTAATCGCAAGGGTATTCCAATGGGTATGACCGCTATAACACGATAAATCTTTAAATCACCGATAATGGCAGAGCTGGGAAATTGATGCTTGGTTTTCTCTATTATGCTTATGAGCAGGATGGATAAGAATAGAAGAAATTTAAACTGAGTTGACGAACACTTTACTCATAACAAAAAATATTAACACTTTATTAATGGGATGGTTTTTTAACCGCCTCATTTTTTAAAGCATTAATATTTCTATTTAGCAATATTGAGTTACTCGATTGTATCCAATACTTTTTTAATGGCCGAAAAGGATCGCTCTAGATCTTCTGGCTTGGCATTTAAAAACGGCGAGAACTGCAAAATATCGGAGCTGTTTCTGAGTACGACATTTTGTTCCCAGAAACAACGCTTATGGGTTTCTAATCCACGCGCGCCTAATTGGTTGTCTCGCGTTTCCAATTCAATGGCACCCATCAATCCGAAATTTCGCACATCAATTACTTTCGGATGATCATCAAAACTGTGGAGTAATTCAGCAAATAAGGTTTCTAGTTCTCTGGCAGTTTCAAAGGTTCCTTCTTGTTCAAAAATATCCAGGGTTGCTAAACCCGCTGCTGCGGCAATGGGATGGCCGGAATAAGTGTAACCGTGGAAAAACTCTACATTGCGATTATCGCTTCGGCTGTCGTCAACAATTGTCTGGTAGATTTTTTTATTTACGATAGCAGCACCCATGGGCACCATACTGTTAGTGAGGCTTTTTGCGGTGGTGATGATGTCTGGAATAACCTGCATGCGTTGGGCAGCAAAGCTGTCGCCAACACGCCCCAATCCGGTGATGACTTCATCAAAAATAAGAAGAATACCGTGCTTAGTGCAGATTTCTCGCAATCGCTCTAAATAGCCAATCGGTGGCGGCAAAATTCCGGTAGAACCGGCGGCGGGCTCAACAATGACAGCGGCAATATTGTGACTGCCGTTAACTCGACAGATCTTTTCCAACTCTTCAACCAGATGACTGCCCCATTGCGGTTGCCCGTCGGTAAAGGCTTGATGCTCGCGATCGTAGGTGGTCGGTAAGTGGTACACACGCGGCAAGAGGTTACCTTGATACAACTGACGGTTAGGCATAATTCCGCCGACTGAAATTCCGCCAAAGTTGGCTCCGTGGTATCCGCGCTCGCGTCCCACTAATCCCACTCGGGAAAAATCTCCATTTGCCTGATGGTAAGCCAACGCAATTTTTAAGGCGGTATCCACTGCTTCGGATCCAGAATTGGTGAAGAACACATGATCCATTCCCTCAGGCGCTAACCCGGCAAGCCGATCGGCCAAAAGAAACGCTTTGTCATTGCCCAGCTGAAAGCTCATGCAGTAATCGAGTTCAGAGGCCTGCTTGGCAATCGCTTCAACAATTTTGGGGTGACCGTGACCGATACCCGAGGACCAGAGTCCCGAAAATAGATCATAAACCTGGCGACCATCAGCGGATTTATAAAAATGACCTTTGGCACCAACGATAACTCGCGGCTGCTGTTTAAAATCACGATTGGAGGTAAACGGCATCCAAAAAGCATCCAGCTGTCGCTGGCTCAATGCGGTTTCGTTTGGATCATTCTGACATAAGCTTTCTGCTGTGCTTCCCACCGTGATTCCCCCTTCAATATTTTGTGATTACTCAAACGCCTGTGTGATTGGCATTCTAGGACTGTTTATTGATGTTAAACAACCAGTTAGCCACACTTTATAATCTATTGATTTTTAAGGAAAATTAAATAAAATCGTTTAGTAAACTAAACACTTGAGGCACAAATATGGATCAAGATACAGGCAAGCGCTTACGCGAAGTCAGAACCACCATGGGGTTATCCCAGCGCCAGTTGGCGAAAGCCTCCGGTGTTGCTAACGCCACTATTTCTCAAATCGAATCGGGCAACTTAAACCCAACGGTGAGCATGTTAAAAAAAGTGCTCGACGGTATTCCCATGAGCCTGAGTGACTTTTTTTCCGATAATTTTGAATTTACCGAACAAGTATTTTTTAAAGCCAGCGAACTCGTTGAAATTGGTAAAGACGACGTGTCCTACCGACAAGTGGGCAATCATTTGGTCAATAAAACCATTCAGATGTTGAGCGAGTGCTACCAACCGGGGGCAACCACCGGTAAACACCCTATTACCCATGATGGGGAAGAATGCGGAATCATACTGAGCGGTCAACTTGAGGTCACCGTTGGCGATCAGAAAAAAGTATTAACCGTGGGTGACGCCTATTACTTTAAAAGTACGCAGCCTCATCAGTTTAAAAATACGGGGCGCGAACCTTGCACGGTGATCAGCGCCTGCTCGCCGCCTGGATTTTAGAACGAGCCTATTTTTAGGACGAACCCTTTTTAGAACAAGCCTTTTGGCGGAAGATAAAATCTGTGGAAGATAAAGCAAGGTTTACTTCGGCGATGTCTAATCCAAAACGGATTTGTTTGTCATCAAGAACAAAAGTGCGGAACACTTTTCTGATACGTCTTATTAATTAGCAGCTTTTTAATTTGTGATACAAAGTTTTTTCAAGATTAAAAGTCTTATCATAAACGCGTTTTATAATGACTGTTTGCACCGAAACCAGGGTGTTTATTATAGCGTTAGGTAATTTATCGCAATTGTTTAACAAAATGACCTTCGCGGAACCATCAATTTGAACCTTTGTCGAAGTTCCGCATTGAAAATATCAGCAGGACTTTTAAATCATGCGTGCACTCATTACCGTTTTTTGGATATTCCTCGCAACCTCAGCGTTTGCGGCCATGCCGCCACAAACTGGAGAAAAAGCGCCGGACTGGATTTTATCGACTGCCGAGGGGAAACGCATTTCTCTGTACGATGATTCCGAAGGTAAAAAAGTAGTGATGTTGTTTTGGGCTACGTGGTGTCCATTCTGTCACGAGTTAATGCCCGATTTAGAAGCTTTGAGAAAAGAATTTGCAGAGCAAGACGTAAAGTTTTACGCGCTTAATGTTTGGGATGACGGCGATCCACGAGGCTTTATGTCTCGCAAAGATTACGGCATGAAATTGCTGCTGCAAGCCGATACCGTAGCGCAACGTTACGGAGTTGTAGGCACACCGGGCTTGTTCGTTATTGATGAAGAAAAGAATATTACCTACATTCGCCACAAAGGCACGAGTAAAGACGCGGCCATCGCTTCGGTAAAAGAAGCACTAACGTTTTAGTTAAGGGATCTCTAATAAGAGTTACGACTATTTTCTAACGAACGTGTAATGACTGGCGATAAACTCCGATGAATTTAGTAATTTATCGGAGTTTTCTAATATTTAGGGAAGAGAGTATTATTTAGGAAAGAGAGTATTTGTTCGAATAATACAATTCAGCACTGGCTAATTCAGCGACAGGTTTTTGAGTTTACTAACGCTCGCTGAATAATCTCTAACTCAACTCCGAATCAAAATCTTCAAGTAAATCCAAAGGCTCTTCTTCTTCGCCTTCAAGCTCTTGATTCCAATTCACACCGACTAATATTTGGTCGTCGTGCAAGCCCGGCAACCAATCGTCGAGAAACTCTTCGGTACTGACAGCGACTACTTCGTAATCTGACCACTCTTCCATACACAACGTCTGCGCAAATTCTGGTTGCGACCAAAACGGCATCACATCACGACCATCGAAAGCTTCCGACGGGCAAAGCGCCCAACCGTCGCCATTACTCAACCCCCAAACACAGCCTTGAGATAAAGCTTCGAGAATAAATCGATCATAGTTTTCTTCGAGGTTAGTCCCCAGTGGTGAAGTAGTCATGTGAAAGCTCGCCTTATTGTCATTGGATCGATTTTGTCGCGAAAGTATTACCGAAGATCACGCGATAAAAAAGAATTTTGTTTAAAACCAAAGACTAAAACCGTAATTTTTCAGCCATTTTCGGTGTTGAAGATAATCGGGGCACAGCTGTTCCACCTGCTGCCAAAATTGTCGACTGTGATTAAAATGTTTCAAATGACTGACTTCGTGTGCAACCAAGTAGTCAACCACCGCCTCTGGTGCCAGCAAGATCAACCAATTGTATTGCAAAACCCCTTTGCTGGTGCAGTGCCCCCAACGCGTTTTTGTTTTCCGAACGCGAACTTCTTGAAACGCTTTATTGATGTTATCGGCAAACACCTGAGATTTTTGTAAAAGTATCGCTTGAGCTTGCGCTCGATACCAACCTTCAAGTTGTTCTCTGATCAATTCTTTGGGATCGGTATTAATCAGTTTTTGCTGATTTAACTGCACACACAGGGTGTCATCAATCGCTTTGCAACGACCACAGGAACCTATGTCGATGCGCAGTGACAGAGTGCTGTCCATCAACGGCCAAGGTGAGCCTTCATCGAAGGTTCGCACAGGCACATCGGCAAGACGGGTTTGCTGCTCCGCAAGCTTTTGTTGCACCCACGCTGAACGCTCAGACAAGAATTTTTTAATCTCCGCCGTACTCACATACTGCGGTGCTCTCACGCTAACATTGCCACTGGCAACTCTCACTTCTAGAGTTTTGCGCCTGGCTGAGCGCTTAAGCTCAAATTCAAACGGAAGACGAGGGTCTGGGCCTAAACCAAGCTCAAATTGCTTTGCTTTATCCAAACCGAGAATCCGAAACAAACGGGTTCGTTTTGCGCTCGTGACCAAAATTCGACATAGGACCATGCCCAGGCACAAATTGTACGTCATCGCCCAATGGCCAGAGTTTTCCGCGAATGGACTCAACCAATTGCTGGCTGTTGCCCTGAGGGAAATCCGTGCGGCCCACCGAGCCTGCAAACAATACATCTCCGACAAAGGCCAGTTTCGAATCGGCTTCGAAGAACACCAAGTGCCCTGGTGTGTGGCCAGGGCAGTGCAATACCTGAAAACTCAACTTACCCAACGACAAGGTATCGCCTTCGTTTAACCACCGGTTTGGCTCAAACGCTTTATGCGCAGGAAAGCCCATCATGGCACATTGTTGTGGAATTCCAGCGAGCCAAAATTGATCGCCTTTGTGCGGCCCAATGATGTCTAATTGTAACTCTTTCGATAACGCCAAGGCTCCACCGACGTGATCTAAATGCCCGTGGGTGAGCCAGATGTGCTGAATGTTAACTTGGTTAGCTTTTGCAGCAGACAAGATCGAGTCAATGTCGCCACCGGGATCAATCACAGCGGCGGCATTGGTATCGCTGCACCACACCAAACTGCAATTTTGTTGGTAGTGAGTGACAGGAACAATCTGGTATTTCAACATAACTTTCCCAAACCTTATCATTATTACGAGCTAACACGGGGAGAGAGATAGCTAACTGGACGAATTAGAGTCCCGCTCACCGTCTTTACGGTTGTATTTTTAATGCGTGAATTGTACCTGCTGGGCGAATATCATCAAATGGCACTCTCTCAAACGAAGCCAAGATTAAACACGAATAAAAACCGAAAACACAGATTTTAAAACACCTTTTTGAATAGCCAATTTATTCCTTTCCAATCGGCGAATGCTTTGATTTACTCAATATAACGCGCACTCAGGAAAAACTGGAATCATTCATGATAATCACTGATTTTGATTTACCGGGTTACGATATTTTAGAAAAAATTGGTTCCGGCGGTATGGCGTCGGTTTACCGTGCTAATCAACACACTTTTCGACGAAATGTCGCGCTAAAAATTCTTCGCCAAGACTTGGGCGAAGACGAGCAATTCAGTGAGCGTTTTGTCCAGGAATCCTTGATTGTCGCCAAACTCAATCACAGCCACATTGTTCAGGTGTACGACGTAGGCGAATATAAACAATGGTTTTACGTGGCGATGGAGTTTTTATCGAAAGGCAATTTAAGCGAAGCAATGGAAACTTCGTATCTGTCGGTTCAGGAATCCATCACAATTTTTTCGCAAATACTGTCGGCACTCACCTATTCTCACGACAAGAACATCGTCCACCGAGACGTTAAACCTGACAACATAATGTTCCGCGATGACGGCGCTGCGGTACTCACGGACTTTGGTATCGCCAAAGACGCAGATTCGGCGATGGATCTGACCCAAACCGGAACCATCATGGGCACGCCTAAATATATGAGCCCGGAGCAAATTCGTGGCATTGCCGTTAATCCAACATCGGATTTGTACAGTTTAGGAATTGTGTTATTTCAAATGCTGACGGGAAAGGTACCTTACTCTGGTTCCACCATGGTCGAGGTGGCTTACAAACATTTAAACGACCCTATTCCAGAGCTTTCTGCCGACCTTGCTAAATATCAGCCATTAATTAACGGTTTACTGGCCAAAAATTCGGAAGACAGAATTCAAAACGGCGTGGCCGCACAGGATTTATTGCACGAGATTCGCGGGCTAAAAAAGTCGGATATTTCCGAAGACGCAACCGTTATTGTTAACCGGTCACAGGCTAACGCCAGCCGCTCTCAACCAACAACGTCATCCAAATTTTCTGCCGCAAATACCAATGATGATCATCAATCTTTAGTAACAAAATACCCAATAAAGCTGATTATTCCGTCGGTTGCTGTTTTAGCCGTGGCATTAACGTTTTTGGTCACTCAAACAAAAGACCAACCAACACAGCAAACAACAAGCGACGCAACATTAATAGACACCAAAACGGCTGAGACAAAAGCCGATACACCAGAAAATCAGCAAGAAAGCACCAAGGCAATTATCGATAAGTTTATTCGCCAAGCGGAAGACTACGCCAACCAAGGGCAGTTGTTCGAGCCGAATAATCAAAACGCCTGGAGTGAATATTTATCGGTGCTAAAAATAGATCCAAATAACTCCGACATTACTTCTCGCATTCAATATATGCTCGCCGAGCGAATCGACGCCGCTCAGCATTCACCGACGCCAGAAAAAATCAACGATATTGAGCAATTGATTAATGAGGCAAACGCCTACTTAGACAAAAGCGTATCGGCAGAGTTAACCGCGCAAACCACTGCTTTATCGGAAGCTCTAAAGCCCAACTCCGAAACCTTATTTTTACAACTGCAAATTAAGGGATTACTGCAAAGTGCAGAACTCGACATTAAAGAGGGCCGAATTAATAACCCGGCCGGAAATAATGCTCGCGAAAAATATCAGAAAATTTTGCAGTTAGACCCAGCGAACTCAATCGCACTGGATCAACTGAAACGTTATTCAGACTAACTAATCGCCTATTAATTAATTTTATTTGTTAGTGTCATCTACTGATAACACGACACCGTCACGTCACGCAGCGTTTGATTGGTTTCGCTGTTTTCCATGCCTTTTAATTCTTGAATGGCAGAGGCGCGCGCCAACGCTGTGATTTGCGCGGGACAGTTTCGATCACCGGCGAATACATCGGCTTGAGCCAAATATTTTTTCTCTTGATCTTTTAATAGACCAACAAGATTTTCTCCAACATCCAGAGAAATTGATTTTGCCAAGGTATCCAGAATTTCTACGTCCGACGGTAATTGTGCCAATTTGAAGGGTAAAATAAATTCCCCCATCTCCACACCTTCGGTGCTATTGTCTTTATGCTCTTCTTCTTTGGAGATAGAATCTGGGAATACAATTCTGCCACTGTCGGCCTCTACCAAACGATAACTCACCGACACGATTCCGAGCTTACGGTGTTCTGTAATACCGATGGATACATTTTCATGGCGATCAACACTGATTGTCTCCGACGGCTTATCGACCTTTTTGCGCTCTTTCGAATCCAGTTTTAGCCAAGTGACATAAGCGGGATTGGGAATACTTTCACGACCAACAATCACTCTTAAGGTTTTTTTGCCTTGCACCTCAGTAGTGTCGACTTTAGATTCCAAAACACTGCCGGTAATAAAATAGTCCACCGCCGACAAATCCGGCGCTTGGCCACCGAGTTCACGCTCTCTTAAAATAGCTTCGTATTGTTGTCGCTCGACAATACGAACATCGTTGGGAATACTTTCAAATAAATGCTGAGTAATAAACGAGGAAAGCACGCTGCCGTAATCGTGACGTTGCGCGGAATTTGAAAAATCGGTAGTGGTTACTTTCTTAACGGCACGTTGTTGAATTTGATCTTTCAGCGGATTCAACTGGCTTCGATACAAGGCGTGAGTTTTATCAAATTCACCAATCATCAACAAATAGGCTAGCGCGGCTTCCAAGTCACCGTTTTCTTTACGGCCCTCAAAACGGCGATTAAATTCAGAAATAATCGTATTAAACTGCTCTTGGCTCGGCTGCCCTAACCCCATGTGTTGGTAGACATCAAGACCTTGTTGATACCAGCGATAAGCTTTTGCAAGTTGCAGATCAGACGTCATTGCTTCATCGGCTTTGGCAATAAAATAATCCGCCATGGTCTGACTGGTTCCTTCAAGTTCTGCGCGGATTTGCTCAAAATTGTTGGCTTGAGTCATTTTGACAAAAATTTGATAGGCAGCGTCAGGATCACCATTACCCAATTCTGTTAAAAATTGGTGCTCATAAACTTTGGCATCGTAAGCGGTCAATTCATTCATTAATCCCAAATCGTCACCGCGTGTTTGTCGCAACAAAGCCAAATCTGCTTGCAGTGCTTCGGTGTAAACGCCCTGATTTTTCGCAACCCGTATATTAGTAATGAGTTGATCGATAAATTCATTTTTTTGTTGCAGCCAAGTTGAATCTCCCGTCAAGCGGTAAAATTCATCGAGATAATTCAGTCGTTCTTCGTTAGAAAAATCATCGGCAATCGTAAGCGATTGTTCTTCGACGTATTGTCGAGTTCGACGTTTTTCCAACGCAATACGATCTTTAACACGCTGCCATTTGCCCGTCGGTAATTCTGATTCGCCAATTAAACTGTTATCAATGGATTCAATCGTCGCTAAGCCCAATACGCCGTTTACTTCACGCGCGTTAGTAAATTGAGACTCTATATTAGCAATGGCCAGCTCAACCAACTTATCTTCTAAAATTGATTTTCTGGCAAAATCATCGGCGTAGTCAGACACATTTTTATCCGCCAAGCGAATATTGGCCGTTTTTAAAAGCCCCAACAATTCTTCGTAATTGTTGGTATTACGAATATCATCGTCAGAGAGTGTAATGATGGGTTCCGGCGGTTGCGTCGTTCCGCCACAGGCAGTCAGTAATAAAAGTGAAGAGAATACTGCCAAAATAATAATTTTTGCCGACATTGCTTTTCAATTCCCTTACAAAGAATGGTAAGTATAGAAGCCTCTGAATAACCTGAAAAATCAATTCGAATTACTGAAATACCAGTGTATAAAGACAAACAGCCTTTCTACTACCGGAAATAATAGACATTCTAAAATTTCTTTGAATCGAAGATTCGATTTTTAAGTTCGATTGGAGATAACAAGCATTTCAACGATGCTATAGGAGCTTCTAATTAACCATCCTAACTAATTCGATAATTCACGAAAAGAAATACCGCACATTTCTAAAATTCAATTTAGGAATAAAAAACGTTGATTATTAAGACAGGAAAAAACGAGAAAATTAACGACAGGGTTTTGTTGTGAAAATATTAATTAAGTGTGAACTGAAATCCAACCCAACACCTAGACCCAACACTTAAATGTACTTAAAAGTGTTGGGCTGATTTTAAGAAAGGTAATTATTGTGCTTTTTCTTTATTAACAATTTTTCGGGCATCGTTAAGTCCGCCAACGTTAACAACGTTGGTGTATCCCAATTTTTTCATTTTCTTCAACGCAATGCCGGATCGATGGCCGGAACGACAGTAGAGAAAAACCGGCGCTGATTTATCGGGAACCGCCTCTAGAATATTGTCTTCGATGCGTGTGTGAGGAATATTGAGCGCACCGTCAACGTGACCGGATTTGTACTCATCAAACGATCGAACGTCTAACCAAACTGCCTTTTCCGCAGTGGCTTCTTTCGACAATTCAGATGCCGTCGCATTGCTGTCTGCGTAGCTGACCGCGCTAAACAGCAACAATAACGATTTAAACCACAGGACTACCACCTTTACTGCATTAGTCATAATGACTCTCCTTGCCTCTCAATTCTCAAAGACTTTTGGTTATCTGGTCATCAATCACGATTCATATGATTGTTGCTCACTCAAGTAATTCGATTGTATCCGATACAAGGAATATCCGTCTACCTAACGTACGTTAGACACCTTAGCATAATATCTTACGTAACCCTGCCAGGGGCTTGCACAACAAATTGAACAAGCTTGATTCACCGCACTAAACAAAACCTGAAATCCAATCAAGGCTGACGTACAATGGCAGCCAGTTTACTCTGTTGGGATGAATTATGAGCGACGATACTACGCACTTTGGGTTCGAAAAAGTTAAAACCACCGACAAGGCTCGTCGCGTTGCCGATGTGTTTCACTCCGTCGCTGCCAAGTACGACATCATGAACGATTTAATGTCAGGTGGCGTTCACCGCATTTGGAAACGCTTCACCATCGAAATGTCGGCGGCAAGACCCAAGCAGAAAATATTGGATATCGCAGGCGGAACTGGCGATCTCAGTTATCAATTCTCTCGTATTGTTGGCCCAGAGGGATTGGTAGTCTTGGCTGATATCAATGACTCAATGCTGTCTGTTGGCCGCGATCGACTCACCGACCGAGGCGTTGCCGGCAATATCGAGTACTGCCAAGCCGACGCGCAATACCTGCCATTCCCTGACAACACGTTCGATTGCATCACCATTGCTTTCGGACTGCGAAACGTTACCGACAAGGATTTAGCCCTGCGCTCGATGTTTCGCGTGTTAAAACCAGGCGGTCGATTGTTAGTTCTTGAGTTTTCCAAGCCTACCAATCCGGTTATGGAAAAAATGTACGACCAGTATTCCTTCAAGATTTTGCCATTTATGGGCAAGGTTATTACTAACGACGCTGACAGCTACCGCTATTTGGCTGAGAGTATCCGTATGCACCCAGACCAAGAAACCTTGCTGTCTATGCTTGAAGATGCAGGCTTCTCCGATTGTGAATACCACAATATGACCTCTGGTGTGGTCGCCTTGCACAAAGGTTTAAAACCCTGATGAACCCTTCTGGTTTAGGGCCAACCACTCTCGGTACGCTTCTGGCGGCGGCACAGTCACTGATCAATCAGGCGCTGGTGTACGACCCGATCACACGGGCTCGCCTAGAACAATTGGAAGGCCGAGCGCTCAAAGTGGTGATTACCGCACCCAGAGTCGAGTACTGTTTGACTGCGAGAGACCAGCAAGTGCAATTGCTGAGTTATCACGAATCACCCGCTACCGAAATCAAAGGCTCAGCCTTTGCGCTGCTGGGTGTTCTTCTCAGTGGCAGCACCAACCTCTCTGGCACCGATGTAGAAATGCGCGGCAGTGTGGGATTGGTTGAACAATGGCAAGGCCTAATTCGCGGGCTCGACATCGATTGGGAAGACTTCTTTAACCAGTACCTCGGCGATGTGTTTGGTCACCAAGTTGCCGAACACGTGCGCAGCGCTCACCAATGGCACAGCCAACGCCAATTCAATATCCGCCAACAATTGGTGGAGTATTGTGTTGAAGAACTTAAATTAGTGCCAAACCGCGCCGTATTTAAAGACTTTTGCGATCAAAATCAGACGCTGCGTTTGGCTATGGATCGCGCCCAAGCCCGATTGGAAAAGTTGCAACACCGTCTCAACGAGCAAGCCTCGAAAGATTAATCAATGTAATAAGTTAAGGAAGGTTCGTGCTCGCGCTGGTTCGTCTTCTGCAGATTCTCTACGCTGCTTACAAATTCCGTCTGGATACCTTTATCGCCGTGCGCCGCCTGCCCTGGACGATTCGCTGGCTGTTCATCCCCATTACTTGGCTCCCCACTCCCGACGCTCCCCGAGGCGAACGGTTGCGACTTTTCTTTGAACACATGGGACCTGTGTTCGTAAAATTCGGCCAACTGCTGTCGACACGGCCGGATCTTATTCCGCCGGATTTAATGAACCACTTGGATAAGCTCCAAGACAACGTTACCCCTTTCCCAAGTGAAGATTTTGTCGCCTTGGTAGAAGCCTCATTAGAAGCGCCAATCGATTCTCTGTTTAAACAGTTTGATCGCGAACCGTTGGCATCTGCATCGGTTGCGCAGGTGCACACTGCAACGCTGCACAATGGCAAACAAGTGGTCGTTAAGGCGGTTCGACCCGGACTTGAACCGGTCATTGAAAAAGACATCGCACTGTTGCGCCTGGTCGCTTTTCTTGCCGAAAGCCTGAGTGCCGACGGTCGACGTTTGCACATGCGCGATGTTGTCGAAGAATATCGCCACACCATTTTTGACGAATTGGATTTATTGCGCGAAGCGGCTAACGCCAGCCAATTACGCCGCAACTTCCAAGGCTCAGAAATGCTCTATGTTCCGGAAGTTCACTGGGATTATTGCCGTCGCGATGTGATGGTCATGGAGCGCATTTTTGGCATTCCGGTTACGCATGTAGATGCCCTTAACGCTCAAAAAACCAATATGAAATGCCTTGCCGAAAGAGGCGTCGAAATCTTTTTCAAACAGGTTTTTGAACACAACTTTTTCCACGCAGACATGCATCCGGGAAATATTTTCGTCTCTACAGAAAACCCACACAACCCAAAATATATCGCGATTGATATGGCTGTAGTGGGCTCGTTGAGCCGAGAAGATCAATATTATTTGGCAAGAAATATATTAGCGATGTTCCGTCGCGATTATCGCTTAGTCGCAGAATTACACGTGTTCAGCGGTTGGGTTCCTGAAGATACTTCTATCGGCGAATTAGAAGCGGCCATACGCAGTGTGTGCGAACCCATTTTTGAAAAACCGCTCAGTGAAATTTCCTTCGGTCATGTACTGATTAGTCTATTCCAGACCGCTCGACGATTTAATATGGAAGTTCAACCACAGTTAGTTTTGTTGCAAAAAACATTACTTAACATTGAAGGCTTGGGCAGACAGTTGTATCCAGAATTGGATTTATGGAGCACGGCACATCCTTATATGGAACGCTGGATAAAAAATAGATTTCATCCAAAAGCGCTGCTAACAGAGCTGCGTCGCTACGGTCCTGAATGGATGGAAAAATTCCCAGAGATTCCGCATCTAATTTTTAATAATTTGGAACAGCTCCAAGAATTAACAAAATTAACGCCAGAAATTAAACAAGCTACCAAAGCCGTAGCAGCAAAACCTAATACAGTTGTGAGGCGAAAACAAATCGCCGCCGGCGTATTAATATTAGCGGCCGTAACAGCTTGGCCCGGCTTTTGGACATGGATTCAAAATTTACCAAAAACCAGTTTAGCGCTTATTTTAGTTGCCGCTGCGGTTTGGCTTTTACGGTAATAGATCCGAAAAATCTGGTTGATTTTAGTAATAATTAGGGCGTACATTGACGAGAGTAGTGGTAAAGGTTTTCTAGACACAAGAAACTCATTACACTACCGAGCCCATCATTTATGGCGGTAATTATGAACACCGAAGCGCAAAAGGCTGGGCTCGACTGGCTTGAAGAAGTTAAGTGGACCAGTGATGGTCTTGTTCCTGCTATCGCACAAGATGCAGAGACAGGCCGAATTTTAATGATGGCGTGGATGAATCGAGAAGCGCTGCAGTTAACGGCAGAAACACAAACGGCAGTTTACTATTCTCGATCGCGAAAAAAGCTTTGGCCCAAAGGTGAATCCTCAGGTCATGTGCAAAAAGTACAAGATATCCAACTCGACTGCGACGCCGATGTGGTTATCTTAAAAATCGAGCAAATTGGTGGCATTGCTTGCCACACCGGGCGGGAATCTTGTTTTTATCGCTCATTGGTCGACGGCCAGTGGCAAACTCAAGAACCGGTATTAAAAGACCCTGCAGAAATTTATAAGTAACACGCGCTAAGCGCCTGATTAGTTATTCAAGTTAAATTAACAAATTCGGTAAATCCATGACTGATGTTTTGCAACAGCTCACAGCGACAATTCAAGATCGCATTGATAATGCCGATCCTAACTCGTCTTACGTAGCCAGTTTGCATGCCAAGGGATTGAACAAAATTTTGGAGAAAGTTGCAGAGGAGTGTACTGAAACTCTGATTGCAGCTAAGGACGCCGCCATAAGCGGCGATAAAAAGGACTTGATCTATGAAACCGCAGATTTGTGGTTTCACAGCTTAGTCATGTTGAGTCATATGGACGTCGACAGCCAATCTGTCCTCGATGAACTGGCTCGTCGCTTCGACCTATCCGGCATTGCGGAAAAGGCGTCGCGAACACAACACGGTAAGCAAAATTAGCAACGACTTTGATGAAGTCATCCAAATTTCATCGAAGATTTTAGGAAAAGAAGGAGTAAGTTATGGGTCTTGGCGGTATTAGTATTTGGCAATTATTAATCATATTAGCCATTGTTGTTATGTTGTTCGGAACCAAGCGTTTGCGCTCTCTAGGCGGCGACGTTGGCAGCGCGATCAAAGGCTTTAAAAATGCCATGGGCGACGACAACAAAGAAACTCCAGAGCAACAACAAGCAAAGGTTGAACACAGTAAAACTGCCTCAGCAGACGCTGACAAAGTTAACACTCAAGACAAAGAAGCAACCAAGTAATCATTATTTGTAAGCTTCAAGGGGGCTTTTGTGTTTGACATCGGCTTTTTTGAGCTGATCATCATAGCGGTTGTCGGGCTACTGGTGATTGGCCCTGAGCGCTTGCCCGAAACTTTGCGAACAATCGTGCTAGGGTTTGGACGTTTCAAGCGCAGTATGCGTGAAACCCGCATGCAGATAGAACAGCAACTGGGGACAGATGACATTCGTCGTCAACTTCACAACGAAGAAGTGATGAAAAAGCTTGAGGACACACGCCGCGAGTTAAACATGTCCATCACCGAAGACACCTTCGCTAACCCGGACGATCAACCTTCTATCCACCAAAATCATACTCAGGATAATTCAGATTCCACGAAACCACGTCCAGTGAGCTCTGAAACGCCGAGTTCCAGTAATACCCAGACTTCTAAGTCAGAATCATGACGAGCTATAACGACTTCAACACGGACCGTGAGCAATCTTTGGTTGCTCACTTAGTTGAGCTACGCAATCGCCTTCTAAAAGCCCTTCTCGCTGTGTTGGTGATTTTTGGCGGTTTGTTCATATTTGCAAACGACATTTACACCTACGTATCGACGCCGCTGCAGCGCTTCTTGCCCGAAGGCGCAAGTATGATCGCCACTGAGGTAGCGTCACCGTTTCTAACACCGTTTAAAATGACCATGTTCGCTGCGGTGTTTCTGTCAATGCCGTACTTACTCTTCCAATTGTGGTCATTCATTGCCCCAGCGCTGTACCAAAAAGAGAAGAGAATCGCCATTCCCATGCTGATCTCCAGCGTTATCTTGTTTTACTCGGGAATGGCGTTCGCTTACTACGTGGTGTTTCCGCTGATCTTCGCGTTCTTTACCGGAACCGCACCTGAAGGTGTGACGGTAATGACCGATATGGGCTCTTACCTAGACTTTGTTATCAAGCTGTTCTTCGCCTTCGGATTTGCCTTTGAAATCCCAGTGGCGACGGTTTTGATGATATGGGCAGGCGTTACCGACGCCAAGCGCCTCGGTCAAAAACGACCTTACGTATTGGTCGGATGTTTTGTTCTCGGCATGTTATTAACGCCACCAGACGTTATTTCTCAAGCATTGTTGGCGGTGCCAATGTGGCTTCTGTTTGAAATCGGAATATTCTTCGGCCGCTTTATCACGGCGAGAAATACGGATGAAAACACGGAAGATGAAACACCTGAGAATGCCGATCTGCACTAAAGCTTTTGCATAAACGCGCGACACCATCATCGCCGCTAACTGAATAGATTTTTAAAAAGTCGCAAAATTTAAAAACAAAAAAGCCTTATCAAATTAATTTGGTAAGGCTTTTTTATGTTTAATGATTGATGTTCGCTAAAGCTTTCTATGAGCGCTTTTTATTGCATAGCGCGCTTGAAGCCTTGAAGCTTCAATATATTTTCTCGACACGCCAACACTTCATTGATAACCGCCTGGAAGCTTCGCACAACGTCGGGATCAAACTGGCTACCAGCGTTCTTTTTCAAATATTCCAACGCTTTAGATACTCGCCAACTGGGCCGATGAGGACGATTGGATGTCAAAGCATTAAACACATCACACACAGCAACAATACGACTGCACAGTGGAATTTGCTGGCCTTTTAGGCCCGACGGATAACCGTTACCGTCCCAGCGCTCGTGATGTGTTTCGGCAATAGTCGCCGCGACTTTCATCATTTCATTGTCACTGCTGGAAAGTAGGTTAGCGCCAATTTCCACATGCTTGCGAACAATGGCCATGTCTTTGTCGCTGAGCTTGCCATTTTTTAACAGGACTTCGTCGGGAATTCCGATATTACCCAAGTCATGCAGAGGGCTGGCTTGTTCCAACAAATCACACTCTTGGTCGCTCAGACCCATGGCCTTGCCAACAATACTGACATAACGTCCAATTAAGCGGTCTGTGGAGCCCACTTGTTTTGGCGTGTTATCAATATTTTGCGATAGATAATCGATGAGTTTCAGCTGTGTTTCATACAGCTGTTTTGTTCGGCCAAGTAATTTGGTTTCAAGCTCATCTTTAATACGGTCAGACTCTTCACGATGAATTCTATTTTTCAACAAATTTGAGATTCGAAGATTTACTTCAACCGGATTTAGCGGACTGACCAAGACTTCATCAAATGTATGATAAGCCGGAATTTCATGTAACGTGCCTTGGGCAAACAGAACCACATTCGCCGATGGGAAATCTGTGTGCTCAGATTCCGAACGAACAAATTCACAAGTTCGCGCGCCCAATACTGGGGAAACTTGCTCATCAACAATCACAAGGTCGAAATGAGACAGTTCGAACAGGCGAGTGATGTCGGTTAGATTTGTGGCGATTTCAACGTTTAAGTAACCAGAGTTAAATAGAAACTCCTCAAGCTCAAACATTGAAGTGGCATCTTCAGACACCATCAAAATAGACGCATTTGTCGCTAAATCGTATTGATGGTGAGAAGTCTGATTGGCAATTAAGTTACTCATCATTAATTCTCACAGACAAACACATCAAGTGAATGGAGTTCAGATAATGATGACGGTCTGCTAACTCCACCATAGCCAGCTCTGTATGATTAATCCTTTTCATCGCATAAAACTCCTTTTTAGGACTCGGTTTCCGTTTCCATCCGAATCGTCTACCTTCTGCCCTATTTATTTCTAAGTTTATGCCTAAGTTGCGAAGAGCATGATCAAACACTGGCGGATTGATCAAAAACCGAAAGGCATATATCAACTATACTTAAAATAAATTTGATCTAAGCAAAACAAAAGTAAAACTTTTAAGAATTCAAGAAGGTGTTACTATTCGTATCAATTATAACGAAGTGTAATTAACGGGTGACAAATATAGAAAATAACAAAAACCAATAAAGACCAAATTAATTTTCTATTGGATACTTGATCAATCTCTGTAACCAGTTCAATTCCTTTGATCTGGGTTTCTTTCAGCCTTCCTTAACTGACACAATTCTGTCTTTCTGAGTCGCTAGAATTTTATTTCTAGAGCAGTAACTCTACAACTCAAATAAGAATAGTTACTATTTTATCTTAAAATTTGTATCGACGTCACTGCCAAAATTACCTCAATTTGAAGAAAAACTGACAGTAACGCGCAAAAAATAATAAACAGAAAATCTAAACCTGATATTAATTACAGGTTGCATAAAAACTAAAAATGGAAATCTAAAAATAATAATACGAGCATTTGTTTTTCAAGAAACTCTGCTTTCACATTACCGTTTTTACGCTGCTGTTTTTAAACGATTGAGTTTAGACCTCTAGCATAAAAGTCACTGGCCCATCGTTCACGAGAGCAACTTTCATGTCTGCGGCAAAAATTCCCGTCTCGATAAACGGGAATTTGCTTCGCAGATTATCAACAAATAAATCGTAAAGCCTTTTCGCCAATTCGGGATGTGCCGCCGTAGAAAATCCGGGACGAGTTCCGCGACTGGTGTCAGCTGCTAAAGTAAATTGAGAAATCACCAGAATTTTACCGCGGCTGTCTTGAATATTTTTATTCATTTTACCGTCGTCGTCCGGGAATATTCTCAGCTTTAACAGTTTGTCGACCAGCTTGTCCACCGCGCTTTCGTCATCGTTTTTTTCTATACCCAACAGCAACAAAATTCCATTATCGATTTCCCCAACAATGTTATTTTCAACGGTTACACTAGCACTACTTACGCGCTGAATTAATCCCTTCACTACTTTTTTCCAACTGTCTTTGATTTTTCTAAAATTATTTAATTGTGAATTAATAAAACCGATTAACGTAAAATTAAGCGGGGTCGCCCAATCCTTTTTCAATGCGATTGGCGAATTCTTTGGTTGCGCGCACCAAGGCATCAACAATGCCCGGCTCACGGCTGGCATGGCCGGCGTCACGAATAATTTTTAATTCCGATTGCGGCCAACGATTGTATAACTCGAACGCGTTGTCTAACGGACACACCATATCGTATCGACCGTGAACAATAACTCCTGGGATATCGGCAATACGCGACATATTATCGAGGATTTGATTTTCCTCGATAAAAGCATGGTTAATAAAATAGTGTGCTTCAATTCTGGCTAACGACAACGCCAAATGAGGATCGCAAAAATGATCAACCGTTTCAGGGCTTGGTCGCAAGGTAGCGCACTGCCCTTCCCATTGAGACCAGGCTTTTGCAGCCGCCATTTTGGCTAATTCGTTGTCACTGGTCAGACGTTTATAGTACGCAGAAATAAAATCATCGCGCTCGCCCTCGGGAATCAATTTACTGTATGACTCCCAATAGTCTGGGAATACATGAGCCGCGCCGCCTTGATAAAACCAATCCAAATCTTTTTTACGGCACAAGAAAATACCCCGTAAAATTAAACCCAGAACTTGCTCGGGATGTTGTTGAGCGTAAAGCAAGCTCAGAGTACTCCCCCAAGAGCCACCGAATAACAACCATTGATCGATACCTAAATGATTGCGAATGGCTTCAATATCACTGATTAACGCTTGCGTGTTGTTGCTGTTGAGATCGGCGTGGGGTTTAGATCGTCCCGCACCGCGTTGATCAAACAATATAATTCGATACTTTTCTGGATCGAAGAAACATCGATCACCACTGGTACACCCACCTCCAGGTCCACCGTGGACAAATAAAACCGGGATGCCGTCTGGGCTACCACTTTCTTCTAAGTACAATTCGTGTGGATGCTCAACACTGAGATGCTCTCGGTTGTAAGGCTTTATTTCGGGGTAAAGTACAAACATTCGCAGTCCTTAAAATCACAGGTATCTCTCCAGATTACCGAAAAGACCCAACGATAGTTACATTGTGATCAAAAACTTGGGTAATTGAACAATGAATTTTGTCACCAAGATCGCCTAAACCGACCCATTGCCCAGGTCAATTTGCGGTGAATACACCGTTAAAGTGTAGAGCGAATCTTAGTTTCGAGGCCAGCTATTTAGAATGAAACAGCGTCGGAAAGTAAATTAAAGTGCATAAGGCGATGATGATTACGCCTGTTTTAACTTTTGGGCATCGCCCGTCGGCGCTACGGTATTTGAACTAATAGCTTTAACAATTTTAGACTCTGACATCTCGCTTGGCGAATTACAAGCGGTTGCCGATTTTTCATGGCGCTCAAGAGCTTGGGTAAGGATTTGTCGGATGTGCTGTTGAAAACTTTCGGGCGCAACAACTTCAACACTGGGCAGGTATTGAAGCACTTTTTTGACTAGGTTTTCCTCGTCGATCAGCGGCAGAGTCAGCACATAGCTGTCGTCTTGCCAAACGCCGCTTTGTTCGAAATGCCAACACTGAGAGGCAACTTCATAAGCCGCGTCCGCATTGAACTTTAATACCAACAACTGAGGTCGCTGCTGGTTTAACCCGTAGCGATTATCGAAATAAATGTCTAAGTTTTTCTGGGCAATCTCTCGGCTGCGCTCCTTCAGCATCTCTGCCTGCTCGATTCGAGCAATAGAAAAACTGCGCAAACTTCTGTGCATATGACACCAGGCTTCTAACATCCAGGAATCGTTTCGATGAACTAAAAGCTGAGGACACAGCGTATGAGCGGAGGTTTCAGTGCGGCTGTCTTGGTAGGTTATCGACAGTTGGCGACGTTCTAATAACGCAGAACACACCGTAGAGAAGTGGTCGTCAAAGGTCTGTTGATGGGATTTGGGAAAGTATTTAACGCGGTTATTGAATTGATGAGAATTAATTTTGCGGGATCGAAGAGCGTCTTGAATGGGGCCGTAAAACTGCTCGAACTCCTCTGATAACAATCCCTCGCATAAGTTATTTAAGCTGTGATTGAGTTTGGTTAGGCAGATGATCTCATCGGGGGTTAACCAAAAATCCGGTAGTCGATAACCGTTGATGGCGCCCTCGGTGTATCGGTAGGCATTTTCGCTGTCAGAATATTCTATGGGTGCTTTCAAATAACGCTGCATTTGGTCGATTAAATCGGTGACCTTTTCTTGCGGCAGTTTCAGGTCATCGCAGAAGTTAGCAATGGTCAGCCAACGCCTGCGCGTCTTGAACATTTGATGAATCCGCTGAATGTTTTGCAACTTATTCATTGCTTATACGCACCCATGCCGTAGAAGGCTTTTATATTGGATTTATATTCACTAACTGCATCGAAACGTTTGCGAATCTGAAAGGAATCGCCACTTGAACTGCAAACCTAATGACATCAAAACTTATTGATTGATATGCCTACCAAAATGGTGCGTGAGCACTTCAATAACGCAGACCGAGGATGAAATCTAAGAGGACAACACAACTCGGTATATTGGAGAATTACCTTGGTAAGAGAAAGACTCAGCAGCAATGCATTGTATAGCGATCAAACAATTGAGTTTAGTACTCAAACTCAATAAATATTCAATTATTTAACTGACAAATATTACAGGTTATTGACTGCATTTGTTTATCGCCGTCGACCGTGAAAATTCGACCTGCATCAAGGGCTACAGCAGCTAACAGCTCTGATCCCATTCGACTCCTACATAAGTGATCAAAGCAGGATACACGCCAATCAACCGCCTCTGTCACATTTTATTATTTTTATATTTCAAAACCTTCGCGTCACTTTATATCAAGCCTACAGTCATATCAAAACCTGTAGGCTTGTTAAAAAATGCTAGGATCTGTTAATTCTAAGCTTAAACCGTCGCCTTTAATTCTTGACGGAACAACTCCTGATTGTCGCAGTTCATAAGTCGGACGGTAAGCGCTTTACTGTCACCATCAATATCGACCAATCCGAAAAATTGATACCCCTCGCTCGGCGGACTGTTTTGCGTCGGTGGCGCTTGTTGAAAAATCACCTCCGGACCAAACGTCCCATCCAGTACACGCGTCCCAAATCCACCGGCGTGCAAAGGCCCAGAAACAAATTCCCAGAACGGCTCAAAATTCTTAAAGGCAGCTCGCTTCGGATCGTAGTGATGGGCTGCGGTGTAATGCACATCTGCGGTAATCCAAACCGTGTTATGAATGTTTTCCTCGGCCATGAATGTCAACAATTCAGCAAATTCTAATTCACGTCCTTTTGGGGAACCAGGCTCACCGTTGGCAACGGCTTCCACAATTTTTTGATTCACACGGCTTTCCCACACAATCAAACTGATTGGCATATCGCAGGCAATAACTTTCCAAGTAGCACGACTGTTTTTCAACGATGTCTTAAGCCACTGCAATTGCTGGGCGCCTAATATTCTCGCCTCGGGTGATACCTCTTCTTGCAAACTTTCGGAATTGGCAGCGCGGTAGCTCCTTAAATCCAAAAAGAAAATTTCCAGGTCAGGACCGTATGCAATGTTGCGATAAATTCGGCCCGGCTCTTCAGGCACATAATCAATCGTGGTCATCTCATAGAAAGCACGGCTAGCCCTAGCCGCCAAAACTGAAATGGATTTTTCGGTATAACGGTCATCGTCGAGTAAGTTTTTCCCAGGCGACCAGTTATTCACCACTTCGTGGTCGTCCCACTGGTAATAACTCGGTACCTGCTGATTAAATTCAAGAAAGTTTTTATCCAGCAAGTTGTACTGCCACTGGCCCCGAAACTCATCCAAGGTTTCAGCAACCTTGAGTTTTTCTTCGGTAATAATATTGTTCCACTGACTGCCGTCAGCCATCGTCACGGACTCTTGAATCGGGTTATCAGCGTAGACGGTGTCGCCGCTGTTGATAAAAAAGTCCAAGTTGTGACTGAGCAGCGCCGAATAGGTTTTTAAACCGCCGCGCGCGGGATCGATCCCCCAACCTTGGCCAACTGTATCGCCAGACCAAGCAAAACGAAGGTTTTTGGGTTGTGTGGGCGCGGTTTTAAACATGCCAACGGCGGAATCAGAAACCGCTTTTAGATTATCCAGATTGGCAAACTCAATTCGGTAGTACACCGTTTGGTTACTCAGCAATTTCGTCAATCGCAGCTTGCCGACAAAATTCGTCACCGACAGCACATCGATAGGTGCAACATTAATGCTCTGGCGAAATTCAGGATTGTAGGCGTACTGAATAAACATCCGCGCGGGCCGATCCGTCTTTGCCCAAATCACCGCAGAATGCGTAGTGACTTCGCCAGCTTGAACGCCGTGAGTAATCACTGGCCGGTCCACAGCAGTAGAAATCTGTGCAAAACTTGAAGGTGACACACTGGCCAGTGCCGCCACCGAACTGCCTGAAAGAAACGTTCTTCGGTTTATCCGTCCTAAATTTGACTCAGTTTTAGCCTTTTGCATTTCCACTTGCTGTTTATTCGCCATAAATAACCTACATGTTTGATAAGCTCGGGAGCAATCAGCTTAACCAACTTGTGCGACAATTAACAAACAGATGTCAGACTTCTTAATGACAGGAAATCTAATTTAGATATAATCGAATTAAGTATTCTCATGTTACGGAGTTTGTTATGTCTGCGACACCCACAGCGAACCAACCACTCACGATAGATTATTATTCCGACGTCCTTTGTGTTTGGGCTTGGATTGCCCAACGCCGAATCGAAGAACTCAAATACCAGCTTAATGATCGCATTGTCATTCGTTACCACTATATGGACGTGTTTGGCGACGTTGCCGGAAAAATGGAAAAGCAATGGCAGTCACGCGGAGGCTTTTGTGGATTCGCAGAACACGTGCGCCACAGCGCAGAGAATTTCGAACACGCCGAAATTAATCCTAAACTCTGGGTCGATGTCCGCCCCCGCTCTTCCGCCCCCTGCCACTTAATGACTAAAGCCGTCGAATCGGCCTGCGGTTGGCAAGCGGCTGAGAACTACGCATTGTGCTTACGCAAAGCTTTTTTCTGCGAAGCCAAAGACATCGCCGACTGGGGAGTTTTAAAACATCTCGTTGAATTACAAGAATTGGATTTGCCACTTATCGAAGCCGAACTCAACAACGGCACAGCAATGGCGGCACTGATGAACGATTACCAAAACGCCAAAGCCGAAGGTTTAAAGGGAAGCCCTTCCTACGTGCTCGATAACGGTCGACAAATTCTGTTCGGCAACGTTGGCTACCGCATACTCGCAGCCAACATAGAAGAACTTCTTAAGAATCCGAGCGACGAAGCCAGCTGGTGCTGACGCGCCCACCATTCGTTATTTTCTCGCCAGTGACAGTGTTTTTGCTTCGGTATTTATCTGAAAATTAAACGCACCCAGAAAATTCATACCCAGCAAACCGTCACTGGGCGAAAGCCCCGGTAAATCCATCACGGCAATGCGTTCGTTTTTCACCACAAACCGCCCCACCGACATCTCAGACACCAAATAAATATCCGCGCTGGCGATTCCACCTGCGGTATTCATTCTTGCGGTACTGACAAATTGCGCATTGCGAGCAATATTAAGCCGTTCAAAGCTGGTTCTGGATAACACCGTTAAAGACGCTCCGGTATCGATGATCAGAGAAGCCTGAGAGCGGCCATTGATTTTCAACGGCACCAAAAAGTGGTTATCAAACGACTGTAGAGCAATTTCCGATGCCCGTCGTCGACGCGGCGCAGCGGCAGGTTCAGACTGTTGCGGTGTTATTGCCGCGAGTAAACGTTCGGCTTCTTGCTGGTATTCGGGATAATGCTGAACGTTGGTCAGATGAATACGCGCCTGCTCAGCTTGACCATTGGCAATATAAGCCTTGGCTAAATTAATTACGTGAGGAATGTGATCGGGCTCCCGCCAAATCAGTTGATCAATGAATTCAATGACCAAATCCCAGCGCTGACTGTCCGATAACAGATTTAAATGCTGGCCGGAAAAGTCTCTTGCCTGAGCAATAAAACGTCGTCGCTCAGAATCATTGATGGCTGCATCGGCCAAATCAAAATAGGTATTAGAGGCTTCATCAAATCGCTTGAGCTGTTCGCACAATTTGGCAAATGCCAATTGCAGCGAGGTATCGTAGGGAAAAACTTGCAGCCAGTGTGATAACGCCGTCTCCACAAAAACATAATCGCCACCCTCAAGGCGCCGATTTAACTCAGCCATTAGCTGGGCAAACACCGAACGCGCTTGGTTGGGGTCCGACTGCTCCAACCAGTCAAACACCTGAATGGCTTGCTCGTGCTGTTGAGCGTTAAACCATTGCAACGCCAAATCGGGCAAAGACGGAGACGCGGGTTCTGGTGACGCAGTCGCCTCAACGGTGTTTATGGGTGTGATCGACGCCTCGGGTATTGAGACTTCATGACTCGATTGCTGGGCGCTTTGCTGCCATTGCCAGACATTGGCTCCCAAAGAAATGAACAAGAGCAGCAACAATACACCGGAAGATTTACCAAAACTCATCATTCACCTAAATTGAGTTCATCAAGACCTGCAATCACTGTTTTACTGGTTCGATAAAACCGAGCAACTCAGATTTAAATTCAACGCAAAAACAGATTCAAAACCATTGAATTCGCTTTAGATTGTATGCGCTTTGGATTGTACGTGGTTTGGGCTGTACGTGCTTTGGATAGAAACGAAGCGAAAAGGTTCTGGAACAGCCAATAAAACAGAGTTTTGTGAACAACAATAATCCCAGGCAGAACCGACTTCGCCTGATTGGCAACGAGATTGAATTTTATGATGGAGAAATATCTGGGAGGAATATTCAGTACCTTCGACCAGCTGAAACCAGCTAAGTCATAACAAAGGTACTGAATGAGCAATCGCTAATTAAATCAATACACCGGTAAAAAGGAGTATTCAATTAGGTTGCAGAAGCTTGATAGATCGAATCAATCGCAGTATCCAGTGCAGAATTGAAATCGTCATCAGATTGCTGAGCCGACAAACCTTCGGTTAACGCACGAGAGAAGCTCGCGATTAATCCAGGGTTCTCAGCAGTTTTAGCGTTGGCAACATCGCGCGAGTAACCGCCAGACAACGCCACAACTTTCACGACATTGGGGTGATCGATGCACTCTTGGTAGAAACCAGCAACGTCAGGCAATGAAAGCTTTAACATGACCAATTGATCTTCCGCTAACTCATCAAGTTTTGCCAAGATAAACTGTTTTAGCATGGCTTCGGCTTCGGCTTTGGTCGCGCTGTTGATGTCTACTTCTGGCTCAATAATTGGCACTAAGCCCGCATTAACGATTTCAAGACCAACTTCGAACTGCTGATCAACAACCGCTTTAATACCGGCTTCGTTGGCTTCAGCAATAAAAGAGCGCATTTTTGTACCAAAGACGTTTTGCGCTTTTGCTTTTTCAAGCAACTGAGCCAAACTTGGCATCGGCTTCATAACTTGAACGCCGTTTTCTAATTCGGCTAGGCCTTTGTCGACTTTTAAGAAAGGAACAATGTTCTTTTCTTGCCATAAAAACTCTGCCGAAGGCTTACCTTCAATTTCGCGATCAAGCGTATTCTCAAACAAAATTGCTCCGAGAACGCGTTCACCGGTGAAAGCAGGGCTGGTAATAATGCGCGTGCGCATTTGGTGAACAAGACCAAACATGGCGTCGTCGCCTTCGTATTGATCCTCCTCAATACCGTACAATCGTAGCGCTTTCGGCGTACTGCCCCCACTTTGATCTAAAGCGGCGATAAATCCCTTTTGCGTTTTGATTTTCTCGAGTTGTTGAGTAAAGCTGGTCATAGTTAAACGCTTCCCATTCGTTGAACTGGCGGGTGGGTCAAAAAAATGTTAATTGGGTGGCTACCCATCGGGGCGAGAAATTACCACAAAATGCGCCCAAGTGGCAGCATTGCTTGCCAATTGAATCGAACGAGCGGTATAAGCAACACAAGTTAGCCACCGGGCTTCGGGAACTGACGAGGCTTTTGAATAATCGTAAAAGACTAGAAAAATATTTCCAAAAAAGGATTTAGTGCATGTCCGATTTAGCGTCAACGCTTCATGACCTCTATCAACGCTTTGGTGAATTACCGGGCGTTCAAATAGAAATACACAAAAACCTACCCGCGGTGACTGTCTCTAACGACTTATCCACAGCAACGGTTTTTTTACAAGGTGCGCAAATTAGCCACTTTGAACGCCACGGCCAAAAACCCGTACTGTTTTTAAGTGAAGCCAACACTTATGAAGAAGGCAAACCGCTGCGTGGTGGAATTCCCTTGTGTTGGCCTTGGTTTGGCAATCTCGACAAAAACCCCGACATTATTCAAACGCAAATTTCACAAACCGACGCACCTGCCCACGGATTCTTGCGCAACCTCACCTGGCAATTAAAAACCATTCAAGCAGAACAAACCGAAACCCAATTGCTTTTGACAACCAATATTGATGCCAACAGCAATTCCCTCTGGCCGTTTGCAACGGAGTTACAACTGCAAATCACGGTTGGCAAAACATTAACTATTGCGCTGAGCGTAAAAAATTGCGACACCCGCGATTTTCATTATTCGTTAGCCATGCACACCTATTTTCAAATCAGTGATATTCATCAAGTCAGTGTGGATGGTTTAGACGAAGAGAAATATTTTGATGCCCTGGATCAGTGGCAATTAAAAACTCAAGCCGGACCACTGCAGGTTTCTGAAGAAGTCGATAGAGTTTATGAAAATGTTTCCTCCCAAGCCACAGGCGAGCTTAAACTGAACGATAAAGGTATTAGCAGAAACCTTTTTATTCTGACAAAGAATTTACCAAGCTTGGTTACATGGAATCCTTGGCTCGATAAGTCAAAAACACTGAGCCAATTTTACGATAACGATTTCAATCAAATGTTATGTCTAGAATCTGCCGCCGTAAAAGATAATTGTGTGACCTTAGCACCAGAGGAAACACAAACTCACACATTGGAAATTATAGAGCTTAACATTTAATTACTCTCACCAACCTTACCCCCACCAACTGTCTGTTTTTACGCAAGCGGTTTAACTCAAAGTCGCCGCTTGCGTATACGCCCATCACCGACGCTTTCAATTCTCATAATTAAATAAAAAGAACGTTGGATTGAAAAAAATTAATTCCAATTTCTGCAGAATTTCAATAAATTAGTATCAGCTTTTACAAATGAAAATGCTGTAAACATAAAACGATAAAAATTTCAGTATCATTTAAGTTCATTTTTGCTGCTTTCTTTAAGCATGCCCGACAAGTCTAGCGCGGAACTTAGTAGTCTCAAGGCACAGATAATTAAGCCAATACAACAATAAAAATGGCGAACACAACTGCACAAATCCACAACACACCGGAAGAGTATGTTATCTATGGGAAGTTGTCTTAAACTAAAACAGTCTTGGAAGCACTCACTAAATCCAAACTTTGGAGCATTTTTTCTGACCATCAGTCTCCATTCGTTATTTTTCTCTCACTCAAGCCACGCTGACTTAAACGGCATGTCGGTTTTCGATACCTTCGGTAAAGACAAATACATCGCAGCACTGTATCTAGATGCACCGACAGACAAGTCAGAATCAGCAATGCAGCAAAGTGACTCGGCGGTCATGGAATTTTTAATCGTTGACCGCAGTATCAGCCGACGCGGGATGGCACGGCTGTGGGCTGAATCGGTATCCATCAACGCCGACGACGAGCAATTGGAAAAACACGCCAGTGAATTGGCGGCAATGACAAATTTAATTAAAGGGCGTTTGGTAACGGGGGATAAACTCCGAATTAAAAATACTATCGAAGGTATCGCTTTAGAACTGAATGATGTAGCGCTCGGAGAAATAGAATCCCAAGGTTTGTTCGATTTATTGCTGCAAACCTGGATTGGTGAAGTGCCACCATCAACCAAATTTCGAGAACAATTATTGGCGGCAGGACAAATTAATTCCGATTTATTAAGCCGATTTAATGCATTGCAACCAACGGACGGACGCGTAGAGCAAATTACATCAAATTGGTTAGCCCCTGTTGAAATAGAAAACAACGAGCAATTAGCAATAACCGAAGAATCAACGCAGACGGTAATTCAGTCAAATCCAGAACCCGCTGTTGCAGCCTCATCGCCAGAGCCGACGAATACAGAAATCGCCCAGATTGCCGAACAAACCGTTGTTGAAGAAACAAATGCTGAAGAAACAAATGTCGAACAAGCCGTTATCGAAGAAACAACACCCGCACCAGAACCAGCAGTTGAGCTAGCCGCTGAACAAAACCAAGAGAATGTGGAATCTCAGAATAATGAATTGGCTCAGGCAATTCCGGAGCAGTTGGCCGCCGTTGAAGACAGCACAGCAAACGAAGAAGTATCGGAGCTCTTTTCCAATAATCTTGAAGAAGAGGCAGAAACTCCGCCTTTGCAGGTTGCCCTAGCGCCACCTCAAATTCCTGAATCAACCCCAAGCGAAGAATCTGTCGATGTCGATAATCAATTGTCGGTAGAAGAATTATTGGAAGGACAAAAATACTACACGCGAGTAAAACGAAAAATTTATCGCAGTGTTGTCTATCCTAATTTAGCCCTACGCGCTGGTCGCGAGGGAAATGTCGCATTAGACATTTCGCTGGATGCCAGTGGTCAAGTGGTCGACACCGTCGTCTCGGAAAAATCTCAGTATCGCACCTTTGATCGCGAGGCAACCCGAGCCGTTAAACGCAGCGCGCCCTTCCCTCCTCCACCGGAAATCCTACTCGAAGACGATTTGTATCAATTTAAAGTCATTTTGCGTTTTCAGGTAGCGAGCGATTAATTCTTATGAATTAAATAACTGCTCAGACAAGTTTTGCCGGTTTTTACCAAAATAAATCTGAACAAATATCGTCACTGGGATTTGCCCACGCTCATTTAACTGCTTTTTTGATTGTATTTATTTGTGCGTGCGGCCCCTAAAAAAATGACGCTTTAAAAGACACATCACTCAAACCGAAATTACCTGCGCATTACCAATAACTGACTGAAAAATTTAAATGATTAAATTCAGGGTACTCTGCACTTACCGTTTAATTGATTGCTGATTAAGTTTTGGCACCAGTTTATTAATCCAAAGATAAGGCTGCGCTCTCTGAAGATTTCCTTCCCCACCAACTATTGACCAACCATTCAACGAAAGTCTTACGGTTAATATTCAAAAAAATTCGTAACTTTTAGTTTCGAAACACTATAAGCAAAACTAAATTTATTACATAATTACCATTCACAAAGACTCACGATAATAATTCCATACTAGATTTATTCCTCCTCTACATAAATCTATCAAGTCAATGTGCGAAGCTTGAAAGGGTTTTAAAAGACCGCACGCCATTTTCAATGCAAGCAAACATGGCATGAGAGAAGATCACGTTAACACCTTATAAAACTGGTAAAACACAGTATCAATGGGAAGTTGTATGGATCATAAGCACTTTTGGAGGGGATTAATAAAGCCTCGCAGTAAAACATTCCTACTGCCACTATTAGGAATACACGTTTTACTTTTCAGCCACTCAACCTACGCTGCACTCAACGGTATGGCAGTACTTAATACGTTTGGCAAAGAAAAATACATCGCAGCGCTTTATGTGGATACCCCCACAAACAATGCCAATTCAGTCTTTCTCCAGAGCAATTCAGCGAGTATGGAGTTTTTGGTGGTTGATCGCAGCATTAGCCGCAGAAGCATGGGTAGGCTGTGGGCCGAATCCGTGGCCATTAATGCCGATTACACCTTATTTGAAAAATACGCCGAAGATCTAGTCAGTCTGACCAATCTCATCAAAGGTCGTCTCGTTACTGGCGATAAATTAAGGCTCACGCGAACAGATGTCGGTGTCGCCTTGGAACTCAATGATTTGTCATTGGGCGAATTAGAGTCAGACGGGTTGTTTGAACTTTTGCTTCAAACCTGGATTGGAGAAGTACCCCCTTCCACGCAATTTAAAGAGCAGCTGCTAGCCAGTGGCGATATCGATCCCCAATTGCAAAGCCGGTTCCAAGCTCTGTCTCCGCCAGAAGGACGCATCCAACAAATCACCAATAATTGGTTGGCACCGCCAGAAACACCAGAATCAACTGCAGAAGCTCTACCAGAAGCCGAAACCGTTGCTGAGACAGCAGTTGCCGCGGCTACAACCAAAGAGCCAGAATCGGAAGCGCCCCCACAGTCGAGCCAGCAGCAACAGGTCAGTGAAGCACCTAGCGTTGCAGCTGAAACGGAAATCGCTTCAACAGAACCTGAGCCAGAGGTGGAAGCTCCTGCGGTAGCTGAAACCACAGCCGAACCAACACCCGCGGCAACTGTTGAAGAGACCGTTGAAGAAGAAATTGCCGAGGCAACTTCTGTCACCGCTACGTTTACACCGGCGCCCGAACAGGACGCGGTCAGTTCACCGTTTGAACCAGGCAACGACAACACATCAGAGAGCCCTACAAGCGACGCATTGCAGGTTGCTTCGCTGTCACCAGCAACCTCAATATCCGATGCTGAAGAGCCCACCGAGGTACTCTCGGCAGAAGACCTACTCGCCGGACAACGGTATTACTCACAAGTCATCAGCGCCATTTATAAGAACGTGCAATATCCCGTGCAAGCATTGCGCGCTGGAAGAGAAGGTAATGTGGGGTTAGAAATCGCCGTAGCTGCCGACGGGGAATTGGTTGATACCGCGGTCTCGCAAAAATCCGGTTATCGATTGCTAGATCGCGAAGCAGCCCGAGCCGTTAAAAAAATATCGCCGTTTCCTAAGCCGCCTCAATCTCTGTTAGAGGACGACCAGTATCAATTCAAGTTGGTGGTGCGCTTTAAACTCAGAGAATAGCACCCTCTGAATTCAGTAGATTCTAGGGCCTGTTCACACTCATTTAATCACACCTGCTGGAGCGTATTTTTTTCGTATTTTAGGCACAGCGAGTGTGATTTGGTTGTTCCAAATGAACGAGCTGCAACACTAGTTACGGGAAAAATACGCCGAGCCCTTAGGGTCGCCACCTCCGTCTTTCACCCATCGCTGAAAAGACTTTTTAAATCTCTGCACAGACGCGCAGGTGATTGAAGTCTCCCTCTAATTCCGCTAGCGTTGCAACCATCACACAGTTTTGATCAACGTTTCTGGTTTGATAATTAAAGGCTCCTAAAGATAATAATGAGTGAACATCCATTTTCCAGCCTTCCAACGCAGTGGCCCGCTTTGAAAGATGCGTTACCACAGTTAATCAATGGTAATTCCGCGCCTGCGGGAGATCAGAAACTTCTCAATCAATATCTGGATTTCTACAATCTTCATTTTGAAGATACTGCAAATAATCGTATAGATCATTTATATACAACAATTCAATCCCAGGGCTTCGATGTTGCTGTGCAGATTTGGTTGCGTCAGGAAAACAAAGGCACCGTATTTATTGTCCACGGCTATTGGGATCACACCGGTTTGTATCATCACCTGATACGTCATTGCTTGAAGCTTGGCTTTAACGTGGTGGCTTACGACGAGCCCGGTCACGGACTCAGCACCGGGGAAAGAGTCGTGATCGATTCGTTCACCCGTTACACACGCGTGTTCGAAGATTTAATCAATGAATGTAAAATTCATTTGCCCAAACCCTATTTCTCGATCGGTCAAAGTACCGGCGGTGCAGTTCTGTTTGATTATTTATTTACCCATCCAGAAAATGATTTTACAAACACCATTTTATTAGCACCGTTAATTCGAATTAAAAATTGGCACTTAGCCGCTAATGCTCACAAATTGGTTTACCCGTGGTTGAAATATTTTCCGCGAGACATGCGCCAGCTCGGCAGTCACGATGACAATTTCTGTGAATTTTTACGCAATGATCCGATGCAATTTAATAAAGCCTCGATGCAGTGGTTATACGCACTGCGCCAATGGGTGATTCGTTTCTCACAGTTCTCTGCCATCGATTGTCCACTGGCATTTGTTCAAGGTGACAAAGACGAAACCGTAGACTGGCATTACAACTTACCCACAGCGGAAGCGCGGTTACCAAATCTTAAAAAACATTTAATTGCCGACGCCCGCCATAATTTAGTCAACGAATCGGACTATTACCGCAATCAAGTCATGACAATAATCAGCAATGAATTAGGTGCGGTGTAAACTTTTTTTCCATATCAAAATCAAAGAACCGATTTAGAGTATATTAGATTCAGAAAATCTGGCATAAACCGTGTTTTGTTCGTTATAAGAACGTTTACTTAATGAACCTCTGATTAACGATACACTCGGGCCAAGTTTTCCAACTAAAATGAAATAGCCATTTAGCGTCATTTACTCACGGGAAATTCATTGTGATATCCACGCGTTTTTTTTCACAAGCACTGTTGCCTTTGGTAGTCTCGGCAGTTCCCATGATTACCGCACACGCCAGTGTTCCTTCTAAACAACCCATAGCCAAAACACCGGACGAATTAATTACCGTTGCCAAACCGCAAACCAACGCACTCGACGCAACTACCGAATCCGATGAAATAATTGCGCCCAGTAACCTCGAAATTATTGCGCAAACTGAACGTGTGAAAAGTCGAGAACTGTGTGAAGCCGATATTTTGCACCAGGTAGACGGCGTTAATTTTGAGTACGACGCGCAAATTCGTTCAGTTTCAGTTCAATCTAATCGACGTATTTCGTCCACCCAAAGTGGCTTGTGGCAAATGCACTCAAAAGCCCAGTGGTTATTTTTAAGCATTGAAGAAACCAGCGTATTTATGATGCCCAGTTGGAAGCTTCATCATTTTGAGCACAAACGCAGCGGCTTAGGCCAAAGCAAAGATCTCGAAATTACCGTCGATCATCAAAATCATTCCTACCTCAGCGAAACCGCCAAAGGCGATCGAACCTTAAATTTTGAAGACGAACTCTACGACTCGCTGAATTATCAATTGCGCTTGCAACTCGACGTTGCCTGCGATCCCAATACCACTCAATTTCATTACCCTATTGCCAAGAAAAAAGGCGTGAGAGATTATTATTTTACCCGCTTAGAAGATGAGCGAGTTAAAACCGAGGTGGGAGAATTCGACGCGGTCAAACTGATCAAAGAAGAAGATAACGGTAAACGCAAAACCACCGTGTGGCTGGCAAAAGACCTCGCCTACAGTGTTGTCAAACTCGACCATACCGAAGGGGATAAAACCGACAGCTTAAGTATCAGTAACAAACCTAAGCTCAATGAACCTTCAAGAGAAATTAGCGAACGCTAATAAAAAGACAGGCAACACATATAATCTGCATGCGCCACATTACGTAGCGCATGCGACTGCATTAGAACAACACGCGCGCTCTTATTGTACCTTCAATTTGACGCAAACGCTCTAGTGCAATTTCACTGTATTCTGCATCAATATCCACCACAACATAGCCGACGTTGCCTTTTGTTTGCAGGAACTGGCCGCAAATGTTGATGTTATTTTCAGAGAACACTCGGTTAATTTCCGACAGAATACCGGGAATGTTGTTGTGAACGTGCAACAAACGGTGGGTCTCGGTGTGTGACGGTAACGCCACCTCTGGGAAGTTAACAGAAGAAATTGTGGTTCCGTTATCAGAGTATTTGACCAGCTTTTCAGCGACTTCAGTACCGATGTTTTCCTGAGCTTCTTGGGTAGAACCACCAATGTGCGGTGTCAAAATAGCGTTGTCGTGACCGCGCAACGGAGACACAAACTCTTCACCGTTACCGCGCGGTTCAACCGGGAACACATCGATAGCTGTACCGGCAAGGTGGCCCGATTCCAGCGCCGCCGCCAGTGCTTCGATATCAACCACGGTACCGCGTGAGGCATTCAACAAAATGCCGCCTTTTTTCATGGCAGCAAGCTCTTTCTCGCCGATCATGTCTTTGGTTGCAGGCAATTCAGGTACGTGCAAGCTGACGATGTCAGACATACCCAATAATTCGTTCATATCGCGAATTTGTGTCGCGTTACCCAATGGCAACTTGGTGATCACGTCGTAGAAACACACTTTCATGCCCAAGCCTTCGGCCAGCACACTGACTTGAGTACCAATTGAACCGTAACCAATAATACCTAAGGTTTTGCCGCGAATTTCGTAGGAACCCGCTGCTGATTTACCCCAACCACCGCGGTGGGTTTCGAAGTTTTTCTCAGGAATTCGACGCAACAACAAAATAGCTTCGGCAATCACCAATTCAGCCACCGAACGGGTGTTTGAATAAGGCGCGTTAAACACAACCACACCGTGCTCTTGAGCGGCGTCTAAATCCACCTGATTTGTCCCGATACAGAAACAACCCACGGCGATCAACTTTTCAGCGCTTTCAAATACTCGACGAGTCAGCTGGGTACGGGAACGAATACCCACAAAATGCGCGTCTTTGATTTTTTCGATCAGTTGGTCTTCTGGTAGAGAAGTTTTCAGATACTCGATGTTGGAGTAGCCGGCTTCTTTGAGTGTATCAATCGCGGACTGATGCACGCCTTCAAGCAAAAGAAACTTAATTTTGTCTTTATTGAGCGACGTGTTAGCCATACTGTTTCACCTCGATAGCGGTAACAAACGGGATAATGCTTAAGTTCTGCGTTACACGACTTAAACAAATTTGGCAGTTCAAAAACTTCGCCAAACCGTAGATGATTGCCAATGTTTTCCGAAATTGAAAAACAATTCTCTCATTAAATGTATGCTCAAGATTTATCTATCTTGAATTCGTTAGAATGGCCCGAGATTGACTCCGGCCTAAAAAAGGGGCGCTATCATAGCACACAGATACCTGAGCCCAAGTATTCAGGAGGAAATTCCTTCTTTTGTACCATTTGCGGTAATTTTCTAGAATTATCGATCAAAAACCTCTAGATTTGTGCTGTCCAGTTCATGTTATGCCAGCAAAGAAATAACAACGGCGTAATAAGCAACTCCCGAATAAACGCCGCTTTTTAGCGTTCGTCATTGATTTAATGAGACTTCAGCCGATTAGGTTAGACTGGATCCTAACCGACAAGCCCATCGCTCAAATGAGGCAACCCATGAGCATTGATAGAGTTATCTCTCACATGACCACCATTGCCGAGCTATCTGCTACCACGGCAAATCATCCCATTCACAAACGCGCCCTACTGGATATGTACTTTGCCGCCAGCCCCGAAATACTGACGGTAGACGCCGACATTCAACCGGCGGTGGTAGGTGATCTTGCCTGCGAGTGGGTCATTGCCGAAAACGCAGATATCAACCGCCGTATTCTCTACGTTCACGGCGGCTCTTGGATGGCGGGCTCGTCGATCAGTCACAGGCCCTTAACCGCACGCTTAGCCAAAGCCTGCGGCTGTGCCGTGCTGGCGATTAACTATCGCCTCGCGCCAGAATTCCCATTTCCCAACGGCCTGGAAGACATTATTCACGGCCTGCAATGGCTGAGAAATCACAGCCCTAGGGGAGAACAACCCGCCGAGCAAGTGTTCTTAATCGGCGACTCAGCCGGTGGTAATCTGAGCTTGGCAGCGATGCTCGCACTCGCCGAAGAACCCAAAAACCTCCCCGATGCGTGTGTATTGCTCTCTCCTGCTACCGACCTCAATTACGAGCGCAAAGGCTTTGGCAGCGCGTGCGACAACGACCCAATCATTAGTGAGTTAGTACTCCCTTACATTGTCGCTAAATACGTTCAAGAACAAGGCGATCTTAAAAACCCGCTGATCTCTCCCATTCACGGCGATTTAAAATCCCTGCCTGCGACACTGGTTCAAGTGGGCGAGCGAGAAATTCTTCTGGAAGATTCAGTCAATTTTGTTGAAGCTGCAAAAGCCCAAGGTAACGAGCACATACAACTGTCTCGTTGGCCAGATATGCCCCACGTCTTTCAAGGCTTCGCCCCCATTCTTCCTGAGGCCAATCAGGCATTAGAAGAAATTAATGAATTTCTGCGGCAAATATGATCAAAGACACTCCGAATTAACCTGTCAACACGGTAGGATTAAGCCTTTATCGCATGGCTTTTGCTAGCGCCAACCAAGCCAGCTAAAGCCAACTGTTTTTTGGGAGTGACTTTATGCCATTTAAGAAAATAATTACCCTTACCACCGTCGCCTTGGCGGTAAGTCTGAGTGCCTGTACGTGGGTGAAGCTATCGGATGCCGGTAAAAACGTGGATGTTCGCCGCTCCACTGGCGTCGGCAATTGCAAATCGTTGGGAACACTGTCGGTTAGCGGCATCGATAAAATTACCGGCATCTCTCGCAACAAAAATAAAGTCGAAACCGAACTCCTCACCCAAGCTCGCAATGACGCGGCCTCAATGGGAGCCAACGTTATCGTGCCACTGGAACAACCCGTTGAAGGCAATCAGCAGTTCAAAATGTATCATTGCCCATAATCCACGGCTTCCAACAAGTATTACTGCTGTAAAAATCGCTCAAGCCACCAAATGAAAACTCATCTGGTGGCGATCCAAGGCTTATACTGATACGTAACCGTCAGAAAACCATTGGAAGAGTAGCCTTGCCTTACCGAAATCACCCGCACAACATTCCCGTCGGCATCAGCGCCTGTGTAATGGGACAAGAAGTCCGTTACAACGGTGGCCACAAACGCTCTCGCTTCTGTACCGACGTACTGGGCAAAATTTTTGACTTCAAACCTTACTGCCCAGAAATGGCCATCGGTTTGGGCGTTCCTAGACCAACCATTCGTTTAGTCGGCGACATTAACCAGCCTCGAGTAGTCGGCACAGACGACCCTACCCTAGACGTCACCGACAAACTCTACGCCTACAGCGAGGAAACCGCTGGCACCCTGAACGATTTGTGCGGTTACATTTTTATCAAGAACTCACCCAGTTGCGGCGCGTTTAAAGTTAAAGTCTATAACAACGATCCAACCAGCAAGAGCTTTGGTTACCCGCAAGAAGGAAAAGGTGTCGGTGTTTTCGCCAACGCCGTTATGGAAAAAAACCCATTACTGCCCGTGGAAGAAGAAGGTCGATTAAACGATCCACCACTTCGCGAAAACTTTATTCTGCGCGTATTCGCCTTAAATTATTGGCGACAAACCGTTGAGCAAAAACCGACTCTCGGTGCATTAATTGATTTCCATAGCCGCTACAAATACACGCTCATGGCACATTCACAAAAAGGTTACCGAGCACTCGGCCGTCTGGTTGCCAATCACGATGGTCTCGACGAAAAGTCCATCTGCGATCAATACATTGCGTTATTCATGCAAACCGTTGCCAAACCCGCAACGCGAAAAAATCACGTCAATACACTTCAACATATTCTCGGTTATTTAAAACGCACCGTCGAAGGTGAAATTCGCCAAGACATACTGAGTGTTATTCGCCAATACCACCAAGGCTCCGTGCATTTAAGCGTTCCCATAACATTATTGAAACACTATGTTGATCGCTACGGTAACGACTACATTCGCTCGCAAATTTATTTGGACCCCTACCCGCTAGAGTTGGGTTTACGAAACCAAATATAAGCACTGTAAAACATAAAAGACAAAACATTAGGAACACTAGTGAGCCACTCGCCGTTACACCTTATTTGGTTTCGCAACGATTTACGTCTCAACGATAATCCCGCCTTATTTAATGCCGCAAAAGCTGGCTCTGTTGTAGGTGTATTTTTTATCTGTGAGAAACAATGGCAAGAACACAACGACAGTCCCGTAAAATTGGGATTAATAGCCGACAGACTGCGAGAATTCAGCAAGGAACTGAAGCAAAAAAACATTCCGTTAAAAATTATTGCGGTGGATTATTTTACCGAAATTCCAGGCAAGCTCGCTCAATTTTGCAAAAAGCATGCAATTCACGATCTGTGGTTTAACAATGAATACCCATTGAACGAAAAAAAACGTGACGACCAAACCGAGCAAGAACTGAAAAAAATATCCGTCACAAGCCATCGATTTAACGGCGACGTTATTCTTCCTCCGGGCAGTGTTCTGAATAACTCCGGCAGCATGTTTCAAGTGTTTACCCCTTTTTCCAACGCTTGGCGATTGCGAGCAAACCCAGAAATACTTACCGTATTTAAGTCGCCGAGAAAACAATCTGAATTAACCATTGAGAGCGACGAAATTCCACAATTTGGCGGCGAATACAGAACGGATTTATGGAAAGTAACCACAAAATCCATTCATTCGCGACTGCATAAATTTGTTGAACGCTCTGAACAGAGTTATAAAGAGCTTCGTGATTTTCCCGCCATAAACGCAACCAGCACATTGTCACCGTATTTAACCATTGGCGCTGTTGGTATTCGTGAATGCATACAAGTACTGATAGAAACCAACAGTGACGAAGCCTTTCACCGACAGTGGCTAACCGAATTAATTTGGCGAGAATTTTACCGACACCTCATGGCAACCAATCCTCGATTAAGCCAAGGACTGTGTTTTAAACCCGTAGCCGATAATCTTCAATGGCAGGTTAACGAATCCAATTTTCAACGTTGGTGCGACGGAAAAACCGGTTTTCCAATCGTTGATGCTGGCATGCGACAACTAAAGCAAACCGGTTGGATGCACAATCGCGTGCGCATGATTACCGCCGCGTTTCTCACAAAATTACTGCGCATCGATTGGCGACTCGGCGAAGCCCATTTTATGCAGCATTTAATGGACGGTGATTTTGCCAGCAATAACGGTGGATGGCAGTGGAGTGCATCCGTTGGCGCCGATAGCGTACCTTATTTTCGTATTTTTAATCCCTATCGACAGGCAGAAAAGTTCGACCCACAGGGCAATTATGTCAGAAAATTTGTGCCCGAACTTTCCTCAATTAATGACAAAAAAATTCACCAGCCAAGTACTTTAAGCTGTGAAACCCTGGGCTACCCAAACCCCATGATTGATTATGCCAGTGAGCGAAAAAAGACACTGGCAATTTGGAGCGAATTTCTTAATACTGCTCGATAAATTTGGTGCTCACACCACCAACACAATCGTTCAGAAACCGTTAAAGTTAGGGTTCGTTACCATGAAATTCCAGGGAACCAACGACTACGTCGCTACCGATGATTTAAGCATGGCGGTCAACGCCTCTGTCAGTTTACAACGACCATTACTGGTAAAAGGTGAACCCGGAACCGGTAAAACCATGCTCGCCGAGCAAATTGCTGCCAGCTTAAATTTGCGCCTCATTCAGTGGCATATAAAATCCACCACCAAAGCGCAACAAGGCTTGTACGAATACGATGCAGTATCGCGACTAAGAGACTCTCAACTCGGTAACGAACGCGTTCACGACATCAATAACTACATAAAAAAAGGCAAACTTTGGGAAGCCTTTGAAGCTGATGAACAAGTGGTTTTATTGATTGATGAAATCGACAAAGCCGACATAGAATTTCCCAACGATTTACTGGTAGAAATCGATAAAATGGAATTCTTCGTTTATGAAACCGGAGAAACCATCAAAGCCAAAACCCGTCCCATCGTTATTATTACCAGCAATAACGAGAAAGAACTTCCCGATGCATTTTTACGCCGATGTTTTTTCCACTACATTAGCTTTCCCAGCCGGGAAACCATGCAAAAAATTATCGATGTGCATTTCCCAACAATAAAAAAAGATCTAGTCGCCAACGCCTTAGATGTATTTTTTGATGTCAGAAAAATTCCAGGCCTTAAGAAAAAACCGTCAACATCTGAATTAGTCGATTGGTTAAAATTGCTCATGGCCGATGACATACCGGACGATATCTTGCAAAACAGCGACGCCCGCCAAGCCATTCCACCCTTGCACGGAGCACTGCTAAAAAACGAGCAAGACGTTCAATTGCTGGAACGCTTAGCGTTCATGACCCGTCGTAAAAATTCGCCGTAAAAACCCATAGTGACGACTTTTCGTAGGCAGCATTATGCTAGTTAATTTTTTCTACCACTTACGACAAGCCAAAGTTCCAGTTTCACTCAAAGAACTGTTGGTTCTGATTGAAGCTATGGAAAATAATCTAGCTTTCGGCTCTATCGATGATTTTTACTTGCTTGCTCGGATCTGTCTTATTAAAGACGAAAAATATTTTGATCGTTTCGATAAAGCCTTTGGCACTTACTTTAAAGGCTTAGAAGATCTAGGCGATATTATTGATGCCCTCATTCCCGACGACTGGACACGTGCAGAATTCCTAAAAACCTTATCAGACGAAGAAAAAGCAAAAATAGAATCGCTCGGTGGATTGGACAAACTTATCGACGAATTTAAAAAACGCTTACAAGAACAGAAAGAACGGCACCAAGGCGGCAGCAAATGGATTGGCACCGGAGGCACCTCTCCTTTTGGTAACAACGGCTACAACCCAGAAGGTATTCGTGTTGGTGGAGAAAGCAAAAATAAACGCGCGGTAAAAGTTTGGGAAAAACGAGAGTTTAAAAATCTCGACGATTCCGTCGAACTGGGTACCCGCAACATTAAAGTTGCCCTGCGCAAATTGCGTAAATTTGCCAGAACTGGCGCCGACGAAGAACTTGATCTAGACGATACCATTCGCTCCACCGCCAACAATGCCGGTTTTCTCGATCTAAAAATGGTGCCTGAACGCCACAACGCCGTAAAAGTGCTGTTATTTTTTGACGTCGGTGGCTCGATGGATCCATATGTTCAAGTGTGTGAAGAACTTTTCTCAGCTTGTAAAACCGAATTCAAACACATCGAATATTTTTATTTCCACAATTTTATCTACGATTTTGTTTGGAAAAACAATCAGCGTAGGCACGCCGAAACCACACCGCTCTACGATGTATTGCACACCTATTCCTCAGACTACAAAGTAATATTTGTTGGCGACGCCTCCATGGCTCCCTACGAAATTACATCGCCTTATGGCAGCGTTGAATACAACAACGAAGAAGCTGGCAGTGTATGGATGCAACGTCTCACAGAAACATTCGAAAAAGTTATTTGGCTAAACCCAACACCAAAACGATTTTGGGACTATTCGACTTCCATTCAACTAACCCAAGACCTAATCGAAAATAAGATGTACGAGTTAACATTGTCAGGGTTAGAGAAAGGTATTAAGTATTTGACCCAATAGTAATACGCCGAATATCGCCTGCTCGAAACACACTCGACAAATCTGCTTTACAGCTCAGCCACACAATGATAAATTTCTTGTATCTGGGCTGCCTGCTCGCCCTTCTTCCCACAAGAAAAGGTCAATCGACCATTAGGCTTTCGATTCTGTAGTCTGTTATTAGCAGTTAGAATCATACTTAAATACACAGTCGCATATTTTAATGAGCAATTGATTCAGAGTGGGACAAATCTCAATTGCAACGATGAAATATGAGAACTTGTGTTATGCCTTTTTATCTTTCCAAAAAAGTTTTTAAACAACAAACCAAAACTCTTGTTGCTCACTGGCCCTTCGGCGCAATAAAAACCACTCACGCTCGGAATTTATTAGGTCAATTCTACGGCTATAAAGACGACCATGATTTCCAAAAAACCTCAATAAATCATGGCATAAGAACAATACCTGTTACTCAGGAACTCGTGCTAGCCAACTATGTAAACTGGGTTAAAAAGTTAGCCGATTTAGGCTCGATGAACCAAATTCAAGCCAAAAAGCTACTTCATCAGTTATGGCCTGGCTACCTATCCAACCATATATCGCTGCATGAAAAACTCTATCAAGCAACACTGAGGTTTCACGGTAACTGCAATAATTTTTTAAACAATAACTCGGAAATCAGTGAATTAGTTTATCGCTTTGACGATCGCCCCTCCATCAAAGACACCATAGAGGCCTGTGGCATTCCTCATCCAGAAATTGGGGCGATAACAATTAATAATCAATGGGTTGAATTCGGTCACCAATTGCAGAACGGTGATCGAGTTGAGGTATACCCTAACCCGCACAAAGACGCGTCCATTTCTATGCCATATAAGCCTTCTGGAGAACTAACTTTTTTGCTTGATGTGCACTTAAAAGGCCTAGCACGTTATTTACGGTTAGCAGGTTTTAATTGTCTACATAACGACCGAGATCTAGGGGACGAGTTACTTGCGGAAATTTCATCGAACCAGGATTACCTATTACTCACTCGCGACATCGGCTTACTCAAGCGTGGAAACATTAAATACGCACGCTGGATTCGCAATCAATTGCCGCAAGCGCAATTTAAAGAGATCGTCGATCACTACCAACTGAGAGACGAATTCAAACCCTTCACACGGTGCGTAAAATGTAATGGCACCATTCATCAAATACAAAAGTCTTCGGTGAGAGCAATGTTGCCAGAAGATATATTTGACCGCTTCACTGAATTCAAACAATGCTCCGATTGTAAACAAATTTATTGGAAAGGGTCACACTTCGAAAAGATACAAAAAATCCTTGATGAAGCGCGCCAATAGGGAAATAAAAACGATGAACTTTACCCGTAAACAACGCCAAATTATGCACGACAAATTACTGATTGAATCGACCGAACGCTGCCAAGCAGAGCCTTACTTTCTGAATTGCGGCAGAATGTTATCAATCAATAGTTCTTTACAGTTACCCCACGAAGATGCTCGAATCTTGTTTCGGTCACGCCGCTGCTACGTATGTAAAGAGAAATACAACAAAGTCCATCATTTCTATCACCAAATGTGCCCGACTTGTGCATCAGAGAATTATAAACATAGAAATCAAACAGGAAACCTAGAAGGTAAAATTGCACTCGTCACTGGCGGACGAATTAAAATTGGTTATGAAACCTCGTTAAAACTCTTAAGAGCTGGTGCACAAGTAATTGTAACAACCCGGTTCGAAAAAGACGCTGCATACAGATTTTCACAAGAAGCGGACTTTCACGTTTGGCAAAATCGGCTCATAATTTACGGCTTGGACCTGAGACATGTCCCTTTGATCGAAGCATTTACAACCTATTTGCTAGATCACTATCAAGCCCTGGACATTATCATTAATAACGCAGCACAAACAATAAAAAAGCATCCAGAATATTTCGAATACCTGTCACACCAGGAACAGCGCCCATTGGAAAAACAACAAACACAGCTATTAGGTAAATTTCGAGACACATCTCTTGAGGCAGAAAAGCTAAGATTGATACACATTAACGACGATACGCATTCGAAAAATTTACCAACCCGGAATTACAATTGTGATGAATTTAACGAACCCGTTGACACCCGTGCAACCAACAGCTGGACTGACACGTTAGAATCCGTAGAAACACTCGAACTGGTAGAAACTCAGGTTATAAATGCAATTGCACCATTTATCATTAACAGCCGATTAAAGCCGCTATTAAAGAAGAGCACTCATACAGAAAAATTTATTATCAATGTATCTTCAATGGAAGGACAATTTAATCGTAAAAATAAAACTCATCGCCACCCTCATACTAATATGTCAAAAGCCTCTTTGAATATGATGACGAGAACTTCGGCGTCGGATTATTCTGATGACAAAATTTATATGAACAGCGTGGATACCGGCTGGGTAACCGAAGAAAACCCATTACCCATAAAGGTTCGATCCAGAATATCAGGCAAAGTACCACCCTTAGATTGTATCGATGGTGCAGCAAGAATTCTGGCACCCATATTTGATGTCTTAGAAGACAATAAGTCACCAGCTTATGGCAAATTTTTCAAAGATTACAGGGAAACTAATTGGTAACAAACAGCATTATAACTAAAGGAGCCTCTGATTAACCTCAAAATTACTCAGCGTGGTCTCAAACGTGCAGTTGCAAGGCTCCGTTTGTAATTAATGGCCTGAGTCCTTAATAAAAACGGCAACGCCGCAAATGTGCGTTTGAGATCACGTCCTTGGGAGCCTGCCAGTTTTTTCCTGCTCTGCGTTGTGCTTTTTCGATTTAACCCGTTAGACCTTCAAAAGCACGCCTTAATCAGAAAAAAACTCCTTGGCCTGAGTGATCTTGAGGTTAATCAGAGGCTCCTAAACTAAAAAGCCAATGTTCATGCTCGTGAACATTCAACGAATATGAACACTGGCAAAAATCTGTTGAAATTTACGTCACAAACAAATAATCATATTACTGTAATCTTTATTACTCGCTGAAAAGTCATAAGTAACCTGCTGGCTCAACTGCGCCTCATTTTTATGCGCATAAATCGTATTCCAAACATGAAAACGAATTAAATAGGTTCCTGATTCGTCTGACAGATTTAATTTCGATTTGTATCTAAGCGCCATTAACTGACAGAAAGCAATGGCGGGATCAGTGCCAGCGGGCATTAAATTGAAAAAGTGACGAAATTTAGGCACATTTAAAATATATTCCATGTCTGCTTGGTCACGGCCATCAGAGGCATCCCTAAACCAGATGCAACTGTCGTCATCGTTGCGATGAACTTCGTCATTCTTGTACGAGACAATGTCGCACGACTCTACATAACTCTTAAACTCTTCAAAACCTGGATACGTCTGGTTACTCCACTTTCTGATAATGGCATTTCCCATAATTTTTTTGTCCGTGTGTTTTACTGAAAGAGCACAGTCGATACAGACTGCAATTAGAAACAGTTATCTATTGAAATTTTCGAAGAGTCTATCTTTGCCAATCTTTAATAAAAAGATGTTGAACCAACATTTTACAAGACAAATTTTTAGACTTAAAACTAAACCGGAAATAAAGTCTCGAAAAATCAATTACTAAAAGAGAATCTAAAAATATGTAAACCAACGAATAACTGGCACTACTATCAGGACAGCAATAAAAGAAAACCAGACAATTAACCTTAATAAAATCTATAAAAGAGTAATTTTTATAACGGTATCTATGCCAATAGGAACAACTTCAGCACCTTCTAAAGTCATTCATTCAAAAAATACTCGCACTCATTATTGAACAATCAATATTGACACCAATCACATCCACCAAATTTCAGATGTTGAATAAGGAACTAATAAAAATCAAAACATACTAACACCACTGAAACGATTAAATTCAAACACCTCCAAGCTAAAACATCCAAATCAAAAGTTATTTATACCTTGTTATTCTCGTCGTCACTTTCCCGAATCATGAAATTAAACCAGAGTTATCGCACGCAACTGTTATCATTATTGACAGTGATTATCCTGGTCATGAACAGTAACCTTCAAGCAGAAGAATCAACGCTCGAAACAAATGATCAGAATAACATCTCATCAACAGTTGAAAATTCTACGCAGGCTCGAATCTCGGAATTAAGTACTGAAATCACATCGATTCGAGAATCTATTTCAGAAATCGATCGGCAGATAGAATTTTCTACCTACGAAGATGAGCTGGACAGTTTAAGAAATCAAAAAGAAAACCAGCAAGTGTTGCTTGCCGATAAACTTATCGCCTTTGAACAAATCGCCACTGGCATCGTCGATCAGTCGGTTTTTGATGAGACAAAGAGTAATGATTTTAGTTGGCACAAAGAATTAAAGGAAATTTTTAAGCCCATAGTATACGAACTTAAAAAGTTAACCGAACGTCCACGGCAAATTGACAGACTCACCAGTGAAATAGAATCACTTACGCTACAACAAGAACTTGCTGTATCGGCAATTAATAAACTTCACGAGTTAGAGCTGTTACCTAACAACTCTGAAATTCACAACAATTTAAATAATTTAGAGATTCAATGGCAAAATAAACTCTCTGACATAAACAATAAGCTGGCGCTAGTCTCCATTCAATTGGAAGAAAAGCAACAAAACAGCGGTCCACACAGCGGAGAAATCGTTCAATTCTTGAAAGATTTTTTTAGTGGACGAGGATTAAACCTATTATTGGCGACGCTGGCATTTTCATTGACACTGATAACGTTACGCTTTCTCAGCCACCAATTAGAGCGATTTATTCGTCGCGGTAGCGATCGTGAACGTCGTTTCTTCAGCCGTCTAGTTCACGTTGTATTTCAGGTACTCGCGGTACTCTTAGCCTTATTTTCCCTATTGGCGACGTTATACACCTTGGGTGATTGGCTACTACTGACATTAGTTATTATATTTTTAATTGGCCTAGCGATCGCTTTGCGTAATTCATTGCCGCAATATTTAGGCGAAGTTCGATTGTTACTTAATTTAGGCCCGGTGCGCGAGGGAGAGAGAATTATGTATAACGGTTTACCTTGGCGGGTATCACGGTTAAATATTCATTCAGATTTGGTCAACCCAGCACTTACCGGCGGTAGAATACGCCTGCCAATCACCGAGCTTTCAGAGATGGTGTCGCGCCGATGGTCCAGAACCGAACCCTGGTTTCCCTGCAAGCCAAAGGACTTCGTTATTTTAAATGATGAAACCTACGGCGAAATTCTTCTTCAAACACCCGATACAGTGCAACTTAAAGTATTTGGTGGCTCGGTTAAAACCTATAAAACTCAGGAATTTCTCGATCTATCCCCTAGAAATATCTCTGAAGGTTTTGGAATCAACGTCGTATTAAAATTAGATCACTCACTGCAACCAGAGATTACATCCGGCGTGATCGAAAAACTCCGCGAACAGATAAAACAATCATTAGATTCATCCGCCTACAAAGAACATATTCACCAGCTCAACATTGAGTTCGATCAGGCAAACATCTTGTCGTTGGATGTGGGTATACAGGCAACCGTGTCTGGCGAGTGCGCCAGCGATTACAATAATATCCGACGATTTATTCAGAAAGGTGCAATAGAGTGTTGTGATAGAAATGGTTGGGCAATATCTAAAGCGAACAATGTATTGCAATAGAGACTTTACAGATTCGAATAACATTTAAATTTAAAAGAGTAATATCCCTGTCGAAGACGTATTATCTATTAAAATGCAAAAATCTATTATAGCTAACAAGATCAAAACTTTGAAAAAAACTAATTTAAAAATCAACCTAAGTAGTAATTAAAGACTACCAATTTACAATTGTTTGTCTTTCTTCAACCAAGTAGCATGCCCTTTCAATGTCCTACGCTGAGGTTAATATTTTAAATGAAATTTAGACTTTTGATCGCACCTTTATTATTTTCTTCCTTATCTTTCGCCGGTCCGGCAGAAACTAATAGATTCTGCCCTGACATTTCAACCCAGATCGGGCGCAGCGGTAATTTTATTAATTTTGATGGAACTTTAAGAATTCGAGATCCATCATATAATATTGTAGGAACATCGTTTCAATTAAGATCCGAGGAACGAGAAAGACTCGAATGTATAGATGACTTAAGTGTGAGTGCTTGCAATTCGTTGGGTTCTACATTAATTGACCTAGCTTATGACGGTGATAATGTCGACTTTGTTTATTCGAGAAATGGTTCATTGTTACCTAATTCTGGAGGTACAACTTTCACACGCTCTGAAACCTATTCACTACCTTCCAGATCCAGAGGTACAGAATCTGTTGGGGTTGGTGCAGTAGTTAGAGGTAGCGGTCCATATTGTGAATTTAACACTTTATACTGGCAAAATGCTCCAACTATATCAGCTAAATCAATAAGTTTAACAAACATCCATAGCCCCATTACTGCAAGCGTAAATGCAACTTACGATACCTCTTACTCACGATCCGCAATTGAAGGGGTTCCGGTTAAATACACGTGGATATTCCAAGCTTTGAGCGCAGGTGGCACTTACACAGTTGAGACATCAGTCCCTTCCGTTTCTTATGCCCCCCCAAAAACAAGTGATTATCGAGTAAGAGCCATCATTAACGACGGAACTTTCACTAGATCAGTAACGTTTTCTCCAATCCCTTATTATCAGAGCAGAGATAATGGTGGGATCCTACGTTAATCTAAGCCCTTGTAACACCAGGATTGTTCGATAACGATAAAAATCGTAATGTAAGGAAATGAAAAATAGATTATGGATGCTTACCACCCAATTAAATCAAGGATGATTTAATTGGGTGGTTCTTAGAAAATAGTGCAGAAAGTTAGAGGTTGTACTTTTGGATAATTTTCACTGAGTTTGGGTTTGCACTCAATTACTTAGTCTCAACTCCACTCTCAGTTCCCAACAGCAATACATCGGCGTTGCGAGCGGCGAATAATCCGTTGGTAACGACACCAACGATTTGATTGAGTTGATTTTCGAAATCAACTGGGTCGGTAATTTGTAAGTCATGCACATCTAAAATGACATTGCCGTTATCGGTAACAACACCTTCGCGATAAACAGGGCTGCCACCGAGTTTTACGATTTCGCGGGCGACGTGTGAGCGCGCCATTGGAATTACTTCTACGGGCAATGGGAAAGCACCTAATACGTCTACCCATTTGCTGCCGTCGGCAATACACACGAATTCATCAGCAACGGCGGCAACGATTTTTTCGCGAGTTAATGCAGCACCGCCACCTTTAATCAACATTCTTTGTGGATTGGTTTCGTCGGCACCGTCGACATACACAACCACTTGATCAACTGCGTTCAAATCGTAAACCGGAATACCGTGAGATTTTAGTCGCTCGGCGGAAGCTTCGGAGCTGGCAACGGTACCGTCAAATTGGCCTTTGATATCAGCTAAGTAATCAATGAAATAATTGGCGGTGGAGCCAGTTCCGACGCCGACGATGGAATCGGATTCCAATTTTGGTTGAATGTAGTCGATTGCAGCTTTTGCTACCGCTTGTTTAAGTTGGTCTTGATTCATCGCAGCGCCCTTTGAATTTTTGCTCTCAATAAACTTGGAGCCTTGGTTTTGGCGCCATTATAGGCAAGATTTCACGGGTTTAAAGGCGCAATTCATGACTTGTGGCGACTTCTTAGATAGTATGGCCGTTTTTCCGAACTGACCAAGAAATAGAATCATGCCTCACTTTTACATCAAGCGCATTTTAGATGCCCGCATATACGACCTTGCCGAAGAAACTCCTCTGGATTACGCCAAGTCGATTTCTGCGCGCATTGGCAATTCGGTGTATTTAAAGCGAGAAGATTTACAGCCGGTGTTTTCATTCAAAATTCGCGGTGCCTACAACAAACTGTTGGCGTTAACCGATGAGCAACGCGCCGGTGGCGTTATTGCTGCATCGGCCGGTAACCACGCTCAAGGCTTAGCTTACAGCGCTCGGCATTTAGGTGTTAAGGCTACCATCGTGATGCCGAAAACAACTCCGGCCATTAAGGTTGATGCGGTACGTGGCTACGGCGCACAGGTAATTTTGCACGGCGATGTTTTTGATGAAGCGTCAAAACACGCGCAGAGCTTAGTGGAAGAAAAAGGCTTTACTTATATTCCCCCCTACGACGATCCCGATGTCATCGCCGGTCAAGGTACCGTGGCGATGGAAATTTTGCGTCAGCACCCCAAACACATAGACGCCATTTTTGTTCCCGTTGGCGGCGGTGGCTTGGCCGCAGGTGTTGCTACCTACATCAAATACGTTCGCCCCGACATCAAAGTGTTCGCGGTAGAGCCAGAAGACGCTGCCTGTTTAAAAGCCGCATTGGAAGCAAACGAAAGGGTTGTTTTGCCCGAGGTGGGCATTTTTGCCGACGGCGTTGCCGTTGCTCAAATTGGTGAAGAAACTTACGACGTACTTAAAGACACCATTGACGGCGTAATCACAGCCAATACCGATGAAATTTGTGCGGCCATCAAAGATATCTTTGAAGACACGCGCTCCATCGCTGAACCCGCGGGGGCTTTATCACTAGCGGGCTTGAAAAAGTACGCCGAAGAACACGATTTGAATGGCCAAACGTTAATTGCCATCGACAGTGGCGCCAATACGAACTTTGATCGCCTGCGCTACATCTCAGAGCGCACCGAAATCGGTGAAAAGCGCGAAGCACTCTTTGCCGTAGAGATTCCCGAACAGCCCGGCGCTTACGCCAAATTCTGCAAGGATCTCGGCAGTCGCAACATCACCGAATTTAATTATCGTTATACCGGTGGCGACAACGCCCACATTTTTGTCGGCGTACAGGTGTCTCACGGTGGCAATGGCCGCGCAGAAGTCATTGAGACCTTGCAGTCAAACGGCTATCAAGTGGAAGACTTAACCGATAACGAAATGGCAAAACTGCACATTCGCTATATGGTCGGTGGCCGCAAGGCCTTGCCAACGAGCGAAGGCAATGTCCAAGAACGCGTTTACCGTTTCCAATTTCCAGAACGCCCCGGCGCTTTGATGAAATTCCTGAGCCACCTTGCCGGTCGCTGGAATATCTCGATGTTCCACTACCGCAATCACGGCAGTGCCTTCGCGAGAATTCTGATGGCGATGCAAATACCGGAAAACGAGCTGGAAGCCGCCGAAGTGTTCTTCAAATCATTAGAAAGCTACCGCTTTTGGGATGAAACCGATAACCCAGCGTACCAGTTGTTCTTGTCGTAGATCACAAAGTATTGGCTTGAGAAGCATAAAGTTTGGGAAGGACCCCAACAAAAGAAACCCATTAGTAAACGTAAATATTGAACGCGCCTTTTCGGTGCCTTATTTGCAATTTTGCTAGGTACACGTTCACGCTTTTGTAATAAATTGCCAGACCTGACAGGTTATAGGCTTTGGCTGTTTTCACTACTCTAAGCAATGAAAAGAATTTTTAATCAAAATTTAACAAATTGTAAGCAAATACTCACTATCAGAGTGAACCCTTTAACAAACTGGCAATCTAAATTTGTGATTAATTTTTAGCAACGCTATAACTGATAATATTATCGCGTTGTCGCCATAAGCACTTGGTCTATTGATTATTTTTCGGTATAAAGTTTGCTCTTCCTATAAGGCATATAAAAAATAGTATTTATAGAAGAGTTAAACGTAAGGACATTACAATGAAGTTTGATGTACTTACCTTCGCTGCAGCTATCTTTTTTATTGGCGTGCTAGCAACAAGCGTCGGAGCGAGCGATTGGTTCAAATCCGAAGCAGAGCCGCCAGCACAACTGCAGCAAGGTGTTGCTATAAAATAAAGCGCGCTATAAGAAGTTTTATCAAAAACCGACTTAATCCGTCGGTTTTTGCTTTTCTGAGCCAGGAAAATACCAATCTTTATCAGTTAACACAGCGTCAAGCTTGATATCCCAGGATTCGGTTGGCAAAGGCTGCTCATACATCTGACACTGATGAGCAATTCCTAACAAAAAGGGTTTGTGACCTCGACCTTGGCGAAAGGCAAAGGTCCTGTCGTAAAACCCGCCGCCCATGCCTAGGCGATTTAAATCGGCGTCAAATCCCACCAACGGAACACACACCAAATCCAGAAACCGTGGATTGATGACTTTTAGGGGGTCTGGCTCAGGCTCGGTAATGCCATAGCGATTTAGCAGCAGTGGCGTTTGTTCATCCACCTTCTGAAAACGCATACGCTCGCCTGAAACAACCGGCACGAAGACCTGTTTTTTTGCGTCTAGCAACAGCTTTTGAATCAGTGGAAATGTGCCGATTTCGCCCTTGCACGAAAAATACAAACCAATGCGTTTTGTACTCATCATAAACAGGCTGCCAAGGAGCTTTTGCGCCAAAGCAGATTCGGCGTTTGCCTGCTGCTGATCGGTCAATTGGGTTCGGCGAGATTTTAGCTCTCGGCGAATGCGGCCTTTGTATTCAGCCAGTGTTGGATCGTGCATAGAAATGTGTAGGCGGCTAATCTGAAATTGAATTTATTAGGATAATTCGTCTACTGCGCTTCAGATTCCAGAGGGGTTAGTGCCCCGAGAATACCGCTGTCAACTTGGCCTTGAACCGTAGGGTTCAAGGGGTGGTAACTGAAATACTTTAGGCTTTCCGTCTCGCGGACATGCACACCGGTATTTGCGAGTTACCTCCAGGGGTAACATTATCGGCTCGAGGACTAATCGACTGGCGAATACCTCAGGGAAGTTCAGTATACAGAATTCTCTGTTCAGAAAAACTCTTGTAAATAGACGAATTTTTCTTTATGAGCAGTGAACTTATAGCCCTAAATTCATTGACAAAAAGCCCGTATTCAACGGGTAAAAATCAATCGTTACTCAATTTATTGAGGGCATCATCCAGTTTAGACGACATTCGCTCTAGCAGCGATTCATCGATGTGAGGTTGGGCTTGATGTTGGGCTTGCATCAGCTCGTGACAGAGATTGAGCGCCGCCATAACCGCGATGCGCTCAAGACCAATAACATTGCCAGAATTGCGAATCGTACGCATGCGCTCGTCGAGCTGACGAGCAGCGCTCAACAAGTCGTCGTATTCGTCGACACCACACGCTACTTGGTATTCCTTACCAAGTATGGTGACAACAGCAGTTTTGTTGGTACTCATGGCATCAGTCATTGTTTAGCTTCACACAATCTACTCTCACTGCCCTAGGCTTGAGATTCCAAACTTTTTAGTCGGCTAATCATTGCCTCAACACGGGTTCTGGCAAGGTCGTTCTTTTCGATCAAACGCGCTCGATCTTCAAGCCAGCGCTGCTCATTTTCACGCAGAGTTTGGTTCTCTCTGGCTAAGCTGTGCGCCTGTTCTATCAACACCTCAAGTTTGCGCTCCATCTCAACTAAAGATTGCTCCGGTGTGTGATTCTCAGCCATAACCTGTCTACATCATCCTAAAAAGTGAAACTACTATATGTTGCGGCAAATTGGTGGTCAATCGTTGCAATTACAGCTTGCGTAACTTAGGGCCTGATAACAGGCCTTAGCCAATATAACGGATCGCTGAGTAAAATCATCCACCTAATAACAGGATTTACAAATATTGCTGTATGGCGCTTGTATCATCAATCTGTAACGGCCAAATTCATGATAGCATCGCACAAAAACCAACGACCCAAGCATAGACAATTATGGCAGATGATTTTCAACCGATCAGCTTTGACGAACTCTCGCAAATACTGATCCACCACAGCGCTCTGGCAAGCACCAGCGAAATTCACGGCTTTTTGGTCGGAACACTGTGCCAACGAGCCGGTGAGTCCGAGTGGATTCTCGGTGCACAAACTCTATTAGAGATCGACCTCAACAGCATCGATAATTTAATGGTGATGCTGAAAACGCTTCACCAGCAGGTCGGCGCCACGCTCGAAGAAGGTCAATTCGACTTCGAGTTGTTTTTACCGGATTCAGAAACGCCGCTGCCACTGCAAGTTGAAGCGCTGACTGAATGGATTAACGGATTTCTCTCTGGCCTCGTGAGCCAGGCTAACTCCGACGCTGACGGTTTTATCTCTAAACCGCAAGAAACGCGAGAATTGATCTTGGATCTCTCGAAAATCAGCGAAGCAACCGCCACGTCTGACAGCACCGAAGACGAACGCGATTTTATTGAAATCTGTGAGTACGTCAAAGTTGCGGTGCTGAACATCTACGAAAACTTTGGCCCAGAAACGCCAAAACAAGACAAACCGAAAGTCGCCAAATTAATTCACTAAGGATCTACTGTGACTGCGAAAATTAACCTTCAAGAATTTGCCCGTCGCCGCAAAGAACTGATGGCCATGATGGAACCCAACAGCATTGCCATTATTCCTGCTGCCGAAGAAAAAACCCGCAGTCGAGACACCCTGTACAGTTATCGCCAAGACAGTGATTTTTATTATTTGTGCGGTTTTCCCGAACCCGAGGCGGTCATTGTACTGATTCCCGGCAGAGAACACGGCGAATTTGTCTTGTTTGTTCGCGAACGCAACCGACAAAAAGAGATCTGGGACGGATACCGCCAAGGTCCAGAAGGCGCCATTGAAAACTACGGCGCAGACGACGCCTTCCCTATCGACGACATCGACGAAATCCTACCGGGCTTACTCGAAAGCCGTGAGCGGGTTTACTACAGCCTCGGGCGCGATGCGGGATTTGATCAACAGATCATGACCTGGATAAATACCCTGCGCGCGCAGGCTCGATCCGGCGCTATTCCTCCTGGGGAATTACAAGACCTCGATCACTTCCTTCACGATATGCGCTTATTTAAAAGTGCAACTGAGGCCAAACTGATGCGCACCGCCGGAGACATATCCGCCCAAGCGCACATTCGCGCTATGCAGTTTTGTCGACCCGGTCAGTACGAGCACCAACTCGAAGCTGAAATTCACCACGAATTCGCCAAAAGCGGCGCGAGAAATCCCGCCTACAGCACCATTGTCGGCAGTGGCGCAAACGGTTGTATCCTGCACTACATCGAAAACGACCACAAAATGAAAAACGGCGACCTTGTTCTAATCGATGCCGGTTGTGAATACGACATGTACGCTGGTGACATCACCCGAACATTTCCCGTCAACGGCAAATTCAGTGACGAGCAAAAAGCCGTTTACAACGTTGTTTTAGACGCTCAGTTACAAGCCATCGACGCCGTCAAACCCGGCAATCATTGGAATCACCCCCACGAAATTGCCGTGCGCGTATTAACCGCTGGTTTAATTGAATTGGGCTTATTGCAAGGTGATCTCGATGAATTAATCGAAAAGCAGGCCTACAGTGATTTTTACATGCATAGAACCGGACATTGGCTGGGTTTAGACGTTCATGACGTTGGCGATTATAAAGTTGAAGGCCAATGGCGCGTGTTAGAACCCGGCATGTGTTTAACGGTAGAGCCCGGAATTTATATCGCTCCCGACAACGAAAACGTCGATGAAAAATGGCGCGGCATTGGTATTCGAATTGAAGATGATGTTTTGGTGACCGCAGAAGGATGCGAAGTGTTAACGGCCGCAGTTCCCAAATCGGTAGAAGAGATTGAAGATTTAATGGATAGAGAGAAAGGTTGGTAAAAATACCGTATTAATTATCAGCTCTAAAATGCTCGGCAAATTTTTTCTAATCAGCCGAGCATTTTTGTTTTAATTTAGCGTTAATTGCACTTCACCCGCTTTTGTACTTAAAGCAAGATGACAACTACCAACGCCTTCTGACCATTGAGTTTTTGAACCCACCAAATGCTGGCGCTTTTCTTCGATGGTTTGGTCGCCAACAACCAAACGGGTCTCACCCACACTCGCCTTTAACGTTACCTCAGAAACCACCGACTCGAAAACCTCTGCGTTAATAGAGCCCGCAGCCAAGCTGGCATTTAGGCACCCCTGATAATTGGTAATTCCCAACGAGCCCGCCGCCATTTTTACGCGCAAATTCTTCGTTTTGGGAATATCCACTTCGGCAACAATCGATACATTAGAGTTGCTTTTTACGCCTTTGGGTAGCAGAGCCAAATTTAATTGATCGCCCTGCTGATTGAACCCCCAACTGATTTCGTTTTTAATGCGTTCGCACGATTTATTTTCTCGTTTACAAAATACTTTAACGTGAGTAGAAATTTCATCGTCGTCTGTTCCTGCGATGCGGAACTCGCCTGCGTTGAATGACACCGTAACATCATCCACACCAGACACGTCAAAGTGATTATCTTTAGCCACCACTTCTCCGTAATATTCTGAACCTTGTGCGTTTATAAAAATACAGCCTGACAACAACGTCAAGCTCACGACTAACAGTATTGCTGTGCGCATGTAATCATCCTCGAATTATGTTCATCAAGCTTATGAACCCACCAAGCATTTGTGCTTATTTAAAGTGGTAGACGGGTGCATTCTCAGAAAGGTTTACACAAGCTGAATCAGCCTATGAAAACCTTTCCCTTAGGTAACATTACACCGACATATAATACCAATTCGGAGCACCCACCTTTTTCAGGTTCTTACGTATCTTCTGAGTTGTTAATATCATTTCTGGATGATGTTGCACTTTGCTAAAACAGAAACGTTTCGCAAGCGTGGAATAGAGCGATTTTGGCGGCTTACCCATGATATTTTTTAAAACATTACCCTGTTCAAACGAATGATAATAAATAGAATTAATACCTAATTCACTTTTAACAAACTGAATTGCGGCTAATAATGCAGCCTCGCTCCAGATCTCTCGGTAAGGTTTTAACTCCACTGCTACGTACTGGCGAATTTCCTCAAAACTGCCAGATAAGCAATTTTTCTTATAATTAGGAAGGGTCGTTAAATTTTGCTTTTTCCGCCGATCGACCATAGTTAACAGACTATTTGCCCGACGAATCCAATCCGTTTGAATTTCTTCAATAAGAACTTCATTGGTGGAAAAACTTACATCGAGTCTAACCCAGGCCAAGGTTTTGTATTTTCACGAATAAACCGGATGCCCCCAATATTCAAAAGGCCCAAAATCATAGGTCGGCTTAACAAGATCAACATACTTACGAGTGTGTTGTTGATCAAAGTTAAGTTGCAAAACAAGGTTAGCGCCCTTGCGAGTTGTTTGATTGGAATACCGGTTAGACGCCACCCATTTTCCAAGGGTAACGACAAAAGGAATTTGTTCGTACGGATAAAACAGAGGAAAATCCTCAGTATTCACAACACCCGAGGGAAATCTTTTCGACAGTTCAGAAAAAATCGGTTTATCCAAATATTTTTTATACGAACTCTGCTTTAACTCTCGAACAGATAACGTCTTTGCGCCACGACGCTCGGCATCGAGAGCGATTAAATCCAGACAAAATTTGTCTTTAAAATACCAAAAAATGCGTTTTTCATCTCCGCAGAGATACAGTAACTCTTCGACCTCTTGATTGTTCACAACAAGACCTCAAATCGTATTTCAATTTATGCTTCACAAGCATTCGAATTATTTCCATAAAAGTAGTTTTTGGTGGTTCGGTATAAATCATATGATTTCTCCAATTAAAAACTCGTTAATCTATAAATCACACTTCGTTAAAGTCTTCACCTTGAAAACGACGCGTAGGATTACCGCGATCAACTTCATAGTGTTTCAACCATCGGCTTCGAACGGATTCAGATTTTGACTGATGGTTTTGTTCATTTAACAGTATTTGTAGCCGCTCTAATGCAATGGCTTTATTTCTGTGTTGGGAACGATCAGCGTCAACGCGTAACTGAATGCCGGATTTTTTATGAACCAAGCGAACGGCACTGTCGGTTTTATTAACGTGCTGTCCACCCGCGCCAGACGATTTACATGCGCTAAATTGGACTTCTGTTTTTAATTTATCAATGGATTCAGAAGTACTGTTATCCACATTCACACGATGCACCCCAACAAACCAATTAATTCGTTTACGCTTCGGTCGGTAAGGACTCAAGCCATGCCAGCGAATGGTTCCTGTCCAGTCATTCGATAATGAGAGGGCGTTGGCGCCCTCCAATCGAATCAGCACAGATAAGTACTCAAGCGGCTGAATTAAATCTTGATTACGCAGCAATTTATCGAACGCGACAGACTCAATCACTTCTGCTTTTACTTTAAGGTCAGTTGCTTCTGTCAATAAAAGTTCAGTAACTTTAGCAACCACCCAACCGCACTCTTTGGGGCCTTGACCAGCGGTTATCTGTAACCAAATAGCCGAGGCATTATTGTGTTTTTTATCCGTTCTCATTGTTACTTCCTTGTTGTCTTAAATGAAATCATAGGCTTGAAACTAGCAATCACTGTAATCAAACCTGCGTCAACTAAATCAGAAACAACACCATCAATATTTTTGTACGCCTGTGGGGCTTCTTCGTACAACAGATTACGATTCTCGCAAATGACTCGACTGCCTATTGGCGTTGATTCTAATTCTTTAACCGTAAATCGATGACAAATTCTTCCCTTGCAATCACTGCGCTTCCATTTTCTTCCAGCACCATGAGCGAGAGAAAATCCAGAAATCGCCGAATGACCATTTGACGAAATTACGGGTTTGACTAAATAGCTCAAACTGCCACGCGAACCAGGAATCATAACCAATCCTTGATTGGACGGGCTCGCACCTTTTCGATGAATCCAGTATTTTTGGTCTGTATTTAACTGTAAAGCCTCACATTCTGATGCACTTAATGGGTAAACATGATTGTGAGAAACATCCAAAATATTTTTGAGCTCGCTGCCCACCAGCCTTTCGATTTTATCGGCAATAACTTGTCGATTGAGCACTGCCCAATCGTTGGCAAAATTATGCTTTAACAAATATTGATCGGCGGAATCATCCTTTATGCCAGCACCACCGTATTGGCTGACATGCTGAGTAAGAATGTGCTGACCAAGACCTCTTGATCCGCTGTGCACTAATAAAAATAACGAATTCTTATTAACATTAATACAATCAAAGGCAGCCTCGTCGATAATTTCGTGCACAGATTGGCATTCAAAAAAATGGTTACCGCCACCGACAGTACCAAGTTTTTTATTTAATTCATTCGGAAAATAAAACGCCGATAAATCAGGGGGCGAATCGACGCAATCGGCCACCTCCTCATCAATCGATTCAAAGTTGCGGAGTTGTTTTTCTAATTTATCGAGTTTGAGTTTTCGTCTGGATTTATTAAATTCATACAACGCCATACCACATCCAATATCACTTCCCACCAAGTGTGGGTAAATAATATTTTCGGTGACAAAGGCGGCACCTATCGGTTGACCTTTACTAGGGTGTAAATCGGGCAGACCAACTGCGAGTTTCATTCCCGGCAGTTCTGCGGTTTTTTTCAATTGTGCGATGGCATCGCTTTCGATCCAATTATCGTCTGAGGCAACAATGCGCACGCGAACGTTATCGCCATGATCAATATCATTGATAACGTATTTAGAAGTAATGTCCACTTCGATTTCTCTTGTGAGATTTTTAGACGGCAATAGAACACCCTCGAACAGAGCCGATTCTAATGCGTAAAAAAGAAGTGTTATTAAACCAATACAGGAATGCCCTACCGGTTATTTGGCAGAGATAAAACCTACACTGACTTTTTTATTGTATGCGTTAAAAAATTAACTGAATAACTGGCGAGCAGAGAGGTTTAACAACACGTTTAGACTAAATACCAACATAATAAATCCTCCCTTTAATGTGACTTACTGAAAATGAAAGCCAGATCGATCGATCTGGCTTATTGGTGGCGAACTATACTGATTTGAATTTGAGTTAGCAACCGTCAATATTGAATTTTTAAAAAATAAAAAGCCAATTACTCAACAGTAACATGCAAAACTTTAGGGCGAGCACCTTCGCACGATCCTGTATCAAGAAGAACTCGCACACTTCGCTCAGCAAACAACGAACTCAATAAAACACTGTAAATTCTTTGTTGTACCTCTTGATTATGAGCGGTAGAAACAAAATAACTGTCTGCGTCACTACAATTTGCGGGATTATAAACTCCGTCATTAGGAACTAATCTAATCACAGATTCTTCAAGAGTATTACTCCAAAGCGTATATTCTTGCGCTGTTACCCAGCCGTTATTGCCATCGTGACTTAGAGCATTTGACATAAATAAAATGCCGATCATTCCCAGCATCAACTTACCCAGTTTTTTTGTATGAATAATATTTATACCTCCACAACATTATGGTCGATTGTTTATTCTGTTTTAATCCAAGCCAAAGTTTCTGTTCCTGTATGAATATCACATTTATCGGTACCTTTTACAAAAACCTCTTTTCCCGAAGCTTGGGCAGATAGTAGAACTGAAAAAAGTAATTCACCACCCGCATTACTGGTATCGATTGCATAACGATTTGATGTTGTACAATCAGCCAGTTTGGCCCCTTCAATCCTAAAAAACACGGTAGTCGCAAATTGATGGGTATAAATATCATAAACTTTACCCGTACTATCCACTGCCGAGCTTGATGCCGAAAACAATAATCCAATCAATAAGATTAATCCGTATCTCATTCTTTATTCTCCAAATTACTGTTGTATTTTGTTAAATATCAGCGGAGTTTATCAAAGCCGCCGATCAACTTTTGTATGATTCAGTATAGAAATTCGTATATTGATTTTTAGACGCAATTGCTCTACTGTTCTCAAAACACTTGTCGGGGTGCCTGTTAAAGGCTGAGAGTTTACCCGTGGAACCTGATTGGGCTAGCACCTACGTAGGGAACAAGGCTTCTGATACCAAGCATAACGATTAAAGCCACCATCGTTATCGCATCAGTTACCGTGTATTGCCACGCGAACTTTCCCGACGTTTATTCTTATTAGCCTGAGGAAAAAACGTTATGGGTGAGCAACTTTCCAATAAAATACTAAGCCGTGATGCAAAAGCAGATTCGGCATCACTTGAAAGTTTTCCATCGTCACAAAAAATTCATGTCACCGGTTCACGCGATGATATTCGGGTCGCAATGCGGGAAATTTCCCTATCACCCACCCCAGTTGCGCAAAAAGACGGTAGCACCCGAATGGAGGAAAACCCATCGGTTCGTGTTTACGATACTTCCGGCCCCTACAGTGATCCGGCCGTTGATATCGACATTCGCAAGGGGCTTGCGTCATTGCGCGAAGCCTGGATTGATGAGCGCAACGATACCGAAATTCTGTCGATCAATAGCTCTGAATACTCTCGCGAACGCCTCGAAGACGAAACCCTGAATCAATTGCGATTCGATTTAAAACGCTCACCGAAACGCGCAAAAGCTGGGAAAAACGTAACGCAATTACACTACGCGCGACAGGGCATTATTACGCCGGAAATGGAATACATTGCCATTCGCGAAAACATGAGCCTACAACAGGCACGCGAGCAAGGCAGCTTGGGTCATCAACACCCCGGCGATTCATTCGGCGCAAACACGCCAACTGAAATCACTCCAGAATTTGTTCGCGCGGAAGTTGCCGCAGGTCGTGCCATTATTCCAGCCAACATCAATCACCCAGAAATCGAGCCCATGATTATCGGCCGTAATTTCTTGGTGAAAATTAACGGCAACATCGGTAACTCAGCGCTCGGTTCATCCATCGAAGAAGAAGTAGCCAAGCTTACTTGGGGCATTCGTTGGGGCGCCGACACCATGATGGACTTATCCACAGGGAAAAACATTCACGAAACCCGCGAGTGGATTGTACGCAATTCCCCAGTTCCTGTAGGGACCGTTCCAATTTATCAAGCACTGGAAAAAGTCGACGGCATCGCCGAAAACCTGACCTGGGAAATCTTCCGCGACACCTTAATTGAACAAGCCGAACAAGGCGTGGATTACTTTACCATTCACGCGGGTGTACTGTTGCGCTACGTACCGTTAACGGCAAAACGCGTAACAGGAATTGTCTCGCGCGGCGGTTCAATTATGGCGAAATGGTGCTTGGCTCATCACCAAGAAAACTTCCTCTACACCCATTTCGAAGAAATCTGTGAAATCTGTAAAGCCTACGACGTAAGTTTCTCGCTGGGTGATGGCCTACGTCCGGGCTCAATTGCAGACGCCAACGACGAAGCACAATACGGCGAGTTGGAAACCTTGGGCGAACTTACCAAAATTGCTTGGAAACACGACGTACAAGTAATGATTGAAGGTCCGGGTCACGTGCCAATGCACATGATCAAAGACAACATGGAGAAGCAATTAAAATACTGTGAGGAAGCGCCGTTTTATACACTCGGCCCGCTAACCACTGACATCGCTCCAGGTTACGACCACATCACCTCTGGTATTGGCGCGGCTATGATCGGCTGGTACGGCACAGCCATGCTTTGCTACGTAACGCCCAAAGAACACTTAGGACTGCCGAACAAAGACGACGTTAAAACTGGCATCATCACCTATAAATTGGCGGCACACGCGGCGGATTTAGCCAAAGGTCATCCCGGTGCTCAGCTGCGCGATAACGCACTGTCAAAAGCGCGTTTTGAATTCCGTTGGGAAGATCAATTCAATTTGGGGTTAGATCCCGATACTGCGCGAGCGTTCCACGACGAAACCTTGCCGAAAGAATCCGCAAAAGTGGCGCACTTCTGTTCGATGTGTGGCCCGAAATTCTGCTCCATGAAAATCACTCAAGAAGTTCGTGACTACGCCGCCGAAAACGGTTTTGAAGTCGCAGAGCAAACGGTGCGCATGATTGATGTAGAAAGCGAAATGAAACAAAAATCCGAAGAATTCCGCGCGCGCGGCAGCGAAATTTATTTAGAGGCTGAAACCAAATAATGAATATCGGCATCGCCGGTGCGGGTATCGTCGGGCGTTTGCTCGCCTGGCGACTACTGCGCCTAGGTCATAAAGTCACATTATTTGATAACGACATCCACGGCGATAAATCCGCCGGTTGGATTGCCGCTGCAATGCTGGCGCCTTTTAGCGAAGTTGCCAGTTGTGATCCCGCCATTTTTCGACCCGGCCTTGCAGGGATTAAACAATGGCGCACCTGGATTGCCGAGTTGGCGGTTGAAGTTAACGAAACCATCGAATTCAAAGTTAACGGCAGCGTGGTTGTCGCTCATCACTCTGACCATGCCGACTTACAGTGGTTTTTTCAGCGCCTGCAAGCCATTTCTGAGGTGCCCAAAGATCATGTGCACTGGATCACCAAAGAAAAAATTCGCGCTCTCGAACCGGAGTTAAATCGATTTGAACAAGGCATTTATCTTCCGCAAGAAGGTTATGTCGATAATCGCCAGCTTTATCGCGCCCTTGCCAAAGCCATTAAAAATGCCGGTGGCGAACTGGTGGATAAAACCGAAATCAGCGATGTGCAGTGCGGATTAATTTGGTCGAACGACAAAAGCTGGGCCTTTGATTTAATTATCGATTGTCGAGGATTCGGCGGTAAAAAATCGTTGCGAAGCTTTCGTGGTGTTCGCGGAGAAGTGCTTTGGGTGAAAGCCCCGGAAGTGAATTTAACTCGACCCGTGCGATTAATGCACCCAAGGTATCAAATTTATATTTCGCCCAGATCTGACAACCACTACGTTGTGGGTGCCACCGAAATAGAAAGTGAATCGATCGAATCCGTTACCGTGCGTTCGCAGCTAGAACTATTGTCTGCCCTATACAGCGTTCACTCCGGTTTTGCTGAAGCCAAAGTGTTGGAAGCACGTGCTCATTGCCGACCGACATTCAGCGATAATTTACCCAAAATTGTTAAAGCACCGGGCTTGTTACGCGTTAACGGGTTGTATCGCCACGGGTATTTATTGTCGCCAACCCTTGTGAATAGCACACTCGCAGTGATTGATAACAAGCCGCCGCTCAATCCCGTTGGCTTGCACGAACTGGGTGCTGCCTTCAAACAATCGAGCGCTAAAACTGCCACAAAAGCCACAACGCTAACAAGCACAAAAACGGAGATACCGTCATGACCGATACTTGGCAAGCTTACGGTGAAACCCTGACCAGCCGATTATTGCTGGGAACGGCTTTGTACCCCAATCCGAATGCCATGCAAGAATCGATAAAAGCCAGCGAATCCGAAATTATTACCGTATCGCTGCGTCGACAATCCCCCGAAGATGGCGGCGGCGAATCCATGTGGCAATTTATTCGCGATCTCAATAAAAAATTATTGCCCAATACTGCGGGTTGTCACAACGCAAAAGAAGCCATTAACTTGGCAAAAATGAGCCGAGAAATATTTAATACCCATTGGATTAAATTAGAAGTGATCGGCGACGATTACAACTTACAACCCGATCCTTTTGAATTAGTCGAAGCCGCGAAAATACTCACCGATGATGGCTTTGCGGTATTTCCTTATTGCACCGATGATTTAGTGCTTTGCCAAAAATTATTAGACGTGGGCTGCGAAGTATTAATGCCGTGGGGCGCGCCCATTGGCACCGGCCGCGGTATTATGAATCCTTATTCCCTAGAAACCCTGCGCCAGCGTTTGCCCAATGTACCCTTAATTATCGACGCCGGGCTTGGTAAACCTTCTCACGCCTGCCAAGCGTTAGAAATGGGTTGCTCTGCGGTTTTATTAAATACCGCCGTAGCAAAAGCTCACGATCCCATATTAATGGCGATAGGCTTTAAACAAGCCGTGGAAGCAGGCAGAGCCAGCTTCTTAGCGGGCGCCATGCCCGAACGCCAATCCGCGTCGCCGAGTACACCGGTTTTGGGCACCCCCTTTTGGCATCAGTCATAAATACTCAGTCTTAAAAACTCAGTCGTAAAAAACCTGCTATGCTATCGAATCCATCACAAACGCTTACTGCATTAACCATCGCCGGTTCAGATTCTTCCGGCGGTGCCGGTATTCAAGCCGATCTTGCCACCTTCACTAATTTTAACGTCCACGGACTCAGCGTTATTACGGCATTAACCGCACAAAATCCGCAAGGCGTGCATCGAGTTTCGCCTTCGTCTATCGAACAAATTACCGCAGAATTAAACGCGATAGAAATTCTTAAACCCGCCGCTATTAAAATCGGCATGCTCGCCAACAGCGAGATTTTGAATTCCGTTAATCAATGGTTGAATCAACAGCCAGTTCCTGTGGTTTGTGATCCGGTTATGTCGGCAACCAGTGGCGGCTCGTTATTGGATAACAATGGTATTGCTGACTTTAAAAACTTACTCAACAATATCACCTTACTCACACCCAATATTCGCGAAGCAGAAATACTCACCGACACAAATATCGCTACCATTGAAGACATTCAACTCGCAGCGGATAACCTCTTAGCCATGGGCGCAGGCGCAGTACTGATTACCGGCGGCCACTTTTTAGAGGAGTCTGATGTTTGCTTGGATTATTTCAAAAATGCCGAGCAACAATATTGGTTAAGAGGCAAACGCATTGCAACGGTAAATAATCACGGCACCGGTTGCACATTATCATCGGCAATCGCCGCAGCATTAGCTCACGGTTACGAATTAATTGATGCGGTTGTATTAGGCAAAATGGTGGTAAGCCAAGGGCTTTCGCAAGCACAATCAATTGGTGATTTTACCGGTGCAGTCGCCCACCCTGGTTGGCCTTGCGGCATTGAATTTTTACCAGAAATACTGCCTGCCAACGCGCACCCATTAGAGTACAAAACCCCAGCATTTTCCCGTTGCACAACCGAACCCTTAGGTGTTTATCCAGTTGTTGACAGTGCCGAGTGGGTAGAAAAATGCTTAGCCGAAGGCGTGCCCACCGTACAATTACGTGTAAAAGATTTACCCGAAGACACATTGCGAGAATTAGTAAAGCAATCGGTTGCCGCACAACAAAAATACGGCGGCCAATTATTTATTAACGATTACTGGCAACTCGCCATTGAATACGGCGCTTACGGTGTTCACCTAGGCCAAGAAGATTTAGACACCGCCGACATTCATCAAATCGCCAACGCCGGTTTACGCTTAGGGGTAAGCAACCATGCCTGGTACGAAATCGCGCGTGCTCATGCAATCAAACCGTCTTACATGGCCATTGGCCCGATTTATTCCACGCCTACAAAAGTCATGCGCTTTGCCCCACAAGGATTGGAGCAATTGCAAGAATGGGTTGATTTACTGAAACCAGAATATCCCATGACCGCCATTGGCGGAATTAATTTAGAACGCGCCCCCGCAGTTGCTAAAACCGGCGTGGAAAGCATTGCCGTGGTAAGAGCCGTAACCGAGGCCGTCGACTACAAAGCGGCAATTAACGAACTGAATAACAGTTTGCAAGCAAAGTCATAGGAGCCTCTGATTAACCTCAAAATTACTCAGCGTGATCTCAAGCGTGCAGTTGCAAGGCGACGTTTGCAATTAATGGCCCTTTCTATAACAGATAGTGGGGCCTTAATAAAAACGGCAACGCCGCAAATGTGCGCTTGAGACCGCGCCTTTCAGGGCCTGCCAGTTTTTTCCTGCTCTGCGTTGTGCTTTTTCGATTTAACCCGTTAGACCTTCAAAAGCACGCCTTAATCAGAAAAAAACTCCTTGGCCTGAGTGATCTTGAGGTTAGTCAGAGGCTCCTCACTAAACGGATAATAAAATGAACATCGTCATTAATGGTGAAACAAAAATCACCGCTAGTAAAAACCTTGCAGAATTACTGATAGAACAAAACTACACGGGCGACACCATCGCTACCGCATTAAACGGTGTATTTGTCGCAAAAACCGATCGTGAACAAACACCTCTCACCGATAATTGTTCGATAGAAATTGTCGCGCCGGTTCAAGGCGGATAAGTTAAACACATTTTTATTTAATCAGCCTCGCTAATACAACGTTATTCCGGATTAATAGTAAATGGATAATTCTTTTACCAATAATCGCTACAGTCGCCAAACTATGTTGCCCGAAGTTGGTGAGCAGGGCCAGCAACGATTAAATAACAGCTCCGTGTTAATCATCGGCGCCGGTGGCTTAGGCTCTCCGGCAGCAGCGTATTTGGCAGGTAGCGGCATTGGTAAAATCACCGTTGTTGATCACGACACCATCGCTGAGCACAACCTGCATCGACAAGTATTTTATCGCGAACAACATATCGGCGAATACAAAGCAGAAGTTCTCGCCGACTATTTAAAAAGCTTAAACAGCGACATCACTATTAATGCAATAAAGACGCGGTTGTTATCATCAAACGTAGAACAGCTCGTCAACGAGCACGATATTATTTTAGATTGCGCCGATAACTTCGCAACTATCTATCTTTTAAACGATACTTGCCAAGCACATAATAAATATTTAATCAGCGCCTCCATTATCGGCACTAAAGGTTATCTGGGAATATTCTGCAAAACCGCACCGAGTTATCGCGCTGTTTTTCCAACACCGCCGGAATTCGCAGGCAACTGCGCAAGCAACGGCGTACTCGGCCCCGCCGTTGGTTCACTGGCACTCATGCAAGCGCAACAGGTTATTATGCTATTGCTCGAATCCGAAAACGCACTAATCGGCAAACTCCTCAACACCGATTTTTGGCAAAGCCGATTTACCACAATGGATTTTAATAGCGCGCCAGAACCCACAGCATTCAACACCATCGGTATCGTAGCGCGAGAAGAAATTACTGACTCCGATTTGTTAATTGATTGCAGAAGTGACGAAGAACAACAGAACGCACCCGTGAAAAACAGCGTTTCAGTGCGGCAACTGCCAGAAGATATTAGTTGTTATAAACGATTGGTGTATTTTTGTGTTTCCGGAAATCGGGCTTATTTATCGGCAGTAAAATACGTTAACAGTGAGTTACCACTGTATATCTGTTCTGAAGGTTTGAGATAAAAAATTTAAAAAAGCATGATACCTATAAAACCGCATTCTATTGTGTGTTGGGTAAATTCAGATATTTACAAAAAATGTTAAAGCCACTCTAATTTCACTTCAGGTCCAGTCCATAATGATCTAGAGCACTACATTGCACACTTTTTGGTGTACTCATTACCCCCAACCTCTGAGGCAAATCCCTTCTAACTCGTTGACTGTTCAGTAATAAAAACAATCACTGAACACTCGAGGGTTTCATGACAGTTAGTATCAAGAACATTATTACCGCTTGTACTTTCACTCTGGTTTCTGGCTTTGTCAGTGCCGATAAACAACTGATTCACGCGGGACAGTTACTGGCGATTCCGGGCGAAGCGCCTCGGCTTGAGCAATCGGTTCTTATTGAAGACGATAAAATTTTGTGGATTAAAAATGGCTTTGTCGAAGTTAATGATGCCAAGTTAATTGATTTGAAAAACAGCTTTGTTATGCCGGGCTTAATGGATATGCACGTGCATCTGCAATTTGAGCTTGGCCCGGATAACGATAAAGAAGCGCTTAAGATGTCGGATGAATTAATGGCCATGCGCAGTACCCATTATGCGCTGAAAACATTACAGGCGGGCTTTACTACAGTTCGCGATCTTGGCTCTAATCCGCAGTACATGTACGCACTGCGTGATTCTATTGAGCGCGGTTGGGTAGATGGACCACGCATTATCGCAGCCGGAGGCGTTGGCATTACGGGCGGCCATACGGATGTTAGCGGAATGCGCCACGATTTGATGGAGTATTACACCACCAAACAAATTTGCGATGGCCCCTACGATTGTCGCCGTGCGGCAAGGCAAGCGATTAAATACGGTGGTGATTTAATCAAGATTGCTTCTACTGGCGGCGTACTGACTGATCGCGCCACGGGTACCGGTCAGCAAATGACCAATGACGAATTAATCGAAGTGGTTTCTGCCGCGAAATCGATGGGTAAAAAAGTGGCTGCACACGCTCACCAAGAAGATGGCATTGTTGCGGCTTTGGAAGCGGGTGTTGCCAGTATTGAACACGGCTCCTACGCCGGACCGAAAGCGGTCAAGCTTTTCAAAAAAACCGGCGCCTATCTCGTTCCTACATTGCTTGCCGGAGAAACCGTCAAACGCTTAGCAATGGAATCTAACTTTATGAGCCCAGAAATTAAAGCGAAAGCCATTCGCGTTGGCGGTGATATGCAATCGAATTTTGCTAAGGCATCCAAAGCCGGTGTTAAGGTGGCTTTTGGCACTGACAGCGGCGTATCCCAGCATGGCATTAATGCGCAGGAAGCGGTACTTATGCATCAAGCGGGCATGAGTGAAATGGATATTTTAGTCAGTGCAACCGTTAACGCAGCGGATTTAATTGATCGCTCAAAAACCCTGGGCACGATTGAATCAGGCAAGCACGCGGATATTATTGCTATGGATAATTCGCCACTGGAAAATATTGAAGAATTACTGGATGTGGACTTTGTAATGAAGGGCGGAACGATTTATAAATATTAAAAAATAGAAAGCATGAAATAAAAATCATTCTTATTAACGTAAAAATACGTCATAAAAATACAGACCTGAATCGTCCCTGACTGAGGTCTGTTGCGGATTAAAACCATTGCTGAGGTCTGTGCACTTTTCGTTTACAGGCCTCAAGTAAACCGACATTTATTTGAGCTGTCATTATTTTTTATTTATCAACACTGACACATCGCGCCAATCGATAATTTTAAAGTTCTGATTTTGTTTAGGCGCTAAATTTCTACCATCTTGCACCACTAAAATACCTTCCGGAAATCCAGGTAACGCGGCATTAGAAACCGCTAAGCCGTCGGTTTCAGAAACACCATCAATATTTATTTCAAAATTGGGTTTAATGTTAAACGTGGTTAATTCTGTCCAAGGCTCAAGTTGATAAACCACGTAGCTATCACTGCCCTGGCTAGAAACAACCAGAAATTTATTGTTCTCAGACCGATAGATATCCATACCTTCAACGTCAGCAACAAGGCTAGCACCTACGGGCTCTATCAAATCTTTTTGATAATTGTTGAGATCAATTTTCCAAATACCTTTATTTTCTTCACCAACATAAAGTGCGTTGGTTTCAGAGTCGATCACACAACCTTCCGTTTGTGAGCTAAACTCAAATCGCTGCATTAGCTGGGCTTTTTTTGCGAAGCCTTCTAAAAAACTATCAGAGCGAATCAGCCAATAGTCGAGCTTAGAATCGGAATCACCAACAACAATCTGGACGCCTTGGGGATTTTTATTCATACATAATCCGTAAGGATCGGCCAAAGAAAGTGGAATTTTATCGATAAAACGAAGTTCGTTGTGATTCGGCTTTGCCCAAAATAAGTCGATTGTTTTTTCCGTACGATTGCTTGCGGCAACTAAAAACTCGTCGTTAGTTATGCGAACAACATCAACATTATTCAATCGGCCGCGATTAATAAAGTGAATTTTCTCACCATGAATATTGTATACCGCCAAACCGCGTTTTTTATTGGTGCCTAAAATCCATGTTTGCTGATCCGTTACGATAATAGCAGGATCATCCGCTGCGTCACCACGGTTATTTACGGGGTCAGTTTCAACACTTGCAGTAACAGAAGCATTTAATCCCGTGGAATCCGTTTTAAAATGACTTTTGTGTGGCTTTAGAACGATGTCTTTTTCGATTTCTCGATCAATTGAAAGTTTTCCTAAAAATGGATCGAAAAATACCAAGTGATGATTGGTTAAATAACAGCTTTGTATTTCTGGATTCGTGGGTATTTTACGAATCAGTGTGATCTCTGAAGATTCTTTTTGTAACCAATAGTGAAAAAAGAATTCATCACCATCGTGGGCGTATAGATCGTAGATGTCGTCATTTAACGGCGCCATACACAATACATCAATATCATGAAAAATACTTTGTGAACGCACCGGTTTATTTTTGACAAGATCGTTAAAGGAAGAAAATTTCAATGAATTATCGTTGTCTTCATTCCAAGCAATCAAATCGTCATCAAATGCTATCGCTTCAATGTCATTGTCAGCTGTGTAAATAACTTGTTGGTTTTCTGCGATAACAATTTGGTTATTGTCGTTCACAAGCGCTTTATTATTCACTTGCTCTGTATGGGATTCCGGCTCAAATGTTTGACATGCCGTTACAGACATTACAGCTGAGACTAAAATGAATAGTGTGTATTTGCCCATCTAACTTCCTAATAAAAATTGCAGATGACCGAAAGTAATAGCTTGGCTGGTCATCTGCACAAAACGGTAAAGAATTGCATCTATGAATTTAAAGATCTGATGGTTTTAAAGATCCTTTAATTAAAAGCGACCGCGCAACGTCAATACAATTGACGGCTCGGAAGTTTCAACTTCGTTTTCAACCGTATCGGCAGTGCCTGCTCTCAATGCCTCTACACCGTCAAATTCGCGAATCAATTCTTCTTTTTCTGCATCCAGTAAGTTTTGCCCAGACAAACGAATAACGTAGTTGTCATTGGCAAAACGTTTTTCAATGAACAGCTCTAGATTACCATCGTAGGAAATTCGGTTAATTTCTTCGCCTTCAAACTCTTCGGCGTCGCCCTGCTCTTGATAAGTCAAGCCATAGCTCATATCGAATGAATGCAATTCGTGCTCGAAACCAATGTTAAACACGTAATCGGCTTGACCACTGAATTGACGATCCAAGCCTTCAAAGAAAGGATCTTCGACCTCGGAATCCAAATAGGTGTAATTAATATTCCACTGTAAATTCGGCAAACCGATGAACGTTGCCGGAGCACTGACATCGAACTCAACACCGTAAATTTTTCCGTCGTTGTCGTTATTAATCGGCATTCTTAAATCGAACTCTTCACCGTCAACAACAATGTCGGTTTGGCTGAATTCAATTAAATCACTGACGCGACGATAAAAAGCATTCACACCAATAACAGTATGATCTTGAATAAAATGCTCGTAGCCGACATCTACCCCCCAAGAAACTTCAGGATCAAGACCGGTATCGCCTTGGAATATTTCATCTTCCACCGTCAATGCTACTGGGTTTAATTGATCGAATTCAGGACGACGTACGGTTTTTGCCAAGCTCAGTCTGAATTGATCGTCGTCGGTTAAATGCCAACGCACGTGCACGCTTGGATTTAACTGTAAATCGCTTTCGTTGCTGTTGGTTTGCTCACTAGAAAAATCAGAACCGCTAATGTCTAAATCGGTGTATTCCAAACGCAGTCCAGTTTCAATTTCTACGGCGTCGGTCAAATCCCATTTTGCCAGTGCAAAGGCGTCGAAGCTGTCTTGCTCGGCAGAGAAATCAGCAAAATCATCACTTTCGTCATCCACTTCACCTTCGTCGTCGAAGACCACCAAACTAAAATCGCGCTCTTGGCGTTCAACCTCAATACCAAAACGCGTTTCAAAGGCATCGTGATCAACGGTGGATTTCACACCAACACGCCATTGGCTGTCGTCGATATCGGTAATTTCGATGTCGTCAATTTCTAGCGCTTCGCCGAAATCCGCTTCGGTATTGGTTTCGGTTTTATCTTCTTCAAACTCGTGGTAACTCAGATAAAAGTCACTGGTGATGACATCACCTTGGCGTAAATAATTGCTGGAAATAGCGAAATTTTTCTGCTCAATATCTTCTAATTGCGCCTCAACGGCTTGCTCGGACAATTCGAACTCAGAGTTTTCATCGTCGCGCTCAAACACGTTAACGCGTGTACGTTCAGTTTCTTCACGGTCGGTATCGATGTAATAAAAATTAAGGTTAGTCTTGTCGCCGTTATTTAAGGTGTAGCTGAAATCACTGTTAAACGATAAATCGGTACTGTCTCGAACATCGTCTTCCACTTGATCTTCACGCTCGTTGTCTTCCAGTGTGCGTTCCGTTTTTAACTTGGGGTTATAACGCTCTTGGGCATTGATGGAAAAGCCGTAATCCAACTGACCGGAAGATCCAGACACGCCCACAAAACCACTGCCGCGAGTCTGACCGGTATCAACAGCACCTAAGCGCCAAAATCCACCTTGATAGGCAGCGCCGTCTTTCAAGACAATATTAATCGTTCCACCAACACCTTCACTGCTGATGTCACTGCTGGGACTTCGAATGACTTCAATATTTTCAATGATTTCTGCGGGAATACGATCAACCGCGATAGCGCCGTCGTTTGCAGAACCGGGAATGGCCCGACCGTTAATCAATACCTGAGTGTAGCGAGAATCCAGGCCGCGCAAACGCGGTAAATCGTATTCGCCGACATCACTGTTAAAAGTAATACCAGGAACACGCTTTAATAAATCGCCCACCGAAATAGGTTCAAATCGTTGGAAGTATGCCGCGTCGTAAATCAGTTTTGGCGATGTGTCATCAACATGGTTGCGAACCACAACACGGTCGGCCAAGACATAAACGGTTTCGATATTCTCGTCATTACTGATTTTTTCATCGTTATGGTTTTGCGGCACTTGCTGTGCGTTTACCGATAACGTTGTTGACGCCAAACCCACGGCTAACGCCAATGGCTTAACAACCAGTGATAGATTTTTGTGAAGCATTGCTACAGTCCCCAATCATTGTGATACGCACTGACGGCGTTCTTTAGAGCGAAAATTAGAGACCGTAGATGACAATTAGATTTCTGTTTTTTTACCACTGTGCGTTAGCGTCGGTATTTTCGGCAGATTTATTCTTGAATGAGCCGATATGACCTTTTTCTAACACAAATTGCGTTTACCATCGCTTGTCATTAACCGTGTAAATTCTTGATGACTGCGTAACTTATTCAGTCTGACAAATTAATTTTGACGATAATAAAAATTCAATATTGGATTTATCAATTGGGTAACAAAACGAATGAGCTTAGTTGACCTGTTTCGAATAAATACCTCGAAACCGTCGTTAATCACACACAATACCTTAACCTCCAGTTATGTTCTGTTGGGGCTGGCTTATGTACTGTGCGCGGCAAAAGCGCTTTATCACGGCGCGCCTAAATCCTTAGCAGAGATTGATTGGATTGATGTGTTCGGGGAAGGTGGAACTTGGATCATCAGTTTAGTTTGGTTTCATTTCGCCGTCGCTTGGCGCCCACCAGGGCCGGTAACGCGCTGGTTAATGACCGGCTTTGCCGTACTCAGTTTCGGTTTCTTTTTAGACGCATTAGACGAAGTACTGCGCTTTGATGAAACTCTGCTCGGCCATTCATTAGAGTCGATATTTATTCCAGCGGGCATTACGATTTTAACCTTCGCGGCTATTTCGCTGCATCAAGAGCAACAAATTCTCAATCGCCAACAATTGCGGCGTGAAGCTAATTTTCGCGATCATCAAGCCATTGACTCTATTACCGATTTATACAACGCGGACTATTGCCGCCAAGCCATTCATTCCGCCATAGAGTCCAACACACAATTGGATTTGTGGATGATTGATTTGGAACGCTTCGATAAAATTAATCAACACTACAGTTTTTCAACCGGTGATACGGTGTTAAATCGCGTTGCCAACGTGCTGGTTGCAACCGCACCGAGTGGAGCCTTGGTGTGCCGTTACGGAGGTGATCGGTTTATTTTGCTGCAACCGGCAACCGACTTAACCGAAAATATCGACGAAACCTTAAGCCAATTATTAACACACGCGACCTCGTTTGCGCTCAGCAATTTAGCCATTAAAAATATTGATTGTCGGGTTCGAGTTGCCAAGGTTTCCGTTAATAAATTCAACACCGCCGAGGCCGTTCTGGCACAAGCTAACGCGGTGATCATCGAGAAAAAACAATGCTAAACACCATTACCCTACTCGATGAAAAACTGATACCCGCCTGGCAACAGCCCGTGAGCGTATTGGATTTATTGGCCGCACGACAGTTAAATTTAGAAACCGCGCTTTTGGGCAGTTCGCTATTTTTAAGCGACGCACCTTTTACCGGCCATAAAATAAACCCCATTCAGTTCCAACAACTGTTACAAAGCGCACAAAAGCTTTGGCGTGATCAGGATTTTTATTTTCAGTTAGGTCATCGATTATTAGCCAATGGTATTGGTCCGCTCAAAGATGCGTTGTACCACGTTCATTCGTTAGCACAGTGGACCGATCTTGTGGGTGAGTTTGCACTATTGTTGTCTCCCACCATTTATTGTCGTGATTACACCATTAACGCACACGAACGATTTCTTTTATTTTCGAGTAATATCGGTTTGCCGCTTAATTCCTTGCAGCACAGAACACTGCTGGTGCTCATTAGCCAACTGATTAAACGCTCGGAGAAAAATTGGCGCGTTGAGTTTTATTTATCGGAAAACACACCCAGTGATGTCGATCAGTTTTACGTTCACGTTGCCGGTAAATGTTATTTTTCGTCGCCGTTTAACGGCGTACGTATTCGACAAACGCAAAATAATAACGATGATCATCACATGGATATCAGCACCCAAGTGGCGATTAATCAATGTCGGGATACTCTCGGTGAGAAACGCTATCTATTGCCTTATGTCGCCGAGCTTCTGTGGTCAAACCACCAATTAACACTCAACGATACCGCCGAACACATCGACACCAGTCCGGCAACGTTAAAGCGCAAGCTCGCTTCGCATCGGGTATCGTTTCAAGCGCTGTCAGACCAAATGAAGGCCGAGCGTGCGGTCATTGAATTGTTGTTGAAAGGAACGTCTCTGGAGCAAATCAGCACCAGCTTGTGCTTTCACGACAGCAGTAATTTTCGCCGCGCCTTCAAGCGTTGGACCGGCATGACGCCAAGCTCGCTCAAGTCCGCTTATCGTGGCATTTTTGAACCCTCTTAACGTTCTGGCGCCATCGTTTGAGGTTGATGATTCAGCTTAACCGAGAGCTTAATTCGATTCTTCGCGGCGATGCCCAACAAGCGATTAAAAGTCGGGCATTCAAAATGATTGGGTGCGTTGCAAGCGGCAGCGTGTCGTAATCCGTCACGCATGGCGACTAACTCATTGATTTTACTGTCTAATTCCTCCGCCTTTGCCAACAGTTTATCCCGATTCAGCTCGTTGCGGTTTTCGATGAACATCTCAACCAGCTCATCCAGGCTGAATCCGGCGTTCTGCCCCAGGGCAATCAGCGCCAATTGATCGATAACCTTTTCGCTGAATTGCCGCCGAATACCACGCCTTCCGGTAGACTTTATCAGCCCTTTTTCTTCGTAAAACCGCAGTGTTGAAGCTTTTACCCCCGACACCTTCGCTACTTCTGAAATATCCATCTCGCCTCACTTCAAATACTTGACTTAAAGTTAACTTGAAGTTTTATGCTAGAAGACATTCATTCAACGATCAAGCACGAACAGGAATTGACGATGGAATTTAGCTTTTGGAACAACAAGTGGGAAAACATGGATATCGGCTTTCATGAACCGCAAGCCAATTACTTTTTGCAGTCGCATCTCGCCGATTTTAACTTGCCGGAACACGCCAGAATATTTTTACCCTTGTGCGGCAAAACACGCGACATCGCTTGGTTATTGCGCGCAGGCTTTCGGGTGGTGGGAATTGAGTTGATCGAAAAAGCGGTACAACAACTTTTTGAAGAACTCGGCGTTACTCCAACAATTACCTCGATGGATAATTTAACCCAATACCAAGCAGACAATATCGAGATTTACGTTGGCGATTTATTTAACCTAATGCCAGAAATTCTCGGCCCCATCGATTTGGTTTACGATCGCGCGGCCATCGTCGCTCTTCCGAAAGACACACGCACGCAATACACTCAGTTGATTCCGCATTTAGCGCTGGGTGCACCGCAATTAGTGGTGACCTTTGAATACAATCAAGCGCATTTACAGGGCCCACCGTTTGCGGTTGATAACCAAGAGCTAACGCGTTGTTATGAAACCACTTACTCAATAAAAAAACTAGCCAGTCGACCAGCAGAAGACCTTAAGCAACGACGTAAAGTTGACGGTATGGAAACCGCCTGGATGTTAACGGCTATTTCGTAAAAAATAATTTTGGTTTTTATGCGTGCGGCATTAAAAACTACCGTAAGAATTGACGCCTGTTTGTCGATGAATTACGACAAACAGGCGCTATTATTTTAATCCGTTATATTTGTTATGTAGATAAGAAACTACATTTCTTGGAAATTGTATTTCTTTTTATTGGCGTCAAATTCGATAGAACTGATCGATCGCATTAATTCTTTACCCACCACCGTGCAATGCCAATTGCCCGAAACACTTTCAATCAAACCCAATTGTTGCAAGTGAATATGATAAAAGGTTTTATCATCTGAATTAACACGAAGCACATAAGCCGATTTCATCGATAACAATAACGCTTTCGCAAACTGGGACTCACCGGAAAACAGTTTTGCCAATAACATGATATCGGGTGGCGTGAGTTGGCCAAATAAGGTTGCAATTTCTGGATGAACACTGCCATCGCTGAATTCTCGTGACACTAAATTCGACCAAAGCCCTCGAATAATTTCATCGCTTTGATCGTCGGTGTGCTCAAATACGATATAAATAACTTTAGGTTTAACAATAACGTTGTCGTAGCTTTTCGGTTGAAAACGAGTAATTTTATTTTTGGCTTCGCGTAGGGTAATTTCGGCGTAGATTTTTTGCGTAGGATTTAATAGGTCAAATTTGTGTTGGATTAATCGAGCAATTCCCTCAGAGACAGCCGTGTGTGGATAAATGATATTTTGAATAATTGAATTGTTAAATTTATCGGCTTGCTGATTTGCCACTCTCGAAATAAAGGAATTATCTTTCATGAATCTTTCAACTATCCATCAACTTTAGTTTATTTACAACGCTAAGACCCAACCGTCTTAAGCCACTCAGTTTACCCCAGCAACAACTTTGTTCACACCAGCTGAGCCAACTTTACCAGCGCTTTTAAACAACCTTCCAAGATAGAGTGAAAAACCACAAAACGAAATCTCATCAAGGTTTCCCTTTTTCTAGGGCAAACTCTTCCGGCAAACACGCCTTTGACCAAATCTCTGGCATTTTACTGATCAACAATTCGGTTTCCGCGCGATACTGAGTTTCATCCAAAAGCTTATCTTTAGCAATGGCATGGGCTTCTCGGTACTTGAGCGCTTTATTGGCTCGCCAAGTACGATAGGTCTCTTTGGCAATTTTGCGCATGATTGGAGAAAACTGGGCGTACATCTCTTTGCCTAAACACAGGCACAGCTTTTCATCAGCGGTGGGTTCACACTGGCGGACAAAGTCGTCTAAAAACAAACCTCGGGCACTGGTGATTTTGGTGGTAGAATGAGCAGTTATTACAGATAGCGATAAAACGGCAATGAGAAAAATAATCACTAGCTTTGAATAGGTCACAAATTTCACCTCGCGTAATTACGTGGAATCCATTGTTTTCCTTAATTGTATTTTAAAACCGCATGGGCTTTTTTTCACAGAAAATCAGCATGACATCATTTTATTATTTTATGGATCACCGCTTGCTTATGTAGAGGGTTCGTTTTAGCTCAAATATCAGTAAAGGCTTATTAAGGTGTGAATAATTAACCTCGCCTTTATGTTATCGTCCTACTTCAATATAACTAAAGTTTAATAATTCTTACCATGAAATCTATCGATGAAGCATTAAGACTCAACAAACAATTGCGAGTTATCGGTTTTGACGACGCGCCGTTTCAGCACAAACGCGGATCAGACGTGAATATCTCTGGCATTGTGTGTTCTGGTACGCGCTTTGAAGGCATGCTTTGGGGGCAAATTGAAAAAGACGGTCATAATGCGACGGATGTCATCGCACACCTTCTAACCGAGAGTAAATTTTTTAATCAAGTTCACGCTGTACTCACCGATGGCATTGCCGTTGGCGGTTTTAATGTCATCGATTTAGACGCTCTCGCCCAAGCAGTAAACAAACCGTGTATTGCAGTTATGCGCAAACCGCCCAATCTTAAGGCCATTAAGAACGCTTTGGAGAATTTTGCTGACGCTGAAAATCGCTGGCAGACCATTTTAAACGCTGGAGAGATCTATCAGCACTCGGCGTTTTATTATCAGGTGAAGGGTTGTGATTCTGTGCAAGCTGGAAAAATTTTAGAACGTGTCACCGATACAGGCAATGTACCAGAGGCGCTAAGACTTGCGCACTTGATCGGTTCCGCGGTGATGACGGGACAGAGCAGCAACAGCGCTTAAACTAGGGCCTGTTCACACTAATTTATTTTTGAGTAAGAATAAATTCACGCGCTCTACCACATCGTAGGGTTTGTTCGTGCTCGCGTTTTCGTCTTCGAAGTCTTGTTGAACAGTAAATGCAATGTCTTCCAACGGTGAATCACGATAACCGTAGGTTTGCACACCTCGAATGTATTCACTAATAAATGTTTCGGCGCCTAATAGTTTCCACTGTGCTACGTGTACGAGTTCATGAACGTGAGTAGAAAGCGGAATATCGGGATGAACAAAGTAGGTATTTTTGTAGGTAACACCGCGAACATCCATCGCTAAGTATTCCTCTGCACCGGGAATATTGGTAATGAACGTTGGTTTTGGAATGGCGGTGGTTTCTACGAAAAATGCGCTGGCGAGAAATTCTTCATCGTAAAATTGGTGAACACGCTTAGGAAGAGACAAGCAACACTGTTGCTTGTCTCTGTTGGCCTCTAGGGTGGCATCAATCCATTGATTGATCGTTTCGATCATTTGCTTCATTAAAATATAATTTTTTGAATTAAATTACCTACTTTGACCAGCAACCACCGGTGAAGTTTTCTGCGCTCTGCGCTACTGGCCGTAAACCACAGCCGGGAACCAATTGACCAGTGCTGGGAAGGCAATAAGCAGTGCTAACGCCGTCAGTTGCAGTAGGATAAACGGCATAACCCCTTTATAAATAGTTCCTAAAGTAACGCCTGGCGGGCACACACCTTTAAGATAAAAGAGTGAAAAGCCAACCGGCGGTGTTAAGAACGATGTCTGTAATGTTAATGCAACCAGCATTACAAACCAAACCATGGTTGGATTATCCAACACACCGTAGCCGTTAATGGCAATTTCCAACGCACTAATAACCGGTGCCACCAACGGTAAAATAATGAGGGTTATTTCAATCCAATCCAAGATAAAGCCTAACAGGAAGACAATAAACAGAATGAATAAAATAATTCCGTAGGGACCAAACGGTAGTGAAGTCAGTAATGATTCGATGTATTCATCACCGCCCAATTCGCGCAGGACAAGTGCAAACATGGTCGCGCCAATAAAAATCGCAAAAATGTAACCACTTACATTTAATGTATCGCGTAAACATTCTTGAATAACTTTAATGCTCAAGCGTCCGTTTTGCCAAGCTAACGCCATTGCCGCGGCTGCACCTACGGCGGAGGCTTCGGTGGGCGTTGCAATGCCGGCGAAAATACTGCCGAGTACCGCCAATATCATAGCCAGTGTTGGCGTTACGGCTTTTACCACGTTCCAACAAACCGTGCGGGTGACGGGTTTAACGTCTTTAGCCAGCGGCATGGAATCGGGCTTGATAATTCCCCACCCCAAAATATAAACAATATAAAGCACACCAAGAATTAAACCTGGGAACACCGCCCCCATAAATAAATCACCCACCGACAACGCCAGTTGGTCGGCCATAATAACCAACATAATGCTCGGCGGAATTAATATGCCCAAGGTTCCAGAACTGGCTACGGTACCGACGGTGACGGTTTTACTGTAACCCTGATTGAGCATGGCCGGTAATGACATAACGCCCAGTAGCACAACGGATGCGCCAACAATTCCCGTGGAAGCCGCGAGAATAATTCCGATCAGAACCACGGTAATGGCCAAACCACCACGCACGTTGCCAAATAATTCCTGGAAGGATTTCATCAGTTTTTCAGCAACACCGGATTTATCCAGCAAGTTACCCATAAAAATAAACATGGGCAGCGCAACGAGAATCCAGTTGTCCATGATTTTATAGGTCCGGTCTACCACCAAACCCACAGACACAAAATCAATACCGGTGATGGTATCGAGGTGAATATCCGATTGGTAGGCAATAAACGCGAATAAAATGCCAACACCGGCAAGTACCCAAGCGACGGGTAATCCTGTAAACAGTAATAATATAAACGTGACAAACATGGCCACGATGAGAATTTCATTGATTTCCATGTCACGCGTCCTTCTTAAATTGGCGAACCAATAACACACACTCGCGCGCTATTCGATTCAATACTGCAATCATCAATAATCCCATCGTCAAAGGAATTAAACTCTTAATTAACCATCGCCACGGCAATCCCGCAGGCGCTAAGGAACGCTCGCCGATGCGCCACGATTGATAGACAAAATCCAACCCGTGATAAAACACCACCCAGAGAAACGGCATTAATAAAACTGACAAGCCAATAATTTCAATGATATGTCTGGCAGTAGCGCTGAAACGCATTCTTAAAATATCCACGCGCACGTGGGTATCTCTGGCTTGAGCGTAAACCACACCGATAAAAACGCCGATGGCGTACAAATGCCATTGAAGCTCTTCAAGAATAATCAGCCCAGCACTGAATCCTCGTCGCAATGTGACTTGCGCTAAAATCACAATCATTAATAAGAGAAATATCCAAGCAACCGATTGGCAAACCCGAATAATGATTCGATCGATGAGATCAGCAAACGGCACCGGTTCATTGGCACCGGAAGAGGACTGATTCATGAGACACCTTTTATAAAACTGTACAAGATAGAAAGGCGTCCGAAGACGCCTTTAATGGATTTACTCAATGTTAGTCACGCGGCACAAAGGCGCGAGTGGACCACAATTTATAATTTTCTCGGAAGGTAGAAAGGTCTTCATACACGGCGGCAAAGGTAGGATCTTTTTTCTGTTCTTCAACAACTTGATCCCAAGCGGTACGGAAGGCATCCAACATTTCTGGCGGCCATTCGTGAATCGTCACGCCACGTTGTTCGGTATTGGCTTTAATGGCTTCAAACTGAATGTATTCGGATTCTGCAACTGAGTTGGTAACCGAGGCTTTACAGGTTGTGGAAATAACCGCGCGTTGCTGATCGCTCATGCCATCCCAGGTTTTTTTGTTGATAAGCAATTCGAAGAACGTCGCTTGTTGGTGCCAACCCGGAAAATAATTGTGCTTAGCGACTTTATAAAAACCTAATTTTTCATCGATTGCCGGTTGGCTGAATTCTGTTGCGTCGATTGCGCCTTTTTCAAGTGCGCCGAAGATTTCACCTCCGGGTAACAACGACGTCGATACACCCAGCTTTTGCATTACCTCACCACCGAGGCCGTAAAAGCGAATATTCAGTCCTTTTAAATCGCCGACAGAATTAATCGGTTTTTTATACCAGCCTGAGGTTTCTGGACTGATCAATGCGCAAGGTTCAACGTGCACGTTGTAACCGGCATCGTCATACATTTTTTGATACAGCTTCAACCCGTTACCGTAATACATCCACGCCATAAATTCCGGCGCTTCCGGACCGAATGGAATGGTGGAGAAAATGGCCGCAGCTGGAATTTTACCGGACCAGTAACCGGCAATGGCGTAACCAGAGTTTACTTTACCGCTGGAAACGGCGTCTAAAATTTGCAGTGGGGCAACCAGTTTTCCAGGCTCGTACAATTTCATTTTCAGCTCGCCACCGGAAACCACGGGCAACTGATCAGCCACCCAGGAAATGGGCGTTCCCAGTGCGGGCAGCTGCGAACTAAACGCAATAGGCGTTTTTAGAAGAACCGGTTTAGCGTGCGCTGCCGCACAACACACGGCCAAAGCTGAGGTTGCCAACAGGGTTTTTAACGTTTTTTTCATAGCCTAATCCTGATTATTATTTTTGATAACTGGTTATTCGGTAAAAGATTTTTGAATCCACCAGGGCATGAAAAAACTATAAAAGACTGACTCCACCATCCAACCCTTCTTTCGTAGGGGAAAAACCAAAGACCTACCAAAGTAGGTTTGTTAATTGAGTGTAAATTTCCAACTATATCACTACTATTTTTAAGTCATTCATTACCTTGCCATCATGCCCACATAAAGCATGACCAAGAATCGATAAAAATCTAGTGAACGCTTGTGAATTTACAGTGACATAAACCCAGTGGCATAAACCAGATTCGTTTAGAAACTAACTGATAAGGTAAATACTACAGAGCTGTCTGATGAAAGACGCTGCGGTGGAATTAACCTTATTAGTATAAAAATTTTTAGAAAGTTGCCAAAATAATGCCCGTATCCCACAGTTTTTATTCAACGGCATTTCAATCACAACAGAAATGCTCTTAAGAAGAATACGATGGAATTTATGAATACAGCTTGGTTTGTCGGTGGTGTTTCACTGCTGTATATGGCGTTTTTATTTGTTATTGCCACTTGGGGCAATCGCGTCGCTCGCTCGTCTTGGCAGCCTTACGTTTACAGCATGACGCTTGCGATTTTTTGTACCACCTGGGCGTTTTACGGCACGGTACGCCAGGCCGCAACACACGGCTGGATTTTAGCGCCGACCTATTTCGGCGCCATTGTGCTAATTACCGTTGGCTGGAAAGTCTTTGACCGAATTATTTGCATTGCCAAAAAAGAAAACAGCACAACCATTTCGGATTTTATTTCGGCACGTTATGGCCACAGTCGCGGCATCGGCATGGTTGTGGCTCTGTTATGCGTATTCGGCGTTGTGCCCTACATTGCCTTGCAGCTAAAAGCGGTTTCCGGCAGTTTTCAGCTGTTAACCCAAACCACATCCACAGAGCTTAATTGGTTTGGTGATCCAACTTTTTACATCGCAGTCATTATGGCGATTTTCAGTATTTTGTTTGGCACGCGCACGGTGGATTCCAGTGAAAGCCACCAGGGAATTATACTCGCGATTGCTTTTGAATCTCTGGTTAAGCTAGTGGCTATTTTGGCCGTCGGCGGTTTTGCGGTTTACGGCATCTACAACGGATTTGGCGATGTTATCAGCCAATCATTCAACAATTCCGATATTGCACGCACGCTCACTGAATATTCCAACCCGAGCACCTATTTAACCCACGCCCTGCTCGGCGCTATAGCCATTATCGTATTGCCTCGGCACTTTCACGTTGCCGTGGTGGAATATCGCAGTGACAAAGATTTAAAAACCGCGCGCTGGATGTTTCCGCTTTATCTCTTGTTGATCAATTTATTTTTGTTACCGCTAGGGCTGATTGCGTTATTGAATCAGGATTTGCTCGGCAGTTTCAGTTTTATCACGCTGCGTATTCCGTTGGTTTTTGAGCAAGACTGGCTTGCCCTATTGGCCTTTATCGGAGGATTTTCAGCCGGTACCTCAATGGTGATTATCTCATCGATTACTTTGGCAACCATGATTTGCAACGAGCTGGTCCTGCCGCTGTTGATCAAGCTCGGCTGGCTAGATGAAAACACCAACATTAAAAATCGGGTGTTAACCATCAGGCGCATTGGCATTGTTTTGGTGTTGCTGTTCGGCTTTTTTTATTATCGATTGCTGTCGCAGTATCACAATTTATCCGACATCGGCGTGCTCTCGTTTGTCGCCGTTGCACAGTTTGCACCGGCCATGCTGTTGGGTCTTATTTGGCACGGCGCTAATCGTCGCGGCGCGTATTGGGGGATTGGCGTCGGCTTTGGCATTTGGATGTACACCCTATTTTTGCCGCTACTCACCGACTCCGGCTGGATTGATCCGCAGTTCCTCAACCACGGTTTGCTGGGAATCGAATTTCTGCGCCCCTACGCGCTGTTCGGCTTGGAAGGATTAAACCCCACCGTACACGGCACTTTTTGGAGTTTGTTGTTAAACGCACTCGCTTTGGTGATTGCCTCGCTGTATTACAAACCGGGCTTTGCCGACATCGAGCAAGCACAACGCTTTGTCGCGCCTCTAGAGCCCACTGAGCGAACCAACAAAAAGAAATACGCCATCAGTAAAGAAGACTTGCAAGCCTTGCTACAGCGGTTTCTGAGCCCGGCCAAGGTATCGGCCTTTTTTGAATCTCACAGCAATCCTATGACTGGGCGATTGATCGATAAAGGCTTGGTTGATGAAGACATGCTGAAATCCGCCGACCGCTTGCTGGGTTCGGTATTGGGTAGACGCGGCTCCGATTTATTGCTCCGTAACTTAATGGAAGGCCAAAGCTCATTCCATTACTCAAAATTAAACGCCTTAATGGACGAGGTCTCCGAAGTGGTTCTGTTTAACCGAGATTTACTCAACGCAGTCCTACACAGTCTGAACCAGGGAATTACCGTCATTGATGAAAACCAAAACCTGGTTGCCTGGAATCAAACCTTTGCCAATCTCTACCAGTTTCCGCCCAATTATTTGTACGTCGGCCAAAACGCCTCAGCGGTGGTTCGATTTATTGCGCAATCCGGCGGCTATGGCTCGGGCGATGTAGAGGCCTTGGTTGCCGCTCGATTACTGGAGGTAGAACACCACAAGCCACTGCATTATGTGCGTGAAACCTCCGACGGCCGCCACATAGAACTGAGCGGCATTCCCATCGAAGCTAACCTCTACATCACGGTGTATTCCGATATCACCGAATACAGAGAAATCGAAACACAGCTGCGATCCACAAACGAAGCACTGGAAGAACGCGTTGCCGAGCGCACGCAAAAACTGGTGCATCTCAACGAAGATCTGAAAAAAGCCAACACCAACAAAACACGCTTTCTCGCCGCTGCGGGTCACGACTTGGTACAACCGCTGAATTCTGCATCGCTGTTTTCGGCGTCGATCATCAACAAACTCAATCGTTATTCTGAAAAAGACCAACAAATCTCAGATTTATTGTTGCCGGTAGCATCGCATCTCAATCAGTCGCTGACCTCAGCGGAATCGTTGCTGAGTAAACTGTTGGAAGTTTCTAAACTGGATGCCGACATCGTCAAACCGTCTCGACGAGTGCTTTTCTTAAGTGAAATATTGGATTCGCTGGCTGGGGAATTTCAGCCATTAATGGAACAGAAAAACCTGCAACTGCGTTATGTGCAAACCAATCTGTCTGTAGATACCGATCCGATTTTACTCAAGCGAATATTGCAAAACCTACTCACCAACGCTCAGAGATACACATCTTCCGGCTCGGTTTTGCTCGGTGTTCGCCGACGCGGCGATTACGCAGACATTCAAGTGATTGATACCGGCGTTGGTATTCCTAAAGATCAACAAGCTTTGGTATTTGAGGAATTCCATCGCTTGGATTCCGGTATTGAAGCCAGCCAAACCAAAGGGCTGGGATTAGGCTTGTCGATTGTTCAGCGCCTGGGGTCGCTGCTCGAACACCCGGTAACGGTGCGCTCTGAACCCGGCAAAGGCAGTTGTTTCTCTGTATCTGTACCTGTGGCGAACAACCTGCCTATGGAATTTCCGCAACAAGCGAAATTAAGTATGGCCTCAGAATTCAGTGGTTTAATACTGTGTGTGGATAACGAACAACAGATTCTCGATGGTATGTCTAACTTACTGTGCGATTGGGGTTACCGCTTGGTGACGGCAACCGACTTAGAACAAGCTCAGAAGAATTTAAATCAAGACATTCCAACCCTAGCCATTGTCGATTATCACTTGGATAAAGGCGTAACCGGATTAGACGTTATGCATGAATTAACTCACCATTGGCAACAGTCTATTCCGTGTATTGTGGTTACTGCCGATTACACCGACGAAGTGAAACAAAAAATTAATGACCTTGGTTATTATTTATTGCGCAAACCGGTGAAACCTTTGTCACTGCGATCACTGATCAATCGGGTTGCGTAATTAGGCTAGAGAAATAAGATTAATCGGGAATATCCAATTGTTGAACCAACAGTGCCGCTTGGGTGCGATTATAAATATCCAATTTTCGGAAAATATCGCTAATGTGAGATTTGACAGTAGTCTCTTTGATATCGAGCGTGTAGCCGATTTGTTTGTTGAGCGCGCCATCGGCAATCAACTGCAAGACCCGCAACTGTTGTGGCGTGAGTGAAGCCAATTTACGAGCCATTTCACTATCGCCGGTATCGGCGTGATCAGGAAAGCTTAAATTACCATCAAGCACCGTTTTTAGGGCGTTAACCAACGCGTCGATTTTGCTCGATTTGGGGATAAATCCCAGCGCGCCCGACTGTTGCACGGTGTGGATGATGTGGGTGTCTTCACTGGCGCTGACAACAGCAACAGCCACCTGAGGGAATTCAGCACGAATTTGCATCAGGCCAAATAAACCGCCTTGGTCTGGCATTTTAAGGTCGAGCAAGAGGAGATCGGGATTTAAACGTCCCACCGCGTCGAAGGTTTCTTCGAACGTTTCGCATTCTGTCACAAAGTGAGGAACATTCGTTTCCGCCAGTGCTTCTGTGAGCGCGCGCCGAAACAACGGATGATCATCAGCAATAATTATTTGGTACATAGCCAAACCTGTTCTTATTATTTTCTGCTGTTTTGCAAAGTTTACCGGTTGCGTCAGTCACACCACAACGGTTTTCTTGAAATACCTCATCCTACTTAAGTAGGGCAAGGACAAAAAACACCACGAAAATATCTACTTGTTTAATGTATGTCACAGTTTTTATTCAATTTTTAGGAAATCAATAAAACCGCATTCTTAGATCTTGTTCACAACTTCTAACGCTTTTTTCAGCAAAGAATTTACGTAGGCCTTTGTTATAGGATCTAGGGTCTAGGATCCAGATTCTAGGATCTATCAACACCCTACCATTTTACGATACAAAAAAACCAGCTTTAATAAAACTACCAATAAATAATTAAAATTACTTTTTATATAAAACTATACAAACCTAAAAAATATTTTTTTATTATCTAATTTTCCAACAATAACTTTTTCCATCACCTACCATCTTACGGTAGTCCCACCCATTTTGCAGATATACATTAATCCTCGCCCGGAAAAACCCACTTCCAAAAAATAATTACGAAATAATTCGACGCACAACGAATTTGACTCTCTAACTCACAGCAGCGGGGAATAACCCATGGTCAATAATAATAAACCGACCGTACTATCGAAATTAGTCGCCTCATTAATAATTACCGGATGCGTTTCAAGTGCTCATGCAGAGATCGAGACACGCAATGAATTTAGCGGCTACATTAAACTGGACGCTATTTTCAGCCAGGAAAATGACGGCGCGGGAGCATTGCGAGAACAGGCACTGTTAACCCTAAATGAAAACGAGCTGGAAGACGAAGAAGGTGATTTAACGTTTTCAGCTTTCGAATCAAGAATAAAATTTTCACACATTCGAACAGGCACACCGGTTGGGGATTTTTCCGCAGTCGTTGAAGGTGATTTTTATTCTGGTGCCAACCAAAATATTTTTAATTTACGTCACGCCTATTTTACCCACGAAAATCTTTTACTGGGACAAACCTGGTCGACCTTTATGGATTTAGGGGCGCTAGCGGAAACCGCAGATTTTGGTGGCCCAGCGGCACGTATTTTTGTTAGGCAACCACAAGTTCGCTATAAAATTCCGTTTGGCTCAAGCTCACTCGAACTCGCTGCGGAAGAACCGTTAAACTCACCCGATCCAATTCTCCCAGATTTAGTGGCTAGATATACTGTGAAGGGTGACTTTGGTCATTTAACCCTGGGCGCACTTTATCAACACATTAATAACGAAGAAGAAGAGTCCGATGTGGATGATACCGCCAATGCATTTGCTGGACGAATTTCGGGTCGTTTAAACTTTTGGGGAGACAACCTAAAATTTGCGGTTATTTCTGGAACGGGTTTAGGTCGTTACTTAAACTTTAATGACCAAACGTCGTTTGGTATTGTTGACAATGACATTGAGCTTTCGGAACAAACCGGCTTTAAGCTTGCGTATCAACACGTTTATACATCAACACTGCGCTCAACCATTCGTTACGCACAAACCACCAACGATTTAGACGGTGAAGATACCGGTGACTTTACGTCATTCCACGTAAACTTGATTTACAATCCTTATAAGCCATTAAAATTTGGGGCGGAAATTATTTTAGCGGAGAAAGAAGCCACAGAAGCAAACGGCTTTGAAGAAGATTTAGAATTAAAACGTTTCCAATTATTTGGTAAGTATAATTTTTAATATTAATGGTTAATTAAGAAGAAATCTCGTGGCACACACCACGAGATTTATTGACTGTTAGTCTTTTACCATTGCTTGGTATTGTTGGATAACAGTGTACTTACTATCACCTTGACTATCTTCACGCAACATTACGGTAGACACGCCGCCCTGAGGCCTCCAACCGTCGGCGATGTACTGATTTACCTTAGCTTCAAGATCTTCGTCTGCTCCTTGAGGGCGACCGTAGTAATCACTGGTATCTTGATCAATGCTGAAAGATATTTTAGACACAAGAATTTCGTATTGCATATCAACTCTCCAAAGTTAAATGTTTTTATTGTGATATTTTTTTGCCAAAAATAAATTCATGGCACTTGAAAACGGAAGAGAGAATAAAATCAGAAAATTGGTTTGTAAATGCAACCAATGAATACGTATTCATGATTAGACAAGTTTTTTACAATCGCAAAAATAACATTCAATTACTGGCGAAGACTTCTAGCAATTCTATATTGATCATTTTTTGTTTTTATACAACAAAGAAATAGAACTGCTGAAACTATGCAATTAAATAAAAAATAAATATCAATAAAATAATAGCGGGCATTAAGCCATTAAAGCTTGATACCCACTATTACACTGTTGTTTATAACTCAGAATTAATAATAGTTATTCGACAGACGTCGAAAATGATCTAAGTCCACCTAAGTAAACTCTGATACCCGAATCATTTGGAGCAACAATGTCTGGAAACCCGTCGAGGTTATAATCAAAGACTGAAATTTCCTCTGCATCGAAAGGCATATCGGAATTGGCCGTGATAGAGATTCCTCGGTAATTACCCTCATTGTTATGAGCAATTCCAGCTCTAAATCTTCCTGATGAAAGAATATCTATTTCACCGTCCAAATCGAAGTCAGCGACATCAACCAAATCAAGCCTTAAATCCGAAAAGGGGTTTTCATCAAAAGGCGCCTCGTCGAAATCCCCGGATTCAGTCGCATTAAACGTATTAATTTGATTATTACTCAACAACACAATGTCTTCTAATGAATCACTGTTTTGATCAAAAACCAATACATCTTGCACTGATCTTAACCGACTTGCCATAGAACTCAGTAATTCAAAACCATCGCCAGTATTTTCCCAAACATGAGTGATCACCGGTGTTGCCCCAAATCCCGTTAACGCAAGAACAACATCATCAATTCCGTCATCATTGACATCATTAACAGCTACAGTTGTTACATCGGCATTGTTATCCAACGCGTTATTGTTATTTTCAAGAACGTCAAATGAATTCAGATTGCGAACAATCGGGGGGGCTGAAAACCCATTTGCTTCCCATACCAAGAGCTGAGGCTCTACGTCAGGTACGTTCGGCTGAAACTCACGTCGACCTTCCAATAAAACCCAATATTCATTTTCAGGATCACTGTCTAAATTACCGGAACCCGACGCAACAACTGCGCTGAACTGAGATGACAAAGAATCCACAATAGACAACGAAGAGAATTCACCAAAATTACCGTTCTCGTCTTGCAGAGAAAAACGGATTTCGTAATCGGAATTAAACTGTGGTTCGTTAATCGGCAATAGTGTAACCAAGTCTGGTCTGCCATCGCCATTAACATCTTCAATTGTTAACTGTTCTGTTCCAGCGTCTAATTGCTGATGTAAAGCGTAAGAACCATCGCCTTGTGATAAATAAACAAAAACTTCTTCTAAAGCTTGGTTACGATCAGTTGTTGCAATACCTGCAAAGTCTTCGAATCCATCGTTATTAATATCTGCACTTACGACCGATTTCAGAGCACCGTCTAACTCGATGTCGGCAAAAAAATCTTGCACAACGCCGCCAGAAGTAAACGAGATATCAGTACTCTGCGATAAACCTACCCCACTGGCGCGAATTTCGTGAGTGCCTTCAAATAAAGGGTCTGAGCCAAATTGATTCTCTTCTCCACCAGGATCAGTTGGCAGACTCGCTGTACTTCCAAAACCGGGAGTTCGAAGGTTCCAGTTCAAATCAATAAAGGTAGCGGACGGATTAATAGCACTTGCTGCGCTGATATCGTATTGATACTGATTACCGTCAAACGTTTCCACCACTTCTAAACCTGGATTCAACTCACCTAAGTTTAATCCAAAATTGAAGTTAGATCCAAAACTGGAAAATAACACATTATCGACTTCAAATTTTACGCCTACCTTAGAGGAATTTTCTCCATCGCTTACCACAACAGAATAAACATATTCACCGAGGACATCAGGCTCAAAAATAAAAAAGGGTTGGTTGATGGGTTCAAACGATAATTCACTTCCAGGAGGACTAACCTCTAATTTCCATTGATGGCTGAGCAACGGAGAGTCATCATCGTGGCTGTATAAGCTTGAAACTAAGTAAGGAGCATCTGCAATTGGTAACACCGCAGACGTTCCCGGATTAGCAATTGGCACTCCGGTTCCAACTGATTCGACATCATCAAGCTCTTCGCCATTATTAATATTGGCCCAAGTTTGACGAATAGAACTCTCAAATTGTTGATCGTTATTGGTATCGAAAACTAAAGAGACAAAATTTGTATTTTGAGCCACAAGTTTTACGGCACTTTCTTCACCTTCAATAGTGAGTACACCGTTACCTTCTGCGGTAAATTCCGTGGTTTCAGGGTCAATGGTTGGATTAACCAATGGATTTTCTGTACTGAATGTGACGCTCCCTGCAATTGAAGAAACCACCGAGCCTTGCAGATCAGCGACTGCATCCTGACTGTTAGTACTGTCGTAGCTGATGACCGTATCAGTTATGGTAAGAACTTCACCCGAAAGATTATCTGCAGCGGTAATATTCATTGTAATTTCCGACCCTTGAATATCAGACGTGCTAAGCTCGCCATCAAAGGTTATGTCGGCATCATCAGTGATAACTTGGAAATTCTCGAAAGCCAACAACCCTTCAATAGGACTGAATTCATTGTTGGTGCTGATAGAAAAATCCGCTTCCAGAAATTCTTGACGCTGAATACCATCAACTCTTAACGCATCCGTTAAAGCGAAATTATCGTAGTCTACTTCTAAAATACCATTTTGAATGGACACCGTAGCAACGCCACCAGCAGGACCATCCACAGATTGATCAGTTAATGGATCGGAAAACCAAAATTCTTCCAAAACATCGACAAAGAAAAACGGTTGCGTGGACAACGAAATTGCCTCAGCGGTGTTGCCCAGAGATATTTCAATTAAATCACTCGATTCAGATACAGGACCGCCATCAGGCGTTACTTCTCGACCGGAATTAGATCCGCCACCATCTCCACCACCTCCACCACCGCAACCAGTTAATGCAGCAATCACCAAAGTCGAAGCAAATGACAAATAAACTTTTTTATTAAAATTCAACATGAATAGCATCTCAAAGCAGGAATTATTTTTGATTTAAAATCATCAGACCTGTCATTTGAACATGTATTATTTTATCCGTCAGTAGACTCAACAAAATGAGATTTAAAAAGATGATTATTACAAACAAATTAATTATTGTTGTTAATACTAAAGTGAGTTTTTATTGATAAGAAATTGTAGTCTTGGAAATATAGATAAGAAACTTTCTCACGACAACCACTTCAATTGAACTAGTTAGAAGAAAAGAAAAACTTAAGGCAAAAAATTAAATTATAGAAAGAACTAACCACCTATAATGTACAGACTATTAATGTATATAAAAGGGACAAAAAATAACTAAAATAATTTAATTCCTGTAAATTAACAGACTCCAAAATTCGTCGATATTTTTGTTAAACAGAGGACTCAAATACATTTAGCTGAAACATCAAAACTAAACCCTGAGACCATAGACCATCAATTCTAGGAATGTGTTGAATTTACCTCTCAACATTAAACTTAACCTTACAATCAATACAAATAACAATTTGTCTACAACATAAATCAAAAACACCATTCACATTCTAACTAATTATTGCGACCTATCTTCAATAACTTCTGTACTTATATGAACATCCACCTGTAGAAGAATTACTAATTATGGGAATCTTATTGTTGGAAACCATCTAGAAACCATATCAACATCGTCATTTATCAATTGTCTTTGCTACTCTCAAGATGATTACAAATAATAACATAGTAATCTATTGGTCAAAGCGACAATTCAACCATTCACTCGAAGGACTTCTATAAGTTTAAACATTAACCTAACACATATTAGTGTCAAAACTTTTCTTTACATGGCGACATCTTGCTAGAACGTCATCTCTCTTGTTTACGAAGTTTTCGCTCACCGAGATAGAATATTTTTAACATCTATGATTTGTCTTCCTTAACTGTACAGAATTCAAAGAAACACTTTAATAACTCAGGCATTTTAATACGGCATAATTATAATTAAACAACACCTTTAAATTTAATAAATTGAAGATAAGCATCCCCCGTCAACTATGAGTCAATTTTATGATTCATATCTCTCTTCATATACACAAGCTATGATAAATGCATTAATAAAGTATACTGCACCAAATTAAACAATCTGTTACTTTATAAATACTATCTTGATCCTAAGAAACATAGATATACTCTTGAACAAAATCAGATAAAACCTCCCCCTCAGTAACGCAAACAATCCGGCTAGATCCTGATCTTATTGACAAATGACAACCTAACACCAATTTTTTGGAAACATTAGTAAAACCTATCTTTATACCGATATTATTGGGAAATCCCTTATATCCCGGCGCCAATGGCGTACCTTTAATAATCTCTATAGAATTAATTGTACAATTACAAAAAGAACTCAAATTCGCATCCCCTAACTCGCCCTCAACAAAGACTTTCATTGAGTTTGATTCAGAAAGGTATGTATTTACTTCTTCTTTGCTCGTCTCAAAAACAGTAATTGAATGTTCAGAACTAATTCTAGGCACAACAGCAAGTGCTGTATCATCGGCAAACTCTATAAGTAATATTCCTTTTCGACGCCAAAAAAGTTCTTTATTGGGATCCTTTGAACCCATGCTCTTAGGATGGATGAACCTCACCAAAGTTCTAATTATTTTACCTTTTACACCAGCCAATAACCTCATGTTATCTTGAGGCCACTTCCTTCTTTCGATGAAATTGACAGTATTCATTACAAGCCTTTGACTAAATCCATTAACGAATCAATTCTCTCTCTAGTATCAAAATAATCTGCTGTTATATCCGTTTTAACTTCAAGAGGGTCATTCAAAACAAATGTGCCATCTGGCGCTATCAGGAACTGTATATCCACGACCTCTCTCTCAGATAAAAATAACTTATCTCGTATATCTTTAAGAGACGCAATTGAATCTTCTTTATTACTCCTTATAGCTAATAATATCTCGTTTGACTTATCGGATTCGTATATTTCATGATGGTCGAAATCATACCAAGAGAAATCTCGATCACTTCCTAACATCTTCTCCATTATAATAGCGGGCTTACCATCATATCTGTAGCCTGATTTAAATTGAACCACATCCACACCTAAGTCACTGTTTAATGATGTAAGCATACCCATTTCTAAGTCTAACTGTTCAATTGCTCCTCCTATATCTTTAGGTATAGCCAATACTAAATCATTCCCCAAATTGTATACATTTTTGAAAGCCGAGTTCTCTGATATCATATCCCCTACAGCTGACCTCGATATATCTTCAGAAAAGCTATTGGTTAAGTTCTCGAAATCAGATTTTGCCAATCTATTTTTAGCGTTGGGAACTAAATCAGTAGAGTGTTTATTATCTTTTTTCTTAAAAAAAGATAATACCCTTTTTAGCAGATTTTTTTCTTCTTTACAGCTTTGCCCAAACGGATCAACCCACCCAACCGGATTCGGCGCATACTGATAATTATTCAATCCACCCAATAATCCAATCGGATCTTGTTGGGTAAATTGTCCGGTATTGGGATTGTAGTATCTGTGTCGGTTGTAGTGTAAACCGGTTTCTTGGTCGAAGTATTGGCCTTGGAATCTTAGGTTGTTTTCTACGTCATCAACGTCTTTTAGCGCTAAATTACCGTAGGTTTTGTATCTGGCGCTCCAAACAATGTCGCCACAATTGTTGGTAAGTTCTTGGGGTGTACCTAGGTGATCTAAGTGGTAATGGTAGATTTCGTTGTTTTGAATTTGAGCGAGTGGCTTGAAGGTATTTGGCTCAAAGACGTAGATTTTTGCGGTTGCTTGTTCTTGTGTTTCTGTTTTTAGGTGTTGGGTTTCACTCAGTAATACATCGCCATCCCACAGAAATTCGGTTTCTTGTTCTGTGCTTGTCTTTTTGGTTCTGCGGCCTAAAGCATCGTATTGATACTGGGTTTTGGTACCGCAGTTATCCACTTCAACCAGTTGATTTTGGGCGTTGTAGGTATAGCTTGTTATGAGCTTGCCGTTTTTGCCTCTCGCTTCTTTGATAAGGTTGCCGCGCTGATCGTAGGTGAAGTGGCGGTCACCTTGGAAGGCCAAACGATTGCCTTGGGCTTGTTTTTCTTCGCGGGCTTTGTCGAGTGAAAAAACGTTGCTGTGTTCGTCGAAGCGCTGCGATTTTTCTGAACTCGCTGAGCTATCCGCAGCTTGATGATCAGCTTTGGGCTGTTCGCTTTGCTGGATTAAGTTGTTCGCCGGATCGAAATCGAATTGTTCGTTTACAAACCCTTCGACCTCTTTTAAGCGATCGATGGCGTCGTAAAAATAGCGAGTACTGCCTTTGTTGAGGTCGTCGATGCCTTCAAGATTACCGGAACTGGTGTAGTGGTAATGGCGTTGGATAACCGCGTGTTTTTGGCTTTGGCTCAGCACACGGTGCTCGGCCAAACGACCCATAGCGTCGTAATCGTATTCGCTTGTCAGCTGGCCTTGTTGACGTTCGGCAATCAAACCCAGTGGGTTATGTTTCAGTTCGGTAATGATCTGTTCATTGCCGGTGCTGTCTTTAAAGCACGCGGCTTGTAATTGACCAATGGCGTTGAAGGCGTAGTTGAGCGCTTCACCAGAAGGCAATTGGGTTTGGGTACGTAAACCTTGGCTGTTGTATTGATGGCGAAGGGTTTCGTTGCCTTGCTGCTCTTCAATCAATCGACCCAGTGCATCGTAGTGAAAGCGGAGTGTTTGGCTTTGATTATTCGCTTCGGTTAATCGGCCTGCGTTGTCGTAGGCGAAAGTGCTGATGTCGCCGTCAGGGCTGTGTTTTTCAGTGAGCCTTCCGAGTAGATCGCGACTGAAGGTGGTGGTGACTTGCTGGGCTTCATGAGCATTGCTGGGACTGCCGTCGATATGGGCAACGAGGAAACCAGCTTTGTCGTATTGGTAGCGCTGTTCGCGGCCGTCAAATCCGATCTCACGCACGAGGCGTTCATTGCGATCGTATTCCAGCGTGTAGCGTTCACCGTTTTCGTTGATTAATCCTGTGAGGTTGCGTTCTTTGTCGTACTCGTAATGAATGGCCAAGCCATTGGGTAAGACTTTTTTGGTGACTTGCGCTAAACCTTCGTAAAAATACTCGGTGGTTCGGCCACTGATGTCGGTATAGCGCACCAATTGATCGTTTGCGTTGTAGGCAAAACGGGTCACGCCACCGGTAGGATCAATGGCTAAAGTCACGTTGCCACGGCTGTCGTAACGGTATTGATGGGTGCCGACCGGGGTGGTCACGGCCGTGATGTTACCGAGATCATCGTATTGATACTGCGTGGTTTGGCCGTCGGGTTTGATCTCTTCAATGAGTTGACCGCGCTCATCCCAATTCAGCATTTGGCTGATGGAGTAACCGTCACGTCCTACTCGGGTAATTTGTGTGGGCAAGCCTTGCGCGTTGTACTGATAGTCAACGGTGTTGCCTTCGGGGTCAGTTTGGCGTTTGAGCTGACCAGACTCGGTGTATTCCCGCTGCCATTGATTGCCGAGTGCGTCGGTAATTTGGCTGAGTTGTTGTTCGTCGTTGTAGGCGAAGTTTTGGGTTTGATTGAGGGCGTTGGCAATTTGAATTAAATCGCCGTCGACGTTGTATCGGTATTGCGTTGCATCGCCATTGGGGTTGCGCGTACTAAGCAGACGGCCGTAGTCGTCGTAGCTATTGAGGGTTTCACCGCCTTCGGCATCGGTTTCGCGGATGATCTGACCGCGATCGTTGTATTGGTAGCTCAGTACGCCGCCGTTACTGTCGATGGCTTTCGAGCGCTTGTTGGCATCGTCCCATTCAAAGCGGTAGTCGTACTGATTTTTATCGCCCCACTGACGAATACATTTTGCCTCAGGTGTGAACTTGTCCCACTCAAAATAAAAACTGAATCCGGTTTTTAGCGTGCGCTTGGTGACAATGTGGTTGGTGTATTCGAAGGTTTCTCGGTGACCATTAGCATCGGTAATGGCGATAAGATCACCGTGCTCGTCGTAACCGTATTTAACTAAGGTGTGGCTGTTTGCGGTGGCGGTTTCTGAGTTGGAATCCTTGTGCTCTGACACCAACTCAATTGCCGAGATAAACCCCTGGCCGTTGTAGGTAAAGTCTAAGCGCTGACCCCAACTGGAGGAAATGTTCTCTAAACGGCGACGAAGGTCATTGTCGTAATTAAACGACAGCGCGTTACCGGCGTTATCCACCCAGTGGGTGATTTTTTTGCGCGCGCCATAGCCTTGGAAGAATTTATCCGGCGCGCCTTTTTGCTGGAGAACAAAGCCGTCATTGGCAGCAGTTAAGCGTAACCCTTCTGCTTTGTTCACCGTGGTTTCGCCGAGTTTAGGCTCGGGAATAAGAATGTAACGGCCTTCTAGGGTGGTGAACCGAACCTGACCGTCATCAAGAATAAATAAGTTTTCACACGCAGGATGTCCCCAGCCAAAACCCAATGTGCGATTGCGTGGGTTGGTGGTTCGATAGGTGCGCTTCCAGGCCAGAGGTAATGGGCCTTTGAAAACAAAGTCTTGCTGTTCGAGCAATTCCTCACCTGTGACCATGCTGATCGGCTCACCATTGGTACAAGTGTGGCTGTTTGCGGGAGAACATTGATTGGTATCGGTGGTTCCGCCTTGGCCGTCTTCCGCTTGGTTTTTTCCTGGATTATCATCACCGCTGTGACTGCCCTGGCCGGTGGCTTTTTCGGGAGTTTTAGCTTCAACGGATTCGTTGGTGGTTAAATCGGACAGATCACCTTTGTTGGATTTTCCGTTGTTTTCTTCGAGGATTTGCTTGCGACGTTTCAGAACTTTGGCGTATTCCATCACCAAGTCGCCCACTTTGGAGAAGTGTTTCATGTGGCGCGCTTTACCAGCCATTGACGCCACCGCACCCGCACCACCGGTAAACACGGCTAAAATGACGGTTAAAATAATTTCAAAAACACCGCCGCCGGCAAATTCGGCGATCTCAGTGCTGTGTTGTGCGGCCGCGTAGTCTTTGGTGAATCGATAAAAAATATTGCGTACGCTATCGTCGCTATACACCAATTCCGCCACATCAAACGCGGTATATAACTGATCCATCGTGATGGTTGAGGGATCAAAACCCAAAACATCAACGAGCTCTTTTTTAGCGCCGGTTAGAAATTCTTTGTGCGACTCGGCCCACACATCTTTAGACAACTCACCGGCTTCAATGGCGTGACTCGCGGTAAGGTAAGCTTGACGAATAGGGCTGGTATAGAAAGCGACTTCGCCAACATCTTTTACCCAAACCGCCAAGCCCCATGCGGCTTCGCCTAAACCTTCACCTGCGGCTTTGCCGTGCGCCCACACTTTTCCAAGGCGAGTACGCTTTTGATATTCCGCATCAATTTGCGCGGCTTCGAGTTTTTCTTGGTTAATAATTTCTTGTAACGCTTGACGGATTTTTACTTTTAAATTGCCGCCGAGCTCTTCGTTTTCGTAATTACTCAGCGGTGCAGGATCAACAACAATACGCTTACTGATAAAAGCCAAAAACAGTGGCTTGTTGATACCATCGCCAAATTGGTAACGCGCTGCGTATAAATTAACATCTTCGTTTTGAGCAATGGGTGAACTCGGCTGGCGAGAAACGCCATTACCTTGGGGAAATGCTTTTTGTTCTTCGAAAGGATCAATAGGACGCCCCAAGCCAAAAAAATGCTGGTAAATGGCTTGAAGAGTTTTTGCATCGAAAGAATGCAGTAATCGATTTGCCTCAGCGGCGCTGGGTCCACCGGAGGTTGGTGTAGATGTGCCGAATCCTGGTCTGAGCAGGTAGCGCTCGCCATCTTTACCTTTTACGTGCAGGTCAAACATGCTGTCCTTAGTCTCTTGTGCGGGCCTAACTCCGAACTACCAATGAAGAGGTATGTTAAGCCATATTTTGATCAAAAAGGGGTCGAAGAATATTACCCAATCGATAAATAACTTAAGTCTTAATTAAGAATCCTGAAACCCATTCAGGCTACCTAGTTTAAACGAACTCGTGTTAAAGAGTGTAAAACGCACAGTCAGTGTCCCAGGTTCTAGAACTCTTTCACAGTATTTTTAGACATAAATTACAACTTTTATGAACAATAAGCCTTATAAAATATTTCCATAGTCAGATTAACTATAAAACACATTTTTCTAATCTTAATCAAATAGCTTTCCCGAGCAACAAATCTGAAAAAACCAATATTATTCTGCGTTCTTTATAAAAGCCTTTGATTAACGACTAACTTGTTAACTATTGCCCTAGCGGATGTTGAAAATGCAAACGCTGGTCACAAGTTTTTGATGTGATGGAACTCGTTAATTCTAATCGACCAATACGTTGCCACTGTGCTTGCTTCTTGTTGGATATTTCACCTGCAGCTACGTCAATATGCCAAACCAATTTTCCCTCTGGATATTGGTTTACACGCAGTTCATTTCGAAAATCATCCTGGTCCATTTTTGGTATGTGTTTATCAATACTTAATCGAACCCAAGTTGGGGAATAAACAGTCTCAAGAGCGTTTCCATTACGACTATTAATATTGGCTAACGCATCCACTGGCCGATAGGCAATTTCTGAATCATCGCCACTTAATTCACGATCGGCTTTGGCAAAATCACGCTGCAAACGAAGCATGGTGCCCCATTTATTCATAGGCGGTAACGCGCCCAATGCTGGAGCGTTATCCATCGATAGATCAAGAACGTGTTGAGTTTTTACGCCTCCCAAAGAATTCATGACAAAAAGGTTCGCCGTTTTACCTGGGAAATCTGGATTGGGGTGTGGAAACAATTTGACGGCCATACCAAACGCACGCTTGTGTTTTTGCAATGTGCCACCTAAAGCAACTGATGCGCGAGCAATCACAGGCACACGAGTTCCCTCTTCGAATAATCCAGTATATTCGGAGTCACTCTCGATCAACCAATGCCCAGCAAAGCAAATTCCGTTGGGTTGAAAAACCTTTTGGCCGAGTGGGAAATCGAACAAATCCACCGTTGACGTCAAGCTTCTTCTCGCGGCACGCAACACATGATTGTCTGGATGATCGCCCGATTTTCCGAACAACTTTTTGGTCACCTTGTATTTGGGTAAGGCATCGTAAGGGTCAGAAAAAACAGCACTTTGAATATCGTTGAAGCTATTTTTGATTGATTGATCAATTTGTTCAGATGCGTCATTGGCGAAGGTCACTGTGCCCACGGTGCTTGATGCGAATATTGTCACTAAATGTAAACATCGCGCGAACTTAAAATGTTTAAAAAACCGCATATTTTCCAACTCCCTAATGTGCATAATCAGATGATACCCGTGAGCCAAGGTTCCCAAATATGCAGCGAGCAGACATACTCAAAAACACGCTCAGTCGTATGCAACACATTGATGCACCGAACCAAATTTTGGGGCGCAGCCAAACCATTGGCTGCGTCGCCGTAGAAATTACCCAGCGTTGTAATTTAGATTGCTCGTTGTGTTATTTATCTGATCATTCTCAATCGGTAAAAGACATTCCCATTGCCGAAGTGTATCGCCGTTTAGATCAAGTGGTCGAACACTACGGCACCGGCGTTAACGTGCAAATTACCGGTGGTGATCCCACACTGCGCAAGCATAAAGAGCTGATAAAAATTGTGGCTTATGCTGCAAGTATTGGCCTCTATCCTGCCCTATTCACGAACGGTATTGCTGCAACACGGCCGTTGCTCGAAAAACTAGCCAATGCCGGATTAAAAGACATTGCCTTCCATGTGGACTCCACACAAAAACGCAAAGGCTTCGATACCGAAAAACAATTGAATGAAATTCGCGCCGAATACATTGAACGAGCCCGCGGCTTGGGCTTGATGGTAATTTTTAACACCACCATTCATACCGATAATTTTCATGAACTACCCGAAATTTTAACGTTTTTTCGCGACAATGCTGATGTCATCGGGCTGGCCTCGTTTAACTTACAAGCCGATACCGGTCGTGGCGAATGGGGCAGTCGAGAAGAAATCATTAGCCACGAGACCGTCAAACGAACCATCGAAAAGGTCGCCGGAAAAAACTTACCCTGGGATGCTGTACGCGTTGGCCACAGCGAATGCCACAGTTATTTACCCACTCTTGTTGCCAACAAAAACATCTTTCCAGTAGTGGAAGATAAAAAATTAGTGGGCGAATTTCTTCGGGATTTTTCTGAGCTTACTACCGGAAAATTTAAAAACCGCCGCGAGCTTGTAAAAAGTGCATTAAAAGCCGTTTTGAAGAAGCCCGATTGGTGGGTACGCGCCTTACAGTACGCGATCTATCAATCAAACAATTTAGGCAAGCACTTATTTATTGCCAAAGGCGATGTCCAAAAGCTCACGTTTTTTATTCAAAATTTTATGGACGCCGACGGTCTCAATCAAGACCGAGTACACGCCTGTTCATTTATGGTGATGACTGCCGACGGCCCGGTTTCAATGTGTGAACATAACGCCAATCGCGATGATTACATTTTAAAACCCTTGACTGTACAGAACGAAAAAGGCCAAACCGAATTTTACGAACCCTTACCTGCAAAAAAAGCACGCAGTAAATGTTCAAGCACACAACTTTTAGACACAGTAGAGATTGACTAATGAATATTGATATTACAAATATTCCGCGAAAAATAATCATGTGGTTACTATGCCTGGACTTTGGGCTAAGCAGTGCGTTTGCCGTTGCGCAATCAGAAACTGAAAATGCCGCCCAACAATACCAACAAGCCATGCAAAGTTGGGCTAACGTGCTTTCCACTTATGTAGACGAAAAAGGACGGATTAATTTTTACGGTATTAAAGAGAACCCACAAGAATTAAGAAGCGTTGTTGATGCGATTGAAATTTATGGGCCAGATTCACACCCAGAGGATTTTAAAGATGCGGACGTATTAATGGCGTACCACATTAATACATACAATGCGCTGGCCATGCAAGGCGTTATCGATCGAGATATCCCCAAAGGCTTTACCAGCACCATAAAGCGGGCTTCGTTTTTCCTATTGCGAAAAGTGACCATTGCCGGCAAAAAAACCAATTTGTATCACTATGAAAATAAAGTTATTCGCCCGCTAGATGAACCTAGATCTCACTTTGCTTTAAATTGCATGGTGAAGGATTGTCCTCGCCTACCACAAAAACCGTTTACTGCAGAAAACCTTGATGCCGAACTCGATGTGGCCGCAAAAGAGTTTTTCAGCAAACCCGTGCACTTTAATATCGATCACGATAAAAAACGAATCAATGTTTCTTCCATTTTAAAATTCTACACCGAAGACTTTGTAGAATCTGGCAAGAAAAAAGATTTGCCGAATTACATCAATCAGTATTTATCCGAGAAATTACCAGAAGATTATAAAGTGTCTTATATTAAATACGATTGGCGAATCAACCAACAACCTTAATTGATATCTTAATCAGTACACAGAGCCGTAAAAACTTCTTTTACGACTCTGTGTAATCTCATCTGCTAGCATTTAATTCCCTTCCACCAGCAATCCAATACGATTCATAAAACCACTAACCACAACCGACACGCTGGTGTTGCGTCGTTATTTTCCCTCTGCTTTTAACTGCACCCTCGACAAACCAAAATTGGTCAGACCAAAAAAATAAATCATAGAATAATAACTAGGATAGAGATCTTTAAATAGACTCAACTTTATTTATAAAGGTTACAAAACCAAAGGCTACAATCGGTATAACTTGCATTTTGAGCCATTTAAGACTCAAAGAAATGACCGAATAGAACAAAACTAAATATAAGAGAACACTCATACGCATAATTGTTATACCAATTAAATTTACTTTGTAAAAACAATTGGTAATAATTTGTGCCGCTAAATTGAAGACCTTAGCTCACATCCACACACCTCACTTTATTAAAATTCATGAGAAGATGATTATGGTAAAAGTTACATGGTTATTATCGACAGTGGGATTTATTGGCCTATTTTCCAGTTCCGTTATTTCTGCGAATACCGTTGTAATCGAAAAAAACGAAACCAATTTTTCAATCGATGGCGGTAACGGTGTCGCAAACAATAGACAGATCGTGCTACAAAGTTCGAATGCATCTAACGTAAATCAACAGTGGAACATCTTGGATGTCGATGGCCGCTTCATTCAATTACAAAAAATGAACAGCAACCATTGCTTGGATGGCGGTGACGGTGGCGCTCGGCGCCAACCCGTTGTTTTACAACCTTGTAACGCCAACAATAGAAACCAACACTGGGAAAGAATTGCATTAACTAATGGCACAACACGTATAAAAAAACGTGGGGTTAGTTTTTCAATTGACGGAAACAACGGCGCTTCGAATGGCCAATTAATCTATTTGTGGAATTCGCAAAACAGTAATGTCAATCAGCAGTGGTTAATTCGAGGAACTGGTGCTGACAATCAATTTGGCCTAGATCCCAATAAAGAACCCTGGGAAAATTTCGATTTATCCGATTGGGTCATTGATACTCCAGCCTTCGCCAGCGACGGTGAATCCGAACGTTTTGGCGAATTACGTTGGGACGAAATTTCTGCCGAATCACGAGCATTTTTCTTTACTCACACAGACGGTGGAATGCGTTTTGTTACGCGGTTGGACGGCGCAAAAACGAGTACAAATACCTCTTTTGTTCGCTCAGAGTTACGCGAAATGCTGCGCGCAGGAAACACCAATATTTCAACTACAGGGGTCAACGGCAATAACTGGCGATTAGGTTATCAACCTGGAAACGCAAGCAATTGGGGTGGTACTAATGGCGTTCTCTCCGCAACATTACGCGTGAATAAAGTTACTACCAGCGGTTTTGGCGTGCACGTAGGGAGAACAATCATCGGTCAAATTCATGCCGACAACGATGAACCCGCACGGTTGTATTATCGTAAAAATCCGGGCGACGACCGCGGTTGTATTTATGTTTCCCATGAAGTCAGAGATGGCGATGACATTGATTTTAATATTATTGGTAATGAGGATTGCAACAATCCATCCAATGGAATTGCTTTAGATGAATTATTCTCTTATCAAATTATTAATGAAGGCGCTGAAATTGAAATAATTATTCGTCGTGGCGACCGTGACGGAGCAATTATTGGTAGCACGAGCTTCAATATGAATCAATTAAACAGCGGTTACGATCGTTCTGACGAATGGATGTATTTTAAAGCGGGCGCGTACACGCAAAATAATCGTGGTAACGACAGTGACGGCGACATCATTACCTTCTACCGTTTAACTAATATTCACGATTAATATCCAGCAACTAGCACGTAATACTCAATAAAGAAGCATCAGCCAAGAAGGTGCAAAACCCACCTTCTTGGTAACCTTGTTAAAAGACATAATCCGCAGCGAGGTTATCATGAAAATAAAATTAATCATTCTCAGCCTTGTGATTGCTGGACTGCTTATAACGAGATACGCATTTTTTCTATCTGAAAAAAACGCATTGACACAACCAACGGTAACCACATCTCTCGATAAGTCGGTAATACCATTTACTCATTACACTTCCCAGAAAATTATTCATAACAACGTTTTGGATTCATCGTCAACATTTACGTCCATCAAAGATAACTCCAGAATCAACAGCCAATGCTCGCAATTTTGCGGTAGAGATCTTATTAACAGTTTAACGGTGGGCTACGAACTAACGGACGACGAAGTACAAAAAATACAGAGTAAGCCCGAGTTATTTACTGAACAACTCATACAACATCCTGAAATCCTCGAACAGCTTCTCTCAAGTTTTTTTGAAGACGAAAGCACTGATCACAACATAAAAAAGCAAGGTGTTGCTCATGCAATTTTTTCATCGTTGTCGAGCCAAGATAGAATTGCACTCGCCAATCAATTTGCCGCCAGTGAGTTTGACGCAGAACGAAAAATCGCATTAAAACTTTTGAGATCCGAAATTGGGAACAGCGAATCTAACTTGCATGGATTTTTTTCGATTCTAGAAAATGAAAGCAATCCAAGAATTTTAATGCAAGCGCTTAATATGAGTGAATCCATCACTGGGTTGGAAAACAAAAAGCAAGCTATTAACGCACTCAGCCGTAGAATTGAAACCAACTACTCCAATTACCTAACAGGTCAAGCCATTATTGCAATGGCCAAGCTAGATTCATCGGATTTAAAAGCAGTTAACGATCACATTTTAAGTGGAATTGAAAACTATTCAAACGAGATAAGATCATCTGCCCTTGAGGCATTCACTATTTTTATGGATCGTGAGATCAATCACTTTGAGACAGGGCACCATAATAAGCTTTATTTTTTGGCTGCTATCGAAGCTATCATACATGACCCTTCTGCGCCACCGGATATTAAACATCAAGCACAGAAAACCTTAGATAGACTGTTGTAGTTACCACAAATATAGCTACCACAAATATAGCTACCACAAACCAACGTGAAAGCTCGCAAAATTTCACCGGGGTAGAAATAAAAAACTCCGAACAAGTCGGAGTTTTCTAATGCGAAATCATAGCCTTATTTATCGAGCAAATCGAATCGTCAACGCGGCGACAACACCCCAAACCCAATTAAAAAATACAACGAATAAAGGGGTATACAACCCAAGCTCTAATCCAGCTATACCTTTATCAGCTTTATATGGGAAGACAACAAACAACTGAATTATCGTAGGAAATAAACTCAGAATAGTGCCTTTAATAATCGGCTTGGTTTGCAACATGGGCAGAATAAACAGCAATCCCCAAATACCACCCCATACGATTCTGGGATAAAGCCAAGCCGGACTTAGCGACGGCGCAATCGAAACACCCAAACCGGTAGTAATACCGTATTTGCCAAATAGCCAAACGGCTAAGCTGTTGGCTAGTGCGCCCAGGCAACCGGCGGCAAAGAAAACAAGGAGTTTTTTCATTTAAACCTCAGCCAAATCGCCTTTCGATTCCAACCATACTTTGCGATCACTCGCGCGTTTTTTCGCGAGTAACATATCCATGGTGCCGAAGGTTAATTCGCTGTCGTCGATGGTGAGTTTTACCAACCGGCGAGTATCGGGAGCCATGGTGGTTTCGCGCAACTGCATGGGGTTCATTTCACCCAAACCTTTAAAGCGTTGCACGTTGGGTTTGCCTTTTTTCTTCTCGGCTTTAAGACGTTCTAAGATGCCATTTTTTTCTTGATCATCTAGGGCGTAAAAAACTTCTTGGCCAACATCAATTCGATACAGCGGTGGCATAGCAATGTAAATATTTCCGGCTTCAACCAGCGGTTTAAAATGACGAACAAACAGCGCACACAATAATGTCGCGATGTGCAATCCATCGGAATCCGCATCGGCAAGAACACAAATTTTGCTATAACGTAAACCTTCGAGATTATCGCTGCCGGGATCAACGCCCAGAGCGACAGAAATGTCATGCACTTCTTGTGAAGCGAGAATATCAGCGCTGTCGACTTCCCAAGTATTTAGGATTTTTCCACGCAACGGCATGATGGCCTGAAATTCACGATCACGTGCTTGCTTGGCGGAACCACCCGCAGAATCACCTTCCACCAAAAAGAGTTCACCGCGATCGGGATCATCACTGGAACAATCGGCTAATTTTCCGGGTAAGGCCGGGCCTTGGGTGATTTTTTTACGGGCGACTTTTTTGCTCGAACGAACCCGTCGCTGGGCGTTGGCGATACAGAATTCAGCGAGTTTTTCGCCGTCGTCGGTGTGCTGATTTAACCAAAGACTGAATGCATCTTTGGCAATACCGGAGACAAATGCGGCCGCCTCACGAGACGATAACCGCTCTTTGGTTTGACCCGAAAACTGTGGGTCGGCCATTTTTGAACTCAATACAAAACAGCAATTGGTCCAGATATCTTCTGGTGTCAGTTTTACACCGCGCGGCAATAAATTGCGGAATTCACAGAATTCACGCAAGGCTTCCAAAAGGCCGGTTCGCAAACCGTTTACGTGAGTACCACCTTGTGCGGTAGGAATCAGGTTTACGTAACTCTCCTGAGTTAATTCGCCACCTTCAACCAACCATTGTACTGCCCAATCGGCACCTTCGGTTTCGCCAGCAAAAGAACCGACGAAAGGTGTTTCGGGTACGCTTGGCCAACCTTGCGTGGCGGCCAATAAATAATCTTTTAATCCGTCTTCAAAGTACCATTCATCCACTTCATCGGCTTGCTCGTTGCGAAATACAACTTTTAACCCTGGACAAAGCACCGCTTTTGCACGCAGTACATGACGCATGCGGGTGACCGATATTTTGTGGGTATCGAAGTATTTCGGATCCGGTAAAAAACGAACACTGGTGCCGGTAGTCTTTTTGGCACATGTGCCGATGACTTCTAGATCACTGGCTTTGTCACCGCCCATAAAACCGATGCGATGAACCTCGCCACCGCGCTTAATGGTCACTTCCAAAATCTTCGACAACGCGTTAACCACACTAACGCCGACCCCGTGCAAACCGCCGGAGAACTGGTAGTTCTTGTTGGAGAACTTACCGCCTGCATGCAAGGTCGAGAGAATCACTTCAACACCGGGCTTGCCTTGCTCTGGGTGAATATCCACTGGCATACCGCGGCCGTTATCGGCAATGGTCATTGAGTGGTCTTTGTGAAGAACCACGGTGATTTCGTTTGCGTGTCCGGCAAGCGCTTCATCGACGGAGTTATCAATAACTTCTTGAGCAAGATGGTTGGGACGAGAGGTTTCGGTGTACATCCCCGGGCGTTTACGAACCGGGTCTAATCCCGTGAGGACTTCAATATCTTGGGCAGTATATTTCGACATGAATGAATACGATCGGTGTTAGTAATAGTAATCTGTGTGGTTTAAGTGCGCTGGCCGTAGAATTGATCAAAAAATTCCATGCAATCAGAAAGATGGTTTTCGAAACCTTCGAAACTGTGATTACCTCCCTCTTCGATCAATTGACGCGCACTTTGATATTTTTCTACCGCCTGACGGTAGTCTAGTGTTTCATCGTTTGTTTGGGCCATTAACCAATAGTTTTGAGTTCTGGATACGGCGACATCGAACGCTTCAAGTTCCGCAATATGGTGTGAAGCTAGCTCGTAGGTATCTTGAGTATGGTAGTTCTGTAGCGGCTTGCCGACATAATCGGGCAGCAATGCTTGAGGTTTACACGCTGGGTTTACCACAATCGCGGGCAAGTCGTATTTTTCCGCTAAAAATGTCGCCCAAAAACCACCTAAAGAGCTGCCCATCAGATAAATTGGCCCAGACAGACTCTCAACGCGATCCTGCAAAATTCGACCCGTCTCCTCTGGGTAAGGCGGAAGCTTGGGGGCGAAAAATTCGACCTCTGGACGGTTTGTCTCTAGCCAAGACTTTGTCACCTGAGCTTTGTGCGACATGGGAGAACTTAAAAACCCATGAATGTAGATTAACGACGCCTTTGCCATTACTGTCAGCCTTTTAAATCCTAACGCCTAACATCACCTGACATTTGGCACAGTTGGTTCCCGACAGATATTAAACGAGGGGCTGATACCATACCAGACGAACTGATGAGTTTGTGGTGAAATTTTGCGATTGCTAAGAGTTGTAAACGGATTTGTTGGGAAGATGGATCTATTGTGGAGCCTGTTAGCAACACAACATCGAATCAGGCACATTTATTTCGAGCTCTTAAGAACAACGAGCAGCCCGCGTACTGGAAGTCATTTTATAGACTGAGTACGCAGGTATTAACAATGATTTTGGTTTGGAGAAAATTAGTAGCCGGATGAGCTGAAATCGATGTTGTAGTTTTTCTCATCAACACGACCGATAGAGGTGGTAATACCGCCATCGCTTTGCAGGTTGAACATACGATAACCCGGCATTGTTGTATCAATCGTAAACTGATCGCACTTAGGTTTGAACTGCACACAAGTGGATGGACTGGCAAACAGTTCGACACCGTTGCGAACCATGTGGAAATCTTGGTGAACATGACCCCAAGCCACACTGCGAACGTTTTCGTGTTGGTCGAGAATACTAAAGAATCGATCGGAACTGCGAACCAAGTATTGATCGATCCAGGCACTGCCCACTTTCACCGGTTGATGGTGCAAGAAAATCATGGCGTGGTGGTTTGGATGGCGACCCAAAGTTTTGTCGAGGAATTTCAATTCGCTGTCCGACAAATCGCCGTACTCAAAACCCGGTACGCGAGAATTGAGCAAAATAAAGATCCAAGAACCGAGCACCAATACGGGATTCATCACCGCAGGCCCCATGACCCGAGCCATAACTTCGTGGTCATCATGATTGCCCGGCAAACACGCGAAGCGTGAAATACCTTGATTGGTGAGTGTATCGGCGAAGCGACGGTAGGACTCAGGGCTGCCGTCGTTGGAGATGTCACCAGAAGCGATCAGTAAATCGTGCTCCGGCAACGATGTGAGAACATCCTGCAAGCTGTTGTCAGTATTCACCCCCAACAGTTCCTCACCCGGATTTTTGCCGAGGTGTGGGTCGGTGATTTGAGCTAGTCGAATTGTCTTTGACGCTGATAAATACAACGTTGCCCCCGCTTGAGTTGGCTAGTTCGCTAAATCAAAAAATGATGGTTATACCGCTTGCTAACTATGGTTATAGCGCTTGCTGACAATGTGCGATACCGAAATGGAATGAACACATTGGATAATATAAGTCGAGTATACAAAGAACGACAGTGATCAGAAACTAAACGCTAACAAATTCAGCAACCTTTTATCGAAATTTTGCTCCAGTACACACTTTTACACATTTGTGTCTGCACCAAAACAAAGCAAATGACTGTTAACTACTCGGCGATAGTCGTAACAACCCTTCCACACGACAAACAATGGGATAGCCATTCGCCCAAAAAGCGATTGAGCTGAGCTTTCTCATCGATTTGGTGCATATGCTGATTTGGGTACGAATATCGTGCTCGGGTGTTCCAGTAAGTATTCCAAGCAACCACTTCCGCCATTTGAGCATCGTGATACATACGCACTCGAAGCACCCGTCGGTCAGGCTGCTCTGACCAATTCAACGCACAGGACAATTGCTCGATTTCAACGGTGGAGGTGTAAGGGGCATGTTCAATTACGCTCAATCGAACTCGCTCACTTACCGCGTTAGTGTTGCCATCAACTGTATACTCCCAGCAATTTTGTTCACTGAGTTTAGGTAACAGTTTCAGTAAGCGCACGTAGTTCGCGTCGCACTCGGCCTGCTGAGCACGCAAATCGACAGCATACTGATGGCGTTCTTTAACAGCTGACCTCATCTGCAACAATCAAGCTCCAGTCGTTGAATTTAATAAATATAAATACACACGCAAACTGCCGCTGTAGGCATTGCGATCGTGTTTGTCACTGTGTATTTGCAAGCGCTTAGCAACGATAAAAAGCGATTTGAATAAGCCAATCAAAACACCAAGCACACAGCAATAAGCCCTAAGCATAGCGCGTTTTTGCGCGAATAAAATAGCGACTGGCCGCGAATGCGTATTCAGGGTTTGCTATTAATAACTGAATACCTCATTCAAAAACCAGATACCCTGTCAGAATGCGCATAACAATTCACAGTCTGTAAGGTACGCTCTCAGCGAGCTTTCAGTTGATCTCTGTGTCGCTGCAGCCACTGCAACGCGATCACCGTCGCTGCATTATCGAATCGATCGGTAAAGATTCTTTCAAAAACCTGATCGGCACTTTCTACATGCAAGCGAATATCTTCGTTTTCGTGCTCGAGCCCGAAAATTCCGCCGCTCTCATCCAGAGTTCCCAATGCGCAGAACAAGTGGATTCGCTCATCGCAACCACCCGGACTCGAAAGATAACTGCCGATGGGAATTAATTGCTCAGCCGTGAAATTAGCCTCTTCTATTAATTCACGCTCAATACAAGACTCAGGCGTCTCGCCCTGTTCGACAATGCCGGCAATAACTTCGTAACACCAAGGCGTTTTACTGGTAGCAATAGCGCCCACTCGAAATTGCTCAACATAGCCAATCGCGTCTTTTTGAGGGTCGTACAAAATCGCTGCTACGGCTTCACCTCGGACAAATAATTCCCGAGTAAATTCTTGGCTCCAACCGCCGGAAAACAAACGGTGTTTCAGTGTGTACGTGAGCATCTTGAAAAAGCCGCGATAACTCACCACTTTTTTTGAAATCGAAACATCTTGTTGATCGAAATTTGGGGTACTCATTAACGGACTCTATGCTCCAATAATTGTCTTTTCTTAACACCTACACAGGTTTTCACTTGCTAATGACGCATTTTTACGCGCCATTATGATTAATAGGTTCAGTCTTATATTGCGGGGGGGTATACTATTTTTCGATTGAAGCAAACACGAATTATGCGTGTAATCAGCTCAGTAAAACCTCCCATAATTGGCGCAATCGGTTAGATTTTTTGGCGTATAACACCACTACACCTAGATAAATTCGGTTTATAGTTAATCAAAGGCCACATACGAAACCATTTATAACGTTCTTGCGTCTACTATGACTTAAGGCTGGGCTGCCCAACGTTTTAATTAACGCCTTTTGCAAGCAGTTAACAAAACGACCCAATTCTGGGCTTGCAAATCCCAAGTATTCATCGCGCTTGTTTTATCAAACGCTCGAAATCCCATATTTATTCATCGGCGACGGCAATCAAGGAGTCGCAGATAATCGTTACTAGAGTTAAGGCATTAACACACATGGCAAGAAAACCACTGAGATATTTGTTATCACTCGCTTTGTTGGCAGCGCCATTATCAGCGTTCGCCGTGGATTTAAAAGAAGTTTATCAACTCGCCCTAGACAATGAACACCAACTAAAAGCTGATCGTGCCGCTTATGAAGCCGGGCGCCAAGCTAAGATTATTAACCGCACCGGTATTGTTCCCAATATTGGCGCACGCGCCGAATACACCGATGTGGAATTCGATGCGGGCATCAGTACGCAAAACTTTAATACCTCCAACCGCTCTCAGGTTTATTCGATCACGCTAACACAAGCCTTGTTCGACCTGAACGCTTGGTACACCTACAAACAGGGTTTGCGCCTAACCGATCAAGCCAAAGCGCAATTCGAAGCCGACGAGCAAGCGTTTATGCTGCGTGTGGCCAACGCCTATTTTGATGTTTTGCGAGCAGCGGATGTGCTAGAAAACTCTATCGCGCTTGAAAAAGCCCTAAAAAGCCAGCTCGATCAAACCCAGCAACGTTTCGAAGTGGGCCTGACTGCAATCACTGACGTTCACGATGCACAAGCAGACTACGATAACGCACGCGCGGAAACCCTTGGCAATCAGAACGTGCTCGGTACCGCTTACGATACCTTAGAGGTGATCACCGGCTCGCCGCAAACTGCCGTATCTGCGTTATCGGATAGCTTCCCAGTCACCGAACCGGTTCCTTCTGATCGCAAACAATGGGTTGAATTTGCCCTGAAAAATAACAACAGTTTGGAAGCCGCGCGTTTTTCTGCAGAAGCTGCACGCCAAAGCTCACGAGCGGCATCAAGCTCGCTGTTACCGACTGTGCAAGCGCAGTTATTGAAATCCGACGATCACAACTTTGAAGGCGACCGCGACACCGACCGCTCCGGTTTCGTCGTCACCATCGATTTGCCAATCACCAACGGCGGCGGTTTAAAAGCTCAGAAACGTCAAGCCGCAGCAGAATATAACCAAGCCCAAGAAACCTTTTTGCAAACCAAGCGCGAAATCATCCAATCGGCACGATCTCAGCACTTGGGCGTATTAACCGACGTTGCAACCGTAGCGGCGCGTAAGCAGGCGATTGTCTCCAGTGAGAGTTCTTTGGAAGCAACCCAAGCCGGGTACGAGGTAGGTACGCGAGACTTCGTTGATGTTTTGAACGCTCAACAAGGTGTGTTCCAAGCCAAATCTGACTATTACAATGCTCTGTACGACTACATCATCGGCACATTAGAGCTCAAACAAACCGCTGGCACACTGGCCCCGTCGGATATTTTGGAACTCAACAACTGGTTGAATTCGGGCACAGAAAAATCACGCGCGAATTACGGCCTAGACTAGAGCCTTGTAGCACGGCTTAAACCCTTTCTGCCGGAGAGAATTTTTCATCAACACGGCAGAGGTGTATGAGCTTGGTTATCCTATGTGAGCGAGGTTCTCTCGCTCATCATCCCCTTTTTCCCTTTGTCTGCTTTCTCTCGCCACTTTTCCTTCTATATCAAGGTTCCTGTACTCCCCCAATACATTCTTCTTGCTTAGCCATGTCTTGTCTCTTCAATTTCCGTTCTAGACTGAATCAGAACCACTTAAATTGAATAATTGGTCAAATCCGTTCATGGTTTGGTAGAGTAAGACACTATTTGACAATGATTTTTGAGAATGACTTTTGAGAATGATTAAGGCAAAAATCGAATTCAGCGGGACAATACACAAGTTCACTGTTGCCGTCGGTTGAGGTAGATTGATTCTTTGGAAACACTTATTCGTGAAATTAAGTTCGTGAAATTAAGCTTAATTAGACGCCACTGATTTAATAACAAGGTTCTATGGTTGTACTTCCTACAGAAAAACGCATTGATTGGTCTCGGCCACCTGTCGCCGTTTTCGCCCTGATATTACTGAATATCCTGATATTCGCTATTTACCAAAGCGGCGACGAGCGCAGACTCAACAACGCCTATAATTTTTATAAATCAGAGCAACTGAATAAAACCGAATGGCCAGCGTATCAAGACTTTTGGGAGCGTACCCAGGCGCAAAACTACGAGCTAACCCTAGATCAGCTGCTAGAAACAGATTCCGCGTATCTATTTCAAGACATGGTAACCAACCCGGATTTTGCCATTTACATTCGGGAAAACGATCAGTTCTACACCAACGACAGTAATGTTCTTGACCAGTGGCGATTATCGCGAGAAAAACTCAACGCCCAAGTAAATACCGTCAGCGCCCGCGCCTACGGTTTAACCACCCAGCATTTGAGTATTGTTAATTTAATCAGTCACCAATTTTTGCACGGCGACATCTGGCATTTAATGGGCAATATGATTTTTCTGCTGGTGTGCGGCTTTGCCGTTGAAGCCGCATTGGGTTCTCAGCGTTTTCTAACGTATTACCTTTTAGGTGGAATTGGCGCAGGAATTATTTACTGGTTATTCAATGCAGGCAGTCGCGAAACCAGCTATTTAGTCGGTGCCAGCGGCGCAATTTCAGCGGTGATGGCCATGTACGTGGCGTTGTTTAAGCTGAAAAAGATCGAGTTTTTTTACTGGGCATTTATCTTTGTCGGTTATTTTAAAGCACCTGCACTGTGGATTTTACCGGTCTATTTACTGACTGAATTGTTGTATTTGATTTTTGATACTCAATCGTCGGTAGCCTACAGCGCCCACATTGGCGGCTTCATCACTGGTTTCGCGTTAATTTTTTACACCCAGTACACCAATCAAAAAGCTATTGATGAAAACTATCTCGATCAAGATCAGGAAATTGATCACTATCGAGAAGAATTAGACCGCGTTTATAAAACCATCGCCAATTATGAATTTTCCCAGGCGTTGGATTTAACCAATAAAATGCTCGCCAATCACAGTAACGACCACACGTTACTGGAAATCAAACTGAATTTATTCAAAGCCATCGGCGGCGAAAAACAACAGGATTTTCTGGTTGAATGTCTTTCATCGCACGGCAATTTAAGCGGTCTTAACGAAGCTTGGTTGGCTTACTGGAAATCGCTCAACGAACAACAGCGACAAGCTTTTCAACCCAAAACACAAGCCCAAATTGCGATGAAATTGGTCGATGCCAACGAACCGTTGTTATCGGAAACAATATTCGAACACCTAGCCACATTAAAATTTCTCGATCCGGCGCTGGCAAAACTTGCGCGACGTCTGTCACATTATTACGAACGTGAAGGCTTCCCCAATAAAAAAGTTCGCTACGATGAATACGCCGATGAACTAACGCGGAACCTCTAACCCTGTAGTATGAGCCACTGTAAATATCATCCGTTAAAACCTGCCAGTTACTATTGCCGCAACTGTAAGCTCTTCACGTGCGAATCTTGCTGCGATGAAAATCCAGCCTCCGACGATATCGAAGCGCGTCGCTGTTTTAACTGCGGACAACCGCTGACCTTCTTGGGCGCGGCCTACAGTGTTGAGCCATTTTGGCGGAAGTTGGATCAGATTTATCGCTACGGATTTAATAAGCAATCGCTGATGTTGATCGGGTTAGTGACAGTCATTGCTTTCCTCGCCCAATACTACCAAGTGACGCTGTTGCTATTAGTGCCAGCCATTTTTCTGATGCGCTACTCGTTTCAGTGTTTGGAAAACACCGCTGCTGGAAAAATGGAAGCACCGAAAGTCGAAGAAAGCTTTAACGGCGGCATACAATTGCTGGCCCAGGTGATTGCAATTGGCGGTTTAGGTATCGCCCTGGTCATTGTCGTGGAAAGTTTTTTAGGCGAAGAACTGGCGATTGTCATGCTGTGTTTGGTGCTGATCGTGCTGCCTGCGAATTTTATCTTATTGGCGGTCAATGGTGATTTAGCCGAAGCCGTCAGCCCCTCCAATATTGCACAGTTAATTAAATCCACCGGTGCCGCCTACATCATCATGCTGGTGTTTTTGTTTATTATGTCGTCGTCGCTGGTGCTGCTATCGAGCTTAATCGGCGCAGAACATAAAAACATTCAAATCATTACCAGCAACCTAATCACCGGTTATTACAGCGTCATTACCTTTCACATGATGGGGTATTTGGTGTTTCAAAAACAAGATGCGTTGGGGTTCTACGCACCGGATTCCAGCGTTTCTCACGAACCGAGAACCGAACTGCAAATAAAAACCGCGCAAATAGAAGTGCTGGTCAAAGAAGGCCGTTACTCCTTGGCCATTGAGGTTTACCGCGAACTGCTGCCTAAAAACCACAACAATCTCAGCTTGTGGGAAAAGTGTTTTAAACTCATTTGCGCGGTTAAAGACAAAGACGCCCTGGAGCGTTATTCGGATACTTACTTACCCAGAATCATGAGCCGTGGCGACGAATACGCAACGGTAAATACCTACCGAGCGATTTCTGCGGTAATTCCCAATTACCACCCATCAAAAGCAGATGTGTGTAACGATCTTGCCAGAGATTTATTCAACCAAGGCGATTACAAGTCAGTCATTAAATTGCTGAATAATTTCCACAAACGCTACAACAACAAACCTGCAATTTTTGAAGCTTACACGCTTCTGAAAAGCGCGTTGCTAAAAACCCCTAATCTCGCACACAAAGCCGACAGTTACCAAAAATTCTTGGATAAACTAAAAGCAACCATCGACAGCGATCGAGAAAAAGAGCTGAAAGATAATCCTTTGGCTAAGTTTATGTAATGCAGTATTAATTAGATGGCCAACACACACCCTGATTAATTCATTCGAATAATCAGGGTTGTTTAAGACCTGCTATTACATCAGCAGTAAGCTCAAAGCAATCGCCCACATCATTAACGCCACAATCGTATAAAGAATTTTCCAGGCAATCGGTTTCTCGAACAACGGCTGCAACGCCTTGCCTAAAATACACAAAGAAACAAACCAAGTAATTGATGCCATAGACGCACCGAAGGCAAAAGCAAACTGATCTGTACCAGGCATTTGCGCACCGACAGAGCCGATCAATACCACGGTATCCAAATACACGTGTGGGTTGAGCAAACTCACCGCCAAGGTCATCAAAATAATGGTTCTACGACCGGTAACCACCGTTTTACTGGACTCTAATGTTTGCTCTTTGCGGGAATCACAAAACGCGCGATAACCGTACCACGCCAAGAACGCCGCTCCGCCGTATTTAAAATACGTGACCATCTCCGGCGCTTGCTCAATCACAACCCCAAAGCCAAAAACACCAGCCGAAATAAGGGTGATATCAATCACCATACAAATAGCGGCCATCAGCCATTGATGTTGGTTACGAATACTTTGACTGATTAGCATGGCATTTTGCGCACCAATAGCGACAATCAACCCCAGCGTCAACGAATAGCCTTTGACGATCGGCAACAGACTGATCATTTGCAGTTCCTAAAAAAATAGAGTTTCGAAGAATAAGAAGTTTGTGCTGGACACACAGAAGTGTCTGTCAAACGCTATAGCTTCAACAGACAATTAAAGTTTAAGATAGGAATCGAATCCACAAAAACTAAATATTCTGATCACAGATAAGTTTTTCTTATGCAGCTCATCAATCGACAATTACGAGCATTGGCGGCGGTCATTGAAACCGGAAACTTTGACCGCGCGGCACAGAGGCTCAATATCTCCCAATCTGCGGTATCCCAGCGCATCAAGCAACTGGAACAACAGTCGGGTCACACACTGTTGTTGCGCGGTAATCCACCCGTTCCCACCGAACTCGGCAAACGCCTGATGAGCTTTTACCGCCAGGCCGAACTGCTCGAATCCGAAATGTTCGGCGCCCACAGCAACCGATCGCACAACCTCACTATCGGTATCAACGCCGACAGCCTCGGCACCTGGTTTATTCCGGCTATGGCAGAATTCGTCAAACAGAATCAGGTATTGCTGGATTTGAAGGTCGATGATCAGGACGAAACATTAGAGCTGTTGCGCAAGGGGGACGTCATTGGCTCGATCAGCTCCCACAAAGAGCCCATCAGTGGCTGTGACAGTTTCCACTTGGGCGATATGGTGTACTACAGCGTGTGCACCGAGGAATTCAAACAGACTTATTTTCCCAACGGGCCTTCCGCCGAGCATTTTATCGATGCACCAGCGCTGCACTTTGGTCCCAAAGATAAATTGCAGGAAAATTACTTAGCCGAACACTTTCAGCTCAAGGTCGCGCAGTATCGTTTTCACCAAATTCCTTCGGCGGAAAATTACCTGGATTTTATTCGCCGAGGATTAGCGTGGGGACTGGTGCCGGAGTTGCAGTGCCAAAAGTACATTGATCGCGGTGATCTCATTAAGCTCACGCCTCACATTCCGGTATTTGTGCCTTTGTATTGGCACACCTGGACGGTAAAATCGAACCTTGTTCGAGAATTCACGCAATTAATTTTAAATTACTGTGCAAAGCACTGGTAACCCCTTGTTCATTTTCAGGATATTGTAGATGTCAGAATCACGATTCACCGTTCGCCAAGGCACCCTAGAAGACGCTGAAATCATCGTCGAATTCAATCAAGCCATGGCGATGGAAACCGAAGACAAAACACTGGATAACGCCATACTCACCAATGGTGTAACACGTTTAATCAGCGAACCCGAGCGCGGCTTTTATTTGGTTGCCAGCGAAAACGACACCATTGCCGGCAGCTTAATGATCACCAAAGAATGGAGTGATTGGAGAAACCAAGAATTCTGGTGGATTCAAAGTGTTTACGTTGCCCCCGAATTTCGTCGCCAAGGTGTCTACCGCTTGCTGTATCAATCCGTGAAAGAGCTGGCCGATCAGCAAAATAATGTCTGCGGTTTTAGGCTCTACGTTGAAAAAGAAAATCGCGTTGCCCAAACCACTTATGAAAATTTAGGCATGGAAGAAAGCTATTATTTAATGTACGAGCAGGCCAATCATTAATTCATAATTTATGCTGAAACCCAATCAGAAAATTTTTATTCTTGGCCTACCGAGAACTGGCACAACCAGCTTGTGCCATGTATTTCTGCAACACCATTTTTTGGTGGCTCACACCGCTTTCACCGAGGCTGCGTTTGAACAAGCCAACGTTATTGCCGATACACCGGTTTTTTCTGATTTTTGCGAGCTGAATGCGCTTTATCCCAACAGCATTTGGATGTATCTGCATCGAGATTTTAACGATTGGTTGCCGTCGATTACATTAATGTTGGATAAACTCAAACATCAACCCAGAGAGCGATTTCATCCACTGATTATTCGGTCGTTCGAACGCAGCTTTGGGCCTTTGAATCAAACACGGTTAACTGATACAGAACATTTAGCGCACTGTTACGCTGAGCACTTCAATAAAATAAAAACGCTGGCCGTTAAACTCAATAAATTATTAATAACCGCTGAATTAGTCGATCTTGAAAACACCACCGCAACGGCGGATTTTTCCAAGCTCGTTGATAGGATCAACAATAATACAATTGAATATAATCACGGTGAAATTAAAAAAAATTCAGAAGACTTTGAAAGATTAAAAATTGCCGCGCAGCCACTCAATAAAAACGGAAAAATCACCGATTGGCAGGCAATAAAACACCCCAGTAAAGTTCCCTCTCACCTGGCAAAAAACGGCCGACGAACGTTTTTTGATTATTCCGTTGTTTGATCAGCTGCTGGCAAATAGGGTTTGATTTCCGCAATGGCTCGCGCTAATGCGCCGCGATTTTCCAAAGCAAATTCACCCGACTGCCTGCCCGCTACTGCGCGTAAATCATCGTCCAAAAAACGGCTTAATTGCTGATAAAGCTCGTCACTGTCATTGACGATACTAAGAGCATTTTTTTCCAGTAACTGATCACTGATGACTGAAAAATTAAACAGGCTCGGCCCACTCAATAAAGGTAAATTCCAGTTCGCCGGTTCAATTAAATTGTGGCCACCGTTTTCCACCAAACTGCCGCCGACAAAGGCAAGATCAGCGAGGCCATAAAGCATCATCAATTCGCCCAATGTATCGCCCAACAATACCTCGGTACCCTTGGCTAACATTTCGGTCTGGCTTCTTTTTTCAGTGGTGAAAGACGAGCACAATTCGGCAACGGATTGGAACCGTTCGGGGTGTCTGGGCACCAAAATTAATAACGCTTTCGGTTGCTTGGCAAGCAAACGTTTGTGTGCCGCCAAAATAATTTCATCTTCGCCTTGATGAGTTGACGCGGCGATCCAAATAAATTGCCGACCAACGTCGTGCATGTGCGATTTCAGCTGTGAAGCTTTGCTTTTAATATCATCGGTGATTTCGATATCGAATTTAATACTGCCGCAGGCCACTACTTTGTTTTGCGCAGCACCAAGCTTTTTAAATCGCTCACCATCACTGTTGTACTGCACTGTGATCAGTGACATATCATCCAGCATTTGGGACATCATCGTGCCCAGTTTGGTGTAGCCCTTATAAGATTTCTCCGACAGGCGACCATTTAATAATGCAACGGGAATATTTCGGTTTCGGCAGGCTCGAATTAAATTCGGCCACAATTCCGTTTCCATGATAAAAAAAGCACGGGGATTAAACGCATCGAGAAAGCGGTCAACAAAAAGCTTGGTGTCGTACGGCGCATACACCAGCCAGATTTTATCGGCGAATAATTCCAACAATTGATCGCGACCGGTGGGTGTTGAACAGGTCACTAACACTTGGTATTGCTCTTCGCTCAGCAGCCATTCGATTAATGGCTTTGCTGCAATCGCCTCACCCACCGATACCGTGTGCAACCAAACCACAGGCCGCACACTGGTGTAAGTTTTGGTGTACAGCCCAAAACGCTCATCGATATTTAAGCCGTAACCAGGGTTTAATTTGGCGCGCTTTTTCAATCGTCTGCGTGCCAAAGGCAACGCTAATTTCCAAATTAAATCGTATTGCCAAAGCTTCATAATCAAATCAGTCGATGAATTAGTCCAGCTGTTGAGACGCATGCAGCTGGGCGTAAGCGCCCTGCTTTTCGAGCAACTGTGCGTGGCTGCCCGACTCTAAAATTTCCCCTTTGCCCATAACCACAATGCGATCAGCCGTTTCGATGGTGGATAAACGGTGAGCAATAACAATGGTGGTTCGATCGCGCATTAACGCTTCTAATGCCGATTGAATGGCGCGTTCGGATTCGGTATCGAGCGCGGAGGTTGCCTCATCCAAAATCAGTACCGGCGCATTTTTTAACAGCGCTCGAGCAATGGCAATGCGCTGACGCTGACCGCCAGAGAGACGGGTGCCGTCTTCACCAATAACGGTATCGAAACCCTCGGGCAGCTGCTCGATAAACTCCAACGCGTGCGCTGCGCGAGCAGCTTCAACGATTTCTTCACGGGTGGCATTGGCCAAATGACCATAAGCAATATTTTCAGCCACAGAGCAGTTAAACAAAGTAATGTTTTGGCTCACCAAGGCGAGATGCTCACGCAAATTAGTGAGTTCGTATTCCGGTAGCGATTTGCCGTCTAATAATATATCGCCAGAATTGGGCTCGTAGTAACGGCTAATCAAAGCAGCCAAGGTGGTTTTTCCGCTGCCAGATTTTCCGACCAAAGCGACGGTTTCACCGGCTCGAATGGTCAGATTAAGATCTTTTAAGGCGAGGCCAGAATCTTCGGAATATTGGAAATTCACCTGTTTAAAGGTCAATTCACCGTTAACGCGATCGGTTTTGTAATCGCCTTTATTCACTTCGGAATCGGCATCGAGAACATCGAACACACTTTCTGCGGCGGTAATGCCTTTTTGAATCATGCCACTGACTTGGGTTAAGGCGCGAATGGGTCGCGCCAATAAACCCGCCATCACAATGTAAGCCACGTGTTCTTCTGGGGTGCCATTAATAATCAGCACCAACAACATCACGCCAGCCAAGGCACAGGCCAAAATAAATTGCAGTACCGGCGTTTGCAGGGAGTGCACCAAATTAAATTTATTGCCCTGCGTGGTATTGCGCTCACTGCCTTCAAAGAATCGCTGTCGCTCGTAGTCTTCGCCGCCGTAACCGCGCACGAGGCGATAACCGGAGATCGCTTCGTTAGCAACGTGCGCGATATCGCCCATACTCGATTGAATGCGTTTACTGAGCTTTCTAAAACGACGACTGGCAAGTGTAACAATGCCCGCCATGAACGGTGCGGTAATCAAGAAAATAGACGTGAGCTGCCAGTTTTTGTAGAACAGATAAACCAGCAAAGCGATAACCGTAAAACCTTCACGAAAAATAGTTTTAACCGCATTCGACGCCGACGAGCTGACCTGATTAATGTTGAACGTAATAATGGCAACCATTTCGGCCGAGTTACGATCGTCAAAATATTTACTGGGTAAATACAGAATTTTTGCGAACAAGTTTTTACGCAAATCATTCACCACCGCCAGCGACACCAACGACATCGAGTAGTTGGCGAGAAAATAACTCGCTCCGCGAATGAAAGCTAAAACCACTACCAAGATCGGCACAAAATATAAACCTTTCTCGCTGGAGTCTTGCAGCGCTTTAATGAACTGTTCAATCACATAACCGAACGACGCTTGGGTAAGGCTGTAAATTAAAAACCCGAGTATCGACAAGCCGAATTTTAATTTGTGGGATTTTAGATAACCTAAAAGACGTTTGTAGATTTGCCAGCTGGACTGACTAGCGCGGGGATCATCAACTTGTTGATTCATAGAGTAAGAGTATTTCTAAACTCGCACTACGCCGAGTTTTTATGTGCTAGAGAATGACGTGAAAACTTCATGGAAGATTGCTGATGAATTAATTCATCGAGCAATTGCTGCAATCGCGATGGTGAATAATCTTCTTGATTGGAGGCTTCAATTTTTAGCTGCGTAATCTTAGAACCAATGGCCGAGGTCTGCCGGTCAGAACCCACACTCAATAAACAAATGGTCGGTGTTTCTAGGGCCGCAGCGAGATGGCTGAGATCATTGTCTACCGTCAAAATGGCCTTGGCTTGAACCATTACAGCGGCAATGCCCGACAATTTTAATTTCGGCATGGTTTCGACACCGGGAATACCCTCGGCCATGCCTTTGATGTAATCGCCCGATTGAACATCGCGCCACAATAATTTTACGCGTAAGCCGCTGTTAACCAGACTTTGGATCAGCTCTCGTCCCAGCTCAATGGGATAACGGCGCTTAACGTGGCGACAACCAAAACACAAAACAACGCTTTCGTCGTAGGCGTGACTGAATCGTTTTGAATCCAATGCGTATTGGCAGATCGGAAATTTTAACGAGTAATTCATGCCTTGGGCGAACAGGCGGCGAATTTGTTCGACTCGGTGCAATTGAGCGTCTGCTGGAAAGCGCTGGTTGTATAACAGCGAAAAGGCTTTTTTCTGATTGTTAAGGCGACTAAAACCCACGCAATTTGCGTTAAATGAACGGCTAAACCAAGCACTCAACCAGTTGCCGTGTAAATCGACCACCCAATCGTAAGAATATTTGCGCAGCTGCAAGCGAAGACGTTTGAGTTCGTCTGAGGCCATCAACGAGATAAAACCACGGCGCCACTGTTTAATGGGTAGAGCGTAGACTTTGTCGACCGCAGGATGCCAGGAAGGCACTTCTGCCCAGCGTTCATCGACCAAGGTGTCGATAACGATATGAGGTAGAGCTTGTTTGGCGTCACTGAATGCCGGCAGCATTTGCACCACATCAGCCAGACTTCCTGCATTAAGCACCAGGATTCTCACAGCGGCCATCTCTCAGTTGATTGTTTGGGCTATTAAGAAAATGAGCCTCGATTGAGGCTCATTTTTATATTAGTTTTTACAAGTCACTAATAAAAGTTTATTTAGCGACTGGAGTCAACCAATTTAGGTATTTCTCATCGCGACCGTGAATACAATCGAAGTATTTCGTTTGCAATTTTTCAGTCACAGGACCGCGTTTACCGTTGCCGATTTGACGACCATCGAGTTCGCGAATTGGCAGTACTTCTGCAGCGGTACCGGTAAAGAAGGCTTCATCGGCAATATAAACTTCGTCGCGGGTAATGCGGCGCTCTTTGATGGTGTAGCCGGCGTCTTTGGCTAAGCCAATAACGGTTGAGCGGGTAATTCCATCAAGACACGAAGTCAGCTCTGGGGTGTGAATCACACCGTCGCGCACAAGGAAGAAGTTCTCGCCGCTGCCTTCAGCGACGTAGCCGTCGACATCCAACAACAAAGCTTCGTCACAACCGCAGGCCAACGCTTCTTGCAACGCTAACATGCTGTTGATGTAGTGACCGTTCGCCTTTGCCTTACACATGGAAATATTCACGTGGTGGCGAGTGTAGCTTGAGGTGCGCACTTTAATGCCAATTTCTTTGGCTTCTGGCGACATGTAAGACGGCCAGTTCCAAGACGCAACCACAACGTGGACTTTAAGGTTATCCGCGCGCAAGCCCATGCCTTCTGATCCGTAAAATACCATCGGACGCAAATACGCGGCTTCGAGGTTATTTTCACGAACCGTAAGCTTTTGTGCTTCGTTAATTTCTTCTTGGCTGAACGGAATTTGCATGTTCATGATGTGTGCGGAACTGAACAATCTGCGCGTGTGCTCTTCCATGCGGAAAATAGAAGCACCAAGATTGTCGGCGTTGTACGCACGGACACCTTCGAAAACACCCATTCCGTAGTGCAGTGTGTGGGTCAAAACATGTATCTTGGCTTCGCGCCAAGGTACCAATTCACCATCTAACCAAATTACGCCATCGCGATCTGCAAACGACATAGAAAACTCCACCGATAAATTCTTTGCCTACAATTTTCGAACGGTAACTACCGCCCGCGACTCGTTCACGCCTGTGAATCGAGTTCCCCTTCAATCATCAGATTTTGCCATATGGATGTCACGGCTTGACGATACTCCAACAACGCATCTGTGGGTAAAACATTGGGTTGTTGTTGCAAAGCTAGGCGATGGCCGATGGATCGATAGGCTTTGTAAGCGTCCACCATGAGTTGAACATCACTTGATGGCATCAGACCAGCTTGTTCTATTTCGTCGAGTATCCGAATGTTATCAGAATACTTTACCAGCCGAGGGTGTTGGTGCGCCCAGGCCAGGGCGGCGTATTGAACCATAAATTCTATGTCGACGATACCACCGTGATCCTGCTTGAGGTGGAATAATGATTGTTTCGGTTTCGATCCTAAGTGTGAACGCATTTTATCCCGCATTTCGACAACGTCGGAGCGCAGGGTTTTAAGATCGCGCGCACGACACAGAATTTGCTCGCGCAAGTTCTGGAATTTCTCAATCAGAGAATACGTACCCGCCACCGGGCGCGAGCGCAGCAGCGCTTGATGTTCCCAAGTCCAGGCTTGGTCATTCTGATAGCGTTCAAACGCCTGCAAACTACTGACGAGCAACCCGGAATTTCCCGAAGGCCGCAAACGCATATCCACTTCATACAACCGTCCAGAAGGCGTGCGTGTGTTTAAAATGTGGATAATCTTTTTCCCTAAACGCGTATAAAACGTTGGATTATCCAGCGGCACATCGCCATCGGTGGACAATTGCGAGCTGCTGTCATGAATAAAGACTAGATCCAAATCCGAACCGTGGCCCAATTCAATGCCGCCTAATTTGCCGTAGGCGATGATGGCAAAACCTTTATCGGCAATCGGCCCATTCTCGTCGCACGGCACACCGTGGCGCTCGGTCAGAGAATTCCAAGCCAACTCCAATACCTGAACCAGAATTGCCTCGGCGAGCCAAGTCAGATAATCACTCACCTTCATTAATGGCAAGGCACCGCTCAATTCACAGGCAGCGACGCGCAAGGCGTGAGAACGGCGGTAATAGCGCAAGGTTTCCATTTGCGCTTCTAGATCATCGTTGGGAATACCAATTAGCGCTTGGTTGAGTTCTTGATTCAAGCTTTGCTTGTCGGGCACGCGATGCAAATTAGGCGCATCGATAAGTACTTCGAGCAACGCCGGGTGACGCGTTATCTGCTCAGAAATCCACACACTGGCGGCGTACAACCGTACGAGATGAGTCAGTACCGCCGGGTTTTCCTGCATAAGAATTAAGTAAGCGGTTCGTCTCGCCGTCGCTTCGAGCAACGGCAACAGGCGTGTCAGCACGGTATGTGAGGACTGATGTAACGGCTGCAATTCCCAATTGAGGAACTGCCAATCGAGTTCAGACACCTCTTTTAACAGGCGCCCGACAATATCGTCCATGCGATCTCGACTGCCCGAATTCATATGCACCAAGGCGCGACTGGTAGAAAACTCGCGTAATAACTCAAGGGTTTGTTCCGGCTGATCAAAACCAAAGGCATTCAATTCTTCGATTAAGACATCGGCACCTACTTCGCCCTGAACCACCGCTTGCCAAACCCTCAGCTGTGGCGAGTCTTCGACAACTTGGGTTTCTTCCGGCTCTTGAATAACGCCTTGGAAAGAGTCGTTCACACACTTGCGATGTTGTTGCAGGCATTCGTAGAAATCTTCCCATTGCTCAAACCCCATGACGTGAGCAAGGCTCGCTTGCGGCAATTCATCCACAGGCAGAGCTTGGGTTTGTCGATCAGCCCAGGCTTGAATTGCGTGCTCGGCTCGGCGCAAAAAGTAGTAGGCTGCCGTCAGTGCTTCAACTTCTTCTTGGGGCAAACAATTGAGTCGCCCTAGAATGGGCAAAATGTTCAACAAACGTCGGTCTTGCAGGTGTTTTTCGCGTCCGCCTCGAATCAGCTGGAACGCCTGGGCGATAAACTCCACTTCTCGAATGCCGCCGTAACCCAGTTTCACGTCTTGGCTTTTACCGCGCAGTTTCACCTCGCGATTAATCATGGCTTTTAAATCGCGCAAGGCTTTGATGACCGAGTAATCAACATAGCGACGGTAACTGAACGGCCGCAACAGGTTCATCAAATCATCTTTGGATTTATCCACAAAGGATGCGTCAAACCACGCTCCCTGGCTTTGTGCGATCACCCGCGCCTTGATCATGGCGTAGCGTTCCCACTCACGTCCCTGATTCTGATAGTAATCTTCCAGGGCAAGGAAGTTGGACGCCAAGGCACCACTTTGACCGTAGGGTCGCAGTCGCATATCGACTCGGAAGACAAAACCATCGGCGGTTTGAGAGTCGAGGGATTTAATAACTTTTTGCCCAAGACGAACGAAAAACTCCTGATTCGACAACGACTTGCGGACTTTTTGTCCTTCAAAGGGCTGGGTTTCACCGGCTTCGGGGAAAGCAAAAATAAGATCGATATCGGACGATAAATTCAACTCCCACGCACCGAGCTTACCCATTCCTAAAACAATAAACGGCTGCACCGTTTTAGTTTCTCGGCCGATGGGAACGCCGTGTTGCAGCGCCAGCAGCTGGTAGTGTAAATCCATACTCAACTGAACACTGGCACTGGCTAATTCCGACAACTCCGCGGTGATCTGTTCGTGGTTATGAATCTGATTCATCTCCCGCCAAATCAGAGAGATCATGGCAACCCGGCGGTGTTGGCGAACCAGCTTGTCCCAGCCCATGGTGAGCTTATCGATCTGGATTTTGGTCAGTACCTGGCTTTGAGTTAACACACACTGTTCGTGCGGCAGATTTTCATCGTCCAGCAGCGCGGCAAGCTTGTCTGTGAGTTGTTGGTAGTGTGAAACTGCACTGGGATTTTCTGTGGATAACTCTAGCGTTGCCACAACTTGGGTAACAATATCGGGGTGTGTTAAGAACGCGTCTTGCACGTATTGGCTGGCAATCAAGGTGCGGTTAAATTGTTCCCGCAGGTCTCCAACCAGCCTATTCTCTATGGTTTGCCACTGTTCGGGCCAGCGCTCCTGAAAGTTTGCACAAAACTTATCAACAAGCGCGGTTAATTGTTTCGATGGGGGATAAAATTGGCTCATAGTTATCGTTATATTTTTGTGGATAAGGTCAATCGGCGTTGATCTTGTCAACGCTCTTCTATCGATGCTTGCTTGGTCTTTGCGTTAGCAATTATTGCGTATCTATGGGAGGAGCGACACGTAAGACTTCTTCTAATGTGGTAATGCCGGAGGCAATTTTCTGCGCGCCGGACAACCGCAAAGTACGCATGCCTTCTTTCATGGCAATTAAACGCAGTTGTGAAATATCGGTGTCGTTGCGAACGTATTTTTGCACTGGTTGGGTCATGGGCAAGATTTCATAAATACCCTGGCGCCCAAGATAACCGGTGTTACGACATTCTAAACAGCCAACTGGCTCGTAGATGACTTTTGGCACTGGCGCTTTCCAAGGTTGCACAAGGGCTTCCCAGTCGGCGGTAGAAATTTTGCCTTCGGCTTTGCAGTGTGGGCATAGGGTTCGTACCAGTCGCTGTGCCATCACGCCCAATACCGTGTTTTTAATCAAAAAGCTTGGCACCCCTAAATCCAGCAATCGGTTGATCGCCGAGGGCGCGTCGTTGGTGTGCAATGTGGATAACACCAAGTGACCGGTCAGTGCCGCTTGCACTGCCATTTGCGCGGTTTCTAAATCTCGAATCTCCCCCACCATGATGATGTCCGGGTCTTGTCGCATCAAGGTTCGAATACCAGAGGCAAAATCAAAGTCGATCTGGGGGTTTACTTGGGTTTGGTTGAAACTGTCTTCGACCATTTCAATCGGGTCTTCCACCGTACTGACGTTCACTTCCGAAGTCGCCAACAGCTTTAAGGTCGAATACAGCGTGGTGGTTTTACCAGAACCAGTAGGGCCGGTAACCAAGATAATGCCGTGGGGGCTTTTCATCATTTTCTGCCACATGGCAAAATCTTCGCCCACAAGCCCCAAATCATTAAAGCTGCGCAACAACACTTCCGGGTCAAAAATACGCATCACCAACTTTTCACCGAATGCCGTCGGCAATGTGGATAAACGCAATTCCACTTCACTCTCATCGGCGCGCTTGGTTTTCACGCGGCCATCCTGTGGTTTGCGGCGCTCAGCCACGTTCATGCGCGACAGCACTTTCAAACGGCTGACAACTGCGGTTGTCACCGCAGACGGCATTTCATAAACCTGATGCAAAATGCCATCAATACGAAAGCGAATTTTGCCGACTTCACGTCTGGGCTCAATGTGGATATCACTGGCGCGCTGATCGAATGCGTACTGCAACAGCCAATCAACAATATTAACAATGTGCTGATCGTTCGCTTCGGGATCTTTTAGCGTGCCGAGTTCGAGCAATTGCTCGAAGTTGGTAACGTTGGTTGACTGACCGCCGATACCACGGGCACCAGAAATGGAACTGCTGAGACTGTAAAACTCCACCATGTAGCGGGCGATGTCTGCCGGGCTCGCTACCACCTTGCGTACGCTTCTGCGAGAGACCTGCTCAACCTGTGGAATCCAGTCTTCCATAAACGGTTGCGCAACTGCGATGGTGACTTCTTCAGAATTTACTTCTACGCACAGAATGTTGTGTCGTTTAGCAAACGCGTAAGAAATAATTGAGGTGACTTTGGCGACATCAATTTTTAACGGATCGATGTGATAAAGCGGCAGCTTGGCTTTATCGGCCAACCATTGCGCCAACACTTCATCGGTCAGCTTCGCTCCGGGTCGCGAAGGGTCATCCAAATTTTGGCTGGCAATAAAAGCCAGCGGATGCATCAACGCTTGATCGCGAGTTCTTGGCGTGCCTGAAAGTAAGTTCGCGTCGCCGCGATCAATGCGACCCTCATTGACCAGATCATCCAAACAATTGCGTAATTCAAGAATTCGATCGATCATGCTTGACCCTTTGCTGTGGATTAGTCACTAAAGACTTGACCTTACACTCAGCCTTCGTGTGATTTCAACCGAGCACCCTGGAATTTCATCGCGGCGATAAAACCATTCACGATAATTTGATCGATTCCGTCATCTCACGTTTATTAAGGTCAATGAACCTTTAAGCAAACTCTGATTAAAAATCGTGGATATACGCACATAAAGTTTTACAAATCGCCGACACGGAAAATCCTTTGCCCGGTATTTTCGCGTTAGACCATAATTAGAAACCGGCAAATAATGGACTTCTAATTCACCCACAGTATTACTGAGTAAAGGTGTGGATAACTGGCGCAAATGCAAATCTGGCGAGCTTTAGCGGCACAGAACAATTTTTAGTCACTGAGAAAAAGATAAGAATTAATAGAAAATATTCGCGTAAAACTTAGTCACGAAATTCTTTTTTTGATTAATACATACGATTTTTAGCATAGACTTGACCAACACGAAAACACGGCTTAGCCAATATTTTTTGTAAGCCGAACGTATTTATTCAAATCACACGCAACGGTTGTTTACCGACAGGTTGGATATTTCAAAATTCGATTAAAATAAAAGATTGCAATTCCCAGCTTTTATCAAACAACGCTGTCTCAACGGTTTCACACTATTATTTCGTGTGCAATTAAGCGATGACCAAACAGCGCCAATATTAAAACACAGGAATAAAACCCAGCCGCTCGGCAATATTCAAAGTAACTCACCCGTTATACACAGCTGTTTACGCCAGTTATTCACCGGATAGTTTTCACGGCCCTGTTATTCAATTATTTCTCGACAAAAATTTTGTATAGAAACTAACGCTGTATAACGCGGTTTTATGTGCCGACTTTCTTGTATTCACAAAAGTATCTGCTACAAACAATAGAAGGCTCTGTTAATTTCCCTGGACAATTAAGGCGGGAAAAACCTCTATTTAAAGGCTTTTAGATTTTTCAACCTATTTGTAAGGTCATCTCTAACACGGGCCACGTCCCGCTATTTAAAGTCTTTGTAACGCTCGTCTACAGGTTTTATCGCACTAAGAAGACGGTTCCTCAATACTTCATAGTCAGCCTAAAGTTCATTATTTAATTGTCGTTATAGTTATTGCCATACCGCACATTTTGATCGCTCGACCACAATCCCATTGCTGAATAACAACGCAATAAACTATGACAAACAACGAAAACCGATTAGCTGATAATGAATAGCATCTACAAACACAACGACACCCAACCGCTTGAGAATTGCATAACCCAAGGACTTGCAAACTCAGCAGCAACGATTTCTAAACTGTTCGGCGGCCCTGTGATTCTCGCCATTACCGAACAGAGCCTGTACGGCGACTACGAATTTTCAACGCCACACGATCACGTTACCAAGCCTTCCCACCTCATTCGACAATCCATCGCCGGCGATACCCTTGCCAGTATATTGCTCGTTTTTCCCGACGAAAAAATATTGCAATTACTGCCCGGACACATCGACCATTTAGGCGATGAATCCACAGCGCCTATCACCCAAGAAGCGTTGATGGAGTTGGGCAATACACTGTTGAATACCTGCTTAAAGACACTGATTGTGCAAGCAAAGTCTAATATCAAGTTGTCTTCGCCCGAATTAGAAGGTGGCATTTTGTGTGAGTTACTCAACTCTTATCCACAAGATGCTTTGTTTTTTAAGATCTCTCTACGCTGTCAAAATCGAAATCTCAGTTGTGATTTGTGGCTGTTGATAGATACAAGCCTGGCACAACACCTTAAGCCGGAAAACCGATACGGCAATCGAGGAGTGGACAAGTGCAAGGTTTTATCAAATTAAAACAGGTTGTAGATTCACTCGACTGTGGCGTGATGTTGTTAAACGCCACTCTCAAAGTTATTTACATCAACGAATGGATTTACAAACGCGCTGATATTCACCCTCACCAAACCGATAACTCGCATTTGTTAGAAGCGTTTCCAGAATTAAAATCGACCCGCTTTTACGACTGTTGTGTCGATGCCGTTAAATTGCATTTGCAATCGTTTTTGTCCAACTCATTTAATCCCTCGCCGCTGCCGCTGTACGATCCCAACAGTGTTGGCAATGAGCTCTATCGTTTGCAGCAAAGCATCACGATTAAATCCCGCGACATCGGCGATGAGACTTACTGCGAAGTCGTCATCAGCGACGTTACCGCCTCCGTAATTAAAGAGTGCTGGCTCAAACGTTTGGCCAACGCTTACCGAGAAGAATCGTTAACCCGCAAACTCGAACAAACTCAGTTATCGCGCATTATCGACAATACCGCCGACGCCATTTTGGTGTTTACCCACACTGGCGCAATTGAACTGGCAAACAGCTCGGCCGAAGATTTGTTCGGTTATACACGCGAAGAGTTCGAACACGTTCACCTCAACGATTTACTCTCAAAAGATCAAATCAAGCAAAACGCTTCGGTTTATGACCGCATCATGCTGTATTTAAATAGAGCCCTAGATAATGATCAGAATCTGAATTTACCGCCGGTAGCAACCAGCCTCAGTTCCAAAGACGGCCGCAAGGTGCCGGTGGAGATTAAGTTTTCCACCAGTAAAGCGGATGAAAGAATTAACATCATCACGGTGATTCGTGATCGCACCAACGAAATTGAATCCGAACGCATTTTTCGCGAAAGTGAAAACCGCTTTAAAACCCTGGCGAAAATCGCTCCTGTGGGAATTTTCCGCACCGACAGCAACGGTGTTGTCCGCTACGCCAACGAAACCTGGCTGCAAGTGACTGGCTGTAAACACACGGATTTACACCAATTGACCTGGCACGACATCATTGAAAACGAAGAGCGCGATCAGGTTCGGCAACGGTGGCACAAGTCTAAATCGAACAAACTGGGTTTTAACGAAGAGTTCTGTCTGCGCACACATGAGAAAACCAACAAAAAAACCTGGGTGATCGGTAACCTCATGGCCGAATACGATGTTTATAAAAACATCATCGGCTTTGTTGGCACCTTCACCGACATCACCCAACAACGGTTAAATCAGGAAGAAATCGAGCGCATGGCGTATTTTGACGCGCTCACCGGTTTGGCCAATCGTCGTTATTTTAAATCCAATCTCGATCGCCAAATTAAATTGTCAAAACGCAGCCAAGGTATGTTTGCCTTAATGGCTTTGGATTTGAACGGCTTTAAATCCATCAACGATACCTTCGGTCACGACGCAGGCGATAAAGTGTTGGTTGAAGTGGCCAAGCGCTTGACCGCTTGCGTGCGCGAATCCAATGTGATTTCTCGTATTGGCGGCGACGAGTTCAATATTTTGGTGTCGGATTACGACCAGCCCAAAGATTTAATCCACATCAGCAAGCGTATTTTGGATTCGATCAAAGCCCCCATCGATGTCGGCAACGACGAGGTTTCCGTCTCGACCAGTATCGGAATCACCATTTATCCGGGCGATGCGCAATCGCCAGAGCAGCTGATTAAAAACGCAGATCTCGCTTTGTACAGCGCCAAAGAAAATAAACGTGCGTTCTTCGAATTTTTCAATCCAACTATGAACGAAAAAGCCGAAGCAACTATGCTGCTTGAAAAGCAAGTGCGAGTTGCTTTAGACGAAGACCAATTTGAAATCTATTACCAACCGATCATTGCGGCGGAATCCGGCGAGATCTGCCGCGCCGAAGCCTTGGTGCGCTGGCGTCATCCCGATAACGGCCTGTTATTGCCTGCGGAATTTATCGCGCCGTTGGAACGATGCCGTATCATTCACGAGTTTGGTTTGGAGATCATCCGCAAGGTGGGTGAGTTTTCAAAAGAATTGTCTGATATTAAAAAGCTCAGTGGCGATTTTCGAATTTCGATCAACATGTCGCCCGCTCAGTTTTTAGAGCCGCACTTCACGGAAAAATTTAACGCTTGCCAAAAAGAAGTTCAGTTTGATTGGCGCAAGATCGAAGTAGAAGTCACTGAAAAATCGTTTATCAGCAATGCCAAGCACGCCGATAAAGTAATGTTGGAACTGCAGAGCTACGGCGTTTCCTTCGCACTGGATGATTTTGGATTAGGTTACGCATCCCTCACCCACTTGACCACACTGCCCATTGGCTTGGTTAAAATTGACCGTGCGTTTATCGCGTCAATGAACAATAATCCGAAAAACCGGGACATTGTTCTGGCGATCATAGAAGCCACTCAGCGCTTAGGCTGCGCCGTTGCCGCCGAAGGCGTGGAATCGGAAGAACAAAAACTGTTTTTAGAACGGTCTGGCTGCGATTTACTTCAAGGGTTCCTAATTGCCAAACCCATGCCGCAATCGCAATTTCTCGATTTTGTCGACGACAAACACTCAACAGTTGTATCGATAAAAAATGCGAAATAAAACAGCAAGGGAAGCCCGAAGACGAGCTTCCCTCAATTGCTTAAGATGTGCCTGTTAATAAGCGCGAGATAATTAATTTCTACCCGCCATTACGCCACCATCAACATCCAGCACCGTGCCAGTAATCCAGCTAGCGTTGTCTTTTAATAAAAAGACAATCGCATCGGCGATATCGTTGGCTGTTCCAATTCTGCCGATAGGATGGAAATCGTTAAACCCTTCTAAAGCAGTATCAATTTCAGCGGGATCAATAAACGAGCCGTAAATTGGTGTTTTTACCACCGCCGGGCTGACGCCGTTAACGCGAATTCCCTCACCCGCTAATTCCATGGCCAAATGCTGAACCATCGAATGCAATCCAGCTTTTGCCATAGAGTAAGCACTGGACGGAGTTGCTTTAACCGCCTGTTTTGCCCACATGGAACCAATGTTGACGATGGAGCCGCCGCCGTTGGAAATCATATTTTTCACGACCGATTGGGTAACAAAAAACGTCGCTTTGTTTAAATCCATGTATTGATCGTAATCTTGCTCGGTGTGATCAATAAAAGGTTTCGGGAAAAAATAACCGGCGGCATTCACCAAATATTTAATGGATGCCTGCATGTTATCAATAATAGTTTGAAGTTTCTGAACGTCTTCTGGGTTGTACAGATCTGCTTGAACAGTCTGCACTGGCGCACTGTCAAATTGCGATAAATGCTTTTCAGCATCATTTAATTTTTGCTGGGCACGACCGACAATAACCACAGGAATGGCTTGTTTTACCAATTGTTCTGCGACTGCCAAGCCCATTCCGCTCGAACCGCCAACAATCAATGCAGTTGAATTCATTTGCTGATTCATGGATGTGTCTCCTTGATGTAGTATGGAGAAATTATCCTTGATAGGCGCGGCTTGCATAAGTAAGCACAATTCAGCCACCTAGGAACAAATTGGTATAAGTTAATGAAAACACAGGAAAAATTTTTTCGAAAAGCATCAACCAGCCAGCAAGCGGCACGAATGGTCGAAACCATTGTCGGGTGTAAGTGGTCGTTAACGGTTTACCAATTACTCGAACATGGCATTAACCGACCAGGCGAAATGGTGCGCTGTGTGGAAGGTTTAAGCACCAAAGTGCTGAATGATTGCTTGCGAAAAAATATTGATTTCGGAATTATCGATAAACAAACCTACCTCGAAACTCCAGTGAGGGTGGAATATTCGCTGACGGAATTTGGCCGCCAATTTATCAATATTTTAGACGGCGTGGAAAAGCTGCAAAATATGATTGATACGGAAACCACATCGCAACCAGGTTGATAAAATTTGTGTGTTATTCGGCTTCACGAATTACTAATCGCTCAAACTTGCTGGCACTGGTTTTTTCAAACAAAAAGATAATGTAACTGTCGAGACTGATATCATCTAAGATAAATTGAATTTGGAATATTTTTGCTGGCTCATTGGGTAAATTAACAAATTCAAAAACGTCATTGTTTTCACCGTGATAAAACACAGGTAATTCCGTGACGAGACAACAGTTCAGCCGTGTCATAGTTTCGCCTAAACAGGCATTAATAATAATATTACCCAACTCCAACAGCGCGTCTTTTTTAAATTCTTTATTGCCGCTGGATTCGCTGGAAAAATAACAACACGGATCGGATAACAATACCTTCACCACGCTCTCAGGCAATAAAATAACCGCCGTACCGTCGAGGTCGCCGTTAAATTGTTCACTGAGGGCAAAATATTTTTGGAACTGCTGCAATTGATCAACACCAACGTCTTCTATTAGCGATTCATCAATTTTTAATTCGATTTTCTGCCCAGCAATTTCGACCAAATGTTTTGCCGCACGCGCAAGGCCAGTTCTAATTAATTCCAACGTTGCGTAATAAATTTTTAGTTCGTTTGAACCGTTCATGGATCTACTTCTTTCTCACCTTATACTGTGAGTCAATTAATCGTCATTAATTAATAAAAAGTTGTCGGTAACACTCAATCATCACTAAGAAAACTTAGCACTATTGATAACTAAATTAGCTATTTATCCCGTTTTTAATTAATTTTTTGTTTACCTTAGTTATAGACACAAAAACAACGAATTACTACCGCGATATTCGATAAATTCTTATCGTTCACACTTCGTTATTGATCTAAACAACCAATAGAAATCCAATTGAAACACACGTGGTTGGGGATTAATCAAAGTAATCCAATGCTCAATTAGCTATGTAACACGCAAAAATGCTAATGTTGGGAAAACAAAACGACAAAGCTCACCATCACAGTTAGGTCGACCCATGAAATTACCGTCTTACGAACAGCAATTATCCGCACTGGTTGCTACGCCTTCAGTGAGCAGTGCCCACCCAGATTTAGACACCAGCAATCGTCCTGTACTTGATATCCTCGCTACTTGGTTCCAAGACCTAGGCTTCTCGGTGGTTTATTTGCCGGTTCCAGGTGAGCCAGATAAAGCCAATTTACTAGCCACACTGGGACAAGGTGACAGCGGACTGGTGTTATCCGGCCACACCGATACGGTTCCTTTTAACGCCGAACGCTGGCAACAAGACCCGTTCAAGTTAACCACCCGCGATGAGCGCTGGTACGGGCTCGGCGCCACTGACATGAAGGGTTTCTTTCCGGTCATTACCGAGGCCGTAAAAGGTATTAAGGCCGAACAACTCAAGCAGCCTATTATGGTGTTGGCCACTGCCGACGAAGAAACGTCCATGTCGGGTGCTCGCGCGCTGGCGGAAATCGGTCAACCGAAAGGCCGCTACGCCATTATTGGCGAGCCAACCAATTTACAACCCATTCGCGCTCACAAAGGCATTATGATGGAGTCTGTGCGTATTCAAGGTTTGGCCGGCCATTCATCGAATCCTAAGCTCGGAAAAAACGCCATGGAGGCCATGCACGAGGTGCTCGCCGAACTTCTACTGTTTCGCAAGCAAATGGAAGCCAAATACGAAAACGCGAGCTTTGCCATTAAAACGCCAACACTGAATTTGGGCTACATTCACGGCGGCGACAATCCCAATCGCATCTGCGGTCACTGTGAATTGCACTTTGACCTCCGTCCGTTGCCCGGTATGTCGTTAGAAGATTTGCGCGCTGAAATCAGCCAACGCCTGCAACCGATCAGCGAGAAATTCAATACACCGTTAACCTTTGAAAGCCTCTTCCCTGGTGTTCCCGCGTTCGAGCAGCCGCAAAACAGCGCCTTGGTGCAAGCTGCCCACGAACTCACCGGACAAACGCCGGAATCCGTCGCCTTCGCAACAGAAGCGCCGTTTTTACAGGGACTAGGGATGGAAACTCTGGTCATGGGACCGGGTTCAATCGATCAAGCCCATCAACCCAACGAATACATTGCGATGTCGCAAATTGATCCAGCGGTTGCGGTATTAAAAGGCTTAATAAAGAAATTCTGTATGTAATTCTGATCGCGTGGCGGGACGCTCAAGTAGAAGAACGCTGCGACCCTTCTCTTTTTCTCTGGGGGGTATTTTTGGTAATTGGTCAGATACCCCTAAAATACCTGGTTATAATACAATGGACTCGGCAATTGAGCATTCCTCACTCGCCGGATCGTAGCATCATTCTACTTATAGCTGGGTTAGTACATTGGCCAATAACGATTACATCAACTGGTTTCGCGCATCATCGCCTTATATTAATGCTTATCGCGGCAAGACCTTCGTTGTTTACTTGCCGGGAGAGGCGATTAGGCATTCGAATTTTCACACCATTATTCAAGACTTAGCATTATTGAATAGCCTCGGTGTGCGGCTGGTGATTGTTCATGGTGCCCGCCCACAGATTGATGAGCAAATTTCTGCTGCCGGTATCGAACCCCTATTGGTAGAGCGCACCCGCGTGACTGATGCCGAATCACTGCCCCACGTATTGCACGCCGTTGGTGCCACTCGCTGTGTCCTGGAATCGGCACTGTCCACGGGCCTGCCCAATTCCCCCATGCACGGCGCCGATATATCTGTGCTGTCTGGCAATTTTGTTGTCGGCATGCCCAAAGGCGTTATCGATGGCGTGGATTTTCAATTCTCCGGCAAGGTTCGAAAAATTGCCGATCAGAATTTAGTACAAGCGCTGAATAATAATGCCATCGTGGTTATTTCATCGCTGGGTTACTCACTCACTGGCGAAATTTTTAACATTCCAGCCTCGGAAGTGGCCAGTGAGGTTGCCATCGCTTTAGGAGCAGACAAGCTCATCACTTTTATTCACTCCGATGGCCTGTTAGATACGCATGATAATTTGGTTCGACAATTACGAGTTTCCCAATGCCCGAATTATTTTCATGCGAACGATAAGAACGACACTTCGATTATCTCTTCCCTAAAGAGTGCCTACACAGTGTGCAACCGTGGTGTACCGCGCGCGCAATTGATTAATTTTTGCCAAAGCGGCGCTTTGCTCGGTGAATTATTTACCCGCGAAGGTCATGGCACTTTAGTTCATAGCGATAGCTACGAAGAAATTCGTCCAGCGACTATCGATGATGTCGGCGGTATTTTAGGCTTAATAGAACCGCTGGAAGAACAAGGCATTTTGGTTCGCCGATCACGTGAATTATTAGAGCGAGAAATTAATCAGTTTTATATTTTAGAACTCGATGGCACGATCATCGGTTGTGCGGGACTGTACAGTTTTGGTGACAGTGACGTCGGGGAGCTGGCTTGTGTGGCAACCCACCCAAATCACCAAGGTTATGGGTATGCGCCGAAACTGCTCAATAAAATAGAAATAGAAGCAAAAAATCTCGGCTTTAAAAAAATATTTGTCCTGACCACTCAGACAGCTCATTGGTTTATCGAACAAGGATTTAAACCCGCTGACATTTCTGACTTACCCGCGCAGAAACAATCGGCGTATAATTTTCAACGCTTGTCCAAGGCTTTTATCAAAAACCTATAAATACCGATAAAAATACAGTTTTTTTACCAATAATAGTCTTACCAATTCAGCGACATAAAAGAAATTTATAGAGGCACTCATTCTTTTTTGTCGCATTCCATTTACGACTTTATAAAACCTGCAATTAGTTTTTCTTTTTTCGTTGAATTAGATCAAATGAAAATAGTGTTGGTTTTCACACTTTCTGCACTATAAAAATACACTATGTAGGGAAGTAAATTTAGCTATAGATTTTCTCTGTATTTTCTTGGTTTATTTTTAGCAACGAAATTCTCAGAAATACCTCTCATTAATTTCAAATTAAAAATATACAGCCTGTTATTTAGGCATATTTCTAAAATTAATTTCATTTCGTTAAATTAATGGCATCCATACTGCTTTAACTTCAATGTTCTTGAAACAATGCGCTCTGAAAATTTGGAAAAACCCCAGAAATTATTATTAGACGAATTCAGTAAGCCATGGCTAAACTAAGCCTCAAGAAACGTAAAATTCTTCACCAGAAGATTTGACACAGTTTGTGAGACAAAGCTTTGCCAAATCACACAATAATAATATAAATTAAAAACAGACAATAATTTTAATAGTTATTGGCAAATAGAGGACTTGTTTATGGGCATCGATACTATCTTATTAAACCAAAACTTCGTTTTTCTAATTGTTCCATTTATTGCATTAGCATTATTTGCGTTGCCATTTTGGCTAACATTTAAAAAGACTGAAATTTCTTCGGTAACATCAGCGTTACTTTTAGTACCATTTGTGAATATTGTTTTTATGATCTACGTTTTAGATTCCGCTAATCGCCAACAACCTGCATTGGCAAACGTAGAATAAATATAGTCTGCATTTGTTACATTCCATCTACGGAATTCCTGGTAACAAACCGAATTAATAGCCTGCCTGTAGTGATAACTTAAATAATAACCCTATTTAAATATCCGTGAACTGGTTTCACACTACAGGCAAGCTTTCTTCTAAAGACGCAACTCTCTCTTCTTCCTTAGTCAACCAACTCTCTGCTCTACGTTCAAAATCTCAATTGCGAAGTGTTATCTCTTAAGAAAGCTCTGATTAACCTCCGTAATCTGTCGGTCGCAGTTATGTATACACAGAGGTAATTTCGACCCTTTTAGGTGTGACCAAAAGACGGCTTTCGATGTCTAATTCAGGTGCCGCTATTTTGAACTCAGTATCTACTAGCGGTTGAGGTCTAGCCTATTCATTGCTTTCTGGTATGCTTAGCGCCCATTTTTAAGCCAGAAATCACCAAATATAGGTGAATCAGGAGCCGATTATGCCTGCTTACCGTTCCAAGACGTCTACTTCCGGTCGCAATATGGCCGGCGCGCGTGCACTTTGGCGCGCCACGGGAATGAAAGACGACGACTTTCAAAAACCAATCATTGCAATTGCAAACTCATTTACTCAGTTTGTACCGGGCCATGTGCACCTAAAAGATATGGGCCAATTGGTTGCTCGAGAAGTAGAAGCAGCAGGCGGTGTAGCAAAAGAATTCAATACCATTGCGGTTGATGACGGTATTGCGATGGGTCACGACGGTATGCTTTACAGTCTGCCAAGCCGCGACATCATCGCTGACTCCGTGGAATACATGGTCAATGCACACTGCGCCGACGCCTTGGTGTGTATTTCGAACTGCGACAAGATCACCCCAGGAATGTTGATGGCCGCAATGCGCTTAAACATTCCGGTTGTGTTTGTCTCTGGCGGTCCAATGGAAGCGGGTAAAACCAAGCTTTCCGAGAACAAACTCGATCTCGTCGACGCTATGATCGTTGCCGCTGATCCCAATGCCAGCGACGAAAAAGTCGAAGAATATGAACGCAGCGCCTGCCCAACCTGTGGTTCGTGCTCAGGTATGTTCACTGCAAACTCAATGAACTGTTTGACCGAAGCCTTAGGGTTGAGTTTACCGGGCAACGGCACCATGCTGGCTACCCACGCAGACAGAGAGCAATTATTCAAACGTGCTGGTCATTTGATCGTAGATTTGGCCAAACGCCATTACGAGCAAGAAGAAGCCAATATCTTGCCTCGCGATATTTGCACGAAAGCGGCATTCACTAACGCAATGACGCTCGATATCTCTATGGGCGGCTCGACCAATACTATTTTGCATTTATTGGCAGCGGCGCAAGAGGCAGAAGTGGATTTCGATATGAGCGATATCGATGCGCTTTCACACAACGTACCTCAGTTGTGTAAAGTGGCTCCGAATGCCCAGCAATATCACATCGAAGATGTTCACCGTGCTGGCGGCATTATCGCCATTCTTGGCGAACTCGCTCGCGCTGGCAAGCTCGATACTAGCGTACCAACGATACATTCAAAATCACTGTCGGAAGCGATTGAGAATTACGATGTTGCGGTAAATTACGACGACGATCTGCAAACTTGGTTTAAAGCAGGCCCCGCTGGAATTCCAACACAAACCGCATTCAGCCAGGCAACTCGCTGGCCTTCTCTGGACTTGGATCGAGCCAACGGCTGTATCCGTTCTTACGAAAATGCGTATTCCACCGAAGGCGGCCTTGCGGTGCTTTACGGCAACATTGCCGAGAACGGTTGTGTCGTTAAAACGGCCGGTGTCGACGAATCTATTTTAGTATTCGAAGGCACAGCGCACGTCACCGAATCACAGGATGAAGCTGTGGAAAATATTTTGGGTGGCAAGGTAAAAGAAGGTGACGTTGTCATTGTTCGCTACGAAGGTCCAAAAGGTGGACCTGGCATGCAAGAGATGCTTTACCCGACCAGCTACCTGAAATCTGTTGGCCTGGGCAAAACTTGTGCGCTAGTGACTGACGGACGTTTCTCCGGTGGTTCTTCCGGTTTGTGTATTGGTCACGTTTCACCAGAAGCGGCTTCTGGCGGTGCGATTGGCTTGTTGGAAGACGGCGACAAAATTCTCATCGACATTCCAAACCGCAGCATCAATTTAGTGATCTCTGACGAGGAGCTTGCCGCTCGTCGAGCAGAGCAAGATAAGAAAGGTTGGAAACCTGCCAAAGCGCGTCCAAGAAAAGTATCTGCGGCATTAAAAGCCTACGCGCATTTCGCTACCAGTGCTGATAAAGGTGCTGTCCGCGATTTATCGAAATTGGATTAACCCATCCTTTGAATTCGCTGGGCATAGGACTTCGCGTCTATACTCAGCGAATTATTCACATTGAAAAACCGAATAAAATTTTTTTATTTTTTACTGCGGTAATTTTCCTCATTAAATAGCGCTCGCTTTTTATTTTCTGATTTTTAAAACCCCGCCAACACCTTTTTATTCTTTGCGAAAAATTTTCGAATTTAAAAAACACGAAAATTACAGACATAAAAAAACCGGCATAAAGCCGGTTTTTTTATTGATGCGAAGCTTAGGAATTTAGCTTTTGCTCACGCTCTAGCTCACCTTGGCAATACTTCATCCAGTTTTCCGCGAATGCTCTGCTGCGCTTATCTTTTGCAGCTTCTCTAAACGCGTTAATGGCTGGTTGCCAACGACCTAAATTTGCATTTGCCATACCGATAGAAACATACAGAGAATCTTTACGATTGATATCGCCAAGCTTAAGTGCTTTATCGGCAATTTCTAACGCTTTCTTCTCTTGGTTGTCATCGACGTACAAACCTGCCAAGCGAGCGTACAAATCTCCTTTATTAGAAATTTGCGCTGCTTCGGTAAGTGCAGTGATGGCTTTTTCTGTTTCCTGAGAAATCAGCCAAGCATTGGATAAATGCTCTAAATTCTTGGAAGTTTTCTCTATCAGTTCAGAGTCCATTCCTTTCTCAAGAATTTTAGCCGCTCGGAAAGAATAACCTTCACCCATCATCATAAAGACAAGGTTTAGAGCTTCTTGCTCTTTATCTACCATACCGGCAACGTAGGTTGCGTCAGTTAGATAGATTTGGTCATTTTCTTTACCGATCAGTCCGTAAATACCCGCAAGCTGTTTGTAGTAGCTTGGTTTCGGGAAAGTACGCACTAAGATCTCTAATATTCCCGCCACTTCTTTGTAGTTCTCACGTTCGAACTCAATCGCCAAAGCAATGGAATACCAGTTTTCTTTCGGCTGCTTACCTTTCTCTTTATAAAGATCGATTGCCTTGTAGATGTTCTTCAAGGAGTTATCGAAGTCTTTATTTTGGTAATAGGCTTGCGACAACAATGCGTAGTTATCCGCATTGATGAACAAAGGATCTTGCTGCTTAAACCACGCCTGTAGTGATTCAAGTGCACCTTTGTAATCCTCAGATACGAATTGCAACTGAGCAACGGTATAAAGCGTTGATAGCTCAAGTCCCAATGGAATGTTTGGTGATTGTGCAATCACTAGCTTGTAGTACTTAACCGCTTGAGTGTAATTCTCAAGGCTGTAGTACACAAAACCGTAGGTGTTGTACAAGTTAGCTAGCTCGTACTCATTCCACTTTTTCGCATCTTTAGCTTCCAGTTTTTTCAACTCAGCAAGTGCTGCGTCGAAATCTGGTTTTGCATCTTCGTCGTCTTCCGGCGGATTAACCAGCGCGTTAACAACAGCAAGCTTCTTAAAAACCGGCTGACTAAGAGCCGGTGTTTTACGAGTTTTGCGTTGTGGTGCTTCATCTTGCGCCTTAGCTTTGGCGAAAGATGACTGAACACCGAAGGCATCCAAAACAACCGTTGCGGCCATTGGAGACAAGGCCAAAGGCACTGCTAATGCAGCACTTTTAAGAAACTGAGTTGTGTTTAATTTCATAACCTAACTCCCCCTTATTTGGCAATCGCAAAAGTAATTTTGTTTTGTACACCAGGTACTTCAATCGGGTTGCCGTCGACAACACGAGGCTTGTACTTAAACTTCAGTGCGGCGTTAACAGCTGCACGATCAAAGATTTTTGGTGGATCAGCTTCTACAACAACCGGATCACGCACTTGGCCTGATTTAGTCACCGTAAATTCAACGATAACGTATCCTTCGATGCCACGCTGAAGCGCGCGTCTTGGATAAACCGGTTGAACTTTAACGATTGGGAGATATTCCCCATCGCCACTGAAACCACCTAAACCTTTAACGTTGAGGTCTGCCTGGGCAACTGGTGCACCAACCGAAAGGTTGCCTACATCGATATCAGGAGTATCGATTTCAACATCCGGTAAATCTGGTGGCGGCTGCTCAGGTTCTTCCGGCTTGTCAGGTTTTGGCGTTTCATAGCGCGCCTCAACCGTTGTTTCCGGCATAGTAATGTCAACGATGCGAGTTTCTTCACCTTCTTCAGGTGCTTTGCCATCGGTATGAATCAGAAAAGTCATCAGTGCAAACAAGCCGCCCGTTACAGCAACGGCGAGTACACCAGCAAGGATAAGTCTAATAGGCATAATAGGCTTAACCTCTCTCTGTTGATACAGCAATGTTAGCAATACCCACTTCTCGAGCAGCTTCATACACTCGATTAATGGTCTCGATGTTTGCCGTAGCGTCAGCTTGAATCACGACGCCTCCTTTCGGATTTTCAATATGCAAACGCTCGATAATTTGTTTTACGTTGCGCGGATCAACACTTTTCTTATCAATCCAAATCTCATTTTTTTCATTGAGAGCAATAAGAATCGCGGCGTTTTTCTTGTCGATATAGTTCGTAGCCTCGGGTCGATTAACCTCGACGCCGGGGATTTTGATGAACGAAGCAGTCACGATAAAGAAGATCAACATGATGAACACGACGTCCAACATCGGTGTTAAATCAATCGCACCTGCTTCCTCCTCCTGGCTCTGGGTTCGTCTACTCATTGGGAGTCCTACCAGCGAAATTGTTATTTTTTGGCAATGGACCTAGTGGTCCATTGTCAAATGGTCTGCGAACAAATGATTTTCTCGCTCTGCAACTCGATTAACGTAGGTGGAACCAAATACACCAGATAGAGCAGCAACCATTCCCGCCATTGTCGGGATTGTTGCCTTAGATACACCGCCGGCCATCGATTTTGCATCGCCACCACCGGTTACCGCTAACACGTTAAACACCTCGATCATCCCGGTTACTGTACCCAACAGCCCCAATAATGGAGCCAAGGCAACTAATGAACCTATGACATCAAGGTTAGAGTTAACTTTAATGCTAACTCTTGAGATTAAAGCATCACGAATTCTATGGGCTTCCCACGATTTACGTTCATTGCGCGCTTCCCACAAGGCGAGAGCAGCGTTGGCATCGGAACGTAAACCGAACTTGAAGTACCACACACGTTCGAAAATCAGAGTCCACATCAGAAATGTGAGCAGCGCAATCCAGAGTAAGATGTTACCGCCTGAGGCGATAAACCCATTGATTGCTTCTAGCGCATCGGATAATCCTGACATGGCGAATCTCCTTACTTGCGCTCAGAATTTTCTGCAACAATTCCAGCACTTTGTTCTTCAAGAACGTGAAGAACTTTCTTAGCACGACCATTTACGAAGGTGTGCATTAGAACCACAGGAATCGCAACAACAAGACCAAGTACCGTGGTTACCAAGGCACCAGAGATACCGCCAGCCATTGCTTTTGGATCGCCCGCACCGAAGATGGTGATTGCCTGGAAGGTAATGATCATACCGGTTACGGTACCTAGTAGACCTAACAAAGGTGCAACCGCAGAGATAATTTTGAGGAGACTTAAGCCAGATTCGATTGAAGGCTTCTCTTTAAGAACCGCTTCTTCAAGTTTCAACTCAAGAGTTTCAGAATCTGCTTCTGGGTTATCTTGAGCAACTTTCAATACACGACCCAATGGGTTGTTGGTATTTGGAGAAGAAGGAGACTTCAATTGTGAAGCTACTTTACCGCTGACGATGGTCAATACGATTAGGCGGAAGATACCTAACAACATACCAACAACACCAACCGCACTAATGATGTAACCAACCACACCACCTTGATGCCAGCGCTCTTCAAGATCAGGGCTGTTAATCAATGCAGATAGGTAAGTACCACCTTGAGGACCTGTTGGGTCAATACCTACTTTGGTGAAACCAGAAGTAGCGCTTTCAACAGCTGCGGCAGAAGATAAGTATTTACCTGCTGGTTGGCGAGTTAGCTCAGCCATTTTGCCGTTGTCGGTGTACTCTAGGTATTTACCGTTAGAGATAAGGTTGTAAGTACCGATACGAACAACGTCTTGAGTTAATTGCTCACCTTCAGGAGTAACAACGGTGCCAGAGAACTTAACAACTTTACCACCTTCGATGGTTTCACGTTGCAGTTCATACCAAAGACGCTCAATTTCCTCGATAGTAGGAAGCTGAGTCGCACTGTTCATCTTGCCAATCAATTGGTCTAAGAATTCAGTACGGCCTGGGTATTGAGCACTGATAAGTGAAGAATCAATGTTTGAACGAAGGTCACCAGCAGTACCCGTTAAGTGACCGAAAAGTTCTTTCAAAGAACCCAAACGATCTTGTAACTGCTGACGCTTTTCACCAACAAGGATTTCTTGGTCTTCGTAGGTTTGCTCTAAAGTTGCAGAGCGATTCTCTTCAGAAGTACGAATAGCTTTTGCTTCTTCTAGAAGCTGAGCTTGACGATTTTTTTCGCGACGGAAGTTAGCTTCACGCTCACGGTGTTCTTTGGTTTCAGAGAAACGATCGTCTTGAACCATCTTTAGAAGCTCGTCTAAAGTGGCCGCTTTGTCCTGGGCAAACGCGCCAGTCGCTAATACACCTGCTGCAAATGCAACCGCGATTTTCTTTGCGAAGGTCATTTTCATTGTGCAGCCTCCGGTGCCAAAATTGGTAAATCTAGGATATCGATAGACGCTTGTTTCTTAGCGATGCGAATGCCTTTAAGGATGGCACTGCGGTAGGCACCTGAATCTAAAGGAACCCATTGGCCCTGGGCAGAATCCCACGCGCCAGATAGCTGAGTGTCTTTAGTTTGATAAAGTAACGCGATACGACCGACTTGAAGTACGTTCACTTCACGCTCAGAACCGTTAACGTTCAAGCTATCTTCGTAAGTACTGATGCGACGACCGTACTCAGCTTCGATTTTGTAAAGCTCTAAAACTTGACGGAATTTCTCAGCAACGGAGAAATCTGCGCTCGCCATGTTTGACTTAACTTTTTCCAATTCTGCAGCACGAACGGCTGGGTGGAATGGCATATCTAACGCGAGGAATTGCTCTAGCCCTTCAAGCATACGAGCAACCAGAGGTTGGATCTGACGTTCAATAACGGTGACGTTATCGATAGATTCTTCAAGATCGTTGATTACATCCAACTGCGCTTGAATTTGAGCTTCAAGCTGAGAGTTATAAACGCGCAAACCTTCGATTTGCTTGTTTACGGTTTTGAACTCTTGGAATAATGCATCAGTTTCAGTCTGAAGCTTATCAATTCTTTGCTGAGATTGAATCCCAGCTTTAACTTTTGATTCACCGACTTTAAATATCTCATCCAAAGTCTGATCCGCATACACTTCCCCACCAAAGAAAGCTGCTGCGGAGATGAAAGTGGCAGCCGCCACAGCCTTCACTCGCTGCTTTTTCATATTTCCCCCAACTCGGGTGCTAGCAAAAAATAGTAAAATTAAATCCAACTCAATACAGGAATTAAAAAAAGCAACTTCGAACGTTGCTTTTTATAGATGCCCGATTAAGGGTTTTTGTGAGAACAAGAAATTGCTTGTTCTCGTGCACTAGGCAACAGTCATCCAATACTGCGCCAGTCTAGTAGCAGATGCCATAAAGTAGCTTGTGCATATTACACATGCAACTTACAGGAGAGGGAACAACCCGAAGAGACTACTTTTTATTTGATAACACCTAATGGAATGTTCTGCCAAATAACTAAATAGTATTTCGCCCCTTTAATTATCGTTATGGTCCCAATCCCACAAAATACTTTAAGCTTGGCATTAGTTTTTTTCACAACCTTGTGTCTTGATATTTACCACGCAATTTCTATGCAACCTTTAAGCTATATCCCTATATTTATTATTTTATGAATTCCGAAAAGCCGAATAGTTAACTGGGCTTTTACAACTCACCTAACTAGACGAGTAAGTCAGATTTTGCATCACTTTTATTGAAATTTAAACTACTAATCCCTATTTCTGTCCGGGAAAATATGGAATAAAGCCTAAAAAATTCAATAAATAGCCTCTAAATTTTTTCTTAATCAAATCGCCACTGGCGCCGAAATGTGGGGATGCGGGTCGTAATTTTCGAGGGTAAAATCCTCAAATTCAAACTGAAACAAATCTTTAACATTTGGATTTAACGTCATTTGTGGAAGTGCTCTTGTCTCGCGAGACAACTGCAATTCAGTCTGCTCCAAATGATTTAAATAAAGATGCGCATCCCCTAATGTATGTATAAATTCCCCCGGTTTTAAATCCGTAACCTGGGCAACCATTAACGTCAACAACGCATACGACGCAATATTAAATGGAACGCCTAAAAATATATCAGCGCTGCGTTGATATAGCTGACACGATAATTTTCCGTCGGCGACATAAAACTGAAAAAAGGCATGACAAGGAGCCAGAGCCATTCGTCCACAATCGACATTATCTTGCGGAGCCACTTTTTCGTCCGGCAAATCTGAAGGGTTCCAAGCCGAGACAATAATTCTGCGAGAGTCCGGTTTGGTGCGTAACTGCTCTAAGACATTGCTAATCTGATCAATATTGGGGCCAGACGGATTCGGCCATGATCGCCACTGCTTGCCGTATACTGGACCTAAATCTCCGCCGTCAGTTGCCCACTCATCCCAAATCGATACGCCATTATCGCGCAAATATTTTGTGTTGGTGTCGCCTTTAAGAAACCACAACAGCTCATGGATAATTGAACGCAGGTGACACTTTTTTGTGGTCACTAACGGAAAACCTTGAGCGAGATCGAATCGCATTTGATACCCGAATACGCTGAGCGTACCCGTTCCTGTGCGATCCGATTTTTCTACACCGTGGTCGCGGACGTGTCTCATTAATTCGAGATATTGTTTCATTGAAAGTATTAAACTTAAATTTTAAAGTTAAATTAAGCAGCGTATAGAATTAACGTTATTTATTATTTTTTACAAAATTACGATTTTATATTTACGCTATCTGACGATTTTTCCTGGGATTTCGGTATACCCTTTAGATTGAAATAGACGAATAAAGCGACGCCGATAACGATCATGGGGATACTGAGCAATTGTCCTCGGGTCATCCAACCCAACATGTCAAAACCAATATGACTGTCAGGCTCACGATAAAATTCCACGATAAACCGAAAACTTCCGTAGCATATCAAAAATAGTGATCCAACTGTGCCTGTTGGTCGCGGTTTGCGTGAATATAAGAACAGAATGATAAAGAGTAAAAGCCCTTCCAGCGCCGCCTGATACAACTGCGAAGCGTGGCGAATTTTCTCTTCTGGGTCTTTCGGGAAAATCATTCCCCATTCGGAGGTTGTCTCACGCCCCCAAAGCTCCTGACCGATAAAATTACCCAAGCGCCCAAATCCGAGCCCCGGCGGCACCATCGGTGCGACAAAATCCATCAACGCCAAAAAGTGAATTTTCAGTTTTCTGGCGTACAAAGCCATAGCAACAATGACACCGATTAAACCGCCGTGGAAAGACATTCCTCCTTCCCACACCCGAAACAGCCACGCCGGATCTTCTAAAAAACGCTCAAATTGGTAGAAAAATACATAGCCGAACCGACCGCCGACAATCACACCAATCGCCGCCCAGACGATTAAATCGTCGACGTGATTCTTTTTTAGAGGTGTCCAATCTTTACCGGCGCGGTGAGTTGCCAAGGTCCATGCTGCGACAAATCCCGCCAAGTACATAAGACCGTACCAATGAACGGTTAATGGTCCTAAACTGAATGCAACAGGATCTAGTTCCGGGTATTTCAGCATTTTAACTCCATAAATTGAGCAAATAGACTCAATATGTTTGAAAAAGGTGACGGATTTTCTAAAAACGGCCGTCGAACTTCTAGATATTTCAGGTAGACTAGCCGCTCTTTATGACCAGTGATTGATTTATGTGCTTAATTTTTATCGCCCATCAGCAACACCAAGATTGGCCTTTAATCATCGCCAGTAATCGCGATGAGTTTTTGAATCGCCCTACGGAACCCGGCCATTTTTGGGGCCCGCAATTTAACCTGCTCGCCGGTCGGGATCAAGAACACGGCGGCACCTGGATGGCGATTAACCGCCAAGGCAGGTTCGCAGCGGTTACTAATTATCGCGACCCGAACCAAGCCATCGGCAAAGTCAGCCGCGGCCAAATGGTGACTGATTTCATCAATACCGAGGCATCGGCGAAAGACTACGTCTCTGGTTTGAATCCAAGCGATTACACCGGCTTCAACTTTCTCGCTTTTGATGGCAAAGAATTCTTCTACACCAGCAACAAAGCAGAATCAATCCAAGAGCTGACACCGGGAATTTACGGATTATCCAACCATTTGTTGGATACACCTTGGCCGAAGGTAGTCAGTGGAAAGCAAAGATTTGCAGAAATCATTGATCAACAGACCGTATCTGTTGATGATTTGTTCGATTTGATGACCAACACCGACCGCGCAGCCACAGAAGATCTGCCAAGTACCGGGGTCAGTTTAGAACTTGAACATCACCTTTCGTCACGATTTATCACTCCAACCGCAGACAACATCCCCGACAGTCACGGCAATTACGGCACTCGAACCTCAACGATCATCCTGATCGACCACAAAGGTCACGGTCGCTGGTATGAACGAAATCACGATCAAGGATTGGTCAGTGAAGGGCCGACGGCTGAATTTGAGTGGTAATCTGAGTTTTCGCGGCTACTGGTAAAAGCAGTAGCCGTTCATGCAATAGGTGCGTGTAATAGAAGAATTACACCAGCGCATCAAGCATAAGCTGTAAGCACTGTTGCGGAGTTTTCTGCTCGCAATCGATGGTGATGTCAGCGTATTTCGAATACAACTCAACGCGCTCTTCCATCAGGGACTCAAAACTCTGCCCCGGTGCGCGCGCGATTCCCCGCTCTTCGTAATTGTGAATACGACCGCGCAAGGCATCTAACGACAATGATAGATACACCACGCGCCCGTGCTTGCGCATGTTTTCCATACCAAGCTCGCTGTAAACCGCGCTTCCACCAGTCGCAACAACCTTTGGCGTTAGAAATTTCAGTTCAAGCAGGACTTGCTGTTCGACATCACGCAACGCTAAGTAACCGTTTGCGTCCATGATTTCTTGCAGTGTTTGGCCTTCACGCGTTTGAATGGATAAATCGGTATCAACAAATTCCATACCCAATTCTTTTGCGAGCAAGACCCCTAGAGTACTTTTGCCCACACCGGGCATACCCACTAATACAACACTTTGCTTTTGTACTCCCAAGGTACCTACCTCAACCATAGAAAAAATAATTATATACATCACGTAAGAAGGCGATGTTTTAGCGATAAATACCGCCACAAGCAACCAAATTTTGCGATTTGTGGTTAAATTTTATCGATAAGAATGGATTATTGATCGATCTCGATGTCTTCTGTGGCCGCAGGCGTGCGCAGTAACTTGTAGACTCCGGCTTCTTTCAGAAACTCATCGACACTGTGATTCACACTGGGGGCGTCAGGAAATTCAATCACCTGAGCGAGCAGCTCTTCGGCGTCTTCGACTGTAATCGCGCGCAGCGCCGCTTTCACTTTCGGCAAATTAGTAGCATTCATCGACAGCACATCATAGCCCATTGCCACCAACAACATGGCAGCCCCAGGATCACCGGCCAATTCACCACAAATGCTCACTGGTGTGCCTTGGCTGTGCGAGTGCTCGACAATATCTTTTAATGCTCGCAATACGGCGGGATGCAAAGATTCATACATACCCGCGACTCGACCATTGTTTCGATCAACGGCCAACAGATATTGGGTTAAGTCGTTGCTGCCCACAGAGAGAAAATCGACGCGCGCAGCCAATTCCCGGGCCTGATAAACCGCAGCTGGAACCTCTACCATCACGCCAATTGGCGGCAGTGAAATCGCGTAATTTTCATCGAGCAGCTCGTGGAACGCCCGATAGATAAGGACTTGGGCTGACTCCAACTCACTGACGCTGGAAATCATTGGCAGCATAATGCGCAGGTTGTCCAAGCCTTCACTGGCTTTCAGCATCGCGCGAATCTGGGACAGGAAAATCTCAGGGTGATCGAGCGTAACGCGAATCCCGCGCCAGCCTAAAAATGGGTTGGCTTCTTCGATGGGAAAATACGGCAGGGATTTATCACCGCCAATATCCAACGTGCGCATCGTCACAGGATTAGGATGAAAGGCTTTTAGTTGCTCGCGATAGATTTTGCGTTGTTCTTCCTCGGATGGAAAACGATCACGCAGTAAAAATGGCACTTCCGTGCGATACAAACCCACGCCTTCTGCGCCGCGCTCTAACGAACGCATAACATCAGCCATTAATCCAGTATTTACCCACAGTGCAACTCGGTGATTATCCAAGGTTTCACAGGGTAAATCGGTAATCGCCTCTAGCCCTTCAACCAGTTGCTTCTCTTCTTCGGCAATGTGCTGATATTGGCTGACCAGCTCTTCAACCGGATCGGTAATGACAAGACCGCGATAGCCATCAACGATGATCGAGCGCTGATCCATCTTAATGTAAGGAAGATCAACCGCACCCATAATGGTGGGAATGCCCATAGCACGAGCCAAAATCGCCACGTGGGAGTTGCTCGATCCTTGAACGGAAACCACGCCCGCCAATCGACCTTGAGGAACTTCGCCCAAAATAGACGCCGTCAGCTCTTCGCCGACTAAAATCGTGTTGTCTGGGTAAATTCGACACTTCGCCGCCGATTGCTGCAAATGCCCGAGAACACGTCGGCCTAAGTCGCGCAGATCGGAGGCTCGCTCACTCAAATAGGCATCGTCCATATGAGTAAACGCAGCGACGTGATTGAGAATGACCTGGCTCCAAGCCCAAGTTGCACTCTCACCGGTATGAATGCGATCGGTAACTTCTTTAATGATGGTGGCATCGTCTAGGATGGCCAAATACACATCAAACAGCGCCTGTTCTTGCGCGCTTAAACGGCCTTTTAACTGCTCGGCGAGATGCTCGATGTCAGTTTTTGCCCGTCGCATACAACCGAGCAGAAATTCAATTTCGCTGTCGGGATCGTCACAGACAGTTTGAGCCACAGCCGATAAATCCGCCGGCGGAGTAACCACAACACCCTCGCCGAGAGCAACACCACCTGAACAACTGACGCCACTGAATCGCGCTTGCTTAGGGGCAGAACCGATAGAACCAAGGGCACCAGTCGCTTCGGCGTGGGCGATCACCCCGGCCAGCTGCGCCGATACCGTCACCAAAAAGGCTTCTTCGCTTTCGTCGAACTTTCTGTTTTCAGACTGTTGAACAACCAGAACACCGAGCACTTCGCGGTGATGAATGATAGGAGCGCCCAGGAAACCCTGGTATTTTTCTTCGCCGGTTACCGGGAAATATTGATAGCGAGGATGCTGAGCAGCATTCTCCAGGTTGATAGGCTCGGCCCGAGCAACAACCCAACCGACCAGACCCTCGTCAAAACCCAACACCACTTGACCGACCGATTCTGACATCAGTCCTTCGGTGGCCATAAGCTGGTAGTTTTCTTTTTTGGTACGCAGATAAATAGAACAAACGTCGGTTTGCATGATTTCACGCACTCGCTGAACGATAATATCCAGCGCAACATGAAGATCATGTGTGCTGTTTACCTCTTGGACCAGCGTGCGCAGTGAATGCAACATAGATTATTGCCCGTAAGCGGTCTCCAACTGACTGTGCAGAGCCGACAATTCTTTGAGTGCTCGACGATAAACATCGCGTTTAAACGCCACAACTTTACCCAGCGGATACCAGTAACTGACCCAGCGCCACTGGTCAAATTCCGCATGGCCGAACTTTTCTAAATCAATGGATGAATCCTTTGCCACCAGCCGCAGTAGAAACCACTTCTGTTTTTGGCCAACACAAATGGGCGTGTTGCCTTGGCGAATTAACCGTTTTGGCAAGCGATAACGCAGCCAACCGCGCGTGCAACCGAGTATTTCTACATCCTGGGGTTTTAAGCCAACTTCTTCAAACAGCTCTCGATAAAGGGCTTCTTTAGGAGATTCATTTTCATTGATACCACCTTGGGGAAACTGCCATGCATCTTGACCATTAACCCGCCGGGCCCACAACAAACGACCTGCGTTGTTCGTCAAAATTATCCCCACATTCGGGCGAAAGCCGTCGGCATCAATCAAACCTAACTCCAAAAAAATCTTCGATGAAACTTCAATATAAACTATTGTTTCACAAGTTTCACAATTTCAGAAACTTACCCCCATTAAAATTAGCTAAATAATTCCATCTGCGCGTTAAAACAGTGACAAGAACCCTTCCCTTCTAGGAAAATACCATTAATGTTCGTTCTGTGCTCGAACATTACATGCTGCACCTGCACAATAGGCGAGGAAATATTTTGAGTTTAGCGATTTTTGATTTAGACAATACGTTAATTCGTGGCGACAGCGACCACAGCTTTGGCGAATATTTAGCGGACGAAGGCTTGGTCGATGCCGATGAATTCCGCGAACAAAACGACCTTTTTTACCAACAATATTTGCAGGGCACTTTGGATATTTTTGAATACTCGCAATTTGCCTTAAAAACCCTCGTCGGTAAAAGTACCGATGAACTTTCATTCATCCAAAAAGATTTTTTCGCCAAGAAAATAGAAAAAATGTACTTGCCTAAGGCGCAAGAATTAATCGACTCACACCGAGACCAAGGTGACGACCTGCTCATTATCACCGCCACCAATCGATTCGTAACCGCCCCGATTGCACAGTGGTTAGGCATTACCGAATTGCTCGCAACCGAGCCAGAAGTGATCAATGGTGCCTACACAGGAAAAGTTGTCGGAATTCCGTGCTTCCAAGACGGAAAAGTAAAACGTCTCAACGAGTGGTTAAAATCCTACAACGGCGATTTGAACAACAGCTGTTTTTACAGCGACTCTTTCAATGATATTCCGCTACTGGAAATTGTTGATACTCCCGTAGCAGTTGACCCGGACGATAAATTACGAAAACACGCAGAAAATAATCACTGGAAAATCCTGTCGCTGCGCTAACCATTGACTACGGAAGATAATCACGGAATGAACAACGCAAGCTCAAAACAACGCGTTTTATTAAACCCCTGCACAAAAATAATAATGAGCGGCTTGTTCGCGTCGATCATGTTGATTGCCGGTTGCGATCAACAATCGACACCGGAATCGACACCGGATACCAGCACTGCCAACAAAACCAGTAATACAACGGTTGCTGATCAACGCGGCAGCCCCGACCAGCTTGAGAGTGCACAATCTTCCGTCAATATCGTCAACGATTGGATCAATAACGCTATTATTTCGGCGGCAAAAGAAATAGAAACCTTGTCTAACGCAGGCGATGCCTTCTACAACACACCGTCTGAGCAAACCCTCGAACAATTAAAAACCGCTTGGGTAAATGCTCACACGGAATTTTCTAAAACAGCCCCTGTATTTTCACTGGCACACGCAAGTCCAGATTTATTTTATTCCCTGCGCCAGTGGCAAAATTTGCTGGATGCTCACCCAGTTCAACCGGGGTACCTCGACAGTTTCGACGTTTATACTCACAGCGGTATTGTTAACGATACGCTGTTGAGCATTAATGCAGAGACCATTCGCAATCAGCATCAATTAACGCACAGTGATGAAATCGCATTGGGATTTCACGCCATCGAATTTTTAGTGTGGGGAGAAAACAGCAACCGAGACTTAAGCTTGTTTATCGCTGAAGGCAACGACAGTTCTGCCGCAGAAAAACCGGAAAATCGGCGCAGAGAATTAATCCGATTATTGTCGCTGTTGTTATTGGATGATTTCCAACTCCTGAAATCTCAGTGGCAAAAATCAACTCAACAACAGTTGTCGCGACTAAGTCCGTTATCACAAGCGCAACTTTGGAAACAGGCCATTACCCATTTCTGGCAGGAATACAGCGTTAAACAAATTGCGAACAACGACGATGACATTCACAACCCATTCTCAGGGCAAAGCTTCGATGATTTTCTCGCAATGAATGCAAACACATTGCAGGGAATTTTATCGTTATCGGCAACACACGATACTTCCCTCTACAGCCAAGCCACCACTAAAAAACTCAGTGAATTAATCACTGAATTTCAAACCGTGATTCTTCCTGTGTCTACAACCGAAACCACCTCATCGACACAACTCAATTCCAGTACAGACGAAGTACCTGAAGAGAATAAAAATGAAGAGGGTCTCGCCGACAGCGTAGATTCAACTCTGCAAAGTCAACGAGAAAAACTCAGCCAAGACATTTATCGCCTACTCAATACTGGCGTTTAAGCCATAAAAATGCGGGCGAACTGAGCTTTCAGATAACGTGTTTCGGGAATGGCCGGATGAATGGGGTGATCAGCACCTTGAGCACCGTAGTGAAAAATTTGCGACTGGCGATCCAAATGGCGGCTGGAAGAACGAATAAGATCGGTCAGTTTATCTTCTGCTAAATGCATGGAACACGAAGCAGACACCAAAATACCGTCACGCTTTAATAAACGCATCGCCAATTCGTTTGTATGGTAATACGCCGCTTCACCGGATTTTTGATCTTTCTTACGTTTAATAAACGCAGGCGGGTCTAAGACAACAATATCGTATTTTTCGCCCGCTTCAATCAGCGCTTTTAATACTTGAACGGCCTTGCCTTCGATGCCTTGAAAACGATCCAAAACACCGTTTAATTCTGCATTTTTTTCGGCAACATCTAACGCAAATTCGGAAGCATCAACACAGGTAACCTCGTCCGCACCTGCGGCCAACGCCTGAATACCCCAGCTGCCAACATAAGAAAAAACGTCCAACACACGTTTCCCTTTGGCGATGGATTGCAAATATTGGCGATTATTTCGGTGATCATAAAACCAACCGGTTTTTTGGCCCTGCATAACGGGTGCGACAAAATTGACGTTATTTTCTCGCAGCTCAACAAACTCGGGCACATCACCGACTGCATCAACGTATGAATTTAGTTGTTCCAACTCACGCGCCGAATGATCGTTTTTAAACAAAATACCTTTGGGTTTTAAGCATTGTTCAAGCGCTTGCTGAATGTCGTCTTTGACGCGATCCATTCCCGCCGTCGCCATTTGCACCACCAAATAATCGCCAAAGCGATCCACGATCAAACCCGGTAAAAAATCCGAGTCGCCGTAAATTAATCGATAAAAAGGCTCGGCAAAATTTAATTCGCGCAATGACAGCGCTTGTTTAATGCGATGCACTAACAACGATTTATTAAGACTGTGTTTTTTATCGCGACTGACAACACGTGCGCAAATTAAACCGCTGGGATTAACTGTCGCAATTCCCAAACACTTGTCACGCTCACCGTAAATTTCAACTTGATCACCGGCATTAAGCGCTTTTAAGGGCGTCGCTTTGATGTCTATTTCGTTGGAATACAGCCAGAGATGGCCTTGCTTTAATCGGCGATCGGCCTTGGCTTTTAATTGCAAACGAGGCAGAGACATACAACTTCCTTAACTTAATACAAACAATTGATTCGCCATAAAGGTAATCGCTGGTGAATCAATATCAGAGAATTTACGGAGCAATCTTATGGTTTGTGAATTCACATTTTCTGAGCGCGAAAACTAAATAGCCCGGCCAAAAGCCGGGCTAAGAATTCAGCAAACAAGATTTCTTAACAACGAATTTAGTCGTCGTCTTCAAGCGTTGCTTTGTAACCGTCGACATCTAACGCATCGTCGAGATCAGTCAGGTCGCTCGGTTTTACTTTGAAGAACCAACCGTCGTCGTACGGAGATTCATTAACGGTCTCAGGCGCGTCTTCTAAAGCACTGTTGACGGCAATCACTTCACCGCTGACCGGCGAGAAAATATCAGATGCCGCTTTTACGGACTCAACCACACCAGCTTCTTCACCGGCATTGACTTCGCTGCCAACCTCAGGAGTTTCTACATAAACCACATCGCCAAGGCTTTCTTGGGCGTGGTCAGTAATACCGATGGTTACGGTGCCATCTTCTTCAACACGCGCCCACTCGTGGGAAGATAGGTATTTTAATTCGTTGCGAAATTCGCTCATTATTTGTTCCTCAAAAAAGCGGATTTGTCACCACTAACGGCTAATCATTTCACCTAAACAGCAAAGTCGCTTTGAGCATTTCTCAGCTGTTTATAGGGTAGTCACTTATAGGATAATTAGAAAGCAAAAACGACCAGGAGGTAAAGCCCCTGAATAATTTTAGTAAATATTTAATCGCGATTACTGCGTCGAATCATCATTACTACTGGAATGATGCTTACTAAAACAAGCGTTACTGCGGGTAATGCTGCGCGTTGCCATTGACCTTCTGCGGTCATCTCAAACACTCTTACCGCTAATGTATCCCAACCAAAGGGGCGCAAGATTAACGTGGCTGGCATTTCTTTTAAAGTATCTACTAACACTAATAGTGCCGCCGTTAATAATCCGGGGCGCAAAAGCGGCAGATATACCTGGCGCAAAATCTGGAATTTCCCCACCCCCAAGGTTTGCGCAACCTCTTGATAACTCGGGCGAATCATATCCAAACTCGACTGCACCGGACCAACCGCAACCGAGAAAAAACGAATCACATACGCCAAAATTAGCGCCGCCAAACTGCCGACCAATATTTGATTAAGGCCCAGCCAATTTTTCACCGGCGCAAGCAGATTGTTCTCCAGCAAGGTAAAAACCAGCAAGATTCCCACCGCCAAAACCGACCCCGGCAAGGCGTAACCAAGACTGGCAATGCGCATCCAAAAGCTCAAACCATTCACCGGGCTCTGGCGACGTCCATAACCCACCAACAGCGCCAGAAACACCGAGGTCACCGCCGCAAGTACCGCCAAAACCAAGGAGTTTTTCACAAATCCCCAGTAGCGGCTGTCGATATCGTTCAAATGCCCCAGAGTCCAAACGACCAATTGACCGATGGGTATGGCAAACGCAATCAAGAATATCAGCGCACAAAACCCGGTAGCGGCAAATGCTTTAACACCGGTTAGACGATAGCGGTCGTACTGCGCTCTTCTCGACTGATTGCGGCCACGGCTGCGCGCTTGCTGCTCAGCCCATACCCCCAACAAAACAAATAACAGCAGTAACGATGCTAACTGCGCAGCCGCCGGCAGACTGAAAAAGCCAAACCAAGACTTATAAATTGCTGTGGTGAAGGTATCAAAGTTAAAAACAGAAACAGCCCCAAAATCGGCCAGAGTTTCCATCAACGCCAATGCCATTCCAGCAGCAATTGCCGGACGAGCCATAGGTAGAGCTACTTTGAAAAACGCCCTTGCTGGAGAAGCCCCTAAGCTGCGAGCGGCGTCCATGAGTTCGCGACCCTGGCCGACAAACGCCGAACGAGCCAACATATACACGTAGGGATATAGCACCAACGACATAACAACAATCACACCTGGAGCGGTGCGAACATCGCCAATACCGCGAGCCAGACCAACAGTCTCTCGCAGCCAGGTATTGATCGGTCCGGCGTAATCGAGCAAGCCCAAAAAGACAAATGCCAACACATAAGGCGGGATAGCCAGAGGCAACATCAGGCCCCAATCGAGCCACTTGCGCCCCGGAAACTCACACGCCGCCACCAACCAAGCCAACGCCACACCAATAACAGCAACAACAACCCCAACGCCCACCATCAGCACAGCGGTGTTTTTCAATAACCGAGCTAATTGAGTATCGAGTAAATGCGCCCAAATTTCGGGCTCAGGTGTCAGCCACGAAAGTACAATGACCGATAAGGGCAGAATAACCAGAGCGGCAACAAAATAGGTGGGGAAACGCCACCAAAAACCCGGCTTGATGATCCGGGTTTTTACGTCAGTGGCGCGAGGGATAGCAACTTCGGGATTGGACAAAAGATTAATGACTCACTATTGGTAACCCACACGATCCATCAATCGAATCGCATCGGCTTGTAATCGACCGGCAGCCTCAACGTTAACAGAATCCGCTTTGAAATCCCCCCAAGACTTTACTTCCTCGGAAGCTTCAACGCTTGGATTCACAGGGTATTCCTGATTCGACTCAGCAAATAAATACTGCGCCTCAGGTTCACTGAGCCATTCTAAGAAGGCTTTTGCGCCCTCGGGGTTTTTCGCGTGTTTGGTAACTCCAGCGCCAGAGACATTCACATGAACGCCGCGATCTTGTTGATTAGGCCAAAAAATTGCCAGCGGTAAATCGGGATTTTCTTTTTTCATTCGCCCGAAATAGTAGGTATTCACCACAGTGGCATCACACAAACCGGCAACCACAGCTTCCATTGCTTTGTTGTCGTTAGAAAACGGCGAGGTCGCTAAATTATTCACCCAACCGGCAACCAGGGATTCGGTTTCTTCCTCGCCCAAGGTTTTGATCATCGTTGCCACCAACGATTGGTTGTACACCTTTTTCGAGGTGCGCAAACACAAGCGGCCATTCCAATCTTCATCGGCCAAGGCTTCGTAGGTACTCAACGACGCAGGATCGACACGATCTGTTGAGTAAATAATGGTGCGCGCTCGCAACGACAAACCCACCCAATCGTTTTCGCTGGAGCGATAAGATTCAGGAATATTAGTAGTTAGAGTTTGTGATTCTATCGGCTGTAACACGCCTTCGTTAGACGCCTGCCACAGATAACCCGCATCTACCGTCACAAACAAATCCGCAGGCGTACCCTCACCTTCGGCTTTAAGACGAGCCAACAACGGACCTGCGCTGTCGGTGATGTAACGAATCTTAACTCCGGTTTCTTCGGTATAGCGATCAAACAAAGGTTTGATCAAATGCTCGTTACGCGCGGTGTATACCGTGATCACAGATTCGTCTTCAGGCTCGTTCGCACAGGCGCCCAAGAGCGCCGATAACAACACAGCCGCGGTAACTTTTAAGGATTTTTTCAGTCTCAAGTGCAACATGATTCGTGTAGGATAGTTCATAAGTAAAATAACCGATCAAAATAAGGCGGGCAGAAATTCAACATTGCTATTGATGCTGCTCTAATTGCGAAATAATTGCAAATGATAATTCTTATCGTTTGATTTAATCGGTGATGTCCTCGTCGGTGCATTTTAAAGACTTTGGGGAAACTCATGCAAAAGCTATTGAAAATATTATTGGGTGGATTACTGGTTTGTGTCGCCCTCGTTGTTATCACTGCGGTCATTATCACCTCAGTGATTGACCCCAATGATTATAAAGGGGAAATAGAATCCACCGCAGCCAAACAGGGTTACCCTATCGTTATTCACGGCGATCTTGCCTGGCAGTGGTTCCCAGAATTGGGCATCAGCATTGGCAAAACCGAATTACTGGTTGATGACTCCCAACAACAGGCATTTGCATCCATCAGCAGTGCCACCGCCTCAGTCCAGCTACTGCCCCTAATCAAACAAGAAATTATTGTTAAAACCGTTGAATTGGTCGGCCTAAAAACTCACCTAGAAATCGACAAAAACGGCACCGGCAACTGGGAAGTATTTATTCCAGAGTCCGACGATACTACAGCAGATACTCAAGTAAATACGACCAATAGCTCAAGCGCTTCACCGTTATCACTAGAAGCAGAAACCATTCGTATTCGCGACGCCGCAATTACCTTTGCCGATCAACAAAGTCAGCTCAACGCCAATTTAAACGACTTCGATTTAATTATTAATAATCTCAACCTCGAAGGAAAAAGTTTTCCAGTTGAAAGCCAATGGCAGGCGGGCGTATCTGGGGGCGATTTTCCACAACCCGTTAAGTTTGCAGGCAGCCTTACCTCAAAAATTACCTTATCCGATGATTTTTCAGCGGCGGAATTAGCCGACAGCAAACTGGCTGTGTTAATCGAAAATACCGCCGCTGCTGTATCGGAATCAATTGTGACTGAATTTTCGCTGGCGGCGAATTCTATCGATACAAATCCAGCGATCAACGGCCGAGTTAAAATCGACCCATTTAATCCAAAAAACATCATGAAAGCCTTGGGATTAGAGGCCATAGAAACACAAAATTCTGAAGCTCTTACCCGAGTTGGCCTTAATCTAAACTTGGAAGGCAATCAAAACGATTTAACTGTCGGTCAAATTAATTTAGCTCTGGACAAAACCAACGTCACAGGTAATTTATCCGTTAAAGATTTATCGCAAATCGCGTTAAATTTGCGCGGCACGCAACTTAATTTAGACGACTACTTGCCCCCTGAATCATCCCAAGAAACCACGCAGATAAATACAGCAAGCGCCGAGAACAATAATGAATCCAACAGCGATGAAGCGTTGGATTTGAGCTTTTTAGATGAATACGCAGCCAACGTTGATATCGCCTTTGAGGCATTAACCGCCAATAATCTAACGTTTAATAAACCCACGTTTAAATTTAATGCCGGTAACGGTAAAGCCGCAATCGAAGAAGCCTCGTTGTTGTTACAAGGCAAAAAAATCGCAGTTACAGGAGATATAAACAAAGCCCAACAATTTAATGCCAAGGTAACCGTACCGACATTAAATGCGAGCCAACTGATGACAGATTTCGGCATTGAAAAACCGGAAATGTCCGATCCAAAAGCGTTAACCCAAGTCGCTGCTACTCTTGTTGCCAAGGGTACACCGCAAGCTATAAAAATCCCAACCATCGATTTATTACTGGATGGCACCAAAGTAACAGGCACCGCTGAACTCAAGACCTTGAATTCGCTGACCGTAAATTTAAACGGCGGCAAGCTCGATGTCGATCGCTATCTGCCTGAACCCGTGAAAGAAACCGAAACCAATAATAACCAAGCCAGTAATACAGCAAGCTCAGAACCAGAAGAGCCTTTACCGTTTGAATTACTCTCGGATTTTAACGCCGACGTAAATGTGAATTTTGAGCAAATCAAAGTCACTAACCTTGCCTTTGATAATTTTAAATTCTCCGCCAACAATCAAAACGGTTTGGCCGTATTGAGAAATTTCAGTGCCGATTTTTTCCAAGGCACTTTAGCCAGTAAAGGCAGACTCGACGCCAGAGCAACACCCGCAAAATTGTCGTTATCGGGCAACGGTAGCGGCATTGCTATGGAACCGCTGCTAGAAGCCTTATCGGAAGAACCTGCCACCACAGCACAACAATTTTTAATTCGCGGTTTAGCCAACGGTAATTTTTCATCCAATACTCAAGGCAATACCGTCACAGAAATGTTTGAAAACCTCAACGCCAATGTAAACGCCAATACGCAAGCGCTACAACTGGTGCCCATCAACGTTGAAAAAATGGTGTGCCAAGCCATTGCCTTGGTACAGGGTGACAGTTTTAACACCGAGTTTAACTGGCCAGAAATTACCAAAATGCAGGAGTTCGCCGCAGAAATTACCTTTGCCAATCAGGTTGCGAACATCAAAACCTTATCCGCTGGCGTGCAACAAATTAATCTCGGCGCCAACGGCAAAGTAGATTTAAAAAATCAAACCTTAGATGTTCGCATGCCGTTTTCGGTAACCCAGGCGGATTTAGAAACCCAAGGCTGCCCAATCACTAACGATTATTTAGTCGGCAAAGCGTTATCGTTGGTGCGTTGTAAAGGTGATTTAACCAATCCACTGGCCGCCTGTGGTATTGATAATCGTGCCATTCGCGAACTGGTTAAAGATTTTGCCGAAGACAAAGCCAAACAAAAACTCGCTGAAAAAACCAAAAAGCAGAGAGACAAGTTCGATCAAAAGAAAAATGAATTCCGCGAGAAAATCGACGATAAACTCGGCGAAGGCGCCAGTAAATTGTTAGAAGGATTGTTTAAGCGCGACAAAGATAATTAATCATTCGAAAACACTCTGAGTCGTCAGTCGATGACTCAGAGGCTCCTATAAATCTTTCCAGCAAAACGCTACACTCACGTCGCCTGTTAATACTCTTATAAATGACATACGCCGTGAAAGCTGAAGCATCTTCCAATATCTCACCTCAAGAATTCACCCAACGCGTTTTGTCGTGGTATCACCAACACGGCCGCAAGGATTTGCCTTGGCAAAAAAACATTACCCCCTACCGCGTGTGGATTTCAGAAATCATGCTTCAACAAACTCAGGTGGCCACGGTAATTCCGTATTTTGCCAAATTTATGAAGCGGTTCCCCAGTTTAAAATCGCTGGCAGAAGCTCCGGTCGATGACGTGCTCAGTCACTGGAGCGGGCTTGGCTACTACGCACGCGCACGCAATTTACACAAATGCGCGCAAACCGTCGTCAGCGAATTCGCAGGCCGGTTCCCAAAATCCGTAGACGAACTGGAAACCCTACCCGGCATTGGCCGCTCCACAGCAGGCGCCATTGCGACCATCAGCATGGGCTTGAGCGCGCCAATTTTGGACGGCAACGTTAAACGCGTTTTAGCACGACACTTTGCCGTAGAAGGTTGGCCGGGCAAAACTGCAGTCCATAATGCACTTTGGGATATCGCCGAGGCACACACGCCAGATTCCGACTGCAATCACTACACACAAGCCATGATGGATTTAGGCGCGACGCTGTGTACACGCACAAAACCCGACTGCAAACGCTGCCCACTGGTATCAACCTGCATTGCGGAAAAACAAAATCGGCAACTGGAATTTCCAGGCAAAAAACCCAAGGTCAATAAACCAGTTAAACAATCCGTGTTTTTGATCATTCAAAGCAAAAACGGAAATCTATTGCTAGAGCAGCGCCCGCCTCAGGGAATTTGGGGCGGACTGTGGAGCTTTTTAGAACAGCCCCTGAACACATCAATTAATGCCGATTTAAGCCCTGAAGAGTGGCTAGACCTCGCACACCCTCAGCTACAGTCGATCAGCTCCAAAATCTACTCAGTAGAAATTTGGCCAGGCTTTCGCCACACGTTTAGCCACTACCACCTAGACATTTACCCGCTGTTGATAACGCTTGAAAGCCCACCAAACACCATCAACGAGAAGCAACAACAATGGCTCGCGCCAGCTGAGGCGTTGGAATTGGGTTTAGCCGCGCCGGTCACCAAGTTACTCAAGCGCCTGAGCAATCACTCAGGCAACTTGAATCTCTTCTAACAAACGATCCAGCGCTGCCACCAACTTCGGCAGTGCCAGTTCAGAAGACTCAATGTGTAAGTCTTCGACCTCAAAGTATTCGATGTCATCGGCAAGATTCTGAAAGTGTTCTTGCATCATTGGATAGTGCTCATCACGACTCGCGGCAATCACTCGATCATACTGATCAAAGTGCTCCTGTTCGACGCTCTCAGGGTAGCGGCTGTCATCCCAATCAATGCCTAGAGTCGTCAGATAATCCAGCGTGTGGCCGGAAATTGGGCCAATATTGGGACCGTTTTGCATATCGCGCAGCAAACCCATCGAATAAGCCCGCCAAGGCAGATTCATTGCATCCGCGTGATGATTAAAATACTGCTCAGCAAAACGGCTGCGATAGTAATTGCCAGTACACAAAAACAACAATCGATTCATAAACCTTCCCAATATGCTGATGTTTTGAACATGAATCCAACAACGTAAACAAACGCGCTCACAGCGATAAAAAATCGTATAATAGCGCTCAAATTTGACCATACCATGAGAGACACCATGCGCACCGTATTCTGCCGTCGCTACCAAAAAGAACTCGAAGGACTCGACCGTCCGCCCTACCCCGGCGCCAGAGGCGAAGACTTGTTTAACAACATCTCGAAACAAGCTTGGGCCGATTGGATGAAATACCAAACCATGCTCATTAATGAACGTCAGCTCAATATGATGGACCTTACCGCGCGTGCCTACCTCAATGAACAGATGGATAAGTTCTTTGCTGGTGAAGAAACCGACAAAGTGGAGGGATATGTACCACCTGAACACGGCGGTGATGCCGGTTAATTTTCAAGCACCTGATTTTTCATAAGTTTTTCTTCAATTTGGTCTTGACTCACCCGCTAGCAACAGGTTTAATACGCGCCTCTTGCAGCGAAGCTTAAACGCCGCAAAGTATTGCCCAGATAGCTCAGTCGGTAGAGCAGGGGATTGAAAATCCCCGTGTCGGTGGTTCGATTCCGCCTCTGGGCACCATAGAATTCTAAAGCCTCGCACTAGCGGGGCTTTTTTATGCCTGATAAAAACGCAAAAATAGTGGCGGTTGAGAAACACCGACCGTGGTTCGATATTTCAGATTCAGCCTAAAGCGACCAAGCATTGAGTCACAAGCGCATCGCGCGCAGCCCGCAGCCCGCAGCCCGCAGCCCGCAGCCCGCAGCCCGCAGGGGAAGAATAGCCCAAAGGCTATTCGGATGCTTCCGCCTCTGGGCACCATCGAATTTTAAAACCTCTGTAATGCGGGTTTTTTTTGTACCTGAAATAAAACCGAGATAGAATTGATCCAAACTCGATTTATCAAACTAATACCTAAACCACAAAAAACAAATAATTCAGAGACTGTGGAGATATTTCCGCATAAGCATCTCGCCTACCACCACAAAACTCCCCCTAATACTCAGTATTATTTCCTACTTTTGAATATGCAAGTCCGTAAAAACTCAAGCTGTCAAAATAGACATCACAGAATTATACGGTAAGCTGCTGGATAAATGGTACGCTATTTCCCTATGTCACACTCAATTTTCTAAAAAATCAGTCAAAATATTGAACATATTTTAAGGCATATTAAGGTACAAATGTGTTAGACCAGTCATTTTCTCCAGAAAATTTCAGAAGAATCATCGATTACGAAAATAGAAAAGGGAATTATTTGGAGAATAAATTTTTTCCAAACCTAGAAGATATAACTCTAGAAATAAGGTCAAAAATTTCAAACATAAAAGAATTAAAAAGGAATAAGAGAAATTTATCACCGAAGACTTACAAAGAAAAAATAAAAGAGTTATACAAAGAAAAAAAACAACTTCAGGAAAACAAAGAGATCATACTTAGAAACTATCTAACAAAAACAAGCAACAACATCGCGGAAAAAAAGTTCACATTTAACGTAGAGGAAAAAACCACTCACAACAACAAAAAAATATATACTACTGGCGAAAATCAAGAAGCATTTTTCGCATTAAAACAACTTCAAAAAAATATTAGCCATTTATACAAAATAAAACAAAGTAATAGAAATCATATCATCTCCCAACTAAAATCAACTCTATCTGACAACTTTCCCAAAACCATTATCAGAACAGATATAAAAAGCTTTTATGAAAGCATACCAAGAAAACCACTCATTGAAAAAATAAATAACGACACATTGTTAACGCTAAAATCAAAAAAACTAATAAAACAAATATTATTTCAATATGGAGTTTTAACCAATTCTGAAACAGGGATCCCAAGAGGAATAGGCATTAGCGCTTATTTAGCAGAATTATACATGAGGGATTTCGACAAAAAATACAAAATAAACGAAGAAACTATTTACTATGCAAGATATGTAGATGACATTATCATAATAATTTCACCAAAAAATAGAATAGATGAATCACACTACCTTGATGAACTCAAAGACAAGTTGAGCATACTAAAGCTAGAGGTCAATGAAAACAAGACCAACTATAAAAATTCAACAACTGACAACTTTTCCTTTGACTACTTAGGTTATGAGATAAATATATCGAAAAATAGCTTTGAAACAAGACTTACGAATAAAAAATTAGAGAAATATAAACATAGAATCAAACTATCAATAATTGAGTACAAGAAACTAAAAAACGAAAAAAAAGCTAGAAAACTACTAAAGAAACGACTGATGTTCTTAACTGGAAACACTAGACTAGTTAATAACAAAAGAAATGCTGTTGTTGGAATTTACTTTTCGAACACACAGCTGACAAATCCAACCGATTTAGACGGGCTAGATCAATATCTAAAAAATCAACTATTTTCAAATAAAATTAAAATACCGGAAACAAAATTTAGCTTCAAAGAAGGATTCAACAAAAGAATATACTACAAATTCTCTGGAGAAGAGCTAAAGTTAATTGTAAAGGCTTGGAAATATGCCCCGCAAGAAAATTAGATTGAATTATAAAAAAGAGCGAGTAATATTATCGGACACGCTGCCTTATGAAATTCCAATAACATTCACAAATCGCCACCTATACAACTTTATCACCTACAACCACATAGAATATATAGATGGAGGATTATCCTGGAAAGAAAACAGTCAAACACTAGATAATATTATCCATATTTTATTCTCTTTACCCAAAGAAGCGCGCAATCTAAAAAAAATAGAAAAACAAATTGGTCCAAACTCATTTTCTTTTAATATATACACACTTAAAAGCAGAGATTTATCACTAGTTCCATTTGATTTCAAAATCAGCCATAAATACAAAGAGTTTCGCAACCTAAGCATCCCCCATCCAAGAAGCCAATTAGACGTGGCTTCATTTTACGACCAATACAAAGAGTTAATTATTTATTACTGTTCTTTAAGCCCATTCTCTATCAGAAAACCAGCCAGAGTAGCAACATACAAATACCATAAAGATCGTCTGCATTATGAAAATCTAGCAACAGATGACCCACCAATTGAAGAACAAAATAAAGAATATGAAAATTTAAAATCTTTTTTCTCATATGATGATTTCAGCAACATTTACAAATTTTTTGGATCTCACACCCATCACAGATGCGAAAAAAAGTATAATAAAATGTTGAAATTAGATATAACCAAATGTTTTGACAGCATTTATACACACTCACTATCATGGGCTATATTTGGTAAAAATACAGTAAAAGATAACATCAAGCTCAGTGAAAAAACTTTCTCTGGAAGATTTGACAATCTAATAAGAAATTTGAATTATCAAGAAACAAATGGAATCGTTATTGGGCCTGAATTTAGTAGAATATTTGCAGAATTAATATTACAGGCTGTAGACAAGTCTGTTTATAGAAAACTAAATGGAGAGATCCCACCCATCTCTCACAAAAAAGATTATGAAATATTCAGATACGTAGATGATTATTTTTTATTTTATAATGAAGAGTCACACAAGGATATCATAGTAGATTATCTTCAGCACTCACTCAAAGAATACAAACTACATTTGAATTTCTCAAAAGTTGTAATTTACGAAAAACCAATTATTACAGAAATATCTATTGCCAAGAAAAAAATAGCTGATCTCTTCGACGATACTATAAAATATAACTTAGACAAAAGAACAGATAAAACCGAAAAAACAATATATACTGGATCTATATACATCAACACCGAGCAATTAATAACCAGCTTCAAAACAATAATAAAGGAATGTAATGTAGAATATAAAGACTTACTAAACTATGGACTTGCAACAATAGAATCAAAAAGCAAAAAAATACTAATTAACTTTAACAAAACCTCAAATGAATACCGCCCATTCAAACAGCTAATAAATTCCATTCAATCTATATTAGAGTTTGTTTTCTTTATCTACTCCGTATCTCCCAGAGTAAACACTACAATAAGACTGTGTAGAATACTAAGAATTTATTGTGAATTCCTAAGATCACCAAAAGTCAACAATGAAGCAAAAAGTAGAATTTTCAAATACATTTTCGACAACATCTGCTTTATCTTAAATAAAAACAAGAACAGCAAACATATCCAAGTAGAAACACTATATCTATTAGTTACACTATCCGAACTAGGAAAATATTTTTGGCTAGAACAAAAACAACTTGCAAAATATTGTAATATTAAGCATTCGGAACGAGACAACTCTTTTGAAATTCCAGAGCTAAATTATTTTTCCTACACAGTTCTTTTATTTTACATGAAAGACAAAAAAAGGTATCTAACCCTAAGAAACTCCATAATTTCAAAAATAGAAAAAAAATTAACTACTAGACCTAGACCAGACAAAAATTGTGAATCAGTAATGTTATTGTTCGATCTGATTTCTTGCCCATACATTCCTAATGACACTAAAAAACGAGTTTTACACTCACGAGGCATTACTGATCACCAAGAGCAGCTTGACATCATCAACTATAAAGATCGAAATGGAATGAGACAACTATGGTTTACTACGTGGGATAACTTCAATTTAGGTTTAGAACTGGACACCAAACAAAGTCTAGAAGTATACTGATATTTCGTGCCTCACCCACAATAAGTAGCTCATTGCAGCTCACACACATGCGCGAGTGCAACCTTGCATAAAAACGATGTTGTACACAGAAAGCGGCCTAGGTGAGCCGCTTTTTAACTTATTAAACTAAAGCCTGCCCACAAAATATGGCTTATCTTCACCCTTTTGAGTCACGGACACCAACTCAAATCCCTTTCCAAACGCTGAGCTGATATACCAATCCAATCTCAGTATCATATCTTCGATACCGTCTTTATTGAAATCGCCCCGCGCCATAACGACATAGTTAATAACTAAATCGTCCGACAAAGCAAGTTCAATCGAATTTTCACTCTCAGACAGAACTTCTATTTTTTCCTCAAACTCCTTCAAAATGCCACTACGCTGCTCAAGAAACTGACCGCCCAAATCAGGAACGGTGGTTGCGGGAAGATTTACGATAAATTCTTCATTGATTGCATTTGGCAAATAACTTTTATAAACAGGTGTAGACAAAGATTGATAGTAATACTTAGCAGCAATACAATTTTTCTTAATTAACTGCAATAAATAAAACTGAGAAGTATCAACATTACTTTCGGACGTATTTTCTATTGATGGACATGAAGCAAATTGAAGCTCATCCCCATTTGGAGTATCCAAAGAATATTCCAGCACGACACTTTCATAGGTATCGCCACGCTCAATAAAACCTGTAATTTCATTCTCATTGATAAAAGGTGCTATTGCTTCACCAGTATTAATTTGACCCGAGGAACACGCTATTAACACGAAAGAGCATAAACCTGACAGAATAACATTTGCTTTCATAAATCTCTCGATCTCACGGAGTTGCAACGGCAGCTTTATTAGCGGATGCATGAGCTGCATTAAACAAGTCACGAACATACTTATTTCGAGCGGCATTTACATCAGGACGATTTGACTGCTTCGCCGCAACATCCCACTGCTCTTTCTTTATTGCTTTGTTAAAATTAACAAACACGTTTCTTAATTTAGTCTGACCTAGATTAAAAATCATATCAAACAACGCTTTCTGAACCTCTACTGGAAAATCATCAAAGTCACTGGTGTAACCTTTTGATTTTTTATAAACACCGACCAGCTCCGAATAAAAAGTATCGATATGTTTCTTTCTTTGAGCATTAATATCGGAATCTTTCATCACTAAACTCGTATGTTGTTTATACCAGCTAGCTTTATAATTCTTTTTTTGCTTTGCAATGACATCATATTCATCTTGCTTTTGCTTTGTCGTGGCTATTGTCGATGGCTGCCCATTCTTGACGGTATACATAACCACAAAAGCAGCTGCCGCCTTATTAGCAATTAGGTGTCCTACACCAACAGTTACCTTTCCTTTGGTGTCTAGATACATATGATTATACCGACCTTCATACTCTTCTAACTTCTTTTCAACTACCGATCTAACATTTGCATCTAATGGCATAATCCCACCCCAGTTAAAAAGCTAAATTATCAAATTTCATACAAGGTCACATACTAACTAAACTCACACCAGACAATTAAAACTAGATCACAAATAAATTAGCATTACACTATCAACTCTCAATGAGTGACACTTCAAAAAACTTAACACAAAATTGGGAAGTTTATTACGCCATAAAAGATACTGACTGCAAGTTAGATATAAATAATTATAAGACACGGAAAAATATTAGTGAATGTTTTAGATGTTCTGAAAAAATAGCACTTAAGTTCACCAAATTAACGAACATGACGGTGGAGCCACTTCAATAAAAAATTAGTTAAGACGGAAAAAAAAAAAAACGGCACCTCCTACAGTGCCGTTTTTTATTTTCATAAATACCACTGCGAATTAATTACTAATAACAGGCGCTCCTGATGTCCAGGGGCCACCGGCATTAATAATGGCTTGCTGTAGTTTTGGCAAAGCATTTTCTTTTGCTGTTTTTAATCGTTTGTTAACTGCGTTTAAACCTTCCAGAGCAAAACCGAGCTGCTCTTTATGTTGTGCGGTTGGGCCGTAAGTTGACCATTTCGCTGACGCGGCGTACCACAAACGACTGTTGATGTTGGCAGGTTTAATACCTTTTCTATCTCGGGAATCTAAACCATTTAATTCAAAATGAATGGTGTTTATTTCCGATTGAATAGCGGCGTATTGTGCTTCTAAAGCAGTAACGTCGCCAGGCGTTAAATCAAGTGCAGAACGCACGCTTTCCATGCTCGCAACCATTTCTGTCAAAACAGCATTCGTCGACGAGGCACGTTGCTCCGCTGACATAATTTTTTTGCTGAATTCAACAACGGCATTTTGGCTCGGTCCAGAAAGCGTTGGGGTATGAATGGGTTTTAATTCAAATTCAACCGCATTCGCCAACTGGGTAACCTCACTGCCAACGCGCTGATAAAGCGTTGCTGAATAGGTTCCCGGTGCTGCAGTAACACCCACGTAGAATCGATTATCGTCTTCGTCGGCGCCATTAATAATGGCGTTGGTGTTGGCGTAGGTCATATCCCAAGTCACACGGTGTAATCCTTTTTTGGTATCACCAGCAACGCGATTAATAAACTCTCCCGCCGCGTTTCGAATTTCAAGATACACCGCAGGTTCTGGCTCTTGATTTTCTTTCTCGATGGCTTCCCAAGAAGGATATTTCGGGTATTTTTTCTTTTCGACGAGTTCTTTTTCTTCCTCTTTACGTTTTTCCTTGGCCGTTAACAAACTTTCTTTTAAGAAGTAAGTAAGCGTCGCGCCGTGCTCTGGATTTTCCGCAATGTAGCGATCATCGCCGTCGGTGCTGGAATGGTTGTCGTCCAATTGGAACCATTTAACAGGACGACTCGGCGCAAACAATAGCGCGTCTTGTTCCATAGCCTCTTCGGTTAGAGTACGCAATGGACTGTAATCGTCGAGAATATAAATTCCGCGACCAAAGGTACCAACCACCAAATCGTTTTCACGGCGCTGAATCACAATATCGCGCGTGGAAATGGTTGGAATGCCGCCATCTAGCTCAATCCATTTTTTACCGCCATCAATGGTGAAGAAAACGCCGAATTCGGTGCCGATAAACAATAGATTTTTGTTAACGTGGTCTTGAACAATACGCCACACCAAGTGTTTTTCGGGCAGATCGCTCGCCAACGATGTCCAGCTTTTGCCCAGATTGGTGGATTTAATCAAGTAAGGCTTAAAGTCTCCGTACTTATGATTATCAAGCGCAACGTACACGGTATTAGGATCGAATAAATCCGCGCGAATATCATTAACGTAAGCCGTAGCCGGAACCCCCCTTACGCTTTTTAGATCGATTTTTTTCCAGTTGTCGCCGCCATCGCTGGTTACTTGAATTTGGCCGTCATCGGTGCCAACCCAAAGGATGTTTTCATCGACTGGGCTTTCGGCAAAGTTGGCAATGGTGTGGTATTCCGACATCGCGTAAATGTCCCACCCCGCTTCTACCGACCAAGTACGACCCATCAACGGCAAGTGCATGCGGTTGCCATTTTTGGTGAGGTCACCCGAGATTGGCGTCCAACTGTCGCCACGATTATCCGAACGCCAAACGCGCTGAGACGCAAAATAGATACGTTTTGGATCGTGAGCAGACACGTTGATAGGCGCGTCCCAGTTGAAGCGCTCTGCTGGCTCACCCGGACGAGGTTGCGGTTTGATGTAAACATTTTCACGCGTGGTGCGATCGTGACGGGTCAAGTTACCCTGCTGCCACTGAGAATACATGATGTTGGGATTGCCTGGCTCAATCGCAGGCTGATGGCCGTCGCCGCCGAGGGTTAAGAACCAATCTTTATTTTTGATGCCGTCTTCGCGCAGAGTGCGAGAAGGACCACCTTGGGTTGAGTTATCCTGCGTACCACCGTAAACGGTGTAGAACGGTTCGGCGTCGTCTGCGGCAATTTTATAGAACTGAGTCAGCGGTAAATTGGCAATATAACGCCAGTTTTCCATGCGATCGTACGACTGATAAATACCGCCGTCTGAACCCATCAAGACAAAATCGGGATCAGTTGGGTGAAACGCCATCGCGTGGTCGTCCACGTGCTTGCGTTCGGTGCTGATCGGCGTCCAGGTTTTACCGCCATCGTCCGATACTTTACTGTAGTTACTGGCGATATAAACACGATCAAACTGATGTTGGTCGGCGTAAATTTCTTGGTAGTAATGCGGGCCTGTACCACCGCCAACTTCGTCGGACATTTTAGTCCAGCTCGCACCGCGGTTTTCTGAGCGATAAACGCCACCTTTGCGGTTATCAATTTCGATTGCCGCGTAAAGCACATCGGGATTAATCGGAGAAATCGCCAAACCGATTTTACCCATGTTGCCATCAGGTAAGCCGGTTTCTAATTCGGTCCAGGTTTCGCCACCGTCATCCGAAGTATGAATACCCGAACCCGGCCCCGTTCCCACGTACGCAGCTACCGAGCGCTGACGCGACCAAGTCGCAGCGTAGAGTTTGTTTGGGTTGCGCGGATCAATCACCAGCGAGGTTACACCGGTCCATTCATCTTCGCCTTCTAGCACCAGCTCCCAATTCTCACCGCCATCGGTGGTCTTATACAAACCGCGTTCGCCACCGCCGTTCCAGAGTGGACCTTGTGCGGAAACCCAAACAATATCGGAGTTATCTGGGTGAATAATGATATCGGAAATACGTTCGGTCTTTTCCAAGCCCATGTTTTCCCAGGTTTCACCGCCGTCGAGGGATTTGTAAACACCATCGCCAAAGCTGATGTGACGTCCGCCGATATTTTCACCAGAGCCGACCCAAATAATGTCGGAGTTACTCGGATCAATAGTGACATCACCGATGGAGTACACGTCTTGATCATCAAAAATAGGCTCCCACGTGGTGCCCGCATTCACGGTTTTCCACACACCACCCGAACCCACGGCGGTGTACCAGGTTGATGGTTTTTTTTGATCAACGGCGATATCGGCGATACGGCCAGACATATAAGCTGGGCCAATGCTGCGCAGCTCCAAGGCTTTAAAGGTGTGACTGCTAAAGAGCGGCTTCTCTTTTGCGTCTTCAGAATCTTCTTGTGCTATTACATAGGCACTGGAATTGATGATGGATACAGCCAAAACGGCTTTAATAAAAATATTCATACATTCGCCAGTTGAGTTAATAAAAACTAGTAAATCAGACAAACAACCTACTCAAAGTCGAGTAGATTTAAGAATGAGCCGTTAAGCGGCCAGCTATCAATACCCAACGAACAAATAGCGCGAATACTCAATGCTTTCCTGTTGGATTAGCCAGTTAAATATTGACCCAGCCAACCCTCGCGAACGTATGACATTAATAAGAAGTGTAAATGAAAAATAGGTGGCTATTTATTAGGACAAGAGCAAATTTTATCGGCTGAAAATACGGTTGAAATCCATTCACTTTCCAGCGGATAGGTAAGGCAGTTTTACGACGGGAATACATCTGGCATTGCAAATTTAAGAAACGGTTTTAAATTTCTTAAAAATCTAGATAGAAAAGTTATATTAAACTCAAAAAACTGGCTGCCAACGTGTAAGACATAATTCTATCCAAACTAAAATCCAATCATTAGTTTCTTGCAAAAATTTGGAAAGAAAAATAAAACGCCGGCAGCAAACAGTTTATGCGCGCAATAAACAATAAATGTTTACTCGCCAATAGCAATAAAGTTGAAACCCATATCTTCTAGGAAGAAAACAGAGAAACCGTAAGTGGTCATGTCGGCAAACTCTAAACCACTGATGATACAACCTTGTGATGGTTCAGAAAATCCAGATGCTTCATGAAACGCTTGGTAAATTTCAGTAGAAAACAAAGAAGCCGTAACGGTCGGTGGCGTCATAAATTCAGTTTTAAAAATAATGCGGTAGCTTTTGTCATCAAGCCTATGGACTTCAATATCGTTACCGCCGTTGCTGCCATTAATAACCTTTCCTGCTCTGTCGATCATGGCGTGAACAATTTTTGTGCTCATAGGATATTCCTTTTAATTAACTATTCGATTGATACAAAGAAATTAAGCGAGAGATTTTATGAATTTAGCTGCCCCGCCTTACGTTGGTGCGAGCATTCTAAAATTGCTCACAACAGCCATTCAAGATGGTAAATATTTAATTTACAAACCAACGTAATTTTCAAATAAATAAATAAAACAAAAGCAAACATAAACACCGATAAAATAAAGCGATAAAAAACCCCAACAATTCAAACCAACAATATTATTTTTATAAATGTAAAATCGATTTTAAAGATAATTAGATAACAATGAAATTTTATACACGAGCGCTAATGAGCAATCAGAATATAAATCGCTAATATAGGCAGTAAATTCAGAATGGTTGAAAATCCGGTTGAGCATTGGCAATCTTTTTATACACTCAACTTAAAATTAAATATTTCGCTATTAACAATAAAGTAATATCTCCACGTGATTATCTGATCAAAATACCAACACCATAGCATTTAACGACTTCGAATCATGTACGTTTTTGTTCTTAGTCGAAATTCCTTTGATTTTAATTTCCGACTGTACAAATTGATCTAAGAACGCGTAAGAATTAAGCCTTCTTGAAAGATTTGTAACCCAATTCCAGCCACCAATTCTATAAGATGATCAGCTAACCACGCTTTAGTATTAGTGATAATAACCTTTACTCGTATGAGTATGGTGAGCTGAAAAATCGATTGCAGAAATACAGATAATAGAAATATGGCAGAACAACCGATAAAAGTAGAAACAACGTCCGACAAACTCAAAGGATTACTGGCTCAGTATCCTCATTGCCGACGCTTAGTCGTCTACAAAAATGCGGTATTAAAAGATTTTGATTCGTTTGATTTTGTCATCAAACTGCTGGATGGTTACGTTTCAATTGAACTCATTGTTGATTCACTGCCCAATATACAATCGTTGGCTATTCACGGGTTTAATCTGGAATATCCTCATCATGCACTGTTATCTTTAGGAAGATTAAAACTTTTATCGTCACTGGATTTATCCGACAATAAAATCAGCAATCAAGGTGCAACTGCACTGTCTTCACTCACCCATTTAAAAGTGCTGGTATTATCGAACAACAATATCGATGACCGAGGCGCCCAATCTCTCGCCGCTTTGCAAAATTTGGTTTTTCTAAGACTCGGTTACAATAAAATTGGTTCAGAAGGTGCCAAAGCATTATCGTCACTAACAAAACTGCATTCTTTGTATTTATCCAACAATAAAATTGGCGATGCAGGCGCAGCAGCAATTTCCGAATTAAAACGACTGGCTATTCTTGATCTATACAATAACGATATCGGTGATCTTGGCGCTAAAAGTTTATCGCAATTACCAAAACTCAGCACACTGTATTTAGACAGCAATAAAATTGGCGCCGAAGGCGCACGTTGTCTCGCGCAAATGATCAGCCTTAAATGTTTAGACCTAAGCAGCAACCAAATCGGCAGCGAAGGCGCTAAAAAGCTGTCGGCACTCACAAACCTAACGGCGTTAATTATTGGCAATAACAAAATTGGCGATACGGCTTTACCATCTTTAAGCCGTCTTACCAATCTAAAAAATCTGGACATACAAAATAATCCGATCACCGATTTATCGTCACTGTTAAATCTGCTTAAAGATTATCAGTTAATCGATGGTACCAATCGAATCAAACAAGCGCGTAATATCAATATTTCTGATTGCCCAATCAGTCACCCGCCAAGAGAGATCATTAATCAAGGTGTGGAAGCTATTCTCAAATATTTTGGCGAGCTAAAAGCTCAAGGTGAAACACAGCTATTTGAAGCCAAAATGTTAGTCGTTGGTGAAGGTGGTGTTGGCAAAACCAGTTTGATCCGACGACTGTTTTCACCGAAACGAGAATTACCCAAAGATGAAGAAACCACCAAAGGGATTGACATCGACCCCATTCGATTTCCCATCAGTGACAATCGCGAATTCCGGCTTAATGTTTGGGATTTTGGCGGCCAACATATATACCACGCTACCCACCAGTTTTTTCTGACCAAACGCTCATTGTATATTTTGGTCGACAGCAGTCGTACCAGCGATAAAACCGTACAAGACGAAACCTTTAAATATTGGCTAGAAGTCACAGAAACTCTGAGCGACAACAGCCCCGTGATTATGTTTCAAAACCAAATCGGCGGTCGCAGCAAGGCCATCGACAAACGCGGTATCCAATCGCGTTTTTCTAACATTAAAGATTTCTTTGAAAGCGATTTATTACAACCCGATGATACCAACCGAATTTTATCGGCGGTAGAACATCACGCCCAACAGTTGCCTCACATTGGTGATAAGGTTCCACAAAAATGGCTCAATATTCGAAACGAAATAGAAAGTCTAGCCACTGAAAAACCGTTTATCAGCCAGCAGGACTATTTTGATATTTACGCTAGACATCTTGATTACAATCGCGATAAAGCCTTGTTTTTGAGCCAATACTTTCATGATCTTGGCATCTTCCTGCACTTTCAAGAAGACATTAATTTGCAATCGCTGGTGATTCTACAAAACGAATGGGCCACCGAGGCGGTATTTAAAATATTGGATGACGAAATTGTTAAGCATCAAGGTGGCGTATTTAACTTAAACGATTGCAAAAGAATTTGGAATGACTCACATTACCAAGACATGTTGCGCGAGCTATTAGCCTTAATGGTGAAATTTGAATTGTGTTACGCCCTGCCAGATACGCAACCGCAAAGTTGGCTGGCAACGCAATTACTGCCGCCATCAATGCCAGAAGATTTGGAAACACATTCCCTGCCCGATGTTCGCTTGCGTTATCACTACGATTTTATGCCAAAAGGCATCGTCAATCGATTGATGGTTCGCATGAATCGCTTTGTAAAACACCCTGAATTAGCGTGGGCCAACGGCGTTGTGTTCGAAAAAGCCAACACTGAATTGTTGGTACAGGTCTCTAATACCGGCAACGAAATTGACCTGAGCGCTAAAGGTTCTCAAGCAAAAGCATTAATCAGTGTTATCGCCAATGACCTTGATGCCATTAACCATTCCTTTGAAGGATTAAAAGACAAGGTTAATAAGTTTATTCCCTGCATTTGCGAGACGTGTAAAAACACTGACACGCCGCATTTATTTGAGGAATCAAAACTAATTCACCGAAAAGACAAAGGCCGCTACACGGTTGAATGTGAAATTAATTTCGACGAAGTCAGCGTATTGGAATTACTCGAAGGTTTACGCATTGATTTACCTCAGTGGGCCGGCGATAAGTCAGAGCCACAAAACAACAGTCAATCACCGAGAAGCGAGCTTGCAACGTTGAAAACGGTACAAATATTTTTAGCGTCTTCCCAAGAACTTGCCAGTGAACGCGATGAGTTCGAATTGTTCGTGCGCCAGCAGAGTGACCGTTTACTGGATCAAGGGGTTTATCTAAAAGTGGTACGCTGGGAGAATTTTTTGGATTGCATGTCGGAATCCAGAATGCAAGACGAATACAACAAAGCCGTAATATCCAGTGATATTTTCGTCAGCCTGTTTAAAACTAAGGCCGGGAAATACACCGAAGAAGAATTCGATACCGCCTACACGCAATTTATCGAACATAAAAAACCCAAGATTTATACTTACTTTTACGACGCTCCAACATCCATTAGCAATTTGGACAAACAGTCGTTGCAGTCACTGTGGGGATTTCAAGAAAAACTGAAATCGTTTGGTCATTTTTATACGGAGTTTAAATCCGTACCCGACCTCAAAGTACATTTTCGTTATCAATTGGATTTGTTGTTGGAAGAGTATGCTGCATAAATCCGAGGTTCTTTAAAGAGCCTCGGATTTATTGATTGGTGTTATAGCCTGGATGCTAAGTTTGCGTGTGCGCTCACCATTTTTCTGCTGAGCGCTTCATCGGGCTTTGTGCTGTAGGCATTTCTAATGGTGGTTCCACCCAATATTATTGCGCCTTTACGTGGGAACATGTAATAAAATTCGTTCGGATCAACCGCCACATAGGAATAATTAATTTCTGGTTGTGGTAACAACAATGTCAATTGGCCTTGCACGGGCAGTAACTTATCGTCGTTGAACAAGTCCTTTGCGCCCAACCCAGTGCAGTTGATAATGACATTCTCTTTTAACGATAACACTTCTTGCAGTGATCCAAACTTTTTACGCTGAAAAGTCGCGCCTGAAATTTGCGCATCCAACTTTATTCGCTGTAAATAAAAGCTGGGATCAATCATCAGTGACTTCATTTTTTCTTGATACGCGTATCCAAACAGGTTGTTTTCGGTAGAAACCTTGTATTGCGGATACAAATCATTACCGCCGGGCAACTCGCGCTTTCTTTTGGGTAATCGATGCGACAAGAAGTGATAGTCATGCCAGAAAACACCGTAGTCCGGCTGGTTCACGTATCCGTAAAAGCCTTCTAATGCTGCACGAGATATTTGTTTGTCTTTTGCTAAAAAATCTTCAGAAACTTCTTTTCTGTCGTAATAGGAGGTAGGTAACCAAAGTGCGGCGGCAATGTTAGATGTGGTGTGGGGTGGAAACTCTGCTGCGTACACCGTTACCTTCACACCTTGGCGTGCAAGTATCAACGCACAGGTAATTCCCATCACTCCCGAGCCGACGACAGCAACGGATTGCGGGCTGCTCTCAAGCGCTAACTGAGTCGCTATCGAAGACGTGCCCCAAGATAAGCTGATACCGCCACCACCGTGACCGTAATTATGAACAATTTTTTTGTTATCGAACGTTTCCGCCTCAAGGCGATAACCGGCAGTACGGTAGGGCCGCAAGCCAACTACGTTTTTAATGACCCGATCTAAAGAAGATTTAACGGGGTAGTATTGCGGTTCTTTTCTGGACTGAGGTAAGGCAGTACATGCCGAGAGCCCAACGGCACCCGTGGCGAATAGAAATTCTCGTCTTAACACAGAAGCAATCCTTGTCGTGGTTTTCAGTGGTACAATCAAAAAGCAATTTTAAAACCACAATCATAACCAAATCTGGTTATGCGATCACATCCTGTCTAAATAAGTCGCGGTGCTTTACAAACAACAGCTTCACTCGATTAATATTTTCGTAACCCGACAAGCCAAGCAATAATTTCCAGTGATTGAATATCGCATTGGTCTCGATCGTGTATTGATCCCGGCGCTCCAGTAATTGCTCAATCAAGGCTTCATGAACAACACTGTCGTGCCAATCACCCAAATGGGTTTGCAGTTGCTTGCACAGAGCAATCATCGCTTTTTTTCGCTCTTTATGAAACTTGCTCTGCGAATGACAGTGCTCAAGTTGGTAACGCAGCGTTTTTACAGAAACACGCAAATCGTGCCACGCATTTGAATGATTCCGGCGATAAGCGACGATGTATTTTCTCAGTAGCACAGGGGCATAGTTGTCAGACAATAACAGCGCATTGTCTTCAGAGGTTTTTTTATTACGATGTAAATACGTTTTACTGCTTGCGATGGGAGCATCCCATATGTTTTCGTTCAATGCGTCGTAAACATCGTTATGCAATTGTACGCAGTAATTTTCAACAATTGGTCTTACGTTTAAATACTCGTCTCTGGTTAGATAAGTTTCGCCATTAATAAGTAAGGTATCCCAATCTCTAGCGGGGTTGGTTTTTTGAATCAGAAGGCTTAATTGCTTTCTGAGCTTTTGAGAAGATTTGGTTGGAATTTTTTTAAGTAAACTTCTTACCCGCCTTACACCCACCCGAACCTGATGTAAGTCTTCGGCATTGTATTTTTGCATTAATGAATTTCTGTGTGCATTTAATTTTTTATACATTTTTTTTATTTTCATCATTGCATCACCCACTTTTCAATAAGAAAGCGTTTTAATATTCTCTCCTGCTAATACACACCTCGTTATTCAACTATCAATTAACCGCAGACAATTAATCTCAGATAAGTCTCTAACGTCGAGTAAGTTCGGCAGCGTTCAAAAATGCTTGCGCAATTTCTAATAATACTGCAGAGACTTATAACATTTTCTTCAATCTTGTAATGAATTCACCCATTTTAATAATACGCTTCTTCGCCTGGTCTTCAAGTCATGATATAAGAGCGCTTTTGAACTGTTCTTTTGCGTTTAAGCCACGGGCTTTGGGTAAATTTTTAAATTTTGCGAGTGCGGTGCAATGAACAAACATTACAAAGGCAGTTGCCTGTGTGGCGCAGTTACTTTCAATGCTTCTGGGTTCAGCAAGCAAGCAGCACATTGTCATTGCAACATGTGTAAGAAATTTCACGGTGCGGCTTTTGGAACTCTGGTGGCTGTGGAGCAATTTGAATGGTTATCGGGAGATGAGTTCATAAAAGAATTCAAAGCGGCAAACGGCACCGTGCGAACATTCTGCAGCCAATGCGGTTCGAGCTTGGGCTTTCGTTCAAAAGATTCCGCACCGGATTCCATCGAAATTGCCATATCCACATTTGACGAGAAATTACCGATTAACATCAACGCTCACATCTACGCCAATTACAAAGCTCACTGGATGCATCTAGATGACTCTTTGCCCATATTTGACGAAGGCAGAGACTCAAACACAGATTAAGCGGTAAAAAAGAACGAATTTTAAGAGCAAAAATAACAAAATAGTCACTAATACCGTTCAATTTAATCTATTGTGTAATAAATACCAATCGACACTGTCCATCAATTAATTAGCCAATAAACTCTACAATCAACATAAAAGAACCGATACTTATCATGAAGAAACATATCCCTTTAATTCTCGCCCTGTTCGTTGCTTTTGTATTCTTACAATCCTTGTTCTTTAAATTCGCGGAGATATTCAGCGAACCGGCAGACATTACGGTTTATATATTTTCAACGGTTGGTGATTGGATCGGTTCTCTTGGCTTGCCCGCACTAGGAGAAGCCTTCACCGCTTACGGTGGCATAGTGATTGGCTCGGCGGAGCTAATCGCAAGCATTTTAATTTTAATCACCGCAACTCGGTTTTGGGGAGCGCTTATTGGCTTTGGTATTATGTCGGGCGCTATCTTCTTTCATGTATTCACCCCACTCGGTTTATTCCCCTACACAGATTTGAGTTGTTTAGAGGCCGGTTGCCCACAAGAGAAAGCATTATTTTTTATGGCCTGTGCCGTGTGGCTGATTTGCGCGCTTTTTGTAGCCACGCTATTTAAGACAGTATTCCCATCAAAAGAAGTGGCGAATTAACAGCCGCTTTTAAACCGCATCAGTAAAAACAAGATAAACGCAACACAAGGATGCGTTGCGATATTTTCTATTGAATTATTTGATCATTATTCCCACGTCTAAAACCTTTCCACATAAATAACTAGGGCCTGTTCACACTAATTTAACCACGCCTGTCGCCCCAAAAACGCGTCAGTCTAGGCGTGAGGAGTGCAGTTTAGCGCGCTAAATAAGCGACGAACAACAACGAATGGCGTGTTTTTGGGGCGACCCTAGGGGCTCGGCGTATTTTTCCCGTATTTTGTGTTGCAGCTCGTTTATTTGGAACAACCAAATAACACTCACTGCGCCTAAAATACGAAAAAAATACGCTCCAGCAGGTGTGATTAAATTAGTGTGAACAGGCCCTAAATACCAAGAATTATTAACTCACAAGCCCTTCCTGTAAATTCCTGAAAAACCAAATTACGATAATAAATTTAAAATCTATTTTCTTATTGAATAAGAAACTTTTGCCTCCGACCAATACTCACTCCACTCTATAACTATCGAGTTATCTTGTAATAACACGTAATTTTTATTATTCATTCCAACTGCTAAATTTATAGATGCTGTTCTCAACCAACATCCAGATTTTCAACACTACTACAACACAGAAATCCCCTGGACACCTTCTATGATTAGCTATCAACCGTTAAAAAAAATTACCCAGCTGTCGGTAATAACTACAGGATTATTATTTACCCACGCCTCCTTCGCCGACCAATGCCCAGCCCTTGAAGAATGGTTTCCGCATTCGCAAACACCACGCCCCAACGATGCGGCCTTTAGCAGTTCCAGTAACTGTGAGTTTCATCAGTGGTCTTGGCAAATGTTTCTGTGGCTTACCCAAGAAGAAGACGGAATGCCACGTTTTTTGAGTTTTAACTCGCCACAATCTTTATTGGGTATGGAACACAGAGGTTTTTTGCCTCGCATGACCAAAAGTCCTGGCACAGAAAGTTTTGACGAATACTTACAAGCAGGCACTGACGGAATTTTTGTCGATCACAACGGCAAAGCGGTGTATTACTCTCAGTACATTAATTCTACTTTCGAAAATTTTATTACCTCAAATCAATTAACTGATCCCGCCAATGTTAGAAGTATGGACCCTACCACGGCGTTTCCAATTGATGGCACGAAAGGAGCGCTGGAATTAAAAGCCTCGTGGAAAATTGTCGACAGTGACGATGAGGTTTCCGATATGTTCACCATGGAAACCACCGTTGCCAAACTTGAAAACAAAAACGGAAAAATCGTTATTAATCCCGATAAATCAAAATCGGTGACCGTAGCTCTGGTTGGTTTTCATATTGGCGGCATCGTTGAAGGCCACCCGGAAATGATTTGGGCAACCTTTGAACACAAGCGCAATGCGCCGGATGTGCCTCATGGTACAACGTTAGGACAAGTAGTCTCTACAGACGACTACACCTTCTACACCGCTGGCACCAAACTCGGTGACTGTAACGTTAACGCCGCCGCTAGCAATTTAACGCTCAACCAACGCAAACAAACGCTCTCGCCCATCACTCAGGCATGTCGTCAATACGCTTTTGGTAACGCCAAAGGCGTCAACACCTCAAATACCGAAAGCATACAAACCATTAACGCCAGCGTGTATTCACAATTGGATTCCAGCAGTGTTTGGCGAAATTACTTTGAGGTCGGCGCGATTTGGTTTTTAGAGCAAAATGCTTTAGAGCCCGGAATGAACTTAGCGACAGACAGCTTCACCGCGCCTTCGGGAAGATCGGTAAATTTGACCGGTTCGTTAAAGCTTTCCAATGCCACCATCGAAACATTCACTCAGCGCCAGACAACTATGGATAATTGTTTCCGCTGCCACAATACCGCCCAGGAATTCCCACCCAAGATGACTCTGGAGCCACTACCGGCAACTAATTTAAATATCAGTCACGCCTTCCAAAATATTTATTTTTGGTCGCAAGAAAATCAAAACAATAATTAAGTTTCTGGAGAATTGATGATGAGTTATTTTAGAGTACACCCAAGTATTAATTTTGCTCGCGTCGGTAACAGCGAAGACTATTACATCGCCCCAGAAACCGCTGCGGGTGAAGTCGTCGATAAGAGTACCGGTTTGTTTGGCGGCCTGCCCATTCAACCGGGAACCGAAAACACAGCAATCACCGAAGACGATTTTCGAGATGCAAACCAAGCGGTAAAACGACAAGCCGCACGGTTCCGACTGTTTGCCTATCAAGAAGATCAAACAAAATACCCGAGCGATGATCCCGGCCGAGAAATCAAGGTTGGCGATACCGTTGATGGAAAGGTGATTAAAGACATTATTTGGCAAGTACATTTAGCCAACAAGAAAAACAACAACTTCACAATCACCTCAATCAACGATGAAGGAAAAAAAGTAGAGGAAGGTATCGTCGCCTATGAAGACAACAACACGCCGCCGGTCCGCAATCCAAAAAGTACCGGCTACGCAGACAGCGACGACTTAAACGATCCGTGCCGACGCACGAAACTCGTTATTGATGCTGGCCCTAGAGCTGTGTCAGTTTCCTCTCCGAGCGTTGCTAAATTCGATAACTCAACCACACCCAATTACGTTAACGATAGCGGTAAAATTACCCCACAACCGAATTATCCCACCAGTTTTCCCGATGAACATTTCTCAATGTTCAACCCGTTAGGCGCTATCGACACACTGGGTGAAATGTTTATTGAGAATAACACCGGGCGTTTAATTGTTGCTGGAGGTTACGGCCGCGCTAGCGCCATCGAAACCGACGGAAAACCACCAAAATTAACCGGTGCTATTGATAATGACGGTTGGTTTGACGACACCTCCGACGGCCCAGTGTGCGCCACCATTGTTTTTGAAGACGGTTCGATGTCTGAGGCGGTTCACGGCTGGGTAGTGTGTACCGATCCCGGTTACGCGCCGCAAACACGTAACGTGGTTTCAACCTGGGACGACGTTTACGACACATGGATTCAGCAGTTACACCTGCAACCGCAAATATTCAATCAAGGATTTCAGAGCGATTATCAAGCTCAGTTTGATCAAGATGTGTTACCGGTTTTTCACGCGGCTTTTCTGCAACGCTGGAATACCAATTTGCCGCAAAGAGCCATTAACGGCCACGAATTTATGGCAACCATCACCCCCAGTGACGACCCGAAAGCGAAACTGCCGAGTTTCAAACAGTTAATTCGCAAACCATCACCGCCGGGAACCAGCGATGCGCCCGACAACGAAGATGGCGAAGGTTATAAAATGCCGCTGGCGTTAGGCGATGCGATGAAGAGCTTTTTGTCGGTTACCGAAACGCAATACTTTTTGTTATCGCAGTGGTATGACAACAAATTCGTCGACTCAAATGCACCGTTAGGTCGGGGCGAGAAACTCGATCAAGACGCGCTGCAAAATTGTTTGGGCGGTCGATATTCTCCCGGTATTGATCTGACGTTTATTGTTCGAGACGTTAATTTGTATTCGCAAAATTGGCAGAGTGAAATCGGTCCGTTTCGAATTAATAAACAGGAATTACTGTACGCTAAAGCCAATAAAAACAGTCCTTTTTTAGAGGTCGGCTACATTCCATTGAGAAACGCGAAAGTTGAACCCGGCGATTTGTGTAAGTTTATGTCGCAACCTTGGCACACCGATTACAACAGCTGCGCAACCCACACACCCGATCCAAATCCCGAAGGTAACAATACCTTGTATTGGTCGTGGCCAGCACAGCGCCCGGTAACGGTCTATCCGAAATCCGAGTGCACTTACAATCACGAGAGTAAAACTTGGAACCTCGGTGGTTTGTTATTCAGTGTTCGCGGCGAAGGAACTGAAACCCCTTACCCACAACAACAAGGTCGCTATCAGTGTTACTTTGACTTTGTCGAAAATTGGCACAAGGTTGGTTTTATTATTCAGGGCACTCAAGTAAGCGATGAACACGGTAATAATTACGGTTCGAACAATTTTATTGAAGTTTCAAGTTTGTTTGATACCGATGGCGATACTGTTCAGGTGTGGCCAACGGCAAAAGAGTTAGGCTACAAAAAACCGGACAACTGCGGTCCTTAATTTTAAGATTTTTGGTTTTAAAAACTCTCGGTAACTAATTTTACCAAAACACGTGGTTGCTCTGAGCAATAAATTTCAGGGCAACCATTTCATACAAATACTAAGAAGCCTGGTTATGACTTTATCAGTGCATATTATCGGTGGCGGCCCAGCGGGTTGTGCGACAGCGCTCGCACTTTATCAACAAGCACAGCGTTTGGATTTATCGATTTCAATTAACATTGTTACGGATTCTGATACTGCAGCTTTTCATATTGGTGAAACCATTCCTCCCGCTGCGACGGAGTCGCTGACCAAACTGGGTATTTCTGAGTTGTTAAACGAGGGACATTTATCGTGCCCAGGCAGTATTTCTGTTTGGGGAAATAAAACCCCTGGCTACAATGATTTTTTATTCACGCCAGTTGGCCAAGGTTATCACTTAAACAGAAAACTTTTTAATCAGCAGTTAGTTCAGTGTTGTCAGAATTTGGGCATTCAATTAATTAACGATACTAAAATAAAAAAAGTAGAAACCAACGCAAATAAAGTAACACTAACCTTACAGAAAAAATCAGAACACACCACGCTTGAAGAAATAACCACAGATTTTGTCGTCGATGCCACCGGCATTCGAGGATTTGTTGCCAGAGCGCTGGGCGTTACTCGCAACGAATACGATTCGGTTTTATCGTTGTGCGCTTTTTACAACACACGCAACACCAACAACCGACCGAGTCACACATTGGTGAGCACATCAAATGTTGGTTGGTGGTACGCAAGTCAGCTACCCAATAACCAAGCGATTGTCAGCTTGTGCACAGATGCCGAAACATTAAAACAACATCAACTGAAACAACCCGCCGACTGGTTTAACCATTTTTTGGCAACCGACTGGTTTTTTAATCAATGTACAGAATCGTTTCAATGCTCGTTAGATCAGCCTGAGAATTTGCACTTGCGGGTGTCGCCCTCGGCAATATTAACCAATTGCGTAGGACAACGATGGCTAGCCGTGGGAGATGCGGCATCCAGCTACGATTCCATGACCTCAGCGGGCATTACAAAAGCCCTTAATCACGGAATTTTAGCCGGAAACGCAATAGGACATTTTTTATTAGGCGATAACTCAAAAGCATTAAAAGACTACCAAGCGACAGTCTTTAACGATTTTAATCAGTACCTTCGTCTACACCAATTACTGTATTCCAAAGAACAGCGCTACATCGATTCCGGTTTTTGGAAACGACGAATATTTTCCTAGGGCCTGTTCACACTAATTTAACCGCACCTGTCGCCCCTAAAACGCGTCAGTCTAGGCGTGAGGAGTGCAGTTTAGCGCGCTAAATAAGCGACGAACAACAACGAATGGCGTGTTTTAGGGGCGACCCTAGGGGCTCGGCGTATTTTTCCCGTATTTCGTGTTGCAGTTCGTTCATTTGGAACAACCAAATCACACTCACTGCGCCTAAAATACGAAAAAAATACGCTCCAGCAGGTGTGATTAAATTAGTGTGAACAGGCCCTAGCTACATATTCGGGTAATTCGGCCCGCCAGTGCCTTCGGGTACTACCCAACGAATATTTTGGGCCGGGTCTTTAATGTCGCAGGTTTTGCAGTGCAGGCAGTTTTGCGCATTAATTTGGAAACGCGGCTCGCCACCTTCATCTTCAACCACTTCGTAAACACCGGCCGGGCAATAACGTTGCGCGGGTTCTGCGTAATCCGGCAGATTTCGTTTCAACGGAATGTCTGGGTCGGCCAGTTTTAGATGGCAAGGTTGATCTTCTTCGTGGTTGGTATTGGATAAATACACGGAGCTAAGCTTGTCGAAACTGAGCACTCCATCGGGCTTTGGATAAATAATTTTCGGGCATTCAGACGCCTTTTTCAGCTGCGCATAATCTTCGGTATTATCGCGCAAGGTCATTGGAATTTTTCCACCAAAAATATTTTGGTCGATAAAATTAAATGCGCCGCCGAGTATAGGGCCAAATTTATGCATTGCTGGGCCGAAATTGCGTGAACCGAACAACTCTTCGTACAGCCAAGAGTTTTGGAATTTCTCTTTAAACGCGGTTAAATCTTTGCCGCCTTCATCGCCGGAGCTTATTGCTTCAAAAATGGTCTCTGCCGCGAGAAGACCCGACTTCATTGCGGTATGAGTACCTTTGATTTTTGAGAAATTCAACGTACCTGCGTTACAACCCGCAACAATTCCACCGGGGAACGTCATTTTAGGCAAGGCGTTAAAACCGCCTTTGGTGATTGCGCGCGCGCCGTAAGAAACGCGTTTACCGCCGTCTAAATACTGTTTGATCACTGGGTGATGTTTGAGTCGTTGGAATTCATCAAACGGACTCAAGTGAGGGTTTTGGTAATTGAGGTCAATAATTAAACCCACCACCACTTGGTTGGCTTCTGTGTGGTAAAGAAAAAAACCACCGCTGGCGTCGTCAGACAATGGCCAGCCGGAACCGTGCAACACCAATCCGGGTTGGTGTTTATCGGGATTGATATCCCACAACTCTTTAATGCCAATACCGTAATGCTGGGCGTCAGCTTCGGCGGCGAGATCGAATTTCTCGATCAGTGTTTTACCCAAATGACCTCGGCAACCCTCCGAGAAAATAGTGTACTTAGCGTGCAGCTCCATGCCGGGCATGTAGCCGTCTTTTTCTTCGCCATTAACACCGACGCCCATGTCGCCAGTGATAATACCTTTAACGCTGCCGTCATCGGCGTAAAGCACTTCTGACGCCGTGAAACCGGGGAAAATTTCCACCCCCATGCTTTCGGCTTGCTCTGCCAACCAACGACACACATTGCCGAGACTGACAATATAATTACCGTGGTTGTGCATGGTTTTCGGCACAATCGCGTTGGGTAATTTGACGGAATCGTTTTCGTTTTTCAGTAAAAAGATTTGGTCTTCGGTAACCGGCGTATTTAACGGTGCGCCTTTTTCTTTCCAATCAGGGAATAGCTCGTCCAACGCTCGGCTTTCAATAACCGCGCCGGATAAAATATGCGCGCCGACCTCTGAGCCTTTTTCAACCACACAGACGGTCAATTCTTTTTCGGCTTTTTGCGCTTGTTGCATTAATCGGCACGCGGCGGATAAACCCGCCGGGCCCGCGCCAACGATGACAACGTCGAATTCCATCGACTCTCTTTCGAAATCGCTCATGGGCTTTCTCCTAGAATTGATCTTCGCTCAACGCCATGGTGCTCTCATCACCAGAATAAATAGCGTTTAACGAACTTACCGTTCTCGGTAACATTTGTTCGGCGTAGAAACGCGCACAAACAATTTTTGATTCTAGGAATTCTTGGTCAGCGCCCTCTTCAGCTTGCAGGCTTAAGGCACGATTGGCCGATTTCGCCATCAACCAACCGCCACACAAGTAACCCAATAGCATCATAAAGTGCACACTCACCGCACCGGCAACATTGGCGTCTTTTGCGGCTTTATCAAGGATCCACTGCTGCGCCGAAATTGCGTTACTGAGGGATTCCTGCATGGAAGTCACGACGCTTTGCAATTTTGGATCGGTGATTTCAGACATATCGGAATTGATTTCTGCGATCAGTGCACTCAACGCTTCGCCGCCGTCGGCAAGGGTTTTACGACCGATTAAATCCAAGGCTTGAATACCGGTTGTGCCTTCGTAGATGGTCAGAATACGGGCGTCGCGATAATGCTGGGCAACGCCGGTTTCTTCGATAAAGCCCATTCCGCCGTGCACTTGAACCGCGAGGTAGGTAATTTCTTGGGAAAGCTCGGTGATCCAGCCTTTAACAATCGGCGTGTACAGATCTACGCGCGCTTTGCGCTTGGCTTTGACCGCTGGATCGGTTTCTGCGGCGTGCTGGTCGGATTCGGCCTTGGCAACGTAGGTCAAAGCCCGCATTGCTTGGGTACAAGATTTCATTTGCATCAGCATTCGGCGCACATCGGGATGCTTGATGATGCTAATGCGAGAACCATCACGCAATGTGCCCTGAATACGTTCTTTGGCGTAGGTTAACGCCTGTTGGTAGGCGCGTTCAGAAATCGCCAAACCTTGAAGGCCAACACCTTGGCGAGCGTCGTTCATCATGGTGAACATACACGCTAAGCCTTTGTTTTCTTCGCCAATCAAATAACCGATAGCACCGTCGTTGTCGCCGAAACTCATCACGCAAGTTGGACTGCCGTGAATACCGAGCTTATGTTCCAGCGATACCGCGTAGGCATCATTGCGTTGATCGGTGGTATTGCCATTTTCATCGAGCAGGAACTTAGGCACCAAAAACAGGGAGATACCCTTCACACCAGCAGGTGCATCGGGCAGGCGAGCAAGCACCAAATGGACAACGTTGTCCGTCATTTGGTGGTCACCCCAAGTAATAAAGATCTTTTGACCGGTAATGCGGTAATGATCGCCATCACGCACCGCGCGGGTTTTTAACGCCGCCAAATCGGTGCCAGCGTCAGATTCGGTGAGGTTCATCGTACCGGTCCACTCACCGCTGATGAGCTTGGGCAAATACTGTTGTTTCAGTTGATCGCTGCCGTGTGCAGAAATCGACTCAATGGCACCTTGGGTTAACAGTGGACACAACGACCAAGCCAGATTCGCCGACTGCCAAACTTCGTTAACAGCCACGGCAAGCGCTGCCGGCAAGCCCTGGCCACCGAACTCAGGATCGGCCCCTAACGACGGCCAGCCACCCTCGCAGAAGTGTCGGTAAGCGTCTGAAAACCCAGGAGTTTCATGAACTTGGCCGTCTTTCAAAGTAGCACCGGTGGAATCGCCCACTCGGTTCAACGGAGCAAGTTGCTCCGATCCCATTTTTGTTGCTTCGTCCAATATTGCCTCAGCGAGGCCATCGGCGACATCGTCTAAGCCGGCTTGGTGACAAATTTGTTCAAGACCGATCAACTCGTTTAATACGAAAATGCCGTCTTGATAGGGATAGCGGTAATCACTCATGGTTTGCTCCAATACTGGCTGAGACACACGGAATTATTGTTGTAAGGTTTAGACCTAATCTTGTTGTAAATCAGCCAATTGCGACAATAACAATTCAGCCCTTAATCATTAACAAAATCAGTCAATCTTTAAAATTATTATAAAAATCAATCACTAACAAAACTGCCTTATTGGGGAATGCGCTGGCAATAGACATCACTGCGACGGTACTCGCCCGGAGTCATACCCGTCCATTTTTTAAACGACCGGAAGAATGCCGAGGGCTCTTCAAAACCCATAAGGCCAGCGACATCGTTGATCGACAGCTGTGGGGAATTCATGTAATTCAGCGCCGCCACCTTGCGGCACTCATCTTTGATTTGCTGATACGACTCGCCTTCTTCGAGCAGCCGTCGGCGCAGCGTCGATACCGACATGTGCAGCCGGTGCGCGACTTCCTCGGCGCTCGGCAGCACCTGACTGAAATCTTTGCCAATCAACGCCACCACCTGGGATTTTAAGCTGGCGTCGTCATCGACCATCACAATCAACTGATAGGGCGCGGTTTTTAGGAAACTGCGTAAGCTCTCTGGGGTTTGAACGATGGGAAAATCCAGATAATTCGCCGGAAAAACAATCGCGTTGTCGTGCTGATCAAAGCGCACTTGGGACTGAAATAAGGTTCTGTACTGGCTGACGTCGTCGGGTTCGGCAAAGCTAAAATACGCAGCTTTCAGCTCCAAACGTTTACCAATCAACCAACACAAAAAATGATGCCACATCGACAGAGAGGTTCGAATTCGAATGGCGTTTTCGTTGTGGAAGATTTGATCCAAGGGTTGGTCGGCGGCTTCGGTGGTCGTAAAACTGATTTTGGCGTACCGACCTTTTCGCGTCAGCAGCGGTTTTACCGACGTACCACGGGAGATTTCATGGAAATCGCTGGCTCGATAAACGGCTCTACCTAGGGTTTCACAGTGAATAATGCAATGGCACATCATTCGAAACGTGCCATTGGGTACTTTGCCGCCATTGGCTAGGCCAAAAAATTCATCTTGGGCAATGTAGTAAATACTCTGGTATAAAGCACCGAATTTATCCGCTGGAAATTCTGTTTTTGCGTCGATTTCTTCGGCATTAATGCCGACGTGACTTAACAGTTCATCGACACTCAACCCTTGCTCGTCGACCAATTTTAGCAATTGGCGCACATAACCAGCAGGCACAGTAATTTTTCGTTCCATAACGTTTACCCATAAGGAGCTAACTGTGGTCTCTGTACAACGTTATAAAAATAACGGGTTTAACTCACATCGCAATTTCATAAAAGAGACTATTTTTATATTCTTGGCTTCATTTGATATTTTTTTCAACCCCACAGAACAAATTTGTTAATAATCTTGGAGACATATGTTATTGAGAGTTTGACTGCGCAAATTGATCATAGTCACCGTAAGAAAACCTGAAATTGTTACTCTAACGACTTATATTTTCAGAGTTTTTTGATATATTGACTATCGCTATCAAATAGCCAGTCAGCACCTTTGACAAAAATAAAAAACTAGGTGAACGAAATGGCAATAAGAAAACGGATTTTGCAATCAAGCAAAAACCCAAGCCCGAGTTTTACTCGTCGGCTACTTCCAACCCTCATTGGAACTGCATTTTTACTTCCTCAAGCACACGCTTACGAATTTACCTTTGGCGAGATTGAAGGTCAGATTACCTCTCAAGTTTCCGTTGGTGCTAGCTGGCGACTTGACGATGCGTCAAGCAATTTAATCTCCGTTCCTAACGGCGGAACCAGTAATGGCTCCGGCAGTTATGACGACGCCAACTTAAACTTTGAACAAGGAGAAACCTTCTCCGAAATTGTAAAAGGCTTCCACGATTTAGATTTACTCTACAAAAACATGGGCCTTTTTGTACGAGTAAAATACTGGTACGACAACGAATTAGAAAACGGCTCGCGTGATCACGGCCACTTGGCAAACGGGTATCAACCTGGCGATGAATTGCGCGATAACGACTTCAATAATTTTGCTAAATTTTCAGGTTTCGAATTACTCGACGCCTTTTGGTACGGCAATTTTGATATTGGCGATCGACCATTAGATATTCGTTTGGGCCGCCAAGTTATCAACTGGGGCGAAAGTACTTTTATTCAAGGCGGATTAAATTCCATCAACCCGGTTGACGTCAGCGCATTTAGACGGCCTGGCGCCGAAGTAAAAGAAGGCTTATTGCCGTTAAATATGGCGTTTGTCTCATTCGGCATTAACGATAATTTAAGTGTAGAAGGTTTTTATCAATTTAAGTGGGAACCTACTGCCATTGACGGCTGCGGCACGTATTTTTCAACCACCGATTTTGTCGCCGAAGGCTGTGACGGCATTCGAATTCCTCTACCACTGACCGACCAACAGTATTTTGATCCTGCCATTTCTACAGCGGTTCTTGGCTATGACCCGTCTATTGTTAGAAACGAAAATGGCCGTCGCGAACCAGACGATGAAAATCAATTTGGTATCGCCGCACGTTACTTTGCAGAAAATTTAAACGACACCGAATTTGGTTTTTATTACGCTAAATACCACAGTCGTTTACCTCTGCTAAACGCAGTAAATACCAATAGCGATGCCGGAACCTTCTTAAATACCTTTGCCGGAACCGTTATTGCACTCGGTGGTAATCCGTTAGCGCCAACACCAGCACAAGTTCAGGCAGCAACCGTTGCTTCTATTGGTACCTTGGTCGACACCACCTATTTCACCAGTTACTCCGAAGACATCGAATTAATCGGCGTGAGTTTTAACACCAACGTTGGCGATGTTGCTTGGTCCGGTGAAGTCAGTCACAAAAAAGACGTTCCGCTACAAATTAATGGCCCACTGTTAGTTGCTGCCATTCTCAACCAATATTCAGGTGGCTCCGGTAATGCCGCAGCAGATGCTCTAGTTGCACAGGCCGGAACTGGCGGAACCATTCAAGGCTTTGAAAAATTCGACGTTACACAAGTACAGTCAAGCTTGATTAAATTCTACGATCGCGTTCTTGGCGCCAGCCGTCTGGCATTAATTGGTGAATTTGCCTGGACTCACGTACACTCTTTTGACGAAAGTGTTGATGCCTTTAAGTTCGGTCGCAATGGTGCTTTCGGATTCGCTGCAGGCGATAACGATGGCTTTGTCACCGAAGACTCCTACGGCTACGTGTTACGTGCCGCATTAGATTATCCCAACGCATTTGCCGGCGTTTCCCTTTCACCGCAAATCAGTTTTAGACACGGTTTGGAAGGCTACGGTGTACAGCCTGGCTCTGCATTTAATGAAGACGAAAAAGTTTTGGGTGTCAGCTTAACCGGTGAATACTTAAGCAAATATTTAGTTCAGCTTTCGTACACCAGTTATTCCGGTGGCGATTTTAATGCCCTGGAAGATCGAGATTTTATTTCACTCAGCGCATCTGTTTCTTTCTAAGAAGCAACTTAGGAACGGAGAATATTTTATGATAACAACCAAAAAACTGTTGCTGAGCACAGCATTGTTAATGGCTTCATCGTTTAGTCTTGCTGCGACGACACCAGAAAATGCCGCCAGACTCGGCAATGAATTAACCCCAGTCGGCGCAGAGCGCGCCGGCAATGCAGCCGGTACTATTCCTGCGTGGGACGGCGGACTGTCTCAATCCAACGACCGCTACACCAACCCTTACGGCGATGAACAACCGCTGTTTACCATCACCGCAGAAAACTTTACTCAGTACCAAGACAATCTGACACCAGGTCAGATTGCCATGCTACAAAAATACCCCGACACGTTTAAAATTCCGGTTTACCCCACTCACCGCAGTGCAGCCATGCCGGATGATATTTACAGCGCAATTAAAGAAAACGCGACTAAAACTCAGTTGACCGAAGATGGCAACGGAATTGTCGATTTTAATCTTGCGGTACCATTTCCGATCCCAGAAAGTGGTCTTGAAGTCATTTGGAATCACTTCACTCGCTACCGTGGCGGCGCACTGGAACGTACTTACGTACAAGTTCCTGTGCAATCGAACGGCAGTTACACGCCGGTAAAAATTAATGAGAAATTATCGTGGCCAAGCTTTTTAGAAAAAGGTCACGACCCGAGTAAAGACAGCAATGTTCTTTTCTACTTTGTTCAGGAAGTAAAAGCACCTTCTCGCTTGACCGGTAACATCTTATTGATTCACGAAACCATGAATCAGGTTACTCAACCTCGCCAAGCGTGGACTTATAACTCTGGCCAACGCCGTGTACGTCGAGCACCACAAATTGCTTACGACGCACCGGGAACCGCCAGTGACGGTTTACGCACCACAGATAATTCCGATTTATTTAACGGCGCCCCCGATAAATACAACTGGAATTTAGTGGGTAAACAAGAACTGTATATTCCTTACAACAGCTTTAAATTAGCTGACCGAGATGTGCGTTACAAAGATATTTTGCACACCGGACATATGAATCCAGAATTAACGCGTTACGAATTGCATCGCGTTTGGAAAGTAGAAGCAACACTGAAAGAAGGCGAACGCCATATTTACGCAAAACGTGTTTTCTACATTGACGAAGATACCTGGCAGATTTCCGTTGTTGATCACTACGACGGCCGCGGCGAATTATGGCGTGTTGGCGAAGCACATCAGTTCACCTACCGCGACGTAAAAGTACCTTGGTTAACCGCAGAAATGCTTTATGATTTACAATCAGGTAGATATTTAGCAGCCAGCTTAACCAACGAAGAAGGCAACGGCTTCGACTTTGAAAAACGCTTTGACTATAAAGACTTTACGCCACAAGCGATTCGTCGTAAGGGGAGATAAAAGTTTAGCTTTATAGCGCTTAATCTAAAAAGCCATTCTTGAGAGAGAATGGCTTTTTTTATAAATATACAAGAGACTTATTATTTTGTTTTAGTAATATGAAGAAAAGTCTCTTTAATCATACGAACATCTTCAGCAGCCCTGTGATGCCGAAATCGACCAGATTCCGCCAACAACGCCTTGTGTGCATCGAACTCATGCCATTTCTCTTTATCAATAAGATCGTATATTGAGTCAACATAAAAATTCCGTTCAATCTTTGCAGCAAAATACAATGTTGAAACCCAATCATCATCCCATCGATTAGCATCACTGTATAAAACAGTATCTGAGTCAGACAAAAATTCATTAATTTGATGCGCTACATCGCACACAGAAAGACCATTCTCGTATAGGTCTCGGCGCTTAATCCCGTGCAAGCTTTCAGCGGTTTCACACCAGTAAGTCCAGTTTTTTTCAGGCTTTATCAACCAAGACTTACAGATGCCTTGGCGTAAAATAGCAATTTCGATTGGATAAGAATCAAAATGCAAGCCGCTGGCTTCGATATCAATAATCCCTATATCTGTTTTCATAATATGATAATTAGGTCTCATTACTTGTCGCGCCTTAAAACATTGAATTTTACATACAGTGGCATAATAACAACTTTGAGAGGTTGTAATGACAGATTTTTGGGTTATAGATACAAAATGTAAAGTTTCACCAGAAAGTGGATTACCGCAAGACGGCAGCGATTTTTACTACGGGCGTAGTGTTGTTCCAGCAGAAAATAAAGACATTGCCATCACCAAACTAAGAAAACTATTAGAATCACACAAAATAGTCATTGATAGTGTTTTAGAATCTATTACGTATGAAAATGGCAATTGGGACGATGATGAATTTGATATCCACCATAGCCATGAAGAATCAAAAGCAGAAAACTCTATAGAACTTGGATGTTTTCTATCAGAGAATTCCCACTGTCAGTCTTGCAACAAATAAAGTTCTTTCACCTGCTCAATAAAAATATTCTGCCCACCGTAACTTGGGTGTCTTACTTTTATCACTGGCACATTAGTCTCTAATTTTTTCAATGCATTTTCGGCATCGTTACCAATGGCGATCAATCGTTTCGGCTTGAGCAATTTAATTAGGTCGTTAAGAATTTCTATTCCGGCGTCGCGCTCTTTTGCATTGTGGGCTCGATTGGTTAATGGTTGATTAGGCTCGTGGGGATGTAATGGAAATACGTTCCAAATAAATACTGGCACATCAATCTTTTTTAGTTGATCCCAAATAATGGTTGAGGTTCTTTCGGATATTTCTTTGCCTTTGGTGGTGCGTTCTGCGTTAACTCCCCATTTATTTAAATTTAATTTAAAATGCGTATCGTCAGTCATGGGTAGACCCGTTCGTCTTCCGCCGCGATAACCCAGATCGCGACCAATCCAAATTGAATCTACGCCTTGTTCACTGGCAATGTCTAAAACTTGTTTTAATAGCTTGCGACGTTTTTGAGGGGCGTTGTGATAATCGTAAATATCGCAACGCTGGCTGTAGGGGTTAAAACTATTTTCAAAATGTAATCGGCGAAGTTTTTTAACGAACTGATTAACGGTCATAAATCTACGAAGGAATTTTTGGTGTTACTTGTAACGTTATTTATGTTGATGAATTAAAAGCTGAACGGTGGTTTTGGCAATGTCTTCAAATTCTTCTCGATTAACATAAACACCATCAATAAATAATCGACACAATCCGTGAAGCGATGCCCAAGACGCTTGCGCTACTCTTAACGAAGGTAATTGTTGATTGAACAGTCCTTGTTTTTGTAATTCGTTAATCCAATGCAACCACACTTTGAAACTGTTGTGGGCGATATCTTTTAAAGAATCACTGACTTCGCCGGTTTTCCAAATTTCACGACCGTACATTAAGTCGTAGGTTTGCTGTTCTTGCTCGGCAAAGCGTAAGTACGCCAAAACGTAATGTTCAAAGGCTTGTGCCGGTGACAGGGCGTCGGTTTCTTTTACCGCCAAACTGACCAACCGGTTTTGGTTTAGAAAACCCTGTTCCGCTATCGCACACAAAAGCGCGTTTTTGTCTTTGAAATGATGGTATGGCGCGGTGCGAGAGACACTCGCCCGTTCTGCCAATTTGCGTATCGATAAGCTCTCTACACCGCCTTCGGCGATGATGTCGGTAGCCACGTCTAGCAAGGTCTGGCGCAGATCGCCGTGGTGGTAGGGTTTGGTTTCAGTACTCATCCTGGCAATCTAGCATTCGATCTTGACAGCGTCAAAATTAGCCACTATCTTGACACTGTCAAGATCGATTATAAAGCGGATAACAATAATTCACTTAAGTTGCGGCAAAACGATCAATCAAGCGATCGCAAACAACAATAACAACGCGATGAATCAAAAGCATTTACCGAGTTTTGCCTGCAATAGACCAAGCCTGGCTTGCCTGAACGGAGAACGTAATAACCATGTCCAGCAACTATCCGAATTTACTGGCTCCATTGGATTTAGGATTTACTCAGCTCAAAAACCGTATTCTTATGGGTTCCATGCATTTGGGTTTAGAAGAACAACCCAAAGGTTTTGAACGAATGGCTGCGTTCTATGCAGAACGCGCACGCGGCGGTGTCGCCTTGATTGTAACCGGGGGAATCGGCCCTAACTCTGAGGGCGCGGTACACAGTCACGCGGCGATTATGGCCAGCGAAGACGACGTTAAGAACCACCGTTTAATTACCGACGCGGTCCACGAAGCTGACGGAAAAATTTGTATGCAAATTTTGCATACCGGCCGCTACGCCTACAATCCGAAGTCTGTAGCGCCCTCGTCTGTCAAAGCGCCCATTAATCCATTCCCGCCCGAAGAACTGTCCGAAGATGGCATTGAGCAACAAATAACAGATTTTGTTAATGCCGCAACGTTAGCAAAAGAAGCCGGTTACGACGGCGTTGAAATTATGGGTTCGGAAGGTTATTTAATTAACCAATTTATTGCCGCACGAACCAATCAGCGCACCGATAAATACGGCGGTGAATACGAACACCGTATGCTATTTCCGGTCGAGGTCGTAGAACGAGTTCGCAAAGCTGTCGGTGAGGATTTTATTATTATTTACCGCTTGTCTATGTTGGACTTAGTGGAAGGCGGCAGTAATTTTGATGAAATCGTAACCCTCGGCAAAGCCATTGAAAAAGCCGGGGTCACCTTAATTAATACGGGTATTGGCTGGCACGAAGCTCGTATTCCAACCATTGCCACCAAGGTACCTAGAGCAGCATTTACTTGGGTAACGGCAAAAATCCGTGAACATCTAACTGTGCCTGTAGTCACGTGTAATCGAATCAATACTCCAGAAGTTGCCGAATCTGTTTTAGAGCGCGGCGATGGCGATATGGTATCGATGGCGCGACCGTTTCTTGCCGATCCAGAATTTGTGGTCAAAGCTCAGGAAAACCGCGCCGACGAAATCAATACCTGCATTGGTTGTAACCAAGCGTGCTTGGATCACGTCTTTGAAGGCAAGCTGACCAGCTGCTTGGTGAATCCTCTCGCCTGCCATGAGACGGAAATCATCATTAATCCGGTTCAGCAAAAGAAAAAATTAGCCGTTGTTGGTGCCGGCCCTGCTGGATTGGCCTTTGCTACCACGGCAGCACGACGTGGCCACGACGTTACATTATTTGATAGCGCCTCGGAAATCGGCGGTCAATTTAACATCGCCAAGCGCATTCCTGGCAAAGAAGAGTTCTACGAGACTCTGCGTTACTTTGGTCGCCAAGTGCAATTAACCGGCGTTGACTTGCAATTAAATACTCGTGTTGATAACCAATTGCTCGCACAGGGTAACTTCGATGAAGTCGTCATAGCCACTGGAATTACACCCAGAAAGCTCGACATCGACGGTATCGATCACGCTAAAGTGGTCACCTATTTGGATGTTATGAGCGGCGCTGACATAGGCAACAAGGTTGCGGTTATTGGTGCAGGCGGAATTGGTTTCGACATTTCTGAATACCTTATTCACGAAGGAACTTCCACCAGCCAGGACATCGCTGCGTTTATGCGTGAGTGGGGTGTCGATATGACGTTGAAAGCTCGCGGCGGTGTTGAAGGAATGGCACCAGTAATTGAGCCTGCCAAAAGAGAGATTTATTTATTGCAGCGGAAAAAGAGTAAAGTCGGCAATAATTTGGGCAAAACCACCGGCTGGATACACCGAGCTAATCTAGCCAATAAAGGCGTTAACATGCTCAGCAGCTGTGAGTATCTAAAAATAGATGACGACGGTTTGCACCTAAATATTAACGGTGAATACAAAGTGCTGGACGTTGATAATGTGGTGATTTGTGCCGGACAAGAACCTCGACGCGACCTAGCCGATACCATCACAGATATTCCTGTGCATTTAATCGGTGGCGCTGATGTTGCTGCTGAACTCGACGCAAAACGAGCCATTAATCAAGGCACCGTGTTAGCTTCGGAAATTTAACGCGCTGATTTTTAAACCGCGTCAATCAACAAGAAAAAAACTCAGGCACTCCAACCGTGTGCCTGAGTAAATGACTACTGATTGCATTAAATCTCAAAACATCGCCTATAAAATCATCTAGCGAAAAAATCATCGAGCGAAGGTACATTAAATTTCCTGGCCGATAACTAATCCTTTTATCTCGACAGAAACCACAGCGGATAAAAATCCTTGCTGGGTTATTTAATGACGAGAAAATAATAGCTATAGGAGCCTCTGACTAACCTCAAGATCACTCAGGCCAAGGAGTTTTTTTCTGATTAAGGCGTGTTTTTGAAGGTCTAACGGGTTAAATCGAAAAAGCACAACGCAGAGCAGGAAAAAACTGGCAGGCCCCGAAGGGCGTGTCTCAAGCGCACATTTGCAGCGTTGCTGTTTTTATTAAGGACTACGGCCATTAATTGCAAACGTCGCCTTGCAACTGCACGCTTGAGATCACGCTGAGTAATTTTGAGGTTAATCAGAGGCTCCTATAAAATAAGGAAGAAATATGGCCTAAATTTTCAGATTTATACAATCAAAATCCAGCCACTGCCCCACCGATTTTGAGCAATTGTTTTGAGCATTTCTAACCCCACACAAGTAACGCTTGATCAAATTAACAGCGTAATCGCATAACCCTTTAGCGATATGACTCGTGACGGTAAAAGCTATAAAATTCGTCCTTATTGATACCCTATAACTCACGTCTCACAAGGGTTTTTGGAAAATTTTGTCACCAAAACTGGTGCTATTTGTTATTGGCCAATTCCCTACAAATAGCGCAAGCTTGAGCTTTGTTCAATGCTGTCATATTGAACGGAATTCAATCAGGCCCATCCTTTTGAGGCAGCCACCCAATAACAATAACTAGCGGTTGATGCATGCTTAACAACTTTATATTTCGTGTTTTTTTGGTAGTCAGCGCTTGCCTTGCTCCTTTTTCCTTGTACGCCGCAGATCGCCTAGAACAATCCGCCCTTGTACGTGAAAACGCCGAGCAGTCACTGTTGCTTTCAGTTGCGCAATCGCAATCACGATTGATCAGCGTCGGTGAACAAGGCTTAATTCTGCTTTCTGATGACAACGGCGAGAAATGGCGCCAGGCGCCCGCTCCCGTGAGCACGCTGCTTACGGCCATCAAATTTTCTAGCCCCAATAATGCTTGGGCCGTCGGTCACGACGGCGCCGTATTATCGTCGTCTGACAATGGCGAAACCTGGCAAGTTAATCTGACCGGACGAGAAATTAACCAACTGAGAAAATCGGCGTTAGAAAAAGAAGTCGAACGACTGAGTGCAGAAAATGCGGATCCAGAGGTTATTGAAAACCTCACTTACGCACTCGATGACGCGGTATTTGCCATAGAAGATGGGCCCACGTCGCCGCTGTTAGACGTTTTATTTACCGACGCTAACACCGGTTTTATTACGGGTGCTTACGGGATTTTGCTGTCAACCCAAGATGGTGGCAACAGTTGGAATTACCTCGGCCACCGCTTACCCAATCCAGACGGTTTACACATCAATCGCGTGTACCAGTTAAAGTCGGGCCGATTACTGTTACTCGGCGAAGCCGGACTCATCATCACCAGTGACGATCAAGGCAATTCTTGGCAGCAGTTAGAAGCACCTTACTACGGCTCCTATTTTTCGGCAGTGGAAACCGACGCGCTTTATATTTTCGGCTTGGTTGGCCACAGCTTCCGTTACGATGAATTAAACAACCGTTGGGAGCCTGTCTCTCTGAGCACCGAAGCAACGATCAACGACGCCATTGCCGTTGACAACAAGCTTATTTTGGCCGGTCAAGGCGGTGCGTTATTGCGACAGAATTCAACTGGGTTTTCTCCCGTTGGAGAACGACAACTACGCTCATTTAGCTCGCTCGTTTTTACAGGAAATACACTGGTACTTACCGGTGAAACCGGCATCACTCGCATTACGCTCGGTAAGGAATAATCATGAATAAGCTGTCTTCCATTTTACTTTGGCCAATCTATACCAGCGAAAAACTGTCTGAGTGGTTGCTGTTTTCTTTCCGCAAAACCCTACTGTTTATTTTCTTATTAATTACCGTTGTTCTTGCTTGGCAAGCTTCGAAAATTCGGCCCGACGCCAGTTTTATTAAAATGATTCCGTCGTCGCACCCTTATGTAGAAAATTATATCGAGTACCGCGATGATCTCGCCGGACTTGGCAACAGTATTCGAGTGGTTGTCGCCGCCAAAAACGGCGATATATTCAGCGCCGAGTTCCAAGAAACATTAAAGCAAGTGACCGACGAAGTTTTCTTTATTCCGGGCGTTGATCGCTCTGCCTTAAAATCTTTGTGGACACCCAACGTTCGCTGGACGGAAGTCACTGAAGAAGGTTTTGTTGGCGGTCCGGTTATTCCACCAAAGTACGATGGCTCACCCGAAAGCCTGGAACAAATTCGAATCAATATTTTACGCTCGGGCCAAGTAGGCATTTTGGTCGCCAACGATTTTCGCTCTGCGTTAATTCAGGTGCCGTTGTTTGATACCAATCCCGATACCGGTGAAAAATTAAATTATCAGGATTTTTCCAATCAACTGGAAGAATTAATCCGAGATAAATACTCTTCCAATGAGATCTCTATTCACATCACCGGTTTTGCAAAAATCATCGGCGATCTGATCGATGGCTCCGTGCAAGTGGCTCTGTTTTTTGCAGTCGCAATTATCATTACGTTAATTCTGCTGTATTTGTACTCCGGCAGTGTTATGGGTTCAATTATCCCGCTGCTGTGTTCACTCGCTGCGGTTATTTGGCAGCTGGGTATTTTAAGTACACTCGGTTACGGAATTGATCCTTATTCTATGCTGGTGCCGTTTTTGGTATTTGCTATTGCCGTGAGTCACGGTGTACAAATTGTTAACACCATTACACTCGCCTCGGCCACCAACGGCGACGATAAACTCGATGCTTCTCGCCACGCATTTAAAACTATTTACACACCGGGTTTAACCGCGCTGATTTCAGACGCCATTGGTTTTATCACATTGATGGTAATTGAAATTCAGGTGATTAAAGATTTGGCGGTAGCGGCGTCGATTGGTGTTGCGGTCATTGTGTTGACCAACCTAATGTTTTTACCGCTACTGATGAGTTATGTTGGCGTTGGTAAAAGAGCCATTAACCGAGCAAAAGTAAATATCGAAAAGAAAAACTCACGCTGGCACTTTCTGTCTGTGTTTGCCGAAACCAAAGGTTCTTACACAGCCATCGCCATTGCCGTTTGTTTTCTGGCAGGTGGTTTGTACCTCAGCCAAGATTTAAAAATTGGCGACCTCGATAAAGGTGCACCGGAATTACGCCCAGATTCGAGATACAATTCCGACAACACATTTATTACCGAAAACTTTTCTACTTCCAGTGATGTGTTCGTGGTAATGGCAACCACCACGCAAGAGCAATGCAGCAGTTTTGATACGCTCTCTTACGTGGATCGTTTTCAGTTCTATTTAAAAGGTGTTCCCGGTGTTCAATCCAGCGTCTCGTTAGTGGATGTTTCCAAACGGGTTACCGCAGGTCTGAACGAACGCAATCTTAAATGGCAATCAATCAGCCGTAATCAGTTTGTGATTAATGCCTCCCTTGCCCATGTGCCATCGGGCTTGATGAATAATACCTGCTCTTTGTTGCCCGTTATTATTTATTTGAACGATCACAAAGCAGAGACACTGAAAACACTCACAGCGGCGATCGAACAATTTATCGATGAAAACCCATTAGACAGCGTCGACTTTTTAATGGCCGCAGGCCCAGCAGGATTTGAAGCCGCGACCAATGAAGTTATTGAAACCGCGCAATACAAAATGTTGATTTGGGTGTATTCGGTGGTGAGTATTTTGTGCTTATTAACCTTCCGCTCTATCCGCACGGTTATTTGTATCATCACACCATTGGCGTTAACGTCGATTCTCTGCCAGGCATTAATGTCTCAATTTGGCATTGGTGTAAAAGTCGCAACCCTTCCCGTTATTGCTTTGGGCGTTGGTGTGGGTGTGGATTACGGAATTTATATTTACTCCAAATTACAGACGTACCTATCAAAAGGCCACTCTTTGGCAGAAGCCTATTTAGAAACCTTACAGAGCACCGGAAAATCCGTTGCCTTCACCGGATTCACCTTAGCCATTGGCGTTGTCTTTTGGGTATTCTCACCCATTAAATTCCAGGCAGACATGGGCATACTCCTAACCTTTATGTTCATCTGGAACATGTTAGGCGCACTTATTTTATTACCTGCCATTGCCTGTTTGCTGTATCCGAAAAAAGCCGCTCCTGCGCATTAAATTCACAACAAAAAAGCCAGCTTAGTAATAAGCTGGCTTTTTATTAACAACGTTAAAATTTTTCTCTATTCTACTTCCCCAAGCTCACGCTCTTCTACTTGCTGGCTTTCTGTCTGAGGCACAACTGCACAATTAGAACAAATTAGCGGATATTCATCTGGATCAGTCGCAATAGTCGACACGCCTAAATATTCTGTTAATACCGATTCTAAAGCATGAAACTACACTGTCTATCCAAGAGCAATTATCAACCAAAATTTAGGCAACCACTTGGATGGCATTAAATTTTTTGTTCTGTATGTTGAAAAAGAGAACCTATTAATTTATCGACAGCATTATCCATCGTCTCCGTCGTGCTAAAACCTCTGTCTTCAACGTTGTATAACCACATATACTCACCAGTATTTACATTAATCAATCTAGCTGCTATACCAACAGAAACAATATTTCTTGTCTCTGATTTCTGTTTATATTCAAGGTCTTCTCTTATCGCATCAGGAGTAAGCGTATCCTTTCTGAGCCTTCGTATTTCCGCAAGTTGATCTTGCGCAGGTTTTCCTAAGGCAGTAGTTGCCAAAATTTTTCCGCCTAAGTCAGATTTTATTTTATTCTCAGTAACTAATAACTCTGAAACAAAATCATTATACTCAGATTCATAACGATCATATTCACCTCTTTTAAAGACACGCTGTAATGCAATTATCTTTTGATCGCTAGAATACTCAATAACGTTTCCATCCAATATGTAATCTGCGCTAATTAGCTTACCTATTCTTTTCGCCTGATCTTTATCAGACAAATTTGTAAAGTTACCATCCCTCAATTCTAACTCTGACTTAATTGTATTTATCTGAGATCTATCAATTACTTCCTTCAATCCATATCTACTTTTAAACTTGAGAAGCTTTTGTGCAACTTGCTGAGATGCTAGCGGACCACCTGAAGGATCACCACCAAAATCACGAATACCAATTATTTTTCCTTCCAAACTTTTGTGCTTGGAAACCCACTCTGAAGAAGGTACTGGTATATCTCGCCTAACAACTTCCTCTGTTAACTGCCAACGAGTACCTGGAGGATTAGGAGCCAAAGGAATTGGTTGCGCGGCACACCCAATTAAAAAAGCTATAAAAAAAGCGAAAGCCATTTTTTTATAGTTATTACATATAATTACAGATAATACATTACTCAGAATCATATTACTTTCCCCTTTAAGAAATTTTCCGTATCGACAAATAACGACATAACTTACATACCCAATCAGTCTTATGATATAAGCTACAAATAATTTATTGTACAATTTTTGTGTTATAAAAATTAATCAAAATTATTCAGCAATAGAAAAATCACCAAACAACCAACATCCTGGTAAAAAATTATGAGAAAAATATTTTTTATCCTTAAAAGAAAACTCAATAAAAAAACCATCTTATCTATTCCAATTCTCTCTATCATTCCTTTAATAGTCGGGACCATTGAAATTAGAGAACATTGGGAATCAATCGGCACAGAAAAGGACTTAGAGGGAAGACTGAAAAATGCTAATCTAGAATTAACTTCAATGATTTATGAAATAAAGTCAACAACCGATAAATTTATATTGGATAAAAACAAAGAGAGAGAGATTGAATGTATCATTGGAAAAAATTTAATATTCGACATAAATTTTCCAGACCCACTAAAGCCAGGAAGTCCTGAATCAATAATCCAGGCTCGAGAAGACATGTTAGACGAATATGAACTATCGATAAATGACTTGACGTCTCTCTTAATCTCCAGAAACAAAGTCATATCTAGCGACGCTTTATACGCCAACACAACCACCTTTAATAACATTGATCATGAATTTAAAGATATTTTTAATAATTTAGAATCTTCATTTTCATCTAAATTATTTTTAAGCCATCTAACAGCCAGGTACGATAACTTATTACTTAATCATGTAGACATAGTAACTCAAGAAAGAAACATATCAATTAGCATCATTGAGGATAAAAAATTATCTAACAAACCCATGTCAACGAGAAAAAAATTTATGGACAAAAGGATAGAAAACTTAGCTACCGATTTAAAAAGGTGTAAACCTAAATTTAATAAATTACATGAAACCGAAGAAATAAAATTTGATGATATTAATACAATATCTGGAGAATGGGTCTACCTATTAGAATAGCTCTTGGCAAAAAAATTAAATAACTGACCCCAAAAAGCAACTAAATACATTTCTAGAAAATCGTCAAATTACAGTAGAATTTAAGGCTCTATAAGTCCTTTTTCTCTAGAGCAGTCTATTTCGAAAGATCATTTAAATAGCTCTCTACTTTTCAAAGTCATGTTATTTACAATGACAACACAAATGAAAGAATATGAAAAATAATGGAATTAAACCCTTGCCTACTCGCTAAAAACAACGAACTCAAACAAGGGCTTTAAATATTTTTTGGGAGGGATTATTTAATATCAGCAAACTGGCTATTTAAATATTGGATAATACTTTTTGATTCGTACATCCATTCTTCTTTGCCGTCGTCGTGCTGAATGTGCAAACAAGGTACTTTTACTTTGCCGCCGCCATTGAGCAGGGATTCTCGATGTGGCGATCCTTGAGAAGCGCTGCGAGTTTCTATGGGTAGGTTGAGCTTGTACATCGCTCGGCGTGTTTTTACGCAGAATGGGCATCCCAAAAAGTGGTAGAGTTTCATGCTCTTGGTGGAATCGGCCACTTTGGCTTGACCTTGGGCTGAACGCTTAACTCGGCTCCAACGTGTGAGTAGATCAGCAGCAACCACCACTGCGCCTGTCACATTACGTAGTATTTTTACGATCATCTTGTGCTCTCTGACTAAATCGGTAAACGGGGCTATTTTAACGTCACTTTGCGCCAAAAGGCAGGGCCTATTTCGCTTTGAATGTATGATTTTCATACGGTCATTATGATTAATTGGCTCACAGGTACGGTTATATCAATCAACGAGAACGGCTATAACTATGCGTGAACGCTGTCAGGGGTATTGAATAGAAGAGATAAAAAAAAGCCCCAGCGGAAAAGGGGCAAAAATGCAAAGTAGATAGCTAGGTTGGACTAAATGTGTAATACAAGCAGGTTGGTAACCCCAGTTAAAATAGAGGTGATTTAACTGGGGTCTTTTGATTTACTACAAAAATTAATTAACGCGCTCAATAACGGTGGCAATACCTTGGCCCATGCCGATACACATGGTGGCAAGACCGAGTGTTGCGTCTTTCTGTTCGAGTACATTTAACAAGGTGGTGGTAATCCGAGTACCAGAGCAACCTAATGGGTGACCTAACGCGATGGCGCCACCTTTTAAGTTGACCTTATCGTCCATCTTATCCAACAGTTTCAGACCTTTTAGAACCGACAAACCCTGCGCAGCGAAGGCTTCGTTAAGCTCAACGTAGTCGATATCGTCTACGGTTAAGCCGGCACGTTTTAGTGCTTTTTGACTGGCTGGAACAGGCCCGTAACCCATAATGGATGGATCACAGCCGGCGACTGCCATGCTGACCACTTTCGCACGTGGCTTTAAACCCAGCTCTTCGGCTTTCGCCGCAGAGGTGATTAACATAGCGGAAGCGCCATCGGAAAACGCCGACGATGTTCCTGCTGTTACGGTACCAACTTTAGGTACGAATACCGGTTTTAAATTACCAAGAATGTCTTTGGTGGTTTCTGGACGGACAACTTCATCGTGTTCGAGCAATGATTTAAAGCCGTTTTCATCGTGGCCTTCTACAGGAATAATTTCGTTATCCCACAGGCCATCCAGGTGCGCTTGATGCGCTAAACGGTGTGAGCGGGCACCGAATTCATCTTGCATGTCACGAGAAATACCGTTCATCTTACCGAGCATTTCGGCGGTGACACCCATCATCATTGCTGCTTTAGCAACGTGCTTTGACATTTCTGGATTAATATCAACACCGTGCATGATGGAGATGTGGCCCATGTGCTCAACACCACCGGCGACAAACAAATCGCCGTTGCCGGTCATAATGGCTTGGCTACACGCGTGCAAGGCTGCCATTGACGAACCGCACAAGCGGTTGATGGTTTGCGCAGCAACGGTGTGAGGCAGACCCGCCAATAAGGCGGCGTTACGACCGATGTTAAAACCTTGCTCTAAAGTTTGGTTAACACAGCCCCACATCACATCTTCAACAGCCGCTGCTGGGACTTGTGGGTTGCGCTCTAACAGCGCTTTGATGGTCGCTGCCGACAGTGCTTCTGCACGCACGTTTCGGAAAGAACCGTTTTTAGATTTCCCCATCGGGGTGCGAACGCCGTCTACGATTACGACGTCATTTGGATTTAATGTCATTGTTCATCCGCTCCTTAACCGAAGTATTTTCGGCTAGACGCCGCCATGTTTTTCATTTCTTCTGTCGGCTGATACAGAGGTCCAAGCGCTTCGTATTTTTCAGCCATTGCACAGAAATTATCGAGCCCGATTTGATCGAGGTAATGACACGCTCCGCCTCTGAACGGTGGGAAACCAATGCCGTAAATCAACGCCATATCCGCTTCTGCTGGGCTTGCAACAATGTTCTCTTCCAAGCAGCGCGCAATCTCAATGCACAACGGCGTCATCATGCGTTCGATAATTTCTTCATCGGTAAATTCGCGTGTTGAGGTAGCAAGACCTTCCAACAACGCTGGAACTTCTTCGTCGACAATTTTCTTCGGCTTACCTTTACGATCAAGCTCGTAGCGGTAGAAACCTTTGCCGTTTTTCTGTCCTAGGCGACCTAAGTTAAACATGCGCTCTAGTACGGTTTCTTCATCGTGACCCATACGATCTGGGAAGCCTTCGGCCATCACAGAATCGGCGTGGTGTGCGGTGTCCATTCCTACAACGTCAAGAAGATACGCCGGACCCATTGGCCAACCGAATGCTTCCATCACTTTATCCACTTGTAGGAAATTAGCGCCGTCTGAAATTAATTTACTGAAGCCTGCAAAGTACGGGAATAAAACGCGGTTCACTAAGAATCCAGGACAATCGTTAACAACGATTGGTGTTTTGCCCATAGCCTTGGCGTAAGCAACGGTGCGCGCAACGGCTTCTTCCGATGTTTTTTCGCCACGGATAACTTCAACTAGCGGCATTTGATGCACAGGGTTGAAGAAGTGCATACCACAGAAGTTTTCAGGCTTTTTAAGCGCCGTTGCTAAATCGGTAATAGAAATAGTTGAAGTATTAGACGCTAAAATTGCGCCTTCTTTTAGTTCGCCTTCAACTTCCGCTAACACCGCTTTTTTGATCTTCGGATTTTCTACGACGGCTTCAACGGCAACGTCTACGTTACCAAAATCGCCGTAATTTAACGTCGGTGTAATTGAATTTAATACACCGGCCATTTTGCGAGAATCCATGCGACCGCGAGAGACTTTTTTATCAAGCAGCTTGGTTGCTTCGCTTAAACCTAATGCCAACGCATCTTGGTTAATGTCTTTCATAATAATCGGCGTGCCTTTACTCGCCGATTGATAAGCAATACCACCACCCATAATACCTGCGCCTAAAACAGCAGCTTGGTTTACAGGCTCAGCTTTGCTTTCGTAACCTTTGCCGACTTTTTTCACGGCCTGGTCTTTCATAAACAAACCAACAAGTGCCGCACAAACGTCGGTTTTAGCAAGCTTGGCAAAACCTTTGGCTTCTACTTCGATGGCTTTTTCGCGCGTTAGGTTGGCGTGCTTTTGAATGGTTTTTAACGCCGCTATTGGTGCAGGATAATGCGGACCCGCTTTTGAACCAATGACACCTTTCGCCGATTCAAACGCCATCATTTGTTCGATTTGATTGAGTTTAATCGGGCTTTGTTTTTCAACACGGCGCGCTTTGTAATCGAATTTTCCAGCATTGGCTTTTTGGATAATATCAATTGCAGCGGCTTTTACCTGGCTGGTTTCAACGACAGCATCAACGGCGCCTTCTTTTAACGCATCGTCAGGACGTTTTTCACTGCCGCCACAAATCCACTCGTTAGCGTTATCAACACCAATGAGTCGCGGTAAGCGAACAGTGCCGCCCCAACCCGGATAAATGCCGAGCTTAACTTCAGGCAATCCAACTTTGGCTTTATCGCCCATGATTCGGAAATCACACGCAAGAGATAATTCGAAACCACCGCCAAAACACAAACCATTAATGGCAACTGCGGTTGGGCAAGGCAAATCTTCTATGGCATTAAAGATCGCGTGCATTTCGTGAAGATTTTTGATGATATCTTCTTCAGAGACGGTAAACATTTGGGTAAATTCGGTGATATCAGCACCAACGATAAACACGTCTTTAACACTGGAAAAAATAACGCCTTTAATATCGGCGGTATCATTCAGAACTTTCACCGCTTCGCTTAATTCTGCCAGCGTTGCTTGGTCCAGCTTATTGACTGAATCATTTTTGTGGTCGATTACCACGTCATAGATCCCGTCATCGAGCGGATGCACTTGGATCGTTTTGCCTTTAAAAAGCATTTACTCTGCCCCTTTTTATTTTTTGGCTTCGAATTTAAACGAAGCCAGTTAGGATTGGTTTGACCACCGTTAGAAAATCCGGCTAATTCGGTGTTGCAGAATTAGCCTACGGATGTGTTCATCCAAGTGTTTTAAAGTTTGCCTTCAAGCTCTGGTACAGCCTCGAATAAATCGGCGACTAAACCGTAATCAGCTACTTGGAAGATAGGTGCTTCTTCGTCTTTGTTGATAGCAACAATAATTTTTGACTCTTTCATGCCAGCCAAATGCTGAATGGCACCGGATAAGCCCACGGCAATGTACAAATCTGGCGCAACCATTTTTCCGGTTTGGCCAACTTGCATATCGTTAGGAACAAAACCCGCATCGACTGCCGCACGAGACGCACCCACTGCCGCGCCAAGCTTGTCAGCGAGCTTGTAAAGAATGTCGAAGTTTTCGCCGTTGCCGAGACCACGGCCGCCGGAAATCACCACCGATGCAGAGGTCAACTCAGGACGCTCACTGACCGTAAGTTCTTCTTTCACGAAACTCGAAACACCGGCATCACATGCCTCAGATAAAGCAACAACCTCGGCGCTTCCGCCTTCAGCGGCGACGGCGTCGAAAGCGGTACCGCGAACCGTCATAACTTTTACGGCATCGTCGGATTTAACCGTCGCAATCGCGTTACCCGCGTAAATAGGACGCTTAAAGGTATCCGGCGCTTCTACTGCGATAACTTCTGAAATCTGATTCACATCCAAACGAGCGGCTACACGCGGCATAAAGTTTTTGCCGGTAGTGGTGGCAGACGCGAGAATGTGGCTAAAATCACTGGCGATAGCAACCACTAAATCGCCGATGTTTTCTGCCAATTGGTGTTCATAGGCATCGTTGTCGGCCAAAAGAACTTTCGCAACACCCGCTGCTTGAGCTGCACTCTGGGCAACGGCTTCACAATCTTTACCAGCAACCAACACATGAACATCACCGCCAATGGCTGTCGCCGCAGCTAAGGTTGATAAGGTGGCGGGTTTGAGTTCTTTATTGTCGTGCTCTGCAATTACTAAAATTGTCATGTTGATGCCCCCTTAAATCACTTTAGCTTCGTTGCGAAGTTTGTCGATCAACTCATCGACAGAACCAACCTTAATGCCCGCTTGGCGCTCTGACGGCAATTCCACTTTCACCAGTGATAATTTGCTGCCCACACTCACGCCCAGTTCATCTGGAGTTTGCACCGCCAATGGCTTGCGCTTGGCTTTCATGATGTCGGGAAGTTTGGCGTAACGAGGTTCGTTCAATCGAAGATCGGTCGTCACTACCGCAGGTAGGTTTAAGGAGACAGTTTGAAGGCCACCGTCAATTTCGCGGGTAACCGCAACGGTATCGCCATCAACTTTTACTTCTGAGGCAAACGTGCCTTGGCCACAACCGACAAGTGCCGCAAGCATTTGTCCGGTTTGGTTATTGTCTGAATCAATCGCTTGCTTACCAAGAATGATTAGACCGGGTTGTTCTTGTTCAACGACTTTCGCCAGCAGCTTTGCCACCGACAGTGAATCTGGGCCGTCTTCGGTATCGATTCGAATGCCGCGATCAGCGCCGAGCGCAAGAGCAGCTCGAACTTGTTCTTCACAGGCTTTTGAACCTATGGAAACCACGACAACTTCACTCGCTGTTCCTGCTTCCTTGAGGCGAACTGCCTCTTCAACAGCGATTTCACAAAATGGGTTCATGGCCATTTTAACGTTGGCCAAATCTACATCACTGTTATCCGCTTTAACGCGCACTTTCACGTTGTAATCAATGACGCGCTTAATTGCCACCAAAACTTTCATGACTGTTTCATCTCTTTGTTATTGTTGGTACAGCGCCCTTTCATTAAGGACGTGATGGTACTCTATTTATACTAGTGCGCAGGCAAAATTCAACAATGACAAAAACCAGCTCAGTGACTGACAAAATCCACCAATAGGCGTATACCCCTTGAAATACGGGCGTTTCGTAACGCTTTATAACCGACAAATTTCATCATTGAGGAATTTTTCAGCATCTTGATCAAACGTTATTTCGCACCCCAAAGCGCGTTATTAGCTATCAACATAATTAAGGTGGTTTTTATAATTCCTCTGATAGACATCTTCTCCCATCAGCTGAATGTGTTTATCCATAAACGGCTTTAATGCCCCGGCCAAAACACGATCATTCGCCGCGGCGGCAAACGCCTCCACACTCGATAGGTTTTCGTCAGAACTCACTTTTCGCAGCAGATAATCAGACAGGTGTTGCGGCGACAAGCTGACTTTGGGCAGCGCTTGCAGCCACGGATTGAGGTGCAGCATTCGCTTGGCTTTGCGCCAAGTAGCATCGATTAAAATCAGTGTTTGATCTGAATTACCCTCGCCTTGTTCGTTTAGGATGTCATCAGAGGGGAACAACAACGCGAGATTTGGCATACGCAGCGGCGTAAATTGTTCGCCTTCGAGAACCAGGACATTGGGATAGCGTTGCTTGATCAACGACACTGTCGACAGGGTACGCTTGCGCTCTTTTGGGTGACGTAAAATTACGATGGCAGGTGTTTTAAGGGATGACTCAATGGCGGAACAGTTGCACACTCGAGATGGCAACCCACAACCCCAACAAAACCGACTGTTCACAAGCGGGTGATGATAAATAGCGGTGCGCTTAACTTTTGCGTCTGATTTATCGCCCGACAAATGCAGGCGAACACCGATAATTTTTTCTGAATCGTCGGTATGCAATTCTATGATTCGACGAGACAAACCGTTGGCTTTTTTCGTTGCATCAACCACCGACACCTGAAAACGATGCTTGGCCACTTCAATAGGCACATCATCGATAACCAATACGTGCCCGGTATCGCCGGATTTTGGCAATTGATTTTTTCGCCACGCTAACAAGTTTCCGGGCAATAATTTATCGATTCGGTCACTGCCGATTTCTTGTAACAGGGCAAAGTAATGCACGGCTTTTGGCCGGTCCAAACCGTAGGGCTTTTTGAGTTGTAATTCATCAAATAACAGAGCAATCAAGCCTGAACAATCACAATGAATCTGATCGTGATCCACCACCGAATCACGATGAAAAGACTTGTTAGGAATACGCAGCCAGCTATCTAAAATGGTTTGGAAGTTCAATGGTTAAACTCATCGTAAAAGTGTGAGTTTAGCATTTTTGAGTGTTAGCGTTATAAATAAAATATGGAATCCTACTAACATCTGAAATACAGAAATCTTGAAATCAATCGAACCTACCAGAGTTTATTTTCAAAGCTTTAACATCCAATAGGAAATATCAACTCAAACAAATCCTCACGAACTTACAGATTGTTTATTCGCATTATAAATGCGCCTTAAAATTATTTTACAAACGTCCTCATTATCAATTTCACAATTCGCATCTCAATTAACATCACTCAAAAACAAGCAAAAAACCATGTCAAAAAATTGTTTTTTTGACATAAAAATCGACAACACCAATAAATAAAATAAATTAATACGCTTATTTTTGATCACAAAAGCTTTTACGAAATCAATCACAATTCCACTTATTATTTCTGTAACATTTTCAAACAGCAGTCGACAGAGGAACATCCTTAACAATGTTTCTCTGATCAGAAATAACCACAACCAAAATTAATATTTTCAGGAGAATCACGATGAATAAATTCACAGGCGCATGGACCGACGGTCACGGTACCAACATCGATATTACTGGCGAATGGAATGTACTTGAAGTAAGAATCAGTAATGGGCGAGGTCCATTCCAAGGATATTCAGTGGACTTATCAAACCCAACAATATCGGTAAACTTTTCTGATGACGGAGCTTACACTGGCGTGCTCGGTGGTAACACGATTTATTGGTCCAATGGAACAACTTGGTCTAAGCGATAGCTCTATTCCTTAATTTTATATTTGGCAGCTTTTAACCTTATGCACTTAAAGCTGCCAATTAAAAACTACCAACCGATATACCCAATAGCTTTTAATTTACTGAGAAAAAACCTTCAAAGAAATTTCAATTATCAGAACACACCATCGGAACAATCAAACATCCTAAAAAATTCTTGCAATGCAGAAAAAATCATTTTCGATCGAAAATGAAATCAGGCTTTCTGCAAAAAACTCATAAAGGCTTGACGAGCTTCGTCTGAAGAAAGGCGTTCGTAAAACATCATCCCTTCTTCATCCATAATTCCATGAAGTTCTTCTAGGTAATTTTTCTTGATTAATGCTTTTGAGGTTACGGTCGCTTCAGCCGGTAAAGCTGCGATTGCTTCGGCGCGTTTTCGCGTTTCGGAAACCAACCATTCGTTTTCTACAACCGCATTAACAAGGCCGACATTTAATGCCTTGTCAGCGTTGAAGCGTTTACCTTCTATAAGTAATTCAAAAGCCTGTCGATGGCCCATCATTTGCGGCATCAGCAATGACGATCCGCCTTCTGGTACTAACCCTAATTTTACGAAGGGGGTATAACAGCTCAAATCTCTACCGGCGATAACGCAATCGCAATGCAACATCATTGTGGTGCCAATCCCGACTGCATCACCGTGAACCGCTGCGACCACGGGCTTTTTAAAGTTGGCGATTGTGTGAAGAAACCCGACAATGCATTTTAACGCTTCGGGATTACTAACGGCAGCAACAAAGTCGTTAATATCGTTACCGGCACAGAATGCATCGCCTTCGCCACGCAAAACAACAACATTAATGTTATCGTTTTTATCGGCATCGACTAGTTGTTGCGATAATTCTGTGTACATCGCCAACGTTAGTGCATTTTTTTTGTTTGGGCGATTTAATACTAATTCGAGCACGGCTCCGTGTTCAATGACTTGTATTTGCTCAATCACTTCCCTTGCTCCTTAGCAATGATGTTGTTTTCTCGGTAATACTGGGGTAAGTATTTTTCGACGACTTCACTATTTTGCGCCCAGGTGTGGCAGGTGTTTAACATAATTCCTGCGCCACCTTCTAAGACATCGCCTTCGCGACTGGGCCAAATAGCTTGTATCGCCGTTGTAGCAACAACCGGTAATAACTCGTTAATGTGTGTGCAACCAGAGACACCGCCCACTAATTTTCTGGATTGTTGGTGCCAGCCGGGACCAATACGGGTTCCTTCCAATTTTTTAAACGCGTTGGTAATTCGGTTACACATTTTAAAGGGCGACGCATCAATACTGGCTTCGACGTGTTTTATTAGAAAATTAATGTCGATAGTGACGCGAATGCTGATATCGTGAAAAGCCTCTCCTGCAGGAATGTAGCCGCCACGCTCTTCGTTGTCGACGTTGTGCGCCTTAACATCGATCATTCGTGCTTCGATGTCCCACAAGTTGTCTTCTCGTAAAAAAGCGTCGCAATTAATGGTGCGCTTGTGGTGGCTGTGACGTTTAACAGGTTTTGATAGCGGCATTATACACTCCCAATCATTGACTGGAATTACGGTTAATTCATCCCTAAATTAACCTATACAGACATTTTTTATTTTAATTTTTATAAAAACTTGCTTGATCTTACTAACAGGTTTTTCTAAGCCGCGTTGGTATTTTCTTGGTTATCGCGAAGCTTACGACGCAATACTTTACCAACGTTGGATTTTGGCAGCTCAGGCACAAATTCAACCAATTTCGGCACTTTGTAGCGCGTTAACTTATCGGAGCACCATTGCTGAATATCTTCACTGGTAAGATTCTCATTTTTGGTAACAACGAATGCTTTTACCATCTCGCCATTCTTTTTACTGGTTAAGCCAATGACCGCACTCTCAATGACTTCTGGATGGGTAGAAATGACGTCTTCAACTTCGTTGGGGAAAACATTAAAGCCAGAAACAACAATCATATCTTTCGCGCGATCGACAATACGCAAATAACCATCCGGATCTTGTTTAACAATATCGCCAGTAAGGAAATAACCGTCTTCGGTGAATGATTTTTTTGTTTCCGCTTCACGTTGCCAGTAGCCACGCATAACTTGCGGACCTTTAACACACAACTCCCCCGATAAACCTTCACCCACATCTTTGCCTTCGGAATCGATAATTCGAATATCGGTGTGCGTGAGCTTCGCACCAATGGTTCCCAGACGAGTTTTATTGGGGAAATTAAAGCTTATCGCCGGAGAGGTTTCCGTTAAGCCGTATCCCTCAACAATTTCGCAACCGGTAACTTGCTTCCAGACGGTTGCTGTTGACGGGAATAATGCCATGCCGCCTGATGCCGTGAACCGTAAGTTGCTAAAATCCAATTCCTTGAATTTTTCATCGTTACACAAGGCAACAAACAAGGTGTTCAGGCCGACAAAGGTTGTCATTTTCCAGCGGCTCATTTCTTTTACGAACCCTGGAATGTCTCTTGGGTTTGGAATCAATACACTGTGGCCGCCCAACATTGATACCAACTGAGAAACCGTAAATGCGTAAATATGATAAAGCGGTAAAGGAGAAATCACCGTTTCCGCCCAATTGATATTGGGAAGATCCAATCGCTCTTTACACTGCAAAATATTAGCGACTATATTTGCATGAGTAAGCACAGCACCTTTAGAGACGCCGGTTGTGCCGCCAGTGTATTGCAAAACCGCAACATCGCCAGGAACTACCTCGACTTTATTGGCCGCTTTGCCAGCGTATTTGCCAAGTGCAGAACGCAGCGAAACAGAACCGGGCAGATTGTATCCGGGCTCCATTTTTTTAACGTATTTAACGACCGAATTAATAACGGTTCGTTTAACGATATTGTGCAAGTCGCCAACCTGAGTCACCACCACCGATTTAATGTCGGTTTTCTTTATAATCTCTTCGGCTTTATGCGCCATGCTTTTATGAATAATTAATGCTTTTGCACCAGAGTCTTTAAACTGGTGAAGCATTTCGCTTGGCGTATACAGAGGGTTGGTATTTACCGCCACCATACCCGCTCGCAATATTCCGTAAAGAACAACCGGGTACTGAACGATATTCGGCAGTTGTACCGCTACACGATCACCGGGTGATAAACCGGTTTCGTTTTGTAGATAAGCGGCGAAAGCAGCTGATAATTTATCAAGTTCTGTGAAGTCGATGGTTCGACCTAGGCTGGTATAGGCTGGCCTAGAGGGGAATCTGTCGACACAGTATTTAAGAACATCGGGAAGGGTTTTTAACCCGTCTTTATTGATATCCGTTGGAATTACGTCGGCGTTTGGTAAATGAACCACAGCGTGGAACTCCCCGTATAGTTATTTTTATCGAGAATATTTTGAATTAATTCTTTATTGTATTGGTGCCATCCCATTAAAGAAATTAGGAGAATTCTTTGATGGGATGGTAGGTATTTCTGTGCCCAGAACGGTTTAAGTCATTATGGAACTGGGAAAAGTACCGCTAATTTGGTTGCCAGCATGACATCACCTTCGGCTTTAATTCGGCCAGTCATAAATGCTTGCATGCCGTCGGTTTCACCAGACATAACTTCTTCCAGTGTTTGCGCGTCCATAATTAAGGTGACTGTCGGCTCTTCCGCTTTACCTTCTACAACAGAACATTCGCTATCTTTAACGGTCACTGACCATTGTCCAGCTTCACTGATATCGTATTGAAAAACGGCGTCGGTTCCTGCCGCTGCACTTGCGTCGAAGCGTTCACTCATTTGACTAAATAAAGCACTTAAATCTGCCACTGATTATTCCTCGTTTTTATGTTGTATCAGTAATTAAAAGACAAAATGGTCTTCTTCTAACGACATCAAACTGTCGGAACCGGATTTCATAGTTTCAACTAAGGATCGGGTTCGAGGCAGAATTCTATTAAAATAAAAATCAGCCGTCTTTAATTTTGCTTGATAAAAATCATCACTTGCGCCTGAATCTATTTTCTCTTGCGCTGTTTTTGCCATTAATGCCCACATATAACCCAGTACGACATAACCGGAATACATCAAGTAGTCGACACTGGCCGCCCCCACTTCGTCGCGATTTTGCATGGCTTTCATGCCAATCTGCATAGTAATTTCGCCCCATTCTTTATTGAGCTCTACCAGCGGTTTGACGTATTTAGCCAAAGCTTCGTTATCGATTTCTGCTTGGCAGAATTTGTGAAGAATTTTGGTAAATCCTTTAAGGGCTTCACCTTGAGTCATTAAGACTTTACGACCTAATAAATCAATGGCTTGAATTTGTGTGGTGCCTTCGTACAACATAGAAATTCGGCTGTCGCGAACGTTTTGCTCCATGCCCCACTCGGCAATAAAACCGTGACCGCCGTAGATCTGTAAACCGTGGTTGGCTGATTCGAAACCCACTTCGGTTAAAAACGCTTTGGCAATTGGTGTTAAAAATGCCAGTAATGCATCGGCCTTTTCTTTTTCTTCGCCTTCGTGCGCTTTCGCTTTATCCACTAATTGAGCACAGTAATAAATTAATGCACGACCACCTTCAGCAAACGCTTTTTGGGTGAGCAACATTTTGCGCACTTCAGGATGAACAATGATCGGATCGGCAGGCTTGTCGGGATGCGCAGGACCATTTAAGGCGCGCATTTGCAAACGATCTTTGGCGTAAGTCAGTGAATTTTGGAAACCCCACTCAGCGTGAGCAAGACCTTGCAACGCCGTTCCTAAACGAGCGGTGTTCATAAAGGTAAACATACAATTCAAACCTTTATTTGGCGGTCCAATTAGGTAACCAGTCGCTTCGTCGAAGTTCATGACACAGGTTGAGTTACCGTGAATTCCCATTTTGTGTTCGAGGGATCCACAGCTAACACCGTTTGATTCGGTCAGTGATTCTGGCAAATGCTTAGGAACAATAAATAGGGAAATACCTTTGGTTCCAGCAGGCGCATCGGGAAGGCGGGCAAGCACAATATGGACAATGTTTTCTGCCATGTCGTGTTCACCGGCAGAAATAAAGATTTTAGTACCTGACACCTTATAAGAACCGTCAGCTTGCGGCTCAGCTTTGGTTCTCAACATCCCCAAATCTGTACCACAGTGAGGCTCGGTCAAACACATGGTGCCGGTCCAATTACCACTGATTAATTGGGTTAAATAGGTTTGCTTTTGCTCTTCGGTGCCATGGGCGTCTAGTGTGTTCATGGCACCGTGGCTTAAACCTGGGTACATGCTCCACGACCAGTTGGCGGTACCCACCAATTCATTGAGCACCAACCCTAAGGATTCTGGTAAACCTTGGCCGCCGTATTGTTCTTCATGAGCAAGTGATGGCCAGCCGCTTTCAACGTATTGCTGATACGCTTCTTTAAAGCCTTCTGGTGTTGTGACTTGGCCGTCGTTCCACTGGCAACCTTGCTGATCACCTATTTGGTTCAAAGGTGACAACACGCGCTCGGCAAACTTGGCTCCTTCTTCGATGATTGCAGACACCATATCAGGCGTCGCTTCTTCGCAATCAGGCAAATCTTGATAGTGTTTTTCGGCGTTCAATACGTCGTTTAAAACGAAGTCGATATCGCGCAAAGGAGCTTTATATTCTGGCATGACAACCTTCCTCTCTCTCTTTTTGTTATAGCTATCAGCAGTTGAAGGGAGACCTGATAGCGAGACTGACTCGAATAATGCCAGCCACGGTTAAATCGAATGCCTAAAGCTTGGTCGAAAGACCTGTTTTCGCCAATGACAAAAGTCACCAGATTTAATGACAATAGTTTTCAGCGCCCGGTTTATAGGGCTTTGCGACTAACAACCTGGTTTTTTATTTGACTCTATTTACTAACAAAATCAACCAGTGCTGTTACATTTTTAATCAATGGCGCCGTTTTGATTCCGTTTTGATTTAACCGATTAGATCCAGGTAATTTGGCGGCTGCCAAAGTGAAACTGGAGGCATAAAAAAACCGGCGAGATAACTCGCCGGTTTTCGGTGTAGAACGACTACGACTTATAACTTAGTAGAACTTCTTAAAGTAAGGGAAGTAGTAGAAACGTTGCTTTTTCTTGATTGCTTCCACTGCCGCAGGCGCATTCACATAACCAAAGCCTGAGTCAAAGTCGAATCCGTAAGGACCTATTTCATCGAAGGTTTGAATTGTTGATCCATCAGCAAGTGATGCACGAACAGTCATATCGGTCGCTGTGGTACGCATTACGTGGTAGATAGATTGCGGATCTGGACGGCTACACGCACCTAACAAGTGACCACTTGCAATACGATCTTCAACTAAGTTTTCAGGAGTCCAACGAGTTCGACCCAATAAACGGCCGCCGAAGATACCAGGCTGACACATAACATAAATAGTATTGCCGCTGCTTACGGTACGCAGGATTGGAGACGTTGTTGCTTCTAACATTTGCACAGCAATGGTTGAAGCATTTGGTGCCGCCGCTGAGGTACCGAAGAAGTTCGGGAACTCACCTTCTTCACCAGTTACGAATTCGCCATCACTGTCATCGTCATCACGGCTAGTATCTGAGAAGAAGAACGAGGTGTTAGTGCCATCTGGTGCGGTTAGGCCTGGCTTGAAGCGAACTTCAGGCGCGGGCAGTCGGTTACCGGCAACATCAAAGAAGATCGGTGTACCACCAGCTGATGAGAAGTCATTCAAACACGCTGGACGACACTCTTCTTCGCCCGCTTCAGCGCGTAACGTATTGGAGTTAGCATCACCAATAAACGGCTCGGTTAGGAAGAATGCAGAAGCCGCAACGCCTTCAGCACCGGCTGCGTTGTTGTGACCGAAGCCAGAAGGCGCATCAATTGCGTATTCTGAATCGGTAATGTTGCCGCCGAAGATAACGTATTTAACAAATCCAGGAGCGTCGCCAGTTTCGGTTAGGAAACCCAACTGAACGGTAGCACCACCAGTGAAATCAACCAATGAAACCAATTCGATAGCGTCGCCGCCGTCACCGCCTTCAGCACCAGCGAAGGTGAATTGACATAAAGGAGGGAAGAAGCCGTTTTCATCTTGGAAGACAAAACAATCAGGAACGCGAACGCCGTTTTCGTCAAACATAACAACGTCTAGATCGTTCGGAGAACCAAGACCACCGGTTGAGAAGCTTGGGCTGTCCCATTGGAAAGTCAGGTTAACCTGGGTAGAACCATCGAGAGTAACGGTTTTCAGTAGATCAACGCCTTCACCTGGATCAAAGTCGTGCCAGGTACCTTCGGTAGTATCGATGGTCGCTTCTACGGCACGGTAATCAGTCTCGAACGCATCGCGTGCACGGTTACCGTTGGATGAATAATAAGGCACACCCAAACGCGCTACTTCATCAGCGGCTTGTGCAATGATTCCGTCTTGGAACATTGGCTCGGTAAAGTAGATAACGTCATCAACGATAACATCAGCACCGGCAAGTGCTAGCTCGACAATACCCTCAGCGAAACTTGCTTGGCCGTTAAACGCCGTGTGGAAAATAATGTTTACACCCGGCACAGCATCAACAATAAGTTGCGCCATGCCTCGACCTTCGTCGATACAACCGTCTGGATCACCGATAGCTTCTAGGTTAATGAATGTAGCTGGAATATCGCCGTTAGCGACGTCTTCGGCAGGCGTGGTGTATGGACCACCGGCGAGTGAACCTGGGTCACATTCGAAACTGTCTGATAGTACACCAACGGTAAAACCAGTACCGTCAAGACCAAGAGCTTCACGGTTGATGTCGGTTCCCATGGCGCGGTCACCCTGCTGGGTAACAATACCAACGTTAGATTCCATAAACGCAGGATTCGCAAATGCCATTGCGTCGCTTAATGCCATGTCGGTTAATTTGTTGGCGGGAACACGTGCTGAAACCACACGGCCATAACTGGCAATATTTTTAGCGCCAATCGACTCAAGCATGGCAACGAGTTCTGCGGTACCTTCCGATGCTACGGCATCAATAAGAACGTAACCTTTACTGTCTACTTCGGCCAATTTGATGGTGTTATTTGCTGTACCCATAGTACCAACAGAAGCACCACTGGCAGTTTGCGCGTTAACAGAAACTTGCGTTAGTGCACTGCCGAGTTTTTTCATCTGGCTAGGCACTGCGGATACATCAGCCATTGCACCTTGAGCTGTAAGCATCAACGCAGCAACACTGGCTGTTGCGGTCAATAGTTTTTTCATGAACCTAAATCCCCTTAAGCATCAATTTATTTGATCGTGGAATGAATAGACATTCTACCCCAAGACGATTTAGTTCCTAGATTTCACAAACGTATAAAAACGTTTTTTTATTTTCTTTTGGGAGTTTTCTCAAAAATTCCGTTTTTATTTTTAAAATAAGTTTATAGACGTCTTTGTTTATCGAGCCATTTAAAATAGATTAATGAACTGTTTATTTCGGTATTTTTTATCTGGATTTATTGATTAAATTTATTTCTAAAATAGTTCAAATTAACTGATAGCAAGATAACCGCAAGCCTGCGGCAAAAAAATATCGAAAAATTCAGATGTTATTCTGTTATTAAAACCCGCTAAAAGCTGACCATCCAGCATAAACTCTCATGAACTTTCATGTATTTGATTAGATGCCTCTAAACGCAAAAAACCGACGAAAGATTCGCCGGTTTTTATCAATCTAAAATTCGCTTTCTAGTAATTCAACGTTAATCGAATTTTCTAAAATAGGGAAAATAGTAATAATGCTGTTTTTTCTTAATGGCTTTTACCGCCGCTGGACCATCGACAAATCCAAAGCCCGAATCAAAATCAAATCCTAGTGGACCGATTTCTTCAAACGTGCTGGATGTTACACCGCTACCAAAAGAAGCGATGTTCATGTCTTTTGCGGTTACACGCATTGCGTGATAAATCGCTTGAGTCTCTGGACGATTACACGCGCCGTATAAGAAACCGCGAGCCAAACGAGCGTCGACTCTGTCTTCGCGAACACGAACGGTACGACCAAATTTACGACCGCCGAAGTAATTTGGACGACACATAGTGTAGGTTGTTTCGCCACGCTGGTTGGTTCCTAAAACTGGCGAAGCCGTTGCTTGTATCATTTGCAATGCCACAGACGCCGCGTTCGGAGCCGCCGCAGAGGTACCGAAGAAATTCGGGAATTCCTCTTCTTCATTGGTTGCGAAAACACCGTCGCTGTCGTCGTCATCGAAGAAAGTATCGAAAAAGAAGAACGACGTGTTGCCACCATCCGATGCTGTTACACCCGGCTTTAAACGAACTTCAGGTGCCGGTAAGCGATTGCCTTCTAAGTCAAACAGAATGGGCGTACCGCCGGCCGATGAAAAGCTGTTTAAACAAGCAGGGACACATTCTTCTTCACCAGCTTCTGCGCGCGCCGATTCAGTATTCGCATCACCGATAAATGCTTCGTTAAAGAAAAATGCCGAAGCACCAACACCTTCAGAACCGGCAGCGTTGTTGTGGCCATAAGCGGTTGAAGCATTAATAGGGTATTCGGAGTCAGAAACACCGCCTTCGTAAATCACATACTTTACGAACCCAGGCGCTTCACCGGTTTCGGTTAAGAAACCCAATTGCACGGTAGAGCCGCCCACGGAATCCACTAACGACACAACTTCAATCGCATCGCCACCATTACCACCGTCAACAAAACCGCCGCCATCATCCAATAAGAATTGACACAATGGTGGAAATTCGCCGTTATTTTCTGCTTGGAATTCCAAACAATTTGGCACACGAACTCCGTTTTCATCAAACATGATCACGTCAACGTCGTTGGTTGCACCAGCGCCACCGGCAGAAAAATTAGGGCTGTCCCACTGAAAACTTAAACTGGTTTGGTTAGCACCGTTTAATGTGATGGTTTTTAATAAGTCGACGCCTTCGCCTTCATCGAAATCGTGCCAAATACCTTCGACAGAATCGATGGTCGCTTCTACTGCACGATAGTTGCTCTCAAACGAATCGCGTCCATAGTTGCTGCTGGAAGAATAATAAGGAATACCGAGACGAGAAACTTCATCGGCGGCCTGTGCGATGATGCCGTCTTGGAACATAGGTTCGGCAAAATAAATAACATCATCGACAATAACGTCAGCACCGGCACGTGCTAACTCAACGATGCCTTCGGCAAAACTCGCTTGGCCATTAAAGGCAGAGTGGAAAAGAATATTTACGCCGGGAACATTATCGACAATCAACTGAGCCATAGCTCGACCTTCGTCGGTACATCCGGTCGGATCGGCAATGGGTTCTAAATTTTCATAGGTGGCAGGAATATCGCCATTGGCAACATCCTCTTCCGGCGTTGCGTAACGATCACCGGCAAGTGTGCCCGGATCACAATCAAAACTGTCGGATAAAACACCGACGGTAAAACCACTGCCGTCCAAACCCAATACGGTATTATTGATATCAGCACCAATCGCACGCGTACCTTGTTGCGTGACAACACCGGCATTGGTTGCCATCGTTACCGGTCTTGCGAAAGCCATTGTTTCGCTCAACGCCATATCCGTTAATTTTGCCGCAGGCACGCTGGCTGAAACCATACGCCCGTAGCTGGAAATATTTTTTGCACCGAGAGACTCAAGCATTGCAACTAATTTATCAGCACCATCGGCTGCGACGGCATCAATCAAGACATAACCGTCGCTCGATACATTCGCCAATTTAATAGGATTAGCATCTGATCCCATCATGCCAATTTCAGCACCGCTTTTTTCCGATGCGTTTTTCGATACTTGCATTAACGCGCTGCCGATTTTTTTAACCTGCAACGCTTGTGTTAATTCATCCGCAACAGCACCGTTTGTGGCCAACACTAACGCAGCAGCGCTAACTGTCATTGCCAATAATTTTCTCATGAATCCAATTCCTCGATCATAAAGTGAACCAATATTTTAAGTATTCACTGTTAAGTTCCAACCGAGAAAAATACGAAAATAATTTTTTTAATCGTTTTTGCGGCAACCATCAAAGAATTTCTATTTTTTATTTATAGACAATAATAAAAATTGTTTAATTAAGATAAATTGTACGTTTTTATAAAAATAAAAATTAATACTTTAGTTACCACAAAACACATAAAAGCATTAAAACGAAATTCACTCCAAATTTTTATTTATTAAAACCGCCTTCACTCAAACATTATCAGCATAGGTTATTTCAAACGGTAATTTTACTGTCATATTAATCAAAACAAAAAAGCCGATGAATCTCTTCACCGGCTTTTTATCATTTTTACTATTTATTGATCTAATCGATTTCGCAACACTCTTACTGCAGCACGAGCATTGACGAAGCCAAATCCAGAATCAAAATCGAATCCAGAAGGTCCTACTTCATCAAAGATCTGAACTGTTGCCCCGTTACTCACTGATGCTCGAACAGTCATATCGCGAGCGGTATCACGCATAACGTCATAAATCATTTCCGGGCTCGGTCTATCACAGCTACCCAAAGTAAATCCGCGATTTAATCTGCGCACAATTCGGCCCTGCCCTCTTCTGATATTCACACTTCTACCGTCGGGACGACACATGCGAAAACGCAATCGATTTTCTCGATCTCGGAATCGAATTGGATTAGAAACCGACTGTAACATTTGCACTGCGACTGCGGCTGCGTTCGGTGCGGCGGCTGAGGTACCAAAGAAATTGGGGAACTCTCCTCGTTCACGTCGTCGGAACGCACCGTCTCCGTCATCGTCATCGCGGGCTAAGTCAAATGAGAAGAAACTGGTATTAACGCCGTCGGCAGCGGTAACCCCAGGTTTCAAACGCACCTCGGCGGATGGCAAACGGTTACCGTTGACATCAAATAAAATTGGCGTGCCACCAGCGAAGAAAAATCGTTTAAACACGCTGGAACACATTCTTGTTCACCGGCGTTTGCACGCACCTGTTGAACCCTTGAATTACCTATGAACGAACGATTAAAGAAAAATGCCGACGCGGCAACACTTTCGCCTCCGGCTGCATTGCTGTGACCATAACTGGTGGATGCATTCAGTGGATATTCTGACGCCGCAATATTTCCCGCCACGACAACGTATTTAACAAACTCTGGCGCATCCCCTGTTTCTGTTAAAAATGCTAACTGAACGGTAGCGCCACCGGTAGTATCTAATATCGACAGCACTTCAATGGCATCACCGCCATTGCCACCATCCGTTTGTCTAACAACACAGATTTCTGGACCAGAGCCTCCCGGTCCAGCGCTTGGACAATTTGGTATTACTTCGGATGCATCGGCGTTAAACACCATAATATCCACATCGTTTTGGGCCCCCAGACCACCGGCAGATAAGTTAGGGCTGTCCCACTGGAAAGAGAATGTGGTCTGCTCAATTCCACCGCCAACATCAACGCCGTCGACAATAAGTCCCTGAACAAGATCGACACCGGTACCTGGATCAAAGTCGGCCAGCGTGCCGATACCTGTGTTTACTGGGTGGTATTCAGTTTCATAGGAAGCTCGCCCCATATTTCCGGCCGCCGAATAGTAAGGCACACCGATACTTGCAACTTGATCTACCGCTTGCGCAATAATACCGTCTTGAAACATAGGCTCAGCAAAATACAACACATCATCGACAATGACATCAGCGCCTTGTCGAGCCAACTCAACAATACCGTTGGCGAAATCAGACTGACCATTAAAAGCGGTATGGAATATAAAATTAACACCAGGTACGGCGTCATAAATAATTTGGGCCATTGCCCGTCCTTCATCCGTACAAATCGCTCGATCATCGAGATCGTCACGGATAATAGTGCCACTGGGAAGGTCGTTATTTTCAACGTCTTGTGCGGGCGTTGTATAACGATCGCGATTCGACGTTCGCCCTGGATCGCAAGCGTAGCTGTCGGATAAGATGCCTACGGTAAACCCTTCTCCGTCTAAGCCGCGCTGACGCCGATTAAATTGGGTTCGAATAGAGCGATCGCCTCTTTGTCTAACCAAACCCGCATTCGTAGTCATCAACGCAGGTTTGGCAAACGCCATTGTGTCACTCAGTGCCATATCCGTTAATTTATTTGCGGGCACTTGGGCAGACACCGTTTTACCATAGCTGGAAATCTGCTTCGCTCCTACTGACTCCAGCATGGCAATCAATTCTTTTGCTTCTCCCGAAGCGACAGCATCAACGAGAACATAACCATCATTGGTTACTTCGGCGAGCTTAATAGAATGATTCATCATCCCAACGTCTTTGGTCATAGCGCCTGTTGTTTTTCGAGCATTTTCCGAAACGTGCATTAAGGCGCCGCCTAATTTTTTCATATGCTCTTGAGTAACTGATGCATCTGCCATGACGCCATGAGTAGGCAACATTAACGCGGCAACACTGACCGTTGCAGCCAATATTTTTTTCATTAACTGTATTCCTTAGGGTTTGGTAAAAATATTTTTTGGATAAATACTGACTAAACCAGAACTAAAGACGGATCATTAACGCATAAAAATTATTATTGATTTATTGGGGAATGACTTACCTGATAAAAACACTTGGTAAAAACAAGCCATTTTTTGATATTTGTTAAATTCAAGAATTTATGAGAGTTCGTAAACTCGCAAATCCAAAAAACCATATATAGGATTCTGCGATCGATACAAATTAACCACGCTCTGAATTTAACGCATCAATTAAAAAGAAATCACCAAAACTACAGCAACAAAATAATATTAACTATTGTAATTAATATTATTTAATAAACGAAATTTTCATAGCTTTTGTTTTTCTTATTTTTTATCTTTAAATCCGCACATCAATATAAACGCTTATCAAAATATAAAATTATTTTAACCCCACAAAAACGAGAAAAGCGCCATTGGCGCTTTTCGTTGGTGGCATTTACAGAAAACACTAAAAGACTTTTTCCAGCGTATTAATACTGACATGTGGCCAGCGAATCAAACCTGGAGTGCCGTCGAAACGTGGGAAAAAATCCAGGAAAATAGTCTGCGTATATTGCAAACGTAATTTGGGATTACCGCGTCTGTCTTTTTCTTTTAACTCTTGAATCCAGAAAATCGATTCCATAGCGCTGGCATCTGCCTGTCGCTCAATAAATGGAATATTATTGATGCCACCAGGTTGCACTTCGGTATCGACGTGCAATTCCGTTGTACGTTCAATTTCCACACCTTGGTTGGCCAACGCTAATAAATCGTTGGGCGACACCGGATTAAAACCTGGGAACCCCGGCACATCTACCGTTCCAACAAAAGGATTGTCGGCAAAATGTTTATAAGGCGACAAATAAGGATGGTTAATGTCTTGTACAGCACCGATTGGCAAGCCGTTAACTTCGGGAATATTCGGGCCACCAGCTACAGGATCAGAACCAACACCCATCGCTAATACCGAGTTACCGTGAGGAATGTTGGCAAGGCGCGCGACGTTGAGTCGGCTAGTCACTTCATTTTCCATATGCAACCAAAGCCCAGGTTCGTGGTGAATCGCTAAACCTGGGTCACCTGCTAAGCCGTCGCTGGGCGGATTATCTATGGCAGAAACTTGTTGAATGGTTTGCTGATAATCAAGCGCGACAAGGGTTTGGTCGGATTCAGCCGCTCCCGTATTTGTGAAACTGATACCACGATTAGGCACGGCGTCATCGACAAATGAAAAATCCAATTCTTCATCGTATTGATTCAGCAACAATCGGTAATTAATGGCACGCCCACCCGGCCCTGGTGTGGTTGGAAAAGGCAATGCAATCATATTCCACCCTTGACCCACGCCTTTCCATCTGCCCGGTAACAGTTGCAGTGGACCGAGATCCAGCTCTTTGGCTCGCTCTAGATCTTCAATTTTTTCTTTGATGTCTTTAATAAATTTTCTGAATTTCTTTTTTCGGTTAGGTTGATTTGAACTCATGATTTTCTCCTTATTTTTAGGGCCGGTTATTGACCATCACATCCATGCTTGTGAAAACGACAAGTTGCTTTTAAATTTTTAATTTAAATCAAATGACTTTTTATCGACATATAATTGTCACACGACATTAATAAAAACACTGAGACATTGCCAAACGGAAACACTGTTAAATACCTCTTAGGCAATATTTTATCGGTGATTTTTAATTTAATAATGATGAGCCTGGATTGATACATCCTGTGGTGATCAAGAGAAATGCTATAACAGAGTCAAGAATTCACATAATACTGTTTATCTATAGTTTTTAAGTTTTTTTATGAGCATAAAAAGAATATCAATAAACATTTATTTCTTTAAATATCTGTCACCGCGTTAAATCGTCATTTATCTGAATAAAAGGTGCACAGCCACACTTTTGAACTATTCTCTTTCTTATTCTCATTCACCAATAACTTTGAACAATTCTGATTACCAATGTTAATATCAAACACCCATGGCTATGCCAGGGATATAGGGACGCATAACTGACACAGATGAGAACGCTATGGAATCTAAGCCGTTAGACAGCACCACCTCGCTGCAAATTAAGTACTGCCGCATACTGTGTATCTTCTTTATGTGTATGGTTCATGTACCGCCGGGTCTGGACCTTATCGACAATCCGCCGCTGTACCTTGATGCCATTGAAACCGTGATTGGCGATGTGTTTGGTAGAGCCAGTGTCGCGGCGCTGAGTTTTATCAGTGGTTTTTTGATTGTCTATAACTTTATCGCCAACGATTGGCTAACAACCATTCGCAAGCGTTTTGTCGCACTGGTAGTACCTATGGCCTTTTGGAATCTTGCGATCATTGTGGTCGGCTTGATGATTCTTAAGGTTACCGGTGCTAGCACATCGGTGGTGGAAAAACTGGAAGGACTTAAACTGTATGAGATTGTGCTGTTTCGAATCTTTACAATCGATTATGGTGGCGCTACCGAGAGCTTGAATTTCTTGCGCGACATATTTATGTGCGTTGTGCTTTCGCCTGTGATTATCTGGCTAGCGAAACGTCTGTCTTGGTTGTTAATTCCAGCTTTATTGATCGTTGATTCTTTTATCAGTTTTCAACCGTTGGTAATGCGAGGAATGATTCTCGTGTTTTTCAGTTTTGGCGTTGTTTATAGCTTAAAATTCGATTCGCTGTCTCAAGTCAACAAACTGAAAATCCCAGCTTTAATCGGTTCACTGATTGTGATTGCTTTAGAGTTCGCCTTCAAATACACCGAGCTATCCTCGTCTCAGTTGTATTTCTATGAAATATTCAAACGCGTGAGCATTGGCACCTTGGCAATCTTATGCGCTTACTTTTTAGCAAATACGGTTAAATCAGGTTTTATTCACTCCGTTGATCGCAGCACCTACTTTTTATTTTTAGCTCACAATGTGTTCTTTTTAGTGTGCTGGGGAGCATGGCAATTGCTGTTTTCCCAATCCATAGAATTTCCTTATGTGTTCTTCTATTTATCACTGACTGTAGCTTGGTTTGTGATCGGGTTTTATCTTCGCACTATTCTCAATTTCTTCCCAAGGCCGATTCAGCAATTAGTGACTGGCAAGGCTTATCGGAATCGCTCATAAAATTCCAATAAAAAACCCGGCAATAACGCCGGGTTTTTTCTATGCATTTAAACCATTAAATTTATGCAACTTGGTTAACACCTTGATTGGCACTTTCTTGCTGATTCACATTCAACGCAGGCTTTCCTGTATTGATGGCAATGGTTTTAGGCTTTAACGCCTCTGGAATTTCTCGCACCAAACTGATACTGAGCAAGCCGTTATCCAGTCCCGCATCAACAACCTCTATGTATTCCGCAAGATTAAATTTACGTTCAAAAGAACGGTTGGCGATACCGCGATGTAAATATTGACGTTCCTGCGCCGATACTTTTTTACCGCGTACGGTTAATACTCCTTTTTCAACGTTAATGTCTAGCTCGTTTTGGCTAAAGCCAGCCACGGATAAAGTAATGGCGTATTTGTTTTCACCCAACACCTCAATATTGTAAGGTGGATAGCTGGCATTGGCAGATTCTGTTCTTAATGAACTATTAAGCAATGATGACAAATGATCGAAACCAATGCTGTTGCGATAAAGTGGGGTTAAGTCGATAGATTTCATAACATATTCTCCTTGAGAAGCAATACGATTTAAAAATGGAAAACTCTCTTTGAGACATTTTCCGCTTGAGGAAATTTAGATTAAGATTTTTCTTACACTTATTAATATTGGGCGAGCAAATTTAATTTCAAGATTATTTTTTAAATTATTTTAAAATTTCTTTTTTTAGAAATCTTTGTAGATAAAGATCAAAAATTAAGAACGCAGAAATCCAGCCCTCAAAAAACCAAGAGGGAAACAGTTAAAATCAGATAAATAAAAATCCTGAAAAACAACAAACCATTTAATGAAAAGCATTAAACACAGTTGCTGTTAAATAGACACACCAATCCATACCGAAATAACCAAAACGCATTAATCAATCGGTATTTTTATCAATGTTTAAAAATAAAAAACCGCAGCCATGGTGGCTACGGTTTTAGAGATGGGGTCGTAGCTTTTCTATTTCAAGCGCTACTCTAAAATTTTTTCGTTAACTCTAGTTTCTGCTAGGAACTACAAATAGAAACTATAACTAGAAACCAAGACTTAACCAACAACCTTAACTTCAACACTGTCGCCAATTTTGATGCTGCCATCGGTTAGCACGGTGCAGCACACGCCGCCACGCCAATCGGGCTTCAGAGCCTCTTGCAAGCCGTCGCACTGCTCGTCCATTCGAAAGCACGGATCGGTTTCTTTGTTGATCTTTAATACCAAATCACCAATATGGATTTCTTTGCCCACATCGGCTTCGCTGAAATCAAAGCCCTCGATCAACAAGTTGGCGCGTCTTACCGTCCAGGGCAAAGGCTCATCACTGACCTCAGCGCAGGCGAGATGCCAGTCGTGCTGACTCAATACCGATACCTGACGAGAACTCGGCTTGCCTCGGGAATCGTTTTCAACGCCCGATTCGGTGGTCACAAGAGCAGTACCTAAGGTTTCCATCGGTGCACGGCGTTGTTCACGGCGAGCAATTCCTAACAAGGTTCCCGCCTTGACGGATTCACCGGTATTTTGCTGATCTGACATGTTGGCCTCCACTGACACTGCTAAATAGTTCAGAATGTTGAAGAGTAATTATGCCACCTTTATTACAAAACAATCTATTCATTATGCAATAAAATACACTCCAGATTAGCATCGAGCGGCAACGGTGGTAGAGAGCATTCCCTCCTCAACGGTTTGGGCTCGAATTGCTCAATCACGTTATTTAATCAATTTACTTAATCAATATTAATAGAATCTAACAGCAAGATAATTTTAATAAATACATTGATCGCATTGCATGTAATTCCTACAAAAATGATTAAATATTAATTGTATCACTAACGACAATGGATTTTATTTAATATTAATTTTATAAAAGTTACCGACAAAATTTATTCATTAAATTCATAACTTGATTATCCATTTGACAAAAACACTGTTTTTAAGAAAACACCACAACAATAAACCGGGCATTAATTTTCAGTTTAAAAACACAAACCTTTACCAACAAATGATCTGTTATGGGGCTTTATTCACTGACTAAAATTAAGCGCGCCCCACAATTAAACCCAACCAACACCAAATTGGTGCACCAATAAATACAACCAAGCCACCCACAATATAAAAAGTAAAGTTCACTTACCAAAAACCAAATTAACTTACCTGTTAATTTTGGTAGTTAAATAAAATAATTTTCTACCTATTATTTATTGAAATTTTTATCACCTCAACAATTACTCAGAGCAACACCAACCAAATTAAAATCTAGAATCAAATATTAAGAAAATGAAATTTTATAAAAATCAATTTTAACCAGTGACTACTTTAACCAGTGGCCGTAATCGGCTGTTAAGAATCGTATTTACGACACTCACATGTCTGTTAACGACAACTCTAATTGATAAAAATATCATTTCAAAAAATATCAGAGTTCGCACTGAGTTATTTTGACGTTATTTTTTTTGCTTTTTTAAATGTACTCTTGAAAGGAACAATAATGGAGAATGATACAAAACTGTACACCATCGACGATGTTAAAATAGCGGTCGACAAAAGTATTGATGAATTCACAAAAAATAAAGTTTTCTCAGCATTAGAAGCAGGAACCTGGGGCGTAAAAGATTACCAATCGTTATTGTTAACTCTATTCTATCAAGTTTATCAAGGAACCATGTCTTTTGCTGCGGCAGCATCTAATTGCCCTTCACGATTTGTATTGTTAAGAGAATATTTAGTGCATCACGCCGCCGAAGAGATGGACCATTACCATTGGATAATAGACGATTTAAAATCGACAGGATATGAAGGCCCAGAGCCCAAAGACTTACTCCCATCGACCGAGGCATTAGCGTACGTTTCTTTTAACGTAAACAACGCCTTGCATAATCCTCACGCCAGAATAGCAAGCTCTCTTATTCTTGAAGGTCTTGGGCAAAAATACGGCGGTTGGTTTGGCAATATGGTTATCGAAAAAACCGAACTGACAAAAGATAATTTATCGTTCTTTTTATCTCATGGCGAGACCGACAAAGAGCATATTGTCGAACTGTGGGAGGTAGTCTCTAAATGTGAAATGACCAGCGATGAATGGAAATGGATGGCGCACTCAGCCAAAGTTGCCGGTACCTTTTATAAAGGAATGTGGGATAGCTCCGTAAGTTAAAAAGAGGTTCGTCTTATGACAGCTTCACTTAAAGAAAAAGTCGATGAACAAGAATATGAAGCAACTCATTTTTCAGTTCAGCTTATTGATCGCAATGATTACGATCGCCTAAATCGGGTCGGCCAGTTATGGCAGCAAGTCTACGATCATGAACGGGGATTAATTGAATGCCAGGGTAATAAAGACGATTTAATCGATGAATTTCATGCTTCATCTGATTATATTTGTGCTTCTGATGTTAATTATCCCAATGAAATTGTAGCGACTGTACGGGTTGTAAAAGACTCCTGCAATGGCTTACCCATAGAAAAGTTTTTTCCGTTAACAGCTATAAAAAGTGACGCCAATCTGATCGAGCCTCACCGCTTAATTGTATTACCAGAATACAGAAAAATCCGATACCCCGGCGCACCTTATGGCTTGTTTGGCTTGCTGTTTAAGTTTGTTGTACAGCATTACATGATATTCGACGGAAAATCTTTGATTATCGATGCGTTCACAGACACGAAAGAGAGTCCGGTGAGCGCTTTCAGAGGAATGGGCGCTTCTGAATTTGGTATTCCGTTTATGGATACAGAACTGCAAAGCGCCACCAAAAGTATTGCTATGTATTGTTCTATTCGAGATGTATTAAAAGCGTCTTTAAATCATCGCGGAAACAAATTCGCACAATACCTACTTAATAAACAATAACTTAGAAATCCGATTAAAATTTGAGGTTGTTATGGAATTATACGAAAAAATTGTTGAAGAAAATGGGCAAGAATTATTGGATATGATTCTTACCGTGTATGTAAACTTTTATTTCTCTGAGTTAGAAATCATTGATTTATGCGCAAAATGGATACCGAAAAGAACCAACTTAACTGAAAAGTTTTATCTTGTTCATCACGCAAGCGACGAAGTTTCTCATTCAAAAATGTTTAAAGATGGTGTTAAGCATTTAGGAATGAAATGGGATGACTCCCTCATCGAAAAATATCGACTCAAAGACATCGATAACCGTTTTGATAAATTATTAACGTCCGACGACGAACTCGAAGTATTAATTGGTTTGAATGTCTACGCTGAAGGCGTTTTAGCAATGGAAGAACTCGCTGAAATGGCCGAAACCAAGCCGGAGTACTTCCCGTCTTTTGCCAGAATTGCCTCGGAAGAAAAGGCCCACTTAGCATTCGGGAAAAAAGTACTGCAACGTATGATCGACGAAGATGAAACCGTAAGAGAAAAAGCGCAAGTTCACGTTGACTGGTACAAAGAACACATCAAACCGTATTTGTGGACCGAAATTTCCGATGTTATTGATGACGGCATTAAACATGGTGTGTTGTACCCCGATTTTCGTGAACGCGCTGTGCAACGTTTTGAAGATGAAATGTCGTCATTGGGGCTAGCAGTCAATTGGTAAATCAACAAACTCTTCGCATTACACCACCACAGTCTTATGAGTCCGCCCGAGCGGACTTTATAAAAATGTGTGACTCACCCCAATACCACCATACATTTTATGAGCACCCACTTGTTGGAATGAGTGGTGAAACACTTGGCATTGATGTCGCTATAACATCGAATAAAAATGCGCAAAATTTGGTAATTATTATATCGGGCACACATGGGGTAGAAGGTTATTTAGGCTCAATGGTTCAAACTCAGTTACTTGAGCGTTACCGTCAATGTGATTTGAGTAACACCAACATTATGTGCGTTCACGCATTAAATCCTTATGGATTTTCCTTTGGTATGAGAGTCAATGAAGACAATGTTGATGTTAATCGCAACTTCACAGATTTTAATGGTGATCTACCCATAAACCGAAACTACCAACGCGTGCATGATATTTTGTATCACGCAGATGACGAACATATTGATATCGACCGTAATCTCAAGCATTTTTTCACCTCACCTCAATTGGCTGAAAATATTCATGCGCTAACTCTAGGTCAACACACTTGTGATGATGGATTATTTTTTGGCGGAAAAGCATCGTCTTGGAGTAGGTCGGTATTAGAAAAAATCATTACGTCACATACCGCCTCGGTTGATAAAACCGTCGTTGTTGATATTCATACGGGCTTGGGAAAATACGGCTATGGTCAACCTATGTCTTTCTCACCGGCAAACTCCATTGATTTACTGCGGACCAAAACAATATTTGGGCCTTCTTTAGGCGCACCAAAAGAATCCCAACAGATTTCTTCCGATATTGATGGCAATCTCTACGATGGTATAGCACGTTGCTACCAAGGCACAGAACTCACCTCTATTGCCTTGGAATTTGGAACCTACACAGAAAGCGTAATATTAAAGGAACTCTTAACAGAGAGCGTGCTGAGGAATAAATCAGGCTCTCCTACGGATTATTCGCCGCTACGCGATTGTTTTTTTATTCAACGCGATGATTGGTTGGAAATGGCACTTTTTAGAAGTCAACAGGTGATCTCTCAAGCGATTACTTATTTAGAAGGTTAAACACTTGATGAATCTGATCGATAGCAATTCCGTTCACAACGACATTACGGCCTGTTTTAATTCCATCAGTCCATTGATAAGAAAAACACCTCTGTTCAAATTACCCCGTAACGAATTTAATTTAGATTGCGAGCTTTATTTGAAACTGGAGAACTTTCAACACACGGGTTCTTATAAACCCAGAGGTATTTTCAACAAATTTCTGACCGAACAATTACCAACAGGTACAAAAATCGTTGCCGCCTCTGGAGGCAATCATGGTATTGCTGTGTCTTATGCGGCCCGAGCACTTGACTTGACCGCTGAAATTTTTGTTCCTGAAGTTACGTCTAACAAGAAGATAACACTGCTGGAGCAATACGGCGCTAATGTTAATATTATCGGAAAGGTCTATGGCGACGCCTTAGAGGCAAGTTATCAGTATTCACAAGAAAATAACTTACTCAATTTGCATGCATTTGATGACCCTATGTTAATTTTGGGGCAAGGCACTATTGGCTTAGAAATTGATGCAGATTTACAATCAGAACCCGACGCAGTATTAGCGGCATCAGGCGGTGGCAGCTTATTATCGGGGTTAGCTGCCTGGTACCAAAACAGCAACACACGGGTTTACGGTGCAGAGCCATTTACTGCCAATGCGGTTTCTGAGGCGTTAAAATTCGGCGAGCCGGTCGATGTATCGGTTTCGGGTGTTGCCGCCGACGCTCTTGGCGCACGACAAATGGGCAAGTGCAATTTCCCAATCATTCAAAAATACGTTGAAAATGTTTTCTTAGTGTCCGACGATGATATTATTAGTACACAAAAACTGTTGTGGGAAAAATTAAGGTTGGTGGTAGAACCGGCTGCTGCGGTAGCACTTACCGCCATTTTGACGAAGAAATACCAATATCGTAAAGACGAAAAAATAGTGATTGTCATTTGTGGTGCAAATACGGATTTAAATTTTTATGAGCAGTAAGCATTTGTCTTTATTATTGATCTTGGCTGCTTTTTGGGGCGGGTCATTTTCTTTTATCCGAATTGCCGCACCTGAATTTGGTCCTATCCCATTGATGACGGTTAGGGTTGTGATTGCATTGGCCGTGCTGTGTATTATATTGCAGTGGCGAGAGGGGTTTTCAGAATTATTTTCGGATTATAAAACATTATCGTTGGTGCTTTTTTCCGGCGTTATTAATCAAGCGATTCCATTTACCTTATTTGCTTACGCAGGATTAGAATTGTCTGCCAGCATAGTTTCTGTGGTAAATTCCGCCACCCCCATTTGGACAGCGATTATCGCCTGGATTTGGTTTAAATCGGCGCTGTCTTGGATGCAACAATTGGGTTTGCTGATCAGCTTTTTCGGAGTTGTAATTATTGGTTCAGAAGGCTTTCTTTCAGGTGAAAGCACCGGCAGCCATATTCTCTCCATTGCTGCTGTATTGGTAGCAACATTATTTTATGGCATCTCGGCAAATTTTATTAAAAAGACCATTTCAAACGTTAGTGCTTTGGGCATTGCCACGGGCAGTATGATTGGTGCCAGTATTTGTTTGATACCTTTATCATTTTATTATTGGCCCAGTGATTCTATTTCCAGCAACGCTTGGTACTCCGCTGTTGTACTGGGAATATTTTGTACGGCACTCGCATACATTATCTTTTTCTCTCTGCTGAAATCGGTTGGTCCGACTAATACGGTGTCGGTGACTTACTTAGTACCGATATTTGGGATCTTCTGGGGCGTTGTCTTCTTAGGTGAGACACTGTCTATTTTTGCAATTGCAGGGTCGATTGCGGTGCTTTTTGGCGTACTGCTGGTGACAAATATTATTTCTCTTAAGAAATTCACCAAAGTAGAAAGTATAAGTGAGTGAGAAAAAGGGAATATTAAAATCAAAACCTGTTCACACGAAAGGTGAACAGGTAACAATCGCCTTTGGGAATTTTCAACTAATCAGAATTATTTAGGCACAACCTTAAATTCAACCGTGATATTGGCGGTGTATTTTACTTCATCAAAAGTCCTTCCTGATGTGAACGAAGATTTCGAACGAGCGCTATCAACGAATGATTCTCTGGAACGTTGAGCTGTCACAACAACCTCTTCTATTTGTGAAGCACCTTGAGTGGCTCTAAACCCTACATTTTGATCGTAAAACGCTACCGGCGTTAACTGAACATTGAGCTGACCTTCATAAAGCTTTTGTTGGTCTTTAATTTTCGCCAATGCTTTCTCTTTCACCTGCTTCATAAAAGCATCTTTACCCGAATGCTTAAATTCCGTCCCCGAAAGACTGACTTCTTCGTATTGATCGGTGATTTGTGCAATGGCCTTCAATTGCGCTTCGGTGGATATCTCAATTGCCATACGATTCACCACCTCAAAACTTGCTGGCTTTTTACCTAACCAACCGTATTGCGGCGAACTTGAGAACTTGGAGTTGTTAATCTTTTCCTCAGATACGCCAGCAGCGAGCATGGTTTTACGAATGCTGTCACGCAATGTGCCATTGGCCTCGATGGATTGTGCTAACTCTTTCTCTTTGGTGGAAACGACCAAACTGACAATGGCGATATCCGAGTAGGCGGTTTCTTCTGCTTGGGCAGAAAGGCTGACTCGGTTTTCTCGCGGATGAAGAAACTCTCGCAATGCCTCTGGCGAGCCTTTGAGCTCGGTTTGCCCGGGTACGATAGATGTCGCCAGGGCGGAACCGTGAATACCCACAGCCAACACCGCCGCTGCTACCACATTAAGCTTATTGATCATCTTCAATGCCTGTCCTTTTTGAATGTATTTCTTTAAAAACAATGACTTATTTCGCCATTGTTTGTTCTTATTAATAAGTTAGACGCAGAATTTTGAAAATCCTTGGCGTATTTACAAATCTTCACACCAGTCGAGGGTATCGAAATCAACACACCACAATTAGATGGCAGTAAACGCTTGACCAAACCCAGAATACTGTATATAAATACAGTATGGATAAGCTACTTGAAACTCTGCCAAGCACCAAAACCCCCAATCCCGTGCTCGCTGATGTACTGAGCCGCAAGGATGTATGGCGTGGGCAACGACTAGATACCGCTGCCCGTGTTATCTCCAGCGGCTACCCGGTGCTTGACCAGATGTTACAAGGCCAAGGATGGCCCATAGCTGAACTGATCGACGTTACTCAACCGGCCAATGGCCACGGCGAGTGGCACTTACTCTCACCCACCCTGGCAAACTTGAGCCAAAAATCCGGTTACATTTTATTGTTCAATCCACCAGCCATGCCTTATGGACCCGGCCTTGAACAACAAGGTATTGATCCCCGTAAAATCCGCGTGATAAAGAGCACTCAACAAGACGTTGCTTTGTCAGCGTTAGTGGATATGCTGCAAGCCCAGTGCTCGCTGGCGGTATTGGCTTGGGAGAACAACTTTCACTGGCGTTATGCGCAATTGCGCAAGCTGCAAATCGCCGCAACTCACGGTGATGCCTTAAGCATTTGTTTTCGCAAAAACACAACTGCGCGCGTGCAATCGCCAGCGCCTTTGCGTTTGCACACACAACTCAAGGCTAAGGGTTTAGAAATCGAACTCCTGAAACAGCGCGGCCAAACCCATCAGCAACAATGCACTCTGGCCCTTCCCAGATTATCCGCACCGGTGCACGTCGAACTCGGCAATAATCTGGATTCAAACACGCAGGTCGTGGGCTCGAATGGTCTCGGTAAAGTTCTGCCGTTTCAGCGTGCAAGTACTCAGTCAGAAAGTACTCGGCAAGGCGGGATCTAATGTTATGGTTGGCCCTACGGTTTCCTCGGTTTGCGCTCGATGTTTTTCATCGCGAATGCAGCTTTGAGGAAAATCACACGCTTGAATTTTCTGCAGAACAATTAAATCAGCAAGCCACGGTTGTGGCTCATAAAGAATTAAACCGAACAAAGGTACTTTACGCCAACGATGTTGCCCTGGCGCACAAAGTGTATCCCGGCATAAATTTAGTAACAGCCCAAGCGTTATTGGAAGCGGAAAAAACCGAACACGAAGATAACAACGCAAACAACAGCGGCCCAATTATTTTGGAACGCGATATTCGATTAGAATGGAAACACCTGCAATGGATTGCCGATTTCTGTTACGACTACACCCCTTACGTAAAGCTGCATAACACACCGCTATTCAATGGCCGAGAACTCAATGAGCATTCTCTTGAACAAACCCAGCAAACACAGTCCGATCAAAAACAGATTCATCAAAACATCATACCGCCACATTCCAGCTGCTCAGAACAAAGTCATTTACAACCCGGTGTTATTTTAGAAATATCCGGTAGCCTTAAATTATTCTCTGGCCTTAAAAATGTTCAAGAGAAGATTATTGCTGAGTTACGTAAAAACCACATCAACGTAAATGCAGGCATCGGCCACACACAAGAAGCTGCCTGGGTGTTATCCAATTATCATTCTACATTAACCGAATCCCACACCGTTGCCGATTACATTCATTCCATGAGCAGCATTAGCACTCAAGCGCTTGATTGCCATCAAGAGATTTTCAAACGGCTGAATAAAATGGGGGTATCAACGTTAGGTGAATTATTTTCAATTCCTACAGCGGAACTCGGTAAACGGTTCGGGAAATATTTTTTGCATTATCTACAGTGCTTAAAAGGCAATACTCGCCAAGCGTTAGTTCGCCCGAAAGAAATTCATCAGTTTAAGAAAAAGATTGATTTGGATTTTCCAGTACAGAACACGCAATTGCTGGAGCACGCCGTAAGTTTGTTGATTTATCAGTTACTCATCTTTTTAAAAAAAGAGCAATTGCAATGTGAAGGCGTGGAATGGACACTGGGCTCGGTTAACGAACATAAAAAGGTGGTCATTCTTTGCCAACCCATTCACTTTGATGGCGAACTTTTAAAAGAACTTACCAAGCTGCATTTTGATCATTTATCGTTATCCTTTGAAGTGAATCATCTGGAATTAAAATTAATTCACTTTTCTAGCCTGAATCACATTAATGACGAAATTTTCTCTCTCGATCAATCTGGTTTAAATCCAGTACTGGTTGCTCGACAATGGCAATTATTACTCACTAAACTGCACAATCGCCTGGGAAAACAAAGTACTCAAGAATTATCACTTCAGCCAGAACATTTGCCTGAGTTGTTAAACACTTGGCAAGTTTCTGATATTCGGCCCAATAAAAAGCAAAGTAATCTGTCATCCGGTAAAAAAAACACTAAGACTTCGAACACTTCCCATTCATTGGCTTTCCAATCATTAGATCTGTTTTCTGGCGATAATCATTCAACCGCTATCAACCAAGATACAATAAATTCGTGTGAAAATGTTACCGCGCCAAAACCCGCTTGGTTATTGCACCCTCCGGTTTCCTTAAAAGCCAATAACGACCAAGAATTATTTTGGCAAGGCAAATTAACCATTTTACTCGGCCCAGAACGTATTCAAGGCCATTGGTGGGATCAGTCTCGGCATCATAATCGCGACTATTTTATTGCCGAACAAGACGACTGTCGCAAAGTTTGGATTTATCATGATCGCGGCCAAGATCAGTGGTTTCTACACGGAGTTTTCAGCTAGTGGCCGCCCTACTCTTTTGCCAGAGTAATTTTTCTTTTTTAACCGGCGCTTCCCATCCTGAAGAATTAGTCACTAGCGCTTTTGAGGCTGGTTATTCTGCACTGGCGATTACCGATGAATGCTCACTGGCTGGCGTAGTAAAAGCGTACGCTCAAACAAAAACCGATGCGATTCAATTATTAATAGGCTCGTTATTTGTTCTGGATACCGGCGTTAGGCTTTTAGCCTACGCACCGAACCGTACCGCCTATGCAGAATTGTCTGGGTTAATTACTCTCGCTCGCCGCCGAAGCGAAAAAGGCGAATACCACATTGAACTGAATGATCTGCAATTTCGCCTGAAAACGTGTTTAATCGTTTGGTTGCCCGACGTTTCCACTATGGATAACTTTTGGCTCGGCAAAAAACTTAAACGTATTTTTAAACATCGACTCTGGCTTGGTATTAACCACAATTACTTGCCCGGCGAACAATTCGCGTTTGACGATTTCCAGCACGTTGGTCTCGATTGTGATATTCCACTTATTGCTTGTGATCATATTTTGATGCACGAGCACGAACAAAAAATTCTGCAAGACACGCTCACAGCCATTCGCTTAAACACTCGCGTGCAAGACATTGGCAACCGGCAATGCATTAATGGCGAAAATTACATAAAAAGCCTCGACGACTTTTATCAGCGTTACAATGCAAATTTAGTTCAAGAAACCGAATACTTTATTTCTCTGTTTCATTTTTCTCTGGATGAACTGAAATACGAATATCCCAAAGAATTGGTACCCGAAGGTTTCACCCCCATTCAGTATCTTCGACAACTGGTCAACATTGGCGAGCAACGCCGCTGGCCCAATGGCACACCAGAACCTGTTCAACCCTTAATTGAACACGAATTAACACTGATTGAAGAATTGCATTATGAGTATTATTTTCTCACCGTTAACGACGTGGTGGTTTTTGCCAAAAGCCAACATATTCTTTGCCAGGGCCGAGGATCAGCGGCTAATTCTGTGGTGTGTTATGTGTTGGGAATTACCGAGGTGTCACCCACTCAAATTAATGTGTTATTTGAGCGATTTATTTCGAAAGAACGCGACGAACCACCGGATATCGATGTAGATTTTGAACATCAACGCCGAGAAGAAGTCATTCAATATGTTTACAACAAATACGGGCGCGAACGCGCTGCACTCACCGCTACCGTAGTTACCTATCGCGCTCGCAGTGCCGTGCGTGATGTGGGTAAAGCGCTTGGTTTTGATGATTCTCTGTTAGATCACCTCAGTAAAAATATCGCTTGGTGGGACCGAACCGAAGATTTAAAAATTCGCTTCTCTGAATACGGCGTGGATGCAAGCGATCATCTCTTACAATATTTTTATCAACTGGTGCACCGTATTATTGGCTTTCCTCGCCACCTTTCTCAACACGTGGGCGGCTTTGTGATTAGCGAAGGCAAAATCAGTGAAATGGTGCCTATCGAAAACGCCAGCATGGAAGGCCGCACTGTTATTCAGTGGGATAAAACCGATATCGAAACCCTCGGTTTATTAAAAGTTGATGTGTTGTCACTCGGCATGCTCACCGCCCTGCACCGCTGTTTAAAGTTGGTGAACAGCTATGACGCTCGTATTAAAGAACTGCAAGACATTCCCAAAGAATGCTCACACACCTACGCCATGTTAAGTCGTGCCGACAGCATTGGTGTTTTTCAGGTGGAATCCCGAGCGCAAATGGCAATGCTGCCTCGCCTTAAGCCAAAATGCTTTTATGATTTAGTGATTGAAATTGCCATTGTTCGCCCAGGCCCCATTCAAGGCGATATGGTTCACCCGTATTTGCGACGGCGCAACGGCGAAGAGCCGGTTTCATATCCGAGTGAGGCCATTCGAAGCGTGTTGGAACCCACCCTTGGTGTACCGATTTTTCAGGAACAAGCCATTCGCATCGCCATGGTTGCCGCAGGTTTCAGTGGTGGCGAGGCCGATCAACTTAGGCGCGCTATGGCTGCCTGGGGAAGAAACGGCAATTTATTGAAATTCAAAGATAAACTCATTAACGGCATGCTGGAGCGTAACTACGACCCAGATTTTGCCGAGCGCATGTTCGAGCAGTTAAAAGGTTTTGGTGGCTATGGATTTCCAGAATCACACTCGGCAAGCTTTGCCAATTTGTGTTATTTCAGTTCTTGGTTTAAATGCCATCATCCAGCAGTGTTTTATATTGCTTTACTCAACAGCCAACCCATGGGGTTTTATTCACCATCACAATTAATTCAAGATGCCAGACGGCATAAGGTTATTGTTTTACCCGTAGACCTATTAAAAAGCGACTGGGAAACCACACTAGAAATAACACCCAAAGACAATAATCACGGCGCAATTCGCTTGGGATTTTCGCGCATTAAAGGTTTTAATGAAGAAAGCGCGGTTAACATTATTGCTGCACGAAAACATTCCTCAAATTTAAAAACCATTGCCCACACAGCCAAACTCGAAAAAACAGAACTGGAATTATTAAGCTCCGCCGATGCCTTAGCCAACATCAGCGGCAACCGCTACCAAGCTCATTGGTACACCAGCGGCATTGAAGACTACAAACCGCTCATCGAAACTGAAAGCAATAATCAGAGCGAAAACAACAATCCATCAGCAAATTCATTCGACAACGATTTTCTGCAACACATTAATCATCAAGGCCCCAGCGAATACGAAAACATCGAACAAGACTACGCCACCACCGGTTTAAGCTTACGCCGCCACCCAATGGCGATACTGCGTGATCAATACCCGTTTAACCGCTGCAAAACCAGCGCCGATTTACACCAAATACACCACGGCGGATTTATTCGTATTGCCGGACTCGTCACCGGCCGCCAACGGCCCGGCTCCGCCAAAGGCGTTTTATTTTTAACGTTAGAAGATGAATTCGGCAATACCAATGTCGTGGTATGGAAAAGCGTACAGGCGCGATACAGAAATTTATTATTGGCGAGCAAACTGTTACTAGTGAATGGCACCGTAGAAACCGACAACAACGTGATTCATGTGATTGCTGGGAAACTGGTGGATTTAAGTGAGAGTTTGATTGGGTTTAATGTGAAGTCGAGGGATTTTCATTAGTGAAAACTGAATAATCTAGTCTGCCTGAGGTAACATATAGGAGCCTCTGATTAACCTCAAGATCACTCAGGTCAAGGAGTTTTTTTCTGATTAAGGCGTGCTTTTGAAGGTCTAACGGGTTAAATCGAAAAAGCACAACGCGGAGCAGGAAAAAACTGGCAGGCCCCGTAGGGCGCGGTCTCAAGCGCACATTTGCGGCGTTGCCGTTTTTATTAAGGACTACGGCCATTAATTGCAAACGGCGCCTTGCAACTGCACGCTTGAGATCACGCTGAGTGATGTTGAGGTTAGTCAGAGGCTCCTATAGAATTCAATAGCATTTAGCCGCCCTTCTCTTTCGTTAAAATCTACCGAATTCCAATAACTTTCCCAATCCGCCCAACTTGATTCCGGGTTTTTATTATTTTCTAAAAATCGTTTAATAGCGGGAATATCATCTTTACAAATCAATTGATGATTCAATATTTCTAGTTGAGAAAGCGCTTCCATAACAACGGATTCGGGTTTGTTTTTACCGAAGTCTTTCCAACCGTATTTTTCCAATAAGTTCTCGGCGATACACAGCATGGTATTTTCATCTATCTTGCCTTCCGCCCAATTTTCTAAACCGAGCAACAATTCCTCTTTCAATTTTAATATTTTTTTATCCATAAAATAATATTTTATTCCGATACTTTTTTGCTGAGATATTTTGGATGCTGAATTATTTTTGAGTATAAACAATAAAGGGGCAACATGTGCCCCTTTACCATTCAAATCATAAAGACTTGATATTAACGAAGTACGGTAACAACAACGGTATCGGTTGAGGTTGCGCCGTCGTCATCTGTAACGGTTAAAGTAACGGTGACTGGGGTGTCGCGTCGGACGTTACGAGTGGTGAAGCTCGGCGTTGGCGATGTTGGGTTGCTGATGTTTACGGTACGGCTGCTGCTTACCCAAGAGTAAGAAACAATGGTGCCGTCTGAATCAACTGAGCCTGTGCCGTCTAAAGTACCGCTTGAGCGACGTGGAACCGTCAAATCTGCGCCAGCATCCGCTACAGGAGCAACGTTTGCAGGTGGTGGCGGTGGTGGCTCTTCACCAGTACACGACGCAAAGCGGAAGCTACAAACACGCGTGCTCCACTGGAAGGTACCGGTAAGCTCAACGTATTCTTGGAAGGTCCAGAAAGTACATTGATCGACTGGGTCAACCGCAGTTGTTGAGTAATCACCCCAACGGCTTACACCGGTTTGCACACCAGTTCCGTCTACACACACGCCTTCGGTTTGAAGTGTACCTGCTGGATCGGTGGTTTCACGGCCGGTGAAACGTACCGATGGGAACAAAGATTCGCTCGCAGCGGTGTAACCAATACCGATGTTACCGACTTGGTCGAAGGTCGCCGCCCCCATCCAACGATGGATGCCGTCGTTTTGACCGAGAGTACCCGTGTCATCAAGAGTGATGGCATCTGGGTTATCAAGATCAAAGGTTGCCCAACGCATACCTGCGGTGGTGTTACCCGCTTCAACTGTGTGCGCCATTACACCTTTCATACCCTGTCCTGGGAAGAAACGCGTAGAGAAGCGGTACATGGTGAAGTTATCCAAATCATCCAACGCATCACCCGGTGCCGGTTGTGGTACCTGACCCGAAGACGCCCAGTTTGGAACACCATCCGTTAACAACGGCTTAGCATCGAAGGTTGAGTTCGCAGGATTGTTCCAATCGGTACAGAATTCCCAGAACAGGTAACCGTCGTTGTTGTTGTTATTCAGCGCAGCACCGTAAAGACCACAGCTACCTGCAGGAGCGGTTGGACCGCCGTCGATGTGCGCAGGCTGAATACCGTCTGGCACGGCATTGGTATTGATACGAACAACCACGAATTGCGCGTTTGGATCACCGGCAAGCATAGCGTCACGATCGAATGCTACTGCATCGATACCAGCGAAGGTTTGACCATTGGCGAACTGACGGAAAGTTGCGTGGTAAGCACTTTGACCAGCGCCATCAGACCACAAGCCAATTTTTGGATAATCGTTGAAGTCGCCAGGAACGATTTCATAGGCGTAACGAGTATAAGGACCAGCAGGATCGTTGGTGTCAGAAATCGCGAAACACTGAAGGAACGGCGCTTCAGATACCGCGAACTGGCTCACTACCCAGCGATCAGCCAGGTGATCGTAGATGGTGATTGGGTCACCGCTGTTGTCGGTTTCACAGCGACCGCCGAATCCAGACCAGAAGCTATTACCTGGGAAAGGACCGCCAACGAGATTACCTTGCTTGTCGTAGTAGCTCCACACCAAGTTGGCGTATGCCACAACGAATTCACGACCGACATCACCGGAGATATCTGGCGGAGCGATACGACCACCAACAACAGCGGCGTTGTCGTCACTGCTTGGGCCTGCAACGCTGACACCGCCAATCGGGGTAAACAACGTTGGCTCGCTCAACATTGGATCAACAAAATCCGACGCTAACGGTGCTTGTGGCGCTAAAGGCACACCGGTGGTGAATTTGTTAGGAATTTCACGGCTAGCCGCAGGTGTCGCATTGGCTGCACGCTTTGGCATTTTCGCGATTAACGCGTCCATTCTCTCGCCAGTGCGATCGAATTGAACGGGTTTGCGAACCATCATCTGGAAAGCACCAGCTTGCTGCCACTCGGTGTCGCCAGCAGCCGTTGACTCTTGAGCGACGGCTTGCCCTACGGCCGAAGCCAGTAGAGCAACGCCTGCGCCAAAGGCCGCAAACTTGCTTCGATAGTTAGATTTTTGCATTAAATAGCTCCACTAAAAATCAAGTAATGGGTAAAACCGCAAACTGAAAGCCTGCCACCGATTTGTTTGCACACGACATTACCGAAAATATCAATTGACCAGATCAATACCTTGTTAATGGCTCACGGATTACAGGCACTCGGATTTGCAGCTGAATATAAATAGTGAGGTACTGCTTATTTCACTGACGTAGGTTTTATTTAAGGCCAATAAAACCCGCACCGGATTTTTAAAAAACCGGCTGCTTGATCCATCAAGCAAAACACTTGATGAAAAAAGTTTTACGGATGAATCACCCAGAAAGAAAATTCACTGATTAATAAATGGCAGCCGTTTACTCAGCGTTACTAATAACAATTTATCAGATATTTTCATCTTAAATTAGATGAGCAACGTACATACATGAGCTGATCTAACTTATACCAAACGGTTAATTTTCTAGGCTCCAATAATACGTTTAATAATTTACATTTCGCACTCAACTATAGAGACTAATGAATATTGTTGGAATTAGATAATTTAACAAGTTAGAAATTTATTTCTCCTCACTGTTATATCTGTCAGTTTTTGACTGAAAATGACTGCTTTTTTCGAATAAAATATGACAAATCTTATTTAATTTTTTTCCAGACAGACAACATTGAGAGCTGTTTTTTAATACCGAAACTCTGACCAAACCAACAATTAAAAAAATTAAACTTTACTAAGAATCAATTGCATTTAATCACTCACCAATAACAGTTTAAAAACACAACCTTTCTCTTTAACCATGACAATAACTTAATCTCAGCAAGAGAAATGCACGCTTGCGAAAAACTGTTTTCGAAACCCAATAGAGATTAATTTTAAAAGAAGAAAAATTGGAGAGACTGAAAATGCTAAATTTTAAAATAAGACAAGCTGGAGGGCTGGCACTTAAAAAAGGGAGTGCGAACGAGCTTCAATAAAAACATTAAAACTCGTTCATTTATTATTGATGCAAGTCAAAATTAATATTGAAACCGAGCCCCAACCCGATAACTCATTCCTGCTGCGGGCAAACCTGACTGCGGCAAATAAAATTCATCGGTGATATTTTCTGCTCGCAAATACAGAGACATTTGATTATTTCCGGTTAGGCTTTCTAAATTCCAATCTAACCCTAAGTTAATCAGCGTTGCGTCATCGAGCTCTTGAAAATCACCGCTAGGGTCGGGCGAGAAACTTTTGCCTCGGTGTTGTGCTTCTAAGTAAAGACTTTTATCGGATTGAAATTGATAATCGAGTTGCAAGCGCGCGAAGTTTTCTGGACGCTCGGAAAGCACATCAGGCTCTTCAGAAGAAGACACTTTACGGCGCGCGTCGGTAATGGTTGCCTGGGCGATAAGCGATAAAGAATCAGAAATTCCCCAGTGACTGTTAAACTCAATACCCGTCACTTGGGAGCCTTTTAAATTAATGCGCTGACGCAATCCATCGACTCGACGTTGATCAATGGTGTCATCAAGGTTTTGATCAAACAACGTTACGGAAATATTGTTCTGATAAAAATGCCAGTCGAAACCGACTTCGGTAGAAACAATGGTTTCGGGTTTTAAATCGGGATTAATTAAAAATCGATTTAACGCCGCACCAAATAATTCACGCAACGTTGGCAAGCGAGACTTTTCTCCAACGGCGCCGCGCAGTGTGAATGAATCATTGACTTGCCAAGCGATGCCTGCACGCAAAACCGGTTCGCTGAAATTATCGATCCCTGGCAGTTCTCCGGTATCAATGTAGTGTACGCTGTCGATCCCAGCACCCAATTCCAGCGATACGCCTTCCACAAGTTGGGCTTCAAAATCTAAACCCGTACTGATTAAATCTTGGCTGTACTTAAGAGTCGGCGCGTCAGGATTGAGTGCGAACCCGGCTGGATCAAAATCGGTTTCTTTTTGGTCGTGCTCGCTGTGCAGATAATTTCCAGAAAAGTTAAGGCTGGCCAGATCAAAATCGTAGGTATAAATAAATCGCAAACCTTGCGTTTGATCGTCGTCTTCTTGCACCGCATCGATAATCGAATAACTGGAATCGGTGTAGCTGTTGATGGTTTGTTGATAATCCTGCACCCAAGCGGTTGCGGTAATTTCACTGTTGGCATTAATCACCGCCGAGCCACTGACGATGGCCATAAAGGTGTCAGCTTTGGGGTAACGCCAAAAACGCACATCATCTGCCGGACGATCACTTTCAGGAGCGATGCCGCGCTCTATGTCGGCATAAATAACAGAAGCAGAAATGTCCCAGGTGCTCTGTTCATAACCGTAATGAAAAAATAAATTCTGGCGATCGTAATCGGTGTTGGTTCTTACATCGTTGTCGGTTTGGTGGAATTCTAAATTTGCATCATTAGACAGCGAAACACCATCGCGCTCATAAGAGCCTAAGCCAAGAATAAAATCGTGCTCGTGTCTTTTGATCGATCCGACAACATCAACGCCGCGCTGTTGTTGAGATCCGAATTGCGCGTCGATTTGAAAGTTATCAGAGTTTTGTAATTCGGTTTTCGGTTGCAGTGATACAGCGCTTAATGCATTCACGCCGTATTGAGGAGAGAGCGTTCCGGTTGCGGTTGCAACGCTGCTGATGGCATTGGCTGGTAACAATTCGAGATCGTAGCGATTATCCCAAGGCACATTCACTAAGGCGCCGTTAAAAAATACCGCCAGTTGGCGCTCACCGGCGCCGCGAATATTAACGAGGGTTTCACCACGAGAATTGGTGGTGATATTGGCCGAAGGCAATTTAGCGATTAAATCTTCGCTGGAAATACCACGAATAAGATCGGTCTCTTCGGCACTTAAAAAATACTGGGTTTCGGAGGCGACTTTTTTTGCTTGCGATTGGTTACCTGTGACTAACACAGTTTCTAAAAGGCGCTCTTGACGCGCAGGCTCAGTGTGAGTGCCCTCCGATTCCGATGCAAACACCTGCGTATTGACCGCAGCGATAGCGACGGATAACACCGCCAGTTGAGGTAAAACGTTAAATGCATCGCGTGGATTAGTCATGAATCTACCAACGTTGTTTTTCATACGGTTGAGCGTTTTGTACAAACAGACTTACTTTGACGAACAGGGGGAGAAGTAAATGATCAGTTTTTTGAGTTTTTTCCGGCTTTAGACAATAAAGGGGTGACAAGCACCCCTTTATCGATCAAGTAATGATCGCTTACTTGTTTTCAGGAAGAATCGTCACGATAACGATATCCTGAGAAGTGGCACCCTGATCATCAGTAACGGTTAGAGTTACGGTGACTGGGGTTTCACGTCTTACATTGCGCGCACGAATGCGCGGGCTTGCAGAATCAGGATTACGGATGCGTAATCGGTTGCTGCTTGAAACCCAGTTGTAAGAAACGATAGTACCGTCGGCGTCGCTTGAAGCGCGTCCGTTTAGGTTACCTCTGGTTTGACGTAGGATGAAGAAATCCTGGCCAGCGTTAGCAACAGGCGCTTCGTTCTCTGGTGGTGTTGGATCGTCTCCAGTACAAGAATCGAAGCTGAAGCTACACACGCGGGTGCTCCATTGGAAGGTACCGGTAAGCTCAACGTATTCTTGGAAGGTCCAGAAAGTACATTGGTCCACTGGGTCAACTGCGGTCGTTGAGTAATCACCCCAACGGCTGACGCCAGTTTGGACACCGGTTCCGTCAACACACACACCTTCAGCTTGAAGCGTGCCTGCAGGGTCAGTGGTTTCACGGCCAGTGAAGCGTACCGATGGGAACAAGGATTCGCTTGATGCGGTGTAACCAATACCAATGTTACCCATTTGGTCGAAGGTGGCCGCACCCATCCAGCGATGGATACCGTCGTTTTGACCTAAAGTACCGGTATCATCAACGGAAATCGCATTGGTATCAGCCAAGTCGAAGGTCGCCCAACGCATGCCAGCGGTGGTGTTACCAGTTTCAACCGTGTGCGCCATCACCCCTTTCATGCCTTCGCCAGGGAAGAAACGCGTAGAGAAACGGTACATGGTGAAGAAGTCGAGGTCATCCAACGCATCGCCTGGTGCCGGTTGCGGTACTTGACCCGAAGACGCCCAAGGTGGAACACCCTCAGTCAACAACGGCTTAGCGTCGAAGGTAGAGTTTGTTGGGTTTTCAAAGTCCGCACAGAACTCCCAGAAAAGATAACCGTCGTTATCGCCATTGTTTAGCGCCGCGCCGTAAAGACCACAGCTGCCTTCCGGTGCAGTTTCGCCACCATCGATGTGCGCAGGCTGAATGCCGTCTGGCACTGCGTTAGTGTTGATACGAACAACCAATGCTGTTGGGTTTGGATCGCCGGCAAGCATAGCGTCACGATCAAACGCTACCGCATCGATACCAGCAAAGCTTTGACCATTGGTGAACTGGCGGAAAGTCGCATGATAAGCACTTTGCTCAGCACCGTCAGACCACAAGCCAATTTTCGGGTAATCGTTGAAATCGTTAGGAACGATCTCGTAAGCGTAACGAGTGTACGGACCGGCAGGATCATTGGTGTCAGAAATCGCGAAACACTGTAGGAATGGCGCTTGTGATACCGCAAACTGGCTTACTACCCAGCGATCAGCCAAGTGATCGTAGATGGTGATTGGGTCACCGCTGTTGTCGGTTTCACAACGACCGCCAAAGCCTGCCCAGAAGCTGTTACCTGGGAAAGGACCACCGACGAGATTACCTTGCTTGTCGTAGTAGCTCCACACCAAGTTGGCGTATGCCACGACGAATTCACGACCCACGTCACCGGAAATATCTGGCGGAGCAATACGGCCGCCGATAACAGCGGCGTTATCGTCACTGCTTGGGCCTGCAACGCTGATACCAGCGGTCGGCGTTAACGGTGTTGGCTCGCTCATCATCGGATCAACAAAGTCCGATGCTAAAGGCGGCTGAGGCGCTAGAGGCACACCAGTATTAAATTTGTTGGGAATCACTCGGCTTGCAGCAGGTGTTGCGTTGGCTGCACGCTGTGGCATTTTCGCGATTAACGCGTCCATTCTCTCACCAGTGTGATCAAACTGAACGGGCTTGCGAACCATCATCTCGAAAGCACCCGCTTTTTGCCACACTGGGGCACCAACAGCAGTTGCCTCTTCAGCGACAGCTTGCCCTACGGCCGAAGCCAATAGAGCAACGCCTGCGCCAAAGGCCGCAAACTTGCTCCGATAGTTAGATTTTTGCATTAATTAGCTCCACTAAAATCCTTTAATGAGTAAATCTGCAAAATGTAGGGGTGTAACCGTTTTAGAAATAAGCCAATAACTGCAGTACCAATTGACCAGATCAATACCTTGTTAATGACTTACGGAATACAGGCATACAAATTTGCAGCGAAATATGAATAGCGACGTGCTGTTCACGTTACTGAACTGAGATTTATTCAAGAACTGATAAATCTCCAACCGGAGCTACTGGAACTCCGGTCTTGATCCATTAAGCCGTGACGACTTAATGGAAAAAGATCGGTTGACTGGGACATCCGAAAAGAATTGTTGATAACCTATTGTTTTAGATACGCGGCAATAGCTTGCTTAGAATCACGATGAGCTTCGTCTGACAACTCCATGTTTTCTAAGATTTCTCTCGCTTTATTGGGGTTAATGGCATCCATTGAGCGGATGGCTTGTTTAACGATTGCCGGAGAATTGCTATCGACAAACTTAGCGATGGTTTTAATGCTTTTCTTACTGCTGGATTGGGTTGACGCCTTTAATGCCGTAACCACTATCGTTGCTTCAAAGCTTGCTAAGTTTACGTGTGGATTCGATTGATCCAGTTTCTTCAACGCTAATTTCGATAATTTTTTATCGTTGGTAGATTCAATTTTTAACATCGCATCGAAGAATAAACTGTCTATCTCATTGCCGCGTTCAGATTGCGCCAATGCTTTCAACAATTGTGCTGATTGCTTTTTGCTAAAAACCGAGTACAGATCTTCACGCAATAAAATCTCGGGAATTAACAGACGTTGAGTTCGCGCATCACCAGCTTTTGCTACCTGACTGACAAGCAGGTTAGAGTTCTTTACAAGAAATGCCTCTTTCTTAAAATCGGAATCAAGTTCGTGAACTTTCTTTTGTAACTCGAATAAGGTTTTCAAGTCATCTGAATAATCAAAAGCCGCCAAAGTAGTAACGCCTCTTATATCCAAAATTCTTGGTCCTTTAGGATCATCAATGTATTCGTCGCGCAAAGTAGGGTGTTTTCTCAAGTAAGAAAACGTAACCAATTTGCGTTCACCTTTTGTGAAACCTTTGAAGCTATCGTTTTTGATTCTTAAATTAATAATTTCTGCAGGCGCAGTTTGACCGAGAACAGTTTCGATCACTTTTATTTTCACCCAGCCATCATCAATACCCGCCGACTCTTCGATCTCAACCACGGCCGTGGTATTAACCGCTTTAGCTAAGTGTGTGAGGGTTGGCCCCCAGGGTTTCGCCGCCATAGAAAATTGAGCAATGACCAGCATTACGGTTGCAAGACTAATTTTTAAAAGTGATTTTACTGTGATCAATCGGACAAATAATTTGCTCATTGCTCTATAAATTCTCTGGTTTAGTGATAAGGTTCATGGAATCAGCAATTGAAATTAGTTGTTCCCCAAGAAATTCCAACTGATTTCTTGTACAAGAAGATAAGTGAACAACGTACAGTTAGTAACTAGCCTCAAATTTATACTGAGTGTTTACTTTTGATTTTTCATCGAAGACAAATAGGCAACTGCATTTCGACCTTCAACTATAGTGACCAAAAGATATTGTTGAAAACGAATAATTTAACAACTTAAGAAATTATTTTCCCTCACTGTCATTTCTATCAGTATTAGCTATAAAAAATTATTTCAATTCGTTGAGAAACATTAACTTCCTAACAATTTATTTTTGAAATAGTCAGCTTTATGTTTTCTTGTAACGGATTAACAATACGGTCAACAAACAATTTTTAACGGATACCTATAAAGCACCGATCACCGAGCCACCTATTTTCTTCGCAATAAATACGTTTAGAAAATTACAAAAACAATCAAGAAACCCACGGAGAAATAAATCATTTCTGAAATTAGCGCATCAAAATTTTATAACATTTGTAGTTAATTTTTTTGATCGCACATACAAACAAAATTCAAAATACGTTTTATTTCTATTGCTATAAACAAGTCACATGAATGAAAAGCGGGTAGATTTATTTAATCTAGGAAAAATCAATTTTTATAAATCATAAATCTAAGTGACAAACAATCAGACTTATAGCTACAACGAAAATTCTAATTTTATGAATTAGTTGATCAAACTGACTGAATTTTTAAGGCATGAAAATAGAGAAGAAAGCTGGGCGCTGAGAAAAACTGAATGGCAACGAAGGCTATCGAGCACTTTAACGTGCCCGATAGTTTTGTATCTTTTTATTTTTAGAAGAAGGCTGGGATTCCTGGAATCTGACCAATGCCCGCAAGAATGCCTGTTAGCAACACAAAGACAATGCCTGGAATAATCCAACGGTGCATGTGGCTTAAATCTTTCTTCTCTTCCTTATCGCCAATTAACCCTAAGTTATCAAGCAACATGGTCAGTGACCAACCAAATGCCGGGTTAACCATTGCCGAAGAGAAAATAACAACCGCTGCGGATTGAGAAGTTTTACCTTCACGAGTCATTTGCATGCCAGCTTCAAGTAACGGTACAAACACACCAACAAGCAATGCAACACGCAATACTGGCGGCCAAACAGCAAGGTCCATTGGGTAACCCCACAAAGCTGCAACTACACAAAGTACGCCAGTTAAAATCGCACCCGCTGGAATTGGGCGTTTAGCAATCGCCGCGGGCACCATGTAGGTTCCCCAAGATGAGGTTAAGTTACCACCACCTAACGCGGTACCAACAACCTGACGAGCACCAGCAACCATCATAGTGTCATCAATTTTCATCAAGACTCGATCTGAGCCTTTGGGGTAGTTCAACTCTTGGAAGACTTTATGGCCCAAGAAATCTGGAGACCACATTGCTACCGCTAAAATTGCAAAAGGTGCCACCGCTAAAAAGTGTGAAACGTCAGGAAGACCTAATTTCCAACCGGTGTCTTCGCCCCACCAGTACGCTGGGTTTAAGTTTGGAATACCTGGCTCGGTTACAAACTCAAACGGTGCACCAAGGGCAAAAGCGATAACCGCAGCCAAACAAGAACCCACAGGAATGGCTAACCATCGCAAGCGTACATGCTCAAGGTAGGCGTACATGATGATGGTAGCGAAAATAATAACAAACGCGACATAGCCTGCACCGAAACCATCAGCCCATGCATAAAGCGCTTTAATTTGGCTTGTGATACCAATAAAACCGAGGTAGAGCAGCAATCCTCCGCACACCCCTTTACTGGTGAGTTTAGCGAGTAAACTCCCCCCTTTCGACACCCCTAAAATAAATCCGAGCACACCGACCATAATCCCGAAGGCCATTGGGTGGCCACCGGCGGCAACGATCAATGGAATCAATGGAATCAACGGACCATGAGTGCCAGGTAAGTTGGCGGTTGGATTAAAGAAGCCATTAATCAGCAGTACAAATAAGACTGCTGCAATTAGCATCTCAAAGCGCGCATTTTCAATAACAAAGGAACTATCGAGACCAAGAGGCACTGCAAAAGCACCTGCAACAGCCGCCACCATCACAATTTTACCAATGGTTGCGGCTAATCCTGGCACGAGATCTTCGAATTCAAATCGATAATCTCGGAAAGGTAAATTAGGACGCCAGCGTTTTGGCGACATAATTTTAAGTTCGTTTTCTAGGTATTCTTCTCGTGAATTAAATTCCGATTGTGGTCTGTGAAGATCTTTGTAGCTACTACTGGGATTTCCGCCGTCCATAATTAACTGCCTCCAGAATCAGATTCACTCAAATTGACTTAGCTCAGAACGAGCAACATTCGATCGTTAGAAAATCTGTTCTCTAATTATTTTTGGGTTTAGGGGACAATTCCCGGTACAAAAATGCAGGAAGTGATCAAGAAAGCACTCAAGAAATCAAGCGCTTTGGGAGAGTCACAGAAATTTCAATCCTAATCATTGAAAACAGCATCTGTATCGAGGAAAAATTTTCGAGCTGAGTGAATTGTTAACCATTCATTTCTCGCTCAATTCAGATGAATTCCAATAACTGGTGTTGTTTAACATTATTGAAAAGTTACTGAAAACATCTAGGGCCTAAAAGCTTTTAATTATTAAATCAACTCTCAGCTCATCCTGAGCAGCCCATATCGCGTCACTGTGACACAATATTCATACTGAAGTATTCTCAGCACATGGTCTTTATAATTAATTGTCCTGATCTAATCTACCGCTACTTTAGTCGATACGATTAAATATCATACAAAGCAAATACAAACCTGGTCAGTATTAGTACAACAGCTCTGATTGGATGCTAGACAGACTTGGAATAAGAAGGTAGAAACTGGCTTTTACTGACATCACAGTTAATTAAGTAAATAAGCGAGTATTCTGATTCCAGGCGTGATTGTTTAGGTAGGAACGCCCAGCATAAGGCCGGGCGTTTAATAAACAAAACTGGAATTATTCAGATAAAATCGTCTTTTGGCCACTGGCTAGATGAATAGATATAGTCGCCCCAATAGATAATTCATAAATAAATAAACGCTCGCCATCTGGACTTAACTCAACGGCTCCAGGAGATCTGTATGAGGGACCAGATTCATCTGGTGCAACCAAAACAACTCGATCCCCCGTTGTTAAATCAACAGCATGAATAGTGTTATCAGACACAATCAAGATCCGATTATTATCAAAGTCGGTAGTCATAGATGCTTGATTGGTGAACACTCCTACAGGTCCGTCACCCAACATATCACTCGAGATCAACGTCAGTTCTTCTGTTGTTAAATCAAATCTATAAAGAGCATCTCTTTCCCCATTGGATACCAACAAGACATCACCAGATTGATCGAATGCATATAAAATATCATTACCGAAAAGAGGGTTAGACTCGGTATTCAATGCCTCAAATAAGGGAGTTCTTTCTCCAGTATCAGTGTCAATCGAGAAGTAGCGGATCGTTGTTCGAATATTAATTACAGGCGCAATAACTCGATTCCTATTTACATCGTTTAGGAGCGCAGCTCTATTGCGACGTCCAATTGTGACAGGACTATTACCAACTGTATCTGTCTCACTTAACGAAATTTCAGAAAGAACTGTAATAGTATTTGAAGCCACATCAAATACGGAAAACCGATCTGCGATATCATCTCCAGAAAGGAAGTCAGAGCTAGAACCAAAAAAGCGATTATTATCCTGATCAAATACCACCGTATTTGTCCTATTAGAAAAATCCGTTGTTACTACTGAGCGATTTCCATTTTGGATATCGATTGTAAAAACACCTGTCGAGGTGATCGCAAATAAATTATCGTTTTCATCAGGAAAAAATAAATCAGCCGAAAAAATACTATCACCGGAACCAGACCTAGGTAGAAATGGCGTTATAACACCATCATTTTCTAATAAAGGATCACTAATTTCTTGATCTATTCCTATTTGCGCAAACCTTCCATCACTTGTTGCGGCAACAGAGGTGTTGGTCGAAGCACCATAGGCGAAAGTGCCACGTTGTAAAAAAAGATTATTAACTCCAATTGTTTCTAATCGCTCTATTTCCCCTGTTAACCTATCGATCAAAGCTAGATCAAAAAAGTTATCAAGCACCAATCGATTTCTGGCCTCATCAACAAACAAATTGCCACGACCATTGGATCTAAATCTATTTTCAGAGAACCTCTGTAAGGTATTTGTTTCTATATCGAGGACATTCAAATTCGAAAGAGAACCTGGAGAAGTGAGAAAATACAGGCGATCACTCTCTACATCTAAACCAATATCATCTACATCAGATAAAACTTGGTTGGTATCTGGGTCGAGTACCTCGCTCAGAACATTTAAATTGAAATCAATGGAATACAATTCCTGTCGAGAAAATGCCCCTTTTGTTATGTATCCCAGATTCTCTAATACATCGTATACAAAACTATTTATGCTAAAGTCTGTAGTGTCATCATTTGGAATATCAGTAAATAACGTACGATTACCTGTTAGTAAATCGACCTCAACAAATCTGATAGTATTAGGAAATACCGAATCATCCTGATAAATTAATCTCTGATTGACTGAATCCAATATTAAATTAGATGCATCATTAATCGAAAAGTCAGAGTTTTGCTCCGTCTCAGATATCATCTCGTAAGTTGCTGTCGCGATATCAAATCTCCATAAAGAATTGATAAAACCTACATCAGGGCTAATGTCATCGCTGCTAGCAATAAAATAAATCTGTTGAGAAACTTCGTCATATGCAGTTTCGAGAACAACACCGAACGCCGGAATATTAATAACTGCCTGAGAAGCCTCTGTAATATTTCCATTAGCATCCGTCAAACTAATATCTAATGATCTGAGAGTTTGATCCGCCGGGATTGATGCCGCCCAAGCACCTGGATTTTGAGGATCAAGTTCAACCTCAACACCGTTAACAGTTAAGGATTCAACGGCACCCATTGGGATAATATTATTTTCTGATTCTGAATCAGAAATAAGGCCAGTAACGACAACCTCGTTAACCCCACCATAATTTGCGTTTACACTGGGAAATGTTTGTGTGATACCTAGATTAAATTCATTAGTAACATTTACAGTAAGATCTAACGTTGAAGTGTTGCCCTCTGCATCTGTAGCTTGAAGTGTTAATAAGTATGAATTATTACCATTGCCGTCATTTGGAGCTTCAAAGTTCTGAGGTGTAATAAATGTAAGAACACCTGTAGTTCCATCAACAGAAAATGAATCTGCGTCTTCCCCGCCTACAATACTGAAGGTAACACCACCCTCATCAGAACCAACAGCCGTTGCCACATAGCCCGTTGCTGTCCGATTTTCCAATACCGTGACACTTGCACTCGAGGTAAATTCAGGCACATCACTACCACCTCCGCCGCCTCCACCACAAGCAACTAAAGTTGTTGTTAAGGCCGTTAGGTATATCAACTTCCGCATCTCTATCCCCCACAAATGAAACTAAAGTGTTATAAAAACTTAGAATATTTAGACTGGTATAAAATTACTTATTAACTGTGCAATGCTAATGATTTAAATCCCAGAACGTCCTGATAAAAATTCTAATTTTTAATACAGCAAGACAAAATAGATACAAATGTAGACAGAGAAAATTAAGCTAGATAGAAGAAAGGAACGCCCAGCATAAGGCCGAGCGTTTGAAAGGAGATGGATCGTAATCAATCAGATAAAATTGTCTTTTGACCACTGGCTAAATGAATAGAAAGAATTAGCCCTCTAGTCCTACTACTTACATAAAGACGCTCGCTATCTTCACTTAATTCAATAGCACCTGGATTTAAAAACACTGGTCCAGACTCATCAGATGCAATCAATACACTTCGATTCCCTGTCGTTAGATCAACAGCATGAATAGTATTATCAGATGCAATCAAGACCCGATTATTGTCAAAGTCAGTAGTTATCGCAGATTGATTGGTAAATACGCCAGCAGGCCCATCACCCAATGTATCACTTGAAACCAATGCCAACTCTTGTGTCGTTAAATTAAATCGATAAAGAGAATCTCTCTCACCATTCGATACTAAGATAACATCACTGGATTGATCAAATACTCGTAAAATATTATCGCCAAAAAGTGGACTAGCTTCAGGATCAAAGTCATTGAAGAGCGGGGTTCTTTCACCTGTGTCAGTATCAACCGAGAAATAGCGAATAGTGGTGTCAAACCGAGTTACCGCCGTGATAATTCGATTTCTATCCACATCATGTAAAAGTGATCCTCGATTACTGTTCCCAATAGTAATTGGACTATTACCGGATACATCCTCTGCTTCACTCAAAGGGACTTCGGAAAGAACTGTAGTAGTATCCGAATCTAGCTCATACACAGAGAATCTACCAGCAAAATCACCAAAAGGAAGACCGACAGTAAAGCCAAAAACACGGTTGTCATTCTGATCAAATACAACAGAATCAATAGCAGAAGCATTGGAAATATCAGGAAAATCCGCCGTCACCTCTGAACGATCACCATTTTGCAAATTAACTGCAAAGATTCCCAAAGTGTTTACTCGAAGTAATTCGTTATTTTCGCTTAGAAAAAAAGTACCAGTACTACCAAGGAGTCGACCATCACCAGATCTCGGTAAAAATGGTGTAATAACCCCTTCATTCTCTAAAGATGAGTCAGTAACTTCCTGATCTATTGCTATTTGCGCGAATCTCCCATCACGTGTTGCGGCGACAGATGTATTAGATATAGGTCCATAACCCAAAGTACCAGACTGTATAAAGCCGTTACCAACCCTGCTTGTTAATAACGATTCAACTTCGCCCGTTAATTTATCTATTAATGCATAATCACCGAAAGGATCTAATATCAATCGATTCCTATCTTCATCAATAAATAATCTACCTCTACCTGCACTTCTTGACCTGACAGTGCTTTCTGAAAAAGTTTGTAATGTATTTTCGCTCAAATCTAGAATATTTAAGTTATAAAAGTCTCCGGGAGATGAAAGAAAATAGATGCGATCAACGTTAGAATTCAAGGTAAACTGATCGATATTAGATATTATTTCATTCGTGTCTGGATTGATAACCCCAGCTAACGAATTTAAATTAAAGTCAATTGAATATAGCTCCAACTGACCAGAAATTCCTTTCGTTAAAAATCCTCGATTATTTATTTCATCATAGACAAAGTTATTTACACGAGTGTCCGTGTCATCATCATTTACAACATCAGCAAATAACGTACGATTACCTGTTAACAAATCAACTTCAACAAATCGAATAATATCCGGGAATACTGAGTTATCTCGATATATGAGCCTTTGGTTCATTGAGTCAAATATTAAATTAGCTGCGTTTTCAATGGCAAAATCAGAGCCTTCGTCAAGTTCCGATAAAATTTCGTAAGTAGCTGCCGCTATATCAAATCTCCCCAAGGCAAACACGAAGCCCTGATCGCTATCGACATCATCAACAGTAGCAATAAAATAGATCTGCTGAGAATCTTCGTCGTATACAGTTTGAGTTACTTGACGGAATACCGGAATATTAATAACTGCCTGAGAAGCCTCTGTAATATTTCCATTGGCATCCGTCAAACTAATATCTAATGATCTGAGAGTTTGATCCGCCGGGATTGATGCCGTCCAAGCACCTGGATTTTGAGGATCAAGTTCAATCTCAACACCGTTAACAGTTAAGGATTCAACGGCATCCATTGGGATAATATTATTTTCTGATTCTGAATCAGAAATAAGGCCAGTGACAACAACCTCGTTAACCCCACCATAATTTGCGTTTACACTGGGGAATGTTTGTGTGATACCTAGATTGAATTCATTAATAACATTTACAGTAAGATCTAACGTTGATGTGTTGCCCTCTGCATCCGTAGCTTGAAGTGTTAACAAGTATGTATTATTACCATTGCCGTCATTTGGAGCTTCAAAGTTCTGCGGCGTAATAAACGCAAGCTCACCGGTGGCTCCATCAACAGAAAATGAATTCGCGTCTTCACCACCCACAATACTGAAGGTAACACCACCTTCATCAGAACTGACAGCTGTTGCCACATAGCCCGTTGCTGTTCGATTTTCCAATACCGTGACACTTGCATCCGAGGTAAATTCAGGCGGATTACTACCACCACCTCCGCCGCCTCCTCCACAAGCAACTAAAGTTGTTGTTAAGGCCATTAGGTATATCAACTTCCGCATCTCTATCCCCCACAAATGAAACTAAAGTGTTATAAAAACTTAGAATATTTAGACTGGTATAAAATTACTTATTAACTGTGCAATGCTAATGATTTAAATCCCAGAATATCATTAACAAAATCACAATTAATTTGATAAAGACACTAATTTGAATACAAGCAAGAAACAGATGTCAAAAGTATATGAGAAAAGGGTCTAACTATTTTTTAGTTAAAACTAATTTGCTAATCGACGACCGAATTTAAAATAACTATTTTTTTGCAAACATTACTTATTGCGCCAAAGTAAAAGATGACGAGCAAATTAAATAGAAAAGCTTTGTTTCAATCTTAAAAAACTCATAAATTTAAATGGATACATTTCTTTGATTAACAAAGCATTTAGATCAATCAGTCTGCTTCTTGAACGTCACCTGAAGGTAAAATTCTTTGCCCCATATAGGTGATGATTTAGCAATGTATGTAGTTTTGAGGCAAGAACGCCTAACAATTTCTAGCTTGCGGCAAGCGTTAGAACAAGGCACCCGCTGGCAAGAAGGTTAGCGTGCCGGGATAGAAGTTGGGACAGAAGAACGAGAGGAATCGGAATCAAGCAATGAGTAACCCATCACTGCATAACCCCTGAACCATAAACATGAATCATAAAAAAAGGGCCATCCGCTTAGGATGGCCCTTTTAGATTTAAGAGCTTGACGATGACCTACTCTCACATGGGGAATCCCCACACTACCATCGGCGATGTATCGTTTCACTACTGAG
>NZ_JAJSLX010000004.1 GCF_021290925.1 Sessilibacter corallicola | reverse complement strand
CCCCGGTTTTTCCGACCGCTTTACCGCCTCTCGACGAAATTCTTCTGTGTAAGATTGATATTTTTTACGTGCCATTTGAGCACCTCCACTTTCAGTTAAATATAACTATAGAAGGTGACTACTAATTGTGGGGCAGTCGGTGGTATTATTTCGCTTATAATTTTGATTTTTTTAATTATTTATACAATCATAGTGGGGTTAATTAATCAGCATGCAGTTACTCCCCAAATTATCGGTTTAATTCTTCTAAATCATAAGGAAGGCTGGCAGAATAACAAGTTAAGAAATTTAATCACATACTCACTGTATAGTTATATCACCCCTCTCATTTGTCTCGTGGTTTGGATTGGATTTTACCAAGTAAAGTTTTCACCATTGGCCTTAGCAATTTTATTTGTCGCTTATTTACTCTGGGCTTTGATTTTTGGAATTGTAGTAACATACACATCAGGCTTACCCAAGGAAAATAGAGTGAAATTAACATTATCTATGACCACCCAGATATTTTTAATCCAACTCCTCTCCTTTCTGTCATTTAACATCTTATTATTATTTATAAATGAAAGAGCAAAAAACATTTCAGAAATAGAAATAATATTGTACGTTATCTTTTATTCTGTAATAAATTTTATCTGTACATACCCCATTTCCCTTAAAGATAAACCAAATGAATTTGAAGATTTAGACGAGAAGTTAACTTCGAATGTAGTTGTTCGGAAATCACAGCAGCATCCAACGCTTGCTGTGATTTTTTCTTTGTTCGTCATAAGCCTAACACCTGATATCTCTCCGTACGTTGGTGAACTACCATTGAGATTACTGAACGTCGGCGGAGGGCAAGAAATTGCCATCATAAACTCTCGCCAAGAGTGTAATACTTGGCCAGAAATTATTATTCGAAACAATGATAAGAATAAAGAAACTTGCATTACCAAAACAGCTAAATTATTAGTTCAGCTGGGTAATCGAGCTTATCTTATTTTTAATGACGAGAAAATTAAGGGTTTTGTTATAAGTCTAGACATAGGAAAGGCTTCAATCATTAAAAAGATTCCACAGAATAGCTACTACTTTAACGAAGAATTAAACTCAAATCAGAAAAACTCATCTCAAGAATCTAAGGTAATTGATAAAGGTTCGAATGATGAAATATTTGATGATGTGTAGTGTAAGACCGCGATATCACATGACCTATTATTAAATTTGAAAAGATGGTCAAGCCAATCTTGAGGAGGTAGCTCGCTATACGATACAGCACTGAGATAGGCAACATTTCAACCCTTATATTCAAGGGTTAAAGGAAATACTCCATATCACTTGTAATGAGATTTAGCGCTAATTCTCAGAAGGTTTTTGTTAAGTGTGTTGCCCTCCATCTCTGTCAATTCTTTATAGAGGGAATTATCTTTTAATTGCCCTAATTTAATGCGGTGTGACATTAATTCAACTGTCTTTATAATTGTTCGATCGCAGTACGTAATCCTGTTATTTTATAGTCGACAAATGTATTAATTTATATTTATGTAGGAAATGTGGTCAATAAATATAAATTGCAGTAAGGCGAATGCGTAAAGATATAGAAAATATTAACGATTATCTCACGCGAGGACATAATTTAACGCGCAATATAAAAGATATCGCCAATCAGAAAATGCCACCAAGACGATTTAAAGGCAAGGATCTTTCTGATGTTACGGGCGTTACCCTCTCCAGAATCTACATGGCCGAAAAAGAAGGCCGCCTTCCTGCCCCCGATGTTGATGAAGTAACACGCCGTAGACTTGGGTGCACAATGCAACAAGTGCTCAACATTCAAGATTATTTTGGTACAAGCCCAGGCCGCAGTGTTAATGATGATCCCGTTGTTCTGTCGTTTACCAACTTCAAAGGTGGCTGTTGGAAAACCACAACGAGCTGGTATGCAGGAAGCTATCTGGCAAGCTGCGGTTACCGTGTATTATTTGTTGACCTTGATCCACAAGCGTCACTCACATTAAATTGCGGCATTTTACCAGACTTTGAAACGTCTCATGAAACCTCACTTGGACCATTCATACTGGAAGAAGAAGGCTATAAAGAAAGTCTTGTAAGTAACGTAATTCACGATACATACGTGCCAAATTTAAAAATCATTCCGTCTTCTTTGCAATTGGCGGGTGTTGAATATTCACTTTCAAATGCAATTTCTCATTCACGTGAATCACATGAGAATATCAGTAAGCGATTGCATTGGTTCCATCGAGTGCGAGATTGTTTGTCAGAAGTTAAGTATGATTTTGATATTATCATCGTCGATGGAACACCAACCTTAGGGCTTTTGCCGCTAAATATCATTTTTGCCTCTCATGCGGTTATTGTACCAGTACCAACCGAGATAACGGACTTTGCATCTACATTGGCCTTTTGTGATCTCTATAAAGAACAAGCAGAAGTTTTGTATGATTTTTTCGGAGAAAAACTTGAATCTCCAGATATGCTTTTCTTGCCTACTCGCTTCTCACCCTCAGAAAAAAATGCAACATTAGGAAGCGAATTTGTATTGGATCAGATTCGTAAGACGTTTGGTACGTCTTGCATGCAGTCCGTTATCAAGAAACATGAATCGGTGGTGAGTAATCTCTCATTAATGCGCAGAACAGTTTTTGATATTAATCCGGGTGACGGGAATGTGAGTCGTGAAGCGAGGAAAAAAGCCATAGCTAATTTCGAGACTGTTTTTGATGAAATTCTAGAACGCGTTGTATTTCCAAAATGGTCAAGCAAGAAAGAGCAATTAGAAGTGCAAGGAATTTATTGATGGTAAAAGAAACGTTTAAAATATCGGACTTATCAATCGCAATAGACGAAAAAGATAACGATAAAACTTTGCAAACCGCTAGCTCAAGTAGTGCCCGGAAAACAGTTTCTTCCCCAATAAATTCACCTGCTGTCGCTCAAAAATCAGACAGAATTCAGCGATTATATATTGATCTTCCCGTCTCTAAAGAACGAGTGGAATGCGACCTCATTGAGATTGACCCCGATGACTGTGTAGTATCCCCACTAAACAAGCGTATTCAATCTTTATTATCGCCCAATGATCCCGCCATTCAGACGTTAAAGAACAATATTCTTAACGATAAGCAACGTGATCCCGTTCTACTCAGACCACTGACTAACTTTGAGGGCTCTAAAAAGTACGAACTTATTTATGGCTCAAGACGTCGCTATTCGGTGAAACTCCTACGTAATGAAGGACACGAGGATATCAAACTTAAAGCCTGGATTGCGCCTAACATGACTGACTTAGATGCAAAGAGGTTAGCAGATAGCGAAAATGATGATCGTCAGGAAATATCGTCGTGGGAATTGGCAAAATATTACGAAAAGTTACGAGAGAGTAATCCTGCATTGACAGCCGAAGTTATTGCGGTCAACGAACAATCTACGGCAAGTACTATAAGGCGTTATTTGCAGCTTGCTTCGTTACCTGAGCATATTGTAAAGAAAGTCGCGACCCCAACTGAGATTTCTTTAAGGGCCGGATTAGATATCTTAAAATATCTCAATACCCTATCTAAAAGTGAAAGGTCTGACGTTGAAAAAGCTCTTGACGATCAAGAAATTTTTCTTACAGCCAAAGACTTATTAAAATCTATTAAAGATATTACTTCCTCACCAAGGCATATTACACGTAAGAAACCACTTTATATTCAAGGTAAGAACGGAGAACGTAAAGCTGCAATTGGCGCTCATAGAACCATTCCAAATCAGTATAAAATTGACTTATTTGGAGTATCAGAGGACGACATTCAAAGAGTTGTTCAATCTTTAGAGCTGATTGTTAAAAGATAGTGCGCACTGTGCGTGTGAGGCATTAAGACGCTGTTTTATATGAATTAATTCTGTTTGAGAAGTGCAAAAATGTGTAGCTGACTTACGCTATTTTCTTGCAAAAGGCTATAAAAGCACCATTTGGATTATCCGGTTTTGGCGCATCTCTAAAAGTATTTTCCCATTCTTCAATAGCAGATTGTAGCCCCATACGTTTATTACCTTCGAGTAAAATTTTTCTGGCTTGCTCCATAACATTGTCCGATAAATGAGCACGTAACCGTTGATCGTAAATAAATACGTCTTCTACTCGGCCTTCTCTCCTGGCCTTACGCCCCATTTTGGTTTGAAGGTGCTCTCTTATAGCCTCATTCTCACCATCGGGAGACTTTCTCCACCATTGAATTTTGACATCTGTGTAACTTTTACCAGACTTGATCCCATGAACTTCTACCCTAAAATCTTTAGAGAGATGATTTACTTCTGCAACAGCGGGCTCAATTGCTCGTGTTTTCAAGTTATACCAATTTGCCAGTTTACCATTGGGAACCCCCAGGAGATTACGAAACTTTTCGATAGATAGAATTTCTTCACTCATTCTGAGATTGATTCTTTTCTCAATAAGCTCATACAGAGTTAGCCCATATTTTCCTGTGAAAGCTAACATAACATCCAGCTTAAGCCTGGCAAATGCATTACTGTCTTGAATGATATCTCTTAGAAGTGGATCAAAAGTATAATAGAATTTTCCATCTTTATGATAGTGTTCTACATTTCGTCCCAGAAGCGGCATCCTCAACACAGCTGCTTCACCCTCTCTTACCGTTTCAACTTTCACAATACTGGACATTAATCGCATAATGGATTCATCGACCTGCCCATTACCTCGGCGGCTTTGGCGCAGTTTTTCTTTATCGATACAGTGTTCAACAGGCGTTGCTAATTGTTGCTTAGCATTTTCAATAAGTAAGTTATAGATTTTACGGTCGGTTAAGGTCAGTGGTGTTACTTCTATTATATCAATTAACTCACCAGCTTTGACCATCGTAGTTTTGGTCGGCTTAACATCAATAGTCTTTAACGGCTTTTTCTCAGTCATATCTAATAACTACATCAATAATTATTTCTGTAGCAAGAAAATAAACTTTATAGGATGTGAAATTTTGTAGTTTTATAAAAAATTATTTTTTATATTCACCCATCAACCGAACTCTATTTTTCCATGCAATTACAATATTTAGTTGCAAACTATTAAAGAACAAACTCATTAAGTTGTTAATTAAGTGACCGTGAAAAAATGTAGCCATAAGAGAAGATAGCTTTTTAAAAACTCTCTCTAACCTATTGTTTTATATAGATAATATTCGATACGCACATAAAGTTCTAATCCGTGAATATATGTTGCACTTAAATAGTTAGTACATTTTATCTAAAAAATGGCTGTGAAATTTTGTAGTTTTATCGTGAAAAAAAGTAGTTCCATTGTGAATTTTTGTAGTAGCAATGTGAAAAAATGTAGCAGCAACGTGAAAAAATGTAGTTTTTAGTTCAATAACTAATTGTATATTAAAGATTATATTAGCTGTGAACAAGAACAAAGAACTTAAGAATAAAGAACAAGAGTCAGAGCCTGTGGATAAGTTTTAACCACACATCATCTACTAACTAAATAGCACAAATTATTAATAAGGAATCGCTGACGCGATCATTGATATAAAAGCACCAACCCTTCGTTCGCTAACGCTCTCTACGCCCAATACCATGTATTGCCTAAATAAGGAGTTAATTTAATAATAAATTAACCATAATTCATTAAAAAAAATCAACATGTAACCGACACATTAACAATTCACAACTATCAAACATTGTAATTAGGCTTTGCAAAAAGGATTTGGGTTTCTCAGCAGCCTCAAATCTTTAATCTTAGGCTCATACAGCGCCCCAAAAACTTTATACCTGGAAAGCACCATTCTTTTACAACACTTCTCTCGGGTGCTGAAAACGCGATTAATCGCATAAAACTCTGAAAAGGTAATTCTAGTTCAATGATACCTTATAAATTGGCAGTTGATATTATAGAGGATTTAACATAGGACCTTTTCTCTTGCCAATGTATAAATATATGATAGTCTAAATGAGAAAAGTGATAAACCGTGGCGGGGGTTGTCGGTAAACTTGCCCCACCACGGAAACTTCAAAAGCTATTTTTCTTTCTCTACTTCAATCGAGAAAGAAAGCGAAAAACCTTTAAAATTAAAGGTAAATCCTGCTTTCAAGCTTTTTAACGAGGGTTTATGCATAAGCACTCCTTTCGTTAAAAAGTGATTACTCGCAATATTACGAGCAACCCACCATAAAACGATTATTCTAGGTTTCAATCTTTTATTTTCTGACGTGTTGAGCGGATTTACCAAATCTTCGCTGAAAATAATCCCGATAAGCCCTGCCGAGTTACCAATTTTTAACTTGGCACACTTGCAAAAGCACAAAGTTGCTAGTTTAAATCGAACATCTTTCAATGCCCTAACCAATGATAGTACCGACTACGATGTGTTCTGCTGTACGGAACAGCTTGACGTGAATATGCAGGCACTGTTGAACAAACAACGGTATTATGCGGCAACCATACATGATAATGGGAATGTACGAGGGGTACGCTTTGGCACGTTTTCATCAAGAAGCCTAGCGAGGCTCGCCATACGTCGTCGTATGACGAGCCAATCTGGATCAATCATGTCCACAGAGGCTTGAATCAGCCGAAATACCCTTTTACACTGTCAAAGCCTCATATCAGGCACCATTACCGAACACTTATACGAAAAAACTACGAATGAAGTAGCATAACTAGTTGATAGATATAGATTAATTGAATCCGGCCCCGGGCACCACTTCAAGTACTTGATTTTAAAGAACTTTTTCGAAATACAATCAATACCTTAGTCCAAAGCTCAACTACGCTATTTCAAAACAATAGACGTATAGTAGACAAAATAAAAACGTTAACTCCCTTCTCTACAGCAATCGTCACCACTACAACTCAATCTCACACAAATCCAAAAGCTAAAAAATCGAACCGCGATCGATTAGTAACCGAACTAGTTTTACGCTACCAAGCTCTCGATCAAGAACAACAGCGCCAACTGTTAAGCTACACACTCACAATCATCCAAATAAATGAAGAAATCGGCCGTAGCCCAACTCACGATGAATTAAATACAATGTATTTAAACCGGTTTTCGAATCTGGAATTGATGTGGGAATATTCCGGGGCACAACGCTGAAATATTAATCATCAAAATAGAGAGAAATAATTTAGACGGGAATTTTCAAGGTTATTTCTAAGCTGGCTTATAGACATAATAATCAACAACTCAATGCCTGTAGGATCGATATTAATCGCTATATTTATAATGAAGAACGACTTCCATGAGATAGTAAAAAATTATCCTCAAATATTTTTTAGAAAAACCCTAATTTTTCAGTAAAAATCCAGAAATTTTAACTAAAGCTCTAACTCATTTCCTTGAGACTTCCCCACTATTCACTTATTGTTCTGCCTTTATTAAACACAAACTAAGGTTGGTAAACTATCAGCCTTTAAGATGACGTTTTACACGCCAACTACACTTTATTCGGTATAAAGGAAATAACGTTGAGTATTAAAAAAATACTTGATGACTTACGAGCATTTGTTGAAAAAGAGCACAAAGCCAATTTTGCCAAGCTTTATGAAACCTGGGAAAAACCGCTGGCTCAGAAGTTAGAGTCTGGTGAATCACAAGAGTTAAGCTCGATAAGAATCGACTCCAGAAAGCATTTGATTGTCTGTTTAAGCGACAATGATTCCCGCTTTCGTGAGGGAGATATGATTTGTCTGCATCTGGGTGATCCTCACAATGATGCGTTTGTACGTCAGGCGATGATTGAGGCGGAGAACGACGGTGAATGGTTGTTGCGTGCGGAGTTTGATGAGGCTGCAATAAAAAACCTTGAAAGCGTCTGTTATGCCGATGTCGATGCTATGGACTTAAAACCATTTTTTGACACGGCATTGGACGACGTTGCCAATTCTTCCAACGGCCGAAGCATTGTTTTACCGCTTTTAGCGGGTGACTTAAACGCCAATGAAATCTATACCGACGATTATGATCGCGCAGCCGATATCGCCGAAGAAGCTGGTTTAAACGACAATCAAATTCACGCAGTCGGCGTGGGTGTTGCTGCCAAATATCTTGCTTGTATTCAAGGGCCACCAGGCACCGGCAAAACCAAAGTCATCAGCCTTATTGCTAAACAGTTGGTGAATGAAGGTCAACGGGTTTTATTGACTTCGCATACGCATATGGCGATTAATAATGCGCTTAATAAAATTGCCAACGAAGGCGCACCAACCGTTAAGGTGGGCTCAAACAGCAGTGTAAAAGGTTTGGACCATCGTATTCCGCAATTTAATAACGGTTCGGATTGGGAAGAACGACCCGATTCTGGTTATGTGATTGGTGCGACGCCATTTTCGACGTGCTCCATGCGCTTGGAAAATTTTGATTTTGACACTGTTATTTTTGATGAAGCCAGTCAAATTACGATTCCTTTGGCCGTTATGGCAATGCGCAAAGCAAAACGTTTTGTTTTTGTTGGCGATCAAAAACAATTACCGCCAGTGGTGCTGTCAAAAAATATTTTCGAAGACCAACCCTATTCTGTATTTGCTAAATTAATCGCCAAAAATAACGATGTGGGGGTGATGCTGAATCAGACCTATCGCATGAACCGTTGGTTAACACAGTGGCCAAGCCTGCGATATTACGAAGAAAAATTACTTTCGGCTGGCAGCAATGAACATAGAAAACTCAACCTTGCCGACACACCTAATAAATACGCAGATATTTTATCTGAGCAACATTCGTTTGTATTTATTCCAAGTCCGGGCCTAAACACGCGCACTCACAGCAGCCAAGAAGCAGAGCTGGTGGCCGATTTGATTAAAACTGCAACCCAGGCAGGACTAGCGCTGAACGATATCGGCGTGGTAACACCTTACCGAAATCACGGCAAAATAATTCGAGGTCAGCTTGCAAAAACCGTCGGTCCATTTACCGCCAAAGAGGTTGTCACTGATACTGTTGAACGCATGCAAGGCCAAGAACGAGAATTAATTATTATTTCAATGTGCTCTACCGATAAACAATTTATTAGCACCGTAGCGCATTTTCTTTTTCAGGCAGAAAGGCTGAATGTGGCCATTACACGACCGAAAGTAAAACTAATTTTAATTGGCCCTAGGTTGCCAGAAGATTTTAAAATTGAAGACCGCTCACTCGTTATACATGAAAGCATCAGCGCTTATAAAGATTTAGTCAATTCTGCGCACCAAGTTAATTTAAATGGAGACACCCATGGCTAAGTTAATGGATTCTCTGACCAGTTTTGACCACAGCGTTCGACGAAAATACAAAAAAGTATTCGAACAACTCAGTGATGATTACATTATTAGAACCCCCGTACTTGAGAGCACTTCTATCTCGAACGTAATTATTGAAGGGCCTAATCAATCTTGGTTACTGATTGGCAATCATCCAGCGCCGCCAGAATTGGAGGAACTGGAAAAGTATTTAGCCCTGAACGATACCTTACGTTCTAACAAATACAACATTCTGCGTTATTTAGCAGTCTGCAAAGAAGATGAATCCCTTTTTTCAACGGTTAATTACAGCGAATATGACGTACATGTTGTCGCGCAGACTGAATTTTGGGAAAACGGTGAAACGCTCATCAACACCCTACTTTGCCAATTCAGTAATGACGCCTATCATTGGCTGAAAAAAGCCATCGTTACTGAAACCGTCATTAACGCCTCCTGCACCACACGAAGAGCTGTTACTGCTCGCGACAACAGCGCACAGTTGGACCATTTTTTTCTCGATTACGATCAAGAACTTGCCACTAAATACGACATGTGGGACGACGCACATTCCGATGAGTTAGAAGAATCGTTTTCAGTCCGTTTAATTAATGGTGTGGCCGGATGCGGTAAAACTCTGATATTAATTAACCGCGCCATACTCTATTGCAAAAAATACCCAGAAAAACAGACGTTATTACTGATTCACAACACCCCAATCATCAAAGATATAACGTTTAAATTTGAGGCCTATTTGGACGGACAACCTCGCAATCTTACCGTTTGTACATTTCATAAATACGCGAGAGCACAACAGGCGAAATTAACACGCTGGCTAAACGCGATCTTTGGCAATAAAGAATTAGAACCGTTTAAGAACCGAATATTTTCTGACAACTCCGAAGCTTACAAAGCATTGACTATCTCGAACGATCAGTTGTGGTCAGAATTAGAATTTATCAATGAATTTTTAATTAAAAATAAAGACCATTACTTGGAATACGATCGCCACGGCCGGGGTTTTTCACTGTCGAAAAGCCAACGTGAGCACGTCTGGGAATTGTACGAAACAACCTGCGATATTATGTCTTCGCCTCAGACTGGGTATCTGCCGAGTTTGTACATTCGCAATTTATGTTTAAATAAGAATGACGATATGGAGTTTGATGCTTACGATCATATTTTGATTGATGAAGCACAATTCTTTGCACCCTCTTGGCTGGAATTAGTGAAAAAATCCATTAACCCTAAAGGCCAACTTTTTATCTGTGCCGATCCTAACCAAGGGTTTCTTAAAAGACATCTTAGTTGGAAAAGTATTGGCTTAAATGTGCGTGGTCGAACAAAAAAACTCAATTACTCATACCGCACAACCTATGAAATTATGGTCGCAGCAAACGCGTTGTTGGCGTACTTTAAGGACGATTCCGAAGACTTTATTCAGCCCGATCTAAGTCGAATGACCCGCGGTCAAAAGCCACAGATTATTTATTCAGACAGCACGCAAGACGAGCAACAACGTTTTCTCAATGAACTAACCGCGTGCGTAAAACAACACCAAGTTCCGCCTGAGCAAATCATAGTTCTGTGCAATGAATCTGTGAGCCCTTGGACAACCAAGCGAATTATAGAACATCGTTTAGGGCCGAATACTGCGCTCAACTATAACGACTCAAAAGAATCGAGCGATCAACGGGGAAAAATTCGGATTATGACAATCAATTCCTGCACAGGAATAGAAGCCGGTGTGATTTTTGTACTAGGGGTTGGTGGTTTATTGGATAAGGTCAACAATATCGATCTGAACGAAGAGGAAAAAGCCGAGATTTACCAAGAATCAACACGTAAGCTCTACGTTGCCATGACCCGAGCAGGACAAAGACTGGTTTTGTTTTCTACGCAAAAACTGCCAGCAAGCGTAGAAAAACACGCACACATTGACGGAACACACGTTTCTGTGTGATTAAAACCAGCGGGAGAATAAAAAGCTCTGAACCCGGATGGCCACAAACGGGTTATTCAGGTATTGAGTTTTCTACCGGGCAGCCCAGCGGACGACACACGCCTTCGTCGCACATTCTACAGATTCTTCTGGCGTTCATTCGGTTATCGGTCATTGATGACAACAGCGCCTCAATAATGGGAGTAACGTGGGATTTTTGCTCAGCATTTAATAAAGCCACGGCGTCCGCCAGCACGCCTGAACGAGCGCTGAGCACAGCAACGGCTCGGTCTTTACCTTTCTTCGTAACACGCAGTATTACTGCCCTGGCATCTTTTGGGCTTTGCTTTCTCTCTAACAAGGCTTCTTTTTCGAGCGTATCAACCAATCGAACCGCACCGGAATGGCTGAGATTGAGCACCTTACTCAAGGTATCTATTCCTTCGTCGGGGTGATTGTAGACAGTAACCAATGCAGCTTCATGGTTAAGACTGCGCCCACCCAACTCATTTACCTGGGCATCAACACTGGAAGAAACGGCGGTTGCAAAAGCACCCAGAAGATTCTCTAAATAATCGTCATTTTTCATTATTTTATATTATATGACTGCGTCATAAAAAACTATAGACAGAAGATCCTGCATTCCAATAATATATGATCAAGTCATATATTATTACATTCTTTGATATTAATCCCGACCAAACCAAAATTACGTTAGGTATCCAATACAATGAGCAATCGCACAGAGACGTTACAATACGAAAAACAATTTAAATCCGTATTAGGCAAAAACATGGCGTACGTGGATCACGGCGAAGGTGACCCTATTGTGTTTTTACACGGAAATCCTACGTCAATTTTTCTTTGGCGAAACATTATGCCTTACTTGGAAAATCACGGACGTTTGATTGCCATCGACATGATTGGCATGGGTGACTCCGATAAATTAGATAACCCCGACGAATCGAATTACACACTTGCTGAAAATACCCGGTTTACCGCTGCACTGTTAGAGGAACTCGGCGTCGATGAAAATGTTACGCTTGTGCTGCACGATTGGGGCTCAGGCGTGGGGTTTCACTGGGCCAATCAAAACCCGTCCAAGGTGAAAGCAATTGCGTTTATGGAAGCCATTGTGACTTCTTTTCCAACCTGGGACGAATTTAATCACGAGCTTCACGGCCCCATTAAAATGCTTCGTTCACCAGAGGGTGAAAAACTCGTACTTGAAGATAACTTCTTTATTGAAACTCTTGTGCCCTCAACAATATCACGCCCACTCACAGAAAAAGAACATTCAGAATATCGCAGACCGTTTTTAGAAAGTGGGGAAAACCGTCGCGCCATGCTTGCCGGGCCCCGACAACTACCAATAGCCAGTGAGCCTGAAGAAACCGTTACCATTATTGATAGCTACGCAGATTACCTAGCGAATTCTGTGGATGTGCCAAAACTCTTTATTAATGCCAATCCGGGTGCATTTTTGGTGGGTTACGCACGAGATGTTGTGAGAACTTGGCCAAATTTAACAGAAGTCACCGTTAATGGTGTTCACTTTGTTCAAGAAGACTCACCTGAAGACATAGGTAATGCACTGGTGGATTGGCTTACTAAGCATAACAAATAAAAATAATTGTGCGACAAAAAATTTTAGGCCATTTACCTATAAAATTTTTGTCGCACACTTCTAATCGACCAAAAATCTGCAAGAATCCAATCCGATTACAGCATCACTCAACACTGACCGTTTAAATTTTACTGCTTGTTGAATTTATACTGCTGCTTGTTGGTAGTTTTTAAATCAGTCATTTAATACAAAAATACGTCAGGAAATTCTTCCTGAATTCTCGCTTGTGCTAATCGATAAGAATTGTGGAATGATTCTTCATGAGAAGAATACATATCGACTTGAAACATCAAGGCATCACTGGCATTCCAACTATTAAACTGGGCAAATATCGAATGATTTACCTCTTCATCAAACTCAGAAAAGTTTTTGGGTAACGGTGAGCTTTCTGACAAAACAAAATAAATAATTTCTGTATGGCGAGCATCAAAGTCGTCATGCACTTTTTGATTGCCGTACAAAATAATGGCTCGCCAATCGTCAATGTTGGTAGAATCAAAATTAGGAAGATACGCGAAGCGTTTTACGGTTGTACCGTTATTATCGGTCCAGATCTCTTGGACTTCATCGGCTCTGGTTTGATATAAGACTTCTGATGCAAGGTACGGCGGGGGTTGTAGCGAACTGTTTTGATCAACAATATGAATGGCTTTTTCGGAACATGCGACTAATACGAACGAGAACAATATAATGACAGTTTTCATAAAACACCTCGATAAAAACGGCAGGTAATTCAAATAACTGTTATATGTTTCAATTTAGACAAAGTTTGATTGACAATTTATACAAATAAGAATTGATACACGATTTGTCTTTTTATTATTTTAGAATTAACCCACCTGAAAATTATTATACTTTTTAAAATTCCCTTTTTTGAAATTTATAGCATCTTTAAATTTACAGTACTTCTTCAAGCTAATTTAGACATTTCAAAACCAACCTAGCTATTCTCAAAACAACAGTGATAGGCATAAAGAATATAAACAGCTAACTCTACGTGTAACTCATTTAAGAAATATATCGTTTTCAAGAAATATATTATTACGAAATATACAATTTTGGAGTACGTTTTTAATATTAAATACTAAGAATAGGAATACAGACAATAAACCTTTTATTATTCTTTGATTTCTTGTCTTTTTATTGCTTTTCTTATTATTTTTTATTTTCCGCGTTTACTTCTTTATTATTGTGAGCTTTTCTCTTTTTTTGCTCAAATTTGTTTTACGCTTGCTTTGTATGTTTGACTAAATTTTATTTATGTAAGCTTTGTACAATATGATACTAACGATTAGCCGATAGGTTGTCTATTAAAAATTGAGACTTTTATTCAATTAAACGCACTATAGGAGCCTCTGATTAACCTCAACATTACTCAGCGTGATCTCAAGCGTGCAGTTGCAAGACGACGTTTGTAATTAATGGCCCTTTCTATAACAGATAGTGGGGCCTTAATAAAAACGGCAACGCCGCAAATGTGCGCTTGAGATCAGGTCCAGCCGTTCCAAGCATTCACGGCGTTCGCAAGCTCACCCCTACGGAGCCTGCCAGTTTTTTCCTGCTCTGCGTTGTGCTTTTTCGATTTAACCCGTTAGACCTTCAAAAGCACGCCTTAATCAGAAAAAAACTCCTTGGCCTGAGTGATCTTGAGGTTAATCAGAGGCTCCTACAATTTTTACTTTTACCAAAAGGTGAATGTTTATAAACAAATTATTAAAAAAACGCAGTCCGTGTTAACTTTTTGTGACAACACTTTTAATAAAACTCATCTAAAAATCAACTTAAAAAAACTACAAAAAAGGGAGCCAATGGCTCCCTTAAAAACACACTATTTTTATCGATCAATGATTACCAAAAGTAACGCTTAAAGAATTTACGAAGCTTTCTTTTAAACTTCGCTTTTCTTTTATTTTCCAACTCAAGCGTGACAACAACTGGGTCATGATCTGAACTGCGGTAAGGACCAACAGCGGTAAAATCAATTAAATCACCCTGTGCACCATTGTTGAAACGCAACGCTTGGTCATAGGTTAATTGGAATAACTCAACGCTGTTGATGTTCCAGTGATCAAGATCAACCACTGCATCGAATGCCGCAGGTGAAGCAAGCACATGGTCAAGCGAACCAATTTGATCATCGCCGAAGAAGTAGAACGAGAAGCCTTCAGGGTCAAAAGTGTCTTTAACTGGAATGTAACCAAAAGTATCAGTCACAGGCACTGACAAACCACCATCCAACTCGGTATTTACTGCAGAAGTAATGGTGTAACCACGCTCTTCTGGGGTGTAGTCGGTCAAAATTGCCAATGCATCTTCTTGGCTATAAGTATTTAGATCGCCAATGATCAATACTTTTTCCGGCAGATTCATGGCTTCAAGAGCGTTACCCAGCGCTACCGAAGTAGACACGCGGAATGCGCCACAGCTGCCCTGAATTGAATCTAACTCTGTTGGATTGTTATCGTCTTCAAAACAGGTAGAACCTTTCGATTTGAAGTGGTTTACGGCAACGGCAAATCGATCACCCGTAGCGCGATGTCTGAAGCTCTGAACCAGGGTATTACGCTGACCCACAAAACGACCATTGTTGTCTTGAGTTGGCAATGCAATACCGCGCAAACCGCCTCGGGCAATCACTTTACGGTGCTTATAAATTACAGCGTTGCTGATGGCGTCAGTACCGGTAATAGAAGTATCGTTTGAGCGAGCAAAGCGATACACACGTGAACCCAACTTAGCGTTCACTGCATTTACCAATTGACGAATGGCACTGTCTTCACCGAAGCCGTCGTTTTCAACTTCAATTAAGCCAACAACGTCAGCGTCTAGCGTAATCAATGCATCAACAATACGCGCTTCTTGTAACGCCAACTCTTCTGCGCTTTCGGCACCACGGTTGGCGGCGAAATCAAAGGTAACTTCACCGTTTTCCAGTACTTCGCCATTGAAGTAATTAAGCACGTTGAAGCTTGCGATAGAAACATCGCCGTCAATCACATCTGGTGCATCGGTGCGGTTGGATTCAATAAAGAACGTTTCTTTGGTTGGATTGATTCGGTATTCACCAAAGGCAAATCTTACCGGACCAGTTGCAGAAACAGTTTCACCAACGCGAGGAGCATTACTGTAATCGAGACCATCAAATTCTGGTGTTGCGTAATAGCTGATTTCGTCTGGGAAGGTTTGGCCATTATCATCTTCTAGATAAATAATGTTTGCCGATAGGTTTTCTTGTGCAGCCTCGAATTCTGCACTTAGAGGAACAGCAACATCTGACGGATTGAATTTAACGCTGTCGCTCAAGAAAATTTCACCGAAACGGGTGAAGTTATCCAGACTGAAAATAGTTGCGTCGTTAATTGTTGCAACCATGCCTTCAACAGTTTCGATATCTAAGACATCGTCAAACTGAACTGGAATCACCACCGGAGTAATAAACTCAGAAGCAATACCACAATCGATTTGCTGGCTAGCAGAGATTTGGCTGTCGCCGAAGAAATCAGACGGTGCACCAAGTACACGCGCTACGTCCCCTACTTCGATACCTTCCGCTGGCGTTGCGAAAATAAAGATACCTTCAGAAGTCGCGCTGTTATTGTCAGAGTCACTTGGCTCTTCTTGCAAGAAGTAACCGTTGTCGCGGAATCCGGTAACGATACCTTCAACGATAACATCATCAGAAGTCGTTACATTGAAACCATCCCCTTGAACGGCGCTGATTAGTGTTGCATCACTGAAACACGCACCAATATCCAGCGGAGGTGGGGTTGGATCGCCGCCGCCAGAACCGTCGGTTACGAATGTTGCTAATGGAACCGCAGTGGCAGCAGTAGCGTTGGTTGATTCACCGTCTAGCGCATTGCGACCGCTGAACGTCCACTCGGTTAAATTGAAGACACTGCTAGCAACAGAATCGCTAACACGGTACGCCCAACCGTCAAGATATTCCCAAGGCTCGCCGGTACCATCAACATTAATGTCACCGAACAAATCAATCACTTCACCGTTTCGGAAAAGCTCGATTGCGTCATCACCATTAATGTTGGCCGCGCCCGCCTGAAAAATGAATTCTGGTTCAAATTCAAAAAACTGCGCGAAACCATCAATGTTAGAAGTTACGTACAGATAAGTTCCGGCATCCACACTGGTGCCAGAGAAAGTAAATTCTTGGCCATCTGATCCACCACCGTTATTCGCAGAACCCAAACCGTAGATGGTAATGTCTGGAATATCTTCTGTTACATAAATCTCAAAACCTTTTGGTAATCCTCCGGGTAAAGGTCCATCGAACACCCCGGTAAGAACCATGCTGGCATTAGCAGTTACGCTCGCCGCCAATATTGGCGCCGCCAGAAATAATTTTTTCATGGATAAATCCTTTAAGACTGTTTAAAAATAATTATGTAGAGTTGTTTTTCGATAAATGGAATCATATGCGCCCTAGATAGGCGAATGTAGCCACTACTGTTGAATTTGGCAGTGTAATTTTACTAATAAGGAGTATAAAGACATTACACCTACGGAAAAGCGTATTTAAACTATTTTTCGGTTTGATGACGTTTTTAAGTCAATATGACGTATTTAGAAAAAAGTGAGACAGAAACGATGACACAAGTTAATAAAACAACACCCGTGTCGAATATCATTTTTTAAATTAATGCGGTGTTTTTGGTAAGTAAATTTTAAATTCTACGCCCGATAAATCTTTTCTATTATTCGCAACGATACTCCCCTTATGTAACTCTACGACTAATCTGGCAATAAATAACCCCAACCCCAAATGGAATTTTTGCTCAGATTTAACAAAACTGTCCGCATTTAAGTTGGAGGATTGACTTCGCACAGAAATTAACGAATCAAAAATTTGGCCACGCATATGCTCAGGTAATAAGGGGCCATCATTGGATACAACCAACTCGTAACAGTCTGGCCGTTCGTGCAAAGCTAATTCGATGTATCTTTCATTCGGGCAAAAATCGAGGGCGTTTTCAAAGAGCTTATCCAATAATTGAACAATTAATTCGGGCGCACCAACATAGTTATTAATAGATGTTGAATTTTTTACGCTTAAATTTCTGCCTCTTTCATTCGCCAGCGGTTGATAAGCTTGGCCAATATCATTAATTAAGTTTGTTAAAGAGAAGTTTTCAAATTCAGTATTCTTAATGGCCTCTTCCACCTGTTTGGCGGAATTCATCGACGTTAAAATATTGGAAAGCCTACTGGTGCCTTCTTGGGCTCGTTTAATATAAGTACTTTGAGATTCATCCGCATTCAGAAATTCCAAGTTATCTAACGAGCTTCGTATGACTGCAATGGGTGTTCTTAATTCATGAGACAGTTTGCTTGAGAGTGTTCGCAAATAATCGTTGTACTCGTCAATATTGCTCAACAGCTCTAAGTAACTTCTATTGAGATCACCAATTTCGTCGTCAAAATTCGATTTGGGAAAACTGCGATTAATTGTGCCATCTGTGTGAATGGATTTTTTCACGTAATTATTGAGTTGGCGTATTCTGAAACTCAACCAACTCGCATACAAAAGAATCACCGCTGCGGCCAATAAAAGCGCAACAAAGGTGTACAAAATAAGCTGAAAAACTGCGCTGTTGGTGAACTTCCACCATTGATCGTTGGACTGCTCCAATACAACTGAGCCCACTACCTGTTGATCTTGCATCACTACCGGAACAACCACTCGCACCAAATTGCTGTCAACGTCCAAACTGTACCACTGCGCAACCGGTGAATTACTCGCAGCGGCGTGCGTGATTTCATCAGCAGACAAAAATCCTTTTTGATGCAATCTGTGGTTGTATTGGGGAAAATCGCGAGTCGATACAATTAATCTAAGCAACCACTCAAGTGCGAGGGTTCTTTCTGAATCTGATGGACGTTCCCTGCCCTCATAATCGGTTGATTCATTGGTTGACTCACGGGTTGCCAATGAATCACGTTCACTGAGAATCCAGCCCTGGCTGTCGAGCAAATAAAGTCGGTTGTTTTCGTGAATAAAGGATTGAACGGTTCGATCAAGCACCTGATTAATCGACTTGGTATTTGGTGCCTCTTTTACAACAAACTGCCCGTCGATAAATTCGACGTTCATATTCCCCAATATGGGATTGGCTTGGCTTTGAAAGAATGCCAGTCCTAACGTATCTTTCACCAGCGATTTCGGTATTTGTAACTCAATCTGAAAGCCATTGTTGGCTTCTCGCCAAAAACCTCGAATTTGAAACTCTTGGAATATTTTGTTGCCTTCTTTATAAATCGCCTGGATACGGCCAGGTGAACTGGTACGAATAACGTAATTATCTTTACCCCGCGTACCCGTTGATAAAAGCAAATAATCTCCGCCAGCGGGAAAGTTTGTTGTAGGGTTATGATACTGAACGGGAGAATCTAATGAGAAGCTGGCAAATAAATAGACGTAATTAAAAGTACTGGCGGCTTTAAGGTTTAGCCTCGAAGAATTCAACGATAAATTATCGATATCGAGGCCCAACCATTCGTCTTCGTATCCATCAAGATTTATATCCGAGTTTATGGTGTGAATATAAATCGACCTTGATGCGTTAATATCGCTGTTTGTGTTTACGAGAGATAAAACAGAGTTTTGCTTTTCGTTCCCTTGATTATCAGTCTCTTGATAACCACTTTCTTGCATTTGATGAAAGCTCGACAGTAAATCAGAATCGCTGGTAATTCTATCTGCAATGGCTTGAGCGGTAGCCAGTGCGGCGCGCTCTTGCCCCAGGCGCAATACCATTTCCATTTCTCGAATATAAAGAAAACCGGAAATTGGCAAGACCAGTAGAAAAAGGCTGACAATTAAAAGCTGTTTACGCAAGCGCATGAAATGACTGTTTTTAGTGTTTGATTAGCTTTTCTCTTCCCAGCGATAGCCCATTCCGTAGGCGGTTTGGATGGAAGAAAAATCAGAATCAATGTGTTGGAATTTTTTGCGAATACGTTTGATGTGCGATGTGATGGTATTATCGTCAAGCACAACGTTGGCCGCATCCATCAGTTGCTGTCGATTCTTAACGTGACCCGGGTGTTTGGCCAAGCTATGAACAATCCACAATTCGGTAATGGTTAAGTCGATTCGTTCGCTCTTCCAAGTCACTGAAAGGCGCTCAAGATCGATATTCAAATCACCTCGATTAACCACACTGTCGCTTTTATCAGAAGACGTAGCCATTAATTCAACACGGCGCAACAGGGCGATAATTCTGGCGAACATGTGAGGTTGGGAAATATCTTTGGTCAGATAATCGTCAGCACCCAAGCGCAATCCCGAGACAATATCAAAATCGCTATCGCGGGCGCTTAAAAAGATAATTGGCAACGTTGGCGCCATAGCCCTTAAATTGCGACACAGCTCAAAACCACCTTCTATTTCTTCACCGAGCCCAACATCAATAATGGCCAAATCAGGCAAGCGAAGCTGAAACGCTTCTTCTGCGGAAGGCCTGTCGTGAAACATAGAGACTTTATAACCCTGACGCTCCAGCGCGTCTCGGTAATTCTCAGCAATGGCGATTTCGTCTTCTACAATAGCGATGTGTTTGGCCATAGGACTCTTTAAGTTAGTCAACGTTCGAAACAGAGACAGCGATTTTAACCTGTCTGCCGTTCAATTCAACCAACATTAAACTGCCATATTTCGCCACAATTCATCGCTATTCCATCAGATTTCATTCTGAGGATTTCCCTAATTCTGGGTTTGAATACTGAGTAACAATCTTACAAAGCCAAATTTAGGATCATTATGCGTACAACACTTAAATGGATTCACGTATTCATCCAACTGATATCTAGAAATTCAAACGTTCGGCCATCAAATTACACGTATATACATTACCAACAACCGCTTGGGTACAAACCCAAAAAAATTCCCAAAGAGCGATTGCTAGATTCTAGACCGCGAAAGAAAAGGTTTGAGTACGCGATTGTTTCGGCGTTTATCATCGCGTTAATAGCACTGCTGCTGGTTTTAGCACCTAAAATTGCTAACGCCTCAGCTTTCGAGCAATCGACCGGCAGCGGTGACTTGTTATTTAACGGTGCCGGAAAAAATAATCAACCTGCCTTGCATTTAAAATCGGAAGTGTCAGTTGATATTTCTGGCATGATTGCAACCACGCGCCTGCAGCAAACCTTCAAAAACCCAACAAACGATTGGCTCGAAGGAACCTACGTATTTCCGCTGCCGGATAATGCCAGTGTTACAGACATGACGATTATTATTAGCGATCGTAAAATTAAAGCGGAAATTAAAGAAAAACACATCGCCAAAGAAATTTATTTACAAGCTAAAAGTGAGGGTAAAAAAGCCGCGCTGGTGGAACAAAAACGAGCGAACGTTTTTAAACAACATATTGCGAACATCAGTCCGCAAGAAGAAATTACGGTAGAACTGACTTTTTACCAAACCGTTAAATACGACAACGGTTACTTTGAGTATCGCCTACCCACCACAATGACACCCAGGTACACCCCCAAAGACAACACCCACTCAAGACAGAAAAATCAGAATTTAGAAAATCCTGAAACACAATCCACCGCAATACATTTAGGCACACAAGGATGGAATAACGATTTATCAGCAATACCCTTTATCCAATCACACAAACCTTCTGAATCGGACCGAAGTTCGGAAGTAGACAATCCAATCAAAATAGAAATTCAATTGGACCCAGGATTAGAATTAGCCGATATCACCGGTTTGTATCACGATATCAAAGCAGAAAGAAAAAACGGTTCTTATCAAATATCAACGGATAAAACCTGGCAAAGTATGAATCGAGATTTTGTGATTACCTGGCTACCGGCTACCGGATCAAAACCTGAGGTAGCTCTGTTTAAAGAATCGATTGCCGGAGAAAATTACGGATTAATTGTATTGCTGCCGCCCACGGAACAAACCACCGATGTGAATCGCTCGGTTACCTTTATTATCGATACGTCTGGCTCAATGGGCGGAACCTCAATTAACCAAGCGAAATCTGCTTTGATGCTGGCATTAAAACGGTTATCACCGAAGGATACATTCAACGTTATTGAATTTAACTCCAACACGCGCTCGTTGTTTTCTTCTCCCCGTTACGCAGAAAGCGGCAATTTAAATTCTGCATTCACGTTTGTTAACAGTTTGCGCGCCGGCGGCGGTACCGAAATGAAGCCCGCCTTAAATGCCGCTCTTCAATCAAACAGTCACGACGAAAACCTTCTCGAGCAAATTGTATTTATTACCGATGGCAGTGTTACTAACGAACAAGATTTACTGCAATTAATCCATAACAAACTCGGTAATAAACGACTGTTTACGGTTTCTATTGGCTCTGCACCAAACAGTTATTTTATGAATAAAGCATCGCAATTTGGTCGAGGCACATCGGTTCATATTGGTGATATCGCCGAAGTTCACAATAAGATGCAAGACTTGTTTGTCAAATTAGAGAACGCAACGTTACAGAGTATAACCGTCGATTGGCCTAATCATATCGATGCCTGGCCGAAAAAGATTGGTGATTTGTACCGCAACGAGCCGCTGGTTATTGCATACAAAGAAAACACTGCGGTTCAATCAGATATTACCTCAAATATTCATGGCTTTTTTGGTGACGGCACGCTGTGGCAGCAAACACTAACCATTTCGAACGCTTCAACGTCGAAAAACAACAAGGGCATTTCTAAAATTTGGGCGAGAAAAAAGATTGATGCCTTAATGGATAAAATCATTTCGGGTGAGCCCGAAGATAGCATCAAACCGCAGGTAGTCGAAATTGCGCTTCAACACAGCTTATTGAGTAAATACACCAGCCTTGTCGCAGTTGAAGAAGAAATTTCTCGCCCGCTAGGTGAATCAACCGCTCATGCAAATGTGCCATTGGTCAGTCCGCTGGGACAAACACTCATAACAACGCCACAAACGGATACACCAAAAACGCTGCACTTAATTCTTAGCATACTGTTGTTTGTTTTTGGTTTAATGTTTCATCGTTTACATCGAGGTGCGCACAATGTCTAAGCATGTATTCACTCAAGTATCTCAATCGAGCCACGTAAAATACGCCGTGTTAGCCGTGATTTTCTCGGCGTCTCTGATTAATTTAAGCAAAGCAATTTGGATTGACGCCAAAGCATATTTAGCTCAGCAATTGATTGCCTCCGCCTGGGAAGAAACCTTAGAAAGTGGCGGCAACGTACACAAACCCTGGAGTTGGTCCGATACTTGGCCGATCGCAAGGCTGCAAGTACCGCATTTAAACGTCGATTGGATTGTTCTTGAAGGCACGTCTGGGCAAGCGCTGGCTTTCGGACCGGGAGGTATTACCACCAATAAAATCAGCAATAAATCAATGGCGCCCACACACAGTTATCATTTTGCAGGGGCGAATATTAATGAAACCCGAGTTATTGCTGGGCACAAAGATACGCACTTTTCTTTTTTGGAGGATTTAAAGCATTCCGACGTCCTGCAAATACAAACCAAAGACGGAGCCTGGCATAAATACACAGTAACAAAGCTGGAAATTACCGAACCTATCGACCAAAAAATATCGATTAATACCTCGGTCAATGAGTTAACACTGGTTACCTGTTACCCATTTCAAGCCACTGTCACTCCGTCGAAATTACGTTACGTGGTCACGCTAAAGAAAATTTCAAATCACGCTTGAGAACTAGGGCCTAGCTACTGAGCTTAAATTGTCCCACCAACTGTTTTAAGCGACCACTGAGTTCGGTGAGCTGGCGGCTGGTATCGGAGGTTTTTTCTATACCCTGATGAGAAGACGTAGAATACTCCGCCATCAAACTGATGCTCTGATCAATTTCTTTGACCGCCGCAGACTGTTCTTCTGCGGCACTCGCAATTTGTAAGTTCAGTTCAGAAATTGAATTAATAGCCGAGACAATCGACGCAAGCGATTGTCCTGCTTCTGCGGCTCGATCAACGGTTATCTCGGTGGTTTTCTCGCCGTTGCCCATGGTGATAACGGCTTTGTCACTGCCGTTTTGCAACGACTCAATCATGTTACGAATTTCTTCGGTTGAACTTTGCGTTCTGGCGGCAAGGGTTCTTACCTCATCGGCAACAACAGCGAAACCTCTGCCCTGCTCTCCGGCTCGCGCGGCTTCAATGGCTGCGTTCAATGCCAGCAAATTGGTTTGTTCGGCAATACCGCGAATAACTTCGAGAACCGAGGAAATCGACTGGCTGTCAGCGTTTAGATTTTTAATCGCGACCGACACTTGCTGAACATCGCCAGCCAAGTTGTTTACCGACTCTTTGGCTTGTTCAACCACACCTTGGCCCGCTTCGGCTTCACGATTCGCCTCTTGCGCCGACGACGCTGCACCTTCGGCATTACGTGCAATCTCTGAAACGGTCTGCACCATTTCCATAATCGCTTGCACAGCGGTTTTCGACTGCATTTGTTGTTTCTCTAAAACGTCTTTGCTGCCTTTAATATGCTCGTTCAACTCCAGCGAAAAATGCTCAACTTGCGCCGTTGAATTTCTCACTTCAACCAATGTGTTGTTGAGCTTGTTAACGATGGCATTAAAGCTTTGCGCCATATCCGTTAATTCATCTTTTCCTTCTACGTCCAATCGCTTCGTTAAATCGCGATCACCTTCTGCGATATCACGCAAAGCCGAAGAAGCTAACGACAAGGGTTTTGAAATCGATCGGCCAATATAAAGCGATAAAGCCGTCACGACGGCGAAAACAATCATACTGATAGAAATCTGCCAAGGGGCTGCTTTCCAAAATGCCACTTGAATATCCGTGGTGTACACTCCGGAACCGACAATCCAATTCCACTCCGAAAAACCCTTCACGTAACCGATTTTGCGCACTGGTTTTGTGCCACCCACTTCCGGCCACATGTAGGGAACGACACCTTCGCCTTCAGCTCGAACAATATCGTCCATGGCAATAAAGAGAAATTTTCCTTCGGTGTCTTTAATGCCAGACAGGTCTTTTCCAATTAAATCCGGCTTAATTGGATGCATGACCATTTCAAGGTTGGTATTTTGAATCCAAAAATAATTTCCGTTTTCGTATCTCAAAGAGCCAATTGCAGACGCCGCTTGCTCTTGCGCTTGCTCTAGAGTTAACGCGCCTTCGGTTTCTAAATTGTGATACTGTTCCAGAATACTGTGAGCCGCTTCTACCAAATGCTTTGTGTTATCCGCTCGGCTGGTATTCATGGTTTGATACAGCGTACTCAACGCTTCGACGGTTAACACCAACAAGCCAACAGCAATCAAAGCGGATTGGAATATTATTCTTTTCTGAATTGAAAAGTTTCGAATCATTTCAATAACCCATATTAACGACCTCGTACAATTTGAGATTAGCAGATCGTCAACAGCGCGCTAGTGGCTTTAAAAATAAGATTTCAAATAACCACAAGATTCAAACTCGGTAAATTATTGCTCACTGATATAGAGTGTTAGATAATAGGCTGGTTAGACTATTAGGAACGCCTTATCCTGATTTTTTCTCTCATTTTCTGGCACTTTATCAGCAATAATTTAACAATGATTTGCTTAACTGATAAGAATCGGTGATTAGCTCAATAGTTACCGTGGTCACACAGTATTTGACGTTAGGTTTCGCGCAAAATACACATTTACGACGTTCCAATTTTCGTAACTGACGATGACCATTTACGCTTGTTTTACCGTTGTTTACTGCTTAGCACAACATAGATTGTAGCCATAGAAAATAGACTGTAACTATAGAAAATAGACCGCAGCTGTAGAAATTTGAAAATACCGTCTATTGAGTTTGTGCCATTTTATACACTTGAGAAAAACAACGTTTACAGCAATTAATTTTAGGGATCTCTGATTAACAAGAAGGTTCGTTACCACCTCATCACACTACTTTTATAGGGTTGGATTTTATAAGCATGGAATTACTCGAATTTGAATTCGATTTAACATTGGTTAACTGGGTTAACGTTGGCTGCATTACGTGGTTTTTTGGCTGTTGGATAGGTTACGCTCGATTCGCCCGACACATGGCGAAGAAATCACACTGCATAGCCTCGACAATGCACAGCTTGCGCGTTAATTGGATGGAAGAATTAATTCATCGTGACGCCCGAGTCGCAGATGCGTCGATCATCGCCAACTTGGAACGCAACGTCGCCTTTATGGCTAGTACCAGCATATTAGTATTGGCGGGTATTTTTACGATGTTGGCTTCGGTCGATAAGGTCAATTTGGTTTTATCTAATTTACACATAACAACGCCGTCAACCTCTGAAGAAGTGCAATTAAAGCTGCTGCTGTTGGCATTAATTTTTGTATACGCGTTTTTCACCTTTACTTGGTCGTTACGGCAATTTGGGTTCTGTGGTGTCATTATTGGTGCAACGCCGTTGGCGCCACAAGTGGAACGCAAAGAATTTGCTGTGCTGGTAAAACACGGAGCAAAGGTTTTTGATCAAGCTTCTCACAGCTACAATTTTGGTTTGAGAGCTTTTTATTTTTCAATGGCTTGCCTGGGTTGGTTTATTCACCCAATTGTTTTTGTGATTGCTGTTGCCGTTGTTGTTTGGGTTTTGTATCAACGAGAGTTTCAATCCAGCACCATGAAAGCGTTATTACAAGTCAGCCAAGACATTAAACAGCTTTAATTAAGCACGAGTGAATTACCGCCAAACAAAAAAAGCCGCTAATGCGGCTTTTTTTATTGGTCACTCATAGGGGTAGTTTACATGGATAACTTATTTGCGAATTAACACAAAACTTCTACAGAACCTTCAGGATTATTAAATCCCCACTTCCGCCGACAGTTCCACACCCTTTCTTGACTTAAACAAGCTGCCAATATCTTGGAAAACCAAATACAGGCAAGGCACCATAATCAGCGTCAGTACCGTGGCAAACAATACCGACGATCCAAGAGCAACGGCCATTGGGATCACGAACTGAGCTTGTAAGCTGGTTTCAAACATAATCGGCATAACACCGGCAAACGTGGTAATTGACGTTAGCGTAATCGCTCTAAATCGAGCACAGCCAGCTTCGATAACGGCTCGACGCGTTGCCACACCTTGGGCTCTCAACTGATTGATGTAATCGGTCAACACCAAACTGTCATTCACCACCACGCCCGCTGCCGCAATCAGGCCAAACGTAGACATCATGCTCAAATCCAAGCCGAGAATATAATGCCCCCATAATGCACCAATAATGCTGAATGGAATGACGGACATAATAATCAACGGTTGCACGTAGCTTTTCAGAGGAATCGCCAACAGGATGTACACCAACAACATAGCCGCAACGGCAAACGCCATTTGCTCCAGTTGCTGTTGTTGCTGATCTTCTAAATCACCACCCAATTGCGTTTTAACGTCTGGGTACTTATCCAAAATAACCGGCAGTACTTTTTCACGAACTTGCTTACCCGCTTCGCCGGGTTCAATGACCTGTTCGTCAATGGAAGCACCCACGTAGACACTTCGGAACCCTTCTTCGCGCCGGATGTAACTGATTCCCGGTGTTTCAACCAAAGTAACCACATCACCCAACATAACTTCTCGGCCATTGGGTGTTCTGATTACCGTGTACTTCAATGACGAATACGCGCTTCTGGTTAATTCGGGATAGCGAACCATGACACGAATCTCGTCACCATCGCGAATCACTCGCTGCGCTTCACCACCGTAGAAACTCACTCCAACCTGATTAGCAATGTCGGCAAGACTCAATCCCAAATCGTAAGCAACTGGCAACAACCGTAATTGTACCTCTTTGCCAACCGGATCAATCGTAGAACTGACGTCGTAGATTCCCGGAATTTGACGCATCAAGTCCATAAATTCACGGCCTGCGGTGTTGAGTTCGTCTAAGTTCTCACCGTAGAAGAGATAGCCGATCTCGCCACTGCCATCGCCCTGATCATTAACGTCATCAAGAATTGTGATCGAGCGTAACCCCGGAATCTCTGGCAGTTTTTCTCGCCATTGGCGAGCCAAATCAAAAGCCGTCAAATCGCGTAATTCTTCGTCAACCAAGGGGATCACAATTTGCCCATCGACACGGCCTTCGTTAAAGGCCAACACGTCTCGAACCATGCCTCGACCAAAGGTTTCGATATTTTCTTTTTCAACTTCCCAGACAATATCTTCCACTTCGTTAAGCGCACTGATAATTGCTTCATCAGAGACGTTTTCATTCATCTCAATTTTTATTGAAGGAAAATCGTGCGGCACTTGAGGAATCGGAATAAATCGAACCAAGTTCGAACTGAGCAGCGAAATACTGACAATAAAAAACGCTAAAATTAAGCTAATGGCAGTCCATCGCTGGTTAAGACATTTTTCTAAGAAACCTCGATAACGAACATTAATAAAGTTCATGAACTTAGCATTGAACTTAGATCGCCAAGAATCTGGTTTCTCTGGTGCAAATTTTGTGTGCGCCAAGTGAGCTGGCAGTATCAGCTTGGATTCAATCAAGCTAAAGAACAAACACAGAATTGCGACAACCGCGATACCGACAAAACGAGCGCTGTCTGGGCCAGAGGACAAGGTAAACGGAGCAAAAACAGCCATCGTTGTAAGCACACCAAACGTTGCCGGTGTTGCTACTTTTCGGGTTCCTCTTACAACGCTAACAACACCACCGCCGGTTTTTTCAACTTGGGTATAAACACTTTCACCGATAACAATGGCGTCGTCGACCACAATCCCCAGCACCATAATAAATGCAAATAGCGAGACGATATTGATGGTGACGTCGAATGCCGGCATAAACAGCAGCGCCCCCAGGAAACACACAGGCAAGCCGAGCATGACCCAAAATGCCAATTTAATGCGTAGAAAAATCGACAACATAATGGCGACTAGAATGGCCCCTAACAACAGGTTTTCTAGCATCATGTCTAAGCGCGCATCCAGGTAATAGGTAAGATCAACCAATACCTTAATTTCTACGCCTTGTGGCAAGGTCGCATTTTTCTGTTCAATGTAGCGTTTCACTGTGCCAGCAACGTCACCGATGCTCTGCTCTTTGGTCGCGTTGACATCAATGTGAATGGCGTTTACGCCAGAATATTGAAAGTAATACTGTCCCTCTTCGAATTCATCACGAATATTAGCAACATCGCTGAGCAATACTTTCGCGCCGTTTTCTCCGATTTTTACCGGAATATCGCGAAAGTCTTCACCGCGATAAGATTGGTTTTCAATACGAACAGAAATCAAACCCGAATCGGTACGAAGCTCACCGGCAGAAATATTGGTTGAATAATTGCGAATCGATTGGGTGACATCGCTGATGGTGAGGTTGTATTTGCGTAAAGTATCGGGATCGATTTCAATTGCAATTTCGTATTCAGGGGCGAATACGTTGACTAAAGATACATTCGATTGTTGCAGTAACTCGTCGCGAATTTCTTCGGCAAACGGTTTTAATTCGTACAGAGGTAAATCGCCAACCACCGAAATTTCGATAACCGATTGTTGAAATTCCTGTTGAGAAACGAGTATTGGCTCCATTGCCGCAGGAAACGTAGCAACGCCATCAACCCGGAGTTTTACTTTGTCGAGTACTTCTGCTAAATCAGCGTCGGAGTCAATTTCAAGAGTGACCGTGCCTGTACCGCGATAAGATCGAGAAATACTTTTATCAATTTCGGTAACGTCTTTCAGTGACTCTTCGATTTTAACCAAAATACTTTCTTCAATTTCTTGAGGAGAAGTACCCGGATAATTCGCCGTTACATTGATGGTGTTTAATTCAGTATTCGGAAACATTTGCCGCTGAACGGTCAGAAACGCAAAAATTCCCAAAATAATGATGGCAACCATCAACAAATTGGCGGCAACGGAATTGTGGGCAAAATAGCCAATTAAGCCTTTTTTAGAGTCTTCAAAATCGGCGTCTGAAAAATTGTGCTCGTTTGGATTTTGAGGCTGTTCAGATGTATTTTCTGACATAAATAATTCCTCTAGCGCACATTGCTAGTACTGACTTGTGCCCCAACCTCATCTTTATCTTTAGGCTGGATTTTTACGGACATACCACGTTGCGGGTACTCGGGCGGTGTGATTACAACTCGGTCGTCATCAAAGAGGCCAGAGCCAATAAAAAAGAACTCGCCTTGCTCTCGAATCACTTGTACTTTTCGCGATTCCAATTGCGAAGATTCATTCACGACCCATACAGTGCGATTGTTCACCAGCTCTTGCGGTAGGCGATACACTTGATGGAGAGTTTTTCCCGGAAAGGTAATATTGGCGTAGCTGCCGAATTTTAGTGCGGGCTCTGAATTTTGAATGCCGTACGGATCAGTCACTTCAATAACCAAAGAAGACATGCGAGTGTCTTCATCGATAACTCCGAGGTCATGCTTTATAAAACCCTCACGCGTAACACCGTTAAGGCTTTGATCCGATACCGTCACCTCTACCCCAGAGAGATCTTCGGGTAAAAATGCACTGTCAAATCCGGCGATGGGTGCAACAATTTTCGCGCTTTCAATGTTGTAAAGTACCGCCACTGAGGTACCAGCCACTAAAAACTGACCAACACCAATGTCTCTGGCAACAACTAACGAATCAAACGGTGCGTAAACCTCGCAATTTGCGAGATCTTTTTTGGCCGCTTTGAGTTGAGCTTCTGCCGACTTTACGCTGGCTTTGGCGCTCAACAGTTGCGGTTTTCTCAGGAACAAATCGGTGTATTTTTTGTTCGGATTACGCTTGGCTTCATCGCGAGCTACATCGGCCATAGCTTCTTCTTCGATCAAGCCGGCATTGGCCGAAATCAAGTTGGCTTCTGCTTGCAACACTGCGGCTTCGTAGACGTCTTTATCAATGGAAAACAGGCGTTCCCCACTTTTGATCAAACCACCCTCAACAAAGCTTTCGTGCCAACTGACGACCTCGCCACTGACCTTGGCCGACAATTGAGTAATTTCAATGGGCTCAACAGCGCCATGGGCGGACAAGAGCAACTGGTAATCAGATGCGATCACACTTTCAACACTCACCGTCGGAACGATATCAGCGGTAATTTCGTTATCGGGAGGGCTAGCGGTAGCCACAATTGCTTTGTTTATACCGATTCCTGCGAAAACGATAACAATAGGTAAAACAACCCTGGCAATTTTTTTAACTTTCATTCAGATTACCAATGTACAAATAATTTTGATCAGAAATAGCACAAAAGCACTTCAGCCCGCCATTTCTATACGCGTTCAGCACAATTTTGACTACGTAGTTTAAAAACGAAATAGTTTACAAGTACCTGACAATTAACAGGTATTACAACGAAAATGTGTGAGTAAAACGATTTAGATCCCAATCTGGGCAGGATTCTTATCAATTACTTACCGTTGATTACATATTGTTGTTAGTCCCAATACGACCACAATCATTTAAGCTATGACTACAAAGTTGAGCTATCGGTCATTGCAGAAACAAAATACTTGAGCGTAGACGCCTGTAATACGCCAATGGTTGACGAATGGAGCGCCAGCTCGTCTCTATTTTCGATTCAAACGTTCGTTTTGATGGAAATTGCGGCAGAGCATATAATGAGAATGATTATTGTATGCGTTTTAACAAAGAAGAAAAGCGAAAACAATCTGAAATAACACAAACCGACTGCTCAAGGAGCTTTAGACATTGGAAGCTTTAAACATTGAAACAGTCGACTAAAAATTAAGCTCTAACCTATCTACTAACCCGCCTAAAATAACAGTAGGTTTTAACGCCATTGAAAGAGATTTTATTAAGGAATCTCTGCTAACGGCCTTTCACTCTTTGTCGCACTGCTTCGTAGAGAAAAACCCCAGCAGCAACAGACACATTCAAACTGGATACCTCACCTGCCATTGGTAATTTCGCAAGATGATCGCAGGTTTCCCGTGTTAAGCGACGCAGACCTTTGCCCTCAGCCCCCATCACTAACGCAATAGCGCCGGTAAGATCTAAAGAATACAAAGAATTTTCGGCTTCGCCAGCGGCACCAACCACCCAAACACCCTGCTCTTGCATGGTTTTCAGTGAGCGCGACAAATTAGTCACAGTAATATAAGGAATGGAATCAGACGCACCGCTCGATACTTTTCTGGCAACGGTATTTAAGCTGGCAGAATTGTCTTTAGGTGCAATCACAGCAGCCGCTCCGGCAGCTTCGGCACTGCGCAAACACGCACCTAAATTATGAGGGTCTGTTACGCCATCGAGAACCAAAAACAACAAATTGGTATTTTCAGCACTCGCTGTCGCGAGCAATGTATCGAGATAGCTCTCGGTGTAACTTTCACCGGGAGTCGCCATAGCAACAACACCCTGGTGGTTGCCGTCGGCAATCTTATCCAATGATGCACGCTTTAAGCTTTGTACGGAGATTCCATTTTGTTCGGCTAAGCTCAGAATCTGCTGAAGTCTTCTATCGCTTCTGTCTTTTAATACTTTCAACTCAACAACGCGATAAGGTGACGATTTGAGCAATGAATGAACGGCGTGCAAGCCGTACACTGATTCTAATTTGGCCAATGTATTCTCTCGATAATTAATGATCTGGTTTAAGCCCAACGGCTAAGCCAGAAATTATACCCAAAAGATCAGACTCAACATACACGCGTACCGACTTGTCACCCCACCTCCGCTCAAATATTATTTTCGCTTCTTCTTTGCTTTCACTGTGCGAGATTTTGCTCGCTGTTTTTTAGCCGCCGTTGATTTCGGTTTTGCTTTCTTGGGTTTCTTTTTAGGTTTTACTGGGGCTTTTTCATCGGCTTCTTTTTTAGCGCCCGATTTGGCCTCAGTTAATAAATCTTGTTTTAAGGCTCGACTGTTTTTTGCTCCTGGTTGAGCGGGTCGTTTACGCGGTTTCAATTCTTTTGGATTACGGCCACCGGATTTGCGCGCGCGCTCTTGCTCGTGCATTTCAGCCAGTAATTGCGCTTTTGAACTCACTTTGATTTTTTTCTTAGGCTTTAACTCAACCAATTCAAAATCAACTTTTCGCTCGTCCAGATTTACCGCAACAACGCGAACTTTGAGTTCGTCGCCCAAACGAAATACCTTGCGAGTGCGCTCACCAATTAAGCGATGATGCGCTTGTTCGTAGTGATAATAATCCCCAGGCAAGGCGGTAACATGAATAAGACCTTCAACGTACAAATCTTTGAGTTCAACGAATAAACCAAAATTTGTCACCGCACTGACGACGCCATCGAATTCATCGCCAACGTGATTTCTTAAAAATTCGCATTTCAGCCAGCTAACCACTTCGCGAGTTGCATCGTCTGCGCGTCGTTCTGTAATCGAACACTGTTCACCCAACTGCAAAACGGCATTGATGTCATAGGGATAAATTTGTGCACGTTTTAATTTCCGTGCACCTTTAATTGGCTGTAAATGTCGTTCAACGCGAGCAGTAAATTCTTCGCCATCTGCGCCAGCACGCAATAAATAACGAATCGCACGATGCACCATCAAATCCGGGTAACGGCGAATGGGCGAGGTAAAATGAGTATACGCGGTATAAGACAGACCAAAGTGGCCTTGATTGTCTGGCTGATATTTCGCCTGTGACATGCTTCGCAGCATGACCATTTGAATTAAATGCGCATCTGGGCGGCCGTCAATTGCGGCCAGTATTGCTTGGAAGTCCGCAGGTTTTGGTCGCCCTCGCCCGCGCATGGATAATCCGGCGCTGGCCAAAAATTCTTTTAGATTCTCTAGCTTTTCATCCGAGGGGCCTTCGTGCACTCGATAAAGCGCGTCGATTTCGGCTTTTTCCAATAACCTTGCCGCACACACATTGGCACACAACATACACTCTTCAATCAGCTTGTGGGCATCGTTGCGCTCAACGGGAACAATCCGATCAATTTTGCGTTCTTCATCAAAAATGATTCGAGTTTCTACGGTTTCGAAATCAATAGCACCTCGGCTTTGACGCTCAGACCGCAGGGCTTGGTATAAATCGTACAGTGTATCTACCGCTGGCAACACATGATTGTATTGCTTTCGAATACCACTGTTTATCGACTCGCGCTCATTGAGCATCTTGCCAACTTTTGTGTACGTTAGGCGCTCATGAGAGTGAATTACGCCTTCGTAAAACTTGTAACCGCTGACTCGTCCGGCGGCACTCACGGTCATTTCGCAGACCATACACAGTCTGTCGACGCGCGGATTTAATGAGCACAAACCGTTCGACAGTGCCTCTGGCAACATAGGCACGACAAAATCGGGAAAGTAAACGGAATTACCGCGATTGATTGCTTCTCGATCCAAGGCAGAATCAGGCGATACGTAGTGCGAAACATCCGCAATTGCGACGAACAAACGCCAACCGCCCGATCGCTTAGTTTCGGCGTAAACGGCATCGTCGAAATCGCGTGCGTCTTCACCATCAATGGTAATGAACGGCAGTTTTCTTAAATCGACGCGTTTGCGTTTGTCTAAATCATCGACTTCATCGGGCAGTAATTCGGCTTCGGCCAGGGTATCAGACGGCCATTGATGAGGAATTTCATGACTTCGAATAGCGACATCAATTTCCATTCCCGGCGCCATATGGGCACCGAGAACATCGATAATATCGCCGCTGGGCAAACTGTCTCGGGCGGGTTGCTGAACAATTTCTGCAACCACGTATTCGCCTCGCTTAGCACCGCGCAAATTTCCCTTGGAAATCATAACGTCATGAGTCAGGCGAGGATTATCTGGGCGCACAAAATGAATGCCGGATTCACTGAACAATCGACCGACAATTTGCTTGGTGTTATGCGCAATAACTTCAACAATTGTTCCTTCTTTACGGCCACGTCGATCGCGGGACGTTGAACGAACCACGACTTCGTCACCGTCGAACACACGGCGCATTTGTCGATTGGACAAATAAATGTCTTCGCCACCATCGGCGGGCAAAACAAAGCCGTAACCGTCTTTGTGCCCTTGAATCCGACCTCGGGTCAGATCCATTTTATTCAGTGCACCAAAAGCGCCTTTTCGATTGCTTATTATTTGGCCATCACGACTCATGGCAATTAAGCGACGTCTTACGCCTTCAATGGCGTCTTCTGAGGTGACCTTGAGAATGTCGCACATTTGCTCGTGGGAAATGGGACCTTGGTGATTGGTAATTATTTCGAGCATGTACTCCCGGCTCGGCACGGGATTTTCATAACGAGAAGCTTCACGTTCGGCGAAGGGATCATTGACAGGAGTATTCCGTGAAACAGCAGCGTTATTTTTATCCGCCTTTTCTTTGGGCAAAATTTTGATCCTAATTTTTATGGTTAAGTCTGAATACCTTATACGGTACTCAGCCAATGTTGTTAATTAATAGTTTAGATATTCTTTACAATTTTCAGCAATGTTGTTTTACGTGCCATTATATCGATATTTTTACGAACTTTAAGTTATTTAATTCCCAATAAATATAACAAATTGGAACTTGAAATTTTTATTGATGAAAAATAATTCAAAAATGTGGAATATTTTTGTTTTAAGACAGTGAAATTCATAATAAATTAAACGAATATAGACATATTAATGGCCAACCCTGTTGATACTAAGAGCTTGTTTTCAAACAAAATTTGCATAATGTTGATATTGCGTTACTGTAGGACTCTCAGCGCGAACCAAAATACTTAATAATTAATACTAAGGTGCTCGTAGAGTGTCGTAAGACTCGTGAGCTTCTTACTTACAATGCATCTACGGAGATTGCACGTTAAGGAGAAACACAAAAAATGAGAAAGTTAGTTTTACTTCCTGCCATGGTGGTCGCACTCCTGAGTAGCCCAACGTACAGCCAATCAGAAGAATCGCGCACACTTAAAGTTTATAATTGGGAAGATTATATTGGCGAAGGCGTCATCGAACAGTTCGAAGAAGAAACCGGCATCGACGTTACCTATGACACCTACGACAGTAATTTAGAAGTAGAAGAAAAAATCATCAAAGGTGGCGGCGGTTACGATGTTGTTATTCCCACCATCGATTTTATGTCAAAGCAGGTAAAACGCGGTCTCTTTAAACGTATCGATCGGTCGAAACTCACTAATTACGGCAACCTAGACAGCGCATTTATGGCAAGCATCTCCGAGCTTGATGTTGAAAATGCACATGGCGTCCCTTACATGTGGGGCACCACCGGTATGGGTTACAACGTGAGTGAAATTGAAAGAATTCTCGGCAAAGATGCACCAACAGATTCTTGGGATCTTATTTTCGATTTAGAAAATTTAAAGAAACTCAGCTCTTGTGGTGTTTCTATATTGGATGAGCCTACAGAAATAGTCTCAATTGCCTTAAATTATCTAAAGAAAAATCCCAACTCAACAGTTACCAGCGATTACACTCAAGTCGTAGAAAAATTCCTGAAAGAAATTAGCCAATACGTTATTTTCGATTCCGCTAACTTTTTGGATAATTTAGCTGCTGGCAAAATTTGCGTTGCTGTCGCATGGAGCGGCGATATTTTCCAGGCGCAAGCTAACGCTGAAGAAGCAGGTAACGGTGTAGAAATCTCTTATGTTATTCCCGAGGAAGGAACTGTACGCTGGGTTGATATGCTCGCCATTCCAGAACTTTCTCAAAACGTCGATGAAGCGCACCAATTTATTGATTTCTTAATGAGACCAGACATTGCTGCCAAAAATACCAACTACATTTGGTACGCAAACCCAATCCCTGATTCAATTCCATTAATTGATGACGAGATCAAATCTGACGCGTCTATTTACCCAACTCAGAAGATTCAGGACAAGTTATTCTACAGCACAACTCGCTCAATTCGCGTGAGAAGAACCGTAGAACAATTGTGGGGAGCGGTTCTGAATGAAAACAAACGTTATCGTCCAGCCGAAAGTGATCAGGTAGGGCAAACAAACGTTAACTAAGCGTTAAAAACAACTAACCTCATAAAAAAGCCCAGATCAATGTCTGGGCTTTTTTATTTTTAATCGATATGTTCAACGAGGTTCATCAAACCTGAGTAGTACATGATTTGATTGCGATTAACCGTAATGGCGCCTTCGGCACTCGAATGAGAAAACTTTCTGCGCACCTTCAACATAACTTGCTCTAAGTATTTTTCGCTTCTACCCAATTCCTGAGCAATTTGAACCGGCGTCTTGCCTTGTGCCAATTTAGCCAAAAACCGCTTCTCGGTATTTGTTAACGACTGCAATATAGGTTGAACAAAAGCCGACGTATAACAGGCACCGGAAAAGACCAAGTTATGAAATAGCCTTGTGCACAGCTCAAGCTTTTCCATCGTACTCGATTTTAGCAGCGAGAATTTTGTATCTTCTTCAGTAATAAAACTGGCACCAGCTACTCCCCTCTCGTCATTCAGCAAAGGAATGGTGATTCCGTTATTGATTCCGTAGTTCAATGAGGTCGCAATAACCTCTTTGGCCTTCGGGTTATCGGACATATACTGCTTTGGAATGTCCCCCCACCAGTCAAAGGCTTCCGCCACGCCGCCATTTACCGCCTGTATCAGCGGATCGTCTCGCTCAAAATGTGCTTGTTCGTAGTGCTGAAGATATTGCGGAGAATACGATTCTGATACTTTGTACACGGGCTCTTGATTAAAGTTACTGTCAATTAAAAGCCTCGGAATAAACGTGTACAAAACGCCGTCATAACCCAGTTTGATCACTTGTTTTTCAAACACAGAAAATGCTTGCTCAAAACTTCGAGCGCGATACAACTCTTCACAATACTGCCCTAAATCTACCGCTGTATACACCAGAACCCCCGAGAAACATTAAACAAGTAAATTAATTCGATAAAAATAAAAAGGTAAAAACGCACCACCAAAAATACAGCCAGAACTTAAATGAGAAGCATCTTTATTTTCTTACTTTAACTAAACCGACTCCACCGTCATAAAAACTGGCATCAACCGATAAAACGTTAAAATCAAAGCGCTCAAGCAAGTCACATAATTCAGTGATTGTTACCAAGTTTATGCCTGGATTATCCATAATTTTGAGATTATGGCTTTTAAATGCCTGCCAATAATCGTGATTGATAAACTCAGGCTCCGCCTCTTCTAAAAGTTTTACCATATCGATGGATTTCAGCAGTGTTGCAAGAATAAACACGCCGCCAGGTTTTAAATCTTGGTAAATTTTATCAATAATATCATTTGGTTTGGGCCAAGAATAAAAGCTGTTAACACTAACAGCACAGTCAGAGGCTGGTAATGCAGTGAGCATAATATCACTGTGAACAAACTGGGTAGTTAAATTGCTGTGACAGTTGCCTACAGAGTTTGCCAATTCGATCATTTCTTTGGAAAAATCAATTCCCGTGTAAGACGTTACCGAGGCATTTTCATTCAAATAAGGAATCAACTTTCCGGCACCACAACCGTAATCAATAATATCACCGTACAATTCGTTGGCTATAAACTGATTGAGTTGAACCATTACCGCCGGCATGATTGAATGAAATGACTGCGCATAATCTTCCCATTCGAATTTATTTTCTAGTACTATCGACATAACTGTGCCCAATTAAAAAATTTATCTTTTGTTTCTTCTAATTTCCAAACAACGCAAGCCAATGAGTAAGGTCCGCCGTAATCGACTTTCATATCGTCACAAACCACCAACACACCCATTAACCGTTCGTGAAAAGAAATGTCTTTAGGCTTCATGGCCATCACAATGGAATCGTGACCCGTTGCCATCGCAATTTTGTAACAGGAACGATAAAGCAGTTTTAAATCATCAATTTTCTGGCTGGTGATAACTAGGCGACCGAGTTCAACAAATCGCCGTCCCTGGGCTTTTAACGGTTGGAGAAATTCAGATTCTGGCAGTCCCAATGGGCCGTCGAAGGTTAAACGCACGGTAAAACACAATGCGCCGTTTTTATTTCTTTTATAAAGAGTCAATCCAAAACGATCATAGGGATCATTGTCGATATCCATCTCAGGATAAATACCGCTTAGCCCTAGCTTTCTTAGATTTTTTACATCCCGCAGTGTCGAGTCATTAAGGGTTATACAAACATCTTCTTCTATATTTGAAACAACATTACAACTCGGTTCGCAGGCAAATATGTGGGCATCATCTGATTTACACGTATTATCGCCTATCACCACCACTTCCTTATAACAAACTATTATATGAGAAACGATTTATTATTTTTATAATCAACAAAAATCGCTCACACTCGTTCCAGTATTGTTTAGAAGTTGTTGGGACATTTTTAGCCCCACCGAAAGACATTTTCGACAAAAATAGAAATGGATGTTTATTTCGTCATGATAGATCTCAGTAATAATGAAACTAAAATACAGTTCAGTCGTTTCTTGAAGGAAATGATCTATCGAAAAGGGTTAACGAGAGAACGATTCGCGGCAAAATCCAACAAAAGCCTCAAAACAATTACCCGTTACTTATCCGAAGATCTAACCAAGCTCCCAAAAACAAAAATCAATCACGAGACCTATCGAACATTATTAGATGCTATTGGTAGCGACGAAAAACAATTTAAAGAATTTTTATCTGAACAGAGTCCAGTCGATAACGATAAACACGAAGTACCAACCGCCGAGTTAACAAGCTCAATAACCGATATTGATGATTACTATATTGCGCAACGTTTATTGCCCAATAATCCATCCCAACCTCATCAAGCGGTCTTATCTGTTGAAGATTTTGTTGATCGACTCGTGCAAAACGATTCACCCTTGGAAGACATTACCGTCATTTGCGCACCGCCAGGATTCGGAAAATCCTTTTTACTGCGTAAACTCGCCAATAAAATTTTGCAGCATACAGAGAAGAGTTGCTCATCCTACGATATTCACTTTAATTATGATAATTTTTCCGATATAGAAGAAAACGCAGAAAATTCCGTTCAGATTATATTTTTAGACAACTACGAAAAAATAAAGAAGAACAAACGATGCAATGCTCTGAACGCAATTGAGCAATTAAATAAATACAAAAATGTGATCTTCACATGTTTACCAGAAGACATTGACGAAATTCAATCTCGACTTCCCGTTCAGTTCCTTTACTTAGACACGTTTAACTTTAGCGATATCGTTGCTTACATCAAACAGCAAGAGCAGTCTCTTAACGATCAAGCCTTGCACAAAGATTTAAACACACTGATTGCACAGTCTGAATACGTATTAGACATTATTTCTGTGCCCTATTTTCTAGAGATTATCTGCCAACAGTTAAAACTAAGACGCAAAAGCCCCCACTACGTGGCACTCAACAACAAATGGCTTACGGAACAAATCCAAAACCACTTATTAAATTACTCCAGCCAAGAAACCCGCAAACACTACGAGAACTCTCAGCGATTAATTTCGTTTAGAAAATATCAATTACCGACCATTGTTCATAAAGCAAACGTTTTCTACAAAAAATTAACCCATTACGGATTATTAAGAGCACTCAAAGAATACAATAGCCATGAATTTTTAGGGTCTTTGCTCTTAATTGATCTCAAAAGAGAACAGCAGAATGTCATCAACATTATTGATACAACACTCAAAGCTGAATACTCGAATCATGAAAATATCGCTACCATCGCCAAAGCTATTGCATTTACCAACCAAGTTACGCTGATCTTAGGTCTACTCAGCACTGATATTCGAGAAATACTCTGGAAACGATACCTTTCTCAAGCCGAAGGATGTGAAGAAAATATAGAGATTCTGCATTTGCTCGACAGTTATTTTTTGAGCAATAGAGAAAAAAATATTCGAAGAAATTTGAAATACTTCAACCGTTGGAGAAACGACGAGCTCTTAAAGCTAACACACAAACTGACTAACAAACCTCAGAGCAAGTCCGCTCCGCAAGAGTTAAATTGGGACAACCTGTCCATTTTGGACACAAAAAAACAACTGCAACATTTTATCGACAATAAGTCATTTCAACCCGGATTCAATATCGACATTAACCAGCTGGAATTGATTATTGGTGAATCAAGCCATCTGTTTAACATTCAACTGCTAAAAACCATAAACTCCACTTTAGAAACGCACCCGAACCATGAACTCTGTGACGCCATCACTCGCATTTATTTTCAGAAAATTACCGACTTAATAACTGGAGATACATTTTCCATTTACACGGAAATACTCAAAGCAACAGTATCATTGGTCATTAATCCAAATCTAAGATCAATGTACATTCAGTTACTCAAAAAACCTAACATTAAAATAAAATACAAAACGGCGGTAGCACAGAGTTTAGAAAGCACCGAACTGAGCAATAAGGAGCTGATTAATATCAGCAATATTGTTATTGAGCACTTGGAGCTCTCTGCCATTAAAAGCACAGAGATTAAGCTGTACACAACGCTCTTTTCGATCTTAACAAGTAAAAGCATTAACATTGCCGATTCAACGCTTAAAATTCTTAAAAAATCGAATGCAGAATCTTACTTTATGTTCAAAAAACAATTTGATGCCTCTAAGAAAACACGCTCTGAAACTTTTCAAATTATTTTCTAATCAAGAAAAATCTGATGCATCAAAAACCTACTGACAAGTATTTTTCAAAAATTTTTATAAAAACATTAAACAATCACTTATATTCCTGATGACTACATTAGGAATCATGTCTACATATACCAGTCCCACCAATTGATTTTAAGCCCTGCTCGACTATCTTTATTAATTTAACGGTTTATTGGAAATCTCCGTCGAAAAATTCATTGGTGTTAATTTTCTAGTTAAGGTATAGCTACTATGCGAGTTGGGGTAATTGGTGCAGGACTCTCTGGATTAGCCGCTATTAAAGAACTGAAAGAGAAAGGCTTTGATGTTGTTTGTTACGAACAGAGAGAGGACATTGGCGGGGTATTTTCTGATACCGGCAGTTACGATTCAGTACTTTTAACAGTATCTAATTACTTTATGGCCTATTCAGATTTTATGCCTTACGAAGAAGACATAAAATTTTGGACTCGCGGTGAATATAAGCATTATTTAAATCGCTACGTCGACCACTTTAAATTTCGAGATGATATTTTATTTAACCATTCCATCGATGCCGTAACTAAAATGACGGACAATCGTTGGAATTTGGATATCGTCAATCAAAAAACGGGCAAAAAATACTCCGATAAAGTCGATAAGCTAGTCATTAGTTCTGGGCAGTTTCAGAAACCCAATATTCCCGATATCCCTGGCATATCGAGCTTTTCAGGAGAGATTATCCATTCAAGCACTTACAAAAGCATTGAACAATTAAACCATTTAAAAGGTAAACACATTTTATTTTTGGGCATGGGCGAATCAGCCGCTGATGTAGTCACTGAAATATCAGAAATTGCGGGAGAATCAACGCTCTCTCTCAGAAGAAAACACGTATTTTCCATGAGGGCACCACGGGGAACGCCAATAGATGTTTTGCAGTCTCGCCACTGGCATACATTACCGGCACCACTAAAAGCCAGCATAGTCAGAGACAACTGGAAGCAGGAAATCAATCAAACAAGCGACCCGATTCTCAGAGAAGTGGGAAATCACATTATCTCCGCGCCTGACGAGCCTGGTTCTGTTGTTACAAAAACCGAACGTATCTTCGAATCAATTTCTAATGGTTTAGAAGTGAACATCGGAGGAATTAAGAAAATAACCAATAAAAAAGTCACATTTAATGACGGTACAGAAAAATCTTTCGACGCCATTGTCTTGTGCACCGGTTTTAAATTCAGCGTTCCGTTTTTAGATCCAATACATAAAATTGAAGATATTAGAGACTGCTATTTACAAACGTTTATTCCTGAATTTGGTGACTCTCTGGCATTAATCGGTTTTGTTCGCCCCCAGCAAGGAGGGGTTCCTTTACTGTCTGAGACAATTGCTCGGTATTACGCTTTGGTGCTTTCAGGAGAGAAAAAGCTTCCAACACGCATGAGAGAGAAAGCACTGCAAGATAAAGAACGTTGGCGAAACGAGTTCTACGAAACCCCAGACGTTTTTGGCCTGGTTAACGGGCTTAGATTTGTCGAGCAAGTGGCTGAGTTAATTGGCTGTCGCCCTCCTGAGCCAACACCTTTTTTCCAGCATCGAAAATTTATTACCTACTGGTTTCATCACATTTGGCCTTGTCAGTACCGATTAATCGGCCCAGGAGCCAGAGAAGAAGCACGATCCAAATGGTTAGAGGCGCCCTGCTTTAACGCCAAAGATCGATGCCCAACGTTGAAAGACGAAATTGGAATGTCGTTAGAATTTTTAAAATTAAGAGCCAAAGATAAACTGTCTCAAAAGCCAATTAATAAACTCCGGCCAATATTAGCAACGGAGCAGTACACGGCTTAGTAAACTCTCGGGTTAACACAAATTAACACTACAATGCTAGGCTTGAAACTGAAAGTGCTAATACGTTATCGAGCCCAGCCCTAGTCACTTTAGCCTCTTTCTAGAGGGCAGTTTCTATAGACCAATACTCTACTGTGGAAATGCTCATCAATCCATTGTGCTCCGACACCTAAACCTAAACCTATTTTTCTGACGGTTCATCAGCCAATTAAAATAAATTGCCTAAACTGCGGTTTTTAATGTCTATTTATTCTACTTTCTTATTCCAGTTTCAACATATCTGTAGCAACCCGTATTCGGTTTTAGTATTCTATCAATGTGACAATTTCATGATGAGTTCGGTGTACGCACAGAAAATAGTAGAGAGCAAAAACTGCAGAAATTGGCATAGTTTATGCGCAATATAAATTAGCTGCAGATAATGTCTTTGGAGCGGGCTATGTCAGATTCAAAAGAAAAAATCAAAGCATTACAACAACAATTAAGCGAAATGCGAGCTTCCATGGAAGCAGCGTTAGCGAATAAAAATGAAACCTTACTCGATCAAATCATAACCAAGTCACTTGAATCAAACTCAAATTCTGCGGTTGACGATGACTTCTATAACGAAATTGAAAAGCACGCGATTGATCTAGAAACCGATCATCCCAAAGCCGCCTCTCTCGTTCGAGAAGTTATGAGCACGTTAAATAGCCTAGGCATTTAACGCACAACCTGCATAAATTTCATTAAATTAGATACTCAGCTTTATGTTCCAAACTACTATCTCTCCACGCGTCAACGAAACCAACTACACAGGTCATATTTGCAATACCTCAATACCGATCTGGCTAGAAAAAGCACGCGAACCCATTGTTCGAATGGTCCACCCAGAAACAGCTCCAGGTGGAAAATCATTTATCTTGGCGCGCACAGAAATTGATTTTCAATCCCAAATGTTCTTTGGCGAAGACGTTGAAGTAAAGACCTATGTAGTCAATTTAGGCCGAACATCAATGACTGTTGAACAAGAAATATGGCAACAGGGTAAGATAACAGCAACCTGTAAAGCGGTTATGGTTTACTTTGACTACGATAATCAAACCAGTATAGAACTCACACCACAAATTAAATCTGCTTTTGAAATTCACGGCAGAGCCCTCGGATAAATCCAACTCTACCTTCTACGTAGTATCGGTCATTAACAAGACTGTTTGGAGAAGCACATGCTGATAATGCTTACTATTAATTTTGTTGTAGTAACATTATCAGTCATTGTTCATTACGAATTCCTTCACCTGCTTTCTGTTTACCTGCCTAAAATTCGTATTAAAACCCGACTCAAAGTGGTGTTTGGCATACTTGGCAGTCTTGCCGCGCACATTATTGAGGTGTGGATTTTTGCGGCAGCCTATTACGGACTGATACAACTGGGGACTTTTGGCAATCTCGAAGGTAACTTTACTCATTCCATCTTAGATTGCGCCTACTACTCAATCACCACTTACACCTCACTGGGAACGGGTGACATTCAACCAACGGGTGACATTCGCTTTTTGGCGGGAATTGAAGCGTTGTGTGGTTTGGTACTGATCACATGGTCAGCATCGTTTATGTTTATTGAGATGCAAAAATATTGGAAAACAGACGACAATGCTTAAGACAAACAAAAGTGCTTAAGACAGACGAAAGTGCTTAAATAAGAGACTTACTAAAATCTCCGCCTAAAACATCTCCGTCTTGCCTGACAGACACAGGTTGTAACTAGGTTTCCGTCTCACTGATCCATTTATCATCAATGATCGGACTGTAGTTTTCCATTTTTTCGACCAACTGCGCTGGATCACTACTGACTAACAGTAAATCCCGGTGTACCGGCTTAATAAATTTTTCGTCAACGGCGTGATTCAAAAAAGAAATCAATTGATCGTAAAAACGATTACTGTTTAGTAACCCGCAAGGCTTGTGATGAAAACCGAGCTGCGCCCAAGTTAATACTTCAAATAACTCTTCGAACGTTCCCATTCCGCCAGGAAGAGCAATAAAGCCATCGGCTAATTCAGCCATCATCATTTTGCGATTGTGCATAGATTCAACCACATGCAGATTTGTCAGCCCCGAGTGTGCAATTTCTTTTTCTGCTAAAGCTTTCGGAATGACGCCAGTAACACGGCCGCCGCGAGCAATCATTCGATTGGCAAGCGCGCCCATCACCCCAATACTTGCACCGCCATACACTAATTCTATATTTTTCGATAAAAAGACATCGGCAAGTTGATTTGCATAGGTAATGTAATCGGATGTACGACCGGAACTCGATCCGCAATAAACACAAACTTTATTCATTTGATCAAACATAAATTAATAGCCGTTAGTGCGACACCACTTTTCTTTTTATGCTGTCAATAGGAGAAATCACAACACATAAAAAAGTGATTCGGGAAAATATTTTGCCGATTGTAGCGAGGAATCAATGTATTGAAAACACAAATAGATAAATCAGAGAAATAAATTTATCAGGGGAGCAATCTCACACGGTAAAAATAGTTTTTAGTGTGACGTTAGAAAAATTAGATCGTCTTAAAAGCCGAAACCGATTAACTTGCTTCACTGTAATACACAGACAGTGGAACAATGTCTTGATGAATAAAATAGCTAATGGGCATTTCAGGATTTAATTCTATAGCCGCTTGTTCGTATACACTGCGTTTTTCCGGGCCCATCATGTGCAGCATTAAATTTTTAGTATTTAATAAACGCTTTCTGGTTTGTGTTAAACGCAAAGGCGTAACGGTAATTGGATTGGTTAATAAAACATTAAGCATAGTATCAATATTTAGCGCTTGATCTCGCTCAACTGCTTGCGGAAAAATAGATGCTGTATGGCCATCTAAACCCATTCCCAAAATAACAACGTCATAGGTGTCTGACAAAACTCGGTGATTAATAAATCGCTGCTGACAATTCATTTGCGATTCACCTTGAATGTACAAAGGTACAAAATTAATATCGGCCGCTAAATTTTGAATGAGATGTTCTTTTACCATGCGCGCGTTACTGTCGGGATGAACATCTAACACACAGCGCTCATCGGCCAAGGTGACGTAAACACTCGACCAATCAATATCTTGCTCAGAGAGATTACTCAAAAAATTGCGCGGTGAATTGCCACCAGAAACAACCAAGCTTGCAACGCCTTTTTCATCAAGTGCCATTTGCAAGGCTTGTACGATATGTTCACTGATGGATAAATCCAATTCATTCAGACTGCTGTATTCTTTAAAATTTAGGGTCATGATTCCAAATCGCTCCATTGTCGGTCGTCTTGGGCTATCATTACGGCGGCATCAACAGGACCTGCTGTGCCGGCGGCATAGGACTTCACTTTCATATCGGTGCTGTGCCAAAGTTCAATGATTTGATCAATCCATTCCCAGGAGGCTTCCACTTCTTGCGCACTGACAAACAGTGTTTGATCTCCCTTGATCACATCAACCATTAAACGCGCATACGCATCGTAATTATTCTTTTTTCGTGCCTCGGGAACCGTTAAATTCAGCTCAGCTTCTTCTAACGTTAATTCTTCTAATCCGGGTTGCTTCCTTAAAAAGTGCAAGGTTATGCCTTCATCAGGCTGCAATTGTATTCGTAATTGATTGGGACAAATTGAATTATTGGTCCCAAAAATTACGTGTTTTGGCTGTTTGAACTGAACCAATATTTCAGTTTTTCGGGTGTTCATTCTTTTGCCAGTACGCAAATAAAATGGAACGCCAGACCACCGCCAATTATCAATTTCTGCGCGAATCGCTACGTAAGTTTCGGTATCAGACTTTTCAGAATCAACACTATTGTTACTATCAAATAGATCGTCGTTATAGCCTGGAACAACCTGGCCGTTTACCGAACCTTCAATATATTGCCCACGAACGGTACTGCGTTTAATCATCTCTGAGGTCATGGGTTTTAAGCTTTTTAAAACCTTGAGTTTTTCAGCTCGAATCATAAAAGGATCACGGTTAGCTGGCGGCTCCATCGCCAATAAACACACCACTTGAAGCAGATGGTTTTGAACCATGTCTCTAAGCGCACCGATTTCGTTGTAAAAACCTTTGCGCCCTTCCAGGCCAACTTTTTCAGCGACGGTAATCTGAATATGATCGATATAATTTCCGCCCCAAATTGCACCGAACATGACATTAGCAAACCGTAATGCCAATAAATTTTGAACGGATTCCTTGCCAAGATAATGATCAATTCGATAAATTTGGTGCTCAGAAAAACTATCGCTCATTTCCTGGTTAACTTGAGAAAATGTCGCTTTACTGGAACCCAATGGCTTCTCAACCACCAAACGCGTATTCTCTGATGCCAAACCCGCATCACGCAAAGCTCGGCAGGCGCCGCCAAAAACTTTTGGGGGAACAGCCAAATAGACAATGACACCGCTGTACTGTTCGGGCAAATCATCGTGATAGACTCTCAAGGTTTGAGCATCCGTTGCATCGCCTTGAATACAATGAATCCGCGCTTTGAACTTCTCCCAAATCTCATCGGAAAAACCGTCCAGCAGTTTTAAAGCAGGCAACATGCGTTCCAAAAGCGAATCTTTATCGCGTAACGCGCGAGAAATACCCGTAATACAACCAACATCATCAAGTTGACCGGCAATCTCTAACGCAAAGAAAGCCGGGTACAATTTGCGAAGTGCCAAATCTCCGTCACCGCCAATTACAAGTATTTCTTGGGTCATTATCGTTAATTACTCTTCGAAATTCTGTGTATGAGTGTAGTCTAATTGGACCACCTACCAAGCACTGAGGCCTAATTTTTTTGAAGTAACACGCAGATAAAAGTACGCATTTATCGCGCTGATTGAGTTGGAAAATAATCAGCGCTAACGAGTATAAAAAGCACCGATCATATGCCTTTGGTGCACTGCACTCTAACGGTTTATACGAGTTACCTTACTATTACGACGTATCATTTAACGTTAAATTCAATCATTAGTTTTCGAATTTTAGCTTTCGAATTTTAATAATGGCGAATTTGTTAGTGAACGATTGATTTTCAAGCGCAGGCGTCAGCTTTTGGAAGGATCACGAGACAGAAGAGTTTTATAGGAGCCTTTGATTAAAAAACCTTCGAAACCCACTAACTCTCTGAAATCACAAAGAAATTGGAACAATAAAAACCTTAATTGCCCATTTCTGGTGAGCAACCAGGTACTCAGAGTATGAAGCTAGCAAACGCCACTGCCGCGAAGGCAACAGGTAATTGGCGAGATTCAACCGCATACTCATCAGTGACATTTATATGACAGCAATGATCAAGGGCAAAACAATCCAGCGTTTTGCCCTGTTTTGGGAATGAGAGTAGGAAAAAGAAAACGAATTACGACTCAACAATCATTAAATAGCCTGCGGACTTTTTAGGCTCATTAACTTGGCGAGGAACGAGTTGAGCACCAAATGATTTTTTACACTTTTTCGCTAATTTTAAAAACGGTGATCGGCCTGGATCAGCAATAACGATTCTCTCCACGCCGGACTCAACAGCCCGACTGACAATGTCATAAAGAGGATCGACTAAATCGTCCCAAAAACAGATATCGCCACCGGCCATAAATTTTTGCTTTTTTAACAAGCCGTTTTTTATGTCTTCGTATTTACTGACTTTTGTGGTTATTTTGACAGAATTCATTGCCGCGTGAACACGCAAATAGGGAAAAACCCATTTGTCAGCATCAACGGCGGTGACTTTTGCTTTAAAGGTTTTTGCACAGTAAATGCTGAGCATTCCCCAACCACAACCAATGTCGAGTACCCGCTCGCCTTTAGCCAACGGCTCTTCATTTAAATAATCCATAATCAAAAAGCTTGAAGACCACACTTGATAACCATGAATGCTGGGTTCTGGCAGAGATTGACGTAAATTGGCTAGCGTTGGGCTCTTTTTTGATAATACGTAAAGACCATGAACTTTCTTAATTTCACTCAACAGTTATTCCTCAAACTCAGCATTGTTCCATCAAATCCAACAATCTCTGTAAGATTCCTATAAAAGGTAATTCTCTCAAAAAAGTGAGGTAAAACAAAATACGATTGAAGTTAAAAATACACAAATCGAAGATGAGTACCTAACTTTTTGATTTTGAATGATTAACGGATTCTCTGATTAACCCCAATCACCCACCAACAGACTTGCTTATACGCAGCAAGAATTATCGAGCCTTTTAAAAAGTGACTTTATCACATCGACCGTAACCGTTTTTTGTAGGTTGCAAAATTGTTTTTAATTCGCGAACACAAACTTTCCTGCGGCAGCATTTAAAAACCATACACATACGCTTGTAACAATTGGCACGAGTCTCAACTTTCTCAGGCATTGAATTAAGTACATATTTTAACCACTACATCTTTGGCAGATCTTTTATCGAATTACGAGTAGAATACGCGATTTGACAGCAGCCCAGGCACAATGCAGGAACCACCGCTTCATATTTTAAACAACATTTTTGGCTACTCGGAATTTCGCGGTCAACAAGAAGAAATTGTTGGCAGTGCGATAAACGGCGAGGATTGCCTCGTAATCATGCCGACCGGTGGTGGCAAATCGTTGTGCTACCAAATTCCTGCGCTGGCAAGAAAAGGCATGGGCATTGTGGTGTCGCCGCTAATTGCGCTGATGGAAGATCAGGTTACGACCCTCCAACAATTGGGCATCAACGCAGCCTACTTAAACTCCACGCTCACACGGGAAGAAAAATCCAATCTCGCACAAGCCATTAATCATGGCGACATAGACATACTCTACATTGCACCTGAACGGTTGTTGCAAAGCAATACGCTCAACTGGTTGTCGACAAAAGACATATCGCTTATCGCCATTGATGAGGCGCACTGCGTCTCTCAATGGGGACACGACTTTCGGGCCGACTATTTAGGCTTACACCAACTCAAAGAAGTGTTCCCAAACACACCGCGCATTGCCTTAACCGCAACCGCAAACCAAGAACACCAAAATGAGATTGTCGATCGACTCGAATTAAGCGCGCCCAAACGCTTTGTCAGCAGTTTCGACAGACCCAACATTCATTACAGCGTACAACCTAAAAAGAACGCAAGAACCCAGCTGATTCAATTCCTGAAAGCAAGGCGACAGCAAGCCGGCATTGTTTATTGTTTATCCAGAAAGAAAGTTGAATCCACCGCTGAGTGGTTGCGCAAACAAGGCATCAATGCTCTGCCCTACCACGCGGGCTTAGACACCAGCATTCGAGCCGACAATTTAAAAGTTTTCTTACAAGAAGACGCCGTGGTGATGGTTGCCACGATCGCGTTTGGAATGGGCATTGATAAGCCCGATGTTCGATTCGTATGCCATTTGGATTTGCCCAAAAGCATCGAAGCCTACTACCAAGAAACTGGGCGCGCCGGCAGAGATGGCAATCCGGCCGACGCTTGGATGGTGTACGGGCTGAACGATGTCGTTCAGCTGCGCCAGATGGTTGATCAGTCAAACGCTTCTGAAGAACACAAAAGAAACGAGCGATCAAAACTGGATTCGCTGCTCGGCTGGTGCGAAGTGACCAACTGCCGACGAACCGCGTTACTGAATTACTTTGGCGAATCAGTGGAGGCCAACTGTGGGAATTGCGATACCTGCACCACACCGCCGCCAAAATGGGACGCGACTGAACCCGCTCAAAAATTGATGAGCAATATCGTTCGAACTGGGCAACGGTTTGGTGTTGTTTACAATTTAGAGGTGTTGCGCGGGAAAAAAACCGACAAAATACTCCAATACGGTCACGAAAAACTCAGTACCTTTGGCATTGGCAAAGACGTTCCCGAGGACACCTGGCGTTCTATCCTCCGACAGTTAATTGTGCAAGGATTTATCTCGGTTGATATCAATAATTACGGAGCGTTACAGTTAACCGAAAAATCTCGACCTATTTTAAGAGGCGAATCGCAACTGTTCCTTAGAAAGGATCTAAAAGAAGATATCGAGAAGAAAGGTTATCGCAAATCTTCCGTGAATGATAACGATCGTGAATTATGGAATGCATTACGGCAATGCCGAGCCAGCCTGTCGCAATCTCTCAATATTGCGCCCTATCAAGTATTCCACGACGCAACACTGATGGAAATGATGGAAGAAAAACCCAAAGATAAATTTGAAATGTTGCAGCTAAACGGCATGGGCGAGAAAAAATTTGAACGCTTCGGTCCTCAGTTTATGGATGTTATTGCAAAATTCCGATAATTTTTTAGGTTTAAAATTATCGAATTAAATATCGCTCAATAAGAAAGCAACAATTTAGTGGAACACCTTTGACTGAGCCTTATAGGTTACACGCAATGTGATAGCCACTGAACTGAATAGCCACTGATCTTTATTCATAAAAATTCTGATATCACGTGAACATTGATACGGTATTACTTTAGGAACAATTAACCAATGAATCTATTACTTTTAATATTGATCGCCATAGTTGTTGGCGCGTTAATACCGATTCAATCGGCCGCAAATGTTAGTGCGGCAAAATATCTAGGCGATATTTCTTACGCAGTTTTATTATCCTTTGTCGTTGGCCTTATTTTAATATCGGTCTACATCATTATTAAAAGACCCGTTATGTCGCCGGGTGTATTGACTGTTAATTTTCCGAAATACATTCTGCTCGGTGGCTGTATATCCGCTATTTACACTATTGCCATCACTTACCTTTCGCCCAAATTGGGCGTAGGGAATGCGCTTTTCACCATTCTTTTTGGCCAAATTGTGGTGTCATTACTTGTCGATCACTTTGGCGTAATGGGAGTGTTAAAGCAAGAAATCACGCCTTCAAAAGTAGCGGGAATGCTGCTTATACTAACGGGCGTATACCTAACCAAAAAAGCCTAGTTAAAACGCCTATTAGGCTGAGTATTTAATAGAAGGGTCATTAATTGAAGGGAAATTAATAGAGAAGAATTTTATCAGTGAGAAAATGGCTGCGGATAATCAACAGCTCGCAGCCATTTTAAAGACGTAAACTAAACGATATACGAACAGCAATAGTCAGTTACGGAATGGATTTTAAGTTGAAACTTAGAAGATCCAGGAACCTCGAATGACTCGCCGCCCTTAATGGAGCGCCATTGATCTTCACCCGGCAATAGCACTTCTAGCTCGCCCGATAAAATCTCCATGATTTCTTTTGCATCAGTACCGAATTCGTATTCCCCTGGCAACATAATACCTAAGGATTGCACTGATCCATCTTCTAATGTCAAAGAACGACTGGTTACTTTTCCATCAAAATAAACGTTTGCGGCTTTCTTTACAGATACATTTTTTATTTCAGTCATTTTTTAACCTATTACAATGATTTATCAATCCTGCTGGGGGTGATAGAAAGAACCACTCTCTATTACAACCCAAAAACACCGTATTACACCCTAATCCGGGCGTAGTTTGGCGCTTGTCGTCAGAATTTGCAATCCTATCCGAAGCTTAGACCGACAATAGCGTTAAAAAGTGAGATCACCGAATGAGTACATTAAGGACAAGATAAAGAGATTTGAGACAGCAGAAAAGCAGACCATACAAAAAGAAAATCAATGAAAAAATGCATGTTAAAAACAGCCAATATGAAAAGCACACTCATTCACTCATGAATGTGCTGTTCAACGTATTATTTCCAATACACCTTTGCGGTACCCGCTTCTAATTCACTGCTTAATTGCGGCCAGCTGGTTTTCGCTTTTTCAAGAAATGTGGGAATGTCTTTGCCCCATTGTTGCAGCACAGACTGGTTGTAATTCAAATACAACTTATCTTTGTAAATCGTCCAAGAAGTTAACGGATCAGGCTCTGCGGCATAACCGTCTGCAGCACCAAACGCACACCAACCACCGTATTGTGGTGCGTACTTTTCAGGTGACTTCATAAATAAATTTTTATTTTCTTTACTGCCAAACAACCACGTTGCGCCGTGCCATTTGTATTGATGAGTTCGCAAACCTTTTTTGGGTTCACCTTGAACGAAATACGACACCGGATCATAACCATGAATTGCATAGCCAGCTGCGTTAACCATTATTTCCGTATGGCTTTCTTTTGCATGGCTTTGAAAAACGAAAAGAAATAAAAAAGCAGAAAAAAAGCACTGCACTTTATAAGGAGTAAATCTTGACATTCGAATACCTCTACCTGAATAACCTTGTCACCTATTGAAAGACGTATAAAAGAATCCTTATTTTTATAGTACTGATCAGGAGATCGCTTCTTTTACAACACCCTAGAGACTTAATCGTTAACGCGAATATTTTCACAGCGAAATAGAATTCTGGACATGAGAATATTGCACAGTTGAATATATATTCAGAATGTATTAGTGATTTTGAAAATACGGAAAAGCAGGCTTTGAATAACCAGTAAAATACGTGTTAGTCAAGAGTGGCAAGAGAGTAAAACGCAATAATTGTCGCTTAATACTTCTTAATGAACATCTAAATTGTAAAACTGACATCAGCTTAAACGATTAATCTATTAAACAACAACTGTCAGATAAGGAAAGGCTATTTTTTAAAATACGAAAAAAATAAAAATTAATAGCGAATACAGCCGAAAATAGAGATTGTCAAAAAAACCAGGCCAAGAATTTACATTTCAAGCTCACACCTCCAACCGTTACTACATGCACCAATTCAACAAACGATGAAACCAAAGTGGTACATTTACTTTTAGCCTTAGTCGATTTCGACAAGAGTTAATCAGACTAGCAATAATCTCAGCCACTCAGCACACACAAACACACAAACACACAAACACACAAACACACAAACACACAAACACACAAACACACAAACACCTTTATTTAAAAGCGCTGAATTATTCTTGAAGCCTTTTATTTCTAATTCGATTTTTATTTCTATTTACTGAAGAAGTCTCTGATTAAAAAACTGATAAAAAATAAGTTAAATACCAAAATAACCCGAACCAAGTTATTTAAAAAATAAGTACTTTAAATTTTATTTCTATTTTATTACAAACAATCAAAACAACTTCTAAAGCATCTTCTAAAGCAACTTCGCCCACCTAAAACGAAAGCCCAAAAAACATATGATATACAACATATAACGCTAAACAAATTCGGCTCTATTTTTCATTAAAAAGTCTTAATACAAAGGTCTATTGCGAACCCCGAAAATTGTAGTTATGATTTTTGTCGCGTTGTAAATGCATCAACCACCACACCAATGCAGTTCACAATTAATAAAATAAAAAAGTGTTTTCGTAACAGGAGTATTGAAGATGTATGACATGAGCAAAATAAACAACTTACCCGCTCTCGGTGAAAAAGCTCAAAGTGCTTGGGAAGCCTTTCAAAAGTTTGACCAAGCGGCACTTGCCGATGGCGCAATTCCAAAAAAATACAAAGAACTCATTGCATTAGCCGTTGCCATGACAACCCAATGCCCCTACTGCTTAGAAATTCATAAAGATGCGGCTTTAAAAGCGGGCGCAACCGAAGAAGAAATTGCAGAAGCCACCTTCATCACTGCGGCATTAAGAGCTGGAGCGGCTGTCACACACGGCACTCATCTAGTCTCTAAATAATACGTTCTGTATTGGTAGAATCAGCGAGCATTTACGATAAATTCTCGCTGATTTTACAGACGCCTGACTTTATAAATCCCTTAATTTTACAGCCCCCGCAATTTATTTAAGGCTACTCACCAGCCAGAGCTTTTGGTGTTATAAATTCTGCCAAATTAAAAGAACCCGCCGATAAATCTTTCCAAGCACTGTGTGCTTTAGCATTAAGTTGTACGTAACCGCAGGTTGGAATATTTTCTATATAACTGTTACTGAGTTTATTACAGAAATCTGTCAATGCAGGATTATGGCCGATAATAACAACCTCTTGTATTGAGTCGTCTAACAACCTAAACCATTTGTACAATTGCTTGCTATCGAAGGTATACAATTCGTCGGTTAGCTGCCATGAAACCTTAATATCAGAAAGAGAATGATCAATCAATGTGATGGTGGATTGTGCCCTAACAGCGGTACTGCAATACACGTGTTTGAAATTACAGCCTGCGTCTAAAATGGCTCGCGCCATTAAATCACATGCTTTTATACCACGCTTATTTAACGGTCGATCTATATCTGCCAACGAGGCATCTTTCCAACTGGATTTAGCGTGTCGAATTAAATGTATTTTTTTCATTATCACCAAAAATTTTTCTGATTTTTATTGAAAATTACTTGTGCCTAAACTGCTGTTCTCCAGAGCTTTATGATTCAGCTTGCTGGGATTTCGAACTGCAAAAATCCGACAAATACAATCAGATTCACACTCTACCGTTAACGCTGTCGTAAGATTTCCATGTTCAAATATCAATAACCCCAAAGCTTCATTAAACCGAGTAAACTTAATATTTAACGCCGTACTTTCTCGCTGATAATCCCTAAAAACACGAACAAAAAACTCTGCCACAGATTGACGACCACGTAACACCGCAGGCAACGCTTCAACTTTTCCTCCGCCATCGGAATAAAGCTCTACGTCTTTTTTTAATACTGATATTAGTCCATTAATATCGCATGATTGAGCGGCCTTAATAAACTGATCAATCAGTGCTTGATGCTCTTGCTCCGTGGCGGAAAATCTCGGCCGAAGAGACTGCACATGCTTTCTGGATCGAACTGCAAGCTGGCGACAATTAGCAGAGGTTTTATCGACAATGGCTGCAATTTCCGAAAAATCTAACTCAAATACCTCACGCAATATAAACACCGCTCTTTCAACCGGCGTTAATTTTTCTAATACATGCAATAACGCAATAGTCAGTGTTTCATCTCTGTCTAGCTGCGCGTCGGTGTTGTTACCATCGCAATGCAGGATAGGCTCAGGTAACCATTCGCCAGTGTAAACTTCTCGTTGTTTGTAAGCGAGTTTTAGTTGATTAAGGCAGATACGTGTGCAGACCGTTACCAACCATGCTCGTTGATTAGTCACTGAATCCAAATTCTGCTGATGCCATTTAAGATAGGTTTCTTGCACAGCATCTTGAGCTTCACTCAAGGAGCCCAACATACGATAGGCGAGCCCTTCTAACGTATTGCGATGTTGCTCAAAAACTTGAGTTTTTTCGTTCATAGCAGGCTACTCACACTGATTTGACATCAACACAGAATACCGCCAACCCTCAGACGTTTTTTTATAAACGTGACTGTACTTCTGACGTGACGCAAAGACACCTTGAGCATTCAACGGCCCTTCTACCAACACCTCTTGAGTGCCCACCTCCACCGCAAGGTTACCGCTTTTCTCAATGCGAATAGGAAATTTGATAAAACGGCTAAAAACGGTATTCTCAAAAAGCTCTTGCTCAGCTTTCACAAAGGCATTGATACCTGAAATCGGATCGTGTGAGGGAATCAACAATTGAATGTCATCGGTGCACAATGTCGCGTAGTGCTCAGCATTTCCCTCAATAATCGCGTGCGCCTGAGCCGAACGAATGCGGGTAATTTCAGCTTTATCGTTGTCGCTGAAGCTGCCAATCCACGCAAGAGCTTGCGGTTTATTAAACAAATCATCGAGGGTTTGCTTCGCTCGCATCAATCTTTGCCTGCCGTCGTCGTTATTGGCACTGGTAGCCTCAACAGCGACTACGTCAATATCACGAATACCGATGAAATTTAGAAGTGCCGTTATATACCGGGTTTGAAAATCACTCGTATCATCAGGCGATGACACGCTGGATCGCGCCGTTACAAGAGTAGCTCCAATCTTTTGAAGCAAACCTTGGTAACAACCCTCTTTCACTTCAAAAGTCGCTCCTGAACGAACGATATGATCAAAATACGCCTTGAGTGACGATGATAGCGACAAATTATAAAGTGGACTTCCAATAAGCAAGTGATCCGCTGATTTCAATTCAGCAATCAACCGATCGGATAATGAGTCCACACCCGAGGAGTCACTCGATTGCGAAAAGCCCATCACAGTTTGCTCGGTAAGGTGTGGAATAGCATCAGTCGCTAAACAACGACGAATCACTTTTCCTTCTGGATGATGAGCCAGCCAAGCGGCCTCGTAATGATCAGTCAGGGCTCTGGTGTACGAATCTACAACACGAATACTTGAATCAATTCTTAATAAGGTCTTCACGGTAATTTCTCGGATTATTGAATATCACCATGAAGACAGTTCAGCATTTACGTTTGTGACAAAAAACAAAAAATATTTCTGCACATGGACTCTGCCATGAATTAACACGCAACCTTTTAATGATAGCTTTTCAACAATGGTTTTCTATAACGGTTTTCTATCGTTCACTAACCACAAGGCGAAGCGCCAAACCCGCAAAGACAGTACCGGCAACGCGATTCATAATCACCTGTGCTCTTTCAGACGCTTTAAACCATTCGCCAAGGTAACCAGAAAACCAAGCGATTAATCCAAACACCAATAGGCTTGATGCTATAAACAAGCCTCCCAGGGCTAAAAGTTGAGTGGTGACCGAACCCAACGCGGGATTGGTAAATTGCGGTAAAAACGCCAGAAAAAAGATAGCCACCTTAGGGTTGGTCGCATTCATAATAATTCCTCTCAGATACAACTGACGCCAGCTGAGAGATGGGTATTGTTGGCCTTCTTGATGGGCGGGTTTGGATTTAAAAGCCTGAACCGCCAAATACAGCAAATATATTGCACCGGCAAATTTAAGCACATTAAACGCTAACGTTGACGTCTGAAAAATAACAGCAACACCCAAAGTGACTGCCAATGTATGAGCAATTAAGCCGGTACACAGCCCCAATGTTACTTGCAGACCCGCTTTACGACCGAATATCGCAGATTGCATAAGCACAAAAATGTTGTCAGGCCCAGGAACAAGTGCCAATGCTACAGAGGCTGTTAAAAAGAGACCTATGGTTTCAATGGGTATCATAATTCACTCACATAACCACTAACGATGGGTTAATCTTGAACGCTAAATTCAGCTCCGGAAATTTCTAATATTTGCCATTCAGGCTGTTTTAAGATGATTTCACCAGACGTTAACGCGTCTATAAAATCTTGCTGTTGATCGCCATGAATCAACTGCGACGCCGACAAATATTTACTCTGCCAGCGTTCATCTTTGTAGTAATACACTTTTACATCAATATAATTAAGTCGGCGCGCTACCAATAAATAATCTTCTTCTCCATCCTGATTTAAATCCACGGGTTTTAAATAAAACTGACGCGTATCCCTAAGTTTCCAAGAATTTTTTGACTCCTGCTCGTAAATGGCGGTCAACAATGTCTGAGAAGGCTGTCCCGATAACACTTTTAACGCCGCTAGAAAGTCTTCTTTTTTGGAAGCTGGTTCTGAGCTTCGGTGATTTTGGTACGACTGATCGATTCTAAGAACCAGCGCAGGATGAGTTTCACCGTATTCTTCTTTGATTTTCATTAACGCCTCATAACCGGGTCTGGCCAGTTTCGAGCGGAAGTAATAAACATCCAAGGTATCAATATCAATTTTATTATCGGCTATGCGTTCGAGCTGATCGGAAGCGACAATTTTGCGAAAATCCAATAACGGCGAATTTATTAACAACATTGCGGCTAAAACAACCAATCCCACCGCGACATTGACGCTACTGAGTTGCACCAGCCAATTATCCCGCCGTTTAGCAATACCCCACCAATAACCCAATGGGAATAAGGCGAGCAGGAACCAAACCAAAAACGCCCAGCACCGGTCAATGCTCCAGCCGTATTGATCAACACGCAAACTCAAGCCGTAAAAAGAAATTGCGCTGTAAATAGGAAGTAAGGCAATACCAAAATAAATAAAACGGTGTAACCACAGGGAATACGGGCGCTGATCAGGGTGATCTTGATACACGGCATTAACGAAAAACAGCATAAGCGCCTGCATCCATAATATAAGAGCGCTGCCGCCACTTTCCCACAAAGGATCTAACCCAGTAAAAGGTAAAGCAAACAAAAATAATATCGAAACTAAAACCAACACCACCAACAAAAACTTCATCAGTGCTTGCTGAAGGCGTGTAATGGTATCGATGACGTGGGTCATTCTTCGGAAAATGACCACACCAAAACCGTTTGCTAAAGCGATGGCCGGATAATAAAACCAAGGATCTTGAAATAAATCCCTAAAAAAGCGAATGCCAATTGCGTTAAATAACGCCCCCCAGAGCATTAAAATCATCCAAAAGCTGCCAGCAAACAGCAACGCCAGCGCCACAGTTAAAAAATTGCGCCACGACCAACGAAATAACGCGGAATAACTCAGGCCTTCACCCGACGCCATTTGCTGCGAATACATCAACGCTTTAAATGTCGCAATAAGCATTGTAAAAACGTAGCCAAACAACAAAGAATCATAGCGAACATGTTCAATGGGGGTTGCCTGCGACCCTACGTAATAACCTAAAACGGCACTCAACAGCGCAAACGGCGCGGTATATTTAACGACCGCGGCCGAATTGCCGGGTTTTAAGCTCAGTAACAACATGATTGGCCAAATAAACGCCACACTGTAGAGTGCAAATAACCACTGAGGTTGATGATTAGGCCAGAAACCGATCTCAATTGCTTGGTGCAAAAACAAAAGACACAGGCCTTGAATTAAGGCAATTAATACCATCAATTTTTGAGGTAAGTTTTCTTTTACTTCCACAGTTAGCGTCTCCGTATAGTGAATCGTGCTTCAAATTTCTGATCAGAGAACTCTCAATCACGCGGTAATACTATGCGTATAGCACAATAATACACCCAGAAAAAGCAACGGTGTCTCTGTATTTACGCAAGAGTTAATGAATGAATAAGAAAAAACAAAAAAGTTGGATGGGAATCTATTTTGATCAATAAGTCAGCAAACAAAACGGAAGTAAACCCTTCAACAGAGCTGAAACCAAATACGATCAAAGCCAATACAACGCGTTACACATCAGCGTTTGTATTGGGCTGTATAAACGTGAAAATTTATGACTGAGTAGAAAGCTTAATATGCACCGCCGTCAATTCCTGATCACCAATCACCGCAGCGGTATGACCGTGGATTTGATGATCAAACAGTTCATCAGGCAATAAAGCATCTTTTGCGACAAACATATCACCAGCGGAAAAGTCTCGATATTCGCCATTGCGCAAACCAATGCGAAGCGTGCCTGAGCGAATAATAATTAAAGTTGGATCCCCCGCCACATGCCAATCACTGAAATACTCGGACTCACTGTAACGGTGACGAAAATTAAGGGCATCGATGCGGGGTGTAATAAACAACCCGTTATAATCTTCCAACGACAGCGATTCACACGTAAAAACAGAATAGCCCGTTTTTCCGGTTTCAGGGTTAATGGGAGACGATAATATCGGAAACTCTAAAGTACATTTATCATCCGCTTTGTTGGAGGGCTTATTTTCCATACGATTATACCTGCTGTGAAACTCAATATTTCCTTTATACCGTAGTGAATGCGAATATTCTATTATTTGCTCAATATTTGAGTAGTACTCCGTATTGGAAAACGAGTACTTAAAATTAGCCAAGTTATGAACAGTTCAGTACGGAGTTATTAATCTAGTCTTTAGATAACCTTTGGTGGATATTTGCAAACGGAAAGATTCTTGGTTACGGGAAATTTCAACGTAATATAAGCCACGATCACAATGCTCGATTTGAACATTACAGTCTGTGGCAGCAAGATTCGTTAAGGGATCATATTCAGATTGGATACTGAGGGCCTGTTCACACTAATTTAATCACACCTGCTGGAGCGTATTTTTTTCGTATTTTAGGCGCAATGAGTGTGATTTGGTTGTTCCAAATGAACGAGCTGCAACACGAAATACGGGAAAAATACGCCGAGCCCTTAGGGTCGCCCCTAAAACACGCCATTCGTTGTTGTTCGTCGCTTATTTAGCGCGCTAAACTGCACTCCTCACGCCTAGACTGACGCGTTTTAGGGGCGACAGGTGCGGTTAAATTAGTGTGAACAGGCACTAGCCAATCTGGAATGTCGGCACTTATTAGATTGAACTCAATAAAACCCTTTTGGGTTGTCCATAATTCAAATTTGAAATTCTTTTCTTCTAGAATTTCAAATAAATACTTAGCAGAACCGACTTTATTGACCTGTATAGAACAGCCTTCGATGACCATTTCATCAATCAAGCCGCTTTCGAATAGATTGAGTCTCATATTGGGTTATTTACAGGCCATTCAATTGTAATACACTGCAACTCCGCATTTTTCAGCGACTAATATTTCCAAGCCGTTAACGATCGCCGTAAATGTATCCTCTAACTCACGAACCAACGTATCTTCACCAGGAAATGCTTTTTTATAAACGTCTGGATCTATGGATTTCATTTGATTTAATGCGTCGGCAAGCTCAGTTGAATTAGCCAACATAACCTCAGAATACCCCCATTCAATACCCGTGTTATATTTCCCAAACAAAATCTTATAGATTGGACTGTCATCAGGGTTTTCTGTAAGAGGATTGGCCAATTTTTCAGTGAAATCACCACCAAAACCATCGAAGGCCAAATCACCATCGTCCTCAGCACCATCAAATTGAGGGATTTGATGCTCCTGCAAACGAATATCGTGTTCATTTTCATATAAGTCGCTGTACCAAACGCCATCAGCTAGTGCAAGACAAATAATAAGCTTGTCTTCAGATGCGATTATTTTTGAGATGCTTTCATCAGACAATTTTTGAAATACATATTCCGCCAAAATTTATACTCCACTACTCAATTTCTTTAACTGATTTAACTGCATTTTTGATACTTAAGGAGCCTCTGATTAACCTCAAGATCACTCAGGCCAATCAGTTTTTTTCTGATCAAGGCGTGCTTTTGAAGGTCTAACGGGTTAAATCTAAAAAGCACAACCTTTTCCTAAACGAAAGGAGCAGGGAAAAACTGGTAGGCCCCGCAGGGCGCAGTCTCAAGCATACATTTGCAGCGTTGCCGTTTTTATTAAGGACTACGGCCATTAATGGCAAACGTCGCCTTGCAACTGCACGCTTGAGACCACGCTGAGTAATGTTGAGGTTAATCAGAGGCTCCTTTAGCCTTTGGGCGTGATATTAATATTTCATTATACGCCTCTAGTGGATTAGAGTAGAACCCCATTTGTGACATCACGACAGCACAGTAAGTTGCACTTCGCCCATGCCCTTGAGCACAATGAACAAGTACTTTTGAGTCAACGTTAATAGTTTCAATGATTGATAAATGTGAAAGTTCTACGCCGTCCAAATTTGGATAACATACATAGTTTTTGTTTTCGCAATTTGCTTTTGGGAACTCTGCCGTTAAATCAACTATACAGGGTATTTCATGTATTTAAGTGATTAATGGCATTACGTATTATTTGAGCGCATTCTGCGGGATTTGACTGTGCAATAAAGTGCCCACCATTGACCTCAACAAGATTAAATTTCGAGCTCTTAGATGCAAGCAATTTAACCGCACTACTACTTACTAAAAAATCCGTACTGGGCCGAACGTAAATTACAGGGCATTCAACGGTTCTGGCTGCCTTAGGCATGGTCGCAATATTATACAAACGAGATCGTAGTTTTAACTTGTCTGATTTTTGAAGAGAATCAAACACCTTAATAACCATACCTTTATCACCAGACAGATTAAAACCGAAAAGATACAAAATTAATTTAGTGAGGAAATTTGGTTTCAGTAGAAATACTGGAAGAAATTTAGCCAATCGAGCAATTTGCGATGGACGTGAAATAAAACTCGCTAAGAACACTATTCCTTTAACTCGTTCACTTAATAAGTGATACAACTCATAGGCAACACTGCCCGAATAGGATTCCTCGACAACAAAAATATCTTTATCGTTGATTCGAGCTGCAATCTCCTTAGCTTGACCCAAATAAGATTCAGCTTTAATTGAATTGTACGAAACGACGCTGTAATTCCAGCTTTCGGGGAATTGCTCAATTAACCTATCAAATAGTAATCCCGTGCCGTCTAGCCCTGGAAGGAATATGATTTTCATTAATACGTGTTATTCCGTGATTTTAAGCTAACTACAATCGATTTTATTTCAGACGATAACTCTGTTCGATAACATGCGGTTTAAATCAAATAACCGGTTTGACTGTCATTAATCACACCAACGGGTAGATTATAGGTAAACGTTGAAAAAATGCTATGCGATGTGGATGCGCATATCAACCACGATGATAAATACTATAATGAGGGAAGATAATACTAAAGTTTATTAACTCCAAACTAAAGATTTATAACACCGCAGTCACCGGTTATAAATTTTTACATTTTCTCTTTCCGAGAACACCATGTACGATAGAAAAAATAGATAGGAGTACACAAAACCCAAAAAGCACGAAAAAATTATCAGTTCCGTCAGACCTATATACTGGACCACGCCAACTGGGTAAATAGAGAACATCGGTAAACGCACCAACCAAAGCAATACCACCTAAAACCACCCCAGCCAATATACTTTGATTGTACGCCTTGATAGTTTTTTTGATAAAAGCTTTACTCGCAGGAGCTTCAATAATTTCAGGTTTCTCACCGTAAAATGGCTTTATGCTGGATAGTATTTCCTCATGTGCATGCTTTGGGAGTCGTTTATATGGAATCGAGAATTGCGAATTATTCTCAGCGTATATCCTAATAACTCCATTTTCTTCCTTTACTTCGTTAGCTTTGTAGAGATCAATATTCCCTGTAATCATACCTAACTGAATCGTATTCATTTGACCGTCTTTATACTAAACGGCGTAGGAGTTCCTGACGGCTGAAATCACAATTAACACGGTTAAAAAAAGATAATTGTCAGGAAATTTTGTATTTCCCGTCAACAACGAAGCGCCTAGGTTAAAGGCAATCCATACAACTATAACCACGCCATACGACTTCATTTTGTAATCAAAAGTTGTCTTATACTTCCATTTGGTGCTCATAATACTCCTTGTGCCTAGCGCCGCGAACAGGACGTACGTTATTGCATTACGCCCAAAGTGTCGTGTTACTCGGATGTATTATACCTTTCTGGCACATACTTGTAATGACCGGTAATTTTGTAACCGAACAACATATCTTGCAATTGGGGGCCACTGCCAATGTTGTGTACGATCATTGGGTTACCTGTAGTAGGATTAATTTTTTCAGTTACGATACCAATATGAGGTAGATTACCTGGCAACATCCAAGTTACTAGTTTACCCGGCTTGTAGTCATTGGCATTGCGCGTAATCGGAAGCTCTTGACCATGACGCTTAAAAAAAGTTTGAAGATTAGGTACACGTCTATGATCAATGTTTTTATCGGGATGTTTAAGGCCCCATATTCTTTTTGAAGGGTACTTAGAAAAATTAGCCATCATATCTTCGTGAACCAACTGCTGGAGGTCTGTGCCCAACATACGATAGGAGCGAATGACCACATCTGTGCACACACCAATCTCTTTGGGTACGTCGCCCCAAGGATAATCGATAACCAAATACTCGCCATCGTAACGAACGACATGCGTCGTTCTTTCGTGCGCTGCTTTTACGATATCCCGCTCGAAACTTAATGCGGATACATTTATTGATAACACACAAGCTAAAACAAAAAGTATTCTACGCACGAAATCTCCATGACGTATCACGCTCGCATAGTAGACGGACTTGTGAGCACCCCAATCGACGCTTTTGCTGTGCTACATCTAGTATTATTTCTGAGGTCCATTTCATTCACGATCTCTCTTTACCCACCACATCTCACATAAGAGTTTGATGTGTTTGAATCAATTACTAGCGGTATCGGTTTGACTGGCCTATATAGCTAATTGACTCAAATTCTGTAAGTGCCTCAAATCCATTATTGTTCAACAAAGTTGTTTTAATATGAGACACTTTACCTTGTTAAGCATTCTCTCGTTCAATCTCCGCCACCGCCGCTGGAATCATGATCATTCGATGAATGGTAATCATGATTTGAATTGTCTGATTCAGGTTTATCAAGATATTCAGCTAGAGGGATAATGACTATAGGTATACCGGCCCCAAAACCAAGAAGAATCATTGGATAGACCCACCTCAGCTCTTCACCAGATTTGTACTGCTCAACCAAATCTGATAAGCCCATGATGAAAAGTATTGTAGACAAGATCAGGAACATTCCCTGTACTGCAGAATTCATGCACACTCCTCATACGTTTAACAGTGTCGATAACGACGAAAACACACTGGTCACAATGCCCGAAAAACAAGGAGAAACCAACGAGAATTTTGTCCGGTTTGATTACTTTTGTAAGGTGCCACACCAAGCAGAGATTACTACTCCAATATTTGGCTTACATCACTTGGATTAACACCGCACTCTCTAAGCCACGATGCCATTTCTGACAAGCTAGTTGAGTGTTTAGTGTGTGCCCCGCCGCTATGATCCTTGAAATAGTAACCTGAACCATTGTGCCCTTCATAGATTGTTTTTATATCTTTGCAATCAGCAAGAAAATCCCGCTTAAATTCATCTTTCTCCAAAGGCTTAGTTGGCAATTGCACACTACAAGCCGTTTGTAGAAGGATGAGAGATATTAGAGTAGTTAACAGAATTTTGTTCATTCGTATTCGAATAGATTGAGCTTAATACCGGCTTATTTAAGAGTGTATTTGATTGAAATTAACTAAAACCATCGATTGTGACTGAGGATTCGAATTCAATAAACTGAATGCCTTCTTAAAATCGAATCTCCATTGGCACGGACCACTTGGATTTTGGCTGTCTGCTATTATCTTGGACAAAACCATACTTTTGGTAAAAGCCGACAGCATTATTGGATGAATTTAACCTCACGTAACCACTGTTTTCACGGTTACGTATTCTCAACAAAGCCTCTGTTAATAATGCATCACCTACGCCTAAAGATTGGAACTTTGGATCGATAAAAAGTTGGGACAAATTCCAGTAATGTTTAATTAAAATAAAACCTTGAATCTCTGAGCCAACATACTTCAAATAGATCTTCTCATCTAAACAAATTGCTTTCTCAATATCATCCAGTATATGTGGAAGTAGTCGTTCCTTCTCATCGTCTGGAGCATCAACAGAGTGAAAAAGAGCAGCTTTGGCAATTCTCTTTAAGTCTTCAAGATCTTTTTCTTCTACAGCGTGTATGTTCATTTTTGTTTGTTTATAACGCCCCATTAACGAGCCGAATACCTTATTAACCATTTATGCCTTTTGCATAGTAGCTGTAATACCGCCCGCGCCAACTAGCGCGCTACCACCGATACGATTAAACCACTTTTTGGCAGAGGCACTTTTTATGTGCTCACGCATTTTACCCGCGAAAACAGTATAAAAAGTAATGTTGATAGCAACAATACTTAGGAACGTTAATATTAGAATAGAAAGCTGGACTGCTATTGGCTCTGATGGTGTTATGAACTGAGGCAAAAAGGCAACAAAGAAAACGATATCTTTTGGGTTTAGCGCTGTCACTAAAAAGGCATCTTTAAACATACTGAAGCCAGATTTAGTTGCAGTCGGAGAATCAGCAGCATCTGTTTCAACTTTTGCTGTGAATGTTTTGTATCCCAAGTAAATAAGATAACAAACACCGAACCATTTTAAGATTAGGAACAATTGAGCAGAGGTTGCCAATACAGCTCCTAATCCAAGTAACGATAATGACATTGCAACGAAATCACCGGCTAATACACCAGAAACCAACGGTAAAACTGACTGTTTTCCGTGTGCCATTGCTTGCCCTATTACCAAAATGACCGTAGGCCCTGGAATAATGCAAAATACAATGACGGCTAGAACAAATGCAGACCACATTTCGATTGCCATTATTGATTCCTCTTATCAAATTTTATTTATTTTGGTGACTTAGATGCCTTGTAAGTAGCTACTTTCCCATTACTCACTACCGAAATAGTGCTATTACCAAATTCGATATTTTCCCAAATTAGGGGAAATAAATCCTCAATAACGAGGGAGTCACTACTGGTAATCTTATACTCTAGAATTGGAGCACTGTTCTGGTCAACGCTTGCTCTGTCATGCCCGTAGTTTGGTATCGAAATTCACTATAATCATTCTTAGTATCTTGCCGCTCTATTCTGGCGTCATCTAAGAATACATATAGAGCATCTGAAAAATCTACTCTATGCTTAATCCAACTAGCCTCGTTCTTATTTTCATCCCACTCAAATTCCATTTTCTCTCCCGCAGGTTAGTAGTGTTGAAACTGAACACCTTAAACAGAGGCGCCAGGTATACCGGCGACTTACTGACTTGTCAGAATCATTTTCATAAAGCTGATTAATAAAATCAGAACACCACTGTAAAGTAAAAACTGCTCCTGGATGCAAAGCAGTTGAACCATGAGCTAACTCGTTACGTAAGTTAGGGATTATATCTATTAGCCCTTCACTGTATTCGTTTGAATCACTTGGCTCCCGAACTACCTCGAAGCCTTTGTCTTGTATTAAACCCAATGTAACTGCTTTCTTTATGAGTCCTCTGAAACCGTATTTGTGTTTACCTAAGCGATCTTTCAAAGCCATTTCAACACAAGAATAAGCTTTCAGCTCAGAAATTTGATTAAACGAATAAGAATACCATGTGTATACAGCCAGATTTTTGGCTACATTAAATTGGCTTCGGACTGATTCTGGAGCACGCTCTGACAATTCCACTAGTTCAACTGCTCTATATATTCTCTCTAGAGTGAGTCTATCGAATTTGCCTGTTTCTGTATTAAATGAGCCAAACAAAAGGTTCCTTTTGTCGGGTAAATTAATCTCGTCAATTTTTTTAAAGTCTTCCATAGTTTCTTTAGAATTTACCGTCGCTAGAACGTGAGCAGTTTACTTCGTCTCTTTGCTAACTTGGTTATGTGATTGTGTCGATTGCAAGATAAAAATTATTGACGCCAAAAATAATGGAATAAACAAAGTACCTAGTAAAGCTTCTAAAGCTGCTAACCACCTAATTGATTCTGTCGGTTGGAAGTCTCCGTAACCGAGTGTTGTCCAAGTTACGACTGAGAAATAAAATGCAGTACTCGCGTCGTGAATTACATCACTGCCACTTACTAAGCCTTTTTGTTTGTAGACCGCAGCAAAGCCTACTATTGCAATATAAATTGACACCAACATTTTAATAATTTGAGGAAATACTAAGTACTCTTGGTGCCTAAGAAACACATTGCTGAATGACGTGAAGAAAGTTGATAGAACAAAGAAAACAATTAGACCCGGTGTAAGGTTAAGCGACCCCTCTGAAAACAGAGTAACAGTAAATATTACCGGTAAACCTAGAAAGACCGCAGTAAACCAGATCACGTTTAAATATTTATGGATTTTATGCATAATTCCTTTTCACATCGCCCTGAAATCAGCAACTAACCTCCGTTTCGGACAAATTGAGGTATAAGTGTAGCGATAACAATTTGTCCAGAACGGGGATTAGTTCATCCGAATTGATTCGTTATCTGTTTCTACCACTTTGCTAACACTACCACTTTTTTCTGAATTGTCTCAGATCGCAATTTTATAAATTTGCTGAAATCATCAATTTTTGCCGCCTCAAAAGCCTCTTGAGTACGGAAATTTGTCCTGTGTAGCCGCTTGTTACATGCCAGGTATATACCATCAAACATGTATTTTTCTCGATCTTATCAAGTGCTCTCTTAAGTAATAAGCTCTTGCTGAACCTGTTTCAACAATACCAGTCAATAAGAGCAGGCAAATATCATACATTTTACGACTAAGTACTCCCCTGTTCTCAATCTGTAAATACCTTCCAATTGACATTTCCAAATAGTATGCAGTATTGATCTGCTTAACTATTAGTTGTGAATTATTAGAAAACTTTTCAGCTAATACCTGAATGCCTTTATCAAAAAAGATATCATGAAAGTTATAAATCAAGGAAGATAGGGCTTCAAATACATGGCTATTGCTTGCCGATTGCCTTGCAAACTCTAGCAAATGACCAGCCCCTCTTTCCATATCTGTTTGCTCGCTTGGGTGGCCTTGCCACGGGCAGTCTGCATACAACATTCCTCGTAACAGCGTATTTAAATCATTTTGCAAACCATTGTATGGATCATTCACATCTTTTAAAGCTATGGTGTGAGCTTCTGGCGCGAGGATACGCCATAGTGACCAAACTGAATCAAAGTCACCTTCCTTTTCCATTTCCACATCAAAAGATAATTTCAAGGAATATATAAAGCTAGGAGCCTTAGAACAGCCTGAAATTAAAAGGTCTTTAAATGGTTCAAAGTTGCGATGTCTTAATTGAACAATATGTTCCGCCAAACAATCCTGTATCTCTTTTATTATTTCGTGTTGTATTTTTTGGTCGTCATCCGTTCCGTAGTCGGCGTACTCCGATTCAAAAGCAAGTTCAACTATCTTCTTAAAAAGAGCTATTTTTTTATCATTTTCACTACCAAACGGAATCATTAAAGTAGAAAGGTGTATAAACCATGATGAGTGGCTTATTAAGGAAATTTCTTCAACATTAAGGTTAAAATTCCCATTTATCAGATTATTTCTAAAGTTTGTAATCAGGGTAATCCAATGTTGGTGTGCCTCATCCAATTCATCTCCCTGCAAATGGAAAAACCTTCGAGCCATACTCTCTTCTTTACGAAACCTAGCATACTCCGCAACTCCATTTAAACAATAGGACGCCAACTCATAATCTATTGACCAGAGAAATTCTCTCACACCTTTAGCGGCATAAGCACAAATATTGAGGTTTTCATGTGTTAACGCTGTGGCTAAAGCGTATTTCAAATATTCTTTTTGCTTTAAATCTAGATCTAGTTCAAGTAACTTCGGTAACACAAAAGCACAAGCACCAGAGCCATAATAATCCGTCTTATCATGAGCTGTTGTCCCTTCCATAATATCGGCATGCATAAATATTGCTTCAAGGATGACTCCTAAACACCATTCTTTGTTTTCATCGCTTAAATTGTAAAGATCATCACGAATACAGACCGCAGCTACAGTTGTAATTGTCCCAACCGCCATGTCAGAAAAATCAGGAATGTTGTTATTTTGAAGAGAGTCTAGTAAGTTTTTTGCAGTGTTTAATGCATCCTGATACGAAGCAAAATATTCTTCTTTAAAGAGCTTTTCTTCAAATAATTTCCTTGCCCATAAATGTAAGCTAGTTACGGAGTTGTCAACAGCATGCCTCTTATTGAATTCCTGTTGATCTTGCTTTAAATCTTCAGGGAGTTCAGTCGAACTTTGAAGCATAACTCGATCGTTATCCTTATCTTCAACAGCCTCCCAGGTTCTTGTATTAACTCGATGCACAAGATATCGAAGACTTTTTTCATTGCGAACAGTTGCTTCACTTATTAATCCATCAACAATTTCAAGAACATCTTCCCTCAGTTCTGCATCAAACTGTAATCTAGTTAATAAAGTCTCTAATGATTCCTTCCTCCAAGGTCTGAGTGCTGCCTCTCTTCTTTCCTCGATATAAATTTTAGACATTACATCTCTATCTAAACCAAACCAGTTCGGCGTACTCCCACCCATTTCAGCCGTCATACGAATCAAGTCTAGATAATACAAATCAGCAGTATTTAGTAAGGGAAAGGCTGCTTTATTTATTTTACTAGGGAAACCTGTTGCCACTGATGATAAAACAGACGTAATCATCACAGAGTTGCTATTTCGCAATAAGTAATCATATATCCAATCAATTTGGTTATTTTCACCACTTCCACTTACATACTCTACTAACCAGTTCTCCAACGCCATTAGCGCACACTGTAGCAAGTAAGGTAATGTAGATTGCCCCCTGTATCCTTTCCATAAATGAGGAGAGGCATATTGCTTAATTGTTGCTCCATCATTAAGTTTCAGTTCCACTTCTCTAACAGCTACTTCATTAGTGAAAAACTGATCTTGCTCATTATCCGAAGGTGCACCAAACTCAGAATCTGCATATTTCTGCGCTGTTACGTTACACAACTCAACTATAAAATCTAAAGCTTTTCTCGGGTGGTGTTGAAGTAGGTACGTAAACGGCCCCTTCGCTCCGCTGGCTGGAAAAAATTCCCTCTCTCGATCTAGTCCGAATGATTCTTCTACATCTACGCGCCCATATCCTTCATAGCCATAGTCATCTTCCTCGGGCTTTTGCAACAACCATTCATGCATTGATAACTTAACGATGAAGTCAGGGCGAAACTTACATAGCATCGGAACATTTGTCCCTACAAGCGCTAAACTTGTTAACTCATCAACATAACTCAGTCTTCGAGGTTTGATTTTAGATATGAAAACATCTTGCGCCATTAATTCATCAAATTCTACTTCAATTGCTGGGGAAACTTTTAATAAAGCGCTGAGTATTTTTTTTCTTTGTTCTTTGCTTCGATAAGCATCTTTTAAAGGCTTCAATAGCCATATAGCCAACAAGCCAACCGTTCTTGAATCTTCAGGAAAGTCGTCGTAGATGTTAATTATGCCGCACCATTCGTTGATTAATTCAGCGATATTATTGAGAGTGGATTTGCTTAAATCTGTTCTGACTTCAAAAATAAACTTAAATAGTGCTCCCCAACCTCGACCATATGGGAGAAGAAACAAAGATTGTAATATTCCAGACTTTTCATCCTGCTTTAGCAAATTAGTAAAGCGAGAATTTGGTCTTTGGCAAGTTATCCTTAGGATAAAGCAAAAGCGAATCAATAAAGCGCAATCATCTTTAAGTAGTTGAAACCTCATCAAATCTAAAAATGTTTCTGGTGCATCATGCTGTAAGATTGCTGCGATGGTTTCATCTTTCCAAAAGCTTTCGACATCATCGGCACCTAATATATTTGCCACAAATTCATTAGTTGACTCATCAAATTTTAATCTTCTATATAACCATAATCTAAACGCCCTACTTATTGCTGGTTCACTACCTATAGCCGATAAGAAACTTGCGACATCATGCAAATTAGTTATATATTCAGCCTCAATAAACTCTTCTAATGCCCAATCTTCCAACACATCGTGGGGCAAGCTTATAGTTGAAGATCTTTGATCTCGGTAAATCAGGTTATCCTCTTCCAGCTTAGAGATAACTTCAGGATCGAATTCATTAGCAGAAATTCCAAACACCATTTTTTTCGCTCTCTGCTTGGCGATATCAATGAATGTCGTTTTACGCTTTACTGGCATACCCGACTTGCGATCTTGCTCTCTAGAAATAACCGTAGACCATACGGTGTTTCTGAACTCTACCTCTGTATCCCCTGATTTAAATTGTGCGCCATTACCAATTGCTCTTACTGCAATTTCAATGAAAAAAGGGATCTTGAGTATGTCTAATAAAGAGCTATTTGATATTAACTCATTGAATTCTGGAATATTTTTACAAACCTGTCCAACTTGCTCTTGCGTGAATCCTTCTATGTTTACGCTACTAAATTTGAGGCCACTAGGTTGTAAAAAGTTAAAGGTGAGTTGTTGATAGGCATAATCACGTCCTGTAGCAACAATAGTCCAACCGGTTTGTTGTCTTATAAACTGAAGTAAATCAATGAATGCGTCTTGATAATTAAGCTCCAGAACTTTTTCTAACGACTCAATTACCAGAATCTTTTCTTGAAGTAATGAAAAATACCCTTCAATTTGCCCTAAAGTTGAATTCATGCCGATAGATGCAAAAACGTCATTAAGGTGGCTTCGATCTAAATCTTCAGCCCTTAGGTAAAAAACAGGCACATCCTTATCTTTAGTTGAAATAAAATCTTTTACAATACCTGACTTTCCGGCACCTCTAACACCCGTTACAAATAGAAAATCACTATCATTAAAAGCTTCTGATAATTTTACTAAATCTTCATACCTATCAATATGGAAGCCATTAATTGTGTTCGATATGCCTCCATAAATGTAGCTGCCACGTTCCTTAAACTTCAAGAAGTCATTTTCAAAATCCACATTGACCAGAACTTGAAACAATTCGGTTACGTCCTTCGGAGTATTCTCAAGAGTTAAAACTCCAGCATTCTGGTTAAATTCTTGAACGCAAGTAACTACTTTAGATAAAACAAGTGATGGATATTTATCTGAATAACATTGAATTAGTGAACAAAGTAAATTGGCAACTATTGAGTATTTAGCATCTAAATCAAAGGAGACCAAATAAAAGACTCGCAGAAATTTCCATAATTCATCATCATTAACTTCCTTTCCTTCATTAGCATTGGTTAATTGGGACCTGAAGATGTTTAACCTTTTAACTTTTGCTTCACTCGTGAAACCTTTAGTTTTCGATTTTTTTATAAAGTCCGCAGAGCTTGATGAGTATTTAGCCCACTCCAATATTGGAAGTGTATTGCTAATATCCAGTTTGGAAAGTGGTCCAGTTATCAATGCAATCGAGTCACTTTCAGGGTTAAATTCAGTATCTTTATAGTCTTTCCATGCACTGTTAATAACTTCTGCGAACATTGACTTCTGAGATTCACTTATAGTTATTTCGTGCTTAATCTGAGCATAAAGTCTGCTTTCATTACTTAATTTATCTGACGCAACTAAGACAAAGTCATCCGTGCTAGAACCATCATATTTATTTTGAAATTTTAGTTCTTTAGCTCTCATGTCTTGTGATAAGCACGGTACACAAGAATGCGTTAATAATGAAATAGCAAAAGCTGCTTGAACCCTAGTTTCAAAATTAACTCCACCACCTCCAGTGGAAAATGGATTACTTTGTTGTTTAACATCTTTGCTCATTCTTATTCCCGTAAATCTAATAAATTGACAACAAAGTCAAAGATTCCTTTCACTTTACCAACCAATTATACAATGAGGATTGAGGCACATTGAGAGAGCAAATAGGCATGTAACAATTTAATACACGCCCTAATTAACGTTTTCTCCCAAATACACCTTCACAATGACGTATACGTCGGTTAAATCTATTCAACGCTATCTTGAAAGTCCCACTGCGTCAACGCCTCAGACAATTTGGCACATAAATCATTTTTCATCTAAAATCATTATAATTACTACCCCAAAACAACCTTCTTTAAAGCGTATTATTGTCGGACTCTTTACTTTCGAATGCAGAAATTATTTATTACAAACTAAGAAATAAAAATTTAAACTTTCGAATTGTAAAAACAAAAATACCAGCTCAATTAAGCGCTGGTATTTACGGTTTTTACAAAAAGTTTATTGGGTGGGTTCTTTTATTTTTATGGTAATACAGCTGTCTTTTACGTGTACGGCGAGTTCGGTGTTTATGGTGAAACCGGCTTTGTTGAGCCAGTAACCTTTGAGCTGTATTAAGGGGACGGTTGGATAACCTTTGAACCGGTTGGCGTAGGCATCGCCGGGTTTATAGGGGTAAAAGCTCTTTCGAACCTTGAGTTTGCGGATTTTGGAAGATTTTTCTTGGGCCGAGCGATGCTCTGGCGTACCATTGCGTTTAGCCATGATTGATACCTTGAATATCGGTTGTGGTTAGCTGCTTCTGGGTGTTCCAGCACCTAGAAGTAGCGATTACTTAGTACTTTTACTATTTATCTATACTTATTCATACTCAATTATTTCTGTAAAAATTGCCTTACCTGCTTGAAAGATAAGCAATAATTACGCACTAAAAAACTGTATAAATCAACAGATAACTTAGATTAATTTGATATTATTAGTAATAATATTTTCGGATTATCTATTACTTGAAAAGTTTTTATTTTTAAAATAATTAAAAACATTACCAACCAATAAAACTCAACAGAAAATATAAAATCGTACTCAGTATTTTATTTAACGACATTATTCATCCACTACTTTATCCCAACTTTCTTCAAAACCTTCTGCTTCAATAAACCCAGATATGCTATTCATAAGCTTCTCATTCCAGAACTCCCTGCTTTCTGCCCACGGCAGTTCAACACCCGCTTATTCTTCAGAGATAGAAAAATCTACCATTTTCCAAAAGTACCACGCCAGGTATTCAGCATCATCAGGCGAACTTAACACGCCGGAATATAGGAGTCTCTGATTAACCTCAACATTACTCAGCGTGATCTCAAGCGTGCAGTTGCAAGGCGCCGTTTGCCATTAATGGCCGTAGTCCTTAATAAAAACGGCAACGCTGCAAATGTGCCCTTGAGACACGCCCTACGGGGCCTGCCAGTTTTTTCCTGCTCTGCGTTGTGCTTTTTTGATTTAACCCGTTAGACCTTCAAAAGCACGCCTTAATCAGAAAAAAACTGATTGGCCTGAGTGATCTTGAGGTTAATCAGAGGCTCCTATAGTATTTCTTTGGCCCGAATTTCTTCCATTTTTTTAAAATGATAATTTAGATACAGTGGCTCTTCGTCGTATCGGTACTTGATCATATTAATTCTTGTAAAGAGGCAACTCAGATTCTTAACGAACAATCTGATTGAGGAATGGGAAAATAAAGGTCCAACAATTATTCTGAAGGAGTGAACCACAGATTTTGGGAATATTGTAGGGCTTTCTTTTTATTGATAGTTCCAGCGTAACAACTTAACTGCTGGAACTCGAAATTGAATGAATTTTTGGTATTTCTAGAATTTAATTTTACACGCTTAGTCATCGTCAGTAACTTCAACAAATTCATCGGGGTCATCTGAATCACTGCTTTCCTCAAGGTCGCATTTATCCCATTCAGGCCAACCAGCTTTAATTGAATTCATAAAATCTTGTAACGCCACCCAGCCGACAATTTCAGCGGTGTAATTTATAACCCATTTTTCACCGTCCCACGGTAAAAGGTCATATGCACCTAGTCCGCTAGGATATTTTACGGCAACAAAAAATTGGCTTTCATAGGGTGGATTTTTTTCAGGGCTTTGCCACTCTACTTTGTTAATAATCTCTTGTTTCATTATTTTGTTTTCCTAAACAAATCAACAAACAATTTATATTAAATAGCGAGAGTCGACATAGTATTTATTGAATTATTTCCACTTTAACTTTTCATGTAATGCAACCACTTCTCCAACAATGATGATGGTTGGTGGCGATACTTGTTCTTTTTTTACAAGTTCTTCAATGCCATTTAATGTGGTTACGTAAACTTTTTGGTCTTGGGTGGTGCCTTTTTCGATAATACCAACGGGGGTTTCTGGGTTTCTGCCGTATTGAATTAGATGTTCAGCAATTTCTTGGATACCCGCAAGGCCCATGTAAAATACGAGGGTTTGCTGGTCGAGGGCGAGTTCTTTCCAGTTTAAATTAACGTGTCCGCTTTTTAGGTGGCCGGTAATAAACCGTACGGATTGAGAATAATCTCGGTGGGTTAAGGGAATACCTGAATAGGTGGAGCAACCGCTTGCGGCGGTGATGCCGGGAATCACTTCAAAGTTAATGTTGTGTTGGGCGAGCAGTTCGAGTTCTTCGCCGCCGCGACCAAAAATGAAAGGGTCACCGCCTTTTAAACGAATGGTTTTTTTGCCTTGGTTTGCGTAATCCACTAATAGTTGGCTGATTTGGCTTTGCTCTACAGCGTGATTTGCTCGCGCTTTACCGACGTAGATTTTTTCTGCGCTCTCGGGAATTAATGCCATGATTTCTTCTGACACTAATCGGTCGTATAAAACAACCTCGGCTTTTTGAATCACTTTGTAGGCTTTCAGTGTGAGCAGTTCTGCGTCGCCCGGACCCGCCCCCACGAGATACACTTGGGTGGTTTTTGACAGCGGAAGTGTTAGCGGATCAGTCACGGGTTGTATCTCGTTTTTAATTTAAGGCTTAATTAGTTATTATTTTTTGTCATACAAAAAAACCAACTTGCGAACAAGTTGGTTTTCTATTTTAACCTGAATCGATCACTTCAAAAACAATCGGTTATATGGTTTTTAAAGCTTTCGTTCATTCAGAAAATAAATTAACTGGCTGAAATTACGGTTTTGCCACCCATATAAGGTTGCAACACTTCTGGAATTTCAATAGAGCCATCTGCTTGCTGGTAGTTTTCTAATACGGCAATTAATGCCCGACCCGCTGCTAAACCAGAACCGTTTAGGGTGTGTGCAAATTCAGGCTTGCCGGTTTCTTTGTTGCGGAAACGCGCTTTCATGCGTCGAGCTTGGAAATCACGCATGTTGCTGCAAGAAGAAATCTCGCGGTATTTTTCTTGCGATGGCATCCATACTTCAATGTCGTATGTGCGTGCCGCAGAGAAACCGATATCGCCGCCACACAAAATAACGGTGCGGTACGGTAGATTCAGTTTTTGCAAAATGGCTTCTGCGTGTGACGTTAAGTCTTCAAGCGCTTGCTCTGAGGCTTCAGGCTTAACAATTTTGACTAACTCAACTTTTTCAAATTGATGCTGACGAATCATGCCTCGGGTATCGCGACCATAGGCACCGGCTTCGCTTCGGAAACACGGCGTATGGCTGGTGTATTTAATAGGCAGTTCGGCTTCGTCGACGATTTCATCACGCACGGTATTGGTGACAGGCACTTCGGCGGTTGGAATCAAGTAGAAATCACGTTCGTCGGTAAGTTTGAAAAGGTCTTCTTCAAATTTTGGTAATTGTCCTGTTCCGTAGAGGGAATCGCGATTTACCATAAATGGAACGTAGATTTCACGATAGCCGTGCTCTTCGATATGAGTGTTGATCATGAATTGGATCAACGCGCGGTGAAGACGGGCAATGTCGCCTTTCATGACAGAGAAACGAGAGCCGGTTAATTTGGCGGCGCATTCCATGTCGATTTGACCCAATTCGGAGCCAAGATCCAAGTGATCTTTAACGTCGAAATCGAAGGTTTTTGGCTCGCCCCAGCGACGAATTTCTACGTTGTCGTCTTCGGTTTTACCTTCCGGAACTTGTTCGTCTGGAATGTTTGGAATGGTGGAAAGAATGTCTTCCAACTGGGCTTGAATGGCATGCAACTCGTGCTCGGCAGCGGTATAAGATTGCTTGAGCTGATCGACTTCTGCCAATAATGGTGCAATGTCTTCACCGGCAGCTTTGGCTTTACCGATGGATTTCGAACGCGTGTTGCGCTCCTGTTGCAGGGACTCGGCTTTAACTTGGATTTCTCGACGTTGGTTTTCTAAGTTTTTAAGGGCGTCAACGTCTAGTTCAAAGTGGCGTTTGGCAAGTTTTGCGGCCACTTCTTCTGGGTTTGTTCTTACGTATTTTGCATCTAGCATAATGTTTAAGGCTTTTGTGTATTGTGTGTTAAATATCCGAGTTTGCCGTTCAAACTCTTAAGCGATGTTTGGTTAAAATTCGCTGCTGTTTTACACCCAGCGTGCAGTTAGGGTTAAACCGCAGGCGGAGGCAATGAAACAGCCGGCCATTGTAATGACAGCGTAGGCTGACGCCAAGAGCATTTGCCCACGAAGATACAGATGAACGGTTTCAATTGAAAATGTTGAGAAGGTGGTGAGAGCACCTAGAAAGCCGGTCATCAAAAGAATTTTCCACTGCGGCGACCAAAGCGATTTCTCAACGATAATGGTGTAGAGCACGCCAATAAGAAACGACCCTAAAACGTTGACGAAAAATGTAGCCCACGGAAATTTTCCTGGAACCACAGGAAGCATGTAGGTTGAAATCCCAAAACGCATCATTGCGCCGACAGCGCCGCCTAATGCTACGGCCATCCATTGAAGCATGAAAATTCTCGAAATTGGTTGGATAAATCAGTGAATCAGTCGTCTTTGTTCTGATCTTGCGGGGTATTGTACCTTTGTTGAACGCTGGCCTCATCCTGTGTGCGCAAAAAATCCAGCTTATCGGAGATTTTCTTTTCTAATCCGCGGTCGGTAGGAAAATAATAACGCGTGTTGGCCAAAGGCTCGGGAAAGTAGTTTTCGCCTGCGGCGTAAGCGCCGGGTTCATCGTGCGCGTAACGGTATTCTGCGCCGTAGTTAAGGTTTTTCATTAAGCCGGTGGGGGCATTGCGTAAATGAATGGGCACATCAAAGCTTGGTTGATTGGCGATATCAGCTTTAGCGGCTTTGAAAGCCATGTACACGGCGTTGCTTTTGGGAGCACACGCCATGTAAGTCACGGCCTGGGCGATGGCGAGTTCACCTTCGGGGCTGCCCAATCGCTCTTGGGTATTCCAGGCATTTAGGGCGATTTCGAGGGCGCGCGGATCGGCATTGCCGATGTCTTCGGTGGCCATTCTGACAACCCGGCGAGCAATATAAAGCGGATCGCAACCGCCATCGAGCATTCTCAAGCACCAATACAGCGCTGCATCGGGAGAACTTCCACGCACGGATTTGTGTAGGGCAGAAATTTGTTCGTAGAAAATATCGCCGCCTTTATCAAACCGGCGCACGTCGGAACGAATCACTTCACCGAGAACGTCTGGCGTAATTTCGGCTTGATCAGAATCGAGCAAATCAACGCTCATTTCTAGCAGGCTCAGTGCGGTGCGGCCATCGCCGCCGCTGGTCGAAACAATCAGCGCTAAAGCGTCTTCATCAATGCGATAACCTAATTTACCGAGGCCACGATTTTCGTCAGATAACGCGTTGCGAATTAGGTTTTCGATGTCGTGATTTTCGAGGGATTTCAGCAGATACACTCGGCACCGAGATAAGAGTGCATTATTGACTTCGAACGACGGATTTTCTGTGGTTGCGCCGATAAAACACAAGGTGCCGTCTTCTACGTGGGGTAAAAAAGCGTCTTGCTGGGATTTGTTAAAGCGGTGTACTTCATCGACAAAAACAACGGTGCGCTGGCATTTGTAGTTGAGTGCTTGCTTGGCTTGTTCTACGGTCGCGCGAATGTCTTTAACACCAGCTAGTACTGCCGAAATTTTAATAAAGTTGGCTTTGGTCAGTTCAGCAATGGTTTGCGCGAGTGAGGTTTTCCCCACGCCCGGCGGCCCCCAAAAAATCATGGAGTGCAAACGATCTGATTCAATACTTTTGCGAAGTGGCCGCCCTACCCCTAATAAATGCTGCTGGCCGACGTACTCGTCTAAGTTGCGCGGCCGCATTCTTGCGGCTAGCGGTTCGGCTACCAGCGCGCTGGGGTTTTCTTCTTCAGGAAATAAGGAATCAGTCATGGCGTTTATACGACAAGAATTTATCGCAACTAATTATCGTAGAAAACGTCGGTGCCATCGGGAACCGCAAATTCGAAGGTGCTTAATTCGAGCTTTTCCAGCGGCTGATTATTCTGAAACTCAAACACGGTATTAAATCCGGTGGTTTCAGTGACGGTCATGGATTGAATGTGATTTTCAGAAAACGTTAATTCGATGGTTTTGAGCTGCTCAGATTCTAAAGGTTTTAACACGTAGTGCTGATTTTCGGTGTTAGAAAGATCAGCGTCTGATTGCTCGATAATACGGGAAATTTCAAAACCCGATTCTATGACGGAAAAATCACCGCTAATTAAACGAATCGGCAATTGATCTTGCTGATCGGCAAATGACTTGATCGTCACTTGCTCTAGGTCGGGGTCATACAACCAAATGGTTTTGCCGTTGCTGATTAAATTTTGCGGGAATGGCTCTACGGTATCCCAACGAAATCGCCCAGGTTGCTTGAGTGCAAAAGTACCGCTGCTTTCTTGCACCAGCTCGCCCTGTTGATCGTACAGCCGTTGTTCGAATTCTCCGGTGGAGTTCGCCAAAGGCTGCAACAGCGGCTTAAGTTCCTCGGCATTAACTACGTTGTTCGCTTCTGCCTTGTTGGACAATGACGGGTTAGTAGCTGCTGTGTTTTCCGAAGCGGCATGGGCTGAAACGGAAATAACGACGCCCAATAAGGCGCCTTTCAGTAATTTTCGAGGGTTAAAAAAGCCAGGCAGAACGTTAAAAATTCTCAAATTGCTCAACTCACACGGTTTATTTAGTTAGATGATTAGCTCAAATACAATCAGCGCTTTGGCGGCGCTGGTGCTAACACTTGGCGACTGCCATTGGTACCCATTTCACTGACAACGCCCGCGGCTTCCATGGTTTCAATCAAACGCGCAGCGCGGTTATAGCCGACGCGCAATTTGCGCTGTACCGATGAAATTGACGCTTTGCGAGATTCCAAAACAAACTCAACGGCTTCGTCGTACAGTGGATCGGATTCATCGTCGCTTTCTTCGCCTTCTGTGGCGAGTCCGGGTACCGGAATGGCATTCGCGCTCTCATCTATGATTTCATCAAGATAATTCGGTTCACCACGACGTTTCCAATCTTCGACAACCTTGTGCACTTCGTGATCATCGACGAAAGCACCGTGAACACGAATAGGAACACCGCTGCCCGGTGGTAAATAGAGCATATCCCCGTGCCCGAGGAGCTGCTCTGCACCGCCTTGATCCAAAATGGTTCGCGAATCAATTTTCGAAGAAACCTGAAATGCCATTCGCGTTGGCACGTTGGCTTTGATCAACCCGGTGATCACATCCACCGAAGGCCGCTGGGTAGCCAATACCAAATGAATCCCGGCAGCGCGGGCTTTCTGGGCGATTCGAGCAATGAGCTGTTCAACTTTTTTGCCGACAATCATCATCATGTCAGCAAATTCGTCGATCACAACAACAATAAACGGCAAGGGTTCTAAATCAGGCGCGGTGGCTACTGCTTCACCGGCTTCGTAGTTTTCTTCAGGGACAAACAGAGGATCTTTTAAAGGCTCGCCTGCTTTTATGGCTTCTTCGACCTTGCGATTAAAACCGGCTAAATTTCGAACGCCCATAGCGGCCATCAATTTATAACGGCGTTCCATCTCCCCTACGCACCAACGCAAACCATTGGCGGCGTCGTTCATATCGGTGACAACGGGAGTTAACAAATGCGGAATGCCTTCGTAAACGGAAAGCTCCAACATTTTGGGGTCCACCAAAATTAAGCGCACTTGCTCGGGCGAGGATTTAAACAATAAGCTCAAGAGCATGGCATTTACGCCCACCGATTTACCCGAACCGGTGGTACCCGCAACGAGCAAGTGCGGCATTTTGGCGAGATCGGCTATAACAGGATTACCACCGATATCGTGGCCCAACGCTAGGGTTAAGGGCGATTTGGCTTTATCGTATTCGGTCGATTCTAGCACTTCACTTAAGCGCACCATTTGTCGATGTTCGTTGGGAATTTCAATACCGACAACGGACTTTCCAGGAATGACTTCAACCACACGCACGCTTATCACGGCCAGTGATCGAGCGATGTCTTTTGCGAGGTTGGTAATGCGGCTGGCTTTAATGCCAGGTGCCGGTTGCAGCTCAAACTGAGTGACCACCGGTCCTGGCATTACGGCGACAACTTCGGCGGTAATGCCAAAATCTTGAAGTTTTAGCTCTAAAAGCCGACTCATGGCCTCAAGAGATTCTTCCGAGAAACCTTTTTTCGCATCAGCATCGGCGGCATCCAGCAGATTTAGCGCGGGTAACTCTCCTTCAACCGGGCCTTCAAACAACTTAACTTGCTTCTCTTTTTCAACGCGTTCGCTGCGTTTTTTGGGTTTTGGCGCAGGCTGAGTGATGATTACGGGTTCGGTTTTTTGTAGTATTTTTTCTTTGACTTTCCGGCTTTCTAAGCGCTGAAACACGGCCTCTTGGGCGATTTCTTTTTCTTCTTTAGCCGCGATTCTTCGTTTTCGAGCCGCTTTTAGCCAAGCAATTGCCGCCAATACACCCGCGCCGATGGAGTCCATCAAGCCAATCCAAGAAAGATCGGTGAATACTGTTAAGCCAAACAAGAACAACGTGACTAAAATCAGGCCGCCACCGGTGTAACTGAACGCACTTTCGATGGATTCACTGACAGCAGCGCCCAAAATACCGCCGTTGGAGAATGGTAGCGGGCTGACTTCTAGCCCAAATTTAAGCGAGACCAATCCGGTTCCAGCGAGCATAACCAAGACAAAACCAACGCATCGAAGACTGATTAATACCCAGTCAAATTCCAAGCCCTGACTGTTGCGTTGCAGAAATACTTTGACCGCTCGAATGGCGATCAATACAGGGAAGAGAAAAGCGGTGTAGCCAAATATGGAAAAAAGAACGTCGGCAAGCCACGCGCCAATAACACCGCCGGCATTTTTGATGGGGCCACCGAGACCGGTACTTGACCAACCGGGATCACTCGATGAGTAAGTCACCAAAGCCAGCAGTAAAAACAAACAAAGGGCAACCAGAGCAATGAGTGCTCCTTCTTTTAAAAGCCGCGACAACAACTGACTCCCTTTCGAAGCATTTGTAATCGGTTGAGCTTGGCTTTCTGACAATGTGAATACTCCGATAAAAAGTTTTTAATCTAGGCATGAATTATGTTTATTCAAACCAACAGCACTGAACCTACTGACACTAACTCTGCTTGTCAGTTGCCTGGGGTGAACCAATACCCTGACTATTTCGAATAGAAATTTAGGCCCAGGTTGTAAAAAGCAATTAAATATATACGGCTGATAGGCAGTACTTATTCATCCGATTAAGCAAGATTATTTTGCGCACTAAATGGGTTTAACTTATCATTTTGGCAATTAATTTTTGTAATCTAATAGCTTATTTTGCACTGAAATCAAATTTTGTAGCCTTATTCCACTATAATTGTGCCAATCAATACGTCACTGAAATTAGGCAACTGGGTCAATTGAAGAAATCAATTAAACCTGCAGTGCAGTTGAGCAACCAATAGCACTGGTTATCAGTGATCGAGTCAGTTAATTTGGCTAGTAAACGATAGTGAGGCTTCAAAATCCGATTACATTAGAGTTAATGTTATTTTTTAATTCTAATCGCAACTATTTAAAATTAAAGGATTTTTCGCTGCATCTATTAAAAAAGTAGCAAAGTTATTTGAAACAAATTGGTTTTAATATTAACAAAAGCTAGTTATAAAATAGCTTGAATAAATTATTGGTAATATAGACGATGTCGTATATTTCTGTCGTCTAAACGAACGCAAAGCACTTCAGCGGTGCTAGATGCAAATTAAAATTGCTGAATTAGGATAAATTATGAGCGAAGTTAAACACCACCAGCTGATTATTTTAGGGTCTGGTCCTGCAGGTTACACAGCTGCTATTTACGCTGCCCGCGCTAACCTAAAGCCAGTGGTGATTACTGGTATGCAACAAGGTGGTCAGTTAACAACAACAACCGAAGTTGAAAACTGGCCCGGTGGTCGTCACGATCTCCAAGGTCCTGATTTAATGGTGGAGATGCAAGCACACGCAGAGCGTTTCGACACTCAAATGGTGTTTGACCACATCGAAGAAGCAAACTTAATGGTTCGCCCATTTGTTCTTAAAGGTTCTGAAACCTACACCTGTGATGCGTTAATTATTTGTACTGGCGCATCGGCTCAATATCTTGGTCTTCCATCGGAAGAAGCATTTGCTGGCCGCGGCGTTAGCGCCTGTGCAACTTGTGATGGCTTTTTCTACAAAGACCAAAAGGTTGCGGTTGTAGGTGGCGGTAACACTGCGGTTGAGGAAGCACTTTACCTTTCTAATATTTGTAAAGAAGTTACCTTGATTCACCGCCGCGATTCACTGCGCTCTGAAAAAATCTTACAAGATAAAATTCACGCGAAAGCGGAATCAGGCAACATTAAATTCGAGTGGAACCAAACCCTTGATGAAGTTCTCGGCGATGACGCAGGTGTTACCGGTCTTCGTTTAAAGAGCACAAAAGACGAATCCACTAAAGAAATCGATGCAAGCGGTGTGTTTATCGCCATTGGTCACAAACCCAATACCGATGTTTTCCGCGGCCAATTAGAAATGGACAGCGGTTATATTACGGTTAAAGGCGGCTCTCAAGGCTTTGCCACTAGCACTAGTATTCCTGGTGTGTTTGCTGCTGGTGATGTTGCTGACCAAATTTATCGTCAAGCAATTACGTCTGCAGGCGCTGGCTGTCAGGCCGCTCTCGATGCTGAAAAATACTTAGACGATTTAACTGATTAATCTCGGTTACTGCTAAAAACTGCATTTAAGGAGGCTACGCTTCCTTAAATGTGGCAGAAACGTTACTTATATCTACCTTACAGATTCCAATTAGCGCGAGAATATCCGAAGATATTCACTTGTAACTGAGCTATTTGGCACGTCAATGATTAATATCCCCTGGCTTCACTCAAAGTTTGATGACTTTCCACCCACGGACAACGCATTAGATTCTCCCAATGGGCTTTTGGCCGCAGGTGGCGATTTATCCACCAATCGTTTGATTTCTGCGTACAGCCGAGGAATATTTCCGTGGTTCAGTGAAGAAGAACCTATTCTTTGGTGGACACCCAGCCCTAGGTGCGTTGTTTTTCCCGATCAAGCCCATTGCTCAAAAAGCTTAGCTAAGCTCCTTAGGAAATCGGTCTACCGTGTTTCATTCAACGAAGCATTTGAGCAGGTTATTCATCTGTGTGGCGACACCAGAAAGCACTTTGAAGGCACTTGGATTACGGAAGACTTGGAAGCCGCCTACTGCCAACTGCACGATCTGGGCTACGCCCACAGCGTTGAAGTTTGGAAAGGTGACGAGCTGGTAGGCGGATTGTATGGGGTAGCGATTAATCGAGTCTTTTTTGGCGAATCGATGTTCAGCCTAGAAGCAAACACCTCTAAAATCGCTTTTGTAAAGCTTGCCGAAATATTAGTCGAAAAAGACTATCTTTTGATTGATTGCCAAGTGACCTCTCAGCACCTGCGTTCTTTGGGGGCGGTTGAAATCCCGAGAGAAGAATTTGAGCAAATACTACAAAAAAATAAGCGCTTTTCTACCTCACCAAAACCCGGTAGTCTAAACTGATATTCTAAAGAGTTGTTTATTTCTCTTTTTTGAGATTATGTTGTAAAAATTATAATAATATTCTACAAATACAAAACCATTTTGACGCTTTCGTATAGGTGACAACACTGGCTAATCTCAAATTATTTACCACACATCCGCATAAATGCAGCTATTTAGATGAAAAAATAGCGACTACCGTTTTTGTGGACCCAAACGCAAAAATTAATCAGGATGTGTACAGCCGTCTGTCTGAAATCGGCTTTAGGCGCAGCGGCCAACATTTGTACCGACCACAGTGCCATTCATGCCAGGAATGTGTACCGGTAAGAATTCCAGCTGCCGACTTCAAACCTAGCCGTCAACAAAAACGCTGCCTGAAGGCAAATTCTGATATCGAATTTTCGATCATCGATAGTATCGACACGGAAGAACACTACTCCCTTTACGAACGCTACATTTCTATTCGCCATCAAGACGGAGATATGTATCCGCCCAGCAGAGCGCAATACGACTCGTTTTTAACCTCTGAATGGAATTTAACAAAATTTATAGAATTTAAGCTGGATTCCGCCTTAATTGGTGTCGCGGTTATTGATCAACTCGACCACGGAATCTCTGCGGTATACACGTTCTTTGAGCCAGAATTACACAAACGCAGCTTGGGAACTTACGCCATCTTAATAGAAATTCAACTGGCGTTAGAGTCTGGCCTGCCCTATGTCTATCTTGGCTATTGGATCAGGCAGTGTGTAAAAATGAATTACAAAACCAAATTTAAACCTCTAGAGGTTTATACCGACAGCGAATGGCAAGAGTTTGATGATTGCCAATGATGCTTCTGAAATCCCACCGTTTTTAAGTAATTTTCACCCAACAATCCCTGCAATTACGCATATAAATTTGAATAAATTTATATAAAAGTGGTAATTATGTATTTTTGGGGTTGGACTTGGTGTTCGATTAAGGCACAATTCACGCCTATTTTTTTGGCAGTCCACCTATGGCCTGATTGAATAAAGTTCAATCGCTGCTGTTTAGATTAAATTTATTCGAGGAAATTTGTTAATGGCAAAAGAAGACAACATTGAAATGGAAGGTGAAGTTGTGGATACGCTTCCGAATACCACTTTCCGAGTCAAGTTGGAAAACGGCCACATGGTTACCGCACATATCTCTGGAAAAATGCGTAAGAATTACATCAGAATTCTTACCGGCGACAAAGTGAAAGTTGAACTAACACCTTACGACTTAAGCAAAGCACGCATCACTTATCGCGCTCGATAAGCTATTTATGAGTCTGGCATCGCTAGATGCAGGCTCTTCCCTCCCCGCTCAATTTCCCCCAATTTTTAGATTAATCACTCGCAAGTTTTGGAAGACACTGATTTTGCCATACATTGGTTTTGGCATTTGGCTTTGACCTAGCTGTTTGCTTTATTGCAAAAACAAAAAAAGCCAGAAACCAATGATTTCTGACTTTTTAACGCTAACTTTTGCAAGTAACGAGCTTTCTGGTCTTGGTATTTACACCAGTTCTGGCGCTTCTACCTCAATGTGAACATCATCGTTTTCGACGGTAATCTCGACATTACCACCGGAAGATAAGTCACCAAAGAGAACCAGTTCTGCCAATGGCTTTTTGAGCTTTTCTTTAATGAGTCGGGCCATTGGGCGAGCACCCATTTTCTCGTCATAGCCGTTGATCGCCAACCATTCACGCGCTTCTTCCGATACATTCAGGACCACGTGCTTTTCATCCAATTGAGCTTGCAGCTCAACCAAGAATTTGTCGACAACCGTTTTAACTACTTCAACGGTTAGAGCACCAAATTGAATGATGGAATCTAAACGGTTCCTAAACTCTGGCGTGAAGAGCTTTTTGATCGCTTCCATACCATCGGTGGTGTGATCTTGTTTCGAGAAACCGATCGAGGCACGGCTCATATCTTCTGCGCCTGCATTGGTTGTCATAATTAATATGACATTGCGGAAATCGGCTTTGCGACCATTGTTGTCGGTTAAGGTGCCGTGATCCATCACCTGCAACAGCAAGTTAAACACCTCTGGGTGCGCTTTTTCGATTTCATCGAGTAACACAACACAATGAGGATGCTTGGTGACAGCTTCGGTCAACAACCCACCTTGATCAAACCCTACATAACCTGGAGGTGCACCGATCAAACGAGAAACCGTGTGACGCTCCATGTATTCCGACATGTCAAAGCGCAGCAACTCAATGCCCATCGCAGAGGCCAACTGGCGACAAAGCTCAGTTTTACCAACACCGGTAGGTCCGGCAAAGAGGAATGAACCAACTGGTTTATCTGGTGAATTCAGCCCTGCTCGGGAAAGCTTGATTGCAGTCGACAATGCACCAATGGCATCGTTTTGACCAAATACTGTTAGCTTCAATGCATCATCAAGCTTTTTAAGCTGTTCTTTGTCCGAAGATGAAACACTTTTCGGCGGAATTCGAGCAATTTTAGCAACAACTTTTTCGATATCGCTGGTGCCAATTTGGCGGCGACGTTTGCTGGGTGGTTGCAACTGCTGATAAGCACCGGCTTCATCGATGACATCAATGGCCTTATCAGGCATAAAGCGATCAGTGATGTATTTCGAGGCTAATTCAGAAGCGGCTCTCAATGCTGAGTCGGTGTATTTGAGACTATGGTGTTCTTCAAACCGAGACTTCAAGCCCTTCAAAATTTGATAGGTATCTTCAACATTCGGCTCGTTCACATCGATTTTTTGGAAACGGCGCGACAAAGCTCGGTCTTTATCGAAGATTCCACGGTATTCTTGGAACGTGGTTGAGCCGATGCAGCGAAGATCACCTGACGTTAATAGTGGCTTCAACAGATTCGACGCATCCATGACACCACCTGAGGCAGCACCAGCACCAATAATGGTGTGAATTTCATCGATAAACAAAATGGCTTTGTCTTTCTTTTTAAGCTGGGCCAACAAGCCTTTGAAGCGTTTTTCAAAATCACCGCGATACTTGGTACCGGCCAAGAGCGATCCCAGATCAAGTGAATAAACAACGCTTTCTAAGAGAATTTCTGGGACTTCACCGTCGACAATACGTTTTGCCAAGCCTTCGGCGATAGCAGTTTTACCGACACCGGACTCACCCACCAATAATGGGTTATTTTTGCGCCTGCGGGCCAATACCTGACTGACTCGTTCAAGCTCTTGGTCTCGACCGACCAATGGATCGATTCGGCCTTGAATGGCTTCTTCATTCAAGTTAGTCGCAAAGGAATCGAGTGGACTGGATGCACCTTCTGCAGAATTCATAGATTCTTCATCACCGTGATCTTGTCCAGAATCGACACTGTGATCGCCTTGATCACCGACTTTAGAAATACCGTGGGTGATATAGTTGACTACATCAATACGGGCAATTTCTTGCTGTTTCAGGTAGTAAACAGCCTGACTTTCTTGCTCGCTAAAGATCGCCACCAAAACATTGGCTCCGGTAACTTCTTTGCGACCAGATGACTGTACGTGGAATACTGCACGCTGCAGCACTCGCTGGAAACCTAAGGTTGGCTGAGTTTCACGCTCGGTGTCATCCTCAGGAATGAGTGGTGTAGTTGAGTCGACGAACTCGACAAGCTCCTTACGCAAGTTGGTTAAATCCGCACCACATGCTTTCAATACAGAAGCGGCGGCTTCGTTGTCAATCAGAGCCAATAACAAGTGCTCAACCGTCATGAACTCATGACGCTTAGAACGAGCACCTTTAAAAGCTTGATTTAATGTAACTTCCAGGTCCTTGCTTAACATTGATTCAACCTCAACTTAAACAACCAATTTAATTATTCGTCGTCTGCTGCAGCAATTTCACACAGCAATGGGTGTTGGTTCTCTTTAGCGTATTGATTCACTTGCGCAGCTTTTGTTTCAGCAATATCCCGTGTAAATACACCACACACTGCACTGCCGTTTGTGTGAACCTGTAACATTATCTGGGTCGCTTTTTCTCTATGCATGGAAAAAAAGCTTTCTAACACCTCGACCACGAACTCCATCGGGGTATAGTCATCGTTTAACATGATGACCTTATACATAGAAGGACGCTTGAGTTGCGGTTTTTGTTCCGCAACAGCTAACCCACTATCACGGCCCCCGTCTAAATCATCGCTGTCACTACTGTTTAATGTTAGTCGATGATAATCCATATTACCCCTAATACGCTTATTGCACTGAATCAGAGTAACTTCACTCTGATTGTCACTGGATGTCAAGTCAAGCCTCGGTGGAAGTTTTCGCAAAGGGCTTGACAACTCATTAAATTTCATATCAGTATATGACCGTAGCCATTTCTATGTGGTTACAATTATTTCTCTGCGACCAGCATTTTTATAATAAAAATATTGGGTTCAATAAAAAAATAACAACTTAAGTTCATGCATCAGCTCATGGCTTATACCCAAACAAGGAAATCTGCTATGCAATCAGGTACCGTCAAGTGGTTCAATAATGCCAAAGGTTATGGATTTATTCTTCCAGACAACGGAGGCGATGAGCTTTTTGCTCATTATTCTGCAATAACAATGGATGGCTATAAAACTTTAAAAGCCGGGCAACAAGTCGTGTTCGACGTTGCTAAGGGCGATAAAGGAATGCATGCCGTTGGTATAGAACCTTCCGCAACTAAACGAAAAGAGGCATCTATTCAAGATACACAAACCAGCCCCCCGCCTAATATGCTTAACTAAGCATAATTTTTATAAATCAATTTATAAACACATTAACGAATCACCACCCTGTGGTCTTCGTACAAATTTATAAAAATTTTATCCTTTCGTTAAAATCCCAATAGTGCCTGCGGCCCAGGCACTATTAATTATATTACCTAGATTTCATTTACGCACCAGAACACCTCTCAGTTTTTTCTCACGCCCTAAACCCGTTAATTAATTCTTTTTGCGAATCAATCCACTATTTTGAGATAATCGCTGACCGAATCAAAACTTTATCACCACGATGCCGCAAATTCTTTTACTCAACAAACCGTTTGGTGTTCTCAGCCAGTTTACCGATGACGGTGATCGAACCACACTAAAAAAGTTTATCCAACAGTCGGGGTTTTACCCAGCCGGACGGTTGGATTATGACTCCGAAGGTTTGCTGTTATTAACCAACGACGGGCAGCTTCAACATCAAATTAGTAACCCCAAATTTAAACTTTCTAAGACTTACTGCGTACAAGTTGAAGGAGAAATAACAGAACAGGCACTGAGCCTACTGAGACAAGGGGTTGAATTGAAAGATGGAAAAACCAAACCGGCAAAAGCTCATAAACTTGAAACCGTGGACTTTTGGCCAAGAAATCCGCCGATCCGTCAGCGACAAAATATTCCAACCAGTTGGCTTCAACTTTCGATCAAGGAAGGAAAAAACAGACAGGTGCGAAGAATGACAGCTGCGGTTGGATTTCCGACATTACGATTGATTCGCACATCAATTGGCAACTGGGAGTTAAAAGACCTACGTCCTGGCGAAACTCGTTTAGAAGATGTTTTTTTACCGAAAACCTCCGATAACGCGCCATCACGCTCACGCAGAAGAAACCGGAAAAGAAACTAGACAAATGAGTGATATTCGAAGTTTTAACCCACATGTCACGGTCGCTACGATAATTTGCAGAGATGAAAAATTTCTTTTAGTCGAAGAAAACATCAATGGCAGAATCTGCCTAAATCAACCGGCGGGTCATCTTGAAGAAAACGAAGGCTTAATAGAAGCAGCCGTAAGAGAAACCTTTGAAGAAACTGGCTGGCACGTCAGGCCTGATCACTATTTGGGCGTTTGCGTACTCAAAGCCAAAAATGGCGTCACTTACGTGAGACACACTTTCACTGCAACTGCCATGGAATTTGACCCCAATCAGCCGTTAGATACCGGCATTATAGGCACTCAGTGGTTATCTTTAGATGAAATCAAAGAAAAACGATCACAATTGCGCAGTGACATGGTCATCGAAACGAGCGAACAATACATCAACGGCAACTTGTACCCTTTGTCTGTCGTTACATCATTAGTATAAAATACGGCTTTTGGCTTCTCCCAATGGATCAATCTTCAACACCCAACAATCAAAATCTCCCTAACGCAAAAAAGGTCATTGTCGGCATGTCCGGCGGTGTCGACTCGTCTGTTTCAGCTCTATTGCTAATAGAGCAAGGATACAAAGTCGAGGGCCTCTTCATGAAAAATTGGGATGAAGACGACGGCACTGAATACTGCACCGCCAAGCAAGATCTTGCCGATGCCGAAAAAGTTTGCCAAAAGCTTGGAATCAAACTTCACACAGCAAATTTTTCCGCCGAGTATTGGGACAATGTGTTTGAGCATTTTCTATCGGAATACAAAGCCGGACGCACGCCCAATCCAGACATCCTCTGTAATCGAGAAATCAAGTTCAAAGTTTTCATGGAATATGCCCAGGCGTTAGGCGCAGACTTAATTGCAACGGGTCATTATGTTCGCCGCAAAGACAAAGATGGAAAAACCTTCCTACTTAAAGGGTTAGACAACAATAAAGACCAAAGCTACTTCGTGCACGCGGTTGGCGAAGCTGAGTTTGCTAAATCCCTATTTCCCATAGGTGAAATGGACAAGCCCGATGTGCGCGCACTAGCCGAAAAGCACGATTTAATTACACACAACAAAAAAGACAGCACCGGTATTTGCTTTATTGGTGAGCGGCGATTTAAAGATTTTCTCGAACAATACTTGCCCGCACAACCGGGAGAGATTATTACAGAAGATGGCACTGTTATTGGCGAACACTTGGGGTTGATGTACCACACCTTGGGACAACGCCAAGGCCTCGGCATTGGCGGTGTTAAAGGGGCTCCCGAAGCGCCTTGGTTTGTTGCCGAAAAATTGTTGAAGTCCAATCAATTGCTGGTCGTTCAAGGTAAAAACCACCCACTGCTGTTCAAAGATTCATTAAAAGCAGGGCAAATTCATTGGATTAATCAAGGTTTTCCACCCTCACCCGTTTTTCGAGCCCAAATAAAAACGCGTTACCGCCAACCTGACCAATGGGGTGAAGTCACACTCAGTGATGACGGCGAATCACTCACCATCAAATTTGATGAGCCACAACGCGCTATTACGCCTGGGCAATCGGTTGTCTTCTACCAAGACGATATTTGCTTGGGAGGCGGTGTTATTGAAGAAGGTTATAACTCGTAAATACCCCCGTTTTGCACGACTCCTCCAATTGGATAAAATGTGCTGAGTAATCGGAGAGCCAATCTATCTCTGGTATTTCTTTTTTGATAGGTATGCAGTAAGGCCAACAACTTAATGCAAGATATAGAATCGCAAACCCTTGCACTTGCCGGAACCATTCAAGCAGCAGCACTGGTTGAACAACTCGCTAAACAGGGCAATGCTCCCTCCAACGCCATCAAACCTTTACTGTCGAGTATATTTGTCACCAACCCAAACACAACGGTCGATATTTATAACGGTGTCAATAACTTAGAGATGGGTCTGGATATTTTACGTGAGATCTTACAACGCTATAACAGCACCAAAAATCCAGACTGCATACGCTATACATTGAGTCTTCTGCACCTTCAAAAAAAGCTCGCCAAAAATGACTCGATGCTCAGTGTGCTGTCCGATCGAATTGGTCGCTGTGAACAACAATTAAAGCATTTTGATATTTTGCATGAAAATATCATCGCTAATCTCGCCGATATCTACGCCGACACCTTAAGTACATTCGCTTTTAGGATTCAGGTTCGAGGGTCGTTTGATTACCTACAGCAGCCGAGAATTGCCAATCAAATTCGAGCGTTATTACTTGCTGGAGTTCGATCAGTAACACTGTGGCGCCAAGTCGGCGGCAATCGAATACAACTGATGTTGAATCGCAATAAACTGTACGAAGCATCGGATTTGCTCTACCAATCGATTAAACATCTATAAAGATATTCGGAAAGTGCCGTAATTTCAGTTATTATCGCGCGCCTCAACTGATGTCTCTTGAGCACTTGTAAGAGACATTGGCTTTATCTGTTTCATTCACTTTGTTACTACCGGTTTAACTTATGGACTTTTCCACTCTCACAGCAGTCACCCCGATTGATGGCCGTTATGCGTCGAAAACTCAATCTCTTCGAGCTATTTTTAGCGAATTTGGGCTTATAAAATATCGTGTCGAAGTGGAAGTTCGGTGGTTACAAAAACTTGCAGAACATGAAGAAATTCTTGAAGTAAAACCTTTTACCTCAGAGACCAATGCGTTCTTAAATAAGATTGTCGATGATTTTGATATCAGCCACGCTGAACAAATCAAAACCATAGAACGAACCACCAATCATGATGTGAAAGCTGTTGAGTACTTTTTAAAAGATCAATTCAAAGACAACGAAGAGCTTGTTGCAGTGAGCGAATTTGTGCATTTTGCTTGCACGTCGGAAGACATCAACAACCTTTCACACGGTTTAATGCTGAAGGCAGGCAGAGAACAACTGTTATCCAGCATCAGTAAAATCGTCACCAAATTGTCTGAACTCGCGAGCGAATTTGCCGCTCAGCCAATGCTTTCACGAACCCACGGTCAAACTGCTTCACCAACAACCGTTGGTAAAGAAATAGCCAACGTAGTTTATCGCTTACAACGCCAAATCAAGCAAATCGAATCGATTGAGTTACTTGGTAAAATCAATGGTGCAGTCGGCAACTACAACGCTCACTTAAGCGCTTACCCAGAAGTTGACTGGCAAGCAAACGCGCAAACCTTTGTTGAGAGCTTAGGGCTAAGCTGGAATCCATACACTACTCAGATTGAGCCGCACGACTACATCGCTGAGCTGTTCGATGCCATTGCACGCTTCAACACCATCTTAATTGACTTCAACCGCGACGTTTGGGGTTACATTTCTCTGGGTTACTTTAAGCAAAAAGCAATTGCCGGTGAAATTGGCTCATCAACCATGCCGCACAAAGTAAACCCTATCGATTTTGAAAACTCCGAAGGTAATCTCGGTATCGCTAACGCGATCATGAATCACCTCGGCAGCAAACTGCCAATCTCGCGCTGGCAGCGTGATTTAACGGATTCTACAGTATTAAGAAACATGGGTGTTGGCTTTGGCTACTCGTTCATCGCCTACGAATCTGTACTTAAGGGTCTTGGCAAACTTGAATTGAACAGCGCCCGTTTGAGTGAAGATCTAAACAACAGCTGGGAAGTCTTGGCGGAGCCTATTCAAACGGTTATGCGTCGCTACCAAGTAGAAAATGCCTACGAGAAGCTAAAAGACTTAACGCGTGGCCAAACCATCGACCAAACCGTTATGACTCAGTTTATTAACTCGCTAGAAATTCCTGATGAAGCGAAAGCTACCCTGCTGAAGCTCACCCCTGAGACGTACATCGGCAACGCTGAAAGCCAAACAAAAGATTTGAAATAAACCTCTACTTTTCGCGGACTGGGCCAATAAATCTTACGGTTCCAGTCCGCGAACACACGCTAAATTATGCATATCGAACCGCTCCTAAAGTTAGGCAACTTGCCTATCCAAGATTTCCTCAGCCAATACTGGCAGCAAAAACACCTCTATTCACCGCAATCGCTTAGCGATTATTTACCCGATTTAGACATTGACGACCTTGCCGGCCTTGCACTTGAGCAAGAGGTGGAATCGCGGCTGATTCGGTCTGAGGAAAACCGCTGGGAGTTGGACCACGGCCCTTTCACCGAAGAACAACTCACCCACCTGCCGAATTCTAACTGGACTCTGTTGATTCAAGCGGCTGACATCTGGATTCCTGAAATCAGTCAGTTCTTAGATTTATTTCGATTTTTACCCAACTGGCGTCTCGATGACATCATGATCAGCTACGCGGCTGATGGTGGCGGTGTTGGACCACACTTTGATTTCTATGATGTGTTTCTGATCCAAGCCAAAGGATGCCGTACGTGGCATTTGGGGCCTGAATGCAACGATCAAACACCGAGAGTTCAAGATTCACCGCTCAATCAAATAGCTCCGTTTGAGCCCGAACACACCTTTGAAACCAAACCAGGGGATGTGTTGTACATTCCTGCGGGAAAAGCCCATTGGGGCATCGCAAATGGCGACGACTGCATGACGCTCTCGGTGGGATTCAGAGCCCCCAGCGATCGTGAAATTCTGTCTAATTTCGCAGACTTTATAGCCGATGATTTACCCAGTTCAAACCGCTATCGCGATTCATCACCCAAAGTTGCAGACAACCCAGGAAAAATAAACGATTCCGTCATAGAAACGCTTCGTCACAAAATCCAAGATCTCATCGACTCCCCCACCGCTCTGGCATCTTGGTTTGGGCGTGAAATGACCGAAGGTAAATACTCGGAGATTCAACCAGAAGAATTTTTTGAGCTACCGAATATTGAGGAGCAAGAGTTGAACGAATTCCTCGTTCAAAACCCGCTCGAAGTCTTCAGCGCCAGCCGCCTTGCCTATCGAGAATGCGAAGATGCGACAACACTTTTCATCGATGGCGAAGAATACAAAACCACCGCATTAGTGGCAGAGACCTTGTGCAAAAAACGGTACTTTGAGCCAGGTGAGCTTCAAATCCTAATTGAAAGTGAACAGCCCAATGACAGCAAAGAGCTATTACTCTCGCTAGTCAACCGTGGCATTTTATTGGTTGCGCAAAACGAGCTTAACGAGTAGTTTGGATAAGACTTTATTTACGCCAAACTACCGCTGATGACCCGTTCAAACGTTACAAACGACTTTATTATTTCCACTGTCAACTGGGCCCATTCTGAGCCAGATTTAGTGAACATTCGCCGCAAGGTGTTCATGGAAGAACAAGGTGTTTCTGAAGAAGAAGAGCTCGACGGCAAAGATCAGCAATGCCTGCACATTCTGGCTGTAGAAAAATCCACAAATGAAGCCGTTGCCTGCGCCCGAATCACAGAGCAAGGGAAAATTGGCAGAGTCGCTGTTTTAAAGCCGTTTCGAAGCCTAGGGTTAGGCAAACAACTGATGGATTTTTGCACACAGCAAGTATTGTCGAAACAACAAAAACCCTACCTCGACGCGCAAACATCCGTCATTCCGTTTTACGAAGTTCTGGGCTATGTGTGCGAAGGGGATGTTTTTCTGGACGCCAATATTCCTCACCGCAGAATGAATTTTGGTTTATCGAGCTTTTTCCAAACAGATCATCAGCACTCAAAAGAGCAGCCATCAAGCTATCAAGAGAGCCTTAACACTAAACCTCCGGTGGAGAACAACCGGCAAGTTAACACGCTCGAGCACTCTATCGAACTGCTGCATGAATTCACCCGTGACTGCATCGGCCGAGTCTATTTTTTGTGTTCTCACGCATCACTGCCGTATTTATGTGACAGAGAATATCTCGACGTTTTAAAGCAAAGTATATTTAATCACTCTGATACACAGTTTCATTTTGTATGGTCCGGCTACGATCCGTCTCTTAGCCTTACGAAACCATTTATTGAGCTATCTCGGCGATTGCCCAGTAAAATCCACCTGCGATGCCTTAAAAGCAACCATAAAGAATTTGAGCAATTAAAGGCAATATACGCCAGAAACTGCCTTCAATTTGAGACCGAAAGCAATCACGGATTGGCGTCAATCAGGAAACTGAGCCCCGTTCAGCGGGAATTAGAGCAGGATGAAATCAATCGAATTTGGGAAAATCACGCTTTCGAACATCCGGATTTTCGCCAGCTAAACCTCTAAAAAGCCCAAAAGTGAACTCAACTTAGTGATCAATACCGACCGTATTACCCTCATAAACAAGAGTCACGCTCTCAAGCGGTGCCGATATACCAGTTAACGGGCAGCCATCACGTAGACGGAATTCAAAACCGTGCAATGGGCAACGAATAGCGCCATTCTCCAGAGTTCCATGAGTCAGCGGAACACCTTGATGCGGGCAGTAATTTTTAAATGCGTACAACTTTCCTTCGTTGCACACTAACAAAATATCCAACTCATCGACTTTATGTGCCTGAATGTAACCCTCGTGCACTCGATGTAATTTTTCTAATGCTCTAAACGACATTTATACACCCTCGGAGTTAGATCCAAGTTGACAGAAATGCGTAAATATCCATCTAAATTAGCGTAAGAAGGTATTACGTATTTCTCAATTAATCAATTAGACGTACTGATCTGGCTAGCGATAGAGCTTGAATGATTGTCAATGTCAAAATCACCTCTATAATGCCAGAATTTTACGTTACAGAGATTGGCTTGTTAGAACTCATAGAAATTCCCTACCATTCCAACCCGGAAATTCTGTTTAGCAAAATTGCGCACCTACCCGGCGCAGTTTGGCTCGATAGCGGCTGCGACCTTGAAACCCGAGGCCAGTTTGATATTTTTTCCGCACTGCCCGATTCTCACTTCACGCCAAGCGATTTGCCGTCTGGGGAACAGCCGTTTGCGGCATTACAAAACCGCGTTGATAACCTAACAAACAACGGCAACATAGAACATAACCTGCCATTCACTCACGGCTACATCGGTTATTTCACCTACGACATCGGCGTGAAACAGCTCACAGCCAATCACCCTCAGCGCCCGTTTGTCGATGTACCCGAATTTATTTGGGCCTACTACACTCACGCTTTTGTTTTCGATCACAACAATAAGGCTGCTTTTTTCTGCTTTATTAGCAATATAAAGAAAACGTCGCTGTCGCTCTTTACCAATATCATAGAAAACTACCAGCAATTCTTACACGGTAAAAATCAGCAGGATGTCGCTGAAACAGAAAGCAAAGATTCTTTTTGTCTTGAGACGTTAGAGCCGGTTTGGGATTACCACCAATATAAAAACGCCTTTGATAAAATCAAACACCACATAACTGTTGGCGATATTTATCAGGCTAATTTAACTCAGATGTTCGCAGGTAAATTCAGTGGTAATCCTTACCACGCGTATTCATCGTTAAGACAACACATGCCTGCGCCATTTGGAGCCTATTTAAACTTCGGCAACACCAAAATACTGAGCTTTTCACCCGAATCTTTTTTAGAAAAGCACGACAACTTCTACACAACGGAACCAATCAAAGGAACCGTAAAGCGCTGGAAAGATACAATTAAAGACGACTTGGCGCTATTAGACTTAAAAAACAGCGAGAAAGACCAAGCTGAAAACTTAATGATCGTCGATTTGTTGAGAAATGATTTGTCTAAAAATGCTGTGTTGGAAGGTGTGTCGGTCCCGGAAATTTTTAAACTGAAAACATTTTCAAATGTTCACCATTTGGTGAGTAAAATTACCGCTAAAACTAAAAACTCAGAAAACGGTATGCAGATTTTTGCGGACTGCTTTCCTGGCGGATCAATCACAGGCGCACCTAAAAAGAAGTCTGTCGAAATAATCCAAGAGATCGAGCCCTATTGCCGTGGCGTTTACTGCGGATCCATTGGTTACATAAACAGCGCCGGAGATTTCAAAAGTAATATTGCGATACGCACGATTACTTGCCAAGACCAACACATTGTTCTCTCCGGCGGCGGCGGTATTGTCTCTGACTCAGAAGTAAAAAAAGAGTACGAAGAATCGCTAACAAAGATCAATCGCTTAATTAGCGGCCTAAAGTCGTTTAATCAGCGTTAGCGGGTTCAAGCACATGAGAAACACGAGAATAAGAATATAACTTGTTCGTTTAAATCCACACGATTCAAAGGCTTGATCCAAGGAATCCGACCCCAATATCACAGATGGTTAAATTTATCGTTTTGGAGATGTAAGAATGAAAATAGTTATGGTCAAGAAAATCCTTGCCGACGGCTCACCCTGTAAAAAATGCGGTGAAGTGCTAGAAAAATTGGAAAAAAGCCAACTTATCGAATTAATTGACGAAATTATTGTGGCCGATGAACGGGATGCCGACAGTGAAGGCATTAAATTAGCGAAAGAGCTCGATGTCGCGAGAGCGCCTTTCTTTGTTGTGTATAACGAAGATCAAGCACCAGAAGTACACACTATTTACATAAAATTCGCCAAGGAAGTTCTTGAGCCGCTACGAGCGTAAACAAGCTCAAACACGAGTTACTTAATCTACAAGAACAGAAAGGCCTGTGTGTTTACTTAGGTTTTAGATAGGGAAAGCTTTTGGGAAGGGAATAAAAGCGGTAAAACGCTCAGTGAGATGGCAAAGTCCCTTTTGCCGATAATTCTGAATTGCTAAAAGCTGAATAGCTACAAATAAGGAAGCTCGATGTGCTCAAACAGCTCGTCGAGTTCAGCCTTAGACTGTCTATTAAACGACTCTTCAACAACATCACGTGTTAAGTGCGGTGCGAAAAGTTCGATAAATTCAAACATGAACCCTCGTAAGAACGTTCCTCGTCTAAATCCAATTTTGGTGGTACTTGGTTGGAACAAATGACGAGCGTCCAAACAAACGAGATCAGAATCCAGTTCAGGATCAAACGCCATAGACGCAATAATGCCGATACCCAAGCCTAAACGCACATAGGTTTTAATGACGTCAGCGTCTGCTGCAGTAAACACCACTTTTGGCGCCAAGCCTTTGTCGATAAACGCTTCGTCGAGCTTGGAGCGACCAGTAAAGCCAAACACGTAGGTTACGATCGGGTGCTTAGCAACGTCTTCCAAAGTAATATTGGATAACTGAGTAAGCGGGTGATCTTTAGGTACGACAATCCCACGATTCCACTGGTAACATGGCATCATGATCAGATCACTGAAAAGCTCAAGCGCTTCGGTCGCAATGGCGAAATCCACCGTACCATCAGCAGCCATTTCTGAGATCTGCATGGGTGTTCCCTGATGCATATGCAAGGAAACCTCAGGATATTGCTCTATAAAGTTACCAATAATTTTTGGCAGAGCGTATCGGGCCTGAGTGTGTGTTGTGGCAATTGAAAGGCTACCTTTGCGCTCGTTGCTAAATTCCTGTGCAACTTGCTTGATGCCCTCAACTTTACGTAAAATTTCACCAGCGGTTTTTAGAATAGCTTCACCGGCTGGAGTAATTCGAGTAAGGTGCTTACCACTTCTTGAAAAAACTTCTACCCCAAGTTCGTCTTCCAGCAATCGAATTTGTTTACTAATTCCTGGCTGGGACGTATATAAGCTTTGCGCCGTTGCAGATACGTTGAGATCATGGTGTGCCACTTCCCAGATGTACCTTAACTGCTGCAGTTTCATAGGCCCTCCCAAATGGCGGATTGTTCTGCAATGGTTTTATGATTATAAAAATATAAACAAATATTCTTTTCCAGAATAGTTACTAAACGATATATTTGCCAACGCTTTTTTAATTTTTACATAGATTCTCCACTTCTATCCTGGCCAGCTCAAATTATGGAAATACTTTTATACATCTTAGCCGGTGCCGGTGTTGGGCTTGCCGTGGGAGTTACTGGAGTCGGTGGCGGCTCGCTCATGACTCCTCTCCTGCTGATATTCGGATTTCCATTTAATGTAGCTATTGGTACTGACCTACTGTATGCAGCGATAACAAAAGCGGGTGGAGCATGGGCTCACAAACGCCAAGGAACCATTAATTGGCGCCTTGTTGGTCTTTTAGGTGCTGGTAGCATCCCCGCCTCTATTGCCACTGCTTTTTTACTTGATCACGCATTCGCCCAAGCCAGTGAATATGAGCATCTATTGACTAGTAGTTTGGGCATTATGCTCATATTAACCTCTGCCGTTCTACTATTTAAGAGCCAGATTAAGGCGCAAGCAGCGAGTAATGACGATCACAATCGCTGGGTACACAAACACTCGTCAACAATTACTGTAATAGCTGGGTTTTTACTCGGCGTATTTGTAACTCTATCCTCGGTCGGTGCCGGGGCTTTTTGCGCGGCATTATTATTAGTGCTCTATCCTCATCTACCGGCTGTTCGAGTTGTCGGTACCGATATTGCCCACGCAGTGCCTCTTACGCTCATTGCTGGATTAGGACATTTAATTCTACTTGGAAACGTAGACTTTAGTTTATTAGCTTGTTTATTGATTGGATCTCTTCCTGCAATACACTTTGGAACAAAGATTGGAGCCAAACTACCTAACAAGGTTTTGCAGCCGATTTTAGCTTCAATACTTTTAGGCTTAGGAATTAAATTTGCGTTTTTTTAATACTAAGATAAATTTTATAACATCTTGTGGAATATACGTTTTTTTTAGACACATTATAAAGATAGGATTTCCTATTTCATGCTTTGTTATTAGTCGATATTGAATGATAAATGTAAAATTTACATTCTTTATTATTTATAGTGATAACAGGTTGTACCTGTGAAAACAAAACACGTAATGCATCATAATTGAACACAAAGCCGTTAAGCTAGCTGGAAGAATTTCTATCGTAAAAAGAGCAAATAACATGTAAGAGAGAAAATTAAATAACCGGTTATTTAATTTTCGATATAGAAGTGACTCATAGAAAAGCAAAAGCACTCATTAAAAAAGCGCAAAATATTTATTGGGAGACTACTCCGCCATTATTGTAATTAAATTATGGCGAGTTTACTTTTTAAATTGATCTCTATAAGGAAACACACCAAAGATACCGCCAGTATGTATAAAGACAACATCACTGAGGCCTGAGAATTTTCCAAGTTTTATATCTGTTAGCAAACCGTGGAATGCCTTACCGGTGTATACAGGATCTAACAACACCCCTTCTAACCGACACACCTCTTGTATTGTAGAGAATAACTCTGGATAGCCTTTTGCGTATCCTGGCCCAATGTAGCCATCATTTGTGTTTATAGAAAGCCGATTGATATCCCAATCGATACCGTATCGCTCCAAACAACTGGTAACGTCATCTTTAACTCGAGAAGCAAAGTATTCTGCGCTGTCGCATACCGCATAACTCAATATTTGAGCTTTTAAATTATAAAGACTGGCGCCTAATGTTAAGCCAGCTTGTGTACCGCCAGACCCGGTGGCACAAACAATTAAATCAGGGTTAATATGGTTGCGCTGGAAATCCTCAATTAACTCACTAACACAACTTATATACCCCCAAATCCCTACTTCATCACTGGCACCCGTAGGAATTAAATAGGGTGTTTTTCCTGCGTTAATTAATTGATCTTGTTTTTCTTTAAATATTTTTGGTAACGAAGAGAAATAGGTTTTTCGATCAATTCGATCAACCTTAGCACCCGCCAAATGATCCATCAGCAAGTTACCGTCAATATCGCTACCACCCTCTTCTCTCAATAAAAGGTGGACATCAAGCCCGAGCTGAGCGCCAGCCATCGCTGTGGCACGACAGTGGTTTGACTGCAATCCTCCGCACGTAATTAGCGAATCCGCACCATTATCTAAAGCATCGGCAATAACGTATTCTAATTTACGAACTTTATTCCCACTTAGCGTACTCCCAGTTAAATCATCGCGCTTCAACCAGATTCTTGGGCCGCCGTATTTTTCAGATAAACGATCTAAAGGAGTTAAAGGGGTAGGAATATTTGCGAGGGAAATTTTGTTGGGATATTTGAATGCTAGAGAGGACATTTTAAAATTGAGGTATTAGAAAAGTGGCGAAATAACACTTCGCCACTTTTAAAGTCAGAATATTAAGCAGAAACTTTTTTAATAGTCCCTTTCGGTAATACCGCGTGGACAAAAGCTTTCTGGAATCTTAGTTCGACATTATTTGCTGCTTCAACTGTTATGTATTCTTCGTCAACCTTAACAATTTTAGCGAGCAAACCGCTCCCCATTACAACTTCGTCACCTTTACTGAGTGATGTAATTAAATCTTTATGTTCCTTTTGGCGTTTACGTTGAGGGCGTATTACAAAAAGGTACATGAAAACAAACAAACCACCAAACATAACCAAGGTAACCCATTGGTTAGGTTCTGCAGGTGCGGCTTGAGTTTGGGCAATTGCGGAAGGAATGAAAAAACTCATCAAGTTGTACTCACTGACTACGTTATAGTTCTATTAACCAGCGCAGTACTCTATCTTGTCTTGATGAGGTTAGCAATTCCAATATGAACTAATTAGAGGCTAAATTACTGAAATCCAACGATTTAAGCATAATCTCTGAATAACTTGCGGAAAGTGCTTGGCGACAATCCTGTCCAGCGCTTAAAGGCGTTTGTGAAGCTAGTGCGATCTGAAAAATCAAGAGCACTTGAAATATTATCGATACTTGCGCTTTGCTCGATTAAAAACTCGATAGAGTAGTGAAATCTCACTTTGTCGCGCAGCTCAGCAAAACTGATGTCTTGCTGTTGCAGTCTGCGTTGAAGCGTTCTTTTCGATAAACCAAGCTCATCGGCAACATCACCAATACCCAAGGGAGATTTACCCACTCTCGACTTGAGAACATCAACCACTTTACCAGCAACGCCATAGGTCTCTGGTAGCCTGGCTTGCAATAAGTAGTCGTCGAAGTGTTTAACGCCAGGAGTGGCAAAGCTTGAGGATTCGTTGCGCTGATCTTTGAGATTATTTTGAAGTTCAATCATTTTGGCTACTCCTTTTGCCATCAATTCAATAGATTCGAAATCCTCTTGGTCGTACTTTCGAATTCTACTTGTAGATAGGAAGCATACGACACCGAATACATCGTCATAAACGTCAATGGTTTCGGCGATTAGATTTTGAATATTTATTCCATTGTATGACAGGTTTAGCGATCTGAATGAGACATTCGTCACATTTTCCGGCAAACCTACCTTGTTACCTGACAGGATAGATTCTACTAACGGCTCGTTCATTTGCAGTAACTGGCCGTCAAAAAGAGAATCTAAATTGGACTCGCAAGCAACGATTCTTACTACCCCGCCAATTCTCTGACCCACAAATCCGGTCTCGCAACCGAACATTCTACAACCAGCAATAATGTATGATCTTAAAAATGCTCTTGTCGCCGCTGGTGGAGCGGTCAGCAATTCATGAAAACACTTCAAGCGATCAACAAAATTAGAAAAATTGTATTTGTCCAAATCAACCAATACATTTGGCGTAGACAACTCAATACCCGCGGTTTTCAAAAATCCACACTCCTGAAACTGTATCCCTTACAAACGCGACCGAATGAACTCGGTTTTGAGATCAATAACTGTCCTTCCGTTTCTTGAAACGAAGCGCCATTTTTCTAATTTTTATAAATGTCGACTTTTGTATTATTTACCCATTAGACAACTAAGGTATTTGAGAAAGTGACTAAAAACGATGGCGATAGAACTGTTATGTTTTTCTTAAAGTAAAGACTATACAAGAAAAATAGACAAGCTAATGAAAATATTCTTTGCTTGATAAGCAAAATATTAGAATTATTTTCACTGTTTTTCACTTTTTTTAGATAATTATAACGCTTTAGCAGTTTATTTTGTTAAAAATAAATTCATTATCTATTTTAGTAATATTCAACACTGGAGAATAGCTGCAAATATAAACAGTTGATGCAAAAGTGGGCGCCAAAAATCTTGAAAATTTCTATGTTTTAGTAGCTTAAAAAACGGGTAATCGAACACCTACAGAACAATTAAATTCAGGGCTATCACAAGCACATTAATTTTTTCTGGTTATAACCAAATATTCGCCAATTTAATTAATGCTCAATTGCAAAAAACTAAACGAAGGAAATTCGGATATAGGGTGTGATTTTTTGTATGGTCGTAGCAATAGGAAGGTATTTCAATTATTAAATCGAAATATAAAACACGTAATTTTATACGATCAGAGCGAAAAGTAAGTATTCCTACTATCTATTATTCTGTGTAAAAGCAATCATGCAGAAATAAAAGTTTTTACTGTTTTACATTCAGTAAAAACAAACACGGAGGAAACCGATCAGGATAACTGACCGGCAACTTTCTTTATTCGCTTTGAAGCTCATCAAGAGTTTCAAGTAAAACATCATGGTGATCTTTTGTTTTAAATTTATCCATGACTTTTTTCAAACGTCCGTCCATACCGATAATAAAGGTAGTCCGAACGATTCCCATGAATTCTTTTCCCATGAATTTTTTTAACTGCCAAACACCGTATTTATCAGCGATTGCATGACCTTCATCCGACAGAAGATCAAAATTCAATGTTTGCTTGTCGTAAAACTTTTCTAACTTTGGCACTGGATCTGGGCTAAGACCCAACACAACAACATTTTTATCGGACAATTCTTTTTGTATATCTCGTAGCCCGCATGCTTGTGTTGTACAGCCAGGTGTTGAGGCTTTCGGATAAAAATAGACAACGACCCAACTTACGTCTTTATATTGCTTTAAAGAAACAGATTCGCCATTTTGGTTTTTTAATGTAAAAGCTGGAGCAAGATTACCGACTTTAGGGTGCGACATAGTAATACTCGAAGGCTGTAGTAGGTTTCAATTTATAGACTGTAATATAACAAAAACTCAGCACTAGGCTGAGTTTTTGAGCATCTAAACTTTTAACGGTTTAGAATTAAGGAAGCAAGTGGCTAACAGCGTCGCGCTCTTGTTGTAGCTCTTCTTCGGTCGCTTTCATTTTGCCAGTTGAGAATTCGTTAAGCTCAACACCTTGCACAATTGACCAGTCGCCATCTTTACAAACGCATGGGAATGAGTAGATAAGACCTTTTTCAATGCCGTAGCTACCGTCACTGTATACGCCCATAGATACCCAGTCGCCTTCGGCTGAACCAAGAGCCCAATCGCGCATGTGGAAGATTGCAGCATTTGCAGCTGAAGCAGCTGAAGAAGCACCACGTGCATCGATGATAGCAGCACCACGTTGCTGTACAGTTGGGATGAAGTCATTTTCGTACCAAGCTTGGTCGATCAAAGACATTGCATCGGTGCCGTCAACAGTTGTGTGGTGAATGTCTGGGTACTGAGTAGAAGAGTGGTTACCCCAGATAACAAGATTTTTAACGTCGTTAATGGTCTTGTCAGTTTTTTGTGCAAGTTGAGTCATTGCACGGTTGTGATCCAAACGAGTCATCGCAGTGAACTGACGAGGATCGATGTCTGGAGCGTTACGTTGAGCAATCAAAGCGTTGGTGTTTGCTGGGTTACCAACTACCAATACTTTAATGTCTTTAGAAGCGTTATCGTTGATAGCTTTACCTTGTGCAGAGAAGATAGCAGCGTTAGCTTCTAAAAGATCTTTACGCTCCATACCTGGTCCGCGCGGACGAGCACCAACTAGCAATGCGTAATCTGCATCTTTGAACGCAACATTCGCGTCGTCAGTGCAAACCATTCCAGCTAACAATGGGAAAGCACAGTCATCAAGCTCCATAGCTACGCCTTTTAAAGCGCCAAGTGCTGGAGTGATTTCCAACATCTGTAAGATTACAGGTTGGTCAGGTCCAAGCATTTCGCCAGCCGCGATTCTAAACAATAGTGAATAACTAATTTGGCCCGCTGCGCCTGTAATGGCAACACGTACTGGTGATTTCACTGTATTTCTCCATTCATGTTTTTAAGATAGTACAACCACATACGGCTGTTGGAAGGTGCCCAATTATAGGCTTTTGCCAGTTTTTTTCATCTATCAAAATACCATTGGGCTAAATTGAACATTTTGCCGCCAAATAGACTGTCTTGACAGCAACAAGATCAAACGGCTAATGATACTATTTTCTTAGATATTTTGGAGTTGGCTATTAGTTGTAGCGGCGACTGAGCTCGCCGTATAAAAATTCCGCAAAACTCTCTGGTAAACCGCCATCTGCCGTTTGCGCCTGTTTAAGAATATCAAAAAGGTGCTCATTATCTTCGCGCCCATCCCAAACTTTAACGTAGGTGCCCTGCTTGTAACCGTGATCTTGCCTGAAACGATTAAGCACATTTTTCGCCACATACTGAAGGTATAGATCATCAAAAGACAGACCCGCTAAGCTCGTCAGTCTTAAAAACATTCCAAAATGAAATTCTTTTCGCTCTAGAACATGAGCCACGAATTGCTCAAGTAATAATTTAAAATCAGATTCGCTGGATGCTTCAGAGGACTCAATATGATGCAACACAGTCTCGGCGGCGGAACTGACGGAATCACTTGTTTCAAGAATCATACTCAGACCAAAATGCCAAATATCGACAAGCTCTAAGCTCACCTGCTCCATATCGGGCTCTTGTTTTTTCCACCATTTCCAACCGTAATGGTCTAACAACTCCGCACATTCAATCCAAACTGCTCGATACCACTCGAAATTTTGAGAACGCCAATCATCGTTAACTTGAGTGTTGATGGCGTCCTGCATCGATAGCATTTCTGTTAAATAGTTTTTCATCATAAATTCTGTTTTCACAAGTGGATTTTCTGTTTTTCTCAGACAGTAGCGTAGACACAGTATCGTATCGGACAGCGGTCAATATTTAAAAACACACTATTAGCTAACGCCCTAATTAAGAAAACTGCGGTACGTTAAAGAAAATAAATACGAGCAGATAATATTGTTCAATTGTCACACACTCGCCATAATTTACTCACGAAAGTGTAATACCTCAGTTTTAAAGTTACGCCAGCCTAGGGGTGTTTCTGATGAGATTATTGCAAAATATTCACAATTTTGACGTAGCGACATTTCAACGCTGCCATAACTTAAAGAGTTATGAAAAGCTCGTACAAATTAGTCGTTGGGTTTCAAAAACCGCCGACGGTCCATTGTACATCATTGCCGCCATTCCAATGGCGATTTATGGTTATCTCGAATTTTTACCGTGGGTTTTTGCAGCGTTCATTCTTGAAAGGTCAAGTTACTTTATTTTAAAGAACTTTTTCCGGCGCAATCGGCCACCTCAAGCCATTCCTGATTTTGAATCAGTGATAATTCCTTCTGATCGCTTCAGTTTTCCATCAGGTCACACTTCTGCGGCCTTTTTAATGGCAGTATTGATGAGTTCTTTGTATCCAGAACTTTATTACTTGTTGCTTCCGTGGGCCTGCACGGTTGGTGTCTCTAGAGTGATGCTAGGCGTGCACTTTCCGACGGATATTCTTGCAGGCGCAACTCTGGGGACAAGCTGCGGAATTATCGTTCTAAACCTTAGAGTTATTGTTTAAACACACCTAGCTCCAATGACTCTTGTCGCTTTAGGTTAAATAAAAATAATCTCTACTTTTTTGTATATACACTCGCTTTACCAAAGGATTATTAATGAAAATTCTCTACGGTGTGCAAGGCACCGGCAATGGGCATATTACTCGAGCCCGAGCACTTTCAACCGCTTTCGCTAGAATGCCCTCAGTAAACGTCGATTTTATTTTCAGCGGCAGACAAAGAGATAAATATTTCGATATGGAACCGTTCGCACAATGGCGAAACTACAGCGGTTTAACCTTTATCCATAAGTCAGGCAAGATAGATCCTATTGCGACCATCAAACAAAACCAATTCCGACAATTATTCAAAGACATAAAAACGCTGGATCTCTCCGACTACGATCTTGTACTCACCGATTTCGAACCGGTATCTGCCTGGGCTGCTAAAAGAGCCAAAAAGCCTATTTTAGGAGTTGGTCATCAGTACGCGTTTCATTACGACATTCCCAAGCAAGGCGCTAATCCGGCGACTGAGCTGATCATGAAAAATTTCGCGCCAGTTAATTTGGGGCTCGGATTACATTGGCACCATTTTGGGCACCCTATTTTGCCGCCCATCGCTGACATCCCAGAAAATGATTACGACGTAGAAAAAAACAATATTTTGGTGTATCTGGGGTTTGAAGACCCAGAAAAAGTCATGCAGACCTTAGCGCCGATTAAATCCCATGAATTTATTTTCTACGGAGAATTTGATTCCCCGCAGACAAAGGGCAACATTCATTTAAAGCCTCTCAGCCGAGAAGGGTTCAAGATCGATTTAGCAAAGGCAAATGGCGTTATCTGTAATGCTGGCTTTGAGTTAGTCAGTGAAGCGCTTGAGCTAGGTAAAAAGGTTCTGGTAAAGCCTTTGAAAGGCCAGATGGAGCAATTATCAAACGCTAAAGCCTTAGAGAATTTAGGCATCGGTAAGTCTATGAGTACACTCAATACCGAGACGATCGAGCGCTGGTTAACCGAACAACCTAACGTAAAAATACTGTATCCCGACGTAGCGAAGGCGATTGCAAACTGGATTGTTGAGGGGGATTGGAACGAAAAGACGCGACACGATCTTGCTATTGAACTGTGGCAGCAAGTTGAGTCTCCTGATATGAATAATTTTGCACATATAGAAAAATTGAAAAAACGGCTTTAATAGCCGTTTTTTAAAGTAGGATCAGCGATTACTAAGCCACAGTTTTCCAGAATAACTTCCGGTAATTATTCGTAGTTACCTCAGCCAAAGTTTCAAAGCTCACACCTTTTAAATCAGCAATGTACTCAGCCACTTCTCGAACGTACTTCGGCTCGTTTTTCTTGCCTCTGTACGGCTCTGGCGCCAAATAAGGGCTGTCTGTTTCGACTAACAACCGATCCAACGGCAGTTTTTTAACCACATCTCGCAGTTCACTGGCATTTTTAAAGGTAACAATACCTGAAATAGAAACGTAATAATTAAGATCCAGCGCTTTGGATGCCATATCCCAGTCTTCGGTGAAACAGTGCAAAACACCTGCACTTTCAAGATTACCGTGTTCACGAATTAAATCTAACGTGTCTTGTCGCGCATTGCGGGTATGAACAACTACTGGAATATTTTTCTTGCCAGCAGCCTGCAAATGAATCGCAAAGCTCTCCTGTTGAAGCTGCTTGGTCTCTGTGTCGTAATAATAATCGAGACCAGTTTCACCAACTGCAACAACTTTAGGGTGGTCAATCCACTCCAAAAGCTGATCTTGTGTAGCCAAACCCGATTGCACATCTAGAGGATGAACGCCTGTAGAAGCAAAAACATTCGCGTGCGATTCAGCTATGGCTAAGACATCGGCTCGGTTTTCCAAGCTAATCGAGATGCACAACATCTCTTCAATACCGCGGTCTAGGGCCGACTGAATAGCTGCGGATAAATTCCCGTCGTAGGGTTTTAGATTAATTCGATCGAGGTGACAATGAGAATCGACTAACATGCTGATTCAAAACTTTATAAAGATATGGATGAAAGTAGGCGCTTCAACGCACTGCAATTTCAGCCGTTGAAGCTTTGTGCGCAGTTTGGTTGAGTTATAAGAGAAAATCAAATAATTCTGATTCGAAAGGTTTTGCAGATAGCTATATCGATAATTATCGAAATTACATTGTGTGAGTCATTCGATCAGATTCCAAAGCTCCGGCAAGGTAAGTCTCAATTTTGCGGTTAGCTACATCGTCTTGATCATTGAATTGAACACCAATACCTGAAGCTCTATTACCTTGAGCGCCCTTTGGAGTAACCCAAATGACCTTACCCGCCACAGGGATTTTTTCTGGCTCATCCATCAAATTCAGCAACATAAAAACTTCGTCGCCCAAGCTGTACGCCTTTGTTGTCGGAATGAATAAACCGCCGTTTTGAACAAAAGGCATGTAGGCTGCATACAGCACTGCTTTATCTTTTATTGTTAAAGATAATATGCCGTTTCTAACACCGCCGCCAATATTCATAACCTAGCCCGAACTCAAATAACCGTTTAATTTCAATGAATTGCACAGTAACTTTAAACTTTTTGCAAGGAGTTTTTTGGTACTACTGTTTATTTTACTGAATTATTATTCAAATTTATTCTGAGATGAGAAAAACATTTGAATTTTAATTCTATAAATCAAAGCCGATTCAGTTTGCTGCTCTGCGATACAATAACATTAGCTCTTCTAGCGCTAATTGCTTGTTTGGATTAGCCCCTTTTTGCAATTGTTGAGACAACACTAACGTTTTATCTCTCACATCAAACAATTTTTGTATGGATTGCTGACCACTACGCGCTTTCGAACTCATCATACCTCTGATGTTGTGATCGATATGATCCAACAAACAGTGAAGAACAGACATCATATCTAACTTGTGCAATTTAGAAACCGCAGCGATGATCGTAAGGTCACCGGTATAGACACTACCGATGATCTTGTTGACCGATGATTTTTCCTGAAAAACGTCAGCGTCACACAACGCTAACGCCTGCAACGGCGACCAGTTTGCTAATTCCAACAACTGCTGGGGGTCCATATCAGTAAGGTTAGACAACCAGTGGAGACTTTCCTCTTTAGAGGGCATAGGCGCCTGAACAATTTGAGCACGACTGCGAACAGTTGGCAGCACAGAACTCAATTGATGACTGAACATGAGCAAATGGGTACCAACTGACGGCTCCTCTAAACTCTTTAGCAAAGCGTTAGCTGCGTTCACATTCAAACTTTCAACTGGACCAAGCACCACCACCTTGCGGCCGCCTTGCTGAGCAGTGTTGGCCAGGTAGCTTTGGAGATCGCGAATCTGCTCAATTTTAATGGCTTTTCCCGCTTCTTCAGGCAGCACCCATTTCAGGTCTGGATGAGTACCAGCGGAATTTAACTGACAGCTTTTGCATTGACCACACGCCATGCCATCTCTGGGTTGCGAGCATAATAGCCGCTGTCCGAACGCAGTGATAAAAACCTGTTTACCAAGCCCTTTTGGTCCAGCGAGAATAATGGCGTGTGCCAAACGCTGATTTTGGAGACTCTGCTCAACTCGACTCCACACTTGGTGCTGCCAAGGATAAGGCGATTTAAGACGAGTTTGTTCAGATATTTCGGACATTTTTTACTCTAAATATTGATGACCTAATTCAGGACTTGTATGTCACTTAACTGTTCTGCAAAATCGGGCATCCATAAAAGAGCGCTCCATGAATACACCGATACATCCCCCAGAAATTCTGTATAAAGGCAACGATCTGATTGCGGTCAATAAAGCCCCTAATTTGCTGACTGTACCCGGTCGCGGACCAGACAAACAAGACTGTTTGTTTAATCGAATTCTAACAAACTTTCCCAACAGCCGAGTTGTGCATCGTTTGGATATGGCCACCTCGGGAATCGTTTTGTTCCCACAAAGCCAGCAAGCTTTGAGCTTATTGTCACGCAAGTTTCAAGAGCGTCAAGTCAGTAAACATTATATTGCTGTTGTGGATGGGATCGTCCAACAAGACAACGGCACAATTGAGCAACCACTCATTTGCGATTGGCCCAATCGCCCTAAACAAAAGGTTTGCTACGAATCGGGTAAACCGGCAAAAACGCTTTTTCAGGTGTTACATCGGGATCATAAAAATGCGACCTCCCGATTATTACTCACACCCATCACGGGGCGCTCCCATCAATTGCGTGTGCATTGCGAGTTTATCGGCCATCCAATTTTAGGGGATTATTTTTACGGCACTCCGCACAGTCAAAACAGCAGTAATCGCCTGCTATTACATGCCCAACGAATCAGTTTCGAGCACCCAATTTTTAACGTTACGGTGACAATAACTGCACCTAGCCCATTTTAAATGATTAAGCTTTTGTACTCTGCGGAGAAATTTTTTCGATTATTTTTAGCAAATGAACTTTGAAAAGCAAAATCAGTACGTATCCACCAAGCAAACCGCCTAAGTTAGCGATTAAGTCGGATACTGAAAAACTCCGCCACGGCAAATAATACTGAATAAGCTCGATCATTAACGAGAACAACCAAAGCCCCATTAATAAATACCAGAAGCGTTTGATTGAGTAAAACGCGCAAAACCCTGAGAACATAGCGATAAAATAGCCTGCGGCGTGCATGACTAAATCATTAATATTTTCAGCAGGCGTACCTGCCACGTTGGCAATACCCATCCAAAAATAAATAACGATTAACACCAAAAACTGGGCTTTCGATAAAAAACGAAAGATACTTTCGTTAATCATGAAACTTCGCGAATAAATTCAATTAAGGTATTTTTTACCGCTAACTGCACGTTTTCTAACGATTGGTTTGCATCGACCACTTTGTAATAACTCTCAAATTTGGCTCTTTGCAGATACATATCACGCACACGAGAGAAAAACTCCGCATTTAAAGACTCGAAGCGATCCAAAGCTCCGCGATTTCGAGCGCGGGTAGCACCAACTTCAATGTCTAAATCGAGCAGTAACGTAAGATCAGGACGAATATTGCCTTGCACCAACGTTTCTAGCGTGCGGATAGCTTCTACAGAAAGTCCTCTACCCGCGCCCTGATAGGCGTAGGTCGCATCCGTAAAGCGATCACACAAGACCCAAATACCTTGAGCCAATGCAGGTTTAATTAAATTATTTAAGTGCTGTGCTCGCGCGGAAAAAACAAGCAGTAGCTCAGTCAGTTCATTGACAGATTCTTCACGATTAGAAATTAAAAGAGATCGAATCTCTTCCGCAAGTGGTGTACCGCCGGGCTCACGAGTTAACTGAGTTTTAATTCCCTGTGATTCGAGATATTCCTGGGCAACAAGAATATTGGTGGATTTACCAGCACCCTCTCCGCCTTCGAACGTAATAAATTTTCCAGGTTTTTGAGCCACACAATGTCCTAATTGTTAACGTTTACTGATTTAAAGGTTGAGACCGGTATTCTTTGGCGCGATTAACCAATTGATACTCTCTGACCGCCTTGTTGTGCTCATCCAATGTTTTAGAAAAATAGTGGCTACCGTCGCCTTTAGCAACGAAATACAAATATTCTTCGGCTGCGGAGTGAAGAGTTGCCTGAATGGCTTCGGCACCAACAAGCGCGATAGGCGTTGGCGGCAAACCTTTAATAACGTAAGTATTGTAGTCTGTCTTTTGACGCAGATGCTTTCGAGTAATATTGCCTTTATACGAATCGCCCAGGCCGTAAATCACGGTTGGGTCTGTCTGCAAGCGCATTCTCTTTCGCAACCGCTGAGTAAATACGCTGGCAATTACCGGACGCTCAGAATCCAACCCAGTTTCTTTTTCAACGATAGAAGCCAATACCAACGCTTCATAAGCAGACTGCAACGGAATATTTTGATCTCTTTCTTGCCAACCGGTATCTAAAACATCGCGCATCTTTTGATGCGAGCGTTTCAGTATATCGAGATCAGAATCACCCAGCTGGTATTGATAGGTGTCAGCAAAAAACCAGCCTTCAGGGTGTTTATAGCCCTCAGGCAAGATGGCGATTAAGGATTCGTCAGATACAGAGCTTAGGGTACGCTCTATTTTTTCTTGTGAATGCAGATGCTCCAATGCCTGTTTAACTGTCCAACCTTCAACAAGCGTCACTTGTCTTTTGACCGTATTACCTGACTCAAGCAAATCAAGAATCGCTTGCCACGAATCATCCGCATCTAGTTGGTATTCACCAGATTGAATTGCTGTTTGATTCTGCAATCGCGCGTATAGAATCGAACTGCGAAAATACAGCGGGGACTGGTCGGAAAATATCTGCCGACTCACCGAGGTCAGGTTACTTCCGCGTTCAACAATGAGTGTTTGATTAGCGGCAATAACAGGAGAATTGGCCCAGGTGTTCAACCAATACCACCCACTTGCAACAGCAATACAGCAAATCGCGACCAATAACACTAATGAAATGAATAACTTCCGGACCATAAATCTGTCCCGCCAAACCGCTCAAGGCCAATTAAAACCAATATTTTAACGAGCAGTAGAGGCCGAGAACGACCTCTACTTCCTGAGCTGGCACTGTAGAATTTTAGATTCGACCGAAAACGAGTGAACCGTTCGTTCCACCAAAACCAAACGAGTTAGAGAGAGCTTTCTCTATTTTGATCGATTGTGCTTCGTGTGGAACAAGGTTTAATCCGGCGACTTCTGGATCTGGATTGTCCAAATTAATGGTTGGTGGAGCAACTTGGTCTCTAAGAGCCAAAACCGTGTAAATCGCTTCAACGGCACCCGCAGCACCCAACAAGTGACCAGTCATCGATTTCGTTGAGCTGATTGCCAACTTGCTTTGATGATCGCCAAACAATGAGCGAACACCACGAATCTCAGCCAAATCACCAACTGGAGTTGATGTCCCGTGGGCATTGATATAATCAATGTCTTCAGGGGTGATACCGGCGTCGTTGAGGGCATTGGACATAGCCAAAGCACCGCCGGAGCCATCTTCTGGAGGCGAAGTAATGTGATGTGCATCGCCGCTCATTCCGAAACCAAGCAGCTCGGCGTAAATAGTTGCACCTCGAGCTTTCGCTCGCTCATACTCTTCGAGAACAACAATTCCCGCGCCGTCACCCAGGACGAAACCGTCGCGATCAGTATCCCAAGGTCGGCTTGCTTTTTCAGGAGCGTCATTTCGAGTAGAAAGCGCACGCACTGCACTAAAGCCTGCAACACCAACGCGTGTAGTCGCCATTTCGGCGCCACCGGCAAGCATTACGTCACATTCGCCATGAATGATCGAACGAGCCGCAAGTCCAATTGCGTGTGTTCCAGTTGTACAGGCAGTTACGACGGCAAGGTTAGGCCCTTTAAAGCCATAACGAATCGATAAGTTACCGGAAATCATGTTTGTAATTGAACCGGGAACAAAAAACGGACTAACACGTTTTGGCCCTTTTTCTTCAATCACCAGCGATACACGCTCGATATCCGATAATCCGCCGATTCCAGAGCCAATGATTGCGCCCATTTTTGGCGCCAAAGCCTCATCAACCTCAATACCAGAATCAGACATCGCCTGAATTCCCGCGACCATGCCGTACTGTACGAAAGCGTCAATTTTTTTTGCTTCTTTCGGTGAAAGGTAAGGAGAAAGATCCAAATCTCTCACTGAACAGCTAAATTGCGTAGAAAAAGGAGCGACATCGAAGTGGTCGATAGTTTTAGCACCACTCACGCCTTTGACGATATTAGACCAAGACTCAGCGACACTGTTGCCTGTCGGGCCTACCATGCCTAAACCCGTCACAACCACTCTTCTGCGGGTCACTATTGCCTCCAAATATAATCTGTACTACTCAAAACGTTCGTTTTTGAGCAACTGTGTAAATTGCCAAACCCTTCCCAAATCAGGCTATTACTTTTTAGCAATCTATTAAAAACTATTCTCTTTATATAAAACAAAAGCCGTACTAAAGAAATAGCACGGCTTTTGAATCGCTGTAGCAAGCTAGCAACTAAGACTGTATTTAAGCCAAGTTGGCGTTAATGTAGTCAATTGCAAGTTGTACAGTGGTGATTTTTTCGGCTTCTTCGTCTGGAATTTCAGTTTCGAACTCTTCTTCCAAGGCCATTACCAGCTCAACGGTATCAAGAGAATCGGCACCAAGGTCTTCAACAAAAGATGCTTCGGTTTTTACTTCTTCTTCTTTAACACCGAGTTGCTCGGCAACGATTTTCTTAACGCGTTCTTCAATGCTGCTCATAAGGTTATTTAACTCCTAGTCGGTATAAATTCGGTTGTGCCGTCTTCCGATTTCCACGGTTACGACTTGTTATTTTGTCACGGCCTAACACGAAGCCGCATTTTACATTGATAACAATAAATTTGTGAATGAAAGAGTAAAATTTTTTCTAACAGGCTTGGCTTATATAAGCCTAGGCCATGTACATTCCACCATTCACGTGAATCGTTTCACCTGTTACGTACGCTGCGCCATCGCTGACCAAAAAATCTACCACAGAGGCAATCTCTTCTGGCTGACCTAGTCGGTCAAGCGGGATAGCAGCTAACATAGGTGCTTTTTGCTCGTCGGTTAACACCTTGGTCATATCAGTGTCGATAAATCCAGGCGCCACTGTGTTCACAGTAATACCGCGAGAGCCAACTTCTTTGGCAAGTGAACGGGAAAATCCAGCAACACCGGCTTTAGTAGCGGCGTAGTTAGATTGACCTGCATTACCCATTGACCCCACAACAGAGGCAATGTTGACAATTCTTCCCCATCTCGCTTTCATCATTGGGCGTAAAACGCTTTTTGAAAGTCGAAACACGGAATTAAGATTTGTATTGATTACGTCAAGCCACTGATCGTCGCTCATACGCATTAACAAGTTATCTTGAGTGATTCCAGCGTTGTTAACCAAAATAGTAACAGCGCCGTAATCTTTAGAAATCGTATCTAAACAGTTCTTTACCGAATCGGCGTCAGTTACGTTTAAAACCAACCCCTGACCTTTAATGCCAGCAGCATTCAAGTAGTCAGTAATTGCCTGAGCGCCCTTTTCACTGGTTGCTGTACCGATAACCGTAGCACCAGATGCGCCTAGTTTATTCGCAATAGCAGCACCAATTCCACGTGATGCACCAGTGACTAATGCGATTTTGTCTTCAAGAGCCATAAAGTTTCCAGTAGTTGATTCTTAAGCAAAGCTTTGAACAGTAGCGGCAATTGTATCGGGAGCATCGGTTTGATAAGACTTAATCGACTTATCGATACGCTTATTCATGCCCGACAGCACTTTACCCGGCCCACACTCTACAGCCATTTCAATAGAATTTGCAGCTAAAGCTTGTACGCACTCTACCCAACGAACAGGAAGGTAGATTTGCTGGATCATAATATTCTTAATTTTTTCAGGGTCTGGCTCACCAGCGGCAGAGACATTATGAATAATATTAATCTCAGGCGCTTTAAATTCGACAGATTGAAGATCTTCTTGCAGTCTTTGTGATGCAGGCTTCATCAAAATCGTATGGAAAGGCGCACTCACCGCTAAAGGCATTACTTTTTTCGCACCTTTAGCCTTGGCTGCAACAGCAGCGCGATCCACAGCTTCTTTGTGTCCGGCAATAACGACTTGACCAGGCGCATTGTAGTTAACTGCCGCAACCACTTGGTCGCCAGCAGCTTCAACACAGGCGTCGTTAACGTCTTGGTCGCTCAATCCGATAAGTGCCGCCATCGAGCCGACTCCGGCAGGAACGGCTTCTTGCATGTACTTACCACGGTTGCGAACCAAAGCAACGGCGTCTTTAAACTCAACCACACCAGCGGCCACGAGAGCCGACCACTCACCCAAACTGTGACCAGCCACAAAGTTAGGACGGATATCAGAAAGCGACTGCCAAACTCGCCATATTGCCGTACTCGCGGTAAGCAATAAAGGCTGAGTAATTTCAGTCATATTGATTTGGCCATCTTCGTCGTTTTGCGACAATGCCCATAAATCGTAACCCAAGACATCGGATGCCTCGGCAAATGTTTGTTCAACAATTGAGTGTTCTGCGGCAAGTTCAGCCAACATTCCTTGGCTTTGCGCACCTTGACCTGGGAAAATAAATGCCAGATTCTGAGTGGACATATAGATAGAAGCTCTTTGTATGTTTGAAATTAGTATTCTATAGCTCTAGCGATAACCGTTATTGGGTTTCGTCAACTGGTGATGAATTCTGCCATTTCATCACGCAAAAGCTCGGTTGTTTTTTTACTGGCGAAGTCATGGGCCATTTCCAATGCGTATTGAAAAGCCAAACTATCAGCCGAACCGTGACTTTTTATCACGGATCCATTCAAGCCGAGAAAGCAGGCGCCATTATAGCGAGCGGGATCGAATTGTGTTCGCCATTTTCGCAACAAAGGCCGGGCAAATTGGCCAAGAGCACGTCCATAAAGACTAGATTTAAAGGACTCTTTGAGCTGAGATAAGGCCATTCTAGCCACTCCCTCACTTACCTTTAATGCAACATTGCCCACAAATCCGTCACACACGATGACATCGACATGGCCGCTGTAAATAGAATCCCCTTCGATAAAGCCTGAATAATTCAGTGTTTTGTCATTTTTCAGTAACGCATGAGCCTGCTGAATAACTTCATTACCCTTTTTGCTTTCTGTTCCAATATTCAGCAAAGCCACCTTAGGATTTGAATTGCCGTCTACTAAGCGGCTTAACCCGCTGCCTAACTTAGCAAAATCGTGCAATACACTGGGCTCAACATTTACGTTGGCACCCAAATCCAACATGTAGCTATGACCGATTAACGTAGGGATTGGTTTACATATCGCCGGACGCTTCAAGCCAGAGTATGCCCCCAAAATATGGTAGCCAAACGCCAATAAGGCCGCCGTATTGCCAGCACTCACACAGATATCTGCTTGGCGGTTTTCCACCTCTACCAACGCCTGCGCCATTGAAGATGACATTTTACGCCGCAAAGCAACAGAAATACTCTCATCCATAGCCACAGATGATTCGCAATATCGAATTTCTAAGTTAGATAATGAAGGGATACTAAGAGAGGCGTCTTTAACAGCAAACAGTTTGACGTTAACTTTAGGGTTGTTCTCGGCGAACTTGATGGAGGCAGGAACAGTGGAGCGAAGACCGTGGTCTCCGCCCATCGCGTCTACAGCGATCGTTATCTGTTTCGACAAACGATAATTATTCGTCAGCGTCGGTATTGATAACTTTATTGCCGCGGTAGAAACCATCTGCACTTACGTGATGACGAAGGTGTTTTTCACCAGTGGTTGAATCGATAGATAAGGTTGGGCCACTCAAAGCGTCATGAGAGCGACGCATACCACGACGTGAACGAGTTTTCTTACTTTTCTGAACTGCCATTGATTAAGCTCCTAAAAAATACATCGGTCTTGAGCAGGGGCGCCTCGAATAATATTAGTCGATCTTATGTGATCAACTAATAACACGTTATTGCTTCGGCGAGCCCTTGAGTTGTTCAAGAACGCTAAATGGATTCGTTGTTTTGGTCTCTTGTTTCTCTTCACCAGAACTGAACATTGCATCAGGAACACATTCATAGTCATGAAATGGTGCCATTGGCAACTCTAGAAGAATCTCTTCTTCTATCAGCTCGTGCAAATCTCCGCTTTCACCCTCTACTATCCAAGGATCTAACGATCTAGGCAGTAATTTGGCATCAGCTTGATCACGAGTAACTGCGACATTGACATCGGATGATACTGAAACCGGCAAAGGTCCAAGGCATCGTTGACAGACAACAGAGAAGTTAGTGTCTATCGTTCCGGTTACAACAGAATGTCCGTGATCATCAATCTTAAAATCTAAATCGACTTCCACCACACCCGCTTTCTCCTGAGCCACTTCCAATATTCTTGGAAGAGACGAAAGATCGAGTTGACCTTGAATTTTCCCCTGCTGTTGTGCAAATTTTCGTGCATCAATAAACCGAGGAACTGAGGATCTTGAGGTGTGCTGAGTCATAGGCGCGCAATTCTATGTATACTGCCCACCAGTGTCAAAACAATTTGCCATAATCTTTGAAAAATATCCCTAATTTTCATCTACTTTCAAACAGTTACCGTTTTACATGCAAAATTTTAAGTTAGTTTTAGCCTCAACCTCACCCTATCGCGCAGAAATACTGACCAAGCTAAACACTCCGTTCATTCAACAACCTAGCGACATAGAAGAAACCGAAATTCCTGGCGAAACCCCAGATGCCAGAGCTATGCGATTAAGTCGCGAAAAAGCGGAAGCCGTAGTAAAACACCTAACAAACAGTTCATCAGAACAAAATGACTGCATCTACCTAGTTATTGGCTCTGATCAAGTCGCGCATATCGACGGCGAAGTTCTCCACAAGCCCGGTAATTTTGACAATGCCGTTCGACAACTTAAAAAGTCCAGCGGCAAACAAGCAGCGTTTCACACAGGTTTAACCTTAATCAATGCGCAAAGTGGCGAGCACTTGAGCGAATGCGAAATAACTCGGGTCAATTTTTTAGAACTTACCGAATCACAAATCACAAACTACCTAAAAATCGAAGAGCCCTACAATTGCGCAGGCAGTTTTAAGTCAGAAGGATTAGGGGTAACACTGTTCGAGAGCGTCGAAACATCCGATCCCAACAGCTTGGTCGGACTACCGCTGATAAAATTAACAAAGCTGCTCAGAAAGTTTGGCGTGGAACCCCTGTCTTAGCGCCATTGCTCTATAAACCGACATAGAAAAAGCCAGCTATTGCTGGCTTTTTAGGGTATTGAGAACACAGACTACTGGATTATCTGAGTGACAAATCTGCCTCAGTGGTCAGCATCGTTGAGATTCCCTTGCCAACCGAAACACCAAATTGCTCAATGATTTGAGTGAACGGATCAGGTCTAACACCGTAATCGACAATTTCTTCAATTCCGATCACATCGCGCGCAACCTTGCCAGCACTTCCCAAGCCATCGACTAAACCAAGTTCCAACGCCTGTTCACCGTTCCAAATAAGACCGGTAAAGAGATCCGGATTTTCGATATCCAATCGATCTTGTCTGCCCTTTTTCACAACATCGATAAATTGCTCATGGGTATCCGTAAGAACACCTTCCCAGAAATCAACTTCGTCAGGGTTTTGAGGTGAAAACGGATCCAAAAATGCTTTGTGATCACCTGAAGTGTATTGACGTCGCTCAACGCCGAGCTTGTCTAACAAGTCGACAAATCCAAAACCAGAGGCCACAACCCCAATGGAGCCGACCAAACTGGCTTTATCTGCATAGATTTCATCGGCGGCAGCAGCAATGTAGTAAGCACCCGAAGCACCAAGATCGGAAATCACGGCATACACTTTTTTGTCGGGGTATTTCTCTTTCAAACGATAGATCTCGTCATTGACATAACCCGATTGAACTGGGCTACCGCCGGGGCTATTAATGGCGAGAATAACTGCTTTTGAATTTTTCGCTTCAAAAGCCTTACGTAACCCAGTAACAATGGCGTTAGCGTTGGCATCCGAATCTGAGGCTATAACACCTTTTATATCCACCAAACCAACGTGTTCTTTTTGAGAATCCATCGCGCCGTTAAATTGGCCACCAGCCCGTAAAAGAATCAGAACTGCGAAAATATAAACAAAAATGAGAACTTTAAAAAAGATACCCCACCGCCGAGCCCTTTTTTGCTCCTTGTGGGTCTCCATTATCATTTTTTCGATTACTTGCCACTCTTTTGAGCCGAGATTATTGGACGGGTGCTCTGCCACGACTGCTCCTAAATAGTTGATGATTTTCGACTAGATTGTGATCACGAACTGGGAATTTTGGCCAAGTTTTCATAGCCTTACGATGATCAATTTTGCAATAAGACAATATAAGCGCTCAAAAGGTTGCTTTAAGAGTCTTGCAATAAGCCATCATTAAAACTCCCAATCGAGCAAACCATCAAATGACTCCAAAATAAGCTCAGGCTGAAACCGCGACAGCTCAGATTCAGAATGAGAACCAAAATTAACCCCGATACGCTTCATACCCGCGTTTTTTGCCATTTCCAGATCGAATGTGGTATCACCAATCATGACCGATTCTTCTGCTCGAAAGCCCAACTCTTCCATTAATTCAAACAGCATCAACGGATTGGGCTTTGAAGCCGTTTCATCCGCGCATCGGCTGGACGAAAAGTGTTGCGAAACTTGAGATTCAGTAAACACCCGATTTAATCCTTTACGGGTTTTACCGGTGGCCACCGCCAAGGTATGGCCACGCTCTTTCAATTCTGACAAGGTTCTTTCAACCCCAGAATAAAGTGGCGTTGGGGTACTGTCGTGAACAAATGCCTTAGAATACAGCTGAGCTAGGGATTCTTGCTCAATGCTTGCCAGTGAGGGGTACAACGTATCGATGGCCTTCGGAAGCGACAAGCCAATGATTGATTTGATTTCATCGACGGTTCTGGCTTCTACACCCAATGAATCAGCGGCTTTTTGAACACATAAAACAATCTTATTGAGCGAATTACTGACGGTTCCATCCCAATCGAATATATACAGCACTTTCTTACTTGCCTCTTACAATATTGAGTATTTTCAGGGTCAATTAACCGAATCTAAGCGACTCAACACCGTCGACAGATCATCAGCCAAAGGAGCCTCAACGGTAATGGTTTCGCATTTGTCCTGTTGAACCTCAGAATCAGCAGCCCTATAAACAGGCAGCGTTATCTTAAATGCGTGTAAAAACATTCTCTTGAGACCAAACTCTTTCAAATCTTTATTAACTTGGTCAACACCGTATTTATCATCGCCAACCAATGGGTGGTTAAGATATTGAGCATGCACGCGAATTTGATGGGTTCGCCCGGTAACCGGCTGCGCTTCGATAAGGGTAAATTGGCCAAGTCCATTAACTTTAAAACGCTCCAACACACCGATGCGAGTCAGTGATGGTTTTCCCGAATCAATCACTCTGACAATTTGCCCACCGCCAGCAGAGTCAGTTTTAGCCAACGGCGCATCAACTTGGGACACACTCGATTTCCAAGCGCCAACGGTCAAAGCCATGTAATGTTTGGAGAATGTATCGCGCTCTTTTAGCTTAGACTGCAAAAACCTGAGCACTGGGCGTTTTTTTGCCACCATAAGACAACCAGAAGTATCTTTGTCGAGCCTATGCACCAATTCCAGGAACGGGCAATCCGTTCGAACTTGGCGTAGAGCTTCAATCAGGCCTAAGTTCACGCCGTCTCCGCCATGAACGGCAAGGCCAGCTGGTTTATTTAAAACCATCAAACCCTTATCTTCATACAACACCGCGTTCGACAAATAATTATGGAGAGACTGACTGACCGTCTGCGTAGGTTTTCGCTCTGCTGTTCGAATCGGAGGGATTCTTACCACATCACCAATGCACAATTTGTATTCCGGCTTAACTCGCGATTTATTAACGCGCACCTCGCCCTTGCGAAGAATTCGATAAATTCTGGATTTAGGAACACCTTTTAATTGGTTTATTAGAAAGTTATCAACTCTTTGGCCTTCGTGAGCTTCTGATATTTCACACCAATTGACTTGGAGAGTATTTTTTATAGGTCCGGGGTTTAAATTCATATCTTTTTAGCTAGGTTAAATCCAACCTTTATCGTCTCAACTCGAATCTCGTAAACAATTTACGAATCTAAAATCTAAAGTTCATCTATCACTTATATTGGTCATGGTATGTGAAGACCGCAAATCGCCAAAGTCGAAAATTTTGCGGCCAATACATGAACAAAGGTTCCAGTTAATTTGACCGCTTTAGTTGATTATTTTAATTTTCACTGATAAATTGACCTTTAGGGCATACTTTTAGCAGGAAAAAGTATAAATAAGCTATAAGTCAAATCCTAAAATTGAATCTTCATACTACAATTAACTGTAGGTTGATTAACTTGAGGGTTTGCCCTGACATTAATTACCGATTAACTAGTATCTAGTGTGGTGAAACCACCTACTTCCTCCGTTAGCCAATGATATTTAGCCAAAAGCTAATACGCTAACGAAGTTACTAGTTTTATAAGATTTTTAGATTTCGTGAGCTACCAAGCTGACGATTAACTGTTAACAGCTCATTTTGCTTACATCAACTTATTAAGCAACGCGGGCACACTGGCGGCGTGATAGAACAAATTGCTAGGAAATATCTAAAATTGGGGGTTTGTAAGAGCTTTACAGCCAAAATTTACACTGGTTAGCATTGTATGCAAGTAACCTACTTAAAAATTATGTGATTATGTTTGGATCTTTAGCCTGAATTTTAACATAACTGAGGCTAATAGTTTCCGAAAGCGTTGAAAGATTTATTGGTGCTAAGTCATTTATTAGATAGTAATTAAATACAACGAGCACAACGATAATTTCCTGACAAATAATCAGCGAAATAACTCTGTGAAGATAGATAGCGGCAAACTTTTTAAATGCCGATGAATGACATCAATAATCTAACAATGATCATTAATTACCACTTATTCTGTACAAAGTTCAAACAAAATAAGTGCTTAACAATAGACTGAGCAATTTGCTTTAAGAAATCACACTCATTGATGTGATTCATACAACAGATGCCTTGATAGCACAGAAAGCAATCGTGAAATAATTAATACAATTAACCGTCAGTAAACCTGAATTCGTATTTGGCTAGATAAAATACTGGAATCTAGCTTTTCAAAACTGACCATTAATTAACTGATACGAGCTCATAACAAACTATTGTTTGCCGGCAAAACAAACATTGCCCAACAAAAAATGATCAGAAAAACGCTAAAAACTATTAAATAAAAGAAAGTATTCAACAATAACATCACAAACTGAGTTACTTGCCCGATAAACAAACGCTTTTAAGCGAATACACAACGGTTTATCGACTATTTAAATAGCATTGGTATAAATTTCAAAATCAGTCTAACCATAAAAAATTAGTAACGTTTTAAACTCTTACACCCCCAATATTTGCACTTTTTTAGCACTAAAACCCCATGTTAGATCGCGCCTAGCCTCCTGATTAGCTAGGTATTACATGAAAAGAATGTTAATTAATGCAACCCAGCCGGAAGAGCTGCGTGTTGCGCTGGTCGATGGCCAATGGCTGTATGACCTCGATATTGAAAACCGTACCAGAGAACAAAAAAAGGCCAACATCTATAAAGGCAAAATTACTCGCATTGAGCCGAGTCTAGAAGCTGCTTTTGTTGACTACGGTTCTGAAAGACACGGTTTCCTTCCCTTAAAAGAAATTTCTCGCGAATACTTCCTTAAGCAACCCAAAGAAATTGAAGGCCGCTTGCGCATCAAAGATGTCGTCAAAGAAGGCATGGAAGTTATTGTCCAAGTCGACAAAGAAGAGCGTGGTAATAAAGGCGCCGCCCTAACCACCTTCGTTAGCTTGGCTGGTCGATACTTGGTACTTATGCCAAACAATCCGCGCGCTGGTGGTATCTCTCGCCGTATTGATGGCGATGATCGTTCCGAACTAAAAGAAGCTCTCAGCGGCACCACTGTTCCTCAAGGCATGGGCATTATCGTTCGCACCGCAGGTGTTGGCCGAAGCTCAGAAGAACTTCAATGGGATCTCGATCGCTTAACCCGATTGTGGCATTCAATCAAAGACGAATTTAACGAACAGCCGTCTCCCCGCTTCTTATTTCAAGAAAGTAACGTTGTTATCCGAGCAATTCGCGACTACCTTCGTCATGACATCAAAGAAGTTATCATTGATAACCAAGACGCTTACGATCAAGCCTGTAACTTCATCGATCACATAATGCCCAATTATCGGAATAAGGTTAAACTCTATACCGATAAAACCGCATTATTCAGTCGCTTCCAAATCGAAAGCCAAATTCAAACTGCTTTCCAACGCGAAGTTAAACTACCCTCCGGTGGCTCTATTGTTATCGACGTAACCGAAGCGTTGGTGTCCATCGATATCAACTCCGCGCGAGCGACCAAAGGTGGCGACATTGAAGAAACCGCACTCCAAACCAACTTAGAAGCGGCGGATGAGATCGCTCGTCAGTTGCGACTGAGAGACATTGGTGGACTGCAAGTTATCGACTTTATCGATATGCAATCCAACAAAAACCAGCGGGAAGTGGAAAATAAGCTTCGCGATGCGCTTTCTATGGACCGAGCAAGAGTCCAAACCTCTCGCATCTCCAGATTTGGCCTGTTAGAAATGTCTCGTCAGAGACTGCGTCCGTCGCTCGGCGAAACAACGTCCAAGGTATGCCCAAGATGTAGCGGCCAAGGCACCATCCTGAGCACCAAACCAATGGCGCTGTCCATTTTACGCTTAATTGAAGAAGAAGCTCAGAAAGACCACAGTGCAGAGATTCGCGCAATCACACCGGTTACAGTCGGCACTTACTTGCTGAACGAAAAGCGTACATCTATTTCAGACATAGAAAAGCGTCACAACACCCGTGTCGTTATCGTTCCTAACGAAGAGCTTTCAACCCCTCATTTTGAGGTTCAACGCCTGCGTGAGAACGACGAAGGCACGTTAGAAACCAGCTACAAAATTACCGTCGCACAGCCTGAAGAATCTTCCACAGAGCAAAAATCTGCGGTTAAAGAAGCTGCATCAGAACCACAAAAGCCCGCCGTTGAACGCGTACCTGCGACACAGCCAGCACCGCCACCGCCAAAAGGCCCAAGCCTTATCAGCAAGATCTTAAAAGCGCTGAAGCAATGGTTAACTCCGGAAGAAGAAAAGCCATCCAAGCACAAGCGATCTAAAGACAGCAAAGGCGGAAAGCGCAACGAGTATTCTCGCTCTAAGAGAAAGCCTCGCTCTAGAGATGAAAACAGAAACAACGGTTCCGACAATCAGCGCGATGGCGGTAATTCACGTCGCCCTAACAATAAGAAGTCGGCGCGCCATGAGGACAACAATCAGTCCAGATCAGGTCGTCAACAACGTAACGATAACCGCACAGATAAACAAACATCTGATGCTAACGACAATCAAAACAAGTCGGATAATCGTCCAAATAAGCGCCCTACTAACAAAAAGCCTCGGCCTCAACCTCGCAGAAGAGGTCGTCGTGAAGACTTAGTCAACAACGATAGCAACGCTCCTAAGGCTGTTGAGACAGAATCACAAGTAGCTGGCGACAGCAATCTTGATAATCAAGTGGCCAATGCCATTGAAAAGCAACAAACCGAGTTTGCTTCTCATAGCACAGAAAACAAACAGCAAGCAGTAGAAGCAAAAGCTGAAACGCGAACAAGCGAACAAGCTGCGCCGAAAGCGCCAGAATCACCAGCTGCAAGCGAGACCTCCGAGAAACCACCTGTGGCTGCAAGCCAACCAGAAGTCACGCAACCCGCTAATGATCAGAAAGTTGAGACAGAGGTTTCTCAGACTGAAGTTGAAACGAATGAAGCTGCAACCAAAGCGGTAGAGACGCCGGCTGAGGAGTCAGTAGCAACAGAAGAGCCTAAGTCAGTTGACGCTCCGGTTGAATCAGAACCTCAGGCAGTGGCTGAAAATAACTCACCGGAAACTTCGCAAGCCGCTGATACTGATGCCAATGAAGAAGCCAAAGACGCTGTTGTTTCTACTGACGAAGAAACGAATGCAGCAACTGAAGAAGTAACCACCTACTCAAGAGCTACCAATGACCCTAGAGTAAATCCAAAACCGGTTGGATCTATCTCTATAGAATCTCGCTCTCATGAGGTTCAACTGTCGGCACCATTGGATACCGCTCAGCCGGCAAACATCGCCAGCAACCCTCGGGCACTGAAGCGACCAGCGAATGACCCTAGAAATCAAAGAATAGAAGCGTAAGCCTCTAAAACTTGATTCCCAATTAAAGCCCCGAGGGTAAAACACACCCTTGGGGCTTTTTTGAATCCTCATACTTCTCTCCTCTCCATTCCAATAACCGTCTGTAACCAACCTTACAAAACTCTTTCTTTTTCAATCACCTACAAAATCGCACAAATTTTGACGACTACATTTCGCTCAATCCTGCTGCGAAAAGATCAAGCTGATTAAATAATTTACAAGATTACAATTTCTTTAAAAAATAAGGGCTTACGGTATTGCGCTGGAAACTCTCCTATGTATAATCACGCTCATCCGGTGGGGTGGCTGAGTGGTCGAAAGCGGCGGTCTTGAAAACCGTTGAGTGTAATAGCTCCCAGGGTTCGAATCCCTGCCCCACCGCCATTTATTTTCTTGTCTAGCTTCATCCATTCAAGTTTCTATCTTTTGATCAGCAATTCTTGTAGCTCTTAAGTTTTCCTAAAGTCCTTTTCTGTTTCTCCTCTGAAAAATACACTCGTTCATTTAAGATCAGCACAGCGAAACCTGCATCAACAGGAATAAACCTGACACTTGGTCGGCAAGCTGAAAAGATTTCTTTGATTCAAAATTAAACTTTAAGCGTGTTACTACAATCTAAAGGACTATTAAAGATCGTAAGATCGGTTACCGTAGCTAATAAATTAGTTAACTTAACTGATTATTTAGGATTAGTTGAACCGGCAAACAACTGAGACCACGAAAACAATTGTGTCTTTAATGAGCGGTCTAAGATTTGCTAAAAGAGGCAAGTAACATCATAATTCTGATTATTAAATTGGTTAACCAAATTTAGTAACCTTTTGAATTAAATGGATTTTTAAAGATAATCGACAATCTGGAATTATTTTGGTAAAAATCCTTGATTAACCATAATAAAAAGTACTTTAACGGTCCTAGACTCTTGAATTTAGTCAGACCGCCCGTATTATTAACCAACAATACTACTTGGAATTAAACCGGAGAATCCTAATGCGAGAGATATCAGCAGCTCAATCCGCTGTTGCACAATCGGAACAGGTCAGCAAGGTATTGCGTAATACCTATTCGCTACTGGCCATGACTCTTATTTTCAGTGCAATTACAGCGGGAATTTCAATGGCGCTAGGCCTAGGCCGTGGCGTTGGACTTATTTCTTCTTTGGGAGCAATCGCACTTGTATGGTTTGTACTTCCAAGAACCGCTAATTCAGCCGCTGGTATCTGGGTTGTCTTCGCGTTTACCGGTCTTCTGGGCTTAGGTCTTGGCCCAACCCTTAACGCGTACTTAAATCTCGCTAACGGTGGTGCAATCATTACCCAAGCACTCGGCGGTACTGCCATTGTTTTCTTTGGCCTTTCTGCCTACGTGCTAACAACTCGTAAAGATTTCAGCTTTATGGGTGGCTTCTTAATGATCGGCCTAATCGTAGCCATTGTCGGCTCACTGGGTGCTTTCGTAGCCAGCTTGTTCGGCGCTGATATTTCCATGTTCAGCCTGGCTATTAGCGGCATGATTGTATTGCTTATGTCTGGTTTCATCTTGTATGACACAAGCCGCATTATTCACGGCGGTGAGACCAACTACATCATGGCGACCGTTTCTCTATACCTAAATATTTACAACTTGTTCACTGCATTGCTTCACCTTTTAGGTGCAATGAACGACGACTAATTCTAGCGTCAGAACATCGTTAAAATGCCCCTCGTTATGGGGCATTTTTCGTTTAGAGACCCACCACACTGAAAGCTTATCACTCAATGAAATTGTCTCTTGGGGTCTACGCTCCACCTTCTTCTCCCGCAGCTTATAACGCCTACCGCTTCGCTCAAGCCGTAACCGAATCTTCCAACGAGATTTACAAGATATTCTTTTACTTTGACGGCGTGTACAACGGCAACAGCCTGGCAACACCTCCGAGTGACGAGGTGAATTTACCCGAGGCTTGGGCAGAGCTAGCGAATAATCATCAAGTAGAATTGTGCGTATGTATTGCCGCTGGTATCCGCCGAGGTATTCTGGATGCAGACGAAGCGACTCGAAATCATAAACATTGCGCAAATCTCAACGACAAATTTCAAATCGTAGGTTTGGGCCAACTGCTAGATGCCGCGGTTAAAAGCGATCGATTTGTGACCTTTGGTTAGATGAAATGAAAACAGACCGCTCGAACGAAGCCAGCACCCTAATATTCGGTGAATCACATGACGCCTAAAAACCTTTTGTTCGTCATTCGGCAAACGCCCTACGGACCACTGCCCGGAAAAGAGATCGTCGACGCACTACTCGCCTGCTCGGCCTATGGTCAAAATATCAGTATTTTGTTTATCAACGATGGCGTATTTCATCTCAGTCCAAATCAGCAAGCTCAATTGATCAAAAAAAGTTCAGTTGAAAAAATGCTTTCGGCTCTCGCAATCTATGACATCGATAAAATCTACGCTTGTGAAGAATCGGTAGCCTTGAGAAATATTACGCTCTCAGGCGGCCCACTGACGGTAACATTATTGGACCGATCAAAGATAAACGCCCTGATGTCGAAACAAGACAAATTACTCAGTTTTTAAAATGATCTTACATATCGTCTCTACATCACCGTTCAACAGCTCGCACTTGGTCGACTGCCTGAATGTAATTACCGAATCAGACGCACTTTTGCTCATCGGCGACGGAGTCTATGGCTTAACCAACGCTCATCTGGCCAACATAGAAGATAAAAGCATCAAGGAAGTGTTCGCCATCAAAGACGACTGTCTGGCAAGAGCATTAGATACAACCCCCACTCCACGCGTGCTATCCATTGATTTCCACCAAATGGTTGAAATTGTCGAACGCTATCCCCTTTGCCAGAGCTGGTTTTAATGACACAAACGCTGAACGTAAATGATAAAGAAATTCAGCTCGACGACGTGGGTTTCTTAAAAAATTTAGAAGAATGGAACGAAGATATTGCCAATGCTTTCGCGCGCGAAGAAAATATTCAACTCAGCGAAGCTCACTGGGAAGTCATACACCTTCTGCGTGAATTTTATCAGCAGTTTGAAATATCACCAGCAATGAGAATACTGGTAAAACAAGTAAAACAGAAACTGGGCGACGAAAAAGGTAAAAGCGTTTATCTACTCAAATTGTTTCCAGAGAGCCCGGCCAGAGTTGCCAGCAGAATCGCCGGACTACCCAAACCGACGAATTGTTTATAAAGCATTTTTATAAAACCCGCGCACAAAACCCAAGAGAACTAAGGTGACGCTTGCTCACCTTGAACAGTGGCAACAAGCGTTCTGGCACCACCATAATTTCGATGCTCTCCCAAATAAATTCCCTGCCAAGTGCCTAAATTCAATGTTCCATTCTTGATTGGCAACGACTGAGACGCACCTAAAATACTGCTTTTAAAATGCGCTGGAAGATCATCGCTGCCTTCTAACGTATGTTCGTAATAAGGCTGATCCTCTGGTGCCAATCGATTAAAAAACTTTTCAAAATCCGATCTCACCGTCGGGTCAGCGTTTTCATTAATTGTTAACGAGGCAGACGTGTGTTTAATAAACAAATGCAGTAAGCCGACATCAAAGCTTTGAATTTCCGGCAACAAATCCAGAACTTCATGAGTAATCAAATGAAAACCACGGGGCTTAGACGTTAATCTAATTTCTTTCTGGAACCACATTGTTTTTATTCAACCTCAATTAGCAAATTCTGGGTAACTGTTCTCCGTTCAACCAATCTACCATACGCCGACCACCAAATTTTGTCACCATTTGCACAAAGCAATGACTGTCTTCAGTAACTTCACCCACAATTGCTGATTCGGCACCTTTAGGATGTTGTTTCATCAGCTGTAACAGTTCCGTGGAATATTCGGCTGGACAAATTGCGATTAACTTACCTTCATTCGCCACATACAGCGGATCGAGACCTAAAAATTCACAAGCTGCGGCAACCTGAGGTTTGACGGGAATTTGAGATTCTTCAATAGTAATTCCCACTGAAGACTGTTTAGCAATTTCATTCAACGTGTTCGCTAACCCGCCTCGGGTTGGATCACGCAAACAACGAATCTGCGGAAACTGATTAACCATCGACTCGACTAAATCGTGCAACGATTGCGTATCGCTTTGCAGCTCTGAGGAAAACCCCAAATGCTCACGCTGAGAAAGAATGGTAACGCCGTGATCGCCCATTGAACCAGACACTAAAATTTTATCGCCCGGTTTTACAGAATTGCCTGAAACACTGACTCCTGCATAAACTTCACCAATACCGGTTGTGGTGATAAAAACACCATCGCCCTTGCCTTTCTCAACTACCTTGGTATCGCCCGTTACGATTGGCACATGAGCGTCCCTTGCCGCTGCCGCCATGGACTGCACGATAGTTTTCAAATCCGATAAAGGAAAACCTTCTTCAAGAATAAAACTCGCGGATAAATAAAGTGGCTTGGCTCCATTCATGGCCACATCATTTACCGTTCCATGAACACTTAACGAGCCGATATCTCCACCGGGAAAAAATAGCGGTGAAATAACGTGGCTATCGGTCGCCATTACTAAGCGTCCATTGGTTGCCGCTAAAATGGCACCGTCATTACCTTGATTGAGAAATTCATTATCGAACTCTTTAGCAAATAATTGAGAAATTAACTCAACCATGGCACGGCCACCACCGCCGTGAACCATTTCAACTTTACCATGCTTCCAATCAATACGATTCACGCGCTGATTCCTTCGAGTTTTATTTCTTGAGTTTCAACCTGCTGATAGCGCCCATATTGATAATAAGCAGCACAAGCGCCTTCAGAAGACACCATACAAGAACCCAACGGATTATCAGGTGTACACGAAGTGCCGAACAATTTGCAGTCGTGGGGTTTTTTAGCGCCGCGTAAAATGGAGGGACATTCACAAGCTTTGTTGTCTTTTGGCGTATTTTTCAAAGCGCGCTCGTACTCGGTTAGTACACTGGCAAAGCGATATTCCGCATCAAATTCGCGATAACTCTCTTGAATTTGAAGCGCGCTGTGCGGAACAAAGCCCAGGCCACGCCACTCGAATGTATCGCGCAATTCAAACACTTCTTGAGTGATTTTATTTGCCTTTTTATTGCCTTCAGATGTTACCGCGCGGGTAAATTCATTTTCAACAATCGATGTTCCTTCGTTGAGTTGTCTAACCAACATTAAAATCGCCTGTAACACATCCAAAGGCTCGAACCCGGCAATAACCACCGGTGTTCCGTATTGTTTTGGAAAAATAGCGTAAGGCTCATAACCAATCACGGTGCTAACATGAGCGGGACCAATAAATCCGTCCAACTTAAGAGGTTCATCACTGCTGTCAGTGGCTAATATTGCGTGCATTGCTGCCGGTGTTAACACATGGTTACAAAATACCGAGAAATTCTTAATCCCTAATGCTTTTGCCTGTTGCAGAACAACCGCTGTTGGCGGCGTGGTTGTCTCAAAACCAATGGCGAAAAACACAATTTCTTTATCAGGATTTTCTTGAGCAATAGTCAAAGCATCGGCCGGAGAATACAACATTCGAACATCCGAACCTTCCGCTTTAATTTTTAACAAGCTCCGGCGTCCGCTACCAGGAACACGCAACATATCGCCATAGGTACAAAGAATAACATTCTCTTGTTTAGCAAGTGCCATTGCCATATCGAGTCGTGCAATGGGTAACACGCAAACCGGACAACCCGGACCGTGAATTAAGTCAATATTTTGTGGCAACAATTCCGGTAAACCGTATCGGAAAATTGCGTGAGTATGGCCACCGCAAAACTCCATTAGATGGTATTTTATTCCGGGTTTTACCTCATCAGAAATCGCCTTGGATACTTTTCTTGCCAAATCGCCATCTCGAAATTCATCAATGTATTTCATAATTAACTCCCAGCCGTTAATGAAGAGTCGATTTCTGAAAACAACGCCAACGTTTTCTCAGCTTCGTCTCGATCCAGTTTCTTCAGTGCAAAACCAACGTGCATGATGACAAAATCACCGACTTGAAGATCCTCAATTAACGCAACATTAATGGCTTTTTTGACTCCATCGATATTGGCTAAAGCAGTGTTTTCATCTTGAATTTCTTCAATTTGAACAGGCAAGGCTAAACACATTACGGTTACTCTCAATAATATTAATTTTTAGTATTCAAACACTCAGAAGCCAAGTGCTTCATTCCATACAAAATCTGCCCCACTGCAACTCCACCATCATTGACAGGAATTTTTTTCGGCAAGATAGGATGATAGTTTTTTTGTTTTAATTCCATCATCAGCGCTTCTGTTAGCAAGCGGTTTTGAATGCAGCCACCCGATAAAATTACATCGACCACATTCGCATATTGCTTACCGGCAAATTCAATCCAGCCTGCAATTAATTTTGCCGTATAAATATGAAATCCCAAGGCGAATTGCTCAACAGATTGAGTCTTTTTATATTCACTCACTAGCTCAATAATAACTTCGTAAAGATTCAATTCTATTATCGAATCTTTCTTGTAAAGAAAACGCTGTATATCAATTTTATAATCTAGTTTTGCTTTTATAGCATGCTCAAAGCTAGAACCATCAGACGCTGGCGTTAAGCATTGACTGGCCAAAGCCTCAAGCCGCATTGCTGCTTCACCTTCGTATGTTTGAAAATCACAAATACCCAAAAGACCAGCAATGGCATCGAACCAGCGCCCTAGGCTGGTTGTCTGAGGACAATTAATATGTTTGTTTAACATTTCAATCAATATGGGATTTTCAGATTGAAGTGTTAACAAGTGCGGAAACTGGGAATAAAGGTCAGTTTTAAGGTCTATATTATTTTGTACAAGATGGTGAACTAGTGAAAGCGCTAAACGCCAAGGCTCTTTCGAAGATTTGTCACCACCAAGCATCGCAATAGGAGAAATCTGGCCAACAGGTAAAAATAAATCGTTATGTTCTTTGTTATTTTGAATCAATAACAGCTCGCCGCCGCGCGGTTTTTTATCCCAACCTAAGCCGAAGCCATCGAGCGCCACTCCAAAATAATCCGTCGTTAAATTGTTCTCTGCAACACCCGAATAAATATGAGCAACGTGATGAGGCACCTCAATTAAGGGAATCTCATACTCACGGCTCAGCCGCTCCGCCAATTGCCTACCATAACCTTCGGGGTGAAGATCGCACGCAATGGCATGGGGTTTTACCTTCATTAAATCAAGTAAATGCTGGACCGTAGAATCCAATTGATTGCAGTTGTCTGGATGATCTAAGTCACCGACATGCTGGGATACACAAATATCGTTACCTTTATTTACCGCCACCGCATTTTTAAGGTAACTGCCCAATGCCAAAATAGATCTATTATTCGAAAACAAGCTATCGGCAGATAAACCGTCATCCTGATTCATCAAAGAAAATTTGTAGGGCGAATACCCTCTTCCCAAACGAATTGGAATTTCTCGATCAGTCCAGGCAGAAAATACAGAATCATCACAGCGCGTGACAATATCACGATTGTGCAAAAGGAACACATCCGCAATATCAGACAATTTTTCTAAAGCTTCATCATTATCGGTTATCAACGGTTCGCCTGAGCGATTAGCACTTGTCATCACCAATGCTAAAGAACAATACTCTCGCATCCAATGCGATGATTCAGGTGAATTCTGATAATAATAAAACAGCAACCAGTGTAACGGTGATTGCGGAAGCATAACGCCTAATCGTGATAACCCAGGAGAGAGTTCCTGTAACCATTCGGAGTTATCGAATTTTTTATCTGTATCAACATCCGTGACAACGATCGGCGCTTGAGGAGAATTCAGTAACTCATCAGCGGAACGCGTGATTTTCACCCACTCATTAGCACTGGCACTATTGGCAACCATTACCGCTAACGGTTTTGTCGGACGACGCTTTCGAGCCCGAAGCTTTTTAACGACCTCAGCATTTTTTGCATCGCAGACCAGATGAAATCCACCCACTGAACGCATCGCAATGATTGCGCCTTGTTTAATGGCCTCTACTGCAATTTCAATTGCGTTTTTTTCTGATTTTTCTATAAAGTTAAAATCAGCATTTTTTATGACATTCCACAATTGCGGCCCGCACTGTTCACACGCATTGGGCTGCGCATGAAATCGTCGTGAACTCGGGTCATTGTACTCATGCAAACACGTACCGCACTGTTCAAACTCGTGCATTGATGTGTTCGGTCGATCGTATGGTAATTGATTGATAATCGTGAAACGCGGTCCGCATTGCGTACAGTTTATAAATGGGTATAAAAATCGACGGTTATATTTGTCAAAGAGTTCGTTCAGACAATCACTGCAAGGTGCAGTATCGGGAGCCACATTTAATGAAGGGTTGACTTCATCAGAACTGCCCACAATAGAAAATTGTTCGTTTTGCGTATTTTTTAGCAGAGACTCAATATCAGTTACGGTTAATGGTGATTGAGTAAGGTCGTCGATTCTTGCTAATTGAGGAAGTTTATTTTTAATATCATCAATTAAATCATTGATAACTTTTTCAGAAGCCAGCAATTCCAATACAGCATCAGCGCCACAGTTATAAATTTGCCCTCGTAAACCTAATTTTTTTATTAAATTATAAATAAACGGCCTAAATCCAACGCCTTGCACTTGTCCGACGAAAACAATGCGCCAGCCAGACAACGAATTATTGATATTTAAGCTCAACGAGGTGTTCACAAATTACGCCTTGGGCTCTAACCCATACCGATCTAATTTGGCTCGCAACCCAACACGAGATAACCCTAATTCTTCTGCCGCTCGACTCTTATTCCAACGGTGACGAATCATGGTTTCACGAAGCAATTGTTTTTCGAGCATTTCGGTTTTGTCTTTCAATGTACAGCCTTCGCTCCAGCCTTGTTGACGACTGAGCAATGCTTCTAATAACGGTTCTGGCTCGTTATTATCGGGTAAGACGCGAAGTAATCTTGGGCTCATTAATTCTGCGCCTAACACTGGCGAATCCGCCAGCACCAACATACGGCGCACTTCATTTTGCAATTCGCGAACATTTCCAGGCCAATGATAAGCCGACAGAGCTTCCAACGCTTCTTCGCTAAATTTTTCCGCAGGTTTCGAGAAATTTTCGCTGGAACACTTTAAAAAATGCTCAGCTAATACGGGAATATCAACTTTGCGTTGCGACAAAGAAGGCAAGGTCAACGTCAGCTCAGCCAATCGGAAATAAAGATCTTCCCGGAAACGACCGGCAGCCACTTCGGCTTCTAAATCTCGGTTAGTGGCGGCAATAACTCGAACATCCACGCGTCGTCGTTTGTCATCACCGACGCGCCGTACTTCTTTTTCTTGCAGAACACGAAGCAACATCACCTGAAAACTGGAAGAAATATCGCCAATTTCGTCTAGGAATAAAGTGCCACCATTGGCTTGTTCAAACAAACCCGCGTGATCACCCATCGCTCCAGTAAACGCACCTTTTCGATGACCAAATAGCTCAGATGCCAATAAATCGTCTGGCATGGCACCACAGTTTTCAACAATAAACGGCTGCTCTGCTCGTAAACTGTTGTAATGCAACGCACGGGCAAATAACTCTTTACCCGTTCCAGACGGACCCGTAATTAACACGGAAACATCGTACGGGGCAATTCGCTGAACTTGACTGCACGCTTTATTTAACGGACTTTCTGAACTGCGGACAATCTCACTCAAGGCAAACTGTTGCTTTAATTTGGCTTTCTTTTCTTGAATTCGAGTTTCAGCTTGGGCGGCGGTTAATCGTATTTCAGTCGACAGTGATTCGTTTTCGCTTTCAAGCTCGGCCAGACGACACGAATTTTTCAACGCTAAAATAAGGTGGTCGGGATGCCAAGGCTTGGTAATGTACTGATAAATTCCGGCTTCGTTTAATCCCCGAATAATATCTTCCGAATCGGTATAGCCCGACAATATAAGTCTGGCAATATTCGGCCAACGCTGGCGCACTTGAGACAATAGCTCAACGCCGTTCATGCCCGGCATGCGTTGATCGCAAACAACGGCAGAAACTTGTTCACGCTCTAATAATTCGAGCGCATCATAAGCACTGGTTGCGCACAGAACGTCAAAGTCATCATCGAGCGTTCGCTCCAATGTTTCCAGAGATCTCTGTTCGTCGTCTACACATAAAACAGTCGGTCTATTACCGGTCATTACTTTCCCCACCACGGTATTTTTTAGAATGTAAGAGCGCAACTATTGATATAAAAACGATTTATATAAGTAGTTATACTCTTATCCTAAAAACGCCTCATTATTTTTCTACTGCAAAAATCGGATTACAGTAGTGATTCCATCGTATGTAACTGCTTTTTCAGCTGTTCAATTTGAACATTCAATCCGGCAACACGTTTTGATTCAATCCAATCCATCCAAGTTTCCATACCTTCACCAGAGCGTGCGGAAACTTGAATAATTTCAATGTTGGGGTTTACACGTTTTGCGTATTCAATGCACGCATCAACATCGAAATCTAAATGAGGCAATAAATCAATTTTATTTAAAATCATTAGATCGGCTGCGTAAAACATATCGGGGTATTTAAGCGGCTTATCTTCACCTTCAGTGGTTGATAAAATGGCAACCTTGTGCGCTTCACCCAAATCAAACGCTGCCGGACACACTAAATTCCCGACATTTTCAATAAACAACACACCACCGGTTAATTCACCCAAATGCTCCATGGCGTGGCCCACCATATGTGCGTCCAAATGGCAGCCTTTACCGGTATTAACCTGAACGGCTTTAGCACCGGTTTCTCGGATTCGATCAGCATCGTTACTGGTTTGTTGATCGCCTTCAATCACGGCAACAGCGTGATTTTTTATTTTCTTGATGGTCTCTGTTAATAAGGTGGTTTTACCCGACCCCGGACTTGAAACCAAGTTGAGCGCCAGCAAGCTATTTTCAGAAAATACCTTTCTGTTTTGGGCAGCATAGCGATCATTTTTACCCAAGATATCTTGCTCGATTTGCACCATTCGCGCTTGCGATAAACCAGGCACATGTGCGCGTGCAGGCCCCTGACCAAAGTGTAAATCGCCGTTATCGCTAACGCTTGTTGCAGTCTCAGGTTTAGTTGCAGCCTCTGGTTCAGTTGCAACCGAGTGCTCATGGTGGTGATGATGTTCTCCCTTGTGAGAATGGGGATGATCATGGTTGTGGTCGTGATGATGACCATCGTGCTCAATACTTACTTCACCTTCACTGCATCCGCAAACTGTACACATATCAGACGACCTCTAATTCTTTAATTCTTAATTCGTCACCGCTGGTAACTTGTATTTGATAACTGCCGCATTTGGGGCATTCATCAAAACGCTTTTCTATCTCTACGGTACTGTGGCAATTCAAGCACCAGCCCTGACCTTTCAATTCAATAATTTCCAACACGGCCCCTTCGGCAATCGTTGATTTACTGACCGCTTCAAAACAAAATCTCAGCGCGTCAGATTCAACCATCGACATTGGGCCAACTTCTAACCATAACGCTTTTACTTTGCTGAAGGCCTGCGCCTTAGCTTGCTCTTCAATAACTTGAATAACACCCTCAGCTATCGACATTTCATGCATAACGAGCCTCCACCGAATACGCTAAACAGGGATCAATGGCTTTAATATACCAACTTACCAGTTTTTCAACGGTTTGAAGAATGCCTTTATTCTTTTTAGTCAATAAATTCCCAACCCATTTATTGGAATGATTATTTTTTAAAAACACGTCTTCCAGTGGTTTAAACACCGACCTATGTTGGCTTGCAAAATTGACGTCTGTAGGCGCGTTTATGTCCCATTGAACGGCAATTTTATCAGTCAAACTTTCATTACCTAGTTTTTGGCTCACAGTATGTTGCAGCCAACCTCGCGATGTCAGTACATGGCCTTCTTGTATTCCAGGTGATACACGCTTTTGAAAAAATAGAGTGTCTGCCTTTGAGGAACCGCCAAGACTGTAGGTACCGCCAAGACTGTAGTTATTGGCACAACCGCACAGAGATAAAAGCGAAGCAACACAATCCACTGTTTGGCAAAATGCCGCAACCGCCGCCAATAAAAGTTTTTCCTGTAAAGAAATACTGTGATCAAAAAAGATAGATATTCCAACACCGGAATCAACGTTCACCTTTACGGGCAATGTTGAATTCAAATAATCTAAGCCTTGTTTACAATCGTCGAGAGAATACTTTTCAATTAAGGATTCACTGTTTCTGTTACTCTCATTAATACAGTTACTTTCATCAATACAGTTGCTCTCATCAATAAAACAGCAATCGTTTTTCAATGTGTTGTGCAACTGATTCAGCCATAATGAAAAATGATCATCGGAACCAATAAAACCCTGCCAAGCACTGTTTAATTTCGCGGCTATTTTTTGATTACTTTGTTCAAAAGGAAGTGACAGGCAATCCCCCAACAATTTGGTAATTAAAACACTGCTTTTTGGCTCAGCAGGATATGACCAAACATTAAGAAGCCGAAACACGCTTTCCCGAAGGTTTTCGAGCATTATTTTTTGCGAATAAAAATCGATATCTTGCTCTTTCATTAAGTCATTTGCTAAAAGTCCAGCAACTTTATGAGAATTACCGCATACCGAAAAAAGCACCGGTAATAAGTCACACGCTTTTTCTGGCGATGAGCTTAGCAACAGCGTTGAAACCTGTTTTAAAGGCCGCTGATAATCATGACGAATGACAATTGTACCTTCACCAATCTCAGCAGTTACTTTTAAATGTCCTAGGTTCATCTCTGCTAGAGCCCTTTTTACCAATGACTATTGCCAACTAATTTTAACAACTACTTTTAAGAACTAATTTTAACAACTACGATTACTGGCAATTATGCACTTATAAACTTTTATTAATAAAAATACGTATTAATGAGAACATTAACCAACCGGTAAAAGTTGAGCAAACAACGCCCTACGCGAAAGCTTTTTCTCATTATTGGGATTATTTTTGTTACCCGTCTTACTCGGTAAATTCAAAAGCATATGCAAGCTTTGTTCAGCAAAACTCACCGCTGCGGTTTGATGCTCAAACTGTTGCATTACCGAAATTAACGAGCCACTGGCAAATTGGCCAAAACCCATATCATCCGCACAGGTAAATTCGAACACACCGCCATTTAAAGCCACCTGCCAGGTCTCTCCTACAGTGGGAAACGGTTGTACATCTGGAGAGGCATTTAAAACCGTGTGATTTGGCACCAAGATAACATTCATACACCAAGGCGTAATTAAAACACCGATGGAACACCAGTGTTCGGTTGTTTTATCTTTTTCATAGAGGTTTTGCCAACCCACTAACTCAACATCAAGATGAGAACAATAAAAAGGCAACTCAGACATCGTCGCTTGCACACAACGATAGTGATCCAGAATTTTTTCCTTGGTTTGTGTCAATAATTCAGTCACACGATTACCTTTATTTATTGTTGTAAAAAATCAGTAGGTATTTTTATTCTATGAACAACCTATGTATTGCCGGGTTTGGTTTTATTTAATCACCATAAATTGATCTTTATCGCCATCGCACTCAGGACAGCACCAATGATCCGGTAATTGGGTAAACGGTGTTCCTGGAGCAATTTGCCAAACATCATCACCTACCTCAGGGTTGTACTGGTACCAGCAAATTTTGCATTCCAGTATCGCAGTATCACTCAGTTGGGAGTCATCCCCTAGATAGCTGCCTTCAAACCCTTTTGTCGCATTTGTTGGTTCACTCATAATAAAATTTTCTTATTTTAGTGCTTCATGAATTTCACGTAACCGCTGCGCCGAATCTTCAATATCTTCTATCGCTGCGCATGCCACTTGCGGCACGGCAATAACTTCGAAGGTATCGAGAATCAACTGATCGGTACTGTTAAAATACTGCACTCGCCAAATACCAGGCACCTCGGTACTGGTGATTCGGCAATTTCCGTAACCGCGCGATAAAACAGACACTTTGCCGTGACCTAAACGCTCGTACAAAAAAACGTGATCTTCTGGTGGAAAAGGCAATAGCGATAAATTAATCACATGAGCTTGAGAACGCGGTGATCGATAATGTTCTTTTGCTTTATCCAATAATTCATAAATCACTGGACCAGCATTAAGAATATCAGCGGGCAAATTTTCGTTGAGTTGATCAAAATTAAAATCGGATTTTCTAGTGCGCAATTCAACGTCCGTTGGAATGGCTCCCACTTCAATCCACTGTGAAATAACGGAATCATCCGCGGCCACTTTTTGCAGCCACCACACACCTGCTAGTGAGGTTTCCTGAACTCGAATTTTTTCGTTATTGTCATCGGCATTGATAACAATTGCGACTTCACCGTCACCCAGCGTTTGATACAACAAACCGCACGCTTCGGGTTCTAAAACGTCCAGTGCAATAAAACCGGTTTCTGCGGCAAGCACTTCTACTTGTGCGCGCAGATCCAAGGCGTTTTGCAATTCATCGAGTAATTTATCCAACAATGGAAATCGAGAGATTTCGTGGTGCTCGGGCAACATCGGAATATCAAACGTATCCATTTCCTTTGGCATGGTTAAATAAGTCAGTGCCTGTTCTTCTACTTGAGAGCCCGGACCCACTCTCACCCCCAGTGCGGTAGGATCAGGTTGAGGGTTGCTCAAATCAAACAGTGGGATATCACCTTTCATGTTGTTATGTCCTGGTATTAAGAAACAGCGAGTTTAAGAAGCAATGGGTTGAGGTGTACGAGAAAGAATCTTAGGAATTTCATCGAGATATTCACTCCAGTCTCGAATCTTGGTTATGCTTCCTAAAAACTCGCCTTCTCTTAGAAAAACTAACGCCGGCCAAACCAGAAAATTGTATTTTTTCTGCAATTCCAATTCACTGCCGCGATCAATTACTGCTGCGCTTAATTGAGGAAATTGTCCGATAATTTCGGGCAATACAACCGCAACATCAGCGGTCTCTTTTTGGCGAATGGGGTCGCCGGTAAAAAAGAGAACCGTTAATGTATTTTGTCGGGTGAATTCGTCCAAAGAATCTGTGGTCAGCAGTGGGTAGTTAAATTCGTTGTGTAATCTATCAAGCAATGGATGAGACATTAATTTTCCTTGGTCGAAGATTGATGGGTTTGATTCAATAAATGCGCAGGTAATTGCGGTTCTCGATCTAAATCTGCAAACAGCCCATCGAGCTGGGTTAAATCACCGCTGTTTACGGCTTCTAAGGCTTTCAGTGCATCACCGACTTGTCGGGCTCTGTCCTCGGAAATAATTTCTCTCGCCGCGTTGATAAACACTAAAACCCAATCGCCTGGATTCAGCTTGCCCACCAACGAGACATCGACTAATTCGGGTTGCGATTCAACCGAATTCAGAGAATATCTAACGCAGTAAGCACGGTTTTGATCGACAGACCTAACCTGCATTGGAATACCAATACACATCTTAGGCTTCGCCGTCGTGGGTATTGATTGCGTTGGGAATAAAGCGCACGTCACCGTGTCGATAAGCCTCCGCCTCCGCTGGACGGCCCGCTTCGTAGACATCAATATTCAGTTGGTTCGGCGCCAAATCAGGAACTTCAGCGTTGTCTTGATCCGACTTTTTAGAGATAACCACGCCGCGCTCGTTAAGATAATCAAGCGCAATGGCCAATGCCGGTTGAATTTGGTTTTTTACGCAATCTCGTAAGCTACCGCCGAAATCTTCAATGGCTTCTGGCTGAACACCAATCAGTACCAATTCTGACGGATAACCGCCTGCGAATTGCGCAGTCATAAGGACTTCTTGGAATCCGGTTTGATGCAAGCTCATTTTTTTAGCACCCATAAATTTGGGCACATCATCACCTTCAATGACCTTGATGGTTCCAGGTTCTAAACCGTAATCGATGGCATCAAACACCACCATGATGTCGGCGCGTTGAACGTATTGAACCAGGTACAACCCCTGCGTGCCGCCGTCCAACAAAGTGACATTATGCGGAAAGTCATAGGTTGTATTGAGCTGCTCGACACAGCGAACGCCAAACCCTTCGTCCGCCCACAAGAGATTCCCTATTCCTAGGATAAGAACGTCTTTTTCCATACTAATCAACCGGCGTTATATCAGTTATATCAGAAGCTTCGTGCTGATTGAGCTTCGCTTTTTTATAGTCACTTTTTTTATAATCATTCCAATGGCAACTTACTTATCACCTAGCTTTAAAGGAGACAAATAACGCTACGATTGCAAAGTTTGATGTCGGTCAAATCAAGAGATATGCCAAAACCAATAATTTTTAAGAGTCAGACATCATAAGGGCTGCACGCCATCTGCAAGTGATCCCAACCGCACAAAAGAAAGTGTAGTAACCAATTATAGGAATAGTGATAACTAACTTTCCACCCATAGGATTTTATAGAACACGATGGAAGTAAAAACAAAGAATATATGTTCAAAAATTAAGAGCTACCAGCTCAAGCAAACACAGTAATTTTTGTCGGTACGATGAAAATACAATCACGATAAAATCGTCTTGTGCTGGAAATACACTTTCCAGTTATCAATAAACGGAACGGCTACATTGGCGAGAAAAAGAAAACGGTGTTCGGAAAAAGAAAATCGAACTCTATTTCTAACTGCAGGCATGGTGGGCAGGAAAAGCAGCAGAAATAGAGTCCGAAAAGCGGTCAGTTATTTAAACTGAAATTGCGTGGTGTACTAATTTCTTAGTGAAACTAGTTTATGGGTGTACTTAATTTATTGACCTAACTAGTCGGGCTTATCGTCTTTAAACATACGCCAACCACCAACCATGGTAGAAATTAATGATTGACGCGACATAATGTCTTCACGAATCGCCACATACACATGGGTCATAATAAAAACAATAATGAGCCACATACCTAAACGGTGCCATGTATGCACATCCTGACTTTGGCCCATTAACGGTATGACCCAACCAAACAGAGTATCTGCCCAGCTACCAACACCGAGCCCTTCTGAATAGAGCGCGAAGCCGGTGAAAATCATAAAAATCATGCCGAGCACAAACAGCGTGAACATCGCCATTTGCCCCAACGGATTGTGGCCAATGTACTTTTTAGGCGTTTTCTCCAAAAAGAAATACCAACGTAATTCATGAATCACGCCAGCCCACCAAGACTTCTTAAAAAAAGGAACCACAAACAGCTCACGAGCGTGATGGTTGCCCACAAACGCCCAATAAACGCGGCCAATAAATGCGATGGTAACCACGTATCCAGCCGCAAAATGCGCAAAGCGAATGTAGCCCATTAAGTAGTTGTCGATCGCCTCTCCGGGCTGAGTTGGCAAGGGCGCGCCGATAAAATACCCCGTCAAACAAAGCACGAGAATGCTCAGCACAGTCACCCAATGCCACAGCCGCAACGGCGCTTCGTACACATAAACGGCGGTTTGTCGGCGAACCTTTTCAGCCTCTTCCGGTTTATTAGATTCAATCATTTGTTCGGACATGTCTTCCTCCATTCGAGACAATAAATGGGTGGGTTTGCCACCCATTTGCTCGCCAAATTAGCGGACTTTCACCCGTGACATCTCTTCCCCGTCCTCAGACATGACGTGGGTTGAACACGCAAGACAAGGGTCGAAACTGTGAAGAGTACGCAGAATTTCAACAGGCTCTTCCGGTCTTTCAACGGGAGTATTTAACAGAGACGCCTCAAAAGATCCGATATTGCCTTCGCTATCGCGCGGAGAACCGTTCCAAGTGGTAGGCACTACCGCTTGATAGTTTTCGATCTTGCCGTCTTTGATTTTTATCCAGTGGCCCAGTGCACCGCGTGGAGCTTCGTTGATTCCCACACCTTTTGCTTCCTTCGGCCAGGTGCTCGGATCCCACTTCTCAACATTCGCCGTGGAGCTGTCGCCATTTTTGATGTTTTTGATCAGCGCGTGCCAATCGTCCACCATAGAATCAACACACAACTCACAGTCGAGCGCACGCGCAAGAGTACGGCCAATGGTGGAGGTTAAAAATGGCTTCAAACCAACATCGGAGCCTGTTGCTTGTTTGAAGGCAGACAGAGAGCGATCGACCTGATCGATAACGTACTCGCGACCCGAGTTATAAGCGATGATGTAGCGCGGCAACGGACCCACTTCCATCGGATGACCTTTCCAGCGCGGCGCTTTAATCCAGCTGTACTTGTGAGCTTCATCCAATTCTTTAATGTCGGTTTTTGTGCCTTTGGTATTTGGACCCAACTCAAATTTGGGCGTGGTATCACCATCCCAAGGGTGCAACCCGGTTTGACCATCTCCGTATTCGTACCAGGAGTGATCAACAAACTCTTGCACTTCGTTTGGATCGCGAACATCGACTGGGTGAATCTCGTTCCAATTGCCGTTAACAATGGCTCCGGCGGGAAGAAGATCCGTTGATTTATCTCCGGGCACAACGGTGTGAGTTCCGTATGAAAGTACATTCGTTGCCGACAAACCGCCGCCGTACAACCAGTCTTTGTAAATACCTGCAATGGCTAGCACATCGGGAATATAGACATTTTTGGTAAAATCTTGAGCTTCGCGAATTCGCTCCAAGACAAAGTTTAAGCTCGTCATGTTCACTGGAGCACCAGCGGCACCCACGTCATCGAGGTTAATCGCACAAGCAACACCGCCCACCAAGTAATTCGGGTGCGGGTTTTTACCACCAAAAATGGTGTGTACTTTAACGATTTCTTTTTGCAGATCGAGCGCTTCAAGATAATGAGCAACTGCCATTAAATCCGCAGCAGGCGGCATTCTATAGGCGGGGTTATCCCAGTAGCCGTTTGCAAATAAGCCCAACTGGCCGCTTTCAATGAATTTCTTTAATCGGTTTTGAACGTCACGGAAATAGCCTGGGCTTGATTTTGGATGGGCTGGAGACACCATCATTTGCAATTCAGACGTCGCTTTTGGATCGGCTTTTAAAGCGTTGACTGGATTCACCCAATCGAGCGCGTGCAAGTGATAAAAGTGAACGATGTGATCGTGAATGTTTAACGCTTTATCCATCAAATGACGAATTAAATGCGCGTTGTAAGGAATTTCAATTCCGAGTGCGTCTTCCACCGCACGCACCGAAGTTAACGCGTGACAGCCAGTACACACGCCGCAAATTCGCTCGACAAACGCCCAAGCATCACGTGGGTCACGACCTTTTAAAATTACTTCAAGTCCGCGCCACATGGTTCCTGTGGAAACGGCGTTGCGAATAACATTATTCGAGTCAACATTCACTTCACAGCGCATGTGACCTTCAATACGGGTAACTGGATCGACGACAATTCGACGTCCGCTATTGTCTAAACCACTGACATTAAGTGGAATTGTCATCAGGAATGCTCCTCTGTCTTCGCCTGGGATTTGTCGTCAGAAGTTGTCGCACGTTTTAACGCACTGACCGCAGCGTGGGCAGCGATAGCCGCACCAACGCCACCGGCGACGGCGGTACCAATTTGGTCGGCGTTTTTCTCAATACCAAAATGCGGAATGTTGGTTAAACGATCGTAGAACGAGCCCTTATCCCAGAAGCCATCTTCCGAACAGCCAATACATCCATGACCGGCCTGAATTGGGAAGGACACACCTTCGTTCCAGCGAATCGTCGAACAGGCGTTGTAAGACGTTGGGCCTTTGCAGCCAACCTTGTAAAGGCAATAACCTTTGCGCGCCCCTTCGTCGTCCCATTCCTCAACGAATTGACCGGCATCAAAATGCGGTCGGCGATAACATTTATCGTGAATGCGCTGTCCGTAGAACATCTTTGGTCGACCTTGACGGTCTAATTCAGGCACTTTGCCAAAGGTAAGCATGTACGTAATAACACCGGTCATCACCTCTGCAATTGGCGGGCAACCAGGCACTTTGATGATCGGTTTATCTTTAATAACTTTGTGAATAGGAACGGCTTGTGTTGGGTTTGGTCGAGCAGCCTGGACACATCCCCAGCTGGCACACGATCCCCAAGCAATGATTGCTTTCGCGTCTTTGGCAGCGTGCTTTAATTGATCCAAAAACGGCTTACCGCCAACAATACAAAACATGCCGTCTTCATTGAGCGGCGGGTTCCCTTCTACAGCTAGAATGTACTCTCCCTTGTACTTCTGGATTGTCTCTTCTAAAACGGCTTCTGCTTGGTGGCCGGCCGATGCCATCAAGGTGTCGTCGTAGTCCAACGAAATCATGGATAAAACAACGTCTTTCACTAATGGGTGGGCGGACCGAATAAACGATTCCGAACAACAGGTACACTCCAAACCGTGTAGCCAGAGCACGGGTGTCCGAGGCTTGGTTTCCATAGCATTAGCAATTTGTGGGACGAAAGTCGGGCCAAGGCCCAAGGCAGCGGCGGTAAGGCTGCAATATTTGAGGAAGCTACGACGGGTAATCCCCTGACGTCGCATCACCTCGTAGAAGGTTTCTATTTGTGACATGCGTGGTCAATCCTCTGGCTGTCTATTCTGTGGCGCTAGGTTGAAAAAGCGCGGGCAGATTACGTGGTCCTTATCAGGCGAGGCATCTTGAGCAAGAACTAAACCAGATAGAAAAAATCAAATAAATCAATAAGTTATATTGATTTATCAAGACAAAAAGAATAGTAGTCATCCAGTATCAGAGAAAACTGGTAATTGAATGTTCAGCGCTAAAAGAAAGGAAAACCGAGGTTTCGGTGTCAACGGCAAACGTGCATGTAAAGTAGGTTTCCAAAATACCAATTAACTGCAAAGTATTTAAAAGCACACCAAGAAAGCGTGTCATCCAACATAAAGTTTATAATCAGAAAAACTTATTTGATGACACGCAACCGTCCCACAAAAACAGCAAGCAATAGTTTCAGCTAGCTCCAGAAAAATAAGCCGACCAACCCAGAAATGCTTGCCAGCAAAAAACATGCAAATTTTTACGTTAAACTTTTAAATTAAACTCTGGGGTAAATCATCGAGAGCTTGCAAATATGTTGTGACTGACCAATACCGTTACGGGACAAAAGCAACTACAACAAAACACATCCAATCAGTGAGCAGAAGCCGTCGGGCGAATAATTACTTCGTTAATATCAACATCCACTGGCTGCTCTATGGTGTGTTTAATCGTTTGCGCAATAGCTTCTGGTTTTAACGAAACCGTCCGAAACTTATCTAACCAATCCTTGCTTTCAGGATCGGTGGTTGCGTTGGCAATCTCACTTTCAACAACACCTGGAGAAATAGTTGTAACGCGTATTTTATCGGTCTCCAATCTCAAGCCATCGGAAATCGCCTTTACTGCGTGTTTGGTCGCGCAATAAACGGAGGCCGTTGGGAAAACATAATGCGCTGCAATAGACGCCACATTAATCACATGCCCATCTTGCTGTTTTTCCATGTGCGGTAACGCCGCAGCAACGCCATACAATACCCCTTTCACATTGACATCGATCATTTGCTCCCACTCATCCAACTTGAGCCCTTTTAATGGCGCCAACGACATTATGCCGGCGTTGTTGACCAGAACATCCAAGCGTCCGAACTCTTCAACGATTGAATTAACCACATTTGTAAATTCGCTCGATACCGTGACATCGAGCGGATAAGCTCTCGCAATGCCATTATTGGCTTCTATTTCTGCCGCAAGTTTTTTCAAGCGATCAAACCGCCTTGCAACCATTATCACAATATGACCCGCGCTCGCTAACTCACGCGCCGTTGCCTCGCCAATACCACTGCTGGCGCCAGTAACCAATATTACTTTTTTCATGAACTCGCCACTCCCAATTAACATTGAATTGAAGAACTACAGTTTAGAGACCAAGGAAAAAACGTAGAGGCTTATTACTCCAGAATCACTGCCTATTTCTACAAACCACTGGATTTATAGTGAGCAATTTAGAATACTGAAATGCAGCAAACTCCTAACCCTTGATGTGAAAAATGAACACACAATACCAACAAGATTTATTGCGTTTAATCGACACATACACCGAAAATGATGGAAATAACGAAACACAAATTCCAAATTTAACCTTGTTTAAATCCACAACCACTCATATTTCGTTGCCGACGGTTTACACGCCGTCGTTGTGCCTGATTATTCAGGGAGAAAAAGACGTTGTGCTTGGAAAAGAGCTGTTTCACTACGGCCCCTCTCACTTTTTAATTGCATCGGTCGATTTGCCCATTATTGGTAAAGTAACGCAAGCCTCAGAAGATAAGCCTTACTACGCGGTTAAAATTAATATTGAACCGAAAAAAATATCCGAACTTATTCTGCAATCTGATCAGCTTTCTGTACACAGCAATTTCTCAGAACGCGGATTGTTTATTGGCACATTTAACGACGCAATCACAGAGAGTATTCTAAGGCTGGTTAGGCTATTACAATCGCCAGAAGATATACCGATACTCTCAGACGCCATGATCAGAGAAATATATTATCGTATATTAAAAAGTGAATACGGTAATCTCTTTTCTCAAGTTGCCATAAAAGGCAGCCACATACAGAGAATTTCCGTTGCGATACAAAAATTAAAACAGGATTTCCAGCAGACGATTACAATAGAGGAGCTGGCAAATTTGGCTGAAATGAGCATTTCCTCGTTTCACTCGCATTTTAAATCCATCACCAACATGAGTCCGCTTCAATATCAAAAATCCATTCGACTCACGCAAGCTCGGCATTTAATGCTTACCCAAAAAGCCGACGTAAATTCCGCTGCCTATAAAGTGGGTTATGAAAGCCCTTCTCAATTCAGTCGAGAATATTCGCGAATGTTTGGTAACCCACCGGGAAGGGACATCAATAGGTTAATGAATCAATAAAGACAATTAACGTACTGATTGCGTCAATTACTGATTCTGTTTAGATGTCTTTGTATAGATACTGACGTTCAAATTTTATTGCTGAAATAGGTTTAGAAAAAAGAAACCCTTGAAATTCAGTGCAGCCTAAACTTTCTAAGGCATGCTTCTCATCGAGTGTCTCTACTCCTTCTGCAATTACATTCAAACCCAAACCAGAGGCCAAATTTATCATCGTTTCAACGAGCTTTTTATTGGTATCATTGGTGTGCAAACCCGAAACAAAAGACCGATCTATCTTTAACTTATTTAATGGTAAAGCGGCTAAATAGGACAACGATGAATACCCAGTTCCAAAATCATCGATTGCGATATTCACGCCAATCTCTTTAAGCTCATCCATTGATGCCATACCGTAGGTTTTCTGTTCTAACAATAAACTCTCAGTAATTTCAATTTCTACGTGTTTTGCGTTTAAACCCCGGTCCGTAAGATTATTTTTTATGTAACTTGTTAAGTTTCTGTGCTCCAATTGTTTTGAGCTTACATTAACCGCCAACTTAAAGTCAGGATTTAACGACAACCATGATTTCCAACTTACCAATGTATCTAACGCTTCACGAATAACCCACTCTCCAAGTTCATGAATCATTCCCGATTCTTCAGCAATGGGAATAAACTCATCAGGGGAAACTTGACCCAGCTTAGGATTGTTCCATCGCACCAATGCTTCTGCACCAATGAGCGTATTCGTCGCGTTAAATTGAGGTTGATACACCAAATAGAGTTCATTATTGGCAATTGCATGATGTAAATAAGAATACAAATTGTGGAGCCGTTTGGCAGAAACACCTAAATCTTCGGTATAAAAACGATAATTATTGCGGCCGTTAATTTTGGCGCTGTACATTGCAAGATCGGCTTCAGTGAAACCGTCTTTGGTCGATTTGTTATGACCATTAATTGTGGTAATACCGATACTCGCTCCAATACTAACCACATGGTGCCCTAAATGAATAGGCTTATTTAAGACATTAATAATACTCTTGGCGATGGATTCTAGTGTATCTTTAATTTTTGAGTGATCATCAAACGTTTTAAAGATACTGAATTCGTCTCCTCCCAAACGAGCCAACATTGCGTCGTTTGTATCGGCAATGTCCTGAAATCGTTTCGCAATCGTTTGCAATAAAATATCACCCACCGAGTGACCCAAGGTATCATTGATATGTTTAAAACGATCTAAATCAATAAATAATAAGCCCGCAAGAGTATATTCACTCTCTAATATTTGATTTTGCAAGTTACGTCGGTTGGCCAGCTCAGTTAACGGATCAATTAATGCCTGACGTTCAATAAGCTGTCGATACTCAACTTCTGCGGTAATATCTTGGTAAGTTCCTAAAACGCCAATAATTTTTCCATCTGGCATTTTCATGGGTACTTTATTAGTCCGCAGCCATTTAAGGCGCTTACCTTGAATGGGTAACGCTTCTTCAATATCAAGCTTGGCTTCGCCGCTTTGAATCACTTCACGGTCATCGTCTCTTTTAGGCTCCGCTTCTTCTGGCGTTTCGAAGATGGCGTAATCTGACTCGCCAATTAAATCATCAAGACTGTTAAAGCCAATATCGTCGAGCAGCTTTTGATTAGCACCCAAAAAATTTAGATCCAAATCCTTCCAAAAAACTCGCAAGGGAATGGTATCTAATACAATTCTTAAAAGTTGTTCAGCAGATAGCTGTTCCTTTGATTGACACATCCGATTTAAATGACGAGCTGTCAACTCGTACTACTCCAGCTGTAAAAGACAGTGTTGTTATATAAAGAATAGAACACGACATAAGAAAAGCATAATTACTTCACTTTAGAACAATTCTATTTTTAGAACAGTTAAACAACTAAATCAGAGGAATAATTTGGGAGACGATCACACCGTCATCAATGAGTGCAACCTAAATTAGAAGACAGCTTGAGTGAACAACAGTAGTTATTAGATTTATTCTGCTTTTTGAATTGCTTGATTAGCAATAGCTTTATACATAAATAGCCTACCACCCCACCAAACACACAACATCAACTATTGAAATATTATCAGTTATCTTCGCTGGCACTGGGTAATTGGCCTATAAATTTATCTTCCGCTTCTGTTGGCTCATCAACAGATTCATCGAACTGATCCGACCCTTGACCAGCAATAGGCTCAACTTTGATTAACTCCATTTTAACAACATCTTCAATTCGAAAAACCAACTCGCCTGCGGATTCGCCATCTTCGTATTCGTGAATTAGGTCATCACTCCAGTATTTAACTTCCTCCATAAGCATAAAGCCAGATTCAATCTCGTTGTAAGCAATTGCCTTATACAGCTTTTTCGCCACTAGACCATAATAGTAATAAGTTTCTAGGTCATCGTCTTCCTGATCAATATTGAATTGCGCAAAGACCCACACCTTTTCTGAATCACGCATTGAATTCAGCGCCTGAGCCTCGCTTTGAAGATTACACCCCATCAGAGACACCGCAAAAACAAACAACATTATATATTTCATTTATTTATCCATTTTCTATTAGTACGCACTACTTTCTGCTTACTGCACAATTCTTTAATAAAACATTATAAGCACATAAAAATAACATTTAATTTTTGTAATCCATTAAGCTTTTATGACTACTTCTAATTTGATTAAAACCCGGTATTTCTGCGGGCTTAACAAAGCACTCGTAAGCAAGTTTCATTTGATAAGCACATTGAGGGGCGCTTACGTTTCCAATCCCCGTGCCCAGACCAGGACATACCAAACTCTTAATGGCATTTTTAATATTTAACTTATTATAATTTTTTACTTCATTCAGAATGGCTCTGAACGCTAAATATGGGTTGATGGTATCAGAAATATCCATTGGTACGCGCATCGTTGGAGCAGCAATCAATTTAGGCCATTTGTTGGTTGAGGTTTCCACAATAACAGCACAGCCTACAGGTAGCTCTCCGTGATACTGAGAAACAATCTCTTGTTGAACCCGCTCTTCTACTTGTGCGCCCAGCTCATATCGAATGACATGATCTAACCCTCCGTCCATCACGCCAAAACTGTTTGCAGGGCTTACCATAGCGTCTGCTTCCATCACGAAATAATCGTCTTGTACAACTACTACTTCATTGTACTCAGAAAACGATTTCTGCCACTCTTTTATTAATTCATCGTCAAGATCGATCAGTATTATTTTTTCCAGAAACATAAATTGGCTCTACAGTTTATTGTTCGAGCTTCTTCTCAAACTCTTCATTAGCAACGGATACAAAATTAAATGTATACAGAATCTTCTGATTTTCAACAGCATCAATCTGACCAAAATCTATTGCACTAATTATATTGCAAACAGTCGTTTCAAAGTCGTCATCAACTAATGTAGATTGGCTGGCAGATTCACAATCACTGTTCTTTCCGCTGGGAGGGATGGAAATAAAAAGAGCCAACTTCCCTTCCAAGTTAGGATTTGATCGAAGCTGGTTGAAATATTCTTTGTTTATCGCAACGGTATTGTTATCTATAATTTTTCGAATCAATATTCCGGAGTGTAGTTCGTTGGCGACACCAGATTTTAGGGTGCTTTCAGACTCTCTCACAAAAGATGTGGTATTAATCTCAACTTTTTCGCTGTTTGATGTATCTGCACACGGCTTATCTGAATAGCCAATTTTTCCGGATAAACTTGTACACTTGTAAACTTCTGCGTTGGCGACTGAAACCAACAATAACAAAGATAGAAAACACCATCTATTGATCACTTTTAACTCCAAACTATAACGACTCTAAAAACGGCAATTATACTCTAAGCCAACTACGTAATTACGGTTCTCGTTGCCTATTATATTGATCTTTTAATCCCAAAACATGCAAGTTTGACCTTTATGTATACCCTCTTTATTTAAACCGTAAGATACAGCACCCGGGACTTTAGTAATTGGGAAATTGAGGATCTGGTCAATAGTTTTCCAAGCCTTTTTTTCAAAGCATTGACTGAGTGTATTCAATGAGCAATAGGCTAGAATTTTGTCGGTTGCCTGGATACTTGAGCAACCGTATTTCCCGTAGCGACACACCTCATCGGTTGTTAATTTCGCTTTGAGCATTGTAACGGTATGTACATTATTGACGCACTTAGAGTAGGTATACTCTTCTAATGTTTTCTTTATGCTGTTCGAAAATAACCCACCAGAAAATGTAGTATTTGAAAATAGTATGAAGAGAACAACGACGTACTTCATTTTGGCCCCAATGCTTAATAAATATCTCAATAGAGTATCGTGTTAGATGTACATAAAAAATCTCAACTTGCACATCTTTTAAGCAACCATCTCAGCGTAAGGCTTTGCCGTTAAAGAAATTATTATCTCTCGAACATCAGTTCTAATACAAATTCTATTAGAAGATATCCAATAAGTTCCAATCACTGAATCCGCGTCTAATCCACGGTAATCATCCAATAAAAAAGCAACAAAACCCATTGCTGGGCTTTGTGATAAGTTTAAATTTTATATGCAAATGATATAAGGCAAGACCAGATATTAATATTAAATAACCATCATCCCCCCGAAAATTGGCGAAGTTGCCGTTGGCGGCGCCATTGGCTTAGGAGAAATTGTCTCAGGCGTCACACTCACCGTAATTACCGACGGTGCTGCAGGTGCCGTCGGTGGCGGCACATTAATCGGTGCCGGTTTTAGCGGTTTAACCTACAGCACCTTGACCGGTAACGACTACAACTGGAAAGATTACGGTATCCAGCAAGCCGTTGGTGCTGCTGCCGGATTGGTAACTGCCGGGTTTGGTGCCGCAGGCGGTGCTCTTGCAGAGGGCGCGAGTTCAGTCGCTCGACAGGTTGGTATACAGGTAGCGGCAGGTGCTGCAGGAGGATTTATTGGCTCAGCGACCGGGCAAGCTGTCGGCATGGGACTTCAAGGATACAGCGCCGGAGAAATTTTCAGTCGAGAAAGTATTTTCAGCAACCAAAACCTAATTCAAGACGGTATTAGCGGAGTGATTGCAGGTATTGGTGGCGGTTTAGGAAGTGCGGCAAAATATGGATCCGAAAAATTGCTCGCGTCCGAAAACCCTCTATTTACACCGGCAGAAAAACCCGCGAATAACTTCGGTAATATTGTTAAATTGAGTGACGATGCTGCTTCACCATCAACCGGTTGGAATATTTGGATACCCGGCGTCATTAAACGCACCCCCAAGCTTGTAACACCACTGCTACTCAATCAGAAAAAATGGTTTAAGTAAGTATTTTTTTGAATTACTTTAAATTCACTTAAAAACATTCCTACACTTTGTCACGTACAAACTTTTTTACAGATCAACAGTGGCAAAGTGTAGGAACCAAAGATTAACTCAATCAAAAACCTTTACTAATGATTGATTTAGCATTGAGGATTTGAGAGTTATCTCTAAAAACAGAAAACCAAAAAATCAACACTTGGCATTACAGGATAATTTGATCTACGCGATTATTTGGATTTAAACGCCCTTTCGCTGGCTAGCAGCTCAATTTTATCGAACACCTCAGCATCAAATGAAAAAGAAAACACACGCCAGCCATCATTTGTTTTAAAAAACTGGAATTCAAACCGTATTGGCTGACGATCATAGATACCCATATAAGTAATATGCACAAGAGATTTCCCCACACTATACGTATCAACACGTTCTAGAGAGTGCATTTTTCCAACCAACCCCTCTACAGCACCTAGCTGTGTTTTTACATTCTTAACTTGGTCCGGGATTGAATTAATATACGGGTTTGTTCTATAGATTGAGTCCACCGCAGCGTTAATGTCTCCCTTTTTATAGAGATTAAAAAACAAATCAATTTCACTCTCGTAACTATCGGCGTTAGCAGTGATTGACAGCACTAACATAATTGCAAACACCATGTATTTCATATCATTCCTTATTAAAAATTCACACTCATTAAAACCGTTAGGATCCGATAAAATTGGGAGCGTATAAAAGGTTTATATTCATCCCCAATTTCATACATCACCAAACTTACCATTAAAATCACAACACTGAACATTACTTCTTCGTAACATTGTCCTTGATGGATTGAGCTTGCATACATAGCAATTCTGGATTCATGATAATTGCGACAGAAAAGCTAAAAAACAATAAAATCTGAATACAGTTGTGTGTCAACACAACCGGGGAATACTCATTAATATGCTGCGAGCAAACCCTTAAAGAAAACAGAAACACTCTTCCAAAAAGAATGTTTTATAAAGTCACACCAAACAAAAAACATTTATATTTTAATCGAAAAATTTATACCCAATCCAATTTTCATCAGAACTTATAATAAATAACTCTAAGAAAACAATATAGTTATTCGAAAACTTTTACACTCAAGCACTATTTTCTAGCTTCCTCTTCACTTGCTGCTTCAACATTAAAAAACCCACCTAAGCCAGACCTAAAAGATTTTAAAATTAGCATCACAACACTCAAACGCGTCAAACAATTAACAACCATTAACTTAAAACCCAAAATTCTTAACAACTCCTCACACTCACTTATAAAGAATTCCAACAATCACTTTAAAAACACACCTCACATCCCGACTGATTAAATGATCTAGGTGACAAATATATTTATTTTGATCTGAACCCACCCTACATCATTGACTGCGACTTACTATTATTCAATTATGGTAAATACCCACACTGAAGATCAAAGTTAGACAGACATTAAGGCACCTAACGCGAGAAAACCAATAGCCAACATCAACAAGATGGCCCTTTAAAATAGTGTTTCTGACTTTATCTTTTATCAATAAACACATCGATAAATAACAGGAAATAACAAACAATGGATGACATTATACTTTTACGCGAATCTGCAGAGGAATTTCCAGACAACCTTGACTTTCAAATTCGTTTTGCTGAGCATTTATTCTACTCAATTAATAACAATCAAGAAATAAATAATTTCGAAAAATGCAATGAATTAATAACTGAATTACTCGAATTATCAACAAAACAACCTGATATCGACCTCGTACAATCTCACACTGCCGGAGCATTAAGCAATTTGATTCTCAATGCCAATGACGAAAACGAGCTCGATTATAACTTTTTATTCGGGGAATTACGCGCACTTGCAAAAAGAAATAATACACAGCACGTAAAATCTGCGTTAGCCAATGCATTATATAACTTGGCATATCAAGCAAAAGAGGAGAAAGAGCGCCAAGAGCATGATGCTTTACTAGAGGAATTAAGGCTTTTTTCACCTACATGCGCAAACAATGTGGAAGTGACATTCTTCTTTTCCTTAGCGCTATATAATGCAGTGAATTACGCATTAGAGGAAAACGACCTTAAATGGCGGGACGCTCTGCTAAAAGAACTCCGTGAACTCGAGAACAAACAAGATAAAAATTATGAGGTAACTGCTAACTTTGCTAGGAGCCTTCAAAATTCAACAAACCACATACAAAGACAGAGAAAGTATAATCAAGGCTTTTCATTACTTCAGGAACTGCGTAAATTTGCGGAACAGAAACCAGATAATCAAGACGTTCAAACAAGCTTTGCGATAACTCTATTTAATACATTTATCTATATGGATTTTGATGGATTCATTGAGAAACGAGACGAAGTCGCTAATGAACTTATGCAGCTTTATCAAAATCATGAAGAGTTAACTTTTATCCCGAAGGAATTTTTTCCAAAACTAAAAGAAAAGGGATTAATTAAATAATCAAAAAACCTAAGTAAAAATTAACACTGCAATACTCCTATCAATGGGGTGTGCAGACAACAATAGAGTTTCATTTAATAAATCTCGGATAACCTCAAAATTATTCTACGAGTTCTAAAGCGTGCTATTGCAAGGTGCCGCTTGCAATTAATGTCCCTTTCTATATCAGATAGCGAGGCTTTAACAATAACGGTAATACTGAAAATGCGAGCTTCAGAACTCTAATTGCAGGGCCTTCAAGTTTTCCTGCTCCTTTCGTTTAGAAAAAGGTGGTTCTTTTTCGATTTAAATCGTTGAACCTTCAAAAACACACGTTACATAGGAGAAAATTGATTAGCCTGAGTAATTTTGAGGCTAATGAGAAGCTCCTATAACCTCAATAGTAACCTAGCAACAATTTCTGATGTAAAAGCCGGAGCTATTTATACTGTTGAACTCAATAACACTCGAGTTCGATAACTTCGTAACCTATAGCTTCCTAGTGCACCACATCGTATGATAGACCCATCTGATCATTCTTATGAAACGATCCTTTGGCTGAATCTAAAATGTGATGAACAACGTAGCTAACCTTAACACCTTAAAGCGAACGATTGCGTCAATATTCAATACGCAAGAAATCAGCTTCAATTGCATACAACCGCTGTGGAGCAATTACGGTTCGCTGTATCGCTGCCATCTTTCTGATGCATCGGTTAAATCGGTGATTGTTAAACACGTGCAATTACCTAAAAACGATAATTCATCGTCCGGTTTGAATAGATCGTTATCGCACATGCGCAAGTTACGATCTTACGAAGTGGAGCTTTATTGGTATCAGCATTACTGTTCATCGCCAATACAAAATCTCGGTAAATTACCCGAGCATTTTTATTCAGAGTATTCCAATGATGAGTTCATACTCGTGATTGAAGATCTTGTCGACACCGGTTTTACCCAGCTTGGCTCTAGCACGCCAAGTTCGCAGCCTCCCCTGCTCGAAGCAGAAGATTCTAACTTTGTTTCACTCGCTAATATTCACGCGGGTCTGAGTTGGCTCGCGCATATGCACGCAGCATTTTTGCACACCAAACAACCAACGGGCTTGTGGCCGAATGGCTCTTACTGGCACCTTGAGACGCGACCCTCGGAACTCAATGCAATTACCGATTCTAGAATAAAACACGCCGCACCTGCGATTGCACAGCAGTTGCGTAATACGCGTTTCTCAACATTGATTCACGGCGATGCAAAAGTGGCAAATTTTTGCTTTAACGCACAAGGGAACAAAGCCGCAGCGGTAGATTTTCAATACGTGGGTGGCGGCTGCGGTATACAAGATGTGATGTTATTTTTAAGCAGTTGCTTAAACAGTGAAGATTGTTTTCGTTTAGAGAGTGAATTGCTCGATTATTATTTTTCAGAACTTAAATTACATTGCCAGAACACCACAAAAAACTCAGACGCAACCGAGCTGAATAAACTGGAAGAAGATTGGCGTTCACGCTACTGTTTTGCCTGGGCAGATTTTGTTCGCTTTTTATCAGGTTGGAATTCCAAGCATTGGAAACTACACGCCTACGCGCTAGCGCAAACCGAGCTTGCTTTAAAACAATTGAAGTAGACCATAATTCATTTCATGATACCTCTAATTACACACCCACTGTACAGCTACAATTTCGATTCCAAGCACCGCTTTCCCATGGAAAAGTTCGGTTTGATCAGCGCGTATTTACGAGAAAAAAATATTCTCACCCGAGAAAACTGCTACCGCCCTGGCAGGACAAAAGATTCTGTACTTGCGCTCGCCCACTGCGAAGATTACTTGCACCGCTTTATTCATAACCAACAATCGGCCAAAGAAATTCGGCGCATGGGATTGCCCTGGAGCGAAGGCTTGGTAACTCGCACCCTGCTCTCGCCCAACGGCACATTACTGGCGGCTTCCCTGGCACTTCGCCACGGCATTGCCTGTCATTTAGCCGGAGGAACCCACCACGCACACAGAGATTTCGCCTCTGGCTTTTGTATTTTGAACGACCTCGCCGTGGCTTCGTTAGCGCTTATCCATTTAGGCAAAGTAAAACGCATTCTGATTTTTGACTGCGATGTCCACCAAGGCGACGGCACGGCAAGCATTTTAGAAAATGAAGATCGCATTGTGACCTGTTCCATTCACTGCGAGAAAAATTTTCCGGTCAACAAAGCGCAAAGCAATGTTGATATCGGCCTGGAAAAAGGCATGAAAGACGATGCTTATCTTGATGTTGTAACAAACACCCTCACCAAACTTTTAGACGACGTAGAACCTTGCTTGGTGTTTTACGATGCCGGCGTTGATATTTACGAACACGATCCGCTCGGTTTGTTATCCGTCAGTGAACCGGGCATTCGCGAACGAGACAGACAAGTTCTTTCAATCTGCCAAAACCGAAAAATTCCGGTAATAACGGTTATCGGTGGCGGTTACGATAACGACCGCAAAGCCTTAGCGCGCCGCCATTCGATGGTTACGGAAGAAGCGCACAAACTTTTTGCGTGATAAAACCAAACAAACCGGAAAATCCGTTCAGAGTTTTTTACCGCAACAGTTTTTATGAACCTCGTTTTTTTAATCGTATTTGCAGGTGCAAAGGAATGCCAAGTAACACGCTTACGCCAAAACTTCGGACGCCGATGCCTGCACGGCAGTCGATCCATTGCGAATCATGTTGGCGGCTTTCTCGGCGATCATTACCGTCGGCGCATTTGTATTAGCACCAATTAACGTCGGCATAATTGAGGCGTCCACAACACGCAAATGAGTAACACCTCTGACCCGTAATTGGCTGTCTACCACCGCTGTGGGATCGGTATCGGGCCCCATTTTGCAGGTACCCACCGGATGATACTGAGTGTCAGCCCGATTGCGAATATCTTCAATTACGGCTGCTTTATCATTAGCATCTACAGGATAAAGCGCCTTGCCACGATAAGCATCAAAGGCCGGGCTTTCCATCAGGTTCTTCTGCAAGTGCCAAGCTTTAACCATCACATCCAAATCTTCTTGCTCAGCAAAAAATGCCGGATCAATCAGCGGATCATCCTGTGGGCGGATACTTGCCAAAGTGACACGGCCGCGGCTTTTCGGGCGCAATAACGTCACGTGGCAACTGAAGCCATGCCCCAAATGCAGTTTGCGATTGTGATCATCGACAATGCCAATCACAAACACCAATTCCAGGTCTGGCACAGTTAAATTCGGATCGGATTTTATAAAGCCGATACCCTCAGCAAAATTGGAGGTAATTCGCCCCTGACGTTTGGATTTCCATTGCGGAATTGCTTTTGCGACAGAAGTACCGCACTGCAGAGAAACACCAAAAGTATCGCCGTCGCTTTTTGCTCGGTAGGTATGAATAAGGTCGATATGATCTTGTAGATTCTCTCCAACGCCAGGCACTTCCGCGACCGGTGCAATGCCTAGTTTGCGCAGCTCAGAAATCGGGCCCACGCCAGACAATGTTAGAATTTGAGGCGAACCAAACGCTCCGGCGCTGAGTATCACTTCTCGACGGGCGCGGATTTGTTGAATTTTACCCTGTTGACTGAATTCAACACCAACTGCTCTGGGTTTGTGGCATGACGATTGTCGCGACGACGCACCCTGCCCTGGCGCGTTCTCAAACAATATCTTATGGGTCAATGCCTGAGTAATGACCGTCAGATTGGGCCGGTGTAAATTAGGTGTTAAATACGCCTTAGCAACGCTGCATCGCTCACCGTTTTTCTGAGTAACCTGCGTCGTCATTACTCCAAATTGCTCAGCGCCGTTCACATCTGGATTAAAAGGAATGCCGTTTTCTTCGGCCGCCCGAATAAACGCTTGATTCAATCGACTGGGTGACTGCAAATCAGCCACATTCAGTGGGCCGTTCTGACCGTGATACTCATCGCGGATACGCTCGTTATGTTCCGCACGAATAAAATACGGCAGCACATCTTGGTAACTCCAACCGGGATTACCCAACGATTGCCAATGATCGTAATCCCAGCGATGGCCTCTGGCATACATCATGGCATTTAAGGAGCTGGACCCGCCCAAACTTTTACCTCTGGGCTGATAGCCACATCGGCCATTCAGCCCCGGTTGCGGCACGGTTTTAAAGGCCCAGTTATTAATTCGAGTCGGCACCATCGCCGCAATTCCGGCCGGAGCGTGAATTAATACATTGTCATCTTTTTTACCCGCTTCCAGCAGACAAACCCGAACATCGGGATCTTCCGACAGGCGACTGGCCATAACGCAGCCGCCAGAACCGGCCCCGACAATAACGTAATCAAATATTTGTTCGTTACTCATTGCAGACATGATAAGGCTCTAAATTTGTTGTTATTTTTATAAAAGTAACTGAGCTGCGCTCGTTTTAATCTCGGGATTTCAGTTTTACCTCAGAGTCGGCTTGGCCGAGGAAAAACCGCAGCGTAAGCTGCTGAATTTTTTTACCGTATGGCGGATGAAACAGCTCCATCGGAAAAAAGCGGTGCTTCTTAAAAACGGTTTTGCCGTGAGAAAGCTCCCGAAATCCCTCAATGCCGTGATAACTGCCGGTGCCAGAGGCGCCGATACCACCAAACGGCGCATCGTGATTCATTACCTGCCAACCGCAATCGTTGATTGTGACCCCGCCGGAGTGTGTATTTTGCAAAATGTACTGTTGCTCACGCTGATCATTACTAAAAATATAGCAAGCCAACGGCCTTGGCCCTTGATTAACGTGAGCCAACGCCTGTGACAAATCCTGATATTCAAATACCAACAGCATGGGGCCAAATAATTCTTGCTTAGCCACCTGCATATCAGCACTGACCTGACTGACAACGTGCAGAGGGTATTGACGATATTTTCCGCGTTGATTGCGGCAGGCTTGTGGGTTTTTGTTGTCACTCTCTTGTTCACGTTCAGCTGGCGTATCGGCTGCGCAAATATCAATTTGTGCACCGTTTTGCCGGGCGTCTTCGAGCATTGTTAAAAAGCGCTGTTCCTGAGCGTCGTTAACAATAGCAGTGTAATCTTCATTGCCGTCTAGGCTCGGGTACATGGCGGTAAAAGCCCGCTTAATTTCTTCGATAAACGCAGCGGTCTGGCCAGATGGCAAGAGCACATAATCCGGTGCAACACAGACTTGGCCACTGTTTACCCCTTTACCGTGCGCGATAGATTTAGCGGCACTGACCAAGGAAAAACCCGGTGTGATAATCGCTGGTGATTTACCGCCCAGCTCCAACGTAACTGGGGTCAGATTAGCCGCTGCGTTCGCCATAATTTGGCGGCCACTGTTGGCAGATCCGGTAAAAATCAGATGATCAAATGGCAGATGGCTGATTTCCATAGCTTGCGGATGATTGCCGTCCACAACACACACCAAATCCTCTGGGAAAATTTCCGCCAACATTTGCGTCAGCAGTTCAGCCGTACGCGGGCAGTTTGGCGGCATTTTGATCATGGCCCGATTTCCGGCCGCCAAACTGGCAATCAGAGGCCCAAGTGATAAATACAGCGGGACATTCCAGGGGCAGATAATGCCAACAACGCCCTTTGGCTGGTAACGCACCTGCAAACTGTTGGACAAAAACAGCAGTTCTGTTCGGCGTTTTTGTGGTTTCATCCAACGCTTAAGGCTGTGCAGCGCATGATTAACTTCCAAAATTGGCGCCAGAGCATCCAGCATTTTTGATTCAGTGGGTGAACGCCAGCCGTAATCTTCACCAATCACCGTAGCGATCAGATCCTGATAACGTTGTATCTGCTTTTTCAATTGGCGCAAATGATGGATGCGCTCCTGATAAGAAGGAAACGGCTGATCCTCGGCCGCGCGCTTCAAGTTATAAAACAAATTCGCCAGCGCCGGCTGCTCGGAAAGTGAGGACGAAGACGATACCGTCGAGGGTTGCACAGATACACGCGAGAGTTGTTCGGATACCGGCGGAGTTTGCCAGGCATGATCGGAAAGTGTCTGCATAATCAATCCCAATTTATTTTAGTTAGATGATTAGTAAAAACCTTTTTCCCAAAACTGAACAGGTGATAAACCGCCAGTTTTATATTAAATTCAGACAAGCCCTGAGTTTTTAATATCTCTCAATAACGTTATTCCTCTACCCTATAGCGAGTCATCATTCCCTCTCAGGAACCTTTTTCTCACTCAGAAAAATGGGAAAAGGAACAGGGAAAAAGACCGGCAACAGGGAAACAGAGAGGAACAATAATAAGAATAGGAGAACAATGTGGAGATTATCTCTGAATACGAACCCGACATTGATTTGGCTGCACACTCGGCAATGGACATCAATCAGATCCTGAAAAGCTTAGCTGCATACGGCCTATCAGCAGATGAAATTCTAGCCGGTTCAGAGCTGACTCTAGCTCAGATTCAGGATCATCACACTCTGATTTCGTTTCGGCAGAAATTAAAAATATTCGCCAACATCAAAGCCTTGTCTACTGAACCCGACATTGCGTTAAAACTGGGACAAAAAGCCAGATTCAGCGACTTCGGTTTTTTAGGCTACGCCGTTATCAGCAGCGCCACCGTGGGCGAGGCAATTTTTTTAGGCTTTAAATACATTCGCCTAGCAGGCCCGGTGTTTCAGAAAAAAATTAAACTGGAAGGTGATCAGGCCCTATTTGAGGGTATAGACGTATTGTCTTTGGGAGACCTTTTGCCGTTTTGCTGCGAATACTGGTTCAGTGCCATCAACGCCTTATGCGCTGATGCGATTAATCATCCATTTCCATCTCGGCAAATCCGCTTTCCCTACCCACCGCCAGATTACGCCGAATGTTACGAACAAACCTTTAATTGCCCGGTAACTTTTAACAGCGATACCCCGCAGTGGTATTTCGACCCCGCTTTTTTGCAGGAATCGTTACCAAGAGCTAACGCCCTCACCACCCAGATGTGTATTCAAAGCTGCGATGAACTGCTAAAAATAGTGGCTCGTCAAGATTGCTTGGCCGATCGTATTTCCGATATTTTACTGAAATCCGCTGGCCGTTTTCCTAACGCTGATCAAGTGGCAGAACAACTGAATACATCCTCGCGAAGCATGAGCCGACAACTGAAAAAAGAAGGTCTGACTTTTCAGCAAGTGCTGGATAACACGCGTAAATCCATGGCAATGGAATATTTAACCCAAACCCAACTGACCATTGAAGAAATTGCCAGCCGAGTGGGTTATAGCGAAGCGTCTAACTTCAGAAACGCTTTTAAGAACTGGACCGGAATGACACCCAAGGCAATGCGAGAAAACCACTGAGTTTTTAAGGCTGATTTGATTACTTTAAGCTTTTTAAAAAATTAGCGAACGATTAAAAAACACAACTTGAGATTCAAAGCACGGCCGGGTTACAAACCCGACACGTGCACCGCTTAATTAGTCTTCGCGAGTAAGAGTCAATAAACACAAACCTAACAGCAAGGTTGCAAGAACACCCGAGGCGCCAGCAAAATAAGACGACAAAAAGCCATCGCGCCCCAAAATAATTAAAATCACATTCGCAGCCATAGCAACAACACCCACCAGTACCGTTAAACCACCCAATACCTTGTTGCCTTCATTTATTTTCGCCATGCCAAAAATAAGCGCTGCAAAACCCAATAAAAGCTTGGCCGTGTAATAAATCATAAAAGACAACGCAACCACAGCACCAGCGATGGGTTTAAGGTCTTCAAGTTGACCGGCAGCTTCGTAAAAAGGCCTAAACATAGTAAGGCCAATGCTCACTTGTACTATATTGAGTACAGCACTGAACGCAATAGCAGACCACCCTACCTGATAGTGTTTAGCCTGCACCATTGCCGCACCGGCAAATGCAATTAAAAACGTAAAAAGAACACCTTCTAAACCCCACAAAAATTGTCGTGGAACCGAAACCTTGCTTAAATAAAGCGCAGTATAAATTGCCTGGGTAATTGCCAGCGCCAGCAACAAATAGGATGTAATTTTAACCGTGCGTTGTTGAGTAAATTCCATGACTGGATCCTTAGTATTTTTTATATCTTACATTTGCCTAAAACACACACGATCTAACGCCCAAATCAAGTGCATAGCAAAAACAATCTTCCATAACTAAACGAACATCTGCGCTTTTATACGCAATGGCATTTGTGTAGCAAAGAAGATATTAAATTGGGCGGTGAGTGTAACTGTATACAGTGGGAGAATCCATTGATGGTGATTGGGGGTTATTTGGCATTTTAATAAAGCAGCTTGTGCATTAATTTAGTAATTAACGAATAACAAAATGGCTTTGCAAGGACAATGCATCGCATAATGCGCCATGTAAAAAAATGGCAAAGACAGCAAAATAATTAACTACTAATACTAAGACCACCAAGACCCCTAACACCTATCTAAATCCCTAAAATAATCAGTGCAGGCCAGGCACTAAGATTTATTTATTTTGTGATTGTGGAGTAATTTCTGAAGAAAGATAATCTTAATATGTAATAACTATATCTCGTGAGTTATTTTAGAAAGCGTTTTAAAATTCTTACCGCGTATAGTGGCAAGTACTCGATACTTCGAAATCTATCACTTTTCGAAAGAAAGAACGACCGATCTTCGATGTTTAGCAATTGCTTGCTCCATACGCATAACACTTGGTTCTGGTGTGGCGCAAGCTTCATCTAAAACTACTTGTTATATGTTATTCATCCGGCTTGCTATTCGAGAGAACGTAACCCGCAACAGTGCCAAGTAGCGCAGCAAGAGTTTCTGTTTGAAAATCAGTTAGTACTGCCAGTATTAGCAATATTGGTAAAAATAAAACTACACCTATTGCTTTTAAACTATTTGGGCCAAATCCCTGCTTTTTAGCCTTTAGACGCTTATATATGATATTTAGGCCATATATCATTACTAATAGAGCCCCAATAACCGCGACAGATTGAAGACAATATACTGCTATCTGATTTTCCATGTGTATTTCCCTGGTTTACACATAACACCGCGCTAACCGATAAATTATGATCGCAAAGAGTAATTCATCCGAGTGCACGCTTGTTACGCAACCTTATCTTCTCCATGAGTTTCTTTTATAGAATCAAAATCAAGAATTTTTAACTCAATTGGAACGACTGAGGCTGATGAGAATTGATTAAATTTATCGCTTATCTTCTCTTCGATTTCCTTTGATAGCCTATCAACTACCGCCACATAAACCAGCTTAGCTTTGGAGTTTCTACTAAATGCTGCGAGCTGCATTGCCTTATAAGCAATATCTGCCATACGGTATCGTAGATTCCTATTAATATACTCAGCTTTGATAAGCTGAACCTCAAAGGCAGTTAACATATTTTCAGATACAGACAACCCATCTACTTGAATGCTCTGATTTCCACTACGTATTTCTTGATCTTGTAATATATTGAGGTTTTCGGTGGATTTAAGATGAGCTATTGCCAGATCTTCAGCCAGGCCATACTCGTACAGTACACCAACATGCCTTCTCGTATTTATCGGTGACGCAACTGTTAAGTTTATTGATGATGAACTTGAACTATCCTCTTCCTCAAATTTTTCAATTTCCTTTTGCTGCTTAACCTGCTTCTCAGTAGGTGTTAAAGCTCTTAAAAATGCTTCGTCATTAACGAAATCTTTTGGTGCATATAATTTCGTATGATGTTGACTTACCAGCCAAGCAAAAACGAATAGAACTAGAAAAGGGAATATAACAAGTAGCCAGATTAAAGGAATCCGTTCTTCTTGAGTTAAGAAGTTTGCAGATGAACTAAGCACAAGGCCAGCAATCCCGTAGAGCAGAACAATGAAAAGAGCAATAATACCTAGAGGGTTGCCAGATAGCTTCTCAGCAGTTTGGCCAAAATCTTTGATCATATTCCTTCCATAGTGATCATGAGTACGACTTAATATCTAACACTCACATAAAAAAGCGAGTGTTAGCGAGTCCAGCCTGCGCTTTTTAGCAGACGATTTTTAATGTTCTTGTTAGAGTTTTTGCTGCTTAGCAATTCGTTCTTTCCCGCGAGGTTGTAAACCGTATAAATTGCCACCAGCCTTAGGGATAGCGTAGGAGACAAAACCGTATTCTTGTAACTCTGTAATGCCGCTCTGTGTTTGAATAGTAGTGAGACCGCCTTCTTCCAAGAGATTAGATTCAAGCATATTTATAGCATCATTTTTTTCAAAAATGGATAACACATGCTCGGCAAACTCAGACAAGTTAACTCCCTCAGATGGTAACAAAGTTTTGACATGACTCAATTCGCCATTCAATGATTCGCGCTCTGCTCGAAGCCTATTTAACTCGTCAGCTATAAGACTATTGTTCTCCTTTAATGCTTCATTATTAGTTTTTAGTTGCTTTATATTTTCTTCCTGCAATTTGTATGCATGCTCGAGCAGCTCGAAATGAGATGCATCCAAGACTTTTCCTTTCAAGCTCTGAAGTATTTTTACAATATCCATTCTCAGTACTCTTATGCTCTAACGCTGTCAGCAGAAACAGACAAAGCGGTTTGGCTGACCCTCTGGCTGGCCTTGTTAGCATTTATTCTGCAACTAACTCTCGAATTGCTTCGATTATTTCAATATGCTTTGCACTTGATTCGCTTAATTGCTCACGAATTTTTCGATCATGGGGTTCACCAGGCGTCAAAACTGTTTCCATAAAATCACCTACGGTAGTACCTCTCTTGTAGAGGCGCACAGATTCATGTTGGTAAGTCGGCAATTCTTTAGGAATATGCCCCAACCCTAGACCAGCCAGTGTTTTAGATATCTTAGCACGAACATTCACACCAAGTTTTTCTTTTCCTGCAGCATCACGCAACTCGGTCATCGAAAATGAGGATATGTCTCCATTTTCCTCTATTTGGCATTTGATAGCATCCCAATTACTCATATTTAACTCCTATTTCAATATATAGTGCTAACAGCTTAATCTATGTACCAATGATGTATTTCTTTAAATCACCACGCCCCACGTCCCAAAATAAACCGTCATTAGTACAACCATCTATGCCATGACACATTTTCGGCAACGCTATATTGATAATCTCACCACGTCAACGGCTTAGGATTTTTGACGTGTAAAATAATTTACTAGCTAAGAAAAATATAGGGAAACCTATCTAAAAATTTCATTGCAGATATAAAATACCAACGTCATGCGAACTTTTATAATTTAAAAGCCTACACAACACGAAAACTAAAATTAACTTTTAGATTAAGATTTTTCAATGACACACCCGCAAACCAATTCCAGAGAATTCGTCAACTGGCACTTATTACAGAATTTAGCTTTCATTAAGCATCACATTAAAAGCAAAAAGTAATTTTTATATGATCAATGGCACACACCAAACAAGAATCAAAATCTCTTACGACATAAGAATGAAAACGGAATCTTTTTCTACGCTTTACACGAGCGAGCATTCCAGGGATTCTTCTAGGGAACCGAATTTTTTGTTGATGTTTCTAGATGAGAAATTCCAGGTGGTTAGAGCGATGACTTGATAGTTGGAGATGTGATTATCTTTTACTTCAACCCAATAGCTGAGTGCTCCGCGAGCGTCTTCGGTTAAACTGACACCTTGGTTTTGGCACTTAATGCACAAACCTAAACCACGTTTCTTTTATTAATATTCAGCCCTCCAAAGAAAACTCAAAAATAATACAACCAATAAAAATTTCGACTGTAGATTTAGATTTTTCAAAAGATTTATTAACCTCAAAACCCTCACTAGTTGCACTATTCCATTTTTATCACTGTGGAATTGAGCATCGGCAATAGATAAAACGATAAAAAACTTTAACATCAGCGTAGTAATCTAAGCTTTGATTGCTAATTCCTTTGACTCACTCGGCGCTATTGATCTCGCAAAACAAGAATAAAGCTAAGCAATAGATTTCTATATTTGTCGTCTCTTAATCCAATTAAACCGAGTTTTTTCTCGACAGGAAAATACACATTAGTTTGACTGGATCGAAATTAAATTTGCTGACTGGGATGATACTTTCTGCTCGATCTTTCTTCGGTTTTTAATGACGCTTTCCGTACTCGGTTTTTTGGTCAGCGAATTTAGGATCACGAGTTCTAGATTGATTATCGGGAATGGCAAGTATTTTCGAATCAAGTGATGAGTAGAAGGAAGGCTAATAAAGTCTGTTACTTTGTATTATCAGACGTAGGTTCAACGGGAAATGATCTTGTGCACACTCAAAGAAAAGACGTTAATTTTAATTTCTATCTTTTCGCTTTATACCCGGGTTATGAAACCGAGGTATAAAACGATGAGTCGTGGCTGTTTATTGCAACATATATGGGTTAAGAAATTGCGAAGATTAAAAGAAGTGTTGTAATAACAGGTATCACTACAGTGATAATACCGACATCTTTGTACGCTTCTTTGTGGGTCATTCCGGTTATAGCCAGTGTCGCAACGATAGCACCGCAGTGCGGCAGAGAATCAAAACCACCACTAGCCATTGTTGTAATACGGTGTAGAGTCTCGACATCAATGCCCATTTCGAGGTATCGAGGCGCCATTGTTTGCATGAATATCTGTAGCCCCCCTGATGATGAACCGGTAATGGCTGAGGCTAAACTCACTGAAACAAACATCGACAGCAGTGGCGGCATGTCTACATTTAAAATCCACGCTGAAAACTGTGCAAAACCTTCAGTATGAGATACGACTCCACCAAAGCCAATAACGGCTGCCGTGTTGATTAACGGGAAGATGGAATCATGGGAGCCCTCTCCCATTACTTTCAAAGTATTCCGTCTGATATTTGAGAAAATAATTACTGCGGCAACTGAGCCGATTAGCAGTGATAGACTAGGCCAAATAATGGGTTGGCTAATTGCAAACTTCAGAATAGAAGGAAGGTTCTCTCCTTCGAAGATTGTAAGACCACTCAAAATTCGAGGAGCAATAATGCATGACAGAACAATGATCAATGGTATTGATGACAAAACCCAGTGAGGATAATCATGGTTATCAGGGTTTGTAATCTTGTCGTTAGGGCCAGGAACAAAACCTTCCCCTCTGGCGATAGCGATTTTTCTTTCACGTTCCAAATACCAAAGTCCTGCAATCAGCATTAATGCCCCTCCGGCAATACCTTCCCAGAAGCCCGCAAAAAGGTCTGTTCCAAGAGCGGTTGCGGAAATTACATTGTGTATGGACGGAGTACCCGGCAGTGCCGTTAGGGTGAAGGTTCCAGCGCCAAGTGCAATGGCGCCTGCGAAAAGGCGTTTTGGAATGTTTGCTTCCTGCAGAAGTTTTAAACCCAGTGGATACATAGCAAAAATTACGACAAAAACAACAACACCGCCATATGTTAATAAGGCACACGCGAGTGTTGTAATCAGTAATGCTCTATGAGAACCAAGTCTGCGAATTAGGGCTAAGGCGATACTTGCTGCAGCATGGCTCTCGCCCATGACCTTACCAAAAATTGCTCCTGCCATGAAAAGGATGAAAAACTTACCAGCAAATGTGAAAGCGCCAAGAGGGCCAAAGGTATAATAGTCTGATAAAGCTTGCCCTATAGGTAGCCCATTCGTCACAATGACAACTAATGAGCAAAGGATTGACGCGAAAATAATATTGACTCCGCGTAGTGCTAGCCAAATTAGTAGCACGACACTACTCAAGATGCCTAAGTATTCCATAACGTTTATACCTTTTATTTCTGTTATGATTTTTATAGTTGTCTATAGGTAAAAAAGGTCAGGTTTTGGCTGCGGATTAATATTATTTAAATCTTTCAAAAAAGTGAACCGCTTTTTTACCCTGATAGTTTATAAGGCAGTCAAGCCGGTCAAAACTTTTTGAATCGACTATTTCTAATGTACTGCAGATTTACTGATTAGATAGAGCTTCCATTTTCTTATAATGCCTCTCTAGCCAAGCGGCCTCTTCTCCTGGTTCTGGAAGAAGATCGCCACCTTCCATTACCCATTTAGCTTCAATATCTTTCGTGGCCATAGCGACGTTATCTAATTCAACATCCAATACATCCGCAACAGCTTGGCACATGCCATTAACCAAGGTGGACTTTGTTTCTTCTGTTCTTCCTGATCTGATATTCCCAAACAGTTGATATTGAGCACCGGAGCTAACGCCCCCCCACAGGTTTTGTAGAACTTGAAGTTTGTCTTCTTCAAAAAAGAATACATGAACAAACGTTGATGGTGCCCCGGTTACATTACAGTGCACATCAGTTATGGCCTGTGAAATTTTTTGCTTAAGATTCTGCGGAATAGAACCAGAAGGTGAGCTACATAAATATAGAGGCATAATTTTCTCCTAATTAACAGGTACTACCGAGGCGATTATTTCGTTGATATGACAGCTTGTAGTTTTTGTCCAAAGATCGCAGATAGAATTTAATACATCTACTCGAACGGATTGTTCAATACTGGGCGTGTATAGCGTTACAACAGAAGAGGTTGAAGGCTTTGCGGCTGTCCAGCCTTGACCTTCAGGAATAACTATCCATTTTAAATCTGATAAATTATTTAATTGGTTCTTAGAAACAATTTCTCTAATCCCTACCTCTAATTTCCCTAATGAACTGTCCGGGATTTGATTTTCTTGGATAAGGCAGATGCAATATGTCATTTCTCACCTATTTATTCTTGATATTGAAATTTAGCAAAGCTTTACGATTTGCTTACCTTGATTTTTTCCCTGCACAACATTCATAAAGGCAGTCGGGAGGTTTTCTACACCTTCTAAAATGTCTTCTTTTATGATTAGCTCCCCTTTTGATATAAGGGAGTGAAGCTCGTGCGCGGATTCGGTAAATCTTTGGATGTAATCAAGGACTACAAATCCTTGTTTTTTAATTCTTTTAGAAAGGATGATACTGTTGTCGCGCCTGCCTATATCTTGCGTAGTATCATTAAGATGCGATAAACCCATGCGACCAACTACGGCAATACGGGCATGGTCATTATATAAATTTAATAGGGCTTCTGAGATGTTGCCGGATGTATTATCAAAATACATATCTACACCAGTCGGGCAAACTGATGAAAGATCATGTTCAATTTCACAGATACTTTTATTTCTATAACTTATAACTTCATCATACCCGTATTCTTTCTTAGCCCATTTCGCTTTTTCTTCCGTGCTAACTATTCCTATTGTTCTGCATCCATGTATTTTACCTAATTGACCTGCGATGGATCCAACTGAGCTTGCCGCAGAAGATACTACTAAGCATTCATCTTTTTTAGGCTGGCAGATTTCATTGAGTGCAAAATACGCCGTTGCCCCTGTTGTCCCTAAGACACCAAGGTAATAACTCAATTTAGGAATATCTTTTACTGGGAAGCACACCGTATTTTCATCGGAGATTTTGTACTCTTGCATACCAAATTGACCATAGACTTTTTGGCCTTTGCTAAAAGCACTGTTTTTTGACTCTATTACTTCTCCGACACAATATGCGTGCATTACCTCGCCGATTTGAACTTGCTCGGCGTAATTGTTCTCGTTTCTCAATCGGCCTACTAATGCAGGGTCTATGGCTATAAACAAATTTTTAATCAGATATTGTCCGTCTGATATATCGGACACCTTATTATTACTAATTGAAAATATATCAGATGTCGGTGATCCTTCAGGGTATCGGTCTAATCTAATATTTTTGTTGATTTTCATTTCAGCATCTTCTTACATTTTTATGTGTATTTTTATTTTAACAAATGACTTCTGATTCTGGTCTTGTATTTTTTTTACAGGGAATGCAAAAAAAGTGAATATACTTTTCAAATTCTTTTAATTTAATTTATTTCCAAACAAAAAAGAGGCCCATTTCTGGGCCTAAAATAAAAATCAAATGGCAAGCATTACTACTTAGAGGGAATTGTTGACATGAATGCTTCTGTTGCATTCATATGTTTAGAAAGTGCATGCATTCTTGGGCACGTATTTTCATTAACGAGACCGGGTGTAACTAAATTTGCCATTGGGTATACCAGCCCTACTGCTATATCCGCATGGGTAATTTTATCTTCAAATAAATACGGAGAGTGAGATGGATTTTCGGCAGCCATTTCCTCTACCTGGATTAACCCACCGGCAAGTTGCGTACTCAGATGTTCAGCCCATTCTGGCCAAACGAGATTTTCAGGTCTTCGCCGAGCTTCGTAGAACCATGCTGTAGCCTTATCCATTGATCCAGTTAATGAAGCAATAACTTGCCCATATGATCTACGGTTTTCTTGTTTGCTTGGTGTTAGTCGAACATCATCCGGAACCATCAGATCTAGTTCATCAAGAATAAAGTTGCTATCAGCCAGAATATCACCGTCATCAAGAACGAGTGAAGGGATTCTTACCAGCTTGTTATGGTTTCGAATAAGGTCCTGATCGTTAACCACAGAGGCTTCAACAAGCTCGTAATCAATACCATAAATTTGCATTGGTATGGCTACTCGTCTAACAAAATGTGATAGAAGTGTACCGACAAGTTTCATTAAAACTGCTCCGTAGAAGTTCTGACATCAATTTCATGTGTCCAGGCTCTTGATGGTTGGGCTTCAATCATTTCATAGATATCAATGATTCCTTCCATATCAACCAGCCCATCTTTGCCCAGCTTTTCTGCAACTTCTGGCCGGCCTTTATTGATGCGATCACCGTCGATTGCTCCATCAATGACAATGTGCGCTACATGAATACCTTTTGGCCCAAATTCTCTTGCCAGAGATTGTGAGAGTGCTCGCAGGCCTGCTTTTGCAGCAGTGAAGGCAGAAAAGAACGGTTTTCCTCTCAAAGAGGCACTTGCACCCGTGAAGATTAAGGTACCCTTTTTCTTTTCATTCATGTGCAAAAGAGCTTGCTGGCTGAACAAGAACCCGCCGAAACAAGCGACTCGCCAGCAGCTTTCGAAATACGACGGCTCCATATTAAGAAATTCCCCAGGCATGTTGTTGCCAGCATTGTAGATAGCCAGAGATATATCACCTGTCTTGGCGGCGGCATCAAATAACCCCTTGACCTGTTCAGGTGATGTAGCATCGCAGGTGAATGCTGTTGCCAGTTTGCCTGTGGAGCTGATTGATTCAGCTACTGTATTAACTTTTTCAGCTGTTCTGCCTGCTACGTAAACGTGATAACCAGAGGCGGCAAAGCGGCGGCAAAGGCTAGCGCCCATTCCATTTGCTGCACCCACTCCAATTATTACGGCTACTTTTTGAGGTGTACTCATAAAGGAAGCTCCTTTCGAATTTTGTCTGATGCTCTCTGTTATTATCCATCAGCACAGGGCTTTATCCTCTGTCGTTAACTGTACGGAGGCGTTAAAACAATTATCGTTTTATGTCATCAGCGAATGCCAATAGATATATTTCTTATGGGCTGCGAACAAAATGAATTGGCTGAAAAGTTTTTGCTGGAGTTAGATTCTATTAGCAAATACTTAATGGAATTAGTAATGAATATTAAAGCGATACTCTCTGAACAGGTTGGGGAGGTTCTGACCATAACTTTTAATAAGCCGAAAAGTAAAAATGCCATCGGCTTTCAAATGTATACCGATCTTACTGGCGAACTTGAGTACGCTAAATCTTGTTCATCTATAAAGTTGGTCATCCTCCACGGCGAAGAAGTTTTTTGTGCAGGAAATGATTTGCGAGATTTTGCTGCTGCTCCTGACCAAGCAAATATCATGAATGGTGCACGTGATTTCTTATTGGCAATTTCTTCTTTCCCAAAACCGATCATTGCAGCGGTCAATGGATTGGCCATTGGTATTGGCGCAACAATGCTGCTCCATTGTGATCTTGTGTTTTGTGATGCTGATACTAAATTTAGCTACCCATTCGTTAAGTTAGGCGTAGTGCCTGAGGGTGGCTCCAGTCTTCTACTTCCTCAGCGACTGGGTCATCGACATACATTTGAGCTATTAGCGTTGGGCGATTTTATTGGTCCCGATCAGGCAAAAGAACTTGGTCTTGTTAATGGCGTGGTTTCGTCAGAAGATGTTTTGCAACACGCAACTCATTATGCAGACAGGCTACTGGCCCTTCCATACAAGTCGTTACTTAAAACAAAAGAAATGTTGAAGAAATCACAGGCTGACTTGGTAAATAATGTAATTAATGAGGAGATTGATCGTTTCTACGAAGCTCTCTGTGCTGAAGAAGCTCGCGAAGCAATTGCAGCCGTTCTTGAGAAGAGACCGCCAAAGTTCAATAACTGAATAGATGAATAATTGAATAAAGCGTTTGCTTATCAATAAATTCGGTATTCTTATTAAGCGCTGGCTGAATGAAGATTTCTTTCAGCCTTCTGGCTCTTTCTCATAAAAACGCACTGGGGATGTTCAAGATAACGCTTTCTTGTGTGGATTCCGAATTACCGACAGTGCCCTTTTGTAGTGGTCAACAATCAGTTTTAATCAAATCTAACACGATTTCTCTGCGTGCCTAAATCAATATATCCATCCGCACTCGAAATACTGGAGATCACTTCATCTCCATGCTTAAGATACTTGCCATTTCCTTCCTGCTTATTGATAAACATTTTCCATTTAAGCTTATCAGGAAGAAGGCCTAACATCTTTACGATCGCGCCTGAAGGAACTTTCAATGCTCCTCCTCCTGGAGATCCAGTCAGCAATAAATCACCAGCCGTTAAGTTCGTTACCTGAGACAATTCGGTGATCGTTTCGAACGGTGAATAAATCAAGTTTTTACTGTTATCTGCTTGTCTCAGCTCTCCATTCACAAAGAGCTTTAATTCCAAATTATCGATGTAATTGAATTCATCTTTTTTTAGAATGCAAAGATACGGTCCTAAAGGGCAAAATGTCCGGTAGCTCTTTCCTTTAAAATACTGACCTTGAGGGATTTGAATATCCCTGGCCGTAACATCATGAGCAAGAACAATTCCTGCAACGAACTTATGTATATTGTCTTTGGTGACAGTAGTTTCTTTATGAATATCTGTACCAATGACTATTCCCAACTCGACTTCGTAATCTAGCAGCCGCACATGAGACGGACTTATTATCTCCGCATTAGGCGAAGATATACTGGCATCAGATTTATGAAAGAGAGTGTTAAAGCTTTTGTCATTAGGGTCCATGCCCGTCTCGATGCGGCTCTGCGGGTAATTAGAACCTTGGCATAAGATTCTACAAGGCGCGGTAATAGGAGAAAGAATATCTATATCACTTTCTGAGATCAGGTTTTTTTCATAGACAGATAAATCATTTATCATTTTGTGGGCAACAGGAAGCCCTGTATTGAGAAAAGAATGCGTACTTTCACATTCGCAATCAATAGAATAAATACCACCTTCAAATATTGCCCAACCAACATAATCAGTAGCCTTATTTTTATATCGTATAATTTTAATAGGCATAAATCCCCCGAATAAATTATTACTTTATTCAAGCAACAGACAACAGAACTGACATACCACCTTCACAATAAAAAAAGAGCCAGATTAACTGGCTCAAAAGACAAGGTAGAAATGATAAATCGGTACATCAATAAGTTAATAGCTTAATAAGACTAAAAAAGCCCCTGAACACTGATTGCAATTGCTGAATCACCTTCAACGGTGATATCCCCTTCCATTACCGCGCCCATAACATCAATACCGCCGGAAACAACTTGGGAAAAGGTTTCTTCTGACATAGAAATGGTACATTCTGCATCTTTATCTTCTGCAACTATTTCGTTACCGAGAATATGAATAACGGAATCCTCACCAATTTTGAATTTCACAGGGGAAGGAAAGCCACCAAATTTTTCAACAGCTGGAGAAAAAGTATTAATAATATCTTGCGTATTCATAATAGAACCTCTAATGGTAATATTTATTATCTGAGAGATTGTTTTCTAGCTGGCTTTTTTTGTTGAAATAGTAGTTCTGTGAAGTTCTCTTCGATGCCCTTCGAACCCGCCAGTAGCTTTATGCAATACACTACGGTTGTCCCACATCACAAGCATATTTTTTTCCCACTTGTGGCGATAAACGAACTGATCTTGAACCTGCCAGCGCTGAACTTCCATGATTAAATCCATAGCGTCTTTTTGCGGCATGTCTTCAATGCCAATAATGTAGGCTATTGCCGATCCAAAAATTGATTCTTTCCCACTCTCAGGGTGAGTAATAATGAAAGGATGTGTTTCATGCTCCAGCGCCTCGTCTGAAGCTACAATCTCCATACTTTTACTCTTGAATTTATCTCCGTACGAGCCTTTCTTTGAATAGCCCATTTTTGCGGAATGAATTGCAACCTTACCTTCAACTCTTTCACGCAAGTCCTCAGGCATTTCTGCAACAGCTTTAACCTGATTCGCAAATAACGTATCACCACCCACTGGAGGAATCTCAATACCAAATAGGCAAGTACCAAAAGGTGGATCTGCTTTGAAACTCCAATCGGCATGCCAGATATCGGCAAAAATAGGGCTGGTTTCGTCTGCTTCACGCTGGACTGAAATCATATGCTTACGACCTTCAATCGACTTTACAAACGGATCAATGGCTAAGTCTCCGAAATACGATGACACCCGCTCAAGGTCATCGTCTGATAAAGGTTGATCGCGAAAAATAATTACATGATGCTCGTTCCAAGCTTTGCGGATAGCTTTGACCTGCTCTTGTGAAAGCTCTTTCGTCAAATCAACGCCTTCAATGTAGGCACCGCATGCTTCACCGGTTGGGATAACGTTAATCGTCATATCTGACTCCAATTTCTATTGTTATTAGAATGATTCAAAGATATGACTAATCCCCCACTGACAATATGACAACTTAGGCCAGGCACATGACACATCAGGCCATAATTAATAGAAAATAAGGTTGCTAGAAAATATTTAACAGCTACCATGAAGAAAAAAGTAACGCCTAAAACGAAAAGAATAATTTTGGCTTTTAACTTTCACACCGATCGGTAAATACTCTATGAACTCAGCCACAACCATAGCGGGCTGGACTCTAACCGCGTTAGCCGCACTTGAAAAAAACGGCATAGATACAGGCCCGGTTCTGGCTGAACTCGATATTGATCCTCTTTTATTAAAGGAACCTGATTCTCGTATTTCCCTTGAAGTATCATCCAAGCTTATGGGGAAGGCTGTCGAATTAACAGGCGATGAAAGTTTTGGTTTACAAGTCGCTCGTTTAGCCCGACCAACATCTTGGCATGCGTTAGGTTACAGTATGCTTGCAAGTCAAAGCATAAGGGAATGTTTTGAGAGACTGGAAAAATACGGTCGAATCTTCAGCACTGTTGGCTACCCTCTAATACACGAGGACGACAACAATTATATTGCTGAATTACAGCTTTACCCTGTCGCTGAATCACTTGTCCAAAATAGCCAGTTGGAAGCCGTATTAGCGTCACTCGTGATTACTTGTCGGCACCTCTACCCTCAAGAGTTTTTCTTGAATAAGGTGACATTACCTCGACACAAGCCCGCGGATACAAGCAACTATGAGTACATGTTCAAATGCCCGATAGAATATGACAAGGCCCGAGCCTCACTCTATATCCCTTTAGAGCTTGTAGATACTGAACTGCCGTCAGCAAATTTAACTCTAGCACGTGCCAATGATCGAATATGCGAAGAATATATTGCCGATATGGAGGAAACAGACATCACCATACTTATAAGACAACACGTATTAAAGAGCCTTCATAAAGGCGAACCTCAATTAAATGAGATAGCGATAAAGCTGAATCAAAGCACCCGATCTCTGCAAAGGAAACTGTCCGATAAAAACACCAGTTTTAAATTAATTGTCGACAATCTAAGAAAAGAGCTTGCTTTAGATTACTTGAAACAGCCTCAAATGAGCCTAGGCGATATCAGTTTTCGATTAGGCTTTTCTCAACTGAGTAACTTTTCGCGCTCATTTAAACGGTGGACTGGCCAGGTTCCGAGTGAATACAGAAAACTACATTGTTTAAAATGAGTGTTGGTGCAATCTAATAACCATTGTCTAAGGTGCACTCCTTACTTTGACCTATTTCTTTAACCTTTGCCGGAGAAACCCCCCACCATTTTTTAAATGCACGCATAAAGCTAGAAGGTTCTGAGTATCCTAATCTTGCAGAGACCACTTTCACCGGCAAGCAGGCGGTATCGAGAAGTTCCTTAGCAAGGGCCATTTTAGTATCCAAAACGACCTCACTGAAGCTGTGCCTCTCTTCCTGTAACCGTCGCTTCAGTGTGCGATCACTGATACAAAGTGATTCTGCTACTTTTTCTAGCTTCGGTGAAAAAATGCTCTCTCTTATTATGTATTCTCTAACCCGTTGCGCATAATCAGGCAAGGATTTGTGTGATTTAAGCATGCCATCGCATTCAGAAATAAAGTGAGAATGTGCAAGGGGATCCGTTTTGGGAAAAGGCGCGTCTAATAGTGCCTTATTAGCAACTATGGAATAGTTTTTCTGACGAGAATAAATGCATAAGCCAGTTAGGCTTTTGAGTTGGTTTTCATAGTTATAATTTGAAAAAGGGAGGCAGATTTTAAACTCTGAAAGTGGATAATCTGGGAGCATCTCTTTAAGGAAATTTACGATCATTATGTAATATCTTTCAAACATGAATTCATGAACTTTTTTAGGTAAATGATCCATATTTAGCACAAAATACACCTCATCCCCTTTTTGTTCCATACCAGCTTTTGACAACATGATCGACATTTCAGAGTACCGCGACATAGTTTCAAATGCTGATCGAACATCAGGACTTGTGAGTATAGCAAACCCCCAAATACCGAAGTTAGTAATGCGTAAAGATTGACCTACAGTGAGACCATAGCCTGCTTTTTCGGGAAGGATATCCAACGCTTTTTCGATGATGGATACTTCAACTTGGTCTTCGATTTTTGTTTCGGAATTTAATAAATCCTCAACGCTTAAACCCGTCCCCTTCAAACATAAGGAGGGATTATAACCTTCTCGCTCCAAGATATTCATCATTGCTTGAACCGTCATATTTGCACGGTTGAGATCTTTCCAAGACATAGGAACCTCTGATTAACGGATCAAAAGACTCGTACAACACTCGTCAGAAAGGCGGTTACCGATAAAATTGTTCGTTAGCATTAAGTTTTTTAGAAATTTTTACGGTATTAACGTTCTTTGTTGTTCTTATTTCGTTAACAAATGACGTTTAGCCACCACTAAATTGGTTAAGGCACATTTGGTCATTATTGCAAGAGTATTTTCTTTGGCGATCCACTCCGATATAGACCTTTAAGCCAAAGTACCCCTGATTGCTTTTGTGTGTAGAACTCATTTTTGGATCACACTTCTGGATCACATTTCTCTGGATCATATTGTTTGTTTTTATTTTTGGTTGATCGAGACAATTCAACGTAAGTCTATTTTCAGCTAAGAACACTAATTAATCCAGCTTAGATACAGACTCACTCTTTTGACAATGAATTGAAGTTATTAACAATAATCCTTTCAAGCTAAGCTTTCAAACCCTATACCCAAAGGATACACAGAGCACCCCGCATATTAAACAGCTAAAAATTTCACTAAAAATAGTAATCAGTTATCCCGTCATAAAAATTTAAAGCACCCCTTAAAAAAATTCTCCATACCCGAATGTCACGTATTGCATACTGATTGACGTCTAATGAATAACCCCTGCCGCCTTCATTAAATAATGATTGAGTTGAGCTTGAGCAAAATACCTCTTCTCTTTTGTCATCAAGTACTCCAAGTATAAAAATAACTATTCGGGAGGGCCGTATGGCCAACAAATTCAAAAGTCAAAGAAGAACCAGGCTTTACTGCTGCGCGACCGCGCTTACCCTAACAGCATCTTCATTCACTCCAAATCTACATGCAGGAAGTTTTTCGATAGGCGAAATTGAAGGTACATTCAGTTCTCAGTTGTCGGTCGGCAACAGCTGGAGAGTAGAATCGCAAGATACAAAATTCATTTCTTCGGGTAATGGTGGTACTGGCGTTAGCACAACGGCTGATGACGGTAATAATAACTTCAAACGCGGCGATACTTTTTCTAGAATTTTTAAAGGGAATCACGATCTCGAACTCACATACCAAAACTATGGTGCTTTCTTTCGAGGTAAATACTGGTATGACTTCGAACTAGAAGACAATGACCGCCCCCACGGTCATATAGCTAACAATTACTCAGCAAACACACCGCTGAATGATGACCAATTCTCTAAAACAGCTCAGTTTTCTGGAGTCCTACTGCTGGATGCATTTGTGTATGGCTCCTTTGATGTGAATGAGATGCCACTGGATCTTCGCCTTGGTAGCCAAGTAGTCAGTTGGGGCGAGAGCACTTTCATCCGGGGAGGTATAAATAGTATCAACCCTGTAGATGTTTCAGCTTTTCGCCGTCCTGGTGCCGAAATCAAAGAAGGGTTACTCCCGGTACCCATGCTTTATGGATCACTAGGTTTAACCGATAACTTAAGCTTGGAAGGCTTTTATCAATTACAGTGGAAAAAAACTGAGATTGAGGGATGCGGTACCTATTTTTCTACGGTCGATTGGGCAGCAGATGGCTGTAACGGTTTAGCATATGCCGCGAGCGTTCCAGACGCGACCAACATTCTTATTGATGCTGTTGGAGAGCGAAGACGAGACCGTGACGCTAGCGATTCAGGACAGTTCGGTTTAGCCGCTCGCTACTATTCAGAAAAATTAGATACAGAATTTGGCGTGTATTATCTGAATTATCATAGCCGGGTACCCTTTGTTAGCGCTTATCGAACCACTACAAATTTTCCTGCAACTCGAAATCTTTTCACCAACGCAGTTGAAAGTGCCGAGTATGGCGTTTTCTTTCCTGAAGATATCGAACTGTATGGTCTGAGCGCGGCGACCAATGTCGGTAATTGGGCACTATCAGGTGAAATCAGCTATCGACCTAACCTTCCTATTCAAATTAATGGTAACGACTTACTAGTCGCCACTCTTTTTGACGGCAGCTCAGGTCTTTCACCGCTTGACGAAGCTTTGAGAAACATTGCACTAGGCGATGAACTTAGAGGCACAAGGGATTTTAAAGTAACGCAAGCACAAGCAACCGCTGTCGGCTTCTTTGATCAAGTTCTAGGGGCTAGTCGAATCACAGTCATCGGTGAGGTTGGTACCTCGTTTGTTCACGACTTGGACGATGAGCTACGTTACGGTCGTAATACGATCTTCGGCATTGCCCCCGCTGGTGATAACGACGGTTTTACGACTGATTTCTCATGGGGTTATCGCTTGCGTACAAGCTTCGATTATCCAAACGCCTTTGCGGGTATCGACTTAAGACCAGTAATTTCTTTCTCACATGATATTGAAGGCCATTCCCCAAGCCCAGGTGCGCAATTTAATGAAGGGCGTAAAACTCTAGGCATTGCCTTGAACTTTGATTACATCTCCAAATACAACGCAAGTATTTCATATACACGCTTCTTCGGCGGCGAGTTCGATGAAACTAGCGACCGCGACTTCATTGCACTCAGTGCTGGCATCACATTCTAACAATAATTTATTAAGGGTAAGAGCATGTTTACTAAGATCGCAGCATACACAATCGCAACGTCACTGGCATTTATGTCGGTAGGCAGTATTGCAAAAGTTTCAGATGACGAAGCGATGAAACTGGGCACCCAACTTACACCGGTTGGTGCCGAAAAAAATGGAAATGCCAGTGGAACTATCCCTAGCTGGAATGTAGAGCCACTGTCCAATATCGAATCGATCTTGCTGGAATCTCCGAAATTCGAAATTACAGCAAGCAATGCCCAGCAATATAAAGATAATCTCACTCTAGGGCAGCTAGCTCTACTGGAAAAGTATCCGGACTCTCACAAAATGCGTGTCTTTGATACCAAGAGAACCGCTACCTATCCGCAACGGGTTTATGAACTTGCCAAGAAAAATGCAGTAACAGCGGAGCTGGTTCAAGGCGGTAATGGCCTTATAAATTTTGAAGAAACAGTCCCCTTTCCTATTCCACAAAGTGGCCTGGAGGTGATCTGGAACCATATTACGCGATACCGCGGCGGCAGCGTCGAACGTATTATTGCCCAAGCGCCAGTGAAAAAAAATGGCGACTACACAATAGTTAAAATTAACGACCGCTTAGCTTGGCCGCAGCATCTAAAAGGAGGTTACGATGCCGAGAAAGATAACAATATGCTGTTTTATTATCTTCAGCGCGTAATGGAACCTGCACGAATGACAGGCAATGTTCTACTAGTGCATGAGACAATAGACCAAGTAGCGGAGCCACGCTCAGCCTGGTTATATAATGCAGGTCAGCGCAGAGTAAGACGAGCACCACAAGTAGCGTATGACAGTCCTGGGTTTGCAAGCGAGAGCACTCGTACCACAGATAACTTTGATATGTACAATGGCGCTCCAGATCGCTACCACTGGGAATTACTAGGTAAGCAGGAATTATACATTCCTTATAATTCATTTCAGTTGGCGTCAAAAGATCTAAAATATAAGCAGATCATTCAAAAAGGTCACCTGAACCCAGAATTTACACGCTACGAACTGCATCGAGTTTGGGTAGTAGAAGCAACCCTAAAGGAAGATGAGCGTCACGTTTACCATAAACGCCGTTTCTACATTGATGAAGATACTTGGCAAGCAGCCGTAATTGATCATTACGATGGCCGAGGTAAATTATGGCGTGTCGCTGAAGCACATGAAATGCAGTTTACGGACGCAAATGTGCCTTGGTTTACCGCAGAAACTCTCCATGATCTTATTTCAGGGCGAATGCTTATGACAGGCCTGACAAACGAAGAGAAAGAAGGCTTTAATTTCGGTGCAGAATCAAAACGTGGCGATTTCACACCGGGTGCACTTCGACGTTCAGGTAAACGTTAACCCTTAAAACTGGGCTTTATTTCAAATCTTTTCTCTATATGCTTCATACATTTTATATGTTTGAAGCATGTGTAAGAGTTTCTAACTATAAATAAAGCCCTTTGCTTTCATCTACAATCAATAAATTCACTCTTTTCCAAAAAAATCATTTTTTCAGTTAACATATAAATTTGATTTCAATCTTAATTTATTAACTGACCTTTAGATATTCAGTAACCCTTTATAAATCTCATGTTTGCATCTGGATGAAACTCGGGTTCAGGTGCTCAAAGAACCGGAAAAACCCACTCAAAGTTAGCATTAAATGTGGGCAATAACACAACCCCGCTCGCAACCTGCCACCGTTTTCCATTACGCAATAAGCCGCAACCAAGACGTTCCATTAATGTTATTAAATTGCAACAACACAGCGATTGTGGTCGATGGTTACCACGGCTATCAAAAAGCCTGCGCTACCTATTGTATGACTAAGCTGGGGGGTGTTGCTTACGCGCGAAGAAAATTTAAAAGCGCTCGATAATGACAGAAGAAAGAAAAAACGGGAAAAGCAACGATTACCCAAAAACAAAATTGGGTAAGGCACTAACGTATTTGAACAATCGGTGGGATAGGTTTGTGGATTACTGTAATCAGGGCTCACGGTAGTCTTGTGAATATTACATCTACGAAGGAATTTGGAATGAACAATGAACAAGGAAAAGAGCCAACTCCAAAGATGGCTCTTCTCACACTCATAGGTAATTAGTTTTCCAGATGGATTAACAGCTATATTTAACTGCTATTATGTTTAACTGCTAAGTTCATGCTGAAAGGTGTATTGATTAAGACGGTGTTGCAGTTCTTCGTTAATCTCTTTGACTTTCAAATGTGCAACAACACCACGCGTGTCGTCCTGACGAACGTCAAGTTGATCAATTATTGCTTCCGCTTGAGCAGCTACAACACGAACGGTCTGCTCTACTTCTCGCATATATAAAGCAGGCTTAAAGATTTTGCCAACAGGAGTAACCGGTATTTTTTCAACAACGGTAATACTTTTTGGCCAAGCTGCTTTTTCGAAAATTTCGCTTTGAGCAAACTCCAATAACTTAGCTTCTGAGATATCGGACCCTTCGTTCAGTTCAACATAGACAACCGGCAGTTCTCCCGCGTAGGCATCAGGGCGGGCAACAGCCGCAGCAAGTCTGACATCTGGGTGCTTATGCATAGCCTCTTCCAATGATTTGGGATCAATGTTGTGGCCTCCCCGGATAATCAACTCTTTTTTACGCCCCGTTAGCCAGAAAAAGCCTTTATCATCCTGCCTGCCTAAATCACCCGTGTTAAGCCAACGTTCGCCACCACGATCAACCCATACACCTTTGTCATGAGAAGGCTCCATATAACCCATAAACAAGTTAGGCCCTGTAATACAAATACTGCCAATTTCGTTTACGTCTGCGTCCCTCTGGTAACTACCGTTTTCATCGAGCACTAGAGCACGCATATCTTGATAGGGAAGACGTAGACCAATTGATCCGATAGTGTTCTCACCCAAGCCAGGGTTTACACTCGAGGCACATACCCCTTCTGTTAAACCGTATCCTTCAATTATTGAAACCCCGGTAACGTCCTGAAACTCATTGAACAGTTCTTTTGGCATGGGAGCTGCGCCGCAGATAGCAGATTCCAGTGAAGAAATATCCAGATCATGAACAGGTACTTTCACAAGATTCGCATAGAGCGTAGGAACGCCTGAGAAGAGTGATACACGGTAATGTTCAACAATTTTCCAAAAATTGGGGACCAATTCAGGTGAACGGTAACCTTGAGGTGTGCCCAGTATAACTTTGCCACCAGTGAGCCAAGGGGTAAGGCCTGTAAGAATCTGTCCATTGACATGAAACAGTGGCAGCCCACAGAAAATACTCTTATTTTCTGTGAAAGTTGACTGGAACATTTTGGTCAAAGCCCAAGCATTGTAGACTTCGGCTTGATGGCTTCGTTTAGCGATTTTAGGCAGACCAGTTGTCCCGCCGGTACAGAAACATGAGGCAAAATCATCTGGCATAGGAGCAGTGAACTCAAGCTCCTTAGCACTGTGTTTGGCCATCTCTTTATGGAAATCGTACACGGGAACTGAAAGCTCATCACATGGAATCAAACTGTCTTCATCTGGGTTCGAAAATGAAGGTTTACCTTGAAGGTAAGCCAGAAGATTAACTTGAAAAACACCGGCGAGCTGTGAATTTTCCTGACAGGAATGAACAACCTTTTGCCAAAGATCGGAACCAGGAAATGGCGCTAAAGTAACAACCCATTTTACTTTGGCGCTGGTCATAAGCGCTGATAATTGCTCTTTTTCTAGCAACGGATTGAGGCTAAGTACAACTCCGGATGCTTCCCCTCCCCAGATTACATAGTGAGTATCTGGCAAATTGGGAAGAATAAAAGCCACCACATCAGAACGCCCTAATCCTTTTGAGCGGAACATATTTGCTGCACGGTTAATGTTTTCGAAAAGCTCTTGATAGCTGAACGTCACACTCTGTTCGAACTGTCTCGCATCAAAAAAAAACTCTAGAGCATCCAATTCTCTGAAAGCTGCCGCACTTGTGCGGAAAATTTCATAAGGTGTGCCTGGCATATTTCGCTCTGCCAGAGGGGTACGTTCAAAATCTAATACTTGATCTAGGGACTTAAAATTTTCCATGTGTTTACCTATTTCTCAGACTAGTAATGCAGCCTGAGTTTTTTATTTTTTTAACTGGCTTAAACTAATGAAGTGGAGGCTACATGTACCTCTAAATTTTTATGTTTAACTTCCACCGGTTAATTTGGTATCTGCGATAATTCTTTTTTAGGTATGTGGCTCATAGCCCATTCCGTTAAGGCCGTAATGCTAAGAGACGGATTAACACCTGGATTAGCTGATATCGCTGCACCATCACAGACATACATATTCTGATATCCAAAGACACGGTTATGCTCGTCGATAACGCCCTTGGAAGCGTCTTCTCCAATAACGGCACCTCCTAAAACATGAGCGGTAGAAGGCGCACCTAAAAAAGCTTCATTCGCAGGTCGGGTAATACGGCCATTAACTAATTCACTGACAGATTCAGAAATACGCTGAGACTCAGGGATGTAGCAGCTCGGTGCAGCACCCTCCCCCAAACCTGTAGTGACAAAGCCCAAACGATTTCTTTTCATCGTCAAAGTGCCATCGAGGTGCTGCATAAAGAGAAGGTAAAAGGTACGCTTACCCCAATTCTTGCTGAACAGGTGTTTCATGTATTGACGAGGCTCTGTAACCAAAGCTTTGGCCAGCTGCGCCATCCTACCTGGGAACGTTTTTGCAATAGTTTGAGGTGTCAGAATCCAACGCCAAAAATCAGATTTTGGGCTGTAATTGATAGGCTCTACGTGACTGTGATCATCCGTATTGAGGATAGAACCTATCCCTATTCCCTGAGCAAAATCAGCGTCTTCATTAGCAGATGTAACAGCGGTTAAGGTTTCACTGTTAGTTCTGATATCAAAACCCACTCGCTCAGACAAACGGGATAAGGAGCCTGATGCTTTGAGCTTGAGTAACAGAGGCACCGTACCCAAAACCCCGCCAGAGAAAATTACACCCTTTGTCCATATAGCTGGATAAGATTTATCATTTCCCAATAACGGGCGAGTTTTAATTGTATAGCCCTGCTCACCGCCCCCAGTGCCAATGGGACTTACGTCGACAACTTCCGTCTGAGCAATAATATCGGCGCCCGCCTGACGGGCAAGATATAAATAGTTTTTATCTAAGGAGTTTTTGGCATTATGCCTACAGCCAGAAAGGCATCCTCCACACTCGATACAACCTTTACGCGCAGGCCCTTTTCCTCCGAAATAAGGGTCATCAACAACATTGCCCTCTTCGCCAGGTTCTGAAAAGAAAATACCCGCTCTGGCGGTAGAAAACTCCTCTTCTCTGCCCAATTTCTTGGAAAGCTTCTGCATCACCAAATCTGCTTCAGTTAGATGAGGGTTATTTGTTGCACCGAGCATTTTCAAAGCAGTTGCGTAATGAGGTTTTAGAGCCTCTTGCCAATCCTTGAGACCAGCCCACGATCCTGTTTCAAAATATTGCGGTTTTGGCGTGGGTAATGTTGCACCATAAACCAATGAACCGCCGCCAACCCCCACTCCTGAGAGAGCCATTACATGCCTAAAGAAGGTCATTTTCATAATTCCCTGCAAGCCTATTGCAGGTGCCCAAATCCACCGTTTTAGATCGCGGTTACTTTCAGGCATGTTATGAGCGTGGTACTGCTTGCCTTTCTCGATAACGAGAACTTTATAGCCCTTCTGCGTTAGACGATAAGCACTAACCGAACCGCCAAACCCACTTCCAATGATTACATAGTCATACTCATCTCTAAGCTTCTCTGATAGCAGCATGACATCACCTCAGACTTTTTTCTTTCTAAAACGAAGCCACATAAATTGCATGAGGAGCTTATACATGCCGTTACCCCAGGGCGGTGCTACATATTCAGTAACGTTGAGCTTGCCTTTTCGGACAATCCCTTTTGCTTTACTAAAAGTAAGGAAACCTTCTTTGCCGTGGTAATGCCCCATCCCTGAATCACCCACTCCACCAAATGGAATATCATCTGCACCAACATGACTTAACGTATCGTTGACGCACACGCCCCCCGAGTGGGTTCTCTTCAGAACGTTATCAGCACGCTTTTTATCCCAATCAAAGTAATAAAGCGCCAAGGGCCGCGGACGAGAGTTTACATATTCAATAGCGGTATCAACTTCGTCATAGGGCAGAATTGGCAGAATTGGGCCAAAGATTTCTTCCTTCACGACCAGCATATCTTCGGTACAGTTCAAGACCATTGTTACGGGCATTTTTCCACTACCCTCAAATGACTCACCTGCAGGATTGATAGTTACCAGACGGGCCCCTTTTTCTTCTGCATCACGAAGGTAATCCTGCAAACGTTGATACTGACGATCATTGATGATGGAAGTGTAATCATCGTTTGTTTTCATCGTAGGGTAACTGTTTGAAACAGCCTTACTGAATTCATCAGCAAATTCATTAACCCTGTCTCTTTGGCAGAGAATATAATCTGGGGAAACACAGATCTGTCCAGCATTGAAACACTTACCAAAAACCAGGCGCTTAGCTGCTTCGCTCATTGGAAAGTCTTTATGAACGATGGCTGGAGACTTGCCACCAAGCTCAAGAGTCACAGGTGTAAGGTTTTCTGCCGCAGCTTTCATAACCATTCGCCCAACTGGAACTGCCCCTGTAAAGAGAAGATGATCAAATGGCAACTTTGTAAAAGCCTGGCTCACATCTACATCACCTTCGACTACAGCCACTTCTTCTTCCGAAAAAATAGTCTCTAGCATTTCTTTGATTACGGCAGAGGTTTGGGGCGCAAATTCTGAAGTTTTGATGATCGCTCTGTTACCTGCTGAGAGCGCACCAATCAAAGGAGATAATCCAAGAAACAACGGAAAGTTCCACGGAACGACTATACCAACAACACCCAACGGCTGATAAAGCACGCTCACAGAAGCAGGCAGCAAAGTAAGAGGCACATGCCTTTTCTGCGGCCTCATCCACTTTTTCAGTCGCTTACGGTTATAAGCAATCCCTTCAAGTAACGGGATCACTTCTGCTAATAGAGTTTCGGATTCACTTCGATTGCCAAAATCATTACTGATTGAAAGGATCAATCTATCCTTGTAATTAATCAGAGCGTTATGCAAAAGATCTAGGTTTTTAATTCTTTGGTCAGCCGCCGGCATAGGCATTTTGAGAAAGGCTGCTTTCTGCTTTTCGAGTAGGGCATCAAGATAGTGGAACTTCGATGCCACATCCAAGATATGACCTTTAGCTTCTGTCACGAGACTCTCCTAGGTTTTTATTATGTTCTCCAAGACTAATAAAGATGCAACAAACGTAGAAATGAATAAATTTTCCAAGTGTTTAAAAAAAATCTAATAACCATCTTTGTCTTGTCTATGCAGAACTGACACTGCGAAGAAAAACATGTGGCCAGATACTGCACAAAATCCATAAGTCTCACTGATATGGTCATGGGTATTCAACACAGCGCCATAGAAAAACCTCCACAACATTAAATGAATGAGTGTGTATTACACAAAGGCCCCGCTGAAGATAACCATTTGATTCTTATGTGCTTCTAAAATATATTGCTAAGAAAGGCAGCCTATAGAGAAGTGCCATTATTCAATCAATGGGAACCCATCATGCTTGATGTTTCTGATATAAATTTAATAAAAACCGTTTCTGAAACAGGCAGTGTCAACAAAGCAGCAGATAAACTCTTCATGTCCCAACCGACCCTCAGTAAAAGGATCAGCAGGCTCGAACAAGTTCTCAAGATAGAACTGTTCCATAGATATAGCGGTGGCATGATCCCTACGGAAGCAGCTAACTACTTAATTGGCAACGGCCAATTTATCCAATCAAAGCTGGATTCTATGCGGCGTCACGTGCAACGGCTTTCAGAACTTGAAGAAGGAACCTTAAATATCGGAGTAGGCCCCATAACTGAACAAGTCTACTTTCCAAAAGTGCTGCTAGATTTCATAAAGCAGACATCAAATATTAAGGTGTCACTATCAACAGAAAGCTCTGAGAGACTTCTTTCAATGGTAGATGACGGATCTGTAGATGTGGGTATTGGTCCTTTTCAAGTTAGTGACCTGCCTGAGGGCTTTCTCTTCTACGGTTTAAAAAGCGCCGACATTATATTCCTGGCTAGACCAGAGCACCCTGTTTTTGATCAAGACAAAACCTATTCGCTCGAAGAAATTCTTGCTTATAACAGCATCACACCCAAAGTGTCGCAATCGATACTTGAAGCAGCTAATACTCCTGCATTGCAAAACTTCCCTCTTATAACCTGTAATAATTATGGAATCGCAAAAGCAATGGCAGTTAAATCCGATTACATTACTGCCGGGCCTGAAATACTGTTTACCGAAGAACTTGAAAAGAATAACTTAAAAAAAATTCCTATAGATGTATCAATTCCATGGTCTTCATTTTGCGTTCTTAGAGAAGAAGCGATTCATACACCTGCAGTTAATAAATTTATTGAAATTATGAAAGCCTTTTAAGTTAAACCCTAACCTATGGGTTTTTGTGGATAAAATTACCAATTCAAATATAAGTAACTTAGTTACGATTTAAATTTCGATTCACACAACAATATTAGGAACATTATTTACAGGAGAGTTTTCTATAAATACATAGCACACACAGAAAATTTCAATCAGGAATTTACTATTCTATATATAGGTACAGCACCATCAATACTGCTGCCCGCTAAACTGGATTGAGACTAGGTCCGCTGTCTTCTAAGGTTTTAATCTCCTCATCGGTTACTGCTAGCAATCGTTGAAGATACTGAATATCATCTTGAATTTCAGAAAATTCATCATCTTCGCAATCATCGTATTCTAATGTTGCCAGCTTTGCCTCGTAAACTTGTAAGGCCGTTCTGATGTAAGTGAGATCTTTATAGGTATATGGCATATTTATATCTTCTTCATGTATTTCTTTAAGCTTGCCAACTTCTCGAAATACTCGGATGTTGGAATTTACCCTACAAGAAAGTACAAGTATACTAAAATACCCCGCACTCAGAAATGAAAACCAAACAACCGAATCAATTAAAGATTTCTAATTTATGCGTTATCAGAAATATCTTCCCAGATTTTCGAAAACCCAGTTTTTTCCATGAAATTATCCATTTCGTAAGAAACATCGGGAAGCATTGACGTGTTATTTGTACCGCCAAGAACTATCTTATTATTGTCTCTATCTTCAGCCATTTTATCGATCATTTTCCAAACAAACAGGCTCAAATGCTTCGCCTCTTCCTCGCTGTTTAGACCAGCATCGAGGATAGAAAGTATTAAAGAATCCTCAAGCTCTATTGCATAATACTTTACAAGCGCCCTCATGTGCGGGTATCTGATTGTAAGGATCATAATGAGGGTTACCTCTAAAAACGGACGTAGACTATCCTGCCAATTTTTCAAAATCATCGGTGGACAGATAATTCAGACACAACGCAGCCAATAGAAACTTGGCCTGTAGCTCTTGATTTTTCAAAAGATTCAACAATCTCAAAATCTTCATCTTGCTCACTGTTCCAAATTTTGCTTTCGTAATCTGATATTGAAAGAACTTCTGCTATGACGATACTTTTCTCTTCGAGTAAGTTTGTTAAATTCACCACAGCTGCTTCTTTTGTCTCGGAAGGAGCAACTGAACGTGTGTAATAATATTCACTAACATCCAGTGTCAGAGTGCTCTTATGTTGAACTTTAACTTTCGTATCAATAACCCAATAGATCAACATAAAAACCCTCCTCAACCTTTGCTAGAATAGAATCAAAATAAACAATTCTGGATATATAATTTAGTACTGTTTAGACTTGAATACTGCATCATTTTTCCGCAATCAGTTAACCTCTTCATATTACTTTATTGCGGTGGTTTAAACTTGAAATCAAAGGGTATATCCGACGGTTTAAAATAATGAAACGATCTATCAGTTACGAAACTATTTGCAAATACATTTGGGAAGACAAACACAACGGAGGTTGCTTATGGAAACACCTCAGACAATCAGCCAAGAAATGCCGTAAACATTGCATCCTGACTCAGGTTGAACGTAAATCGAAATACCTTCCAACTGGTAAGTTAGTTGCCCAATAAATCGGCCAAAGAATTGAGCCAAAGAGCTTTGAAGTTGATTCTACAAAATGCTTCTCAGTTCAAAACAATTACCACTAACAACGGCACTGAATTCCATCGGTACAAAGCTATTGAGAAACTAAGCGGCGTGATCTTCTACTTCGTCACACTCTACCATTCCTAGAAGCGAGGATTTAGTGAAATGCCAACGGACTAATCCGGCAATATTTACCCAAAAATCAAAGTATGAAATCGTTAACACAGAATCAATGTAATCATATTACCTAACAACTCAACCAACGACCATGAAAACGTTTACGGCATAAAGCCTCAGAGAAAGTATTTAATGAACATTAACTATTTTTGTCGCGATTTGAACTTGAAGTCAGGTTTTTTATATTTAGAATCGTTTGTTTATAGTCGCTTTGAGTATCACTGGATAAACAATTGTATGAACTTAAGTAAGATAAATAACCCTGAAGGACCTTCTCTTTACCTTTAAAGCTGTCAGGATATAATTTAGCCTTGTGGAATATAGCTCGTATTCTTCTCCGGTAAGTTCTTGCTGGCTTAGCAATTTCATTAACGACAAGCCCCGTCACAAGTTGTTTTTGACTTTTATGAAGTATCCTAGTTTTTGAATCTTTTAGTGATAAACCTAGTGATCTTAAGCAATTTTTAATCATAGATATTAATCTTATCAAGTTCTCTTTGCTGTCAGAACTTATGGTTATGTCATCAGCAAATCGTGAATATGTGACATTCAGTCCTTCACACTCAGACACCAAATAATTATCTAGATCATACAAAAAAGCATTACTAAGGATTGGGCTTGTTGGAGCACCTTGAGGCAACTTATTGTTAAAAGTACATAAATCAGAAACAACTTTAGCTATAGAATGAGCTTTATTATTTTTTAACAGCAAATTGTAAATGTGATCTTTAGTCAAACTTCCATAAAAATCTTCAATATCAACACAAGCAACGTAATTTTGTTTTTCATGACACTGAGCATGTGATTTTATAGACACTCCTTTTTTATATGAGTAGCAATAATTACTTTGTTTGAGATCATAGATAAAATAATCATTAATCCATTTTTGAATGACTTTTAGAAATGTTCTTGGAGAATCAATCGGTCTCGTACCTCCTCTTTTTTTAGGTATCTCGAAAGACCGGTAGTGCTTTTCTTTCTTCTTACAGATAGATGTTATGAGTCTTATTGAAACTCCAATAGCTTCTGATAAATCAGATGTGTTTTTCAAACTGCCTTCAAAATAAGCGCTGTCGAATGAGTAGCAATCTAGGTCAGCGTAAGTAGGAGTGTTTTTGTCATCAGATGCGCTAGTAGAACCAATCTGAAATTGCTCTGAGACCAGCGGCCAAATAGCTTTTTGGTCAGCGGCCAAAAAGCTATTTGACCGCTGTGCATCTTGATATTTAAGTCCTATACTAGAGGATGACGAAGCATCATCCAAATTCTGATCTAGCACATCTGATGATAGATGAAACCTACCATAGGCAGAATCCTTGAGCAAGAATAATCTCATTCTGTCTCTTAAATACCTAAGTTTCTTAGTAAGTCTAATTCCACCTTTATGAGTAACGCTATATCGAGCAGGTTTAGTAGCTACTTTTAATACATTGTGAATTAAAATTAATTCTTTGACTGTAACAGCTAAATAATCTCCATCGGGAACCACGTTTTCATCCTGTGTTACAGCACAAAGGAAGCCTCTTAACTCACTTATGCTGGCTGGCTGAATTACAGACAGCCCCCAAACAATAATATCTTTATTTATAGTAAGAGCCATTATTTACTACTTCTCCGACCACGGTCTTGCCTATAATTTAATGAGCGCCTTCTATTCAAATACTTAATTACTTTATCAACTCCATTGCTACAAAGTTCTTCGTAGCAAAATACTTTTCCTGTATCCTCCACATAGCGCAAGCATCCATTTTCAAAATATTTATCATTTGTTTTATTGATTTTGACTACAGGCATGTCAAGTTCAGAAAGTGACCGATCTTCTTTTATATATGTATATGTACTTAACTTTGAAAGAGTTTTTTCATCAGCAGCAAAAATTATGACGCTATTATATCTTTTAGATGCTATGAACTTTGCTTCTGCAATATGTGGATAATTACCCCCATCATCTGGGTTTTGACTATTAAAAACTTCAAAATTAGATGACTCAAGGGAGTCTCGTATTTGCCTCACAATATTTTTCTGTTCCTCTGTCATTTCAGATGGAGGACATAGAAGAACACTATAGGGTCGCTCAGCCGTAGACTCAATTAAAGTTTCTTGAACCTCACTTAATACAGATGCTGGGATTGGGTTATTTATGTTTATTATATTGACTGTATCAGCGGTGATTCCTCCAGACTGATTTTTTGACTCGACTGTAGACTGATTTAAAACCATTGGGAAACATCAATAATCTCAAAGTATTGTAGCAATGTTACGATACTGGCAGGAATACCAAGTACAATCGCAACAACCTCAAAAAAACTAAATGTCTTTTTTTCAGTAGTTTGAAAATTACCGATATTAACATTGTGAGCAGTTATCCCACCACTCTGATTTTTGCTCTTAATTTTTACCATGATATATACATCTATGTATGAAAAATTATAACGCATAGCTCACCGGGAAAATACGAGCGGAACGGAAGTTCCGGCAGGAACTTTTTGCCTGTGACTAGATGCGCTTGTTAAGGTTTGGGGCTTCGTAATAAACCCATAAGCTTAGTCCAGGGGTATTTTAGTAAATGAAGAGCTTTATCAATAGCCAACAAGGCTATTAGTAGAGACAGGATTTGCATCCATTTTTCAAAAGATTCACGGTCTTCTTGGTGCCGCTCTTGCTCTTTTGTTAAAACAGCTCTGACTGGGATTCCAATTTCTGCCGGTGGTTTTTCTTTGGCTTCTTTTGCATATTTCTCTTCATGAGTTAAACCCTTAGGCCTATATATGTAACCTGAAACAGTATTTATCAGCTGTAGGTCATTAATAGTTGTGATTTTACCGTTATAAATAAGTGGTTCACCATTTTCAATAAGTGTATTGGTATACGATGTAATTAATAAGTACTGAATCTTATTATTCTCATTTTTAACTTTAAATGCCTTTAACTCATGACCTCCTATATGAAAAATCCCATCAACTTTTCCAATGACAAAACCTTTCCCTGATGCTAATTCAGTAGAACTAGCCTGACTTGAGAAATACAAAAATAGCGAAAATGTTAATAGAAACTTTGAATTCATGTAAACCTTAACAATTTAATATATACCAATAATGCATTTCTTTGAATCACCACGACCTATACACCCAAATCTACTGCCATTAGCGCAACAATCTACTTTACAACAGATTTTTGGCAACGCTACATCGATAACCTTAGCCACGTCAATATCCTAAAGCTTCTAATATGTAAAAATAACTTCTCAGATGAGAGTAGGAAAACCTACTACAAAATCTCTCCACAGATTACAATATCAGCTTCATTCGAACTTTTATAATTTAAAAACCTGCCCAATGCAAAAATTAATTTTTGACACAAACCTCATCAAAAAGACATTTAAAAATATAATTTTATCGAAATTGTCAACTAGCATTTATTGCAGTACCTGATCAGTCCTTATATACCGCGTTAAAATTGAAAAATGATTTTTTAATTAGGGGGCGACACAAACCATACTAGAATCAGAACTTCGTACGGTATACCGAAAAGAAACGGAGTCTTTTTCTCTGTGTTGCACAGGTGTACTATCTAGGGATTTTTTTAGGACGCCGGATTTGTTGTTGATATCTCTGGGCGAAAATACCCGGATGGCTGGGGCAATGATTTAGTAGCGGGAAATGTGAATGTCTTTCACTTCAGTCCAGCAACCAAAGAATCCGCATACCATTTCGATTAAGCTACACTTTAGCTTTTAGTAAGTTTTGGTGATGTTGAATTTTAAGCTTTCTGTCATGGACCTTTCTGAATCTTAGCTCGAACTATCCAGCTACTTTTCAGTTCAAACTTATCTTTATATTTATTTAAAAAATTCAATTATGATATCTATCAACATCGCCTCGTTGGATAGATGTGCTTATCGTTACCCTCAACAAGCGTGCTTATTCTCTCAATGATGTTTTCAGTAGTTTTTAATCCTAAACATTACAAACCAGCACTATTTAGTGCTCTAACCTCATTTTATTACCCTTTTGTTACTGATTAGCTTTTTCTCTTTTCAGGTTTAGAAAATTTAATTTCAGGATTTGAAGCCAATTCTGGATTATCTTCGTCGATTACAGGAGACAGCCTATGAATTAATTTATCCCAGTTGGATTTTCCAGAATGTTTCTGACCTTTTTTATGATTGACAGCAATATTTTCAGACATATTTTAATCCTTTTTAGGCGCGACCCTTTTAAAACGTTTCAGATCTTCATCTGATTGAAGAGGAAGATCTTCGTCATCTTTCGCATTATTTTCAATTTCTTCTTCCGTCATATTCTTTAAACGTTCCAAATCAGATTTACCATTAGTTGGCTCACCCTTTTTTCGTTCTACTCTTATTTCTTGGCTCATATAGATTTCCTATAACCCTTTCATGCTATTGTACAATGCCCGCTCTTTCGCACTAGCGGTTCTCGCTGATATAATACGACGAGTAGTATGATTATGCCTCCATGTATAAGCAACCATCAATACTCCTGGCATTGCCTCACCTATTACTTGAAGCCTCTCTTCACCGTAATCATTTCTATTATCTACTGCTTCAATCCGATTATCATCATCAAATATTGAGATCGCATCATTAAAATCTATTCCGTGCTTCCGCATGTTCTTGGAATTTTTATTTTCATCCCATTCAAACTTCATTCAATTCCTCCTTGACTATTTTGAATAGCTAACCGTTTGGCAAACATACAACGCACACCATTAAATTAGTCGTCTGAATAATGCAATCTTATAAAACATTCCCTACAACGCTATCTATAAAATTTAACTACGTCAACACTGAATAAATTTTGGCACCAAACTCATTTTCAACATTAAATTTCTAGAAAATCATTCCAAAAAAATATAATGAAATTATATCATTGGTTTATTTAGGTACATTTTCGGTATATAAACCAACTCATATAACATAAGCTAGATTAAATCTTTTATGCCAATCAATTTTTAAAGGTATTTTTAGAAAAAAATCTTTAAAAGGACATCAACTGAAACTTAACGCAGCATTTAGTTAACCTTAAACACTGCATTAAAAACAAGAAATAATTTTTACTTAATGAACGGTGCACACCATACAAGGGTCAAAACTTCGTACGATATGTTGTACAGAGACTGGATCTTTTTCTCCATTTTGCACGGGTGCGCCTTCTAGGGATTTTTCTAGGGCACCGGGTTTGTTGTCGATGTCTCTGGGTGAGAAATTCCAGGTGGTTGGGGCGATAATTTGGTAGCGGGAAATGTGATTGTCTTTTACTTCAATCCAGTGGCCGAGTGATCCGCGCGCGGCTTCGGTTAGGCCAACGCCTTGGCCGTCGGCGAGCATTGGCTTGTTGTTGCAGTAGGGTTCGGTGATGTCTAGCTCGGTTGCCCAGCGTTGCATTTCAGGAACAATTTTCGCCAATTCCAATAAACGTGCAATTACGCGGGTATTTACGTTTGCGCCTTGTGAATGTATTAATTCATTAAATAAAGGGTTTCCGCTAATTACGGCACGGGCAAGTGCGCCGGTTTCAAAAACGTCTCCGTCTAGGCGTGGCGCTTTACACCAACTGTAGGCGTCTGGTTTTTCGCTCGACTGCAATGATACGTCGGTTGCTCCTACGGTGGGATGAAGGGCTTTTTTGGCGTCGCCGTCCATCCAAGAATGACTGATGTCTTCGGTTATTTTATCTAACGGAAGGTTTTGCAATCCGTTGGCGGGTGTCCAAATACCGCGTTTTATTAAAGATGCTTTGTCTTCGGTAAAATTGCCGTAGCTTAATAATTGCGAATCGGTGCGCCCAAACGTAGATAATTCTAAATCACGAGATAAATGCATAAACCAGCGTAAATCGCTTTGGGTGTAATCTTCTTGATTTATCCAGTGCTCGAAATCAGAAATAGATTGAATCGCGTTGATGTTATCGAGATTATCACCAAATAAGGTATTTTCTAAAAAAGATCGAAAATCGGCGAGGGTTGCCAGTAATCGCAATCGTTCGTGTCGAGAAATAGCTTTGCTGCTGCCGCCGGGTTGAATGCATAATGTGTGCGGCCAACGACCGGCCATCACGCCCATGACGTGTAAAAATTTTGCGCGCGCAGGCAGTACGGTTTTGGTGGCTTCACCTTCCACGGCTTTAAATCGTTTTTTTGTAGCGTCATACCACGATTTTTCTCGATAAATATCGCGGGCAAAGTCCGGCATAAAAAATAAATAAAAATGAGTTAATAAATCCGTTAAAGATTCATTGGCCAATAATAAATTGTGGCTGCGTTCGCCGTTTGCGGTGATGGCAATGTTACTTAAATCGGCGAGTGCACGAGCGCAGGCAATGGATTGACTGATAGAACAAATGCCGCAAATTCTCGGTGTGTACACCAAGGCATCGATTGCGCGCTTGCCAATAAGAATTTGTTCAAAGCCACGGTACAGTGTGGAATTGACTTTAGCGCTGGTAACACGATTATTTTCTACTTCAAGGGCAATATCCAAGTCACCTTCAACTCGGTTAAACGGCCCTACTAACAATCGACTCATGATTTATTCTTCTTGTGCAAGGTAGGCGGGTAAATTAATTGTTCGGATCGAGCGTTGTGTTTTAAGCGCTCGGGGGTTGCGGCTTTTGATAACGACGCCAGCGCAACAAACCACGCTTTCGGCATATCGGTTGGCAAGCCAACGGGAATGCCTGCAATTTTAGGGGTTTCGGTAAATGAATGGCGTGGCTCTTCAAACTCTGGGGCTGTGCAATTAATGCAGGCGTAACCGGCGCGCGTACAACTGCCCTGCCCGTTCCATAATCGCGTGTTGCAATCGGCGTGCGCTTGCGTACCTAAACAACCCATGTGTTCCATCATGCAGCCAAGTTCGCCGGGTTGTTCAGCGCTGGCTTTGTATTCGTAGTATTCGTTGCGCGTACAACCGTGATGCACCAGTTGATCGGTATAAAGCCTTGGACGGGTAAACTCGTCAAAATCTTCTTCCGAGGGATTATCAATCACAAGCGACATTAACGTTTCGGTTACCCAATCGGGATGCACTGGGCAACCGGCAACATTAATCACGGGCATGGCTTTTTGGCTGGTAAATTCACTGCCCAATAATCCGCCGCGCAGTTCACCTTCAAATTGTAATCCGGTTGCGTCAGTAATATTGTCGCTTGCCGTTGTAACACCACCGAAGGCGGCGCAACTGCCAATGGCCAATGTGTAGTTGGCTTTTTTGGATAACTGCTCGACCCAATCAATCATGGGAATGCCAGTGCCACCAAAAATATGATAGCGCCCCGTGCCGTGTGGACCGCGCAATAAAGCGCCTTCGACGCATAAAATGTCTAAGGTGAGCGTGCCGTCGATAATTTTTTCTAGAATGTCTCGTACTTCTGCGCCCGTTTCTTCGCTCAGCGACGGATGCCACAACAGGTTAATGCCTGCGTTTTTTAATGTGGACATTAAATCTGGGTTTTCTGCATTGAGCAGCGACATGGTACAGCCGCCGCAACCGCCAGATTGTAACCACAATAAATTTGCCATTTAAGCAACCTATACTTTATTAAAGCTTTAAAATAAACGTTGATTTGCTCGATTAACCGTCTTCATTTGACGGGCATTTTGGCAACAACAATAACGCTGTTGCTCCACCTAAGGGGCGATTTTTTATCGATAATTCTCCGCCGTGTTCGGCGACAATACCGTAGCTAATCGACAACCCTAAACCGGTTCCTTTGCCCGGCGGTTTGGTGGTAAAAAATGGATCGAATAAATGCGGTAAATCTGCATCAGCAATGCCCGGGCCGTTATCTTCAATTTCTAGCCAAAGTGTCTCTTTGCCGTCTACGTCTTTTTTACCGGCACGAATAGAAAGTATCGGATTTGGTTGTCCTTTGATCGCATCGACGGCATTTTGAATAAGATTTACAACCACTTGGTGAATTTGCCCGGAGTGACCTTCGCCGCACAAATGTTCTGGCAGTTCTTTTTTAACGTCTACTTCGGGGCTTTCTTTTAAAATCCAGTGCAATGCCGATTGCGCAACGTGTACCAAATCGAAAGGTAACTTTTCACTGCGCTGGGTTGATGAAAACTGTTTTAAATCGTTGACGATTTCCCGCACTCGGTCGGCACCTTCGAGCGTTCCTTCTACTAAAGAATCCAAATCGGCAATGGCTTTGTTGAGCCGCATTTCATTGCGCAACTGCTGGAGCTGTTCACGGCTGGCGCCGGATTGCACGGCGTTAAAGTATTCCACCAAACGCGTGGTGTAGCGTCGCAAAGCGTGCATGTTGCCGTAAACAAAACTGATGGGGTTATTGAGTTCGTGAGCAACGCCGGCCACCAAGCGTCCGAGGGACGCCATTTTCTCGCTTTGAACCAAGCGTTCTTGGGCTAATTTAAGCTCGGCGTGGGCAGCGTTTAGTTCGTTGAAGGCTTTTTGCAATTCCCCGAGCGGACGCCCGGCAATCACAATACCGACCAAACGGCCACGGGGATTGAATCGCGGCGAGCAATTCAGCGCTAACGGCACAGCGCCGTTAATACCATTGAGGGTGATGGCTTGATCGCGTACGGGTGATCTGCGCACGCGACGTAAGCAATCCAATAAAATGTCACGACTTTCTTGTGGACATAGGTTAACCAGAAACTGACCAATTAGGCTTTCTGATTGACAGCCAGTAAGCTCTTCACAGGCGCGATTCACCTGCTGAATTTTGCCTTCGTGATCACAGGCAATGAGTACATCGCTCATGGCCGACTGAACGCTGTCGAAAAAATTCTGCGCTTCTTCAAGCTTGGCGTTTTGCTCTTCCATTTGAACTTGGTAATCAACCAAGTCGGAGTAGGCTTCGTCCATTTTTTGAATGACGCTGAGCCAGGCGTTCTCATCGGTTAGCAAGTTGCCACCCACGGATTGGGGGTCTTCATCGATCATATTGTTGTGCTCAAAAAGATCTGACATGCAAAGTATCTTACCGATTTTGAAAAGTTAGGCATCACTTTTAAGACCTGCTGTGAGTTCTTATTAACGCTCATTCTACCGTCACTACGGGCTTGGCCTACCGTCACCACGGGTTCGGCTTAGCCACAGGTTAACCAAATTGATTAATGACTTTCCAGCCGTGCGCTGCCAAGGCGGTGTTGCATAAGCTGGTTTTTGATAAGGCATAAGCTGTGCCCTAATGATCACGCGGTCTCCACATTCTATACAAAACCTAACGGTTCCGTGGCATTCAACTTGCTGTCGCCTGAGTCTTCTTGAATAACAACGCGACACCTATTAACGAGGACTATCATGTCACGCATATCTTTCTTTGGCTTACTGACGTTAGCTTTGATTTCGCCTTCCACGTTTGCTCATACCGGAGAAACCACGGGCTTTACGGCAGGGTTACTTCATGTATTTACGGGCTTTGATCACTTAATTTCCATGATCGCCATCGGCGTTTGGGCCGCGTGCCTAACCAAAACAACTCAGAAAACCCTACTGGCGCTCACCCCGGTGGTATTAATGTGTGGAATGTTAATTGGCACTGCTTTTGAATGGGTGAGTATAGCTGACACTGGAATCGCGCTTGCGTTGATTCTTGTAGGTGTTCTGATCTCTAGCCAAATGAACTTTATTGGCAAAGGGTTGGTACCAAAGACCGCAGTGGCCGCGTTCGTCGCTGTTTTCTTGTTATTCCACGGTGTTGCCCACACCGAAGCGTTTGGCGCCACGCCGGTTCCTTTCGCGATCGGGTTGATGTTATCGAGCGGCTTATTGCAAATGGCTGGGTTAGTTACAGGCAACTGGCTCACCAAGCAAATGCCCGGCACACCCAAACTCATTGGCACCTTGGTGTCTTTGACGGGAATTGGTTTGATAAGTGTTAGTGTTATTTCTGGTTGATATTCTTTTCAGGCAAGCCTTCCGGCCCGAGGGCTTGCCTTTTTTTATCGCTGTAGTGACACTTTGCTTTAGTGAGGCTCAAACAACGGCTCTTCTCTTAAACACTTTTTCCCAATCGTCTTTTCCTAGTCGTATTTTTCTAAACGTTTTTACTCGTCCGTTTTTCCCAAACGATAACACCGCTCTGGCCGCCCGATGGTTCCGTAAGTGTGATCAACACACAGCTCGCCCGATTCCAACAAAAATTCTAAATAACGACGCGCCGTTGAGCGACTCACACCAACCACGTCACCCACTTTTTGCGCGGTTAAGCTTTGTTGATTATCCGAGCGAAACACAGTGCGTATTTTCTCTAACGTTAAAGAATCAACGCCCTTAGGCAAACGCGGCGTCCCTTTCGTGCCAGAACCTGCAGATGTGGGCTTTAATACGGTATCAACCACTGATTGGGTAAGTTCAGAAACATCGGCCAATTGTTGTTGCCGAGATTCGAAATTAGACAACGCCTGCTCTAGGCGTGGAATCAAAATGGGTTTTACCAAAAAATCGCAGATTCCCAGTTGCATGGCACGCTCTAAAATATGCACTTCGCGCGCGGCGGTCAGCAGCATAATGTCACTTTTAATGCTTTTGGTGCGCAACTCAGACAATAAATCCAAACCGTTGCCATTGGGAAAATAAACGTCCAATAAAATTAAATCGGGCTCAACGCTGGCTAATAACGAGCGGCCGGTATCCATATCATGAGCCATGCCCATAATGCTGTAGCGACCACTGGCGATTAAATACTGCGCTAAAAATTGCGCAACATCGGGTTGGTCTTCAATAATTATGCAGGAATAGTTCATGAATCTTCGGTATAAACCTCTGAATTTTTTGGAATATAAATGGTGAAGCGAGCGCCGCCTAAATCCGAATCACCGTACTCTAAACTGCCATTACAAGCTTTAAGATACGTATTCACTAAATACATACCCACGCCGTGTTGTGCCCCGCGTTTAGAACTGAATGTGGGCCTGAATATTTTATCCAAATGCGCTTGGTCAACACCACTGCCGCTGTCTTCGACATCAAACAACAAACTGTTACCCACCTCTTCCAATGTAACTCGAACCGTTCCGGCGGGATTTTTTGAGCGTTGCACGGCTTCGATCGCATTGTCTATTAAATTACCTAAAATAGACACTAAACGTTCAAGCTTGTGTTTGTCCTCAATATTGCCAAGCTCACTGTCAGGATTTATTTCAAGATTGATCGTTAATTCTCGGGCTTTTAAATATTTGCCAAACACTAATGCGGCCAAAACGGGAGATTCAATTTTTTGCAGCAGTGCGTGAATTTGATCCTGAAAACCTCGGCTTTCGTTGCCAATTAAATCCAGCGCTTTATCGTAATTACCAATTTGTATAAGCGCACCAAGGGTATTGAGCTTATTTGAGTAGTCGTGGGTTTGCACTCTAAGTAATTCCGCAAAGGCTTGTACTTTAGCAAGTTGGCGACTTAAATATTCAATTTCATCAGCCGGGCGCATGCTCAATAATAAACCGTCGGTTTGACCCTGCACTTGGAGCGGAAAGCGCGACAACACGATCCATTGATCATTAGCGAATAATTCAAAACCGGTGATTGCGTGATTAGTGTCACTCAATAAAAAGCTTGCGTGTTGGGGTAGAATATCTTGCAGTGAGGTAACGTCTTGATTGATCGATTGACACAGAATTTCGCGGCCGCGATGATTAATTTTTCGGATACTGCCGTCGGTATCTAAAGCAACAACGCCAGTGCGCACGGTATTCAAAATGGCTTCTTGTTCAACGTACAATCGACCGATTTCATCGGGTTGAAGACCAAACAATTTTTTCCGAACGCCCATCGCAATCCACAACGCCGACAAAACCGCCAGCAATAAAAGAAAAAACCCCGTCGAAAAAATCAATACTTTTTGTTGGCTGGTAGCTTGAGCAACGGATTCCTGCAAAACGCCCACAGAAACCAAACCGACAATTTTGCCGCTGACATTAATAATTGGAACCTTGCCGCGAATCGACGGCCCGAGCGAACCAACGGCTTTGGAAATATACGATTGGCCCTGGAGCGCATTAATGCTGTCGCCGCCTTGCATGGGTAAACCAATGCGATCGCGCTCGGGGTGATAAATGCGAATTTGGTTAACATCACCGATAACAATAAAACTGATGTCGGTATCGCGTTGGAGCTTATCGTAACGTTCGGCCAACTCGTAGGGAAACTCTCCCACTTCCATGGCCGAAATTAAGTAGGAATCGGAGGCAATCGATTGCGCAAGCGCCAATGCTTGTTTTCCTGTGCGCTCTTCAATAACGTCGGAGACTAAATGTTGGCTGGCGTAGGCGAACATCAACAGTTGTACCATTGAAGTTGCGGAGATACACAACAGTAACCAAATTTCGAGACGTTTAAATAATTTCCGCTTAAGTATTTTCATTATTATTAAAAAAGGGGCATTACTGCCCCGCAAGAGGTAATGTTTCTATGGCTTAGAAATAACTAGTGCTAGAAATAACTAATATTAGAAATACCAATGGCTTAGACATTTCAATAGAGACATTCACCATAAAGTAAAAACTCGCGTTAGCACCTTGTTTTAGTGTGATAACGGAGTTTACCAACAACCACTCAATAACGTTTAATTAGGATTCGGTAATTTCGGATTCAGTGTTTATATTCGCAGACTGGGTCTTAGCGTGAGTCTGGGCCTTAGTATGAACCTGAGTCGTGTCAGCACTGGAATTTGCCATTCTTCGGCGCAAAATTGGTCCAATTAAATAAGGCAACACCAATCCAAGTAACGCCAACGCCCAAATACTCACCGATAAACTGCTTGACCACAACACGCTCCAATTACCGTCTGACAACGTTAATGCATGACGTAAACTTTTTTCCATTTCTGGGCCGAGCAACATGCCCAAAATAATCGGTACTAATGGAATATCGAGTTTACGTAATACGTAACCCATAATACCAAAGCCAATCATAAAGAAGAGATCTAAGGCACTACCGCTGATCGCAAAAATTCCCACGGAAGCAATTAAAGTCACAATTGGCATTAGATATTTTGGCGGTACACTCAATAATTTTACAAACACACCAACCATTGGAATGTTCATTAACAATAAAATTAAATTACCAATAAATAAAGCCGCAATAACACCCCACACCAAATCCGCATTTTGAGTAAATAACATTGGCCCTGGCTGAATATTTAACGACACCAACATCGCCAATAACACCGCCGTTGTACCACTGCCCGGAACTCCCAGCGTTAACATGGGAACCAACGCGCCATTTGCCGAAGCGTTGTTACCTGCTTCGGGCGCGGCAATACCTCGAGGATCGCCCTTGCCAAATTGGCTTTTATCGCGCGCTACTTTTTTCTCAAGCGTGTAGCTAATAAAGCTGCCCAATGACGCACCCGCGCCCGGTAACACGCCGGCAAAAAATCCGAGAATAGAACCGCGCAAGCTTGTTGGTAAAATATTGACAATGTCTTTTAAGGACAATTTTAATTTATTGAGGGTAACTTTTTTCAGGCCATTGCCCTGATGTTTTTCAATAAAAAACAACAGCTCACTGATGGCAAATAAACCGACAATCGCGATAATAAAGTCAATGCCTTCGTACAACTCTAATATGTCGTAGGTGTAACGCTGGTTACCGGTGCTTAAATCCACACCAACTGTGGCAATCATTAAGCCAATGCAAGCGGCAATAATGGTTTTAAATTGGTTTTTGCCGGTAATACCGCCGAGTGTGGCAAAGGCCAAAGTGAATAAAGCAAAATATTCTGCGGGTCCAAATTTTAACGCAAAGCGGGCGAGCCAAGGCGCTAAAATAACCAAGCCAATGGTGGCGATAAAACTGCCGATAAAAGAAGCCATTGCAGAAATCGCCAAAGATTCTGCCGCCTTTCCTTTTAACGCCATCGGGTGGCCGTCTAAACACGTCATCATGGCCGGTTCATCGCCGGGAATATTCAATAAAATACTCGAAATTCGCCCACCGTACATGGCTCCAGCGTAAACGGCCGTGAGCAAAATTAACGACGCCTGTGCCGAGAGCCCCAAACTGAACGCCAGTGGAATTAAAATTGCCACCCCGTTGGCCGGGCCCAGGCCTGGCAGTGCACCAACTAGTGTACCCAAAAGCGCACCGAGGGCGGCAAACATTAGATTTTCAAAGGTTAATGCAACGGCAAAACCTTGCAGTAAATAGTTAAGCGTCTCCATCAGCTAAACTCCAAAATTCCGGCGGGTAAATGCAAATCCAAGACAAAATTAAATAATAAAAATACAGAAATCGCACAGGACACCCCGGTGATTAATGCTGATTTAGGCCGCGTACCCATGCGCCAACACAATACCGACACCAAAAATATCGTCGCCGGAATAAAGCCAATCGGCTCTAAAATAGCGGCGAATATTGCCAGGACAACAATCACCATCAACAACTGACCCAACATCGATAATACCGGCCATTCGCCATTGGGATCGGGTTTTACGATTAAATACACGCTACTTAATCCTAAAATTAACGCCAATAGAATCGGGAAGGTTTCAGGGCCAACCACTTCAGCACCGCCAAACGGTTCGGGAAAGTGTACGGCTTCCCAACCGTACACAAACGACACCAGCAACAAGACGATGCCTAATAAACAATCGTCTTTCATCGAATTAATCCTACATCTTTTGAGATTGCACGAATGTCTTGCACTTGTTGATCAACAAAGGTTTTAAATTCAGCACCGGTTTTATGAAACGGCATTAATCCACTTTGACGCATTACCGCTTGCCATTGCTCGCTCACATAAATTTGATCCAAGCTTTGCACCCACCATTGATAGGCTTCATCGGAAATATTTTTGGGCACATAAAATCCACGCCAGTTGGGGGCGACGGCCTCAATGTTTTGTTCTTTTGCCGTGGGTAAATCATTTAATGGTGCGGGCAAACGTTCGTCAGAAAGCACTGCCAATACACGAACATCGCCAGAATCTAAAAAGCCGATAATTTCAGAAACGTCTCCGGTGAAAGCAGAAATATGTCCGCCAACAACTTGGGTTAAAGCTTCGGCACCACCGGCAAAAGCAAGATAAGGAATGTGTTTAAGATCGGTGACGCCGCCGGATTTAGCGGCAATTAATACTTTTAAATGATCCCAACCACCAGCGGCACTGCCACCAGCAAATTTAACCTGCTTGGGGTCTTTTTTTATTGCATCAATCAATTCGTTTAAGGTGTTATAGGGCGAGCTATTCCCCACCGCAATCACACCGAAATCCGCACCCACGGCTCCGGCCCAACGCACGCCTTCGGGATCCATTCCAGGAAACTGACGCTGGGCCAAACGTGTGGTTGTGGACGTGCTGGAGGCAACCATTAATGACGAGTCTTTTTTGCGTTTACCCACCACGTGAGCAAACGCAACACCACCACCGGCGCCGGGCATATTGTTGGTTTGAACGGTGCCCGAGATAATATCCAAATCAGACATCACCTTACCGATGGAACGGCAGGTAAAATCCCAACCGCCGCCGGGTGCCGCTGGCGCAATACAGTCGATCGAGCGGCTTTGTTCAAACGCGATACTCGACTGAGAAAAGACACCGACCAAAGCAACTGCGAGAATTTTTCGAGCAAGCTTATATTTTTTCATGTTACGACCTAACTTATTTTGACGAGCAGTTGAAAAATTAAAAACGGATTAACTCAAGCGCACTTAAAATTCGTAATGAATTCTTGCGGTAATGCCGTCGCCTTCGTCTTCATTACCGAGCAGTGCCGAAACACCCGGACCAGAAACTTCACTGTGAACGTAATTCAGCATAAATCGAACGTCGGGATTTAAATAATAAGACGCACCGAGAGTAAATGTTTCGAGTTCAGTTCCTTGGCTATCACTGGTGGCATCAAAGGAAGAAAAACGTGCCGCCACTTCCCACGCGTTTCGAACGCCTTTTGGTGAACTCCACTTGGCACTGCCTTTTGAATAACGTCGAGATTCACCGGTTAAAAAATAACTGGCTTGCACGTAATAACCTTCGTAGGTTTCGCCATCCAAAATGGACGCAGAATTTTCGGTTTCGATTTCACGCTCGCCGTATTCTGCTTGCAATAAAAATGCGTCTTTCTGCCAACCCAACTCAACACCGTATTGATTGATTTGATCAACCGCAGCGGTATCACCACCTGCGGCGTAATTCACCAAACGAACTTCGGGTTCACGAATTTCACCGCGGGCAAACGCTGCATTTAAAATATCGCCGTCCATTTCACGTAACGAATGCCAAGCACCCACATGAAAAACGTTACCTTGAGCTGGCACATGAGACCACGTTAAACGCGAGCTGTAAGACAAACTTAAATTGCTGGATTCATCATCGCCATCGGAGCCAAAAGCATCGTTGTTGTACACACCCACGGCGTAGCGAAGGCCAGAATCAAACGATTGATACGCGGAAACACCGTAACGGAAAAACGGAGACATGGTGTTTGCGTAACTGGAGCGCTCGATAAGCGCGAGGTGTTTGCTGCTGGTTAATGCATCCAATGAAATATCTTCACGAATGCGACCAAATTTAATTTTGGGACCGTTTTCAAAACCGGTATAGCGAAAACGCAATAACAGAATTTCAGCTTCGCCTTCGGAAAAATCCATAATCAGTTTAAAATCGAGATCGTCCTGCTCCCCTTCCGCAGAAATGCGAACTCGGCGCGGAAATAATTCAGCACCCGTGTCGCCACCATTGACAGCATTGTAAGCACCATCAAACTGATTGTAGTCCAGTTGCAGGCGGCCGCCGAAGGTAAGTAATTCTGCTTGTTTTTTGCGGGAGATTTCTTGATTGGAAAGCTGTTCTTCGAGCTGTTTGATTCTGGCTTCTAAACTGGAAAGATCGACCTCGGCGAATGAAACAGAGGACGTGAGTAAAAGCCCCACGCAGGTGTAGATTTTTTTCATCTGAACGTTCTCTTTTTATTTTATGTTTATTATCGTGTGAAAGAGAGGTTACAAATGACGTCGTTGAATTACTATTTTGTGGTACTAATGTGCATTTAAGCCCTTTTGATAATTTTGTTCATACTGTTCATGAACAATATGAACAAAACCAATAATTCTGAAAACATATAGAAATGACTGCTGTAGAGACTGTTGTTATAAGGACACCGGTTATCGAGACAAGTGTTATCAAGACAAGCGCTATCGAGACAACCACTCCAACAGCGGGTGACCAAAATAAATGGAGGATATAACCGCTGCCACCCAAAGCCAAAGAGTAATCACCATAGATTTGAAAAAAGAGAATCGACTCAAGGCATCTTTGTGAGTGGATTGTTCAATCCTCTGGCTTTCAAAGGCATTTTCTCGCAACTTATTGGCAACCGACTCAAATTCCTGATTCGGCTTTTTACACGCCGCGCACGCTTGCAATGTGCTAACGAATACGTCTTGGTCAATGTTGTTGTAGCTGCGAGCTACGGCAGCATCACTGGCAAGCTCGGCATAATTAGAATGATCTTGGCGGATTTTAGCTCTGAGCTTTTTCGGCCAAATAATAGACGCCCAATGCAAACACCACTTGCGCAAATTATCTTTGCGCACGGCGTGAGAATGCTCGTGCAACAAAACCAAGTTTAATTGTTCAGTCGTTAACGATTGAATCAAACCACTGGATACGTAGATTTGTGGTTTAAATAACCCCGCACACCACGCCAGGTGAGCGTCAGTTTCAACCACCCGAAAAGTCGATTGCGCGGGTTCGGAAAAATTCTTCAACGTATTTAAATTTCGTTGCGCGCGCATTAACTGCATTAATACCGCAACAATAAACACCGTTAATAATCCAACCGCAGCAATCACGGTAACAACGCCTTCAACGGTATCGGTGGTGATATGAAGCGCGTGCGGCGTGCAATCATCACCGTGACAATGATCGGCAATAATGTAAGAAGACAACGCCGGTAACGATAACACCACCAAAGATGCGGTAGTCGCTATCGGCGCAAGTAAGCCGTATATTAGCGTAAAAAATGCGGAGTCTTCGGCGGAATTGTGTTTAACAATTCGAGCAAAAACTGGATAGCCCGCTGCCAACAGCAAAGACAACAGCACGGTTAATGTCGTCCAACCGAACAGGTAATTCAACACCGCCAATAACACGCTACTCGTCATCGTTGGAGGGCAAACGCTCGATGGATTTTTTCAGGTTGGTGTTTAACGGCTTAGCGTCTGTTTGGTCGATAAAATCCATAAACCCGGAAATCATCGGAGCAATATCGCCATCACTGATTTGCTCGGTAATATCGCCCAGTAATTGCGTGATGATTTCCCGACGACTCACCGCCGCCGAATACACATAAAACCTACCCTGCTTTTCTCGCAGCAACAGATTTTTTCGGTGCAATCGCTCCAAGGTACTTTGCAGGCTACTTAAGCTGAGTGAATCACTGGAGAGCTGTTCTAAGATCTCTTTCGCCGACAAGGTATTCGATTGCCAGCAGATTTTCATCACCTCTAATTCCCGCTCGCCAAGTTGCGGCGCAGGTTGTGACCGTGGTTTACCCAACAACTGTCCCAATGTGTGGGCGATCTTCTTCATAAAAGCCTATGACTTATCGGTTTTCAGTTCGTGATTGATAATACAGATAGACAACTCGGCGCAATCACTGTGCCAAAAGATACCGAATAATAAGGGGTTACACGGGTGATGAAAAGGATCAAAGGCGTTTTGCTTATGGGTGTTTTCGGTGAATTAATCGCCGCTCAAGCGAGTGCTCACGGCACTGGCCTTGAATCCATCACCGTTGTCGGCCGCCAAACTAACTTGGTCGGCGATGCAATTTCTGCCTCCGAAGGCGTTGTGGGTCAAGAAGAAATTGAAATTCGTCCGTTGTTGCGTACCGGCGAAGTACTGGAATTAGTACCGGGATTGGTTGCCACTCAACACAGCGGCACGGGTAAGGCAAATCAGTATTTTCTGCGCGGATTCAATTTAGACCACGGCACCGACTTTGCCACGTTTATTGATGGCATGCCGGTAAATATGCGAACCCACGGTCACGGCCAAGGTTACACCGATCTTAATTTTTTAATTCCCGAAACCGTCTCACAACTGGCCTACAAAAAAGGCGCTTACTACGCCGATGTTGGTGATTTCAGTGGCGCAGGCAGCGCAGAAATTACCACAGCGAATTCTGTCGAGCACGGCACAATAGAAGGCACAGTTGGGGAAGATTCTTTTGCTCGATTGCTCGTTATGAACAGCGTTGAATTTGCCGGTGGCGAAACGCTTTTTGCGCTAGAAAGTAATCGTTCCGACGGCCCTTGGACCGACATCGACGAAGACCTTGAAAAAATAAACGTGCTTGCCAAGCACACCATTCCATTAAGCCAAGGTCAAATCAGCGTGGCTTTTATGGGGTACGACAACAGCTGGAACAGCGCCGATCAAATTCCGTTGCGCGCCGTAGAACAAAATCTGATTAGCGATCTTGGTTCAATTGATACCAGCGTTGGCGGCGAATCCAGCCGTTACAGCATAAACACCAACTGGCAATTTGATCATTGGCAAGGCTCGGCGTATTTTATCGATTCCGATCTTAATCTATGGTCGAACTTCACCTTATTTTTAGAAGACGAAATTAATGGCGACCAATTCGAACAAGTCGACGATCGCACCATTTACGGCGGCCAATTAAATTACCTAGCCGAAGGTTATTTATCAGGCCGAACCATGACCAACCGTTTTGGGGCTGAATTGCGCGTTGACGATATTGACGAAGTGGGCCTGTACCAAACTCGCCAACGCCAACGATTGGGCGTAGTACGGAACGACACAGTCAAAGAATCCAGCGTTGGTTTGTTTTGGGAAAATCGCATTGCCTGGACTGAAAAATTTCGCAGCGTAGTTAGCGTGCGTCACGACTATTACGATTTCGACGTAGACGACCAAGTGGGTATTAATGCCAACAGCGTTGATCTTTCCACGAACAGTGGCAGCACCGATGACAATCTCACATCCGTAAAAGGTAATTTAATTTATACCTTCGACAACGAATGGGAAACCTATTTATCGGCCGGACAAGGTTTTCATTCCAACGATGCGCGCGGCACCACAATTCGAATTGATCCTTCCAGCGGCGACGCCGTCGATTCTGTTGACCCATTAGTGCGTTCAGAAGGTTACGAAATTGGTGTGCGTGGATTTATCAGCAATCGCATTAATACTTCCCTTGCCTTATGGACCCTAGATTTAGACAGCGAATTATTATTCGTCGGCGATGCAGGCAATACCGAAGCCAGCCGCAGCTCCGAACGCAAAGGCATTGAATTAACCGCGTATTATTACATTAATGATCAATGGTCGGTGGACATTGAATACGCTTACACAGATTCTGAATTCGGTGATTCCGCCCCCGAAGGCAATGAAATTCCGGGCACCGTTGAAGACGTTTTTCAAGCCGGAATTAACGCCAACTTTGACGGTGGCTGGTACGGCAGCTTACGCCTGCGTTACTTTGGCGAACGACCATTAACCGAAGACGGATCGGTTACCTCGGACGCGAGCACATTAATGAATTTACGCGTAGGCTACGATGCAAATAATTGGTCCGTAAAAGCCGATGTTTTAAATGTCACCGACAGCGACGACCACGACATTGATTACTTCTACGAATCACGTTTACCCGGCGAAGCCAGCGGCCAAGGCACAGAAGATATTCATTTTCATGTGCTAGAACCGCGCACACTTCGGGTTTCAGCGGCTTATAAGTTTTAAGTACTTCTGGTTCCCGATTAATTTAATACATTGGCAAATTACCCTGTAAAAATAGAGTTAACCATTAAAACGAGATAATCAACATTTAAGCCTCGCGTATGCGGGGAATACACCTGATCAGTACGAAACACCACTGAATTAAGAAGTTAGAGATCTCTATACGCAGTTTATTTGACTGATTAAGATGTAGGTAGAAATTAGAAACCTAAATCAATTGATTAAATGTGAACCCCTCGTTACCTAGAACCACAGTAACTGCTAATCCTGCTAGTTCCCTTCCCGCTCTAACCATTCTCTAATTCCTGTAACAATTAATTTAACATTAAACAAGGAATACCCATGAGCCATACAATAGTTGAATTGTACGTCAAAGTTATCCCTGTTGACCTATTTCGCCGAGGAGCTAAAAATAAACCTCAACTCCACAAGCTTCGAACTATGCCGCCACGACAAATAGAAGAGACTTTTGATATTGAGTTGTATAAGAAGGACGGTGTTGATTACGTATCAAAAGATACTGGAGGCATATCTACGTTTAACCGTGCTAATTCCAATTTTGGCGCTTTTTGGTGGAAAATTCCTAAAGGCACCAAAATTCCAGAAGGATTAAGAGTCAGTAAAGATTTCAACACCAATCCGTCTCAAAAACCAACCCACTATACCATTCGGCCATTAGTGGACATGCCCCTTTCACGTTATATATCATTACTTGAAGAATTAGCGGTGTCGGCAGAGAAAACATTCGGCTACGCCACATCTAATCGATCAATAGGTAACTGATTATGGAACTGCAAGCCAAAGAGCATCGTTTAGTAATTTTAGGTCTAAAGAAACTTCTCGAAGATACTACCGATAAATTAAACGCATTATCAGAAGAGAGTGACGAACACATGCACTTATCGAATGATGCAATGCTGATAGATACCATGATCGAAAGTTTCCAAGAAGAATATTCACAGAAGTTTCAAAAGTAAGCGACTGAGACTTATTTTATTGACTGGGAGACCGCCGAATGGCTGACATCACCCATAACTTTTCGGTGAATGAAACCATAGCATCAGTTATTTGGTGTGTAATGGTGGATTGTAAGATAAAGCCTACGTCCATCATTCAACAATCGGACAAAATCAGTGATCAATATATTGTTAATACTGATCATAGATTTATTCTACAAGCTTCTACACTTAGAATCGCCCAAAAATTCAAGACCACTTGGCGTGTTGATAGGGTTTATGATTTCGAACCCTTTTCTAAAGGCGACATTACTCATCTAGAATTGGCGGATAAATTGACTTTGAAACTTCCCGATGGTTTATCTCATTGTCTAACAAAGATCGGTGTTGCTAACAGTTTTAAGCATTATTCAGAATGGGTGGAGGATTGGGTGTGAATATAATGGCAAAAATACCCTCTTTGCTCTGCTTTCTAACTCTCTTGTTATTTCTCAATGCTTGTACAAATGAGGACAGCCTGGATTGCGCTGTATCTGATCAAATTAAATTTCTCAGTGATTTTTCGATAGGCAATAAAAACTATTATTTGTATGAACGCCGCAGCGGATTTTCAGAAAAAATATCGTATTTGGAGTTTTATGATTTAAAACCTGATTTTGATCAATGCGGCGAACCCAGCAAACCTCAGTTATCCCAGGTTCCTGTTAGTGACCTTGGGAATAATCCAGTGAAAATCGTAATCCAGGATTTATTGATTGATGTTGAATATGGAGACAAACCCTATTCATCACCTGATCTTTCACTATTACCTATAGAGGTAAGATAAATTTTTGCGTACACCCTCTATACCCGCAGCTATTAAAAGACAACGATAGAGAGTAAACCCCGCGAGTGCGGGGAACACCACGAATCTGCAAGTGATAACGAGCAAAAGATCGGTTTAGCCCCGCGCATGCGGGGAACACACGATTTCTGAATCAATGATGTGCGTATAAAGCGGTTTAGCCCCGCGCATGCGGGGAACACATATTATCGCGATGTGGCGTATAAGCCCCGCACGGTTTAGCCCCGCGCATGCGGGGAACACACACTCACAGTAGTGACCGAACCATGAGCGAGCGGTTTAGCCCCGCGCATGCGGGGAACACCCCTCCCTTCTCTCCCCCCTTCTCTCTCCCTTCGGTTTAGCCCCGCGCATGCGGGGAACACCCATTACTAATAATGACCTGGGTAATGTCATTCGGTTTAGCCCCGCGCATGCGGGGAACACGAGCGCTACGCGGTATTTCGTCCCGTCGTCCGCGGTTTAGCCCCGCGCATGCGGGGAACACACGATCGAGATATTAAGAAAATGGAACGAGACCGGTTTAGCCCCGCGCATGCGGGGAACACAATCCTATTTTCGACATCTGTAGTTAATGTTTCGGTTTAGCCCCGCGCATGCGGGGAACACCTGTAAATACAACACTTACGTCGTGCAGGTTGCGGTTTAGCCCCGCGCATGCGGGGAACACTCCATTGAACCGACGGCTTTTTGCGAAACTGCCGGTTTAGCCCCGCGCATGCGGGGAACACTCTTACTGTATCTGATTGTTTTTAAAAGGAAAATACTACCCTGTTTTTTCTACCAACTATTACGCAATTTTTTGCTGAAAAAACATACAGGACTTTCACACCAAAAGCACTGCACATTTGGCGCAGAAAATAATCAAATTACTCGCCTGTTTTTCATCAACATTTATCGGTCGAATGGGCCTTGAAGCGCTTGACCTTGCTAACCCTATGCTTAATGATTGTTTGAATGATTTTTATATTTGCTTAGTATTTTTTGTCTAGCTTTTAATCAAAAGAAAACCAAATACTAATAAAAAGTTTGCCTAGTTAAGCCTTTTTATAGCGCTATCGCGTTTAGGAGTGTTGAAGTGATGGACCTGATTTCTGTACCGGATATTGTTGAGACTCTTCGTGTTGCCATTGGCTCTGGCGCAACGGAAGTTGCCAATAGCGCCGTTAAAAGTGCATTTGATGCCATAAAACAAAAGATAACCGATTTATTGGGGCCAGATAACCCTCCCAATAAAGCGTTAGAATCACTGGAACAAAACCCAGAATCGAAGGGTTATAAAACGGTATTGGCGGAGGAATTGGAAAACCACAAAATCTCCGATAAAGAAGAAATACAAACGCTTATTAAAGAATTGATAGCAGCACTGCAACAAACCCAATCTGGCAAAGAACAACTGGCAAAGTTTTTAAATCACGATGAAACCAATATTGGGGTCCAAGGCGACAACATTACAGTCAATGTTTCCGGAGATTATAATGTAAAAAAGACGTAAACCCCCAATCAGACAAGAAAATTCCTAAACTACTGACAACGCGAATACCGGAATTTGACCCTAAAAACCTGATTGGTCGCGAACAAGAACTGAAAGACTTACGAGAACACTTGAGTAACCAACAGCAAGTGGTGTTGGTAAACGGTATGGGTGGTATTGGTAAAACCGCCTTGGCACAAACCTACGCAACGTTCTATCGCAAGAACTACGAACACATTGCTTGGGTGCAACAAACCAGTGACGATTTTCGGCAAGATTTAATCTCTGCTGAGGGCTTATTGGATAGTCTAAATCTTTCTACCACGGGCACCGTCGAAGAACTATTCCCTAAAGTAATCAATAAACTTCGCTCAATAGAGAGCCAACCTAATTTGTTGGTGATTGATAATGCGTTTGTGTCATTAACCAAAATTAAAGACCAATTACCCAAACAGCCGCACTGGCATATTTTAATTACCTCAAGAGAAGAGATTGCAGGCTTTGAACTTAAAGAGCTGGGGTTTTTATCGGAAGCCGCTGCCATCGATTTATTTAAGCGTCATTATTCTCTTACTAAACTGCAAAATGCAGACATAGCCATACTGGTTAAACGCCTAGACTACCACACGCTAACCATCGAATTGTTAGCTAAAATAGCGCAACGTAAACGCGCCACGCTAGAAGATTTACTCACCGCCATAGAAAAAGACGTTAATGCCAATGTACATATTAACCACGCACTAAGCGATGAAAAGGTTGAGCGAATTCGTTCATATTTATGTTCTATTTTTAAAGCCGATAAACTTTCTGAGCCTGAAACATATCTATTAAAACAGCTCACCTGCTTACCCACAGAATTTCACACCTACGAAATCTTAGAGGAACTATTGGATGTAAAACAAGAGTTCGATATTACGCTTTCTGAAATACTCGAAAACCTTAAAGAAAGCGGCTGGTTAATTGCTGATAGCAAAAACGACAGCTATAAAATGCATCAAGTGATTCAGATGGCATTATTTACACAGTTAAATGTAAAACTTGATGATGTGGATTTTTTGATCGAAAATATAAATGATAAATTGTACCTTGATGACACTAAAGATAACCCCATTGATAAATTCCCTTGGATTCCCTTTGGCCAAACCATCGAGGGTTTATTGAATGAATCAACCGATGACAGAGTTTCCACCTTGCAAAATAATTTAGCCTTGACGCTTGGAGATCGAGGCGATTTACAAGGGGCAAAAAACTTACTCGAAAAAGCCATGATTTCGAATGAGAAAAACTTTGGTGAAGACCACCCAAACACCGCTAGATGTTATTCTAATCTAGGGCTGGTGCTTCAAAATCTGGGTGATTTACAAGGGGCAAAAACCTTACTCAAAAAAGCTATGCTTGCTGCCGAGAAAAACTTTGGCGAAGACCACCCAACAACCGCCATTCGTTATTCGAATTTAGGGTCAGTGCTTATAGATCTAAGTGATTTTCAGGGGGCAAAAACTTTACTCGAAAAAGCTATGATTTCTGATGAGAAAAACTTTGGTGAAGACCACCCAAACACCGCTAGATGTTATTCTAATCTAGGGCTGGTGCTTCAAAATCTGGGTGATTTACAAGGGGCAAAAACCTTACTCAAAAAAGCTATGCTTGCTGCCGAGAAAAACTTTGGCGAAGACCACCCAACAACCGCCATTCGTTATTCGAATTTAGGGTCAGTGCTTATAGATCTAAGTGATTTTCAGGGGGCAAAAACTTTACTCGAAAAAGCTATGATTTCTGATGAGAAAAACTTCGGTGAAGACCACCCATACACCGCTATAAATTGTTCTAATTTAGGAATAGCACTTCAAAACCTGGGTGATTTTCAGGAAGCAAAAACCCTACTCGAAAAAGCCATGGTATCCGATGAGAAAAACTTCGGAGAAGACCACCCATACACCGCTAGAAATTATTCTAATTTAGGGATAGTGCTTAAAGATCTGGGTGATTTACTGGGGGCAAAAGCCTTACTCGAAAAAGCCATGATTTCTGGTGAGAAAAATTTTGGTGAAGATCACCCAATAACCGCCATTCGTTATTCGAATTTAGGGGGAGTGCTTCAAGATCTAGGTGATTTACAGGGGGCAAAAACCTTACTCGAAAAAGCCAGGATTTCTGATGAGAAAAATTTGGGTAAAGATCACCCCTCTACAGGAAGTAGCTATCACAACTTAGCAACATTATTATATGAATTGCAAGATTACCAACAAGCTTATTCGCTAATTGAAAAGGCTTTGGAGATATTAAAAAACACTTACCCCGAAGGCCATCCGCATATAGAAAGAGCTCTTTCGTGGTATGAAAGAATAGAAAGTAAATTAAATAATTAACCTATTTAAATCAAAAAGCCCCGGCTAAATAACCAGGGCTTTTCGTTTTTATATCTTGCTACTATTTTTTAAACCAATAAATCACTTATCTTTTTTGCTTTTCTCTTTCTCAGGAATCACCATATTGGGGTCAACATGAGCTTCCATTTCGGAGCTGATTTTCTTGCGCATTTCCATTAGGGCAATGGCGGAGTTTCGTAAGAAAATATCGTGCTCGGTTTCTGGAATCCACTCTGGAATGGTGGTTGGGTTACCGTTGCTGTCGACAGCAACCATAATCACAATGCAGTGAGTGGTTAGATTGCGTTGGTCGGAGGTTGGGTCACCAGCGCGTACCGATAAACCAATGTGCATGGAGGTTCGGCCGGTGTAAATCACTTTGGCTTCTACCTCAACTACACTGCCCACCATAATGGGTTTCACAAACCGAATACCACCGGCGTAGGCGGTAATGCAATAGCGACCACTCCAACCTGCCGCGCAGGCGTAGGCTGCTAAATCGATCCATTTCATCACTGCACCACCGTGCACTTTACCGCCGAAGTTAACATCAGCGGGCTCGGCTAGAAACCTAAGTGTAATTTCTCTTTCTTTACCTGCCATAGTTACCTCTCAACCTGTGCAGTCATGGGAATATGTTGTGTCATACAACCCGTTACGTTAATGATGAAACGTCATCGTAAATTTAAGCACTCTTTTGCGCTCTTATTTTTACTGCCTATATTTATAAGAACTAAAAAGCACAGTGTAACTGTTAAACGCTCAATAAAACGCATCTATTGATGCTTTTCTAAGCGTAGTTGAACCGAATATAACGAATAATTTAGCACGAATGGATACGCCATCTTCAATGCCAGCGCACTGACTCTTTAAGCCGACGCTCATATTACCGTTCAACCATGAAGCTTTCGCTTCTCGCTGGAGTTAGTCTTCAAAATTGTTCGCCAGTTCTGTGTTTGTTGGCGAAAAACGCTGAGCACTTTACGGGTATTTTCGATAAATTTAATCACTGCTGTCTCTATTGACTCGATTACATATACAGCACACCTGTAATGGAGTTTAGTATTCAATCAACGTTCCATCGTTTAAATTCGATCATCGCTCGTGTTTGCTGTAGAATTCTCAGCCTTTTTTCTCACACTGTTACGCTAATATGACCGACCAATTTACCTCGCCAGATCAGTATCAATCCTTACTTGAACAAAAGATACAAAAAGTTAAGGCTCTTTTTTCTGCATACAATATGCCTGAAATGGACGTGTTTGAGTCGCCAAAACAACACTATCGCATGCGTACAGAATTCAAAATATGGCACGAAGGCACTGAAACCTATTTTGCCATGCACCAGCCTGGGGAAAAGAGTAAGCCGTTTAAGGTGGAAACGTTTTCGGTGGCCAATGAATTAATCAATCGCGCTATGCCACTGTTGATTACGCACATTACGCCGAATGAATTGCTCAAGCGAAAATTATTTCAGTGCGAGTTTTTATCGACGCTCACCGATGAGCTGTTAATTACCCTGATTTACCACAAGCCATTAAATGAAGAATGGATTGAGCAAGCAAAGCAATTAAAAGCTGAGCTGTCTAATTTGTTGAATTGCCAAGTGGATATTATTGGTCGCAGTCGCAAGCAAAAAATTGTGCTCGATCGAGATTTTGTTTTTGAGACGCTAACGGTCAATGAGCGCAAATTTACCTATCAGCAATTGGAAGGCGGTTTTACCCAACCCAACGCTCAGGTTTGCGAAAAAATGTTGACCTGGGCGGTGGATGCCACGCGCAATAATAGCGGTGATTTATTAGAGCTGTACTGCGGTAATGGCAATTTTACGCTCCCGCTGTCGCAAAATTTTAATCGCGTTCTTGCTACGGAAATTGCAAAAAGCTCTGTGCAAGCAGCGCACAAAAATATTGAAATGAATCAGGTCGACAATATTGAAATTGCTCGGCTTTCGAGCGAAGAATTGGTTCAAGCCTTAAACGGTGTTCGCGAATTCAGACGACTGCGAGAAATTGATCTGCAAAAGTTTGAGTTTTCTACCGTGTTTGTCGATCCACCAAGAGCCGGGCTTGATCCGGCAACGGTTGAATTTGTCGCTAAGTTCGACGAAATTTTGTATATATCCTGCAATCCAACCACGTTGGAGCAGAACCTAGCAAGCCTCAGTAAAACCCACACCGCCACGCAATTTGCGCTGTTTGATCAATTCCCCTACACCGATCACATCGAGTGCGGCGTTAAGCTAGTGCGCAAGTGATCAAATACAAATAGTAGGAATCAAACTTTGGTAATCAAACTAATTTAGTAAGCGCCCTTCTTCTGTTATCACGATTAACGCGTGCTGCAGTTAACCAGAAGGGCTGCGATGTTAAAAACTTAAAAGGTTTTACCTAAAATCCGCTGTGCGGCGTCGAGTACAAAATCGCCGTATTCTTTTTCTAGGCTCTCGCGCTCTTTATCGAATTTTTTCTTTTCTTTGCTGGGCAGCTTTTTCCACTCTTCTAAAATGGGAATGTGGTCGGTTTTGCCAGCTAGAATATAAAAGGCGGTGTATTCTTTGCGCACTTCGTCGTCAACACCCAAACCGTCGAGCAACACACGAATGCGAATGGCGGCTTCGGTTTTGGTTAACTGCTCGCCAATAACCCCTTGAGCCAGGCGTTGAATGGAGTTGTTCAGGCGTTTGCGTTGCTCTTGCAGAACACGCTCTTGTTCGGCCTCTACTTCGGCGAGTTGTTTACGTTGCAAATGCAATTGCCACAGGTAGTAGCCCGCAACGGCAGACAACCCCAGAACAATGACAATCCCGATAGCTAACAAAATGTACAAATACATAGCCATGACCTTACGCAATTCGAAACGGCTGCGGAGGATACCATAGGCACGAGACAATTGGCCTACAAAATCCAATTTGTTACCATCGTTTCAAATACCTCTGGGAATTTGATGGAAAAGAAACCACTATGACGATATCCCAGCTTGTTTTAACTCATTGATGAGTAGGAATCCATGTCCCAACTGGATGGCAAGTTAACCGACAAAGCCGTTGATATTAAACAAATTTGCAGTGATGGTTACGAGCAATACGACAGCGGCGAGTACGAGCGCGCACTGCGATTGTTCTACAAAGCTTGGCTGATGATTCCTTCACCGCAAACCGACTATTTAGAGGCCGGGTGGGTGCTGACTGCCATCGGTGACGCTTATTTCAAAATCGGCAAATACGAGCAAGCCATTAACGCCCTTGAATCGTGTTTGCACTGCGACGGCATTGACGGCAATCCGTTTGTGCACATGCGCCTGGGCCAATCGCTGACCGAAGTTGGCGAGATTACCCGAGCCCGAAAAGAGCTGCTTAAAGCCTACAAAACCAGCGGAAGAGCGTTATTTGACAACGAGCCCATTAAATACCTGAGCCACATTACTGATCTTGTAGGTTAAACACTGAGTGGAAAACGCACGTAAACGATCCTCAAATGCTCCCTCAATTTTGGTCTTTGACTCTGGCGTTGGCGGATTGAGCATTACCCAAGCACTGATCAAAAAATTACCCAACGTCAATATTCAATACGCCGCCGACAACCTCCACTTTCCCTACGGTGTAAAAACCGAGCAAGCTCTGGTTGATCGCATTGATCATATTTTGCACCGCTTTCAAGAACACGCCTGCGCCGATTTGATTGTTGTTGCCTGCAATACGGCCAGCACCATCGTTTTGGAACGTGTACGAGAACGTTTCTCTTTACCCATTGTGGGTGTTGTACCTGCGATTAAACCGGCGGCAAAACTGTCGGAAACCAAAACCATTGGCTTGTTGGCCACCCCCGGCACGGTCACCCGTCAATATACGGATGATTTAATCGCTCAGTTTGCCAGCGGTTGCACAGTGATTCGTTGCGGCAGCAGCCAATTGGTTGAATTTGCGGAAAGCTCGCTGATGAGCGCCGACAACAACCAAACAGGCGTGATCAATCAAGAAAACCACCGCCAGTTGGTAGTAGAGCTGTCGGTGTTGATTGAAGCCAGCGAAAAAGACATGGACACCGTCGTGCTTGCCTGCACGCACTTTCCGCTGGTAAAAGCCCAGCTTCAGCAACTGATGCCAAAAGTGAAATACTGGGTTGATTCCGGGGACGCTATTGCCAATCGCGTTGAATATTTATTAACCCATCAGCTGGGGCTAACGCTTGAGCAAAACTCAGCACATGGCCCACAGTATTCGAGTTTGTTCAGCAAATCAGTGGACGATAATCCGGGATTAATCCATTATTTGTCGCAATGGTTTAGTAATGAATGGCACCTTGTATAATCCTGGCGTATTTATCTTCTATTACCGGTTTAAATTTGTCTGTTTAAAATTGTTCGTTTAAAAAAGGTGTCCATTGACTACCCTATTCAATATCACGCCTTATTTAGCATCGCTCCAACATCACGATACGTTCATCACGGCTAATTCTCGAATCAGCGACGCCATGCGCAACGCCTACGCACAGGTGGTGCGCGCCCAACGCGATGCGGATTCAATCACTGACGCCGTTATTGTTGAATCCCCTAAAATTGTTAGCCTCAACCAATGGCTCACTCAAACGTGGAATCACTTTCAGGCCAATCACGCTCCGTTAGAGGTGTCGGTTTGCTTGTCGAAAATGCAACGCGTTCAGCTTTGGCAAAGCATTATTGCCAATAATATTGACGCCATGCCAATGGCAAAGCCGGAACACTTATCGAATCAAGCGGATTCGGCGTATCGCAGTTTGGTATTGTGGCAAATCAGCCAAAGCCAATTGGCACCGTACGGAACCCAAGCCAATCAATACCCGTTTCTTGCCTGGTTTCAGCAGTTTAATGAAACACTGGAAAAAAACGCTTGGACCACTGGCGAAAAACAACAAGCCGTTTTAAAAGACGCGTTTAACGATGGTGTTTTAGAGAAAACTCGGCACATTCATTTAATTGGTTTTGACGACATACCGCCGTTAACGCTGTCGTTGTTTCATCACGCCGCCGAGCAAGTTACCAATCATATTCCTGAAAGTACTCCGGAAAACGTACAGGAAAACACGCAAGAAAAGCATGTAAAACGATTTGAATTTCAGTCGCGAAAAGAAGAAATCATTGCCGCGGCAAATTGGGCAAAACAGCAACTGCTGAATAATCCAGACACAACCCTTGGAATTATTTCTCCCAATTTAGGCCAAACCCGCGATTTAATAGAAACCGTGTTTTGCCAGGTATTTGAGCCACACTACCGCAATGTTACCCGCGCACGCTACGCCCTGCCCTTTAACTTTTCGGCGGGTACACCGCTGTCTTCAACGCCGTTAATTCACGATACGTTATCGCTGCTGAAATTAAACAGCGGCACTTTAACCGTGGATGATTGCATCAATTTGCTCAATTCGCCGTTCTGGGCCGGTGGCTACGCACAAGAAGAAAGTACACTGGCAATCAAGCGGTTATCAAACGTGGAAAAGGTGGAATTGAATTTCGCCGATTTTCGCCACGCCCTGGCCGACGAAAGCCAATTAAAGCAACGCTTAATAGAGTTTGATCAATATTTTCGACGATTACCCAAACGCTTGCGCTATCGAGATTGGGTAAAACACTGCGTTGAAGCGTTGGACATTATTGGTTGGCCTGGGCAACGGCGCTTGGATTCGATGGAATATCAGCAAGTGGTTCAATGGCAAAATTTGCTGACGTCGCTTGTGAATTTGGATTTATTTTCTGAAACCAAAACGGTGTTTCAGTTTATTTCTGAATTATCGCGCTCGGCATCGACCACGCCATTCCAGGCACAAACTCGCGGCACGCCGATTCAAATACTTGGTGCACTCGAAGCCGCGGGCCTGCAATTTGACGCAACCTGGGTGTTATCGCTGGATGATCAAACCTGGCCTGCGCCGCCATCGCCTAACCCGTTGCTGCCCATTGATTTGCAACGCCAACACAATTTTCCCAACGCCACGGCTGAGAGAGAATTAAATTACGCGAATTCACTGACGCAGCGGTATATTTCCAGTGCTCGCAACGTCAATATAAGTTCAGCGAAATGGCACGAAGACTGCGAACTCTCGCCCAGCGGTTTAATTACTAAAATTCCGTTGTCACGTTTGACGTTAAATGCGTTAGCGAACGCACATGAAGACGCACATGAAGAAAAGGCCAAGCAAGAAAACCACGTTCAGCAAGCGGCGTTTGATTTTGAAGAACAAGAACCGCCAAGCACTGACGATTCCAGCCAGCCATTAACCACCAAAACGCTGATTGATTTCTACAACGAACAGCAATTTAAACACAGCCATAAAACCTGGGTAGATTGCGTGTTTGCCCCTGCTGTAGAAGATCCGAGCCAACAAAAAGGCGGCACATCGTTGCTGCAATGGCAAGCTCAACAACCGTTTAATGCCTTTGCTCGATACCGACTGAAATTGCAAACGATTGAGCCTGCCAGCCGCCACATCAAACCAACCACTCGCGGGCAAATCACACACGATGTTTTATCGCTGTTTTGGGACGATGTAAAAACCAAAGACAAATTATCAGAACTGTCTGAGCAACAAAGGCGCGAGCAAATTGAATCGCGGGTTAATCGCACCATTCGCTACATTGGCCAAAACACCGAAGGCGACGTTTTTTCTCCCGAAATACAAAAAATTGAAGCTCGCCGACAGGTTAATTTAATTGACCACTGGTTAACCTACGAACTGGAACGCGGTGATTTTAATGTTGAGGCCACGGAGTTTAAGTTATCGGCGAGTTTTAACGGTTTGAATTTTTCGGTACGCGTTGATCGGCTCGATAAAATTGGCGATAAAACTCTGGTTATCGATTATAAATCGGGGGCTATTTCTAGCACCAAACAATGGCTTGACGAGCGCCCCCAACAACCGCAATTGCCGTTGTATTTAATGATGGTGGACCCGCAACCGGAGGGCATTTCGTTTGCGTTTGTAAGCACTAAAAATACAGAATTCAGAGGCATTGGTAATTTTAATGCCTCTATTAAAGGCATTGCTTCGGCAGACGGTGAAAAGCTGCCGCACTGGGATGTGTTGGTTGAAAAATGGCGAGAAAATTTAGGCGTGTTGTGCTCTGAGTTTATTGAAGGCGTTTACGTGAATCATTTTTATCACGCGAGTGCAGCGCCGTTTCAAGAGGCGTATTTGCCGTTTAATCGCATTAACGAAAAACATCAGTTGTATACGCTCTGGTCGCACAATCCAAACACCATTACATTCGATGATCTGCACACCAGCAATCATGCCGATGACGCATCGGAATTATCTAACCGTCCAGTCGAGCCGTTAAACGATGGAGAATAATCAACACACTCAACCAGCGGATCTCTCGGTTCGAGAGCGATGCCTGGATACCAGCCAATCGTTTGTGGTCACGGCTCCAGCCGGATCTGGCAAAACCAGTTTGTTGACTCAACGAGCACTGGCGTTGTTGGCACGATCGAAATACCCCGAAGAAGTGTTGTGTATTACCTTTACCCGTAAAGCGGCCGCAGAAATGCGCGCGCGATTAATGAGCGCCCTGCGAGATTGCCATCAACTCAATGACGACACCCCAAGTTACCAAGCGCACACCTGGGCACTGGCGCAAGCGGTTTTGCAAAAAGACGAACAGCAGCAATGGCATTTGTTGGAAAACCCAAGCCGCTTAAAAATCACCACCATTGACGGTTTTTGTCGTTCGGTCACTCAGCAGTTGCCCATTGAATCCAGACTCGGGGCCGAGCTAGGCAATTTGGATTTTCCAGAAATTACCTATCGCCAAGCCGCACGCGAAACACTCAGTTGGCTGGAAAAAACCAACTCGCCTTATCACACACCCCTGGTGTCTTTGATTGAAAGCTTGGACGGCAACACTCAACGAGTCGAAGATTTATTCTGCCAATTATTGTCGAAACGAGATCAATGGTTAAGTTTAATTATTGGCATTCGCGATCAACGCAAATTATTAGAAGACAACGCACAAATACTGGTCAGAGATCATTTAGAACAATGCGCGCAGGCATTAATGGCCAACGCCAGCGAATTAATGATCGTCGCCGACTTTTGCGCCAATCAATTGTCTTCTGAGAATAAAGACAGCCCAATTACCGAATTATTGGGATCAACGGGTTTGCCCGACGCCCACGAAGATTATTTACCGCAGTGGCGCGCATTAATCAGTTTGTTAACCACTGCAAAAGGTCAATGGCGCAAGCGATTTGATAAAAGCATTGGCTTACCGGCGGGGAAAAATCCAACCCACGTTGAGATGAAGGATCGACTTAAATCGGTTATTGCTCAACTGCAACAAGACGACGAGTTACTGGAAAAATTTCAGCAAATTGCGGTTTTGCCGCACCCTAAATTTTCCGATAACCAATGGCAATTTTTAGATAATTTAACCCAAGTATTACCGCTGTTGGTCGGCCATTTAAAAATCTTATTTGGTCAGCTTGGCTCGGTGGATTTTATTGAAGTCGCCCAAGCGGCATTGGATGCCTTGCACGTTGAAGATACCAGCGTCAGTGACGTGCTGTTAAAATTGGATCATCGCATCAGTCATATTTTGGTGGATGAATTCCAAGACACTTCCCATGTGCAGTGGCAATTATTAAAACAATTGACCAGCGGTTGGCAAGACGATGACGGCCGAACGCTGTTTTTTGTGGGCGATGGCATGCAATCGTGTTACGGATTTCGCGGCGCCGAAGTTGGGTTATTTTTGGAAGCTCGCCAACGAGGTTTGGGCCATATTATTCTTGAAGACATGGCATTAAACACCAATTTTCGCAGCAGCGCAGAAATTGTTAATTGGGTTAACGCCACATTCCTTGAAGCCTTTCCGGCTCAGGACGACATCAGTCGAGCCGCGGTACAATACAGTAGCGCCGTCGCATTTGCGCCAGAATCCAAAGACGCCGAAGACGACATCACCTCGTCGGTACACTGTTACGCGCACACACGCGCCAAAGAAACACTCACGCCGCGCGAACAGGAATCCCAGCAAGTGGTGGCTCTGGTGAAATCGCTCAAAGCGAAAGAACCGGATTCCGTAATTGCCATTTTGGTTCGCAGCCGCAGCCATTTAAAAGAAATCCAATCGGCGCTAACACTGCAACAACTCAAACCCCAAGCCACTGAAATCGAACCGCTAAAAGAGCGCATGGCGATTCACGATTTAATGAGTTTGACTCGCGCAATGTTGTATCCCACCGACGAACTGGCCTGGTTTTCGGTATTGCGCGCACCTTGGTGTGCATTACCGCCGTCGGATTTATTGGCGATTCGCGAATATTTAGATCGCAACGACTTTATCAGTGTTTTTCATTTTATTGAGCACTTACCGATTCAGTCGCAAATTGCAAATTTAACCGAATCGGGATTTGCAAAATTACGGCTATTAAGCCAAGTTGTTGCGCAGGCGTGGCTTACGCGCAAACGCAAATCGTTGCGCACGTGGTTAGAATCCATTTGGCACGGACTCGGCGGCAACGAAAATCTTATTGACTCAAGCGACATTGATAACAGCAATACCTTTTGGCAATTGATTGAAGAATTCGATGACGGCGTCGCTATTAAAGATTGGCAATATTTTGAATTAGCCCTAGATCAGCTCTACGCCAGCGCCGCAGATGACGCCGATCCTCTACTACAAGTCATGACAATTCATAAATCGAAGGGATTAGAATTTGATCATGTGATTATTCCCGGTCTCGATAAAACCTCACGCCAAGACGACAAAGCCTTACTCAGTTGGCACACCAATATCAGCTCAACCGGCGAAGAGCTGCTGTTGATGGCGCCCTACCCTGAAATAAAAATTTCAGAAAAAGAGCCGGAAAATAACCTCTACAATTTTTTACGCTTTGAGGCCACACGACGCAATTACTACGAGCTTGTGCGTTTGCTGTACGTTGGTTGCACGCGCGCGGTAAAAAGCCTGCACCTGATGGCAAATATAGAGTGCGACGACGACGGCATATTGAAAACACCGTCATCGAATTCTGCGTTGGCATCGATTTGGGCGGGGTTTTCTAAGCAACCGCTGATTGACGGTAATGGAAACGATTCTCAAACAACAGTATCTGACTCATCAAATCCACTCAATTCTGAAGAATTTATTCGCTGGCACAAAATTCTCAGAAATAATCGCGACGAAATTTTCGAGTTCCCAGAAGAGCCGTTGCTAAAACCGTTTCGCGGCCACGAATTTAGCGACGAAAATAATATTCCAGAAACATTGAATCTGGATAACGTCCAAAGCCGCTCCATTGGAACCATTATTCACCGCATGTTGGAAAAAATCGCCAACACCAACATTGAAAGCTGGACGGAAAAAACCGTCGATAATCACAGAAATTTAATCAAGTCGTGGCTAATTCAAGAAGGGATTTTTGGTATTGACGCCAATACTGCTGTTGCGCGGGTTATCAATTGTTGTAAATGCGCGTTAAAATCCGAGCGCGGACGCTGGTTGCTGAGTAACCATCGCAGCGCACGTAGCGAATATTCTCTGCTCGATTGCGATCAAGAAAAACACTATATTGTTGACCGCACTTTTATTACTGAGCAAAGTGGCAAAGCCATTCGGTGGATTATTGATTTTAAAACTACTGCCCCAACACAGGGCGAATCGCAATCTGTTTTCTTAAATAGAGAATCTGAGCAACACCGATCCACATTAGAAAACTATGCGAGACTGTTTAAAGAACGCGAAAATCTTCCGACAAAAATGGCGTTATACTTCCCCCTAGAGGATTTATTCCACGAAATTTAAAAAAATTAATGTGGATAATAAAATAAATTGGATTTACGGGGTTAATATTCGTTACATAGATGGATTAGAATCAGACTGTGCTTCAACGACTGAAAAGTGCTCGAGTGCATGGAAAATTGTCGCACATTATAAATTCCTAGATTAGAAAAGACAGGCACGACTATGAGCCAAGAGCAAGAGATAAATGACCTAAACGTGGTTTCCCAGGACATCCTCATTACACCGCAGCAAATCAAAGATGAATTGCCTTTATCCGCCAAAGCTGAGCAAACCGTGGCTCAAGGCCGAATGGACGTTCGCAATATTCTTGATCGCACCGATCCAAGATTGATGATTGTTGTTGGCCCCTGCTCCATCCACGATGTTGATGCAGCGATGGATTATGCCAAACGATTGAAAGAGCTTTCAGAAAAAGTGAAAGACACGCTATTGATTGTTATGCGCGTCTATTTTGAAAAGCCACGTACCACCGTAGGCTGGAAAGGCTTAATTAACGACCCACACCTGAACGACTCTTTTAAAATCGATGAAGGTCTTCACATTGGCCGTAAGTTACTGTTGGATATTTCTGAGCTTGGTCTACCTACCGCTACCGAAGCCCTAGATCCAATTTCGCCACAGTATATGCAAGACCTAATCAGCTGGTCTGCTATTGGCGCACGTACCACCGAGTCACAAACTCACCGCGAAATGGCCAGTGGATTATCGTCTGCTGTCGGTTTTAAAAACGGTACCGATGGCGGCTTAACTGTTGCTATTAACGCCTTGCAATCAACTGCCAACCCACACCGCTTCTTGGGTATTGATAACGAAGGTAAAGTTGCCATTATTCACACTCGCGGCAACCAATACGGTCACGTTGTTTTACGTGGCGGTAACAACAAACCAAATTACGATTCAGTAAGCGTGAGCGTTTGTGAGAAAGAGCTGGAATCTGCTGGCATCAAGCCAAACATTATGATCGATTGCAGCCACGCAAACTCCAACAAAAACCACGAATTGCAACCGCTGGTTATTGAAAACGCGACTCATCAAATTCTTGAAGGCAACAAGTCCATTATTGGTTTGATGATCGAAAGTAACATTGGTCCGGGTAATCAAAAAATACCTGCCAATCTTGAAGACTTGACCTACGGCGTATCAGTCACCGATAAGTGCATCGATTGGGACACCACCGTTGATCAGCTCATCAAGATGAGTGAAGCATTGAAAGACAAATTGCCTAGCCGTTAATTGATTGTTCGTAAATTGATGGTTCGTTAATTGATAATTCGATAAGCGACAGCTAGCAGCTCTAAAAAACCACAGCGGCGCAAGCCCTGTGGTTTTTTTATGCGCCGAAGCTTATAAAAGATCATATTTTAATCAAAAAAATATCCACAAAAACTCACCCAATAGAGCAGCTATCGCTCACATCAATCCAAACTATCAACTAAAATAGGTTTAGGACATAATTCAGTTTATGTGCTGACTTACTTTAGTTACTTTCTCAAAATATAATTTTTAGGCGAAAATTATTACTTGAACGTCAAATATTTTAGTAACTGCACGTAACCGAGACACAGTACCTGTCAAATCTTCGGTAATTCGTATATTCTCGGTAGTTATCCAATTACCTACATGTTAGAGTAATTTAGTAATAAGAACTTATTCAAAACCAACACAGGCTGTGCATAACTTAGGTTATACACATTATCCACAAACTTAATAACAGAGGAAAAAGGGGAATGTTTGATTGGAGTAATTCTCTTTTTGAATCCAGTAAAACCCCCGAAAGCTTGGTGAATTCTGTCACTGGCCAAGCTTGTAGCATCCGCTTCGCGAAAGTAAGCAATAAAGAATACGTCTTTATTGTGAGCTTGGAAGAGATTGATAAATCCCTAATTCTAAAAGAGTTAGTCGCCTACTTATCGGATGATGTTTTGCTGGAATACCCTAGCTCCGAAATTATTGCTGTGCATTTTAATCAGTTCGGCAAGCAACAATATCGTCGATTCAGCCTTGTGTGGACCGAAACTGGCGCGCAATTGGTTCGGCCAAAAGAAAGAAATCCAGCATCAAAGGCGGAATTTCTTAATGCCCTGTTTAATTCCAGTATCAGCGTAGAAGATTTTGAAGAGATTGAATGATTCGGCTACTCATCTGAAGAATCGCTCAGTTAAATAATCGGCCATATTAAATAATCAAAACAGGCAACGTGGCTGGTCAGCAGCATTTAAATAGACGAATCAAAAAGCCACTGACCAGAAGGACCATCACATTAAATGACGGTTAGCCTAGATGGCCAACCTAGTAGTATGCGTTGGTGGTATCGGTGTGATCGGTCATGTCTTTAACCCCAGCCAATTCCGGGATTTTATCTTTTAACGTTTTCTCAACGCCATTTTTTAGTGTCATGTCTACGGCACTGCAACCCTGACAACCGCCACCAAACTGCAAGATTGCGAAGTTTTCGTCGTTCACTTCTACCAGCGTTACGTTACCGTTGTGCGCAGCCAAACCGGGATTAATGTCGTTGTATAAAACGTAGTTAATTTTATCTTCAATTGGGCTGTCGTCAGTGACTCGAGGCATTTTTGAATTCGGCGCACGAATTGTTAACTGACCACCCATGCGATCTGCGGCATAGTCCACTTTTGCATCTTCGAGAAACGGCAAGCTGCGGCCTTCAAAAAATGCCTTAAATTTACCGTACTCAACAACCTCATCGTCTTCTTGCTCTTCGCCAGGTTTGCAATAAGCAATGCAAGTCTCTGCCGTAGGGGTTCCTGGTGATGAAACAAACATACGAATGCCAATCCCCTCAACATTTTGCTTACCGAGCAATTCAGCCAAATAATCTTGAGCAGATTCTGTAATTTCAACCATAGCCATTCAAATTAACCACTGTAATAAGTTGCTGCCGTATAAACAGCTTATTTCTAATTTTCCCGAAATTACTGGGTTTCATGATGCGAGTATACTGCGATGTTTTCAGTACACTAGACCACTTTGGTGGGACCCACCCGATTAATATCCGAGTATTCTACTAGGGATTTTGCCAAATCATCGCAAGATCCACCAGCAAAAACTATTCTTTTATCAAGGTTTGCCAACCATCGCGCCGATAAATCGGTCAGCGCGTCCGTTTTCAGGCCCAATTTTGACCGCACAATACGATATAAGCAGGATTTCGACGCGTATATCGAATTTATCGCATACTTGCTTGGCAGGAGATCTCTGTTAGAATTCCGGCCCTGCATCTATATCAAAAAATATTGATATAGACCCACAATGAGAGATGACGGGTTTTATTCATGACAACAACACCTCGCAGACAGCTTTTAGAAACTGCCCTTAATGAGCGAATTTTAATTTTGGACGGCGCCATGGGTACCATGATCCAGAATTACAAATTAAAAGAATCTGATTACCGAGGAAAACGCTTTGCCGACTACCACATGGATATCGCCGGCAATAACGATTTGTTGTCGATCACTCAACCCGACATCATTAAAGACATTCATAAAGAATACTTAAACGCGGGCGCAGACATTGTTGAAACCAACAGTTTTAACGCGACGCGATTATCCATGTCTGACTACGATATGGAATCCCTTGCCCACGAAATCAACCTAGAATCGGCAAAATTGGCGCGCCAAGCAGCCGATGAAGTCACGGCACAAAACCCGGATAAACCACGATTTGTGGCCGGAGTGCTTGGCCCGACCTCGCGCACCTGCTCTATCAGCCCGGATGTTAACGACCCAGGCGCGCGCAATGTGACCTTTGATGAGCTGGTCGACAACTACGTTGAAGCCCTCGACGGATTGATCAAAGGCGGAGCCGACATTATTTTGGTGGAGACCATTTTCGATACGCTGAACGCCAAAGCCGCGGTTTTTGCCATCGAAAAATACTTCAAAGAACAAAACGTTGAGCTGCCAGTGATGATTTCCGGCACCATTACCGACGCCTCTGGCCGAACCCTGTCGGGCCAAACCACAGAAGCTTTCTATAACTCGCTTTCGCATTCACAGCCGCTCAGTATGGGACTTAACTGTGCTTTGGGTGCTGATATGCTGCGCCAATACGTGGTTGAGCTGTCTAACTCGGCCAGCTGTTTTGTCTCCGCTCACCCTAACGCTGGCTTACCCAACGAATTCGGTGAATACGATCAAACGCCCGCAGAAATGGCAGAAATCGTCGGTGAATTCGCTCAAAGTGGATTGGTGAATATTCTGGGCGGCTGCTGTGGCTCCTCGCCGGCGCACATCAAGGCAATTGCCGAAGTCTGTAAACAACACCCACCCAGAAAAATCCCGCAAACCGATCCGGCCTGTCGCTTATCAGGTCTTGAGCCTTTTAACATCGGCGCTGACTCACTATTCGTCAATGTGGGCGAACGCTGTAACGTTACCGGCTCCGCTCGCTTCAAACGGTTAATTGTTGAAGAAGATTACAACACCGCATTAGAAGTCGCGCTTGAACAGGTTGAAAATGGCGCCCAGGTGGTCGATGTCAACATGGACGAAGGCATGTTGGATGCCGAAAAGGCCATGACCACGTTCTTGAATTTGATTGCCTCTGAACCCGATATTGCCCGTGTTCCGTTGATGATTGACTCCTCCAAGTGGGAAGTCATCGAAGCGGGCTTAAAGTGTGTGCAAGGTAAGGCCATTGTGAACTCCATCAGCCTCAAAGAAGGCGAAGAAGAGTTCATCGAGAAGGCAAAGCTGTGCCGCGACTACGGCGCCGCCGTTATCGTAATGGCATTCGACGAAACCGGCCAAGCCGATACTTATGAGCGCAAAATCGAAATTTGTGAGCGTTCCTACCGCGTGTTAGTGGATAAAGTTGGCTTTAACCCGACCGACATTATCTTTGATCCAAATATCTTTGCGGTTGCCACCGGTATTGAAGAACACAACAACTACGCCGTGGATTTCATTGAAGCAACGGCCTGGATTCGCAAGAATCTTCCCGGTGCCGGTGTTTCTGGGGGCGTGAGTAACGTTTCGTTCTCTTTCCGAGGCAACAACCCAGTTCGAGAAGCCATTCACTCCGTATTCCTCTATCACGCTATTAAGGCCGGTATGAATATGGGCATCGTGAACGCCGGTCAGTTGGCGGTGTACGACGATTTACCGGCCGAACTGCGCGATCGCGTTGAAGATGTGATCCTCAATCGCAGCCCCGATGCGACCGATGCTCTGCTGGAAATCGCCGAAAAATACCGAGACACAGGCGGCCAAGCGACCAAAAAAGACGATCTCGAATGGCGAGAATTACCGGTAGCCGAGCGCCTGCAACACGCGCTGGTTAAAGGCATCAGTACGTTTATCGAAGAAGATACCGAACTAGCCCGCCAAGAAGCCTCGCGCCCACTGGAAGTGATTGAAGGCCCATTGATGGACGGCATGAACGTAGTCGGTGACTTATTTGGCGCCGGTAAAATGTTTTTGCCCCAGGTTGTGAAATCGGCACGCGTGATGAAGCAATCGGTTGCTTACTTGCAACCCTACATTGAAGCCGAGAAAGACGAGGCCACGAAGTCGAACGGCAAGGTATTGATGGCCACCGTAAAAGGCGACGTTCACGACATCGGCAAGAATATTGTGGGCGTGGTTCTTCAGTGTAACAACTTTGAAGTGATCGATTTGGGCGTGATGGTACCGGGCGAAAAGATCATCGAAACTGCGGTTAAAGAAAACTGCGACATCATCGGCCTATCTGGCCTGATCACACCGTCGCTGGACGAAATGGTGTCAGTGGCGAAAGAAATGGAACGTCAAAACATCAATAAACCGCTGTTGATCGGCGGCGCCACCACCTCGAAAGCACACACTGCGGTAAAAATTGATCCGCAATTCGATCTCAACCAAGTGGTTTACGTGCCGGATGCTTCCCGAGCTGTGGGTGTTGCCACCTCTCTTCTATCAAAAGAATTGCGCACCAATTTCGTCACCGACGTTAAAGAAGAATACGTTAAAGTACGTGAACGCACCGCCAACCGCAGACCTCGTGGTGAACGCGTACCTTACCTAAAGGCAGTACAGCAAAAACAAGCCACTGATTGGTCAGAATCACAGCCGCCTACCCCAAATTTAACCGGCGTGAAAGTTTTCGACGATTACCCACTGGAAAATCTGGTTGATTACATCGACTGGACGCCGTTTTTCATCAGCTGGGATTTGGCCGGAAAATACCCAAAAATTCTGACCGACGAGGTGGTTGGTGAAGCAGCGACCAACCTCTTCAACGATGCCCAAAGCATGTTGAAGCAAATTATCGACGAAAAGCTCATTCAAGCTCGCGGCGTTATCGGCATTTGGCCCGCCAACAGCATTGATGACGATATCGAAGTCTACGATCCAGAATCCGGTGAGTTAATCGGCACCTGTCACCATGTGCGTCAGCAGTACAACAAAACCAATGACGTGAAGAATATGTTGTCTCTGGCTGATTTTGTCGCCCCCAAAGACACCAACATTAAAGACTACATGGGTGGTTTCGCAGTTACCGCAGGTATCGGCGCTGAAGAACTGGCTCAATCTTATGAGCAAAAAGGCGACGACTACTCCAGCATTATGGTCAAAGCCCTGGCCGATCGCCTGGCCGAAGCCTTTGCCGAACACATGCACGAAAGAGTTCGAAAAGAATTCTGGGGCTACGCCAGCGATGAAACCTTAGACAACGAATCGTTGATCAAAGAAAAGTACCAAGGTATCCGCCCGGCACCGGGATATCCGGCTTGTCCCGATCACTCAGAAAAAGCCACACTGTTTAAATTGCTTGAGGCCAGCACAAACACCAGCATTGAGCTGACCGAGCACTTTGCGATGACTCCTGCGGCGTCGGTATCGGGCTGGTACTTTGCCAATCCAAACGCAAAATACTTCCCGGTCGGCAAAATTGGCGTCGATCAGGTGGAAAATTTAGCAAAACGCAAAGGCTGTGATGCATCAGTGGTTGAAAAATGGTTACAACCGAATCTAGACTACGATAACTAATATAGGAGCCTCTGATTAACCTCAACATTACTCAGCGTGATCTCAAGCGTGCAGTTGCAAGGCGGCGTTTGCCATTAATGGCCGTAGTCCTTAATAAAAACGGCAACGCTGCAAATGTGCGCTTGAGACCACGCCCTGCGGGGCCTACCAGTTTTTCCCTGCTCCGCGTTGTGCTTTTTCGATTTAACCCGTTAGACCTTCAAAAGCACGCCTCGATCAGAAAAAAACTGATTGGCCTGAGTGATCTTGAGGTTAATTAGAGGCTCCTATACACAGCAACCAACAGGTGGCCGTTATGAATCAGGATAAGTTGTCGTTTTGGCAGGTCTTGTTAAGCATTCTCGCAGCCGCCTTTGGTGTCCAAAGCCAAAAGAACCAAGAACGGGATTTCTCTCGCAACCGCGTTGTTGTTTTTGTTGTCGGCGGTGTTTTGTTTACGGTAGTGTTCGTGGTGTCACTGGCGTTTCTTGTTCAGTGGATTATCCAATCCTCCGCCGGATAATCGTTCGCTCGCCGTCACTTCTTAATCTCATATTCAAGTTATCGATTTTTATCAGTGAAACTATGCGTTTTACCGTTTAACTGAATTTTGCGAACATAAGAGCCTACCAATCATATTTTCCTGTGCAGATTGCGGTATTGATTAGAACACTGCTTATCGGAGCAATGTTTATCAGCACACAGGGAAAAGTGGTTTAATTATTGTTTAAAAACAGAACGAATAGCGCTGAGCTTGTGACGTTTTGGCAGGAAGTGACTAATTGGCAGAAAATAATTGAGTAAGTAGCTGTTGTGTGATTAAAGGTTAAGCAATGAAGGGAAAGGTCAACGGACGCGAAAGCTGCGCCCGTTTAAATCCATTTATTATTGACCGCTGATCCAAAATAAGCATGTTGCTACAAATATAACGATTAACACCACAGATGCGATTGAATCGGCAATGTTATCTTCTTCATGTTGCATTTGAACATCGTTATTTGTATTGCTCATAGACGAAGCTCCAATAGATTTAAATTTAAGTATTATTGTTATAAACGCTGGTACTGATAAGTTTCACACTTGAATTAGTGAATTTATTTTGATCACGAGTAACATTATTGCAATTGGTAAGAATAAGTCTAGAAATTAGAACGATAACTTCACTAAAGTATAATAAAACTGAAGAAATTGTTACTAAACTACTCGTGTTACCTTCCCAAATGCTACCTCGCGGCCAAATCCAGATTAGTGTATGCTTCGCGCCAATTTGAATTCTGGCAGGAAATGCCTCCAAGTTTCATAACACTCATAACAGCTATGATAAACCTCGATAAGGTAAACTGATTTAATGTACGTCTACGACCAGCATGATGCCAAAATCCTGAGCGAACGCGTTGCTCAGTTTCGCGGGCAAACAGAACGCTTTCTCGCAGGGGAACTGAAAGAAGAACAGTTCCTACCCTTGCGGTTACAAAACGGGCTATACGTTCAGCGTTTAGCGCCAATGCTTAGAATCAACGTGCCCTACGGCATGATGAACTCGACTCAATTGCGTCGCCTAGCGCATATTGCACGTCACTACGACAAAGGCTACTGCCACATCAGTACCCGTCAAAACGTGCAGTTCAACTGGCCTGACCTCGCTGAGGTTCCCGATATTCTTGCCGAGTTGGCAGAAGTCGGCATGCACGCCACACAATCGAGCGGTAACTGTATTCGTAACACTACCTCTGACCAATTCGCAGGCATCGCCAGTGATGAGAGCGTTGATCCTCGCCCCTACTGCGAGATGATCCGCCAGTGGTCCAGCTTCCACCCAGAATTTGCTTTCTTGCCACGTAAATTCAAAATTGCCGTAACCGGTGCCGATGCTGACCGCGCCGCAATCCGCGTTCACGATATTGGCTTGCGCGTTAAGAAAAACGACGCTGGCGAAGTGGGCTTCCAAGTATTCGTCGGCGGCGGCCTTGGCCGTACACCTGTGATCGGCCAAGAAATTTGCGATTTCCTACCCGAAAACGACCTGCTCACGTATCTTGAGGCGATCATTCGAGTGTATAACTTGAACGGTAACCGCCAAAACAAATACAAAGCGCGTATTAAAATTCTGGTTCGTGCCCTTGGTATCGATACCTTCAAAGAGAAGGTAACGGCGCAATGGCAGCGAATGAAAGATTCCTACACCAAAGTACCTGGTGAAGAAATCGATCGCTTGAAAGGCTTCTTCACCACGCCTGCGTACGAATCTTTATCGGAAACCGACAGCACCCAAGCAATCGCAAGCTTTGCCGAAGACAACACGGCTTTCAAAAAGTGGATGGATCGCAACACCCAGCAACACAAAGTAGCGGGCTACAGCGCGGTGACTCTATCGCTAAAACCTACCGGCGTTGCACCCGGAGACATCACTGACAGTCAGCTAGAAGCCATTGCCGATCTAGCCGACAAATACAGCTTTGGTGAAGTCAGAACCACTCACGAGCAAAACATCGTTTTAGCGGATGTTAAAACCGCAGATTTGCCAGAGTTGTGGCAAGCCCTTAAAGATAACGGTTTCGCAACACCAAACATCGGCATGCTAACCGACATGATCTGCTGCCCAGGCGGTGATTTCTGTTCATTGGCAAACGCCAAATCAATACCCATTGCCGAAGATATTCAACGTACCTTCGACGATTGGGATTACTTGTACGATCTCGGCCCTATCGACCTGAACCTTTCAGGCTGTATGAATGCATGTGGTCACCACCACGTGGGCAACATTGGTATTTTGGGTGTCGATAAAAAAGGTAAAGAGTTCTACCAAGTTCAGCTTGGTGGCCAAGCCGGTAACGACGCCTCGTTAGGCAAGGTGCTTGGACCTGCGTTTACTCGTGAAGAGATTCCAGAAGTCATCAAAACCATCTTGGATATCTACGTCAACCAACGAACCGAAGAAGAACACTTTGTCGATACTTATCAGCGTATCGGATTAGAGCCATTTAAGGAGCGAGTTTATGCCAAAGCTAATTAATAATGGGGTTCTAGAAGAGAACGTATGGCAAACCATCAGCGAGCCAACCGACGTAGCATCCTTGCCTGAAGGCAAAGTCTTGTTGCCGCTTGCTTTTGTTCAAGCCAATATTGATGAGATCACAATCAGCAAAGACAACCTAGGCATTATTATTCTGCCGGCGGATGCAGCAGAAGACAGCGCGCCTTTGTTGGATAAAGTTTCTGTGGTTGCGTTTGAATTCCAAAACTTTATGGACGGTCGCGGCTTTTCACAAGCGCGCATTGTTCGTGAAGAACTGGGCTTTGAAGGTGAAGTTCGAGCTACCGGTCAGTTTATTCGCGACCAGCTTCTCTATCTTAAGCGCTGCGGTTTCAACGCCTTTGAATTTGGCGATGAGAGCGTAGACGTAGAAGCCGCTCTAGCGTCACTTAGCGACTTCACCGAATACTATCAAGCCGGTGTTGATGAACCAAAACCGTTGTACCAACGACGTTAAGTTCATCGCTTATCCTGCAAAAACAAAAAAGGCTTTCAACATTGAAAGCCTTTTTTATAAATAAAATTTAAAGGGATAAATTAAGCACTAATACCATGCGCTTTGATGCGTATATCAGCACGCACTTTTGCACGAATATCCATCCATATTTGACCCATCATATTTTCACCGCGCTGATCACGGCCAATTCCCCAATAGGGATCGTACATTGAAGTTTCTACAATTTTGTCGTCGCCGGTATCTAACAGTGCTTCTTTAACTTCTTCAAATGCCATGACTTTCGTGTAAAGTGCCCTAGTCATCATGACACGACGTTTTTGTTTCCAATCTTTTGCACGACCACGTTTCCACCAACGATTACCCAGTTTATAGGCATCGACACCAGACTCACTTTTCGTGATTTCTTCAATATCCTGAGGCTTAACAAATTTTTTCGCTTGGTAATAATGCTCAGCGGTAGCCCACGTATCCCCTTCCAATTCGAACGGATGCGCAGTAACGGTAGAAAGTAAACAGGTTTCGTCCAATCTGGAAAAACTGTACGCCTGCTCTAATGAAATATCGTGTTGGAACATAAGCCTTAAAGGTCCGAAGTAGGACTAATAATTATACATTGAAATTAGCGTGTCGGAGCAATTTTTCTCACCTTTTTATACCTGCCATTAGTAGATTACAAATAAAAAGCAAGCAAAATCGCCATTGATTTTTTTTCGAAAAATCCATCGATGATTAGATAAAATTAATGCCTGTACTCAATGCGACTTACATTAGACACTATAACAAAAAAACGACGATGAAAAACTTTGTAAAATGAGATGAAAATTCAACCAAAGCCATAGAATCGCTGAATAATACAGAAATTCTCTTTATATAATTTTCTATATAAAAAATAGGTATTTAAACAACCATATATACTGTGAAATGAGGATAAGACAAATCTCGGTAGACCGCATTAATTTTTGTAAAAACGGGATTTACACTGATTACATTTTAACGCTAACGATACAATTTTGAACAAACAAAACATTGTGAGGAACACAACCACATTGTACTGGCTTAGATACATACAGGTGATTGAAAAATGAAATAAGAGCCCCTGATTAACGCACTGATTTTGGCAGTCAAAACGTTAATCAGCAGTTTCTATAACGTCAATTATGGATAATTTTTCCGCTCGACTTAATTTTTTGTTTCGCCAAATAACCCACCGAATAAATCCAAACAATATAAACCAACAGCGTTAGTCCAAACCATTGAGCGGCAATTCCACCGAATAAATCCGGTGCTTTCATCGCCGTTGACATCAGTGAATCTTGATAATAAAAAAACCAGGGAGCGCCCGATGGGAAAGCAACTTCATGCAACCAATAAAAAACCGCTTTTGGACCGATGATAAACACGGCTGCGGCCGTTACAACAAGCACACCGGCGGCAAATAAATTCGCCTGCGCCCATTTCGGCTTAATGGGCCACTCGCCAATGACGGCAAATATCCGCAATAAATACAGTCCAACAACCAATAAAGAAAAATAAGCGGCGTAATCAAACTTCGTTACTAATCCAGCCACGTCGCGTAAATGACCGATTTCATCGTGCCAATATAAAGTATCAATCACCTTACCCGAGGGATCGTGGTAACTGATTTCCGCTAAGCCTTCACCATCGTTATTAATGCTATCGACAACCTGAGCAAAAAGATCAAAGCGTTCTTGTTCGGTGGTTAACTGAAAGTTATCTTTATTTCGATTTTGAGGCGCGTATTTTTCAATATGCGCACCGACATCTAACACACGATACCAAAACGGGTACGAAAAATTTACTGTTGAAAGCAGTTGCCACGTAATCCATAAAATCGAGATAAAGCTAAAAATAACAAATGGAAACCACGTTAAAGGTTGCTTTATCTTTTGGAAACCGTTCACCGCTAAAACCCTTTACTGATAAATACTGATACATCGGTAAACCAATACATCGAAATTAATGTCAGTTTGTACTACTCAACCAAACAGTGTTTGCTGAATGCAATTGTTTCGTCTTCTACCCAATCAGCGTTAGGTTTAACCATCATTAATTCACACCAAGCTTCATCGTAGACTGGGGCGACTTCGGGTTCAGGAATCAGCAAAATACCAACGGCAATTAACAACACGCTGCTAGCAATGACGCCAAACCAAAAAAGAACCTTCATACGTCAAATACACCCAGTCTAGAATCACAAAAATAATGGTTTTAATGTTGTTTAGAAATTAAGAACGGCGCCACTGAGTGCCTTGTTTAGAATCCTCAAGCACAATACCGTTGGATTTCAGCAACTCGCGAATTTCATCGCCACGAGCGTAGTTTTTATCGATTTTTGCCTGCTTACGTTCTGCAATTAACGCTTCAATTTCTTCGTTACTCAGACCGTCTTCACCGACTGATTCTTTAAACCAAACTTCTGGCGATTGCTGCAATAAACCCATAAATCCAGCGAGCTGCAAAAATTCCGATTTAACCGCCGCCGCATTATCGCAGCCTTTATTTAACATTTTTGCAAGCGCGTGTAATTCACTGATGGCAACCGGTGTATTTAAATCATCAAGCAACGCTTGGTAACCGGCCGATTCAGAAATATCGGTGTCTACCGTTTCGATATCAGCGCAATCGCGCAAGGTGCCGTAAAAACTGTCGAGAGTGGCTTTCGATTGATGCAATAAATCAGCACTGAAATCTATTTCTGAACGATACTGCGCCGTTAACAAGGCAAAACGAATCGCCTCACCTTTGTGCGAACCGAGCAAATCACGAACTGTTCTGAAATTGCCTAACGACTTAGACATTTTCTCGCCTTCGATATTCACAAAACCGTTGTGCATCCAATAGCGAACGTATTCTTTACCGCCGTGTGCGCACTGACTTTGCGCCACTTCATTTTCGTGGTGCGGAAACACCAAGTCTCGGCCACCGCCGTGAATATCAATGGTTTCGCCTAAATGCGCTTTAACCATTGCCGAACATTCCAAATGCCAGCCCGGACGCCCTCTTCCCCAAGGACTGTCCCAACCCGGCTCGTCGTCCGACGACGGTTTCCAAAGCACGAAATCACCGGCGTACTTTTTATAAGGAGCAACTTCTACACGCGCACCGTCTAACATATCTTCTAATGAACGATTCGATAATTTGCCGTAATCTTCCATTGTTTGTACCGCAAACAACACATGACCTTCAGCGGCGTAGGCGTGCCCTTTAGCGATCAATTGCTCGATCAATTCCACCATATTAGGTAAATGATCAGTTGCTTTCGGAACAATGGTCGGAACCAAGTTATTCAATGCCGCCATATCTTCCTGATAGGCTTGGGTATAAATTTCGGTAAATTCCGCAATGCTTTGACCCGCTTGCGCAGCGCCTTGCATGATTTTGTCGTCAATATCAGTAATATTGCGCGCGTAAGTAACCTTGGAATACAGGTTATTCAAAACGCGAAATAAAGTATCAAACACAACCACAGGTCGGGCATTGCCGATATGCACGTAGTTGTAAACCGTTGGACCACACACATACATGGTCACGGTGTCTGGAATTAAAGGTTGAAACTCTTCTTTTTGGCGAGTTTTGGTGTTGTAAACTCGCAGGGAAACATTTGCATTCATAAATCTTACCGACTAATCCGGTAGCACAATTAAAATAAGTATTCACCGCACCGATAATCTAACCTACCAGCTAAATATGACCGTGTGGGGTACAAACTTGATGAGTTATGGGTACGTATATAAGTACGTAAAAGAACCAGCAATTTGTGAACATTTATTGCTGGCCCAATACCACTTAATCTTTCACTTTATTCGCCCAGTTGTCTTTCAAACCGATAGTACGGTTAAAAACAAATTTACCCTCGGTTGAATAACGACTGTCGAGCGTGAAATAACCTTCGCGTTCAAACTGATAAGCCGTGCCGATTTCGGCAGACGATAAACTGGCTTCGGCTTTCGCACCCGAGACAATCACCAGCGAATCAGGATTAATGCAGTCTAAGAAATTCTTACCACCAGCATCCGGGGCTTCATCGTTAAACAAACGATCATACAAGCGAACTTCGCAGTCGACGCAATTCTGTGCCGAAACCCAGTGAATAACACCGCGCGGTTTAATACCCTCGGGCGGATTGGAACCAATAGTATCGGGAACCAAGGTGCAATTCACGGTAACGATTTCACCGTTTTCGTCTTTTTCGACAGATTCCGCTTTGATTACCGAAGCGCCGCGCAGACGAACGTATTCACCGCTGACCAAACGCTTAAATTTCTTTCTCGAAAGCGTTGTATCTTCGGTAAAGTCAGCACGATCAATATAAATTTCAGAGGTAAACGGAATTTTGCGCTCACCCATTTCTGGTTTATTGGGGTGCATTGGCTGAGTCACCATTAAGCTCGACTCAGCGGTCTGCTCGGCGAAATTCGTAATCACGATTTTCAAAGGTGACAAAACACACATTGCACGCGGAGCATTCGCATTCAAATCATCGCGCACGGCGTATTCAAGCATGCCAACATCTACGGTACTGGCAGATTTGGTGACACCGATCAACTCACAGAAATTGCGCAGCGATGCCGCCGAATAACCTCGACGACGCATACCCGAAATGGTCGGCATGCGCGGGTCGTCCCAGGCATCAACGTAATTTTCGTCAACCAACTGCTTGAGCTTGCGCTTAGAAGTGACCGTGTAATTCAGCTCCAGGCGAGCAAACTCGTACTGCGTTGGCTGCGACGGAACCGGTAAATTCTCAATCAACCAGTCGTATAAAGGACGGTGATCCGCAAATTCCAACGTACAGATCGAATGAGTGACACCTTCAATCGCGTCTTCCTGGCCATGGGCGTAATCGTAAGTAGGATAAATGCACCACTTATCGCCAGTTTGGTGATGAGATTGTTTGCGAATACGATACAAAATTGGATCACGCAAATTAATGTTGCCCGCGGCCATATCGATTTTTGCCCGCAAAACACACGCGCCTTCGTCGTACACGCCATCGCGCATTTTTTCAAATTCAGTCAGGTTTTCCTCGACACTTCGATCACGAAATGGACTGTTCTTACCCGGCGCCGTCAGCGTGCCTCGGTATTCACGCGCTTCATCGGGAGACAAACCACACACATACGCTTTACCTTCTTTTATTAAGGTAATGGCCCAGTCGTAGAGTTTGTCAAAATAAGAAGACGCAAAAAAAACATTCGGACTGGCAGGCTCACCAATTTTAAAACCGAGCCATTCGACATCGCGACGAATTGAGTCGATGTATTCCTGATCTTCTTTCGCAGGATTGGTGTCGTCAAAGCGTAAATTACATTCGCCACCGAATCGCTGAGCTAAGCCGAAATTCAAACAGATCGATTTGGCGTGGCCAATGTGTAAATACCCGTTGGGTTCTGGCGGAAATCGAGTTACAACTCGCTGAGTTTTTCCAGACTCCAAATCGTCGGTAATAATTTGCTCAATAAAATTCAGTGGTCGGCTATTTTCTAGCGCAGATTCATTACTCATTAACTGATCTACTTTTCTGTAATTTTCACTTTTAGTTTAGTGCCCATCGGCTCTGGGCAAATGGCTGAGGTTTACCGATTAGGCGGCAGACATCATGGGTTTTGCGATTACACTCAAAGCGCGTATTATAGCCGCCTGCCAGCGCCCGAGAACCCGCGAAAACAGTTTTTTTCGCATTTCATGTGCTAAGCGCCTTATTAATAACCAAAAATCTGCAAGCGGAGAGTTGAATGATTACCCTAGAAACCAATTTCGGTACCCTAAAAATTGAACTCGACTTTGACAAAGCACCTAAAACTGCCGCTAACTTCAAGCAATACGTAGAAGAAGGCTTCTACGATGGCACAATTTTTCACCGAGTAATCGATGGTTTCATGATCCAAGGCGGCGGCATGGATGAAAACATGAAAGAAAAAGCCACCCGCGCTGCCATTGAAAACGAAGCCGATAACGGCCTTAAAAACGACGTTGGCACACTAGCGATGGCCCGCACCATGGACCCGCACAGTGCAACTGCACAATTTTTCATCAACGTAAAAGACAACGACTTCCTAAATTTCTCCGGTAAAAACACCCAAGGGTGGGGTTACTGTGTGTTCGGTAAAGTCGTAGAAGGCATGGATGTCGTCAACAAAATCAAAGGAGTTTCCACAGGCGATCACGGTTTTCACAAAGACGTGCCACAAGAGGCCGTTGTTATTGAGAAAGCAACTGTTGACGCCTAACGGTCTGTCATGAGTACACTGTTTATATCAGATTTACACCTAGAACAATCGCGCCCCCAAGTGACGAAAGCGTTTCTACGCTTTCTGTTTAACCAAGCGGCTCACGCCGATGCGTTATACATTCTTGGAGATTTGTTCGAAGCTTGGATTGGCGATGACGACGACAGCGAGTATTTGCAGCATATAAAAGAAGCACTGCTCAGATACTCCGAGTCCGGCGTGCCAACGTACTTTATTCACGGCAATCGCGACTTTCTCGTAGGAGAAAAATTCGCAGAAGAAACCGGCATTGTGCTTTTGCAAGAAAGCACCGTTGTTAATCTCTACGACGAGCCGGTGTTGTTGATGCACGGCGACACTCTGTGCACTCGCGACGTTGAGTATCTGGCGTTTAGAGAGCAAGTTCGCTCGCAACAATGGCAAGATCAAATGCTGCAACAACCGCTGGCGGTTCGCCGGCAATTGGCCGAAAAGCTACGCGCAGAAAGTCGTTCAATGGGTAGCATGAAAGCTGAGGACATCATGGACGTAACACCCGAGCAAGTGGTGTCTGTGATGGAGCAAGACAAGGTACAAAAGCTGATTCACGGTCATACACATCGACCCAACCGCCACGACCTTACCGTTAATAATCAACCTGGCGAGCGAATCGTATTGGGTGATTGGGAAGAAACCGGGTGGTACTTGAGTGTTAAACCGGATCATTGGGATTTGGTCAGTTTTCCAATTCCCCCAACAAAATAAAACGCCAACCGTTTATTTGTTGGAACCCGACCATTAAAAAGCCAGTTTTATAACTGGTTTTTTAATGGCAAAAAATCGCTCCATAACGGAGCATGAAATAATTATTCGAAATATTCTAACAACATCTTCAATATTAATTTTAAACCGCCATGGAAAAACAATTCGCCTATCAATTTCCAACCGCTGCTAAAGCGTCAAAGTTTTTAGCGGAACTCAAATCCGGTTACATTGGTTTTTGCAAAGTGAAACGGTTCAATTCTGATCTGGAAATACTCGTCACCTACACCTACGACTCGATTAAATCTTTTGATGATAACGCTCAAAAATTAGATGATTTAGCGGAACAATTGGAAGGACAGGAAATAAGTAGTTATTAAAATAGGCTTTTTCCAAACCTTTTAATTAAACTGTGCAGACATTTATAGAATATTAAAAAATACTAATACATAAATTAAACGATTAAAGTCCACTCAAATCGATTAACCTTCCGACGTTAAACCCGAATAAATAAATGGTTTATCGCAATATTTAAATAAAACACTATTTAAAATACCCCTACTTTCTAATTAATTATTTAATTAATTTTGGCGTAGTTTGAAAACGCATTAATTCATTAATCAACTGCAAATAATATTTTACTAATAACAATAAATACAAACTGCTGTCGGCAAACATTCTTTTATTTATAAAAAATTAAAACAATCACTTTGAATGATCGTTTGTTAAGAATTCGTTATGTTTTCGTGATACAAGAATTTTCCACCGAAAATAAACTACAAGCGTTGACAAGTTCTGAGTCAGTACGGAGATTGGCCAGCAAAGGTTGGAACTTATTTAGTCGGTAAGTCATCCAATACTTTAATTGTTAACGGTGTTATTCCTAACACCTCACCTGAATCAACAAGTGGTTTAATGGGTTAAATTATTAACTGAATTTAAACTGAATAAATTGCGTTGCCTAGTCACCAACCTATTTGCTCTGCCCTCTTGTTGCTTTAATTCATTCGTATGGCACACTCGGTTGATTCGGTGAATAAACTGCATTCTTTCTAAGCTAAGCATATTGCAGTTATCTAAGATTTCATTAAAGTTTCAGATTATCTACAAATAGTCATTGATACCGTTATTTAGGAGTTAGCCGGGCATGTCCCGGCTTTTTTTTGCCCGCACACTTCTCCCCCAATTAATCTTCTACAAAAAAATTAACCGAATCATTCATAATTTTTAGAAATAAGATCTTTAAAAGCTCTGAATTAAAAAACCGATAAAAAACAATTTAAATAAAAAACAACCGCAAACACTCATCGCAAACCAGTAAAAATGGCATTAAAACTCCCGTCAGCCGCAATAACCGGTTCACACTATTAACGCCTTAAATACATTAAGAAATCCTTCTCGGTTACTCAGGCGCCAAATTAACACTCTCAAAAGAATGTAAAACGTCGTAATAATAAAGTTCCATTCACTAACTAAAGAATTAAATAAAAGACAGGAATTTAATAAGAAAAAAGCCCAGAAGCGGGCTTTTTAGAGAAGAGATTGTTTGTCAATAAAATACTGAGCAAATAAAGTATTGAGTAAAAACTTATTGCCCCTGAAAATTAAAAACACCGCTTGAATATTCGGAGCCAAAACTGATTGATAAATTAGCCACCTGATAAATGGCAGATAACAGCTGTTGTACAGTCAGCTCTGCCATTGGATGCATAAATGCAGAATACAAAACGCCATTGCTTACCGCGTAGCGAGCATCCAGTGCACCATGAAAATTCGACACCATAATGGCGTCTTTTTGCTCAGAGGTTAAATTCTTGTAATCGGTGATTGGGCTGATGATGCGCATGCGATTACTGTTTGGGTCCATCACCATAAACATTTGAATTTCGCCGATGTAAAACTCCATAAACCCGTTTTTGCCCTTAGCTTGCTCAGACAATTCTCGCACGGCGTGTTCAAGTTCGGCTGGGCTTAATGCAAACGATTGGCTGCTCGCGCCCATACACAGAATAAAAAAGACTTTTAATAAACGTTTCATCGTACACCCTATTTTGGTTAATTTATCAATAACCATTCGACAAGCGCTGAGCTTGCGAATAAGCGCCCTCCAAAAGATTAGCCTCTAGAGAAACAGGGCCGGCCTAATAAGTCAATTGCAGAATCTCAATTGAGTATAACAGTTGTTAAACAAGCCGAATGAGCAGCGTGATAAAAACCACAAGCGAAGGGCATAACTGATTGATTTATATAGTAATAAAACAAAAAAACCGCCGTAAATCGTCTCCGATTACGGCGGTTTTTCAAAGCAGATGCCAAACAATGGCATCCGGCGTCAATCACGCTTGATCAGCTAACCAGGTATCGATTTTTTCGACCAATACCGGCAACGAAATCGCACCGTGAATCAATACTTGATCGTTAAACGTTCGCAAATCGAATTTATCACCCAACTGATTGCGCGCCTTTTCTCGCAGTTCCAAGATGGTGATCTGACCCAGCTTGTAAGAACACGCCTGGCCTGGCCACACTGAATAACGCTCAACTTCACGGGTTACCGAGGCTAAAGAACCACCGACGGCACCGTGCATGTATTCAATGGCTTCTTCTCGTGACCACTGTTTGTGGTGAATCCCGGTATCGACCACAAGGCGAGCGGCACGGAATAATTCAGACTGTAATCGGCCCAAATCACCGTATGCGTCGTTGTCGTACAAACCCAATTCTTTGGCCAAAACTTCGGCATAAAGCGCCCAACCTTCACCGTAGGCACTGTACCAAATCAAGTTTCTCAAAATTGGCATATCGGAGATTTCTTGGGCGATGGTTACCTGCAAGTGATGGCCAGGACTGGCTTCGTGATACGTCAACGTTGGCAGGGTGAAACTCGGCCAATCTGCGGTATCTTTAAGGTTAATCCAGTAAATACCCGGACGAGAACCGTCCAAAGATGGCGGCGTGTAGTAACCGCCTGGGGCACCGTCTTGCTCAAATTCTGAAATACGACGAACTTCAACGCCCGCTTTCGGCAGGGTAACCAAAATGTTAGGCAGTAAATCGGTGATGTTAGCCATTTGGCTGTTTAGATCGTCCAATAACTTCTGGCGACCTTCATCGTTGTTATCGTAAAGGAAACGTTTTTCTTCACTGAGCTTGTTATAAGTACCGATCACATCGTCGGTTTCATAACCCTCAGCTTTAAGAATAGCCGCCATTTCTTTCTGAATTCGATCGACTTCGGCAAGCCCAAGTTGGTGAATTTCTTCTGCGGTTTTATCACCAGAACCAAAGTTTTTCAGGGCTAGTTGGTACAGCTCTTTGCCGTTTTCCAAATCCCAAACGCCCGCATTTTTTGATGCATTGGCGAGCATATCGATCAACGAATCTTTCAGAACTTCATAGCCAGGATAAACTCTGGCAGCGACAATCTCTGAAACCTCAGCGGCTAATTCATCAACCTGTTCTTGAGAGAGATCACTGCCCTCTTTCAAACGCGCCGCAAAAGTTACCACCAACGGATGCTGCTCAGACGATGGCGACAAAAACTGCTCGATAAAACCAATCGCACCCTTGACCGCAAATTCAGGCGGCAACAATCCCATTTCCATGTCTTTTTTGATGACATTGGCAAGGCCGGTAAATTCTTCTTTGACCGCAGACAAACGCGAAATGTAGTCGCGTGCGTCTTTCTCAGACGTCAGAGGATGTTCGGTTTGCAGTGCGCGCGGCAAATTAATGTGCGGACCAGAAATATGGGTAATGGGGAACGGCGTAAAATAACTGAACGCGCCAAACGCACCGTTTAAAATGGGTTTGAAAGACTCACCCAATTCCAATGAATTTTTTAACAATTGATACGTTGTTAATGCAGTACCCGACAAATTCGCCGGATCGTACATCGACAACGCTTCTTGCAAACGACCATTTTCGGATTTTTCATGCTCTACCGACGCTTGGCTCATATCAGAAATTTTATCGTTAAAACTCTGGCCAACGTATTCTTCGGTTACGCCCAAACTCGTCGCTGAGAAAGGATCACGTTGAAGTACATCCTTCGCGATGGAATCAATATAGTCCAAGAATTCCTTGTTTTGATTCACAACAACCTCTACAGGTGCCGATTTAGGTTGCTCAACCGCAGCCGATTGAGTACTGGATTGCTTCTCCGAACAAGCACTCAGCGCTACAGCCAGCGCCAAGGGTGCCAATGTGAATGATTTAAATTTCATAATCTTCCAGTAGGTAGCCTTAAGAGTTTAAATTAGAATGATTATTATCGACAAAACAGTTCATTGCTGTTTTGGCTAACATAAATTAGACGGCTTATTTTGAATATTGGTTTGAAAATCCGAAAGCGCCAATGTAACGCCAGGGATTGACCCGTTCAAAATTGATCAAAAATCTGCCTATATTTAAGGACGAATAGATAGGAAATGGCTTCAACTGTGGTTGAAAAAGAACGGTGAAAAATCTCTAAAGCAGCGGCAAAAAGCGACAATAAAAGCCAAATTACGTACAACAGAAAAGACCATTTTGAAACGCTCCAACAGAGGATAAAGCCACCGCCAAAGCGTTCTTTAGATACTAATAACAATAAAAAAACAACGACTAAAAAACAGTAAAAGAACAACAAAAGAATTATTTATTCTTCGCCTTCTTCCTCTTCATCATCATTGCCACGATTAAAAATAGCAGGAAATGCAGATTGTATTTCAAGGGGAATACATTTTAACCACTGCTCGGTTACTGCATCTTCATCAACGTCCTCATCGCCTTCAAAATCGACGACGTCAAAGAAATGCTTACCGTCAGCATTCAATACATAGTACTCATTAAATCCGTATTCGTGGCCGATAATGCCGTATAGCTCGATGCCTTTGCCCAGCTTCACTAACGACTGTACCACCGGCATCCACTCGTCACCAAAAATACTGATCTCTATAAAATCAGCCGATTTCTCCAAGCCTTCGTGATAAAAGGTGTTACCTTCACTGAAAGACAGCATTGAATGAGTTTCAAGCGGAGATTCAATACCCGCAGACGCAAACAGCGCTAAAATTAACTCCCAACTGACACCTTCATCGGATTGTTCTAACCCCGACATGACATCAGTAGAAGATTTAATCAGCAAACTTCCCCAAGCTTCAGACATTCTATTTCCTCCTTTTTAGGGCATTTTATTCTACGGAGGCATGACTAATAAAACGAGTTCGCAAAAGTTTACACGTTGAGAACAAAGGCAATAAAAAACAGGGCATCATTCACTAGAATGAGGTTAAATAGAAATGAAGTTAAATAAAGATACACTTAAGTAGAAATTAGCGTGTTGAATTTTGTTTGGTTTTACACCGGCATTTAACGCGAGATTTACCCAGATTTCCTTTAGACGGATGTACATACTCGTAGCTGACATAGCCTTTTAAACTGCAATAGTCTCGGCATTCCATCTCACCTTCTTTATGAGGAAGGTAATAGTAAAAGTAGTAACACACTGCGAATATAGGCACTACCACAAATAAAATCAGCAGTAATTCTTCAGCGGTGGGAATTTTCAGATTGGTCACAAAATAAATCCCTAACGACTCTCACAGCGTTTAAATTAAACCGCTATTTAGCGTTTGCTTAATTTATGCAAATAAGAATCAATATTATTTCAATCGCCTATCAAAAGCACCTCACCTTAACTATCTTTACGCACGTTAAACAAATATTAAGCTACATTGCATACTCTTCAGCACGTCAACCCTAACAGCCGCCATCTCCACCGCCGCCACCATCGCCAAAACCACCACCGTCTCCGCCGTAGCCGCCAAAACCGCCGCCACTGCCACCGTTAGAGGAACCCATCGACAACGCAATTTTTACCACCAAGGAAATTAACAATACGCCAAATAAGAGAGGACAAACGGTGTTGAGAAACGTGGAATCTGATGCAGTATCAATAAGAAGCCAAAATACCCCAAGCCCAATAATGTGAACAATCCAAGAAAGCATAAGAACGTTCCTTTAGAATATTAAGTAACGCAATTTATACTATAGGAACTTCCAGCAGATTCCAAAATTCAGCCTAAACAAAGAATAAAACCAAATAAAAAAATAAACGACTATAAAAAAGCCGCGCGTTTGCTGTTTCGAGTAAACGCGCGGCAATAAGGTTATTTTAACGTATCTTTAGCGGCCTGATGCGCGTAGGTTTTGTACCGTCATTTTGCTTGGTGGTGTTAATTTTGGATCTACAATTCCTTTAAACTGACCAGTAGTACAGTGATTTGCTTGAATATCAATCATAGAAAAGCTGTCATCAATGGCAACGCCAGTGCCCTTGTTAATGGGTAAATGATGATCAGGGTGAGCCTGACCTATCGACCAACTCTTCCACATATCACCTTTTCTATCGTACGTAATATTTCTTGGGATCGTGAATGTCTGCGCATCAATAAAATGTTCACGCTTACTGATTGGGTGATTAGAATCCACCGCCGAAGACTCCACTACGTAGGTTTTTCGCAACTGCCAGGTAATTTCAGGAAAACACCCGCCTTTACCACCAAACTTAACCACTTGATAACCATCGTCGTCTTTGTGTGTTTCTGTGTCTAGATCCATATCGTTGTGATTGTACATGGGTAACAACATGGTTCTCGTGCCTTTGTAGGTCCAATTCATATCACTGATGCGACCGTTGTAGCCTTCAAAATCTTCGATCATAACGTCGGAACCCAAAAAGGCGTCGGTTACCTGCCCCGACGATAAGCGTCGCACTCGACGCTGAAAACCTAAGTACAAATAGGCGTTATCGCGTTTTAAGTCATCTTCAAAACGTTGAATTAACAACTGTGTGTTTTTGACATCAAACGGCTCCAACACCTGCACGTAAATACCACGGAATAAATTGGATGGATTTGGCGTAATTGCTGGGTACGGTTCTTGTTGAGTACGATGGGTAAAGTTTAAAAAATGGAAATTCATTTTTACCGTTCTTTCCACTTTTCCTTTTTTCATATCGCGATACTTCCAATAAAAAGGATAAATCGACGCAGAATCCCCCCAGTTGTAACCGTATTTATAATTCCACGCTAATTTTTCTCCCGCACGAGGATCATCCATAGACGGCTCTTCAGGAAACGGCCGCCCGGCCACAGAGCCGGTGATTTCTCCGGGTTTTTCACCGAGCACTACATCACCGGAATATTTTTTTGTGGCATCAACATAAGATTGATGCAAGGCAAAATCAGTTGTCTCACCCACCTTCATTTCGTAATCGCCATTTTTGATGAACATATACATGGCGGGATCAAGATAGTCTTTTACCGAATCTACATTACCGGCGTTAATCACCATACCTGGCTGTACAGAATCAGCTGACGGAACACCCTGAGCGTAGGGATAAAAGGATTCTTGGATAATCTCGTCGGTTATCACAGCGGCTGTCGTGCCAACCGAGAATAAGGCACTCGTTGTAAACGCTAATATAAGTTTGTTAAACATGTCTATTTACCTTTTTTATACTTAAAAGCTGTAGCGAACGGTGAATTGCAATTCGTCTTCACGATTGGCAACGCCAATGGGGCCATTGGTAAATCGAGCTAAAGGTTCGTAGGTTTCAGTACCTGCTACTGACCAAAAGAATTTTTGACCACCGCCGGTTTTAACGTTTAACCCCAAATTGAACAACCAATGGTTATCGGGAATCCACGACACACTCGGCGCAACAACGGTTGCTTCAGCGCCAAAATCGTGGGCAATAATGATTTGCGGACTTAGGCGATTATTTTTATAAAATCCCTTAAACAATAACGTTGCAATCCAGTTGTCTTCATCGTTCGGCATATCGGATTCATGCTCCAAAATATGTTCGCCAAACACTTGCGCAGAAATTAAGAACGCGCTCGATGTTCCCAATGAACGAATCACTTGGTTTTTATCAAAACCAATCACGTAACGGGCAATGTCCGTTTCTTTGTGGCCGTTAGCATCGCGCGGCAGCTCTTCACCCTGGGTATAAGCCAGTTCCAATCGCCAAACGGCATCGATTGCACCAGAATAATAATCCGCAGAGCCACCCAACAAATTCACCCGAGGAAAACGAATATCGAACACACCGTCTGCGGCCGGTAAATTAGGGTCTAACTCGTTCGGGCGAAAATGCAGAGACGGCAACTGCTGACGGTAGTGCAAAGCGTTTAAAGAAAATGTTAAATCTTGATAAACCCCTTCCCACTTCACGCCGTATTGAGTATTGCTTAAGCTCCAAGCCGGTTCTTCTACATCGTGAATGATAGGCACGTTTTCGTCGTAAAGAGGAATGCCCAAATCGGCTGCGTTTAGGTAAGACGCAAAGAAACAACCGGCATCCAAAATACGGTAAGCCTGACCACAAGTACCTAAATTACTGGGCCTAAACTTATCAATGTTCCAAACGAAGGATAAATTAGAATCATCCAGCAGTTTATTCGGACCCATCCGCCATTCGGTGGTAATCATCCACTGTGGAATTCGAATGTCTTCCAGTTCGTCATAAATATTGTGACGCGAAAAATCCACGGGATTAATAACGTCCAGTACCCGGAATAAATCCGTTTTTCCCCACACGACCTGTTGTCTACCAAAACTCACATTTAAGATATCGCCGTTCGCCAAATTTTTATCGGCGGTAATATACAACTCTCTCAAAAAATCGAGCCGATCATTAAACTCCGGGAAAATAGCATCACTTTCTTTTTCATCTTGATAGCCGTCTAAATTCCGGCACAAAAGCGGATCATTTTCACAGGGAAACGGAACACCGGCCGATAAAATTGTGGTATTTGGGCCAGGGATTACAGTGGTCGCCGGTCCACGGTCGTGAAAGTTAGACCCCAAAAACGGCTCTTGGGCGTCACGACCAAATTCGTCGTCATTTAAATCATACACACCGTCGTAGGTGCCGCGTAAGATGCCGTTAATTCGAACATTACTCCAACTTTGGCTGTCTATCTCGTGCGTAAATTCCCCCTGAAACGTATTGCGAAATTTAGATAACCCCACAGCGTCTCTTACATAGGTAGCATTTTCGACAAATCCAGACCAGTCTGTCTCACCTGCGTGAACAGTTGAACTCTGAACAGAAAAACCAGCGGTAATAGACATTGTCATTGCAACGCATAGCTTGTTTCGATTAAGGGTTGTTATATTTTTTATCATCTCATTAGCCCTATTTAGATTTTTATTATAATGTAAATACGAATCCATTCGCCGGGAATTTAGCGCCTCACGTAGCGGTGTGAATCACTAGATCTTCGTCTTGATACACTCGACAAATAAATTTCGGTTTAAAGACAAGCACCCAACTTGGCACCAACAACATCGCCGCAATCGCGTTGAGTACCACCATAACGGTGAGCAGTAATGCCGCATCGGATTGGAACCGAAGGTCAGAAAGTAATACCCACATAACAATCCCCGCAATTAACGTGATTGCAGTAAAGCTGATTGCCAATCCGGTGGTGCTTACCGCTTTGCGTACGGCGTCTTTTAAATTTTGGCAATGGACCATTTCGGTACGAATGCGATCCATCATGTAAATCGAATAATCAATGCCCACACCAACACCGACGGCAATAATAGGCACCGTATTAATATTGATACCCATGTGGGAAATACCCATGTAGGCGTAAGTTAATGTGGTAGCGAAAAGCATGGCCATAAACATCATGGCACCGGCCGCTAACGACTGGTAAAAGAACATGACCATGGCAAAAATTAATAAAAAGACTAACGGCAACACCATTAAATTCGTTTCGTAGGCGGCTTCATTCATCGCCGCGGTTACACCAATAGTTCCTCCCGCTAAACGAATGGTGAGCCCTTCTACTTTTCCTTCATTGTCGGCAATCCACTGTTTTGCCGTATGAATGGCTCGACGAATGGTTTCACCTTGATGGTCTTTGTAATAAAACACCAAATTAGCAATGCGTTCGTCGGTATCGATAAATTCATTGAGCGCACCAGGAATCGGGCTCGACATCATGTAGGTAAACATCAGGCCACCCACATACTGCTGATCGTTGGGAATTTGAATCCAACGCGGATCATCATTGTGCAATAAACGATTTACTTGCTTGATTAAATCGGGAATACCTTTGGCGCCGCCCACCTCTGGATCTAACAGCATGTGTTTCTGTAAATCCGATAACGCGTTGAGAACCTCAGGTCGTTTAATACCGCCAACCGCATCGGTTTCAGCCACAATGTACAATTCTTCGGAGCCCGGAAAACTGTCGTTTATCGCTTTCGACGAAACATTGTAATCGTGGCTTTGATACAAAATTGGTGAGCCGGGTTCAGATTCTCCGATCACCACATTCGACGAGAAATACCAACCACACACCAAGGTCACGGCTGCAATTAACAGGACTTTTTTCGCCGCGCGTTCACTGTGTACAATATGCGCACACCCTACACCAATACTTCTTAAGGCATTATTTTTGATCGAAGTTTGTTTCGGTTTTGGCAACACCGACAACAACAGCGGCACTGCCAGTAAAACAGTAATAATAATGCACAGTGCCCACAGAGACGCATAATGCGCGAGCTTGGTGTTTAGCGGAATGGAACCAATAGCGATTAACAACAAACCAATTGCATCGGAAACCACACCTAGGCTGCCAGGGCGAAACAGACTTTCGAACGTTAACCGTGCCGATAAATGATGGTCGGCGTGCTCGCTTAATTCCTGATAATAGCGTTCAACAATCTGAATACCGTGCGACATAGCCCGCGCGGAAATTAAAAATGGAATCACCAAGCCCAGTGGATCTAGGTTGTATCCAAATAAAGAGATAATCCCAATGCCCCAAATCGACGACACCACAACGGCCGCAAGAGGAACGAGCACACCGTACGCTTTTCTAAAATAGAAAATTAACAGCGCAATCATGATTAACGCGGTAAATAAAAATATCTCGATAATCTGATCAAGATACTGATAAGCCCAGCCCACCAACATCGGTTGGCCGGTAACATGAATTTTAAAACCGTCGGTACTTTCACTCGCTCGCATTTTCTGAATTTCAGAAAATGTATTCACGTAATCCAACTGCCCTTCATTCAACTGAGCTTTAATTAGCGCCATTTTGCGATCAGGCGAAACCAACGGCCCATACACTCTTGGATTAGCAATCACATCACTACGCAAATTTGCTAATGCCGTGGGGCTCATCTCACCGCCCTGAGGATCGTAATACGGTTCGGAATTTACGTTCCCCTCTGGGGTCATCCAAACTTTGCGTGAATTACGATGTGTTACACTTGCCACTAAGTTGTGATTAATTCCAGGCAAGCTGTCGACGGCGAGCGTCATGCGATGGATTTTTTCCAACGCTTGATTGGTAAAAATATCGCCTTGTTCAACTTCAACACCCACAATAATAACGTTGGCACCACCAAATGATTCTTTAATTTCGTTATGCAGTTGAATGTAAGTGTGTTCCTGCGGTAACAGGTCAGAAAAGTCGGAATACATTTTTACGCCAGGTATTTGCAGCGCAAAAAACACGGTAATTAATGCAATGGCCGTAAGAATTTTTTTCGGGTGTCTGAACACAGATTCATCCAATGAATGCAGCCAATGAGTTGCCTTATGTTCGGTTGTTATTTTTCTGTCCATAACTTTGCACTCTTTTTATTGCTGGCTAATTTTCATATCGCGAAACGGCACATCGAGCGTATATAAGGCACCGGAGCCTCCCGTCATTAACAAGGTCTTTTTTGTTAGCTGCAATGCCGCGCGAATATAAACCGGTGACTGAGCATTGGGGATGGATTGCCAACGCTCACCCGACAATTCCAAAATGGTAGAATGATCGCCATAGGCAAAAATACGATTATTACTTTCGATGAATCCGTACAATGGCGATTCGGTAGAGGTAACTTGCGTATTCCAGGTTAAACCACCGTCGTTGGTATAAAGAATTTTTCCGCTTAAACCGGCAACCCAGCCTTCGTTAATGGATTTAAAAAATGCACTTTGAACGTAAAAATCATTGGGAATATACTCTGGCGCGCTCCAGGTAATACCGCCATCCGTAGTTTTCGACAGTACCCCAAATTCACCACTGACTAACACGGTTTGAGCATCTAAAAATTGAATGCTGGTCAGTAACGCATCTTCGTTTAATGTCGATTCTGTCCAACTTTTTCCTTTATCGCTCGAATACAATACAGTAGAAAAACTGCCAACGGTCCAAATATCATTCGTTGGCGAGCAAGACACATCAACCATATCTTCAGGCGTTGGCAATTCCGTTGGTAACCAATGCTCTCCTTGCGGATCACTTATCCAAACCCGTTTGTCGATGGATAAAGCGACGAATGTGCTATCGCTACAAGAATCAACATCCACAAACGATGGCGAACCTTCAATATCTTTTCTGTTCCACGTTAAATCATTAACAGCACTTGTCACTATTAATCCATCCGACCCAACCGCAACAATGGTGGAACCGTTTGACGCAACCCCCTGGAATTGATCCGTTCTACGAATGGGTTTATCCATCTCTTGCGCTACGCCTTCCAAATTAAGAGAAGCCTCACATCCAACAAGGAGAGAACCCAACATCAGTACACTTAAGCACCGATAATTGACATTATTTTTTTTAGTAATTGACGCCATACTTATCTCATCAATAATTATTATTTTTAACACTGAGTGCAAGCTACAACAGTCATAACGCAAAGTTTGCACCAAACCAAAGAGATAAATTTTTATCTATAAAAATCAGACAGTTACAAGAAAACAAAAAATAACTTAAAAAATATTCAACCAATTACGCCGGCTTTTTTCATGAAATAATCAATGCGATTTACACAGGTGAGCATTTCATGAAATTTATTATTTATAAAAACCGGCTAGCACACATTTATATGCGTTTAAATAAGGCCGATTTACTGGCGCCGTCCGAAGTGTCGGCAGCAGACACAAATCGTTCCATGTGAATATCTCTTTCAAATAAGCGCGCTTGCATCAACGTTGTAATCGCAGCGTCGATCATCGGCGGTGGGCCGCACAAGTAGGCTTTATGCCCTTCGCATTTACCGTCAAAGTATTGATTCACAGCTTCATGAACAAAACAGCGATAGCCCGTCCATTCGTCGGTTGCTTCCGGCTCATTTAACGCAGGAATATAATGAAAATTACTGTGGCTTTTTTGCAGCTGTTCAAAGCGTTCTCGGTTGTATAGTTCCGATAGATTACGGGCACCTTGGAATAAATAAATCTTACGATCATCGCCGCGTTCAATAAGATCCAATATCATCGATTGCGGACTCGATAAACCCGAACCCCCGGCAATAAAAATAACGTCTTTGGGGTCTGAATAACGCGCAAAAAACTGGCCGTAGGGTCCAGACACCTCAAGGGAATCCCCTACCCGCAATTGCTCATGCAAATACGTTGTTCCCAAACCACCGGGCAGCAATCGCACATGAAGCTCTAGAACCTGGTTATCCGAAGGTGTATTGGCAATCGAAAAAGCACGCGTACCCTCAACACCCGGAATCGACACATTCACGTACTGGCCCGCTTGAAACTCCATGCTTGAATCTAATTGAAAAGTAATGCCTTTAATGGTTGGCGATAAATCTTCAATGTTTGTTACCGTCGCTTGGTAATCATTCACCGTGAATCCCATAAAATCGTCATCAACATCAATATCGGCTTCAATCGTTACGTCGGATTCAGGGATAGCACAGCAGGTTAAGATCAAGCCTTCTTCGCGTTCCATTTCCATCAACGCAAATGGAGAAGCTTCACCAATATCAACATCACCTTCCAATACTCGGCACTTACAGGTTGCACAGGTTCCGTGACCACAGGCAAATGGTAACCATACGCCCTGTCGTAACGCCGCGTGCAAAATGGATTGCCCCTCTTCTACAGTAATAACTTCACCGGTTGGCTCTACGGTAACTTCGTATGTCATTGTTCTTCTCCAATTAACGGGAGTGTTACACTCCCGCCCCTTTAAATCCGGTTAATCCAGGGGTGTAAAATCTCAACAAAGATTTATGGTCGATACCCTGGCTCTCTAACGGCACGTCCAATTGGGGAATAAATGGTTGCCCGTCCAACAACCATTCTGCACTGTGCCAATCTATCGCATTGAATTCTGGATGAACGCTAAAAGACGAGTGAATGCATTCGTCAATTAACGCCCTAAAGGTCAAGGTGGGCGACACCAAATACGCAAACGCAGCACAAAACATTAAATGATCGTCCCAGCCAACATAAACCACTTGGTTGCCATGAAAGTTTTCTTTTTTATCGAGTACTTCACCGGAATACTCTGGCGTTATCGCTTTAATAGGCATAATGTTTCTCGCACAAAATAATTGAAAATATCGAATAAAAAACTGTGATTAACTGGCGTTTTGCCACTTTTTCCAGCGTTCTAAATCCGGCGATCCTTCGATATCAAGATTGTCCGCACCTACGTTCATTTTATAAAAATCACTTAAAATATCGGCGACGTCAGGACCACCACAATTCCCCTGGAATATTTGATGAACTGGCAACCAAGACTGAACGTATTTTTCCGGCTCGTCACAGAAAATATCTTTACACCCGTCCGAACAAAAATGATAACGTTCGCCATTATGAACATGGTCGCGATAGCATGTTTTTGTGGGATCATCCATCTCCGTAAAAATCATTGGAATCTGGCAGGTCGTACACAACTGAGGTAATCCAGGGCTGTAAAAACGATTGCCCTCATCGGCCATTTTCTTAGCCAGCTCCCAGCGGGGTCGATAATACTTATCGAACGTATCGGGGTATTTTTCAGAGAGCCAATCCAACTCTTGGTCAGTAGGAATCCAGGTGTGAAATCCCGCCGCGTGCCCGAGCGTGTAAAACGTCCACCACGCCTGATGAGACACGTGATCTTTTTCTTTTTCGATCACATCGGCGTATTTCGGCATTTCAATACCGTAGCGGGCAAGATCTTTAAACAGAGCACCGCCTGCTTCCTCAAAATAAACTTCCCAAGCTTCTTTCCAAGACATCACCTTGTTAGGCAACATATAATCCATCATCATCGCAACAATGGTTAATAAACGCGTACCGCGCCAGAACCATTTATCAATCCACTTTTGCACAATTGGCACATTGTCTTCGTGCTGCTCTAACAAGAATTTAATAATCTCCAAGCCTAGCGTCATGTGACGGGCTTCATCAGACTGAGCAGAAAAACCAAAAGTAACCGTTGCCATATCGCCATTATGGGCCGCACCAGACATAAACGGCACGAACAACAAATTGGTGAGTACGTACTCGAATGAAAAACCAATGGCAATCATAAATTCAAACGGGCCCGCCGCACGCGCATCATTAAAAAATGACTTAGGCACCGACAGATACCACACGCGATCGTGCATGTGACTAAAATCTTGGAAGCCATCAAAAAATTTATTGTAATGGCTCATTGCGTGAATTTGGGTTTGCACATGGCGCAGCTCATCGAGCGATTGCATTTGACAAGCCACTCGTGCACCGACACCACCAAACTGCCGCCCTACATGAGCAAACCCCTGATAAGCTTGATACTCCAGCGGTGATACACCCGTTAAAAAGATTTTAATGGCGTTGACGTAACGCGGATCGGATATATTTAAGTGGCCGTTGTTTTGAGAAAAAGCATCAAAAATAGCGTACAGTTTTTTCTCTTTTTCAGCCTGGTACTTCCAGTAGGCATCCATGGTTAAACGAAATGGATCTTCCCACTTCGACCAATCGGTGATTTTAATGCCTTCAAACTCTTCAAACGGAAACGCCTTCGATCGATCTGCGTAGGAATACGCCCAATCCAAATCACGAGTTAACAAACGGTATTTGTCTTTAATATTAAGCTTCTTAGCCATGTTAAAATCTGCCTTTATTGTTATTGGTTCCAGTGCAAGCTTAAGCGGTCGTCGTCTTCGTCAACGTTGCCACCGAGCGTAATAAGATTAATGTGCAGTTCTTGCACGTTCCAATCACGGCCAATTTTTTCTTCAACGGTTTCTCGGTTAATGACCAAGTGATCGTTCTGTTCGATGCGAATCATTGCTGGCATATAAATAATCGTTGCTTGAGGATTATCTTCCTCAATGGCTTCGACAATAAAACGAGACTCATCATTATCTTGCAGTGCGATGTATACCTTCGACATGGTTAAACCTTCTATTTAAATAAGCCCACTTTATTTAATCGTTTATTGAATGATACTTGGCTTTCTTGCAAACCAGCATCGCCCAACAAGGTGTTGGAAATTGGCAGTAACGCCACAGTTGATTTTTCCAACCAGTGACTGATCCAATTTTCAATTAAACGTTTATTGTCGTCCGATTTTGCAATAGCGACTTTTAATACCGAGTCAACCCAGCGGGTTGTGTCTTTATTCCACTGGCGCATAAATTCTGTAAGCATGCCGAGATCAGAAGCACCCTCGTCAGACAACTGCTTATCAAGCAACTCATAAAACAGGTGATACACCAAGGAATCCAACACCACATCTTGGGCAATAAATACTTCAAACCAATCTTCAACGGTGGTGGTTTGTTCGCAGTATCGACGCATTTCTTGCCAGAGCGAGTTATCCATCCAATTGGATTTAGCCTGCTGTAAAGACTCACCGGTATTTCCGTCAAGGATCAAACCAATTCGCGAAAGATATTGGGCAATAGCCAACCTATCCATGCCGTTGTATAAAAACGCTTGCGTAATTGCCGTGCCGTAACCGTAAGCGCTGGCGTAAACATTATTAAGGTTTGCTGTGTGCTCTACGTGGCGCAACGGCAATAAAAACTGAATGATTTTTTTCTGAACGTCATCGCTCAAGTGCGCAGACAAATTTCGTTTTTCAAAAAAAGCGTAGTTATTTTCAGCATTTTCTTGCATCTTTGCCCGCTGCTGTACGTAGGACCCGTAATAATATTGGCGAGGATCTTTAAAATCGTACCAGTCTTCCATGGTGATGGCGGTTCGGCTCGGGTCATTGAGTTCTTTATCTGGCTGCCACAGGGGCCGATAATGAAAATAAGATTCTGACTGAACGTCGTAAGTTGCTTCTTGATAACGCGTTGCCGGTTTATCACCAAAACGACGTTCGATATGAGCGTAGGTATTACGCACCGGGGCCAACGTGGAAGTTTTAATTTCGATGGTCATCGTTATAGAATCCTAGAAAATTTACAGGTTTTTATTCTCATAGTTTTTTGACATTAATGTCTGCTCACCGTAACGCCATTTTTTCATTGCTTCATCGACAGCTTCGGCTTGTTCTTCGGTCATAAAAGTGACTGAATTTTTTTCACAGAAAAAATCAAATACAACGCGCGGCATAATTAATTCGACGTACAAATTAGGGTCACCAATGGCAAAGTCGAACTCGACAAATTTTGCGTCAGGGTCACTCCTCACTCGCACGTACTTAATTAATTTATCGAAGGGTTGCGTTAGTTCGTCGGAATTGGTTGTGGGGAATGCCTGGGTCATGGGCCTACTCAATTTTTATTCCTAGGTTTTTATTCTTAGGTTTTTACTTTTAGATTCTTATTTTTCTATTTTAAATCTCTCGTTATGCTCCCAAACGCAATTGCTGTACCAAATTTAAAAACGTCAAATCATCCGAAAACCGCAACACAATTAACTCACTGAATTTAAACGATTTAATAAGAAAAAATGGGTTAAATAATTTTCTGGCGGTAGGAAAACACGAAGAAAAAATAACTCACACATTCAGCCATCAACCCAAGCTAGGTAATCAAATAATTAGGCAAATTTTTCACTTAATTATTTGATCACCCGTCAAATCTGCAACTTGAACAAACATTGCAAACACATTAAAACTCTGTGGTACTCTTAATTGAAACTTTGCTTCCTTAACGCGGTTGTTTGAGCATAAAATGCTCTAGCTGATAAAAAAAATAAAAAGCGAGAATAGAATGAGCCATCAATCTGCCCTTAAATTACCAACCTCTAAAGATCTGATTTCACAGATACACTTTGCTTATCAAGACGGGAAAATATGGCTCGATGAACAACGTATGCTGTTGATCCACTCAGCGGTCATGGGCTCTCTGCGCCAAGAATTAATCGCCTCACTGGGCTATGAGCGAGCGCGTGGATTTCTAATGCGCTTTGGTTATCAATCCGGCATAAAAGACGCGGAATTCGCGCATAAAGTTCGTCCTGAAATCACAACAGATGAAGCGTTCCTAGTGGGTCCGCAAATGCACGGTATCAAAGGCATGGTGCGGGTTGAGCCCGTGGCGTTAGAATTCGATATCGAAAAAGGAAAATTTTACGGCGAATTCAGTTGGTTTGATTCCTACGAATCTGAAGTTCACATCAACGAATTTGGCATGTCGAAAGACCCTATTTGTTGGACACTGCTCGGCTACGCCAGCGGTTTTACCAGCTATTACATGGGTCGCAAAATCATGTATAAAGAAGTCCAGTGCACAGGTTGCGGCGACTCTCACTGCCACATTGTCGGTAAACCGGCCGAAGAGTGGGAAGACCAAGAAGAATTGGAACGCTGTTTATTGCCCGACCCCATTATCGAAGAACTGTTTGCATTGCGCTACGAAATGTCGACTTTACGCGAGCATTTAGACGTACACCGGCCCGCTAACGACGCGCAAATTTTTAATTCTGTCGGTCAATCGAAAGCGTTCCGAGAAGTGTGTCATTTAATTGAGCGAGCCTCTTCCAGCACCGTGACGGTTTTATTACAGGGAGAAACCGGTGTCGGTAAAGAAGTGGTAGCGCGCGGTTTACACCAAACCAGCACACGCAGCGAACAACCCTTTATTGCCGTAAACTGCGCTTGCATACCACCGGATTTAATTGAGGCGGAATTATTTGGCGTGCGTAAAGGCGCTTTCACCGGCGCTACACAATCACGCGAGGGCAAATTTGAACGCGCCGACGGTGGCACAATCTTTCTCGACGAAGTGGTAGAACTCAGTCCCAGAGCTCAGGCAACCTTGTTGCGAGTATTACAAGAAGGAGAAATGGAGCGCGTCGGTGATAATCAAGTTAGAAAAATAGACGTGCGCGTTGTGGCCGCGACCAATGAAAACCTTGCTGAAGCCGTAGAGAAAGGTAAATTCCGCGCCGACCTTTTTTATCGGTTAAATGTTTTTCCCGTTAATATTCCACCGTTACGAGAAAGAACCGAGGACATTCCCTTATTAATTGAGCATTTCTTAGAAAAATATCATTCCATGTACAATAAGAAAACTCTGGGGGTTTCCGATAAAGCACTGCAATCGCTGAGTAAATACAAATGGCCAGGCAATATTAGAGAACTCGAAAACATGATCGAGCGCGGTATTATTCTCACCGATAATAATCGCACTATCGACATGAAATCTTTTTTCCCCTCTTTAGCAGAACCCACTCACCCGCTGAATATTGCCAGTAATACGGGAGAGCTGTGTGAAGGCCAAGAGTCTTCTGGCGATGACGATCTGATTGATCAACTACTAGACAGTAACTTTGATCTCAACCACTTTGAACAAGCCCTCCTCTCACGCGCTATGGAGAAATCAAAAGGAAATATCACACACGCTGCGCATTTATTAGGAATTACTCGTCCACAAATGGCGTACCGCATTAAAAAGTAATATTTTCTATTTTAACAGTAACGATTCAATCGCAATTATCGAGCGATTGTTATTTACACTTTCCTACGATGAAACCGTTAACTTATGTACAAGGTAACGGTTTCATCGCTCTCTAAAAGTCGATCTGTACAAATCGATCTATAAAAATCCATCCATAAGAATCTATCTCAAAGCTGTTCTCTAAATCACGGTTCACCAACTCATTAAGTTTATTACATTAACTTAATCATATAATGATTTAACGGTACGGCTCTCCCTATTTTTTATACAACACAATGTAGGCATTACCTTACACACCTTATAAAATTTCATAAATATCAATAAGTTAGAATCATCACAAAAATAACGCTCGGTTATGGCACAACTGTTGCGACTGCATAGATAAAAACAGCTCAAATAAGAATAAATAAATTTTTGGCTCGTTAAATGGCATGAAAACACAGTATCGAATTAAAGTGCTTAATCGTAATCAGGAATTCTTCTGCGACAAAGAAACCAGCTTATTGAAGCACTTTGAAAACAGTAAAAAAGACGGTGTAAAAATAGGTTGCCGAGGTGGCGGCTGTGGAGTTTGCAAAATCAGAATTGTAACGGGTGAATTCACCTGCAAAGCCATGAGTAAAGCCCACGTTACACCATCGGATATCGATGAGGGTTATGTGCTTGCGTGCCGAACGTACCCGAAAAGTCATTTAACCATAGAATTATTAAATAATTGATTAACCCAGTTCTCAATAACTCATAATAAAAATCAGAGGGATACCATGAAGAAAGGTGTGATGCGTCCGGGCCATGTTCAAATTCGAGTACTCGAAATGGAAGAAGCCCTAAAACACTATCGTGATTTAATCGGTCTTATCGAAATGGACAGAGACGACCAAGGGCGTGTTTATTTAAAAGCCTGGACAGAAGTCGATAAATACTCCGTGATACTTCGAGAAGCAGACGAACCTGGACTCGATTTTATTGGTTTTAAATGCCTTAATGAAAACACGCTGGATAAACTCAATATTGATTTAATTGAGTTTGGCTGTCGAACCAAAGAATTACCGGCAAACAATCTTAAAGATTGCGGACGCAGAATTCAGTTTACCACACCAACTGGCCATACCTTCGAATTGTTTGCCAATAAAAAACAAACCGGCAAATGGGGTTTAGATAACGTTAATCCAGAGGCATGGCCCGAAGGTTTAACGGGCATGAAAGCGGTTCGATTTGACCACTGCCTTCTTTATGGTCCCGATATCGAAAAAACAACGCAACTGTTTTGCAACGTATTAGGGTTTGACGTGGCCGAGCAAGTCATTGACGAAAACAACGTGCGAATATCCAGCTTTTTAACATGCAGTTCAAAAGCCCATGATATCGCCTTTATCAATCACGACGAGCCCGGAAAATTTCACCACGCTTCGTTCTGGTTAGAAACCTGGGAGGATATTCTTCGCGCAGCGGATTTAATTTCTATGAAAGACGTCGCCCTCGATATTGGCCCGACTCGTCATGGCCTGACCCACGGAAAAACTATTTATTTCTTTGATCCAAGCGGTAATCGGTCGGAAGTTTTCTGCGGCGGCGATTACCACTACCCAGATCACCCAACTGTTACCTGGCAGGCCGAAGCGTTAGGCAAAGCCATTTTCTATCACGACCGAGCACTCAACGAGCGATTTTTAACAGTGCTCACCTAATTATTCCAGCAGCGATTTTATCGCAACGGTGTGGTTAGAAAATCCACATTTAAAACGTCTTGTTAAAAAACTGAGCAAACACGAATTACGTTTTTAGCTCAGTTAAAAATTTCAAACAATTCTATTCATGCTTTTTACTGAGCAGTGGATTGTTACACATCAATTTTATGCCTGAGAAAATAAAATGAAAGAATTTAAACATTTTATCAACGGACAATTTGTGCCTTCTTCAATCAGTAAAACGTTTGAAAATCGCTGTCCCGTTGATGATCACGTTATTGGCCTGGTCCACGAAGCCGGAAAAGCCGACGTTGATGCAGCCGTTAAGTCCGCAAAATCTGCAATGCATGGTCCTTGGGGTAAGTTCACTCAAGCACAGCGCATTCAATTACTCAATAAAGTTGCCGACCGCATTAACGAACGATTCGACGAATTTTTAGAAGCCGAATGTTTGGATACCGGAAAACCGCAAAAAATTGCCTCACACATTGATATTCCCCGAGGTGCGGCAAACTTTAAAGCCTTTTCAGAAACGGTGGCCAATCACCCCACCGAATCATTCCGCATGGATACTCCCGACGGAAAAGGCGCATTAAATTACGGCCACAGAAGCCCCAAAGGAGTGATCGCAGTAATCAGCCCTTGGAATTTACCGCTGTTACTCATGACCTGGAAAGTTGGCCCTGCCCTGGCTTGCGGTAATACCGTTGTGGTGAAACCGTCGGAAGAAACACCGGCTACCGCAACGCTATTGGGTGAAGTCATGAACGAATGCGGCGTGCCACCGGGTGTGTATAACGTGGTTCACGGTTTTGGCCCTAATTCCGCAGGCGCTTATTTAACCGAACACAACGATGTCGACGCAATTACCTTTACCGGAGAAACTCGCACAGGCGAAACCATTATGCGAGCAGCATCGGTAGGATTACGCAATATTTCTATGGAATGCGGCGGTAAAAATCCGGGCATTGTTTTTGCCGATTGCGATATGGATAAAGCCATAGAAGGCACTTTGCGATCCGCGTTCGTTAACTGCGGACAAGTGTGTTTAGGCACCGAACGAGTTTACGTTGAGCGCACTATTTTTGAAGAATTTGTCGCTCGCTTAAAAGCCGGAGCGGAACAATTAGTGATGGGCCGTCCTGAAGATCCCAATGTCGATTTTGGCCCGCTGGTAAGCCATAGCCATAAAGAAAAAGTATTGTCGTATTACCAATTGGCGGTTGAAGAAGGCGCTACGGTCGTTACCGGCGGCGGCGTTCCCGACATGGGCGAAAACTTAAAAAATGGCGCTTGGGTGCAACCAACAATTTGGACCGGCCTCGACGAAAACGCACGCGTAATTAAAGAAGAAATTTTTGGCCCGTGTTGCCACATTCGCCCGTTCGATTCAGAACAAGAAGTTATCAATCTCGCCAACGACACTCCCTACGGATTGTGCGCCGCTGTTTGGACCGAAAATTCCTCGCGAGCCACCCGTGTTGCCGAACAAATGCACGTGGGTTTGGTGTGGGTTAACAGCTGGTTTTTACGCGATCTGCGAACGGCATTTGGCGGCGCTAAAGAATCCGGTATTGGCCGCGAAGGTGGCGTTCACGGATTGGAATTTTACACAGAACTCAAAAATATTTGCGTAAAACTGTGAGCCAAATTTTTTGATAACCAAAAATTCATCATTAAGGAATAACTCATGGATAAAAACATCATCGAACGCTGTGGTGATGAGTTGTATAACGCATTACAACATCGAGAAACAATAGCACCGATTACTGAACGTTATACCGACATCACTCTTGAAGATGCCTATCATATTTCTCTGCGCATGGTTGAAAACCGAGTAAATGCCGGAGCAAAAATTATCGGCAAAAAAATAGGCGTAACATCCAAAGCCGTACAAACCATGTTAAACGTACACCAGCCGGATTTCGGATATTTAACCGACGACATGGCTTTTAGTCAGGGCGAAGAAATGCCCATTAGCGAACGGTTAATTCAACCCAAAGCCGAAGGCGAAATTGCGTTTATTCTAAAAAAAGATTTGTTGGGGCCGGGAATTACCAACGCCGATGTTCTCGCCGCCACAGAGTGCGTTATGCCCTGCTTTGAAATCGTCGATTCGCGGATTCAGGATTGGAAAATAAAAATTCAAGACACCATTGCCGATAACGCATCGTGCGGGTTATTTGTGTTAGGTGATAACGCCGTTAGCCCAAGAAAAGTGGATTTATCAACATGCGGCATGGTGGTAGAGAAAAACGGACAAATCATTTCAACTGGCGCAGGTGCCGCCGCATTGGGTAGCCCGGTTAATTGCGTGGCTTGGTTGGCGAATACCCTGGGTGAATTTGGTATTCCATTAAAAGCGGGTGAAGTCATTTTATCGGGCTCGCTGGTGCCACTGGAAAGTGTTCAAGCCGGGGACTTTATGAGCGTCAGCATCGGTGGTATTGGCTCGGCGTCGGTTCGATTCACTTAATTCGGCGTATCAACAAGGAATAATCCTATGAGTAAAAAATTAAAAGCCGCGATTATTGGGCCTGGTAATATCGGCACCGATTTATTAATGAAAATGATGCGTTCCGAGTGGATTGAGCCCGTGTGGATGGTCGGCATTGATCCCGAATCCGCCGGTTTAAAACGCGCACAAGAACTCGGTTTAAAAACCTCCAGCACCGGCGTTGACGGCCTGCTGGATTTTGTTGCCGAAGACGATATTCGAATCGCGTTTGATGCAACCTCGGCTTACGTTCACGCTGAAAACAGTCGTAAATTAAACGCCTTGGGCGTGGTGATGATTGACTTAACCCCCGCCGCAATTGGCCCCTATTGCATTCCGCCAGTTAATTTAAAACAGCACGCCTCGCAATTGGCCATGAACGTTAATATGGTGACTTGTGGCGGCCAAGCAACCATCCCAATGGTTGCCGCCGTATCGCAAGTACAAGCGGTGGAATACGGCGAAATTATCGCCACGGTATCTTCGCGTTCGGTGGGCCCAGGTACACGACAAAATATTGATGAATTCACCCGCACCACGGCCAATGCCATCGAAAAAATCGGCGGCGCGCAACAAGGTAAAGCCATCATTATTATTAATCCGGCCGAGCCGCCATTAATGATGCGCGACACGATTCACTGCCTAACCAAAGACACGCCCAATCAAGAAGCCATTACCGAGTCTATCCATAAAATGGTTGCCGAGGTTCAAAAATACGTACCCGGTTATAAATTAGTAAACGGACCAATATTTGATGGCAATAAAGTTTCGGTATTTATGGAAGTCGAAGGCTTGGGCGATTTCTTACCCACCTACGCAGGCAATCTAGACATTATGACGGCGGCGGGTTTACGCACCGCAGAAATGTTCTCAGAACTTGCCAACTCCGGCGAAATTACACTTCCAGCACGTTAACTCTTAAGTGGAGAATTAATTATGGATTTATCAGGTAAAACAGTAAAACTCCACGATATGAGCTTGCGCGATGGCATGCACGCAAAACGCCATCAAATTTCGTTGGAACAAATGATTGCCGTATCCACCGGTTTAGACGACGCCGGCATTCCATTAATTGAAGTCACCCACGGCGACGGTTTGGGCGGATCTTCGGTTAATTACGGTTTCCCCGCCTTCACTGATGAAGAATATTTAAATGCCGTTGTGCCAAAAATGAAAAACGCCAAAATTTCAGCCTTGTTGTTACCAGGCATTGGTACGGTTGATCATTTAAAAATGGCACGCGATTGCGGCGTACACAGTATTCGCGTAGCAACCCATTGCACAGAAGCCGATGTCTCAGAACAACACATTGGCCTCGCGGCAAAAATGGAACTCGATACTGTCGGCTTTTTAATGATGGCACACATGGCGTCGCCGGATAAAATATTAGAACAAGCCAGACTGATGGAAAGCTACGGTGCAAACTGTATTTATTGTACAGACTCTGCCGGATTTATGTTGCCCGACGAAGTCACCGAAAAAATCGCAATGTTAAGAGCCGAATTAAATCCCGCCACCGAAGTGGGTTTTCACGGCCATCACAATATGGGAATGGCTGTCGCCAATTCACTGGCAGCCATTGAAGCAGGCGCTGCACGCATTGACGGTTCCGTGGCAGGCTTAGGCGCAGGTGCGGGCAACACGCCACTGGAAGTATTAGTGGCTGTGTTGGAGCGAATGAACGCCAATCATGGCATTGACTTGTACAAAATTATGGACGTTGCCGAAGACATCGTTAATCCGCTGATGGACCAACCGATTCGGGTTGATCGCGATGCCTTAACGCTCGGCTACGCCGGTGTTTACAGTTCATTTTTATTATTCGCCAAGCGCGCCGAAGCAAAATACCACATTCAAGCCCGAGACATTTTAGTAGAACTCGGCAAACGCGGAACCGTAGGCGGCCAAGAAGATATGATTGAAGATTTGGCCTTAACCATGGCGAAAGAAAAAGGGTTAATCTAATGGGAAATTTAACAACCGAACAAATCGAACAACTGGCGGAACACTGCGAAAATGCCGAATTAAACGCTTACGAAATCACAAAAATTACCGATGATTTCCCGCAGATGACCTACGAAGATGCCTTTGATATTCAATGGCAAATTCGCCGCCGCAAAGAGCAACGCGGACACAAAATTGTCGGCATGAAAATGGGGTTAACCTCGTGGGCAAAAATGGCCCAGATGGGGGTTGAACAACCCTGCTACGGGTTTTTAGCCGATTACTTTTCCGTTCCCGACGGTGGGGAAATTAAGCACGATGAATTAATTCATCCTAAAATTGAAGCAGAATTAGCCTTTGTTACCAAAGCGCCGTTAAAAGGTCCGGGCGTTCATATTGGCGATGTATTACGGGCAACCGATTTTGTGATGCCAGCCGTGGAAGTGATTGATTCGCGCTACAAAGACTTTAAATTCGATTTAAAAAGCGTGATTGCCGATAATTCGTCATCCACGCGTTTTGTCAGCGGCGGCACCATGAAAGATCCCAGTGAATTGGACTTAAAAAACATAGGTGTTGTGCTTGAAGTCAACGGCGAAGTAAAACAAGTTGGCGCTGGCGCCGCCGTACTTGGTCACCCAGCGTCATCGGTTGCCATGCTTGCCAATATGTTGGGCGAACGCGGAGAAGAAATTCCAGCAGGCACATTTATTATGATTGGCGCAATTACCGCCGCTGTTGCGGTAAACAAAGGTGATAGCTTTACCGTACGTTATCAAGATCTTGGCACCGTCAGCGGTAAATTTGTTTAACTTATATACCGGTATAGGAGCCTCTGATTAAAAACCACTGATTAATTTGAAATCAGTGGTTTTTAATTTCATAGCAAATCACAGTCAATAAAAACAGTGAATACATAAGAGTAAATGCCATGCCTATTTTACAAGTCAATTTATTAGAAGGACGCAGCGACGAGCAAAAAGAAGCGCTCATTGAAGAATTGACCGCAGCGTGTGTAAAAGCCCTGAATGCGCCGAAAGAAAGCGTACGTGTTATGCTCAATGAAATGCCCAAACAGAATTTTGGCATTGGTGGCCACTCTGCTAAAAAGCTCGGGAAATAGCGTAAAGCACCTAGTTAAGCCGACAAAACTAAATCAACAAAACTAAACCGATAAATTGTCTCGTTCTTGTTCAACTTTTTTCATAATAAATTCAATAAATAGTCGAACTTTAGCAGGTAAATATTTACGGTGTGGATACACCATCTTTACTTCGCGGTCGGCGGGATGAAGCTGTGGTAACAACGTTATTAATCGCCCCGCCGTTAACGCATCACCAATAACGTAATCGGGCAAGTTACAAACACCAATTCCAGCTTCTGCGGCTTCAACCGCTCCACGTAACTCATCAAAAATAAATCGAGGTTCACCAACAAATAAATGCTCCGCACCGTTATGATCATAAAACTGCCAGCGCTTAGAACGACGGGATTGTATTAGTGGGTATTGATGAAGGTCTTCCAATGATTGCGGATGACCCAGTTCACGAATCAATCCAGGACTGCAACACAGGGTAAATTTAGAAGTAAATAGATTCCGTACAATCCAATCGGGAATGTGGATTTCGCCAATCCGAAACGCAACATCAACGCCCTCTTCTTTAACATCGATATTTCGGTTAACCAGCAATAAATCCAAATTAATTCCCGGATACTGCTTCATAAATTCAAAAAACCACGGATTCAATAACTCGTTTGCCAAACTGATCGGCGCCGTTACCTTTAACGTGCCTTTTGGTGAAGTAAGTTCGCCTTCTAGACCTTCGGTTGCTTCAATCAGCTCTTCGTACAACGGTTGGCAACGCCGGTAAAACAACGCCCCGGCTTCGGTGAGCGAAAGCTTGCGAGCGCTGCGGTACAACAACTGATAGCCCAATTGCTCCTCCAGCTGTTGAACACGACGGCTCAAAGTTGAGGTAGGAATATTCAATTCATCCGCTGCCGCAATGTAGCTGCCTTTTTGGATAATTTTTACGAAAAGATAAAGATTGTGGTAATCCATATTTCAAATCCCATATTTAGGATTTAACCTTCTATTTTTAGCTGTAAATTTATAATACGAGACGAGGTAGAATCAACTAAAAATTTCAGAGAGTTCTACTAGAGAGTTTCACTATGGATGCGCTATCTGTTCCACTAGAAACCCAGCTGAGTCAACAAATTTGCTTTAACGAACACGACGGACAAATTTGGTTGGGCGAACAGCGAATGCTGTTATTGCAACTGGCGGCGTTGGCAGAATTTCGAAAGGAACAAATTGATACTCTCGGTTTAGAACGCGCCAAAGGCTTTTTTATGCGTCTTGGCTACAGCATGGGACAAAAAGACGCGCAGCTGATTCGCAAATTAACCGACACCAATAATTTAAAAGAACTGATAAGAACCGGATTTGATTTGCATTCACTCAAAGGGTTGGTTCGAATCAAAGAACAGCGTTTGGAGCTGGAATGCGATCATCGCTCTTTTTACGCTGAATACGTCATGCAAGACTCCTACGAAGCAGAAATGTTTATCAACGAACTGGGGCAACTCAAAGAACCCGTTTGCTGGAGTTTATTGGGTCAAGCCAGTGCTTTTACCTCGGCCTTGCTCGGCCAAGAGATTTTATTCAAAGAAATCACCTGTCGCGGTTGTGGTGACAGCTCGTGCTTAATTATTGGTAAACCCGCTGATCAATGGCAAGACGCCGATGTTATGCGCGGTTATTTTCAAAAATCGCCCATTATTGAAGAATTGTACGAACTGCAATCTCAAATTTCAGTGTTGCGCCACAAGGTAGAAAATAAATCTACCTTGGGGAATTTTCGTGGCCAATCGGCGGGCTATCAACAAGTGTGTAAGCTTGCCAACCGTGCAGCTCAAGCCAACGTCACGGTTTTATTATTAGGTGAAACCGGCGTGGGTAAAGAATTGGTAGCCCGTGCAATCCACGATTCCAGCCCTCGAAAACACCAAAATTTTGTTGCCGTTAACTGCGCAGCTATTCCACCAGAATTAATTGAATCGGAACTATTCGGTGTTGAAAAAGGCGCGTTCACTGGTGCCACACAATCGAGAGAAGGAAAATTTGAACGCGCACACCAAGGCACTATTTTTTTAGACGAAGTGGTTGAGCTGTCTTCACGAGCACAAGCCGCCTTACTGCGAGCCTTACAAGAAGGTGAAATTGAACGCGTTGGCGATAATCACACGCGCAAAATTGATACTCGCATTGTGGCGGCAACCAATGAATCTTTGGAACAAGCCGTTAAAAAAGGCAAGTTTCGTGCGGATCTTTATTACCGGTTAAATGTTTATCCAATTTGCATTCCGGCATTACGCGATCGCAAAGAAGATTTACCACTACTGATCGAACACTTTCTTAAAAAATACCACGCTTATTACAACAAACACACCGCTGGTTTATCGGACGATGCCATAGACGTTATTATGAATTACACTTGGCCAGGCAATGTGCGCGAGCTGGAAAATTTAATTGAGCGCGGATTGATTCTTACCGATGCCGGAGAAAAAATTACACCGCAGTCGTTGTTTCCTACCTTAAACAGCAGCTCAAATGCGTTTACGGAACTCAGCTTTACCGAGACGCAAACCAATCAGTGCCAAAGTAATCAAGCTAACGCCGATCCGAATGAAAACAATCCAAACGAAAACAGTCAAACTAATAATAATCACTGGATTGAAACCGCAATTAATACCAGTGATTCGTTAGAACAAATCGAACAACAATTACTGGATTACGCTTTGGATAAAGCCAGCGGTAATGTCTCAGAAGCGGCGAGAATTTTGGGAATTTCTCGACCTACCCTCGCCTACCGAATTCGTAAAATAGATGAACGCTCATGACTACAATTACTACAGATTTAGCACAAACCATTGTTGAAAAAGCACAGCAAAAAGCGCGTGAACTGAATGTTAATGTGTGCATTGCCATCACCGACAGCGGCGCACACTTGGCGATGTTTTACCGTATGGAGCAAGCATTTATCGGCTCTATTGATGTGGCCATTGCCAAAGCCAGAACCTCAGTTTTATTTCCGTTACCCAGTGACGAGTTCGGACAATTAATTCGAGACGAACAGCTAACGGGAATGGAACTCACGAATCAACACTTAGTGGGGTTTTCAGGCGGCATCCCGATTATTCGTAATGGCAGCGTGATTGGTGCAATTGGTATTTCTGGCGCCTCCACCGAGCACGATAAATTAATTGCACAATACGCCGTAACAGACCGTTAATTTTTTAGTAAAGCGAGTATTACCACCGTGAATATTGTCATTTGGGGCGCAGGCGGAATTGGCTGTTATTACGGCAGCCGATTAATTAACGCTGGCGCCAATGTAACGTTTGTTGCTCGCGGTAAACATTTGCTGGCTTTGCAAGCGCATGGCTTAACCGTAAAGCATCCCGAATTCACATTTAATGGGCCAGTTAACGCTGTTGACGAAGCAACCTGGTTAACACAAAGTTCTCCTGAAAATACCGACCTTGTGATTTTGTGTTTAAAAAGCACCGACACAGGTGATGCGCTATTAAGAGCAAAACGCTGGTTACAGGCAAGCCAGTGTTATGTTTTGTCGTTTCAAAATGGCGTCGATAACGAAAACCAATTGTGTGACATTATAGAGAGCCATCGAGTATTAGGCGGCCTTGCCGTAAGAATTGGTGCACACATCACGCAACCTGGCCATATAGAAGCAACAGGAATTGCACAAATTATTTTTGGTGCTTGGCCGAATCATTCTAGACAAAATCATAAAAGCCACACAGGCCACGAATTTTGTCAGCAATTAAAAATACTGTTCACCCAAGCGTTAATCGATAACCACCTAAATGACAATATACAAAAAGAAATTTGGAAAAAATTATTAATCAACGCCGGTGTTAATCCTATTTCTGCACTGACCGAGCTAGACACCCAAACGTTAACATCCGATAACGTCTTTAGCGCAACCGTTTATCAACTTATGCAAGAAACCGCACGCGCCGCACACGCCGACGGTGTAGAAATAAGCTCATCAGACATCGACGCTATGTTCGAATTAATCTGTGGCTTCGACGCCATAAAAACCTCCATGTTAGTGGATTTTGAAAACCGCAAACCATTGGAACTAGACGCCATTAGCGGCGCAGTTATCCAACGGTGCCGATCATTAAATTCTCCCGCGTATACCACAGAACTGATCGACCAATTATTAAAAACCAAAATTAATAAATGCTACGGTTGATGGGATTCCCCGCGTGTGCGGGGAACACTCAAATCGATAGGAGATGATTTCTCGTTGAGGCGGTTTAACCCCACGCGTGTGGGGAACACGGAAGACCTGATATAGCCCCATTTACCTGGGGCGGTTTAGCCCCACGCGTGTGGGGAACACACAGAGACTAATTTTTTTAGTTCAGCCAAATCCGGTTTAGCCCCACGCATGTGGGGAACACATCGTCATAGATTTCAACATTAAAACGAAGATCGGTTTAGCCCCACGCATGTGGGGAACACCCGCACCATTATCGTGAAACAGCAACCCCCTACGGTTTAGCCCCACGCATGTGGGGAACACCTACGTGCTCCCCCATTCCCCTGACGTTAAAACGGTTTAGCCCCACGCATGTGGGGAACACTTTCTGAAGATTTAATAGAAAATGACTTAAAGCGGTTTAGCCCCACGCATGTGGGGAACACTCTTACTGTATCTGATTGTTTTTAAAAGGAAAATACCACCCTGTTTTTTCTACCAACTATATCCATGTATTTCCGATTAAAAAACAATCACCCTCAAACGAGAAGTTCTTACAACTATATTTCTGTATATATTGACAGGTTTGAATAAATAGACTCCGACTGGATGAGAGAAATTAATCTGTAATTTCACGGTTCTATTTAATATTGGTGCGCTTTCAAAATTTACTACGTGACTCATTTCAATCCATCTTCTGCACAAAGATTACAGGGGCGAAAAAACATGAGAAAACCTCAACCAAGAACATTACTTGGGCATGTCGGTCGACAATTTCTAAGAGCAGCAAATAACGCAGATACACGAGATTCCAAACAGGTTTCCCTGCTATATTCCCATCTTAAAGTTGTTGCCCAGCTTGAGGATCGCATAGCCTCAGCAAGTCTGAAACAATACAGAGCAAAAGCTGCTCAGATGCAGCACGACGAGCTTTTCAACGAAAACGGTAAGGCGTCAACTTTAAAACGTTATATGAAGCACGCAGGTGTAACAACACCCAAATATTGCCATGCGCATCATATTGTTCCTTTCAATGAAATACTTGCTTTTCAAACAAGAGTTTTACTTGCAATGCATAAGATTCGGATAAATGATGAAATTAACGGCGTAGCCCTACCTTCCAGCCAAAAAGTTATAGATAATAATTTGGTGAATGTATCCCATAAAAACCGTGTACCTCATCTAAATCTTGGAAAAAATTCTTATATCAAAGGTTGGTTGAACCAAAAAATTAACATAATAAATACACCAACTAAGGAATCCGTTAAATTTCAATTACGGCTCATGCAGTTTCGAATGGAAACGGGTACCCACCCAAGATATATTACTGAAAAAGCTGGGAGCTATGAGGGTTTAAGTGCTCAAACGCTTATAGATCTCGATGAAGAAGGCATACAAGCCTTAGAGTATGACGATTACGGTGAAAAAACTGCAAAATTTTTAGCAGCTAACCCGCAACTAAATATGATCAGAAGGGTGTGATCCAATGTTGTATGAAGTCGAAGAAGATAACCTGAATTATATGTTGCCGTCTCCAAGCAAGCTTATGCAAGCACAAGGGTCTGATCCAGACGTCTTCAAGCAGATCGTCTATCTATGCAATCCAGGTCCAGATAAATATGATGGAAATTGGAAAGCAATTAAAATACACCTTGAAACTGTGACCGGAAAAAACCTAAATCATGCGGATGCCTCTGGCATGATGGGTAAGTTATTCTTTACTGAACAAGCTCTAACAACACTTAAAGAAGAAGTATCTTTAAAAGAATTCTTCGAAAATCCAAATTTTGGTGAATTTGTAGAAGTCTTCTACGATAACAATGGTAAACCTGTTAAAGGTTTTTTCTTTAATCCAGCAATAACCCTCGAATCACAAGATATTGCGGTTGACACTATGGAAGACCAATACGCAAATACCCTAAGCGCTACTCCGCGTATTCACGACTTTCCTGTCATGCTCTTTAAAACTATGAAAAACATCACAACGGTTTATTGCACTCAGATTTTTAAAGATACATTTGAAAACAGCAATTTAACTGGATTAATTTTCAAAGAAACTGGACACCAAATTGAAGGTAGCTCTACGCCAAAACTTTCGTAAACACGAACACACTGTCTATTGCACTATATGCAAGCGGGATTGATGCAATATATAAGTAAAATATTGTGTGGGTTTTGAAATCCCCGCCCCTCAACCTCACGGTTTAGCCCCACGCATGTGGGGAACACATTTTCTCAAACAGCTCAGAGTAGTCCTGTGTCGGTTTAGCCCCACGTGTGTGGGGAACACTTAGCCATCCGATCTCATTTCATGCAAAAATTCGGTTTAGCCCCACGTGTGTGGGGAACACGAATCTGGCGCTTACATATTCCCTAAATTTGCCGGTTTAGCCCCACGCGTGTGGGGAACACATTGTGTTCTTGATGCTCGCTCTTGGGGGGCACGGTTTAGCCCCACGCGTGTGGGGAACACAACAGTATTAAATCGTGTAACAAATTCAGTTTCGGTTTAGCCCCACGCATGTGGGGAACACTTAAATAAATTATTTCGTGAAGACGATCAAGCCGGTTTAGCCCCACGCATGTGGGGAACACTGATGTCTCTGGCATTCCTGCTCAAATTTCACCGGTTTAGCCCCACGCATGTGGGGAACACAATGTCTAGTGATAAAAAAATACGTGAAAAAGCGGTTTAGCCCCACGCATGTGGGGAACACGCGGCGGTGACCAGTAGGAATGTGCCGTCGATCGGTTTAGCCCCACGCATGTGGGGAACACCAGAGTTTAAATGCAGTGCGGATTCAGCATTGCGGTTTAGCCCCACGCATGTGGGGAACACTCTTACTGTATCCGATTGTTTTTAAAAGGAAAATACCACCCTGTTTTTTCTACCAACTACTTTGATTGATTTTTAGTCTAAATTTTACTGGTGTTTTCGTCGTCCGAATCCAAGGGTTTAAAGCTCACTAAGCGTAATCCATCCCAATCCACCGGTTCTCTTCGGTTTTCACCGAGGGTTTGAAATTCATAGCCGGATTCGGTGTTGGTGGCCCAAGCGATCACTACATTGCCGCCTTCAATATCGGCCTCAATGTATTGCCAGATCTTTTCGCGCACGCGTTTACTTAAATCGGCAATGTAAACACCGGCACGCACTTCTATCATAAAAACGGCGAGTCGCCCGCGCAGGCGTGGTGGAATGGTTTCTGTAACAACAACGGTAAAAGCCATACGCGCTCCTTAGGTACGGTGGCCTTTATCGCCGATGTTTTCGGGTGCCGGTATGGCAGGCGGAATGGATTCTTCCGGTGGTAACGGTGGGTCGATTTCACCGGCGGAAAGTACTTCTTCAATCATGGGAATAATTCGATTTAATAATTTGCTGGATCGAAATAATTCTCGGCATTCACGGCGCACGTGTTTGTCAGGAGCGTGAACGGTTTTGGCGGCGATACGAAAAGCCAACGGCACAACGGTTTCAAATTTAACGATATCGGCAATGTCATAAACAAACAATAAGGGTTTGCCCGTGTGAATAAAGCCAACTGCTGGTGCGTAACCTGCGGCCAATACGGCGGCTTCGGTAATGCCGTATAAACAACTGGTGGCGGCGCTTAAACATTGGTTAACGTGATCTCCGGCATTCCAATTAGTGGGATCATAATTGCGCCCGCTCCACTTAACGCCGTATTGTTTGGCAAGAATTTTATAGGTCTCTCGTACTCGCGCGCCTTCAATACCGCGCAACTGATCAACACTGCGTTTTTACGGCGGCTCTTCACCAAAACGCAATTCGTACATTTTGCGAACCACTTTTAAACGTAAATCGTCATCTAGGGCGAGCTTAGCTTGGTAAAGTAATTTATCACTTCTTGCGCCGCCGGGTTGGCCGCTTGCGTACAAACGTACACCCGCTTCGCCCACCCAAACTAACAGTGTGCCCACCGTGGCAGCCAATTTAATCGCCGCATGAGAAACGCGCGTGCCTGGTTCTAATAAAATACACGCAACCGTTCCCACCGGAATGTGTGTGCGAATTCCGGTTTTGTCGATTACAACAAAAGCACCGTCTTTAACGTCGATTTGACCGTATTCAACAAAAATCAGCGAAACGCGATCTTTAATGGGAATGGGTTTTAAAGGAATAAACGCCAATAACAACCTCCTTGTTTTTAGTATGTCTGAACTTTTTAAAATACAATTTTGAAGATATTTAAAATTTACCAAGCAGGTCGGATCATCATTAACCCACAACCAAAGGCTTTGCTTGGGCCAAAGCCCTTATACAGTTGCGCTAAAAACGCTTGCGGATCAGTAACGCTTAAAATACCTTGGTAATCGACGGTGCTAAAACCTGCTGTGCGACCTTTTTCGGGAAGCGATTGCCATTGGTAACCATCCGCTTGACAGGATAAACACTGAAAACCGTGTTTTTCAGCTTTGCTATCTAACCAATTTTTTAATGCGGTTTCGGTAACTGATTTTAACTCGGTTTCTAAATCTCTAACGGTATAACCATTAACTTCGGCTAACACTCGTTTTTTAAGCTCTGATTTTTTGACCTTGCTGATGGTAGAAGCTTCTGAAATATTCAACAGTTGCATTAAATGCTGGCGCTGAGTATCCATAACAACATCATGACGTATGGAATTTTTCTTACCAGGTGTTTTTCTTGACACCGTAGGGTTGGCCCGCAATCGAAATTCCAAGTGTTGATCAATCATTAAATGCGGTTCGAAACGTTTACTTTGAATATTAAACAAAATGTTATTTGGCTTGGGTTCTTTGGTAGACAACACGTAATAAAGGCGCTGCCCGCTGCTGCCCACACTTTGTACAACTTCTTCGCGAAACAAATAAAAAGAGTCGTCAAAGGCTTGTTTTAATAAACGATGCAATCCATAAACTTGCTGGGTTAAAATGAATTGCAACTGATTTTGATGCAATGGTGTTTTTAAACTGAATTTTGATAAAAACATCAATTAACCTCCTTGTTTGATAACACACTCGCCCAATAAAATTCCGTTCGCTCTGAAAACTGCCAGCGTTTTCGGGATAATGGCACATCTCGACGAAATACCGTTTGCACGCGTTGATGTGAGAATTGTTCGTCTTGTTCGCGAAAATCTTGTAAGTTACCTTCCCAATAATATTGCAGGATATCATCATTTTTTAGCCAGCGATTATCAGTAATATAATCTGGAATTTTATTTTCTGTATTATCTTCCATTTGTTTGTCATTGGCGATATTCAGTACCGGTTTAACGCAATAGGCATTTAAGGCGTGGTAAAAATTGTCGGCACTGATTAGCTCTGGACTTAATGGCGCCGCCAATGGATGAGATTTTCGGCCTAAAAACAAGTGAAATTTGGGTTTTTCTAGCGCGCTTTTTAGCTCCGTTAACGACCATTGCACTGGTTGATCTTCGTTAGTGGTAATGGCAATTATACAATGCGCATCGGATAAATATTCTCTCGTCGATAATACGGTGCCTAAGCGTTCTTTGCCAGTGACCAGTTCGTCGCGGCGTGTTTTATAGACAAACTTTCCGGCTGAATCGGGTGCTTGGGTGGTGTGATAATCATTGTATAAATCACCCTGGCGAATAATTTTACTCGCCATTAAAAAGCTTTGCCTTAATTGCTGTTGCTCTGCTTCTTGGTCGCGACGAATACCCAAGGCGGAGGCCAATAGCCCGGTAATGGCGGACTTTTTCGGAGCAACCGCGGTATGACGAGACTCACCCACGGCAATTTCACCCCAACTGGTCATGGGACCATATAAGCGAAAAACTAGGTAATTCATAATCACCTCTTATTCGCAGATAAACGCCATTAATTCTTTTATTGAGCCTTCGCCTTTTAACGCATTTAATGCGTATTTAGCATCGGAACAATCACCGTAAACCTTATCGAAATTTTCTTTTTGTCGATTAAGCTGTTTAATAGACGCACCAAGATAATCCGCATCTTGCATAATGGGTTTTAAAAATGCGGCCGATAACGAACGCGGTTGTTGATCACCCACTTCGGCCATTACGTAATTGGCGTAACCGTGAGAGCCAAAACTGTTTTGTTTGCCTTTAGGAGCAACTTTAATAGCGGCTTCGGTTAATGCTTGCAAGGCTTTATTGGCAAGTTCGGCATCGCCATTTAGATTATTTAAAAGTTCAGTTTTATTGATGCAAATATAGGTGTAAAAAAGACCCGCAGCAAAACCGGTTTCACCCAAATGCGAAGAACCCGCATCGGCTTTGTATTGATCGAAATCGTCAACAGCGGTAAAAAAATCGTTCTCAATGGTTACACCGTGCACGGTCAACGCATGAGCAACCTGTGCGGCGGCTTCAACATTATATTCTGGTTTTGAGGCAAGCATTCTGCCAAATAACGCGATATCAACAGCGGTTTCATCTTTACGAAATAATGCCAGCTGCTCCTTGGTTGGCGCTGTGCCCGACTCTGCGATTTCAGCCACTAAGGCATCAATTTTTTGCTGTTCTGCTGGGCTAACATGTACAAGCTGCTCAATTTCTAAGCCTTCAAGCGGTTTTTCTTTATCTTCTTTTTTTAACTTACCAAATTCACCAGCAATGGCTTGTGCGAATTTCATCGCTTTTTTCTCATCGACACCTTTTGCGCATAAATCTTCATACGCTTTAACACCAAGCTTTTTAGTACGTGTGCCCACGTGACCCGCCATAGCGCTTTCAAAAATTTCCGACGTGCGCCAATGGCGTTTTAGGCTCTGTGAAGAAATACGCAAACGCTCAACACCACCCATCTTGGCGGTTTTAGGCCGACCTAAATCATCTCGATTTAAGTTGGCGGGTGGGTAGTGAGTTAATAAATGTAATTGAAGGAAATTTTTCATAATAATCTCGAATTCTGTTTATGGGTTAACAGTTATTTCAATTAATCTTCCAGGAATATAGTGTCTATCTTATGGTAGAAGTTTACTTAAACTAATCGGAAGATAATTGATAGTAATTTACTGTCATTTGAAATTTAAACTGATCTGAAAGATGAGTTTTCGAAGGCACCTTATACTCTTTATACCACTTACAAATACACTCACACATGTCTTTCACCGAAACTTCACCCTTTAAGAAGTGAATAGCTAAAGACATACGACGAAAAAATTCATCTTCGTCACGACTTTGCAACAGCTGCTGAAATCTAGTCTCTGAATATTTTCGATCACCCGCACCTAATGCTTTTGCAAATACAACCGTACTTTCTGACTTTAATCTAGCCACAAGACCTACAATGATAGCTAATAACATTAATTTATTTTCCGGGAATTTATCAGCGCTATGATAAGAAGGGTTTTCCGTTTTCATAAAACTTAAAAAACGATGAAATGCTGGACTACTCACCACCTCAATTGGATTAGACGCTCTACGCAATTGCGCTCTGTCACCACGACGATCTTCTAGCTTAGCATGCCAATCAATCAAAGAACCCAACTCATCCTTCGTTAAATAATAAATATTAATTTTCATATTAGCTGTCACCTTCTTCATTCAGTATGTAGCTATTGAAATCATCCATAATTTTTTTATTGCCTAGTTTTTTGGTTAAACTGGCTCTACCGGCAGCAATATTTTTTAGATTTTTTTCATCCACTGGATAATCTAGGGATTTATGATCAAAAATAGAAAAAGCCGTATTTCTTAAGGTATAAATCCAACGCTCAAATACAGCTTCGGGAATATTATTCGCTAACTGATCGTATTTAGAAATGTCGATAATTTGATTAAAAAACACATCTTCGGTTGCCAGCCAAAATTGATCATCCACAAATTTTGTATCAGAGTTTGCTTGCTTTAAAGCATCTTTTAGGGCTTTTAAAACAATTTGCGCCTTTTTAACGTAGACCTCAACTAAATCGACAAACGGCGATTTATCGGCATAGATCAAGCTGGTATTGATACCCACCACCGGCATTTGGCTTTCATACCAACAACGGGCCTTCATGTTGTCCATATCGTAACCAAAACACCAAAGACCAAAACTTTTGGCAATATCGGGATACTCTTCTTTTAAAAGCTCCAAGCGTTCATCGGAATAAAAAGCATTCACAACCTTGGCAGGTAAGGTATCGCCGTTTTTATAGGTAAAATTTAACGTCAACCAATCGCGATACCCCACACCGCCGGGCTGACCTTTTATGCTTAAAGTTGGTTTTTTGCCTTTGGGGTCTTCACGGTGTGGTGTCAGTGGATGAATCCATTCGCCATCGTAATTAATGCCGTAATTTTTGGTGCGATATTCACTGATCAATTGCTGGGAATGCTTGCCGCATAAATCACAATCGCCTTCGTGCATAGAATCTAAATTAATACGAATACGTCGCGGTGTGCCCCAATGCATCTGCAACGGATGCACCTCGTTTACAACTGTACCTGCGTCCTTTTTTTCGGAAGTTTTGGTGGGTTTTAACCACGGAAACACGTCTGAGTAGTCATCGGGGCCGTTATTGGCGGTTAAAATATTTAACCAAATTTTTTGCCAAAGCGTGGCTTTTGGATCATGGGGCATTAGCAAAGTAGTTAACGGGCCTCCGCCGCGCATTCCAGTACGATGCCCTGCACCACCACTGGGTGCGTTGGTTTGCAAGGTATATAACGCCGCCGACAAACATTCTGGACAAATGGCATTAACCTGATTTCGCTTAATAAAATGATCCAGATTATCTTTAATGGTTTTCGCACCCGGTGCTTCAATTAATAAAGCAGACACAGATTTTGTTTCTGCTTCGGGTAAATCAAAATCTTGTAGAAAAGCGATTTTTTCCGAAAACAATTCAAAATAATCAATGTAATTTGCGAATGCTTGATTAACATCATCAATGGATGGCGGTGATTCATACCATTGCGACCAATCGTCATTATCCTCTGGCGCAAAAAAAGTTTGGAATAAACCAATTAACAATTGATACAACCCACCTTTAAAATCTGGGCGGCAACTGTTTAAATCAAAAGCGGGATTATCGGTTTCAACCAATTGCGCGGGCGTAATGACGTCTAAATCACCATTAACGCGAATAACGTTTAACCAAGGAGTAGTAATTAAATTCACATGTCAGCTCCGTCTGGGGTATTTTGGTTATCACATATAGTGCTATTTTATAGAAAGGTGTATCAGTTTATTTCACCACTATTATTTACAGGTGGATTAAATTTTTATTCATTGCTAAACCAACCTACCTCGTTTGAATAAAAATCTAGTTGAGATTTATCGATCAACCACACCTCAAGCCACTTTAATGCTTTAACTTCTTGTTTTAGCTCGAAAATAGTATCTTTCGCTTTTTCGTCTAATGTGTTTTGTGCTTGGTGCCATTGCGTTTGCGGTACTTTTATTATGCTCAGTGCCCAGGCGTGCTGCTCGCCTTTGGCGTAAGGGACGAGTTGGTCGTTTTCCAGGGTTGCTAGGGCAACTTCTACGGTCTCTTGTTCGGTAAGTCGCGAGCCAAAGTCTGCTTTGTCGTCCCACCTGCCATTTGTTGCAGAGTAGCCGTCGGCAATCTCTAACACCGCGTTATGGGCGGTACTGGATTTTGCTTTGTCTTTACCAATGGCCTCTTCGGTTACTTTCGTTAATGCTTCGGGGATTTGTTCGCAGTCATCACCGTAAACGCTTTCGACCAGTAAACGTGCATCGTTGGGCATGGTAAATTGCCCTTTGTCGCTGAGTATTTTTGCGGTTAACCATTGTTGGCCAATATTTTTGTAAACGTAGGAATTGCTAGGCAATAAGGCTTCTAGCCAGTTTCGATGCGTTGCCGAATCCAGCTCTGGCGTTAACACGGTGAGTGTCGGTGCCGAACGTTGTTCTTGTTCAGCAGGATTACCGTTTTGATCGCGAACATGGCGCTGTAAGCGCCCCGCCCTTTGAATGATTAAATCAATGGGAGCGAGATCGGTTATCATATAATCGAAATCAAGATCGAGGCTTTGTTCCACCACCTGAGTGGCAACAAGTATTTGTTTTTTTCGTTGATTAAATTCAGATTTATCATTAAATTTTTCGAGCACTTTTTCTTCAATGGATCGACGATCTAATAATGCGTAACGACTGTGAAAAAGTGTAATTTCGGCATCTTGTAGATCAGGATGATTTTTTAATTCTTGATAGGTTTGTTGCGCCAACGCTACGGTATTGCGAATCCAACAAATGCATTGGTTATTATTGGCTGCTTTAATAATCAGATCTATTGCGTGCTGTTCATTATGGATTAAATCCACTTGCACGGTACGCTCTACACTGGCGCGGGTGGCGACTTTTTCTTCTTCAAAATAAACACCTGTAAGGTTATCGATCGTTTGCAAAGCAGTTTGAGTAAACCACGGAAAACTGTTGAGTGTCGCTTCGCTTTTAATTTTTCCCGCTTGTTTCAAGTTATTTTTTGCACTTAAACCTTTAATAAAGGCATTGTTGTATTTATCTCGTTGATTATTAGGTAATGTCGCAGACAATAAAATCACGCAGCCGCCGGTATTGGCGTGATATTCGATTAACCGCTCTAAAATTTGTGTCATGTAGGCGTCATAAGCGTGTACTTCATCGATAATTAATATTTTTCGGTGTAACCCTAATAATCGCAAAGCTTGATGGCGAACTGGCAACACACCCAGCATGGCTTGATCAATCGTGCCTACGCCCACTTCGGCCATTAATGCTTTTTTGCGACTGTCGGCAAACCAAGCATTGCAGTAATTACTGGCGGATGTTTCGTCGGCAATGTAATCACTGTCTTGTTGTTGCTTAGATAACATAATTGCGTCTGAAAAATCTTGATTTTGGGTGCTAGCGCCGTGAGCCAATACTAACGAAGGCCGTTCAGATTCGTCGTATAAAGCGCGATAACTTTTGGCTAAGCGTTTATACATAGAATTTGCGGTCGCCATAGTTGGCAAACCCACATACAGTCCATCGGCGAGATTTTCCGCCATTAATCGATGGGCCAATATCATCGCAGCTTCGGTTTTCCCAGCACCGGTTACGTCTTCTAAAATAAATAATTGCGGGCCATCTAAAATTTCGATTTGAGCGGCTTTTGCTTGTAAGGGCGTTGGGGTTTTAATGTAGTCAAACTGCTGAGTGATACTGGTAAACGGTTTTTTCTTTTTAAACGCAAATGCGGGGGAATCCAGTACTTTTGCCGCCTGAGGCAAAGCAATTTCTCGCCAATAATATTCTAAGTTAATTTTTTCTGACTCTAAATTTTCAAAGTTTTTGTAACGGAAAAAATCTGGATTTGAACCAATCCAGTCTGCCAGTACGCTGATCCCAGCCAACATCCAAGAGGCTTGTTTGATTTTATTTGGCTCAACTTTGACATGAGTTGATAAACCTAACTGAAATAACTCCACACAATCTTGTGTATATTCCGTAGCGGCTTGAATATCTTGTTCGCTGGCATAGGTGCGAATATTTCTACTTTTCTCGTCTCGTTGATCGACGGGTTTACCGTGGTGGCCTACCGTAATTTTTAACCAACGTTGGTTTCTAGTCGATAACCATTGATTGTCGATTTCTTTAAGTAATAGATACCCTAAAGCATCGTGTCGTAATTCATAAGAGTATCGCTTAGGCTCTTGAACCAAATGATCAGACAATCCTGCACATTGCTGCTGGAACCCTGAACAGAATTTACCCAAATCGTGCAAGACCAAACAGAAGCTAAACCAATTCTGCAACCATTCACCGCCTACGCCTAATTGCTGTGCTAACACCTTGTTATAAGGGCCGTTTGGCGAAAGCAGCTCGTAGCCAACAGCGGCAACATCCAAAGAATGAAACGCTAAGAGGTGGTAATTAGGACGTGGTAGCAGATTACCGGCAGAATCTTTGGTTGAAGATTTTCCCCAGTAGCGAAAATACGGCTTGGTCATACAAATTCCCTTTCATAAGTCAGTTCTTAGCGTTGGGAATTAGAACAGCATCATTTCGGGCGCGCAATAACTGTGTTTTTGCACATGTCAATTTATCAAACATATCCTGTCAATTTTACAATTTGTGTAAAATTCTTGTGCGTATGATATTGGCCTTAAATTATTCCAAAAAACACAGAAAAATAATCTATTGCTTATTTAAAATTATAACGACAGAAAATTGTTTAGTGATAATTTTCGATAGGTCTATTTAACACTACAGAAACTTCTGTTTAGTTACCGAAATAATTCGAGAAATTTAGCGAGATTATTAACAATACTAGGAAAAATAATCGAGACAGATTAAAAAGGGAGAGAAGAAAGCGTGCTAGAAAAGCACGCTTTTGTTGACTAATTAAAATTTAATAAACCGTTAAATGGTAAACTTGTTTTATGCTGGCGGTGCTCCACCACCATTGGACGCACCTGGAAACAAAGCCGATAACACGACGCCGGTAGCTACGCCAGTCCAGGTTAATTCGGTAATAGGAATACCGAACACGGCGCTGGTAAAAATATAGGTTCCTACAGCACCCGCTACTCCAACCACAACCCGAGCGGTTGCTTTATAAAGTTTGTACAGTTCTCTTAGTAACTGTTCTAACAATTTGCCCAGTAGGCCAATAACGCACAGACCTACAATTAATCCCATAAATTCCTGACCTGTCATAATAAACACCTCATAAATAGTCGAGATAAATTCTCTTAAAAAATAAGAGGGTATGACTAGCGCTAGAATAGATGTCGGATCGGACAACTTTTATGCTACTGCATGAAAAACAAGCAATCAAGAACGTGTTGTTATTAATATCAACAGTATTTATTCAATCAACACAAAAGAATAATAATTTCATACTGTTATTTTTATTCAGTAAACATATTTATAGATAATTGATAGTAAATTATTTAAATCGTTTTTAATTTGTATCGTTTTTTATCTAGCTTCGTCGGTAATTAGTTAGGCAATGAAAACGGTAAAAAATAACTAATGACCATTCAAAATTATCTTGTTAATATTCCACTTATCAACCAAACCGATATAGTTAATCTATTTATCAGATAACTAAAAATTAAGAGATAAAAAAGGTTAGGAAAGAAAGTTAACCCTCGCAATACGGTAAATCACCCTATTCCAACGTTACATATTTATTTTAATAGGATTAGTATCAATGCCTTTATTAAAAAACGCCGCCCAATTAGTTGAAGAAGCCAATGCTCGAATTGATTCACTCTCTGTTGAAGAAGCAATCAATAAATTAAACAGCGACGATACTGTTTTTGTTGATATACGCGATGTAAGAGAGCTTGAACGAGAAGGCATGATTCCCGGCGCTGTGCACGCCCCACGAGGCATGTTGGAATTTTGGGTTGATCCAAACAGTCCTTATTTCAAACCCATTTTTTCAGAAGATAAAACATTTATTTTGTATTGTCAGTCGAGCTGGCGATCAGCTTTAGCGGTTGCGACCTTACTCGATATGGGCATGGAAAAAATTACCCATGTTCGCGGCGGATTTAATGCCTGGAAAGAAGGCAATGGTGCAACTGTGGCTAAGGAGAAAAAGTCACAATAGCTCCAGCAAAAATCACTCTAACACCAAAAAACTTTGGCTAATGTTATTCACCAAAAAGCGCACTGCGCGCGGTGTCACAAATAGCAGCTACTGCCGGGTGTTTCACTTTGCGCTCGGCTGAAATTGCGTAAAACTTCTGTTTTACGTCGTCAATTCTGCCAACAACTCGTACATTAAAATTGTTACAAATTTCTTCTTCAATGGCAGAAGACATAAAGAAAATGCCCATTCCTGCCTGGCCAAAAGATTTCATTAATGCGCTGTCATCAAATTGGCCACAAATTACGGGATAAATATTGTGTTCCTGCAACCAGCCATCAATCAGTTGGCGTATGGCGTACTGCGGCGTGGGCAGTAATACCGGCGCATTGTTTAACGATTGCGGAAAATTCTTTTTGTAGGTTTTTAATAATCGTGGTGCGGCAAAGCAGCTTAATCCGCTTTCACCTAAAAGATGATTGTAAGCTTTCACGCTCACGGCGCTAGTCACTGGGGTATCACTTAACACCATATCAACTTTATGAACCGCCAAGTCTGCCAGCATGCCATCAACGGGCCCTTCTCTGCTGGTAAGGCTGATGTCGTGAGGCAAATGCAGCGCGGGCTCGATAATTTTATAAACAATGGTTTTTGGCAACGCACTGGCCGCACCGACGATAAATTCAGAAGGCCCGGCAACAGGGGCGCCGCGCAAGACATCACCCAATTCTCGGCCGAGCTCAAAAATCTCGTCGGCATAGCGCAACACTAAGCGCCCGGTATCGGTTAGCGCTAAACCACGCCCCGCTTTTTCAAACAGCGCATTGCCAATGCGTTGTTCCAACAGTGATAACTGCCCGCTGATGGTTTGCGGTGTAATGTGCAGTTTTTCACTCGCCTTGGCAATGCTACCTTCGTGAGCAACCACCCAAAAATAATGTAAGTGCTTGTAGTTCATGGTATCGGGCATGGTGATTCCTCATGGAAAAAACCTTACAAAAGGCGGCTTCGTTATACGCTCAACAGTTCGATTTTACCGATTTATTACCTAAACAATAAACGATTTTTTCATCGCTTGGGAGCCGAGTATATTTTCAGAACCTTAAACAGGTGGAGCTAAAAACAAAAGATAGGAACCTCTGATTAACTCTAAAATTAGGTGCATTCCATATGCTTATAAAAATACACACTCCAACGTTTCCACAAACTAACGCATTGAGTAATTACGTCGACGCAAAAATCCGATTGGCGTTAGGCTTGTATCGCGACAAAATTCGAGTGGTCGATGTGTTTCTCACCGATGAAAACGGTCCCAAAGGCGGTAACGATATGCGCTGTAAAATTGTCGTTAAAGCCGATCGCTACCCACTTACCATAACCCAAGAGACTGCCGACGATATTTACGATTCCATCAATAACTGCTCTCACCGTATAAAACGTGCCGTGGGTCGTCGGTTTGACCGAGCCCTGCAACGTCGAAAATCTCACGCCGGTTTCGAGCTGATGGAGCAAAACTCTGAACAAGAATCAGAACCCTTCGAATCCCAGCCCATTAATACCGGGGCGGCGTAAAACTACGGGCGCTCAGTTCGATGTTATGGGTTGTATCGATCAGTCGTTAATAGCTTGCGGCTTTGGATAAGGCTTCCATGCGGTTTTCACATAATTGAGTGCCTGGAATTAATTCAAAAACACCAACGCGCTCCAGCGTTTTTTTCGCTTGAGCGCGAGGCTTGACAATAAATACGCCTTTGTTCGAATCAATTGCGTCTTTGATGGTATTTTCAATGGCGATTGAAATGGTGGTATCGAGTAACGGCACATCGAGTAAATCTAAAACAACACAATCGTATTTTTGAATGGTGTTATGCTCACGGGCAATGGCTTTGGAAACACCAAAAATCATAGGGCCGCTTAAATACATCAGTAACACTCGACCATTTGCTTGATCCAACAAGGATTTTTCTTCCTGCTTTAATGGTACATCGTCGCCGGTATCGCTGAATGATTTAACGTTTTTGGTTTGCAGTTGGCTTAATTTCTCAATGGTTAGAATGTTCGCTATAAAAACCCCGAGACCAACAGCGACAATTAAATCGAAAAATACTGTCAGTAGCATAACGCCATACATAATCGAGGCTGATAATTTCGAAACGCGATGAGCACGCTTGATAAAACTCCAGTCTAGAATATTTAAACCAACTTTTAGTGCAATTGCCGCCAATACTGCCAATGGAATATGTTCTGTGAGACTGGCCGCGCCAAAAATAACCACCAATAAAACAATCGCTCGCGCAACGCCGGAAAAAGCGGATTTTGCTCCCGCCTGAATATTTACAACCGTTCCCATGGTGGCACCGGCGCCCGGTAAGCCGCCAAACAATCCAGAAACCACATTTGCAACGCCCTGGCCCACCAACTCTTTATTCGATTTGTGTTCTTTGCGAGTTAGGCTGTCGGAAATCATGGCGGTTAGTAAAGAATCGATACAGCCCAAGGTGCCCAACACCATGCCATCGAGAACCATGGTGGTTAATTGCTCTTGGCTAAACGTGGGCAAATACAGAGTCGGTAAACCAATGGAAATTTCACCGATTCGTCGAATGCTATCGTCACTGAACACCAGCAACGACACGATGGTACCCAGCACCAACACGATCAACTGTGGCGGCACTTTACTGGCAATGCGCTTGGGCACAAGAAAGAGCACGGCAAGAGATGCCGATGCGAGTAACGTTTCGCTTATTTCAATGTTTTGCCATAACTCAGGCACACTGTTAAGCGTACCGATAACACCGCCGGCCGGTGGTGCTTGGCCCAAAAAAGGCGCTATTTGAAGCAACACTAAAATTAAACCAATGCCCGACATAAACCCAGAAATAACGCTGTAGGGCATTAATGTGATGTATTTTCCTAACTTTAAGGCACCAAGAATAATTTGAAACACACCAGCAATCATGACCACGGTGAACGCCATGGCCATGCCGTTTTCTGGGTTACTTGCCATCATTGTGGTAAGTACGGCGGTCATCACTACAGTCATCGGTCCGGTGGGTTCCGATATCAAGGTGGAAGTACCACCAAACAGAGCCGCAAACAGACCAACCAATACTGCCCCGTACAAACCGGCCACTGGCCCTGCTCCCGAGGCAACACCAAAGGCCAATGCCATAGGCAAAGAAATAACAGCAGCGGTTACACCGCCGAAAATATCACCACGGATATGCTTAAGCTCAAAATGATTAAATATACGTTGGTGGTCTAACATTATTTTCAACGAACGATCTCCGAAAACGGCCTACAAAACATGGCTGGTTGTTCTATTTATGGCTAGTTGTTCTATTCATAGATGGTTGTTCTATTAGAAAACCCTGATTCATCGCGATTGTGTTTGCTGTTTACGTTAGGTGTTTGCTGTTTACATTGGGTATTCGCCATTAAGCAAACAACTCACATTGGCTAATGATTAAAAACGAGGGAATAAAAATACGTGACTGAATTGAAGATATTGAAGACAAGTACGCGGTTATCGACCTAAAACAAGAAAGAAATGCATTCAGCAAAACCCTAACTACCTCACAAGAAACTTCGTTTTATACCGGCAGAAGAATGTATTCGGGCAAACGGTAGTGCATTCTTTAAAGCGTGCACATTCTGCTTGGCGGGCAATTCTAGGGTAGAGGCAAGCGTGATAAAATTCGAATTTATGGAGCAAATAATCAGTTTATTTCGATGTATTGATTAAGCAATGGCGTTTACTCTACGCTTTATGATACAAAAATGCTTGATAGCGCTACCGGATTACTTATTCGAAAAGGAACCACAATGTGTGAATTGTTAGCGATGAGTGCCAATGTACCAACAGATATCTGCTTTAGCTTTACCGGTTTGTTACGTCGAGGCGGAGCCACTGGCCCTCATAAAGATGGTTGGGGTTTGGTATTTTACGAAACAGGCGGCGTGCGTGAATTTAAAGATCACTTGCCCAGTTCGGAATCGCCCATCGCTAAATTTTTACAAGAGTACTCCATCAAAAGCCACATTGTTATTTCTCACATTCGCCAAGCCAATGTGGGCAAGGTATCGCTGGCAAACACACACCCGTTTCAACGAGAGCTTTGGGGTAAGCAATGGACCTTTGCCCACAACGGCCAAGTCAATGACTTCAAACAATTCCCGTTATCGCGTTTTCAACCGGTCGGTTCAACAGACAGTGAACATTTGTTTTGTTGGTTAATGGGGCAATTGGATAAACAATTTTCCTCCGCGCCGCCGATGGAGCAATGGCAAAAATTAATCCACGAGTGCTGCTTGCAAATACACAAAGCGGGAATTGCTAATATTTTATTAAGCGACGGTGACGCTCTGTTCGCATTTTGTTCCAGTAAATTAAGCTGGATTACCCGCAAGGCGCCGTTTGGCACAGCACGCTTAGCCGATACAGATGTGACCATTGATTTTTCTCGCGTGACCAGCGCTGACGATGTCGTCAGTGTGATTGCCACCGAACCACTGACTATTGACGAAACCTGGCATGCGATACTACCGGGTGAGTACTGCGTTTTTGTCGACGGGAAATTTATGGACAAGCCTGCACAATCATAAACAAAGCAAACAAGCGGGCTAACTATGCTTTGGTTGCCTGCTTAACCTTTTAGACTAGTCTTTTGAATTAGCCACTCAAATTAACCCCTCAGATTAGCCTTTAGCGCTTGAGAGAGAAGGCGCGCTGATTAGATGATTCAGTGAGGTGGGTTTTTGACAGGCATAAAAAAAGCCCCAACGATGTGGAGCTTCTTTTAAGAATTAAATGGCGGACCGGACGGGACTCGAACCCGCGACCTCCGGCGTGACAGGCCGGCATTCTAACCAACTGAACTACCGGTCCGCTACAGACTGAGTTTAACCAACTTGCCGGGTAGTTCTTTCGACAAGTGGTGGGTGGTACAGGGGTCGAACCTGTGACCTACGGCTTGTAAGGCCGTCGCTCTCCCAACTGAGCTAACCACCCCCTCAACTTGGAATCGCATTTTACGGATTTAAGATGCCGTGTCAAACATTTTGTAAGATTTTTTTCACAGATAACTATTTGAATTCAAAAGAGTTTTAAATAAATACAGATAGTCTATTTGATAATCGACAACGGACAATAACTAACCGCCTAAGCAAGCACCTCGTTGAAAGCTTCTATAAAGGGGACAATCACAACGATTGTTTGAACGAAGCAACCACCAAGAAAATTAACCCATAAAGGTGCCGATGGCGAACAATTGACGAACAATAACATTTAGAAACCTTGTTTCATTTCTAAATCCCGTTATTCTGGCACTGCTCCAAACAGATGTATCCAGAAGTTTTAACACACAATCGTTAGCTGTGTGACCAAATAAAGTTATTCAACCATCCCAAGTACACTAAAACTAAAATTAAACTTGAGGGAATAAACTTTTTGCGCCTACTTCTATTTACCCTATTCAGCTTACTGTCACAAAGTGGCTACTCTCAGCACACCGGAGCAACTACACCGGTGGATTCCCTTATTATTGTTTTATTATCGTTGTTCTCGCTGGCGGCGGCAGGCTTGTATTTTTTATCGCAGGCAAAGAATAAAAAATTAATTGCCAGAACCGACGGCCTCATTAATGCTCAACATCGAATTAATAAAGAACTTGCTAATAAAAGTCATTTAGCGTCTGAGGCATTAGAACAACAACGTTTGTGCGAATCGAATTTAGAAGCCATTAAATCGCAAACCACCGCCACGTTTAATGCCCTGCCCTCTGCGGTATTTGTTGTGAACAACAAAGGGGCAATTCAGTCGTTAAACCGAAAAGCAGAATTAATATTTAAGGTTTCGAAATACAAAGCGTTGAATAAAAGCTTGTTTATATTGCTGCCGTGTTTTAAGCCAATCGAAAATATTATTCGATATGAGCAAACAAACTACGGAAAAACTCAACTTGAATTCACTTATAAACGCCACATATTTTCCGCGAATATTATTCCATTAAAAGACATCCCAGATACTTGGTTAATTTATGTGTGCGAGAAACACGTTGAATCGCACAGCTATTCGGATAACTTACACGATTCAGCTATGGGTGAATCTCAATGTTCACACAACGCAATACAACACGAAAAATTGGCATCGTTGGGAGAAATGGCCGCAGGATTAGCGCACGAAATCAATAATCCGTTAAGCGCGATACTGAATAATCTGCAAAATATTCATCGCAGAACCAGCCCTGCTCTAGAAGCGAACAGAATCGCAGCCGAAGAAACAGGGTTAGATTTAGAAACGCTGAGACACTATTTAACCAGCAGAGAAGTGGATCACTTTTTTGAAAACGCTAAAGAAGCCACCAAACAAGCGATGGTGATTGTTGCTAATGTATTAAATTTTGCGCACAGCGGTAAAAATACTAAAGGCCCAGAAAACGTTAATACCTTAATAGATACCATACTGGATATCGAGCATCGTTCAAGGCACGCAGTAAGCAGCCATGAATCCAATCCGTTTGATCATAAAATCAAACGCTCGTTACGAGCCAAACGCGATATTTGTTTGTGCTCGCCACCGGAAATACAGCAAGTTATTTTAAATTTGATAAAAAATTCGATTCAGGCGTGCGAAGGCATTAATAAAAGTGCCGATATATTGGTCTCTACCGACAACACGCACACGCACTTTGTGATTAAAATCAAAGATAACGGTCCAGGTGTTGAAAAGGAAAAATTAACCAATATTTTTAAACCATTTTACACAACCAAGCGTATTGGTGAGGGGACGGGACTTGGCCTTTCTATTTCTTATTTAATCATTACTGATCATCACAATGGCGATATATCGGCCTACAACAACACCGGTGATGGCATGACCATTACTATACAACTACCGCTCATGAGTGAGTAATCATTGGCCGAACCGTTATCGATTAAAATTTAACAACATCAAAATGAGGATTGGCTTGATTTGCCGTCATTGACTCTAAATCAACCAAGGGCAGCAAACGAGTTTCGTTATCGACGATCAACTTGATACACTCTGCCCGATTGGCATCGTATCCTGTATCGGATGCAATACCTGATAATTTTTCGCCTGTTTTAAACGTGACGGTTATAGAAAGCTTGTACATGCAAGCAATTTCGACGTAATCATGAATCTCACACGAAATCATAAATTGACCTATAGGTTAATCAGAGGCTCCTGCAATATTTTACTCGACGAATTAACCGGAAGAAACAATTCAAGCGAAACAAACGGTTTGTTAAAACCAATGTTGGCGTAATTTATTGCCAATGATTCAGTAATGATATAAAACTGACAAATCAGCCAATGTCTTTTTTGAGAAATATCCTTTAAAATATTACTGTATATTTATACATAAAAGGCGAAGTATGGAATACCTAGGAAAATGGCAGTCTAAAACCCATATTGATATGGAGATCATGAATACCGATTTGCAGCTTGCTCCTGGAAGCATAGTTGATGTACTTGAAGAACGCGGTTATCAGGTACTTATTCATGATGATCAACAGTCAATTAGCTATTGGTTTGATAAATCTTTTTTGGATCAATTCGAACGTGTTTTAGATACCAAACAGCAATAAGGAACCTAACGGTTCCTTATATCGGAAATAACCGCAGTTAAGTTAACCACTTTTTTTAATTTGACCAATTTCAACTCAAGCATTATTTGAACAAATGAACCAATAATTCTGATTCAATTTTTCACAATAATGGTAGTACTCTTGTTTGTTATTTTTTATCGCATCTTCTATTGAATCAACTTGCTCTTCTTCTGTGTATCCGTCTTCAGAATAAACAAAATACCAACTGCTCCCTAAATTAAAGCTATCGATAATAAAAGTGCCTTTAAAATAATCGCCGCTTTTTAAAAATACCACTCGCTTTACATCAAGCGCATTTAAAATTTGCGTAATTTCATCGAAATTATTTGTCAGCGCTGCTTCGTTTTTTAATGTTGTTTTTGTGAAGTTAAACAATTCAATTTTTTGTTCGCCACTGATTTTAGTTAAAATTTCGACCAGTTTTTCTGCCTTGGGATTAATGTCTTTTTCAATAATTGTATTATTAGATGTGTAAAAATAGAGCAAACCGGTTAATACAATAACAAACGGTATCAGTATTTTTATTAATTTCATTGTTTGTAGGCATCAGCACATTTGTGCAGTTTTTTTGAACCGTCTCTAATGGGGTAATCCACTTTAGTAATTGCTTCCATTAAAATCATTGGCGTTAGGCTGTTCGGATCTGGATAAGTTTCAAACAACTCAATACCTAAAGCAATAGACAAACTGTCGGTTGTATCGTCAAATTGCCGCAAGCCGCTGCCGTTGGCTTCTTTGCGAGACTCTGGCAATTGCGGTCTTAATAAATCACTGCCAATTTGTTCAAGACCTGCACCATCTAAGAGTACCGACTTCGAAAATCCACAGTAAACACCAACGTAACCGTAGTGAATATTCGACCAAATGTCATAGTAGTATTCGTATTCTTTGTACTTGTGGTGGAAACGAGTGGATTTTCCGTTGGTGGGGAATTTAGCAGCAATAATGGGTTTGTGATCCCACGCATTGTTTTGCGCAACCATCTCCGTCCATTTTACAAATGCATTGGCTCGATGAATGGTTTGCAGCTTGAAGAATTCGGGCATGGTAGCCGAATGAATAAGGCTACCAACGAACCCTTTGTCTTTGCCCTGCTCTTGCCATTTGCCAATCTCTTCCACGGCGTCGTATTGATTGCCCGCGATCATTTGCAGGGCAGCGTCCGATTTGGTATTGCGTTGAATTTCATCAACCATGTAGATCGCGATATCGAGTGCGCTGTCTTCATGTGGACAATCAATAACAATATCAACTGGATCATTAATTTTGTCTGGAGTTGTCGATAACTCTCGAATTTCTACCCAATTAATACTCATTGTTTAAGCCTGTATCAGTACTTTTACCGCTACAGCCGATCCCTCCGAGGTTGCGAAATCACTTTCGCCATTCTCATCAGAGGTTCCCTCTACTATTTCGCCATTGCTTAATTCAAGCTTGTAGCGCACGCCGGGAATAATGTTGCCTTCGTTGTCTTTAAAAATGAATTTTCGGTTGAAGTTAACGGTTTCTTCAATGTCGGCAAACGATGAATTTTTTACGACGCATTTATCACCGATGGTAACGTTGCCGCCGCCGACAGTCGTACCGCCGCAGCTTATGCTACCGCCAGTAAACGCTGCGGCTTTACCGTTAATAAATACGGAAGACGAACCGGAAGAAATTGATCGAGGATGCGGTGGATGCTTCGGTTTTAAATGAGGCAATAAACTATCCCCCACACGACCGGCAGGCAGACCATTAACAAAAACATCTGAGGAGCCAGATATTACTGGCGTTGGCGGGAATCCCCCGTGCCCGGTTCCAATGTCGCCTAGCTTAACCGCATTTCCCATAAACATTCACCTAATCATCATGTAACGACTTATGTTGGCGTGATATGAATCTTATTATTATTCACATAAAGTTTTTAATGATATTGAATATTTGTCGAATGTTTAATAATGGTTCTGTAAATTTGTTAACTTATTCAGTAAATTGAGTAAGGTAAAAGATATAAGGGGATTTTGATTAATTATTGTAAAGATAAATAAGCGGTCGGCACTCCCAGGCTTTTACCAAATGTAAAATTCCACTCCACAATATTTTATCGTTTTTATTACTTCTAATTTAATTAAAGAGTGACGTAATGAACCGCTTAGGGATCATTATGCTAGGAAGTATCACTTTAGAGAAAGGAATATTAATAGATAATAGGCGAGAAAATTAATTACGACTTGTGCATAAAAACCAATAATTTTGATTCATTTTTTCACAAAAATGATAAACATCGTTGGTGGTATGTTTTACCGTTTCGTAAATTGAGCTGACTTGCTCTTCTTCAGTGTAACCGTCAGGGGAGTATATGTAATACCAAATGGCACCCAAGCTAAAAGAGCTAAGAATAAACATTGCCCTCGGTTCCACCACATCAGAATACAACACACGCTTGATGTTATGCTGATCCATAATCTCTAGCACAGTGCGTTCGTTTGGGCTTATCTCCGTTTGCTGCTTTAACTTTCCATCCAACAAATCAATTACATCCACATTTTTTGTTTTTTTAATGCCATCCAGCATTGCAACCACTTGCTCTAACTGAGGATCAATATCCTTAGAAAACTCTTGCACAGGACGGTAAACGTATAGCCCAGCAGCAGTTGCAAGAAATAACAAGGCAGCGAAAGAAACAGTTAATTTATTGATAAACATTGGCACAGTTATGGAGTATTTTTGAATTTTTTTGAATTGGATAATCGACCTTGGTGATTGCTTCCGTGAAAATATCAACATTCATTTTTGAGAAATTCTAATAAAACTTTATCCGAGCAGAAACCAGAATTTATTCATTTTGTTAACTCGTAGAAATCGGGTTATTTCTAGGCTTTTATATGACGTTTAAACATATATAAATTATCGAATTTCAATACACAAAATTGAATTTATGTTCATATTATTAAGAGGAGATATAAAGTGGATTTCCGGGAGAGATGATAAATAGAGGGATGAGAAATAAAGGAATAATGAATAAATCGACAAAAAGCAAAGCAGAGTTTTTACAAACCCTGCTTTGCAAAACAAATAGGTTAAATCATTATTGTGTTAACCGAACGGTAAATTGACCACTGCGGTTTGTACCTACGGTCCAGTTATCAAACTGAGTATTACTGACAGCACCACCTCGAACGGCACCAACGTGCGTTAAATCGTAACCGCCAGTATCTTCGGCGACATCCTGATTGAACCCACCCATACCATCATCGGCGATAATAAAGGGCGAGCGAGTATCATCAGCGTCGACAACGCCGTCTCGATTGGTATCGCCATCAAGGAAACCATTGAGGAAGTTTGCATTGCCGGCTAACCCATTGCCAATACCGCGAATATTGTCGAGATACCAACCGGCAGTGAAATTGTTCGCACGCTCCATGATTTCGCCAGTAAAGTTAATACCGCCCGATTCGGAGAAAAATGGCGTGTTGGCATTAGCAAGTTCAGCTCCGGCACCGTTGTAATAAACCAAACCATCACCGTTGGAGTTATTAGCCGCTACTGTTCCCATTGGAAAACCTGTTGATCCCATACGCACAATGCCAAAATTAGGGTTTGCACCGGCTTCGTTTGCACAGTGAATACCGTCTAGGTAATTAGGACCCGGTACAGTGGTATCAATTGCACTTAAATCAGCACCAGAATCCACTTCATAACAACCGTGACGGAAGTTGGCAATTAATACGTTCGCCATACGAATTTGATCGGTATTATCAGCAAATAAAATCCCGAATTCATTGTCGTTCATTCCGGCAACGTCACTGCTATTGTCTCGACCCACCAAGGTTGCATTAACGATACGCGGGTTAGAATTTCCAGCCATGGTTTCACTGGCATAAATACCCGAACGGCCTGAACTGCCATTCATGTCGCGATTATGGATAACCATTAAGTCTTTAATTAAGCCGTTAAAATCGCGATACCAAATACCATCACGACCACTACCGGTTGCTAAAATCCAAGACATGCGCGGATCACCATTTAAAATATGCAAACCGTCGCGGGCGGAATTATGGGATTGAACAAAGGTAAAGGTGGATGTGCGATCAACGCCATTCACAACAAGATTATCCTGGTAATTTACCATTTGCCCATCAATAGTTACTGCAACCGGAGCACCAGCTTCTGCAACAACAACGTAGTCCAAACTGTTTTCACCTTGGGTTCCGCTTAAGGTGGTTAAACCGTTGTAACCTCGGATAAATAAACCACCCCACTCGCCACTGCCATTAATGTCGGCGTCGTTTGACGTGAATCGAACGGGCCTTGCACTCGTGCCTTGTGCATCAATGGCGGAACCTGGGAATACTAGAAGATAGTCGGTAGCATCAACATTGTCGCCAGTAATCCGTGTCCCGCTCTGAACGGTTAGCGTCGCAAAATTGGTTTCATCACCAACTTGTAATGCGCCCTCTAACTGCCAATCAATGTTGCTTGTTAGCATGGCATCGGTACTGATCACACCAGAAATTTCACACACATTTCTGCCGCTGATACGCTCTAAAGGATTAACCGACGCACCACCAAGAAATTCTGGACATTGCGACATACCAACTAAGTTTTCGTTAATACCAACCACAAAACCGTCATCGGAATCGGTAGCGACTGTCCAGCCATCAAATTGGGTATTGGTGATTGCACCACCACGTACGGCACCGATGTGAGTTAAATCGTAACCGCCGGTATCTTCTGCTACATCTTGATTAAAACCATCGGCGCCATCATCCATAATAATAAATGGTGAATTAGTATCATTGCTGTCTACAACGCGGTCGTTATTGGTATCGCCATCGAGAAAAGCATTTAATGATGTTGAGTCACCCGCTAAGCCATTGCCAATACCACCAATATTATTGAGGTACCAACTGGCGGTGAAGTTTTCGCTGCGATCGGCAATTTCTCCGGTAAAGGTAACGCCATTAACGGCACCGTTGTAATACACCAAGCCATTTGCGTTAATGCTGTTAGACGCGGCAATGACTCCGTCGGGGAAGCCCATAGAGCCGTCACGGACAATGCCAAAGTTAGGATTTGCACCGGCTTCATTCGCACAGTGAACACCATCTAAATAGGTTGGCCCAGGCACACTGACATCAATCTGACTCAAATCAGCGCCAGAATCGGCTTCGTAGCATCCGTTGCGGAAATTAGCGATTAATACATTCGCCAATCGAATTTGATCGGTATTGTCGGCGAATAAAATACCAAATTCATTGTCGTTCATCCCGGCAACATCACTGCTGTTGTCACGCCCAACCAGAGTTGCGTTAACGATTCGCGGATTGGAATTTCCAGCCATGGTTTCACTGGCGTAAATTCCGGCGCGACCGCTTGAACCATCCATGTCGCGATTGTGAATGACCATCAAATCTTTAATAAGACCGGTAAAATCGCGGTACCATATGCCGTCGCGACCGCTGCCTGTGGCTAAAATCCAAGATAAACGTGGATCACCGTTTAAAATATGCAAACCATCACGAGCAGAATTATGAGATTGTACAAAGGTAAGTGTGGTGGAACTATCAACGCCGTTTAAAACGATATTATCTTGATAATTAACTTCTTGCTCATCAATAGTCACTGAAACCTCGGCGCCCGCTTCGGCAACCACGACGTAGTCAAGTCGGTTTTCTCCTTGAGTACCACTTAAATTGGTTAAACCGTTAAAACCGCGCAGAAACAACCCACCCCACTCGGCGGTTCCGTCGACGTTGTCATCGTCGGATAAAAATCTAACAGGGTTGGCGCTGGTTCCATTGGCACTCAATGCCGAACCAGGAAATACTAAGAGATGATCAACACTGCCTGCGTTATCACCGCGAATTTCGGTGCCGGCATCAATATTTAAAGTTGCGTTGCTTTCAGCGGTACCAACTTGGAGTCGTCCCTCTAAAAACCACATAAAGTTTGCACTTAATGTTGCGTCCTGGGTTAGCTCTCCGCTAATTTGGCATTGGTTCGGTCCGATATCTACCGGCTCTAAATTACCAACAGCAGGACAGTCTTGAGTAACAACCACGTTATTATTGCCACCATTTCCTCCGCCGCATGCTGCTAAAACAGCGGAAGCGCCAGCGATCATGGCCAATGATCTGATTTTCTGCATTTGTTTAACCTTTTTTACTCTTATTTTATTTTTAATCGCGATCAACTCATCGCATGAATACTTTTAATTTCAGAACGCTGAGCGTTTGTGTAAATGAAAAGTACCGGAGATTTTACGCGGGACTGTAAAAAAGGATTAAAAAAATCGATGGTTATCTTTTATCAACAAGATAGAAAAGCACAAAGAAAAACAGCGGAACTTTGCTAAAAAATAAAATTAATTTTTAACTTATCATTTTCTAATAAAAAATTAAAAAGCACTGTGCTTTTACTATAAAACACTTATATTACTAGCCTTTAACTCACGACTGAATCTAAACAAAAGCTGAACACAGAAAAAATAATAATAAATTTTATAAATGGGTTTTATTTTTCATCCGACAAAAATAACGGTTTGTTAACGTTTTAATTTTTTATTGTTAGAAACCCGTTAGACAAGCGGTGACAATTTTTGACTCAACGATCAAGTTAACGGTTGTTTGTTAGCTTAGGCTTTAGCTATAAATCCTAGATAAAAATTAGAGGTGTTTTTATTTATTAAATTGCAGCCCCAATTTCAAAAATAACCCGAGAAAGAAAAAATAGAATTCTGCGCAACTTTCAAAACCGCAGAAATTTTATTGATCGTTTTTCCAAACAACTATGATTTCATCATGGCTAGTAGGAACTCCCACAGAGTATTTAAAGGTAAACGTAAGATTAGAATCTACCAAGATTTCGGTAATACCATGCTCTGTTACAGGAAAATCTGGAGAATTAGAGAACACAGCTGAGCCATAAAAATAACCACAATCGTCAAACTCCACTGGCTCTTTTAACAAGTAGAAATATTGAGACTTTTCATGAAACCCAGAAATTACCGCGTATATTGAATAGGATTCGCCGTTAATTTGGTTTGAAGATAGTTTGTATGGTTGGTCTGCTACAAAACAATTTGAGCCAGAATTAACTCTTGAAAAAACCAAATAAAGAACATTTGCCAAGACGATAAAAATTAAAAAACTAAACCCTACTAATATTTTAGTTTTTAAAAGCATTACAGACTAAATCCGACAGTAAAGAAAATTCTGGTAATTTGGCGTTTAACAAAATTGAACTACTAGGGAGATATAACCGAAATAACATTCTATTAAATAAGAATATTAGGAATGATGACTTTTAGATTTTGATTGAAGAGATCGTTAGATCAGGAGGAGATAATGGGGTGGCTGAGGGGACTTGAACCCCCGACGACCGGAATCACAATCCGGGGCTCTACCAACTGAGCTACAGCCACCATCGAGATAATAAGAGTTTAGGTCATCTTAGACCGAGCCAACAAGGATTTTACGAATTCCGAATGGCACGCCCGGCAGGACTCGAACCTGCGACCCACGGCTTAGAAGGCCGTTGCTCTATCCAGCTGAGCTACGGGCGCATCGCTGTCACTTACCTTGCGTCTCTTAAAATGGTCGGAGTGGAGGGATTCGAACCCCCGACCCTCTGGTCCCAAACCAGATGCGCTACCAAGCTGCGCTACACTCCGATGTACTTCTTCAAGAAGCTGCGTATTAAGCCAATTTTAATTGCTAATTGCAACTAGAATTTTGCTAAGTGGCTGTGCCTCTCAAGTGGGGCGCATAATACGCATGGGTTTCCGATCCGTCAACGATTAATTTGCAAGAAAATGGAAATCTTTTAAATTAAATTAAGCACTTAGCCAATTTGGTACAATTTTTAATCCAGCGCGAATACTTCCTGATCGATTCCTAATTTCGGCAACTAAAACTGGTTGTTATAAGTACAACAAATAACGATCAATTTAATAAACCAGAAAGCCGATAAAAGATTCACTCCAATTTATACCCTCTTAGATATAGAATACTGCGCCTTCGCTGTAGAGATAATATATTCAAATAACGACTACGCTCTATGAAGAGTCGATCAAGAACATAGTCATATTCTTGAATCATAATTACAGCAAGCAAATTCGAAGACACCATTATTCTGGATTAAGCAAATGACAGCATTGGTTCTTGATGGCAAAGCCATCGCCAAAAAAACTGAACAAGAACTCAGCCAACGCGTTGCCAAGCTCAAAGAGCAAAGTGGCGGCCAAACTCCAATCTTAGCGACCATTCTAGTCGGTGGTGATCCCGCCTCCGCGACCTACGTTAAAATGAAAGGTAACGCGTGTGAACGCATTGGCGTGGATTCTTTGAAGGTTGAGCTACCAGAAGAAACCACCACCGAAGAACTCTTACAAGAAATCGACAACCTCAACAACAACCCCGACGTGCACGGTATTTTGTTGCAGCACCCCGTACCACCACAAATAGACGAGCGCGCCTGTTTTGATGCTATCGCCTTGGAAAAAGACGTAGACGGCGTGACTTGTTTGGGTTTTGGCCGTATGAGTATGGGCGAAGACGCCTACGGATGCGCAACCCCTAAAGGCATCATGCGTTTATTAGCAGCGTTTGATATTGAGCTTTCTGGCAAACACGCCGTGGTCGTGGGTCGCAGCCCTATTTTGGGCAAGCCAATGGCATTAATGCTGTTGAACGCGAACGCAACCGTAACCATTTGCCATTCGCGCACTCAAAATTTGCAAGAGCACATCAAGCAGGCAGACGTTATTGTCGGTGCAGTGGGCAAGCCGGAATTTATTAAAGCCGAGTGGATTAAAGACGGAGCCGTTGTTGTCGATGCGGGTTACCATCCAGGCGGTGTTGGCGATATCGAACTAGAGCCGCTAAAAGATCGCGTTGCCGCGTATACGCCTGTTCCTGGTGGCGTTGGTCCAATGACCATTAACACGCTGATTTATCAATCTGTTGATTCTGGCGAAAAGAAAATCACCTCTCAATAACCAACAACCAACAACCAACAACCAATTAATCGATAAACTTTTATTCAATGCTAGAAGAGAATCTGACTTGTAATAGCTCAACAACTGATAACGTTGAGAAAACCGCCCCACTCCAGATTCTCTTTCAAGACGAGCATTTTATTGCCATTAATAAGCCTTCGGGTTTATTGGTTCATAAAAGCGCGGTAGATAAGCATGAAACCGAATACGCTATGCAACGTGTTCGAGACCAGATTGGTCAATGGGTTTATCCGGTCCACCGATTGGATAAACCCACTTCTGGCGCTTTATTGTTTGCACTCAGCGAGCAAGCCGCTCGCGATATTCAGGTAGTTTGGCAAGAAAATCAGGTAGAAAAACACTATTTAGCGGTGGTGCGCGGCTGGATGCGCGAAGCGGTTCACGTCGATCATGCGCTGAAAGAAATTCTCGATAAATTCACCGATAAAAAAGCACGCAGAAACAAACCGCCTCAAGATGCCATCACCGATTTTACGCCATTGAGCACTCTGGAAATTCCTGTTGCCAATGATCGCTTTCCAACCAGTCGATACGGTTTGGTATTGTGCAAACCGCAAACCGGGCGCAAACATCAAATCCGGCGACATTTAAAACATTTAAGTCACCCTATCATTGGCGATCCGAAATACGGCAAAAGCCAACACAACCGTATTTTTCAAACCGAATTTAACGCCCACCGATTATTGTTGCACGCGTGCAAATTATCGATGCCCCACCCTTACCAACAAGAACGCACAATAGACATTACCGCACCGCTGGATGAAACCCTGCAAACCGTGGTTGCTCAATTTGCAAACGCCGACGAAATATTAGACCGTTTATTATTATGCGCTTAGATAAATTTATTGCAGATAACAGCTTGTTTACGCGCAGTGAAATCAAACGGCTGGCAAAACAAAAACGCATTATGGTGGATGGTTCTGTTATCACCAACACTGCCGTTCAAGTTTCGGGCGAAGAAACCATTAGTGTTGAAGGCAAAAACATTGTAGAGCAAACACACCTTTATTTAAAAATGCACAAACCCCAAGGGGTTGTCTGTGCAACATCGGATTTTGAAAACCCGACGGTCATAGACGAGCTTTTTCAGCAAGCAGAATTAGAAAACGACACCCAAACGTTGTTGGCCATCGAAAAAGCCAATCTACAAATTGTTGGTAGGCTCGATAAAGACACCACGGGCCTGGTGCTGTTAACCACTGACGGCGAGTGGAATCATCGAATCACCTCCCCCAAAAGTCACTGCGATAAAACCTACCGGGTACAACTAGCGCAACCAATATCGGCGCAAGACATAGCAGCGTTAACTCGCGGTATTACTCTGAAAGGTGAACCCAAACCCACCAAACCGGCAAAAATAGAGCAGCATTACGATACCGACATCAGTCTGACCATCAGTGAAGGTAAGTATCACCAAATCAAAAGAATGCTGGCGGCGGTGGGCAATAAAGTGGTCGAACTGCACCGTCTTAAAATTGGCGAGATTGATTTAAACGATATTCCAACCCAGAGCCAATACCAACATCTTACCATCCAAGAAATTAACCAATTTATTTATGATTGATCCGTGCCAAGAGCTTTTGCTGAATCAGTACCGCAATACAGACAAATGTACTGAAAGTGACCCAAGCACACTGTGGGTGTTAGACGAGAATTCAGATTATCTAACGCGAAATTTGCGCAACGATAAAAACAGTCTTTACGTGACTAACCGCTGGGACATTCACACGCAATTGAACCAACACGGTAATTTCTCGGATTACGATTTAACCGCTTATCGTGAATTAGACACAGTATTTTTTCGATTGTGCAAAGAAAAAGCGGTTGTCCACCACATTATCAATCAAAGCTTTAACGCGCTAAAATTAGGCGGCCAACTGATTCTTACTGGCGAGAAAAACGAAGGCGTAAAAACTTACGAGAAAAAAGCCAAAGCGCTGTTTGGATCGTCAGAGATTAAAAAATCCAAAAATACGTATCTTGTTGTATTAACCAAAACCCAATCAGATCACGCTGAAAACCTGCTAGACGATCAAGATTACTGCACACTTCGAGAAATTGACGGCCTCGCAAACTATCAATGCTACAGTAAACCAGGCATATTTGGTTGGAATAAAATTGACCAAGGCAGCAAGTTGCTATTGGAGCAATTTGAAAGTCACACGCAGATGATAACCAAAGAAGAAAAACAATCACTCAGTGTATTGGATCTGGGTTGTGGTTGGGGCTATTTGTCGCTCTCGTTGCATCGGCTGGGGTACGTTCATATTGACGCAACCGATAATAACGCCGCCGCCGTCAACGCATTAACGGCAACGGCAACGGCAAAAGAAAATAATTTGGCGTTCTCGATTTGGGCTGACCACTGCGCAGAATCCACCGATAAACAATACGATTTAATTCTCTGCAATCCTCCGTTTCACAAAGGATTTGATCACAGCTATCCATTAACCGATACGTTTTTAAAAGCCCTAAAACGCCTCATCAAACACAACGGCAAGGTATTTCTTGTTGCTAACCAGTTTATACCGGTAGAAAAATTCGGCCAGAGTTACTTTAAAACCATTCAAACACTGACCACTGAAAACGGTTTTAAAGTATTAGTATTGGCAAATTAATCGATAAAAAACAATCAGCCAAGTTACAACGTAATGTTTCTTAGATGATATTTTAAGCTTTTTCGGATGTGTGGCAGATTAATTTTAGGGTGGTTTAAAATTCGGCCATCAAGGTCATTGGCGCTAACAGCCGCTTTTGACAACATTAATATAGTATTTTCATAACCTGGGCAGGTTAATTTAATCGCCGATTGAAACAAATCGCGCAGGTTACGCTTGTCGGCAAATTCGTGTCTTGAGAGTTCGTTAACGCTTCGGTTTAAATCCACACCCCGGTCGAAATTAAACACCAATACACCGTTTGCGCTAAGCCGTTGCTCTAATCGTTCAACCCATTGTGGCGATACAGAAATTGATCGATTGGGGTCGCCTAAACGCCCGGCGAATACATCATCGACAATATAATCAAAGGTGGCGCGTTTTTGCTGATGAATCCAAGACAAGGCATTCGCGGTTATCAAACGGTAGTCGTTTTGGTTTAAACCGAAAAATCGGCACGCCAAATCGTTGTGGACGGGATTAATATCAACACCGGTAATCGCGACATTATCGTGAAAATAATTCAGCATTCTTAAAGCCGCACCACCGCCAACCCCCAAAACCAGCGCCTTACTTAACCGATGATTAAGCGCTAACGACGGTAAAAACAGCAAATCCCAAACCGCACCGCTTAAAATGGATTTTTCGTTAAACTGGGAATGAAACAAACCGTTGGTGTACAAGCGAATGCTGTTGCCCGCTTTAGTTACACGATAACGATTGTCAGAAATGTTTTGATCGAACAGAACGGCCATACTTTTATAATTATTGAGTAATATTAAAACTTCGGTGGCTACAATTGGCTTCCAAAAACTGATTGATATTGTAACCGGAAAGGTAGGAAGAAATAAGGCCAGTAAAGCACGCTTGTGATTCCACCAATCCGTGACCACCGTCGTGAATACTGACATGAACGGCATCGTTAAAATTGGAGAAAAATTCCGCAGCCGAACGATACGAGGTTACCGGATCCAGTCCGCCCGATAAAATTAAGCTTTTTGCCTGAATAGAATCCCAACTCACCGATGCGATTTGGTTATTGGTTTTAACGTGATGGCATACATCAGTTGAAGGGTCGTAATGAATCAAAGATTGCCAGCGCGGAAATTCAGATTTATTACGATCAAACTGCGTGAGCGACACCGGCGGATTATCGACGCAGTTTGTTAAATAATGGACGAATTTATTAAACTGCGTTCGCTTTAAATTGGAAGACAAAGGCCGTGTTTGAACGTCTTCCTGACGATTATTGTCAGACGAAACCTGTTGGTTGCGTATTACCTCATCAATCAATTGATTGTTAATTACGTAACCGCCTGCAAAATACAAATTTGAATACAGCGTCTCGATAAAAGCGTCAGCTGTTGGATATACGTTTAAATGGTTATTGACTTTTAATGCCCGAAATAATTTTTGTTCGCTAGCATCGCAGGAACGATCGCTCGCGCAAAAAGCAAACCATTGTTTAAACGCCCCTACGTAGCGTTGGGGCCATCGATTCATATCGCCGTTGGTTGGTGTATGTAGCGCATCTAAAATCATGCGGTTAATCAAATTTGGCTCCAATCGATCAAGCCAGAGCGCAACCCGCGTACCAAAAGAATTGGCGTACACATTCAAAGATTCAACACCCAAAGCCTTGGCGAGAGCAATCGCATCCAATGCGGTGGTTTCGGAGCTAAAATCCAGTTCGTGCGCGCCCTGGTGTTTTATTTGCTCAAGACAAAGCTTAAATTCTGCGAATAAGTTTTCTTGTTGTTCAATTGGAGAAGATCCAGAGCGGTCTGGCGCAAACGAACGAGGCTCGCAGTCGTAATACGGTGTCGATAAACCAGTAGAGCGATAATCGAACACAATCAACGGCCCTGAAATTCTTTGCTGTTGATACCAACCAATCCAAGAATGAATTTCAGTTCGCCCCAAACCAACTCCGGCGCCCGGTCCACCGTGCAACACCATCAGCGCTTCGTTAATAGATTCCCGTAAACCGTTTGTTGAATTCGTGCTGTTCGTTGAATCTGTCTTAGGGTTTTGCCTCTCCTCCCCATTGATTACAACAAAGGGAAGCTCGTACTGAACAGTGTTATTTCCGGGGGTGGTATAATATCCACATAAGAGATTAACATTGTTGGTAAATTCGTATTGGCACTCGGTTAACGTCAGGTTCTGTGATGCCTGAGTTTGATCAGACACCCCCTCTTCTGGCGACCCATCAATTGCAACAACGGATATGAAAGCCATGCCGATGAGCAACACTATGGAAACAACGAATCTGGATTTCGGCATGCTCAAACAGTCGGATAAGAAAGATAGAAGTAAAGTAAGTAAATAGGAATAAGACGCCACACGTCAGCAACGCTGATTAAATCACGAAAGCAGCAAAGAGTAACGGTTTAACACATCACGTCAGCTTACCAGGTTACGTATTCGGAGATCGAAAGCTCGAACACACTGATCAAGACAAGCGCTCAAACAACCCTTCTAAATACTGCTTGTGGCAAATTTCCGGATTTAAATCAGTTTGAGAGCCAGTATCAGTTTCAGGCAATAACAGAGGTGCTAGCCATTCGTGCTCAAGCAGATGCTGAAAGTACTTTCCGGTAGTGGGCAAACAGCTAAAAACATAAGGCGTGTTGTTGAATGTCAGTTGCAGCGCAAATGCGTGCAAATACACTCGATCAGCGGCGTCACCCGCGTACAGGCTGTCCCCCAGAATAGGAGCGCCTATGGATTTCATCGCCACACGCAATTGATGAGTTTTTCCGGTTTTTGGCGAGAGCAAATAGGCACGCGTGCCCTCCCCCAAACCACTGCTTAAAAAACGGGTGATTGCCGGATTTTGGGTGGTTCTTAATAAACGCCAACTGCCGCGCCGAGACCGCTCCATATCGCCCTTGATTAGCCCCTGCTTCTTCTTAGGCTTGCCGGTGGCAATCGCCAGATACAATTTGCGCGTGGTTCTGTTTTCAAAGCCGAGATTAAGCGCCTGACACGCAGTCAAGGTTTTCGCCATCAACAGCAATCCTGAGGTCACCTTATCCAAACGATGAATCGGATACAGCTCATCTAAGGCCAGAGTTTCCTTGACTCGGTTGAAAAAACCCAGTTGCTCATCGGTATCGTGAAAATCTTCATTCTCAGGCTTGCTGACGACAATAAAGTCGTCGTTCTCAAAAATAACGGAAATCATGGAATAGTAGACGCCTGTCGATAGCAATTGAATAGATTCTGCCGAAAGATCGGAGACAAATGCGTTTAAAAATGTCTAGGATTGGTCTCAATACGATGTTTCGAAGTGTCGTATTATACGCATCCCTGTGAATCACAGATATTTATCGTTTTAAAACAAGAGTACACCCAATGATGAATTCCAACAGCCACCTTAAGCCTAAGCGTAAATTCAAAGCGGTTGCCGCGAGTTTTCTCAGTATTGCACTGGTCACTCAATTAACGGGGTGCGGCACCCTCTTTTACCCAGAGCGCAAGGGATTATCCGGTGGTCGACTCGACCCGGCTATCGTCGCGTTGGACGGCCTGGGCCTAATTTTGTTTTTAATACCTGGTATCGTTGCTCTGGGAGTCGATTTCTACAACGGCACCATTTACTTACCGGGCACTCAAACCAGCCAGCTGACCGAAGAAGAACTCAAGCAAATCACCGTAAACGGTTCTGTCGATGTTGAAGCGCTTGAACGTGTATTGAGCAACAAACTCAACCAAACCATTGAACTAGAAAACACCACCGAAATCATTCCATTCAGTTCAGCGACGGATTTAGCCAATGCGGTTAATCTGTCAGACGCGAAAACCCAATTAGCGCTAAACAACTGAGTCCATCAACAATCAGGTCCATGAACAATCAGGCCCATTCACCTGAGTTTTTGATTGCGCCTTCAGGTTGTCGATACAACTGAAGGCCAAGAAGAATAGCCGCTCAAAAGTCACGACCTCTCGGTAGTTAACGCCGCACTTTGCGAACAACTTTTAACCAGACAAAACCGGCGTTTTCTACTACCATTGCAAACAATTTAAACAACGTTAACGCTTCCATTCCTGAATATGAAATCGATCAACACAGACGTACGTTTCACTCCCGTGATTGCCAAGTTATTGGTTGGCTTTGCCCTGTTGTGCTTTACCCAAGTCAGCCTTGCTCAATTTGGCGACGAAAAAGTATGGCCAAAAATCGAAGAATTGGGTTGGCTGGACAATCAGCACCTGAACAATCAACGAGCCTCGGTAAATGAGCTGGCGAAATTGAAATTGGGCGACGCTATTCGCGGCAATAAATCAGACCTTGATGTTCTGCAACGCATTATCGACGCTCGATTAATTGCCTCAGATGAGCGCGTTAAATTGCAAGCCTTGGGTGTCATTATTGGCGATCAATTTCAGCGTGAATTCAATTTGGTTTGGCGCATTTACGAAGACCAAGCCGGAAGAAGCCGCGCAGTGTGCTTTAAAGATACCGAGCACTGTTTATTTCCAATCACCATGTTATCGCGTCGCATGGAAGTGGGCTTACAACCCAACGTTAAAAAAATCTACGACGAAACCGCCGAAGCACTGCAACCACTGCTGCCAAAATTGCCTTACGAAGTATCGGCAAAAAAATAAAAGCACAGCTCGTAGTTAAGTGACCAAATATTAGCGTCTGTATTTTTAAGTCTAAAACACAGAGAAAAGAATCTGATGGAAGAGAACCCGGTGGAGCTTTCGATATCTCAGTTAACAACACTTTATGAGTTGATAACAACATTTTTAGTTAATTATAGCTTCCAAATTATTGGTGCTGTTGTGGTGTTAATCTTCGGATTATTTATTGCCAACAAAGCGTCTAACTGGGTGAAGGCAGTTTGCCTGACTAAAAAACTGGATGTTACGCTCTCTCAATTTATCGCCAACGTGGCAAAAATTGTTATTGTCGCAATTGTTGTCGTTATCGTTTTAAACAAACTCGGTATTAACATCACACCCATGGTCGCCGCCATTGGTGCCTTATCTTTGGGTGCTGGTTTGGCTGTTCAGGGATTACTCACCAATTACAGCGCCGGTTTGAATATTATCGTGACCCGTCCGTACGTTGTCGGCGATACCATTTCGTTATTGGGCGTTACTGGCGTGGTTAAAGAAGTTAATCTTTCACACACGCTATTAACCAACGAAGACGAAGAATTAATTACGATTCCGAACCGGCATGTGATTGGCGAGATTATTCATAACTCAAAAGAAAGCCGAGTTGTTGAGCTGTCTATTGGTGTGGCTTACAACGCAGATATTGATTTGGCAAAACACGTTATTACCGCCGCTCTTGCCAACATTGAAGGTAATGATCCACGGCCACCGCAAGTGGGTATCGATAACTTTGGCGACAGCAGCATTAATCTCAGTATTCGTTTTTGGGCGCCGACCATTACTTATTTCGAGCAAAAATTTAAAACTAACCAAGCGATTTTTAACGCGTTAGCGGATAATAATATCCAAATTCCATTCCCTCAGCGGGAAGTTACCTTACTCAACCCAGCGACTTCATCGAAAGAAAACCATTAATTATTTATGAACTATTTAAAACCGTTACAAAAACAAGGCGTTTTCCCGGAAGATTTGCAAGCACTAGCGGATTTGTTAGAAGCGCGAGCCAAAGAAAAAGGCTTCAGTCATCCAAACTCGGTTTATCACTCAACGATTGTTGACCTAGCGTTAGGCACACTGGAAATTCAGAAAGAAACTCAGTCAGAGCTTGGTAAAACCCACAATTTAAAGGAATGGTTAGACATTATTGTGGGGAAATAATCAGAGGCTTTTTATAAAAAACCTCTGAGTCAGGTATCAAAGAACTTCTAAATCACGTTTTAGGAGTTCTCTTGGCAACTCTTCTTCAAGTGTCATTATGTCGACATCTTCGAAAACCAAATAATCGATTTCTAAATCTTCACACACACTTTTTCGCTCTAAGCGCGCCGCCAATTCACTTGGTCCAAGCGATTGATTCCAGACATCGATAAAAAGACCAATTCTGGGCATGTAAAAATCGAACACTAAGCTATCGCGCAAGGGATGCTTAACGTTTTGGGCAACCACCACTCCGGTTAAATAACACCACGAATGAAACGCCGCCGCCTGCGGGCTGGAAACAGCAATGCCGTTTAGCGAGGTAATGTCTTCTTTAATTTCGGCGTTGGTTAAAGTCACGCACGCACGTTGAAAGTATTCATTTGCCAATAAATTTTTTGGCCAAGAACACCAGGGCACTCCGGTCTTTGCATTTTCATGCTGAATACCACCCTGCGCTAAACCAGAGGCTGAAAGCACCCAACCTTTGTGTTCGCGCTTAAGCCAACCGCAGTGTTGCAGCAATAAATTCGTTAAACGACCACTTAAACCAATTTCTTTACCCAACTCGCTGGCGGTTAAGGTATCGTCTTTATCAAACCGAAAAATGGGGTGCGAAAGAGCAGATTCAGGCCACACCAAATAGTCGCCAAACTTTTTACTCTGGCGAATCTCACCGCCTTCGAATTCACCCTTGGCGGTTAATTTCCAGGAATTATCGACTTGCTGAACCCAACCAGCGCGCAGCAACGCTTCGGTGATTTCTTTTAAGCTTACGCCTAAAGCATCCGCCATTGCTGAACGGGAAAATACTTTGGTGTTGGTATTACTTTTAATATTAGTGTCGTTTTGACTCATGCTTGGCTTTTGCGGTGTTTTTTAATCAAATCGTAAGCGGCTTGAATTTTCTGTGATCGTTCAGTCGCCATTTCAACCATATCTTGAGGAACGCCCTGCCCCATTAATTTATCGGGATGGTTCTCACTCATTAATTTACGATACGCTTTTTTCAACGCTGGCTCAGAAACATCGGCGTCTACACCTAACACTTCATAGGCAAGTGCCAATTCGTCTTCGCGAGTGGCTTGCGTTTGTCCGCCGCCTTCGTGGAAATTAGCCTGGGCTTTGAGCATGGCCATCAATTGTTTGAAGGCAAACTTTGAGATGCCCAAATGCTCAGAGATTTTTTCTAGGCAGGCTTCTTCAGACGCTTCAATTTTACCGTCGGCCAGCGCAATGTTGATGAGATACATCAGAATGGTTTGACGTAAGCTCGGTATTTTGTTGCCAATTTTATTAAATTCAGCAACAACCGCAGCGAGATCAAATTCGTCGGATGCGCCGTGCTTGAAAAAGCCGATGGCTTTGGTTCGCATCTCTCCAGAGATACGCATGTGCGCCATAATGTGTTCGGCACCGGCGATTTCTTCTTCAGAAACACGGCCATCTGATTTCGCCACGTGGCCCATCAATTGGAAAACCGTTTTGAAAAAGACCGATTCTACGTCTGCGCGCTCTTGCTCCGATAACGTAGGCCGAAATTGCTTCAAACCCTTGTCGAAAAAGTGACCAAGAACCCCACCAATCACTAAACCTGGGATATTTGCTATGGAAAAGCCGAACAATCCACCAATGATTTTTCCGAAAAACATTAATCTTCACTCAAATTGAAACCAGCCCGCAGTATAGCGAAGCTGCCGCCGACACCAAAGTTTCTTTTCGAATGCGATCACGCACATTTTGAACAGACATAAAAAACCCCGCCTATAGCGGGGTTTGTGCATGAACAGCTCGGCTTACTAACGTGAGTAGCTGCCAATCTCGTTCACGAAGGCTTCACGAGCTTCTTCGGCGATAGTAGAGAACTCTTCACCTTGAGACTTCAACAACTCAAAAAGTGCCTTGCTTGTGTCCATATTGAACTGAACAAGCTCTTCAGGAGACTTTAGAGATTGTGCTTTTTTGGCTTCGTCTTGGAAGAAACCAGAAAGTGACTGAGCCGCTTTTTGTTGTTGGGCAACAGTTTTAGAGATCACATCAGCTTGCATAGCCAAAAGTGATTTCATTGATTCGAATGGTTTCATCATATCATCTGTCATAACGCGCTCCTTAAATAGGAATAGGTGGTCATAAATTAACTGTCTAGATCATTAGATCGCTAGTTCAATAGATCGAGCCCAATGGGGCTGTCTCAATCGGGTTGATGACTACCTCAGACATTTAAACTCAGAAATTCAACGCCAAATCATAAACCCATCAGTATGCTGCAATGCAGCAATTGTTCAGTAACGGTTAGATTATGTCAATATCTTTTTTTAGATTTATACCAATTAAGGGAATCAAACGACAGCAATTCTATCAACCAGTGTGTTAAAACCTTCGAAACTCACGCAAACCAACCACGCAATATTGAACGATAATTAAAGACCAACCTCAACAGCCAACCAAAAAAGCCGCTCAATATGGGCATAAAACCAACACACTATGGCGAATAAAAGGGGAATATCATTCGAAATCCGTCAAATCGCGGGCAATTACTCTGTTGAGAATATTACTTACAGGCGTTCGACTGGCAGTCAATGAAGATGCGGGTTAAGAGAAGGTATTTAAATCGAGGAAATAAACTGAACAAGTGTTTTCAAGACCTTCACATTAACGAAGGCCTTTTTGTTTTCTGTAAATTTATTTAACGAGCAACACATCACTGTGGGCTTCAAACCAATCGGTAACTTTCGACCAAAGCACTTGGTGTTTTTGTCGAAAGAAACCAAAGTGGCCCAGAAATCCACCGTCTCTCTCGTCTTTCGTGGTTTTGCTAATATCGGTTTTTGCGTTCTCGTAAAATCCGGCCAAACTTTTCACGGCCACTTCTGGCGCGAATTTGTGGTCATCATCAATCACAAGAAAATGCATGGGTAATGTGAGCTGGTTAAAGTGAGGACGGTAGGTATTTCCGCTTTTATCGCAAATGTAGTTTTTGTTGCGACACCATCTGGCCCAATCTAATGCCACATGTTTTGGTAAATGCTCGCCGCCAATAATACTGCCAGGAAAATAACCCAACACTCGACTCAACAGCGGTATCAATACATACCACACGGGTATTAATTGCAGTTTGAATTTGGCTGTCCAAAGCCGCCAATTACCGCTTTGAGAAGCCACATTAAACACTGAGGTTAATTTATGGCTACTTGGCGCCAAGCCTATTATTTGCCCTCCTACACTGTGACCAATGCAGTGCCAATTCAAACTAGGGTGTGTTTGCAAAGCAAAGCTTAAAACCGCTTCAAAATCTTGTTCGCCCCAATTGGTCATCGTCAGCCTGCTGTCGCGGTAAGGCAAATTCAAAGACGCACCAATTCCACGATAATCGTAGGTAATAACCACATAACCTTGAGAAGCCATATATTCGGAAAACGAGCGGTAATAACTTTGTTTAACACCAGTTGCGGAATTAATGATGACGCCACCTACATACGCGCAGGAGTTTTTGGCGCCAGAGGGCTGCGAACTATCAATGGGGGTATAAACATTGGCAGAAAGCTCAATACCGTCGCTTGCAGTGATCATTATTTTTTTCATGGCGGAACCTACTTCAAGTACATTCCAGCAGGTTAGGTCTGCTGCCATATATAAACAAACGAGATTTCTCTAGCGCTCACGTGAAATTAATTCAACTGACTGTAAACTGCTGAAATACACTCACCATCCAGTCTCGGATAATCCTAACCGAATCTCGGTCTTGATCCACTTTCGGATACACCAAATACATAGCCCCAAATTCAGAGACTTGTTCGCCATAAGGAGCGATTAAATTGCCTTTGCTAACCTCGTCTTGAACTGCGGGCCAATAACCCATAGCCAATCCCAACCCCTGCACAGCCGCCTGTTTGACGGCTTGGTAATTATCCAGTTCAATTTCGAAATCCGGCAGTGTATTAGTGGGACGAAACTGCGATAACCACGTCGTCCAGGTTTTAGTATCAACGCTAAGACTGATAAATTTATGATCGTCAAAACCCTGCCCAGTTTGCTCGAACTTAAGCCAATATTCGGGGTTACAGACGGGAGTTAAACTCACGTTGGTCAGCGGCACATATTCAAGATCATTGCGGTCTTGTTTTTGGTAACGCACCGCCAAATCCACTTGGCCGTGTTTTAATTCCACTAACTTAATTTGAGAAAGTAGCTTAATGCTGTAATCCGAATGCGCTTGTTTGAGAGTGGGCAAATGCGGAATTAAAAAATGATTTGTCACAAAAGGAATGCAGCTAATGGTGATACTTTTCTTTTGATTGACACCCACTAACCGATCAGTGGCTCGCTCAATAAGTGACATCGCCGTTTGAATATCCTTGTGATATTGCTCACCCTCAATGGTTAACTTTATGGAACGATTTAACCGTTCAAACAACATTACTCCCAACTGCTCTTCCAGCACCCGGATTTGGTGGCTGACAGCGGATGGCGACAAACACAACTCTTGCGCCGCGAGTTTAAAACTGCCTTGGCGCGCGGCTGTATCAAATACTTTTAAAACATTAAGAGAGGGCAATTTCTTGGTCATAATGGCTACCTAGTTCATTAACTCAGGCTAACAAGCAATAGAGTTAAAATCGAGTAGAAATAAACCAACCAATAGAAGTCGATTGTTTTATAAAGAAATAAAAAGAAAGGCGGAAGGAAGGCAAAAAGAAACGAAAATTTATCAGCACGCAACCATTCGCATGCTGATAAATACAGGCACCTCTGGTTATATCAGAGCAGTGTTACCCAAATTGACTGACGTTACCGCAAAAATTCTCATTCTTGTTGTCGGCTTTGTCTTCGAAAAAACCAAAAAGATTGCGCGGATCATTCGGTTGAGCAATTAAGTCGATCTCAAGAATATTGTTAACCGCTTTCAGTTGATCATACAGAAAACGCAACGCCGAGAAGTCTTCTACCGAAAAACCCACACCATCAAAAATTGTAATTTGTTCTCGGTTTTTACGGCCCGGCGCTTTGCCCAGTATGACCTGCCAAAACTCGGTCACAGAATGGTCGGAATCCAATTGTTGAATATCACCCTCAATGCGCGCTTGTGGTTCGTACTCAACAAAGATATCGCCACGCTTAAGAATATTACCGTCTAATTCCGTCTTACCCGGGCAATCCCCGCCAATGGCATTAATATGAACACCCGCGGAAACCATGCTGTCTTCCAAAATAGTGGCGTATCGCTTATCTGCGGTGCAGGTTGTAATAATCTGCGCACCGTCAATAGCTTCTTCTCTGGATTTACAAGCAATAATTTCTAACCCTTTACCGGTTAAGTTTTTTACCGCTTTTTCAGTAGCAACAGGATCAATGTCGTAAAGTCGAACTGTGTTAATACCAATAATTTCTTTGAACGCTAATGCTTGAAATTCAGACTGAGCGCCATTACCAATCATAGCCATGGTGGTGGAATCTTCGGGCGCTAAATACTTAGCCACCATTGCCGAGGTCGCCGCCGTACGAAGTGCTGTTAACACGGTCATTTCGGATAATAGTATTGGGTAGCCAGAATTAACATCTGACAATACGCCAAAAGCAGTCACGGTTTGCAAACCCACTTTGGTATTTTTGGGGTGTCCGTTTACGTATTTAAAGGTAAAAGAAGAACCGTCACTGGTGGGCATTAATTCGATAACGCCCTCTTGCGAATGCGAAGCGTAACGCGGAGATTTATCGAACAAAGGCCAGCGTTTAAAATCTTCCTCAATGTAGTTGGCAAGCCCACGCATAAATTTTTCAACACCCACCGTCGTGACAAGATCAACCATCTGGTCAACGCCGACAAAGGGTAACGCACTGTTTTTTAATTCAACTGCACTTTTCATATTAAGGCTACCTATTACTTTTTCACCAGAGAACCAAATCGCCCGAAGAGTTTGATCAAACTCTTGCTCACACTTAAGATTATAGGGATTTCCAGTCGAATTAGTGTTTTAAACACCGTTAAAAACAAAATATTCTGCGTATTTTGAACAGGTTAATTCGATTTAATTTGGGCACTGAGGATTAACGCCTGAAACGCGTTAAATGCAGCCAAATATCTGATGCGCCAATAAGACAACAGACACAAGGCTCTTGATTCACTCGACAACTAATTCTATTAATTATCGAGCGAATTGGCGAAATGATTAAAATCTTGCGGCTAAATGGATTCCCGCCAGCATACAGCGAACAGAACCACCGGAATTTTCAATGGTGGGGATTTCTAACGGCAATAACTTAGCACTTTGCTCGATAAGGTCTTTCTGCTGCTGGGTGAGACACGCTGCTGCTCTGGCGGAAAGTGCCAAAATTCGGCCTTGCTCACCCTGCAATTCAAGTGCATTGCCTGCGAAATTAGCAATTTGCTCAAAGCTAAGAGGAATCACGGTTTTTCCAGATTGCTCTAAGCGCTGCACAATTTCTTCGCGTCGCGCTTTATTTTTGATCATACAAAGCCCAATCAACGAATACTCAGAACCGATACTCATCATGACATTGGTGTGATAAACAGACACGCCATCTTGATTGCAGGCATCGAACACCATAGGTTCGTAATTAAAGTGCGAGCAAAACCGCTCCAACGCCAGAGAATTGGTTCGATTAGAATTCACCGCATAAGCGACCCGATCTAGGTGATCTAACACCATTGCCCCGGTTCCTTCCAAAAAAATGTTGTCCATTTCTAAACCTGAATAATCAACCACATCTTGCACGCGATATTCACGCTTTAACATCTCGATAATATCTTGGCGACGCTCCTTACGACGATTAACAGGATACATCGGATAAATGGCGACATGACCACCCGAATGAGTGGAAAACCAATTATTGGGAAAAACAGAATCTGGAGTTTCTTTTGTTTTATCTTCAAACAAATGCACTTTAATGCCGTGCTCTTCCAGTTTATCGCGACACACCGTGACCTCTTCAAACGCCAAACTAGCGACGTTATCTGACTCATTGTTTGTTAATGTCTGAAACGCGTTGTCCTGAAGAGTTTCTGGATTAGACGTATAAAAATGCGGGCGAATCATTACCACAGCAGCGGGTGCCTGAACTGTTCGTGGAAAAATTACCTTATTCATTCCGTTTTTTCCTTAAATACCGTATCGACATGAAAAAACATCGATGCATAAAATGATAAAATTGTGTGCTAGGAATTCTCACATCAATGGAAACATCGAGAAAGACTGCGCGGTTATTCCGCTCATCCATGAGAAGAACGTTAATCAATCGTAACCTAAGTTATTTGTAACTTTTAATATCTAATACCAAAAAATACAAAAACAAAAGAATATTTTGAAAATTAAGAAGCTGACAGAATTTTATTTTATTATCTTTTCGCAAAGCTACCACCGACGCTAACCACAATGCAAAAATTCAGCGACATTAAAACCGTTTTGTAGAAAAATAATCAATGTAAACAGACATAATTAAATGCACTTATGCACAAACACAAACATAGGCGAGCCTTATTAAACAACCTTAAAACTAAAATTTAAAAAAAGATCCAAGAAAAATTCTAAAAATAGAACCGAACTTGGATGAGTCACGTTTTAAATTAAGCCAAGATTTCAAATTAAAAAATTTTTAATTTATTAATTATATTTGATTAATAGACACACACCGTTTAACCCGCAATTCGAATCAAACTGCTTGTTGGTTTAACAGCTAACAATCTCTTTTTTATTCAACGAACAGACCATTAAACCCGCTGAGTTTGTGCACAATAGCTTGGCACGATTCGCTTTAACCTTCAGACACCACTCACAAAACGGGTTTGAAAGTTAAGCAATACGTTTTGATCTTGACCTTCAAATGCGCAATAAAATCATTGTGGTCAAATAATAAGATCTAATTAATCATCAATGCTACAAGCGAACTGTTACTGATCCCTTTTAAGAGTATGCTAAATTACTGACTAATTAAGCAAAATCCTTTAAATACAACGGGTTACTTAACTGACCAGGGCCTGTTCACACTAATTTAATCATACCTGCTGGAGCGTATTTTTTTCGTATTTTAGGCGCAGTGAGTGTGATTTGGTTGTTCCAAATGAACGAACTGCAACACGAAATACGGGAAAAATACACCAAGCCCCTAGGGTCGCCCCTAAAACACGCCATTCGTTGTTGTTCGTCGCTTATTTAGCGCGCTAAACTGCACTCCTCACGCCTAGACTGACGCGTTTTAGGGGCGACAGGTGCGGTTAAATGAGTGTGAACAGGCCCTAACAATGAAATACGCTGATAAGATCAACACGTGATGGTTATTTGATAAATAATACCTAAACCTGTCGAAAACATAGCTTTCCATTCAAATTAAGACATGATTAACTTCGTCTCTTAATAAACAGGCCATCACAAAGACGATAAGAAATGAGCAGAGAACCTCAACTCACTTTAGATTCACTGAGAACGTTGGATGCAATTGACCGCCGAGGCAGCTTTGCGGCAGCGGCAGAGGAACTGTCAAAAGTACCGTCTGCATTAAGTTACAGTGTTCAGAAATTAGAGGAAGAACTGGATTTACTTCTCTTTGATCGATCCGGTCACCGCGCCCTGCTAACGCCGGTTGGAAAACTGATTCTCGAACGAGGCCGAGAAATTCTGCTGGCAACCGAAGAGATGATTAATGACGCTCGTTCTATGGCCGATGGCTGGGAACCTGAAATTATTATCGGCGTTGAGGCAATTTTCGACGAACGACGACTGTTCCCGTTGATTTCTAAGTTTGAAGCATTGGCCGACACCCGCGTTAAATTGCACAGCTCGGTGCTGTCTGGAACCTGGGAGTTACTCGAACAGGACGAAGCCGACATGATCATCGCACCCGACATTGGAATTCAAATCGCGGAAGTTCAAACTCGATCACTGTATAAAGAAACCATGTCTTATTTCGCGGTGCCTGACCACCCCATTCACGGCCATGAAGATCCGCTTGCCGAGGCGTCACTCAGTCAATATCGCGCTATTGCGGTCGCCGATTCGGCCATCAGTCGCCCGAAACGAGAACTCCGACTTTTTGATAAACAACCTCGCCTAACGGTTTCGACGCTGCATTTAAAAATTGACGCCTTACTGGACGGTATTGGTCTGGGGTCAGCGCCGGAATCCTGGATTCAACCACTGTTGAACGACAACAAATTGAAACGCATTGGCGACGGTGCTCCCCAAGAAATACCGTTGGTGCTCGCCTGGAAAAACCGTCAAATGGGTAAAGCGAAACAGTGGTTTATGCGTGCAATTACCGAATTGTGCCAACGAGACAATCGCAAATAGCGATGCCACCAGTAGCACGGCCCAACATTCAATAACCAACGATTAATCCGTTTAATTACTTGAACGCACGAGAGAGCCTTCATGAATATTGTTATTACCGGCGCAAACCGTGGTATCGGTTTAGCACTCACTAAAGCGTATCTTTCTCAGGGTGCCCGAGTATTTGCGCTGTGTCGCACAACCAGCGAAGCATTGTCGGCGACCACCGCCGAGGTGATCGAGGGAATTGATGTGTCTGACGACTCAGCCCTAGCAACCCTTGCTGAGCACTTAAAACAAACTTTGGGCTCTGGCGAGTCTATCCAAGTACTGATTAACAACGCTGGCATTCTCACCAATGAATCCCTAGGCGCAATGGACTTTGAGGCCATTGCCGAGCAAATCAATATCAACAGCATTGCACCGCTCAAAGTCACCGCCGCGTTACTGCCGTTGTTGTCTAAAGGCTCGAAAATTGGCCTGGTTACCAGCCGTATGGGATCGCATACCGACAATTCATCCGGCGGCTATTACGGTTACCGCATGTCGAAGGCGGCATTAAATTCTGCGGGCGTATCGTTGGCTCAGGATTTAAAACCTCACGGAATTGCCGTTGCCCTTTTGCATCCGGGCTTTGTGCAAACCGATATGGTCGGCGGTGCAGGTGATATTCCTCCAGAAACCGCCGCCGACGGATTAATCAAAAGGCTTGAAGAATTGTCGTTGAGCAATACCGGCGGCTTTTGGCATTCAAACGGTGAACAATTGCCTTGGTAATGTTGTTGGAATGCCTGATTTGATGACACTCGATTCAATGAGTCACGATACCCGTTTTGAACAACTGCGCTCAAAGCGCTTATCAGAAGCTACACGACCTTTCTTAGCACGGGGCAATAAAATTAAACGTTGCCCGCGCTGCCAACTCAGTCATTGTATTTGCGATCACCGCAAAGCCGTCGCGGTTGATTTTGATATCGTCTTGCTCATGCATCGCAATGAAGTATTAAAACCGACCAACACCGGTCGATTAATTGCCGATTGTTTTCCTGATAATACGTATGCGTTTGTCTGGTCGCGCACCGACGTTGATAATCAACTGCAAGCACTGCTGGATGATTCTGAACGAAGCTGGCTGTTGGTCTTTCCGGGGGAGAAAAATCCCCAATATAAGATCAATAACTCCTCACAAGAAACACCACAGCCAACTGCGGCGACAAAGAAAACCACGCTGTTAATTATCGATGGCACTTGGAAACAAGCCCGAAAAATTTACGGTCAATCACCTTGGTTGCACCAGTTTCCGGCGCTGTCATTAACGCCATCCACCACAAGCCAATACAACATGCGAAAAGCGCCCGAGGAATTTCAAACCTCTACGGCAGAGGCATTTATTGATACGCTTGAATATTTGGGGAAATCTGCACCCAGTCAATTGCTGCACGAGTACTTCCAGGTATTTAATCATCATTACCACGCCTCTCGGCTTAATATGACACCCGAGCAGTTGGCGCAAAAAATTACTGACAATCCTAGCGAGTAAAACATTATGTGCGGCGGCGTTAGATTTCACGTTGATGGCGACGAACTTAAAGTCTATTTCCCCAACCCCAAAGCGGTATTGCCCGTCAGGCAAAAAGACGGCTCTCACCTGTTGGTTCCCTGGGGCAGACGCGAAAGCCAACCGGGATTTATGCCCCGTGGTGGGTGGGCAAGATTGGATTCCATACGCGCTGGCAAGTGGAGCCAATACACCCCTATTCCAGTCAAAATTGATGTTCAAGCTTTCATGGAAAAAGACATGAACAATGAAAGCCAATGGTACGATTTAAAAGACGGTGAGTTTATTCAAGGATTAATTGCCACACTGGGCAATGAAAGACGCTTGTACGTTGTCACCGAATTAAATGAACAAAGCACTCACAAAAGCCAACGTTGGCCGAGAGTTATTTCCGACACTCACGCATCTTAATTGCGAGAAAACAAGTTTTATTCGCGATTTAATCCAGCCATCACCACAGTTCATCATAGATAGAAGTAATCGAATGATTAGAACTCATCTATAAATACTGTGGTAAGGTGATTAAACAGAAGTTTCTAGAACTATTACTTTCTATAGAATAAATTTGCTATAGCATAAATACTTACGGCCGATATAAAGAAAGGAAAAGAAGCAAAACAACTGCAACTGTGTCAACAATTGATTAACCAGGGGTTTAGGTAATGCGATTAAATTTTAACGATTCTGATGCAAACTCGACAACATCAAAGCTGCCAACGGTTGCACTCAATAGCCATTCCAATCATCGCGTAGAAATTCACATTAAAGATAACCAAGACAATACCTTTACGTTAATCGCGTTATCAGGCATCGATCAACATTTGCCAAATAAGACTATTAAACAAGGGCCTTTTTATACCTATAACCACGCACGCTCGGCGCAATCAGCTATTAATAATGAATTAGTGAGAACTGGATTTTCGCTAACGGATAATCCCGCAATTTGGGAAATTAACGCACAGGGTGTGGCGGCAAAAATTAGAGAGACAAAACTGCAAAATAAAATGAGCTATAAATTCGACCCTAAAGACGTCTATTTAGATCATAATTTTTAAGCACTTCTCTAATTTTTAATCATTAAGACAGGAATTTAGTTATTTGCTCGATTTTTATCGAGCGTGATAAGACGTGACTTAAACTCCGCAATGCGTCGTTTGTTTTCGCCTAAATCACTGTAACCCACTCTCGATGCTGATCGAATATGCAGCAATCCTGCGGGTTGATCCCAACGCACTTCAAAATCGTCAACAAACTTAAAAATCTTTGAGCTAAAGTGAGCCGACAAGTACATGTCTTGCTCATCAACAATGGTTCCGCCCATAATTTCTATGGTTTCTTTGACTAAAGGCCAAGGGTTTTCTGTTAAATGGCGTGATAGAGTTATTGCTCTGACAGAATGTTTATCGTCTTCATGGAGTTCACTGGAAACACAATTTGGTGTATTTGGGCATTTCGCTAAGAGGCCATCCACCATTGCAGTAGATGTGAGCTTTTTGGAATCGGTTGCATACCCCGACAATCGCAAAAGCAAGGCGATTGTGAGTATTGATGCCACCAGGAATAAAGCTACAAACAGCTTATTTGTCATTATTATTGTACCTGTTGAACACTAGTTTTAGTTGTAACACCCAAGTGAGGCGTAAACAGCCATTGTAGCAACATGTATAAAAGTCTGTAACAGTAAATTCGACAAGAATTTTCAAAAACTGACGATAAAGCGATTCTACCTCACAATTCCCCACACTAATCCCGTAATTATACTAGGGCCTGTTCACACTAATTTAACCGCACCTGTCGCCCCTAAAACGCGTCAGTCTAGGCGTGAGGAGTACAGTTTAGCGCGCTAAATAAGCGACGAACAACAACGAATGGCGTGTTTTAGGGGCGACCCTACGGGCTCGGCGTATTTTTCCCGTATTTCGTGTTGCAGCTCGTTTATTTGGAACAACCAAATCACACTCACTGCGCCTAAAATACGAAAAAAATACGAAAAAAATACGCTCCAGCAGGTGTGATTAAATTAGTGTGAACAGGCCCTAATATTACAATTGTATTTTTAAGTAACCTCTAATTAACTATTGACGTTTACATTTAAAATTCACCGATAAAAATGCAATATTTTTGCTACAACAGTGAAAAATAAACTATCAAACGCTAAAGAAATAAACACGGAAAAAATCGGAAAGGGACAAAAAATGAAAGGAGATTCATCAAGCTTAATGATGGCAAAGCTAATGGTAAAGTATGCAGATTAGATAGGTAACCTTACTTACCAAAACGATTTCATTAAGCTTGATTGGACGGTTGTATTATATTAATAGCACCCAGATTAACTGCGATCAGAAACCAAAATTGTCGCCAAATAAAACAAACTGCCCAGTGTAGGTTTGGAAGGGAGCGCTTTCGCAACTTCGCTCATCACAGAACCAATAAAATGAATATTTTTTGGAAAAATCAATGACGCTTGGGCGCGAAAGAAAACTGTGCCTATTAATTGGTTGTCGTCATTTAACGCCAAATGGATCTCACGCAAACACTTTGCTTGATCGTCACTTTGATGATTGTGATTAGGAAAATTACTGATGGTGATAATAGCGCGCTTTGATTTTGGGAATTCCGTTAAGCACTCAACCACATTGTTAATTTTTGCCGCCATACCGTCGCGGTAATCGCCCTGGCCGCCACCGCGCAAATCACTGAAATATTGTTTTTGATCGTCAGTAATTTCTTGTTCTAAATTCCAAGCACTGTAAGCTTCTAATACCGGCTTCGAGAACAATTCGGTTTCCACAAGGTAATCAGACATATCCAATTCTTGTGTGTAATTACGAACTGAACCGCCATCGGTGGCTTTGGTCATGTTTTCCCAAGCTTGGCGACAAGAAATGATTGCCATAATTATCTTGATTCCTAATAAATGATCACTGTGGTCTGCAATAAAGCGGACAATTAATTCGATGTCTCAATACCAAGACACACTGCCTTAGTATCAACAAATTCTTCCAATCCGTGAATCCCCTGCTCTTTGCCAATTCCCGACTGCTTAATACCACCGAAAGGAATGTCTTCGGAAAATAGCGCCGTAGTATTTGCGCCAATGGCACCGGCTTCAAGTGACTCAGACAACCGTAACAATCGCGAATAATTTTGGCTGAATACGTACGCGGCTAATCCCGCGTCGGTATCGTTCGCGGCGGTAACAACGTCGTCTTCACTGTTAAAAGAATACACACAAACTATAGGGCCAAAAATCTCTTGTGAATAGGCCGTCATCGAAGCATTCATATTGCAGAGAATAACCGGAGAAATGACACCGTGTTCATTGGAAGAAACATCACCCAACACTAACTTGGCGCCTTTGTTCAAACTGTCGGAGATTAAATCGTTGAGGCGATTAACTGCGCGGTCATTGATCATGGGACCGATAAAGGTCGACTCCGCCATTGGATCGCCAACGGGAAGTTGTTGAACCGCCGCCGTCAATGTCTCAATAAATTTATCGTGAATGCTCTCGTGAATAAAAAATCGATTCGCACCCACACAAATTTGACCGCTGTTGTAAAAGCGAGCAGAGATTGCGTTTTGAACCGCCAAATCAATATCGGCATCGTCGAAAACAATAAACGGCGCATTGCCACCGAGTTCAAACGCTAAGCGTTTGAGTGTTTTTCCGCACTGTTCGTACAATTTTTTACCGGTGTTGGTTGAACCGGTAAACGACAACATCCGAACCGAGTTGTGAGCACACAACACATCGCCCACGGCTTCTGGATTTTGACAGGGCAAAACATTGAAAACACCGTCGGGCAAACCCGCTTTAGAAGCCAATTTTGCCAAGGCCAAAGCAATCAACGGAGTTTCATCCGACGGTTTAAGAACACAGACATTACCAGCGGCAATGGCCGCACCGGCTTTAACAATGACCGCCGCTGCGGGGAAATTCCACGGGGTAATGCAAGCAACCACACCCAACGGCTGCTTAATCGTGTGAGCGCGTAAATTAGCACTGTGTGACGGCAGAGTTTCGCCAGTCATTCGCAACAAACTCTCACCGTACCAACGCAGCATATTGGCACAATGAGTAATTTCTCCTTGGGCTTGGCTAAATACCTTGCCGGATTCTGACGTCATAATTTTTGCCAGATCATCGACATTCTCAAGAAGCAATTGCGACCAACGATTTAAAATCGCCACGCGTTGTTTGGGAGCGACCTGCTTCCAGTGTGAAAATGCGTTTTCACTGGCTTCAATCGCCTGCGCGGTTAATTCGGAATCCGCCGCACCCACCTCGGCAACCGTGTCACCGGTATAGGGATTGATGACCGAAAAAAGCGTATTAACGCGCGCTTCTTGATTATTAATCCAAGGAAACGTCAGCAATAAGTCGGGAGAATTTAATAAAAGTGCCAAGGTCGTTTTCACACAATAATAGTTAAGTTATTCGCTCAACGGCGATTAAAAATAGTGAGAGTATTCGTCTTTAACTAACGGCCACTCTTCATTCATGTATTTGTGCATACGCGCGTTGCAATCGATCGATCGAGACACCCAACCTTCGGGAATTTCTTGGTATTCATCGCCTAAGAAATACGATTCGTTGGCTGCAAAATGCAACGGCAAATGATCAAAGCTGCGCACGCCTATGGTGGTACGTGGATTTTCCAGCGTCGGCACTCGGTGTCTTAGCGAGATATTATCGAAAATAACCAAATCACCGGCATAGAGCTTAGGAGCAATCACGTCGTTGCTGCCATTATCAACCAGCTCAATTCCCTTACCGTCGTTTTCATTGGCGACTACAAGCACTGCCACGTAACGCGGCAAAATGCCTTCTAAGAGTTTAAATTCAACACCATCGCCTGCGCGCTGGGTTTTTAAATATTCGCCATCAAAATGCTCGCCCACCGGTTTGCTGCCACTGAAATAATTTTGATAATTCAGCATACAGCGCGACGATGGTTTTACTGGAGTTTTCGTAATAGCAGCAAGAAGCTCGTTGTGGTCTTTTAAAAATTGATCAACTGCCGGGTATTTTAGATGATCAACGGTGGGTAGATCGGAAGGCCCTTCGGATAACATAACCGCGTGACTGACGCGTGTTTCGGTAGAATCGGAAGGATAAACGGCGTGTGCGTGGAGCTGATCCAGATTGTAGAACTCATCAATCAACGCCTCAGACTCTGTTTTCAACTGCTCAAGTTGCTCGGGCGAATACAAGTTCGCAATTCGAACATAGCCTTGCTCAGCCATGGTTTCATAGACTGTGGATGTTTGCATGTGACTTTCTATACCTATGCCTGTGTGTTCAATTCAGTGACGCAACGAACGACGATCAACTAGGGCGGCGTCCGTTAAATATCGTGTGCTGCAAGGCACATTCGCTCAATACCGCTCAAACGTCGAACACTTTCAATCCAGAAAGCAGAAACGCCAGTTAATCGGTTAATTTTACAAATGTACCACAGATGCGCACATCGGTCTTACAAAACTATCGCTAATTTATTGATCATTCAAACAGCTACATCAAACGCTGACGGTTTATTACCGCTCATGTTAACAATCATTGAGAATTCAGACTGCAACTTTCAAGCACACGAACCCTCAAGCACGCTTTTACGAAGCTGTTGCGGCATCAAAGTACTGCTCGTCAATGATCACCACCGGCTTAATCACCTTACCTTCTCGCATATCTTCAAACGCTTGCGGCAGTTCTTCGATGGATTGATACAACTGAATCAGACGATCAAACGGGAATTGACCCGCACGCCATAGCTCGATCAGCTTTGGAATAAATTCCGCCGTCACTGAATCCCCTTGCACCACACCGCGCAGTGATTTGCCGGGTAACAAGCCCATCATTTCGATAGTTACTTCGGTTCCGGGAACACCCGGTGCGATCATCGCGGTAACGCCCAACGGACCACACACATCGAATGCTTGTCGCAATACCGACGGCACGCCCGTGGTGTCGATGCTGTAGTGACAGCCTCGGCCACAGTGACGTTGGATTTCTTCATTGAGCAATTGCGCACTCTCAAACCCAGACGGATTTAAAGCAAGTGTCGCTCCTAGCTCGCGCGCCATTGCCAAGCGATCTTCGTTCAAATCAACGGCAACAATGTGCTTTGCTCCGGCAACCTTGGCCGCCATAACTGCCGATAAACCCACGCAACCACAGCCAAAAACGGCAATGGCAGTATCTGGTTTTACGTCCAGAGTATTAAATGCGGTGCCCGCGCCGGTTTGAATACCGCAAGCGAGCGGTGCCATCAGTGGCAGTGGTAAATCGTCGTCTAAAACCGTTACATTCGACGGATGACACAATGCGAAACTCGCAAATGAAGATTGCTGGAAAAAGGAGCCGTAAATGGGCGCATCAGAATTCGGATAATTGTGCGTCAAGCGCCCGTCTGGGCGGGTGCCGGAAAAATTCAAACTGCCGTGATCGTTACAATAAGACGGCTTGTCGTCTGAGCACTGCGGGCAATGGCCACAACTGTCAAAGCTCATCAAGACTTTTTGGCCCGGCGCTAAGCCCTGAACACTCTCCCCCACAGACTCAATAATGCCCACGCCTTCGTGGCCAAGCACCATTGGAAACTGACACAAGCCTTTGTTCTTCGCCATGATATCGGTGTGACAAATACCCACCGCGACCACTCGGACCAATAACTCTGTGCCTTGAGGCTGCGTTAATTCAACACGCTCTACGGTTAACGGCTGTTCTGGGCTGTGTGCAATCACGGCCTCAATTGTTTGTTTATTACTCATATATTTTTCAATAATTGATGTTTAAAAAGGTTTGTACGTTTAACACAAAATGTCGTACATCATGAATAACAAGACTGTTCAGCCAATAAAACCATCAGCTTTGAATGTTTTCGCTTATTAGCATAATCGCCAATGTGTTTTTGGCCGTTCTATAAAATCAGAGAACTAAATTTGAGCTAACTGAGCGAACTGAGTTATTCTTTCATTTTCCACGATCTAGATTCAGTCACGAGATTCCGCCTTGACCACCTTAATTAGCCTGCTCGCCATTGTAGTCATTTTATCGTTTGCCTTCCTAGTTTCGAAATCGCGCAGTGCTATCAACTGGCGGACTGTTTCTATCGCCTTTGCTTTGCAGTTTTGTTTGGGCGCCTTCGCGCTGTATTTGCCGCTGGGACAACAAATACTGAATAGCCTCTCGTCTGGTATCTCTCAAGTATTAAGTTATGGAACCAACGGCATTGAGTTTTTATTCGGTAACATTGGCCGTAAAGAAATCGGTTTTATCTTTGCGTTTAATGTATTGCCGGTCATCATTTTTTTCTCAGCATTAATTTCGGTTCTCTATTACGTCGGCATCATGGGCAAAGTGGTTACTGGCCTTGGTGGTGCACTGCAAAAATTACTGCACACCAGTAAAGCAGAATCTATGTCTGCCACAGCCAACATCTTTGTTAGCCAAACCGAAGCACCCGTGGTAATTCGCCCTTACATTCCGAGCATGACCGAATCCGAAATATTTGCCGTGATGGTTGGCGGTATGGCAACGGTTGCCGGTTCGGTATTGGCAGGCTACGTCGGTTTGGGAGTCGAATTAAAATACTTGCTCGCAGCGAGCTTTATGGCAGCACCCGGTGGCTTTTTAATTGCAAAATTAATGGTGCCAGAAACCGGAAAAGTAGCCGAACACAACGACATTATTGCCAACAATCGCGACGAGTACGTAAACGTATTTGACGCCGCCGCTGGTGGTGCGAGCAACGGTTTAAAGCTCGCGGTAAATATTGGCGCAATGTTACTTGCGTTTATTTCTTTGATTGCTTTGCTCAACGGCATTTTAGGAGGCGTTGGCGGTTGGTTTGGCATTGAAGATTTAACACTGCAACAAATTTTAGGTTACGTGTTTAAGCCGTTGGCATTTTTATTGGGTGTTCCCTGGTCTGAAAGTACACTTGCCGGTAGCTTAATTGGGCAAAAAATCGTGTTAAATGAATTTGTTGCTTACGTGGAATTCAGCAGCGTAAAAGATCAGCTCAGTGAACACAGTCAAGCCATTGTTACCTTTGCACTGTGCGGCTTTGCCAACTTCTCTTCCATTGCGATTCAATTAGGCGGCTTAGGAATTATGGCACCGAATCGCCGAGGCGATATTGCCAAGCTCGGTCTGCGTGCGGTACTGGCTGCATTCTTAGCAAACTTAATGAACGCGGCAATCGCCGGATTTTTCCTATCACTCAGCTAATTACTTAAGAATACAAACGGGCCAATTATCTTGTTAAGGTAATTGGCCCGTGGTAGCAAAGCTTCTGTTTTTACACGTCCGTGTGCAATCAACAATTTTTATTGATCTTAATTTTCCGAAAACCTAAAAACCGTTTTCTCTCAAACGTTGATCTAAAAACTCTCCCGCTGTGATCGGTGCATCGTTAGAACCGTTACTTTTGAACTGTTCGATACATTCTAGGGTAACGCTGTTTCTTGGGTGCACAAAAAATGGAATCGAGTAGCGCGGTTTGGAGCCGTCTTTTGGATTAACCACGCGGTGAATCGTCGCCGGTAATTGATTGTTGGTTAATCGAGCCATCATATCGCCGGTATCGATAACCAAATCACCTTCTTGGTTTTCAACAGGCAGCCAATTGCCGTCGCGATCTAACAGTTCCAACCCTGAATCGGTTGCACCGATTAACAAAGTCATTAAATTGATGTCAGCATGAGCAGCGGCGCGAATACTGTTTCCCACTTCCAATCCCGTTAAGGCCGGATAGTGAATTAAACGCTGAATGGAATTGCCCTCAGAAATCATTTGCGTAAAAAAGTTTCTGTCGAGATCCATTGCTTCTGCCAACGCTAAAAACAGCGTTTCAGCCACTGAATTCAAATCGGAATAAAGCTTGGTGAAAAACGGCTGGAACTGCTCAACTTCTTTCGGCCAAACGTTATCTGGGTATTCAGTTTTATAGTCGCTGTCTTCGGTGAGTTCCGGGCCGACGTGCCAATACTCTTTTAAGTCTGGGTACGGATTACCCGCAGCACTTTCTTTACCAAAACTGATGTAGCCGCGCTGACCTGATCCTGTTTCGTACTGCGACTTTGCTTCAAGTGGCAAATCAAATAATTGTTGCGACAGCTCGTACGCTTGATTAAATACTTCTTGGCCAATGCCGTGATCACTGATAACAACAAAGCCGTATTCCGATAAACCGCTATACAACTGACGCGCAAATTCCGCTTGTGTTTCGGGATTTTGGTATTCCTTCAAACTTAATTTAGGAACTTTCCTAAGTTCTGACATAAATATTTTCTCTAAAAATAAGTGGAAATCTTACATTGTGATTAAAAGTCACTGAACGAACTCGGCAACAACTTATCAATGGTTGTGTCAGTCATTTGTTCGGAATCACAAATCGAAATAATTCGAGCGTCTTTAGAAAATTCACTGATAAATTGACGACATGCACCACAAGGTGGCGTTGGCGTTTGCGTCGGGGTATAAATCACCAATGTGTGAATCGAGGTAGACCCTTGAGTAACTGACGCACAAATCGCATTTCGCTCCGCACATATCGTTAAACCATAAGAAACATTTTCCACATTAACGCCGGTGAACATTTCACCTTGTTGATTGTAGAACGCAGCAGCAACGGTAAATTTACTGTACGGAGAATAACTGTTTTTTGCTACGCCTTTTGCTGCAGCTTTTAGTTTTTCAATATCCATAATTTCTATCTTCTTGATTTTTCTCAATGCTCGTTCACCCAATAGCGGGCGTCATTAAAAACTCAATCAGTCACTTTATTAATAAAATAATTTAATAGAACAACTTTCATATGAGGCTCTATTTGGGTTGATCGTCCTGTACTAATGCTTAGAAGGAGCTAGCCTATAAGAATCAGAAAAATTTAAAAAATAACCATTTACATTTTGATCAAAAAAAAGGCCGTCCATAATCATTCTTCTAACACTATATAAATTCACGTTATTACAAATGCCGTATTCATTCAGTAATAACCTTAAATTTGACATTTCCTTAACTTAAACACATTTCGATACTAGTTGGAACAAATATAGCTTAAACGGTTAAGCCGAAACACAAATTATAGATTCATTTTTGCCCTAATTGAAGCACACAAACTCAAACCCAGGGGGATTTTAATGACGAATAAACGACGTCTAATCACTGCTGCAATTGCTAGTACTAGTCTTTTATCTACCAATTTCATTTACGCTCAAGAAGAAAAGTTGCTTGAAGAAATTACCGTTACAGCAACAAAACGTGAGCAAAGTATTTATGAAGTACCCATCGCAATCAGTGCATTCGATGGTGATAAACTGGCCGAGCAAGGCATTATTGATATCGTCGATATTGGCAAATTCGTCCCAAATCTTAACATTACCCAGTTTTCAGCCGGTCACAACTCCTCGTCGAACCCGTTTATTCGCGGCATTGGCTTACAAGACCACCTGATTACCACAGACCCTGGCGTCAGCGTCTACGTTGATGGTGTTTACCTCGGTCGTCAAGTCGGGCAAAACTGGAATCTCACCAATATTGAGCGTGTCGAAGTACTGCGCGGTCCGCAGGGCACGCTCTACGGTCGCAACTCCATTGGTGGCGCCATCAACATCATCACCAAAGACCCAGGTTCCGATCCCGGCGCCAAAGTCAGTATTGAAGCCGGCAGCCGTGATCGTTTAAATGGCGATTTCTACGCCGATGTTGCTCTTTCTGAGACGTTGGCCTTCAGCGTTACCGGAGGATTTAAAAAACGCGGCGGCATCGGCGACTTCACCAACGTGCCTAACGCCAGCTTCGATGTCGGTGAAAACGAAGAAGTCTTTTCACGCATTGCCTTCAAATACGAACCCAGCGACTCTTTCCGTTTAGTCATCGCTGCCGACGCCAACGACGGTGAAGGTGGATTGCGTCCCTACGACACGCTTATTGATGAAATTCCTACCGGATCGCTTTTCCAGGCAGGATTTCGGAATTCAGACCAAGCGCCAAACCCGTTCGATAACGCCACCGCGCAGGTTGATCAAACCGTTGTCACCAACGAAGCCAGCGGCATTTCCATCACCGCCGATTGGGACTGGAGCGAAACACTTGCCTCAAAAATTGTCGCAAGCCAGCGTGAATCTGAATACCAAGCCGGTCTCGACGACGACAGTTTGGAAGCAAACTTCTTAGCTTTCCCAGAGCAAGGCGATGCTGATCAAACCTCGATTGAATTCCAGTTAAACGGCGATCTTGGCAGCTGGGATTTTGTTTCAGGCTTGTACTACTACGAAGAAGAAGGCTCGAACAGCCAAGTTAATACCTTCTTTAACGGCGACGGCCCAGGTACATTTTTTATCGGCCAAGAAGTTGAAAGTTACGCCGTTTTTGCCAACGTTGGTTTTGATTTGACCGAGCAATTTCGATTGGCCGTGGGCGTTCGTTACACCGAAGATGAAAAAGACGCAGAAACCGATGTTGGCATCGGCTTATTCACCAACAGCGCCGAATTTGACGAAGTGAGTTGGGATATTTCAGCCACTTATACCTTCGACAATGGCAACAGTATTTACGGCGCGATTCAAAACGGCTATCAATCCGGGCAATTCCCAGCCCGCCCGTTCTGCCTGTTCGGCGATGCTAACTGTTTCTTTGCCAGTGACAATATCACGGCAATCAACTACGAAGTTGGTATCAAAGGCGAATGGATTCCTGGCTTACAAATGAGCGCTGCCTTCTTCTACACCGAATACGAAGACCTGCCATACCAGGTGAGCACCACCACCGGGCAAGGCTTTGCCACAACTAACCTAGTTGTTGAACAAACCTCGGTGGGTTTCGAATGGGAAAGCACCCTGCGCGTTACCGATTATCTGTTGTTGCAATCGAGCCTTGGCTTGATTGAAGTGGATGTCGACGAGCAAGACGGCGTACAACCAGAAGCACCGTTAACGCCTGAGGTAACCCTATCGATTGGACCTGAATTCCATTGGACTCTAGAAAGCGGCGCCGGTATTACCGCACGAATCGACTATTCTTATCGTGATGAAATGTTCGGCGAGCCAAGCAACGACCCAGGCCGCTTCACACAAATCGACAGCCGTGAGTTGATAAACGCCAATATTTCTTACCAATCGCCAGACGATAAATGGTCACTATCACTGTACGGACGCAACATCACCGATGAACGTTACGACAATGCACGTTTGAATACCGGTGACTATGTTTTACGTATTCTAAGCAACGATCCAAGTGAATTTGGACTAAGATTCAGCACAACTTTTTAATGAAAAATTAACAACTAATTCATAAGGAGCCTCTGGTTAACCTCAACATTACTCAGCGTGATCTCAAGCGTGCAGTTGCAAGACGCCGTTTGCAATTAATGGCCATAGTCCTTAATAAAAACGGCAACGCCGAAAATGTGCGCTTGAGATCGCTCCCTTCGGGGCCTGCCAGTTTTTTCCTGCTCTGCGTTGCGCTTTTTCGATTTAACCCGTTAGACCTTCAAAAGCACGCCTTAATCAGAAAAAAACTCCTTGGCCTGAGTGATCTTGAGGTTAATCAGAAGCTCCTAAAGCCTCCAAGCCACCCTCGGGTGGCTTTTTTGTACCCGATCAAACAAAATAGCGCCATCAAAAACAATAAGGGAAAACAATGAGCTATCAGTTTTGGGAAATTATCAGTAAAGCCAAATCGTTATCAAACAACGATATCTACCTACGACCGGAATCATTAAAACAAGTATTAAACAAGCTTTCCCCTGTAGACATTGAATCATTTAACGTTGAATATCGCCAAAAATTAGTCGAAACCTACCGTTGGGATCTTTGGGGTGCGGCTTATTTAATTAACGGTGGTTGCTCTGATGACGGCTTTGACTACTTTAGAGATTTTCTAATTTCTGAAGGCGAACAGGTTTATAAACAAGCCCTAGAAAATCCGGACTCTCTCGCCGAACTGGAATACGAAGACGAAATAGAACTGGAAGATTTTCGTTACGCTATAGACGATGCTTATACCGAAAAAACGGGCGCAAGTTTGCCGCAACCCAATTTACAGCAACCTGACAACCCAGCCGGTGAATCCTGGGACGAAGATGAGTTACCGCAATTATTTCCTAAGCTCGCCGGAAAATTTTGTTAAAACAAACCTATGATTGACGACTTATTCGAACCCATAAAATTTTTAATACGAATTTTGATCTATTTTATCGTAGATATAATATTTGAATTTGTTTTTAAAGGTCCGGGGTATGTGTTATGTCGGCTTTTTTCTAGGTCGACAACAATGGACAGCAGAAGAGTATTGATTGTCAGCACATTATTTTGGTGCATTGTTATTTTAGTCGCGATTTATATCTATCAGAAAAACCAAGGCATTATCTAACAACCAAGCCGCCCCAGCTAAAAAAGCACAGAAATTTTCTGTGCTTTTTATGGTCTCATAGCTTGTGTACAACAACACAAGAATCTAAAGATTAATCCTTAAAAACAAGAATCCTTTCTCATTTTCATGGTGACATCACGTGTCATTACAATACGATGACCAGATACAGAAACAAGTTTATGAGCACCGGCTTCAGAAAGCACTAAATCATTTTCACGAATGCGCCAAGTACCTTTTTGTTGTACTTGAGTATCCATCCACTGATAGGTGCCATCAGTATTAAATGTGACATTAACTTGCGCTGGAGCAATGTTTCCTGATTCTTCCTGCTCGTAGAAACACCACGTACCGTAGAGTTGCTGCTCTTCAAACGCATGAACCCACAAGGAACTACCCGCTAGTATTCCTGCAGCAGCAAACTTTAATAAATTTTTCATCAGAGATTCTCCTGAGCTTCTATAATTTAAAATTTGATTACAGCCAGCTTGTAAAAGCCAGTCAAACTCACTTATGCATTAACAAAATATTTTTATAGAAATATTGAAGAAAAAATAATGAATAAAACAACTGTAAATGAAACAATGATCGTTTCCAAAAAGCCAAGCCAGTTAATTGCAAAGCACTTTTCGCTGTAAGTGAGAAAACTATAAACCTTGGAACGATAAATTAATTGATTTAAAACAGAAAAGGCAGGCATACCAAAACACAACACAGCGGTTATTTTAACAAAACAAATGTATTAAAATAACCTTCAACAACCGCTTTGATTACGAGCATCTTGCACTTAAAAAATAAAAAATTATTAAAACATCTATTTTATTAATAACCCAAAAAATATAATCATTAATAAAATACAGAAGCCTTCTTTAAGAGCCTATAGCTCAAATAAGCGCCTCTAATAACTCACCAATGCCACTGGTTACTACCATAGCAATCACACCCCAACAGGCCACTCTCAACATTGATCGTATTTTTGAGGCGCCGCCTAATACCGCCGACCACAAACCAAGAATCACCAATGCCACAACAGACGCAACACCAGTGACCCAGGGTAAATAGGCAAGAGAACTCAGGCCTGCGGCCAGTAATGGTAAAGCCGCCCCCAACATAAACGCGAACGCAGACGCCAGCGCAGCTAAAAAAGGTCGCGCACGAGATACATCTTGAATACCTATCTCATCTCTTGCGTGAGCTTTTAACGGATCAATTGCCATCAGCTCTCGCGCTACTTCGCGAGCCAACGAATCACTCAAACCACGGGAGCGGTATATCTCAACCAATTCTTGATACTCTAACTCTGCGTTTTCAGCCAAAGAGGTTTTTTCCAATTCCAAATCGGCATTTTCGATATCAGATTGAGAACTCACCGAAACATACTCACCCGCCGCCATTGACACAGCGCCAGCAATTAAAGTGAGAACTCCTGAAAGTACAATTTGAGCGTGGGAACCGCCAGCGGCGTGCACTCCAACAATAAAACTCGCCGTTGAAACAATGCCATCATTTGCTCCGAGAACCGCAGCTCTCAGCCAACCGGCTCGGTGCAAACGGTGCGCTTGAGGATGAGCACAAACCGGCGATTGATGATCAGTCATGTTGATTTACCATAAGTGACGATAAGCTCTAATAGTGAACGGTTTCGCACGTCTAATGGTAGAACAAGAATCAAGAAATTTAAGATAAAATTACCAAAACAAAGTACCGGTTTCTATAAAAACTCAGCGATAAAATCGCTGTATTGCTCACGCATTGGTAATTCGGTATCCGTATAAAGGCGCTTGCGTGACGCGTTAACAACTTCGCCCGTGAGCGGATTCATCGCTTCTTTTCCATAAGATTGCCAATATACACCCACTCCTCTTTTTTGCCAGCTCGGCAATTCATTAAAATTTATTCCCCTTTGAAATAAAAATTCATTCTTTTCCGATACCGACAATTTAGAAAAAGCTGCCGCTGCCTCTTTTGGAGCGACGCCTTCTTTTCGAAGATACCAATAACAATGCGCATTCAACGCATTTCTGTGTGCGTCTTCATTGCGCCAGCGAAAATAATCGATCACTAGCTGCTTGTTCGGCAATTGACAAAGTCTGCTGTCAAACACGCCCATATCGCCAAGCAGTAAACTGAATTTAGCGCTCGCTTCTCCGGCTAATACCGAATTTAATTTTCGCTCTTTGCGATCAAATGTATTCTCATTCAAATTGAGCAATAATGAGATTTCATCACTTTGGGTGTAACCATAAACAACATTAAAGCCGCACTGCATCAAATGTTTAACGGTGTCGACCATCATATCCCTAAATGTTAGGTCGTAGGGTGCCTCAAAGCTGTGCTTGTCTTTTGTTAGTGTTGTAAAACATCGACCATCGAGCCGAACAACTATGTAAATACCAGGTAACACGCAGTGATCGTGTGCTGTTTCGAACACTCGCATCTTGTCATCAAGTTCACTAAATTTCACTTTTCCACTCACTCACATTAAAACCATCACCGGTTAAGGAAACGTAATACAAACAATCAAAACCCTCACCGTACGTTGGCAGTTCGAGTTTTTTATATACCCCTTTTATTCCTATTTCAGGAATTTTATCTTTACCCTGCCTGGCGGCATTTCTGTCTAGACATTTTGATAAATTAGCTTCGAAGTAATAACCGGTAATGTTAAATTTATGTTCTTTAAAACCCTCAATATAGGCTTCTCGTTGTGCCACCGTAGGGTTGGTATTGTCAATAACCACCGGTTGCTTTGAGTTTAAGCAGGCTTGAAACAATATATTTTCTCGATGCCGAGTTTTCAGCATATCCATATTGAGTCGAATATGCGTTGTACTGAACTGTTGTTGATAAAATGAGGATTTACCACTGGCTTGCAGCCCAATAAAAATTATTCCATTCATAACATTGCCAAGTTAACCATCCCCTAACCTTTAGCAACGGCTTAATGATTTCGAAAGTAAACCTAGGGCCTGTTCACACTAATTTAATCATACCTGCTAGAGCGTATTTTTTTCGTATTTTAGGCGCAGTGAGTGTGATTTGGTTGTTCCAAATGAACGAACTGCAACACGAAATACGGGAAAAATACGCCAAGCCCCTAGGGTCGCCCCTAAAACACGCCATTCGTTGTTGTTCGTCGCTTATTTAGCCCGCTAAACTGCACTCCTCACGCCTAGACTGACGCGTTTTAGGGGCGACAGGTGCGGTTAAATTAGTGTGAACAGGCCCTAATACAAAAAAGCCTTCAAACTTTTAAGATTTGAAGGCTTTTTAACAACGCGTATTGTTATCAAACCTTAGAGATTTTGATGCTCACGAACGTGATTCCAGGTTTCACCGCGGTCGGTTGATTCGTAGAAATCACCGGTAGCGCCATTACAAGACAACAATAATACGTCTGAGACCGTACCCACAATGGAGCTGCAATAGGGTTTGGGCAGCTCTCTATCGGTAATATTCCAGCTTAAACCACCGTCTTTGGTTTCAAGAATTCTCACTTCAACGTCGGCTTGCGCTGCCCAAAAATTACCAATGCTGAACTTAACGATCGCAACACCGTGACCATCTTCTTCAAACCAAGGCACACTTAAAAAATCAAAGCCTTTGGTGGATTTTTTAGTAGACGATTCCGGCTTAGTACTTTTACGACAAATGCCTTCCAATGAAGGGCTGAACTCTTCACCCCACGAAGGACAAGTAATAGACGTTGGAATCTTCACCCAGGCATCATCACTGGACTGATAACGGAAATAATTGGATTTTTGTTGAAAAGACCAAAAACCCGGATCATTAATACCCAGTGTTTCGCTGCCCGCCGCTAAAACCGCAACCATCTCTGGTTTCTTTTCCAACGGTTCTACGTCCCAAGTTTCTGGGTCGTAACGGAAATATTCTGTTTTAACATTGTAAGACGCCAAGTCACCCGCGTTACGCGTTGTTCTGTGGGTCAGAATAAATTCGCCATTTAATTCATAAAAGTTAGAACTGATGATAGAACGCTTTTTAAAAGACTTAATTTGTTCCGCAGGAATCGGGTTGGTTAACCAACCGCTCACGGAATTGTGGCTATTGAATAATTCCCAATCCAAGATTTCTTGAGACGCATCGGCTCGATAGATTTCTAAATCCGTTGCCGAACTCGCAATCGCGTAGATTCGATCATCATCGGTGAAATACAGATGATTGACGATAAGGTGTTCATCGAGAGGGGCTTCTTTCCACTCACCGCCGGATTGTCGCCAATAGATCAGCCCTTCCTCGCTGCCCACTGCGGTATCGCCACGGCTGTTTTCCGCAATGGTCTTAAGACCAAAATGCGTATCGACGGCGTCTAAATTCCACTCTCCATCGGGATTTCTTTCAACCAATACACCAAACTGGCTCAAGAAATAGGTGTGGCCGCTGTCTGTGGTTAAATTATCGTTAAAGACTACTGGGTTTTGAGCCGCCGAAATATAAGTATTGAGTCGATCGTCGGCGCGACCGTCCTCGTCCCAGGTTAATAGGTTATGAGGGTTAAAAGTATAAAATGGGTAGTGAATGCTTAAGATTTCACCAAGATTATTCTCTGGCAAACGAAACACAATCGTATTGTAGGTATCGTCGTTAACCTTGGGATACACAACCAGCGTTCCTAGATCGGTGATATGCCCCGGACGAACCTCAAAGGTTCCCATCGTTGTTTCGGCGCGGGCACCCGTATCATAGTAATATTGGGAATTAGCGTAGTAAGATCGAACACTGGAAACCGCGTATTTACCCGCAGGAATAGCCGATGCAAACACCGTTGAGGCATTTGCCCGAGGTGGTGATGAAACTGCTCGCTCGTACTTGATATCACTGGCGGCGTTGATATTTTCTGGAGTCAGCGTCAGGTGATTAAATGGCAGAGATCTCTGGCGCGCATCGATAATACGAGCAACTACCAATCCTTCGTTTTCTGCAATTGGCGTAGAATCCGTGATTGCATCGTTCATATTAACTTGACTGGTTTCACAACCCAGTAGGAAAGCGCAACACAAAGCCGCTGTTGGCACTTTAAGGCGAGCTAGAAATTTAGACATACACATTTTCTCAACGGTAGGCGAACTCAAACATCGCAGTAGCATGCTAAGCATGCTTTCGCGAATCTAATCTTTATAGGTATTAGGTAACATAAGTATTAGGTAACAACGAACAACAGAATCTTACCGTGCATTTGTTAAGATCAAGATTCTAAGGTTTATGTGAAACCTAATTCAAGATGTTATAGAGTTAAAAGTACCTCTCAATAACAGAACTATCATGAATACTAAAAAATCGAATCTAGGTGAGTTAATTGCCAACGTGGTAACACTAAATTCTGTTAACACACCGAATTTCCCTCACGGAATAACCGTAAACACCCCTTGATATTAGCCATTAAACACCGTTGATATGAAACCATCCTACATCAGAATACCTCTGTTTTTGCTGTTCACCGGACTTACCTTATTGGCAAGCAATGCAGCAATCGCGGCAAAGAAAGAACTGCGCCTAACCCCTCTACAAAACTTTAATTTTATTGAAACCAAAAAAAACGGCTTCTTACTCATTGAACTTGCAACCACCAGCGCCGCCTCGTCGCTGGAAATATCCAGATTGGACAAAAAAGCCGACAATTACACCTACACCATTGGTCGTAGATTACGAACCGATTACTCGGTGAACTTAAAGAATTTAAACAACGGTTTTTACGTAGCAGACATTCCCGCAGGCTTGTATCAAATAAAAGAAGTAACCGCGCCGTTGTATAATTTGCCCTACCGAATACAAACAGACGGCCGGAGAATTTGGCGGGTGAGCATCGAAGAAGCTCACATTAACTACGCAGGCAGATTAAAAATAGAACAAGAGCGTTCGGTAAACGCAATTGATGTGGGTTTAATCAATCGATTTTCGCAATCGCTACCAGAACTCACCCAGCATTTAGAAAAAGCGTCGGTACAAACGCCCTTAAGAATCGGACTAGGTTATCGCGACGACTTCTATCAGGAGCTACAGCAATGATGAAAACGCCACGCAGACTCAACAAAGTATTATTTCTGTTCGTTTCAATATTGATCTCTGTTCACAGCGCCTCTGCCCTAGAAGCAGACGATTTTTTTAACGGCGGCGGTTTATCGACAGCGGTCATGAACCCCAACGGTCAGTGGGTTGCGTTGTTATCATTTGACAATAAACACCAACGTATCGAAATTAAAAGCACCGATCTAAGCCAAAGCCTTACACTGCTGGATACCAAAACGTTTACCGACCACGAAAAAAGCACCATATCGAGCATGCTGTGGTTAGATGACAACCATCTTGCGGTTCAGTATTCCCTTTATCGAGAAGGCATTCATCAGCTTAAAGACACCAAAGTTAGACACGATTTGCTGATTATTAATATTCCACAAGACAACGGAAAATTACTGCAAACGCCTTTCGAAGAACTCGATATAAAAAGCGTGCGCACCTCGGGTAGATTAGTCAATCCACTTGAAGAAACCGCAGGGGAATTTCTATACGCTAAAAACGGCTCTACGTCTAAAATTTATCGTTTAAAAATCTCGTTGCTAAACAACTACAATCAAAAGTTAAACAAGTTAACCCGCATTGATGGTGGTCAATTTACCAAAGCAAATGAAATAGCCTCGATTAACGGTTACGCCTTAGCGTGGTACTCACAATCGGACCAGCCCAAAGCGGTATTAAGTTATCACTCAGACGATGAGTTAATACTGAATTACATCGACGAAAATAGTGAAGCGACGGTTTTATATTCCTGGAAAAACGATAAAGTACTCTCGGAAGAAAAAGACTTTTTCCCAATTGCCTTGGCCGATAAAGCCAATGAGTTTTATTGTTTAGATCTCAACGAAGATATTGAACGCTCTATCTATCGAGTTAACTTTAAAACGGGTGATATTCAATTATTTTATCAAACCAGCTCATACAAAATCACCGATTTTATTGCGGACGACGACAACAATAATATCTACGGCGTTAAGGTTTTAAGAAACGGTTTTATTGATTTTGAATATTTCGACGCTACTGAAACTGCAAACGCAAAAGACGAAACGTCTGCCCAAGAAAAAGCAGAATTAAACCTTCGTATTGGAGCCAACTATTCAAGCCAATACACACTGGCGTATCGAATTACCCACGACGAACCCGGCCATTATTTATTAATCGACAACAAAACCCAAAAATCCAAACTGTTGGGCAGCCGTTATCCGGCGGTATTAGGAAAGACATCCAGTCAATTAATCGAAGGAAGCGTTGCTGTCGATGATTTAACTATTCCCTACTTATTGAGCTTGCCGAAAAACGCATCGACTCAAAAAGCACCGTTGATAGTCATGCCACACGGCGGCCCCATTGGTGTTCATGACGACCGATACTTTGACCTTCACAGCCAGTTTTTGGTGGAAAAAGGCTACGGCGTATTAAGAGTTAACTTCCGTGGTTCTAGTGGATACTCAGAAGCATTAGAGAAAGCCGGTACCAAACAGTGGGGTGACGGCATGTTACGTGACATTCTAGAGGCCACAAAAAAAGTCATTGCAATGCCAGAAGTCGACGAACAACGAGTCTGCATTATGGGCTTCAGTTACGGCGGTTACGCCGCCAGCATGTTGTTGATAGACAACCCTGAACTGTTCAAATGTGGTGTGAATGTATCGGGTGTGAGCGATTTAAATCTGCATTTAAACGCCCACTTTCTGAGTTCTAGCGTTGATGAATGGTATAAAGAACAAGTCGGGAATTCACTAATCGACTACGACCAGCTAAAAACCATTTCTCCCATCTATAAAATTCAGGATTTACAACGGCCTATTTTTGTTATTCATGGCAGCCAAGACGACATTGTTGATGTTGAACACGCACACCGATTTAAAGCGTTGCTCGAAAAACACAATAAACCTCATCAATGGAAGATTTACCCAGATTCCGGTCACCACTTTTTTGAGCCCGAGGTAATGACCGAACTGATGACTACCAGCGTTGAGTTTATCGACCAGCAACTAAAATAACGCGGTTTAACCCTCGTTCGCTTAAATTAAAAATATTTACTTTTTATAGCGAACGAGAGTTACTTCTGAATCAGAATCGATACCGTCAAACGTATCGAGCATAATGTTAAACGACCACTCCTGACCACGATTACCCGAACCTGATCCAATCAACGGAAACGCAACACGCTTAGGAGCCTCTGACTAACCTCAACATTACTCAGCGTGATCTCAAGCGTGCAGTTGCAAGGCGCCGTTTGCAATTAATGGCCTTAGTCCTTAATAAAAACGGCAACGCCGCAAATGTGCGCTTGAGACACGCCCTTCGGGGCCTGCCAGTTTTTTCCTGCTCTGCGTTGTGCTTTTTCGATTTAACCCGTTAGATCTTCAAAAGCACGCCTTGATCAGAAAAAAACTCTTTGGCCTGAGTGATCTTGAGGTTAATCAGAGGCTCCTTAAGTTTTAGCGTTGATAATTTCCATAGCCGATTCAACCGATCGTCTAACGGAATATTCCGTGGCAAACCAACACATATTAATGCCCGCCACATGAATAATGGATTGATAGTCTAATTTACCCGACGAAGTTTCTCTCGCCTCACCCAATGGAATCGCTCCCATTCGCCCCACTTCAACAAAAGGCTGCAATCCAGCTTGCTTTTTAATAGCACCCGAAACGCCTTGAGGAATCAATAACCACCAAGGAATAATATTGCGATTCCAACTATTAACGATGACATCTACGGGTTGATCAAGGATATTACCGAAGACCACATTAGGTTTCATATAAATACTCAAAGAACTGATCAAACAGAACAAATAGCAAGTTTGATTTTTTTCCTTTAATAACTGGTGTCTTTAAGAACTTGCACCTGTAGTAAAGAGTTACATCAAAGGTTAGTAATTCTGGCAATCTCGTGAGCCAGCGCTTTACCTAAAACTTCGTGTTGATCTTCGTCCAAATGGATTCCGTCAACAACACTGGCCTCGGTTACGTCGCCAGCATTAAAAAAGTGCGCCGAGTTTTCGTTCGCCACTTGTTCTAATTCAGCAGCTAAACCCACGCAACGCACCTCTGAACCCAGAAACTTATGCGCAATTACACCTTTGGGTTTCACGATTGTCGGCGGAGCTACAATCATTATTTCAGGAACGGGCATACCTGGCTCAATTGGAGCTTGGCGAATAATTCGAACTAATTTGGTCATGCCTTGAGCCGAGAGCCAAGCGTTATTGTCGTGCGTACACTGAAAGTCATTCGACCCCAATAACAACACCACCCAATCTAAGGGAGAATGCATTTCAATGACTTGCGCCAAACCTTTCGAACCGTCTCTGCCATCTTTAAACGGATCACTCCACACCGTTCTGCGACCATTGAGACAATTCTCAATAACCCGGATATTTTGCCCTAAAGCATTGAACGTATTTTCGAAAACACCGGGCCAACGCTTGTCAAACGGCAAGCGCTGCCTAGTATTGGGAATGATTCCCCAGGTGAGGCTATCTGAATAGATAAGAATTTGCTGCATAGTGTTCGCCGCTTCCAGATCAATCAGGGATTAACTCAATTAAAGCTTGGACGAAAAAGCATAACACTCAAATTGAGCAAACAACACCGGCGTTGCGTCAATCGCTTTATCAGTTTTTGTATTCGCCAATAATCTCAATCAAACCGACAATATTTGCATTCAAATCATTGAGATCTTCTGCCGGCACCCACCATTCAGTATGATGTTTTGCACCAACACACTTGATTGGGTACTTATCCAAAAAGCTTTGAGCAACCTCGAATTTTGTGACATAACCTATCCCAAAATCCATAACATTCCACCGAGTCAGCTCCACGGCGTATTCTTCATTGGTAACGGGGTAAAAAATGGGTTGCTCTGGTAATCTAGGTGGCCAAGCTTTGTAGCCAGACTCAATAACAAGATCCAACTCGCCTTGTCCTAATGGTCTATAGGAACCTCTGATTAACTCCAAGATCACTCAGGCCAACAAGTTTTTTTCTGATCAAGGCGTGCTTTTGAAGGTCTAACGGGTTAAATCGAAAAAGCACAACGCAGAGCAGGAAAAAACTGGCAGGCCCTGAAAAGGCGTGTTCTCAAGCGCACATTTGCGGCGTTGCCGTTTTTATTAAGGACTCAGGCCATTAATTACAAACGGCGCCTTGCAACTGCACGCTTGAGATCACGCTGAGTGATTTTGGAGTTAGTCAGAGGTTCCTAGAACACATTATTGTTTTCATTTTATCGAACTTCATTAATATTTACGGTTTATACATTAACCAGCGTCAAAATTTCATAACAAAATTTGAGCCAACATATCTTCATCTTCTTCATCCATACCCACTTCCTGAAAACCATACCGAGAATAGAATTCTTTCGCCACAGGATTTTGAGGGTTATAGCAAATTTCGATTATTTTTAGATTTGAGGTACGCATGATTTCTTCCAAAGCAATTTTCAGGGCAACACTACCAATACCTGCTTTTTGATAGTTCTTATCCACCATAAAACGCCAGATAGACACCTGCTCTGGTGATTCCTGAACCCACATAAGAAAACCTACTGGCGTATCGTCCTGATAGATAGCCTTGCAAGTGTGTCCTTTATTGTAATGAGACTCCACTAAAGACCACATATTGCAAGCCACGTATTCTTCCTGTCCTTCGAAAACCTCTAAATCACACACTGCTTCGTAGTTGGAACTATCAACATCTTTTAAAAATATATTCATTTTATGGACTTTTAATAACTCACACTGATCCTATTAAAGCGGATTATAAGTGATGCCTTTACTCCATGGAATTGAGAATTTCACGGCGCCTTAGCGTTAGTGCTACAATTTAGTTAATAATCCAACCTTAAATCGAGAAACTCCCCACCCTTTTCTAATCACTAGAATTTACAAACAGTAAATTTGCATAAAACCAAAAAAATAAAAATCTTTTAAAAAATAAATTTAAATAGCGATAAGAAATTTTGGAATGAATTAAGCGCCAACTCGTTTAACAACAATATATTTTCGAGTCTATTTTCAAACCCCGAATACCACACCACAAAACGACATTAAATATTTAAACTGTAAAATAAAAACCGTAACTTCTATTTTACATTCAACCCTTTCAGACCTATAAAATCAGACACTGTCGTAAAGTACAGTTATTTCACACTCTTCATAGCTGATAGCTTTTCATCCATCATATTCGCTTAACAACGGTTACGTCCGACCTTAATTTATAAAAATAAAGCATTGAATATTAAATTCTTATACTCATTGCCCGCTGTTTATTGACCGCTATTAATTGCACACAAGTTATGTGTAATTAATTACTGCGCGCACGAATTCACACATAAATTATGAAGTAATCGCATAATTATTTCTGTGGATATCCATAATGAAAAATGTTGTTACATATTTCATTTACTATTAATCATAATTAAGGATGGATCACGACGAATGTCTAAAAGTAGTTCTTCCAATAACGACTTTTCTGGTGTTATCAAACTCGATATTCGAGACTCGACCCCAGATTGGACCCCTTACGCGGAACCCAAAGCGCCTGCACAAGCCCCCAATGTGTTATACATCGTTTTAGACGATACCGGCTTCGGCGCTTGGGAAATGTTTGGCGGCAAAATTAAAATGCCAAACTTTAAACGCATTGTTGATCGAGGTTTGGTGTACACCAATTTTCACACTACAGCGCTGTGTTCTCCCACCCGCTCTTCTTTGCTAAACGGCCGCAACGCTACCAGTAATGGTATGTCTTGTATTGAAGAAGCAACCTCGGGTTTCCCTGGTTCTAATGGACGCATTCCTTTCGAAAATGCATTTTTACCTGCAACGCTAAATCAACAAGGTTACAGCACGTTTGCCTTGGGTAAATGGCATTTATGCCCTGAAGAAGAAGCGAACTTAGCGGCAAATAAACGCAATTGGCCGTTAGGTCGTGGGTTTGAACGTTATTACGGCTTTTTAGGTGGCGAGACTGATCAGTGGTATCCAGATTTAGTTTACGATAATCACTTAATTGAACCGCCTTATAAACCCGATATGGAAGATCCCGAAGGCGGATATCACCTGTCAAAAGATTTGGCCGACAAAGGCATTTCATTCATCCAAGATTTAAAAGCCATTGCGCCAGACAAACCTTGGATGATGTATTTCTGCCCAGGCGCCAACCACGCACCTCACCAAATTTGGCCGCAAAAAATTCTCGATTATAAATACAACACAACACTCAAATACGAAGAAGGCTCTGCGAATTCTTTCGAGCATTTCAGTGTTTTCAAAGAAGGTTATGAACAATATCGAGAAGACGTTTTCGCCACCATGAAAACCTTGGGTATTTTCGATGAACTCGTCAATGGTCCCGCCGAAATTAACCCGCACGGCGAAGGCGAATTAGGCAACCCAGATTACGATCCAAACAACAACGATATTCAATGCGTACCCGATGGCAAAGAATGGCCGGCAACGGAATGGGTTAAACCGTGGGATTCACTTTCTGGCAAAGAAAAAGCACTGTTTGTACGCATGGCAGAAATCTACGCGGCATTTTCTACCTACACTGATGAACAAGTTGGGCGCTTGTTGGACTACTTGGAAGAAACCGGTCAGATCGACAACACCATTATTGTTGCCGTAGCGGATAACGGCGCCAGCGGTGAAGGTGGTCCGAACGGATCAGTCAATGAAAACCTATTCTTTAACGATATTGAAGATGATATCGATAAGAATATGGCATTAATTGACGATCTAGGCACATTAAAAACCTACAACCACTACCCTTCTGGTTGGGCTTGGGGTTTTGATACACCGTTTAAATATTGGAAACGCTGGTCAAACTACGAAGGTGGTGACGCCACACCATTTATGATCTGCGGCCCAGGCATCACCAAAGATGCGGGCGACAGTGGATTCCGCAAACAATACATTCATGCAGTGGATTTGGTACCAACCATCTATGAAATGATTGAAGGAATTGAACCGCCAGATGTCGTTAACGGATACGTGCAAAATCCTATTGAAGGCGTGAGCTTTAAATACACGTTTAACGCTGAATTGGATAAACCAGAATACCAGTACCCATACACCTTAGCTGGTGGAGAAAACCCTCTCATTCCTGACGAGGTGAAAGACACCCAATTCTATTCCATGCTCGGAACACGAGGCATCTGGCACAAAGGCTGGTTTGCTTGTGCCGTTCACGCACCTACGCCATCGGATTGGAGTAACTTCGATAAAGACACGTGGGAGCTTTACTGCATGGATGGCCCCGCAGCCATTCCTCAAATTGATGGTTTAAGCTTAGCGGCCGATCCTATTCAGCAAACCAATTTGGTTTCCGAAGCGTTCTTAACAGCCAACCCAGATCACAAAAGCGCGTTGCTCGTTAAACTGGAAGAAATGAAATTACTTTGGTTTAAACAAGCCGAAGAACTCAATGGCATGCCATTGGATGATCGCTCTACCAGTGCAGTATTGGGTGAAGAACGACCTCAACTGAGAGAGCCTCCGTTTGAAGATGGCGATGCAGACACGGCTACTTACACCTACGAGTATTTCCCGGGCGGGTCGGAAATTCCAGAAGCTGTAGCACCCAATGTGAGAACACGTTCTTACACCATTGAGGCTTCAATTTACAAACCCGCTGAAGCACCTGCAACTCAAGACACTAAGAAAAATAAAAAGCCCATTCGCACGTTCCTTTCCCAACAACAGCAGCCGAACGGTGTTTTATTTTCTCATGGCGGTCGCTTTGGTGGTCACAGCTTGTATGTCGAAGCTCCGGCAGTTGGCTCCACCACAGCGAAACTTCACTACGTGTATCAGTGGATTGGTAGAGGCGAACAAAAAGCCAGTTGCGAATTTGATACTGCCAACATTAGCTCTGATCCAGATAACCCAACTAAGCTAAGAGTTGCGTTTGATAAAATCGAAACGCTGGATTCGACCGCCGCAAATAATGATTTTGGTTCCAGCACCAAAGGTACCATTAAATTATTCGTTGACGGCACCGAGCAAAACATCACTTGGGATAACCCATTTGATGACGATTCATTCCTTAATCTCAATACCAATGAGTTTATCACCCAACCGGGTAAATTCTCTCTTTGCGGTGAAGGCATGAATATCGGTAGAGATAATGGTCAACCGGTAACAGAAGATTATGAAACACCTGCGGAGTTTGAAGGTGCAATCATTAAAAATGTGGCGGTTACTATTCAAAATGATGCCGCAGAAACCAATGCCGAAAAAGAATTTGCAGGCATGCTGTGGCGTGATTAACACAAGGAGCTAGCCATTCATTTAGAGCGTTAAACAATAACCCCGCTTTTTACGGCTTTCATAAATTAGGTAACCCATAAAGCGGGGTTATTTTACTCACACAAAGTTTTAGAAACCAGCAACGTGCATTAAAGAGTTTTTATCATTTTATTATTTTTTGGCGAATCATCATGAGTATTGTTGAATTATCTGCACCGCAAAAAACAACGAAAAAAACCCAATCCAATTCTACTGATAGCATGATTTGGATTCCCGGTGGCACTTACAATATGGGTTCCAACATTGGCTCTTACCCAGAAGAAGGCCCAATTCACCGCGTTTCCGTCAGTGGTTTCTGGATGGAAAAATACCCTGTTACCAATAAAGAATTCAGCGCATTTGTAGAAGATACCGGCTACGTTACCTTCGCAGAAAAAGCGCCCCTAGCCGAAGATTATCCCGACGCCGACCCTTCCTTACTCGTACCCGGTTCTGCTGTCTTTATTCAGCCAAAGCATCGAGTAAATCCACATTCATTGTGTTGGTGGCACTACGTTCCTGGCGCCGACTGGAAACACCCACGCGGGCCAGAAAGCAATCTTGATGGATTGGAAAACCACCCCGTGGTTCAAATTGTGTATGAAGATGCTAAAGCCTACGCCGACTGGGCCGGAAAAGAATTACCCACCGAGGCCCAATGGGAATTCGCCGCAAGAGGAGGATTGGAAGACCAAACGTTTGCCTGGGGCAAAGAGCTAAAACCCAACGGAAAAATTATGGCAAATACCTGGCAGGGTCAATTCCCACATGAAAGCACAAAAGACAAACCGCCAGGCACAGAACCGGTTGGCTGTTACGAACCCAACGGTTACGGCCTTTACGATATGATTGGCAATACCTGGGAATGGACCAAAGATTTTTACCGTGAACGCCACCCGGATAATCCAAGCAAATCGTGCTGTTCACCCAAAAATCCAAACGGTGGGTCTGAAAACGAGAGTATCGACAAAAATGCACCAGCGGGTGAACAAAAACCAAGACGCGTACTAAAAGGTGGTTCGTTTTTATGCGCACCTAATTATTGCGCACGATATCGTCCGGCAGCACGTTATCCAGAAGCGATTGATACATCAACAAACCACATTGGTTTTAGGTTGATTAAAAACGTATAGCTGTTTACAAAAAATGATTCGCTCAATAAGTCTACTTACACCGAATATTGTAAGTAGACTTTATTCCAGCTTTTCGCTGGGAAAGTTAATTTCAATCTTATTGCCTACCGGGTCAAATACAAACAACTGCGTTAAATGAAGATCTTCGATATAACTTGAACGATAAGACACGTTCATGCAATTTAATCTATCGATTAAAGATTTCACATTCGTTGATTCAAATGCTACGTGATCTAAATGACCGCGACGTGCCGCTTGCAAATCGTCCCGACTTTCTTCCAGGTGAATCAACGCGGCATCATCTGAATACAGCCAATAACCCTTCCTAGTCACCTTTGGTCGGTATCCTTCTTTCAAACCAAAAGCGTCACAGTAAAATTGCTTTACTGCGTCAAGCAATTCCATATTGGCTCGAATATTAATATGATTTAGTTTCATTCGTTGATTCTCATAATCGCTCAAGGCATGGCTCAAGGCCATGCCAGGCATTATAGATGCATTTATCGAGAATTATTATAGGAATTTCTGATCACGTATTCTTTGAGCGATCTTCATGAAGCAACCCTCCTTTACCCCAATGAGAATCGTCAAAATTCTGGAAGAAAACCGTCACCGATTCCGATTTTAATCCGTACGCTTCTTCAAAAGCCTCGGTAATTTTCTTAATCAGTAATTGTCGTTGCTCTTTGGCTCTTCCTGGAGATTGTTGAATTGTCACAATTGGCATAGACCTACTTCCTTAAATTTTTGATGTTATATTTATAGATCCAAACAGTTTATTACGGTAGCTAACGAATACAAACTGTCTGGTTGGACTATAATTTATCAAGAAAATAGGAAAATGTAGACTTAAAAATCGCTTAAATATAAAACAGATAAGAAATTTGCAAAATTAGAATAAAATAAAACTCAAGAACCGACATTACTCACATTATAAGATTTGTGGACCCGACCACTCCAAACTGCTTTTCATATCATCAGGCACAAGCAAAAACAACTCAGCAATTAAACGACATTGAGTGTGAAAACACGGCGTTTTAGTAACTTCTGCCTTTTCGTAGTAGTATCTAGCTTGATGGTTTAAAAAATGAATATCGTGTAAAGTAAATTCTGGCTCAAGAATACTAACATATAGGTTGTGAACCAGCTCTGCTTCCTGGTAGCAGGATTTGTTAAATCCTTTCGTTATCGCAGAATGCGTTTGCACATTCCTGATATAAGGAACAGACAACGACAACATTTTTGCGTATATTTCTTGTTTTCGACTCATAAACTTCACAGAAATCAGTAATAAAGTATTATTCGCACGGAGTAATAAAAGTTATCGCTCTGGCACCTTTGACAAATCTATTCTGTATTTAATTTTGTGCAAAACTATTCATTAGCATTTAATAGCCACTCTCTTGGAGAAACACCACATTGTGATTTAAATGCGCGAGATAGCGCAGATTCACTTTTGTAACCGGCATCTTCAGCGACTAATCTCAATGGCTGACCGCCTTTGAGCCATTTTTTTACTAAACCAATACGCCAACGCTGCAAATACTTTACCGGTGTCTCGCCAACTTTCTCTCGAAACAGATTGGTGAACGGTGTACGTGACATATGCGCCTCTTCGGCCAATGTTTGCACTGTCCACTCTTCTTCAGGTCTATCATGAATGGCAACAATTGCTCTGCGTAAGCGTTTGTCAGACAGTCCAGCTAACATTCCAACTTTGATTTCTTCATTTTCCATCAGCTCTCTCAATAACTGCACTAATAGCACTTCAAAAAGTCGATCTAAGACAACTTGATGGCCGCAATAGCAAGCGTCAGCTTCAATAAAAAGTAACGTTAAAACCTGTTCGCAATGTGGAAGCGATGACAGTGGTAGACACAGGCTTTCTGGTAATTCATTAACAATAGGATTTGCCTGCTCGCCTTCAAACGATACATTCGCGCAAAGAAACTCAGCACCGAATTCTTCGTTAGTTTGAAATCGTCTACGAAGTGGTTTGGGATAAAATAATAAACTGGGTTCTTCAATAAAATATTTTTTTCGTCGTCCGTGCCAAACCTCAACATTTCCCGAACGAATAAGGTGTAACTGACCTTGAGTTGAATTTTCAATCTCGTTAAGACCGCACAAAGGCCCTGAATTAAAGCTAGAAGCTTTCAAGGAGAAATGACTAAACAAAGCTGCCAATCGATCTGTCATAACGAGTTACCTTTCTTCAATGTGAACCGGAAAGTACGATCTGCAACATATTTGGTACCAATAGTAGCATTTGATACCAAATAATAAAGCAAAATTCGTTTCGTCTTAAAGACATACCGAAAACCTAATTGAGGAAAGTTGAATTATGAAACCAGAAAATATTTTGTATATCGCGCACGCTACCTCTACTGGAGGTCGTGAAGGTAAGTCTGAATCCAGTGATAAAGCCTTATCAGTACAGCTTTCTACACCAAAAGCTCTGGGCGGTAATGGTGGCGACGGAACCAACCCTGAACAATTGTTCGCAGCAGGTTATTCCGCTTGCTTCTTAGGTGCACTGAAATTTGTGGCATTAAAAGAAAAGTTAAGCTTACCGGAATCAGCCCATGTTTCTGCAGATGTTGGTATCGGTCCAATTCCTACAGGATTCGCTCTAGAAGTAACCCTGAATATTACTCTACCTGGCATCGATAAAGAACGAGCAAAAGATTTAATTGAAAAAGCTCATGTTGTTTGTCCGTATTCCAATGCAACACGCAACAACATCGACGTACATTTGGTTTTAAGTGAATAACGCTTAACAAATTTAAACTTCGTGGAGAATTAGAATGAACCGTATAGCTCGAAAAATACTAATCGCTGGCGCAGTGGCTTTTTCACTTTTATCAACCAGTGTTTTCGCCGGTGAGTACAATCGCAGTGCAAGTACAATAACCACCAAAGACAACGTCGACATCTATTATAAAGATTGGGGACCCAAAAATGGCGAAGTAATTACCTTCAGCCACGGCTGGCCGCTCAGCTCCGACAGCTGGGAATCGCAAATGCAATTTCTAGCAGAACACGGTTATCGAGTTATCGCGCACGACCGTCGTGGACACGGTCGCTCAAGCCAACCCTGGGAAGGCAATGATATGGATCATTACGCTGATGACCTGGCAGCAGTCATTAATGCACTGCAACTAAAAGAAGTTACTTTGGTCGGTTTCTCAACCGGTGGTGGCGAAGTAGCACGCTACGTTGGAAGGCACGGCACAGAAAATGTTAAGCGTGTTGCACTCATAAGTGCCGTAACGCCTTTGATGTTAAAAACCGATGACAATTCAAAAGGCGTACCGTTAAGCGTATTCGATGGCTTACGAGCAGCCTCAAATGCCGATAGATCTCAGCTTTATTTAAACATTGCGTCAGGCCCCTTCTTTGGTTTTAATCGGGAAGGGAGCGAAAAATCCGAAGGTATGATTCAATCATTTTGGAGACAAGGCATGATGGCCGGGGCCAAAAATACTTACGATTCTATCGCTGCATTCTCCGCAACTGATCTGAGACCAGACTTGGCTAAATTCGATGTACCGACTTTAATTATTCACGGTGACGATGATCAAATTGTTCCTATCGAAACCTCAGGGCAAGCTGCTGCAAACATCGTGAAAGATTCAACGTTTATTATCTATAAGGGTGCCCCACACGGATTAGCCGATACACACAAAGACAGATTAAACAAAGATTTACTGCAATTTTTGAAAAAGCATTAATCAGTCATTGTATAGAAGCTGGCAACATTACCAGCTTCTATACTGTTAAACACCTAATTGCTCTTTCATAAAAGTACTACTTTCCCAGTCGTAATTTCTCAATTATGATGAGTAAAGAATCCTACCCGGCAGGCTTTTTTCTTGTATTATAATATTAACGCTTACTATTTTTTGTTTTGATCAAATACTTTCTATCTTGCTATTAAATACCATTCAACAATTCCGGCGATTTTTCTCGAAATTCACTCGGGCTAAAACCCACCCATTTTTTAAAGGCACGTCTAAAATTAGAGGCATCACTATAACCTAATTGTTCGGCTATTTCGGCGGTGGTCATGGCGCTGGTTTTTAGGAGTTCGCACGCTCTTGAAAGACGCTCTTCTTGCAATAACTGACTAAATTTATAATTCTCTGCCTGTAGGCGACGATTGAGTGTACGACTGGAAATGTTCATAGAACTGGCAATGGACGCCAAAATCGCTGAAGTTAAATTATTTTCCGATTTAAGATACCTACGTACAATTTGCGAGCAGGTCACACCTCCGCGATACCTTTGCAGTGCCGCTTCACAACGAGCAACAAAGCGAGAATGAACACTGGAATTTTTAGTTAGGTTTGCTTGTTCAAAAAGGTAATTATCAAATACGACAATATTTCGGCCGGTACTGACAAACACCTCAGCGCCAAAATGCTCTCTGTAGTAGTCACTCGGCGTTGTGGGCTGAAAATCAAAGCTAATCGATTTAATCCGAATTTCTTCACCACGCAAAATTTTGTAACAACCTGCCCAACTGTGTACGAGGGATTCCAATAAGAAATTTCTCGCTGACGATGGCACTTCGGGGTCGGACATGTCCATCTGAACGATGGTTTCACTGGCGGTTCGCTTATAGTTAATATCGTAAGACATGCCCGTAAGTGGGTAAAAACGGCAAATAATCTCAAAGGCATCACGCACGGTTGGCGCAGACATTACCGCAGAACCAATGGTTCCAGCCGCGGCGAGATCGGACTGACGACCGAAATTGACCGGCAGATATTTATCGGGGCACAACTCCATAAAACGTTCAACCAAATGAAAAAAAGTGGCCGGTTTATGGCGAAATTTAAGTGAATCAGCCAGCTTAGGAGACACAAGCTTGTGAGGTTTAACGCCTTTATCTTGAGCTAAATGCAACAACAACTCGATGTAGATAGGATGCAGTACTTCCCGCTGAACTGCAGATGTCATTGCCGTTTTTTGCATCAAACAATCCCCTTTAAATAAGTATAAAATTGAACACCTGGGCTTCTGTCAATAAATGACTCAACAATGTCTTACGCTAACCTTATGCAATTTTGGCTTATCTCTAAAATTGCAGTTGAAGCCAGTTAGAACGAACAATCACGTTATTAAGATGGTCGCCAAAACACACGAATAACGCAGTTTTCATCGAAGAAACTGTGCTGGTTCGTTACATTGAATCGGTCTTGATCAAAACGAAAAATATAATAAATTGGAGTACTTTAACAATGACATAAAAATTCAATCACTCGCTGTGCTGACTGATTAGTTATACATCCAGCGCCATCTATTCTTGAATTACGGACTCTGCTCATAGACCTTTAAATTAGAATAATCCTAATTTATCAGGCTTGTTTTGCCTCTAAAACGCGCACAAAAATTCTAATAATAGCGTTTCGTACTCTGAGGTAAGCCCTTCACATTGATGCAATTTAACTGACCATAAATAGTTTCAGGTAATCAAGATATTGATCACCGGACCTGTCACGTCTGTTAGAAAATTGCGTTATCAGCACCCATAAAAACATCATTTATCGGGCAATTGCAGCACGGCAATTTATGTTAATTGCCAAGGCAGTGCATCGCTTTGCCAAACGTTATCGAGAAACAACGATAGGCGGTTAAATAACTGACGGAATGTATTAAAGCAATGACAAAAATACCCGAGCACTCTTAATCATAATTAAAAATAAAAACTGGCTTTTACTCCTAAACGAAACGCTAGACCCAACTCCAACAAATTAAAATAAAGGAACGCTCTATGTTTGGTTTAAAAAACCTACGCTCTATTCTGGCCGGCGCCGCCTTGGCACTTGTGCCGCTGCAGGATGCACTGGCTACAAATAATTGGACAACATCCGGGACTCGGAACGAGTTAGCCGAACCCAACCAAATCGTCACTAGTGGCGCAGACACATGGCAAGACTACGACCGCCCCGAAGATTACCCCAATATAGTTCGTCTACCGATGGATACTATTGTCTTAGACGATGGCATTGAATTGGCGGCATTTGTGACTCTGCCAGCGGACGAATTTGGCAATCCAATCGACGAAGAATTTCCCACCATTTTAGTAATCAGTGATTACAACGTAACTCTGGGTAATCTCGTCAGCGAGGTAAGCCCCTCTTTGGGCATTGTCCTTGGCGCGGCCGACCCTTACCTCGTTAAGCGTGGTTACGCCACCATCTCGATTGACGGCCGAGGCACCGGTAACTCAAGCGGCGTTTGGGACGCCTGGGGATCGAGCCAGGGCGATTACGAACAAATCATTGAATGGATATTAGATCAACCTTGGACCAACGGCGACTTGGCCGTGCGCGGTATTTCCGATCTTGGTATTCAGGCTCTGTTTGCAGCGGAAACCGCTCACCCGGCGATTAAAGCGGTATTTTCGATTGTGCCCGCAGCTGATACTTATCGCGATACCGCCTTTACCGGTGGCGCTGGTAACTTGCTGTTTATCTCTACGTGGTTATCTTTAACCACCCTGGCAAGTGTAGCCAATCCGGATTTAATCTTAGATCCAGCCTCGGGTTTTCCGGTTGTCGCCAACGTGTTAGCGAACTCCTTTTTGGAATTCCAATTGCCGATATTTACCCAGGCATTGCTCGGAGATAACGCACTAAACAACGACGGACCATTTTGGGAAACACGATCGCCCATTGCTCGGTTAGATCAGGTGCAAGCACCTACATTTGTAGTGGGCGCCGTTCACGACATCTTTCAGCGCGGCGTACCTATGCTTTATGAGCAATTAAAAACCCAAGTGGATAGCCGTTTGATGATTTTACCGGGAACGCATTTCGAAGCGATTCTAACCACAGTTAGCCCCAACGGTTCATTCGGTTTACCACCAACCAATCACATCGAATTGCAGTGGTACGATCAATACTTGCGCGGTATAGACGCCCGCGTTGAAGACATTCCCCAGGTAACCCAATATATGGTCGGCTTGGATCAAATGGCGACATCCACCGATTGGCCAGTACCAGAAGCTGAAGCAACCCGTCTTTACTTCCAACCGTTTGGCGGCTTAAAAGAAAGCAAAGCCAGTCTTTTTGGCGGTGACGAAACCGTTTACGCATTTCCTGCGGGTGGGTTGTGTTCTATCAGCTCGGCGCAATGGTCGTTAGGTATACTCGGATTTATTCCATTGGAATGTTTTGAAGATAACAGCTTCACCGAAAAATTCTTTAACGTGATTTATCAAACCTCGCCGATGGACGAAGACTTCGCCATCAACGGACCTATCCAAGCCGATGTTTATGCCTCAACAACTAACTTTGCTGGCTTGGTATCAGTACGTGTTGATGACGTAGCACCAAACGGCACAGTAACACCGATCACCAATGGCCTAATCAATATGAAACATCGCGCTACCGATAATTCACGCAGCCGCACACTCAATGGAGAAACTATTCAGCCTTGGCACACGTTTAGCGAATCTGATGAATCAGTCGTGATACCCAACATAACCGCGAAATTCCCAATTGAAATTCAACCAACCAGCGCCGTTATTAAAAAAGGACACCGATTGCGAGTGGCTGTTGGACCGAGCAATTTGCCACAAGGAACTATTTTTGGCGCAGAAGGTTTATTGCAACTATTACCCACTTGGTTAACCGTTGAAAACAACCGCTGGTACCCATCAAGCATCGTATTACCAGTAGTGCCCAACGACAGCTTTACTCTTGTTCCAACAGAATAAGTAATAATTGCAATAACATTACAACAAGGTTGAAACCTATAACCTTGTTGTGTGGTTTAGACTTGCGGTAGCCACTTGGCTACCGTGCTACTTGAATAAATAGAATATGCACTGCAGCGTCATTTTTTATTCAATCTCATTTCAATAGAATTAAGATTAATAAAAATTTTATATCCTCTATCGAGATGACGTCATAATCGATGTAGACACTCCTACCCTCAATTAGATAACCAGCCATTATCCATTTGTCGACGCCGTAAACCTTTTTCTAACTTCTCTCGTTCAGCTTTTGATTTTCCAGGAGAACGGTATGATGACTTTAGAATATTATTCGGTTGATTTCGTATTTCTAACCAGTATTTTTCTCTCACATCTTCATCAATAGTTATCTTCGCTGGAAATAGAGAATCTGAGCCATCCTTCTTAGGGTTAGAAACCCAAAAATCTTCAAAGGTGCTTTCATCATAAAAATTAGCCTTTAACGGAGATCCCGCTGTTGGTACAAGAGTCCTTCGGCCATAGTAGATAGTTTTACCTGATTTAGACGTTGTGACACGAGCAATTCGACCTTCTCCCCTCAAACCATCCAACTTTATTTCTATGTACATTATTTTTGTATTCATGATAATGCCTACAACACGAATAATCAGAAGCGCCAATACATTTTTCAATTCATCTAATTGAGCATGTATTAAACACCACTACAGAAATTTAACGATAATTTACCATGAAATTGGCAGCATTGAGAAAGGAATTAATCTGTACATTAGAATTGGAGAAAACCAAAATAAGAATAGTTACCTAAATAAAAAGCATAATCTTCTAGCACAACAGAACACTTAATACTTTAGTTTATCTAAGGGGAGAAATATCGAAATTTTTGATTATAACTCTATGAATAAAATCAAAACTATTTCGAGATCTGATATGACAAGGGTAAAATTCAGTGTAAGCATGGACAGTCAACTTTTCATATAGTAACCCTCTAGCTCAAACCTAGTGCTTTTTCTATAAACTTTACTCTATTAGAGTTACTCTTTTTCCAACAAGTTGGATACTTCTTAAGAAGCCTAAGCCATTTAAGCAAAAATTCTCGATCTTTAAGGGACTGCTCTTTATTATTACAATAGTATTTCTCCATCTTTTGCAACTCGCTTTTAATAGCCACCATTTCAGTGTGACATTTATTACACAAGAACCGTTGTTGCCACATATATTTCTTTTTTATTTCATAAGCGTATTTTTGATCTTCTGCGGTGAAAATTTCGCTTTTTGCACATCTCTTACACTGATAATGAATATCTCGATAAAACTCTCCAAGGAACTCGAAACCAACAGATCTCTTAGAACTGTCAGAATAAGCTTCTTTGTTTAGTGGAATCTGTTTCATCAATTACTTTCCTAGAACTTCAACCAATTAAATATACGGGCTTAATATAATAGATCATAGGCTTGTTAGCTGCTATAACATTGCTTAATTGAGCGTTTAATCTGATTTTCGTCTTCGTAACTTAAGTTATAAAGGCACCAAATTAGAAACCTTGTAACGATTAGCTTCTGCTGTTCTGTGCAACGATATTTAAAATTTAAATGGGTAATATTCGGGCTTCTCGATCGCCCTGATTCTGCGATAGCATTTATAGTGCCTGCACATACCAAGTTACCATCTCTATTACCGTTGCGTACGCACCATACCATATAAGAAGGCAAGTACTTGATTGGTTCGAAATCGGTTATCTCCCACATAGGATCAGCGTGAGATTCAATGAACTCATCATTAATTTGATTTTCTTCGTTAATTCCAAATATTTCAATAATTTCTAAATACACACGATTTACTTCTGCGACTAGATAAATACTTATTATATATAACCCGCTCAAAAGAGACTTAGAATCTCTACGATACGAGCCAAACCAAAAAACACAAGAGTTATAACAGCCACACTCAAATATTGCCCCCAATGCACGCCGGGAATAATCACTGAGATATTCGGGCTCTTAGGATTATAGTACACGTTAAATTTACTACCCGACGGATACATAGGTATATATTTTTCCGCATGGTATCTAGTTACGCCAAAAGTACCCATAAATGTGAAAGTTGCACCCTGGTAAACCGCATCATTTACGAAATATTGATACTTAATAATAGGAGAATAAAAAGTTAGTCCATTTCCATCGTTTTTTTCCAAAATTTCAGAAGAACTCACTGAGGCAACTGTTGTTGGCCAATTAACACTTGCTCTGCCTTGGAAAAATTTTCTGGCGGATAAAGCAACAATACAGAACCATACAAATAGCATTAATAATTTGAACAGCACCCCCAACTCCATCTTCAATCCTTATACTTGTTTTTCAGGCACGGTGGAATATGTCTCACCGCACTTGGTTAATCTGAAAAATACAGCTACATAAATTAAGTACACAACTATACAGTTTTTACAAACTGTTCTTTGAATTCAATAAAGTTACTATTAATATCATCAAGAAGCTGTACTTCAAAATTCTACAATCTTCAATATGTGAAAGCGTCAAAATAGAGGAATTGAGTATCTAGTGTATTTATCTTTTTACCATTGGGTGGTCAGGGTTTAACTGCAACAAATCCCATCGGTTTCCATACAGATCTTCGAAAACCGCAACCATACCGTAATCTTGCTTGGATGGCTCACGAATAAATTTAACACCAACGGAATTCATGTACTCGTAATCTCGCCAAAAATCATCAGTATTGAGAAATAAGAACACACGCCCACCGGCTTGGTTACCAACAAAATCAACCTGCTCAGGCTTTGAAGCTTTCGCAAGCAAAAGCGTTGCTCCATGAGAATTTGGTGGTGCAACAACAACCCAGCGCTTATCTTGCTCAGGTTGATACGTGTCTTCAATCAGTTCGAACCGCAATTTATTTACGTAAAAATCAATTGCTTCATCGTAATCTTTTACGACCAATGTGATGTGAATGATGTTTTGTTTCATAGCTCTTCCGTAGATCGAGGTCTTTGGGCGATAATTTACCATGAAACTGTCGGGTTTGAGTGCTTGAATTGATTACCGATTGAAAGTGGTGAAGAAGAACAAATGCAAGGGCTTTAGAATTGATAATAAACCATCGTTGGAACCATCAAAGACTTTACAACACTCTCACTTAAGCCAACCTTACAAACACTCGATAATCCGTTAATTTTACTTCAAAGGCCTGCTTTGGTTTCCTTTACCCACATTGTGTTACCTTAAGAACTATTAGAAGAATTTATCTAGAGCGAGGTAGCTATAACATAATATTAGGCTGCTAGTCAGACTTATTTCTGGCTTGCGCCACTATCAACAACTTTTTTCTATAAACGCTTATCGAATGATCTGCTAACATTTTTTTCCACGGAAGCTTTTTAATAATAAGAGCTTTTGCTCTATGGAACCAACTCACAGAATACAGTAATTTAACATTTTGGTAGTCGCTATTTGCACAATTAGTGAGATACCTCATATTTCCACCGTGAATATATCCATTAAATCTATCCAAAACCCATGACCTAAGTTGCTTACCAATATTCGGTATTAAACTTAAAAGCCATCCAAATACAGTTATTAGCTCTGAACTAGGTGGTAACATGGTTACGCAATCGGCAGCATTAACCAACCTATATAAAGGGGTTTTAATATCTGAAATCCAAATTTCATCGCCGACTCTAGGAGAACCAAACGTGTAACAAGCCGCAATTCCAGCTTTATGATTAATTTTCTTGGCAGCGATGGTCGCTAAAGCGCCCCCTAAACTGTGCCCAGTAATAAATAATGGCTTTTTTCTCAAAGCCTGTGAATCAAGTGCAATCTCTATATCAAAAGCTACCTTTTGATAAGCCTCTTCGAACCCACTATGAATTTTTCCACCACTGGCATCTTTCTTGGAAATTGCTTTCGCATCGGATTTTATATCTTTAATACTGTTAGATTCTGTTCCTCTAAAAGCCAGAATCACATGCTTATCGTTTTCCACTAATATTGCTTGCGTACCTTCACTATCAAAAGTTTGAAATAATTTAAAGTCTAATTGCTTCAACTCAAACTCAAGAGACTTTCTTTCTTCAACATGATCATACGAGAAAGTACTTAACAAACCCTGTAATTTTGATAAAGCGGAAGATCCTACATCAAGCTCAGAAATTTTTTGTATAACTTCATTCGTATTCACACCTTTGAATAATGGATTAAAACGAACATAGGCTAATTCAGACATACAAGCCATCACCCAGGCAGATCTGTCACTGTATGCTTGTCTGTATGAAGGTAGGTCTTTTGATAGGAGCAATTCGACTTCCTTTTGTTCTTCTTTAGACTTTATTAAAATATTTGACATTTAAACCTCAGTTTCTAAAGGGAAAAAATATACATCTCTAAAACAACAGTCTGAAATTAAGCCACAGCCTCCTTTTGTTGTTCCTTCTCTATAGCCAAGCTTTCTCTGTACTCAGCTGCTTCCGCCTTTAAAGTCCAATGAACCTTTTCTGTATCTGTTTTTTCTACTGCTTGTTTGATCTCTGAAAGAGTTGTTTTGAAAAACTCCTTGCGTGGATTAACTTTATTTACGGACTGATGGTAAAATTTATGGTGTAACAGTTTTTCTAACTCGGGAGCATTTTCACTGTAAATCATTGCATGCACATCAAATGAAAATGGTACTGAAGCATCACCTAATTCTTTAACACGGTCCATCGGTTCCAATCTCCTAGTCATACCAATTTTGAATATTTTCTCACCAAAACTTCCCACATTACTAATTACATATACGTGACCCCGACGTGTTTGCTGTGCCATAGATAAAGCCCTTTGGCCTTTTTCCTCGGCTTCATGTAATTTAGTTTCCAGCTCGATTAATTGTGCTTCATATTTTTCTTTCTGTTCATCAGATGCTTTTACAAGCTCTGCACGCGCTTTTTCAAGAGCTTTCTGAATCAAACGCTCCTCTTTTTCAGCGTCTTTACGCGCTTTTTCCATCTCGCGAATTGCACGCTCCTCTTCACGAATTCGAGCTTTAATTTCAGACTGTTCTTGCCTTTCGATATTTTTTAACTCAATTACTCTTACCGCCCATTCGAGCTCAACCAACCTTAAATCTAGGAATTCTTGGTTAATTCTTGCATTCCGAAACGGTTTGCCATTGTGATTTACTAGGGCATAAGCATCGATTATTTCTTGTTTTATTTTTCCATAGTTGTCGTGCTTGACCTTAGACAGCGCACTATCTACCTTGCCATTGAATGCATCAACAGCAAAATGTATAGCTTGAGTTTTTCTGTGCGCTTCCACGTAATCACAATCTCCAGCATGCCCATCTTTAACGATCATTCGCATACGCTTTCGACAAGCCTTCAACTTCTCGCCAGCTTCTTTGTGGCTGTATTCGTCTGCAAGATCATCTAATACTGAGTGATTCGGAATGATGTAGTCATCTTTATAGCCTTCTATAGTATTGCGCATTGCTCTAATCGCATTTTCATACAAATCTGCTTTCTCTTTTGCTTCGTAAGCATCACCTGCAATTTCCTTAGCTTTCTTTTCAGCAAATGAAATTACTTTAGCAGCCTCTTTTCGTGCTTCCATCTTCATGGTTTCAGCCTTCTCTTTTAAAGCATTGACCTTCAAGAGTGCTTCAGATTTTACGCTTTTAGCTTTCAATACTATATCATCAGCCTCAAGCTCTGCTTTCGCTATAATTTTTTCGGCTTCATCCTTCAATGATTCGGAACGCTCTTGGGCCTCATCCTCAACTTCTTTACAATACTTTTCTAAATCGATAATTGAGCTGTACTTTTCCTTAATTTCATTTAGCTCAGATAACTTTTCATTTAACTGCTCCTTCATATGAATATGTTGCTTTTTTAGTTTTTTATTTTTTCTTTTATATATTACAAATAAAACCCACGGTAAAAATATGATCACCAATGAAATTAATACAGAAACTTCCATTTAACTTTTCCTTCTAACAACACATTCAAAAACATTTAGAGAAAAACCAAAAACATCATCATACAGAGACTTTCCCATAACAATATGTACTTTCTATACCTGCTTCTTCATATAACTTTTTAGCTATGATTTTTGGATCATAAAATTTCTCAGTATTAAGCCTGATTAGAGGATGGTGACCTTTTAAAGCTTCATTTACGTATAGATCACGCTTCTGCGCTTTCTCCGAATTGTGAGAAGAATCATCAAGCTCGATCACGGCCAATATTTTTGTAGCTTTGTCCGTAACAACAAAATCAACTCTTTTAGCCCATGATCTACAGTTATTTTTAGACTCAACAGGCACTACAACTGATATCAAAGGCACTTGACAGTGGACAATATATTTATTGTTTAATACTTTTTGCAACGCAAAATATAGTTTTTTCTCATTCTCAGTTGCGAGAAACATTTTCTTCTCGTGCACAACGGCAGCAGGAGTTTTTTCAATTACTGGATCTTCACTCACTGACTTTTCATTTGCTGAAAGCTTAACTTTTATGGAATTCAATTCTTCCTGATTTTTTCTCTTTGTAAGGACCAAGAAAATACACCCAGCAGCAACAATAACACCAAACAGTATATAAAATTCCACTATCCTCTCACCTTTTTTAACGAGTCACTATCACAATCAACCACCAAAGTTTTGGAAAACAACCTACAACAAACGCAGTCGAAACCTAGTTACCACCATTAAAATGGCCTGTAATTTACACGATCATTCTGCGCCTCAATCCGTCACACCAACTCAGCAAACTTCATAAATCACATTAAAGCTTCTACACCTGGCACAAAAATCATTTTTCCACTCTAACTTGGGAAAATAAACACAATAAAATACAGTATTTTTTCTGGTTACATGGCAACGCTTAGACATTCATCATTTTCTATGTTTTAGAAACATTAATCATTTCAATTTTATTAACAGCTGACTAAATTATCAGGTTTGTAAAATCTAAGAAATTAAACTCTAGCTTGAGTAAACGTTAGCACTTATAACTTTTCGGCAGGTAAATTCTTATTATTTTAACTTTAAAAGTAATATCATCATCTTTTGCTTGAACAAAAAATTCGGTGACAAAATTCAGCATTTATTAACACTGATTTAAATACGTAATTTTTACTCTATCAAACCAAAATAAGTATCACTTATAAATACCTCTCGCTATTTTTAAACTAAAAAACACAGGCATAAAAAAAGCCCCAATAAATGCAACTAAACATTCGTTAAGGCTTTTTGTTTTTATAAAAGATAAAATAAAAGCGGAATTAACCAGAAAAATTAACTGGCTCGCGACGCTCCTACTCTTTTTGAAGATTCTTCTGCGGACTCTTTACGTTCAGAATATCGGTCAACTAAATAATCTTTGTTGTCACGCAATACTAAGGTGAATTTAATCAGCTCTTCCATCACGTCAACTACACGGTCGTAAAAAGACGAGGGTTTCATATTGTCTTCGTCGTCAAATTCTAACCAGGCTTTAGCAATTGAGGATTGGTTGGGAATGGTGAATAAACGCATCCAACGCCCTAGAATGCGCATTTGGTTTAACGCATTGAATGATTGCGAACCGCCGCTCACTTGCATTAAGGCTAAGGTTTTACCTTGTGTTGGTCGAACGCTACCTAAGGCGAGAGGAATCCAATCAATTTGGGCTTTCATAACGCTGGTCATTGATCCGTGACGCTCTGGGCTGCACCACACCATGCCTTCAGACCAAGTCACTAGCTCGCGCAGTTCTTGTACTTTTGGGTGACTGTCGTCGACGTCGTCGGGTAATGGCAATCCGTTTGGGTGATAAATTTTGACTTCTGCATCCAGCTCTTCAAGAATTTTTGCAGATTCGGCTACGGCCAATCGGCTGAATGAGCGATCGCGCAATGATCCGTATAACAGCAAAATTCTGGGTTTATGAATGCTTCTATCGGTTACGAAAAGCTTGTCTTGTTCGATTGATTTGAAGCTTTTTTCTTCAATATTCGGGAGATTAGACTGATCCATTCAAATTACTCTTGGCCGCCATTAAGGGGTTTGCTTGCACCTAAATGTTACATTAAAACATTCTGTTTGCCATATGTGAAGATTCGAATGTGACTGAGTTTGAATAATGATACTTAATCAAAATTAGCGAATACTGTTCTTGTTATTTTGAACGTTAATTAAAAATAAAATTAGGCCGATAATTGCATAGAAATACGTACATTGTCGGTAAGCATCGATTGTTGTTAAGGGTGGCTGGTTGTTAAGAATGGATATTACGTCACAGCAGTTCACTGCTCTTATTTCGCTAACGCTAAAAATAAGAAGGATGAATTTAAATGGAATTTTCTGAGCTACGCAGAATCAATGCCAAATTGGAAATTTATACGGTCTTGAGCTACAAACCTATAAACATCAATGATTAATCATTAAATTTTTGAATGTATTAGTGTTAACAGGTCCAGACTCGCGTAATACACTGAATTGCAAAATTTTGGTGTTCACAAGCCAACACAGAATGACTGTTAGAGATGAATAAGAATACGCTGGAACTCAACAATATAGAGATTAAATTAGGCAATCAGCCACTCATTTATTTTAACGAGGAAATAAAAGCAGGCGAAGTGATGACGGTAATGGGGCCGTCGGGCTCGGGTAAATCAACGCTGTTGGCGTACATTGCAGGTTTTTTACCGGAAGAGTTTTCAGCACACGGACAAGTGATTTTAAATCGATTAGATATCACTCGATTACCGCCAGAAAAACGTAACATTGGTTTGTTGTTTCAAGACCCGTTGTTGTATCCGCATTTATCGGTCGAAGGCAATTTATTATTCGCGCTGGATAAAAATAAAAAAAATCGCAAAGGCAAAGTGAATGCAATTTTAGAATCTGTGGGTTTAGGCGGTTTTAACAAACGCGATCCAGCGACGTTATCGGGCGGCCAGCAATCGAGAATCGCACTGGCCCGCTTATTACTTTCTGAACCAAAAGCTGTGTTGTTGGATGAGCCTTTTTCAAAACTCGACAGCCAACTGCGGGCAGAAATTCGGGCGCTCGTCTTTGAGAAAATACAAACCGCAAAATTACCTTGTGTTTTAGTAACTCACGATATAGAAGACGCGAACGCCGCCAAAGGTCCTTGCATTCATTTCGCCTAATAACTTAGCGGTGATTTAATCAGTGGTTTTGGCATCGGGCCGGGTGTCTTGCTGATCGGCGGGTTCTTTTTGTTTACTTGTTTCTTGCGTGGCTCGGTTGCGATAGATTTTTACGGTTTTTTGAAACACCAAGGTATTTGGGTAAGTGACAAGGTTGCCGTCGTTGGTATCTAAAATCACGTGAAACAAAGAAATCTCGTGCACTTCGCCTTCAACGGAATCATCGCCGTCGTAAACTTTAATGTAATCGCCCACGCGATACGGAAAAAAGAAAAAGACAATTACGCTGGCCGTAACGTTACTCAAAATTGACCACTGCGCAAATAATGCCACGCCAATTACAGCAATCACCGACCCCAAAAATATACTGACGTCGCTGTAGCCAAGGCCAATAATCAGTCCCAAACAAATGAACAACAATACGGTTACGACAAATTGTAAAACCGCATTGACGTACTTTATACGTTTATTTTCAATACGCTTTTGTAGGCCAATACGTTCAACCAACACGTGAAGATTTTTTCTTAGAATCCAATAAACAACAATAATTGCCAAACCAAGAAGAAATTCATTCCAAAACATTGCCTAATACCTATTTATACCGTGGTTATCTATCCATTCATAATCAACACACTATCACACTCATTCGTGTAAATATGGGCTTTTGGTCATTGAATATACAATCAATAACGATTAATTCTCAGTTGATTCTAACGCCACTTCAATGGTCCGTTGTGTGCCGTTGAAGGCAGATGCGGCTCGGTTCAACTACACTAAAAACCACTTATCCGCTATTTGCTCCGGTTTTCTGAATTGATAGAAATGCGCTTTGTAACGCCCAGTTTGAGGTTAGGTTGAGCATTTGACGGCTGAGTCAGGGATTCTTGCCTAAGAAAAAGCAAATTATGGAACGACTATCGCTAATCCGTGGTCTTTTATAATCATTATTACCACATTCATTAGCTGAGTATTTAAACGGTTTTGGTGAAAGGCGGTTGACACCAGCTAGCAACAATGAGTAGTTTGAGCTTATCTAACTTAAGGGTATAGGTTCTTAAGATTATTGGTTCGCAAGAACAGGACAGGTTATTTTAATATGCATCGAATCTTCAAAGCGGCAGCGTTCGTTTTAATCAGTGTCCCAACATCAATTTCTTGGGCCAAAACAGATCAAATAGAAATCTCTAAAGCGCAATCACGAACCCTTTTTGAGATTGTCGACACGCTTTCCAACAAGCATTATCGCACCCAGCCGGTGAACGATGAGCTGTCGATGAACTACTACGATAACCTGCTCGATAATCTTGACCCTTCCAGAGCGTTCTTTCTTGCCTCAGACATCAAACAGTTCTCAAAATACGAAACCAAAATTGATGATCACCTCAAGCGCGGCAACATTACTCCTGGCTACGAAATATACAACACCTACCGTGACCGCGTAACGGACCGACTGAATAAGCTGGTCGCCATCTTAGAAAACCCAGAAACTCAGTTCGATTTTGGTAAAGACGAAGCCATTGAGTTGGATCGCGATGAAAACACGCCTTGGTTGAAAAACAAGAAAGAAGCCGATGAATACTGGCGCAAACGCTTAAAGTCTTCCACGCTGAACTTGGTTCTTGCCGGTAAAACAGAAGAAGAAGCCAAAGAAACCCTCGTTCGCCGATTTTCCAATCAACTCAAGCGCATCAATCAGCAAAATCAAGAAGATGTGTTTGAAACCCTAGTGAACTCACTGGCTGAGCTTTACGACCCACACACCAGCTACTTCTCACCGCGCACCGAAGAAAACTTCAACATTAATATGTCGCTTTCGTTGGAAGGTATTGGTGCGGTATTGCAAAACGAAGACGAGTTCACAAAAGTGGTTCGCATTGTCACTGCAGGCCCGGCCGATAAGCAAGGTGAACTGAAAGCCGCCGATAAGATTATTGCTGTTGGCCAAGGTAAAAGTGGCGAGCTGGTTGATGTAATCGGCTGGCGCTTAGACGAAGTTGTCGACTTGATTCGCGGCCCGAAAGGTTCAACTGTTCGCTTGCAAGTGATTCCCTCGGAAGCCTCCACCGAGAGCGACACCAAAACCATTACCATTAAGCGTAATAAGGTTAAATTGGAAGAACAAGGCGCCAAAAAAGCCATTCTTGATGTGAAAGATAAAGACGGCAGCGCCTACCGATTTGGCATCATCGATATTCCTGCGTTCTACCTGGATTTTGAAGGCTATCGTCGCAGAGAACCGGATTACAAAAGCACCACCAACGACGTGCGTCGGTTATTGAAAGAGCTAGAAGCAGAAAATGTTGACGGCATCATTCTTGATTTGCGCAACAACGGCGGCGGTTCACTCACAGAAGCTACGGCATTAACCGATTTGTTTATCGACGTTGGTCCAGTGGTTCAAATTCGTGAAACCAGCCAAGAGATTTCTCGCCGCAATCGCAGCCGTCGCAAGGCAACCTATCGCGGCCCACTTGTGGTAATGATCAACCGTTTGAGCGCCAGTGCTTCTGAAATTTTTGCCGGTGCCATTCAAGACTACAACCGCGGCTTGATTGTCGGTACACAATCGTTTGGTAAAGGCACGGTACAAACTCTGACTCGCGTTCACGAAGGTCAGCTAAAGATTACCGAATCTAAGTTCTATCGCGTTTCTGGTGACAGCACACAGCACCGTGGTGTGATTCCAGACATTATGTTGCCGCAGGTGATTGACCCAGACGAAGTTGGTGAGAGCACCTATGAAACCGCATTAGAGTGGGACCAAATTCACCCAGTGCGCCACGATAAGTACATCAATTTCTCTCAGTTGCTGCCCATTTTGAAAGAGCAACACAACTCTAGAATCGATCAAGATCCAGATCTTAACTTTATTGCCGATTCTTACGATTTGGCTCAGGAAAACCGAGACCAAAAAGAGTTGTCGTTGAACATCAAACAACGCAAGCAAGAGAAGAAAGATCGAGAAAACACATTGCTAGAGCTGGAAAACAAACGCCGTGTGGCCAAAGGCGAAGAGCCGTTTAAAACCTTTGACGATCTAAAAGACCACGATTCCAAAGAAAATGAAGAAGCTGTTGCCAGCGTTGAAATTAATACCGATGACGCTCTGCTAAAAGAGAGCGGGCAAATTCTTGCCGATTTCATTACACTACGAAGCCGAAACAAAACAGCAGCAACCGATAATTTTGGAAACGGTTTTCAATGAAAGTAGTATCATTCAACGTTAATAGCTTAAGAATTCGATTACATCAGCTAGAAGCCATTATAAATACCCACCAGCCCGAGTTTATCGGGCTGCAAGAAACAAAAGTACAAGACAAAGATTTTCCGCTTGAGGCCATTAAAGAGCTAGGTTATCACGCGATTTTTCACGGCCAAAAAACTCACTACGGCGTTGCCTTACTGTCAAAGTCTGAGCCTGTGTCTTTTCAGAAAGGCTTTGCCAGTGATACCGACGAATCTCAGCGCCGGTTAGTGCTTGGAACTTACAACGTTAACGGCCAAGAAATTGTGGTCGCTAACGGTTATTTTCCGCAGGGCGAAAGCCAAGACCACCCCACCAAATACCCAAACAAACGCGACTTTTATAAAAACCTAACCGACTTATTGGCTCAGGAATACAAACCCGAGCAAAAAGTGATTGTTATGGGTGATTTGAATATTTCTCCGGAAGATTCTGACATCGGTATTGGCGACGATAATCGCAAGCGTTGGTTACGCACTAAAAAGTGCAGCTTTTTACCCGAAGAACGTGAATGGTTAGAAACACTTAAAAGCTGGGGCTTGACCGATACCTTCAGACATTTAAACCCCGATGAGAATCAAATCTTCAGCTGGTTTGATTACCGCTCAAAAGGCTTTGAGAGAGAGCCTAAACGCGGCCTGCGTATTGACCATATTCTAGTGACGGACTCGCTCCTAGAAGCCTGTACCGACACAGGTGTGGATTACGATGTTCGTGGCATGGAGAAACCGTCTGATCACTGCCCGGTTTGGTCTGAGTTTAAGCTGTAATTGCTGACGTCTCTTTAAACTTTTTATTTTAAAAGTTTTCAAAAACCTCTGATTGAGTTTTACGACTTGATCAGAGGTTTTTTTATTCAACTGCATTTTTCCAAATGCACTATTTTTTAGTACGCATTTTTTTCAGAAAGCTGCGCCAGAACCTATAAATTAACACCCGATTTATATAAACGCTCGTGTTGGTGCAGCTTGTTTATTGTTATTTTGTTTATTGTTGGCCACCTCAATCACGGCGTTTACAACGGTCGTAATTTGCGCGTCGGTTAAAAATGGATGAAACGGTAAACCCACCAAAGACTCGCCCAAGTAATCACTGATCGATAACTCGCCGTATTTTAATGACAAATTACGTAAATAACTGGCAAACGCCTTGTGACGATGCAACGGCGGACAATACCATTGCCGTACACCAATGCCCTGCTCCGTTAAACGTTTTACACAAGCGCTGGCTTTATTCGGTACAGAAACAACAAATAACGTCGGTGAAATTGCGGTTTTGCCCTCTTGAAATACCACGGTATTGTCGCTTTGAGAAAACCCAGCCACGTATTTATTGCGCAATTTAATGCGTTTCAGCATAGTGGATTTAAAACGTCTGATTTGGCACAAACCAACGGCCGCGTGATATTCGCTGAGTTTGGCGTTAATGCCCGAGGTATGAATGGTACCTTGGGAAAAACCGAAATTAGTCACTTCACGGCAGCAATCCAAAAAGGCGTTGTTAACAGAGACGATGCCCCCGCCTTCACCAATACCCAAACATTTTGTTGCATGAAAACTGTAGGTAACATCAACGCCTTCCATTGCCACTTGCCCAGGAAACGCACCGGCCGCATCGATAAGCACTTTGCATTGGTGTTTGTGAGCAAATTGCTGCCAAGGTTTTTCGGGAATTTTAACGCCGTAAGCAGATACGGGAATCACGACGTCGGCGTCGCATTTTTTTATTACGCTTTCAGCAATGTCTGGTGTTAACACCCAGGAATTTGGATCGACATCAGTAAATACCGGAATTAAACCGCAGCGAATAACCGCCGTTGCGGTTGCCGGAAAGGTCAGCGACGGCAATAATACTTTGGATCCAGGGCGCAAGCGATACGCGCTTAACGCCACTTCTAACGCCGAAGTACCTGAAGACGTGGACACCATGCCAGAGGCTAGCGCGCCAGAATTTTCCGCTTCTAGTAATTCAACAATTTCACGCTCGAACTGTTTCGACAACGGACCGTAGTTGGAATACCACTTATTTTGATCAATTTGATGCAACCAAGGAATAATATCATCGGTTGTGGGTAAATCTGGAATCATCAAAGGGATCATAATTACCACCATCATAGCTTATTAGAGTAAACGCGTTTATAAAGCCTACGCGCAAGTACCGCTTTCGTTCTGTCGTTTTGCATCGGCAGAAACGGAAAAAACTTTAATGACTGGGCAACGGATTGTTTTTTATAAGAATCTTGTTTATAAGAGTCCTATTTACAAGAGACCGCTAAAATTAGCGTCTAAAAAACTGTTGTAATTATATTTTTAATTCACTGTTTATAAGCGATCAAACAAACTTAATCGCGTTACTTGCACATAACTCGCTTGCGCCGCTTCAAGCACGGTTTGTTGCAAACTTAAATCGCTGAGCGCTCTTACGAAGTCTAGGTCTTCAATGGTCGATAGCGCTTCGGCATTGAACAGTTCGGAATCTTCGTGCAGTGTATCGGTGGATTCCAGTAAATTTAATCGCGCACCAATACTGGCAGAAACGTTATCGATATTTCTGCCCGCCGAATCTAAATTCGATAAAATTCGGCCCAGTCGATCAGAAAGATTTTGATTGGCTGACGATTCATCTGCGGGCGCATTTAATAATTGTGTGAGTTCAAACGCTGTATTTAATAACCCTTGAGTTTCTTGCCGCTCAATAAAAAACTGCGTTTGTTCACCAACGGTAGCACCGGCCCCATCGGGATCACCGGCACCGACGACAAAACCATTTTCATCCGTCGGCAAATACAATGAAAACGTTTGTCCGAACTCTGCGCTTAAGTCCACTTGAATTTCCAAAAACCCGTCGGAATCAACGCTGTTTTCATTCACCAAATTAAAATTGGTAATGGCGATGGGCCCTGAGCCATCAGGGGGCGAATATTCCAAACTGTAATTGAGAGGAACATTGGGAAAATTTAGATCGGTTGCATCGCGATTATCGGTCAATGTAAGTGTGGTTGTTTGCGGTGCTGGCAGCGCTGCGTATAAATCAAAGTAATTGTCGAAGGCATCGTCATCCACCAAAGCACCAGCGCCAATTCGGGCGATGGCTTCATTGCTGGAACTCGTGACAACGCGCTGGGTATTATCGATATTCTGAAAAATTTCATGGCCGCTGTCGCGAATAGAAACAAAACTGCCACCGGCAATTTCTACTGCACGAACATTTTCGTCACCCGCGTAATTAACGCTGCCATCGGGTTGAACTAAAAAAGGTTGCTGTTGTGCTTGGCTTCCAGCAAATAAAAATTCACCACGTGCGTTTTGGCTGTTAGCAATATCGACCAACTGTTCGTAAATTTGCTGCGTTTCTAAACCAATAGCAACTCTATCAACATTACTCAAAGCGCCATCACCGGCTTGAATAGCGAGTTCTTCCAAACGCTGAACCGCAATTAATGTCGAATTTAGTAACGCTTCTTGTTCGAACAAACTGTTTGACGCCAAGGTAATATTGGATCGAAAGCGAGACAGAAGCGCGTTGTCTTCTTGCAAATTTAAGATACGAGTTGCCGCTACGGGATCGTCTGAGGGCGACAGTACCTCTTTACCAGTACTGATTTGTTCTTGTGTTCGCAATAACTCAGCATAAATATCCTGAATGCTGTTTACACCGCCGGTAAATGCTTGAGTGGTTGAAATTCTCATAACAATGAACTCAAATTAAATTTGAAGAATACGGTCAAACAAGTCTCTGGCGATAGCGATCACTTGCGCGGATGCATTATAGGCTTGCTCAAAGCGAATTAAGTTTGCCGCTTCTTCATCCAGATTTACGCCGGAAATTTCTTCTCGGTTAACAAAGGCTTGATCAAAAATACTCTGATTGGCTTCGGTCTCAATGGTTTTTTGCGACGTCACCACACCCACCCGCTCCACCAATTGGCCGTAGGTATCCACCAAGCTTTGATTAGCGTTGGCAACTGCGCTGGAGCTGCGAATTAAATCCGTGGTTTGTACGGCAACCATTTCTAAGGCGTTGCGGTTATCAGAAACGCCATCGGTGTTGAATTCGATCAGCACTGTATCGGAATTTTCCGGCCGACCGGATATTTGAATTTCTAAATCAAGATTATTACCCAAGGCGTCGGACAAATTAATAGTTAAGGTATTTTCTACACCGCTGGTGTAGGCAAAATTGGCCGGAGTTGCGGTAAACCCTGCGGGCAAATTTGCGACTTGGAATTGATTGGTTGCCTCGGAGTACACCAATTCAAACGGTAAGGCACCGCCGGTCGTTGCAAGCAGCGATTGATTATTAACGTCTAAGGCGCTGACAACATTCGGCGTTGATACCGTTATATCACCGCGATTCGATGACACATTCGACGAGCGAACGGGATCGGCAAAAGCCAACTGCGACGGCTCGTTTAACACCAATTCGATGCCCTGGGCTCCGCGCCGAGTGGGGGAAATCAAAAATCGATCGCCATCAACAGCGGTTCCACCAACCAATTGAATATCGAACCCTTCGCTGGCCAAATCGATGGTTGCCGGAATCGGCAGCACCCCTGTGGTTAGCACTGTATTATCGTCTAATCTGGAGATTTCGTAGGTAGTACCAACCACGCGAACTAAATAATCAGAAGCCGTTAATAACGATGTATCGTCAATGGCGACTTGTAATTGCGCCGTACCCACATTTTCTAAACTGGCCGAAACACGATCTTCCATAGCAGAATTGGTATTAATATCAGAAAAAATATTTAAACCAAAATTGCCTTCTAAATCCAAACCTTGCGCCTGCTGCAAATTAATTGAATTTGCGGTTACCACGGCAAGGCGGCCAATTTCATTTAATGCTGGCAGCAGCACATCTTGCTGAACGCCTAACACACCACCGAGCTGACCGCCGCTTATTACCGAAGTAACAATGGTGCCTGATTCCGGCTGGATGATATCTAGGGTAAATCCTGAATCTAACGACAACGCGGTTGAAAGTTGAGTGACTTCTTCACCGACAACCAACGGCTGCCCGGTTCCAATAAAAATATTGATGGTACCGTCGTTTTGTTCAACACCGGTAATACCCACTAATTGACTCAATTCACGTATCGCAACGTCTCGGCTATCGAGTAGATCATTGGGTTCTCGACCGTTCGAAAATGATGCCGCGACCGCCGCGTTAATGCTGGCGATGTTTTCGGCAAGTTGATTAATTTGCTGAACAGAAGCAACCACCTGACTGTTTACGAACTGATTTTGATCGAAAATTTCCTGATGCAAAATATTAAATCGGTCTGCCAGTCCACTGGCCTCACTCAGCACTAATTGGCGAGTGGCGGCACTTTGTGGATCCTCTGCGGCAGTGGATAAAGAAGCAAAAAACCGCTCTAGGCTGCCGGTTAAACTGGTATTGCTCGATGCAAGCAGTGAGTCTAATTGTTGCGCCTGGTTTAAAAACGATTCCGAAGCCGATAATGCCTCTCCCGCTAGGCGTAATTCTTCATTTAGAAATTCATTGGCGAATCGTTCGATAGCAACAATTCTTGAACCATTACCGACAAATCCGGCTCCCGAAAAGCTGGGTAACTGAGTAATCTGTTCGGTTCTTTGTCGGCTGAAGCCTTCTGTATTAGCATTAGAAATATTATGGCTGGTTGTTGCGAGCGAGGTTTGAGTCGATCGCAAACCTGTAAGTCCTACGTTAATTAATGACATCGAAACACTCGCTACAATTACCGTTTAAAACAGGTTAATTAAATTCAGATTGCTGAAGTATATTAATAATTTTTTCCGCGTATTTAGGATCTGTGGCGTAACCAGACTTTTGCAGTTCCTGCAAATATTGCTCGGGTGAATGCGCCGCTTTTACCGCGCTGTCATAGCGTGGATTGGATCGTATAAATTCTATGTAATCTTGAAAACTCTGCTCGAAATTATCGTACACTCGAAACGACGCATTTTCTTTACGAGCCACACCATCGCGGTATTCCAATGTGTTGACTTGAACACTGTCACCCGACCAACGAGCGTCACTTTTAATATTGAATAAATTAAAGCTGCTGCGATCACCCAGCGAATTAATGAATTTACCCCAACCGGTTTCAAGCGCTGCCTGAGCCAACAACACATTAGCGGGTAAATTCAGATCTTGCGCGGCTTTTTCAGCAATGGGTTTTAATGCACGAATAAAATCCAGTTTGCTATCAAACGAGAGTGTATCTCTGGTGTTGGTATCGTTGGTGTTGGTATCCTTGATCTTAGTATCGTTGATGTTCGTATTTTCGACGGATGTGGATTTATCGGTTAATGGTTCAATCAATTTATCGAAATGGGTCTCTTTTTGATCTGCATTTAACGGCGCAATCTTTGTATTGGATTCCGAGTGATTGTTACCCAGATTAAATTGTTGAGTCAGTTGTTGTTCCAACACTTTGGCTAAACCAATACCGCCATTACTGGATAATTCTAAAGAAAGCTGTTGATCGTACATTTGCTGATGAAACTGCAACTCATTGGAATTCAATGGATTATCCGACGCCAATACATCCACGGTTTTGCGCATTTCTTTCAGCATTTCTCGAATAAAAAATGACTCGAACTGTTTGGCCACTTCGGCAATCGCTTGAGGGTTGTCTTCTCGCCCCAACGATTTAATCTTATTGAGCGCCGACAAATCGGTGTAAGATTCACTCGTTGCCTGACCTGTTAATCCTGCAATAGACATTGGATTATCCTAAATTACAATCAATTCGGCTCGTAATGCACCAGCTTGCTTTAGTGCTTCAAGAATCGCCATAAGATCACCGGGAGCCGCGCCGACTTCATTAACTGCCCGAACAATATCATCGAGTGTTGGGCCAGGCGCAAAACGAAACATGGGCCGGGGTCCGTCTTCGACAACAATTTCCGTTTGCGGAACGATTGCTGTCTCCCCTTCGGCCAGTGGATTCGGTTGTACCACTTGGGGATTCTCACGAATAGTGACTGTAAGACTGCCGTGGGTTATTGCTACTGGTTCAACGGTAACGTGGCTGCCAACAATAATGGTTCCGGTTCGAGAATTAATCACCACTCGAGCAGGCGCAGCACCGGGTTCTATTTCTAGATTTTCTATTAACGAGAGAAATTCAACTTTCTGTGCGGGATCAACCGGGGAGCGAACATTAATTGAAGCGGCGTCCATCGGAAATGCGGTTTCTGGCCCTAGGGTAAAATTAATAATGTCGGCAATGCGTTTGGCAGAGGTAAAATCCGGTTCGTGAAGATTTAAAATAATAGGCCCGCCGGAAGCAAAATCACCTTTCACGGTTCTCTCAACCGTAGCACCATCGGGAATACGTCCGACACTGGGAACGTTAATAGTTACCCGTGAACCGTCAGCGCCTTCAACCCCCAATCCACCAACGACCAAATTACCTTGTGCAATTGCGTAAATTTCACCGTCGATACCTTTTAGCGGTGTTAATAACAGTGTGCCGCCGCGCAGCGACGCGGCGTTACCAATGGACGATACGGTAATGTCTATTTCGTTGCCGGGTTTTGAAAACGCTGGCAATTCGGCATGAACCGCTACCGCAGCAACATTGGCCAATTGCAGACGAGCACCTTCGGGCACGGCAATGCCAAACTGACGCAACATCGAATTAAACGATTGCGCAGTAAATGGGACTTGGTTGGTTTGATCACCGGTGCCATCTAAACCAACCACCAAACCGTAACCAATCAGTTGATTCGAACGCACGCCTTGAATATTGGTAATATCTTTAATGCGTTCTGCACTGGCTTTAAAAACAACCGACAATAAAATTATCAGTAATGCTAACTTTATCGGTAACATTGATTTTATCGGTAATCCAACTCTCAGTTTAACTAACATCAGAATGGCCAATAAGGTTTATTGAAAAAGCGAGCTAACCAGCCAATACGATTGGTATCGGCTAATTCTCCGGTGCCGCTGTAGGAGATTCTGGCATTGGCAATGCGAGTCGAAACTATACTGTTATCCGTGCCAATATCTTGTGGGCGAATCATACCGCTAATGCGAATGTACTCGTCGCCGCGATTAATCGTAATCCACTTTTCTCCGCGAATAACCAAGTTGCCGTTCGGCAAAATTTCAGCAACAGTAACGGTAATATCACCGATTAAACTGTTGCTTTGATCGGCATCGGCTTCGCCAGTAAACTCCCGTTCAGAGGCTAAATCCGTTAATAAACTTAAATTTTTAAAACTGATTCCGGTGCCGAGCAACGTGCCTTCATCAACATCTAATTCACTGTCTTTTGCCAAAGAAACGTTAGACGATTTGCTCGACGTTGTTTGCTCCTCAAGAATTACCGTAATAATATCGCCAACACGCATGGCTTTAGCATCGGTAAATAAAGACACTGAATAGTTACGGCTGTACAGCGATCCGTTTTCCGGTGGAATTCTTGCTTCGTTAGGTGCAACCACCGGTGCGTAATAAGGATCGCTATCGGGTTCGGGAACGGAATATTGGCTGGAGCAACCGATAAAAAAAGAACTCGCTGCCAACAAACTCCACTGCATTATTGTATTTAGGTTCATCAGAAATTTACCGCTATAGGTTTTGACTGATAAATTGCAACATTTGATCGGCCGTAGTCACAACCTTGGAATTTAATTCGTAGACTCTTTGAGTGGTGATCATATTCACCATTTCCTCAACGATATCGACGTTTGAATTTTCTAGCGTACCTTGTAAGAGTTCACCCAAACCGTTTTGTCCGGGCACGCCCGCTTGCGGGTTACCACTGGAAGCAGTCTCGTAAAATAAGTTTCCGCCAAAGGCTTCTAAACCCGAAGGATTGATAAAATCCACGACTTCAATGGTACCGATTTGTGTGGGCGTTGCCTCACCGGTAATGCTCGCGGTAACAATACCGTCTGTACCGATGGTTACTGTGCTGGTATTTTGCGGCACGGCAATGGCAGGTTCCAACAGTAAACCGTTTCCGTTGACAATATTACCGTCGGCGTTTAAATGAAACTGACCATTTCTGGTGTAGGCTGTGGTTCCATCGGGCATGGCAATTTGGAAAAAACCTCGACCGCTGATTGCCACATCTAATGCCTGATCCGTAACTTGCAAACTGCCTTCGGTAAATTGCTTTTGTGTACTCACAACACGGACACCCGTGCCTAACTGCAAACCCGAAGGTAAGGTTGTATCTTGCGTTGACTGGGCGCCGGGTTGACGAGTAATTTGATAAATTAAATCTTCAAATACAGCAGCGTCGCGTTTATAACCTACAGTAGATGCATTCGCTAAATTATTTGAAATCGTCGTTAATTGAGTGTCTTGGGCACTCAATCCGGTTTTACTAACATAAAGAGCTGCATGCATAATAAGTAACCTCAATTATTAAAGCTTTCGATCCATCTACCGATATTTATATTGTAAGAAAATTTCTCTAAAAAAAATTATGATACGTGTTTACAAAAGCACAATCTTACAAATAAAAGCCAAAAACGTTCCAATTTAAAATGATTGGAACAGTTCAAACATCGTGCATACCAATTTACGTTAACTGCAATAAGCGAACGCTAGCATCAGAATTTTCTTCTACCGTGGACATCAATTTAATTTGCGTTTCGTATTGACGCGACAACGCCAACACTTTGGTAAATTCGTCAATAACGTTCACGTTACTGGTTTCGAGAAAGCCCGCTACAACCGTTACATTCGGGTCGTCAAAAAATTCACCACCGTCTTTTAAACGGAACAATCCATCGGTGCTTTTTTCGATGGTATCTAAATCTGGATTCACTAAACGAAGACGATTTACATTAGCCAATGCTTCTGGGCCTTGTCCTTGAATTTGAATTGAAATCGTTCCGTCGCGGGCAATTTGAATTTTTTCAATGGGCGGCAAACTGATGATTCCGCCCTCACCCATGACCGGCAAACCATTACCGGTATGAAGTACGCCTTCTGGGCTGACCACAAAATTTCCTACCCGAGTTAATGCCTCGGTTCCGTCAGGTGCCGTGACGACAAAAAATCCGTCACGTTCAATGGCCGCGTCTAAATTTCGCCCTGTTTGACTTAACGAGCCAAAACTAAAATCCGTTGCTGGCCGTTCGGATTGCGAGTAAGCACGTGTGGGCAGACCATCGCCATAATAAACGCCCATACTACGAGCTTGTTCGAAGTCTGCCCGAAAGCCGTGAGTATTGGCGTTTGCCAAATTATTGGCGTGTGCGGTTTGCGCAAGCATATTATTTTTGGCACCGGTCATGGCAATATAAATTGCTCTATCCATTCCCAACTACTCCAAGAATTTATCGTTTATTTATCAATAATTAACTGTTCACAAATTACGCAAATTAAATGCCAAACAATAATTTTAAAGGCAAAAAAAAGGCGACTTTCGTCGCCCAAAATCGCACAGTCAATTCTGTTTATCGTATGTTAATAATCGTTTGCGTTACCTGGTCAGCGGTTTCTACCGTTTTCGAATTCGCTTGATAATTACGTTGTGCAATAATCAATTGCACAAGTTGTTCCGTTAAATCAGTGTTCGACTCTTCTAATGCACCGGAGTTAATTAAACCGAGAGCCGCCGAGCCAGGTGCACCCACGTTTGGCTCGCCCGAGCGAAAGGTTTGCGCCCATGAATTATTGCCTACTGGTTCTAAACCTTGGGTGTTGGTAAATTCCGCGAGTGCCACTTGGCCAATAATGCTGGATTGACCGTTGGTAAAGCGCGCAAAAATAATTCCTTCGGCGTCAATTTCTAATCCTGACAATCGCCCCGTTGCAAATCCATTTTGCTCAACATCGGTTACCCCAAAATCAGAACCAAATTGCGTGGTTCCTCGATAATCGATAATTAAATCACCGATTGCCGCATCGGTTGCTTCTGGCGGTGTCCAGTTAGTAATTGCAAAAGTGGTACCACCGGCAACACCATCAACGGCAATTAAATTTCCGGTGGTATCAAAATCTAAGATATTAGGAATGGCGTTGCCCATAGCATCGGGATTTACCGCAACACCATCAATAAAAGAATACGATTGCCATTGCGAGCTGCCTGCCGCAGCCGTATTTTGCACAAAGTACTGAGTCAGGGTGTGGCTCACACCCAGTGCGTCGTATAACGTAACGGACGTAGCACTGTTGTAGGTACTTGCGTCTGTGGCATCAAACGGTGTGACGAGCGGTGCCTCTAGTGACGCATCTAAATTTAAAATCCAGTCAACCCGACCGGTTTGCTGCGGCGGAATATTGTCGGTAGAAATTCTTAAATCCGTCAATACACCAACAATATTATTGTTTTCGTCTGCACCAAACCCCTGTACCGTTCCACCCGTGTTATTAATCACGAATCCGTTGTCATCTAAGCCAAAGGTTCCATCGCGGGTGTAATTTAATTCACCGGCATCTTCGATGATAAAAAACCCTTCACCGCTGATTGCCATATCCAACTCGTTTTCCGTGTACGCTAGATTGCCTTGGTCAAAAATCTGTGCGACATCTGCCACTCGAACACCATCACCAACTTCAAAAGAACCGGAACCGAATAAAGAGTTTGCGTAAATATCTCCAAATTCGGTTCGACTTTCTTTAAAGCCGATTGTCGAAGCATTCGAAATATTGTTACCGGTTACTTCCAAATCAATATTCGCTGCACGAATTCCGCTGAGACCGATATTGAAAGACATAACGTACTCCTAAATCCAATGACAAAAATACAACATTAAAAAGCCGTTTTACTGCAGAGACTCTTTATCATCCTTTTTAAATTACTGATTAAACTGAATAACGTCATCGATACTGAATGAACCAATGCCCGCTAAATTCAACGTAAGCTCGTTGTTATTGCCGACCGTAACGCTATTAACATTGGCACTTAATCCGGTGTCTAACTGGGTAGATTCCCCACCGATTAAAGCAGTTACTCTAATTTCGTATTCGCCCGGAGGGATTTCAGCATTTTGTGACTGCCAGTCGAGTAACTCACCATTTAATTCAGCAAACAAACCGTCCCAACGGAAAATTAATTCACCACTGGCTTGCTCTCCCAACGGAATTCTGTCGATGAGCGAACCGTTATCGTCGAAAATACTGATATTCACATCAGGGCTCGAGGTAGGCAGTTCTACTCGCCCAGAAACCACACCACCGGCCGATAATAACGTCGAACTCGACGGCACAGTTACTGATGTGCCCACCAACGATGACGCTGCTAATGCCTGATTCGATAAAAACGATCCCGTAAAATCGCTGAAGTTATTGCTCAACTCATCCAAACTTTCAACTTGAGTGAACTGCGCTAACTGCGCAACAAACTCGCTGTTTTCCTGTGGCTCTAGCGGGTTCTGATTTTGCAACTGTGTTGTCAGCAGTTGTAAAAATACATCGCGGCCAAGATCATCGCCGTTTTCCGATTCGTCGCTTTGGCGATTTCGGATCGAAAACTGATTGAGAACCGAGTCAACATTGGAGATATCCATAATGAGAATACCTAAGACGTTCTGTTATTGCCCTAACGTTAAAAGACGTTGCATCATCGTTTTTGCAGTATTTAATACTTCAACATTCATTTGATAGCCTTTGGAACTGGCTATCATGTTTGTCATTTCTTCGACTGCGTTTACGTTCGGATAAAATACGTAACCTTGTTCATTCGCCAGCGGATGCCCAGGTTCGTAACGTTGTTGCAATGGCGCTTGCGATTCAACAATTCCAAGCACCTGCACGCCACTGTTTTCTTTTATTCCATCGTCCAGCGTTTCAAATTGAATATCAGACACTTGCTGAGCAATGGCAGAAAAAACCGGGTGTCTCGCACGATAGGTTTCATCAATACTCGATGCCGCAGATTCCGCGTTGGCCAAATTGCTGGCCGTAGTATTTAAACGAACACTGTTTGCATTTAGAGCCGTAGCAGAGGTTGCAAAAATATTACCTAATGACATGCTTATTCACCTCTTAACGCCGTTAACATTCCGCCGAAGCTACTTTTCAAAAATAAAAAGCTGGTTTCAAAGGCAAGCGAGTTTTTCATAAATTCTGCGTGCTCAATGTGTTCTTCAACGGTGTTGCCATCAATGGATGGTTGTAATGGTGACCGATACAATAAATCATCATTTTCAATGACCACCGCACCACCGGGTCGGTGAGTATCATTGGTGGTATTCATTGACAAACCTTTCGCCGGCATTTGGTCGACTTTTTCGAATACAGATTTAAAATCAAAATCACGCGCTTTAAATCCGGGTGTTTCAGCGTTGGCAATGTTGTTTGCAAGAATGTCTGCACGCTCGGTTCTTTTCATCAAGGCTAACGGATGAACACCCAGTGCAGTTTCGAAATTAATTGCCATCGACTCCAAACCTCACATTAAATATTTATTGTCGTATTCCTGTTGTACGAGAAAGAATGCCAAACCCGTACCAAGATCGAATACTCAAACAAAATCAATCATTTAGTTATTGAAGCGTTAATAATGGCAAGCTTTTGCCGTTATGCAGCGGCAAGTTATGAAGGTTTTTTCAAAGAAGCCAAAAGAAAGGGAAAAATAAAACGGTAAAAAAGAAAGGAAAAAAACAAACAATAGAGCAACGGCTGACATTAGAAAATACTAATACCAACCGTTACATTTTCTAACTACAAAAAATTATGCGTCTGAATCGAGGTTCAGTAAGGTTCTACCAACAATGTTACCCGCTAAAATTGAATCAATTTTATCTTGCAACTCAGAGAAACCAATTTCTTTTACCAGTGAATCCAAAGAATCGAGTTTCCATTCCTGAGAAAGCTTCTGCCAAATTGGCGAACGCTTTTGACTCGGGAATTGAACAGAATCAACACCCAATAAAGAAACACCGCGCAATATAAATGGGAATACGTTAAGCGGTAAATCGGTCGATGCGGTTAGTCCACAACAGGTGACTACGCCGTCGTATCGACTGGATTTCACGGCCGCCGCCAAATAATCGCCACCGACACAATCGACAACACCGGCCCAACGCTCTCTCATTAATGGTTTATGAGCGTTTTCTAAAAAGGCTTCTCGGCTTATTACGTCACTCGCCCCAAGTTGCTTTAAGAAATCCACTTGCGACGCCTTGCCGGTAAGTGCCACCACGGTATAACCGGCTTTTGCGAGAATACCCACAGCAACGGAGCCGACACCACCGGTGGCGCCGGTCACCAATACTTCGCCGTGCTCAGGTTTTACGCCCGCATCCACCAGTTTTTGAACCGAGATTGCTGCGGTGAATCCGGCGGTTCCATAAATCATGGCTTCACGCGCAGACAAACCTTCCGGTAAAGCGAACACCCAACTGCTGGGTACGCGGATATACTGCCCAAACCCGCCCGAGGTATTCATTCCCAAATCAAAGCCGGTGACCAACACTTCATCGCCAACATTGAAATCTGAGCTTTCGCTGGCAACCACCTCGCCCGCCGCGTCGATTCCTGGCGTGTGAGGGAATTTGGTGGTCACACCAGGGTTACCTTGTGTGGAAAGCGCGTCTTTAAAATTGAGAGACGAGTATCTAACCCGAATTAGAACGTCGCCTTCTGGAAGATCATCTAATGTTCGCTGCGTCACCGATGATTCGAATTTTCGTTTCTCTACCTGCTCAACAACGAGTGCCTTGAATGATTCCGACATAAGTTCCTCTTTGATATTATTCTGGGTACGAGACTATTCTGCCGGTATGAGTTAAATTATCAAGTATGCACTTTTAAGTGGTATAGTTACCAAAAAGATACCATTGATTGAACTGAACGGATCTACTGTTAGGACCTACTGTTAGTCTCTACTGCTAAAACCTACTGTTGGAACCCACTGCTGAGATGTACGAATGACAAAAGTTAATACACCCCAAGACAGCGCCATTGAATACGTCTGCGGCGTATCCGTTACACTGGAGCTTATAGGTGGGAAATGGAAAGGCGTGATCCTATGGCACCTATGCCATAAAACACTGCGATTCAGCCAACTCAAACGGCGCCTGCCCCGCGTGACTCAAAAAATGTTGACTCAACAACTGCGAGAATTGGAAAAAGACGGCTTAATCAATCGCAAAGTTTACCCAGAAGTGCCACCTAAAGTTGAATACTCATTAACTGAATTAGGCCGAACATTGCAACCTATGCTGGATGGAATGTGTAAGTGGGGAATGAATTATTACGAGAGTGATTCAGAACAAGAAATTTCTGATTAACGCTAATCGTCAGAATTTTAGTTTAGCGTTTAATAATCATGGACGCTCTAATACTCATTAATCAGTACAATCCATTCTCTGTTGGCAGTGTCTCACTGCCACACTGAACAGCTCGAACAATTCACAAGTTTTTACGTTTTCATTCTTGCAACAACTCTGAATCTTTGAGCTTTATTTACCCTACCCTCTGCTTAAAAATTTTTCTGATTAAAAGCCGAGAACACTAGAACCTTCACTGTAAAATTTGCGACTCATGCAACTTTTAAATAAGAACCACTCACTATTAATATTTCTTATTTTTATTTAAAAGGAAAAAATCAATCCCACCAGAAATTTAAAATATTTTTATAATCACCGCAAAAATTCACATCAAAACCAAACCTATTAAAAATATTGTTTATATAACCAGAAAAATAAAACTGAATATTTCATTCGTGATTTAAAACAATCTTCGATTCATTTAAATCAATAAAATTACCTTGAAGCCAGTCCTTGAGCTTCAGAATTTTTCTAAATTCTTACAGGAATTAATACGATGGCTATAGACAAATCGAGAAGATCATTGTTGAAATATTCAGGTCTTCTAGGGTTACAAAAATTTGTGGTACCTTCTTCTGCGTTATTAGCTTCCAACCTTGTATCTGCTGCGACTGATAATTTTAAAGCATTAGTATTTATTAATCTTGCCGGCGGCAACGATAGTTTTAATATGGTTGCACCGAAAGAACCTGGAATATTACGAGATAACTACGAATCGGGTCGACGTAGTGTTGCTTTAAACGCAGACTTAATGAAGCCCGTAACAGCTTTGAACGCTCCCAAAATATTTAATGGTGTTGACTATAACGGTTTTGGTTTTCATCCAAACTGTGGCGATATGGCGGATATGTTCAACAACCAAGAACTGGCAGTGATCAGTAACGCCGGTAATTTAGTGGCTCCTGTTACAAGAACTCAATACTTAAACAATTCCGTTGCCTTACCGCCGCAACTATTTTCCCACTCCGACCAAGCCAGACAATTACAAAGCCAGCCCATGTTGCAAAGTCAATTTGGTTGGGGCGGAAAAATGCTCGAAATTTTAACGGGTGTCAGTGGGGTTAATATTTCTGGATCGCCAGTATCGCCGTTAATATCACTCAACGGCTTGAATACTTTTCAGACTACAGAATCGGGTCTACTCAATATTTATGCGATGAACCCAGGAAAAATACCTCGTATCATCTCTAACATTCGAGCCACAGCCGATATGTATACTACCTACATGTCGACACCGACCAACCATTTAATGTCGAGAAATTATCAGGAAAGATTCTTTTCAGCCACCAACGCCCAAGTAGCGCTTTCAACCGTATTCGATGACGCTGATGCCAGCACTGTTAATTACGATGAAATTTTTAGCAATAATAACGCAACCTCTACCAATCTTGGCAGACAACTGCAATCGGTTGCCAAAATTATTTCTGGTCGAGAAACTCTCAACAATGACCGAACCATTTTTTATGTTCGCCTAGGTGGATTCGATACTCACAAAGATCTTCTTTCTACTCAGGCCTCTTTGATGAAACAATTAAACGGCGCGTTAAAAGCCTTTCGAGATACGCTCGTTGAATTAAATTGTTTTGATAACGTAACAACGTTAGTCAGTTCCGAATTTGGCAGAACCTTCGCCCCAAACAGTACCACCAACTCTGCTGGAACCGATCACGCTTGGGGAGGCAACTTTTTAGTAATGGGCGGCGCTGTGAACGGTGGCAACTTCTACGGCACCTACCCTGATTTACGTATTGGCGAAGAATTGGATTCCGATGATCGTCAGGGTCGCGGTCGGTGGATACCACAAACAAGCGTGTCACAGTGTGGCGCTGTATTGGCAAATTGGTTTGGCGTTCCCGAAGAAAACCTACCGGAATTGTTCCCCAATTTAGCTAACTTTGACAGCCCGTTTTCTGTTAACGCGAATTTGAATTTTATGGCGTAAGGAGTGTTAGACATGAATTTTTTACCGTTTAGCCGTCTATTAATCACAATAAAAATTTGCTGTTTGTTGTGTATTCACAGTGCATTTGCACAGTCGCAATCACTCACGTCAGAACAAGTGGATACCGATGTAATTCGATTTTTAAACCAAGCGACTTTTGGGGCAACACCTGAATCTTTTACTTCACTGCGCTCACAAATAGCCAACGATGGCAGTAACCGTTTAGCAATTTACGATCAGTGGATTAACGATCAAATCGCACAAACACCCTCCAATATGGATACATTTTGCAACAGCGCAATTACTGGTATTACATCAGACATTCAACGCGCTGCGATTCGAGATGTACCCGACTGCTATTGGACAACATTTACATCGGCAAAAGATCAGTTGCGTCAGCGAGTCGCCTTTGCTCTGAGCCAAATTCTGGTAATTAGCACACAACAAGTTGCCGTTAGAAGCGCTTACCGAGGTGTTTTCACCTATTGGGATACGTTGTCGAACCACGCGTTTGGTGAATACAAAAATTTACTCTACGACGTATCGATTCACCCTGTTATGGGAGTGTGGTTGAGCCACATTAGTAATCCCAAAGCCGTACCGGGCACGGGAATATACCCCGATGAAAACTACGCCCGCGAAGTTATGCAGTTATTCAGTATGGGATTGGTGCAAAGACGGTTGGATGGTTCGGTGATTACTGATGATAACGGCAATCCAATTCCTACCTACGATAATTCTGTGATTGAGGGAATGGCTCGCGTATTTACGGGTTTATCGTTCAGTCGATGGTTTGATTCAAACGGTGAAAGTATTGAAAACACCAGTTTTAACCGAAGCGTAAGACCGCCGTTCAATCGAGGCCAAAACCAATGGCTTGCGCCAATGAAAATTTTTACCAGCCAGCACGACTATGACGAAAAGGTACTCTTTACTGACAAAGGCGTTACGCTGACTCTTCCTGCGGCCACAGAAAAAACCGCTCTCGCCGCTTTAGAAGAAATCCAAACCGTGACTAACGCTTTAGCCGCTCACTCCAGCACAGCGCCTTATATCAGTCGTATTTTAATTCAGCGCTTGGTTACGTCTAATCCCAGCCCACAATACATAGAACGAGTTGCAACGCAGTTTGCCAACAATGGCGATATGACCGCAACTATTAAAGCCATTTTATTAGACCCAGAAGCAAGAGATCCAAACAACGTTAACAGTGATCGTTTTGGAAAGGTAAAAGAGCCCGTGTTGATGCTAACCAATCTATTCCGATTGTTAGAAGCACAATCTGGAATTTATTTGGATCAACGAGAATTCGGTATCAACGCGGCAAATTTCGATAATTTTGAGCAAGACGCAACATTGCTGCGTATCGGGCTTTTATCGAATACAGGCCAACAGATAATGGGCGCTCCTAGCGTATTTAACTTTTATTCACCCAACTTCTCGCCAGCCGGTTTACTGGCCGACGAAGGTATTGTGGCCCCCGAACAGCAATTACAAACTGACAACCAGTTAATTTCGGTATTTAACTATTACCATCGGTTAACCAACAACAGCCTGAGTCGATCCTTCCCCGTAAATGAACAAAATTCATTTCTTCTGCCGTTTACAGTGGATAACCACAAAACGGGATGGAATCAACAATTGCTGGAGTCAATTTGGAATTCCACCGAAGGCGATAACATAATCAAAGCAGAAGCGTTGATTGATTTTCTCGATTTCTATCTGAATGCCGGTTTTCTGCATGCCGAAAGAGCAACCTCGGTTACGCGCAGTGCCATTGTTAAGAACGTATCGGAAAGTACAGAAGCTGCAAGATACAAAGCGGTTCTCAATGGGGTAATAAACGCACCAGAAACTCAAATACAACGTTAGGTTTTAATGCACTAGCACCCAGAAATTCACAAAAACAGAATTTTCTGGGTGTTTTTTCGATTAAACTAAGACAGGCACATTTATTTTTACTCAACAATAAGTTGGTTTAGATTCTCACCCCCAGTAAATTTCGATTTTGGTGTGTAATTAATCCAATCGATTTGCTCAATAATTTTAAGCTCTGAGTTTAATTTTAAAACAATCAAAAAATACCAAGGTCTTAGGGCCTGTTCACACTAATTTAACCGCACCTGTCGCGCCTAAAACGCGTCAGTCTAGGCGTGAGGAGTGCAGTTTAGCGCGCTAAATAAGCGACGAACAACAACGAATGGCGTGTTTTAGGGGCGACCCTAGGGGCTCGGCGTATTTTTCCCGTATTTCGTGTTGCAGCTCGTTCATTTGGAACAACCAAATCACACTCACTGCGCCAAAAATACGAAAAAAATACACTCCAGCAGGTGTGATTAAATTAGTGTGAACAGGCCCTAACTGTTCACCATAATAATGAAACGGATAAAAATAACCTTCGGTAAAGATCGTATTCTGATCATAATATTGACGCGTTACTTTTAACGATTCATTACCATTGACCAGCTTAAAGTTATCGTTGCCCCAATCAAAAAATTTTTTCAGGTTTTCTCGACCTTGAATGTGGTTACCATACACCATATCATTCAATACAACCTTTGGATCATAGAAAGTCATCAACCGATCAATATCACGTCTGTTGGCATACACCGAAAAGTAATCTTCGCCGATGGCCTTCAACTTAGCCTTACCTTCGTCTGCTTCTATTAAGCCACTCCATAATAAACAACCAAGAAAAGAAGCAATTAATCGAACCATTAACATTTTTCGCATTGTATTAGCACCAGGTTTTGAGCAATTCATTAATAAAGCAACGTCTAAGGTTTTATCTGTTTTCGAATGCGTGTTCATTGTAAAACACTGCAAAATGTCTCTTTTTAGCCGTTTTAAAGCGTCGTTTTTCGATGCATAAAGAGTATGATTCCCAAACTGTACAAAAACATCGATATAACTATTGTTCAAATTCTATCGAACCTGGGCATCAATATGAATAACAAGATTCTTTTTACGGTATTGCTTTCGGCAACGGTATTCGCACTATCGGCTTGCGCACCAGAGGTTGGCAGCAAAGCGTGGTGTGACGATATGAATGAAAAATCGAAATCCGACTGGACAGCAAGCGAAGCGGGTGAATACGCAAAAAACTGCGTGTTTAAACAAAAAGACTAAGTAGATCAGCGAAAGAGAGAGTAATGAATAAAACGGTATTAGTGATTCTGGCGATTTTGATTCCACCACTGGCGGTATTTTTTAAAAGCGGTGTTGGCAAAGATTTATTGATTAATATTTTGCTGTGCTTTGTATTTTATATACCGGGCATTATTCACGCTATTTGGGTAACGACTAAATAACAAATTCGCCTGTTAGACACAAAAAATGCCTTACCGTAAAAACGGCAAGGCATTTTTTATAAAACAACGGGATTAGGTGGTTGCAGGAACCAACGTAATTTCAACACGACGGTTTGACTGCTTGCCGGCTGGGGTTGAATTAGTGGCAATTGGCTGAGATTCACCGAAACCAATTGGCTCTAAACGAATTGGTTTTACGCCTTGAGACTGGAAGTAACCAGAGACAGAGTTTGCACGCTGTACAGACAACGATTGGTTGTAAGACTCTGAACCGTCGCTGTCGGTGTGTCCGCCCACAACAACCAATGTTTTATCGTATTCTTTCAGTACTAGGGTTACTGACTCAAGCACTGGGTAGAAATCAGAGGCGATTTCAGAACGCGCCGAAGCAAAAGTAATGTTGCCAGGCATAATTAGATTGATGTTATCGCCAACGCGCTCAACACTCACACCACTGCCACGCAATTGCTTACGCAGTTTTGCTTCCTGTGCGTCCATGTAATAACCAATGCCACCACCAATAGCGCCACCGGTTGCCGCTGCGGCCAAAATACGCTTGTTACGTGTACGACTGTCGTCGTCTTTGTTATCAATATACGCAATTACCGCAGCTACGCTCGCACCAATACCGGCTCCAATCGCAGTGTTTGACGTTTTTTGCTCGCCTGTGTACGCATCATAGGTGGTACAACCGGCAAGAATCGCCATTGCAGATACGGCGCAGATTAGTTTCTTCATTGTTTCTCCTGTTTATTCATTTCACTGTTTGATTTTTAAACAAATCAAGCCTAACTAGAATGCTTCTATAATAGCGTTTACACCGACGTTCATCCATTGACTGTGTCAATTCTCAGATATTGAATAGTTAGACAAAAATACAAGCCTGCCAATCTGGCTTTTAAGACGATTTATACCTCGCCAGTTATGAACACCGAATGAATTTAACCCGAGCATAATTTGTTATCTCTAGGACCGGTTAACACAAATGTTTTAATAATCACCCCATAATATTGGCCAAAATTCTATGATCATCAGGAACTACGACACATGATTAAGCCAGTAAAATTCAGTTCATCCGTTAAGAAAGCCTGTTTTGCCATTGCATTGTTGGTGGGTGCCTCTCAATCCATCGCCGCCGAAGGCGTTAAAACCATCAAGAGTCAGTTGAATTTTGAACAAAGTGTTCAAGAATTAGAAGCCACTTTAAAGGCCAAAGGGATGACCATTTTTGCCGTGGTCGATCACGCAAAAGGGGCTGAATCAGTATCAATTGATTTATTGCCAACTACGCTTTTTATTTTTGGCAATCCAAAAGCCGGATCGCCACTGATGAAATGCGAGCAATCCGTCGCTCTGGATTTACCACAAAAAATGTTAATTTCTGAAAACAGCGAAGGCGAGGTTTTCGTTTCTTACAATGCCCCTGATTACATTGCCGCTCGTCATAAATTATCGGGTTGCGAAAAAAACCTGATGGTTATCACCAACGCATTAAAAGGCATTGCGAATAAAGCCGCTGGTTTAAATCAATAAATCAGACTCTTGTTGTTAATATCAGAAAATAAATTGCTACGATATAACATCGCAAAATAAAATAATTTTTTAAAGCTTTTAATTTTTAATGGTCAAGTTTTAAATGCTTGGCCATTTATATTTTCCATTCTCTTACTGTCATATCTGTCAGATTATTCCAAAATACTTACCGTTATTGAAAATCAGAAAGTTCTTTGGTTGAGGACAAGAAGATAAAGTACGTTTGCTGTCTGAACAAAGATTTTTAATCGATAATTTTTTAAAAAGGTATTTAGAGCATTTCACTCGCATCAATACAAGGATGTTAATGAAAATTCTGACTACAATTTCTTTTGATTGTATTTTTAAGAAATTTGCAGTCGCAATATTTTCGATAAGTCCTTGTTCACGTAAAGCGCTGAGTTAATCAGTGCTTCTCATAATAATAATCCCAATTTTAATTAAAAATAATTCAGCGGAATTTTTCGTCAAACTGCTTTGATCAATACTAACCTTTGGAGGTGTTTGTGATACACAATGCCATGACGTCTCGCGGGAAAAAGCGTTTCAATTTTCCCCATAAAAAATCGTTTAAAATTTTATCCTTGTCATTATTAAGTTTAGCGATATCCAATACCGTGTTTGCACAAGTTGGGCAAACAACCTTTAATCGAGACATTGATAACCGCCCTACCAATGTTCCTCGTACAGCTCAAAAAGCGCCAAGTGCGTTACAAATGCAGGCCATTAACGCAATGCGCCAGCAGTCTCCGAATTTAATGACGACATTTTCTGAATTCGGTGCAACTCGAACACTGACCAATGCCATGGGCAACCTTACCGGGCCTTCGGCGAATGCCGGAAATCCAAACGCGGTTGCGCGAGCGTTTGTGAATCGCAACATGAATTTATTGGGCTTAGTGCCCTCAGACGTTCGAGCCATGCAGGTTACGGATGTGGTCGAGTCGATCAGTGGCGTTACGCACTTTTATTTCGGCCAAACATTCAATGGTGTTCCGGTTTATAACGGCCAAATGCAAGTTCACGTCACCAAGGCGGGCGCGATCAGTCACGTGAATAACGGATTTATTCCAGAGCTGGCAAAATCGATCAAATCCATGACACCTGTGATCAATGCGCAAAGCGCGGTCAGTAATGCGGCGCGGGAATTAAATATTCCAATGACCAATCAACCGGTGATGATGGAAGCACTTTCTGATGCTCAATCGTCAGTGATGATTAGTCAGCAACAGTTATCACCAAAACCGTTTAAAGCCAGTTTGGTTTTGGTACCGATTGCACCAGGCAATGTGACGCTCGCTTGGAATTTTCAATTCGAAATGGATCACGCGTGGCCGAATGTAACCATCGATGCAGAAACCGGCGCTTTGCTGACCAGTTTTGATTTAATGAAAGACGCGAGCTACCGCGTTTATCCCGAACCCGTCGAAAGCCCAATTCACACAACACCACTGCCACCGAACGACGCGCGACAATTAGTCGTTGATCCCGAAGATCCAACGGCTTCACCTAACGGATGGTTTAATGCCGGCACCAATATTATGGTGGGCAACAATGCTCACGCCTGTGCCGATCGCAACGGCAACAACGCCTGTGATACGCCTGAGGTTGCCTGTGCATCAGGACAAGTGTGTGATTTCCCTCTGAATTTAAACAGCGATCCGGTCAACTCCCTGCCCGCTGCCATCACGAATTTATTTTACTGGAGTAATTTAATTCACGATGTGCAATACCAATACGGCTTCGATGAATCCGGCGGTAATTTCCAGGAAAATAATTTCGGACGCGGCGGCTTTGGTTCAGACTCCGTCAATGCCGAAGCTCAAGATAACGCTGCTGGCGGCTCAAACTGTAACGCCAACTTTGCCACACCCGCAGACGGCAGCAATCCACGTATGCAAATGTTTTTGTGTGACGAAAGCAATCCATCGGCAGACGGGGATTTCGATAACGGCGTTATCGCCCACGAATACGGCCACGGTATTTCAACTCGACAAGTGGGTGGCCCGAGCAATTCAAGCTGTTTGAACAACAGCCAGCAAGGCGGCGAAGGCTGGAGTGATTGGTTCGGTTTGGTCTACACCGCACGTCCTTCCGATTTAGCAACCGATGTTCGCGGCATTGGCGCTTATTTATTTAATCTACCGCCAACAGGCACCATTCGCCCACAGCAGTACAGTACTGATCCTGCCGTTAATAACTACACCTACGAATCCGTGCGCGGTTCCGTTATTCCACACGGTGTTGGTTCCGTTTGGGCGCAAGCGCTTTGGGAAGTGTATTGGGCGTTAGTCGACGAGCACGGTTTTGAGTCGGATTTAATTAATTTCGATTTAAACGATGCCAACGAAGCCGGTAACAAACGCGCGTTGTTTTATGTTAACGAAGGCCTGAAAAACACCGCTTGTTCGCCAACCTTCACCGACGCGCGCGACGGTATTATCACGGCGGTTGCCAACAGCTTTGGCGGTGAAGATATGTGTACCGTCTGGAATGCATTTGCCGCCTACGGTTTGGGTGTTGACGCCATTTCGGGAGGCTCAAACAGCACTAACCCAACCAACGGCTTTGCAGTACCGGCGCAGTGTTCGTCTACGCCACCACCGGTCGCGCAGTGTTCCGACGGCTCAGAGCCGCTGTATGTGGCGGACTTTGAAACCAGTGCCGACGGTTGGTTTACTGGCTCTAACACCTGTACCACGGGTGCATTTACCTTAGGTACGCCAAATTTAATTACTGCCTCTGGCGTTACAACCCAAGTGGGCGGCGCTTTCAGTGGTAACAGTGCTTGGTTTACCCAACCTAACACCGCAGCAGGTACGGCTGATGTCGATGGCGGAACCTGTGAAGCGTTTTCTCCGTCGGTTAATTTAGCGGGTATTGGCGCGGTTGACATCGAATTGATGTACTTCCACGGCCAGCGCGACGCCGGTGACGATGCTACTGATGGATTCACCATTGATGTGCTTAACAATGGAAGCGTGGTTGATTCACTGGTGAATATTGGCGATGTCGTAAGCAACGCCGCATGGACACCCGCCAGCACAGTGCTTAACAACCCCGGCAATGTGCAATTGCGTGTTCGCGCAACTGACGGTGCTGGCGCTGGCGACTTAATTGAAGCCGGTGTTGACCGCGTTCTATTCTGTGCAGCCGACGCCACGCCTCCGCCACCACCGCCAGCGGGTTGTGTGGTTGAAGAAGACTTCGAAACCGACGCAGGCGGTTGGTCTAACTCTGCGGCCTCAACCTGTTCAACAGGCGCGTTCGTATTGGGTACGCCTACTGAGATCGTCAACGGCGGAGTCACTACGCAAGTCGGCGGCGCTAACAGCGGTATCAACGCTATCTTCACAGCAACCAATACCTCTGCGGGTGTCAACGATGTCGACGGTGGTACTTGTATCGCAGAATCGCCTTCCTACTCTGTACCTTCAAACTCAACGCTGTCGGTGGCTTATTTCCACGGTCAGCGAGATTCTGGCGGTGACGCGGGTGATTTCTTCCGTTTGGAAGTTTCAACCGATGGTGGCGTGAGTTTCCAAACCTTGGCGAGCAATGGTGATACAACATCAAACGCAGCATGGCAGACCGCCACACGCACCATTCCAGGTGGTTCCGACGTGATTATTCGAACCCAGTGTTCCGATGGCACAGCAGGCGGCGACTTGGTTGAATGCGGTATTGATGACGTTAGTATTTGCCCGCTCTAAGTTTGAGCTTTGATCGGTTCAAGGAAGAACTGATCAATTGCGCTAGAGTATAGCTAGAGTAAATTAGTAACAAAAAAGGCGAACCCAAGGGTTCGCCTTTTTATTAAGAGAATAACTGAAAAAATCGTGTTACTAAGTGAACACTCTGATTTCAATTACTCGCCAACACCTCGCTGGGTCTCTAAATAGGCTGCAAAACTGCCTAACCAATGACTCCCCATATAATGCATATCGCCAAAAACCGCATTAAGCCCCGCCGACCGATGCGCTGCTAAACTTGAAGCAAGCACTTCCACTCTTGGGTCATTTTTATCAAGGCCGCTGATGATGCCTTCTAACATCCAGGCTCGACTGATATTTAAGCCATCCAAATGAGCCAGCTTGCCATCTGTTTTATCGGTAACAACCGCCGGAGCAAGCCACCCTGACGAGCGCTCTGTCAACGTTGGGAAAAATTCGCTTAGCCACGCATTAAATTCTTTCGGTTGCAAAACCCGTCGCATTAAATCTGCTTGCGCCAAACACGGCGATAAAAAATCTTGGCCGGAAGGTTCATAAGCCAACGGGCAATTTTTATCATTTAAATAATAGTGTTTCACTTTTTGTGTTAACAACGATTCAAAGCTGGCATTGTTTGCCGTTTTAGCCCAGTCGAGCATTAGGCCGAATGCAAAGGCGGTTTGGCTATGCTCGCCTGTACGTATTGGATAAGTAAGCTTTCCTAACCAGTTCGTCAGCCGCGCAACAATTTCCTCCTCTAAAGGCATTAATATCGCTAACCATTGGCGTGCTTGCGGCAACGTTGACTGACGCAATTCCGCCGTTAACTGTAAAAACCAAGCGAGTCCATAAGGGCGTTCAAAAGCCGAATTGTTATCCCGAACTAATGAAGCTAATTCGCCGTCGATATTGTCTTTCGTAAAACTAATACCGAGTTTTTGGATAATCTCTTCACGGTCGACTTTATCGCCTGCGGTATTTAGCATGCGCACTAACAACCAATGCCCATGTACCGACGAGTGCCAATCTAAACAGCCATAAAACGCCGGATATAATTTACTGGGCGCCTTTACATCTGCTGCGGCGTTCATGGTGTGTTTAACTACATTTGGAAATTCTTGATGAATACAATGTAATGCCAAATTAGAAAACACTTTTTGATAATTGGCATCTTCCTCTACGTCTAGTGCATAACCTGAACTGCTGAATAACGTCGTTACTAGCACCGCTTTACTTGCCGTATAAAATACTTTCCGCTTAGGCAAGAAATGGGTTAAAGCTGCTCTTATTGTTTGGTTTATCATTACGCCTTCCTAAAAAACTAAGGTTCATCTTAATTACTACGCGATACACCACGATTAATTAAAAACACCAATTGGCGCTAAATGTTTAAGAGTTTCTGTAAGTGCTTTTTTGTTACCCTAACATGGGTCTTTTTATGATAGTTATAGCCAGTAGTAGACGAACTTTGCCAAAAACCACTCAATATGAAGGCGGCAAAGTGTTGGAAGAGCGTTGTTGGAAAAGCAATAAGATTTGCACCCAAAGACAGAGTTTGTGCTTCTGCCTTTAGGCTGGCTAACCTGAGGAACTGTATTGAACGGTTAGATTGAATGGTTAAATTGAACGGCTAAATCAAGGGGAACACGGAAACATGACCATACAAGAAATTGATTCAGGCGAGTCACTTTGTGTGACTTTTAACCTGAATCAATCCGAATTGGTCTGAGTTGATCTTAATGACCTATGAGTTCGCCTTTCTACTGTAACAATATCGATAAAACCCCGCTATTCAATCCCAATTTCTTCAAACACAGATTGAAGATTTCGACGCTCTAAAACGTAGTCGATACTGCGTTTTAACAGCTGGCTATTGAGTTCGTCTTTGCTCAAAAAATCGAACGCTTGAGTTCTTAAAAAGCTCGCATCCAGACCATTTTCTGAGTAACCCGACAAGATCACGATAGGCACACTAATTTCTTGTGTTTCTAATTCTGCAACAAAATCCTTGGCCGTAAAGTCTTCAAGAATGTAATCGACCAAACACAAATCAATGGTGTTTTGGTTGATAATTTCAACAGCACTTTCGATGGTTTGTGCCGTAAATACGGTGTATTTTCTGCCGGGAATTTTCTTTAGCAACTGACAAATATTGGCCAAATCCAATTCTTCGTCATCTATTACCAACAGCGAAATATTACCGATGTATTCAAGCAGCTTATTGGGTCGTCCCGACGTGGTAAAATAGCTCAGCATTTTATCGTGAGTATTTTTGAGCGATTTTTCGATATTTTTCTGCTTGGTGATATCGGTGAGTGTAATCAAGACGCCCGCTTCGGATTCCTCATCAATGCTTTGGAACGGAATCAGGCGAACCAAGATTTCGTGGCCAATGTAAGTGGAGCACGTCTTTTCAATCTCAACGCGACTGCTGCTGACTTTCAGAATGTCTGAGAAGAAGTCTTCATAACTCAAGTCGTGTGAAATATGATGGAAAGGTCGACCGATATCGGACTCTCTGACATTAATGTAATTGGTTGCGTACGATGTGTATCTGCGAATGGCCAATTGATCATCCAAGAATATAATGCCAATTTTGGTGGCATTAACGACGCTGTCTAAGTCTTCGTTGGCTTCGGTTAATTCAATGATTTTTTGTTGATACTCGCTATTAACGGTATACAGTTCTTCGTTAACAGATTGCAATTCTTCGTTCGTGCTTTGCAATTCTTCGTTGGCAGACATCAACTCTTCATTCGCCGATTGCAACTCTTCGTTGGTCGTCTCCAGTTCTTCAATGGTTACTTGCAGATGTTCTTGCTTTTTAATCAGTTCATTTTCTAGGTCAATAATGCGTTGCCGCGACTGTTCGGAAGCGTCAAAGGAAATCTTTTTGTTGGACGTATCTTTTTGGATTTCTTCTTTTTGACTGACAAACTGCAATAGGTAATGCCGGGCTGCATTGGCTTGATCACTGTCGGAAACGACCAAAACCGATAAATCGATATAAGCCGGATTTTGAGATAAATCACCCACGGTGACATCTTTATAAAACACATCGGAATTATTTTTTTCCGCCCGATATAACGCAGTAGAAACTGCAACGCTTAAGTCATCAATAATAATATCTTTAATATTATTGCTGACTTTACCGTGACGAATGCCTTTGGTGTATTTTGAAACATCGCCGTACACATGGATCGCATCGAAGGACTCATTCAACACAATACAATCGGGCACGTATTCTTCAACCAAGCGTTCGAGCACATTCACAATGCCGGATCTTGTGCCGTTATTGCCTTTCATGGCTCGAATAACCCGCGTTACGGGCGACATCACGCGCGATTCTGAATTCGACGAGGTATAGCTGAGCGAAGGCGGATGATTGCCAAGCGGAATGCGAGCATTACTGATTTTGACAAAAATACGCGCCCGCTCATTGACCGATTCAAAATGAGTTTGTAAATCGCCCAAGGACTCCGAGGTTCCCAAAAAGAGGTAACCACTGGTTTTGAGGGCAAAGTACAACGATGACAATACTTTTTTCTGTGTGGCGTGCTGGAAATAAATTAAGACATTGCGACAACACACCATGTTAATGTTTGAAAACGGTGGATCATCAATCATATTGTGCACGGCAAAAATTACCATTTGCCGAACTTTAGGTTTCACACAATAGGTGGTTTCTTTGCGATCAAAATAACGCTCTAAACGCTCCAAGCTAACGTCTTGAATAATATCGGCGGAATAAACGCCAGAGCTAGCATTGGCGATGGCTTCTTCATCGACATCGGTGGCAAAAATTTTGACCGAAATATCAAGCCCTTTACTTCTCAAATGTTCGTCAAACAAGATTGCCAATGAATAGGCTTCTTCGCCCGACGAGCACCCCGCCACCCAAATGCGAATACCTTCGCGGGTATCCAGAGAATTCTCGATGATATCCGGAATGACTTGAGTATTTAAAATCGAAAATGCTTCTTCGTCACGAAAAAATCGCGTAACGCCAATGAGCAGTTCACGACTTAAAATTTGCAGCTCTCGCGGAGATTCCAACAGCAGTAATCGGTAAGCTTCTAAAGACTCAAGCTGATTAACACCAAGTCGCCGCTCGATCCTTCGGGCAACAGTGGACGCTTTGTAATGAGAAAAATTAATCGACGACTGCTGTTTCAGTAATTTAAAAATTTCATCTAAGGTTTCGTCTTTGAAACTTTTCGACAGTTTCGCCTCAGAGTGATCGCCAGAAATGGAAGGATGGCGGATAAATCTCAAAATACTGTCACCCATTTCGCTTGGCGGCAATGAAAGGTCCGCCAAACCGGTTTTGTAGGCACTGATCGGCATGCCGTCAAATTTAGCGGAATTTGGCTCTTGAACAATAATTAAGCCGCCGGATTCTTTAATTGCTTTAATACCGCGAGTGCCATCAGAACCGGTACCGGATAAAATCACGCCGATGGCTTTATGCTGTTGATCTTCGGCCAAGGCACGGAAAAATATATCAATCGGCATATGCGGATGATTTGCCGGCATTTGATCGGAAATCAGCAATTTACCTTCAGCCAACAACATATTTTTTCGTGGCGGCATTAAATAGATGGAATTCGGACGCACCAAAACGCCGTCTTCAACGGGAAAAATAGGCATGTTCGTATGTTTTGCCAAGAGTTCTGGCATCATACTTTTGAAGTCTGGCGACAAATGCTGAACCACGATGTAGGCAGCGTCGGTTTCTGGCGGTAAATTACCGAAAAAATCCGCCAAAGCTTCCAATCCACCAGCAGATGCCCCAATTCCAATATAATAAGAAGGCACAATTTCTGTAGAAAGATCTACTTTGTTATTCATGCTGGCCCTATGTAGGATAAATTTCACTCATTTTTAGCACCGAATGAATCATCAATAACGGTTTGTTATTTAAAGATTCTATAATGACAACAAATACTAAAAAATAAATAAAAATGATTGAGTACTGATTGTTTAAAATCAGTTACCAAAAAAGATTGTGTTGATTGTAAGTTATTCATTGGGATAAAACACGTACGTTTAATCCGAAAATTACGCTTATTTAATGAATAGGCTATTAATCTTTTGTCAACAATCAAGCGGTTACGATCGATTTTTTAATAAATGACAAATATCTTCTAAGGGCATAGGTTCGTAATAATAAAATCCTTGTTGAACAAAGCAGTTGTTTGCCTCCATCCAAGATTTAATCTCAATATTTTCTACCCCCTCAGCAATCACATCCATCTCTAACGTATGAACCAGAGAAATAATCGACGACACGATTTTTGCATCCTCTGGATCATGAATTACATCATTAACAAAGGTTTTGTCTATTTTGACAATTTTAATGGGCATGGACCGTAAATGAGACAAGGACGAATAACCGGTGCCAAAATCATCCAAAGCAATAGAAAAGCCCAATTCTTTTAATTGCGCCAATGTTAAATTTGCCAGTTTCGGATCATCAATAAATGCCGTCTCGGTAACTTCCAGGACAAAACACGCCGGAGAAATTGCGTATTCAACGCACAATTTTCCGAGGTATTTTACCAGATCTCGGTTTCTAAACTGTTTAACTGATAAGTTAACCGATATTTTTATATCCGACGCTTCAGTAAATTGCTCTCTTAATTGATGAACGTCTTTAAAAACCTTTTCAAACAACCACTCAGAAAATTCGTTGATTAAGCCAGAATCTTCGATCATACGAATAAACATATCTGGATGAATGTCTTCCCCCAAAGGCGAAGACCATCGCGACAGTGCTTCTATGCCCACAATATTTCCAGTAACCGAATGAACTTGCGGTTGATAAACCACGCGAAAATCGTCGTTAGGGGATTCGCGCAAACTTTTTCTTAAATCGATTAGCAGATTGACACTTTTATCCAATTCAGGCGTGTAGAACTTGTATTGATTTCTGCCCGCCTCTTTTGCTTTGTACAAAGCAGCGTCGGCTTGACGCAGTAACGACTTTGATCGAGTGTGGTCGTCTTCACCTACGGTGATACCAATACTGCACGTCACATAAACAGACTGCTGCCCTAAAATGAAAGGCTCGCTGAACGAATCAATTAACTTTTCTGTGGCGGTTGTGATGGATTGCACATTGCTGATGTTCGTCATAAGAACGGTAAATTCATCGCCACCAATACGAGCAATGGTATCCACCCGCCGCAAACAACTTCTTAACCGTTCACCCACTTGCTTTAGCAGTTCATCGCCAAACTCGTGGCCTAATGTGTCGTTAATTTGTTTGAATTTGTCCAAATCAATAAATAGCAAGGCAATGGCACCAAAGCGCTTGATGCCATTAATAGCAACTTCGAGACGATCGTTGAAAAAACTTCGATTAACCAACCCGGTTAACTGATCGGTTTCAGCAATGTCTTTTAATTCACGTTCTTTTTTCAGGTAATCGGTAATATCCTGAACGCTAATCACAACACCGTTGATGCTGCCATCTTCATAAAATAAGCTGCGAGCATCTAAAGTAACCCAAGTAATGCGACCCAACGGGGTTTTTAAACGTAACTTGTTGCTGTATCGACCTTTGGAACTTAAATCGACGCGAATGGAATTTAAGGTGCCTTCTAAATCATCACTGTTGATGCCATTGATCCAACCCAGCCCGTAACATTCATCCGGTGTTAAATGACAGTATTCGCACCAGGCGTCATTGACATAAATGCATTCCCAATCTTTGTTGAGCTGAATTAAACCGACGGGTGCATAGTTAGTAATGACTTGGTATCGCTGTACGATAGAGTGGTAGTCGTTGGATATAATTTTATCGTCAACAGAATCGCTAAAGACAATGCCTCGCACGACTCTTTCAGAAACCACGCAACGAATTAGATTAACGTTAACAACGGATTTATCACCCTTAAACGATGAAATAAGCACACCGGGAAAGTGCGAACGTTTTGCGCAAGAATCCGAGTTAAAAAAGGTATCGTCTGCCCGCCGATTATTGGCAACCAACGCTTGAATTAAACTCGAATCAGACGTTATAAAATTTTTGATTGGTTTGCCAATCGCTTCTGAATGAGATAACGCCAACAATCTAAGAGCACTGTTATTACAAAATGTTATTTCACAGTCGTCATTAACGAAAACAACACCATTAAACAAGTTATTTAAAATCGCCAGCAAACTGCAATACTGGCGGTCATCGAACACAGCGGGATAAATATTCGATAGGCTCGTTTGTTTTTCAGTTTGCAAGATCAACGCGGCAGACGATAAAAACGGCCTCAAACTGACCAACTGCTCTTCTTTTAACTCCGTTGCGGTATTGCATAAACAAAAAACGGCGCAAACAACGTCGGAAATCTTCAAGGGGAAGCACGCCAGAGAATTCACCGTTTTTTCTGGCTCAGGTATTTTTACCGGAATTTCAGAATTAGAATAAAAGAAATCTTTATTATTCAAATAAGAAAGAAGCGAAGGTGAAACCCCAGCACTGCTGACGCTACTCTTAACAATTCGAAGCCGGTCTTTATCAATAATACAAGAAGCAACCAGCTCCCAAGTTTGAGGAACGTCCGGTGTAAGGTTTTTCGTGCGGACGTTGGTATCAATATAAATGAAGCCGTAATCCGACCGATAAAAGTTCATCAGTTGATCCAAACAACTCAGCAGCACTGAATCTGTATCCAGACTGTCAAGGAAACTGAGTCCTCCAATCTGAGACGCTTGGGTCAGTAATTCTCCCTCATAATGCACTGTGCGCACCTATCCCAATAAAGTATATTTTTTTTATAGTAAACACACCCTAGTTCGTCAAAAAAGCGTCAGTCTATGATGAAATAAATTTACAAATAAAAAGATTCATCCAATTCCATTCAGTAACGATATGAATATAAAAATCAAATAGACATTCTGGTTTCGAATTAGCAACCTCAATTATTAGGAAAAAATTGAAAAATTAACAATTTAACAACAAATTACCGCTGTTAATTCTTCTGAATTGAGTCGGCAATTCCTCGGTACTGTTTTTTGTAAATTCTTAGACAAACACAAGGTGGCAAACTTAGGTATGCATAACGATTGACTTTGAGTATGATGTCAAAATCTTGACCTAATTCTATAATTCCCGCCGATTTCTATTCTTACAACTTATATAAAGGAAAAAATTTTGGAAGAAAAACACAACGCCCCGATTCAGTTTTTCTCCAGTAACAGAAAATCTGATCAAACAGACCTCGACCACTTAAATTCACTTGACGAATTTTTTTACAACCAGCAAAAAGTCACGCTCGATAACTGCGAAAAAGAACCTATTCATTGCATCAACACCATTCAGTCCTACGGCGTTTTATTGGCAATCGATATTGATTCACGCCAAATCGTAGCAGCGTCGGATAATATTGATAAATTAATCAACCTAAACACAACGCAATCCAATCAAACCCTTGAAGACGTTTTACCGGTTATCAACGAAGTACTGAATCCCCATGTTGGAAAATCTCAAGGCGTGCACTCCATCGTTGCGGACATCAGCATCGAGAACAACCCGTTCCAGTGCATTTATCACGAACAGCAATCGCTGGGATTTTTGGAGTTTATCCCTCAGGTAGATATCGAAACCCGTGACATCCGCGACAACTTAACCGTTCTCAATAACGCCACCAGTAAAATCATGGCAAGTGATACCTTTCAGGAGGCGATGGATTCGGCGGCGAAGGCAATACGAACCATTACGCAATTCAGTCGAATTAAGATCTACCAGTTTCAACCCGACTGGTCCGGAAAAGTGGTTGCTGAATCTTGCGCTGATCACATGGCTTCCTTTATAGGATTGCTGTTTCCCGCGTCTGATATTCCCAGACAAGCTAGGGTAATGATGTCTTTATTGCCTTTTAGAGCAATAACCAGTGTTGAGAAAGACAGTATTTCAAATATTGTTGCGGTCGGTAATGAGTCTGAACACGCTCTGGATTTGACGTTCTCTCTGCTCAGAGGCGTCTCGAATATGCACCTTGCCTATCTTCGCAATTTTGGGGTCAAGTCTTCTTTTACGACATCATTAATGTATGACGACAACCTCTGGGGTTGTATTGCTTGTCACCATGACGAAGAAAAATCGATACCGTTCGACACCTGGGGAATTGTGAATCAATTGGCGATTACATTGATGTCGAAACTGCGCCAAATCGACGCCAAAAAAAGTGCTATTACCATCAACAATATTCGCTTAATCGAAGAAGGTATTAATAACAGCATTATTTCGGGCGACGATTTTGAAAACTCCATTCATCAAGTGTTGCCTGAATTAAGAGAGTTTTTGAACAGTACAGGCATTGTGTTCCAATACGGAATGAAAACTTATTACGATGGCGAAACACCCGACGAAGATTTTGTTGAAGAGTTGGTAACCTGGTTACGGCAACAATACGCCAGTAAAAATGAGTCGTTTTCAACCAACGCTCTCCACCAACATTGGCCGCGCGCGTTGGATTACATTGATAATTGTTGCGGCATTCTTTACGAGCAAATTCACCTTAATCAGATTTGTCACCTAATTTGGATAAGACCTCCAATTGCAAAAACCGAGCATTGGGCAGGTGACCCCACTCAGAAACAACTGGAAAAACAACCGGACGGTTCCGATACGTTAATGCCTCGGAATTCGTTTTCAAAATGGGTGTCGGTGCACAAGGATTTATCCGATGACTGGACAACAACGGATACTCACGCAGCAAAAGAAATTCTGCTGCGCATGTTTAATATTGTCTCTAGCCAAATTGAGCTAATTCAGCACAATAAAAACATGAAAACTTTCTCTTACGCCGCAGCGCACGATATTAAAGGACCACTGAGATACATCAGAATTGCCGCCGATACCATTGGTGAAGAAAACAAAAAAATCAATAATAAAACCATAGAAAAAATGGGCAACGAAGCGTTGAAGTCGGCTAATCGGTTGAGTAAGTCTATTGACGCTATGCTGGATTTTTTGGTTATTGAACAACAGCAAATTAATTTTTTACCGATCGATCTCAACAGTGTTTTGGATGACGCTTGGGGAATTTTAGGCCCTAAAGAGGAATGCAATCTTATTGCCGAACAAGACTTACCGAATGACTTGCGTGGAAACTATGATTTACTAGTGACGCTTTTTCAGAACCTTTTCAGCAATTCAATCAAGTTCAAAAAACCCGATTCTGAACTGCATGTCATTGTCTCTTCACAAACGGAAAATGACGATATCACCCTATTTGTCACAGATAACGGAATGGGCATTAAGTTATCCGATAAATCTGAAATATTCGAACCGTTTAGACGAGCCTCAAGAAGTAAAAATATTGAGGGATCCGGCCTCGGACTAACCATTTGTCGACAAATCGTTCAACTGCACAACGGTACCATTCACGTCGACAACGATTACCAAGACGGCACTCGAATTGTATTAACGTTCCCCAAGGTTGGTTGATAGTGAGTCTGTAATTGATTATGCATAATTATTTAATAGACAAAACCAACCATGCCCATAACTCACTGCACGTAAATCCAGCATTGAGACGCTTGTTTTCTAGGGAAATTTCTCACGATGCTTACGCTAAAGTGCTGAGTTGTTACTTTAGTGCTGTATCGTCTATTGAAGGAATACGAAAGGAACTCAACCTGTGGCCAAGCTTTTCTCTGGAGCATGAGTGCGTACGATTAACCGACGATTTAACGCTGCTCGATATTAACACTCAAGAATTACCCGTTTTTAACACATCATGGATACAAGACGAATTTTCGTTACTCGGCGCGCTGTATGTATTTCACGGATCGAAAGCCGGCGCGACCGTGATGTCTAATTCCATTAAAAGAATGAACGCTGATTTGCCTGTTGGATTTTTTTCGATTACAACCAATGAATACCAATGGCAATCTTTATTAAACGCTATAAATTCAATCAACATTGATTCACACCCTAGCAATGTATTAATCGAATCAGCATTAATGACGTTCCAAAACTTTGATATTGCGTTAAAGCAAATCGAGTTTACAAGTCACTGATAAATACTCTACAACGAGTACTATTTTTCAACACACAGATTTTTCAGCACAAGGACGTGCAACACATTTTTCCTTTAAGCGAGTGATTTTATTTCGTGCGTATTAGGTGAATGGATTAAGTGTATTTAAATTCATCTTTGACAAATACTCCACCTTTGTTTTTATTCAATCCCTACGGTTATTGCCAGCAATCTTTTCAGGCGACCCTCTCAAATAAACTTCTCTGGCAAATTGTTCATTTAGCTTTCTAAGCATCTAAACAGCTATGTACCTAAACACTTAAACACCTGGGTACTTAAGCACCTAAACAGAAGTCACAATCAATTCTTTGTCTTTAAAATAGGTTTGTAAATAAGCTGTATAATTAAAAAGAGAATTGAAAATCTTTTTGAACAAAAACTCATACTAATATTACGATAACAGAATGTTCAAATTTGAGTTGTACACCTAATTTTTGTCAGTTTTTATTTGCTATTTTTGCTAGCGAATTTAATATCTAATATATGATGTAGCTTATATGAGGTAACACTTCTAATGGATGATAGAGTTAGGCAACCTGTTGATTGGCAAACGCCAATGTGGGACCGAGAAAAACCTCGTCGTTTTTGGGACCCAAGCCGAAAACTATTAAAGTCCATTCGCAATTATCAATCTTTGAAAAATAAGGGCGGCGTGCTCAGCAAAATTCTCATGAAAACATGCGTAATTAGGCATCGATTCTGGAGTGTTGTCTGTGGCGCAGAGATTGATCTTAATTGCCAAATTGGCGGCGGTTTATTATTACCTCATCCACACGGCATCGTCATTCACCCAGATTCTACCATTGGGCCGAATTGCCTTATTTTTCAGCAAGTGACTTTAGCGGGGAAAGTGGATTTAGGCTATCACGTGGATCTCGGCGCAGGCGCAAAAGTATTGGGGCCCTTAACCATTGGCGATAATGTTCAAGTAGGTGCGAATGCGGTTGTTACAAAACCGGTCGAATCTGACCTAACGGTTGCGGGAATTCCAGCCAAAATAATTAGCCGAGGATAATTGATCGTATTGGGAGAGGTTTAGATTGAAAACGCTAAGTTGCTGTTTGAATCGCACAACTTAGCGTTGTATTGCGTACTAAATTACCCTTGAGCAGAACTAGAATTGGCCAGAACTACAATTGAGAATAAATCGGTGCCATTGTTGATTGCCATACTTCTTGATTAACAACACCCACATGCTTGTAACGAATCACACCTTGGCTATCGACTACGTAAGTTTCAGGAGCACCAAACACCCCCAAATCAACACCCAATCGACCGTCCTGATCAACGATGTTCATCTGGTAGGGATCACCTAACCGCTCCAACCACCGCACAGCCTCATCGGTATCGTCTTTGTAGTTAATGCCATAAATATTCACGCCCTGCTCGGCCAGTTGGATCAAGTAGGGATGTTCGTATCGACAAGACACACACCACGTGGCCCAAACATTGAGCAAGTAAGGCTTACCCAGTAAATCTTCATTTTCGATCGTCTGACCCGGCTGCCCGAGAGAGGCCAGCTCAAACTCTGGCACAGGTTTATCGATTAGCGCACTCGGCAATTCCGTCGGATCTAAAAACAAACCGCGATAAAACAGAACCGAAAGCGCAAGAAATACTGCCAATGGTATAAACAGTTTCCATCTACTCATAAAGATTTACTAACCTACAGTATCAATGGGTTCAATTAACTCTTAACTAGCACCCGCCAAATTTTGGGTGGCAGCCAATTTTTCTTGTTTACGTTTTACGTGTGCTCGATAACGCTTATCAGAAATGGCTAAGATTCCGCCTATCGACATAAAGATAGCGCCGAGCCAAATCCAAACCACGAATGGTTTGAAATACACTCGTACCGCCCAGGCACCTTCTTGCAAAGGCTCGCCAAGGGAAATGTAGATATCGCGGAGAAAACTACTTTTGATCGAGGCTTCGGTCATGGAATTCCCGCCAGACAAATAATTGCGTTTTTGCGGCTTAAGTTCGGCAATTAAGCGTCCGTCTTTGGTGACCTCTACTCGGCCTTCTTGAGCGATATAGTTCGGGCCTTTTACTTCTTTAACGCCGTAAAATAAGTACTCGTAACCACCAACTGTCACGACACTGCCCGGCGCCAGTCGCAAATCTTTCTGATCACTGTAAATAGTGTTCAGAGCAACACCTAACACGGTAATCGCCACGCCTATGTGCGCGAGCACCATGCCGTAAAAACTGGCCGTTAGCTTTTTGAGTCCCGCCATAAAGCTCGGCGCGTTTCGGGTTTTGTGAATGACTTCTGCCAACGTCGTTGTTGCCACCCACATGCCAATCATGACACTGATCGCCGCCGAAATGGAGTACTCATCTGCGTACAAAAACGGAAACACCAATCCAATAACAATGCTGATGGTCAGGGGCTTCAACAACAACCCACCGATGTTTTTAAGCGGTGACTTTTTCCATGCGACCATCGGCCCAATGCCAAGCAGCACACACACAATAAACATCAACGGTACAAAGAAGAAGTTAAAGAACGGAGGCCCAACAGACACGCGCCCCCAGCCAAGCATATCGGCAAACACTGGGTACAAGGTTCCCAACAATACAGTCGCCGTGATAATGACGAACACAACGTTATTTCCGAGCAGTAATGACTCACGGGATAACCAGGAGAAACGGCTTACGCTTTTAACCTGCGGGGCTTTAAAGGCGTACAAGGTGAGTGAGCCACCAATAACAAACAGCAAGAAGCCGAGAATAAAGACACCACGAGCCGGATCGGTAGCAAACGCGTGTACCGAGGTAATCACCCCGGAGCGAACCAAAAACGTTCCTAACAAGCTGAGCGAAAACGCCAGGATTGCCAACAATATTGTCCAGCTTTTAAACACACCTCGTTTCTCGGTTACCGCCAAAGAGTGAATCAACGCAGTACCAACCAACCAGGGCATAAAGGCAGCATTTTCTACCGGGTCCCAAAACCACCAGCCGCCCCAGCCGAGTTCGTAGTACGCCCACCAACTGCCAAGAGCTAGACCTAGGGTTAGGGAAACCCAAGCAACGGTCGTCCAAGGACGAGACCAACGCGCCCAAGCACTGTCAAGACGACCACCCATCAACGCGGCAATCGCAAACGCAAACGCTACCGAGAAACCGACATAACCCATGTACAACATTGGCGGGTGGAAAATAAAGCCTGGGTCTTGAAGTAAGGGGTTTAGATCGGAGCCTTCTCTTGGTTGATCAGGCAGTAAGCGATCAAACGGATTTGAAGTGAGTAAGGTAAATAACAAAAAGCCCACTGCGACCATACCCATTACGGATAGAACCCGCGCGAACATTTCTAATGGCAAATGACGACTGAATAGCGTGATCGCAAAAGTCCAACCGGCAAGCATCCACGCCCAAAGCAGCAGTGAGCCTTCGTGACCACCCCAAACCGCAGACAGCTTGTAATAGATGGGCAGCAAGGTGTTGGAATGAGACGCTACGTATTTAACCGAAAAATCATCTTGCGCAAAGGCAATGGTTAAACAGATGTAAGCCAAGGTTGTGAAGACGAAAAATCCACTGGCTAATGAAGTGGACGACTTCATCAGCACCGTTTGATTGGTGTACGAACCCACTAACGGAACAATGGACAACAAAACACACAGAAAAAGTGCCAGGATTAAGCTGAAATGACCCAACTCAGGAATCATACGAAATCACCTCGCACGTTTTTTGATGATCCGCGCCTTCGCCTGCAAGATCGGCAACCTCAGGCGGCGTGTAGTTTTCATCGTGCTTTGCGAGAACTTGGGTGGCCATAAAGTGGCCTTCAGGGTTGAGCTTACCGCTGACAACGGCGGCCTCGCCCTCTTCGAACAAATCAGGCAAGATTCCGCTGTAATAGACCTTCACTTTTGCTGGGCCGTCTGTGATTTCAAATTCGACATCAAGATTTGTTGTTGAACGAACAACTGAGCCCGGCAACACACAGCCACCGGCGCGAATGTGCGTTTCTAACGGCGCTTCGCCCGCGGCGATTTTGGAAGGCGGATAAAAGAGGTCTAAATTCTGCCGCAATGCAAAAACAATTAAACCAATGGCAATTGAGGCAAAAGCGACAATGAATAAAACAATGTACAAACGCTGCTTTCTAGCGGGGTGCATGATAACTAAACCTTATTGACGGCTACCAACTTTTCGATTGATCACTCAAATCTTGATTTTGAGCGTCTACGATTCTTTGTTGTTTTTTAATATCGTTGATCAATTTACGTTTTGCGGTAATAGGAGATATTAATAAATAAGCAATAGCTAATAATGTTACAAAGTAACACGCCCACACATACGGACCGTGTCCACTCATGGTAAAAAAATCAGCCAATGATTCAAACTGAAATTGCATCAAATAGACTCACTGCATGTAAATTTTAAAACACAATTAGCACAACGGATGAGCGCTTAACTAACTCGCCGTCGCCATCTCTTTTACCCACTTTGATTTCCGTTCACGGGCAATAATTTCGGTACGAGTTCTCATCATCAAAACCGTTGCATAGAGCACGTAGAACGCGACAACCATCAACAATAACGGGTATTTCATGGACGGATCGATCGTACTGTCTTCTGTAAATTTGATTGTTGCAGGCTGATGAAGCGTGTACCACCAATCAACCGACTTATAAATGATAGGGATATTGACCGTTCCAACTAACGCCAATATCGCACTGGCTTTATTAGCTGACTCTTCGTGATTAAAGGCGTTTTGCAAAGCCATAACACCCAAATAAAGAAAGAAAAGAATCAACATCGAGGTAATGCGTGCATCCCAAACCCACCAAGTACCCCAGGTCGGCTTCCCCCAAACGGCGCCGGTAAATAATGAAACAAACGTTAGCACAGCACCGATAGGCGCGGCCGAGCGCATGACTAAGTATGAGACTTTCGTCTTCCAAATCATGCCTATGGCACCGCTGATCGCCATGATGTAATAGCCCGCAAGAGCTAAAAACGCGGCCGGAACATGAATGAAAATAATTCGGTAGCTGTTGCCTTGTTTGGAATCAGAGGGCGCAAAACCCAACCCCCAGGCACTTCCCACAATGAGCAATATAATTGAAAGCGCAAACAGCCAAGGCATCCACGCCGTGGTTTTTTCGTAAAACCATCGCGGTGAACCGAATTGATGGAACCACGTCCAGGCCATGCATAATTCTCCTAAAATATACGTCGATCTAGAGATAATCGACCATGCGACACGATGGTTTAATCCTAGCGATTAACCATTGACGCTAACGCGCAATGCACCAGCGGCAGCAAACGGCGCGCAAATCAAAGCAATTGACAAAAAAGCACCCAGCACAGCGATTTGACTGGTATAACCAAAACCATCAATGGCGCTGGCTACAGAGCTTGCCCCAAAAATAAGTATGGGTGAATACAGCGGCATAATGATTAAAGACAACAACAGCCCGCCTTTTCTCAAACCTACCGTCAGTGCCGCACCAATGGAGCCAATTAAGCTCAAAGACGCGGTGCCAAGAAATAACGATAAAACCAATGGGCCGTAGCCAGAATCCGGTAAAAACAACATCACCCCAAGCAGTGGCGCCAACAACGTCAGCGGTAAACCCGTGACAAGCCAATGCACCGCGACCTTGCCCAACACCAACAAATACAAGGGGCTCGGACTGATTAACAACTGTTCTAATGAACCGTCTTCAAAATCTGACCTAAATAGACCATCTAAAGACAATAGAGTTGCCAATAACGCAACTACCCAAATCATTCCGGGGGCCAATTCTGCCAAAACTTCTGGGTCGGGTGTTATACCCAATGGCACCATCGTTATAACAATCAAGAAAAACGTCAGAGGGTTGAACAATTCGCCCTGGTTTCTGTAGGCCAAAGTTAAATCGCGTTTGAAAACGGCGACAAATCCAGAAAATAAGCCAACGTTACTCAAACTCTGCGCTTGCGGTGATTCGGCACGGGTTTCGCCAACCGATTGAGGCTTTGAACTCATGATTGCGCCTCAACAGTATTAAAGTCTTGCAAATTCACTTTCTTTAACGAGGGTGAATTGATATCTTGATGCGTGGTTAAAATGACCAATCCTCCCTTTTCAGCCCGCTCGGCGATCAAGCGCTCAAGTGCTGCAACCCCTTTTTTATCGATTGCTGTAAAAGGCTCATCCAATATCCAAACCGGTGACGGATCGAGATAAAGTCGAGACAAGGCGACACGTCGGTGCTGGCCTGCCGATAATTGATAACACGGCACGTCTTCGTAACCCGCTAAGCCAACCTGGGTGAGCGCTGAGAAAATTCGATCTTTCGATACCTCACCAGAAATTCGTTGGTACCAGAGCAAGTTTTCAACAGGGGAAAGTGCTTTCTTTATGCCGGGTAAGTGGCCGAGAAACAGCAATTGAGATAAGAATTCGAACTTTGATTGGGAGAATGGCTTTCGGTCCCAGTAGATTTCGCCACGGTAGTCGTTTGATATGGTCGTCAAAACCTTCAGTAATGTGGTTTTGCCGCTGCCGTTAGGGCCTTCAATTTGAACAACATCACCGCTGTTAAACTGCGCACAAAGACCAGCGAATAATACCCGATCATCTCGTTCACAAGATAAGTCACGCAATTCCAAGCTTAAATCTAACAAGGTTTTTCACTAGCCCCATTTGGAACAAACAAACAAAAACATCATTTACCGTGAGAGTGCGCGATTATACCGCCTTGCAGAGATTTTTTAAGGTACACGCAATAAAACACGACTAAGGAACCAATAAAGGCGGCGTAAAGTACCTTATATTAATCCATTAGTCGATTTGAATATCTTTATAATCGGCAATATTAGGATCGTCTATACGAAACTCTACACCGCAAGCATCTGATTTAGATCAATTACTAAACCACATTTTTTACTCAATACCACTGAGGTAAGTTTGCTCAGATTTTGGTAATTCTGATAAAGAAAATTGAATATCAAAAAATGATCTATCATTAACAATAGACAAACAGCGCGGTGCAAAACTCACAACATTCGACCACCCAATGGATATTCCTAAATCCAATCATCCAACACAGATTCTCAACAGCCATCGGTCACCACCCAACACGGGTGAAGTTAACAAAAATGCTAACGCTGTTCAGACCAACACGACTATCTCCTCTCAAAACACCACGTGGTACAAGGTCATCAACGTTCGATCAATAAATTCTCAATCAGCACAATCAATAAATAACGCTGCCCGACTTATTGACGACCAATTACTTGGTCATCAAAGAAAATCAAATAGTCCGGTGAACTACATTCTCACGCTCGCGAAAGCAAATACCCAAAACCTGACATCAACCTCAAAATCATCCCCACTTTTTCTAACGACAACGCATGAATTTCAATTAGGGCAACTTTTACCCTTACAACATCTATCTCAAAAGCAAGCAACGTTAAATAATTCGACTTATTTACTGGCAAAAGATACGTTAATTAATCAAATTGTTAAAAATCAATTGCAGTTTTCGAAGCCCTATTCTGAAAAATTCAAAGCGCACGAAGTTTTTCAAACGTTACAGTTGCTGACAAAAACGCAGTCAACACGCCAGCTATTATCAGAACAAACGCTGGAAAATATTCAATCTTTTTTACGAAACAACAACACGTTCAGTTCTTCTAACCTTCCAAGCCTGATAAAAAACTTTGGTTATTTACACGAATCGATGTCGAGCAACCAACAACGTACAGCTAGTTTAAAGAATCTTTTATCGTCAGCGCTGATTGATGTTCATAACAGCGCAAGCACGACCAAAAGTGCAGAAGCAATCGCTAAAAAATTACTAGCGCACATTCAACAACACACGCAAAGCTCATCAATTACTTCGTTATTAACACTTCCTTCAACTGAATCACCCGCATTAAGAAATCAGTTAACTACCTTATTGTTGCAGTACTTATTTTCCATTCACACTAAGCAATGGGAAAATATTGAGAAAAATCGCAACAGCGACACATATTCGTTTGACGTCGACATTCCAACAACGGTTCTCAACCAAACAACAAACACTCACATTGAATTTATAAAAAAGCTGACGAGAAATAACAGCGACAAAAACCAACATACCGACCAAGAACAAACCACCAAATGGAACATCAATTTATCGACAACACTAAAAAACAACATTCAAGTCTACTTTACTCTTGAGTTCCAAAGGGAACCAGCGAATCGACTAATCAATAGAACATCGATTTTTTGCCAGCACGCAGACACCTTAAATAAATTAAAACAATACTCTCATCGACTAACTGAACAACACAAAAACCAGGGCATAAAAATCACACTGTCTTTTTTTGAAAGACTTCCCAAAACAATGAAAAAAGCTGTTGAAATCAATTTAATAGATTTGCACATATGAACACAATAACACCGAGCGATTTGCTGATTGCGCTGTTCTATCAAGAGAATGACACGTTTAAAATTGTCAGCCAAAAAGACGAAACAAGCGAATTAGAACAACACGCAAACTCAGATTATTTCAAATCCAATACTCTGCAAAATAAAGTATTAGCAGAAATATTACTGGCGCTGGAAAATCAGGAAGATATCCCCATTGAAATCCTGGAATCACTGGCTATTACGCTCAATTTTTTATCGAATTTCTCGGAACTCGATAACACCGAAATCATTGGCAAACCATCAGGAAATTAACGCCATTTTGCAATAATGGCACTGGTGTCAATATCTGTTGTACACTCAAGCGTTAAAGTCTCTTAATACATACTTGTATTATGAAATTCATTGACCCCTACCGCTGAGACACTATGACGAATACGCTAATTTCTGCCAGTGAACTTAACGCCATTTTAGATAACAACGTGTTTATCTTCGATTGTCGATTTGACCTCTTCAATCCCGACGTCGGCTTTAACCAATACCAATCGGAACACATTCCGAACGCCCACTATCTCCACTTAAACAATGACCTGTCAGGACAAATTGCTTCAGAAAACGGTCGACACCCACTTCCCAAGCCAGAACAATTTTCAGCACTGGTGGCGTCATATGGAATAACTCCAGATTCAACGGTAGTTGTTTACGATGACAAGAATCACTGTTATGCCTCAAGGGCGTGGTGGATGCTTCACGCCTTGGGCTACACCAAAACAGTCGTATTAAATGGCGGATTTTCGAATTGGAAACAACAAGGATTTACCACCAACAGCGAAATACCTGAGCCTCCAGAAAAACAAATAAGCAGTCAAAAGCCAATCAACTGGCAGCTTCCTACCGCGTCTGTTGAGAAGGTAAAAACAGCGCAATCTCAAGACAGTTTTTTCTTAATTGACGCGAGAGAAAATCAACGTTTTATCGGTGAAGTAGAACCTATTGATCCTTACGCTGGGCACATTCCTGGTGCAATAAACAAAACCTGGCTGGATGTAATCGATTCTGAGGGATTTTTTAAATCTAAAGAGTTTCTCGCAGACTACTGGAGTTTTCTTCAAGAAAAAGACAGTGACTCTGTCCATTACTGCGGATCAGGCGTGACCGCGTGTGTGAACATACTGTCGATTATTATTGCAGGGCACAAACCACCGGCCTTATACAGCGGAGGATGGAGCCAATGGTGCGGAGTTAATCCTAAAAAACCGATTAAGTCTTAATAAATAAGAAAAAATCAGAATTATAAGGTCAGCAGAATATTCGTGGGCTAATAATTACAAGCCCACTAAACGATAAGTACTGTTGAATTGATCAAAAGAATTACTGAGTGCGTGAATCGTTCAGTAAGCAATTATTTTGTTTTCAAATATCAGATATGAATCTTTTATATCTGAAAACGAAATGTTGACCTAATCAATCTTAAACTTAACACTTCTTAATTTAGGCAAGCTAAATTGTTACAGTGGCGTAACATTCTCGGCTTGAGGACCTTTTTGTCCTTGAGTCACTTCCATGGTTACCTGTTGGCCTTCGGTTAGGGTTTTGCGCCCTTCACCATTAATTGCACTGAAATGAACAAAAACGTCTTTACCGCCTTCTTGTTCAATAAAACCGTAACCTTTTTCGTCGTTAAACCACTTAACTTTACCAGAAATAATTTCAGACATAATGCTCTCTTTTTGCACACCAACTATTTGAAGATCTAATTAATACAAATCAAATTCTAAAAGCGATTGCTTTAAGGAATATGAACTACCAACCCATTCGCACTGGCAGATGAAGACTAACCTAGTGCACATCGAAATTCTATGAATTTTTTTTGATCAAATAACGAATATTATAAATATCACAGCTAATCATGGCTGATTAATTGGTACTCGCAAACTCCACACCAACCGACTTTAGGCCGCAATAACCTCTGGGGTTTTTTGCTAAATATTGCTGATGATAAGTTTCGGCATAATAAAAATGAACTAACATTTTGATTTCGCTTGTGATTGAGCTAAAACCCGCTTTATCTAAGCTGTTTTGAAATTCGCTTTTTGAAGATTCTGCCTGCGCTAACTGCTGCGGCGTAGTGCAATAAATTGCAGACCGATACTGTGTACCAACATCGTTACCTTGCTTCATACCCTGTGTTGGATCGTGAGATTCCCAAAACACCTTGAGCAATTCAGTATAGCTAACAATTTTTGGATCGTAATAAACTTGGACAATTTCTGTATGACCGGTTAGGCCAGAACAGACTTCTTCGTAGGTAGGATTTGGCGTGTAACCACCGCTGTAACCAACCGATGTTGATCGAACACCGGGTATTTGCCAATATTTTCGTTCAGCCCCCCAGAAACACCCCATAGCGAAGTAGGCTTTTTCTAGCTCTGTGTCGGTCATTTTAAGCGGTGTTCCGAACACATAATGGGTGTTTTCTATCTCAAGGGCTTCAGTTCTGCCTGGCAAGCATTGGCTCGGCTCAGGAAATTGTAGCTTTTGTCGCTTATCAAACAACATAGTGTCTCGCATAAAACAAATTATTTAATGATTGTATGACGTTCCTTACATCATGCCTAATACGCACTCGTCATTAAATTACAATGGTATCATTACGTATTGACGATGAATTATGGATTTTACGAATCGATATACAACTGATACATCATCGCGGAAATGACCCAACAAGACATTAAATACTGATTAGACATAAACACCAGGCGTTTTTATTAAAGACGTTCATTAAAGGTAATACATTCCAAAGATTTCTCTAAAACACAAAAGCCCAAGCAACAATCTGTACTAACCCTGACCTAATCAGGCAGTTAAAAGAGCAGTCAATTACTGTCAGCGTGTCTGCACAGAACACGGTCTTCACAAAACACGTTAACCATTTGTTTAGGAGCCAATGATTCACTCTTTTAATTCTTTTGACGTTTTGAAAGCTTTTAACACCTAATCTTTCTTTTCCTTTTCTATCTTTCCACCTTCTCAGTCTTCCCTTTCTTTCGCATTCGCACAAACTATTCCTAGAATTAATCCAATCAATAAATCGGATAACAACGTGCAGTTTTTAACCACTGCTATCGCTCAATGAAAATTCCTCACCTTTTCAAGCTTAACGTACCAATCATTCAAAGAGAGAGCCTTAGATTTTAGTGTAATTTCATCTTCTTCTGGGTGCACTGAGATTGATATACTGGATTAAATTATCGATGGATGTAAATGTGGATATAACGCTCAATAACGAAACAGATCACTATTACGTAGCCATAGATCTTGGCTCAAACAGTTTTCACATGCTCATCGTCCGAGAAAATCGTGGACTGATTGAAGTGGTCGATCGCGTCAAAGACATGGTTCAAATAGCCCGAGGGCTAAAAAACGGTGTTTTATCAGAAGAAGCACAAAACCGCGCACTCGAATGTTTACAGTGCTTCAACGAACGAATCCAAGAAATCCCCGCCGAACACATCAAGGCAGTTGGCACCAAAGCCTTAAGAGCAGCGTCAAACGGCCCTGAATTTTTGTATCAAGCAGAAAAAGCCTTGGGAGTACCTATTCAACTGGTATCGGGCTACGAAGAAGCACGGCTGGTTTACGTTGGTGTCTCCAATAATATCTCTCAAGATCATCAAAAACGCTTAGTGATTGATATCGGCGGCGCCAGTACAGAATTTATCGTCGGTCAAGATTATTCACCTCGTCTGCTAGAAAGCCTCAGCATTGGTTGCGTCACGTTTACCGAAAAGTATCTGACCAACGCCAAAGGTGAGTTAGACATCACCCCTAAAACGCTCAATAACGTTTACATCGCTGCCAGTGAAGAGCTGGAAGGAATACGTTCAATTTACCGCAGTGAAGGCTGGGACATCACCTACGGCGCTTCGGGAACCATGAAATCGGTAACGGAGATCATGCCAATCATGACGCCAGCGGGCATTATCAGCCGCGAGGGCGTGAACGAACTGTATCGACAGTTGGGCGAAAACAAAGAAATCAAAATCGATAACGTTACCAAGCAACGTCGTTTTGTTATGCCCGCCGGTATCGCGATTCTAAAGGCGATTTTAGATCAGCTGGATATTGAAGAGCTGCATGTCTCAGACGCAGCCCTTAAAGAGGGATTGATTCACGAAACCATCGGGCGACTCAAGCATCACGATATTCGCGATGAAACCGTGACTAAACACATCGCGAAATACCACGTCGATCGCTCACAAGCCGAACGCGTGAAACACATTGCGCTGTCGTTGTTTCAGCAACTTCAACCCGCCTGTGTAGACGGCATAAATTGCACCAGCGTGTTGGGTTGGTCGGCATTGCTGCACGAAATTGGCCTGACGATTTCTCACTCTGGATACCACCATCACGGCCGCTATATTTTAGAAAATTCTGATTTAGCCGGTTTCAATCGGTATGAGCAGTATTTGCTGGCAACGCTGGTAGGCATGCACCGCCGGAAAATCAATCAAAACCGCATTGAAGCTCTCAACCCTGCTCACAGAGACGCGATTCTTTCGATGGCAATCTGCCTACGATTGGCCACCGTACTCAATCGCAAACGAGACGACTTGGAGTTTCCACCTTCAATCGCGTGGACAGATAAGAGCATCACGCTGACCTTTGAAACACAATGGCTCGAAAACAACCCGCTAACGCAGCGGTCTTTAACGCAGGAAGCCGAGTATTTGTCGCGCATTGGGATTACATTAAACTATTACTAAGCATTAAACCCATGAAAAGTATCTCACCCGCTTAACTTCGGCAGCTATCACGATGATTCGCAGTATTTTGGTTATTCTTGCCCTAATCGCAATAATTTGGGGGGCAAAGTACATTAACCGGCAGCCACCAGCGAAGAAAAAACGCTTGTGGATTCAAGTAGCCATTTACGGAACGGCTGCGGTTCTGATTGTGTTAGCGCTCACCGGGCGGGTTCATTGGATTGGTGCAGCGTTCGCAGCAATATTGCCAGTACTGCGAACACTGCTGTCTTACACGCCTCGAATCTTTCCTTTTATCCAACCGTGGTTTATGCGAAAAATGCGTTCTCAAAATGTCGACGCAAAATCAGCCAATACCACGATATTGCACTTTGTTGTTGATGACTCAGGCAACATGGGCGGAACCGTGATTAGCGGCCCACATTCGGGCAGAAAAATTGATGATTTATCCGAATCAGAGCTGCTGGAATTAATGCAGTTTTGTCAGCAGGATCGTGATTCGCACCAGCTCATCACCGCGTTTATTCGAAAATATCACCCGCACCTGCTTCAGACGAAATCACGAACCCAAAGCGACATGAGCGAAAGTGAAGCTCTGGAAATCTTAGGATTAGCGGGGGATTATTCAAAAACAGAGGTGGTCGCTGCCCACCGAAAGCTGATGCAAAAATTTCATCCGGATCGTGGTGGTTCAGATTATTTGGCCGCAAAAATTAACACGGCAAAAGACGTGCTACTCGATTTACTGTGATCTGTCTGCAAATGACCTTATATCTCAGAAATGGCTTATGTTTCGGAAATAACTTGTGTTTCGAGTGCATAAAAAATCAAACTCTGATTCAACCAGTAGTTTTTTCAAGCAAAAAATGCTGGTAACGACCCAACTCCCGAAACGGGGAAATTCTGGAGTAATGCAATTCCCATTGATAAAGCGAATCGGGATCTCGATTTAGATCATCGCGATTAAAAATATAATCGTGAAAAACCCGAATACCGCTGTGACACAAAAGCCTTAGCGGTAAATCACTCAACCACGCCTTTACTTCATCAATTTCGCGGGGAAAGCTCGGAGTCAGGCTTCGTCGTCCACCGGAAAAGTCTTGGGTTTCGATTTTTTTAAAATTCGTGCGCAGTAAATTTTTAAAGACCGAACCGTCTTTGTTGTAAAAACTTAACGACAATTTTCCACCAATAGACAAACGCTCAACCAATGCTGTGATTACCGACAAGGGATCACTCAGCCATTCAACTACTGCATGGCATAAAATCAGATCGTATTGATTGTCATCTCGGGTTTTACTTTCTTCACAAAACTGCTGCACCGAACCGTGATAAACCGATACTCGATTACTAAAATCTTTAGATTCCACCTCGGCTACTGCGTGCTTAAGCATTTCAACCGATAAATCAACTAAGGTTACGTTATGACTGGCGGCGGCAAAAGATAGCGACATAGGGGCTTTCCCCGCCCCGGCATCGAGAATATTTAAAGCGTTTTTACGCTCGCCAACAAACAAATCCGATTCAAATTCTCTTAAATCCCGCTCTAGCACACCCAATCGAATACGCCCCTTTAGGGACTGATACACGTTTTTCTCAAAACGGTGTGCCAAATCATCAAAATTTCTATCACTGGTCATATAAAATTCAATTTCAAAATTTACTGCTCACGCGGCTCAGACAAACTGAGAACAAGATCGGGAAGATAACGATGATATGATGATCTCTCAAACACAGACCTACTCACACTGACTGAATAAGACACAATAGATATCGACAAAATGGCAATAAATACCGAGGAGACTTGGTGTGTTTACATCATTGAAACCCAATCCGGCAAATTATACACCGGGATAACAAACAATCTTGAAAAAAGATTCCAAGCTCATTACCGAGGCAAAGGTGCCAAGTATTTTCGCAGCGACCCACCAAGATTTATCGTCTGGAGCGAATCGGGTCATACCAGGTCCAGCGCCAGCAAGCGAGAGTATGAAATAAAGAAATGGCCAAGGCGCAAAAAACTGGTGTTAACTCTAGATAAGCCAACAAAGATTTTTTTACGATAACCAGTACACGAGCCAGACTTATAAAAATAAATCAGTTGTTCCACTTTTTCAGCCCAGAATTTTTGGCTCAATACTTTGACTTCAATACCGCTAGCTCTGCATTTTAGTCCCAACACCGTCTTGCGTGCCTATATCATTGACGGTTCTGGGCATCTCGCGTTTTCCCAATGATCAAAAGAGAGTGTTAGCTCAAATCCTATTGATGAAATCAATCGTACTCATTTGTACTCTATTAGTGCGCGCCCCGATAAACTGCTTTTAATTCTCAAGAAACCTAGCTAACTTAGGCATAATAAGGCGTTACCTGTTTATAGCATGTGCCTATATTAAACAGGGGGATTTAGCCAGTGAGAGCTAAGAGGCCGATAACACCGATAAATTGAGTGTTTATCGCTCAGAAATAGAATTGAACATTACTGACTAGATAGCGAATAAAACTATCTAGTCTTTCGCGAGACCAGCGGATTTTCATTGCTTCAAACCGCTGACTATATTTTAGTGATAAGCACACAATAACGACTCATTCGTCATCGCGATTTTATAAACGATCCGAGGAAATTTATGCAACTTGCCGCCCATCCAGCATTTGAACCAATCCAAAGCAAAGTGATTGAATCACTCAATATCACGGTTGAGGAATACGCTCATAAAAAAACCGGGGCTCAACACATTCACATTCAGGCAGACAATAACGAAAATGTGTTCTTGGTAGCATTGCGAACGGTGCCAATGGATTCGAGTGGTGTGGCTCATATCCTGGAACATACCGCTCTGTGCGGCAGTAAAAAATACCCGGTGAGAGATCCGTTTTTCATGATGATCCGCCGTTCATTGAATACCTTCATGAATGCGTTCACAAGCTCTGATTGGACCGCCTACCCTTTTGCCAGCCAGAACCGTAAGGATTTCAATAATCTGCTGGATGTGTATTTAGACGCAGTATTTTTCTCTCGTTTGGACGAATTAGACTTTGCTCAAGAAGGCCATCGAGTTGAGTTTGAAAAGCCGGATGATCCAACCTCACCATTGGTGTTTAAAGGTGTGGTTTTCAATGAAATGAAGGGTGCAATGAGTTCTGTGCCGTCTCAGCTTTGGCACACGATGTGTAAATACTTGTTCCCAACCACCACATACCACTACAACAGTGGCGGTGATCCAGAAGCGATTCCCGATCTGTCTTATGATCAGTTAAAAAGCTTCTACAAAAACCATTATCACCCCAGTAACGCTATCTTCATGACTTATGGGGATATCAGTGCGGCGGAGCATCAAGAGAAGTTTGAAAATCAAGCACTCTCTCAGTTTGACCGCTTAAACTACACTGTGAGCGTGGGCGAAGAGAAACGCTATCACGCGCCGTTAAGAGTCGAGGAATGTTATCCGCTCGATGACAGTGATGACCTGAACGATAAAACTCACATTGTTATTGGTTGGCTATTAGGCACCAGCACCGATCTGGACTCCGTTCTTCAAGCTCAGTTGTTAAACAGTATTTTGCTCGACAACAGTGCTTCTCCGCTGCAACATTTACTGGAAACCTCAGACCTCGGCACATCGCCTTCACCGATGTGTGGCCTCGATGACTCTCAAAAAGAGCTGTCGTTTTTGTGCGGTATTGAGGGCAGCAACACCGACAAGATCAATGAGTTTGAAGCACAGATTTTGTCACTCGTTGAAAAAATCGCTGAAGAAGGTGTTCCTCAAGAACAACTGGACGCTTGTCTGCACCAATTGGAATTGCATCAGCGAGAAATTGGCGGAGATGGTTACCCGTATGGACTGCAGCTCATTCTCAGTGCACTAAATTCCGCCACTCACCGCGGTAATCCAATCGAACTCCTCGATTTAGAACCGGCACTTGAGAGATTACGTGATGCTGCAAAAGCTCCTGATTTCGTTCAAAACCTCATCAAGAAGCTGCTACTGAACAATCCGCACCGCGTTACTTTGGCCATGCGCCCTGACACACAGATCAGTGATCGCAAACAAGCCGCCGAGAAACTGCGTTTGTCGCTGCTAAAAGACTCTCTGAGCGATGAACAGAAAAGCAAAATTGTCGATCAAGCGGCAAAACTGGTTGAGCGTCAAAACCAGGTTGATGACGAAAGCATTTTACCTAAAGTAACCGTCAGCGATGTTCCGGCATCTACCCACTACTGCGAAGGAAATACTCGCCAAGTCGGTGATAGTTCACTGAGCGTGTACAACGCAGGAACTAACGGTCTGGTCTATCAACAAATGGTTATTGATTTACCAGAATTATCGCCTGAACTTTTACAACTTTTACCGTTATATTCCGTCTGCTTAACCGAACTTGGTGTTGGTGAAAAAGACTACTTAGCTGTGCAGCAATGGCAAGCAAATGTCGCGGGTAGCTTCAACGCTTTTTCGACTATTCGCGGTAAAATTGACGATGTTCAAAACGTGTCAGGTGTGATTACTTTATCGGGTAAAGCTCTGGCAAGAAATCAATCAGAACTGACCGATTTAATGCAACAAACCCTCGACGGCGTCAGATTTGATGAACACGCTCGAATCAAAGAATTGGTTGCACAAATCAGAGCCCGAAGAGAAATGAGTGTCACTGGCTCAGGGCATAGCTTAGCAATGGCTGCGGCGTGTGCCGGTATGAGTGCTGGAGCGAAAATTTCTCACACACTTTCAGGACTTGCAGGTATTCAAGCGCTAAAAGCATTGGATGACAGCATAAAATCGAGTGAAACCGAACTTGCTGATTTTGCAGAGAACCTCGCGAAAATACACAATGTTGTCAAAAAACAAACGCGACAATTTTTCCTAGCAACCGAAGAACATCACCTAGATAACAGCATTGCTGAAATAGAAAAATACTGGCGCAAGCCTTCGGGAGAAAATCCAAGTCGTTTCTCCTGTGAACCGGTCAATACAACCGTTAATCAAGCTTGGATCACCAATACCCAAGTTAACTTTTGCGCTAAAGCGTATCCGACTGTTCCGATGACTCACGCCGACGCTCCCGTGCTAACGGTATTAGCCGGATTCTTAAGAAATGGCTTTTTACATCGCTCTATTCGTGAGCAAGGCGGTGCCTACGGTGGTGGTGCGAGTCACGACAGCAGCATAGGCAGTTTTCGCTTTTTCTCCTATCGCGACCCTCGCTTAGAAGAAACTCTCACGGATTTTGATGCCTCTATCGACTGGTTACTGACACATGATCACAGTGCTCAGTCGTTAGAAGAAGCTATTTTGGGCGTAGTTGCATCGTTGGATAAACCCAGCTCACCCGCGGGCGAAGCAAAGCAAACGTTCCATGCAGAATTGTTTGGCAAAAACCAAAGCCAACGCGAAGAGTTTCGTAAAAGAATTCTTGCGGTTTCGATTGAAGATCTGAAACGAGTCGCAAAACAATATCTAACACAGGATAAAGCAAGTATTGCAGTCGTTAGTAACTCAAATAATGCGGCGGTGTTTGATAAGTTAGAGCTTGACGTTCAGAAACTGTAATTGCATTAAAACTCTTAACAGCCAAACCTCAAATAAGAAGTTTGGCTGTTAACCTTTTAGTGATTGCGGCAGCTAGCGCATTGTTGCGAATAAGGAAACCGCTCCAACTGCTCAACAGCTATTAATTTGCCACAGTATCGGCAGATTCCATAAGATCCTTCTACCATTTGATCCAGCGCAAGGTTAATTAATCGCACTTCGTTGTGAATTTTATCAACAACATTTTCGTTGATTACTTTAACATTAGCTGAAACCTCAACTCCATCACCTACCACTTTATTTGACAGCTCTCGGTCAATCTTATTCAAATGGGCTTCCAAAAGGACCAATCTTTTTTCTAAATGATTTTTAATCTTATTAAATTTCATAAATATAATTCATTTAATTGTTTTGGTACGTTTCGGTATTTTTAACTCATAATTTCCATTATTGTATTTAAAAAGCCTCCTATATCCGGTCAAACAATCAATAACTGAACCTTCCCCACAAGACCTGGAAAATTCGTAATTAATTTAAAACAATTGAATTGTGACGTATTGACGCAGTGTTTTAATCAATCTGGAAAAATAAAATGACCTATCTTTTGATAAAAATCATAAATTCCAGTAACACAAAATAGGACTTAAAGGACAAAGAATATAAAGTCACGAATCGTTAAAAATTTTTAACAAAACGCAAAAAATATTAATAAACAAAGCACTCAGTTAGCATTTACTTCCTATTTACTTTTTATCAAATTTTTACAGGCATAAAAAAACCAGCAATTAAGCTGGTTTTTTTATCGCAAGAATTACAGTTGATTTTAATTTAAAGTCAATTGATCTTTCTCTTCGAGTTCAACATATTCTTCTTCAAACTCTTCCTCTCGCTGATCTTCTGGTAACTGAACTGGATCCTCTCCAACACCAAATGGCTGCAACTCAGCAAAAATAGCAGGGTCAACATTACCAGCGTTTTCTAGATTATTTTGCGTGGCACTTCGAACACCCGAATTACCCGCTGTTTGGGCAAAGGATTCTGTTCTAACACCTGTTTGAGTCGCTAAATTACGCCCATTAATTTCAATAACGGGAACAAATGTAGATGAAGCAGACAAAAACTCGGTTGTTACATCAATATTAAAGGCATTAATCTGAGCACCAATAGCGCCGAAAATGGCATTAAAATTAGCTGTATCGGCAATCAAGTTTAAGTCACCGGACTCTCCGCCAACAAATACGGGGAGAATGCTTCCAACGGTACTTGTAACTTCTACCATTGATCCATTATTTGTACCCGTATCAATTAAATCAAAGGAAATATCGTTAACCGCGGTAACTGAAACGTTGCCCCCAGCGGTCACCAAACTAGGTAAAATAATACCGTTTTCGGTCTCGCTAATCGTAATCGAAGAGTTAGCACCGGTTACCGAGGCAGTAACACTCATAAAGTCGCCCGACAAATTAATATCACCGACAATATCATTTAATACAAAGTCATTTTCGGCGACGATATCAGTGGCTGTTACACTTTGGGCACCGATAAGGGTTAACAAAGAGCCGGAATAATCAAAATTAATAGTACCCAGTGTCAACTGGCTGTTTGATTCTAAAACGGCCGCAAGAGACGAAGTAATTTCGATTGGTCCTCCTGTAGTATCCGTAATATTCTCAAAACCAGAAAATACGCTGTCACCGACGGTTGAGTCACCGTTAGTAATGGTATATTCGCGAGCTTCGCCACCAATCGTAACAGAATCAACTCCCGATCCAGCTCGCAATGTGTTTACACCAGTAAAGACAAAAGCTTCACTGCCACCGGTTAACGAAACAGCGCCATTGTTCTCAGAATCCCATTCATACTCGGAATCTTGATCAGAACCGGATAGGATCGAATCACCGATGCTGGTAAACGATTCAAAATTACTAATCGCAGAGTCATTAAGGGAACCGTCGATTGAACCTAAGTTAGACAATGTTACGATTTCCAAAATACCGCTACCTTGAAGGTTATCAGATCCAGCACCTGCATCTAATAATCCAGAAATAGCGCCACCGTTAACAGTAATAACGTCATCACCTGCTCCGGTTGATACATTGGTAATTTGCGCAAGTACAGTAACTTGATCTTGTCCGTCAGCAGTAGCGATACTCTCGATTCCATCAAAAACGTCGCCATTTAATGATCCTGCAAAGTCGCTATCGATACTAATAATGTTATCGCCACTAGCAACAGAAATTGAATCTGATCCATCACCCCCGCTGATCGTCGCAAATTCGGAATTGGAAAGATTAAACTGATCATCCCCAAGTCCACCAGAAACAGACCCTACACTTGAAGAGTTGAGGGTAATAACATCATTACCAGCGCCGCCAACAATGTCACCAAAAACAGTCCCTGTAGCAAGAACAATTTGATCGGCTCCATCACCTGCATTGATGTTATTGATTCCACTGAAGCTAATCTCGTTACCACCGGTGACTTGGAAACTGCCCGTACCATCACTCTCAAGATTATAAACCGCCGATTGGTTCGGCCCAGTCAATGAAGTAGCATCGTTACCATCGCCAACTAAGCTTTCAATTTCACTGAATTGAACATTAGCAACTTGACCGGTTGCACTAACTGAAGCATCAGTAATATTCCAATCTCCATCCCCGGAAATTGAATCAGCTCCGTTGCCGCCGACGATGGTTAAATTACTGTCGTCAATGACGAAATTATCGTTGCCACCGGAGCCATCAATTTGATTCACGCTGTTGAAAATAATATTCCCAGCATTAATTGTACCCGTGCCTAAATCAATAAATTGATCATCGTTTTGAGTACCTACCAGAGCACTGGTTAGATTAACTGTGTTGATTTCAGAGAAAGAAAAGTTACCAAGTGCGACTGAATTATCATTTAACAAGACGACATCTGAGGCCAACGTGTTGATAACAATATCGTCATCAGAAGTGCCACCAGAAATACTTCCAGCGCCTTCGACGGTCAAGTTTGAACCTGTTGCAGTTGAAATCAAAATCTGATTTTGGCCCGTGACGTCAAAAGTCTCTGATTCTGAAGATCCAGTCAAACCAGAGATTTGAAGAATGCTCTCGACGCCTGAAACAGAAATATCTTGAGCCGTGAAATCGAAAGACTGGGAGCTATCGCTCAGACTGACTGCAGTATCAAAAACATTTAATGTATCACTACCGCCACTTCCATCAAGAGAATCCACTTCAGAGAAAATCAGGTTAGTACCTTCAACTGAAACTTCTTGGGCTAGACTAGCGTTAAAAACTTCAGACTGAGAGCTGCCGGTTAACAATCCTGTATTTGAGATATTTTCAACATTAAAAACCGTAATTTGACTCGATACGAATTGGTCAGAACCAGATTGCTCTGACAACAAGGCGCCGCTATTAGAGAGAGAAATCTGATCAGTGCCATCTAGAGCATCTAAACTTTGTACATCCGAGAATGTGATGTTATCAAAGGTAACGCTTTCTGTTCCCTCGATAACAAAGCTGTCGGAATTATCTGTTCCTGTTAAGTCACCTGTATTAGAAACCAGTTCTACATTAGCGACCTCAATACCAGATGCATCAAAATCAATAGCACCAGAGGAATTTAATAAAACATTACCATCGGCAACAAGAGAATCCGAAACACCGCCACCCGCTTCAATAAAACTTACACCTGCAAAATCAATATTGTTAGCAGATACTGAATTGGTACCATTAATTTCGAAGCTATCGTTTCCAGAGGTTCCCAGTAATGTGCCCGTATTGTCTACTGAACCAACCGATGAAAAATCGATACCGGCAACGCTAATCGAATCAGTTTGACTCAATTCAACGTCAGCACCGGCATTATTAATAACAGAATCAACACCGGCAAGACCGTTATCTACAGAGGTGACGCCAGAAAAGTTAACGTCAGTTCCAGCGAGAGAGACATTAATACTTTCATTACCAGTAACATTGAAGACTTCATTATCGTCGGTTGCAATCAAAGACCCAACATTAATGACGTTAGTAAAGCCTGAAAAAGAAATATTGCTGGATAATAAATTTGAACTACCAGAAACCAAATTAACCTGGGAAATAACACTGAGCGTATCGGTCGCGGCACCAAACAAGGAGTCTGTATCTGAGAACTGTATACCAGATACAGACAATAGATTATCACCACCAACCGTAAATGTTGCGTTGCCTGCTGAGGCCAAGGTGCCTGTGTTGGAAACAAATTCTACATTTAAGACTTCAAAAGAATCGAAAATTGAAAATCCAGCAGCGACCAACAACTCTGGATCAAAGGTACTGACAGAACTTCCCGACAAATCTAAAACTAAGGTATCGTCCCCATCAAATCCATTAATCGATTCTGCACCAATAACATTAATTTCAGCTCCCGATTGAGTCACTAACACATCAATAGTGGTGCCATTAAACGTTACAGTAAATGTATCTTGCCCAGAAGAGCCTTCGGCAACACCACCAATGGTTGAAGCACCTTCGATGTTAAAAGTAAAAATATCGTTTTCGGCAAGACCTGAAATTAAAGATCGATCACCATTAATAGTACCGTTAATTAATCCAACAAAGTCTCGACCATCACCGCCGTCAATACTTTCAACATCAAAGAAATCAACACTATTTTCGAAAGTAACGGTAGTCTGGGAGCCGGTTTCTTCTACAGTAAAAGAATCATCACCAGCGGTACCCACAATATTTGCGGCGTTAGTTACTGTGGTAATGCCCTCGAACTGAATACCACTATTGGAGGTGAAAGCGTTCGAATCAATAATAGATACAGTCGCGCCTGCTCTTAAACTAACTTCGTCTCCAGCAGAACTATTATTACCTACGACGGTATTAACACCATTGAACGCTATAGCGCTTGCTGAGATAGAGTTGTTGCCTGTCTCTGTGAATAGATCATTATTTGCCGTGCCAGTTAGTACACCTGTGTTATTAACTGTATCAATATCAGTAATATTGACACCAGAGTCGGTCGTAAAACCGGAGACAAATAAACTGGCATTATTATCATTAATATCAATACTGCCCGTGCCGCCATTTCCGTCAATTGACGCTACATTTTGGAATTCTGTGCTGGCTAATGTATCAACAACTAGACTACTACCTGATAAATCAAAGTTTTCGGAACTTCCACTTCCAGACAAATTCCCCGTGTTAGTTACCAATTCAACTTGAGAAACGGATGTGCGATTTGCAACTCCAACAGAAAAATCAGACGCGCCTAAAAATATCGATAAATTATTTGCATCAATCGTATCGTTGCCATTACCACCATCAAGGCTCGTGACATTAGAAAACTCAATTCCCGACACACGAATTTCTTGTTCGCTTAAAAACTCAAACTGATCATCCACTGCTTGTCCGGTTAAACCAGCAGTTTCAGTGACAGACGCTATATTCTCATAACTGATGCTATTGGCCGAAAAGCCAGAGCTATTAAGCACGGCATTCCTAGAATTTAAATCCACTGAATTCGAACCAGAATTACCATCAACAGCAGATACATCTGAGAATTCTAATCCATTGACAGTAATCTGGTCATTTCCGGTTTGGACAAAATTATCATCGTTTGCAGTTCCCAATAATGAACCTGTACCAGTCACAAGAACAACATTCGAATACACAGTTCCACTGCTATCAAAACTGGAAGCGCTTAAATTAGCTCCCAAGCTATTGAGATCAGCGGTATCGTTTACGCCACCATTGCCCTCCACCAAATTAACGCCAGCGAACTCAATACTTGCAACCGTTACTTCACTCGTATCTGTTTGAGCAAAGCTGTCATCACCAATAGTACCAGTAAGAGTATCGGTGTTCGTGGCACTGTTGACGTTCGTGTATCGAATGCCGCTACTGGTGAAATCCGACGTAGCATTAATCGCTGCATCATCATTATTTAAATCGACACTGTCATTCGCACCACCGCCTGCTACCGAATTAACATCAGCGAACTCAATACTTGCAACCGTGACTTCATTCGCGTCTGTTTGAACAAAGCTGTCATCACCCGCCGTGCCAGTCAGCGCATTGGTGTTCGTGGCACTGTTGACGTTCGTGTATCGAATGCCGTTACTGGTGAAATCTGACGCAGCATTAATCGCTGCGTCATCATTATTTAAATCGACGCTGTCATTCCCACCATTACCTTCCACTGAACTCACATCGGCGAATTCAATGCTTGCAACCGTGACTTCATTCGCGTCTGTTTGAACAAAGCTGTCATCACCCGCCGTGCCAGTCAGCACATCGGTGTTGATGGCGTTATTAACGTTGGTGTATTGAATACCATTACTGGTGAAATCTGACGCAGCATTAATCGTTGCGTCGTCATTATTTAAATCGACGCTGTCATTCCCACCATTACCTTCCACTGAACTCACATCGGCGAATTCAATGCTGGCAACCGTTACTTCATTCGCGTCTGTTTGAACAAAGCTGTCATCACCAATAGTACCAGTAAGAGTATCGGTGTTCGTGGCACTGTTGACGTTCGTGTATCGAATGCCGCTACTGGTAAAGTCTGAGGCAGCATTAATCGCTGCATCATCATTATTTAAATCGACACTGTCATTTGCACCACCGCCTGCTACCGAATTAACATCAGCGAATTCAATGCTGGCAACCGTGACTTCATTCGCGTCTGTTTGAACAAAG
>NZ_JAJSLX010000003.1 GCF_021290925.1 Sessilibacter corallicola | reverse complement strand
CGGTGATGGATCTTTATAGTCGTCGAATTGTGGGTTGGGCGTTGGATAATACTATGACAGAGGCACTGACGAAAAGGGCGTTAGAGGATGCTTTGAAGCGGCGTAAGTGCGAGCCAGGTCTAATCGTCCACTCGGATAGAGGCACTCAATATCGGGCTCAGAAATATATCGACTTCGCCAAAAAAAACGGGTTAAAGTTGAGTATGAGTCGCAAGGGAAACTGTTGGGATAATGCGCCGATGGAGTCGTTCTTTAGTCGGTTAAAAGTCGAGTTGATCTACGCGAAAGATTATCGTTGTGTTCAAGAGGCGAAGGCTGATATTTTTGAATACATCGAAATATTTTATAACCGAAAAAGAAGACACTCAGCGAATGGTTACCTAAGTCCAGTAGCATTCGAGGACAAAACGGTATTAGCTGCTTAGATAACTGTCTACTTTTTGTGGGGCACACCAACCAATTAAGAATAAAATGGTTGGCAGTACGGAAATTTCAAGAGGGAATGGTATGTTGAACTCGCTTAGAAAGCCATTTAGGTAAATGCCTCCAATTGACATCATAAAAAATAGCGTAGTTTTACTTAATGCGTGACTCTCTTCAATAATCTTAGATATTTTTTTTAATGATTCCACGTTGAGCTCTCGGTGATTTAAATCAGGCCTTTCGATTTCTGTATGCGATGATGTCATACTCGTAGAAATATTTCATCTACCTAGTAATTCATTAACCTGACATAATCAGATGGTGGTTTTTATGGCAGGTCAATGCATTGGGTATATTCACATCAGCTCTATCGATTAAAATTCGGGTAGGCAGTTTGAGGTTGTCGAGTTAGAGCGGCGCTTACCTTCATGAGTTTGGAATCAAGAAGGCTTTGTAAGTTCTGAAGTTGGTGTTCTCCTATGGTACCCTTTCTGGTTCTCCGATACTTTTTAGAAGCGCATTATACTGATCGGGATCTTTTTCATAAATCTTATCTAGTACGAAGTTTGCGAGTTTAGGTATCTCCGGAATTTCAATCGGTTTCATACTTCTGTCAAATATCTCTTCCAAATGTGAGAGCTCATTACTAATTCTATTTGTGAGGGTTGTAGAGGTGGGATCTTCACCAAAGAATTTTATAAGTCGTTCCAGCGAATTGTTTTTATCATATTGATAAGGGTATTTATAAAATAAAAATGCTTCAAGGAATTTTCTTAGATTGTTTCCAAAGCTATAGAATCTTTCATGATTTTCATTTGCATTAATAGAATCTCTACACAGGAAAATTTGATGAAAAAGATAATTAAACTCGGTAGTATAGTCTTTTAGGTAGTTAGGCATTAAGCTTATTTTGCTACTATGCTCTCCACTTTCAATTATAAAATACTGGCTGTCGGAAATAGCTTTAGATTTGCCTCCATTATTACTATTTTTTCTTTTAGGATGGGAAAGCCTTTTGAGATATTTGAAAAAATCCAAATTATGTGTCGAAATGAATAATTGTTCATATTTGTAGTTGTTTGAACCATCAGAGTTTTTCAATGGTTTTGCAATGACACTTTCAATTAAGCTGTAAACAAAGAATATATGGTTGCTATCGAGACTAGATATTGGATCATCTATGTATATGATGAGATCTTTTCCTTTCGTTTTCGTATCTTCTAATTTTGCAATGAAATAGCAGAACGATATTAGACTGCATTCTCCTTCACTGAGATTGTAAGCTTCATTGTCGCCCCTCATAATCTTAAATATGAACGTTGATTCTTTTGAATCCTCATCTGCTTTGAGAGATAATCCCTTATGTCCAAAAAAGTGGTTTAAATACTCATTTACTTTTTCTGCCCCTTTTCTTTCGTCATTTTGTTGTATTCTTAGTTCTTCAATTCTCTTTTTTATTTCTTCAATTTTATTGTCAATCTCATTTAAATCTTTGGTTTCAGATTCTGATTTCTTCTTTAGTTCGGATGATTTTTGTTCTTCCTTTGCTAAATCGATGTTTTGAATAAATGCGGCGACGTCATTAATCCTTAGCTTCTCAATGGCCTCGGCTTTATCCTGAGCAAGTGTCTTGGTTTTATTGTTATTTTTCCTAGCCAACTCATACATCTTCTTAATGATTAAGGTTAAGTCTCTTCCATCATTTTCTAATGGGCTGATTTGGATTGATGAAAAAATATCATTTTTCCTTTTCTCCAAAACATTTAAAAGGTTGTGAAGTTGCTTCTTGTATAGATTTAGAGATTTATCGTATGTTTTATAATAAGTTTCGAAGTTAGATTTTTCTGAAGAGTAAAATTGATCTTTTGTCAATCCAAGAATGTTCGATAAATTTGATATTTCTGATTTTAAAGAATTCGATACTTCAGTTATATTTCTATCTAAATCGTCGGACTCTTTATTGAAGTGTTTGTCAAGTTTCTGCCATATATCAGCGGGTAATTCTTGATTGCAAAATCCACACGTATTTCTTTTACCTTTATGATGGGTTATTCCTGACTTTACCCATGCTTGTAGTATGGAGTCATTCAGGAGATCCTGTATTGGTGCGGTGGGATTAATTTTTTTACTTACAATATCTTCTACTTTTTTGTGAAAGTGTAATGATTGTGGCTGATATGGAGAGTTTATAATAATCTCATTCAGAGTTTCTTCTTTGGTTAGAGATTTGAGGTTTGATACTTCCTCATCTGATAGTATATCAATAGAGTTTTTGCGGATTTTATCTATGTCGGCTCTAATTTTTGTTATGTTATAATTGGCATGGCCATATGTTCTGTTTTTCTTGATTTTATTGTTGGCGTGATTTTTAAGTTTTTTTTCGATGTCAGAATTATGTGATTCTTCCAATTCTCTGGCTTTGTTCATATTATTTAGTTTGATTTGTCTCTCATAGAGTAATCCAGATCTTTCCTCGATGTTGCCGAGATTTCTCTCTTGTACTTTGATTTGTTCTTCTAATTTCTGATTGTCGCTTCCGATCATTGCAAATGTTTCTATTTGCCCGTTGTGGTGGTCTTCGAGAAAGCTCAAGTTTCTTTTTATAAAATCTTTATTATAAACTCGAACATTTTCGTTGACGGAGAAAACATTGTTTGTGCTAATGACGCCGGATTCAGTAGTGATAGAAAATGACGGATTATTATAATTGTCTGGATATTTTTTGGTTTCAATGCAGCTTATTATTCGTGATAATGTTGTTTTTCCTGAATAATTTCTGCCGTATAAGATATTTAGGCGTTTAAATTCTTGTGGTTCACCTTTTCGGGTAACAGATTTGTTCCATGAAAAACCTCTGTAACTACCAAAGTTTTCAATGTCGATGCTTTTTATCTTTGCCATCCCTGAAGTCCAGTTAATAATTTAATGGAATAATGGTGATTACGAATATTATCTATAGGTTTTGGTTGTACAATATTAGATAAAAACCCGTCACTCAACTAAAAATCTTATACTGGCGTTAATGATTAAACTTTGGCATGAAATTCATTGTTGGGCATGTGAGAGTAAATATAACTTGATGTTGCTCTGAGTTGGATTGCTAGGTTGGTGATTTTATTAAATCTTTTAATGCTGGCATTAAATATACTAATAGTCTGGTGATTAGGGTATATAGGTGTAGATTGATATAACTAAATAACGTCAATGTTTGATCTAAATGATAAATTTATAGCTAAAAAATATTAGAAATAATTCATATGTAACTGGATTATTACATTGGCTATGGTAAGTTGTAGTCACCTGTGGGTAGCAGGTGAATTTATCTCCACGCATAAATCTTTGTCATAAAATTGTTATACATATAATTTAGTTTTTTCTATAAAAATAATTTTTCTTTTTGAGGAAGTATTAGTACGCCCCTAATGTTTTAACGTCCTAAATTGTAAATTGCTTTTTCTGTTACGGAGCCGTCGAATCGCAAGGAGTCGATATGCTATGAGGAAGTTATTTTATCTGTTTTTTTTATCGGTGTTGTTTTTGCCTTGTATCGGCAATGCGCAGGTACAAATAGTTCAGGATAGAGAGTACGATGATTCGGGTAATACGATACGAATTATTAATACTGTCCAATCTGAATTTCCATCCATTACATCATTTGAGCCTGAATTCATTAATGCAGGTGAATCTTTTTTCGTTACGGTTGAGGGGAGTAATTTTCTAACTGCACAGGTTGTTTCGGATGACCCTTCTATCATTATTTCAGAGGTGGAGGCTGAATTTTTCCGACTGAGTTTTCGCGTAAGTGTAAGTTCAAATGTTTCTTCTGGTGCTCGCACAATTATTATTCGTAATCAGTTAGGTGAGGTGGAACAGTCATTTTTTGTAGCTGGTCCTAGACCTGAATTACTTACATTTCCCAGCCCAGTTGTTCTTAATGCTGAGTCGAACGATGAGAGTGTTAATTTAAATTTTTCCCCTGCGCGTCCTGAGAATGAAATTTACACCATTTCTTCACGAGATTCGTCCATTGCGTCTCTTGATGCCGACATTGTAAATATAGCAGCAGGAGGGGCATCGGCTTCAATTGATATTATCGGTTTTCAAGAAGGTGTAACCGCCATAGATCTGGTGTTAGATGAACAATTTTTCTTTTTTTCATTTCCTGTTTATGTATCACCAAGCTTTTCAAACTTTTTATCTAATTTTTCTGATGAGCCAGATATTTTGACTGGGCTTACGGAGTCCAATATTTTTTCCGATTCCGTAGGTGTGTTTGTAGGACAGAGTGCAGCAGTATCTAATAGTTCTGCATTATCTGATGCTGTGGGCGTACAAGTTACAGACCAATTCCCTGCATTATCATCTTTGGTAGGCATTAACTTTCGTTCTTCATTATCTTCCTTTAGCGCAATTACTGAATCGGTAATTGGTCCGGTTATTGATCCTTTTTTCGATAACCAACCACAAAGACCGTTAGTACTTCAATCTGGTGACTCAGAGATAGTCGAAGTCCATGGCGTTAATTTGAGTGAAATATTGTCGGCATCTGTTTTACCGGCGGATGGAATCGATATTAATGATCTTTCGGTTACAAACAATGGATCTGTATTGAGTTTTTCTTTAACGATAGAAGAGGGTGCGAGCATAGGGTTGAGAGAACTAATTCTACGTACGCAAAGTACAACTGTTCGTACCCGTTTTGGATCTAATTTATTTTTAGATATTCAATAATTACTCATCAACGGCGGTGACTTACATTAATTGCGAGGATGCATATTATGTTCGGAAAATATTTAGGCCGATCAATTTTTCTCACATTAACTTGTTTAATTTTTTCCTCCTTAGCCTTTGCGTTTGATAGCGGTAGCACTGGCTCGGATGGTGATTTTAATCCGCAAATTAGCGGTCAAATCACGTTACCTGAAAGCGGCATATTGAATTACCGGACATTTACTATTCCCGAGAATGTAACCATCAGTTTTGTACCTAATAGCTCCAATACACCAGCAATCATTTTGGTTCAAGGCGATGCGGCCATTGATGGCACGCTAGATCTCAGTGGACTGGACGGTGACGGTGTTGGCTTCGTACCTCCTGCTGCGTTTGCAGGAGGCAAAGGGCGCAGTCCAAGGCTTCAAGGTGGCAATGGTTTAGGGCCAGGTGGAGCCAGTGGTGGCATGTCGAGCGGTAATCGTGATTGCGGTGGCGCAGGAGCCGGCTATTTGGCAGCTGGTGGGCAGGTAAGAAGTGGCGGTAGTGGTTGCAGAAATGGGATTCGAGTTGGATCACCCTACGGTTCATCTACCCTGCAACCACTAGTCGGTGGCAGCGGTGGTGGGGCGGGCATATCAGGCGCTGATAGCAGTGAGTCTTTTTTAGGGGCTGCTGGAGGAAGTGGTGGGGGAGCATTGCTCCTGGCGGTCACCGGAAATTTAATATTAAACGGCGAGATTTTGGGGCAAGGTGGCGCTGGTGGGAATTTACCTTCTGGTGGCTTTAGTGGCGCTGGAGGTGGCAGCGGTGGTGCTGTACGTATTGTTGCTACGCGCCTTATAGGGAACGGTGATATTAATGTAAATGGCGGCAACGGTGGACGGTTAAATTCTGATGGAAGCACGGCAGGTGAAGGAGGAGGTGATGGTAGTCCGGGTAGAGTACGAATTGAGGTTGATGAGCTATTGTTTGATGGCAGAGTAATACCCGCCTCGTCACTCTCATCCTCCGCGCCCCAACCGTTATTTTTAGCCGATTTTCCTGATATCAGAATATCTTCTATTGCTGGTGTGGCCGTGCCCGCAAATCCTACCGGAAATAACGATGTAATACTGCCCACGGCGCTTGCAGATACATCAGTAACAATTGAGTTTGAAACCAATAATGTACCTCCTGGTTCGCAAGTACAGCTATTAGTGACGCCTAATGCTGGTTCTGTAACTAATGTCCTGAGTGAACCGCTAATTGGCACTTTCGAAGTTGCGTCTACTCGTGTTGAGGTGCGTTTGCCAGCTGGTGCGACCAGTTTGTTAGCTTCGGTTCTCTTTACTCCGACTGAGGAACAAATAGCACTTTTACAGCCATTTACTGACGGACAAAAACTTGTAGCAATTAAAGTGAGTCAGTCTGCAGCTATGCCATCGGTCTTATCGCTTCATACTGTGACCGGCGATATTTTTCAGGTTCCCAGTTCAATCATCCAGTAACGCATTACTTCAAGCTCTATCACAAAAATCGTAAGCCGGGAGGAAAGGATGAGGTTATTAAAAGCGTGGATTTTTGCCAGTGTTGCATTATTGGTTGGTTGTTTTGGTATTAATGCTCTGCCGACTATCACCGATATAACTGCGCCTGAAACTGTTCAGTCCGGCGAATTAGTACAACTTTCTGTTACTGCTGAAGATAGCGATGGTCGGGTGGTGGCGTACTTATGGGAGCCACTTGATAGCTCCATTACTTTAATGGACGCCGATCAGGCGACCAGCTTTTTTGTTGCACCTGACGTTAGTGAAGCAACATCGCTTAATTTTCAAATTACCGTCACAGATGATGCTAATGAAAGTGCGCAGTCATCTATCACTGTTACGGTTCAACCACGTCCAGTAGTTCCCCCCGCAGATAATGTCGCACCAAATGCAAATGCCGGAATAGATATTTTCACACAGATCGATCAAGTCGTGACACTGGATGGAAGTGCGTCAACTGATCGTAACGGTGATGAACTTAAATTTAATTGGTTAGCTGTATCACGCCCTGAAGGAAGTAGTGCTGAGCTTAATAATCCAGAGCTTGTGCGACCATTTTTTACGCCTGATATACCAGGTGATTATCGTTTTATGCTCACGGTCTCGGATGGATTTGAACTGACCGTCGACGAAGTTATTGTATCTACACAGAGTGTGCGTCCGGTAGCGCTTGCAGGGTTACCTCAAATTATCATTCCTGGGGAAACCATTACTTTAGACGCAAGTAATTCTTTTGACGTGGATGGCTCAGCATTTACGGTAACCTGGAATTTGGTATCCGTGCCTATTGGAAGTTCTACCGAATTAGATAATAGGCAAAGCTTATTTCCTAATTTAACACCCGATATTGAAGGAGAGTATCGTTTCGAGTTAACCGTTAGCGATGCTTTAGGAGACGGAGAGCCCACGGAATTAACACTGCAATCCGCCCCTTTAGTGGTAGATACAAATGCCGGAGTGGATCAATCTGTGTTATCCGGAGAGAGGGTACAATTATCGTCTCCTAATGCATTGGATCCAGATGCCGGGCTTTATGATTATCAATGGCATATATTAAGTCGGCCTGAGGACAGTGAAGCGCTACTGGAGGGCGATGATCGATTTAATCCCGAGCTGCTAATTGACGCAGAAGGTGATTACGTTGTTCAACTGATTATTAGCAGCCCAGCAGGTCGAAGTGCTGCCGATACCGTACTTATCTCCACTAATAATTCTAGGCCAACTTCTATAGCTAGTGCTGAGCGTTTTGCTTCATTGGGCAACGTTGTTGCACTAGATGGAGATGCATCTTTTGACGCTGATACTGATCTACTTACTGCCTTTTGGACGTTAACGATTCGACCTGAGGGAAGTGCTGCGCAAATATCGGAAGTGGTTAATCTTTCTTCGGAATTTACGCCTGACCTTACCGGATTGTATGTCGCACAGCTCATTGTGAGTGATGGTGCGTTATCCAGCAATCCCGATACTGTCATTATAGAAGTATCTGAACCACCGCCACCGAGTAATAGTGCTCCTCGATTTGTGTCTGTTCCTATTGTTGAGGCAGAGATTGACCAAGATTATCAATACGAGCTTGTTGCCTTTGATCCCGATGGTGACACGTTAACTTTCGCTATTATTGAAGGCCCACTAGGAATGCGGCTGGACGCACAAGAACAGCTGGTTTCATGGTTACCTGTAGATGGTGGTGTGTCATCAGTCGTACTCAGTGTATCAGACGGTATCAACCCTCCAGTTGAACAACGTTTTGAGATTACCGTCAACGGGTTAGATGATCGCTCACCAGTATTAGAAGCTATTGGCGATCAAACAGCGTTTTTAGGGCAATTTTTATCACTACAGCTTAATGCTACTGACCCTAATGGCGATCCGATCACATACCAAGCGGAGCCATTACCGTTACCGGATAATATGTTGCTGGATGCGCAATCAGGGGAGCTAACTTTTGCCCCTATTGAAGGGCAAAGCGGTGAATATGAAATAACATTCCGTGCGTCGGATGGGCGCTTTAATGACAGTGAAACAGTGCTTTTTACCGTCCCAGCTCCTGGGGAAGAAACCGCATTAAGTGGCAGGGTGCTCACCGAGAATGATCAGCCGCTTCCTGGTGTCCGCCTCGAAATTAATGGTGAAGCGCAATTTACAGACAGCGATGGTAGCTTCACTTTTGATGGCATTGTTGAAGCTGGCGATCAACGATTATTAGTAGATGGAAGTACAGTTGATCCTTCTTTGGGTAGCTATGCCACTGTACCTGAAGTAGTGCATTTGGTGGCTGGTGCAATAAACCATTTGCCCGCGCCTATATTTCTATTACCACTTGATACAGCAAGTGCTGATCCCGTTGATCCTGAACGCACATCAATTATTACCAGTTCACGTTTTCGTGATGGGCTGAGTTTACTCGAACCTGCAAGGCTAACCATACCACCAGGTGCAGCTATTGACGATGCAACAGGCCAACCGTTTGAAGGTGATATCACCATAACATTCTTGGAGGATATTACACGCAGCCCTCAACCTTTACCTGAAGGTATCGGTGCAAGTAGTTATATTTCCATTCAGCCCTTTGGTGTGAGTTACCCAGAGCCGGTACCTATTTCATTTCCAAATACAGAGAATTTACCTCCAGGTTCACGTGTCGATATTTTCGCTCTTAATCATGAGACTGGTCAGTTTGAGGTAGTTGGTGAAGGCGAAGTGAGCGCTAATGGAGCGACGATTGATTCCATTGGTGGTGTCGTTGATTCCAATTCCTGGCACGCATGGGCACTGCAATTAGCTACATTAGGGCTAGATTTCGTTGGCAACGTCATTGAGCCGGTTTGCAGTCGGAAAGTGCGCGGTGCCTGCTCTGTTGATCGCGAAACCGGTAATTTAAAAGAATGGCATGACATCCCTTCTTATTATTCATTGGGAGCAGAGCGCGCTGTCCGGTTGGAATATAACAGTAATTTAGCGAACCCAAATCCTATCATTCCACTGCAATCTCAATTTGGTAATCAATCTCCTCCACCCACGCGGTTTTTACTTGAAGGCCGCGTTGGCAATAGAGACGTTAATAGTTATCGCACGAATGTGGCTGTAAGTGGGCGAATAGCGGGGCAATTTCTACCCCTGAGGCCAGCCATACAATTTGATGCTTTTGATATTTCATCGGGACTGTATCGCCATGAATTTCGAGGAACACATTTTGTTAATGGGTCTTTTCGGCAAACACGATTAGCTGTTGATTTACCTATCCATAATTTGCGACGCAGTTCTTACGGTGCTGGATGGAATATTGTGGGATTGCAGCGTATATACCCAGAAACTTCCATACGTTCAGGGGAAACCGTGGATGTTATGTTGACCGATGGCTCTGCTGCCAGTTACGTCTTTACAGGGCCTGCAGTAGCCGAAGCACTTCCGCCTGCTCCTGGCACAGCGCAGCTGATATTGGCTCCGATTCCACCTTATAGTTACGAGTCACCTCCAGGAGAATTCTCAACCCTAACCTTCCTTGAAGATCGTACGTGGGAACGTGTGATGAAGGATGGAACACGTTATCTCTTTAACCAAGATGGGCTTATGGTTGAAGAAATAGATAGAAATGGAAATCGAACGACGTATGAGTATGAAAGTGAACGCATTGTTCGTATTACTGATCCTGTTGGTCAAGCGTTTGAATTTTTCTATTTCTTTGGTGATAGGCTCGACCGAATTGTGGATCCTATGGGTCGAACGACTCGGTTCGAACAAGATAGTAATGGTAATTTAATTACTATAATTGAACCTAATGGTGACCGTCGCCGCTTTGAATATAATGCACAACGACGACATTTAATGTCGGCTCAATTTGATCAGCGCGGGAACCGTAAGGCCTATGAATATTCTTTTGCAGACCGAATTGAACGCACGCAATTACCTGATGGCAGCACACAAGAATTTGATTTAGGCGTTATTCAGGGATTACCTGATTTTAGGCAAATCACATCTAACGAAGATTCGTCCGATGTTATTTTTCCTTCTCCGCCTTTTGCACGTAATGTGTCCAATCGCTATACCGATCAGAACGGTAATGTTGATCTAGAATTTACCGACGGATTAAATGTCCACACGGAATTCCGTGATGCAGTCGGGAGGATTTATCGGAGTCAGCGAGATAATGATAGCAACCCCATTACGACAACACGCCCTAACAACTCGGTTATCCAAAAAATATTTGATGATTTAGGCAATATGTTATCGCGCCGTGAAGTGTTTAACGGTGCTGTTGATGTATTTGAATATGACCAATTTAGTTTGGTAACGCGTTACGTCAATCCTAATAATCATCAAATGATCTATAACCGCGATGAACGTGGTAACGCATTGAATGTTATTAATGAGTTGGGTCATACTACTTTTATGGAGTATGACAGTCGCGGTTTAATTACACGGCTATTGACGCCTAATAATTTAGAAATTTTATTTGAATATAACGAACAAGGGTTACTTGTAACACAGACAGAAATTCCCCCCGATGACAGTCCTGGTAATGTGCGGGTGACGCAATATAGCTACGATACGGCCGGACAGACCACGGAAATTCTTACTCCGGACAATATCACCTATCGTTTTCGTTATGATGAAAAAGGTCGTATTACTCAGATTTCTGATAATTTAAATCAGATCGTGAATTATTTTTACGACGCATATAATAACCTTACAAGGGCTGATACGATCAGTAGTAACGGCTTGTTAGCACGTACGGTTGATTTAAATTATGACTCTCGCAATCGATTAATTTCTGTTAGTGCTCCCCATGAAGATGATCAATTCTCTGTAACGCGTTGGTCTTTAGATGGAAATAGCTTGCCGAGAATTGCACGCGATCCTAAAAATCAATTTTCGTCAGCGCAATTTGATGCCGAGGACAGAGTGACACAATCTGTTCATCGGCTGGATGGTATTACCGAGTTTGACTATGACACAAATGACCGCGTTACTCGCATAGTGGCACCTAACGGTGTAGAAACGCTTTACACCTATGATGTCTTGGGGCGTATGCTTTCTGAAGAAAGTCCTGATCGTGGGCGATTAAATTACAGCTACGACCGTAATGATAATCTGCTCAGCATGACCGACGGTCGTGGCATTACTATGAACTATAGCTACGACGAACTTGAGCGTCCTATTTCAAAGCGTTTTCCTAACAGCATCCCCGGCAAAATAGAAGACGTTACCTATATTTATGATGATTGTTCGTTTGGAGTAGGGCGCTTGTGCCGCCGTGTCGACGAAACAGGCATATGGGATTATGTCTATGACGCGTTTGGTAATGTGGTTTCGATTACACGAAATGAACAAGGTCAAGACTTCACTACCCAATATGTTTATGACGACGGCGATAATGTCATCCAAAAAACTTACCCTACCGGAAAGGTTATATCGATCAGCCGTGATGGTGTGAGGCGTACCCAATCCATAAGCACTACCATTAATGGGGCAGCGCAAACTATTATAAGTGATATTGAATACCGTGGTGATAATGCCATGACTCAGTGCCGATTTGGCAATGGGCTAGAAGACACTCGGTCTTATGATTTACAAGGACGGCTACAAACGCAAGATCTGTTGGATGGTAACTCTGCGATTGATAGCAGGCGTTACAGCTATGATCTAAATAGCAATGTAATTGAGCGTGACACTTCACCACAATTAAGCGTATATGCTTACGATGCGTTAGACAGAATCGTCTCGGATCAAATCGATAATGGATTGGCAAATACGCTCAATTATGATCTTAACTTTAATCGTCATGATGAATTCCAAACAAGCGAAGCGGCAAATGATTATTTATATGAGTCAGGAAGCAACCGCTTATCCCGAGTTTCTGCCGTAACCGAGTTATTATCAGAATCTCGTTTTACTGAACGTGAATTAATTTTCAACGATGCTAATCGCCTGTTCCAAGTAATAGACGATGGCGTTGTGACCGCAGAGTACATCTATAACGACCAAGGGCAACGCACTCGCAAAACGGTCTTTGACAGCCAAGGCGCTACTGCAGTTACGCTGTATCACTATGATATGTACGGCATGTTGATTGCTGAAACCGCTGAAAGTGGCGTTACAGAGAAAGAATATTTATGGCATGAATCTGGGGATCCGTTAGCACAAATTGACACGGTTTTGGGGGAGGAAACGCTCTATTATCTCCATGCTGATCACCTCATGACGCCGAGATTTGCAACGGACTCAAATCGCAATATAGCGTGGTTGTGGGAGGGAGAGGCATTTGGCGAAACGCCCGATGACATATTATCGGCGGAAGTTAATCTACGTTTTCCTGGGCAATATCATGACCGTGAGACGGATCTCTACTATAACTGGAATCGTTATTACGACCCTGATAGTGGAAGATATATCACGTCCGACCCGCTAGGATTATATGCTGGCCTAAATACCTATAATTACGTTGACAGCAATAGCCTGCGTTTCTATGATCCTACGGGAGAATTTATTCCGCTTTTCGTAGTAGGCGGAACTAATATTCTCGCCAGTGTAGCAGTTAGAGGAAGTATACGGAAAATCTCCACTGTTACAGCAGGTATAGTATCTAATGGTATAAGAGCTCTTGGATCACTTGCCGGAAAGCTTAAATCTAAATTAAAAAAGAAACAATGTGAGGTAAATGCCAGTAAATCAGATGGCTATGTTACAAAGGGAGCAGGCAGCGCTCGAAGTGCAGCAAATTCCGCCCGCTTAAATAAGCAGCTCGCTTCTCAAGAAATAGCAGGAGGTCATGCATTTGAAAAGCATGTACTCAAACAAGGAGAGTTTGCTGGTTTCATTAAAACTCGCAAACAGTTTGCCGAGCATATTGAAAATGTTATGACGAACCCAAGTGCGACCAGACAGCTGAGTAATGGCCGATCCGCTTATTGGCATGAAGGCTCTAGAACAGTTGTGATTCGTAACCCTAAAGCTGCTGATGGTGGAACAGCTTTTCAGCCTACTGGTGGGCGAGATTACTTTGATAATTTGCGGTGATTACTATGGATTTAATTGAAACGGCAGAAAACACTGCTGATGTGAAAGTATCGATAGATGAATTATTGATTCTCAATAATTCACTTAATGAAGTGTGTCATGGGCTGGATCAGTTTGAATTTGAAACTCGTATGGGGGCAAGCCACGAAGATGTGAAAGGCTTGCTGAAAAAAGTAGGCTCTATTATTGATGAGTTAGAAAAATCTGGCCGTTAATAATTTATAGCTTTCCGAAAATTGAACAAAAGTCCTGGCTAGTTTGTGCTACCGGGGTTATTTATTTTTACTCAGCGATTAACACCAACCGCCCTTCGGACACCTCAATCTTAATTGGTGTGTCGATGGTAAATCCCGCTTTGGCTAACCACTTGCCCTTCATCTGAATCCAGGGCACCGGCGGCGTTACCGAATGAGGCTCGGCGTTCTTAGGTTTGTAGTCGTAATAAATGTGATTGACCTTGATGTGCCGGGTTTGTGTGCTCATTGCAAACCCTCCCGTTTATCCAGCAGGTCATTACCCAGGTTATCAAGACAGACACCCAGCTTAGGCTTTTTAAGACGAGGTGATAAACGAACTGTTGCATGGCTCCGATAGCTTTAAATAGGATGTACCTAAACAGCAGTAACTTAATCTCTGATTCATTTCACTGCAGTAAATCGTGAATTCTATGTAAAACGCAGTGGAAATAGAGCAGTAATGTGTAATGCAGCATTGCATCACTAGCAATAGTTTCTTTTCGTGTATTCCCTCAATAAACATTAGCGCTCTTTTCCTTTTATCTAATTCTTTTTACACTAGGCGTAGACAATAATTACCACGAATAGGGAGGGTGAATGCGTTTATATGGATATTTACGAGCATCAACTGAAGAACAGGATGCTTATCGAGCAAAAGAAGAACTGGAAGAATTTGCAGCTTCGCTAGGTTTTCCTATCTCTGCGTGGTTTGTCGAAAATGAATCGGGTGCCAATTTGCATCGACCGGAATTATTTCGGCTAATCGATATTGCTCAGTCTGGCGATGTTATGCTTGTAGAGCAAATAGATCGTATAAGCCGATTAAATTTTCAAGACTGGGAACGGTTGAAATCCCATATTGCAGCGAAAAATATTCGGATCGTATCCAAAGATTTACCAACCTCTCATCAATTTATTCACACCGACGATGCTTTTACTGACCGAATGGTCCAGGCTATCAACGGAATGATGCTCGATATGTTGGCGGCGATAGCGCGTAAAGACTACGAAGACCGCCGACGCAGGCAAGCACAAGGTGTGCAGAGAGCTAAAGCGGAAGGTAAATATAAAGGCCGTCCAATAAATCAGAAGCTACATGGTGACATTGCTGGACTATTACGAGATGGAAAAAGTTACGCTTATATTCGCAATTTACTCGGATGTTCGGACCATACTATCGCACGAGTAAAAAAAGGAATGACCTCATGAAATACGTAAAAATTTGAGAGTAGACCTTATGGCTAAAGATGATGAAAATGAAGAAGAAATCAAAAAAGTCATTGATTCGTTTCAACAACCTTTTGACAAATTAAGTGCACATTCTAATGTATTAGATTCAGTTAGAAATTTTGACATTAATTATAGGTTGCCCTTTGAGTATGAAAGGCTTCAAAATTTACTAGAAACTATTGAATTGTACGATCCATTATTAAAATATCCTAGCTTATCTAACCTTATAAATTCAACTAGTGCCTGGGATCAGGCTATACAATTACAAGACTCATCGAGATTTCCTTCGTATATTGAAAATATATTATCTGGGTTTCAAATTCCTACAACTATTCTAAATGGGATTGCGGATGTTGAGACTAATTTCGACCGTATCGCTAGAATTAATGAACAATTAGGAGGAAGACATCTTTTCCTATTCGAATTGTCCCTTGATCAATACGAACAAGAGCTTGAAGAAGAAAGTGAAAATAGTTCATTAATTGCCGATTTAAATGGTCAGTTAAAGCGCGTCAACTTTATTCCGATGCGTGTTTTCGAAAGAATCTGCCGTGACCCGAACTTGATGCATGGTTTGAATGGCCGGGATTTCGAATATGTCGTTGCGGAAATATTACATGAACTCGGGTTTTTAAATGTTAACGTAACCCCACAAAGTGGTGACGGAGGGAGAGATATTACAGCCACAATAATTGAAAATGGTTTCCCAGTTTATGTCGCCGTTGAATGTAAACGTCGTAATGAAAAAATAGGCCCTAGCCACCTTAGGAGTTTATTGGGAACAATTTCTTTAGAAGATACGCGTGCGGATCGAGGTATATTGGTAACAAATTCGAGTTTTACACCTGGATCTCAAAAAATTATATTATCCTCTGCTCCTATATATGGGAGAGATTTCAATGATCTTGTTCGTGACTTACGCACTATTGCAAACAAAAGAGGGTTAGTGTGAATATTCAACCATATATAGTTAACAGTAGATATCTTAATTACGAAGAGATTAAACAAGATGTTGAACGATATTGTGGATCTTCTTCACTAATGTCAGTTTCAATTCGCGCTGTGCTGGAAAGACCTGACAAGAATGGCAAGTGGTCAGTATGTTGTGGTCGTTGCGAAATTGATGTAGATCCATTGGATGACGTATTGTCTATCTATCCGACATACGCTTTTATTTCCTTTCATATCGAGGCTATCGATCAGAGTGAGTTATTAGAAAAAATCCACAACGGGACTTTATTTTCTGCTCTTGATGATAAGTCGTTGGCGAAGGTAAATTTTGAAGCTAGCTCTACGTCATGGGAGTGGACTTTGATTCCGAGTTATATTCGCTGTAATAATCGACCAGCCCATTGCTATACTTTATCATGTAATAAAAATAATAATATGGATGTGGTCCTCATTGGTTATGGCGAGCCATTACATAATTCAGCTGACTGTTACATAAAAGAATTTATGCTTGAAGGTGAAAAAGTTAACTACCAATATAAACAGGGATTTCACATTATATTTTCTTCACCTGACTCATACATTGATATTCGCGATAATACAGTTTCGATAGGTGGGCGTTGTGATGATGTTTGTTTAACAGGTCGAGGTCCAGGCGTTGACCCATTTATTTTCTATACAAATCGCGAATCTTTGCTTTTATCTGATGAACAGTTGCTGAGTGCTGAAATATGGTTGGTAAATCGAGATCATGAAGTAATAGATTATCGGTCTTTATTATCTTATCCCTATAGACTTGCTTTGCCTGAAGAGAATAACCCTGTTGACGATGTTTACCAAACCATTAGTCTGGGCGAGGGGTTACATGTAGAATTTAAATCTTACATTGATATACAAAGCGGTAAGAGTGATCAGCTGCTTAAAACTGTATGTGCTTTTAGTAACGCCAATAATGGTACTTTATTCATTGGTGTTAACGACGATGGTAGTTTGTATGATTTTAAAAAGTCACTTCCCTATAAGGCAGAATTAACGGAAGCGCTGGGTTTATATTGTCAAGATATTAAAAAATATTTATCTGAAGAGCTGGTATTTAATTCTTGTTTTGATGTTACATTTATCATGATGGGGCATATTCCTGTTGTGAAGGTAAATGTAACACGAACCGAGAAACCTAATTATATTAGATCTTCCAGGCAAGCTTTTATTCGAAGGGGGGCTTCTAATATGAAAATGCCTTTTGCAGATCACCGAGAGGATTATCTAAAAGGTCAAATTTTTTAAGTTTCACATTACGTCAGTTGTATCTTCGGACCTTAATAAGGTTTTGATTTCTGCAATTTCTCGGCTTATTCGGAAATTATTAGCCTCCAGAATTGCAGGAACATCGCAGCTCTGACGGATGAGCGCTACAATTATTATGGTTTTTCGATCTACAGATATGTAAATGATATAATGTTCTTTGGCAGGATAAACACCAAGCCCCGTGGATCCAGTTAAGTAATCTTTTCTTGCAATAAATTCATGGTTTTCTGCAATATAGTTGGCAGCTTTATCCAATTCCTTAAAATAGAGTCTTGTTTGCTCTTTTCCCCATCGCTTATTTGACCATCGTTTAGCGTTACGAAAATCTCGTTCCGCTGTAGATGTAAGAATGTAGGCAGGAGACGAATCCATTTGGGTTAATCCTCATCAGCGATATCCATGATGGACTTGCTTGAAAACCTGTTATCTTTGATATCGTCTAATCCGCTGATGATATGACGCAGAGTAGTTTGTGATTCCATATCTCGGCGAATAAGGTCACGCAGATATTCACTAGGCGTAGCATACAGCCCTTTATCTCCCGTCCGGCTATTGACGTAGTCACGTAATTCATCGGTGAGGGACAGATTTAAGCTATTTGCCATGATGCTGAACTCTAATTGTTACTGTTTGATTAATATTTATACTAGATATGGCGAATATTGTCAATATTCGCCATATCTGCATTCTGATAAAAATTTATATATAAATACCGGTATTAGATCACTTTTCTCTATGTCTCATTAACTTCTAAGAAGAAGTTAGTAAAGAGGCGCGCTAAAAATTATGCAATATCAGGCGCCATGTGATTTTGAATAAATGTTTTTAAGATTATGCGCTGTATCTAATCATTAATTAAATTGCGAAGGCCTTGTAGATCAACTTTGGTTAAAGACGAACATTTATTTTCAGCAATGGATTGCACAAGTAAATTATTAGCCTCTTGATTTTTTTGATCTCGTATATTGTCCATATAACGTAATTTCCTAATTTTTCTTCTTATCGGCTCCTTAATAATCTGATTATGACACCTAAATCAACCGAATTTTAGGATTAAAATCGATATGCTTACTGCACAAGATTTACAGCTCCAGATCGGTATATAGCTGTTGGATTTCAGAAGACTGAATGCATAAATAATCCAGCGTTTGTTTTTGTGTGCTGTGCCCGAATGCTTCCATCAATAATGGAAGTGGCGTGCCGTTTAAATGATGAAAATAGCCCCAAGTTTTTCGTAGGGTATGGCTACCGAAATTACCGTGCAAGCCAATATCATGACACCATTTTTTTAATAAATTACACGCGGTTGGTACGCCAATGGCCGTATGTTTTCTATGAGAAATAAACAATGGCTGTCCTCTGGTAGGGCGTGGATGATGCCTCAGCCAAAAATCAATAGCATCAACAGCAGTACTATTAACGGTGATGGCTCGGTGCTTATCCGTTTTGCTTTGCTTAAGTTCCAGTCGATCACCGGGGCGTAAATAATCGACTTGATCAACAGTCAACGATAATAATTCATTAGCTCGGTAAGCAGAATTAATTCCCAGGGTAAATAAACAATAATTTCTTGGTTGTTTTTCTAAATTCTTTTTAATGCGTTTGATGGATTTAATATCTCGAATGGGCTCGACTTTGATCGAACTGCCTTTTTCGGGATGATTAAAATTTTGGCCTGCTACCATTGCCATTATATGACCATTAACTTTTTTAACAATTTAATACTTCGTGTGTGACTACGGTTTTTATGCGTTAAAAACTGATTCTAAATAATTGATGTACTGCGATTTATTAGTGTAGGCAAGAAATTAACTTCTTCTTAGAAGTTAATATTTACCTCAAATACGGTTCTGTATTCTTTGTGATCCGCGTTCACCGTGGGTTTTGCTCTATCTACTTAGACTAAAAATAATTCCTCACACAGGAGAGGTTCGAATGCGATTAACGATTTTACACGGTGTCAGTTTGGCAATCTTACTGGGCTTAGGTGGTTGCGGTGGCGATGGTCCTAGAGACCCTGTTCCTGCGCCCGGTCCATCGGAAACTCCGACAACCATGCCGCCTGTTGAAGATGATCCTCAACCCACGGCGGATTTACTTTCTGGTAATTTCTCGTCTCCAATTGAAGGGCTAAGCTTCGTATCTGGGAGTACTGAAGGTATTACAGATGCCAATGGTGGCTTTATGTATGAAGGCGGAAGCACCGTTACCTTCTCGCTAGGTGGCATCGAATTTGGGGAAGTTACCGGACAAGAGTTGGTAACCTTGGTGGATCTTGTTGGCGCAGGTATCCGTGATGTTCGAGTCCAAAATATCAATAGATTACTGTTAGCCTTGGACACTGATAACGACAACAGTAACGGTATTCAAATATCAGAGGCTGTTCAGGCTATAGCAAATAATTTTCCGCAACCAGATTTCACGATAGAAACCTTTAGCGGTGAGGTGAGTACGATTTTATCGGACGTTGCCACCGCTGATAATCGCACGCCAGTATTACCGGGGTTTGGAGAATCCGATGAAGCTCTTTCCTTGTCGTTGGCCTGTCTCGCATCAGGGGTTTACAGTGGGGAATTCACTGGTGATGATGCAGGCACTTTTTTATTATTGGTACAGCATGAGCGGTTTGAGCCCGGTACATTCTTTGGGGATGGTGTGGGAGAAGCCGTTACTAGTGGACTGGTATTCAGTACCGTTGAGAATCTAGTGCTTACTGCTAATCCTGGAGAAGGGGTAGATTTTACTCCTCAGCGTGATGTGATCGCAGGGGGCGTCTCATCTGGAGCAGAGTTTACTGGTAGCTTCAATGTAACTTACACACAAGTAGACGGTGCATGGAATAATTTTTTAACCAGTGAAAATGGGACATTTACTGGTGAGCGAAGAGCTGGAAACCCAGCTGCACGATATCGTTTATCCGGGCTAGCCAATTCTAATGCCATGCCCAATACGCCGGACGGATCTGCTTTAGTTGCATTGGATATCATGGACGATAATAGTGTAACGGGTCTTGCAGTCACTCTTCGTGGTAATCAAACTTCTCTGAGTGGAATGCTCTCTAACGGTATAATCAGTGTTACTGGAGGGAATTTTAGTTTCAATCTAACATTCGACTCCGATGGAATGGATTCGAGTAATGACGCAGATTTAGGTCCTGTATCAGGTGCCGTTGGAACTTTTACTAACGGTTCAGACTCAGGTAGATTTGTAGGAACCAGCTGCCGACCGATTTAACTATTTATATTCGGAGTGGGTGACGATTGTCTACCTGCTCCGATTCAGTAACCCGCTACATTGAATTTTTTCTATTTCATAAATATTACTGGATAGTTTTAAATTGGGGCAGGAGTGTGACAAAAAACTACATGATCTTTGTTTTGAGTAATGACTTTCCCTTTTGATTTCGGATAAATTTCAATGACATCTTCAAGTGTTTTTTTGAAGAAATATTTAAAGTTTTCTAGTGTGCTATATCGATTGCAGAATATTTTTTCTAGTGTTGTCCAAGGGACTTTTAATGTCTTCCGTGGCTCGATACGTGGTAAAATATCTACCAGTAAGAGATAAACATTCCAAAACTCCGATCTCTTATTTGTGCTTTTTACGTGTTTAAAGTCAACAGGAAATGCCGCTTTAAACATAAAGGCTGGATTAAGAAATATGTTGGTGGTTCTTCCCTCGACAATGCTGGTTTTATCAACAATAAGCATGTCGTTTGCAATATAAGCTTGTTTTATCGTCTTATATCCCGCTCGAATTAAATCCCCCAGAGAGCTTAATTCAAATTTACAAGATGTCAGCCGAGTAAACTCTTGTATAACTGGGTTCTGAACCCTGTAACTCTTAGTGTTGTACCCAAAAAGGTTAATAAATTGTTTGCTGTCGACTCGAATATTGAGTTCAAAAAGCTCATCTTGATAAAATTTAGAGAAGAAATATAACAAGATTCTTCTTGCTACTACACCTGCAGGTACACCGCATACACGGCCAATTGCAAATATTTCAGCTGGAGTTGATGTCGCCTTAATACAATATTCATTCAGAGTGAAAAATTGCTCCTCAAAATCAGTCTGTTCAAGAGGCAAAGCAATAAATACAGCCACCATAGGGTGGATAGGCCATTCTTTAAGGAAAATCTCATTCGCGAAGTTTATCGTGTCATGATCTACCGCTTCTTGGTGAAATTCGACGAATTGCTCAAAGCTGCCCTGAAACAGATCCTCTTCACAAGCGATATCATAGGCCTCCTCTAACGTAAGATTACCGGAATCAGTTAGGTCAAATGGTTCACCTATTTCTTCCTTAAATTCTTCAAATGTGCCATCAAAGAGACCTTCAAATTTAGCTATTTTAAAAGAACGCTGCTAATCTTCTTCTGTGCTAATGATATCGAGAAGATTGCCATAATTAGGGTGTTTTTGAGAATTAGACATAAATTTCAAATATCAGTATTTAATACACAAGATTATGAACTATTGAGTACTTTTCACAATAATACCTACCAGGACGATATTATTGCCAATTCTGCTTTGAGTACCGGTTTTGTTCTCATTGGATAAATTGGCGATATTTAACGCCATTATGCTTCTATTTCACCATAATATCTAGCCGAACTGACTGGCCGTCGGTTGTTAAAAAGTAAAAATTCCCCTCGATCTTACAACGCCTTAGATCTCTCATTTTTACATAAGAAAATCAGCGTTTACTACATAAAAAAGTTTTATGAAACAAGTACTTACGTAATTTTCATACATTTGGTTAACTGTAGCCATTCCACAGTCGGCGCTTAAAAATACAAGTGAGGAAATCATGAATAACATCATAACTTTTTTATATTTGTGTAACGCAGGTGTAGCCACCTTTGCCTACGCCCCACAATGTATGTCTCTTTGGAAAATGCTCAAATCCGGCAACGTAGATAAATCCGTAAGCCTCGCGACATGGTTGATGTGGAACTGGGCCTGTTCCGTTACGTTTTTTTATGCATTTTTTGTTAATGGGGAATATTTTGCGTTTATGGCTATCAGTGCTGTAAATGTAATTTTCTGCCTATTAACCGCATGGTTAACATTCCTAGTTCATCAGCGTTCTTAGTTCATATTTCCATATTTTTATAAGGAGGTAATTAGCACCCATAGACGGTTTTCAATACATTCAGGTTCCGAGTTTAACCAATCAGTTTAATTCTTTTTTGAGGAAATTTTTATGGACGCCAGAAACACAGCGATACATACCGTTAATGATGCGTTTAAAGAAAGTATGCACGTTCGATTTGCATTTTTTATAGCGAGATTACTGTGCGATTTAGGCACTGCGCTGGTTTATCCATTAACACGTTATGGCATGGGGGAGCGTAGATTTAATTTAACCTACATTATTGCGATGTTCATTACTGTGCTGATTGTTAGCCACTTACACAAAGTTGAGTCATTTTATCTTTCCTTATATCTCGGTTCTTTGTGTCTAGCGACAAGTTTCCACCTGTTTGTTATTTGGCGAAGGAATGTCAATCAAGAAATTGTTCACAGCTATTTTGAGGGTAACATCATATTGGAGCGATTAATCAAAATGTTTCCGGGTGGGTCAAATGCATGGATTTTAGAGGGCGTGTACGAACCATTATTAGTCGTTATAGCAGGCATGGCGATCTATCTATTTCTTGACCAAGGGCTCGGTGGATTATTGATATTTTCTTCGGCATGGATGGTATTACGAGTGCGTTATTACTACACCCTTTATCGCAAGAAACTGCTCGATTCTCGTGACCGCCATATTGAGGCTAATCACCATATGGACGCACTTAATGGTAAACCCTCGAAAGATACTAAAGGGTTCGTTGTACGAAACGCTACCAATTTCTCTGAGATGGATCGCCAGATCTTATCAGGTAAAACCATACAGAACACTGATTTCTCTTCTCTTACCCACTAAACGCGATACTGCCGCGCCTTATGATGGGTGCGGTGTATGGGAGCTAAAATTATGTCTTTTGAAAAAGAAATTTCCACGATGGTTACCGACATTTTACGAGCGCCAATTGAAAAATTAGACCTCGAAATTTACACACGCTATCACGAGCTTCAAAGCTATCTTGAAGAAACAGGACGTTCCCTTGAGGAGGTCATTTCTCAAGGAATTTATGAAGGATTAATGGAAATGGATAATAGTCCGATGGGACAGCTTATGGCCGGTGCGATATACGGTGTCACACTCGCAGGCTCTATGATTGCCGAAAAGTCTTATGAGCAGGCACGTGATGTTATTGCACAGAATATCCCCGACGGTTTTTTCCCATCATATGAACAAGGTGAAGTCGTTAAAGAAGTACCTCGTCCAATGCCTGAATTTATGCAAGGCGCAACTAGTAGTTCAGATAGATCTCACTATGTTTCTCCTGATACCGGAGCGGGGCTTGAGCGTTAATTACCACCCTTAGAAAGGTTGATTCGAACCCCGTCAAATTGTCGTGATGAAGCAAACCATCGTATTGGATAACGAGGCAGATAGGCTATGCAATTAAAACCGTGGTATAGGTATTTATATCGGTTGCTAACGAGACTGAAAGAAGGCGAATTCGAGAGTGATTTTATGCACCACTTGGAGAATAACCACAACTGGAATCCAGAGGATATTCAAGAGTGGCCGTTGGATATGCCGTTATTGTATTTCTCCGATAATGACCCTTTAACCTTACGTGACGCTTATATGGGCATAGGTATTTTCGGTGCAACAGGGTCGGGTAAAACTTCCTCCAGTGGACAAGCAATCGCCCGTGCATTTTTGCGGCATAATTTGGGCGGTTTAGTTATATGTAGCAAGCACGATGAAGCAAAGCAGTGGTTACGGTGGGCAAAGCAAGAGAAACGTGAGAAAAGCATCATTCACGTTACTCCAGATAAAGATATTGTGTTCAATTTCCTCAAGCATGAAATGAGTGTTAGTGGAGGGGATGAGCTGGAAAATATTCTAGAGATATTTAACCGCGTTATGGAAATTACTGCAGCGGGAGATTTATCCAAAGGCGAGAATAGTTATTTTTATGAAGCCAATCAAGAACTTCTTAGAAATGCCATCACCTTATCTCAACTTGCCTATGGAGAAGTGACGTTACTTGATATGTATAACATTGTCAGAAGTGCTCCAATGTCTAAGGAAGAAGCTGAGTCTGCAAGCTGGATGAAAGAGAGTGATTGCGGGAGAGCGATTACATTTGTCGCTGATAAGCTACGGCACAAATTACATGAAGGGCAGCATGTTCCCTGGGAGCAAGAATTTATACTAAGTAAAAACTATTTCTTATTAAGTTATCCGGGCATGGGTGACCGGTTGAGATCATCAATCACTAGTATTTTTTCATCCAGTATCGATCCATGGCTTCGTGGGAAATTGTGGGAATTATTTAGTCGTTCAGATGAAGAAATTAACCCTATTACAGGAAAAAAACCTTTTGTCTTAAAACCTCAATACAGTGTTCAAGGCGCGATTATTTTATTTGATTACCCAGCTAAGACAAGCTATGTAGGGAAGCTTTCTCAAAGCCTGTATAAGCTGATATGGCAACGTCAGATGGAACGCCGTGATATCAATGAAGATGGTGGGCGAGGAGTATTTTTATTCGCTGATGAGGCTCAAATAGTGACTCTTCCTCAAAAAGATGCTGAGTTCGCCCAGACGGCTCGAAGCTCACGTGTCATTACAACGTTAATCAGCCAAAACATTAGTAATTATCATATTGCTTTCGGTGACGGCCAGCATGGTGTAAACCAAACCGAATCTCTTTTTGGAAACATTGGAACACTCATTTTCCATGCAAATACTCATGATAAAACCAACGGCTGGGCAAGCGACATCATTGGATCGAATTGGTCAATGCAGGCCTCTACCAGTCACGGAGACTCATCGGGTTATTCGAGTAACGAACAAGGCTCTTCTTACAATTCTGGAGATAATCAAAATGTTAGTTACAGTGAACAACATCGGGCAGAAGTAGAGAAACGAGATTTCACGCTTCTTACCAATGGCGGAAAAGAAAATAACTATTACACACAGGCCATAGTGACTCAGGCTGGACGCATATGGAGTGCCACTGAAACCAACTATATGTACGCAACTTTCTATCAATATCCAGAGCTTAATTCGTAATCATTTTTACCGCATGAGGTCGTTGATATGAGCAATCAATATTGTCCAGACAATGAAGAAATGGAACGCATTATTTATTCACTTCACAAGCAATGTGAGAATGCCGCAAATGGATATATTCGAGTAATATTCTCAGAAAAAATTGACCAGTTCTGTGAGCAATTACCTGAAGACATTCGAGACCAATTCATGACTCTCGCCAGTGAGTATGACTATGTTTCTCCTAATGAAAACACATTACGAATAAAGACCATAAATAACGTTAATTATTAATAGTTTTGGTACCGGGTGACGGTTCATTATTACAATTTTTGCCGCAGCTATTTTGTGGCAAAAATATCTCTAGGCTCTGCCTAAGGGTGATGTCTGAATCTTATATTTGGGTGTTAATGTTTGTATCTACTAAACCGAAATGATACATCTTCTCGCAGGTAAATGGGTATTATGTTACGGATCTATACGTCAAAAAATTCGGCTCAGGCTAAGTCATATTTTGCCAAGGAACTCTCACGTGGAGATTACTATTTTGGCAAAGATGATGTGCCAGGTATTTGGGGAGGTAAAGCGGCTCAAATACTTGGGTTATCTGGTCATACTGAGCAATCGGTATTCAATAATCTGGTTGATAATATTCACCCAGAAACGGGTGACACGATGACGGCCAGACACAGGATAAACCGACGGGCAGGTTTTGATATTTCTTTTAATACGCCAAAATCATTTAGTATTCTCGCGGAATATTCTGGGGATGAGCGTTTGCTGAAAGCATTTCGTGACGCTGTACATAGTACTATGGAAGAGCTTGAAACGGAGGTATACACGCGGGTACGAAAAGATGGTTCGAATGAAATTCGGCGCACAGGCAACTTAGTATACTCAGCTTTCGAGCATTACACTTCCAGAGCCGTGAAAGGGCATGTACCGGATATGAACTGTCATATGCATTGCTTCGTGCCGAATCTGACGTTCGATGAGGTTGAGCAACAATGGAAAGCCGCTGAATTAATTAATATTAGACGTGACGCACCGTACTATGAAGCACGTTTCCATTCCTATTTATCCAACAGACTTACAGAACTGGGTATTGATATTGAGAGTGACGGAAAGTATTGGAAAATTGCTGGAATATCCAAAGAAACCGTCGATAAATTTTCTAATCGTACTAAGGAGATTGAAGAATATATAGCTGCCAATAACATCCAGGACGATAAAGCAAAAGATCAGGTTGGCGCGCAGTTGCGTACAGCGAAAGTCGAGGGGCTAAGCAAACATCATTTACGAGATATTTGGTGGAATCGATTGGATGATCAGGAAAAAGAAACGCTTGATAGATTGAGTGCGTTTAAACCGGATGATACTGACGCTCAAACCCAGCAAAAACAAATACAAGAACGAATGATTAATGCCGATAAATATCTCGATTATGCGCTTAGGTTGCACCTGGAGCGACAATCTGTATTACCGCTGTCGAGACTTAAAGAATCTGCGTTACGAGAAGGTTTTGGTGATATCACCGCCCATGATATTGATCGCGCGATAGCACAACGTAAAGATCTTATAATTTTGCCGTTAAAAGATCGTGTAATGGTGTCTACTCTCGATGTATTACACGAAGAGGAAGCCATCACACAGTTTGTGGTTAATGGTTATGCTACACAGCAAAAATATCACGATAACTATGTTATTCCAAAGCTTGTCGATCACTCACGCAATACTGACATTGAATTAAGTGATGAGCAAAAAAAGTTATTCAAAGTTTGCTAGCGAGTCGCCATCGTGTAGATGGCATACAAGGAAAAGCCGGAACGGGTAAAACTACGTTATTAGCCGGACTAATTAAGGGAATTGAAGCAAGTGGTAATGAGGCTGTTATCTTAGCCCCAAGTGCTGACGCTGCATATAACACCTTGCGCCAGGACGGCGAAACTTATCAAAATTCTGCTATGCAACAAGCACAAACGCTTGCAAGATTTATTGTCAATGAGCGTGAACATGAAAAGCATCAGGACAAAACAATTATCGTGGATGAAGCAGGGCTTTTATCCGTAGGTGATATGCATAAGTTATTTTCTATCGCCCAAAACTACAATAATCGTATTGTCTTGGTCGGAGACAGTGGACAACATAACAGTGTAAATCGTGGCGATGCTTTTCGAATACTTCAACAAGAAGCAGGATTAGAAACCTATCAGCTCGAACAGATTAGACGTCAACAAGGTGTATTTAAGCAAGCGGTTGATTATGTCTCCAAAGGCAATTTGGAAAAGGGATTTAACCAGTTGGATGAATTAAATGCTATCCATGAAGAGACGGATTCTGAAACACGTTATAAAGCATTATCGAACAAATATGTTGAGCACTTAAAACATGACAAGACTGTGCTTGCAGTCGCTCCAACTCATGCAGAAGGTGCTCAAGTTACACAGGCAATTCGTGACGCTTTGCATGCTGAAAAATTACTGTCTAAAAAAGAGCAGAAAGCGACTCGATTCCACAATCTCCAGCTGACGGAAGCAGAACGTGGGAACATTGATTCGTATCATATTGGGCAAATGATTCGTTTTCAGCAAAATGCAAGGGGCGGCATTGTTCGTGGTGCACAATATACTGTTGCAGACATTACCGACAATGATGTCATTATTAGTGATGGGGGCGGTGAAGCATTTGCGCTTGATTTGTCATTAGCGCCTCGCTTCAACTTATATGAACAACGTGACATTCACTTAAGTCCCGGTGAAAAAATCCGTATCACCGAGGGTGGCACTTCAAAGGATGGAGGACGGCTAAATAATGGCTCCATCCAGACTGTCAAAAACGTAAAAAAGAATGGCGATATTGAATTGCTTAACGGACGTACATTAGATGCTTCCCAAGGTAATTTTAACTATGGCTATGTCACTACCAGCCATGCTAGCCAAGGTAAAACAGTTGATCACGTATTGATCGCACAGAATACTGAATATGATGGTGCAGCCAGCCAGGAACAATTTTATGTGTCGGTCTCTAGAGGGAAGCAATCTGTTGAGATTTTCACAGATGATAAAACTCTGTTAAGCGAACAAATTAAATCTAGTCACGCACGAGTGAGTGTAATTGAACTTACGAAGAATCAGCCTGATGGAAGTGCGCGCTGGCAGAAGCAGATTGAAGACATTCAGGTTATGACACATTACGCGAATAGCGGTTTATTTAACGATAGGTCATGGTCGGCGTATAAACACGCGTCAAACGAAATTGTGCAGGATAGGGGACCAATAAAACACAATCACAAAGGGCTCGAACGATGACCGCAGATTCCCCTGAATTTATGACACCAATGAGTCAGAAGCTATACGCTAATGACCAAACAAAACGATTTACACAAGGATTAAATCGCTCTCATTCGAGAGATTCAACGCCGACGTTAAAAATCCATTACGTTGATAAAATTGTAGCTCTACCCTATGCACATTTCCGAAAGATAGAGCTTAAAAAAGGTGTTATTACCTTAGAAATAGGCGATCAGATTATTACAGTCGTCGGGCAATATTTACAGCCTGTGCTCGACGCGATCAGTCAATTTGAGCTTCGAGATCTAGCCGTATCAAGCAAGGCTGATTTAGCTAAAGGAGAAGGCATTAGTTTTATTGAATCCATTATTATCACCACCAACGAAAAGGTATAACAATGACTCAATCTACCCCCACATCAACGACAGAACATTCACCTTTATCAGAAGCAATATTGCATAAAGTAAGCGATGAGGATATTCAGAATTACATTACTCTGTGCCATAAGATTCTGGATCAACGGAAATTAGAGCGAGAAAAAGTCGCTAAAGAAAATATTAAACAACTTGCTAAGGATGCAGGAATTAAAGTCGCTTTTGTCGAAGAGAAGCCGCAGAGACGGCGAACGAAGAAAGTGTGACTCACACAATCATGTTCTTTCCGATGATTGGTCTTGAACTCCTATAGGTACTCAATATGGAAAAACTGTTGCTTGAGATTTTAAATGAGTTAAAAGCGCAAAATGCGGCTAATGATAATGGCCTTTGGACGGCTTCAGACATTGCTCGTTACATGCGCTTGAGCACGTCTTCCGTGCAATCACGCGTGATTACCAGGAATAACTTCCCTAGAGCTGTACGAATCCCTACAGAAAAAGGCCTAGGGGGCAGACGTTGGTACCCTAAAGAGGTAAGAGATTGGGCTAGGAAGCACCGAGAGCCCTATTTGTAAGGGTTGGCAGGGGGACGTCAGCAACTTAATCCTGATATTTCATATCAAGATTATATCGGGTTGAATGTCCTAGCAAAGGTCTATTTTTATATTTTCCGTATGATAGTTTGTTTCTGAAAGATGGAGGCGGGGAGGTACTCCCTCATAATTGTTGGAAATTAGTACATTCTATGACTTTCAGTTAAGCGAGCTTTTCCCTTCATCAAATTGGTTGGAGTATCCATTACCGAGGTCAGTGGTAAAAAATACTCCCGTTAAATTAGCATGCTCAATAGCTTCTTTTACAAACTGATTACATTGGGGAGTCATGTACGTATTAAATTCTGCTCTGAATATCGACCAGTCTTTAATTTTGTCTTCATGAAAGGCCATATGTTCTATGTCTCCCCAGTCGTTCTTTTTACTCAAATTATTATCAAGCGCGTCGACTTCTTCGGCAATATTTAAAGGTGTAAATACATATCCCGTATTGCCACATTCATCTACTAACGGTAAGAATTCACCATCCTCTTTGATAATGTCGAATAATGCCGTGTAGGCTCTCTCGTTTAAGTACAATCGGCCTTCTTGCACAGTTACGTCAGGTTTGCTCAGCTTTTCATCACCATCAAACTTTTTTTCAAAACTTACATGCAATGGTTCTTTAAAAACATCCGCATGTCGAATAGGAGCCCCATTCATGTCTATACGATGATCCAGATCGTTATTGGAAAGCCGTATGATCTGGTCGCTGTCCCATATTGCAGAGAGGTAGCGGCGATTATCAAAAACAATGGTGTAAAGCGACATATAACTATTAACTCTTATCGGCCTGTTTGTGGCATGACGGATGGCGGCACAGCGCCGCTTTGCAAGGCGACTCTAATCAAACGTAAAGCATTTATCAATTGATCCGGTGATCTAATGGCCGTTGGATTGATGCGGTTACGTAGCCAAAAATAATACTGTTCGTGATGAATGCGCCGGTGAGGAACCGCTTCACGTAGATGGTTAGGCATATGTCGCCGATCATCCCAATCTCTAGGTAACCAACAGCCATTGAAGGGGTCATCTATTCGTATTCTGGCCCAGGACATCAATAAACGAAGTGTTAATGCATCCCGGTGATTTCCGGAAATGATGGCGTGTGCGTCACAACGTTTTGATGGTCTAGGATCACCTGCTCGACGCATGTAGCGGGCCATACGGTTTGACGAATGTGTTTCCCCTTGCAGCTGCCCATTGGTCATTGTGGCTGCTTTTGCACGGTATTTGTCTAAATAATCTCCAACTTGTGCGCGGGTGCGAAACGCCATGAAGTCGGCGATGGTTGGTTTCTTAATTTTTGAGAATTGCACAAGAATCCTTTCTACATGTGTTCGCGGGGGCCTGATATGGGGAAACATTACTTATCCTTATGAAGTTATTTGACATAAAAATAGAATGATTATTCTAGCACTTTGTACAGATTTAGCGTGAGGTTATAAGCGACATGCCTCATTAAAATTACTGCACTGAGATTTTCGTCACATTGGCTATAGGCCCTAGGGGTTGGGGGGATTATTGAGGTATAGAAAAGCGCGGTGTCGTGATTAGCGTAAGTGATAGCATCTCGAAAATACCGCCTAAAACAGGCGGTATTGACCTGTTGTAAAATCAAATTTATCCCAAGGGTTCTTATTTGCCTTGTCATTTAATACTGCAGTTAACATGGGGGCGGGGCCGCCATAGCGGTTCAACGTTGGCTGAGTGGCTATTATTAAACAATTATTGGTTGAGCAAATAGGTAATATTGCTTTTCTGGGAGCTATGATTTTGAGCTGGATCTGAAATAAATTATAACCGTATTTTTTCTTAAAGTTCTTAGAATGCCTGGACTTTTGGGTCACTAATTGTATTTCTATATCACGCCAGATTATCACTTCTTGTCTCATGTGAAAGCCTCCTTGCGTTACAGATTATGAAAGACGTGAATTTCTTCAAATCCGGTTTCGATCGTAAAAATATCGCCTGACATTTCCCAATCGCGTCCCATGGAGGAATAATCAATATAATGTTTAAGATGTTCGGGAATTTCGGAAGTGTCTAAGATTGTGTTTTCTGCGTACTCGGCGAGTGATGTAAATTCACCTACATAGTGCTCCGATAGAGCGGTTATAGCTTCATCAATATTATCGAAATGCAGAATTAACTCGATGGCAAGGTCTCCATGTTCTTCAATAAAGCATGCCATTTTTTGTACGGATTCAAGATTCTCCCATTCACTTAATTTCACATTTCCGAAATATTCGTAATCATGCAGAGCCCATTCTTCAGAATTGTCTATGGGGCTTTTCGATAGCATGGTTCTAATGTGCTTGTATATTTCATCAAGCTCATCTGTTGCATCAATCCAAACGCCATGTAAATAACCATTATTGTAGGCAGCTAGATCTGCAATATAAATTCGAGGGGTTGTCATTTTGTTTACCTATATTCGCTATTAAGGTTTATGAATAAGCACGCTTGCTTGCGTAGCTCATGAACCTCTGGCGACTAGGCCGACTAGGCGGGGATGAAAAAATCAAGATTAATTACGGAGTGTCTAACTGAGGTTAGAAACCGTCATTAATCTTGATTTTGAAGGGACGCAGTGCCCTTTTTATATTTAAAGGTTTTCTCTTGTAAGGAATAAAATATTCAAAAATTAATTTTCAAATTTTTTTGATGTGTCAACTGTCAGATTAGCGTGTGGTGTGTATTGTTAATGTTACAGTTATATAGGTTTTCGGTTAATTTATTTCTATTTAATTTTAAATATCCTAAGGTGAGTCATGGAAAAAACTGTTTTGGTTTTCATTGGTTCGTCATCTGAATCAAAAGAGGTGATGGGTGCTATACAATCTAATCTTCAAAATAGAGGGCATCATAACCACATAAATATAGAGGGGTTGGCCTGGGACAAAGGTGTTTTTAATCTCGGAGAAAATACTCTTGACGAATTAATTAAAGCTGCTGGCAAATGTGATTTCGCTGTCCTAGTTTTTGGGAGAGATTCGATTGTTAAAGAGCGTGGTGGCACGCACTTTACAGCACGAGATAATGTAGTATTTGAACTTGGTTTGTTCATGGGGATTCTTGGTAAAAATAGAGCCTATATTGTTGCTCATGATGATGTTAAATTACCATCTGATATGGATGGTATTACTATTGCGCGGTACAAAACTCCTGAAAAAACTAATTTAATTAATCAGTTGAGGGGGCAGTGTGAGGAAATTTATCATAGAATTGAAGAACTATGTTTAAATCCTTCTAAATATGATTCATCTTCCGTTGAGGATTCATATGTTAAGTGGTGGGAAGAAAAAAATTCCAACCGGCAAGACAGGATCGTCATAAAGTCTATTGATGGAACAGAAATATTTGTTTCTCCACGTACTTTTTCTCCTGATGTAAAACTAACATATTCCACTTTAGCTATCTCAGATGTTTTACCTAGCGACCTCACTGGTAAAAGAGTCTTAGATTTAGGATGCGGGTGTGGAATCCTATCTATCCTATCTGCAAAGCGAGGAGCTAAGTCTGTTACGGCAGTGGATATTAGTAAATCAGCAATCGAGGATACCCAAAATAACATTTCAAGATTAGTGAAAGAAGGTCGGTTGACGCAAGGAATAATTGAAATTGTGGAATCAGACCTGTTTGAAAATGTTAGAGGGGAATATGACTATATTATTGCAAACCTTCCTATTTCATCAAAAGCTAAGTATTGGCAGGGCATTGGTAGGTCAATTGAAGATGTCGTTAGTAATTGCATTAGAGGAGTAACAAACCATCTAGAAGCTAAGGCCGGTATTCTAATATTTGTGTGGGCGTCGTTTGGGTCAGACGAAATTGCTTCAAGGTTTCTTGATGATGATCGGTTCAAAGTGAATTCTCATATGGTGGAAACTTTTGGAGTTAAATGGTTTGTTTACGAAGCTCGTATAAAAACAAATACGTAATTTTCTCCAAATTTATGGTCCTGATAATAATTTGGTTAATTATTTTCCGTTAGGAGTTTGTAAGTGAGAAGGCTTAGTGAGATAAATGAAACTCGAAAGGTTTTTAAAATTATTTTATTCATTTCATTGTTTAGTACTATTCTCTTTAGTACGCTCTCTGTTCTGGATGTTTACCCAGATGGATATGAATGGGTAGACAGTTTATTTCTTCTATTATCTGGTGCATCAGTTAGTTTTCTTGCTTCTGTTATGGTGCAATTGTATGTGTCGGATGAGCAAGCTTCATCTCTTAAAGCATTAAGTCTAGATCAGTTTGATCTGTTGAAAGAGCTAACAATTGACGTTGATGGTGTTGATGAGCTTCCTGTTGAATTTATGAATCTTAAATGGGTTGCATATTTGACATCCTCACCAAGTGAGGGTCAAGGAAACATGGATTGGAGGTTCCGAGATATAACCAAAAGGGTTGAGGTTGGAAAAAAGATGGTGATTTATGATTTTCCATCTGAAAATCTTGTGAAAAAAGATGCTAAATATACTTGTACTCTAATAGGCTTTAAGTCGACGGTTCTTGGAATAATTAGTTTGGGCCAAGAACCCACTTCAGTAATGATATTTGACGTTCCCGTACCTGCATCTGGAGTTTACTTTGGGCCTAGTTATATTACTAATTGGTTTTCTGAAAGAGCTTTGAGTATTGCAGTAGTTGGATCAGGAGATAAGAAACCAGTTGGAGAATATGATTGGCCGGAAGGTATTAAAGAAGCGCTACAAGAATGGAGAAAGCGGTTAAAGGTCTATTTAGATCTCGATCTCTAGAAGTAGGGTTGTTACTTATGATTTTTGATATCATTTGAAAATAACAACCTACTAGGTACAATTAATTTAGTTTGTTAGCAATTTCTTCTGCTGTCGCATTATAGTAAATCATCAGCGACCGAGGATCTCGATGTCCTACCATTCGTGCTAAATCTAGCACAGGTAACTTTTGAGCAAGTCTCGTTAAAGCTTCATGGCGAGTGTCGTGAAAAGTTAGCCCAGAAATCCCGGCTTTTTTTAAATAACGTCTAAAAATAATGCCGCTAGAATGTTGTTGGCTTTTAAATATTTTTCCTGAGCTTTGGGGGCTTAATAAAATAAGCAAGTCAATGGCTTTCTGAGACAAGGGTACATCGCGTTTGGTACCATTTTTCGTTTCATGTAAACGAAGAAAGCGTTTATTTAAAAAAATATTATCCCAAGTTAGTGCCCAAATTTCTCCCTGGCGCATAGCTGTTTCAATGGCGAATAAAAAAGCAACAGCAATTTCATGACGTGAATGTGTAACGCAAGTCCCGTCGAATTCTAGTGTGTCCGTGATTTTATTAATTTCGTAATCACTAATGCGCCTATCTCTGGGTTGTGGGTTTTTTGGACGTCGTAGCCCACGAATGGGGTTTTTGTCTGTCCATTCCCATCGTTTTGCCTGCTCAAAAATAGCACTGAGCAAATTTAAATCTCGATTTATAGAGCTGGTTTTTAATTGGTCACTGACCTCATCCATCCATTGATAGAAAATTTTTGGGGTAATTTCAAAGAGTTTTTTCTCAGCTAGCCAATGCCTAGAGAATTTATTGATGCGATTAAATTCGGAGCGATAGCTTTTTTTCTTGGGTGAAATTTCATCTCGATAACGGATAAAAGCGTCTCTCAGTGTTTTTCCTTTAACGATATTGCCTGTAGAAAGGCTTTGTTCTAGCTCCGTGGCCCAGGCCATTGCTTGAATCTTGCTGGGGAAGGTTTGGCTTTTGTAGAAATCACCTTTTCGTATTTCGGCGATATATTTTTTGGTAGAAAGTCTTCTGATCGATGCCATGATACGGGACTCCGTAATCGTAATTCGTTCGTAAAACTCATGCGAAAAGGGACGAATATGGCAAACTATGGTGAATAAAGTGTCTGCTTAAAGCAACGCTAACTCTATGATTGGTAAGGAATAATTGGATTTAGCCAGAAATGACAAGAATGTCAGTGGTGCCCGGGGCCGGACTTGAACCGGCACGACCGTGAAGTCGGGAGATTTTAAGTCTCCTGTGTCTACCAATTCCACCACCCGGGCAAGGGAAGCGATTTTTTTAGTTGAGTGGTAGCTCAACGTGCTAACTAAGTTAGCTGGAGGCGCGAGCCGGAGTCGAACCGGCCTCAACGGATTTGCAATCCGTGGCATAACCGCTTTGCTATCGCGCCATGGTTGCGAATATTAAACTAAGTTTAAGAAAATTCCTAGTGTTTTCTTATACTTAGCTAGCTTATCCAAACGATGGCTAAAAGCTAACTGGTAAGCACCTCTCACAACGAGGGCGCCATTCTATGCTTTCAGATCGATTAGTCAAGCGTGTTTCGCAAAAATTTTTTACTTTATTTCGGTTTGATTCAAATTGCATACAACTAGTCTAAAATTTGCCCGTTTGTATGGCGCAATGAGTTGAGAGTGGATGAGAGATTGGAGAGAGGAAAGATTTTTGGCGTTTAAAAACCGGCCTTTTCAGGCCGGTGGATTCACTGAAGCTTGCTTCTTTAACACTTAGATGAATGCTTGAATTTCATCTAAAGGCGCAATTGGGGGTAGCTGCTTGTACTTTATTTTTATTGTTACAGAGTAAATCTTTAGTTGGCCATAAATTGGCCGCCATTAATTGACAAGGTGGCGCCGGTAATAAAACTGTTTTGCTCATCGGCTAAGAAGCCTGCTGCTCGTGAAATATCGCCCGTGTTGCCAAGTCTTCCAACCGGAATTCTTCTTACGATTTTTTCAAGAACATCTGCAGGTACTGCGCGCACCATTTCGGTATCGACATAGCCTGGAGCAATTGCATTGACGGTGATGCCGTATTTTGCTGTTTCTAGTGCTAGGGCTTTGGTGAAACCGAGAATGCCAGCTTTGGCTGCGGTGTAGTTTACTTGTCCGTATTGTCCTGCTTGTCCGTTGACGGAACTGATATTAATAATACGACCGAACTTTCTGTCTCTCATGCCAGGAACTAAGGTATGGCAAGTGTTATAGCAAGATTTTAAGTTGGTATCTAATACTGCGTTCCAGTTATCGCAATTCATTTTAGCTAAGACGCCATCGCGAGTAATGCCCGCGTTATTAACCAAAATATCGATAGGTCCAAAATCAGATTCGATTTGTTTTAGTCCAGCTTCAACAGCGTCGTAGTCGCCTACATCGAATTTGAAGGCAGGAATTCCAGTTCGATCTGTAAATTCTTTAGCAGCTTGATCATTTCCACCGTAGTTGGCTACGACTTGGTGGCCCATGTTTTTAAGTTCAACGCAAATTGCTTCACCAATACCTCTGGTTCCGCCTGTTACAACAGCGACTCTTCCCATAGGAGTGTCTCCTGAATTTGATGGTTAGGTATTAAAATAGCTATCTATTTTTATGCTGATTTAAAAATGAGGAAATGATGCGTAAGTAGCTTTGGTTAAGTTACTAATTTCCAATTTATTAATTATTTTTATTTATTGATGTTATGTTGGTTAAGGGTTTATGTCTCTACATAGTGTCGAGAATAATTTAATGTTAAATATATTGTTAATATGTGTTGATTAATTTGCATTGACGTACAGTGCTTAGTTTTGCCTTTATTAAACCTAACTTTTATTTTTAGTTATAAGTGATAGTTCTTGTTAAGTATTGAATTTAATAGTTTTGCACTGTTATGCAACAGAAAAAATTAACAGTGTGCTTTGTTAATATTTTTAACGTCTTTGCTGCTAAAGAATAACATTACTAAAATTTAAAAATCTATACATAATTAAATATTAAAACATTAAAGTCGGGTTTGTTTTACATCAAGCAGTGTTACGTGCAAGCCGATATTCACGTAGATTATTCGTGCGAGGGAGTTGTTTATACAAAGATTTCGGAAGGTTTAATCGTTACTGAAATAACAGAAGTCCTCTTTATAAAATATCACGTTGTTGCTATTTATAAGTAGAGCATAATATGGAGATTATGCAACTTCATTTTAAATTTTATCGTGAAAAGCTGTTTCAATTTACCGGTATAAGCCCGCTAGTTTTTATATGGGTGTTTAAGTTGTGTTCTTATTCGTTGTTTTTCTTACACAATTTTAAAAGTGTCAATTAATCGCTATGAGCTTTGCAGCTTTTATTTATAACGAGTTGAAATAATTGACGTTTTTATAATGGTTGTTCTTTTATATTAATCAGAGGTTGCTTAAGGATTTTTTTATTAACTTAATTGGTTAATTTTTTGATTGTTTATTATGTGATTTTTTGAATCATTATTTAATCGAAATTTCACCCAATATTTATACCCTTCGTTACTGAATTATTCTTCTTATTCAAACGTATTTCTTAATGAGTACTCAGTTTGTCGTTATTAGCTTTCTGCGACGTTTCTCACCTTTATTACGATTTTTGTTTCCAGCCTTTATTAACCCTGTTTTTGAAAGGTCATTCGGCGCGGTTTATAAAAATTGCGTTTATTCTGGAATAAGCGACTGTTGGGGCTTGTAATAGCTACTTTAAGACCTTATAAATCAGTGAGTTAACTAGTTTTGGAGTATGTAATGAGTAACATAGTCGATATCGATCAAACCAATGCCCAGCAGATATTGGTTGATGAGTCTTTTAATCGAATCGTTTTGGTGGATTTTTGGGCAGATTGGTGTGAGCCGTGTAAGTCGTTGATGCCGATATTGGAAAAATTGGCCAATGAATACGATGGTCAATTCCTGCTGGCTAAGGTGAATGCCGATGAAATGCAAATGATTGCGACTCAATTGGGTGTAAGAAGCCTTCCGACTGTATTGGTATTCAAGGACGGGCAGCCGGTTGACGGCTTTAATGGTGCTCAACCTGAATCGGCGGTTCGTGAGTTGTTGGATAAGTATTTACCGAAGGCTTGGGATTTAGATTTATTGAAAGCCCAAGAGCTGATAAATGAAGAAAACTTCAATGATGCTTTGCCTATTTTACGTAAAGCGGTAACTGATTCGGGTAACCAAACGAACATTGTTTTTGCGTTAGCAGATGTGTTGCTTCATCTTAACCGGTTGGATGACTCTGAATCTGCTCTAAGCGGAATTGGTTTGGCTGATCAAGACGACACTTATCGCGCATTGCAAGCACGTCTTGAATTGCAGAAAGAATCTTCGAAGAATCCCGAGATTGACGCTCTGGAACAGGCGTTAGCACAATCTCCTGATGATAAACAATTACAAATGCAACTTGCAGTTCAGTACCATCAGAGCCAAATGCATGGGCAGGCGTTGGAGTTATTGTATTCGGTATTAAAATCGGATCTAAATTTTGATGACGGTAATGCCAAGAAATTTTACCTCGATATTTTAGCCGCTCTCGGTAAGGGCGATCCTCTCGCTATACAATATCAACGTAAATATTACACGTTACTTTATTGAGTTAGAATTGAGTTAGAATCATTTGGGTTAGATTCCATAGTACTAGATTCTGTGCGTAGGGTTTTATTGGGTAGGCTGCTCTTCTGAAGACGATATAAAAAACTGCGGCTAATCGCTAGCCGCAGTGGTTGTATTATCAATAACCATCGGAATAACTCTACAACAACCTAATGTGAGGGAGGAGCTATTAAAGCTCACCTATTAATTTTCGGTCGTACGCCACAATTCTTGAATTTTGTCTTGTTATTTTTGCGACAGTTTGTTTGCCGCAGTTTTTTCTTCTTTTCACGCCGTTGATTATTGATAACCTTTGGCTTGCAGTTTGAACAAGTGCGCGTAGGTTTTATTGAGTGCTAGCAGTTGTTCATGGCTACCTTGTTCTTCGATGGTTCCGTCTTTTAGTACAATAATGTGATCGGCTGTTCTGACCGTTGAAAAGCGATGAGAAATAAATATCGCAATTCTATCTTCGGTATAATTACTGAGCTGGCTGAATATTTCTGCTTCAGCTTTGGCGTCCATGGCCGATGTGGGTTCATCTAATATCAATAATTCCGCATCGGGGCGAATAAACATACGCGACAGGGCGATTTTCTGCCATTGGCCTCCGGAGAGTTCTTGCCCGCCTTTAAACCAACGTCCGAGTTGGGTTTCATAGCCATCGCTGAGGTTGTTAATAAATGCTGCGGAAAGACCTTTTTCTGCGGCATCGCTCCAGGCGGAAGTGTCATTAAATTTATCGACATTACCGGCACCAAGGTTTTCTCCCACAATAAATTGGTACTTCATAAAATCTTGGAAGATAACCGACATTTTTTTGTGAAGTGTCGGTATGTGCCAGTCATTTAAATCCGTACCGTCAAAGGTGATTTTTCCGTGGGTAGGTTTGTATAAATACGTTAACAATTTTATTAATGTGGTTTTTCCGGAACCATTTTCTCCAACCAGAGCCAATTTTTGCCCTGGTTTAATGTGCAAATTTAGATTTTTTATCGTCTTTATTTCTGAGCCGGGGTACTGAAACGAAACGTCGTGAAATCGAATACCGTCGTTGGCTATTTCGCCAATGGTTGTTGTACCCAGGTGTTTTTCTACGGGTTGATTTAAGTATTCGTAGAGTGTGTGTAGGTAGAGATTATCTTCATACATACCGCTGATGGCAGTCAGCGATGCGCTAATGGCTGATTGTCCTTGTTTGAATACCAATAAATACATGGTCATTTCGCCGAGAGAAATGCTGCCTTGAATTGTAGCGATAATGATCCAAATATACGTCGAATAAAAGGCGAGGGTTCCCAGATTGCCCAGTGCCCAACCCCAAAAGTCGCGTCGTAATGTCAGTTTTTTATCTTCTTCATACAGCTTTTGAAAAATATCTTGATAGCGTTTGAGCAGTGTGTTTCCGAGCTGAAATAACTTAACTTCTTTGGCGCTGTCTTCGCGAGCTAATAGTGTTTCTAAGTAAATTTTTTGACGTGTTTCGGGGGAGCGCCAGCGAAACAAGCGAAAGGCGTCGCCGGAAAATTTGGCTTCGGAAATAAATACAGGAATTGAACTGATAAAAAGAATAATGAGGGCAACAAACGAAAAGTGCCACAAGATAATTCCGTAGCTTATGAGAGAGATGCTATTTTGCAGCAATCCAAACAGTTTGTTGATTAACGCCAAAGGGCGAACAGAGGCTTCTCTGCGTGCTCGGGTTAACTTGTCGTAAAATTCTGAATCTTCGAATTGTGAAAGCGATAGTGTCTGGGCTTTTTCCAAGATCAACACATTGACCTTTTCTCCCAGCTGGGCTCTCAATAACGATTGGCAAACAGAAATTACTCTTTGGCTCGCGGCCAGCACAACAATGACACAGGCCTCTGCCAGCACCCAATAAATAGCGGTAGTTTGTGCTTTCTCGGCGTCATCCGTTAATCGTAATTCATGAGCGCTGACAACGGAGTCGACGATGTACTGTCCTAGTATGGCAATTAATGCCGGCAATAAGCCTGCACACAAGGTTGCAATCATTAATACAATTGTTAGCTTGCGCGAGGTGCTCCACACCAATTCAATGGCTTGGCGACTGTAGGCAAATGCCTCAATAAATTGGCTAATTTTGAAGGTTTTAATAGGCGAAGGCTTCAACACAGGTATTTCTCAAGGTACTTATTATAAGTTAGCTTACAATTACGCGACGTTCAGTTTGTATCGGTCGATCCACGCGCTTTATGCTACCAGTAGTACGCAGCTTAAGCGGGTTTTTCTTGCTTGCTTTATCGCATACGAATACTATCGCCAACCTGTAGTTCCATCGCCAAGGTTTAGCTATAAGCCGGGGCGTGTACAATTTTTCATCGAGGATTTTGAATTATCATGAGTTTGCCTAAACCTCTAGTTAAACCACAGAACCCGCATTTTAGCTCGGGTCCTTGCAGTAAGCGGCCCGGTTACGATTTACAACAGCTCGATATTTCGACGTTAGGCCGTTCTCATCGTGGTAAATTAGGAAAGGCAGCTTTAAACCGCGCATGCGTTGATACCGCCAAAATCTTAGGTTTGCCGGAGGGTTACCGAGTCGGTGTGGTGCCTGCGTCAGACACCGGTGCCGTTGAAATGGCGTTGTGGAATTTGTTGGGCGAACGACCTGTTGACGTGTTGGCTTGGGAATCTTTCGGTAGCACCTGGGTTACTGATATTACCAAGCAATTGAAGTTAGATAACGTCAAAACTAGGGTGGCTGACTATGGTTCGCTTCCTGATTTAAGCGCGGTCGACTTTCAACACGATGTGGTTTTCACTTGGAATGGCACGACTTCTGGCGTTAAGGTGCCCAACGGTGATTGGATCGCTGATGATCGCACCGGATTAACCATATGCGACGCTACATCCGCGGTATTTGCTATGGAGCTTCCGTGGCATAAATTGGATGTGATTACTTATTCTTGGCAAAAAGTACTCGGAGGCGAGGGCGCTCATGGAATGCTTATTCTGAGTCCGCGTGCTGTTGAAAGACTTGAGTCTTACACGCCGCCTTGGCCGTTACCTAAAATTTTCCGTTTAACCAAGGGTGGTAAGTTAATCGAAGGGATTTTTGAAGGCTCTACCATTAATACGCCTTCGATGTTGTGTGTGGCGGATTATTTGGATGCTTTAGATTGGGTGTCTGGTTTGGGTGGCTTGGCTTCTTTAATTCGTAAGAGTGAGCAAAACCTGGCAGTGATTAAGGGTTTTGTCGATGCTACGCCTTGGATAGATTTTCTAGCGGAAGATTCAGCAACGGTATCTAATACAAGTGTTTGCTTAAAGCTTGATGCATCGGCAGAGCAAATAAAGAAAATGGTTGCTTTGCTGGATTCAGAAAATGTAGCCTACGACATTGCGTCATACCGAGATGCGCCGGATGGTTTGAGAATATGGTGTGGAGCCACTGTTGAAGCTTCGGATTTGGAAGCATTGATGCCTTGGTTGCAGTGGGCTTATCAGGAAACTCAGTAACTGGAAACTATGTTATTTAAATAATCGTTGCTTAAACAATAAGTCTCCCAAATATGTCATTCCTATATAACTGAGTCCAAAAATGAGTTAAAGCAACTCAGTATTTAGCCGCTACTTTCGACAAGTTTGTAGCGGCTGGTTCTATCTTTCTAGCATCCCAGATCCTCTTCTTACAGATCTTGTCTTATATAGATCTTGCGATAGGTTAGGCCTCATTTGAGGGTTTGGTTCATTTCTGCCCAAATTTCTGCCGCTATTTTGCCGTTTGTTACTCAACCTTTGTTAAAAAACGCCGATAAATTACCACTTTTGTTGAATATTTCGACTAATTTGGCGAATTGAAATATCCAGTTCACACTCTTGACATCTTGATGAAACTTACTTTGAGTAGCCTGATCAGAATTAATCGATATTTAAAGATAAGAAAAGTATAAAAATACTAGATCATTAGAAGGAAACTAAACATGCAAGATTATATGGAAGAATTACTGGAAATTGATTTCTCACTCGACGACGATGATGAGTACATTGTTGATAGTGATGAGATGTAATACCACTAATTGCTGAAACTGAAGTTTCAGTTTCAGCGAATCGCCGTTGTAATGCAGTATTCTTTATTAATGTTTTTCTCTGATGATGTTAGTCTGGGCTTTTTGAGTTCGCGCTTTATCTAATCTCTTTTTCATTTCATTGTTGCTCTTCTGATTTAATTTCAAAATACCTCTAATTCTCGTTTGGGTGTGCTTTCTGTCAAAGTGAATTCAAATGGTGCATGCCGAGCTCATCCTGAGTTTGATCCGCGCTTTATTCTAATTGTCTTATTAAGCCAAATCATTGGCGCTTAAATGCAATAATTTTAGTTTTTACGGAAAATGCCATTATCTAAGCGTGCAATGAATTCATCGTGCGGTTCTTTGAGTATTCTAAGAGTTTTGGTGTGAATCTATCTGCTGTCATTGGCCGATATTAGGGTAACCAGTCGAGCTTTTATGGCTATACTGAATAATGTGACGCGCTGCATAAAAATATTTATTGTGAATGTTGAATCAGTCACATCATTATGATAGCTGCTGGTTGATAATATTTAGCGTAATCATCTCACATTACTTTACGTTAACTCGTTACCATCAATTAATGTGAGTGACGTGTTAATTTCTAGTAATTGTGGTTTGTCCTTCATTAGTGATTTGTATTTATTACGTGAAAGTAAAATCGGTTAAAAAGTTGAAGATTGGCAATTTTTTTTTGCTAATATGCTGACTTCTTTTGTATTTCTAACTTTCATAGTCGCTTAATCACTATATAATTTAAGGGTAAATTCTTAATCAGCGCTAAGTTTGATGTGTGCTGTAAACCTAGTTCGGTGGTCCATGAATCATTCCATTGTTGAAAATGCACAAGCCGTTGTCTTTATGAAAGACAATAAAGTGCAAAGGGAAATGCTGTTTTCTGAGTTTGAAGCAGTGCTTGATTCGTTTATTCCACTTCCTGAACTGGCTCAGTCACAATCGACGGCGGTCTATTTAGAAATCAATCCTCAGTTATTGATAGAAGCAGCGGTTTTTTTTCGAATCAATTTTGATAGAGAAGGTTTTCCTGATAAATCTTGGAATGTTCCTCTCTCTCAATTGGTTGAGAGTGCTGCCCATGGTCCTGATCTTGGTGCAGGTCCGATAAAACTGTCTTGCTACACTCAATGTTCTTTGCCCTGGTTGCAGCGAAGTTTATGGGACCCGGATATGACGCCGGGGGTCAATAATTTTGCTGCCTTAAAAAAGGTAATCGCGAAAAATCGGTTGGGTTTAACCTATGTGCCGCAGGCGCCTGTGCAGCCGAATCCGATTGCGGTTCAACCGATTCAGGAAAATATTCCAACATTAAACGCTGTCGACGAGCGTCGATACGAAAAATCTTCAATATTAGAAATCGAAGATGAGTTGCGTGAAAAGTATCAAAAAAGTTTCCGTAACCGATTAGCTAACACGCTCAAAAAACAACGTTTACAATTAGCTACGTTAAAAAATCGGCATCAGCAAAGAATTGATCAACTGAATTTGGAGCATCAACGTCGGGTTGATCTTCATAAGTCTGAAATCGAATCGCTGAAAACCGATCTTGCCGCTCAAGAACGATTTGTTTCTGAATTAAAACTTACGATTGATAACCAATCATTAAAGATGGCTAATGTTCGGGAATACTTCGAAGAAAAATTAAAGAGCGTAAAAAATGTAGGTGACGAGCAAATATCCATTTTGAATCGTCATTTTGAGGTTGAATCCGAAACCAAAATCCAGGCAGCGACAAAAGATTTAAAAGAACAATTGCAAATGCGTGAGATTGAGCTGATGTATCTTTCTGAGCATCAGAAAAATCTCGCCGACGAATTGGCTCAAGCACAGCGCGAACGCGATAAACTGCAAGAAGACAAAAGCAAAGACGTTCTGCAAGATATTGTCGATGCCGGTATTAGCTTTGTCGCGTATCAAACTGGTTTGGGGCATCTGAATGTCTCCAAAGATGAGATTGCCAGTTACATGTCGAATCCGGACGAATTTGCAGCGCAAAAATGCGGTGTTTCTTTACCCACCTACAAAGCTTGGCTGGCTCATTTCAAAACGCCTACCTGTCAAGCGCTTCAAAAAGACGGCAGTGTCTGTGGTGTGCCTATTACCCGAGTTACCTCACCGTTAGATTTTCATCCAGGAGAAAGTGATCGTTGCAGTGATCACTGTCACAATAATGTGATTAAACTCAATGCGGTGAACAATAAATAATAAAAATTGTGAGATGCGTCAAAAAGAACTCTTTCAAGTGTGAATTGAGTTCTGTTTTCAATTTAATTTTATTGACTCTCGTTTAAAATTATTAATGACGTCTACCGTATAACATCCCATTTCGAGTGTTATTCTATAAAAGAATAGTTTTCTTAATTCTTATTTTTATTTAATTCAATATTATGTGCTAGTATAAGCATTCTAAAATTCAAAAATGCTTATGGCGGTTTTTGTTTTCTATTTTGGGTCAATTTAGCTGAAAGGGTTGTTTGGTTTTAAATTCAGACTCTAATAGCTTTTGATTAATTGAATTTAAGTATTTATAAAAATAGAAAATCATTGGATTGATTTGTCAATGTGATAGTTGGCGGGTTTATTCGAATAACATTTATTTTATTATTTTTCCCGTGAACGATTCCTTACTGTCATTTATTAAGAGTACTCCTCTGCAAGAGTTGCCTTGGCGTTATGCCGAAGAGCGTGGTGTCAGTGTCTGGATTAAGCGAGAAGACTTAATTCATTCGGCGTGCCCTGGGAATAAATGGTATAAGCTAATTTATAATTTAGTTGAACGCGATCAAACGCCAGATTATTTAATTTCTTTTGGTGGCCCTTATTCGAACCACATTCATGCTCTTGCACAAGTGGGTAAGTTGCTAGGAATTACTACAGTTGGAATTATTCGGGGTTTTTATGCTGACAATCTAACCCCTACATTAATTGACTGTCGTAATTTAGGAATGGAGCTTATTTTTGTTTCTAAAAATACGTGGAAGCAAAAAGATTCTGAACAGTATCAATTAAAGTTGAAAGACAGTTATTCCAACGCCTATATAATTCCTGAAGGTGGTGCAAATTCAGCCGGAGTTAAGGGGTGTTTTTTGATTGGTCAGTCAATAAGGCGCCAGTGGAATTCGCTCGTTCAAACAAATGAAAGACAGAATTGTTCTCCGGTACAGGTTTATCTCGCTTGTGGCACCGGCACAACAATGGCAGGCGTTATTTGTGGTTTAGATCCTACATTTGAAGTTCACGGAATCAGTGCACTAAAAGGTGAGAATACCTTAACACAAGCGATTTCAGCGTTTGTTGCAGAACTAGAACCTGCCTCAAAAATAAAATGGCAGGTTCATCATGATTATCATCTCGGCGGATACGCAAAAATAACTGACGAGCTTGTAGAATTTATAAAATGCTTTGAAAACGAGCATCAAATCTTGCTTGATCCTGTATACACCGCTAAAGTGTTGTTTGCGATTAAGGCACGCATTGATCGCGGGATAATACGTGAGGGTGAACGAGTAATCGTCATTCATACGGGAGGAATACAGGGGCGACGTGGTTATGACCAATTCAATAATCACGTGTGATTAAGCTTCTATTGGTTGAGTTATCTGACCAAATCAAAATGGATCAGGGACGCTAAGATTGAATTAAGGTGTGGAATAGTGCGCACATTACTTTTGTGGCGCTAAGCAATATGAAAACGAAAATTGAGAGCTTGCATTCTTTTGTACCTTTACAGGGTATTCCAGAACAACACTTGGAATATTTGGTGGAAAGGGTACAAAGCCATTTCTTGTTTACCGGATCTACCGTTGAATCGAGTGAATTTGGCGGTGACGTATTTATCTATCTTTTTTCTGGTGAGGTAGTCATAAGCCACGCTGACGGTAGTGAACAAACAGTCAATGCGAATGGTAACTTGTTACCTCTGGCTTACCAGCATTTTTTGCCGGCAAAAATATCGGCAATCATCGATTCCGAATTAATTATTTTTCCATTAGATGAGCTTCGCAAACAATTGTGCTGGAGCCAAATGGCAGAATTTCAACGGGTACAAATTGCAGGTGATCCCAGTCGTGATGAAGATGCGCAATGGATAAACTTTATCCTAGATTCGAATTTATTTTTTAAAGTACCTCCCACCAACGTTTCTGAAATATTCTCCAAGCTAACTCCCAAGGTGGTGAGTTCAGGCGATATTGTGGTGCGCCAGGGTGAAATCGGTAACGCTTGTTTTTTCATCAAGGAAGGTCAAGCGCGGGTTGATGTCATAGACCCTGAGACCAATACCCAAAAGACCGTCGCTTATTTGGGGCCTGGGCGATGCTTTGGTGAAGATGCTCTAGTGAATAAAACTCAACGTAATGCAACCGTAACGATGATTGAAAACGGTGTGCTTATGCGTTTATCCAAAGATGATTTTTTTCCGTTAATGAAAAAAGAATCTTCTGATCAAGTTAGCAGTGATTTAATTTTGTCAAACCTGAACAAATTAGATTCAAAGCAGCGTTACGTACTTATAGATGTGAGAACAGCGCCAGAGTACGAATTTGGCCACCTCAAAAATTCCGTGAATATTTCTTTGGATTTACTGCCGTTGCACATTCCCCGTTTGGATAAAGACATTCAATATGTGCTCTATTCGGATACCGCATTCCGCAGCGATGCCGGAGCATCCGCACTGAGTAAGTTGGGTTTTAAAGCAATGTCTTTAGCTGAAGGTCTCAGGGGTTTGATTTCTAAATCTGAAAAAGATCTAGTGCCGCTTGATTACATCACTACTCAATCTTATTGGTTGCATGAAGGTTCGGTGATTGCTGACCAATCGTCGGGAACAATGAAGTAATAATTCATTTGGAAGTTATCATTCAATTGTGAGTGCTTGATACCGCAAATTTGAAAAGGCTTCTTTTCGTAAACTAGCTTATCTCTGAGTTGATTTACAAATGTTTTATTGCTAGATGTGTTATGTAAATTTACATAGTGTTCGGTAATAGAAACGTTGGTTTCCTTATTGATAGGAAGGTCGCGAGGTATTCCCAATTTTTCTTGAATTAATTGCTGGCAGTTTTTAAATAAAAATTCCGAGTAAAACGATTCGTAAGCTAGCCATTCTTGGCGATTAATAATTCTAGCGTAATCAAGATTTTTTAATAATTCATTTATTTCTCCAATATTTACCCAGTATCCCAGTTCCGCATTTGGGTTTACCGTTTTTGGAAGCAAGCTCGATTGTTGCTCGTGTTTTGTAAAAATATCGGAATAAGGTAAATAAATTCTTCCCTTCAGTAAAAATTTTTTCTTGATATTGTCCGTTATGCCATTTTCGCTTAGCAGTTGTTTGGCTTCTGGTCGATGGCTCAGTTCAAGCTGATGATTAAATTGTTTGTCGATTTTTAAATTCAGCCGATCATTTCTGTTGGGGCCTATCCAGGTAGGGGTTTCCGATAAATCTGTTGGTACGCGACAATCCGCTAAATAAAATTTAACCGCTGTTTCTAGGTGGTATGTATTGGCTGTACTGTTATCAGAATAAATAAAATCGAATTCGCCTAGGGTTCTTTTAGGTTTTGTGCGAGTGCTGAGCTGCAAGCGAGTAATAATGTGATTGAACAGGTGAGTAGTTTCTGTGTTGGTTGTGTTTTGCAGATTTGACAGGTAAAAGTGCAAGAGCGCTTCAAACAGCAAGCCTAACCGAATTGTGGGTTTTAGGTTGAGTAATTCTGAATTGCATAATGTTTTATCAATCAGTGATTTGATTTGATGACAATCGCTTGTTAGCTGAAATGGCTGGCTGTCACCTGACGGCGCTAGAGAGAGTAATTCTGGTGAAAAAATCATCCACAGCAGTTGTCGTTGTCTTAACGTGAGCATCGTAATTATCGTCGTAAAATCTTTATTGTTGGTAAAACACTATACTTGCTTTTACAATTGCGGGTAATTGCATACTGATTTGTAGCAAATTCTACCAATTAGGTTATGCAGAAGTATTTGAGTATTGAATACCAACGGTCTGATCGCTAATAAGAAAAAGTGTGTGAAAGGCGATATTCAAACACTTGATCATAAGAAATGGTTTCACCGGAGGATTGAACCTCTATGCCTGTATTTAGGTTGAAATAATGAAGCAAGCTTTTAAAACCATTGGCTTAATTGGACGCCCTGGTAGTGAATTAGCCGCTCAAACCGTCGCTCGTTTATATCAGTTTCTGAAATCGAACGGTTTTGAATCGGTGTTAGATTCAGATACAGCAAGCAGTGTTGTCAATTTGGAAGCAAAACACGTCGATAAACAATCCTTGGGTGCAGTTGTGGATCTGGTGATTGTTGTCGGTGGCGATGGCAGTTTACTCGGAGCCGCGCGCGCTGTTTGTGACCACAGCACGCCGTTATTGGGAATTAATCGTGGACGATTAGGGTTTCTAACCGATATTTCACCGGCCGAGATTGAACAGGAAGTCAGTGCTGTTTTGAACGGTGAATACGAATGCGAGAGCCGGTTCCTCTTGGAAATGGACGTGGTACGTGACGGTGAAGTTATAAGCCGGGGTACGGCGTTAAACGATGTTGTTTTGCACCCTGGTAAGTTCATCCGCATGATTCAGTTTGAGCTCTACGTGGACGATACCTTCGTTTACAGCCAGCGGTCGGATGGCATTATCATTTCAACGCCGACAGGTTCAACTGCTTACGCTTTAAGCGGTGGCGGCCCGTTGATGCATCCAAAGCTTGATGCAATCGAGCTTGTGCCGATTAATCCTCATACGCTCAGCAGTCGTCCAATGATTATTTCGGGGCAAAGTTCGCTGCGGTTGATTGTCGGTTCAGAGAACACAGCGTTTCCTCACATTACTTGCGATGGCCAAGCTCACGTTGTTACTCAGCCCGGAGACGAGGTTCGAGTCAGCAAAAAAGCCAATCAGCTCACGCTGGTGCACCCTGCAAACCATGATTTTTATGAGACATGCCGTCGAAAATTGGGTTGGGGGAGCCACATTCCTACAGATTCTTTCGCATCTGACGATGAATAATAGAGACACCCCGAGTTAATCTGAAGCTTTGCGACTAAAGTTCATCATTAAGCGCTCGACGCTAAGTCGTCGGGCGTTGATAATGTAGTGCTTACCGATCTTATCACTGGTACTTGATAGTATAATTGGTTATAAAATCTTACCTTAGCTCTGTAAAACTCAGAAATAACACCGACTTCAGATTCAGCAAGCAGTCCCATGTTAACGACGTACGAATACGACAGATATGATGGTTTTGACATAATAGGTGACATCCACGGATGTGCTGAGACCTTGCGGCGCTTGCTGACTAAATTAGGGTATTCCGAGAAGTCTGGTTACTGGCAACACAAAAACCGTTTAGCGGTATTTTTGGGCGATATTGTCGATCGAGGCCCTCACATTCGAGAAGCGCTGGCAATTGTGTATGGCATGGTTGAAGGTGAGTCTGCGGTGTGCATCATGGGAAATCATGAGTACAACGCGGTCGGTTACTGCACGCCGGCTCCAGAATCGCTGGGCAGGGCGTATCTTCGCGAACACAATAAACACCACAACCGCTTGATTGCCGAGACGCTGGAGCAATTTGCTGCATACCCAGAAGAGTGGCGAGAATACATCGAGTGGTTTAAGACGCTGCCCTTATTCATTGATTTTGAGCATTTTCGAGTGGTTCACGCCTGTTGGGACCACAAATTGATCAAGGAGTACTTGCAAAAGTACGCCACAAATAAGGTTAATACACGGTTTATCACCCGATCGGTCGATCGCCAATCCTTTGAGGGTCGGTTGATGGATCGTCTGACCCGAGGCACCGATTTACCGTTGCCCGACGGTCGAGTGATTACCAGTAAAGACGGTTATCAACGCAGATTTTTTAGAACCAAGTTTTGGTCGGAAAATCCTCAAACCTACTCAGACGTCGTCTTTCAGCCAGACCCGCTGCCAGAAGATTTGGTAGACCAGGCTCTGTCAACAGACGAGAAGTCCCGCTTGCTCACCTACGCTCAAAACGAAGTTCCTCTGTTTATTGGTCACTACTGGTTGCAGGGTAAGCCGAAACCCATTCGGCCCAATATTGCTTGTCTAGACTACAGCGCCGTTAAATTTGGTCGCTTAGTGGCTTACCGTTATGACGGTGAACCCGTGTTAGACGAAGAAAAGTTCACCTGGATTTACGTTGATCCTCCCGAGTGGCGAGACCCCGAGCCAGATTAGGTTCAATACGTTTAGTATTGGAAATAACTTCTCAAAATTCTTACGCTGTTATTTTGAATTTGTCCGCAAGCACTCTAAGATACAAAAATGCGGACAAAAGAACTTGCGAGTAGGGATTTTGTCAATAGGTTCAACGAACAGAACTTTAATTAGGGGCCTATCATCAAGCCTTTCTTTGGGATACCTATCCACCTGCAATTGGCGAAAGCTACCGATCCACTGATGCCTACATTACCGTCGATAACCGAGGCGAGCGTATGAGTGCTTGGTTTGCCGCTGTCGCATTTCCTCTTTCCTACGACTTAATGCCATTTGATCGATATTTGACGCAAGAGGGCATTATTCACCGCTTTACCGAAGAGCAAACCAAAGGGTTACAGGTGCTTTGGTTGGTTGATCCAGAGGATGTCGAAAAGGTTAAGCAGCTTGTTGATCTTATGTCTGATGACGGCCCAGAAGTTTTTGACCGATTGGATCGTAGCTCTGAAACATCCATGATGAACCCGTCAGGAAATAGCGGTTCTGGTATCTCAGGTGGCCGATCAACGCCAATGATAGACTGGGCATCCTATTGGCGTGATATACGGCAATTTCCGGTGACTGTTAGTTTTGTCAGTTTAGGGATTCTCGGGTTTTTCCTGTTTAAGTTAGCGCAATCGGGAGCCGGGCCGATTTTGAATCTTTTGACGTTTCACGAAGTTATTATTGCTCAAAAAGATTTGGTATCGGTTTATCAAGATCTTCAAAATGGTGAACTTTGGCGGCTGTTTACGCCGGTATTTATTCATTTTGATTTCATGCATGTGGCTTTTAACTGTGCGCTGTTTTGGTTTTTAGGCCGTAAAATAGAGCTCATACAAGGAAGCTCTGTGTTGCTGAGCTTGTCGATAGTCAGCGGTGTTTTGTCGAATTTATTGCAGGCCAGTTGGTATGGGATTGCCTTTTTTGGCGGATTGTCGGGAATTGTCTATGCGCTTGTCGGTTACATCTGGATGTGGCAGATAAACCACCCGCGCTCAAATCTGTGTATTCCCTTACCGATGATTATTTTCTTGTTGGTATTTTTGGCTTTGGGCTTTACACCAATCATTACCTTATTTGCCAGTGCAGAAGTCGCCAATGGCGCTCATTTAGGCGGTGTAATTAGTGGTATTATCTTCGGTTTTATCCATTCGAGATTAAACAGAAGTTCCTCACGAGAGACGAACGATTCTAATAATTAAGACACTGAGATCAGTGATCTAAAAATTTGATGTTAGGTTGATATGAATATTCAAGACTTGCTAGAAACCGTTACCCCTGAAATATACGAGAACCTCAAACGATCGATTGAATTGGGAAAATGGCCAAATGGCCAAAAGTTAACCAAAGAGCAGAAGGAAAACAGCCTACAATTGGTTATCGCCTACGAGCAGGAGCATTTCCCGGAGCAAGAGAGAACCGGTTACGTGCCGCCAAAAGCTGCTTGTGGTTCCAAGAAAACGGAGTCAAAGCCTGAAGAACCCGCGCCTTTGAAGTGGTCTTGATACATGGGCGTTTTTCATGATTTATCGGGCAGCTGTAAGAAAATGCCCGCGAAATTGGCCAGTGATGGCAAAGTTGAATACCAAATTGCGCTTGATGAACACAGTTTTGCTTTGAATGACTGCATCGGAAAAACGTTAAAAATCACGTTTCCTGGTGCAATTCATTGCATTGCTTGCGGTAAAAAAACCAAGAAGAGCTTCTCTCAAGGTCATTGTTTTCGGTGCATGAAAGTTCTGCCGCAGTGCGATCAATGCATTATGAGCCCTGAGCGTTGTCACTATTTCGCCGGAACCTGTCGTGATGCCGAGTGGGGTGAGCGAAATTGCATGACTGATCACATTGTCTATTTAGCCAATACCACAGCCGCTAAAGTTGGGATTACACGCGCTTCACAAATTCCTACGCGCTGGATTGATCAGGGGGCTGAACAAGCACTGCCAATTATGCGTGTTGCAACGCGGCAACAGGCGGGCTTTGTTGAGGATGCCTTGCGTGAACATATTGCCGATAAAACCAATTGGCGAAACATGCTGAAAAATAAAGCTGAACCCCTCGATTTGGAATCTCTAAGAGATCAGTTATTCGAAAAATGTGCCCATGAATTGGCCGAACTTGAAGATCGATTTGGTGCTGATTGTCTTGAGCGATTATCCAACAGCACCGTGGTGACGCTTGATTTTCCTGTGGCTGAATACCCTAAAAAAATTACCAGTTTTAATTTGGATAAAATTCCAGAAGCCGAAGGTGTATTGAAAGGTGTTAAGGGCCAGTATTTAATTTTTGATACTGGCGTCATTAATTTACGCAAATACACAGGTTACAACCTCAATATTCAAGTGTTAGCGTAGTGCTTTAACGCTAACGCCCCAGTCAAAACAATCACTTATTCCCAATCATTAAATGATTGTAAAACCCATAATCGAATACAGGATTAGATGATGAGAGATGCAGAACCCAAGGTAATTCGTCTACAAGATTATCAAGTTCCTAATTTTCAAATAACCAAAACTGAACTTCATTTTAATTTAGAACCTACAGAAACTCTGGTAACCAGTAAATTACAGTTCGAAAGAAACGCTAAGTCAGAAAATAAAAGTGCGGCGTTAGAGCTTCATGGTCAAGATATTGAAATTCAGAGTTTGAAGATAAACGGTGAAGAACTTACCGACGAACAATATCAGGTTAATCCAGAATCGCTCACGGTTTTTTCCGTGCCGGATGTTTTCGAATTTGAGTGCATTGGAAAAATTAATCCTCAAGAAAACACCTCTTTAGAAGGTCTTTATAAATCGCGCTCCATGTTTTGCACGCAATGTGAGGCGGAAGGTTTTCGAAAAATTACGTATTACCTCGATCGACCCGATGTAATGAGTGAATTCACAACCACCGTTGAGGCCGACAAAGCGCTGTATCCTATTTTATTATCCAACGGTAATCCGATTGAAAAAGGCGAGTTGGATAACAATCGTCACTTTGTTACGTGGCACGATCCGCACAAAAAACCGGCCTATTTATTCGCTTTGGTGGCGGGTGATTTGTCGGTGCTAGACGATACCTTCACCACATCATCAGGTCGTGACGTTGCGTTAAAAATTTTTGTTGAGCCCAAAGATTTGGATAAGTGCGACCACGCAATGACGTCGTTAAAAAATGCCATGAAGTGGGACGAAGACGTCTATGGTCGAGAATACGATCTCGATATTTTCATGATTGTTGCCGTTGATGATTTCAATATGGGGGCAATGGAAAATAAAGGATTAAATATCTTCAATACTTCTTGTGTATTGGCGAAAGCAGAAACTACATCCGATACTGGTTTTCAGCGGGTTGAAGCTGTTGTTGCTCACGAATATTTCCACAATTGGAGTGGCAACCGAGTGACTTGCCGCGATTGGTTCCAGCTAAGTTTAAAAGAAGGGTTTACTGTTTTCCGTGACAGTGAATTTTCTGCGGACATGGGATCGAGAACGGTCAAGCGTGTTGAAGACGCTAATGTTTTGCGAACGCTGCAATTCGCCGAAGATGCGGGCCCAATGGCTCACCCGGTACAGCCGCCGTCATTTATTGAAATATCTAATTTTTATACGTTAACTATTTATGAGAAGGGCGCTGAGGTTGTTCGAATGATTCACACCTTATTAGGTGCTGAAACTTTCCGAAAGGGCTCAGATATTTATTTTGCCGAAAATGACGGCACGGCAGCGACGATTGATGATTTTATCAGTGCAATGAGTAAAGCCAGCGGTAAAGATTTTACCCAATTTATGACATGGTATCGTCAAGCTGGTACGCCTGTTCTAAACGTTGCTGATAATTACGACGCTGAAAATCAAAAGTACACGTTAACCTTCGCTCAATCTTGTCCTGATACGCCGGAAGCTAAATCTGAGGATAAAAAACCGTATTTAATTCCTGTGCGTTTGGGGCTTTTGGGTGAGTCTGGACCTTTACCGTTGGAAATTAGTGATTTGGGAATTTCCGGTGTCACGGATACGGTTGTTGAAATTACTGAGTCAACTCAATGTATAGAGTTTTCCAACGTTTCTGAAAAACCTGTACCTTCGCTGCTGAGAAGTTTATCGGCTCCGGTAAAATTGCAGTTCGATTATTCCCGCGATCAGCTCATTAAGATCATGTCTAGCGATGAAGACGGTTTTAATCGCTGGGAAGCAAGTCAACAGTTGTGTGTTCAGGTTATTCAAGAATTGATGTCGGGTCTTCAATCTGAAAAGCCAGTTGCTGTGGATCCTAATTTAGTCGCGGCGTTCGACCGATTGTTAAAAGACGATGATCTTGATCCAGCCATGGTCGCGAATATGTTGAGTTTGCCGAGCGAATCGTATTTAGCGGAATTGGCTGAGGAAATTGATGTTGATGCGATTCATCAGTGCCGTGCTCAATTGAAAAAGACTCTCGCTGAAGAATTGTGTGGGTCGTTTGCGCAGCGATGGCAGAAAACACCGGCCACGGTGGATTATAAGGCTGATGCTGAACAAATTGGCTTACGCTCAATTCGGAACATGTGTTTATCGTATTTGGTCGCCAGTGGTCAGGAGCAATGGTTTGGTGTTGCTTACGAGCAATTTAGCTCGGCCAATAATATGACTGATCAATTCTCTGCAATGAGTGCTTTGGTTCACTCGGATTCTGAATTGGCAGAAAGTTACGCTTCGAAAGCATTGGCTGAATTTTATCAGCAGTGGTCAGAGGAAGCGTTAGTGGTGAATCAGTGGTTTGGGGTTCAAGCGTCTAAAGCTCATCCAAATACCTTGGAGCAGGTAAAAGCGTTAATGGAGCATCCGGCGTTCACAATGAAAAACCCGAATAAAGTTCGCTCTGTAATCGGTGCTTTCGCCAATAATCCTGTCTGCTTCCATGCCATTGATGGTTCGGGGTACAAATTCTTAGCGGATCAAATTATTGAATTGAATGCATTAAACCCGCAAATTGCTGCGCGATTGTTAACGCCGTTAACGCGATGGAAAAAGCAAACGCAACAACGACAAGCGTTAATGATTGAAGAGCTTAAACGTATTCAATTCGTTGCTGATTTGTCGAAAGATGTTTATGAGGTTGTCAGCAAAAGTTTGGTGTGATCTTTCCGTAAATAAAAAAACCGGCCTAGCGCCGGTTTTTTTTGGTTTATTGAGTCTTCTGGAGTTAAGTTACGTGTAGGCAAACCAATGCCGTGTTCTGTTCGCCAAGGCGACCAATGACAACATGACCGGGACTTCAACCAGTACACCCACTACCGTGGCCAGTGCCGCTGGCGAATTCAAACCAAACAGTGAAATAGCAACAGCAACCGCGAGTTCAAAGAAATTTGATGTTCCAATCATGCACGCGGGCGCGGCGACATTGTGCGGTAATCGCATTTTCTTAGCCGCGTAGTACGCGATAAAGAAAATACCGTAGGTTTGAATAATCAGTGGAATGGCAATTAATACAATGTCGAGCGGCTTTTTCAGCATCACTTCTGCTTGAAAAGCAAACAGTAATACAACGGTCATAATTAAACCAACAATGGATGCCGGTTTTAATTTATGAATCCACGCGTTTAAGTCGTCTGTTCTGCCGTCAAAATGTTTACGTGTTAGAAAGCCCGCAACTAACGGTAAAACCACATACAAGACGACAGATAATATTAACGTTTGCCAAGGAATGGTGATATCGGTAACGCCAAGCAAAATTCCAGCAATCGGAGCAAAGGTGAAAATCATGATGATGTCATTCACCGAAACCTGAACCAGAGTATAGTTCGCATCACCCTTGGTCAGTTGGCTCCAGACAAATACCATGGCCGTACACGGTGCCACTCCGAGCAAAATCATACCTGCGATGTATTCGTTGGCGGTTTGCGGATCGACGAAGTCTGCAAAAATGTAATGGAAAAATAAAACGCCCAAAGCGGCCATCGTAAAGGGTTTAATCAGCCAATTGACCGACAGCGTTAAAATTAATCCTTTGGGTTTTTTGCCGACGTCTTTGATGGACGTGAAATCCACTTGAACCATCATTGGGTAGATCATGATCCAAATAAGGATAGCGACGGGAATATTGACGTGGGCAAACTCTAAACCGGCAATGACTTGAAAGAGTCCAGGAAGAAAATTACCCAGAACAACGCCCGCTAAAATACCCAGGGCGACCCAAACGGTTAGGTAACGCTCGAAAATTCCCATTTAGCTGATCTCGGCAATGTGGTTGAGTTCTGCGATTTTTTGATCGGGGGCTAGGGCGTTTAAATCCAAGGCAAGCAGTGCCTTAATTCGATTGTGAATGATGTTAATCGTACTGCGAAATGCAGCGGCTACATCTTCTTCTGAGCCGGTTATTTTTGATGGGTCTGATAAACCCCAGTGCAGCTTTATGGTGTTTCCAAACCACACTGGGCAGGCTTCGTTAGCGGCGCTATCACAGACTGTGACCACAAGCTCAGGCTGGTCTGATTCGAACTTATCCCAGGATTTACTGGCCAAGCCGTCGATAGAAATGCCTGCTTCTTGTAAATATTTTAGGGTCAGTGGGTGCACTTCGCCGACAGGCTGGCTACCTGCGCTAAAGGCTTGTAAGGAGCCGTCAGAAAGGTGATTGGTGATGGCTTCACTGAGGACGCTGCGACAACGATTGTGGGTGCAAATGAATAAGATTTTCACGAATTGACCTATACGCTAAGAAAGTATAGGTCAAATGTATACGAAAAAACGTATATTGTGAATAGCTGTGTGAGGACAAAGGCGCTAACAGCAAGCGGCTTGGCGATCGGGACGTTCGCCCATAACACGCAAACGCTCGGTCGAGGCCTGCAAATAGTCAAAGCTGTTTGTGTGAGTGGTGGCAATAACGTCTTTTGCCCAACTGGGTAATTCTGGGTGAATGCTGTAAAAAATCCATTGGCCTTGTCGGCGATCTTGCAATACGCCAGAACTTCTCAACTGTGCCAAATGGCGAGAAATTTTAGGTTGGATTGTGCCGAGTGCCTCAGTGAGTTCACAAACACACAATTCTTTTTCTTGGTGAATCAACAGTATGCACTGTAGGCGAGTATCATCCGCTAAGCATTTATAAAATTTAACGTTATCCACGTTTAAGCTCCTTAATGTAAGCCTCCCTGCGATAAACCAGTTTTACCAATTTTATTTATAATTTTGTTGTTTGTATTCAAATTTTCAAAATTCGACAATGTAAAACTTTAAAATTCACTACTGTTTGAAGCTTCTGGTTCCCAGGGAGTAACTTTTGCTAAAACCCCAATGGCGGGGTGATCAATATAATGCAGCTCGTTGCTGCGCATTTTTCTCGATTGTGACAATAAAATAATTTGGTCAATTAAATACGGTTTTAGAGATACATTCTCCCCAGTGCCAAAACTTGCGAACGAAGTATTGTCACTTAAACCGGAATTAAAATTTCCAAGTGGGTCAAAAAGATTTTCAGAATCAGTATTTAATGAAAAATCGTTACTGTTGGCAAGATTAATAGTGTCAGTTATAGGTTTTGGTATTTCTGGGAGGTCTGGCCACAGGTTGGTGGATTCGTCCGTGCCGAGGTTTGGATAAAATTGAGTAAGCCACAAGTTGGTTTGCAAATGTAAATAACGTGAAGCGCTAACCGATACTGTTCCTTCTAATTCGAAGTGATCGTCAAATTGGTCGCCGCCGGTAATGACAACTGATTTAGCGTTGGTTTTTTCTGAAATAGGCTGTCGCCAAGCAATGTGTTTCAGCACTCGATACTGATTATTGCGCTCAAGTCGATTTTTTTGTGCAGTCAGTGACAGTTGATCCTCGGCTAAATGCGTAAATGCTTGCGGCAATTGCGGTTTAATTTCAGCGTTTAACGTTAAATCGTTACTTAACGATAAATTGCTGTTAATTTCCGCCTCGCTACTGAGAGTGTTGGCGTCATTATCCAGTAAATTGCCAGCGGTAGTTTCTGGGTTATCAGAATCCTGTAATTGAATTTCTTCACCGGAGGTAAGCAATACTGTTCCGGGAGGGTAGGCTAAAGCAATGTCGGTTGGCCAAATTTCTCCCGCGTCTGCTGGATTTAAGGTTTGGGAAAAAACCAGCAATTCAACTTGATACCAACGTTCGTTGTTAGAATCTGATTGCGCTAGGGCGTCGCCATTAACGAATAAAAAACCGAGTGAGAGTTGAAGAAAACGCAGCGCAAATTTTTGTGGCGATTTTCTTCTCAAAAGCCGTTGTTGTTGGCTGTTGTCACAGGCAGTTTTTGTGAGTTGGTGTGTTTTCATAAATATTTGTCTAATCGTATCTATTTGGATTTCGATGTTAACGTATTCAGAAGCTGTTCTGCGCCTCGGAGTTTAGACTCCGGATTATCCAAAGTATCCAGGAATTTAAATTTATTTGCGCCTTCCATTTGGTACTTAGTTGGAAACTTCTGAACTAAAGTAACAATGGTTAGCGGGTCAACTTCGGTATTTGCTTTAAAGTCCAATTTAATTTGACGATTATTGGCTTCAATTTTCTTAATGCCTAGGGCATCGGCGGTGAATCTCAAACGATTAACCCGAATGAGATTTTTGGTTTGTTCCGGTAATAATCCAAAGCGATCGATGATTTCTACTTGAAGGTCATTTAATTCCTGTTCGCTGCTGGTATTGGCTAGACGCTTATAAAGCATCAACCTTAAATGAACATCGGGGAGATAATCTTCTGGGATTAGCGCGGGAATTCTTAAGTTTATTTCGGTTTCCTCGCGGTTTTCGATAGATTCAACCTCAAGTTTGCCGGATTTGATGGATTTGACGGCTCGATCGAGCATATCCATATAAAGCGAGAAGCCAACGTGTTGAATTTGCCCGCTTTGCTCTTCGCCCAGTAATTCACCCGCACCACGAATTTCCAAATCGTGTGTTGCCAGTGTAAAGCCGGCGCCGAGTTCCGTTGCTTGGCTGATTGCTTCCAAGCGCTTGGTTGCGTCTTGCGTGAGCTTCTTGTGCGGTGGCGTTAACAAATATGCGTACGCTTGGTGGTGAGATCGACCAACGCGTCCGCGAAGCTGATGAAGTTGTGCAAGGCCGAATTTATCGGCTCTGTCGATAACGATGGTATTTGCGTTGGGAATATCGAGCCCGGTTTCAATAATTGTGGTTGCAACCAAGACATTGAAGCGTTTGTGGTAGAAGTCGTCCATAACCACTTCTAATTCGCGTTCTCGCATTTGTCCGTGGCCAAAGGTTACTCGCGCTTCGGGAATGAGTTCTTCGATGTCTCGCGCCGCTTTTTCAATGGTTTTTACTTCGTTGTGCAGATAATAAACCTGGCCGCCGCGCAAAATTTCGCGAAGTATCGCCTCTTTAATAATGCCGGGTTGGTTTTCTTGAACAAAGGTTTTAACCGACAAGCGTTTCGCTGGCGGTGTGGCGATGATGGACAGATCTCTCACGCCCTGCATCGACATATTTAGCGTTCGTGGAATCGGTGTTGCTGTCATTGCCAAAACGTCAATTTCGGCGCGTAGGGATTTAAAGCGATCTTTTTGGCGAACGCCAAAACGGTGTTCTTCGTCGATAATCACCAGGCCTAGATCACGGTATTTAACATCGGATTGAATGAGCTTGTGCGTGCCGATGATAATATCAATGGTACCTTCTTTAACTTGCTCCAGGGTTTTATTTGCTTGGGTGTTGGTTTGAAATCGGGATAACAAGCCAACTTGGACGGGCCATTGGGCGAAACGATCATTAAAGTTATCGAAATGTTGTTGAGCGAGCAGGGTGGTTGGCACCATGACCGCGACCTGTTTTCCTGAAATGGCGGCGATAAACGCTGCTCGCATGGCGACTTCGGTTTTACCGAAGCCGACATCTCCACATACGAGGCGATCCATGGGCTGGTTGGAAAGCATGTCACCAATGACGGCGTCAATGGCGGTTTGCTGGTCTTCGGTTTCTTCGAACGGAAAACTCGCCGCAAATTGTTGGTAATGTTCCGCCGGGTCGGGGAAGGCGGTACCTCGACGTGCTGCGCGTTGCGCGTAAATGGCGAGCAGTTCTGCGGCGGCATCGCGAACTTTTTCTGCAGCTTTGTGTTTTGCCTTGCTCCACGCTTCTGAACCGAGACGGTGGAGTGGGGCAAGATCGGGATCGGCTCCGCTGTATCGGCTGATTAAGTGAAGGTTTTCAACCGGCACGTACAGCTTTGCTTCTTCAGCGTATTCTAAAGTCAAAAATTCACTGGCCTGGCCGTCACTTTCAATGAGTTGTAAACCTCGGTAACGCCCAACGCCGTGATCAATATGAACGACAGGTGCGTCAATCGCCAATTCGGTTAAATGCTTGATGACTTGTTCTGTTGCATCAACCGATTTTTTTCGGCGTCGAGTGGGTGCTAATCGTGTTCCGTATAAATCGGACTCTGCGATTAATGCAATGGCGGAGTCGTCGGCATCTAAAATAACGCCTTTTTCTATCGGGCATTGAGCGATGTTAATTGCATTTTTTGACGCTAAGCATTGCCAGAAATCGTCGACGGTTTCGGGTTTAATACTAATTTTTTGTAATTGCTCAATTAATATTTCTTTACGTCCGGCGGTGTCTGCACAAAATAACAATTTGCCTTTAAAACCTTTTACAAAGTTTTCTAAAGCTTTAAAAGGGCGGTCCGATTGATTGTCGATTCCCAGTGCAGGCAGTGGTTGGGTTGCCGCTTTTAAACCGTTATTTTTTTCGGAGACATTAATTGAATCATAGCTTTTTAAGCGGGAAAAAAGCTCTTCAACGGTAAAGTAAATTGACGTTGGTTTGAGTAATGGACGTCTTGGATCGACGTTTAAATTTGTGTACCGAGCATTAATTTCAGCCCAGTAAGCGTCGGCGGCTTCGCTTAAATTCCCGAGTGTGAAAATTTGGGTTGGCTTGGGGAAATAATCCAGCAAGCTTCCCATGGTTTCAAAAAATAACGGCAAATAATATTCGATGCCTGGGGGAGAGATTCCGTCGCAAATATCTTGATAAATAGGGCACGATTTGTGGTCGACATCAAACGTAGAATGCCAGTGATCTCTGAAGATTTTAATGCCATTTTGATCCAGCGGAAATTCGTGCGCAGGCAGCAGCTTTAAATTCTCGACGCTGGTTGTGGTGATTTGTGTCGACGGATCGAAAGTTCGAATACTGTCAATTTCTGAGTCAAACAAATCAATTCTATAAGGCTCGTTTTCACCCATCGCAAAGATGTCGATGATCGAACCTCGAATGGCGTATTCACCGTGTTCTAATACAGTGTCGACTCTGCGATAGCCTCCGTCTTCAAGGCGAGTTCGGCTCGCTTCGATATCGAGTAGGTCACCGCAATTTAGAATTAAGCTTCGTCCATCTAGGAAACCCTTCGGAGACAGCCGCACCATTAATGAGGTAATCGGGATAATAACAATCACCGATTCGTTCGTGCTTATTTTATAGAGTGCTTCTAAACGTTCGGAGATGATATCGGCGTGAGGCGAGAAGTGATCGTAGGGCAGTGTTTCCCAGTCGGGAAAATGTACGACTAAAGGACAATTTTTCTTTCCTTTACTAAAGCTCAGAATTTCCTGCTCTAATAAAGTCGCGCTGGCTGTATCTTGCGTGACAGCAATATAACGAGCAGGTGTTTTAGTCGCATAGGAAACTATCGATAACGCTAGAGACGTTCGATTTAAATTGCTCCAAATGGATTGATTTTTTTCGTATTTAGGCGGATTTAGCGCAGAAAACATACCAGCAATCTAGAGTTGATTAAATTTCGGCGCAATTGTAGCGGCTTGTTCGATAAATTCGTACTTAAATACTGAATTTCTATTAAATTATTGCAGGTTTAGAGTTTTTCCCTTGTTTTATGGGATTTTTACAAAATTTTATACGAGAATTAAGTCACACTATTTTCCCAGTTATTGCGATCAGCTCGCGATGTCTGGATAATACCGACTCCCAATTGGGGCAAAGCAGAATTCTTCTGCACCATTTCAAGCAAAATAGGAAGGTGTACTCACGTGAATCGACCAAAACCGGATGATTATTTCAAGGACTGGAAACAACGCGAAGCACTTGCCGAATCAATGATTCCTTTGATCGGCGGTCTTTACCGAGAAAAAAACGTAGTAATCAGCATGTATGGAAAGCCGCTGATCAATCGTTCAGTTATCGATATTATGAAAGCTCATCGTTTTGTTCGCCAAGTCGAAGATAACGAACTTTCTGAGTTTGAAACTTTTCCAATTTTGGAAGCGTTATCAAAATTAAATTTGAGTGCCGCGCGAATTGACCTTGGTAAGTTGACTGTTAAGGCAATGGCTTCAGGTGAAAATTTTGACGCTGAAAAGTTTGCTGCAGAAGAGTTGGCTGGATTGCTAGGCGGTCAAGCACCTTTGAGTGAGCCACAAGACGTTATCTTATACGGCTTTGGTCGTATCGGCCGATTGGTTGCTCGTCTTCTGGTTGAGAAATCAGGTAGTGGTGAGTCTTTGCGTGTTCGAGCTATCGTAGTTCGCAAAGGTAAAGCAGAAAACGATTTGGTTAAGCGAGCGAGCCTTCTGCGTCGTGACTCTGTTCACGGTTCTTTCAAAGGTACCATTCGCATCGACGAAGAGCGCAATAGCCTAGTAATCAACGGCAATGAGATTCGCGTTATCTATGCGAACAACCCTGCAGAGATCGATTACACCGAATACGGCATTAACAACGCGTTGGTTGTTGATAACACTGGTGTTTGGCGTGACGCTGAAGCTCTTGGCCAGCACATCCAAAGTAAAGGTGTATCCAAAGTATTGCTGACTGCTCCAGGTAAAGGCGATCTTAAGAATATCGTATACGGTATCAACCACAACGATATTACGCCTGAAGACACTATTATTTCTGCGGCTTCTTGTACCACCAACGCTATCGTTCCTGCACTAAAAGCAATGAACGAGAAATTTGGCATCATTCACGGACACGTAGAAACCGTTCACTCTTTCACCAATGATCAGAACTTGATCGACAACTACCACAAAGGTGAGCGTCGTGGTCGTGCTGCGTCATTAAACATGGTAATCACCGAGACCGGTGCTGCTAAAGCCGTGGCGAAGGCGTTACCAGAATTGAAAGGTAAGCTAACAGGCAACGCGATTCGCGTACCTACGCCAAACGTTTCTATGGCTATTCTTAACCTTCAGTTAGACAACGAAACAACCGCTGAAGACGTTAATGAATACATGCGATATATCGCTTTGCATTCTCCAATGTCACAGCAAGTTGATTACACAAATTCTCCGGAAGTGGTATCAAGTGACTTCGTTGGTTCTAGACAAGCGTGTATTTTCGACGCTAAAGCAACCATTGTTGACGGTAAAAGTGCAATTCTTTATCTCTGGTACGACAATGAGTTCGGTTACAGCTGCCAGGTAGTTCGTTGCTTGGAAAAAATTGCTGGTGTTGAATATCTAGCCTATCCGCAGGTTTAACGTCCTGTATAGAAATACCCTGACTGGCTAATTGTTAAACGATTGCTGGTTGGGGGTTTCTCTTTTCTTGCTTATATCCTTTCTTTGAGTACCTGTTACTTTTTATTGTCTGTTGAAATATTCACCTAAGTTTTTGACTTTACAAGACTTTTTTTAATAACGGTAATAAAAACATAGTTTCCACTCTGGAAACAAAGCCCATAGAAACTTATAATTGCGCGGATTTTTTGGTGCGGAGCGGCCCGGCTGCATCCGTTTTGTGTTCAATTTAACCCAATCATGTGTGTGATAGGTCTGGGTGTGATTGAATTCACCTCAGCATGTTCTCCACTGATAAGCTCGAAATTGCCTTCGCGCATTTCACAATAATTATTGCTATTGGTCTTGTATACATTGACATACAGCAAAGCGTGAGCTTTTACTTGTATGTATCTCAGATTTTTAAATAGCAAAATCAAAAAAAGCGTGCAGCATCCAGCCTTTATGAATTAGGGGCATTATTGGATTCTGTTTACAATCCAACTAGTGTGATTAGGCAAGGTGTATGATAAAGATCCGTAAGGGATTGGAATTACCCATTACCGGGGCACCCCAGCAGATCGTTGACAGCGCATCGAGAGTAACTTCCGTCGCTGTAATCGGGTCGGATTATCATGGTATGAAGCCAACCATGTTGGTCCAAGTGGGTGATAAAGTGAAACTCGGACAGGTATTGTTTACCGATAAGAAGTCCGAGGGTGTTAAATACACTGCTCCTGCCTCCGGTACCGTAGCGGCGATTAACCGCGGTGCTAAGCGAGTATTCCAATCCATCGTTATTGATATTGACGAAAGTGGTGAAAGCGAAGAGTTTGAATCATATTCTGTTGATCAGCTATCCGGTTTGTCGGATGAGCAGGTTCGCAGTACTCTGATTGAATCAGGTCTATGGACAGCACTTCGTACCCGTCCTTTCAGTAAAGTTCCCGCCGTTGATTCAAAGCCAAGTTCTATTTTTGTAAATGCAATGGACACTAATCCATTGGCCGCTGATCCTGCGGTTATTTTGCAAGAGTACAAAGAGGATTTTGCCAACGGTCTATCCATTTTATCAGCGTTGACCGACGGAAGTGTTTTTGTCTGTAAAGCTGCCGGTGCAGATGTATTTACTGGTACAAACAGTAAGGTCAAAGTTGAAGAATTCTCTGGTATCCATCCAGCCGGTAATCCTGGCACTCACATTCATCACCTAGATCCAGTGTCTGTTAACAAGACTGTCTGGACAATCAACTACCAAGAAGTCGTTGCCGTTGGTAAGTTGTTTACCACAGGTAAGTTGTTCGTTGAGCGTGTTGTTGCTTTGGCAGGTCCAGTTGTTGATAAGCCACGTTTGGTTAAAACTCGCGTTGGTGCAAACCTTCAAGAGCTTAGTGCTGGTGAACTGAACGAGCCTAAGTCTCGTATCGTTAGCGGTTCGGTTTTTGGTGGACGCACGGCTGTTGGCCCTGTTGCTTACTTGGGTCGATATCATTTGCAGGTTTCTGCATTGCGCGAAGGTGACGATCGTCCGCCTGTGCATTATTTGCGTCCTGGTTTTAACTACTTCTCAACTATGGGTATCTACATATCGAAGTTGTTTGCAGGTAAGAAATTCGACTTCAATACGACTACCGCCGGTAGTGAGCGTGCTATGGTTCCTGTAGGTAACTATGAAAGAGTCATGCCACTCGATATTTTGCCAACGCAATTATTGCGGTCGTTGATTGTACTAGATACAGATACTGCTCAAAAACTCGGTTGTTTAGAGCTTGATGAGGAGGATTTAGCTCTCTGTACGTTCGTTTGTCCTGGAAAATATGAGTACGGCCCAATTCTCCGCGACAACTTAACTCGTATTGAGCTGGAGGGTTAATAAATGTCGTTACGTAAAATACTTGATGATTTAGAGCCAAATTTCCACAAAGGTGGAAAATGGCAAAGTTGGTATGCACTGTATGAAGCAATTGATACTGTGTTTTACCGTCCAGGTTCTGTAACTAAAACCACTTCCCATGTTCGCGACGGTGTTGACCTTAAGCGTATTATGATTACTGTTTGGATGTGTACTTTCCCAGCAGTTTTCTACGGTATGTACAACATCGGTTGGCAAGCCAACAGTAATATGGAAGCTATGGGTTTAACTGAGATTGGTAACTGGCGCGATGCTTTTATCGGTACTTTTGATCCCAACAGTGTGTTGAATTGTATTTGGCACGGCGCTCTGTATTTCTTACCCATTTACCTAGTCACTTTCGTGGTTGGTGGTTTCTGGGAAGTTCTTTTTGCCATGAAACGTGGCCACGAAGTTAACGAAGGTTTCTTTGTTACTTCTATCCTTTTTGCCTTGGTATGTCCTCCAACACTTCCTCTATGGTTGGCAGCGCTCGGAATTAGTTTCGGTGTTGTTATCGGTAAAGAAGTATTCGGCGGTACTGGTAAAAACTTCTTGAACCCAGCGCTATCTGGCCGTGCATTTTTGTTCTTCGCTTACCCAGCGTTTATGTCAGGCGATACCGTATGGACCGCTGTAGACGGATTCACTGGTGCGACCGCGTTGTCTGTTGCTGCTTCTCAAGGTTTAGAAGCAATGCAAACTTCGCTTTCTTTATCTTGGAACGATGCGTTCATCGGTCATATGCAAGGTTCAATGGGTGAAGTCTCTACTTTAGCTATCTTCTTAGGTGGTGCGGTATTGCTTTGGACCAAGATTGCCTCTTGGCGAATTATGGCTGGCGTAATGCTAGGTATGATTGCAACTTCTACTCTGTTTAACTTCATCGGTTCTGATACCAACCCAATGTTCGAATTGCCTTGGTACTGGCATTTAGTTGTCGGTGGTTTTGCATTCGGTATGGTGTTTATGGCAACTGACCCTGTGTCGGCTTCCATGACAAGCACTGGTAAATGGTACTTCGGTATTTTGATCGGCTTTATGGTCGTTGTTATCCGTGTAGTTAACCCAGCATTCCCTGAAGGTATGATGTTGGCAATTCTATTTGCTAACTTGTTTGCTCCATTGATCGATCACTTCGTGGTGCAAAACAACATCAAGAGGAGATTGGCTCGTGGCTAATAAAGATTCTACAGCGGGCACTATTACAGTTGCTCTTGTACTTTGTATTGTTTGTTCGGTAATCGTTTCTGCTGCGGCAGTAATGCTAAAGCCTGCTCAGGTAGCTAACAAACAGTTGGACTTTAAACGCAACATTCTTGCAGCAGCAGGTTTGTTAGACAGCCAAAAAAGTGTTGAAGAGCAATTTTCGCAAATCACCACTCGCTTGGTTTCATTAGAGTCTGGCACTTTCACTGATGGCGATCCTGATGGTTTTGACCCGCTTGTTGCGGCAAAAGACCCATCTCAGTCTCGTTCATTATCATCTGCAGAAGATCTTGCCAAAATTTCTCGACTTGAAGAAGTTTCTGAAGTTTATCTTGTTGAGAAAGACGGCAGCATTGACAAGGTTATCCTTCCAATCCGTGGTTACGGTCTATGGTCTACTTTGTACGGCTTCTTAGCACTTGAAGCTGACATGAAAACTGTTGTTGGTATCGGTTTTTACCAACACGGTGAAACACCAGGACTTGGCGGTGAAGTTGACAACCCAAGCTGGAAAGCTGGTTGGGTTGGCAAGGAAATGTTTGACTCTAATGGCGATGTTGCTGTGAACATTGTTAAAGGTAAGGCGCCTGAAGATTCAGATCATGAAATCGATGGTTTATCAGGAGCAACGTTGACCAGTAAGGGGGTGAGCAATCTCGTTCGCTTCTGGTTGAGTGATGTTGCGTTCGGTAAGTTCCTAACCAACTTGAAGGAAGGGGAGGCTTAATCGTGAAAGTTAAAGAGTTACTCTTTAAGCCAGTATTCGAAAATAACCCGATTGCATTGCAGATTCTTGGTATTTGTTCTGCACTGGCTGTTACCAGTAGTTTGAAAGTAACCTTGGTTATGTGTATTGCATTAACCGCGGTAACTGCTTTCTCTAACTTGTTTGTTGCACTTGTTCGTAACTTCGTACCTGGAAGTATCCGAATTATTGTACAGATGACGATCATTGCATCGTTGGTAATCGTTGTAGACCAGGTACTTAAAGCAGTCGCTTACGATATCAGTAAGCAGCTTTCTGTATTCGTTGGTTTGATCATTACCAACTGTATTGTAATGGGTCGTGCAGAAGCATTCGCAATGAAAAACCCACCGTTACCTAGTTTCCTTGACGGTATCGGTAACGGTTTAGGCTACAGCGTACTGTTGATTGCTCTTGCGACAATTCGTGAATTGTTGGGCGCTGGTAAGTTGTTCGGTGTTGAGATCCTACCGTTGACCACCGATGGTGGCTGGTACGTTTCTAACGGAATGATGTTGTTACCACCAAGTGCTTTCTTCTTGATTGGTTTGCTTATCTGGGGCTTGCGCTCTTGGAAACCTAAGCAGCTTGAAGAGCCTGAATTTAAAATCGCAGCTAACACTAAGCCTAAGGAGGTATAAGCAATGGAACATTACCTTAGCTTATTCGTTCGTTCGATTTTCATCGACAACATGGCACTGACCTTCTTCTTAGGTATGTGTACATTTTTGGCGGTATCTAAAAAAGTTGATGCGGCTATTGGTTTGGGTGTAGCGGTTGTTGTGGTACTTGGTTTGACCGTACCGATTAACAACTTGCTTTACACTTATCTACTTGCTGACGGCGCTCTTGCGTGGGCAGGCTTACCTAATGTTGATTTGAGCTTCTTGGGCTTGATTTCATACATTGGTGTAATTGCGGCATTGGTTCAAATCCTGGAAATGGTTTTGGATAAGTACGTGCCTGCTCTGTACAACGCACTGGGCGTATTCTTGCCACTTATTACCGTAAACTGCGCAATCATGGGTGCTTCTTTGTTCATGGTTGAGCGTGATTACGACTTCGCTGAAAGTACCGTATTCGGTATTGGTGCGGGTATCGGTTGGGCATTAGCTATTGCGGTGTTGGCGGGTATTCGTGAGAAGTTAAAGTACAGTGACGTACCTGCAGGCCTACAAGGCTTAGGTATTACCTTCATTACTGTAGGTTTGATGTCACTTGGCTTTATGTCTTTCGGTGGTATCGATCTATAAGGTGGAGTAGAGCATGGAAACAGTAGTAATTGGCGTAGGAATGTTTACTGTCATCGTTTTAGTATTGGTGATGGTCATTCTAGGCGCGCGCTCCAAGCTAGTTAGTTCTGGAGACGTAAACATTGTTGTAAACGGTGAGAAAACTCTCACTGTTCCGGCTGGCGGAAAGCTGCTTCAGACTCTTGCTGAAAGCGGTATGTTCCTTCCTTCAGCCTGTGGTGGCGGCGGTAGTTGCGCTCAGTGTAAGTGTGTTGTTAACAGCGGTGGTGGCTCTATGTTGCCAACCGAAGAATCACACTTTAACAAGCGTGAAGCCCGTGAAGGCTGGCGTCTATCTTGTCAGGTGCCAGTTAAGCAAGACATGACCATTCATGTTGAAGAAGATGTATTCGGTGTTAAGCAGTGGGAGTGTACTGTTGAGTCGAATCCTAACGTTGCAACTTTTATTAAAGAGTTGACCTTGCGTCTTCCTGAAGGTGAAAACGTTGACTTCCGTGCCGGTGGTTATGTTCAGTTGGAAGCACCAGCTCACCACGTGAAATTCTCTGATTTTGATATTCAAGAGGAATACCGTGGCGATTGGGAGAACTTTGGTTTCTTCAACCTTGAGTCTAAGGTTACCGAGCCAATCATTCGCGCTTATTCAATGGCGAACTACCCAGAAGAGAAGGGTGTGGTTAAGTTCAATATCCGTATTGCAACTCCACCACCTCGCACTCAAGGTTTGCCACCAGGCCAAATGTCTTCTTACGTATTTAGCTTGAAGCCAGGCGATAAAATTACTGTATTCGGACCGTTCGGTGAATTCTTCGCGAAAGACACCGATGCTGAAATGGTATTTATCGGTGGTGGTGCTGGTATGGCGCCAATGCGTTCTCATATCTTCGATCAACTTCGTCGATTGAATTCTGATCGTAAGATTTCATTCTGGTACGGTGCTCGTTCGGTTCGTGAACTCTTCTACGAAGACGATTACAACACTCTGGCGGCAGAAAACGAGAACTTCGACTGGCATATCGCGTTGTCGGATCCTCAGCCAGAAGATAACTGGGAAGGTTTAACGGGCTTCATTCATAATGTACTTTATGATGAATACCTAAAAGACCATCCAGCGCCAGAAGATTGTGAGTACTACATGTGTGGGCCTCCAATCATGAACGCTTCGGTTATTGCCATGTTGAAGGATCTTGGAGTAGAGGATGAAAACATCCTACTGGATGACTTCGGTGGCTAAAGCAAAGCACGCTAGTGCAAAAACAGGGCTCGTCATTCGGGCCCTGTTTTGTTTGACCTCTTTTATTTTTATTACAGCTTGTTCAGAATCTGAAACTGAGTCTCCTCTTTATTTTTCAGGCCCAACAATGGGTACAACCTATAACATTACGGTTGTCGACACTGATTTAACAAAATCCCCTGAAGTTGTTGCTTCAAATATCATGGAGCTGCTGGCCAAAATTAATCAAATTGGCTCCACGTACATCGATGATTCTGAGTTGATGACTTTTAATCGTCACCCAATTGGCCAAAAATTTGCTGCATCGCCAGAACTTATGGAGATGCTAGCCATCAGTGGCAAAATATACGAGATTACTGATGGTGCATTCGATGTCACGGTTGGTCCAGTCGTTAATCTCTGGGGCTTTGGTCCAATTGACCAGCGCGAGATTCCCGACGATGCTGAGATTGAAAAATCTTTAGCGAAAGTGGGGTTTGATTACATCCAGCTTGATGCTCAGAAATCCACTGCTATTCGTGATGCTGACGTATTTGTTGACCTCTCTTCGGTTGCGAAAGGCTATGCTGTTGACGTTGTTGCCGATTATTTAGAGAGTGTTGGCGGCAAAAATTTCTTGGTTGAAATTGGCGGTGAAATTGTTGTCAAAGGTTTAAACAGTCGAAATTCCGATTGGAAAATAGGCATTGAGGCTCCAACCTTAGGCCGTGCAGACCCTCTGCAAGCGATACGAGTGACGGATTTAGCCATTGCGACGTCGGGTGATTATCGTAACTTTTTTGATGTTGATGGGGTGAGATATTCCCACACAATCGATCCGAGAACCGGTCGTCCCATTACCCATCAGCTGGCGTCAATTACGCTATTACATGAATCCAGTGCTTACGCTGACTCGCTCACCACAGGTTTGAATGTATTGGGTTATGAAAAATCCATCGAGATTTGTAATAAAAACCGTTGGCCTTGTTATTTTGTTGTTCGAGAAGGAAATCAGTTTAAAGAATATCCTTCAAACGATTTTGTTCAATACATGAACGAATAGGAGAAACCATGACTTTTGTTGTTACTTTAGCTGCGTTGTTGTTAGTTGTTACCGCGATGTCTGTCGGTGTCATTATGGGTAGAAAGCCGATTACCGGTTCTTGCGGTGGTGTTGGTGCTGCTCTGGGTGAAGAAGACTACGTCTGTGACTTGTGTGGCGGTGATGAAGCTAAGTGTGAAGAGCTTTCGCAGCAGGACAGCGGCAAAAACGCGTTTTTGGCGTACGAAGCAAAAACTGAAAAAAAGCACTAGTATTCTTAGGGTATAGACAGATACATAACTAAATTCAGACGAAATTCTGAAGTCAATAAATTGCTGATCTAAACTCGAGTTACTGAGGTAGTTTGAGAGATTTATAGTTAACTCTGTAAATCTCTCATGGGCGTTAAACTCGAAAGTCAAAGAAAGCATACATTCGATGTGACCCAATCTAGCCTCAACCTCATAATCATAAAATATTAATCAGTGAATACAGGGGCAGTTTTGAATCACTATGAGTGAGTATAATTACGATGTAATAGTTATTGGTTCAGGTCCTGCTGGCGGTTCTGCGGCGGTATCTGCGGCCAAAAGTGGTAAGCGTGCTGCAATGATTGAAGCGCGTTCAATGGTTGGTGGAAACTGTACCCATAAAGGCACAATACCCTCTAAGTCTTTGCGTCACGTCGTAAAGCAAATCCTACGATTTAAAAACGATCCAATTTTTCGCTCCGTTGGCGATTACCGTACTCTGACTTATCCAGAAGTGCTAAGTGCTGCGTCTCGTGTTATTCCTAAGCAAGTTGAGATGTACGATGCACATTACCCTCGTAATCGAATTCAGTTATTCAACGGTGAAGCAACGTTTATCGATGCTCACACCGTCGAAATTGCGTTGGCTGATGGATTAAAGGAAAAGCTGACTGCAGAAAACTTTATCATTGCCACAGGCTCTCGTCCGTACCGTCCTGTTGATGTCGATTTTAGCCATCCTCGCGTCTATGACAGTGACACTATTTTAGAAATGACACACACACCAAGAAGTTTAATTATTTACGGTGCTGGTGTGATTGGTTGTGAGTATGCGTCGATCTTTGCTGGAATGGGCATCAAAGTCGATTTGATCAACAGCCGTGAGCGTTTGTTGTCATTCCTTGATGACGAAATCTCGGACGCCTTGAGTTACCACCTACGTGATGGTGGCGTTATGGTTCGTCACAATGAAGATTATTCTGAGGTGAAAGCCGATGAAAGCGGCGTAACCTTAACTCTGAAATCCGGTAAGCGTTTACGTGCTGATGCTCTGTTGTGGTGTAACGGTCGTACCGGTAACACAGACAAGTTGAGTTTACCGTCTGTTGGCTTAGAGGCGAACCACCGTGGTCAGCTTAATGTTGATCAGGGGTATCGTACAGAAGTCGATAATATTTTCGCTGTTGGTGATGTCATTGGTTGGCCGAGCCTTGCTAGTGCGTCTTTTGACCAGGGTCGAGCCGTTGCGAAAAGTATGCGCGGTGAAGAGCCTGATTTAGTCGCTTCTGACGTACCGACTGGAATTTACACGCTGCCAGAAATCAGTTCTCTTGGTAAAACCGAGCGCGAATTGACGGCACAGCGAATTCCTTACGAAGTGGGTCGTGCATTCTTTAAACACACGGCACGTGCACAAATTTCTGGTGAAGATGTTGGTATGCTGAAGATTCTATTCCACATTGATACCTACGAAATTTTGGGAATTCATTGCTTTGGCGCTGAGGCCTCTGAAATTATTCACATTGGCCAAGCCATTATGAAACAAGAGGGTGAGGCGAATAACATCAATTACTTCGCATCCACCACGTTTAATTACCCGACCATGGCAGAAGCTTATCGTCAGGCGGCATTAAACGGCATCAACCGTGTTACCCGAATGAAATCTTAAGCGCGTTGCTTTTCTAATTTAGACACCGCTGAGACTTATCTGAAAACCACTAAGCAAAACTGCTTAGTGGTTTTTTTGTGTCTTCAAAAAGTACCGTACTGATACAAACTCACGAACAAAAAAGCCCAGCGGTAAGCTGGGCTTTTTAATGCAGTTTGATAACGCCTTGGATAAAGGCCTATCAATTACAGTAGGTAGGTAACACAGGCTAGACCGACAATTGATAATACAATTGTGTACGGAAGTGCCATGATAACCATGCGACCGTAAGACAAACGAATTAATGGCGCTAACGCAGAGGTTAACAAGAACAAGAATGCTGCTTGGCCGTTTGGCGTTGCCACACTTGGTAGGTTAGTACCGGTGTTAATAGCAATTGCTAGCTTGTCGAACTGTTCACGTGTAATGGTAATTTGGCTTGGATCAGTGTTGTCCAAAGCGGCTTTTACTTCATTAATGTAAACGGTAGCAACGAATACGTTATCACTGATCATCGAAAGGATGCCGTTTGCAATGAAGAACATAGGTGCTTGGACACCGGCGTCCATCTCCAGTACTGCATGAGTAATTGGTGCAAACAAGTGTTGATCGTGAATAACCGCAACAACTGAGAAGAATACAACCAGTAGCGCGGTGAACGGTAATGCTTCTTCAAACGCGTGGCCGATCTGGTGTTCTTCGGTGATTCCGGTGAAAGCTGTAACGACCACAATCACGGTCAAGCCGATAATACCGACTTCTGCAAGGTGAAGTGCAAGGGCAATGATTAGGAAAACAGCCATGATCGCTTGAACGATAAGAGCGGCATTTTCTTTGTTTTTGCGCTTGCTGCGTTGGCTCATTTCGAACTCTTCAAGAACCGATCGAACCGGATCAGGAAGCTTGCCACCGTAACCAAACATGTTGGTTTTTTCCAAGATCATGCAAGTAATAACACCAACAACAAAACACGGTGCAGTAACCGGTGCCATGTGTGTCGCGAACTCTAAAAAGCTCCAGCCAGCCTGTTCAGCAATCAATAGGTTTTGAGGCTCACCTACTAACGTACATACGCCACCTAATGCCGTACCAATGGCACCGTGCATAATTAGGCTGCGAAGGAAAGAGCGGAAGTCTTCTAGGTCTTCCCGGTGGTATTCAATGACCGTGCTGTCATCGCCGTGATCGTGATCACCGTGATGAATTTGCTTACCGGAGGCGACTTTATGGTAGACCGAATAGAAGCCAACAATAACACTAATTAAAACGGCGGTTACTGTTAATGCATCTAGGAAGGCGGACAAGAATGCTGAGGAAAATAAGAATAATAATGACAGCGCTAGCTTTGACCGAACACCAATAAGAATCTTGGTGAATAAAAACAGCAGCAGGTCTTTCATGAAGTAGATGCCTGCGACCATGAACACAAGGAGAAGAATAACTTTTAAGTTGGCTTCAACCTCGTGATAGACAGAATGGGTGCTGGTGAGGCCGAGGATAACGGCTTCTAATGCAAGTAAACCACCGGGTTGCAGCGGATAGCATTTAAGCGCCATAGCAAGAGTGAAGATAAATTCAGCGATGAGTAGCCATCCCGCTAGAAATGGTCCTGATTCGCCGCCCAAAAAATACACCAGGGGGTTGATGATCAAAAAAGCAATAATTGCTTGTTTGTACCACTTAGGTGATTGCCCAAGAAAGTTCTTCCCAAATGCTTGGGATAGTGTTGTTTCCATGCCTGCTTCCTTAACAAAGTTAATAAATACAAAAAACTGATTAGACTTTGGAGGAGTTATAACCGTCCTACGAGCAGTCATGAGGACTAAACGTACTGCCTGGTTTGCCTACCAATCACGCTTTTTTCGCCAGACCTACACAAATTTTGTGTTCTGTGAAAAAATGCAACTAATTCAATAACATTTGTGCCACTTTTAAAGTGACAACTGCGATAGCCTGCGTATATTCTTAGGCTGTATCTTGTCGTGAAAGTACCTGGAAAACCCGATGGGGGATTAATGGCGGGCAATTATAACGAAAACTGACGCAGAGTTAGAGTCATCAATCCAAAATTATCTTATTTTTTTTAGGGTAATTTTCGCACAAAGGGCTGAACAACTGTTTGTTTTGATACTGTTTTTCAGTTTAAAAATGTGTAATTCGTAAAATATGATGTTAATTCGCGTTTCAAACATCGATAATCGCGAAGGAACATACCAGATTTGTTAGCCTAGTTGATTAACGACAATTAAAAATAGTTTCAGCTAATGATTATAAGGTGAGTCTCGAGTGGACAATGAGCTTCCAACCAATGCGATCAGTTCACTAAATCTTGTTCGCGATGAATTACTTGCAACTGTTGAAAAATCAGCCAAGCAGTTAGAAGAATTTTTTGAAAATACCGCCGATGAAACCAGTCTTCAAGGGTGTGTTGACGGTTTACAACAAATATCCGGCACTTTAGAGCTTATCCAGCTCCGTGGTCCCCATCAGCTTGCTTTCATGTTGTTGAGTGTTACTAAAGAGCTAACACCGGGTCACCAAAAGCTCGATGACGATGAGCTTCAATCGTTGACGACGGCATTTTTTATTCTGCCGCGTTACATTGAGTTCTTGGAAAATACACGCCAAGACCATCCTGAGCTTCTGTTGCCGTACATTAACGATCTGAAAGGCATCTTAAATCAGTCGCAATTACCTCCCAGTCACTTTTTCAGCATTAAAAGAATTTCCAAAGAACCGTTTAGCTGTGACTGGATTAATCCACGCCAAATTGCTGAAAGCGAATACCTTCCACTGGTGTCGAGATTACGACACATGTATCAGGTTGCTTTGTTGGCAATACTGCAAAATAAAGCACAGAAGCCGCCTTTGATTATGATGGCAAAGTGCATTGAGCGTCTGGCCAGTATTTATTCGTCAAAGCCGATTACTAATTTTTGGATTGCAGTATTTCTCGCGCTAAATTCTTCTGTTAATTCGTCGCTGCCACTGACACAGCATAAAAAGCGCGTGCTCATGGAAATTGAAAAGCAGATAAAGTCGCTTATTAAACTCGACATCGCTGGCGTTAAAACCAATATTCCCATCGCCTTGACTAAAGAGCTGGTTTATTGGGTCGCGGTGGGTGCAAACCACGGCGATAAACTGAGTTCTGTCGAGCAGTTTTTATCAAAGTTTGGATGTTCTCGTCTTCCATACAGCGATGAAGATCTCAGTAAAGAGTTTGATTCTTTAAAAGGGCCCAATGCGCAAACCATTGAGTCCGTTATCGCTGTTTTTGAAGAAGAAATTTCGACCGCCAAAAGCATTCTTGAAGTCAGTTCTCAAGCACAATCAACGGCTGAATTTGGAGCGCTCTACGAGCTTCTTAATAAGTTGGCAGAAATCCTTGCCGTGGTTGGTTTGGGGCAGCCCAGCATCGAGTTAAAGCAGCAGGCTAAAGTGATTGCTGCAATGTCTGAAGACACTACAGGGTTGGATAAATTTGCTTTATCAGAAGTGGCTGATGCGTTATTGCAAATAGAAAATTTTGTTATCCAGTACAAAAATACCGCCGGCTACGGTATTGGTAATGGCGATCAAACCATTGCCGAAAACCAATTTGCCGAAGCAGAGCAAATTGTTTTGCAAGAAGCAGAAACCGGACTAACTCTCGTAAAACGGGCCTTGAGCTCTTACGCAGAATCCAATTTCGATCACGGTCATATTCGTAACGTCAGTAAAACCCTTGAAACCATACGCGGCGGAATGACTTTGTTACACCGCGATCGGTGTGCTCGTGTGCTGGAGCTGTGTAACCACTTTGTTGAAACCGAATTGTTATCAGATGAACACCCGACGGTCCTGTTGCAATTACTGGAGATCTTCGCCGATTGTATTATCAGTCTGGAATACTACATCTCAGCGTTACAATCCGACAAATCAACAGACGACAGTATTTTGCAAATAGCGGAAGAAAGCCTCCAGTCTTTAGGATTATCGGGTCAATAAGGTAGAAGTAGCTTGCGTTATATTTTTGTCAATAAAGGTTCATTGCTGGTTTCCGAGTCCGACGAGACAATGCATGCGTTGGAGTCGGTTGAGTCCATCTGTACGATGTTCGAGACATTAAACGTATTGGATTCGGGCTCTTTTCAAGAGCAGGTTGATCGCTCCACATTCGTTGGTGAAAGCGCAGACCGCAATGTTCATCTTATTGTCATTGAAGGTTTTTTTGATGACGACATGCTCTCACAAATGGGCACGTCCAAATACAAATGGGTCACTGGCCGACGGTTATTAGTCGAGACGCAAATTTCAGATTTTGAAATTCATGCGCGGGCTATCCAACTCTATCATTGGTTAGATGACCATCGATTTTGCGGTCACTGCGGAGCAAAGACCTACAGTCACCGAACAGAAACTGCTCTCACATGCGTTAATTGCTCGAAACTTTGGTACCCGAGAATTCAACCCTGTGTGATTACGTTAATATATAAAAAAGATAAGATTCTATTAGCTAAGCACGGACGCTACATCACTGATATGTACAGCTGTATCGCTGGGTTCGTTGAGTCAGGAGAGACACTAGAAGCTGCTGTACACCGTGAAGTACAAGAAGAAATCGGTATTAAAGTTCACAATTTATCTTACTTCAAAAGCCAAGCTTGGCCATTCCCAAATCAACTTATGATTGGCTATTTTGCCGAGTACCACAGCGGTGATATCACCGTTGATGGTGACGAAATTGTTGACGCTAAGTGGTGGGGCCTAGATGAATTGCCGACGATACCACCGATGACTTCGATTGCGGGTGAACTTATCGCTGAATTCAGTCGAAAACACCGTTGACGGTAATACTATGTTTTACACACTCACGACTTATCTCCTGATTGCTATAGGAATTGTAATCGCGGCTTTCACCGTTCGCTATTTAATCCGAACAACGTGGTTTCAAGGCTGGTTAAAAGGCATGCTCGGTTTTAGCTTGCTTTTCTGCTCAGCAGTCTTCGCCTTGGTGGGCGTTGATTTTTACAGCTACCAACAACTGGTTTCTGAAAAATCCGTCGCAACCTTAGAATTCTCACAACTTGATGAGCAAAAGTTTTCTGCGAAAATTCTCACCTCCGAAGGCAAGCAATACAATTTTGATATTAACGGTGATCAATGGCAGTTAGATGCCAGGATCATCAAATGGCCTTCTGCTTTTGGAGCAGTAGGTGTTAGACCGGCATTTCGTTTAGAGAGAATCAGCGGTCGCTATTATTCCTGGGAAAAAGAGCAGACTGAGCCAAGAAGTGTGTTTCCTCTGGATGAGCACAATTATTCGGTGGATATTTGGGAGTGGTCGAAACGTCTCAACCTTAAAGATGTCGGAATTGACGCAACCTACGGCAGTGCAACTTATCTGCCCATGGCCGATGGTGCTCTGTACGAAGTCTCATTGAGTAATACCGGTCTTGTTGCGAGACCCTTTAATAAAGCCGCAGAAAGCGCAATTAATCGTTGGAATTGATCAATCGGAGTAAGTTTTGGAATTTCTTTTTCACTATGGACTGTTTTTAGCCAAGGCCGCCACCTTTGTCGTGGTCGCGCTTATTATTGTGGCAATAATCGGTTCTTTGGCAGGACGCAATCGCTCGCAAACCAAAGGGCGAATCGAAACCACAAATTTAAACGAGCAGTACCAAGAAATGTTCGACAGTGTGGAGGAAGCCATTCTTTCCCCACAGGAATATAAAGACCAAATTAAAGAGCGAGAGAAAGAGAAAAAGCAGGCATTAAAAGCCAAGAAAAAGAAATCCTCAAAAGACAGCGAAGACGAAAAGAAAAAACGTTTGTTTGTTTTGGACTTTGACGGTGACATCAAAGCATCAGACGTCGATAAGCTAAAGCAGAGTATTTCTGCAGTACTGCATTTGGCTCGTGACACCGACGAGGTGTTGGTTCGATTAGAAAGTGGCGGTGGTATGGTCCACAGTTACGGCCTGGCTTCAAGCCAACTTGATCGAATTCGCCAGCAAGGCATTCCATTGACGGTATCAGTGGATAAAATTGCGGCAAGTGGTGGGTACATGATGGCTTGTGTGGCCGATAAAATTATTTCTGCTCCTTTTGCCATCATCGGCTCAATCGGTGTTGTAGCGCAGTTGCCGAATTTCCATCGTTTGTTGAAGAAGAACGACGTTGATTTTGAGATGCTAACGGCAGGTGAATACAAGCGAACGTTAACCATGTTCGGTGAAAATACCGACAAAGGTCGTGAAAAATTTGTCGAAGACCTTGAGAAAACCCACGATTTGTTCAAAACCTTTGTCTCGTCTCATCGTTCAAAAGTGGATATCGCTGAGGTTGCTACAGGTGAAGTCTGGTACGGCCAACAAGCTCTAGACATCGGCCTTGTCGACGAAATTAATACCAGTGATTCCTACATTACCGATCAACTGAAAGACGTTGATGTTATTGCTGTCGATTACGTTTCCAAAAAGAGCTTGGTAGAAAAAATGGGTTCATCAGTGGCCGCCGGTGTTGATCAATTGGCACTTAAATGGGTGACTCGACTCTTCCAAACTCGTCCCCAGGCATAATCTATTCCCCTCATTTTTATGACCCCCGAGCGTTACCAAAGAATTTTAGAGACTTTGAGTCGTCGACAACCAGATTTAACGGTTGTCGCCGATGAAGTCCACAAGGGCAGGAATCTGTCTGCCATTGTCCGAACATGCGATTCCGTTGGCATCGATACCATTCATACCGTAATTCCTCAAAAAGGTTATCGCGGCTTTCGCGGTACAGCATCTGGCAGCCATAAATGGGTTGAAGTGAAAACACACGACAATTTAGTAGCGCCTTTGGAGCAATTGAAAGGTCAGGGCTTTCAGATTGTCGCAGCCGATGTTGGCCAGCAGTGTGTGAACTATCGAGCCATTGATTACACCAAACCTACGGCACTGCTGCTGGGCAGCGAAAAAGACGGCTTAAGCCATACGGCGTCTGAATTGTGCGATCACAAGATCACAATTCCAATGATTGGTATGGTCGAGTCGCTGAATGTATCTGTCGCCACGGCGGTCATCCTTCAGGAAATCTATCATCAGCGAAACGACGCTAATTTATACGGCACCAACCAGCTATCGTCCGATCTGCAACAGAAGCGATTTTTCCAGTGGGCGCACCCCAAGGTTGCTGAATTTTGCGATGAGAAGGGACTGGCGTACCCACCGGTACGTGAAAGTGACGGCGAAATAGTCAATGCTTCACAGTGGTACCAATCGGTATTAAACAGCCTCAATCCAACCAATAGAGCGCCGATGTGACATAAAAAAGCCCGACGACCTGGGGGGAGAGCGTCGGGCCAAGACCATTAGGAGTGAAACATTAAGGAACCATCTATTAAGCGATTTCCATTAAGAGATTATCCTTAACACGGGTGTTGAGACCCGGCTGATTGAATATTGGGGGGTATGCAACCAGCCACATATTTAGTATTGATGAAATTTGGGTAAATGCCAGTACATCCCAATCGATTATTAAACGAATTTTTCATACTTATTTAGCTTGATCCGAATAAAATCTATATCAAACTATCTTCATCTAACTTCTCTTTGCTATTAAAGCGCTTCAAATAATTAGAATCATTCTAGTAACAAGGTTTCAAATTCCTATTTTTGTTTAAGTTGGAAGTAAAGTTTCTTCCATAACTAACTGTTTTTATTATAAAAAATAACTTTCTGACTATTTATCTTTTACTTTAACTAAAATTTGTACACCTTAAAAACTAAGCTTGTGCTAAAGAAGGTTTTTCAAAAAATTTATCTTCCTGCGACGGTATAGTTTAAACTTACTAGGTTTTATTTAAGTCATTTTAGATATTGAGTTAGCGAGTTTCGTTTTGGATATTGTTCTGTTTGAGACCATTTCGTTGTACGTCGGAATTGGTGGCCTGATTATTTTTATGGCTTTTATTATGTGGGATCTTGCAAAGGGTTCGAAAGCCGGTAAATTTGGAACTTTCATTTTATTTACAGCGCTTGGTTTGGGGTTACTGGGTTTTATAATAAAAACTGTCTTGGTCGAGTATTTAAATATTTAGATACATCGCTGGATTAATTTCGCCGTTGAATAATTAAGATGTTTACATTTCACAGACCAAAATCTAAAGTCCAAAAAGATCGTAAGTTAATCCACGAAACTGACGCTAGGATCGCAAAATACAGCCGTAGAGGATTGCTCCTAACCGTCACGGTATTTGTGCTGATCATGTGGATTGGTGATTTTTTCACTAATTACAGTAAAGTCGCTTTTGCTTTAGCCGCCGGTTTGTTGCTGTTTACCATTATTCGTGGGGTTATCGTTTTCGGCTTTGAAGCCATCTACCCACGAGCGCCCGGGCGTTGGCGAACGCTGTTCTTTTTAGCGTCCATTGCCGGTGCCGGTTGGTGGGGCATCATCATTTCTACGATTACCTACACCCTGGGATTTACCACCGAAACTAACTTCTTGTGGTTATACACCATTGTTTTTTATTCCGGCATGACCGGTGTTCTTTCGCCTTACCGCAGATTTCTCACATCTTATCTACTCTCGGGATTAGCCCCTATCGTAATTACCAGTCTTATCTTGTTTTCGATAGAAGGGTACTTGTATGCCATCATCCTAATTCTGCTGTTTTGGATGTTGCGCAATCAAGGCTTGATGATGTGCGAGTCCTACTGGGAGCGTCTGGAAGCGAATTTTGTCTTACGTAAACGCGCTGACTCTTTAGAAATCGAAAAGCGCGATTCCGAAGCGGCGGCGCAGCTCAACCATGATTTTCTCGTCTCTCTTAGCGATGAGTTTCGTTCTTCACTCAACGAAACCATTGGTGCTCTTTCGGTGCTGACTCACGAGAGCAGTATTAACGATAAGCAACGACACTTAATCTCGGTTGCTGAAAAAGCCAGTGATCGCCAGCTACAAGTCGTTAACAGTGTGATCGATTATTCGAAAATAAAATCCAAAAAGCTGTTGCTTGAAAACACCGTTTTTAGCCTGCCTAAACTGTTGGAAGAGTGCTTTAACGATAAAGAAATCGACGCAGAAATTCACGGCAAAGAATTCTCTCTGAATTTTTCTGACAACATTCCGTCACGTGTTCGCGGCGATTCAATGCGAGCGAGCCATTTGATCAATTCCTTGATCGATCAATCCATTAGCTTGAGTCACGGTTCAGATCTTTTCGTGAATGTCAGCTGTGAACAGCACGGTGGTTCAGAGTTAATCTTACACATCACTATTGCCGATGAAGGAAAGCAAACGCCTCAGCCGATCCAATCCAGTTCCGGTGTTGTCAACGGCTTCAGTTTGAATATGAGTAAGCAATTAGCTGAAGCGATGGGGGGCGATCTTGGTATCAAGAACGAAGACTCTCCCGTTTTTTGGCTGGCATTGCCGTTGGCGCCGGTTAACTCGCAGTCATTTTTCAAGCAGTACGAAAGCCGATTTGATAAACAAAAACTGCTTATTATTGACGCTCCGGCAAAAATCGAAGAAGAGCTTAAAGATATTTTTCGGTCTTGGGGTTTATCCGCAACATTTGCTGATTCCAAACTGGAATTAGACGAAATGCTCGCCCCTAAAAGTGATACCAATACGGTTTTTGATGCGAACTTAATTTTTTCTAAAAAATCCAGTCTTACAGCGATTCCGGTATCGCAAAAATTGAAAGAATCCGAGGTATTTAAAGATACACCCCAAGTGCTTGTGGTCAGCCAACTGCAGTCCGATTCACGTTTATTCACCAAGTACCTAGGCGAAAATACCGATCTTAAAGTCATTCAAAAACCGGTGACGCAAGATAAGTTGTACAACAACTTTTCAATGCTGTTTTTGGATAAGCTAAATTCTCATCATTTTGCACCTTCCGCTAAGATTTTATTAGTTGAAGATAATTTAGTAGACCAAATGGTCATTTCAGGAATGATTGAGAATTTGGGGTTTTCTGTTGATGTTACTGCTAATCCCGATTCTGGCCTGAAAAAACTGAGCCAGCGCGATTACGATTTGGTTTTCATGTCTTGTCATTTAAGCGGTAGTGAAGATTGCAGTGAAAGCTTCAATATGGCGAAGGAAATACGCAAGCTTAACGATGAAGAGCAAAAACGTGTTCCTTTATTGGGATTAACTATTTTGAAAAATGATCGGCAAGATCGTATGTGCCTAACGTCTGGAATGGACGATACAATTTCCAAACCTGTGCGAAAAGAAGAATTGAAAAAACAGGTCGACCACTGGCTTGTATCTCACAGCTAAATTTCAGTGTGAGTATTATGTTTATTTTAAATAACCGTTCACTGTTTTAATAATTTAAGCAGCATAAGTTCGCTATTATGCTGCCTCAGCGCCTTAACCTTCGTAAAATACTGTATAACCCGCCAATTTTTGTATTTATTTTTTAGCTTCTATGCCTAATATCAAGTAAAATTGCGAACAACTGCGATATTTGAAATAACGGACTTGAATTGCAGTTCTATACGCCTTACCACAAGCTTGATATTCCTCAATAATCATAAAAATCAACTGAAAATAGCTTAGAGGGCAACGAAAAATAGTTTACACGGTGAGTGATTAAATCGCCGTTAATACAATAGCTAGGTGAGTGAGTGGACAGTACAGCATTCGAGGCAGAACTTGAGGATATTATCGCGCATGACCGTTTACAAGCGGTTTTCCAGCCTATTTATACCGTTGATCAAGCGGAAATTTTTGCCCATGAAGCGTTAATTCGTGGTCCTCATAATTCCAAATTCAGATCCCCCGATATTCTGTTTACTACCGCACTGCAAAAAGGTTTGTTGTTTGATTTGGAAATGGCGTGTCGTCGGGCCTCCATCTCTAAATATTCCGAGCTTGATTTACCGGGGTATTTATTTCTCAATGTTCATCCGCTAATTTTCGTTAATAACGATCATCCAAGTCGGGAAACCTTATCACTATTAGAACAATATAATGTTGAACCCGAGCGGGTAGTGATAGAGCTCAGTGAAAAATACCCAATAAAAGACCTCGAAATTCTGCAAAAAGCATTATTGCATTATAAAAATATGGGGCTAAAAATCGCGATTGATGACTTGGGTTCCGGTTATTCAGGTTTGCGATTTTGGTCTGAAATAAAGCCAGATTTCGTCAAAATCGACCAGTATTTTATTCAAAATATCCACAATGATCCGACAAAGTTAGAATTTGTGCGCAGCATAATGACTCTGTCGGGAAGTTTAAGTACCGAAGTGGTTGCAGAAGGTATTGAGGAATTTGAAGAGCTTGAGTTGCTTTTGGATTTGGGGGTGACGTTAGGGCAGGGCTATTACCTGCGTAAGCCTGAGACCAATCCTGAAACGACCATTCCGTCAACGTTAATGCACAAACACAGAGTTCGTCGTGCACCGTTAAATATCAAAAAAAGTGTTGCTACCTTATTACAGCAAGCAGAGACCGTGGAAGCAGATACCAAAACCGAAGTTTTAGCGGATTTATTTTACAGTGATTCCAAGCGCCTCTCTATTCCCATTTTGAAAGAGAATCGTCCCTTGGGTTTGGTGTGGCGTGGCAGTTTATTAGAAAAATTATCCACGCCGCACGGTCGAGCAATCAATACTCATGTAGAAGCGGTCGATCAGTTAGCGCCAGGTACGGTAATTGTCGATATTTCCGAATCTTTAGAAAGCGTGTCGGATAAAATTCTTTCCTGTCATGACGATAAATTACCGTGGCATTTTATTATTACGCGCAACCAAGAGTATTTAGGCATTGGTTCAGTCCGCGATCTTTTGCAAGAAATTACTCATCAAAAAATTCAGTACGCGAGTTACGCAAATCCGCTGACGCAATTGCCGGGCAACGTACCGATTTATCAATACATCGACACATTACTCCAGAATAAAAACAAGTTTTACCTGGCACATTTTGATCTAAATAATTTTAAGCCCTATAACGATGTCTACGGTTATGAAGACGGCGATAAGCTCATTAAATTTTTGGCAGATTTAATATCACAACATTGTGAGCTCGAAGATTTTGTCGGTCATATCGGAGGCGATCGATTTGTGGTGGTGTTCGAACGTGAAAATTGGCAAGTCAGTTGTCATTCCATTATTGATGCTTTCGATAATTCCGTTAATCGTTTTTATTTCCAGGAACATATCGATATTGGTGGTATTGAAACACATTCTCGCCAGGGTGAAATGTTCACGTTCCCATTGGTAAGCCTTGCGGTAGGGGTGGTTCGTCCCGATTTATACCGTTGCACAACCCATCATCAAGTTGAAGAGCTTGCTTCTGGTGCAATAAAAGAAGCGAAAAAATGCGCAAGCTCTAATCTTTTTTACAGTCGTAGAAGAATATAACAGTAACGAATAAACAGTTCTTGGAATGGCCAAAGGAGCCACAATAATTTCGTTTTAAATAACTTATAAATATCTACAACTCGATTTATAAATTATTTAAAACACTCTAACTCAATTGTGATTGTGTCCGCCAATGCCGTGAGCATGGCCGTGGTTTATTTCTTCTTGGCTGGCATCTCGAACATCGATGACTTCGATTTCAAAGGTGAGCGTTTTTCCTGCATAGGGGTGATTGGTGTCGACATCAACGGTTTTCAGACCCACTTTTAACACTTTGGCGGGAACTGGACCTTCGGTGGTGTTAACGTCAACAATCATATCAGGTTTTAACTTACCCTTAGTGAGAATATGTTTGCGTGGAATTCGGCGTGGTGCTGCTTCTTTGGCTTCTCCGTAAGCGTCTTTGGGTTCTAAAACAATCGTTGTTGAGTCTCCCGCTTGTTTACCTTCAAGACCATTTTCGATTCCGGCGAGCATATTATTGTGGCCGTGCAAGTAGAGCACTGGGTCGCCGTCTTTCGTTGTTTCCAACTGTTGGTTGTTTTCGGTCAGGGTGTAGTGCAATTGCACGACTTTATTGTGTTCTATGTTCATTTAAATTCGATTTTCCATACTTCAAAATTCGTGTGCTAACGCTAATCTCTCGTGTGCGCTTCGTCAATTATATTTGAGTCTTTCCTTGTATATTTACTCAACTGAATTATTGTTTAGTAAACGGTAATGCTTTTATCGATACCTACGCTTTCGTTGAAAGCCTTGGGATTGTCTTTAACTATTTAGTTTAAATTGATATGGAAAGTGTAATTCATTCCTTAGATGAGCAAATCATGCTCAGAACACTTCAAAAAGGCGACGCTGACGATTTATTTTTGTTAATCGAAAGAAATCGCAGTCATTTACGTGAATGGTTGCCTTGGATTGATGGCAACACTCGCGTAGAGCATTCGATCCAGTTTATAGAGGCAACTCAGATTCAAGTTAACGCGGGGCTGGGCCCAGTTTGCGGTATATTCATAGATGGTAATATACAAGGCGTTTGCGGTTTTCACCCGTACGATTCACTCAGTCATTCAATTACTTTAGGTTACTGGTTAGCTAAAGAATATTGCGGCAAAAATATAACAACGTTGTGTGCCAAAACTCTTATCCATTTTGCCTTTGAATCTTTGCGTGTTAACAAAGTTTACCTCAATGTTGGTGTCGGTAACTGGGCCAGCAGGAAGGTTGCGACTAAACTGAACATGGTTAACGAAGGGTTAATTCGGGAAGGGGAATTTTTAAATGGCCGGTATCACGATTTAGTCAGCTATAGTTTACTTAAGAGAGAATGGTTGTCCTTGGAAAAGACTAAGTTGTTTTAGTTTGTCGATGAAATGAAAATTCAAAACTCGTTTAAAGGCCGTCTATTCTCGCTGATTTAGTGATTATTTCTCGCGTATTATGGAATGATCATAAAACTAAATTGATTAAAAATCAGACTGTTTTTCCTTCTAGTTCTAACAGTTAAATCTTTTTATTCTGCTTTACACTTTCTTTTCAAAAATAGTGGTCTTTTTAAGAAATGTTGTCGAATAACTGTAGCTTGCATCACATAAAAAGTGTTTAATGAGTCACAGTTTGTGTGCTTTGGTGTCTTTAAGCACGTTAGTTATATGCTTTTATTCTTGAATGGTTAAAATCTTTATTCGTTTAGAGTTCGCTGCTATTTGCACCTCATTTTCTTGATGAGTATCAACAACGAATACAGGTATGTTGTTTAAATTTCAACGAATCGTCTATTCCGATATTAATTAAAATTTAACTAATATTAAATATATTAGATTAATTCTATCGTTTAATGAATTTTAGTGAACGTTACACCTCACCTGTTGTTGGTTTTAGTATTTTGAGTATTAGTTATATTTTTGATGGTGATCGTATAAAAGGGAGTTCGAATAATGGAAGAAAATAAGAGTTTTGTAGAAGTAACAGACATTTCTTTTATCGAGTTTTCTGGTAGCCATCCAGAATTGCTTGATGATCTATTCAAACAAATGGGATTCAGTGTTCGCGAAAAAGACGGCATGTTCTTTTACAATATCGCGGATATCAATTTTATTTCCAATCCTACCTCTGGCGGTAGTGCAGAAGCTTTCCGTAATAAGCATGTTCGTGGCGCCAGCGCCATGGGTTTTAAAGTGGGCAATTCTCAAAAAACCTACGAATTAGCGTTGTCTTTAGGAGCCGAGCCTGCTGAAGCTGCCGACCTTGGTATTCCTGCTATTAAGGGTGTTGGTGCTGCAATCATATACTTAGTTGATGAGGCTAATGAGCACACCCTATTTGAAAAATTTGGATTTGATAAAACTTGCGATAAATTCAGTGCCAATAGCTTGGCTCGTGTTGACCACCTAACTCATAACTTGCACACCGGCGGTGTCAGCCGTATGTGTAAATTTTATGAAGATGTTTTTGGGTTTAGTCGAATTCGCAAATTTGACATCAACGGCAAAAAAACGGGTTTGTTCAGTGAGGTTGTCTCCAGCGCCAACGGCAGAGTTGTGATTCCTCTGAATGAGTCGAAAGATGACAAGTCTCAAATTGCAGAATACCTAGAAGAGTACAACGGTGAAGGCATTCAGCATATTGCTCTGCTATGCGACGATATTTTCGATACTGTTGGTTCACTTAAATCCAACGGTATTCCTTTCCAAGACACATTAGATACCTACTATGAGCAGGTTGAAGAACGTGTACCTGGTCATGGTGAAGATATGGAAGCTCTTCAACAGCATCGTATTTTGATTGATGGTGGTGAAGCTCAAGGTGGCGGGTTGTTACTTCAGATTTTTACGAAGAACAGCATTGGTCCGATCTTCTTCGAGTTTATCGAACGCAAAGGTAACAAAGGCTTTGGTGAAGGTAATTTCCAGGCGTTGTTTGACTCTATTGAGCTAGACCAAGAGCGACGTGGCGTTATCTGAGTTATCTTGCACTCGAATCAATTGTATTTGTTAAGCGAAAAACCACTCCAATCTGGAGTGGTTTTTTTATTTCGGGCACTGGATTTTAATTTTTTAGTGTCTCGATAATTTCAGAGATTTCGGCTTGTATTGCCTTGGTGTTATTTTCGGTTAGGGAAGTACTACGATCTAACTCTACCGCTTCTAGCAGCTCTATGAATTTCATGACCAGAGTTTCGGCTAAAGTATCTAATAACTGCTCTTTGTCGGACATCTTCTGCTCACCGGAATCTGTTGTATTTATATGTTGGAAGAGCACTTCTGTGAGTTCATTGCTTTTTTGTGCGAGATCCCTAATCTCATCGGCGACTACGCTAAAGCCTCTACCAGCTTCACCGACTCTGGCGGCTTCAATTGCGGCATTAAGAGCAATTAAGTTGGTTTTTTCCGATAACTTTTTAATATCTTCAACCCCTTGTTTGATAATAGGGCGGTTTTTAGTCGAAGATTGATGTTCATCATCGATGATCGTTAACATGCTCGAAAAACACTGTTTGATTTCTTGTTTTAATTCATTTGAATCCAATGTTTTTGAAATGAGATAGTCCGGCTTTTTATCTTCATATAGGCTGTTTTGCACAATCGTCGCTAATCTTGCTTCGGTAGTCTCTAATTTCTGCTGTAGAGTGAGCGATTGATTTTTTAACGCGAGAGTTTCCTTTTCAGACTTTTCGTTTTCAGATTTCAATAAAGTTATATGAGTAGTTAACTGTTCTATATTTGACGATAACTGATCAACCTGTTTGCCATGGTCGTCGCATTGTTTTTTGCCCTTGATTGAAAACTGCTTTTTTGTCTTTGTATATCTAAAGAAAAAATACAATAAACCAAAGAACAACAAAGTACATAAAATAGAGAGTGTAAGGATTACGCTATTAGGTGCTGGTGCTGGTGCTGGTGCTGGTGCTGGTGCTGGTATGCTGTTTTTTACTGATTTTTTAAGCACATCTTCAGAAAATTTATTGTTTATTTTTTCAGTTGTATTGGCGTCTCTTCGAGAACTCCTTATGAACTGTATTTCGGGTGATTTTACCAATCCATTGGTGTTTTCAAACCACTCTTCTGTCGAAGGGTAGAGTGTAGAAATTACTTTCTCTGGTTCGTTGATTAATCTTTTTTGAATGGTGTAAAAATAATTTCTAGCGGGGCTTTCCGAAAACGTATTGTTGACTTTATCTTCAGTGAAATTGCTATACAGATCGATTTTTTGTGTGATGTTTAACAGTTGTTTTGATTGTTGTATTAAAGTGGTTCTTTTTTCAATGGTGATTGTTCTTTCTGACAAAATATCTGTTATGCGTTTGTAGTTGTCTAACAGCAGTATTGTCTCTTTATTTTTCAAACTATTTAAATGAATTACTTTTTTGTTTTCATTGTTTGAGTTTATAAAAAGTGAGTGTAGCTCCAGTTGTTGTGCTACTTCTGCGATGTATTCTTTGAGGGTAGGTAGAAAGCTGTCGTTGTAGAATTCTTGATTTTTTTGTGTTGTTTTGTCATAAAAAAGATAGGTTTTCTCAATAAAATTTTTGTGCTGTTTATTCATAAAATAAGGGATAGTGCCAATTTGTTCCGAGTGAGCGATAAGCGTATCTAATGCATTGATAAAATCAGGTTGACTGTTTCCAAATAGTGTTGGCTCATGTGAGAGTGATTGAGAAACCCCTTCATGAAGTTTTTTTTCATGGCTCGCTTGATAAGCTAACAGCAGGGCATGATTCAACGTTATTAAATGATTAATATAATCTTGCTGAATTAATTCTGTATCTAAGTTGTTGCTAATATTTGTGTTCGTAGAAAGTGGAGTAGGTGATTTAGACCAAGTGTTAACTGAGGTAAACGCTATTACTACTAAAATTACTACTAAAAGCAGGTAGAGTAATAAACGCTTTAAGTTTATTAAATGGTTCACTGAAATACACGAATAGCAATGGTCAGTTCATTCTCTTTCTATTTTTCAATCTGTATCTCTTTTTATTCAGTTTCTCATTGAGTTCCCGAATTTTAAAGACTGGTAAGATTTCTCAGTGCTTTCTGATTAATTTTAGCGGCTATTACTAATATTCACAAAATCAATTCTTATAATTAGCCAATAGATAGCGCTTGATCCGCTAAAAGGCGATAAACAAGTGCCGGAATTGCCTGTTCGACGCGTAAAATTCTAGGTCCTAAGTTAAAGCTTTCAGCGCCATTGGCGCAGAGTAAATCGATTTCGTAGGGAATAAATCCACCTTCTGGGCCAATAATAAGTGTAACGGGCTCAGTCAAATTCTGGGGGCAGGGAACACTCGCTTTAGGGTGTCCAACAATCACTCGGTTGTTTTCAGATATAGCTGGCAGTTCATCTTCAACAAAGGGTTTGAACCGCTTTTTTGTTGTTATTACGGGTAAGGTCGTATCAACGCCTTGTTCGAGGCCGAGTATTAAATTTTCTCGGATTTTGTCTTCATGCAAAAGAGGAGAGTGCCAGTAGCTTTTTTCAACCCGGTAGCTGTTTATCAGGAAAACGTGTTTTACTCCAATCGTTGCTATGGTTTGAAGAATGCGTTTTAGCATTTTGGGGCGAGGCAATGCCAATATTAACGTGATCGGAATCGGTTGTGGGGGAGTAATCGACAGATGGAGATCCATCAGAGCGTGATCAGCGTGTATTTCAATGATTTTTCCTTCACCGATGTTACCGTTAATTCTACCTACCTTAACAGTATCTCCAATTTCGGCTTTGTGTACCTGCTTTAAATGCTGAAATTGGTAGCCGCTGATGCTCGCTGTTGTAGGTGAAAGGAAATGCTCATCGGACAATAAAAGAAGGTTCATAATTCGCGCAGATAGAAAAGATCAATAACTGGCCTCCCCACCAGGACTCGAACCTGGATTTAGGGCTTAGGAGGCCCTCGTTCTATCCTGTTGAACTATAGGGAGGCGATGCCACCGATTATATCTAAATTTTTTGACTTTAAAAGCTAATCTTTATGCTCTAATACTATTTTGATAGCCGCGTGTATTAATGGCTGTGCCACTTGCAGAGTATGTCGTTGCTGGCGAATTTCCAAACAATAATTCTTCGATTCGTTTATTACGTTGTCGCCGAAATCCAATTAAACGTCCATTGATTGAGTTTAAGCGTTTACAAATTAAAATAAATTGTTCGATTTTATTCCATTTTTCTATAAGTTCATCATCAAGAAGCTTTAACCATTGTTTTTGTTTAATGGCTTGTTTTTGACGGACGCTTAATGGTTTATTTCCTGGTATCTGTTGTTGCGCTAACTCTGTCCATAAATCTCTTTGTTGAGCATTTTCTTCTAACTGATTAATACACGCTTGTTTATGCTCAACCACCTCATTTAGGTCAATCAACATTTCCTCTTGAGTCATTTTCAACAGTGAATTTTCTTTATCAAGAAGCTTAGCAAGTTGAGTGACCGCAATTAGCTCTGATTCTAAATGCTCTATCAATTGTTGATGTGAAGGTAATAGTAGCGGTACTTCATGTTGACACTGACTCATGTGATGCTCCTTGAAAACAGAGGATAAACTTTATGTTAGTTTAATTTTTTAATTTTGAGTGAGACAATTATTTGCCGCTTTGAAAATACTCTGTGAATTTGCAATTGACCGGCCATGATCTGCTTAAATCAAAAAAATTTGAGGATAAATAAATAAAAAATAGGAAGGAAAAGTAGACACAAGAAGCAGGCAGGAAAAAGCACCGCTATTTATAAAAATAATACGGTGCTAATTTACGTTGAAAATATAAGAACTTCTGATTAATTTAGAAAAAATTATCTTGTTCTAATAAATTTTCAGCAATAGATTCAGCGTTAATTTCGAATGTACCTTCATTAATAGAAGCGCGGATACTTTCGACTCTCTCTTGGTTCACTTCATTAACGGAAGATAACCGAGATTCTGCTTCACTCAAACGGCTGGCTTGTGAGCTAATGGAGACAGAATTTCCTGCTCCCACGGGCTCATGATCGCCTTGAGGCACGTTGTTAGACGCTAATCGTGACTGTGTTTCTGGGCTAGCTTGCCGCTGTACGCTCGCGTTGGCTGCGGTCGTGTTTGCATTTACGTTGTTGATAGCCATGCTATTTCACCATAATTTAGGTTCTTCAATGCTGGTGTTCCAAATGTACTGATGGCATTGAGCGTTTATCACTGCCTTCCATTAAGGAAAACAGGTTTCTCATTAGCGTATCGGCACTGCTGTAGCAAACTTTAGATATTTTTTGACTTTAAATTGATAGAAGACTCAGATCAATCTCAAAATTACAGCGTGATCTCTACTTTTCCGGGCGCTTTTACTTTCGCCTGGACTATACGACCACTTCTGTTATTTCGAACGCGTATAAGATCTCCAACTCTGCCATTCGATAACGCCGTTCCTGAGGCTTCAACCGACATTGCCGATGAGACTGCGGATATAGAAACCATCTCACCGCGGCTGATTACCATGGGCATCGCCAAGATCTGATGCCGCAGGGGTTCTCCGAGTGCTACATTCCTTTTTAGTTCGTAGCCAACAGCGTCTTTCTTGTCTATCAAATACCCCTGACGAAGATTTGACATATCCATCACGGTATCAATTAAATCATTGTCCATCAAAATCTCACCTCTTCGAATCGAATGTTTAGCAACTACTACTTCTATCATTAGCTTTATTTCAGCGGTTACAAATACCTGCCAGGTATGACCGGAATTGCATTCAACTGGAACGGTAATTCTGCCCGCGGATAAATTCGACGGAATTTTGACACTCCAGAGATCGGAACAACGTGGAAGGCGTAACCGATTATCAAGATTATTAACAATTATTTTTACTTCTGAATAATGGGGTTCAAATTCATAAGATTGTTGTAATTGATTTTTTACAAAGTCAGTAATTTCTTTTAAAGACTCTGTTTTATTGGTTTGAGAATGTGCTGATTGCGATAGAACAATCGTAAAAAAGAACAATGCTAGGCCAGGCAAGATCCATAATCCGCATCTAATACTTGATAAAAATAACGTGAATCCAGCAGGTCGGAAGATCATTATTGTCCTATTCTGTAATTACTTTCTTTTAAATAGATTGGTTTAAAGTTTTTCCGTTTGACGCCGTAAAATTGTCAGTCACTGCAAGTTTTTTGTGACTATGCTTAAAAAGCAATCGTTATGCCGATCGAAGCATGCTTTGATCGAAGACAGGAGTTTAATCCTTAGAGGCTACTCATGGCAGGTGTATTAGATAGTGTTAACCAACGAACCCAATTGGTTGGACAGAATAGGCTAGAGCTACTGCTGTTTACGCTTAAAGGGGAGCAAACCTACGGTATTAACGTTTTTAAGGTTAAAGAAGTTCTGCAATGCCCCCCATTAAATGAAATCCCCAATCGTCATCCTGTAGTAAGAGGCGTGGCGCATATCCGCGGCGGTACCATTGCCGTTATGGATATGAACCTTTCTATCGGTCGTGGTCCGTTGGATGATATCGAAAAATGTTTTGTTATTATCACGGAATACAATCGATCGACTCAGGGATTTTTAGTTGGTTCAGTCGAACGTATTATCAATATAAATTGGGAATCTATTCATCCGCCACCAAAGGGGGTTGGTAAAGAAAACTATCTGACGGCAGTCACTCAAATTGAAAATCAGATGGTTGAAATTATCGATGTTGAAAAAATATTGGCAGAGGTAAGTCCGTTATCTGAAGAAATTAGCTCCGGTGTTATCGAAGACGGTATCGGAGAAAAAGTTATTCAGAAGCACATTTTAATCGTTGATGATTCCATGATTGCTCGCAAGCAAATTCAACGCGTCGTTGAGCAAATGGGCATTAAAACGACGTTGAGAAAGGACGGTCGTGAGGCGCTGGAGTATTTAGAGTCTTTAGTTAGCGAAGGGAAAGATGTTGCGGAAGAATTAATTTTAATTATTTCTGATATTGAAATGCCAGAAATGGACGGTTATACCTTTACCGCTGAGATTCGTGCTAATCCTGCGTTAGCGTCTTTATTCATTGTTTTGCATACGTCTTTGAGCGGTGTGTTTAATGAAGCAATGGTGAAGAAAGTGGGTGCAGACAGCTTTGTTGCTAAATTTCATCCCGATGATCTTGCGCGCTTGGTTAACGACCGTGTATTGCAAATGACGGGAGAAAGTTTACTTGAGGAAAACGAAGAGTAACGAATCACTTGTTGGCCTATTTAATTGAGTTTATGAATAGGTCAACAAGATTTAAACCATTCAAACAAGCAACTTTGTGATTTCCCAGAGTTTATATAATGCATTCAGATAATGGAAATACTCTATCTAAGAACGGTATTTCAACGACTCAAATTTCATCTTCTGAGTTGAAAGAATTTGCTGATCTTTTAGAAAAAATCAGCGGCATTCACCTTTCCGACAGTAAGCATTATTTAATCGGTATTCGTCTAAGAAAAATATTGGATGAGTTCGGATTCAAATCGACAAAAGAACTGACTGATCAGCTCGGAAATCCCACAAAAGGGCATTTAAAAGAGCTTGTTTTAGACGCAATGACCACCAACGAGACGTTCTGGTTTCGCGATGGTCATCCTTACGATTATTTCGAACGCCAGCTATTACCGCAGTTATTAGGTTCGAAAATCGGTAAGGCCAGAATCTGGTCGGCTGCTTGTTCTTCCGGGCAAGAGCCTTATTCTTTAGCGATGTTGATTAGTGAAGCCTACGATAAAAACAGTGCGCTAACGTCAAAACCCATTGAAATTGTTGCGTCGGATATATCCAAACAAGTCATTGATCAATGTAAAAAAGGCAGTTACGACAAGTCTGAGGTTGAGAGAGGCTTGTCTGATCAGCGTTTAAATCGATATTTCGATCAAATAAGCGATAGCGAATGGGTTGTAAAAGAAGAGCTGAAAAAGTTTATTAATTTTAAAATCGTTAACTTGGTGGACTCGTTAACCGGACTGGGTAAATTTGACGTTGTATTTTGCCGGAACGTTTTAATTTATTTTAGTCCTGAGTTGAAACGTGAAATTCTTAAAAAGATTCACACTCAGTTGGTAAAAGGTGGGATATTAATTTTAGGAGCTTCTGAAGGATTATCTTCGACTGAAGATTTATTCGAGATGGTTCAGTTTGAGTCTGGGATTGTCTACCGAGCGATTTGCTAAGTATTTATAACTGAGTAAAATTGCGATGAGCTGGCAATGTATTACCAGCTCATCAACTGCTGTAATTAAGGCTGGTTTAGTTTCCAGTCGTAATCGTGAGTAAGCTTGCCGTCAAAACCTTCTAATTTTGCTTTTAATTCTGGTTCCGCGTATTGCTTTAAGTGTTCAACCAAAGAATCGTTGTTGTCACCGAAATCAACTTTATACCAGTGGTAAATGCTGGAAACTTTTAATTTTTTACCTTCAAACGTGACACCACGTTCGTGGTTTACGTAATCTTTTGCGGCTTGCTCCAAAATTTCTTCGGTATTTTCGGCCGTGTAAGCCGTGCCTGCAAGGTTAGGGCAACCCATGCTTGCGCAGTTTACTGCGTAGTGAATTCGGTTATCTTGCCAGATTGGGCGCAAAATTCCGTGCTCAATATTGTTCAAAGTTAAATCTTCGCCCTGGATAGTAGAGACTTCTTGATCCCAAGGACCAAATGCGAAAAATCCACCTAGCTTAGTAATAGAAGACACAGGGTAGTTATCTAAAATAACTTCAACAGTTAATGCGTTGTAGATATTAATCCAGTAAGCTTTTTGTTCGGCCAATGAGTAATCACGTGGGTCGAGTTTTTCTAACCCGCCGATGTAGTCTTTAAGAAGTTTGGTGTCTTCTTTTGAAACCGCTTTGTAATCGAAGCGATTAATGCCACTTTCGTGATCAGAAATTAGGTATTTATCGAGAATTTGTTGCCATTGATTATGATCAATAGTGGCGGTGTTTTCGTCATCACTTTCATCCCAAAAATCCAATAATTCAGAACCTGGGGCAGCGGATGTTGTTGAAGAAAAACCTACTGCAACCATTGCTGCAAAAAATAGGTTGGTTAGAAGTTTGCTCGTTGCTACTCGCATATAATTATCCTTAGTAATGCTTAAAACTATGAACCTTAGGACACTAAGTTGTTTTAAAAGTTACGCTTTATTTAGCGCTTTTTGGTAAATTTCGTCAGTTTTACAATGCTCTCGCCACCATAATTTTGCAATCATTCCGAGAATGCCTAAACCTGCACCAATAACCCCAGACACCGTACCGCTAATTTTGGATTTTCCGATTCTTTTAAGTGAGTCTACGGGAATTTCAACAACGTTCATTTTTAGCTGAATCGCTTTTACTTGCATTTCTACTGTCCAACCAAATCGTCGGTCTTCCATTTTTAATGCTTTTAATGCAGATAATTTAATCGCTCGAAAGGGGCCGAGGTCGGTTACTTTTTGTCGCCAAAGCATTTGAATCAATAGCGTAGAAAGTTTATTACCAAATTTTTGCGGAAGGGTTAACGAACCGGCTTGTTCTTTGCCCAATGAGCGTGACCCTATCGCAAGAGCTGCACCTTGGTGAATTTCTTCAATCAGACCGATGGCTTGTTCTGGTACGCAAGAGTGGTCGCCGTCGACGAATAAGACAATGTCGGTGTCGAGCAAACACTCAATACCCAATAGGCAAGCTGCGCCGTATCCGCGTTCCGGCTGGTAGGTGACTCTTGCCCCAGCGGTATGGGCGACACCTGAGGAGTTATCGGTAGAGCCATTGTCGCAAACAATGATGTCATCAATAAGGCGCTCACCGTCTGGGTTTTTGAGCGCATTGAGTTCATTCACAACTATTCCAATGGCAGATTCTTCGTCGAGAACCGGTATTATCACTGAGATATGCTGTTGTTCGTACATTGCGATCACCTATTGAGAATGTCACAGGGCGTAAATGGTCAGATTAAGGTGTTAGAGGCAAGAAACGGGAAAGTGTTTCTTAAGAGCAACACACAATATGTTACATTTTTATCACAAACTGCTGCTGAAACTGAGCGAAAAAATATCACTCTTAGGAGCGCTGCGCCCGTCAATAACTTCGCTGAATCCGAAGTTTACCGAGTGTCGAGCCCATCGATATTGAATACTTGTAGAGTATCGTTCTGTGTCTTCTTCTAACAGAGCCGCCGCAGCGTCGGATCGATCGGTTTTGTAGGCATTGGTGTATTGAAAGCCAGAAGAAATCGTCCATTGAGGTGTTAATGAGTAAAAAACACCAACATTCCAGAAGCGTTCGTCGGGAAGGCTGTCTTGTCGATCACGAATTCCCAAATCCCCGTAAATGCCAAATTTCGAGAAAATCTTACCGGCCGATACGCTGTACTCAAGGCCGTCGGCGCCATCACCAATGGCGTTGACACGCTGAGTTTGATAACCACCGGCAGTCGTTGAGAAGAGGTGTACTGAAATACTGGGTAGCCAGAGGTCTTGGAGGAATTCATCAAGAATTTGATAGGACAGGCCGACAGTTGTATCGGTGAAGTCTTGCTGGTTTCTAAGACCGTCAAATTTGGCAATAGAGTAACCTTGGCTGAGTTCGATATTGACGTTTTCAAACAGGCCGCGCTGGTAATTTAGCCAGTAGGTATCTTGCTCTAAGGTGCCGTTGTTGGGTAAGTTTTTCGTGCGATCACCCAAAAAAGCTTTGTCGGCTTTTTGATTCACCAAAGAGATCGAAAAAAAATTATCTCCTGGAGAGAGAAGCCAAGGACTGTGTTGAGCGTGGGTGAATTGACTGAAAACTAAAAAGAAAAGAGGGAGCAGAATATGATAGTGAGTGTATTTCATTGGATTAATACCGCTCTAGCAATGCTTATCGATAGAGCGGTATCTCTTGTATTTATTACTTTAACTTATAACGCTTTGCCAAGTAATAAGTGATGTTTTCTCTTTGCTTGTCGCTCAACTTGTTGAAAGCTTCATCAGAGTGAATCGCTTCGATTACCGCGCGTGCTTTTTCAGCGTCGATTTTTTTACCTGGAAGAGGGCATTTTTTACAAGCAACTTTGCGGTTAAAAGCACGTTTACCTTGATCGTAAGGGCTATCAACTTTTGGCGTTGCAGGAGTGCTAGAGTAAGAGCCAGATGCGTTAGCTTGAGTTGCGAATAATACCGCACTAACAATAAGTGCTGGCAAAATGAAGAGTTTGCGAATTGCAGTGTTGATCATGGAAACCTCCAAAGAATGAGTTCAGTCTCAAAAAGCACAGTGGTTAGAGGCTAACTTCGTTGCCGCATTTTTACACTGTTGTTTAAAAGTAGGTAATAATGGCCTTTATGCTAAACGGTTAAGGCAACGTAAATATTCACAAAAGTATCACTATTCAGCCAGAAGTGAATAAATCAGTGAATCCGCATTATTAACTTGCCCGGCAACCATAATGACTAATAACTTTGAATTTTGTTCAACGTTAATTATCAAATTATTGTCAAAAATGTCGTCGAATCAGAAATTTACATTTTACCCCTGTTTAATGACATTATTATTTGAAAGGTATTTATAAAAGGTGTTGTTGTCTTGTGATTATCGTTGACGGAATTTTCTGCACGAATATTACTGCGGTTTATATTACCGTAGTATCTAATAATTATGACTAAAATCTATAAAGGTGAATTTTTTAAAAACACCGTTGATTAATTTGGCTCTCACTCGGCAGTTTCTTTACACTTCGTATTTTAATATCGTTATTGATCTGTTTTCTTAATTCGTTGGTTTATTGATGCTTATTCATGGTTTAGGGGCTTTATCGGCCGCTGCGTTTGTTTTACTTGGCTATTTGAGTTATCCCGATGGCGATATGTCATTACCATGGTTTTACGCGATTACATTGTTTGTTTTTGCAATCAGTATTTATGTTGCCCTCACACATAAGCAAGCGAATAAAACATTCAGCAATTTCCAGGTGTTTTGTGTTGTTCTGGGGTGGCCGATTCTTTTCCGATTAATCGGCTTGTATTTTGGGCCGATTTTTGAAGACGATCATTATCGCTTTTTATGGGATGGATACACTTTCGCCAATTTCGGAAGTCCCTACGGTATCGCACCCGAGCAGTTTTTTGGTGATCCAACAATTCCCGATAAATTTCAACCTATTTTAGACGGAATTAATAACCCAGACATTGCGACAATTTATGGCCCCATTACCCAGATCAGTTTTCTTCTCGCCTATTGGTTAGCTCCCGCCGAAGTTACAGCTTTGCAAGCCATTTACCTGTTGCTGGACGTTGTTGTCATTCTGTTGTTGCTTAAAATCGCCCCAAGAGCCGGGGTTATTTTGTACGCTTGGAGCCCGTTGATTATCAAAGAATTTGCGTTTACGGCCCATCCTGACATTGTCGGAGTTGTGTTTATGGTCGCCAGCTTATTCTGTTTGAAAAAAGATCATCAGCATTTGGCGCTAGTGTTTATTGCCTTGAGCTTCTGCGCGAAAGTGTTTGCGATATTATTGATTCCCTTAATTGCTATTCGCTGCCACTGGAAAACTTGGTGGGTACTGCCCGTCGTAGTGGCCGGTGTCTATGCACCTTTCTTGTTGCTAAATAAAGCCGATTTATACGGATTATTTGCCTTCGCCAAAGATTGGCAATTTAACGGGTCAGTTTTTGCGCTATTGACGCAGTGGTTACCGGTACAACAAGCCAAACTGCTGTGCGCAGTTGTTTTCTGCAGTTGTTATGCAATCTATTGGTTTGTGTTTGTTCGTAATAGAGAGTTAATTCCGCGCGGCGATTGGGTGTTTGGTTTATTTTTCTTTTTAGCTCCGGTATTGAACGCCTGGTATTTAATTTGGTTTTTAGTTTTTGCAGCAATTTATCCAACCCGCTGGGCGTGGTCGGCGTCTTTCTTGATATTGATGTCGTACATCAATGGCTATAATCTTCTAGATTCGGGATTAGAGCTTTATCAGCAGCCTCATTGGGCTCGTTTGATGGAGTATCTGCCGATCATTGCTTTATTTATTTATGAATTGCTACTCAAAAAACAAAGCCTGAAAATAAAAATTTTGAAGAGTTAATTAAAATTTTTTAGGGCGGTAGTCGAAAATCATTACTGCCCTAAATGCAAATTTGATGAGAGTTTACGAATATGTCTTTGAAACATATGTCATTGAAAGGTTGGCTGTCTTTTGGGCTTTTAATATTGGGTAGCGGCGCGGTTTGGGCTGACGATCAATCGTCCGATTGTGAAAACCCCTACGAACATTTTGTATTTTCTTGGCCAATTGATCATAGCTGCGGCAAACATACACGCGGTGGAACTACCGTGGGTGCGCCAGTGGTTGAGTCTGAATTACCCCATTCGGGTTGGTTATCGCTTCAAGAGTCTGGCTTGTCAGATTTCGACAAAGATCGACGCGCAATCTTGGCGATGGCTGGCGGTTATAAGGTCACGTTTGATTTTCTCGAAGTGGTTGGCTTTAGTGACGATTTTGCACGCGATAAGCCTTACCACTCTTGGGGTACAGAATACGTATACGTGGTTGAAGACACGCCTAATTTCATTAGCCTGCAACATGTTATGGTCATGAAATTTCTTCAAGAAAATGGCGAAGAGTCTGAGCCGTTTGTGATGAAGCACTGGCGCCAAGATTGGACTTATCAAGCCAAAGAAATGTTGGTTTATGATCAGAGTAACGATTGGCACAAGGTAAAAATCCCTAAAAACCAGAGAAAGGGCGCTTGGGTACAGAGTGTTTACCAAGTTGACGATTCGCCGCGTTACGCCTCTTACGGATACTGGCAGCACAACCCGAGTTTCTCTAGCTGGATCAGTCAAACAACCGCTCGGCCTTTGCCAAGACGTGAAAGCAGCGTGCGCAGTGATTACGACGTTTTAGAAGGTTTCAATCGCCATACCATCTCTCGATTCGGATGGACCCAAGAAGAAGAAAACTGGAAGAAAGTTAACTCTGGTGAAACCGGTGAATCTTCCTATCTAAGCAAAGAGATTGGTATCGCTCGCTATCGTGCAATTACAGATTACGACTTTTCCCTGGGTGATCAGTACATGAGCAGCGCCGGTCAGTTCTGGGCTGATGTGCGTGCGGTGTGGAATGAATTGATCAGCAACAATAAATCCATTTCGCTGAATGCGAGGGTAGATGGCTTACCTTTGTTTGTGCCGTTGTTTGGCTATGCAGAAAAACTGGTTGGTAGTGATTCCTATGATTCAGCCAGTGGCAAGGCTTTTGCTCGGGCCACAATTGAATCCTATTTAGCTCAGTAACTTTTACTCAGTGACTGGTACTCAGTAACTGGCTTAGTAACTTTTTCAGCAACTTGTTGAGTGGTACTCCTGCCTAAGCGGCGGCAATCTACGTTGCCGCTGATTCCACGTCTTATCTCACTTTAATGTTGCCCACTGCGTTATTTCTAAGCATTGTTTATCAAGACTATCAATAACCTCAATAAATAGTATCTTGATTACATCAGTGTTTGGAGATGAGGTCGTATAGTAAAATATCTAAAATTTATTTGATGTAGAAAATCAATTGATAAAATCTTGACCATATAACTGTCAATTTTATCAGGTGTTGTTCGGATGAATCGTTAGCAGTTGCCTATGGGATAGAAATTGCAACGGTTGGCTTGTCATTTTTACGAAGCAATTCCTGTAAAAGACTTGTTATCCAAGATTTGGGAATTTTTCTATATAACTGGCTGTGTACCAGCAATGGGCGTTGATAAAGAGGATGTTACCCGTGGTGAATATTTTTAATATTTTCAAAAGAAAACCCAAAGATCCGGAAGTCTTATGGGCAGAGTTGCAAGAAACCATTGCTCCGTACAAAAAAACTGCATGGGTTGTCGAAACCACAGATGCTGAATCCAGTTACCTTTTTTCTAAGTTTTCCGGTAAGGCTGCTTTGCCAGTCAATGAGGCTTGGCCCACGTGTCCTGATTCGGATGAACCAATGCATCTATTGGTTCAACTCAATTCTAAGCAGTTGCCCGATGAATCTGCGTCGCCTTTTGGTCAAGGAATTTTGCAAGTGTTCTATTGTGATGAACGCGGCCTGCAGGCAAGCCAAGATAATCCGTTCGAAAATAGCGTATTAGTGCGATTACTGGATCCCGCCACTCAAGATTTAACGACAGTAAGTTCTTTGCCTCACGCAAAGCAATACGTAGAAAAACAAATCACTGGTTGGTCAGCTGTCGATGATTTTCCGAGCGCCGAGCAACTGAAAGCGTTGGGTTGTGAGTTGGATGCAGAGCAAGCGCAATTGCTATCCGACAAAGGCTATCCCATTGCTCAAGACAAACTGCTTGGTTGGCCAACACTCAGCAAAAGTGTAAACGCGAATCTGTCTGAATCTACAGAACTGGCGAAAAATGTGATTCTAGAAATTACGGCATTGAACAACTCTCAGAGAGAGTTTGTGAATAATGTCACCTTACATATCGCTAAAAACGGCAGTTCTGACAGCGGTTTTTCTGCGTTCTAATTGCGTGGCTTAATTGCGTTTACTGGGTTTGTTTATTGGCTAACGATAAACATTGAGTAAGCGCAATTTACGCCACGATCTTTTTTCTCCCTTATTTTCTTTATTTCTTTTTATTCTTTTCTTATTGCTCTTTTTTATCGCTCAGACCTTTCGATTTTATTTTCAAGGAAATATTCAGCGCATTGCTATTTTTGCAACTTATAGCTTAATACCTTCTGCTCAGTGTTTAGATTCAAAATTTTTTGTAGAGTCACTGATGTTTATAAAACATCGATTGAATTCCATAAGAAGTAATTGTCTATTTCAATAAATGCAATCTTTATTGTCGATAATAACGCTTTTCTTTGGGATACAAACGCATATCAACGCTGTCTTATTTTCCGGTTGTTAAGGCACAACTTTAATTTTAATAAAACTGAATTTGGGGTAAACATGAAATTATACGATTTAGAACTGTCGGGTAATTGCTACAAAGTTCGCTTATTTTGTGCATTAACAGGAATCGATATTGAGCTGATCCCGGTGGATTTTTTGGCAGGTGCTCACAAGCAGTCACCGGTTATTGATCTCAACCCTTGGGGCGAATTACCTGTATTAGACGATGGCAAAGTTGTTCTGCGCGACTCGCAAGCCATTTTGGTTTACTTGGCTAACAAATACGAAAAAACACAATGGTGGCCAAAAGATCCAGCAGAGCAGGGCGAAATTGTGCAGTGGTTATCGGTTGCTTCTAACGAAATTCAAAACGGCCCATGTGCAGCTCGTTTAGTTGATAAGTTTGGTATGGCACTTAATAAAGAGCGTACTATCGAGGTTAGTGATCGTATACTGCCGTTGGTTAATGCGCATCTAGAAAATAACGATTGGTTAGCACTAAACCGACCTACCATTGCCGATTGCGCAGTATTCCCATACATCGGCACTGCTTGGGAAGGCGGCGTAGATATTTCTGGCTATACCGCTATTGTTAATTGGATTGCACGTATTAAAGAGCTTCCTGGTTACACTTCTATGCCTGGTGTGTAAATAAAAATAAGCTGGTTAAAATACCTTTATCCTGTTAATTAAGGTGTTTATTCCGCTATTAAAATAATAGGTGGGCTTTTATTTTCTTATTTTAATGCCCGCCTATTATTTAAAATCAATATTATCGATTAATCTAATCGCAAAATTAAATTCTAAATTTATTGCAATGCATTCAGATTAATTCGGAATTTAAATCTTCTAAATATTCAGTTTAGTTTTATTCGGTCTTTTCAAAATTACCTCAGTTTGAATTCTCTTCAGAAAATTTTTGTCGATTTTTACTGCACGTCTAATCCTGCTTTTATTGAATAAATTACTTGTTATTTGCTTGAAATAGCGTCTATTTATTGGTCTGCCACAGCCTGAACAGGCGTTATTGGCGAGTCTTACAGATGTTCTTTTTTATGGGTTAATTCACTTCAAAAATAACAGTTCAAAGTGTATTTCCTGCTTTTTGCGGGCAAACGTGGGAAATAGTCAATTTCCGAAACTTGGGTAGGTAGACCAATTTCATATTTTAAAAGGGCGTTGTCTGGAGTAAAATCCGCCGCCGCAATTCAATGTGCACTCGATTGCATATTGAAAAATAAGAATATAACGAAGCCTAGTACCCATTAAAAAATAATGGTGATACTCAATAGAGCAAGCTCATTCGTAGGTTAATTCATGAGATCATTTAGAACTAAAAATTCCACACACCTTAGAACAGCTATCGCTGCCGTTAGTATTGGCGCGAGCTTAATTGCCAGTGACGTATTAGCACAGCAACTGGAAGAAGTTGTTGTTACTGGCACACGAAAAGAAGGTTTATCGCCGACAGAAACACTTTCACCTATCGATGTACTCGGTGGTGGTGACCTTCAGAACCAAGCGTCTTTCGATTTGACGGACTCCCTGAGCAAAATTTCTCCGTCTTTAAATACCCAGCGTTTCCCAATTGCCGATGGCACCGCGTTTGTTAGACCGGTTACCTTGCGTAATTTATCGCCAGACCACACCTTGGTGCTGGTGAACGGCGCTCGCCGCCATCGCTCTGCACTCGTGAACCTTCAGCTTGCACCGCTAGGAACAGTAAACCAAGGCTCTCAGGGCGTTGATTTCTCCGCTTTCCCATCGGCTGCTATTAAGCGTGTTGAAGTTTTGCGTGACGGTGCCTCTGCGCAGTATGGATCGGATGCCATTGCCGGTGTGGTTAACATCATTCTTAATGACGACAGTGAAGGCTTTAGTTTGTCTTCCCAGTACGGCGGTTACGATTCAGGCGACGGTGAACGCTTTACCGTGAGCGGTAACGCAGGTTTTGCGCTCGGTGATAACGGCTTTTTAAATGTCACTCTTGAACACGCTTCTTCGAATGTCACTTCGCGCGGTATCGCTCGCCCGGATGCGGCGGCAGTAGGCGATATTGTTGGCGATGACTTGGTTCCAGAAAATGGTTTGGGCCAACGTTGGGGTGATCCTGATATCGAAACCATCAAGTTCTTCGCGAACTCTGGCATTGCCATTAACGACACCACTGACGTCTACAGCCACTTCAGTTACGTAGAGAACGAAACGCTTTCGAGCTTTTTCTATCGTGGTCCCGTATTACCGACAGCGGCAGATAACATCGCTTTACCGCCGCGTAACACCTTGTTTACCGACGCAAATGCCGATGGTATTGCTGACGATGCGGGCTTAGATTTGGTTAACAGCATTGTTGCCCAAGGCTTAAACCCAGCTGATTACTTAACGCCTAGTGCTACCAGCGCTAGCGGTTTTGTGTTGCAAAACCCAATTGCTGACCAATTCCCAGGTGGTTACACGCCGTCTTTCGGTGCTGATATCACGGATTACTCGTTTGTATTGGGTCTGAAAGGGGATTTAAACGAAGAATTAAGCTATGACGTTCGTGTTCGTGCCGAAGAAAACGAAGTTGAATATTTGCTGCGCAATTCCATCAACCCAAGTTTGGGTATTCTTTCGCCAACTACGTTCCGTCCAGGTACTTTGACCCAGGAAGAAAATGGATTTAACGCAAACTTCGTGCAGAGCTGGTCTGATCTACCGCTAAACCTCGCCTTTGGTGTTGAGTGGCGCGAAGAGGTTTACAAAATTGGCGCAGGCGATGCTGCCTCCACAGCAACGGGCCCAACCTTTGCCGAATTTGGTGTCGGCTCTGACGGTTTCCAAGGTTTCTCACAGGATTCTGCAGGCAGCTTCCGAAGTGAAAGTTACGCGGCATACGTTGATTTAGAAGGCGATATCACCGATTGGTGGTCTGCTGCGGTTGCGTTGCGTTACGAGGATTTCAACGAGTTTGATAGCACGTTGGATTGGAAGATTTCTTCGCGTTTCCAAATTAACGACAGTTTCGCTATTCGCGGTACCGTAAACACCGGTTTCCGAGCACCAACGCCCGGTCAGGTTAATACTCTGAATGTAACCACTACCTCGGATTCCAGCGGTAACCTTGTGCCAAGTGGTACTTTCCCAGTGGCTAACCCAATTGCCAGAGCATTGGGTGCAGAAGACCTCGATTCAGAAGAATCCACCAGTTATACCTTGGGCTTGGTGTATAGCCTGGGTAACAGCACCACCATTACGCTAGATTACTACGACATCGAGATTGAAGATCGTATTGCGTTACGTAACTTCACCATTGGCGATGACGAGTTAGCGTTATTAAACGATGCCGGTGTTGAAAACGCAGCCTTGTTGCAGGGCGCCAACGTTAACTATTTCGTGAATGGTTTTACTTCCGAAGTTTCTGGTGTAGATCTTAATATCACCTCAACCTTCGATATTGGCAGTGGTTATTTAGACGTGTCTTTACGTCATAACTACAACGAGCAAGAAATTTCTGACGTTGATAACAACACCATCAACGCCGGTCGTGTTTTCGATTTAGAAAATCAAATTCCTGAACATCGCTCAGTACTGACCTTTGAGTATTCTCAAGACAGCTACACCGGTAGTGTTCGCTTCAATCGTTACGACGATTGGGCATCAACCGGTGGTTTGTTCGGTCCAGGCGATGGTTCAGACGCATTTGAATACGACGGCGAAATCCTAGTGGATATTGAATCTACCTTTACCTTTAAAGATAAATATTCAATTACCATTGGTGGCGAAAACATCTTTGATGAATTCCCTGAAGACGAAGCAAATGGCGTTCTACAATTTGTAGGTCAGCGTTTTGCGGTGACTTCACCGTTTGGATTTAATGGTGCGTTCTGGTACATAAGAGGTTCGGCTAAATTCTAATAATTTAGTCTTGATGGATTTATTTTGCGTAAATCCATCAATTAGTGAAAAATATTATTCACTAATAGCTTTTTATTAAAATAAAAAAGTGGTCCTAGAAAATCTGGGATCACTTTTTGAGGTTCATCAGAAACCTTATATTTAAGAATCTTCCTGAGCACTGATTACCGATAATAATTTTATCGGTGTTTCCACGAGCGATTCTGGCCCGTGAGGTATTTCTCCGTTAAACGTTAAGCTGTCACCAGGTTCCATTTCAAACAGCGAGTTACCGTGACGATAAACAAGTTTCCCAGAGATTAAATAAATAAACTCATCACCTGAATGTGAAAAGGTGGTGGTGGTTTCACTTGTGTCTGTTAACGTAATAATAAACGGTTCGATTGTCGCGTGTTTGTAGCTGAGTAACTGATATATCTGGCCTTTTTCGGTGCCCCGTTGAACGACCTCTAACCCTTGATTGGATTTAGTGAAATGAGCGTCGCCGTCAGGTCGGTCGTAGTCGCTGAACAATTGAGAAATGGACAATCCTATTGCAGAACAAAGACGATCAAGTGTTTCTAAACTGGTAGAAACTTGCGCGTTTTCAATTTTACTGACCATTCCCTGACTGATGCCAGAAATGCGGGCAACGTCAACCAATTTAAGGCCGCCGTTTCGACGAGCCTTCTTCACCTTCATGCCGATGTATCGACCCAACTCTAATTTCTTGTCCTTCGGATCTTTCATCGGAAGTAACTCCAGAGTGCAAAGCGATAAAAATTCTGCCGTATTTCTATACGCTTAGCAAATCGACCGTTCAATAAATAACGGCCGAAATTGTCTCTAAAGTAACCGTTTTGAGAAGAATAAATTAGTCGGGAAGTGAATTAGCTTGTTTAAAAGTATTTCGTAACACTTTGATTATATTAAGAATAAAATAATCTATTAAAGCATTTTATAAACATGTATTGAATTTTTTCGGCCAACGTGAAATTTTTGTGAATCATAAAAATTGGCTAAAAATTGATTCTTTTGTGAGAGTACACGGACTTATTTAAGCAAAAAAATTCGACAATTAATTTATACAAATAAAACTATTTTTGCCTTATATTTGTTCATCAATTATGAATAAAAATAAGAGTGCTCGTTAAATACAATAAATTTATAGTGCTCATTCAAAAATAAATCCATAAGCTAAAAAAGATAAATTCATTCTTGTTTAAAATTGGCACCGTAAAAATTTAACGTCCGATAAATCTTAGAAATAGAAAAAATCTGATTCGTTATTTAGTTGTCTTAATCAGAGGCTCCTTAACTCAATACTTATAGGTTTGCATTACCGTCAATGAAAACTCTGCAATATGTTGTTTCTGTGGCAAGTATCAGACGCTTATCATCGGCGGTGAAGGAGTTTGTTTTAGTCCCGTCCAATCATCCATTACCGGCGTATTCTCCCGGTTCGCACATTGTGATTAATATTGCCGGTGAAAAGCCAATTGCTAACGCTTACTCGTTGATCACCGACCCAAAGAGACCCGGTACTTATATCATTGCCGTACGAAAACAGGATGATTCAAAAGGTGGTTCAGCGTATTTACACGATCTTGTCGCAGAAGGTGACGAATTATTAATTGACGCACCGGCTAATTTTTTCCCGCCTGTTTGGTCTGCACGCAAACACGTATTGATTGCTGGAGGCATAGGGGTTACCCCATTTTTGTCTTACATCCCGGAATTTATCTCTCGAGATATCCAGTTTGAACTTCATTACAGTTATCGAGATCGATCCGGCGTCTATATTGATGAATTACGTGAATGCGTAGGAAATAAATTCTTTGCATATCTGTCTGAAAGTGGACACCGTTGCGATATTCGCGGATTACTTGAGAAACAATCACTGGGTTCGCATTTTTATGTCTGTGGGCCAGAATCACTTATTCGTTCGGTACAGCAAATCGCGTTAGATCTGGAAATACCTGACGGTTACATTCATTGTGAAGCTTTTTCCACTGACGCTTCTGGCAAACCATTCGAGATTGAACTTGCTTCAACCGGCAAGCGTTTGTCAGTTGGAGCAGAGGAATCGGTTTTAGATGTTTTAGAGCGGGCCGGAGTTACGATAGACAATGGTTGCCGAGCGGGCGTTTGTGGCCGTTGTGAATGTGGCGTCATTGAAGGGATTATTGAGCACCGTGATCAGTGCTTAAGCGATTCTGTCAAATCGAAACATGATCGAATGTTGGTTTGTGTGTCGCGTGCGCGATCGGGTGTGTTAATGCTCGATCTGTAAGAATCATTAAAAGCTTTCATATTTTTTAGTGCGTAAATGTTAGAAATTATTCATATCTAACTACTTTTCTTTCAGCGTTGCCCAGTGTCAAAATGAAATGATTATTCAAATAGATAAATGGGTTGCCAAGAATGAGTAATTTTAGCTATTCAAAAAACTTCGAAGGAATTATGGAAGTTTTTATGCGCCGTGGAAATTATTACCAGCCTGTGTTGGAATTTCTTCAAAATACGATGATAGAAAATTCTGAATTAACTAAAATCGAAAGAGAATTGATTGCTGCGCACGTTTCCAAACTTAACCACTGTACTTTTTGTGTTCAAGCGCATAAAGCTATCATAAAAGATTTAGGTGGTGATCAAGCCTTACTGACAAGCCTAGAAAATTCAGTTGAAGGCATTCAAGGTATTTCTGAAAACTTAAGGCTATTGTTAGTGTTCGTGGAAAAAATAACACTGAACTCCCATGAAATCTCGGAAGAATTGGATATTTCTCCATTGCGCAACGCCGGTATTAAAGAAGAAACCATTGAAGACGCCACCAATGTGGCTTGCTTGTTTAATATGATTAATCGGCTGGTTGATGTCTTTGGGGTACAAGGCAGTGAAGAGCACTTTGCTATGGTAGGAAAAGTTGTGTCTGAGAAAGGCTATTTTTCTAAATAATTCTTTCAGTACTAACGTAATAAAAATTTTTGTTTTCTAATCAAGTGCACGAATATTTTGATGATTCGTGCACTTGTGGATGGCTCAATTTAGGAAATCAGCGCTCCGCCGTCAGTGACAATGGTGGTTCCGGTAATATAGTCGTCGTTCATTAAATAAAAATACGAGTTTGCCATTTGTTCGCTGGTGCCAAGTCCTAGCGGAACTTTGTCTTCCATTTCTTTCAACGTTTTAAAACCCGGTGCCACAGCATTGACTCTGATGGGGGCGAGTTCTAATGCCAATGCTTTTGAAAGAGAATCAACAGCACCTGCGATAATACTCATTGTGCTGAATCCAGAGTGTGGTTTTTGTCCAAGTGTGCCGGAGGTTAGGGTAATGCTTCCGCCTTTGCGAATTTGGTGTTGCGCGTGTTTGGCAATGTTGTATTGCCCCCAGAATTTAGTCTCAAAAGCTGAGCGCGTTTCTTCTGCGTTTAAATTTTTAAAATCATCAACAACTAAAGGTGATTTTACCGTTACCGCTAAATGGTCAATTTCGCCAATCTGACCCAAGAGATCGCAAATATCGCTTTCTACCGTTACATCTGCCGAAAGACAATGCGTATTTTTAGATTCTATTTCCTGTTTGTCGGCATTTCTCGACGCTATGTAAACTTCGGCGCCAGCTTCGGAAGCTTTAAGCGCCAGGGATTTTCCTATACCTGAAGCTCCGCCAACAATCAGTACTTTTTTGCCATTCACTGGTAGTGATCCTTTTGTATTTATATTCAAGAAGGCATTCTACACATCCCTAATTTTTATTTGCGTTAATTAAAATATTAATACAATATTTTACGTTTAATATTTAAAATGTTCATTGAATTTCAGCGTGTTATAAACAGTTAAAATACTTCCTGTAATAATCCATACCTTCATTCATTTTTCATTGCTATACCAACAAAAGCCTTCTTTAAGTTCGAAAAGCTTTCGGTCAGTAATCACAACTTGAGTTTTTGCTTAATGTCGTTTTTCCATTCCGAAGATAATTCCGGCATTGCGTACGCTTTTAATAGAGTATTTTCAGCATCGTCGGCATTTTTATCGAAATACGCTTGAAATAGAGTTTTGACCGTTACGCTGTCGGGGTGCTTTTGCTCAATACTGAGTTCATCTTCGGTATTAACAAGGCCTTCTTCGAGAACCCGAAAATAAACCCCAGTATGGAAGTTTTGGATAAACAGTTTAGGTGCTTGTTTATTGTTAAAAGCCATTGCAAATTTAAAGCAGGGCACTCTTGGCTGGCTGACTTGCAGTAAAGCCGTGCCGCATCGAACTTGATCACCAATGCACAGTTCATTTTCGTCCAAATGCGATACGGTTAGATTTTCTCCGAAGGCGCCGAAACTTAAATCATTTTCATTGAATACGTTTTTCCAGTATTCGTAGTGATGGTATGAAAATGCGTATACCGCCTTGCTTTCACCACCATGATTGACTAAGTCGGCTTGCTTATCGCCGTCAATATTGTGTTTGCGAACAGTGACAGGGCCGTCGCAAGGGCGTTTATAAAATCCGGTCGTGACTTCCTTATCCAAATACTGAACAGTTTTTACTTGTGACACATTAATAGAAAGTACTTTCATTGTTATATCAGCTTTTCACGGTATTAAATTTTGACCAGTGAGTATAAATCAAACAGAGGTTTTTATACTAGATGGATTCTGTGGTGAGCATCCGATTTATCAAAAACCAACAACTATTACTAATCAATGACTATCGCAAAATTGCGTTTTGATAGTTTTTGCTGCACAAATAGATTATTTTGCGTGCAGAGAAGGTCGATTAAGAACCGGGATGCAAAAAGGGAGTAAGAAAAGGGCTGATAGAGTTTGATGGATATTTCACCGAGATCAACGCGGTGATGAATGATAAATAACTTTACCTAAAACTTGGTTTTTATCAATTAATCCGAACGAAGATTGAGGCGTGCTGTTGGGGTTATCGCCAGCAACAAAACAAGAGCCGTTGGCGTTTAATTCGGTAACTCGCTTGATAATCAAGCCATAACTTGGGTGATCAATAGCAACGACATCACCAATGGTTATTTTTGATAAACGACTGCGCCAGGTAACCACGTAGTCGCCATCAAAAAAAGTGGGGAGCATACTTTCCCCACTCACTTTAAACAGTTTTATTTTCATTACTGAAGCTTTGGGTATACCACGAGTTCTTCGGGTAAATAAGGGCTTTTCGCTTTGTAGGTTGCGACGTTTTTCGTAGCCCAGTACATTTCAGCAAACTGATTGGTAAGTTCAAGCAGTTTCATGCCTTTGTCTCGATCGATGTGTTGCTTACACGCAGAACCGGCAAGCATAAGATCATGAACGAGTTTGCTCGCATCGGGAAATTGATCGAACTGAGGTTGTTTGAAGTAATCACCCCAAATTACGCGAACCTCATGTTTAACTTGCTCAACGTGAGTTTCTTTTTCTTTAACGAGTCGACTTAATTGAGCTTGATCGGCAAGTGTTAATTCATCTTTCTTTTCCAATTCTGCAATTAAATCCAAAAATCTAACCACACTTAACGCTGATATCTGCGCAATAATAGGATCATAAATTTTGCAGGGAATATCACAATGAGCTTGAACAGTTTCAAACTTGAAAACTTTATTCAATAAGTTGAGTAAGATATAACCCTTCATATTATTTTCCTTTACGGTTAACAGTGACTTTTTTGAATAATAACACCGCACCCCAGGCAAGGCAGGCGCTTAAAAGAAGAATAGAAATAAAGTAAACAGAATGCATCGCAGGGCTCAGCCAATGGCTGTGATCATGGCCGGGATGGGCTGAAACAGGTGATACTAATGCAATAAGAAGCAAGAGATTGGTGGTTATGAAAGACGCTATTCGACGCATAATTGCATACCTTTTTAATGTGTTGATTACTGGCTATAGGAGCCAGCAGTCCCTTTTCAAAATTAAACGCAAACCTAAATAATATTTTTGTACGTTCACAAGGCAGCAACCAAATAATCACATGAGTCGTAAGTTTTCTGCCGCGATATCAGTTGACTGCAATAATTACTGCTTTCCATTTTTTCACAAAAACAGAGCGCATGAAAAGAAAATTGCCTGTGAACGTAGGTTATTTGGTTATAAACCGCCTTGAGTTAATTTCGTTGGGTTAAGCAGTTTTTCTAGCTCGGCGCGACTGAGGTCAGTATTTTCTTCGGCGACATCAATAATGGGGCGGCCTTGTGCGTATGCGGTTTTTGCAATTTCCGCAGCTTTTAAATAACCGATGATGGGATTCAATGCGGTAACAAGAATAGGATTCTTAGAAAGCGCTTCTTGGAGTTTATCTTCACGCACAACAAAAGTTGCAATCGCTTTATCGGCGAGTAATCGGCTGACATTACTTAACAGTTGGATGCTTTCGATTAGGTTACTCGCAACTACAGGTAGCATCACATTCAGCTCAAAATTACCCGACTGACCGGCAACAGTAATGGTTGCGTCGTTTCCGATAACTTGTGCGCAGACCATTGCGGCGGCCTCTGGTATTACTGGGTTAACCTTGCCCGGCATAATAGACGAGCCCGGTTGCAGGGCTTGCAGTTCGATTTCACCGAGACCAGCGAGCGGGCCAGAGTTCATCCACCGAAGATCGTTAGCGATTTTCATGATCGAAACCGCAATACTTTTCAGTTGACCAGAAAGTGAGACCGCTGTGTCTTGAGAACCAATTCGAGTAAACAGGTTTTTCGCCGGTTTAAATTGGATGCCTAGTTTCTCACTCAAGGTTTGGCAGAAAGCATCAGAAAAATCGGGATGTGCGTTAATTCCAGTGCCCACGGCTGTTCCGCCTTGAGCGAGGCTTTGCAGGCTGTTTTGAAGGTTTTCAAGGTGGCCTAAATTCTCTTCAATTTGATCCGCCCAAACGTCCAAACTTTGGCTCATTCTAACCGGCATGGCATCCATCAAATGAGTGCGGCCTGTTTTAATGTAAGAATCCACACTGAGTGATTTTTTACGGATCGTCTCAATCAAGTGCTTCAAGGATGGGATAAGATTAGTGTGAACTTCAATAGCCGAGCTGATGTGAATCGATGTTGGAATAATGTCGTTACTGCTTTGTCCGTAATTAATATGGTCATTGGCACTAACCGGTTTTCCAAGTATCTCGCTCGCTAAGGTTGCGAGTACCTCATTTGCGTTCATGTTTGAACTGGTGCCAGATCCTGTTTGGTAGATATCAACAGGAAAATGTTGCATAAAATTATCAGATAATAAGGTGTCTACCGCTTGGCTAATAGCGTCTGCCATATCGGTTGGAATTTGGTCGAGTTTACTGTTGGCGATGGCAGCGGATTGCTTGGCCAACAGCAGTGCGCGGATAAAAGACTCCGGCATGGATTTCCCACTGATTGGAAAATTGTTGATCGCTCTCTGGGTTTGGGCGGCATAAAGGGCATCCACAGGGACTTGTAATTCACCCATGCTATCTTTTTCAGTTCTAAATTCGGTCATAGAAAGCGTTCCTTAAATCATAAGACTATGTTCAACATAATGAGATGTAACAGACAGCTCATACAGAAGCCGTTTTATTTTCGACTCTGATTCTTTGTTATTGGAGATTCTTTTTAAAGCGGTAAGAGGGCGGTAGATCTGGTCCAAACACTGGCAGCGCCAATGCTTGGGGACCAGTTCGTCTATCACTGCATCCAATAATAAATTAAATTGAGATTCGTATATGGATCGTTGAAACTTAAGACAGTTATCACCCGATAACAGTTTTTCCTCGTAGTTAAACCACAAGGAAAACAATGTTGGATTATCGGGTTCAGATCCGTTTCTTATTTTGTAACGAATAAGGTTTATTTCTGGCTGGAACTCTAAAGCAGACATAAATTTCTTAATTATTTTTTAAATTTGTGTCCATCACGCAATTGCGTAACCGAGCGGTTCAATCCGATAACCTCGTAAGCTTCGCCAAAACCTTTGATAAACCTTCCTGCAATGGGTGTTAGCTGAAAAACATTAAAATCTTCCAGTTTGTTCAGCATGCCAACTTGATCACCCAACCGTTTCTTTAAATTATTTAAAGCAAGCTGCTGCTTGGGGGAATCTTTTCTTAAGCATTCAGCGACAACTTGATACTGAATTCTTTTTCTGGCAAATAGGTGTTTCGCCGTTTTTTCGTCTTCAATAATTAAAATTGAAATTTCTGGGTTATACCGCAGATTAATACCGTGCTTAGCTAAATCGCTAATAATGATATTGAAGCGGTTATTTTCCCAAGAAAAAGGTGCATAGGTAGAGTAGGGCAAACCATGTGCATCCTTGCTTGCTAAATGAAGACTTTTTTGACTGTTAACAAAGTCAATAATTTCAACTTCTAGATTTGTAACCAGTGCATTTGCGTGCATAGCAATAGTTCCTGATTTTAAAATGGTTTTTAAATTTACTGTGCGTGAACAACAAGCCTTTCTAGCTCATCGTGATATTCAACCAGTATGGGTAGCCTAAAGACTTCAGATAATAGTTTAGGCTGAAATACATCTTTGACAGAGCCATATTGAACAATAGAACCGTCATCCACTAACAGTACTCTATCGGCATAGCGTGCTGCTAGATTTAGATCATGTAATATAATTAATACGCCTATATTTAAAATTTTAACTTTATTTAAATAGCTTAGTAGCTTCATTTCGAAATTAAAATCTAAGCTGGCTGTGGGTTCGTCGAGTAACAAATAACGGGGCTCAGGAGAAGAGTTTGAACCGCGCCACAATTGAATTAATGATCTAACAAACTGAACGCGTTGTTGCTCTCCACCCGACAATTGATTGTATTTTTTATACAGCAGACCTTCCAAGGAAAATTCTTTGCATAAAAAGAGTAGTGCCTTGTTGCACTCTTGTTGGTCACCGTTTTCGTCAAGCCATCCCATCGTTAATACATCGATAACGAAAAACGGAAAATTAATGGCAACTTGCTGAGACATAAAACTTCTTTTACACGCTTGCTCAGCCAATGAAAGTTTGGTTATTGATGTTTCATCAATGAGTACTTCACCGTTACTCGGTTTAATCTCGCCGGAAAGCAATTTGAGCAGTGTTGATTTTCCGGCGCCGTTTGGGCCTAACAGAACGAGTACTTCGCCAGGCTGTAAAGTCAATGAGATGTTATCGATAATTTTTTGGTTTTTGGTGTTAAAGCTGATGTTTTTTGCGTCTAGGCTCATGTCTTGCTCCTAGCAATTAACCAAAGAAAGAAGGGGGCACCAATCAAACTGGTAATTAATCCGACGGGTAGTTCTGCCGGTGGTAACAGCATACGTGCGACCAGATCCGATAATACGGTTAGAATGGAACCGAGAATCATAGCAGCGGGTAACACGAAACGATGGTTCGCTCCGCCAATGAGTCGAACAATATGAGGTACCACTAAGCCAATAAAATTAATAATGCCGCTAATCGCAACAACACTGCCTACGGCTATGGCACTGACGATAACTAGCTGGATTTTTATTCGTCGAACATCCACGCCCAAGGTTAATGCGGTAGATTCACCGAGTTGTAGACGATCCAATTTTTTCGACGAAAATAATAAAAATATGGCACACCCCGTAACGGTAATAATGACCGGTGTTAATGTTGGCCATTGTGCGCGTCCGAAACTGCCCATTAACCAGAACGTTAAAGATCGCAGTTGTGTATCGTCAGCAATAAATTGAAATACGCCGATAATACTCACAGAAATTGCATTTAACGCAATTCCAATAAGTAGCATGGTGGCAAGGCTGTAACGTCCCCAATATTTACCCATAAAATAAAGCAATAGAGTGACAAAAACGCCACCTGCACACGCCGATAAAGGCAATAAATAAACATTTAATTCTGCACTCAATGACAGAAAATGCCCCAGAGTTAACCACGCAATAGCTCCGGTTGCGGCACCGCTTGAAACGCCAATGAGTCCGGGGTCTGCCAACGGATTCCTGAATAATCCTTGTAAAACCGCACCCACCAACGCCAAAGCCGCACCGCAGAACGCGGCAAGAATGACACGCGGTAAACGTATTTCAGTAAATATTTGCTGTTCTAATTCGTTATTTTCAGACGCATTCAATACTAAATCAGTGATATTGATAGAGATTGCTCCAGAAGTTAACGCCAACAACAAAGCAGCAATTAGGGCGATGACTAAGACGCCTAGCCAGCCGACCTTTAGCTGGTATCTTTTATAATTGGCGCTATTTTCAGAGATAATCGTATTATTCATAGGCTAGTTTACGGGCTAACTCACACGCTAATTAGGCATTAATGATTGGCTGTTACTTGCTCGGAAATTTCCAGTAATTGATACGCCGCTTCCAGGGTTCGAGGGCCAAAACCTAAAAGGGCCATGCCATCAAAAGCGTATATTTGGTTGGTTTTTCCTGCCTGTGTTAAGCCTATTGCAGCGTTTTGGGTAAGACCTTTGAGTCCTCCCACGGAATCCAACGCTCGTTGAGTCGTCAGTAATACGTCTGGGTTTACTTTCAACATAGATTCTTTCGTAACGGGCTTCCATCCATTCACTTCATTAAACGCATTCTCAAGACCCACCATAGCGAGAACTCCGTTACCGGATGTTTCTACGCCTGCGATCATTAATCCGCCGGAAGTGCTTAGGAGTACGCCCACTTTTAAATCTGTGTTGTTCGTGTGTTTATCCAACGATTGAATAATTTGGTTGAGTTCTGCGGTTGCAAGACGGGTGTCTTCTGCGCTCATTCCCATAATTTCAGCAACACAATTAACCTTGTCGATAATGCCAGTAGCATTGTATTGCTCGGGAATAACACGAATATCCAGATTTAATCGAGATAATTGTGATAATACCTCTGGAGGGCCAGCATCGTGTTCCGCCAAAATTAACGTAGGCTTGATACTTAATAATCCCTCTGCCGACAAATCTCGAACGTAACCAACCGACGGAAAATTCCTGGCTTCCTTCGGATAATTTGACGTGATATCGGTAGCGACAATATTGTGAGGTTTATCTAAAAAATACAAAATCTCAGTAATTGATCCACCCGCGACAACAATTCGATCCGTATTTTTAGCCGGGTCGCAATGATTAAATTGCGAATCTGCGTAATTATTCTCAGCTAAAAAAAGAAGCGGTAGCGTCAGTAGTTTTGCAAAAAGCCGCATTTAAAACTCCCAGGTGAGGTTAACGCGCGAATTAATTTCAGGTTGAGTAAAACGTCCAGGCGCATCGGTGCCGATGGTTCTGGCATCTGCCCAGCGGATGTAACGTTTGTCGGTGAGGTTGTAGATACCAAAATCCAACGACAATTTTTGGGTAAGATTGATGTTGGCAATTAAATCGACAATTCCGTATCCACCAACCGATTGAATACCGCTGCCATCACTGATGTCGTTGTCATCTTTTCCTTCTACTGCGGTGAATAACAAGCTGCCGCCGTAAGCGCCTTTGGCGTATTTCAAACCAAATACGGCAGATAACGGATCAACACTGTCGATCGGTTCACCGGTTTGTTTATCTTCTCCGTCAGCGTAAGCAATGGATGTTTTCAATGTGAAACCAGACAACGCATTAGAAAATTGTTCTAAGTCCGCTTCTACTTTTAGCTCAACACCTTCAATTTCCACTTCATCTAAATTGATTGATTGGAATGTTAATAAACCGTCTGCTGGGTCCACACCAAACGTTGAGGCAAATTGTGGAGCGATTGCAAAGGACTCAATAAAATCGTCGTAGTCGTTTTTAAATACCGCTAATTGCGCGTTCCATACAGAATTGGAAAAACGTAAACCGAGTTCAAACCCTTGGCTGTATTCGGATTCTAAATTCGGGTTAGAAATGGTTTTGTAACCGCCAATTAAGTTAGAAAAGCCAACATTGACATCGTCGTAGGGTGGGGCGCGAAAGCCTTCACTGTAACGTGCGTAAGTTGTCCATTGATCGTCGATGTCGTAGACAAAGCCTAATCGCTTCGTCACTTCTTGGTCGTCGTAATCTTCCGGTTCTGGTGAGCCTGGGTTACCGCTGAAAAAGATTGCATCGGGTTGTACATCAGCGGAGTAATCATCGTAGCGAATACTTGGCGTGATGGTTAATTTGCCGATTTTAATTTCGTCTTGAATAAATACCGCGTACTGAATTGTTTCAGTGATTGGAAAATCTCGTGTTGGAAACGGGAAAAACTCGAAAACAGGTGCACCCGTTGCTACGTCGGTGGTTGATCCAAAACGCATGCTTTCCGATTCGGTTTGGTAATAATCGATACCGTAGATGAGCGAGTGATTGGAATTATTGATGGCAAAACTTTTATCAAATTGCGCATTAAAGCCAATAATTTCTTGCTCAAATTCAGCGGTTCTAATTCTGGATTGCTGCGACGTGGTGGTGCGTAAATCGAAGGTATCCTGTTCGCTTTCTGAATTTTGCCAATAGGCGGTGGCATTCACTCGATCTAACAATGCCGTGGAATACTGTCCTTGATAATTAACCGAAAACGCCTGTCTTTCTTTGGTGTCGTCACTGGTTCGACGATTAATGTCTGTGTCAGTGGTATCGATTTCGTCTTCAGGCGTGAAATCCGAGAGAATTACCGAGTCAGAATCCGAATCAAAAGACTCAACATTTAGGTAAAACTGATGGCTTTCTGAAGGTTTGAATTGAATTTTTGCGTTGAAGTTATTGGATTCAATCTCTTGCGGATCTGCTTCTTCGCGATCAGCACCCAATCCAGAATTACCGCCAAACGTGTCGGTTTCGTTGTGATCGCGATACGTATAGTGGATCAGTCCTGCAATTTTTTCATTGCCACCGGCTAAACTGACACTGGTAGAAATTCCTTCATTCGCAGAATCAAAACCCGTGGAAATATCCGAATAAATATTTTTTTCGTTTAAATAATCAAAAGGTTTTTTAGTAGTAAAGGCAACCACACCACCAAGAGCATCACTGCCGTACAGTGATGAAATAGGGCCTCTGGCGATTTCTACCCGAGAAAGACTTGCCACATCGACAAAATCTCTACGAGAACTTAAAAACGGACCAAAGGAAAATTCTTCAGGCGTTCTAACGCCATCCACTAACATTAAAACGCGGTTTGCGCCGATTCCGCGAATATTAACGCCGTCAATACCAAAGCGACTGCCTGTGCCACCGGTACTTACGCCGGGTTCAAAACGAATAACATCAGAAATATTTCGCGCAATTTCCGCTTTAATCTGTTTTTCAGTAATCACTGAAACGGTGGCGTCAATGTCATTGATGGAGCGTTCGGTTCGGGTACCTAAAACAGTAACGGTTTCTAAATTCTCGGCGGAGGCCGTTAAGGGCACAGAACTTAAGCCTGCGCTGATGAAACAAATTTGAGCTATTTGAATACGAGTGAAGAGCGTTTTTCTCATAATAATCACCTTTGCTTTAAGCAAATGATAATAATTATTATTTAGATTATCAACTATGAGATTTTATAATGTGCGTTCGATCAATACTAAAAGGGCATATCCAATCTCGTGGCTATAGCTTCTATAGACCGCGCTGTGGGGCTTTGATGGCTCATTAAAACCTATTGGCAGGCCCCGAAGAGCGTGTCTCAAGTGCACATTTGCGGCGTTGCCGTTTTTATTAAGGCCCCACTGTCTGTTATAGAAAGGGCCATTAATTACAAACGGCGCCTTGCAACTGCACGCTTGAGATCACGCTGAGTAATGTTGAGGTTAATCAGAGGCTCCTATAATTAGACATAGCGCACGTACTTGATAAACTCTCTTATTGACATCCGCAAATGATATTCATTATCATTTGAGCCATAGTAAAAATGGAAGGTTAAAGACGTTAATGAGCAAGCTTTTATCACAGAGTGTCGGATTGGTATTCGGAACTGATACCGGAATGACCGAAGAAGTCGGAAATAAAATTGCCACTCAGTTGGCGAATTACGGCGTTGATGTATCGGTTATTAATGTGGTCGATACTACCTCAACCGAAATCGAATCCTTCGATTTTATTTTGTTCGGAATTCCAACGTGGGATTTTGGTGGCATTCAGGAAGATTGGGAAAACTTCGAAGAAGATATTCTCGCCACCAATTTATCCGGCAAAGTAGTGGCGTTGTACGGTCTTGGCGATCAATTGGGTTACGGCGATTATTTTGTCGATGCCATGGGTTGGTTGCAAGAAAAAGTGGTAAAAGCGGGCGCTCACGTAATTGGAGAATGGTCCACGGAAGGATACGACTTTGCTGAATCACGAGCTGCCAACGAAGACAAATCCATGTTTTGCGGTTTGGCGATCGATGAAGATCAGCAATTTGAACTCACTGATGAGCGAATTGAAAAGTGGGTTGAGCAGCTCATTAAACAATACGAATCAACAGAAGCGGCCTAAATATGTCTATCAATTTTTGCGCGTTCAATAAAAAGATTTCCAATGTTTCCACTTGCCAAGCAATAAATACATGGGTACGTCTTGTTAATTTTGGACGGCAAAAAATTGATCAAGAACATTGGCAAGAGGCTGCTACCTTGTATTTGCTTGCTCATACAATCTGCAATAAATTATCGGAATCTGACGCAAAAAAGCCTTATTACTTAGACTTTTATTTGCGCACTCAAATGGAATTGATTTTTGTATTGAGAAAGAGCGAGTACCCGTTAGAAATCGAAATCCTCGAAGGAAATGTTTTATCTTATCTTGAAAAATTAGAATCCAGAAAGTTACTCGACAAACCTATCGCGGAATTAATCAAGCCTGTAACCGATGTTGCTCGATCACCGATTAATCTTGTTAATTCGTGGATCACAAAATATTTGGCGATTAACCAAGCCAGATACGCAACTCGGCACTGATTCTATTAACGTTTTTAGCGTTATCTGATTTTCGTAAAAAGCACGAAGTTCATCTCATAGAACAATTTTAATTCCATTCCCTACGACTAAGTAGGGAATTCTGTTTCTTTGCGCTTTATGTAATCCCGCATCAAGGCGCTTTTTTAGCTAATAAATCTCATTTTAAGCTGTCATAAAATTATCTTAATTCGATGATCGTTTGAGTGAGAGACAAAATAGCCTCTCACCTTTAACGTATTAATTCAAAACTACCGATTCATGAGTATTGAGTTTGTCGTTTCGGTGCACCCAGTGATACAGCAACGGTAAAACAAACAGCGTCAACACCGTTGAAGACAAAATACCTCCGATAACAACGGTTGCAAGCGGCCGCTGTAATTCCGCACCTATGCCGGTATTTAATGCCATTGGCACAAAGCCTAAACTTGCTACCAACGCAGTCATTAATACCGGTCGTAACCGAATCATTGCGCCTTCTGTAACTGCGACAAATAAATCGCCTTTTTCTCGCCATAGGTCTCTGATAAAGGTCAGCATCACCAATCCATTGAGCACCGCAACCCCAGACAGAGCAATAAATCCAACTCCGGCAGAAATAGACAAGGGCATGTCTCTGGCGTACAACAGCAAAATACCTCCCGTTAGTGCCAGTGGCACGCCGCTGAATATGACAAGTGCGTCTTTAATGGAGTGAAACGCCATAACTAAAATGGCAAGAATCAATAACAAGGTAATTGGAACGACAATCGTCAATCGTTGACTGGCGGATTGAAGTTGCTCAAATGTGCCGCCGTAATCTAACCAATAACCGGGCGGAATATTGGCTTGTTGACGGACTTTTTCTTGCACTTCATTGACAAAACTGCCTAAATCTCGGCCGCGAACATTGGCGGTTACAACAATTCGGCGCTTGCCATTTTCTCGACTGATTTGAGCTGGAGAGTCAGCAATGTCTATATTGGCAATTTCTTCCAAGGGAACGTAATCGCCGTTGCCCAGTGGAACGGGTAGATATTTTAATCGTTCGATATCAGTGCGCAAATTTTCAGATAAGCGCACCACTAAATCAAATCTACGATCGCCTTCGTACAAAACCCCCGCAGATTTACCGCCGATAGCGGCGGCAACCCAGTCTTGTAAGTCAACCACATTTAAACCGTAACGGCCCAGTGATGTACGTTTTGGGGTTACTAATAATGTTTGTAATCCAGTTACTTGTTCAACGCGTGCGTCGGCTGCGCCATCAATGGAATTAACAATGGTTAATACGTTGTTAGCGGTAACCAACAATTGATCTAAATCGTCACCAAATATTTTGATGCCTAAATCCGTTCGAACACCAGAGATTAGTTCGTTAAATCGCATTTGAATGGGTTGGGTGAATTCATAATTATTACCCGGTAATTCCCCTAAAGAATGTTCCATTTCTTCCACCAATTGCGACTTGGTTTTTGCGGGATTAGGCCATTCACTGCGCGGCTTTAGAATGACAAAATTGTCGGCAATATTCGGCGGCATAGGATCCGTGGCAACCTCGGCTGTACCAATGCGAGAAAACACCTTGTCGACTTCTGGAAATGTCTGAATACGATACTCCAATGTTTCTTGCATGTTCACGGCTTGTTCAAGCCCAGTTCCCGGAATGCGCATGGCATGCAGGGCAATATCACCTTCGTTCAATTGCGGAATAAATTCAGAGCCCAATGTTGATGCCAGCCAAATACTGAACAACACCAGCGCTGTGGCAACGCTCATAACCAGCCAACGAACCTTAAAGGCAATCAGTAACAGCGGTTTATAAAGGCGTTTTGTGTGGCTAATGACAACGCTTTCTTTCTCGCTTATTTTTCCGTTCATAAAAACCGCGACTGCCGCCGGTACCAGTGTTACGGATAAAATCATGGCGGAAATAAGCGCTAAGACAACAGTGGATGCCATTGGGTGAAACATCAACCCCTCCACACCCGTGAGGGCAAATATCGGGATATAGACAACAGTGATGATTGCTACACCGAATAAACTGGGGCGGATAACTTCTGAGGTGGCTTCAAAAACCGTCTGCAAACGTTCTCGTAAATTTTGCATTCCGTTTAAATGTTGAGCCTGGGCCAAACGGCGCACAGAGTTTTCGACAATAATCACTGCACCATCCACAATAAGACCAAAATCCAACGCGCCTAAGCTCATTAAATTGGCGGAAACATTGGATTGCACCATGCCCGTTATGGTCATCAACATCGACAACGGAATAACAGCCGCAGTGATAAGAGCGGCTCGTAAATTTCCCAGTAACAAAAATAAAACCACAATTACCAGCAGCGCACCTTCCAATAAATTTTTGGTGACGGTGGCGATGGCTTTATCAACCAGGGTTTTACGGTTGTAAACCGTCTCGACAGTAACGCCTGTGGGCAAAGAGATTTTAATTGTCTCGATTTTTTCGGCGATATTGTGAGCGACGGTTTGCGAATTTTCACCGATTAACATCATCGCGGTACCCAACACGGTTTCTTTGCCGTTTTGGGTGGCGGCGCCGGTACGTAATTCTTTGCCAATACCAATTTCTGCGATGTCTTTAATTTTTACCGGTACATGATTGTGTTCAGTAATAATAACGTCTGCGATATGTTCTAGGTTTTTTAACTGCCCAGGCGAGCGGACTAATAACTGTTGGCCATTGCGCTCAATATAACCGGCGCCTCGATTATGGTTGTTGCGTTCCAGTGCTGAGACTACCTGATCAATACTGACACCGTATTGCAGTAATTTAAGCGGGTCAGGTTGAACGTGGTATTGTTTATTGAAGCCACCAATACTGTTGATTTCAATAATGCCTTTTACTTGGGACAACTGCGGCTTGATAATCCAGTCTTGTATTTCGCGTAAATCGGTTGCAGTGTATGGTGTGCCATCGGGCTTACGCGCACCTTCGTCAGCCTCAACGGTATACATCAATATTTCACCCAAACCGGTGGTAATGGGTCCCATCGTGGGCTCTATACCGGTTGGCAATTCGCTCTTAACAGAGCTCAATCGGGTATTGATTAAATTTCTGGCAAAATAAATGTCGGTGCCTTCTTCGAACACCACCGTAACTTGCGATAAACCGTAACGCGATAACGAACGCGTGTAAGCCAGTTTGGGCAAACTTGCTAGAGCGGTTTCAACTGGAAAGGTAATTCGTTGTTCGGTTTCTAACGGCGAATAACCCGGTGCCGAGGTATTAATTTGTACCTGCACGTTAGTGATATCGGGTACGGCATCAATGGGAAGTTTTTGGTAACTCCAGTATCCCGTGCCGATAATCACAACAATAAAACTGAGTACTAATAATCGCCGTTCGATAACTAGGCGCAAAATTGAATCGATCATAATGCACCTGTTTTAATGGTCGTGTTCAGCGGTAGATTTTTCGATATCTGCTTTAATTAAAAAGCTATTATCGACAACGTATTCATCGCCAGGATTGAGTCCGTGCAGTACTTCAACAAAGGTGTCGTCTGATTTTCCAAGCACTAACGATGCAAACTCGTAGTCGCTTTTGTGCTTAGTAAATACGCCAGATTCACCATTTAAGGTTTGAATAGCAGTTTTTCTTACGGCCAAGCTAACCGTTTGTTCATCGGTATTAATTTCCGCTTGAACAAATGCGCCGGGAGCCAACTGACTTTTTGAGTTATCAATTTTTAACCGCGCCACTTGGTAAGAATCATTTAACGAAGGAACAAGGTGTGTAATAGTAGATTGAACCCGTTGGTCATTTACCGAAATAATTACCGGTTGATGAGTCTTCACCAAGGATTGAAGGGTAGGGTAAATTTTTAATTCAGCCCAAAGCGTATCCAAATTCACAATGGAAAACAGAATTTGATCATCGGTCACTTCACCAGAATTAGCGTGTCTTTGTATGATTTGTCCTGAAATGGGTGCAACTATTTTATAGTTTTTTAAACTTTCATTGGATTCAACTTCCGCTAATACTTCACCTACATTGACTTTATCGCCGATAGAAACGTAAACGGATTTTATCAAACCGTTAAAGCGGGCCCGTACATGACTCAACTGATCAGGCCCTGTCATTAACTGACCGTACACAGTGGCTGAGGTATGTAACGTCGCTGAAGACGCTTGCTCAGTGGTAATTCCCACCTGTTGGGCAATGGCATGATCAATGTGGGTGTTAGTTTTTTCTTCGTGATGATCGTGATCTTCGTGGTGGCCGTGATCATCACTAGAATAGCCAGACGCACTAAAAATAATTAAAAAAACAATAACTAAAAATTTAGAGTTCATAATAAATACGCTCTTAACGCTTGGTGTTTTGCCAAGCAAAAAATAACTGGGTGTTAGCATCAATACAGGTGCGCTAGTCGATTACCGCTTCATTGGTGAGTTGTTCAATAATGGCTTGATGCGTAAGTGCGCTGGATGCAGAATCGATAAGCAATTGTTTTACTGCTAATAACTCTTCTTGCTGCGAAACAAGGTCTAAATATCGGAAACGTCCGTTTTCATAAGCGTTGCGAGTTAAACGCAAAGCTTTTTCCAGCGCGGGAATAATTTCTGTTTGTGTTTTGTGAACGGCTTCAATATTTTGTTTTCTTAACGACCAGGCATCATAGAGCTGGCTGCGAAGATTCAATAAAGCGTCTCGTTGGGCGTATTCCACAGCATTGCGTTGCGAAATAGCAGAATTTAAATCCCCCTGATTTCGTTGACGAGTAAACAAGGGCACTGAAAATTCGGCAACAAAAGCCGCATCGTCGTTTTCAGCAAAGTGCCGAATACCTGCTCGCCAAGACAAGTCGGTTTTATTATTTACTCTTGCCAAACTAATTTCTGCTTCTTTTATTCGAGCATCACTGGCAAAGCGTTGTATGGTTGGCGATTGCTGTACACGGTCATACAAGTTCTCAAAATTTACCGTGTCGCCAAAGGCGAATAACGAGCCATCGAGCCGAGAAAATACCGGATTAGAATCTCCCCAAAAGCCGGCGAGGCGGTGATTGATTCGCTCTAAACGCCGATTAAGAGCCGACAATTTCAATTGATTTTGCGTTACTAGCGCTTGTGCTCTTAATACTTCGGCCTGTGATGTCGCCCCTTGTTCCGAGCGGGTATTAACCGTGGTTAATAGCTGTTGCGAAAGCGTGAGCGTTTCTTTTGCCAACGATTGATATTCTTGAGTCGCCAATCCTTCAATGTAGAGCTTGGTCAGCTCACCCAATACATCCAATGTAATTACTTGTTGTTGCAGCTGATTGCGAGCAATTTTGGCGTCGATTACCGAGGAGCGAAAAGCGCTTTTATTGCCAAGCTCAATAACGGAAGACAATGAAACCGTTGTTTCGGCACCAGAAAATTCGCTGGAATCTCCTGAACCGGCGAAGTTTTCTATTTCTACACCCAGCTCAATGGCGGGCCGTAATTGCGATGTTTGTCGACGAGCTTGCAGAGATTCATCGATAAATTGATACCGATACAACTGTGGGTTTCGATCCAGCGTCAGTGCAATGGCTTGGTTTAATGTCAGTGGTTTTGGAGTATTGGCGTTACTGATGGATGAGAATACGCTCATCAACACGACAAACAGCAACCAGCAGGGTACCCCACGCCCATAAGACGTGATTAATCCCATTAGATTTATCCTAATTAATAAATAGTACGCATTGCCGAGAAATCGGCGTTAAAAGGTAGATTAACCGAAGAATATGGGAGGGCGTAGGTGAGGATCAATAGCCTCAGACGGCGTGTATTCTGTGTAAACAGAGCGCCCGACAGGAGACTTGTGGTAAATAAGATTTACCGGGCTGAGGAGAACAATGTGACTTAAACAATGACAGCAACAGTGGCAACAGTCACCGTTGTGTTGATCGACAGACTGCGACTCGTCGAAAGAACCCGAATGCTCATCAATAGAATGCAGATGATGGCCAGTGTCTAAAACGGTGCTAACTGCCGCGCTGCTTTCTTCATGAAGTTCGTGTAAATCCACAGATTCACTGGATAACTGGACGGTTATCAGCAAAAGCAGTAGATAAGTAAATACACAACGTATCATGATAAGTTTATATTAATCAGCGTGAGTGTTAATCGAATGAATACCGATTATAAACCGTAAATTCCCAGATAGGAAACCGTGATTAATCATTCCAAGTAACGTGATAGCTGGTTACACTCAGTCGTGTATTTGATTATGATGGTACTAATGAACATTACTCGAAACGAATATCACACAGAATAGATTATTCAGTATGAACCAGAAACCAACCGCTGGCGTACCTCATATAAACAGTGACGACAATGTTATTCTATTCGACGGCGTATGCAAATTGTGCAACGCTTGGAGCAACTTTATTATTCAGCACGATAAACAGCGTTGCTTCAAACTCGCCAGTGTGCAATCGCAACAAGGCAAAGATATTCTCCAACATTTTGATTACCCAACCGACTGTTACAAAACCATGTTGGTTGTTAGTGGCAATCAATGTTTTGAAAAAAGTGATTCTTTCTTATTGGTGATGCAAAAATTGGGATGGCCGTGGAAAGCATTGCTTGTATTTAAAATAATTCCCAAAGCATTACGCGATTGGATGTACGATCGAATCGCGTTAAATCGTTATCAAATTTTTGGTAAATACGATTACTGCATATTACCGAACCCCGATCATGATCAGCGATACCTCGACGGAAATTCGGCTGCTGAATAAAATTTTTTGCTTTGGGTTTTTAGTGTTGATAGTTATCTATCAAAAATTTATTTGAAACGACAATTTATTCGGAACAACAATTTATTTCAAACAGCCGTCTATTTCAAATAAAAATGTATTTAACGATCAATTATTGAAAGTGCTGTTTTGAATTTATCGTCAAGTGCAACATCGGTTATCGTCATTTTTTCTGCATTAAAATTATCGTAAAAGCTCGGTAATGAAAACTCACCGATAACTTCACCGCCAAAAAATGGCATTGAATTAACCGCAAATTTTAATACATTACTTGCGCCTCCAGGGCCGGGTGAGGTAGCTAATAATAAAATTTCTTTGTTCTGAAAAATATTTCTGTCCAAACGTGAACACCAATCCAATATATTTTTAAATGCTACGGTATAGCTGCCGTTATGTTCAGCAAGAGAAATAATCAACGCGTCTACTTCGGCAATTGCTTCCACAAACCGCTTTGCAGCATCAGGTACGCCGTGAGCCTGCTCAAGGTCTTCTCCATAAATTGGCATTTCAAAATCGTTGATATCAATGGTGGTTGCGGTGCTGTTGTTAAGCTGGTTCAGTGCACTTTGAACCAAAGATTTATTGATGGATTTTTTACTGTTACTCGCGGCAAACGCTAAAATTTTCATGGTTGTTACTCCTATCTTATTAATGAAAGGCTCGTTATCTGGTGTCTCTTTAATGAAAGCCTGGTAAATACGGTCTGTTCCGTTAAATGATGGAATGCATTCTAAATTAACAGTAAATGGGCAATAAACAGTCAAAAAATGAACGTATTGTTCCATTTGTAGGACAATAGGGCTAAAATATTGCTCTTAAGGTTCACGAGAAGGAGGCCAAATTGATCGATTTAAACGATTACTTTTACTTTGTTCAGGTTGTCGAGAAAAACGGTTTCACCGCCGCAGCACAAAAGCTCAACATGCCGAAGTCGCGGCTCAGTAGGCACGTTCGTAACTTGGAAGAGCGATTAGATACCCGGCTCATACAACGTACCTCGCGACAATTCAACGTGACAGACATGGGAACCTTGTTTTACCAGCACGCGCGGAGTGTGATTGACGAGATGGAACTCGCCGAATCTGTGATGATGCAGCAGAAAAGTGTATTGTCCGGCAGCGTTAGCGTGAGTTGCTCCGTGGGGGTTGCTGAGTTTGCCTTGAAAGAACTGCTGGTTGATTTCTTAAAATTGAACCCTAAAGTTTCAGTGGTTCAACAGGTAACCAATCAACACGTGGATTTAATTGCCAATGGAATTGATATGGCCGTAAGAGGGCATGTTAAACCCTTGTCAGATTCAACGTTAATACAACGTCACCTTGCCAACGTGAATTGGCATCTATTTGCAAGTCCAAGTTATTTAGACGAATACGGCGTGCCCAATTCTCCCTACGACCTTTTCAAGCAAAAAGCCATTAAAGTTGGCTGGCAACCGCTGGAAGCCTATTGGAATCTTGAGAATCACGAAGGCGTAAAAACCACCGTTCCCTACACAGCCATTTTTGCCAGCGACGACATGGGCACACTGAAACAAGCCGCCGTCAGTGGTTTAGGAATTGTGGCACTGCCTGCGTATGCTTGTCGTGAAGAAATAAAACAGGGCCAATTGACGCGTATATTGCCCAATTGGCATGCAGGCGCCGCACAGTTAACCTTGCTGCTTCCCTCCAGAAAAGGTATACCTGCACAAGTCATTGCTTTGCGCGATTATCTATTAAATAGCGTTGACGATTTTCTTAATGGTTAATGGATATTTTAATAGTTATCCTCAGAGTTTAATTTTTAATCACATAACGTGAGACTAAAAAGTATAAAAAAATGATTTATGGCTTAGGGTTACTTTTTCTTTTTTTATTAGTTTACGGCCCACAACTGTGGGTGCGATTTGTGATGTGGCGCTATTCTAAAGATTTAGATGGTATGCCCGGTACGGGAGGGGAATTAGCAAACCACTTAGTAAAAACGCTAAACCTAGAAGGCGTTACCGTAAAAGAAGGCCCGCCAGGTGCAAACTATTACAGCCCAGACGAAAAAGTAGTCTGTCTCGATGCCCGTTTATACAACGGTAAATCTTTAACCGCAGTTGCCGTAGCCGCACACGAAATAGGCCACGCCATTCAATTTACGCGAGAAGAACCGATAAGCAAACTGCGAAAAAAATACATGGGTACTGCACTGGTCATAAAAAAAGTGGGCGCTGTACTGCTCATGATTTCACCCATTATTTTTGCATTACTAAAAATTCCACACGTACTGCTAGCCAATGTAGCTATTGGCGTTTTAGTATTAATTGCCTCTGCACTGATGTACTTAGCAGTTCTACCAGAAGAATACGACGCCAGCTTTAACAAAGCATTACCCATATTAGAAAGCGGCTACGTGCCAGAAAAACACATGCCCGCAGTGCGAAGCGTATTAAAAGCCGCCGCCTTAACCTATTTTGCCGCTGCGTTAGCAGACTCTATTCGGTTGTGGAGGTTATTGCGGTACCTTCGATGAATTAAATAACTCCCAAGCTGAATTCTAGTTAATATAATTTTTCTGAGAAGTCGTTAAAACGCTTAGATAAAGTTAATCATAATGGAGATAAAAAATGGTTAATTTAAATGGGTTGTCAATTCCCATGATTATGGGTGATTGGAAACTAATCATTGAAACGTTAGAAGAGAAGTTGGCAAAAAATACTTCTGTGAATCTGGATGATGTCAGCGAAGACGAAGCTGCTGAAATTTGCGAAGAAATGGATAAGCTTGAAGTTTTGCTGGTTTATCTAAAGAAAGAATTCGAAAAAGAATACGGTTCTATTAACTTGTAATATCATTTGATAATTTGACATCATAATAAATTATTCTCTCCATGTAACCTTTGTAAAAGGATCACCTTAACTAGAAGCTATCTCTATTTGCTTTAGGGTGGCATCCACTTCATTGTTCGAATTTTGTGCGCCTTATGATTTTAGGTCAAAATTATGGCGCCAAATACTACATCCTGAATCTTTCATCAGTAGACAGTGGTTTCAGTTACGGTAGTTTGGTCATATTGAATTAGTGACCACAGTAACTGAATACTCATGACCGATCCTAACAAGCAAATTCCTAGATTTCTCAAAGAAGAACCATCAGATACTGATATATTCAAAGGTGGAGGCCACCAAAGGACAGCTGTAGCTTTGATCGATTTCATAAAGTCTGATCAAGATATAGGCATTATTGGATTGGAGGGTGATTTAGGTTCTGGAAAAAGTACGGTTGTTCAGTTGGTTAAAAATTCTCTTGAGAAAGCCAATCACGATTTAAGTGCGGAAGGTGCAGATTTAAATAGTGGAAATATGAAATCAGACAAAAAGGCGGAATCAGATGAAATTTCAGGTGAAAGAAAATATCAATTATTAACATTTGATTTAGATAAACATAGCCATTCATCGATACGCAAAGCATTGATTGTTGCCTTACATGGAAAGATTGAAAAGCTCTGGCAAGATAGATCATCCATTAGAAGGTATTACTTTAACTGTATATTGCGTAAGCAAACTGATTCAATATTTCGATTTATAAAAAAAATCAATCCGGCTAGTTATGAAAGTTTAACTGCAAAGAAAATAGTGAAATATATTTGCTATAAGATCACTTTGATTTTAACTCTAATAAAATTTGATAAGTATCATTCAGTGGGGTTGGAAAAGCTAGATAATGCTAAGTTTATTGCGTTGGGGCGTAAGTTAGATTTCCAAAGGAAGACTAACAGTGAAATGAATTGGTGGCTATTGCCATTTGCTATTTCATTTGCCATATCAGTGAAATATATGCTTGAAGCTGTAGTTAATGTATTTAATACTCTTCATATTCGGTACTCTCCAGAGTTGGAATATAATTTCGATCTCGAAAATACACTGACAACAATTGCCGGGTTTTCAGTTTTAATTGTAGTTTTGTCTAAGTATGTCATTGACATATTTAGATCACGTAACAGTGGTAAGGTTAGCGTAATCGATCTGTACAAGAAGAATGGTAGAGATAATATAGTTGAAAATGTTCGAGTTGATAATGATATTCATAGTTTTGAATTAAAAAAAGCACTCGATGAATTTATTGATATTATTCCTGGTGACACGACTCTTGTATTGGTTATAGATAATATAGATAGAGTTGAATCTAGGCTTGTTCAAGAGGTTTGGAGTGATCTTAATATTATCTCGTCTATATCGAATGCTAAGTTCAAAGTGATTTTACCGTATTCAGAAGTTAAGTTAGCTAAGGCTCTGAGCGACGAAGATGACGATTACTCTATTACAGGGCGAGAATATGTTTCCAAAAGGTTACCAATCGTTTTTAGAGCGCCGCCAATTATTACTGCAGATTGGAGAATGCAATTTGAAAGCTATTGGAAAGAATCAATCTGGTTTATTAAGGGGTATAAAGAAGTATCCGAATTAATTGATATTTGGAGTCCTGGTAACACGCCAGTTACGCCTAGATTTCTTAAACGACTAATTAACGATATTGCAACTAGTTACGTTGGTTGCCCGGAAGAAGATATTCATGGATTATGTTTCGCATTTTATCTCCTGGTATATAAGTCGCATCGGCCTAATGTTACCATTTATCAGGCTTTAGCTCTACGTCCAGAACTCGACAAAAGTGGTGGTAGTAAAGTTGTTGATGATGGTGAGCAGGAGCTGAAAGAATGGAATGAAAATCTGTCTAAAACTAATGATTTAATGGATAGAGTGTTTAAGGGGCAGGTAGAATGGCCAGAAGAAGTTACTTGTATCAATTATCAGGCTAATAAAGAAATTTCTTTTAGTGAGTTGTTGGAAAAGCCAATAGCGGAAGCAATTAATACAAAAGATACTAAAAGTATTTTAGAGTTGTCACTGGTAATTGGATTCGATATTTATTTTAAAAGAGTAATAGAAAGCTTCTTACCTGAAGAGCTTTATGATTTAGCTTGTGATGTGAGTGCTTGGATGGATCGTGAGCCAGCAGGTAATTGGTTGGATAAGTATTTGCCTGAAATAAATTATAGGGCTGCTAATTCTCAGCGAGAAGTAAAGCTTAATAGTTTTAAAAATATGTATCCGCTTAAGAGAGCAGGTTATACCCTCAGTTATGTGCGTGTGCAAAACGAGTTTGATGATTATGAATTTGGAAAAAAGCCTATAGATGACAAAGCAATCCAACATTTCTATGACTGTAGTGTCTTATTGGATAAGAAACCCAGTGTGATTTATGATCCTCCGGCGGATTTTTTCTACGAATATTTATGGCCATTGAGAAATAAACTCAAACTTTGGGATATTGAATCTATTGTAATGGATCAGAGTCTCAAGAAGGGTTTATTTTATAAACTTAAGAATTCATATTATATGGAAGAACGTATTCCAATGGATGCAGATATGATTGCCTGGTTTAATTCTAAAAACAGAATCGGTGATAAAGCACTAAATGATGGGATGTTTAAAAAAATAGATTTTTTGTTTCGAGACAGTAGAGGCGTGGAGTTTTTCCCAAATTTAGAAGTTTGGGGTAAAAGTGAAAGTACGAAGTTTCTGGCAAGATACTTTGCAGAATTTTCAGAGGAAATGCCGGATAAAATGAAAAACAAATGGCTTTCTGCTTTATTGGTTCATGGAATAATTTCAGGGGATTTGATGGCTCAAAATAATAAGGATGTTGAGAGTGTAAGTGTGTCAGAACCTTCTTTATGGGATGTTATTAAAGACGAAATTGTCGGTCTTGATTTTGATGAAAATTACCTAACGTTTGCGCCTCTTGAGGTAATTGCTGCGTCTGTTCCAAAAACCGAATACAATGAAATTTTAATTCCTGCTTTAGTCAAGTTGTTTGAAAATGATCGAATCGTAGAACTTGATGACTCTATGAGAGATGAGCTAAGAACGTTAAAAGTGTCTTTGAATGATCTAGATTACGATTGCTCTGTGCTTGTGTCGAAGTTAAATGAGCTTATTACCTCATAGTCTGCAATCTTTCAGCGTATAGTCAATAATGTGTTTTATATATTGCTCTCCTCATCCATTGAACAGGTGGAATATATCAAATCTTGTCTCCGCCACCACATTTGCATACCCAAAACTAACTCCCACTAAATTATTATATAACCCAGGGTTCGGCTAGTTTATAACTGGTTGAAAAGGGGCCGTATTGACTCGGGCGGTAGCTGGTTGAAGGCAACCATAATTCACAGAGATCGACATGCATGAATATTCAGTTAAACGATAACAGCTTGTTTAAAAGTCAGGCATATATTGATGGTCATTGGGTAGATGGCGATTCAGGTTCTACGCTTGAGGTGCTTGCGAATGTTGCCAGCGTTGGGGTTACGGAAACCAAACGTGCCATTGCCGCCGCTCAGGTTTGACAGTCCGTTATGTGCATTTTCAAGCCGTAACTGCATCATATTTTTCTCGTAGAATATTTACGTAATCTTCCGAAACTTCTGGCAATCCGGAAACAGTGCGATACCTCTGGCTCTCTTCAAATATACGGTAATGCGGTTGGTCTTTAATTTTCCCAGCGTGAATAATACTATACGGCCTTTCTTGAATTATCTCATCGGTTAATTTTTCATCTTCAATCATGTTAAATTGATCAGCAGTAATATCAATTAGCCAGCCGTTTACCTCAATCCATACATGATATAAGGAATTTTCAAGATAATCATCACTCGCCAAGCCGTAGACAATATCAATTTCTAAATCAGGATGAAGGCGTAAAAGGTGGTAAGTCAAAAGATAAGAGCTGAAATCGCAATGATCGATGGGAAACTCAGCGTCAGTATTGTAAACAAGTCTTACTGGTGAACTCTTGAGCTTTAATCTAAGCCAAAGCGCTTGATATTTTAATTCTTCATTCAATTTCATTTGTTAGAACCCAACTAAAGCACATAACGCTTTGCTAAAGGGCACACGAAGCAGCGCGTAGTGCGTCCCACGGAGGCCACGCTTTTTGTAGTAATGAAGAGATTCTTCGATTGGCGTTCCATCTTCATAATTTATCAGAAGATAAAGGTCACCTCGCATCACCCAGAGTTTCTCCGAATTTGGGTAAGCTTTTACGGCCTCATCAATTAAAGAGATAGTTTCTTTCGTAGGCTCTGGGTCTTCCCAGTTTTCCGGCCATCTTTCTTTAATCTCGGTTATGTATTCGAATTCCTGTTTCATTCTTCTCTTAATACATCATGCCCGGCAGCGGACAACTTGTAGCGACGAAGGAGTAGAAAGTTGGTTTGACTGACGCCGTTTGTTAAAGGCATTCACTTCTTTTGATTCGGACATATCTGACTACATTTTTTTGATCTGCTTGTGGAAATAAATTTGTAATTATACCCTTTCAGATTAGCCTTCGGTTCTAACTTCCCTGCAGCACAACTTCCTAATATTTCTGGGTTAGATGATACTTCTTTTATATCGCTCTGGTATTTTACTCCGTCGTCGATAACAACAGTGATAACTGCATAATTATTCGGTGTAGGCTCCTGTGAAAGCTCAAAATCTGTGATGCAGCCGTATACCCATTTAGACTCTAATGCTTGTAAATAAAAGAAGAGTGGAATTGCTCCTATGGGTATTATAGCCAATGACCAGGGGATTTTCTGGGTCGGTGGTGCAAAAGATGTGTTTCTAAAAATACCGAGTATCCATACAGTTAAGCCTCCAGCCATACCTATGGCTAAGAACAAAAGTAGTGTATATATGCGGCTACCAGCGTGTAAGATCATGCCAAGCGGTAAAGTTACTATGGCGCCCACAAAAAGTGATTGCCACCAAGAACTCCACTTAAAGACTGCCATCAACAAGAGTGCAGGTATTCCTAGGCTACAAGAGTAAATGAGCAAAAAGGCAATAACTGATCCGGCCCAGGGCCCATCTACGCGTCCACATAAAAATAGAGCGTAAATCACAAATACGGCTATTGCTCGAAACATCTATAGTGGCTCCCTAACGCCTTGCTGATTTGCGCAGCGGTTTGTTAGTTTTTTAAGTTGTTTTCGGAGTATTGAGGGCGTCGCCACAGATAAACTCCATTGTTTATGTAGTAAGATTTAAGCACTGGCAATTTCCTAGATTTAAATATATCTGGAACCCGCCAAACCTACTTTCGTAGATATCTACTGCTTTCAATCTTCTAATTCTCCAAAGATAAAACCTACCGCCATTTCGGATTTCTTTTGCTTCACGAGTGGCAAACCGGTGGATTAATGACTTCAATTGCAACTGAGGAACTTTTCTCAGCACAGCCACTTTTAAAAGCTGGCTACCTTTACCTAATTTATGGTCTTTCCTTCATATGTTTATTGGCGAAACTCCTCGCGAAAACTAACGCGCCGCTAGAGGGCCGGAGCGAATTGGATTGTTTTGTGCTATTAAAGCACAAAACAAGTAACGCAGCGAAGGTCCAAACAGCCTTAGCTGCTGTTCTTTGAGCGGATTGTTAGATTTTATTTTATATTTATCTTTTTTATTTTTAAGGATTTTTTAAACAAGCTACAAATTGCCTCAAAATCCTCAATTTTTAAATAATCCTTAGCTATATATGCGTGACCATCGTAGCCATATTTAATGATCAAGTTATTAGGAATGCCATACCTTCCCTCCGCAAAGTAAACCTCAGTAATCTCAGAAAATTTAAGCTCAATAACATTCAAGGAATCGCCAAGTTCTGGAAAGGTTATTGAGCTATCACTAATAGTGATTACACGTTTATGACCACGTAACTTGAAGTATATTTTAAAAAAATAATAAGCTGACCAGGCAAGTAAAAACATAAAGCTCGTATAAAAAGAATACCCAACTACCGACCAAAAGGTGAAATTTACGGCAGAAAAATCAATGGCGTATAAAATAAAGCCAGCCATACAAAGAGAAAATATTCCAATGAATATTCCACTGAATAGATTCTGCTTATTCCCGACATAATAATACTGACTAATACTCATAAAATCCTAACGTTTGCGTAACCGGTTTTTTGCAAAGCGTCGCGGCGTAAAAAACATCCGAGTTAATGCATTTGTTATACATTGATATCATGATGTTTTAGAGATTTTCATGATAACTGTATTCAAACCTGCAGGGTTTAAACCTCCTGGCTTGGAGTCTTTAAATCCTAAATTGACATATAGTCTACGTGCTGCTTTACCTTCAGGAACTGATTTATCGAATGTTTGCACATAAATTTCATTTTGTTGGTCGAGTTGGCTAATTGCATAATTTAGCAGAACCTTGCCATATCCTTGACTACGATACTTTTTAGATACTGCCAACCAGGCAATTTCATTTGCTTCCTTTGAAATTACAACTCCCCCCATTAACTCTTGCTTATCTTCATTTTGTTCTGAACGAATGCAAAAAGCTGTCTTTTGTAAGATTGCCTGTTCTAAACCATCTTGAAATGATGCTTCATCAGCCATTGGGCCAAACAAATGCTCAACTTCCTTTACCAGTGTAATCCATGCAACAAAATCTTTTAATTCAGAGGATACTACTTCCATTATTTTTCCTAATTTAATAAATGTTTTCTCGTATAACGCCCGCATTTGCGGCTGGTTTGGAGCGCAGCGAAAAACCAGTCCGGCAACATGCGCTTGTTACATATTTTGGCTGGTTGCAACTGCGGCCAACCTATCGAAAATTATCTTCTGATACAAACCTTCGGAAAATGCTATTGAGTTTGATGCTGTGGGTTCACCATGTACATCTTCTACTAGAAGCTTACATTGAACGCTTTGCCCCCAATACGTATTTATTAACTTACGATCTTCCTCCGGCAGCTGAGATATATCAGTTGAAGAAAAAGTACCAACAACGGTAGAGTTTGGGGCTATTTCAGATTTATTTTCAAAATCGCTCAATGTGAGCTTTAGATCTATATAATTCTCTTTACCTATATAAACTCTGAATAGTGCCGGACGTTTTATTGAAGTATTTAGCCTTCCCGAATTGATAAGAGTTGCCGATATTTCAAAAAATGATCTATTAGCAATTAGGTTGCTATTTATTTGCTCGTATTTCCTTTCCATTTCTGGAATAGATGTTTGAAGCTCATCATACTTTTCTTTTGCATCGGAAAGGTTTTCCTCAAATATTTTTTTAAATTCATTCAATGTTGACTCAACATCCTCTTAGTTGTAATCAATCTCAGGATGTAACGGCCTGTTTAGTTTATTGCATTCATGTTTTGTAAATGAATCTTTAGTAAACGCAGATATTTTTTCAAGGTCGTTTTTTCGATCTGCTATTTTCTCCGGTGTGTCTTTTAACTCCTGTTTTGCACGCTGGAGGAGTTCTTCAAGTTCTTCAAGTGATATAGATCTTTCTATATGACGACGCTTTGGCTCTCCATTTGGCCCCATGATAAAGCTCGGTCTATCCCCTTCTTTCATTTTCCTTAGATAAGAGAATTCTGAATGCTCATCTAATGAAACTTTGGCTTTATCTGAAACTTTTCTGCTGATTCCATTAACTTCAACTGCAAGTCGTGATTTCTGGACAATATAGGTTTGCCATAACGGGACAAAGAGAGCTACCACCGCTCCGACAGAAGCTGCCACTAGGTTTGAATAGTCACCAACCTGCGCTATGACAATATATAACCCCATCCCAACAAGCACACCGACAATAAGCATTATCGCCCATAAGAATGTTTGAAATTTTTCCACTTGCACCTTTCTCATTATTTACTCCCATCTATGGGTAACTTGGACATGTAACGCTTGGGTAAATTGAAGACGCGCAGCGGTTTTCCATTTGACCCATTTGTTGTACGTTTTGAAGTAATAACAATTACTTCACTTGGTCTTAATCTACCACGAAATCAGCGTGCCTGAGACCTGAAATTTACTGCAAATTAACGCGGACAACGAATAAACGAACTTGCATGCTAGATATTTACTGCGAGTTACTGTGATCAGAGAAAAACAAACGGAAAGAACCGTAGAAACTGGAGAACTTTAAAATCGGTAACCACGATTAGGAATTAACACTTTAGTTTACTGAAGTTTAAGCAACTAAGAATTACAATTTTAGACGACAGAAAATAGTTAATTCATAACCAAGAAAATACCACCAGAGACGTACAACGCTAGGGTAAATTGAAGACGCGCAGCGGCTTTCCATTTGACCCACTTGTTGTACGTTTTGAAGTAACAAAAATTACTTCGATTAATCCCTAATTTACCACGAAACTAGCGGGCCTGAGAGTAAAAATTCACTGTAAGCCAACGCGGACAAAAAAAATACAGGCTGAAAAGCTGGAAGTTTACTGCAACCTAATGTGATCAAAGAAGAACAAACGGAAAGAGCCGTAAAAACTGGAGAATTTTAAAATCGGTAACCACGATTAGGAACTAACACTTTAGTTTACTGAAGTTTAAAAAACCAAGAATTGCGACTTTAGACAACCGAAATTGCCAATTTAAAACCAAGAAAAAACCACGGAAGACGTACAACGCTGACAGCAAGCGCGCGTTTTTTGCGTCGCCTTGACTGTGATTGTTATGTTTTTACCGGTTAGTATTGTAATAAAATGGTATTTTTGGCGAATCAAAATCCCCCTCCCCATATTTATCGTTGATGTGCTTAGGTAGCATATCCCGCATCTTTTCATGAATAGCAGTATGCAATAATTTAAAGCCAGCAGTATCGTCTACGGAACCCAAAAATTGCTCCACATCCTCCAGACTTTGGTAATGTAGTGGTTGATGAAAAAATCTCTGATATTCCTGGAGCGTGGAGAAAACGTACATCAGATCTTTGAGGTTAACCTCGACCGTTTCATTAGGATCGATTGCCTCGAATCCGTGTGTAGCTATTTCCACAAGATTAGTGGTGTATTCTTTACTCATTCGATACCCTTTGAAACATAACGCTAGGGTAAATTGAAGACGCGCAGCGGCTTTCCATTTGACCCACTTGTTGTACGTTTTGAAGTAATAACCACTACTTCGCCAAGCCTTAATTTACCACGAATCCAGCGTGCCTGAGACCTGAAATTTACTGCAAATTAACGCGGACAACGAATAAACGAACTTGCACGCTAGATATTTACTGCGAGTTACTGTGATCAGAGAAAAACAAACGGAAAGAGCCTTAAAAGCTGGAGAATTTTAAAATCGGTAACCACGATTAGGAATTAACACTTTAGTTTACCGAAGTTTAAGCAAGCAAGAATTGCGATTTTAGACGAAAAAATATAGCCAAATTAGAACTAAGAAAATACCACGAGAGACGTACAACATTTTAATACACGTCCAAACGACGCTTTTTCCCAAATATACCGTCACTGTACCGTATATTTCGGGTGAATTCTTCTCAACGCTATCCTGAAAGCCTCACTGCGTCAACGCCTCAGACAATTTGGCACGTAATTCATTTTTTTATTTTACGTCATAACATTGAGTCCACTTCTGTAGAGCGTGTGATGAAGTTGTTGTCTATAGAAAAGATGGATAATTTAACCAGCAAAATTTATCGTGAGTTTGTGAAATCAGATACTTTTCCCGGGCACCGTACAGCTATTATAAAAAGCTTTAAAAATCATTTTAAATTCCCTCAAGCTGATTCCACCCAGTCCAGTTAAGGCGCGCCTATATAAACTTATTTGAAAATGATGAGTTGCATCAATGGTTGTCAAGCCAAGAGTGGGATTTTTCAACTTGGCATCTATATGAGCTGAGAGCTTTAAATACTGAAATTGAATCTCTAGAGTTTGACTTTTCAAGTATTAATGAGCAGCTGAGTTTAATGGTACAAGAAATTGAAAGTGAACCTTAATCTTGAGGAAATGGAAGACGAATAATTACAATCTTATTGTGTTTAGCATTCTGTATTTTCGGCGCTGAAGTTATCTAATCATTATCATGTCTCAGTGGGTTGCGATACCGATGTTGCGCGTCCACTGTTTGTTTTTTCTTCCACTCCATCACATTTGCATATCCAAAACTAACTCCCACTAAATTATTATATAACCCAGGGTTCCGCTAGTTTATAACTGGTTGAAAAGGGGCCGTATTGACTCGGACGGTAGCTGGTTGAAGGCAACCATAATTCACAGAGATCGACATGCATGAATATTCAGTTAAACGATAACAGTCTGCTTAAAAATCAGGCATATATTGATGGTCATTGGGTAGATGGCGATTCAGGTTCTACGTTTGAGGTGTTAAATCCGGCCACGGGTGAAGTGCTTGCAAATGTTGCCAGTGTTGGGGTGACGGAAACCAAACGTGCCATTGCCGCCGCTCAGGTTGCGATGGAAAGTTGGAAGGCGTTGGATGCCAAAGCTCGTTCTCAGGTGTTGGAGCAATGGCATCAATTGATTCTTGATAACCAAGAAGACTTGGCAATTTTAATGACGGCGGAGCAGGGCAAACCGTTGGCGGAATCGCGGGGCGAGGTGTTGTACGGAGCGTCATTCCTTAAATGGTTTGCCGAAGAAGGTAAGCGTGTTTATGGCGATGTGTTGCCGTCTTCGAATGATCGTCGAAGCATTGTTATTAAACAGCCGGTGGGTGTGGTTGGTGCGATTACGCCGTGGAATTTCCCAAATGCGATGATTACTCGCAAGGCGGGTCCGGCATTGGCGGTTGGTTGTGCCATTGTTCTAAAACCTGCGGCAGAGACGCCACTGTCGGCGTTGGCGTTGGCAGAATTGGCTGAGCGTGCCGGTGTGCCCGCGGGTTTGTTCAGTGTGTTGCCCAGTCGCTCGGCGGCAGAAGTGGGCGGCGAGATGACATCGAACCCTACGGTTAAAAAAGTCACCTTTACCGGCTCCACCGCGGTTGGCAAATTATTGATGAAGCAATGTGCCGACACGGTGAAAAGAACCTCGATGGAACTGGGCGGTAATGCGCCAGTGATTATTTTTGATGACGCTGATTTAGACAAAGCGGTTGCCGGTGCATTGGCCTCTAAATATCGCAACGCGGGCCAAACCTGTATTTGTGCGAATCGTTTATTAGTGCAAGAAGGTATTTATGACGCCTTTGTCGAGAAATTCTCGGCGGCTGTGCAGCAGTTTCACATAGGCAATGGTTTAGAAAACGGCGTCAATTTAGGCCCCATTATTACCGAAAAAGCCGTTGCCGATATTCATCAAAAGGTAGAAGCCGCAATTGAAGACGGCGCTACGGTGGTTACTGGTGGCAAAGTCAGTGAGCTGGGTGCGCATTTTTATGAGCCCACGGTGATTACAAACGCAACGCCTGATATGCGTTTGTTCAAAGAAGAAATTTTTGGCCCAGTAGCGCCAGTGTTTAAATTCAGCACTGAGCAAGAAGCGATTAGCTTGGCCAATAACACCGAATTTGGTTTGGCGTCTTATATTTACACTCAAGATATCGGCCGTATTTGGCGGGTTTCTGAAGGCGTGGATTACGGCATGGTTGGTGTTAACGAAACTGCCATCAGTTCTGAAATTATTCCTTTTGGCGGTGTAAAAGAATCCGGTCAAGGACGTGAAGGTTCCAAATACGGTTTGGACGATTATCTCGAAACAAAATACATCTGCATGGGCGGCATCTAAGCGGGGGAGGTCATAATAATGAGTGCAATCATTTATCCAACAACCAATTTAAAAGCAACAGAAACACTCACCTTAGAACGCGGTGATGGCGTTTATGTTTACGACAATAACGGCAATAAATACCTCGAAGGGCTCGCGGGTTTGTGGTGTACGTCGTTGGGTTACAACAATCGAGAGTTGATTGAAACCGTTAACGAACAACTGAGCACGCTGTGCTATTCCCATATGTTTGGTGGTAAAACTCACCAAGTGGGCATGGATTTATCCGATAAATTAAGTGCAATATTGCCGGTGAATAACGGTAAAATATTTTTCGGTAATTCCGGCAGTGATGCCAACGACAGCCATATAAAAATGTTGCGTTATTATTTTAACGCCATTGGTAAACCCGAAAAACGCAAAATTATTTCTCGTGAACGTGCTTATCACGGTGTTACCGTTGCTTCCGCAGCGCTCACCGGTTTGGCGCCCAATCACGAGCATTTTGATTTACCGTTTGAAGCATTGGGCATTCTTCGAACCGATGCACCACATTATTATCGCGGTGCATTAAAAGGTGAAAGTGAAGTTCAGTTTGTTGAACGAATTACCCATAATTTGGAGCAGTTAATTTTAAAAGAAGGGCCTGAAACCATCGCCGCGTTTATTGCTGAGCCAATTACCGGTGCCAGTGGTGTGATTGTTCCACCAAAAGGTTACTACGAAAAAGTACAGGCTATTTTAAATAAATACGATATTTTATTTTGGGCTGATGAAGTTATTACTGGCTTTGGTCGCACCGGTAACGATTTTGGTTCCACAACCATGAACATTCAATCGCCTGATTTAATGACATTGGCGAAACAATTATCGTCGGCTTATATGCCAATCAGTGCAGCGGTTATTAGAGGCGATATGTACGAGGCCATGATTGAGCCAAGTTCTCAGGTGGGGGTTTTTGGTCACGGTTATACCTATTCAGGTCATCCAACGGCAGCAGCGGTTGCGCTGAAAACGTTAGAAATATACGAGCGCGACAATATTTTTGAAAAAGCCGCAGACGTTGGCGAATATTTACAGCGTCGTTTGGCAGAATTTAGAGATCATCCGCTGGTTGGCGAGGTGCGCGGTGCGGGATTGTTGGCAGCGGTTGAATTCGTCGCCAATAAAAGTACTGGCGAAGCTTTTAAAGGCGGCGCTATTGGCGCCTACGCGCAGCAGGCTTGTCAGAAGCACGGGTTAATTACGCGCTCTGTGGCGGGTTCGTCACTGGCGTTCTGTCCACCGTTGATCATCACACTAGAGCAAGTGGATGAGCTGATTGAGAAGTTCAGCAAAGGCTTACAAGATACGCTGGATTATGTTGTTCGCGAAAACTTGATCGTACAGTAACGTTTCACTCTCTGTTGTCATTCAACAACTCCTTGCCCACTCGTTGTTTATGAGTGGGTATTTTTTTACCTTCTATTCTTGTTTTTTGTTCTTCTTCTCTCTTTTTGTACTTGTCATTTCTGTTTATTATCTCTCACTCAATAAGCGTTAATAAGCTGAGGCTTATCCTATTTTTGTATCTGTTAAAATACCCTAAAACAGGGTATGTTTTGTTGCTACTAAAACACTCTAGGATACCGTAACAAGTGCTTAACTGGAGGTTGCAGAATCGTGGATAAGAATAAGGCTGTATTTACGCAGTGGAATGAATCCGTTGCTGAGCTGATCGACAATACTGGCAATGAAGCGCTTCCCAAGCTGTTGGTGAATGCCATCAACGAATTGGTGACGATAGAAGCGGTGATGCTGGTGTTAGAGAGACGCGATAAATCGCCGGTATTGATTTACGACCGTGGCATTCCCGATGAAGAACGCGCGTTATATATTGACGCTTACTTTTCTGGCGCTTATTTACTCGATCCGCTGTGCTTGTTTACTGAAGACCAAATTACGCCCGGAGTATACCCACTGTCTGAAATTGCCCCAGACGATTTTTATCAGAGCGATTATTTTAAAACCTACTACCAAGAAACATCATTAATTGATGATGTGTATTTTATTGTTGGCCCGAAAGAAGACGTTAATTTCTCATTCGCGGTGGGTCGCCATCATGATCAACCGAAGTTCTCAGAGCAAGATCTGTTGTTGTTTCGCAGTATTAACCCTGTGGTTCAAGCGATATTAAACCAATACTGGTGTCGTGTTTGGGAAAAGAAAACCCTGCCTGAAAGCTCGAATGAGCCGTTGCGTGCCGAGGTAGAGGCGGCGTTTAATAACTTTGGTGCTTCTGTTTTAACAGATCGTGAGCGAGAGGTTGCGCATTTATTGCTTAAAGGCCATTCTTCTAAATCTGCAGCGCAAAAATTAGGTATAGCGCCAGATACCGTCCAAATGCATCGCAAAAATATGTACGCCAAGTTGGATATTTCTTCTCAGTCTGAATTGTTTTCTTTGTTTATTGAAGCATTATCTACAGCAGGAAGCCAGACCGATGCCGATCCATTAGTTGCTTATATGCAACCTGGTGAGAATTAATATGTTCAAAATAAAAAGATCGGTAATAAAAATTCTTGCAATAAAAAAGCCCTGTATTAACAGGGCTTTTTTAGGGTTTTCAAAAATTTAATTAAACGCTTTCGGTAAGCCGAGTAGGGTAACGTTGCTTTTCGCCACTGCGCACTAAAATCTCACCAATAATCAGTGTTAATAAAACGCCGCCGCCAACTTGAGTAACTAAAGAAATATCCAAGGGTTCGCCGGGTACCCAGAAGAATAATAAAATGGCCGAAGCAAGAACAAACACACACAAGCTCGATAATACAATTCCGGTGGCATTATTGCCGGGCACTTTAAATGGGCGTGGGTGATTGGCGTCAGACAATCTTAATTTAATAAACGCTAAATGCATTCCAATGTAAGGCATTAAGAACACAATCGCGCTGAAGGAAAATAATGTCCAGAACAGTTCTTCGGCGTTGTTGGCCATAAATCCGTAAATCACCATAATGATTGAACTGATCAAACCGGTCATCATTGCCGCACCAATAGGGGCGTTATGTTCGCGATCTGTCCATGCAAAAATGGATGGCATTTCTTTTTCTTCGGCAGCTTCGGCAACGGAATGATTACCGCCTAATGTCCAGGTAACCATCGTGGAATACAAGGTATACAGCGTTAAACCGCCAATAACCAGTGCAAAACCGTTACCTAAAGAAGAACCACCAAACAATTCTTTTAAGGTAACCGCCAGAATATCAACCATATCAATATTATCCGCCGGTACAGAAGCGAGAACACCGGTAGTACCAAAGATATAAAAACCAGCGGTGACCAGGCCCGCAATAAACATGGCTCGTGGAATACTTTTTTCGGGTTTTTGTATGGCATTGCTTTGTGCGCAAACAAGCTCCACACCCAAACAACCGTACACAATTACGGGAATAAACGCTAAGCCTTCATCAAGATTATTCAGAGCGTAGGTTAGGCTGATATTATTGGCAAAACCGTTATTGATGCTGTAAATCAAACCGGCAACACCCAGCGTTAAAATAATCACAAATTTAATGGGGGTGCCTAAATTGGGAATCCATTTGCTTTTTTCTAAGGGTAAGCAGTTAACCCAAGTGGTTAACCAGCACAGGGTAATACCCATTGCAATTTGCATCCAAAGGCTCATGTCTGGGGCAAACAGCGCACTGAATATACCGGCAAACATAATATAAACCGCTGGCATCCACAGGGCGATATTAATCCAATACAACCACGTAACCCGCGCTCCCCAGCGGGTTCCAAAGGCGTCTCTAATCCACGCGTAAATGCCGCCTTGTTGCGGGTAGGACGTGCCTAATTCTGCGGTAATTAAGGTATTTGGAATAAAAAATAAAACCAGTACTACCAGCCACCAAAAAATTGCTGAGGGTCCAACTGCGGCAGACATAGCAATTTGGTCGACCAATAAAATGGCAGAGACGGTATAAAGGGTGACGTCGGTGGTGGAGAGTATTTTTTTATTGTTGGGCGCACTCATAATTTTCTCTAATTATTGTTGTTAGTTAGATTGAACAATACCAGCGTGAACTCAGTGTGCGTTTGATTGTGAGTTCACGCTATACCCTAATGAGGGGTATGAGAAAATACAGATGTAGTCAGATTTTGAAGGCGTTATCGAATAATGGCTTTGGTTTCAAAAAACTCTTCAACCCCGAAATTACCCAGCTCGCGGCCGTTACCCGATTGTTTGTAACCGCCAAATGGGGCTTCGTTATTCCAATCGCCGTTATTAATATAAACCTGACCGGCGCGAATTTTTTTTGCCAATTGCTCTGCTTTAGCAGAATCACCGGACCACACTCGGGCGGATAATCCGTAAGGTGTATCGTTGGCAATTTCCAGTGCGTGGTCTTCGTCTTGATAGGGAATCATGCACAATACTGGACCAAAAATTTCTTCTTGGGCAATGGTCATTTTATTGTGTACATCAGAAAAAATCGTAGGGCGAAGATAATAACCTGTCTCTAAATGGTTTATTTTTTCCAAACCACCCGTCAGTAATTTTGCACCTTCGGCAATTCCGGTGCGAATATACCGTTGTACGATATCCAGTTGCTCGCGCGAAGCCAAGGGCCCGAGAAAGGTATCAGCGTCGGTGGGATCACCCACAGATAAAGACTCCGCGTATTCCTTCGCTATAGACAGTGCTTCTTGATAACGCGATTGTGGTACTAGCATTCTGGTTAACGCTGTACAGGTTTGACCGCTGTTTATCATTACGTCGTCAACACCAAAGGTAACCGCCGCTTGTAAGTCTGCGTCTTCACTGATTAATAACGGTGATTTACCGCCAAGCTCTAAACATACGCGTTTAACGGTTGGCGCGGCGGCTTTTGAGATGGCAATTCCTGCGCGCGTAGAACCGGTAAATGACACCATATCAACGTCGGGGTGCTGGCATAAAGGCGCGCCAACCTCGGCACCAGTACCATTGAGTAAATTAAAAACACCCGCTGGCAAGCCAACTTCATGCACGGCTTCGGCAAGGATAAACGCGTGTAGGGGAGTGTTTTCACTGGGCTTAACCACCATTGTACAACCGGCGGCAAGCGCGGGGGCGATTTTGCCGATCATTTGATGGAGCGGGTAGTTCCAAGGGTTAATAAAAGCACACACGCCCACTGGCTCACGTACTACCTGGGCGTTGCCAATAGCCAATGTCTGATCTAGTAATGCGGCTCGATCAGCGTGCTTGGCTAGGGCATCAATGGGATCCTCGACTTGAACTTCTCGGCAAAACCCAAGTGGAGCGCCCATTTCAGCGGTAATGGTATCGGTAAGATCATCAATGCGCTTTTCGAGTGCTCCCGCTAATTGCGAGATGTAATTGGCTCGCTCGGCCGAAGTTAACTGCGACCAAGCATTGAATGCGTTTTTCGCCGCAGACACAGCGCGATCGACATCAACTTCGTCTGCTAATGCCGCTTGTCCTGCCAGTGTTTCTGTTGCTGGGTTAATAACATCCAACAATTTATTGGCGTGAGAGTTTACCCATTGACCATCAATATACAATTTATCGAACAATTTCATGTTGGCGTCATTCTATTTGTCAGTTATTAATGAAAAGCGCGAGTAGTTATCGCTGGACAACACGCTAGTAGATCGATTATCGACAATAAATACCCTACTTGGGTAGGGCAGCGGTTGTCACTTGTCAGATAATGCAAATATTTAACCTATGGCTCACCATTCAATCTACGACTAGCGATACAAACCCGTGGCTAACGCGCGTTACCTATCGCGTAGTTAGCCACGGGTTTGTATATGTGTTAAAAAACCGCTATTTAAGAAATGGATATTTAAGAATTAACTATTAACGGTTAGTGATTTTCACTGGACCAATAATCGAGTTAAAAATCATGGAGCCGTCTTGTAAAAATTGCGGGATTGAATAGGCACCGTTACCTCGCATCGAGGGTCCAAAATTCAGTTTGTAGTGTCTAGCGCCCGTATCCCAATCAAAACCTTGCACGACCCAATTGCCATTGCTAAGACCGGGTTTTCCTTCCCAGCCGGTAACGATGACCATGTTTGAATTTTCGCAATAAATGGGCACGGTACTGGTGGACGGAATTTCTGGATTGTTCCAGGCAAAATCTGAATCGACAGTTGATTTCCATCGGCTTTCAGTTACATCCCAAACGAATTTTTCAACGCCGGTAGGCCCCATGTTGTAAGGTCCAACCATGCACGCTTGAAGTAAGTTATTTTGTAGGTTGAGCCCTTCGGTCATTTGCGGGTTGTAATGGCTGGGAATGTTGTTTACTACAAATGCGCCGTAACCATTTACCACCACAGATTGCTCTGACTGCACCCAACCGCTGGGTAGATTGTCGTCGAAGCCGCAACTGACTTTAATTTTACCGGCTTCGCGTTTTTTATTGCCTAAAATAACTTCTGATTCGTTGACGTCACGCCAATAGGCAACCAGCTCCATTTGTTTTGCGCCGTTGGTCATCACAACAAAGGTATTTTCTCCATCACCCATTAAGGTTGGTGTAGAACCCGTGCCTCGACCGCGCTTAATAACCGGCGGATCTTGTTCGTTCGAAGTTTCATACGGGGTAATCCAGGCGCCAGTTGCCTCGGCAATTTCGTTGAGATTATTGTCTACGACGCCTGCCATCATGATTTTGCCGACCGTTGCGTTATTGCCGTAATGGGTAACGGTTAATTTACGCAAATAGCCCAGGCAAGTTGAACCGTCTTGGGAAGTCACAGTACTTGCCACGTAGATGGCGTTGTCATCGTCAATGCAAATAGAATTGGAAATACTTTCAAACGTATCAAACGCGATTGGCTGTTGTTGAGCAGAGCTGGTTTCAGCGGTAAGTCTGTTGTCGCTGGACAAAAACGGCGCAAAATAGATTGTGCGGGAGGTATCGCCGTCAATAAAAACAGAAGGGTGGATTAGAGCGATACCAATGTTTAACGTTACTACAACAATACCGTCAGAATTTAATGACAAACCAACAAAACCGACGCTCTCTTCGTAATTGTCGATTTCTTCGGTAGGATTTGTACTCATAATGGTTTCGGCGGCATTGGGTAATTCACCGATTAATTCAATTTCCTCTAGGGATGAATTAAAGGTAAATGCAAAAATCGATGTTCCGTATTGCACGTATAATATATTGCCAGCACCGACAACAGCGTATAAGCCATTACCAAAACGTGTAATATAATTTGTGCCAAAATGCCGTCTTAAGGTATTTTTCATTTCATGAATATTGCTGACATTTGCGTCACAGTCGGCAACAAACGCTTCATAGTTTTCTTCTTCTAATTCCTCATAAGACGAAGAAAAATACTCAGCCAATACATCCAACTGACAAATCGGACGCCAAGTTTCTGTATTAATGTAGCTGATACCATTGGTGCCTACCTGCCACATGTGATTGGGGTTATCGCCACCTTCGGCGGCAAGGGTCATAATATTTACCGGTCCGCCGTAAATAATTTTTTCGTCCGCTAAATTAACCGAAACTTCTTTGGGGTTAATTGTGGGTCCGTAGGGTGTGGAGTCAGTGGAGTGTGGGTTGAAGTGTGAGACGGCATACAAGTCGTTAACTAGGTGAGGGTAGATAACGCCGTGTAAATCGTTCTGGTTTGATTTTTTTAAATCAGAAACACAAATATCGACTTTTTTATTCATTACAAATCCTTATAGAAAATTATTATTTAAATTCATGTGAAGGGCGTGTTCTTTTTTGGAAAGCACAAAAACTATAAACGCTTTTTTAAATATTGAAAGATTGATCAATCAGAAAATTTAAAAGAATTTCTTTTTCCGATGTAAATCAAATTAACGCAATGAAAACGTAAATATAAAAGCGGGAACGTAAATAAAATTAAGTTGTTCGAAAGTTGGAATAAATTTTATTTTACAAGCCAGTTACAATTGTTGTGGGATAACCTTTTTTAATTGCTAAAGTTATTGTGCTTAATTGTTTTTAGCGTAATTGATAATTTAATTAAAATGATTTTTAAAGTGAAATAATAAAAAGAAAAGCTGAGAGAGATGCGGAGATAAATAAAAGAATAAATAAAAAGACAGTTGATGGGGTAATCTTAAAGCAGTGGCAAAAGTAATCGTTTATGTTTGTGTGCTAAGTTCATTATTACTCGTAGCGTAAAAACTTATAGGATTACCTATTGTGGTAGGATATTACTTTATTGACTCATGAGTCGTGCGTTTATTAATAAAAAGAGCATTAACTGAGGCTATATGAATAAGAAAGGCTATGAATAGAAAAAACCGTGAATTAGGCGTTTTGCGCAGTATTCGCTTCTTGGGTTGGTTGTTGTTTGGTGGGCTAGTGTTTAGCAGTGTCAATCTAAAAGGCGGTGGTGTATCTAATACGTATTTATTTTTTACGTTGATTGGTGTGTGTTTGCTGATGACGGCGCTGTATTATTTCTTTTTCAATCGCATATTTGTATCAGTGAGCAAAAACGATTCGGCAACGTATTTTATACCCTATCGGTTAGGTACGTTACTGTTGTTGGGCTTGCTGATGTTATTTGCAGTTATCGCCGTTTATGCTCGTTAAACCGTCAATAAGGATTAGGTCTATATTAATCCTAGTCAAATGAGTTTAATTAGCCCCCCTAAACAGGGTATACACCTTTCCCAGGTAACGCAGGATAGTAGGTGGCTATAAACCATAATAATGCAGTACAGGAACTATCCTATGTGCACAGCTGAGCATGCTGAGAGAGCCTTATTAAAAACTAAGTTCTTTCCTTATTGGTTGGACAATAAAGCCGCGCCAGAGGCTGAACCTTCATTAAAAGGCACGATCGATTGCGATTTATTGATTGTTGGTGCCGGGTTTACAGGGCTTTGGGCGGCCATTCACGCGAAAGAACAGAATCCCGATCGCGATGTTGTCATCATCGAATCCCAATGTGTTGCCATTGGTGCCTCTGGCCGTCCGGCAGCGATCTTATCGACATCGGTCGTTCACGGCTTAGAAAACGCAGATCGATTTTTCCCAGAAGATATTGAAGAGTTAGAACGACTGGGAAAAGAAAATATGGACGGTTTTCGAGAGACTATCGAAAAATACGCCATCGATTGCGACATTGAATGGGGTGGTGAGCTTACCGTAGCGGTGGGCAAAGAGGGCATTCCAGATCTTGCGCGCGAGTACAAATTGTACAAGCAGCACGGCCACGATGCCCATATGCTCAGTGCAGAAGAAGTGCGTGCCGAAGTAAATTCGCCCATTTTTGACGGCGGCTTGTGGTCAAAACAACGCAGCGGCACCGTGCATCCGGCAAAATTGGCGTGGGGTTTATTGCGCGTTGCAAAATCCTTAGGCGTAAGAGTTTACGAGTACACACCGTTAACGAGTTCGTACCATCTGCAACCCGGCGTTTTGGTTGAAACACCCGAAGGCGAAGTTAAGGCGAAAAAAGTACTGCTTGCCACCAATGCTTTTGCCGCAGGTGCCAAAAAAATAAAGTCTCGTGTTGCCGCTATTCGTGATCGTATTGTGGTTACGGAACCACTCACTGATGAACAGCTGGCGACCGTGGGTTGGAAAAATCGCCAAGGCATTTACGACACCCGTACGCAACTCAACTACATGCGCTTAACCGCAGATAACCGAATTTTATTTGGTGGTCGTTTGGGGTATTTCTTTAACAACAATACCGATCCCAAAGCCGATAAAGTATCCGATAATTACATTAATCTGGTGAAAAACTTTTATAAGACTTTTCCCACCTTAAAAGAGGTTAAGTTTTCCCACGCCTGGAGCGGCCCCATTGGTTTAACCACGCGCATGGCGGTGCATTATCAGCATTATTACGACGGCGACATGATTTACGCCGGTGGTTATTCTGGGTTTGGTGTTACTGCTACGCGCTTTGGCTCACGTGTGGGTTTGGCCATTCTCGATAAAACAGACATCCCAGAAACACGCTTAAAATTTGCCTGCGCGCAACCCAATTGGATTCCACCGGAGCCGTTCCGCTGGATTGGCGCCAAAATTACCATGTACGCGCTCGATACCATGGACGAAAAAGGCGGTTGGCGAGTGCCTTGGATTCGGTTGGTCGAAAAAATGGGATTCCCAATTACACAGAATGAATTGGGTTGAGTTTTTTACTGCTGAGAGCTGATAACGGCTTCTTTCAAACAATCCATAAACGTACTAATCACTAAATCGTTTTTGGGGTAGGGCTTAGAAATCGCAGAAAAGCTGTTGATGTAATTAAAGCGGCCTTCTAACAGAGGCCGCATTTTGTGTTGCCAGCCCCAGTTGTGTACCAAATGCTTTGGCAAAAAACCCAAGTAGTGACCCGTTAAAATCAGAGCTGCGCGCACCTCTTGATGATGTGCCGAGGCGTGTTTATTCCAACCGGCAGTAATAGGGTCGATTTCTCGTCCTGGCATCAAACGCGGCGATTCAACAAACTTGTAGGTTTGAAGCTTTTCCACGCTGATGTCTTTATCGTTCATTGCATACAGTGGGTGATTCTCCGCACAGTACAGGCTCATCTCTTCATCAAACAGCCGCATCACATCCAGCTCCGGCACCTGCCTGAGCATTACCGTAATTCCCAACTGCACACGACCTTCTTGTACCGCGGGTACAACGTCGTCCGATGCCATGCTTATAATGCGCACGCGCACATCCGGCGCTTTTTCGGTATACAGCCTGAGCGCTTCAATGACGCAGGAGTGGTAGGCGCTTAACATGTGTTCAGCGAAACCCAAGTGCAAATGCCCAAGAATTCGCTCGTGGGAAATATTCACGCGGTTGCGAAATTGATCGACGGCGCTTAATAGATCTTGAGTTGCTTCGTACACCACATGGCCGTGGTCAGTTAACGAAAAACCACCGCGACCACGGTTGCATAAACGCATATCCAAGCGCTTTTCCAGATCCGAGATGTAGTTAGAAATCGTCGAATTAGCAAGATTCAGCTCTACCTCAGCGGAAGAAAACCCGCCAGATTCAACAACCGCTTTAAACACACGCAGCAGTTTTAAGTCTAAGTCTGCCAGCTGACCTGAGAGCGCCGCTTTTCGTTTGCCCATAATCTGTTAACCAAAATGCAATGGTAGATGCAAAAGTATGGCTCTTATTGTAATTGGATATCCAAAAGAAATGAACAAGGTTAACTGAGCTTTTGTTATGGGATTTGAATGAAGAAAACAGGTGTTTTTAAAAAAATAATAGAAGAAGTTTGAATTTTTGTTTATTCGTACCTGATATAGTGCCGCAAAGTATCGAAAGTCCGTTGAATATCAAACAAAGGAAAGAGCGTGAAAACGACATTGTATTTTGTGTTGATGGGCTTCCTTAGCCCAACATTGGCCAGTGCACAACAGGTGGATATTTTAAAAATCTTTGAGCATTTTACGGTATCCAGTGCTGTTGCGGGTCAATGCATTAAACCTTCTGATGCAGAATTAACCTCGTTTTTAGCGAATTACCAAACAGTGGTGGTTTCAGCACTCACGGAAATCAAAAAACGTAATCCGTCGTTAACTGATGATCAAGCCAGTAAAATCATGAAAGACGGAGGTGTTAAACTTACAGAATCTGCTATTACGGTTATAAAAGAGCGGGGTTGTGATAGTCCTGCTGTAAAAACCTTAATTGACCGGTTTTACCGGCAGGCCGCTTGGCAACCCTAGCGAAGGCATCGCTAACAGTTGTGTGCAGAGGGGTGATTGTAATTTTAAAGTGGTTCTTTATACTGAGTTTTCGTACCGATTACGCCTAGATCTAAATAACAATCCAATTTCTTTTATTAATCGAAAGAAAACAAGCAGAAGAAAAACTGTATGGAAAAATACCATTTAGCACAAATGAATATCGCCCAAGCGAAAGATTCCATGGAATCCGAAACCATGCGCGGGTTTGTTGAGCAGTTGGATACCATCAATGCACTGGCTGATAATGCTCCTGGCTTTGTTTGGCGTTTGCAAACCGAAGAGGGTGACGCAACGTCTATCCAGGCGTTTGATGATCCTATGCTAATTGTTAACATGAGTGTTTGGACCGACGTGGAATCGTTGAAGAATTTTGTGTACCGATCGAATCATGTTGATTTAATCCGAGATCGCGACGCTTGGTTTGATAAAATCAAAAGTGCTCATCAAGTGTTGTGGTGGGTCCCTGTTGGTCACATTCCCAGTGTGAATGAAGGTAAAGAAAAATTGTTTGCTTTGCACGAACAAGGCCCCACAAGTAACGCATTCACATTTGCAAAACCGTTTCCTAAGCCTGAATAATCCGCTTTTATTTGAGACGACTGTAATCACCTTTTTATGGTTGTCTTAATGCCCTCAGAAAAAATACCCCTCAGAAAATTTCTAACGTCTGTTTTGTGTGAGTTTTCTGTCTTTTGATTTTTCTACTTTTTCGCCTTTCTTCTGTAAATCAGCGTTTATACATTACCGTATGCTTATTAAAGCATTGGTGTAATTTAAAGAGTGTTTGGCGTTAGACGAATTTCTAACTATTAATGGAGGTCCTAAAAAAATATGATACGTCCCGACGTGTATTTTATTGAATCTATTGGCGAGGGTTCGCTGTCGGTTATGGCAAAGCCTGTTGCGGGTGAATGGATTGAAGATGAATTTACCGGTATTGCGAGTTTGGGAATAACCCGTGTGATTTCCCTATTGGAAAAGCACGAGGAATACAATTTGGGTTTGGAGCAAGAAAGTGAATTATGCGCTAAAAATGCGATGGCTTTTTTATCGTATCCAATACCCGATCGCGGTTTGCCAAACTCAATGAATGAATATCTACAACTGACGCGCAAAATACACAACGACATTAACCGTGGCTCACAGGTTGTTATACATTGTCGTGCTGGTATCGGTCGCACGGGAATGGTTGCCGCTGGTGTGCTATTGCATAACGGCTATCAACCCCAAACGGCATTGGCGCGAATTTCTGAACAGCGAGGCGTTACAGTGCCAGATACCGATCAGCAGGTTGATTGGGTTGTAAAAAGTTACACGCACATTAACGAATGTTGATGGCGTATTTAGCATGCCTAAAAAGTCAAAGACCTGTGTTTATGGCGTTATTAATCGGTTTTTATGATCGACAAAGAATGATAAAACCCTTTGAGAGGCGTCTGGCCGAATAAGTGTATTTTCTTGTAAATAAAATCTATCAATAATTTATAGATTAATTCACAAAGTGTTTTATTTGCGGCTAATAAACGCACGTCTATAGTAGGAAAATTTAGCGGCACGGTAGTTTTTGGTCTACTTTTATAGCTAAGAATCCTCTCTTATAGCGTATGGTTGTTCATGAACGTTACGGCTCAGCAGGCATTGCCCGATCCTCTGTCTTTTTCTCGCTGGTTTCCCTTTATGGTCGGCTTTGGCCTTCTTGTTTTGGTGGCTGTGTTTTGGGTTGCGCTTGATACCAAAGAAGAAGCGGAGCGAAGAAATCAGGTAGCCGCAGAATCCGTTAAAATGATTGGTTACATTGAATCGGATATTCGCAGTCGTATACCGGCGTTACAGCGTATTGTTGATCGCTGGCAGACCCGCGGCGGTACGCCAGAGGCGGAGTTTGCCTCTGATGCTCGCGCGTACGTTGCGGATATGCCCGGATTTAAAGCCATAGAGTGGGTAGATATCACTTACCACGCCAGGTGGGTTGTGCCATTACTGGGTAATGAAGCGGAGCTAGATCGGAACTTAGCGTCTAATAATAGGGATCGGTTGTTGTTAGAAGAGGCTAAGCATAATCGCGGCCCGTACATGTCCGAAGTAACGCAGCTGAATAATGGCAATATGGGGTTTCTGATTTATTTCCCAATGTACATCAGCGGTCAGTTTGATGGTTTTTTGTTGGTTAAGTTTGATGCCCACCAATGGTTGGAATACGTATTCAGCTTGGGTGAATCCGAAGAAGAAATCCGAAATTATCGTGCCTTGGTCGAAACCGACGGTGTAGAAGTGTATCGCAAACCGGGTTGGGAGTCGTCTATCGACGTTGGTTTAGAATCAGAGGCCAATTTTGATTTTCTGGGCCATAAATTCACCATTCTTTGCCGACCAACAACGGCTTTTTATCGTCACACCAATACCTATTTAAAAGAACTTGTGGGTGCGACGGGTATTTTGTTGTCGTTTGTTATCGCGTTTGCTATTCACTTGCTGTTTAAAACGTCGGTGGAGGCGTGGCGGGCAAAAACAGCACAGACTTCACTGCAAAACACACTGAACGATTTGGTGGTTACTCGCGATGAATTAGTGCAAACCTATTCGAGTTTAAAATTAGCAACGATGGCAGGGCGCATTGGCACTTGGGCGTGGGACATCGAGCAGGACAAACTCAAATGGAACAACTTGATGTATCAGATTTACGATATTCCCGATGATGTTGTGCCTACCTTAACATCTTGGCGTCGTTTAATTCATTCTGAGGATATCAATCGCGTTGAAAGCTTAATGCAGCAAGCGCTAAAAGGTGAGGCCGTTTTTGAAACTGAATATCAAATTCGCCGATCTTCGGGTGAAATTCGTTATATTCAAGCCGCAGGCCGGGTGGAGCGTGATGAAAACAGCGCGCCTTTACGCATGACCGGTGTTAACTGGGATATTACCGATCGAAAACTGCAAGAACAAAGAATTCATCACCTTGCCACCCACGACACTTTAACGAATTTACCAAGTCTTAGTTTAGTGCAAGAGCGTGCAGAACTAGCCATTGAATTAGCCAAGCGCAAAAAAATATCAACCGCCATCATGTTTATTGATTTAGACGGTTTTAAGAATGTTAATGACAGTCATGGCCACGATGCTGGTGATGCCGTATTGATAGAAATCTGCAAACGGCTGAAGAGTAACATTCGAAAAAGTGATACCGTGGGCCGGATTGGGGGTGATGAATTTGCCGTGATTCTAACCGAATTGGAGCAGTCCGACAGCGCCGCTATCTTAGCGAAAAAAATTATTGAAGCAGTGAATCAGCCCATCAGCCATAACGGTCATTTGCTGTCTGTGGGGTGCAGCATTGGTATCGCTTGTTATCCCGACGACGGTGCTGATGTAGAAGCTTTACTTAAAAAGTCCGACGACGCTATGTATTTAGTCAAAAAGGGCGGTAAAAATAATTTCTGTTTTATTTCTGATGTTTTAGTCAATTGATTTTGCTTTTTTAATTTTTATATCTCTCGCTTTGTTATATTGTAATTCTCTGAACTAAAAACCAAAATAAGGAAAGTTGATTGAATTACATTATTGTAGATCTTGAAGCGACTTGCTGGGAAGAGCGAGGCGACAAAAGAAACGAAATTATAGAAATTGGGGCCGTTTGCGTTAACGATAATTTAGAGGTTTTGGGTGAATACTGCCAATTTGTGAAACCTAAAAACCATCCTGTGTTATCTGAGTTTTGTACCCAACTGACATCAATTACTCAATCGCAGGTGGATTGCGCCGATGAGGCTCCTAAAGTGATTGCATCGTTTATCGATTGGATAAACTCTTTTGATGGCGACTACATTTTATGCTCTTGGGGGCATTACGATCGTGTGCAATTTAAAAACGATTGTGAGCTTCATGGTTTAGAATGGTCGTGGACTCACCGACACATCAGCCTTAAGCATCAATACGGTAAAATTAAAGGGCTTCGCAGACCCCCTGGAATGAAGCGGGCACTTAAGTCTGAGAAAATTGAACTGGAAGGAACTCACCATCGCGGTATTGATGACGCTAAAAATATATTGAAAATTTTTAAAAAATACTTTCAGCAGTGGGATTTTAACGATTTATTCAAACCAAAATAACTTTTAATTTGGCACGATTTATTCAGCATTGTTGGCAACAAGCAATAAATGCTCACAAATACATACCAACAAGTGCTGAATAAAGGCCTGAGTGGTCTTGAGGTTAATCAGAGGCTCCTATATTCAATCAGAGTCCTAACATTCTACAATGTCGCTTTTAAGCTGAGAAACAAAAGCGGCAATGTCTGACTGCTCTTTCGCTGGAATGTGTAACACATTCATTGCATCAACCGCATGACCAATAAATATATCCCAATCGGATTCACTGATGTTCATTCCTTCGTGCGTTAGCTTCATGTTTCTGCCGGTGTAATACAAGGCACCGCCAGCATTCGCGCACAAATAGTCGATTAACAATTGTTTTTCTCGGTTAACACCGTCATTACCTCGATGCTGCCAGAAACGTCCGAGTTGATTGTCTTTTTGTAATCGCGGTAATAGGGTATTGACGAACTCGGTAATTCCATCGTAACCACCGAGGCGTTCATACAATGTTTTTTCGGTCATAGCTCGCTCCTTTTTTCTTGAGTATAGGAACCCGTGGTCAAACTTCCACAGATTCCTAGGGCCTGTTCACACTAATTTAATCACACCTGCTGGAGTGTATTTTTTTCGTATTTTAGGCGCAGTGAGTGTGATTTGGTTGTTCCAAATGAACGAGCTGCAACACGAAATACGGGAAAAATACGCCGAGCCCGTAGGGTCGCCCCTAAAACACGCCATTCGTTGTTGTTCGTCGCTTATTTAGCGCGCTAAACTGCATTCCTCACGCCTAGACTGACGCGTTTTAGGGGCGACAGGTGCGGTTAAATTAGTGTGAACAGGCCCTAATGGGCTACACAATATTGGCCATTGCCCGACTCCAAGTTTAAAAATCTTTGTGAGGGCCAAAAACTTCATAGATGATTCTGTCAGAATCAATACCCAGCGTGGTTAATTGCTGTTTCGCAAATTGCATAAATGCAACCGGTCCGCAGAGGTAGAAGTCGCCGTCACTAATTGGTAGCTCGTCCTGAATTTGTGACAAGTCCATAAAACCGTGATGAACGTTTTCGCCGTCAATAGGGTCGTTTTTGTACCAAGTGTGTGACGTTAAATTGAGTTTATCTTGTAACGCTCTAATGCGTTTTTTGAATGAGTGTTGATCGGGTGTTTCGCACGCGTGTAAAAAGCTGACTTTGTAATCGTAAGATTTATCGGCCAGTGTTTCTACGATCGATTGCATGGGTGTAATACCAACACCAGCAGAAATCAGCACAATTGGGCGGTCTTGGTTTTTCAGTAAAAAATCACCCGCCGGTGCAAACAGATTAACGGTATCACCCAAGCGAAGACCGTCGTGCAAATAGTTCGATACAATACCCGGTGTGCCGATGATTTCACGTTTAACAGAAATTCTGTAATTATCGCCGTTTGATTTATCCGACAGCGAATACTGTCGAATTTGTGTGTTTTCTTGCCCTGGAATCGTCAGTTGAATACCGACGTATTGCCCAGCTTGATAATCAGCAACACCATTGCCGTCGGTTGGTTCAAATACCAAGCTTTTCACAAGCTCAGATTCAATTTTCTTTTCAACCAAGCGGAATTCTTTCGCGCCTCTCCAGCCGTTGTCTTTCTCTTCGTTGAATTTATAAATATCTTCTTCAACGTTAATAAAAACTTCGGCCAAAGCACCATAGGCAGCTTTCCATGCAGATTCGACTTCTTCGGTCAGTGCGTCTGGGGCAAGTTCGCGCAGGCTTTCAATCAAATGGTGCCCCACAATTTGGTAATCCGCAGGCTGAATATTTAAGCTTGTGTGTTTATTGGCAATTCTTGAAACCGCCGCGGTTAATACAGAAATATCGTCAATGTGGCTTGCGTAAGCGGCAAGCGCTGAAAATAACGCAAATGGTTGTGCTCCTGAGGTTTGGTGGCTCATATTGAACACGTTTTTAAGTTCTGGATTTTCACGAAACATTCTTTTGTAAAAATACAGAGTTAATTCTGGTCCTGCCGATTCCAATAGTGGAATGGTGGATTTAACAATCGTTTTTTGCTCTTCAGTTAACTGAGAATACAAAGACATAAAAACTCCTAGAGGTTTGTCGTGCAAGTTAATTCGTTGATAATTTCGGGTGGATTAAAACGGTTGTGTACTTCACTAAAAAAAGCGTAAAAGCAAGAATCCAAAGCCCAGCACTGAGGTTCCAACTGGTGATGAGTTCATTAAAAATTGGCAATAAAAATCGAACGATGGCGGAGGCGAAAATTAAAACGAATGCCAAGGTCATGGTAAAATTAACAGTCATTGGGCGACCGGTATGCCCCAAAGACACCCGAGACATCATTGACAAAATCATCGCGCCGATGGTGCCAATGGTAATAAGGTGCAGTGCGTCGTTGAATCGGATACTGTCGCTGATGTAGCTCACGCCAAGGGTGATTAAACCCAAGCCTAAAAATGTATAGCTGAGGTGCAACGACCATAGCAGCGGTATTTTCACGGTTTTTAATGGCTGCCAAAAAAACAGTCTTACCAGATGAAGCAACCCGACAGTAATTAGCAGAGCGGCAGGTACTGCTACCTGAGTTTTTGATACTGGGCTTAAAAATACGCCGATATTAACCAGAGTTAATAGGGGAATGGCTTTGTCTAAGATCGGTGTTTTTTGAATCGTGATGGATTCGATTTTTCGTTGCGTGAAAAATGGAATCACTCGGCCGCCAATCACGCTGATTAACACACAAAATAGCAGCACGGTTGCGTGAGAGAACTGTGTGGCAAGCAGTACCTTATGGTTAGCCGCAAACCACAATACAAAAAAGTTAACCGTCGCAATGGCCGATATTAGCGGTAATATGACGTAATTGCGTTTGTTATTGGTCGATAGGATTAATTTTGCCAGCGTAATAATGGCTAAATACCACCAGGCAATTTGCAACGCGATGCTTATCCAAACCCAATTTTCGGGCATTATTAAAAAGGCGATTCTCGCTGCAATCCAAAACACGGTAAGCAACATTAAATGGCTGCCATGGGCACTGCGGTTTCCTGTCCAGGTTTGAACGGCCGTCAGTAAAAAACCAATCGCCACTGCACCGCCAAAACCGAATGTCATTTCGTGGGCGTGCCACAGGTTAATTGGCAAGCCCGAAAATTCCACGCGCACAACTACGCCGTTGAGCGTCGCTATCCAAATGGCCAACGAAATAATCGAACTGATCGATGCCAATAAAAAGAAGGGCCTAAAGGCAAGATCCCAAACGGGGTTGTCGGTAAAGGTTTTTGTGTCTGTCGTTGTCGACGTGGTCATGTTTGTGTGCCTTGTGTTTTGCAATTGAAATTGCTTTTCGTTTTTCTCTTCTTTCTCACTTTGTATTATTGTTATAGCGAGCTTTGTGCCAGCTAAATAAAACTATAAAAAACAAATAGTTAGATGTTTTTTCGAATGTTTGTGGTCATTTTGACAAGCTTACAATTGTGGTCAAAATGACAATATAGAGTTATTATGAACTGATATTCACTTGCACAGGCGAGGACTCATGGGTGAGATTCCAACAGCGCGCTTAGTTGAACTGGCAATAGACCTAACGCGTGGATTAACCACAAAAAATCGTTTTGAAAGGTTACTTGAAACCGTACGTCAATCGATCGAATGCGATTGCGTGGTGTTATTGGAACTGAATGGCAACCAATTAAAACCCTTAGCACAGCAAGGATTAATGCCAGACAGCTTAGGGCGTCGTTTTAATATTGGTGATCACCCTCGGTTTGAGCAAATCTGCCAATCGAATACTCCCATACGATTTCCTACCGACAGTGAATTACCCGATCCCTACGACGGATTATTGCTAACCAGCGAAGAAGACATACACATTCACGCCTGTATGGGATTGCCGTTATTGGTTGAAAACAAGCTGATTGGTGTATTAACGCTGGACAGTTTAACGCCCACGGCATTCGATGAAATTTCTTCGCGCACGCTGGATATTTTATCGATTATGTCGGCGGCAACCTTAAACACCGCCATGCTATTGCGAAAATTAGAAGATCGATCGGTACACAGCCAAAAGGTGGTTGAAGAGCTAACACACGAGGCGTTATCGAAAGATGGCGGTGAATTAATTGGCGAAAGCACGGCAATGCAGAAATTAAAAAAAGATTTGCAGTTGGTTGCGCCGTCGGATTTTACCGTGCTCATTGAAGGGGAGACGGGCGTTGGTAAAGAATTGGTAGCGCGAACATTGCATCAGTTATCGTCGCGTTCGCAACAACCGTTGGTGTATGTAAATTGCGCGGCAATTCCAGAGAATTTAATTGAAAGCGAGTTGTTCGGCCATGTGAAAGGCGCATTTACGGGAGCTGATCGAACTCGGGCCGGTAAATTCAGTATCGCCAATAAAGGCACCATTTTTTTGGACGAGATTGGCGAATTGCCGTTATCGGCGCAGAGTAAATTATTGCGGGTGCTGCAAAACCAAGAAATTCAGCCAGTCGGCATGGATAAAGTTGAACAAATCGACACCCGAATTTTAGCCGCAACCAATAGAGAGCTGGCCAATGAAGTTGAATTGGGTAAATTTCGATCAGATTTATACCACCGCCTGAGCGTATACCCAATAAAAATTCCACCCCTGCGTGATCGTAATCAAGATGTGACCTTACTGTCCGGATACTTCTGCGAAACACTCAGGCGCAAACTGGGTTTAAGACAGCTGTCCATTCACTCAAATGCTCTGAGGCGTCTGCAAAACTACCGCTGGCCGGGGAACGTTCGCGAGTTAGAACACTCCATCAGCCGCGCTGCGTTGCTGGCAAAGGGCAGTGCCAAGACCGATATCGTGGATATCGAAGAAAGTCATCTTCAATATTTGAACAACGATCTGAATGTACCCGTGCAAGAATCCGCTTACTCAGAAAAGACTCAAATAAAAGAAGAGGGTTTAAGCGTCGAATCTCTGAAACAGGCAACCGATGATTTCCAGCGTCAGTTAATATTAGATTTACTGAATCAACACGATAATAACTGGTCTTCGGTAGCGCGAGCACTGAATGTCGATCGGTCGAATCTGAACAGACTGGCAAAGCGTTTGGGAATCCGAATAAAAAAGACAGTTACACTTCGTGAATAAATTAGGTTTACATTTTTGACGTAAAAGTCGATGTCAGATTAGGTAATCTTATTAGACTATAAATAAAAATTTGATTAGTATCTTGAGGTCAACATAATAATAATTCGCGGTATGAGTCACACTCAATTTAATAATCCTACTGTTAGTCATTCAGACTCTAACCCCTCGGGTCTTGTTGATCCTTTCGGGCGAAGGGTGACTTATCTGCGTCTTTCCGTTACTGATCGTTGCGATTTTCGCTGTGTTTATTGCATGCCAGAAAAAATGACTTTTCTGCCCAGAGCCCGATTGTGCACCCTGGAGGAGTTGGCAGAAATTGGCACAGCTTTTTCGGAACTCGGCGTGAATAAAATTCGCATTACTGGTGGCGAGCCGCTTATTCGCAAGAATATACAAAATCTATTTCAGCAATTATCGAACTTGCCCGAGCTAAAAGACCTAACTCTCACCACCAACGGCTCTCAATTGGCAAAGTTAGCTCCGGCGTTAAAAGGCGCTGGGGTCAATCGTATTAATGTCAGTCTTGATACGTTAAACCCCAAAAAATTTAAGCAGTTATCGCGCACAGGTGATTTGCGCGAAGTGCTTAAGGGCTTGCAAGTGGCTCGAAAACAAGGGTTTTCTGCCATTAAACTCAATGCTGTAGTTTTGCGACAGCGTAATTTCAATGAAGTGTGTGAGTTGGTGGATTTTGCGTGCCAAAACGATTTTGACATCAGCTTTATTGAAGAAATGCCTCTTGGTCACATTGATGAGCATGCCCGCGAGGCAGAGTTTGTCTCTAGCCGAGAAATTTTGCAGCAGTTGGGCAATCAATTTTCTATTCAGCCGAGCGATTATCAAACCGGTGGTCCTTCACGATATTGGCAGGTAACAGGCAGCAAGACCCGGATCGGATTTATTTCTCCGCACAGCAATAATTTTTGCAATCAATGCAATCGCGTAAGAGTCAGTGCCGAAGGTAAATTGTTGCTGTGTTTAGGCAATGAACAGAGCGTTGATTTAAAAGCAGTGATTCGAGCAAATCCGGGCGACAGAGAAATTTTAAAACAAACGATCGTTAAAGCCATTACCATTAAGCCAGAGCGTCATTATTTTCAGCAAGACGACGTGCAAATCGTCCGTTTTATGAATTCCACTGGCGGTTAACGCTGTATTATCTTTTTTATCCGGCTATTTTTATTTTGCTTGTTTTATCAATTACGTTCTCTTTTTGATACAGTCGATCGATCCTCAATTCTCTCCATAGATAACAAAAACACCCAAATCTCTTGCCTTGATCTGCGAAAGTATTAACGGTAACCTGATTTTACTTATGTTTTTAACCGAACTTCTTTGTTTTTATATTTGGCGATTAAGCGGTTATTTTTTAATTATAATCATCTAAGATTCGACAAAATCACGTATTGGTTTGATTATTAATAACAAACTATAAAAACCTACTGCCAATAAATTGGCTGAACAAGGCTTATGAGTCAGAACTTCAACGAAAGTGAACGCATCACAATTACCCGCTGGAACGAGCGTGACGGTAGTCATCAAGCCGCTGATTACTTGGCGCAAGAGAGCCCAATAGCGCTTGTTTTTAACGGAATTTCCCACGCCGTAATGATGATGACGCCTTCGAATATTGAACAATTTGTTGTTGGTTTTAGTTTGACCGAAGGCATTATTGATCACGTTGAGCAGATCTACGACGTTGAGGTGAAGCCGGTAGATATCGATGGCATTACCGGCTTTGAAGTAATGGTCGAAATTGCCTCCAGTATTGATTGGCGACTTAAACAACAAAAACGCGTACTTTCCGGTCGAACCGGTTGCGGTTTGTGCGGTACCGACTCATTAGAGCACGCTATGCGGCCTGTTTCTCAGGTTAAGCAAAGCGTGGTAATTCAACCCGAAATAATCAACAACGCGCTTGCCCAGCTGCAAGACAGCCAAATTCTTCAACAGCAAACCGGTGCTGTTCACGCAGCAGCGTGGTTTTCGGTAGCAGGGGAGTTGCTACAAATTTACGAAGATGTTGGCCGACACAACGCTCTCGATAAATTAATTGGCCACATGGCACAGAAAAAAATTGATCCATCAGACGGCTTTCTTCTTATGTCGAGTCGCGGCAGTTACGAAATTATTCATAAAGCCGCAGCGGCAGGAATTGGTAACGTGGTTACGATTTCTGCACCAACCGCATTGGCACGCAAGCTTGCCGAAGCTGCGGGAATAAAACTTGTGGGTTTTGCCCGACCCGGACGTCACGCCGAATATTAATTCTTTTAATCAGATACTCTTACAACAAACCAGAGCCTGATCTTATAAAGAATAATATCTTCTATTTTTATGCTGTTACTTTAACGGCCTTACTTGTGTTTTGTGATCGCTTTCATTGAAACCGTATTCGTGCTTTTAAAAATTAATAACAGCACTACTGTTTAATTACTTTAAATTTATTCAGATTAATTTTTGTCTAATGCTAAAAAGTTTTTAATAGCGGGATGAAGTTGTTTTTATCAGAAAATAACACTCTCATGATTAATTATTACTCAATTGAATTTAATAAAATTTAATTAAGGAGCCTCTGATGAACCTCAAGATCACTCAGGCCAAGGAGTTTTTTTCTGATTAAGGCGTGCTTTTGAAGGTCTAACGGGTTAAATCGAAAAAGCACAACGCAGAGCAGGAAAAAACTGGCAGGCCCCGTAGGGCGTGTCTCAAGCGCACATTTGCGGTGTTGCCGTTTTTATTAAGGACTAGGGCCATTAATTACAAACGGCGCCTTGCAACTGCACGCTTGAGATCACGCTGAGTAATTTTGAGGTTCATCAGAGGCTCCTTAAGGTTTATTTGATTTAATCGTCACATAAATTTTCCTACTCCTTTTTAATACTCGAAAAATAACGGTGATTTTACCGAGTGTTTTTATTCGATTCGTTATTCTTTTGTTCTTTCCAGCCTTTATATATTGCGCTAAAACAGACCTCATCAATAATTTCGTTTTTTGCTAATAATCCGCCTTAAAAATTTAACGACATAAAATCGCAGCGATCAATACAGGGTAGTAATACGTTGGGTGGAATTTGATTTTGAATATTCAAACTAAAAGACGAAAAACCAACGTTCTAAAGACAGTTATCATAAGAGACTCAAAAAATTAAACCTTTTTATTAAACCTTAGTTAATAGATGCATCCATTCATTTAGGCCCTTATGTTAATTGGCCCTAAAAAATGAATTTAATAATTATAAAATTTGCAATAACGAGGTTGTGTAAGAGCTTTCCATTCTGTGAATTTCTTACCTGAAAAAATCGAGCGTTTTTAATCTCCAAAAGCAAATATTTGTCTCATGCGCTGACCTTAGCAAGCGGCAGCGTACATTTTAAAACCGATTAGCCCGGTACTCAGTTCAAAACTCTAACAACAACTCTAATTAGGAGAGAACGCATGTCAAACTCAGGAGCAGGCCCACTAGGATTCCTGCTGAAAGAAAATATTGTAGCCCCTGACGGTTACAACCGCTGGCGCGTGCCGCCGGCATCCATTGCCATCCATCTGTGCATAGGTTCGGTTTATGCGTGGTCGGTTTTTAATGCACCGTTAACCCGTGAACAGGGGGTTGTTGCTTCCGCGGGCAACGATTGGTCACTGTCGTCGGTGGTGTGGATTTTTTCGGTTGCGATTGTCTGTCTTGGTCTTGCCGCTGCTTTTGGCGGTAAATGGCTCGAAAAAGTGGGCCCTCGTTTTGTAGGCGTTGCGGCAGCTTTTTTGTGGGGCGGTGGTTTTCTCGTCGGATCAGTGGGAATTTCAACTCAACAGCTCTGGCTGATTTATTTGGGCTACGGAGTTTTAGGCGGTTTTGGACTCGGGCTGGGGTACGTGTCACCGGTATCAACATTAATTCGTTGGTTCCCAGATCGCCGGGGCATGGCGACCGGCATGGCCATTATGGGCTTTGGTGGCGGGGCAATGATTGGTGCTCCGCTGATTGGTGGATTACTCGAAGCCTTTCAAAAAGCGCCTGAATACTTAGGGGCTGAGGGCGCTGTCGCCATGATTACCGAAGGCGGTCGTCGTTTTGCCGAGACTGCTGCAGGTAACGTTGAGGTCGTGGTGGCGTCTGCCAACCAGGCAGCGGCCTTTGGCGGAGAAGCGGGTGTTTATGTGGTCGGTACCGGTGACACGGGTGCGGCGGCTACCTTTATGACCTTGGGTATTTCCTATTTTATTGTGATGATGATTGCAGCATTTCAATACCGCGTGCCACGTGAAGGTTGGAAGCCTGAAGGTTGGCAGCCAAAACCTGAGAGTGCCTCTAAAGGTATGGTGACCGATAATCATGTGCATATCGATCAATCATTAAAAACGCCGCAATTCTGGCTTTTATGGATTGTTCTGTGTTTTAACGTGACCGCTGGTATCGGTGTGATTGGTGTGGCTAAAACCATGATCAACGAAATCTTCGGTAATCTTGCGATCGTAACAGCAGGCTTTGCCGGCACTTATGTATTGATGATTTCAGTATTCAATATGTGTGGTCGATTCTTCTGGGCATCTACCTCAGACTACATTGGTCGCCAGAATACTTATCACTGCTTCTTTGTGTTGGGTACGATCTTGTATTTATCGATTCCGTTCTGGGCAGGTATGGGTACCACTACCGCGTTAATCGGGTTTTATATCGCAACGATGATCATTTTCACCATGTATGGCGGCGGCTTTGCAACCATTCCTGCGTATTTGGCAGACATGTTTGGAACACTGCACGTTGGTGGTATTCACGGTCGTCTATTGACTGCATGGTCTACGGCGGGGGTTCTGGGTCCATTTGCGATTACTTATTTGCGCAATATTTCGGTGGAAAGCGCGATCGCAGATTTAACCGCCAAGGTTGATCCCGCGGCTTTCGCAGAGAAATTTGGTGCGCCTGTGAGTCAATTGAGCGAATTGGTGGCGGCAAAAACCGTAACTGTTGCATCGTTGATGGAGATTGCTCCGGCAGGAACTGTCGATCCAACGGGAACACTGTATAACACCACCATGTATTGCATGGCAGCGTTATTGATTATCGCGTTCTTTGCTAACTTGTTTGTGCGCCCGGTGAAATCTCATCACCATGTTGAGCAAACACACCCTAAAGAAGCTTATCCTGCATAAGACCAGCGAAGGCTCGACCCTGCGTCGGGCCTAAAGGAGCCTCTGGTTAACCTCAAGATCACTCAGGCCAATCAGTTTTTTTCTGATTAAGGCGTGCTTTTGAAGGTCTAACGGGTTAAATCGAAAAAGCACAACGCAGAGCAGGAAAAAACTGGAAGGCTCCGAAGGGTGAGTTTGCGAACGCTGTGAATACATGGAGCAGCCGGGTCGTGTTCTCAAGCGCACATTTGCAGCGTTGCCGTTTTTATTAAGGCCCCAGTCTGTTATAGAAAGGGCCATTAATTGCAAACGGCGTCTTGCAACTGCACGCTTGAGATCACGCTGAGTAATGTTGAGGTTAACCAGAGGCTCCTTAATAAATACTTATTATCGCGTGATTCATTTATTTAATAGGATTTCACGCCATTGTAAGGCCATAATAAACACGGCGCTGCCTGTATTTGGCACTTCACGCGTGGTAAAAACAATCGCGGTAAAAAACCGCACACAGAATAACGCAGCCAAATTGTCGTCAATTCAAGCGCCGCGTTTTTGAGGAAATTAATTCATGTCTAAGAAAAAGTGCATCGGAAAAGCCTCCAGTTCTGCCGGTGGTTGGGGCGCGCTAAAAAGTGTGGGCCAAAGTTTGATGGGCAGCGGCAAGCCTGTTAAAGGCGCTATTACTTTGCTCAACCTCAATCAGGCCGACGGGTTCGATTGCCCAGGTTGCGCCTGGGGCGACCCTGAACACGGCTCGTCGTTTGAATTTTGCGAAAATGGCGTAAAAGCGGTTTCTTGGGAGGCGACAAGCAGCCGTGTTGGCCCGGAATTTTTCGCGGAGCATCCGGTTTCTGAGCTAAAAACCTGGACGGACTACGACCTTGAACGCCAGGGCCGTTTGACTCATCCGATGCGCTACAACCACGATACCGACCGCTACGAAGAAGTGAGTTGGCAGCAAGCGTTTGACGGTATTGCAGCCGAGCTCAACAAGCTCGACGATCCCAACAAAGCAGAATTTTATACTTCGGGCCGTGCGTCAAACGAAGCGGCATTTCTCTACCAAATGTTCGTGCGTTTGTACGGCACCAATAATTTCCCCGACTGCTCAAACATGTGCCATGAGGCCAGCGGCGTAGCCCTGACTGAATCCATCGGCATCGGCAAGGGCACGGTGTTACTGGAAGATTTTGAGAAGTGCGATCTGATTTACTGTGTTGGACAGAATCCGGGCACCAATCATCCGCGTATGCTGGCTACCTTGCGCGAAGCGGTCGATCGCGGCGCGCGGGTTTGTGTATTTAACACGTTAAAAGAGAAGGGGTTGCATCGTTTTACGGATCCTCAAGATAAACTTGAGATGATTCGCGGCGGATCAGCGCCAACCTCAACCGATTATTATCGCCCGCGTTTGGGTGGCGACATGGCGGTTTTCCGCGGCATGTCGAAAGTGGTCCTCGATGCCGAAGACAAAGCCCAGGCCGAAGGCAAGCCGTCGGTTTTGGATCTCGATTTTATTGCCGAGCACACTCACGATTTTGAGCAATACTGTGATTTGGTGCGTGCCACCTCGTGGGACCAAATCATCGAACAATCCGGCCTCACCAAAGAAGAAATTATCGAAACCGCCGAGATGTATCTCGCCGCCGATAAAGTCATTACGACTTGGGCAATGGGCATTACTCAGCATTTGCACTCGGTGCAAATGATCCAAGAAATCGTTAACTTTATGCTTCTGAAGGGCAATATCGGACGCGAAGGTGCTGGTCTATGTCCGGTGCGTGGGCACTCCAATGTTCAGGGCGATCGCACAGTGGGCATAAACGAGAAAGCTCCCAAGCCGTTGATCGATGCCTTGGAAAAAGAATTGGGCGTTGAGATTCCGCGAGAGCGTGGTCACAACGTTGCTGAAGCAATCGGTGCCATGCTTCAAGGCTCGGCCAAAGCGTTTATCGCCCTCGGCGGTAATTTCGCGCGCGCCGTACCGGATAGCTCTTTGGTCGCTGAGGCATTCACCAAAATGGATCTCACCGTCAATATTGCTACGAAGCTCAATCACGGCCATTTGATGACCGGAAAAGTGTCTTATGTATTGCCTTGCTTGGGACGAACCGAAATTGATGCTAACTCCAAAGGCGAACGACAAATGATCACCGTTGAGGATTCCATGTCGATGGTGCACGGTTCGGCAGGAATTAATGTACCGGCATCGAAAGAGTTACGCTCTGAAGTTCGCATTATCGCCGGTATTGCCAAAGCAACTTTAGGCAGCGACGTGGTCAATTGGGACGAGTTGAGTGAGAACAACGATTTGATTCGCGACATGATTGCTCGGGTGCTGCCAATCTACGGCGAATTCAATAAAAACGTGCGTAGGCCGCGAGGTTTTTGGCTGCGCAATTCCGCTTCCTGCAGAGAGTGGAATACGCCAACCAAACTGGCAAATTTCGGTATTTCTGAGCTGCGTTCGCAAACGGAATGGCAATCGGTGCAAGGTCAGGAACGTACTTTTGTGTTGCAAACATTTCGATCCCACGATCAATACAACACGACAATTTACGGTATGGATGATCGCTATCGCGGCGTTTATGGTGTGCGTAATGTGGTGTTTATCAATAAAGACGACGTCGAAGAAATCGGTTTTAAAGACGGCGACTTAGTAGACGTTGTTGGTACCTACGACGACGGCCATCACCGAGAGTGCAAAGGTTTTCGTATCGTCTCGTACGATATTCCGCGCGGTTGCATAGCGGGCTACTACCCAGAAATGAATGAATTAGTGCCTCATCACACGGTAGGTGAAAAGAGCTTCACGCCGACCTCGAAATCTGTGGTTGTGCGTTTGGACGCCCACAAGCAATGACGCACCCGTTGGAGAAAGATCTCGAATACGCCGTCGCAATGATTGCGCAGTCTGAGATCAAATTTCTGTCTCCGATGGGTCCTTTAATCCTTGCGGCAGCGGCGTTGGAAATTGCCTCCGACAGCCGCAGTTTCGCACGAATCTTTGGCATTGCTCACGCCTTAGTGATTCGCGAATGCGTCAGCCTCAGCGAAGAACTTCATTTAATTGAACCCTACAAGCGCGCGGATAAATCCCAGCGCTTGTTTTACGACATCACCGAACAGGGCTGGTCGATCATCCCGAGAGACATTTAGCCGAGACTCGTACTTATATAGTACTAGAACCCACCCCAATTGAGTGTCTTGCCGTTTAATATGGCGTTATAAACGATTATAAATAAATAGTAATGCTGACTCTTTGCTAGCAATCTAATCCTGAATCCATTCTTGCTGCGCAAAAATTACGGTGAAGATTCCAGAAAAACCCGGTTTATTCGTTGCTTATATTAATCGATAACAATATTCGAAAATAGAGAAGCCACTATGATAAAAGCCGCGTTACCACTGTGTTGTTCCGTACTGTATTCGTGTATTGCCTTAGCAGACACCAGTAGTTGGGTGGATCAGAAAGCGAACGAAATAGAATCCGATGTTATTTCTTGGCGCCACCAATTGCACCAACACCCGGAATTATCGAACCGTGAATTTCAAACAGCAAAATACGTTGAAAAACACCTGCGCGAATTAGGTCTTGAAGTGCAAACCGGCGTTGCTAAAACCGGTGTAGTTGCAATCTTAGACAGTGGCAAACCTGGCCCAACCATTGGTTTGCGTGCCGACATGGACGGCTTGCCCGTTCAAGAGCAAAACGACCTCGCTTGGCGGTCACTGCAATTTGGCGAATTAAACGGTAAAAAAACACCAGTAATGCACGCCTGTGGTCACGATACTCACATGGCCATGTTGATGGGGGCGGCAAAAATACTTACCGATATGAAAGGCGATTTACGCGGTAAAGTGAAATTTATTTTCCAGCCCGCAGAAGAAGGCGCACCAGTAGGTGAAGAGGGCGGCGCAAAATTAATGGTAAAAGAGGGCGTATTAAAAAACCCTGATGTCGACGTTATTTTTGGTTTACACATTAATTCCCAAACCGATGTCGGCACCATTCGTTACCGTGACGGCGGCGCTATGGCCGCCGTTGATCCCTTTAAAGTCGTTATTAAAGGCAAACAAGCCCACGGTGCTTATCCTTGGTTAAGTGTTGATCCTATAACAACCTCGGCGCAAGTGATTATGGGGCTGCAAACCATTGTTAGCCGCGAATTGTCACTGATTGATGATGCCGCCGTAATTACCGTTGGCTCCATTCACGGTGGTAATCGATCCAATATTATTCCCAACGAAGTCGAATTGGTTGGTACCATTCGAACATTAAACCCCAAAGCTCGCGAGCATATTTACGAAGCCTTGCCGCGCAAAGTAAACGCCATTGCCGAAAGTATGCGTGCAGAAGTAGAAATTGCCTTACCCAATGGCGATAACTACCCAATTACCTACAATGACCACGACCTCACTAAACAAATGTTGCCAACATTAAACCGCACCGCTGGTGAGAAAAATGTGGTTTATAGCAAACCCGTAACCGGTGCCGAAGATTTCTCGTTTTTCCAAGAAGAGGTTCCGGGTTTGTATTTATGGGTAGGCGGTAAACCGGTCGATGTACCCGTTGAAGCCGCGCCCGCGCATCATACGCCAGAATTTTACGTGGATGACTCCGGTATGAAATTAGGGGTGAGATTACTCGCGAATTTAACCTTAGACTATATGGAGCAGAATCAATAATATGATTTAAAAGTGGGTGAGATTAATAGAAAATTTCACCCACTTATCAGCAAGCAATAATTAATTCAGTTTATTACAAGCTTTTTCATGCCCCAAATTACACGCCTTTTGGTAAAAACTAAGGGATTTAACAAGATCTTTATCAACACCATTGCCAAACTCGTAATTAATACCTAAATTATTACAGCCTATACTACTACCACCTTCGCAGCCTTTTAAATAGAGTTCACCCGCTTTAGTGTAGTTTTGCGTAACGCCGAGCCCTTCGTAATATAAAAAACCTAAATTGGTACAACCGCGTGCTTCTCCACCTTCGCAGCCTTTTAAATACAGATCACGGGCTTTGGTGTAGTTTTGCGTGACGCCACGCCCTTCGTCATATAAATACCCTAAATTGGTACACCCGTTTACATTTCCGCCTTCGCAGCCTTTTAAATACAGCTCACGGGCTTTGGTGTAGTTTTGCGTGACGCCACGCCCTTTTTCATACAAAACCCCTAAATTGGTACACCCGTATGCATTTCCGCCTTCGCAGCCTTTTAAATACAGATCACGGGCTTTGGTGTAGTTTTGCGTGACGCCACGCCCTTTTTCATACAAAACCCCTAAATTGGTACAACCGCGTGCTTCTCCACCTTCGCAGCCTTTTAAATACAGATCACGGGCTTTGGTGTAGTTTTGCGTGACGCCACGCCCTTTTTCATACAAAACCCCTAAATTGGTACAACCGCGTGCTTCTCCACCTTCGCAGCCTTTTAAATACAGCTCGCTCGCCTTGGTATAGTTTTGCGGAACGCCATCCCCAATATCGAAATCGTAACCCAAGCTAACACAGTCACTTGTATTGCCATTGTTACAATTATCCAAAAGCGTTTGTTTTTCCGCGTTCAACCCAGAAATTCTTATCGCATTCGCTCGGTCATTTGTGGTGCTTGAATTATTTCCACGGGTATTATTACGATTATTGGATTGGGTCGCGGTGTTATGATGAATAAACGCGGTTCTCTGGTTTTGAGGGATAAAAACAAAATCACCGCCAGAATGGCCGGTACCGCTGATTGAGCCATATTGTGGTGATTGCACTTGGTTTGCTCGTCGGGCTCTTGCGAATACATCTTTTTCGATTAAATTATGCAGTTTACCGGCTGAAATCACGCTGTGTTGATTGTTCAGTCGGCGAATTAATTCTTGTGCAAATACCGAATGTGTAGATTGGTTTGATGCACGATCTAACACTGGTTCGTTGGCGCCGGAGGTAAATGCCGTGCGAGAGGTGGTTCTAATTTGGGCTTGGTGCCAGGCAAGAGAGTCGGTATTCAGTGGTGCGAAAAATTGTTCGTTACCGCGAAAGAAATGACCCGAAAAACAACTGTCTGCTATCACTAATACGTGGCGTGCACGCATGCCTGAATCACTATCAATCAAGGAATTAATCCGATTTAAATCAACCCAATTGCCCGATGTATTCCTTCGGCCGTTAACGCCCACCCAATAACTGGAGTCTGCTCGAACCTCACCGTGGCCTGCGTAGTACAACAAAAAATTATCTCTGCTCGAAAGCGTACTGCGGTATTCGTCTATGGCATCAATAATATCAGCGCTGGAGGCGTCTTTAATAATTTTGGTGTTAAAGCCGTAACGATTTCTGAGTATGGATGAAATTTTATCTACGTCTTTAAAAGGCGTATTTAAATTATCCCAATACTCATAGTTTTGATTGGCAATCAATAATGCGTGGAATTCACCCACCTGCAAAGGTTGGGCTTTTAACCACGGTGAAAACAAAACAAAACAACATGCAAGCATAAAACGTGCGTTTTTAATGGTGTACATCGCCATAATACCGATCAATTCCCTCCAGTCGTTCTGACAAATACTCTTGTTAACGATTCAGTTCGTTGTTCCAATCGCGCAGTATCGAATGATATTGCCCATCGATATCGGCTGCGTTTTGCATAATATCCATCGCCTGCTCAGTTTCATTCAACGCTTTCAAGGTTTTTGCGTAAATCACTAATGCTTCGACGTAGGAATCATCAATTTCCACCGCTAATTGCGCATAAGTTGCAGCTTGATTAAATCGGCCTGCTTGAAATTGGGCTTGAGCCATTGCGGTAAACACCGGCAGTGCTTGATGCAGCGTGAGTTCGCTGTCTGTAAACACATCAAGCAAAGCAACAAATGCATCATCGGTGTCACCGGATACTAATAAATCCTTCGCTTGCACAAGCGTGCGTTCTAAAGATTCGTTATTACCACGGGTTGTGGTTGTGTACTCGGTGCCATTGGGAGTTTTTACGTTGATTTCCTGTTTTGGTGGCCCTTGATGAATCATGTAAAGGATTAATGCCGAGCCTAACACGCAAAATATTGTCCCAGGCGCGGCGTTTTTGATGTTCAGACGAACTTTACCCGCTTGCGCGTCCACATCGCTGCCTTGCTGGGGCATGACGCCCAAGACAAATAATCGATACCCCATAACAATGGTCGCAAGACCAATGAGCATTAATACAATGTGGTATAGAGCGGCGTAGGCAAGAAAACTCATAAATATTCCAAATAAAGCCAAAGCGTGTATTCAGTAGACGAACTATATAAGGGTAATAGGATATAAGTAACGGTTTTATCAAAACAAGTTAAAAAATTAGCTTATGGATATTATGTCGGTAATAAAAACACTTTTTATTTAATAGGTTGCATATGACGACTATAAGTGTAGTTCGATTCGATACTTAAAAGATTTAGTGGTGGAGGGTAGATGAAAGTGGGTCAGTGTTTGATTATTAGGGATTAGTGCAGGATTATTCGAAGACAGCTTTCTAAATATCTAACAGCGATTCATTTATTGTTGTTAGGCAAATACACAATATATTACCCAACTCCTCAGTTCTAAATCACTTCTCATTCAATATGCGTATAAGTCTTGTGTAAAATCATGAATTTTCACGAAACTCGTTAATATATTTTTATTGGGCACATTATTACAATTTAAAAAACCATTTCTTTTTAAACTATTTTTTATTGTGATATGGCCGATGACTCAACGAATATACGCTTTTGATTGGTTGCGAAGTATTGCGTTTTTATTGCTGATAGGATTTCACTCGGCGCTTTTGTTTACCTCTTACGGTTGGCACTTAAAACTAGGAGAAATTTCGTTCCTGAATGATTTGGTCGAATTTTCCCGGCCGTGGCGTATGATGTTGATTTTTCTGGTGTCCGGTGTTGCGTTATCTTATTCGTTTGAGCGCAGAGGCTGGTTTGATTTTGGTATCAGCAGTTTAAAGCGATTATTACCACCTCTTGTATTTGGTATGTTTGTCGTTATTCCTCCGGTTTACTACATAGAAACTTTGCACACCGAAAATTCAATTGGGCTGGCTGAATCGTATAGTGTTTACGTCGATAATTTTATCAATCGTGATTTTCGATGGTTGCATTTGTGGTATTTGGGCTATTTATTGGCTTTTTGCGCGGTGGTTAGTATTGTTTGGTTGTTTGCCCATTCGTGGATGGTAAAAATACAAAAAAAGCAGTGGCACAACGTATTGTCTGTTTATTGTTGGCTTTGTGTTATTGCCTTAATGATTGCCGCTAACGAAATTTTATTAAGACCAATTTTTCCGATTCAACGTAACTTCTTTGATGATATTGCCTCATTAATTAGCTTTTTTATTATTTTTACCGGCGGCGCCACTTTGTTTAGAAATTATTCAGTTCTTAATGTGCTGGCGGATCATATTTGGCTGAATTTGGTGTTGGCACTCGTATTTTACGGGTTGTCGGGTTTGTTAGAAAACAGTTATTACTTGTTGTTTATCTCTTTATTTGCCTACTTTTTTATTCTTACTTTAGTCGGTTGCGCGTTCCGTTACTTTAATCAACCCATTGATTGGGTGCAAAGTTTTAATCAAGTAATTTTCCCGTTTTATTTGTTGCACCAAATCGTAATACTGGTAACGGCTTTTATCTTGTCAAAAGTGGTTTCTGGTGCATTGTTGTACGGTTTGATTGTAGTAGTGTCGGTACTTTTATGTTTGTGCGTTATTCGGCTTATTGTTACTTATGTGGGGTTTTTGCACCCATTTTTAGGTATTCAGAAGCGTTAACGCTCTTGCAACTCAGTTGTGTTATTCAATGTTTAGATATGAGTTTTCTGTGTTAATATTCAAACAAAGTTAACATAAAAGGAAGTTGTATGTATCAGAATAAGCAAGCTCTGGCATTGGGAACCATTGTCTTTTTATTTTTAGGTTTTGTTGCTCTCATTGTTATGGCTTTTGCCGTTTGGCCTAAATACAAAGTGTATAAACTTGAGGCCGATGGCCGAGCGGCATTAAAAGAAGCAGAGTGGACAAAGCAAATTTTAATTGAAGAAGCTCGTGCTCGTGAGCAAGCTTCTTTGATGCAAGCCAATGCCAGAGTCACACTTGCCGAGGCCGAAGGGAAGGCTATGTTGGTCAGAGCAAAGGCAGAAGGACAAGCGGATATTGAGCGTGCTAAAGCCGCTGCCGAAGCCAACCGAATTATCGGTGAATCTTTAAAAAATAACGAAGAATACCTACGTTATATTTGGATTAAAGGTTTGCAAGAAGGCAACGGCGAGCGCATTTATATTCCTACCGAAGCTGGTTTACCGATTTTAGAAGCCGGTAAAGCCAGTCGTTAGTAACCGACTCTTCTAATTAGTCAATTCAAATCCTTCATCTAACCAGCCGGTAATACCGCCAATCATCTTTTTTACCGGCCGGTTCAGACGTGCCAGTCGAATGGCTGCCCGTTCCGTTGCGTTGCAATGTGGACCGGCGCAGTAGACAACAAACAACGTATTCTTCGGATATTCTTGCAATCGAGCTTCATCGATTTTTCGGTGCGGAATGTTAATCGCGTGGGGTATATGGCTGCGATTAAACAGCTCTTCACCGCGCACATCAACCAGAACAAAATCCTGCAAGTTGTTATTGGTGGCGTAGTGTACATCCCAACAGTCGGTTTCGAATTCAAGAAGTTTTTGAAAATGTTGAAGTGCTTCGTTACTTGCAGCAGCGTGTGGTTTAGCGACCATTGACGACATATCGATACCCATTAAAGAAATTGAAGTAGACGTTGGATGATATTTTGTACCGAAAATGCGCCATTTCATATTGTCTTAAAAGCCAATATACGTTAATTATAAGCCAAAACCATTTGATGGGCTTATTATGAACGTCGGCATTTTGATTTACCCAGGTTTTGCTATTTTTGAGTTCAGTTGCGCACTCGAACTGTTTGCCTTACCCAGACCCGAGCTTTCGCAATCGCAATGGTACAACACCAAAATCGTTGCCTGGGAATCCGGGCCCTATGACACCTTGTGTGGAATAAAGGTGGAATGCGTTCCGATAAACCGACTGGAAGAATTCGATCTGTTGGTGGTACCAAGCTGGAACACTGCCAATTCTGCAATCTCCGAAACATTCTGTGATGCGCTTATTCGCTACCAGGAGCGAGGAGGGCGCATCATCAGTTTTTGTTCCGGTGCATTTTTGTTAGCTCAAGCTGGGCTGCTTGAAAATCGGCAAGCAACCACCCACTGGCGATACGCGCAAACCTTTAAGGAGAGATTCCCAAACGTCCACTATATGGACGACGTACTCTACGTTTATGACGGAAACATCGGTTGCTCCGCTGGCAGTGCCGCGGGATTGGATTTGGGCATTGAAGTTATCCGTCGGGATTTTGGTCATGATGTCGCTAATACCGTTGCCAGACGACTGGTGCTACCTGCTCATCGCCAAGGCGGACAAAAGCAATACATCGAAAATCCGGTTCAGAAAACCCCAGATGTGTTCTCGTCAACGTTAGATTGGGCTGCGAAAAACATTGAATTGGGTTTAAGTGTGGATATGCTCGCGGACAAATCCCTAATGAGCAGACGCTCTTTTGATCGAAAATTTCGCGAAAAACTGAATATGAGCCCAAAGCAATGGCTAATTATTCAGCAAGTAGATGCCGCAAAGCGCTTGTTGGAATCCTCGACAGATACTATAGATACCGTTGCCCTAAAATCTGGATTTGAAAACGCAGTAACACTTCGGCATCACTTTAAACGTTTAGTAAATATATCGCCAACGCATTATCGAGTGCAGTTTAATAAAACGAATTAAGCTGATTATTGTAATAATCGGAACAGTATTTTTAAGATCAATATATCAGAGGCTTCTAGGTTTACTTTTCTTACGAATTACTATATCCAATTGTTGGATTTAAACCTTGAATTAATATTATTGAGTATATTAAATTTAAAATTAGAGCCTTAGATAATTTATGTCTTAATTTTATTCAGAAATTAAACATAATTATTCCTGCATAACAGGTCCATTCAATAAAAGTTGTCTAAAATAAAAAGAATGGGGCATGAGGATAACGCTATGAGGCGCTCTAAAAATACCGATCTAATCCACTGTGTGTATTCCAGTGCAGCTACAGTGGAGCTTTCCAATCAAGAACTAAACACTTTATTAGATACCGCTAGAGCAATAAATTCTAAATTAAATATTACTGGTATGTTGTTGTACGAAAAACGCTCTTTCTTTCAAGTGCTTGAAGGTCCGGCGAATGTTGTTAAAGCGTTATACGCGAAAATTGATCGTGACAAACGCCATGATACCGTTGTAAAAATTATTGAAGAGCCTATTGATGAACGCAGCTTTTCCGATTGGACTATGGGATACGCGGGCGTGACGGGTAAAGAACTTAAAGAAATAGACGGGTTAAACGATTTCTTTTCCAGCCAAAAATGCTATACCGAATTGGATGAAAATAGAGCCAAAACTTTATTGGCTGCTTTTAAATCTGGTAAATGGCGATCAACATTGCATTAATTGGAGGCTCCCATTATTAGCAACGAGCAATTAATGCGTTAAAAATAAAAAAGCCGGTAAAAACCGGCTTGATTATTGGCTGCGCGCAACAGAACAATTACATCTTGCGCATCACTTCAGCGACTGACGAAATAAAAATGTTGGTCACTGTTTTTAGCTCTTCTTGGCTGATATTAAGCGGTGGCAAGAATCGAATGGTTGCTCCGCTTCTTCCGCCGGTTTCAAGAATAAGCCCTTGTTGTAGACATTGTTGTTGTATTTTTGTAGCCAATTCTGGATTAGGTGCTTTTGATTTTCCTGCCGATTGCGTATCAACAATTTCAATTCCAATCATTAATCCGCGACCGCGAATATCACCAATAAAGTCACAGTCACTTTTTAAATTATGCAGTGATTCCAGTAAAAATTGACCTTTTTCCTTCACGGATTCAATCAAATTGGTTTCACGAAGAATCTTTAATGTTTTAGCACCCGAAATCATCGCGAGCTGATTACCGCGGAAAGTACCTGTGTGTGCACCCGGTTTCCATTGATCGAGTTTTTCGTGATAGGCAATCAATGCCATCGGTAAACCGCCGCCAACGGCTTTCGACATAGCAATAACATCAGGATTAATGTCGGCAATTTCGAATGCAAACATATCGCCGCTGCGACCAATGCCACATTGAATTTCATCTAAAATTAATAACACACCGTGGCGTTCGGTAATCTCGCGCAATCCTTGTAGCCATTCCTTCGGCGCAGGAATAACGCCGCCTTCGCCCTGAATGGCTTCAACAACAATAGCCGCTGGTAAGGGTGTGCCGCTGTGTTGATCGCTTAATTGATGTTCTAAATAATTTAAATTCGCTTTGATACTCTCTGCACCCGTTAAACCAAATGGGCAGCGGTATTCATAAGGGAAGGGCATAAACTGCACATCGGCCATCAAACCGGGCACAGGTGATTTAGTGTTGATGTTACCCATAAGGGCAAGCGTGCCATTTGTCATTCCGTGATAGGCGCCCGAAAAAGACCAAATACCGCTGCGTCCGGTGGTAATTTTTGCCAATTTAATGGCCGCTTCCATAGCATCGGTACCTGCAGGGCCACAAAACTGCAACTTCGCTGATTGCGAAAACTCATCCGGTAATATTTTGTACACTTCGCTGACAAAATTATTTTTTGCCGGTGAAGTAATGTCTAATGTCTGCCAAGGACCGCCGGTAGAAATGTATTCTGTCACCGCGTTAACGACGTCAGGGTGATTATGGCCCAGTGCAAAAGTGCCTGCGCCTGCAAGGCAATCAATAAAAATTTGATCTTCCGTATCTTGCACAAACACACCCTGTGCTTTTTTTATGGCGATTGGAAAACTTCTTGGGTAGCTTCGAGCGTTAGATTCTGTGTGCGACTGAGTTTTTAAGAACTGATTTTCTGCCAACTGAATAGCTGGCTGATTGATAAACTGATCGATTGAAATACCGCTTTCATGAATGTTGCTATGTGCCGAAAATAGTTCATTGTCCGCAGATAAAGTAGAGCGGGTATTTTCTGTATTAATCACATTATTCACCATTAGAGATATGTTCGATGGGTCAACTGAATTTAAGTGTGTTGACACAAACACCCAAAAGCCAAATAGAAGGGTAATCTATTGGCTTTTGGGTATTACTAATTTTTTGAAAATAATCAGAATGTTTAAACGCAATACAAACGACAACGCTAACTAAAATAGTTGTGTTGTGTCACTGTTCTATTTTTAATTATTTATCCTTGCCGTTACTTATTTAAAATGAGTTCTGAAATAACTCCTGAAATAAATAACGATTCGGTATTTGTCGTTTGGGGATGACGGCGCGTAAATGTTCTGATGAGCTTGAGTCGATAATGATGCACCATATTCTCTCAATTGACAATAATAGTAATGCAAATTATTATCATTACAAGTTGTTAGTTGGCAATTTGCAGATCTGATTGTGTACCAGTTAACGTCTAACAATATTTAAACGCTATTTAAATCAATAAGTTAGTAGGTTTTTAAGTTGCTTTATTTTGTGCGTAGGATCAGTGAGTGTGTGTAAGCCGAGCAATTGGTTAGTGTTTCCGCAGCGTAATCCTAATGCGCAGTTGCGGATATTTTGTTTCCCTTACGCAGGTGGGAATGCCACAACTTACACGCCTTGGTTAGATTTTTTACCCAAACAGGTCGAGCTGGTTTTTGTTCAACCTCCGGGTAGGGGTAGTCGTTTGCTAGAGCCAGGTTACAATTCTGTCACAGAATTAGTAAACGATTTATTCCCAGAAATAAAAAAATACCTCGAAGAAAAACCGTATCTCTTATTCGGTCACAGTATGGGCGCGAGAATGAGCTACGAGTTAGTGAAAAAAATCATCACTGCCGGTGTAACACCTCCCGTGCATTTTGTAGCTTCTGGGTCACCTGCGCCAGATCACAAAATGAAAGAATCGCCAATGCATTTATCGGACGATGCCGAATTTATTGATCGACTCAGAAATTTAAACGGTACTCCCGAAGAGATCTTGCAAAACAGTGAACTGATGGCGTTATTACTGCCAGCGCTGAGAAAAGATTTTGAATTGGCAGAAACCTACAAATGCGCACCAACAGATCCAATTGATTGTCCCATTACCGTTTTTCGAGGTGTCGATGACGAATGGGTGGAAGAGCAGGCTGCTGAAAAGTGGTTTCGATTTTTTGGGTCGAATACACACATGGAAACTTTTTCAGGCGGTCACATGTTTATTGAGCAGTCGCAACCTGAGGTTGTAAAGACTTTGGTTTCCATTATCGAAGCTTCTGAATAGTTTTTAGTTTATGAATAGTTTTTGAGGGCAGGAGGCTGTCATTGATTGATCGAAATCAATGGTGGTTTTAATTTATCGGCAGATTTTCTGCCTGTACCAGCGAATCGATTTCCGTTGCAGTTAAAAACCAATCAATTTGGTATTCACTTCAATTATGTTCCTCTATGAATATAATTATTTTGGCTGTAAATCGTACAGTTTTAATCCGCATTACTCATATCAAACCACAGTTTGATCATTTTAAGTGATAAAAAGGTTGTTTATTACTCATAAATGAGAATTAATATTATTACTATTTGAATTTGTTTTTAAGTTTGATATTGTTCACGCCAATGGACACGTCGTAGGTGATCCAACGCATACAAGCCACGAATAACCCGCAATAAAATTGAAATATAAGTTCGTCAATGAACTTATTAAAAATATTGCATATTCAGCGAGAAGATTTATGAATTTCACTGAAAATCTCTCTGTATCAACGGAATTTAGTGAGAAAGGGTTACCGCTTTTGGTAACACCCAACAATGCCGACGCTCTGTCAGGATCGACGGTACTTTGGAAACAATATCAAGACGACATCAGAGCTGTTGTAAAAGAATACCTGCATCAGTACGGTGGAATTTTATTTCGAGGCTTTCAAAATTTTGGTCAGGATTCTTCATGTAAGGAATTTGCTAATTTATTCAGCAGTGAATTACTGACTTACGAATTTGGTTCAACACCACGAACCGATTTGGGGGAAGGGGTTTACACGGCAACAGAATACCCGTCTCATCAAATTATTCCCCTGCATAACGAGCAAGCTTATACCTTGCAGTGGCCGTTAAATATTTGGTTTCACTGTGTTACTGCCGCAGAAACCGGCGGTGAAACGCCTATTGCTGACAGCCGCCGTATTTACAATAAAATCCCAACGCAAATTCGCGAGCGCTTTGAGCAGAAAAAATTGCTTTACGTAAGAAATTACGGCGGTGGTTTGGATTTGCCGTGGAGCAAAGTATTTAACACTGAGTCACGAGACGAAGTTGAGAAATACTGCCGCGATCATCAAATTGAAGCCGAGTGGAAAGGCGATGGCGAGCTTCGCACTAAACAGCTTTGCCAGGCAACCGCCAAACATTTAACCACTGGTGAATCAGTTTGGTTTAACCAAGCGCATTTATTCCATGTATCAAACCTAGAAGAAGCGACGCGCGAAGTGTTGCTGGATATTGTTGAAATAGAAGATCTTCCTCGCAATGTGTACTACGGCGATGGCAGCACCATTGAAGATTCTATTTTAGACGAAGTTCGCGGCGTGCTTGACGAAGAAAGCGTGTTTTTCCCCTGGCAAGAAGGGGACTTTATGATGCTCGATAACATGCTTGCCGCGCACGGCCGATCTACCTTTACTGGCAAGCGAAAAACCGTAGTAGCAATGGCAAACGGTTACGATTCTACAAAAGAAAACTAGTTTTTCTTCCTGCTTTAAATTTCTGACGCAATATTGATCGGGCAACTGATTGATGTTGCGTTTGTGTATTCCTGAAAAACGATTTAACCAGCAGCAAGACTGGCCATTTACTTTCAATCGTTGATTGAAAAATACAGCAGACAAATGAGAGACAACATGGTCGTCGGGAAAGTTTTTACAGAGTCTGTCGCACTCGAATTCACATTTTTATTCGCTAAATTCTTATTAACCCTTATTTCTCATTGGAGAGTTTAGTCCAATGGCTTTAGAAAATTATTCAAAATGTAGTAACGGTCAAGATTTAATTGATTGGTTAGAAGAGAGGAACTTGCGCTTAACGGATGCTGCAAGTCGATCAGAAGATTTACCTGCATACATTTATTTGCAAAATGATGGCTCCGAGCCGCTGCGACTAAGCCATTTAGAGATTATTCAAAAATCAAAATCTTTAGCGGCACTGTTGCAAAAAAATTATTCTCTCGGTGATCGGGCAATTTTACTTTACCCCTCGGGCCTTGATTACATTATTGCCTTTTTTGCTTGTATCTACGCCGGTTTAATTGCTGTTCCCGCTTTTCCACCAAATTCGCGTAAACGCGATTGGGGAAGAATCGATGCGATTTTTGAAAATGCCGCTCCAGCGCTTATTTTGACGACCAGTAGCCTGGAAGAAAATATCACTCAATGGCAAAGCGAGCAAAGCTCTGCCAAGCAAGTCTCTGTTGTTTCAACCGACGTTATTAACGATACCGCAACCCATAATTCTGACGATGCCAGCGCATGGGTTCGACCAGAAACCCATTCGAATTCGGTTGCGTTCTTACAGTACAGCTCTGGCTCAACCGGCACACCAAAAGGTGTGATGGTAACCCACGCCAATATTCGCCATAACCTAAAAGTCATTGCAGACGGGTTTTCTCTACAGAAAGCAGATGTAGGCGCAAGCTGGCTTCCTATTTACCACGATATGGGATTGATCGGTTCGGTATTAGAGCCTTTTGAAATGGGCGTTAGTATTTATTTGATGTCGCCACTGGATGTCTTACAAAAGCCCATTCGCTGGTTACAAACCATCAGCGACTACAAAGTTACTGCCTCAGGCGGACCGAATTTTATTTATGAGCACTGTATTAATCGTATTAAACCCGAAGAATTAGAAGGTTTAGATTTAAGCTCGTGGAAGCTCGCGTTTAATGGTGCCGAACCTATTAACGCCGGAACGCTAAAACGATTTGCAGAAACCTTTGCGCCGTGTGGCTTTAATGCTGAGGCAATGACCCCGTGCTACGGAATGGCAGAAACCACATTGATGGTAAGCAGTTGCGTAAGAGCGCAAGAATTTAATGCAATTCAATCCCAGGATTCTTTGAATAAATCTTCGCTGGTTTCATCGGGCTTAGTTCACCCTGAATTGAGCGTCAAAATCGTAAATCCCGAAACTCAAATAGAATGTAGAGACGGCGAAACCGGGGAAATTTGGGTTCACGGTAACAGCGTTGCCCAAGGTTACTGGCAACAAGACGAACTCACGCAAGAAACCTTTTCGGCCAAAATTATTGGCGGCGATGATTTGAATTACCTGCGCACGGGTGATTTAGGTTTGATGAATGAAGGTGAGTTGTTTGTTACTGGGCGGATTAAAGAATTAATCATTATTCGTGGACAAAACCATTATCCACAAGACATCGAAAGCTCTGTTGCTAACAGTTGTGAAGAATTAAATACCTGTCCGGGTGCGTGTTTTGCAATCGATGTTGACGGTGCCGAAAAGCTCGTCATTATTCATGAAATTAATCGCAGCTTTATGCGCAAGTTCGATTCCGCATCGGTGCTTGCGAGCGTCAGAAAAGCCGTAGCTGAAAATCATCAGTTACAAATTCACGATTTAGTATTGATTAAACCTGCTTCACTGTTGAGAACCACCAGCGGAAAAATCCGTCGAGTGGCCATGCGCGACGCATTCATAAATAACGAACTCAACAGTGTTTATCAGTGGTCAGCCAGCGACAGACAAGTCCCAGATTCTTCCACTGTTAATGAAACAGCCAATTCAAATATCGTTGATGTAAATTCAGAAGTCCTTAATTCAAAAGACACTAATTCAGAAGTCCTTAATTTAAAAGACAAGAGCTTAGAAAGCATTGGCAGTTCCATCTCAGATAGTGAGCTTGACTCAACACTGAATTGGTTGCGTCGCTACGCAGAAACACGCATTAATTCGCGGTTGATTGATGAGCGTAGAAGTATTCCGCCTTACATTGTCCTCGATATGGGCAACAAAGGTTTAATGGGAATGCACGTGTCGAAAGAAGACGGTGGTTCTCAATACAGCTTTCAGCAAGCCATGCGGGTTTACCAACAGCTTGGTGCCATTGATCCGTCGTTGGCATTGTTTGTTGGTTTGGGCAACGTGTTGGGTATTCGCCCGTTACAAAAATTTGCGTCTCAGCGTATTCGCGATACGTATCTTTCTGACATGGCCCAAGGTCGCGTTCTTGCTGCGTTCGCAATTACAGAACCGGGCGCAGGCTCAAATCCACTGGCAATGAGCACTCAAGCAGTTCAAGACAAAGACGGTAATTTTGTCATTACCGGCTCCAAGGTTTGGAGCGGCAGTGCGGCTTGGGCAAGTGTTATTCATGTGTTTGCCAAAACCTACGATGCTAATGGCAATGCATTAGGCGTAACCGGTTTTGCCGTAGAGCAGGGCTTAGAAGGGCTGGATATCGGTCCCGAAGCTCTCACCATGGGAATGCGCGGTACGTGCCAGAGCCGAGTGAATCTGAACGGCGTTACCGTGAAACCCGACGCGGTATTGGGTGAAATCGGTGGCGGCATGGAAGTCGCTCAAGATGCGATGAAGCTCGGACGTTTGGTTATTACCGCAGCCGCCATTGGTGGAATGAAAAAGAGCGTACAATTAATGGTGCGCTACGCTCAGCGTCGCCAGGTTGGTACTGGATTATTATTGGATAATCCAATTTCTATTGAACGCATACAACAATTGCAGCACGCCACTGATGCTGTAGAAAATCTCGTTAATTTTGTCGCTCAGTGTCTTGATAAAGGCATTCAGGTTCCCATCGAAATGTACGCAGCGTGCAAAATTATTGGCCCAGAATATTTCTGGCAGGGTGCTGACCACTTAATACAAATGCTCGGTGGTCGCGGTTATATCGAAAACAATATCGCACCGCAATTATTGCGCGATGCAAGAATATTGCGAATATTCGAAGGTCCAACAGAAACCCTAAGCATGTTTTTGGGTGCGCGAATTCATAAAGCATCAGACGAATTCTTTAGCTTCATTAATGATCATTTCTCCGCTGGATCTGAGCTAGAAACACTCAAATATACACTGACTGATCTTCAAGCCCAAGCTAAACAAAGCTCTGTATTCAGTAAAGCGCTAGACGCAGATCGTTGGGCGCACGAGCGTAGTGGCATAGTGTCAGCGTTGGCTGCCTTGAAGATAGCGTTTAACCAGCCAGAGTCGGATACCAATCAGTGGATCGACGGCCAGATTCAGAAAACCTTAGATAATGCGAAATCCTATTTGTCGCGGGGATTAAAGTCTGAAACTGCAATCTTGCTTGAGCGTATTGCTAAATACGATCAACAAATTGGAGACATTCAACAACACGCATCGGGTGAAGATCACGCTCTCGATGACTATTTAGTAAAAGACCCTGATGCAAAACGTGCTGTTATTACCTTGTCTTCGACTCCGGATTTTTCGGTGGCGTCGGTTGAAAACGCAGCGCCTAACAGTTCCGGCACTTGTGAAACATTAAATGCTTGGATGCAATCTTGGGTGGCTAAAAAACTCGAAGTTTCTGCCAGTGAAATCGATGTGCATCAAGACTTTGCAGGCTTCGGCCTAGATTCCGTTGACGCAGTTGAGTTAACTACTGATTTAAGTTCGCACTTCAAAATTGAGGTAAAAGCGGATTTAGCGTGGGTGTATCCGAACATCAATTCTGCTTCTAATTTCTTGGCAACGTTAATTGGTGAACAAAATACAGACCCGTCTCCTGTGCAAGAGACTGACGATGAAAAATGGCTAGAAGGGGAAATTTAGTGATCGAGCAATTTTTTAACGACTTACGTCAGCAAGGTGTTAAGCTCTGGTTGTCGGGTGAATCGCTAAAATTTAAAACCTATCAGCATGCGCCTTTATCAAAAGAACAAATTGGCTTTTTAAAAGAAAATAAGCCAAAAGTAATCGAATGGTTGGGGCAAAACCCCAACTTTTTTTCGCATCTGCCCCTAAGTGAAAACCAAAAATCGCTTTGGTTGGCCTACCAGTTAGATCCGACCAGTGCTGCGTACAACTTAACGCACGCAGAGCGTTTAAACAGCTCGATCAATATCGATGTATTAAAACAGTCTTACCAGATTCTTTTTGATCGCCATCCAATTCTTCGTGCTGGTTACTTTGATGAAAATGGTGTTAGCTTACAAAAAGTTATCTCAGATAATGAGCTGCCTTTTTATATAGAGAACGTACAAAATTGGTCGGAAGCGGAAGTAAAGCAGTGGACTGAACAAGAGGCAGATAAACCTCTTGTTTTAGAAAAGGGTGCGGTTTGCCGCGCTCAACTGCTCGTTAATCAGAAAGGCACCGTAACAGAAACTGAAACCGTCTTGCAAATTACCGTTCATCATATTGCCGCAGATTTCTGGTCGTGCGAACTAATATTTGATGAGCTGCTCAATATTTACAAAAAATTATCGATTGATCCAAATGCTTTTAATACCGACGCAGAAGTGGTTCATGATTACTTTTCTTGGTCAGCGGAGCAGTCACAGTGGCTAGCCAGCGCTGATGCCGAAAAAGCAAGAACTTTCTGGCGAGATACCGTGAAAGGTTGTGAGCAATCTTTGGATTTACCTACGGATTTTTCACGTCCGGCATTGCAGACTTTTAATGGTGAATTGATTGCGTTTGAGTTTCCTGAGCACATCAACCAAGCTCTGCGTGAACAAGCAAAATCTCTTGGCGTTACACCTTACGTATTTTGTTTAAGTGTTTATCAGTTATTGTTGTATCGCTACAGTGGTCAACGTCAGTTTTTGATTGGTACACCAGCATCCGGTCGATTAAAACAAGAATACCAGCGCACCATTGGTTATTTGGTGAACCCTATTTTACTGGCGTGTAATTGTGGTGATAACCCAACGTTCCGCTCGTTTATTGACGGTGTGAAAAATCACAGTCGCGCAGCGTTAGAGCAGCAAACATTCCCGTACAATCAAGTTCTTCAAGATTTAAACATTGCCAGAGATCCATCAAGGAATCCTCTGTTCCAGCACATGTTTACTTTAACTCATGTGCATGAAAACGCGCACAAAGACCTCGCAGAATTTACTTATCTCTCTGAACAACGCGGCGCTGCGTTAGATATCAGTTTAGTGCTGTTAGACGACCGTAAACAGTTCCGTGGCGAATGGCATTACAATTGCGACTTGTACACACCTGAAACCGCACAAATGATGATTGATAGCTATCTTGAAATCATCAATGCCGTGTGTGCAAATCCTGATGTCTCGGTTGATACCGTCGAGATTGTTCCAGAAGCCCTACGTGAAAAAATGTTGGTGCAATGGAATCAATCCAATGTCGATCTTTCTGAATTTGCCGATGTAATCTCTCAGTTCGAAAAGCAGGTTAATAACAGTCCAGAGCAAATAGCCGCTGTATTTGAAGGCGAGCAGTTAACCTACGCCGAGTTAGATCAAAAAGCGAATCAACTTGCGCATTTTATTCGTGCTAAGGATATTGGCCCAGAAGACAAAATCATTATTTGCCAGCAGCGCTCGTTATCGATGTTGGTCAGTTTGTTGGCTGTATTAAAAGCCGGAGCAGCCTATGTGCCGGTCGACCCAGCGTATCCGCAAGATCGTGTTGCGTTTATGTTGGAAGATGCCAACGCGCAATTAGTGCTTGCTGACAAGCGTATTTATAACACCGAGCACGCTAGCAAAATTGATGAAAGCAAGTTGGTGATTGTCGATGAGCAAAATTTCAGTGAATTCGACACATCGTCTTTACCGTTACTAAAAAATTCTGCCCAGCACCTGGCGTATATGATTTATACGTCGGGTTCTACGGGCAAGCCCAAAGCGGTACAAGTTACCAGACGCAATATGTTGAATTTCTTGGTGGCTATGGATGAGCTTTTTCATCTCAGTGATCAAGATCGGTTATTGGCGGTAACTTCGCTTTCTTTTGACATTGCGGTATTAGAGTTATTTTTACCGTTGATGTCGGGCGCTCAAGTTATTATCGGCAATGAAGATTTAGTGCGTGATGGTGAAGCATTAAAAGCAAATATTGCTAAGCATAACGTAACCATCATGCAGGCAACGCCGGTTAGCTGGAAAATATTGCTGGCCGTTGGCTGGCAACAATCCTCTGCGTTTAAAATTCTCTGTGGTGGGGAAGCTTTCCCATCTGAAATCGCACAACAATTGTTGCGTCAAGAAAGCGTAGAAATTTGGAACGTTTACGGCCCGACCGAAACCACGGTTTGGTCCAGTGCGTATTGCTTAAACGCAGAAAACTCCTATACCAATGTGCCCATCGGAAAACCGGTTGCTAACACTCAATTGTACATTCTTGATGCGAATTTCAATCCGTTACCGGTTGGCGTTGCAGGGGAATTATTAATTGGCGGTGATGGTGTTACACGTGGCTATTTAGGGCGCCCTGAATTGACAGCCGATAGATTCGTTGAAACAAAATACGGCCGCTTGTACCGCACGGGTGATTTAGCTCATTTTAATCACGACGGTATCATTGAATGTTTAGGACGTTTAGATCACCAAGTTAAAGTACGTGGTTACCGAATTGAGCTTGGCGAAATAGAAACGTGCTTAACAGATTTCGAGCACGTTAAAGACGCAGTCGTCCACAACTACACTGCAAATGATGAAACCCAGTTAGCTGCTTACGTTATTGCCAACGAGCCACTGGTGTCATCAAATAACGCTCAGGCGCAGCTAAAGTCATTCGTTGGCCAATTTTTGCCGGAATACATGGTCCCTGCCAACATTATTGTGATGGATTCATTTCCGTTAACTCCGAACGGAAAAGTTGATCGCAAGGCGTTGCCAATTCCTAATGCAGTTTCTACTCTTACGGAATATGTCGTGCCAGAAAGTGATCTTGAAAAAGCGATTTGTGAAATTTGGCAAAACGTCCTCGACGTAGATCAGATTGGGATGAATGACAATTTCTTCCAGCTTGGCGGCCATTCACTGAAAGCAACGCGTGTCATCACCCAAATTAAACAGCAGCTAGAATTAGATGTACCGCTCAAGTTATTTTTCACTGCACAAACACCCGCAGATTTGGTAAATCAACTTAATAGCGTTCAATCGAGCGGTATTAAAATATTACCTGTTTCGAGAGAAGAGAAATTATTGCCATCCTTTGGCCAACAACGATTGTGGTTGTTGGATCAGATTGAGCAGGGTAGTGAGCAACATCATATTTCTGGTTTATTGCGCTTAGAAGGTGACCTAAACACCGAGGCTTTAAAATACGCGCTGAATCAGATTTTATTGCGTCATGAAAGCTTGCGAACGTATTTCCGTCAGGAAAACGAATCGCTATTCCAAGTGGTTCAAGAAAAATCCATTGATGATATTTCGATTGATGATTTGTCTGATTTAACGTCGTCTAATCAAGCGTCTGAAATCGACCATAAAACGCGTGAGTTTATTGCTAGACCGTTTGATTTAAGCAGTGATTTAATGGTGCGTGTTAAATTACTGAAAGTGAGCGAGAACAATCATTTAATGATTGTTGTTATGCATCACATCGCAGCAGATGGCTGGTCATTGGCGGTATTTATTCGTGACTTTAAAGAGTTTTATCAAGCGTTTATTGAACAACGAACGTCTGAATTGCCACAACTTGCCATTCAATACGCAGATTACGCGCAGTGGCAACAAAGCCAATTGAACGGCGAACTGCTAGACAATCAGTTGGATTACTGGTCTTCCAAATTGGCGAGCCTGCCCATTGTTCATAATATTCCGTTAGATTATTCGCGCCCACCGACGCAAAGCTTTGTTGGTGATATTCACACCAGCCAATTTAATTCTGAACTTGCCTCGCGTTTACGTAGTTATTGTAATCAGCAGAACGTTACCTTGTTCATGGGCCTACACGCGGCATTCAGTGCGTTAATCTCTCGCTACAGTAACGAATCAGACATTGTTATTGGAACTCCGATTGCCAATCGCGAACAAGCCGAAGTGGCCGATTTAGTGGGTTTGTTCATTAATATGTTGGTGTTGCGCAGCGATGTGGCAGACGATATCAATTACCAAGATTTATTGTCTCAGAGTCGTTCGACATTATTGGACGCATACGCCCATCAGCAAGTGCCGTTTGAACAGCTTGTCGATTCACTCAAACCCGAGCGCAGCACCAGCCACAGCCCATTGTTCCAAGTAATGTTAATCTTGCAAAATAACGAGCAAGAAGCTTTGGAACTGCCTGGTCTTACCTTATCGCTGCAAGATTTACCGGTCGAAAAAGTTCAGTACGATTTAACGCTCGAAATTCTTGATTCAGGTGATGAACTGACTCTGCGTTGGCTCTACAGCACGGCTTTATTTAAACCAGAAACTATTTCGCAATTGGCGAAACACTTTGAGTGTTTGTTGGCTGGTTTATTAAACGAGCCAAACAAGCAAATTGCTGCGGTTGATCTGCTCGATGCAAATGAATCAAAACAGCAATTAGCACAGTTTAATCAAACCGACGCCGATTATTCGAAAGATCATTCTTTTGAAAATTTGTTGGCTCGTCAGGTTGCATCCAATCCAAATAAAGTTGCTGCTCGTTTTAACAATCAAACAATGACCTACAAAGCCTTGGATGAAAAATCCAACGCTTTAGCCCGTTATTTATTGGAAGAGGGCGTGCAACCCGATCAGCGCATTGTTGTCTGTCAACGCCGTTCGTTATCCATGCTGGTAAGCTTGTTGGGAATATTAAAAGCCGGGGTAGCTTACGTTCCGGTTGATCCAAGTTATCCAGCAGATCGAGTCGAGTATATGCTTACCGATTCTGATACCGACATTATTCTTTCGGATACAAACGTAATCTCAACGGGATTATTTTCGAACTTCACAGCCGGTGCTGATAGCGATAAAACCATCGTTAATATCGATGAATTAATTTCCGCCGACGGGGTTTTGTCCACAGAACAATCCTTGCATTCTGCTTCTATCGAAAACAGTGTCTCGTTAGAAAATAGGGCTTCTCCAGATAATTTAGCGTATTTAATTTATACCTCAGGTTCAACCGGTAAGCCCAAGGCAGTGCAAATCAGTCGCGCAAACATGTTGAATTTCTTGTGCGCGATGCGTGATTTGTTGACACCGACTGAGAACGACAGATTACTGGCTGTTACGTCGCTATCGTTTGATATCGCAGTGCTGGAATTGTATTTACCGCTAATATGCGGCGCCGAAGTGGTGATTGCTGACGAAACCTTGTCCAGTGACGGTCACGGGTTAAAAGATGCGATCGATGCTCATGACATTACCTTTATGCAAGCCACCCCGGTGAGTTGGAAAATGTTACTCGCGGCCGATTGGCAGCAAACTAACGCGTTTACCGCACTGTGCGGTGGTGAGGCATTCCCTGGTGAGTTGGCGAAACAACTGCTCGATCAGTCTGGATTGACCGTGTGGAATGTTTACGGTCCTACGGAAACCACCGTATGGTCTAGCGCTTATAAGCTTGATTCAAATAAGCGTGACGACTATTTTTCAATTCCAATTGGCCAGCCGATTGCCAATACCCAAATCTACATTCTCGACAAGCACAACAAATTAGTGCCCTCAGGTGTCGCCGGTGAATTATGCATTGGCGGTGATGGTCTTTCGCGCGGTTATCTTGGCCGTCCAGATTTAACCGAAGACCGATTTATTCAATCGGATTTTGGTCGAATTTACCGCACTGGAGATTTGGCCCGTCGCCACAGTGACGGCACACTTGAATGCTTGGGTCGACTGGATCATCAAGTAAAAGTGAGGGGTTTCCGTATTGAGCTTGGTGAAATTGAAACGGCTATTGTTGCTCATGAAGCAGTTAAAGATGCGGTTGTTCATGTGCAAGAAATGCAAGGCGAAGCCACATTAATTGCTTACGTTATTGCCGAGCACTCTTTAATCGAACAAGCCGAATTCAGTATGTTACTGAGAACATACTTAAATGAATTTTTACCTGATTATATGGTGCCGAACATTATTATGTTCCTGGAAGAATTGCCTTTAACCCCCAATGGCAAAGTCGACAGGAAAGCATTACCGGCACCGGATGTATCTCTTAACCAAACCGAATACGTTGCACCAACCACCGATGTTGAAAAAGAGCTTTGTGCAATTTGGCAAGAATTACTCGATGTAGAGAAAGTTGGTGTTAATGACAACTTCTTCAAGTTGGGTGGTAATTCACTGCTGGCCGCTCGTATGGTTGCAAAATTTAAAGAACGTTTCCACGTAGACCTACCGTTACACAATTTGTTTGGCCTGTCGTCACTATCTGAACTTGCTGCATTAATTGAACAGCAACAGCCTGCTATTACCGAAGAGGCATTTAATCGAATGGACGATTTGTTAGACGAGTTGGGAGTATAAAATTCGAATGAACGCAAATAAAATTACCGACGCTCAAAAAAAGAAGCTAGCCGAACGGTTGGCTCTTTTGTCTGATGACAAGAAAAAATTATTTCGATCCACGCTAGAAAAAGAAGGGATCGATCCTTGGCATCTGCCCATTATTGCTGAACAAAATAATCCCGACGGTCGTCCGCTCTCATTCAGTCAGCAACGCTTGTGGTTTATCGAGCAGATGGAACCCGGCAACCCAATGTACAACCTATTTTTTGCGTTGCGATTTGAAGGCGATTTAAATACCGCTGTATTGGAATACGCAATTAACAAGGTCGTGTTGCGTCACGAAACACTAAGAACGAATTATATCAGTGTGAACGGCGAGGGCCGTCAGGTTCTGCGTGAATTTACCCCGCTAGAAATCGACGTGTTATCGCTGCCTGCATCATCAGACTCAGACGATAAAAACCTGAATGATCTTATGCAGCAAGAGGCAAAAACGCCTTTTGACCTAGTTAACGATAAGCACATGTTGCGCGCCAAATTAGTGGTGCGCCAGCAATCTGACGTTGATGGAAAGAGTGAATCCATTGGTTTGTTTACGTTCCACCACATCGCGTTTGACGCGCTATCGACTGTTGTGTTTATGCGTGAAATCAACGAATTCTACGCCGAGTATCTCAAGTCCGGTGGTGCCAACCCGAGCGACGCAGAATTTGTTGCGCAATACCAAAAAGACATTCAAGAGCAAGCTCCCATTCAATACGCCGATTTTGCTCAATGGCAGCGAGATTGGGGCGATTCTCAGTCTTGTCAAAATCAGGCCGATTATTGGCAAAACCAGCTGGCTGATGCGCCGTCAAAACTCGGTCAAGCCACTCAGTACAAACGCCCTGAAGTTATCACCTACGATGGTGATGTCACTGGTATTACGTTGTCTTCAACGCTGTCTGATGAATTGTTAAAGCTGGCTCAAAACGAAGATGCTACTTTATATATGGTGTTGTTGGCCGGTTTTAATATTTTATTGAGCCGATACAGCCAAAATGACGATGTTTGCGTCGGTACTTCCGTGGCAAACAGACCCAAACCAGAATTAGAAAGTCTTCTCGGGTTTTTCGTGAATACGCTAGTGATGCGTAATCGAGTCAAACCTAAAAGTACCTTTAAAGAATTTTTAAGCACGGTTTCTGAGGTTGCAACGAACGCCTACAGCAATCAAGATTTGCCGTTCGATCAATTATTGGAACTGCTCAATGTAGAGCGTGAACAAAACAGCGCGCCTATTTTTCAGGTGCTTTTTGTTCTAAATAACGCCTTAGACGATTTGAAATTACAACTCGGCGGCGTGGATTTATCGGTGTATCCGACGCCTCTGTATTATTCGCGCTTCGATTTAACGTTGCGAGTTACCGAAAAATCTGCCATTTCGAAGGCAGATGGTATTCGTTTAGAAATGGAATTTAACACCGCGCTTTATTCGAAAGCGATGGTTGATCGATTGTTGCGTCACTACGAGCAGGTGTTAACGCAAATCGTTAACAATCCAGACATACCGTTAAATCAACTCAGCGTGCTAACGCAAGCCGAATCAAAAGATTTGTCCAGCCTACCTGAAAAATTCGGTAACGCTGATAACCTGCCAAGTAATGTTGACACCATTCAATCGCAATTTGAATATTGGGCCCATAAAACACCTGACGCTCCGGCATTGGTTTTTGAAGATCAAACGCTGAGTTACGCAGAATTAAATGCGCAAGCAAACCAGCTTGCGCATTATCTTCGTGAAAAAGGTGTTGCGGCTGAAAGAAGAGTCGGTATTTTGTTAGATCGTTCTGCAGGCTTTATTATTTCTGTACTGGCGGTCTTAAAGGCAGGCGGTTCCTATGTACCGTTAGACAATCATTGGCCGGCGGAGCGAATTAATCGAATCGTGGTAGACGCTGATTTGTCGGTGATGTTGTCCGAATCTCAATGGCAAAATTTATTACCTAATTATCAAGGTAATCTAATATTGTTGGACAGCACGGAAAGCGAATTCCGTGAATGCAGCAATAACAATCCTGAAATCATCAATGACTCCTCTAATGGTGCCTACCTGATTTATACCTCAGGTTCTACCGGTGAACCGAAAGGTGTTGTTATTGAGCACGGTCATTTGTTGAATTATGTCAGCAATGTTGTTGAACGCTTAAATCTTGCCGGGAAAAGCTTCGGACTTATTTCGACAATTGCGGCAGATTTGGGTAATACCTCCATTTACGGAGCGTTCTGTTACGGGGGCGCACTTCATGTAATTTCCAATGATCGAGCGAATGACGCCACTGAATTAGCGACTCATTTAAAAGCGCATCCGGTGGATGTACTCAAAATTGTACCGAGCCACATTCGCGGTTTATTAGCTGCACTCGACGATTCAAGTGACGCCAATACTTTATCGAAATTTGATGTACTCCCTAAGCAGTGTTTAATCCTTGGTGGTGAGGCGTGTACCTTAGAATTGGTTAATCAGGTGAGCGCTATTGCGCCTGACTGTAGAATCGTAAACCACTACGGTCCGACCGAAACAACCGTTGGTGCGTTGACGTTTGAATTCGATAAAAATACCTATTCTACGAAAGAATCTCTGAGCAATGCTTTGCCGGTCGGATTGCCGATTCCAGGTAATAAAATTTACGTCGTTGATACCAGTGGCCAACTTTGCCCTGTCGGTGTTTCCGGCGAGTTGTTGATCAGTGGTGCGAGTGTTGCACGTGGCTACTTAAATCGTCCCGAATTAAATCAAGAACGTTTTATTGATAACGTTTACCTTAATTCAGAAAATTCGTCTGATATTTATTCTCGTTGCTACCGTACAGGCGATAAGGTCAGACAATTGCCTACTGGCGACATTGAATTCCTCGGTCGATTGGACGAACAAATTAAAGTTCGTGGTTATCGTGTCGAAATCGGTGAAGTAGAAACGCTGCTTCAATCTGTTGAAGGTGTTAAGCAATCTGCGGTTATTGCTGTTAAAAACGAAGACGATCAGAATCAGTTGTCGGCTTATGTTGTTGTTGAAGACAGTGCAACACTCGACGACGTTAAAGCTCGACTAGAAGATAAAGTACCTGACTATATGGTGCCGCAGTGGTTTGTCGAGTTAGAAGAATTACCATTAACCACCAATGGTAAGGTCGATCGTAAAAATCTACCCGATCCGAAAGAATTTTCTGCTCAATCCTCCTGTGAAGATGCTTTCCAAGCACCTCGCGATGAAAAAGAAGTATTGCTGGCCAAAATCTGGTGCGATGTTTTAAGAATAGAAAACGTCAGCATCGACGCTAACTTTTTTGAGTTAGGTGGCGATTCTATTTTAAGCCTACAGATTATTGCGCGTGCGAAAAAAGCTGGATTGAAAATTACACCTAAGCAATTGTTCGAGCACAAAACCATTGCCGGTGTTGCTGCGGTTGCTGAGCAAAAATCCAAACCTGCTGAAGCTGCGTCTCAGAATAAAACAAACGCCAAAGTACTTGATACCAGCGAATTCCCGTTGTTACCGATTCAGCAATGGTTCTTTGATGCGAATCATCCAGAACCCAGTCATTGGAATCAGTCGGCAATATTTAATGTTGAATCCAGCCTAAACGTTGCCGCGCTTGACGCTGCCGTAAGTGCTTTGATTGAACATCACGATGCGTTGCGTTTGCGTTTTGTTGAAAATAATACGGCCGACCAAAAAACCGTTAATCAATACTATCATCCTGAAATTGATAAAGGCGTGTGCCAATGTATTGATATTCCTGCCATGGATGATTGGAAAGGATGGGTTGAAAGTAAAGCTACTGAAATTCAAAAAAGTCTCAATATACACCAAGGCCCGTTAATTAACGTTTGTTACTTTGACGCAAAAGGCCAAGACGGAATTAACAGCCAGTTATTAATCGTAATCCACCACCTGGTTATTGATGGTGTATCTTGGCGAATTTTATTGTCTGATTTCCAACAAGCTTACGGTCAAGCGGTTGCGCAATTGTCGGGCTCAGAAACGACTGCGGCAAATAAAGACAACGTTAATATCACCCTTGGTGAGAAATCGGCAAGTTACAAGCAGTGGGCATCACACCTTTCGGAATACGCGAACAGTTCTGCTGTTGAACAACAGATTGATTACTGGCAAAAAACAGAAAACACTGGTGATTTCCCGGTAAACAAAGCTGATGGTGACAATACTTTAGCGACCGTTAGCAAGGTATCCAGAGAATTATCGCCCGAGTTAACCGAAGATTTGGTGAAATCCGTTCCCGCGATTTATCGCACCCAAATTAACGACGTTTTACTGACTGCGTTGACTAAAGTCATTTCTACTGCCTGCCAATCGGATTGGGTGCTAGTTGAAGTAGAAGGCCACGGTCGGGAAGATATTGGTGAATCCCCCGATCTTTCACAAACATTGGGTTGGTTTACCAGTCGTTTCCCCGTTTATTTAAACGCTAACGCTTATAGCAATGTTGGTTCGTTGTTGGCGGTTAAAGAACAACTCAGAGAAGTACCGGCCAATGGTATTGGCTTTGGTCTGTTGCGCTACCAAAAAAATGATAAAAGCGCAGAGTTAGAACAAGCTTTGGCTGAGCGTCAAAAAGCACCCGTGTGTTTTAACTACCTCGGCCAGTTTGACTTGGAGTTGAACGAGCAGTCGTTGTTGTCGGTCAGTGACATCAGTTCGGGCATTGAGCGTTCTGAGCAGAGTAAACGTGGTTTTTACCTTGATTTAAATGCGTTTATTCACGACGGTAAATTATGCTTAGAATGGTTATACAGCAGCGATATTCACGAACAACAATGGATGTCTGAACTTGCTGATAATTATCTAGAAACGTTAACCGCACTCATCACCGATTGTGTGAACGACGAGGTTGGCGGTGCCACGCCGTCAGATTTCCCGTTGGCTAATTTGACTCAACCCCAAATCAATCAATTATCGCTGCCTTGGCGCGAAGTTGAATCTGTGTATCCGTTGACTCAAATGCAAGAAGGTTTGTTGTTCCATACCTTAATGAATCCGGGTACGGGTATTTACTTTATGCAATATCGTTATGAAGTTAATGCGCAAATCGATCAAGACGCGTTTGTTGAAGCCTGGGCACGCGTTGTTGAACGACATGAAGTATTGCGCACAGCGTTCTTGCGTCAAGACGAACGCATGCTTCAGGTTGTTTATAAAAAAGTGCCGCCACCGGTTCAAATTTTTGATTGGCGAGAATTTTCAGAGCAAGAGCAATCAGACAAGCTTCAGCAATGGATGGCTAAACAAGTCGAGCAGGGTTTTGATTTATCAACCCCAACGCAAATGGCAGTAACCTTAATTCGCGTTGGTGACGATAAATACAATCTGGTTCGTAGTTTCCATCACATCTTGATGGATGCCTGGTGCTTCTCATTGTTGATGATGGATTTCATTACCTATTATCGCGCTATTGTGGCTGACAAAACCGTAGAAATCTCGCCGCCGCGTCCGTTTAGAGATTACATCGCATGGTTGCAACAGCAGGATATTAATAAAGCCGAACAATTCTGGCGTGAAAGCTTGTCAGGATTTGAAGCACCAACACCTCTGGCTGTCGATAAACCACAATCAGTAAGCGGCGTAAAAGATGTCATTGACAGTTTAACACCGCAAGAAACTGATCGATTGAATTCTCTCGCGCAGAAATTGCACATTACCTTAAACACGTTTGTGCAAGGTGCCTGGGGGCTTTTATTAAGCCGTTACAGTGGCAATGAAGATATTATTTTTGGTGTTACGGTTGCCGGTCGTCCAACCGAACTTGAAGGGGCAGAAAGCGTTGTCGGTTTGTTTATTAACAGTTTGCCACTACGAATTCAGGCAACGTCCGATCGCTCGGTTTCAGATTACTTAACTTCAATCTTCGAAAGTAATATCAATATGCGTGAGCATGAATTTGCCCCGCTCGTTGATATTCACCGTTGGAGTGATTTACCGCCTGGAGAAACCTTATTCAGAAGCCTTTTCGTTTACGAAAATGCACCGGTTGATCCAGAAATGCTCAATAAAATGTCTATCTTTGAGGTGGAAGAGAGCGATAACCGTACTCACACCAATTACCCTATTACAGTGGTGATTTTCCCAGGTGAAAAATTAGGTTTGCAATTAACCTACGATCGATCTTTATTCGATCACAACAGCATTGAGCGTATGATGTCTCAGTTCAAATTGGGACTTCTGAATTTAGGCGACGCTGTAGAGGCGGAATTAGCCCAGCAATCTTTTGCGCTCAATAACGTTGAAATACTGCCGAAAGCCGAACAGCAAAAGCAATTGTTGGATTGGAACCAAACCTACACGGATTATCCGCGCGAACGTTGCTGGCCTGAGCTTTTTGTCGAACAAGTAGAAAAGACGCCCAACGCAATTGCCGCGTCTTGCGGCGATGAGCAAATTAGCTATCAAGATTTGTTTAATCGCAGCCAAAGTCTTGGCCGAAAATTGATTAAATCCGGCGTTGAAGCCAACGACATTGTCGCTATTTTGGATGAGCGTGGTATCGATCTATTAACCATGATTGTCGCGGTGTTGAGTTCTGGTGCAGCGTATTTACCATTAGACCCAGCACACCCCGAAAAACGTCTTGCCTCGATTCTTGAATTGAGTCGACCAAAAGCGATTGTTTCTACGCAAGCATTTTTACCGACGCTAGATTCCAGCTTAACGTTGATTAAAAATGGTGAGAAAACACCACCGGTCTTATTATCAATTGAAGATACATTAAAAGCCGACAGCGATAATTACCCAATCGCCGCGCAATTTAATCTCACGTACCGTCCAAACGATTTGGCGTACGTGATTTACACATCGGGTTCTACCGGCGTTCCGAAAGGCGCAATGGTTGAACATTTGGGGATGCTCAATAACCAATACAGCAAAATTCCAACCTTATCGTTAACCGAAAACGATGTGATTGCTCAAACTGCATCACAGTGTTTTGACATTTCAGTTTGGCAATTCTTAACCGCGTTATTGTGCGGTGCGAAAGTTGAAATTTACCCAGATGAAATTGCTCGCCACCCAATGGGTTTGCTGGAAGCTGTCGAAAAAGACGGTGTTACCGTTTTAGAAAGTGTGCCAAGTTTGATTCAAGGCTTTTTAGATTTCCCGAAACCCTTGTCAACATTACGATGGTTAATGCCTACCGGCGAAGCTTTGAGCCAAGATCTAGCAAAACGCTGGTTACAGCAATATCCAACCATTCCGTTACTCAATGCCTACGGGCCAGCGGAATGTGCTGACGACGTTGCTCTGTGGCCTGTGGCTACTGAGAAAGACACCAACGACCCAATGCCCATCGGTCAGCCGACCGATAACAATTATCTGTACGTGTTAAATGATCAACAAAAACTACAGCCCATTGGTGTTCCTGGTGAATTGTACGTTGCCGGTGCTGGGGTAGGGCGCGGCTATCTTCACGACGAAGAACGCACGACCGCTGCATTTATTAAAAACCCGTTGTTAGCGCATCCGGTTTATCGAGACAACCCTGAATTTGTCGATTCTCTGGATAACTCAGAACGTTTCTATCGCACTGGCGATTTAGCGCGTTGGCGCGAAGACGGCGTTTTGGAATACCTAGGCCGAACCGATCACCAGGTTAAAATTCGTGGTTTCCGAATTGAATTGGGCGAGATTGAATCGTGTTTAGAAAGTCATAACGATATTCGCCATGCGACGGTCGTTGTTCAGAAAGACCTTCGCGGAGATGATAGTCTGGTTGCTTTCTACGAGGCTCAACTCGACAACGATGAAGCGCTCACTGATGAATGCCGTTCAACGTTAGAAGCTTCACTCGTTGTCACATTAAAAGAAGCCTTACCGGTTTATATGCAACCGAACCTTCTTATTGGTTTGGCGAAAATGCCGCTAAATAACAACGGTAAAATTGATCGACGATCGTTACCTGCTGCTGATTTCTCTCAAGGTGGTGCGGCCAATTCCGACAAAGAAATAGCACAACCTCGCAATGAGACGGAAAAAACATTAGTTGGTTTGTGGCAACAGGTTCTGAAAATAGAAGACGTAGATATTCACGCAAGCTTCTTTGAGTTGGGCGGACATTCGTTGTTGGCTGCCCAATTACACGCTCGTGTTGGTCAAACGTTTGCGATTGATCTGCCATTGCGAACCTTATTTGAGCACAACAGCGTTGCACAAGTGGCGGAGCAAGTTGAACTCGCGCTTGCGGCAAAATCTTTGGAAAACTCAGCAACGATCGATTCCGATGATGACATGGAGGAGTTCGAGATATGAGTGTTATCGAGCTGATTAAAGAATTACAGAGCAAAAATATTCAGCTGAACCTAAACGGTGAAGGCAAGCTCGGTATTAAAGCGCCTCCAGGGGCGCTCACCAACGATTTAAAAATAAAACTCAAGGAACGAAAATCTGAGTTATTGGAGCTATTAACTCGAAATCAGCAATCGCAACAGGCTCAGGCAAATGAAATTAAGCCGGTATCACGGGAGCAGCCTTTACCGCTGTCTTTTGCTCAGCAGCGTTTATGGTTATTACACCAGCTAGATCCGCAAAGCTCTGCTTACAATATGTCGGCGGCGTTATTGCTCAACGGCCAATTAAACTTAGATGCGTTGCAACTTGCGTTAAATACACTTCAGTTTCGCCACGAAGTGTTGCGTACGGTATATACAGTCAATACTTCTAATACCGCCGATGTGCAAAATGCATCGGGTGAACCTGCACAAAGTATTCTTCCCCATAAAAACGTCGATATTGCTCATTTTAATTTCGACGATGTCTCTCATGGAAAAAAAGATGACGAAAAAACATGCGCTGAAGAAAACTATACCTGCGCTGAGCAACTGCCGCCGTCAGTTAAGCAATGGCTAGCCAAGCAATCGAATCAACCGTTTGATTTAGCGAATGATTCGGTACTGAGAGTTCAATTAGTCACACTAAATGAGCAACAGCATGTATTGCAGTGGGTTGTTCATCACATTGCTATCGATGCTTGGTCGCTGGACGTCATCGTTAAAGAATTTGCTATTTTGTATAATTCAGCGTGTGCTGATCAGTCGGCATCGGTTGAATCGCTTGCACAAAATTTATCGCCATTGTCGATTCAATACACGGATTTTTCCGCGTGGCAAAGAGAATATTTATCCGGTGCCAATTTAGAAAAGCACATTAATTATTGGCGCAACACGCTCGGTGACGAGCCGCCGGTATTGGAATTTCCTACGGAGTTTCCGCGACCTGCTATCCAAACATTTAATGGCGCGCGGGTGTCAATCGAATTAAATACCGAGTTGACTCAAGCCATTCACGCGCTTGCGGGAGAGTCTGTTTCACCTTTTGTTGTATTGCTTGGTACGTATCAAAAATTGCTTCAGCAATACAGCGGTCAGCAAGACATTCGTGTTGGTGTGCCCAACGCCAACCGACCTCGCATTGAAACCCAAAGCTTGGTTGGTTTTTTTGTCAATACTTTGGTCATGCAAGCCAACTTTAATGGCGAGCAAACAGTTGCAGATTATTTTAATCACGTAAAACAACGCAATTTAGAAGCGCAAGACCATCAAGACATGCCGTTTGAAATGTTGGTAGATGAACTTGTCTCTGAGCGAGACATGAGTCACAGCCCGCTATTTCAGGTGATGTTCAACTTTTTGCAGCAAGAGCAAAGCGGTGAGCTCGCATTGGATGATTTAACCATTGCGCCATTAGCCTTCGATCAGAATCACGCTAAATTTGATCTTACCTTAACGGTTGAAGCCAGTGCTGAAAAATACACCTGTATTTTTGAGTACAACACAGATTTATACAGCGAACAGCGTATTAGCCAATTCGCTCGTCAGTATCAGTATTTATTGCAGCAATTGGTTACCTGCTTAAATGAGAAGCCACACACTCCAATTCAACGTGTTAGCGCGTTAACGCCTGAAGACATTCAGCAACAATTGTTTGATTGGAACGACAGTCATCTTGATGTGGATTTCGATCAAGACGTGGTTCAACGATTCGAACAACAAGTTGAACGCACACCCAATGCCAATGCTGTTATTAGTGTCGCTGATAAAAATGATGCCAATTCAACGGTAGCGGTTAGCTACGCTGAATTAAATACCAAAGCCAACAAAATTGCTCATTATTTAAAAGCCCACGGCGTAACCACCAACAGTTTGGTTGCGGTTTGTTTAGAGCGTAATTCTGATTTGCTGGCGACATTAATCGGAATCCAAAAGGCGGGCGGTGCTTATTTACCGATTGATCCTATTTATCCAAAGCAGCGTCGTCACTACATTTTAGAGCACGCAAAACCGGTTCTTATGGTGACCGAGCAATCTTTATTGCCGCTCGTAAAAGAGACCCTTGCCGGTGATGAAGAACACCCGTCGTTATCGCTGCCGTGGTTGTGTTTTGAAAACACAAACGACTGGCTAACAAGCGCAGATGAATCCGTTCAAACCGGTGATTTATCTGCGGATAATTTATCGTTATCAGTTGAGCGGGGTCAATTGGGTTATGTACTTTATACCTCTGGCTCTACCGGTAAACCAAAAGGCGTTGCCATCAGTCGAGGGGCGTTTGTTAATTTCCTCTGCGCCATGCAGAAAGAAATTCAGTTAAAAACAGACGATAAATGGCTTGCTGTTACCACAATTTCATTTGATATTGCTGGCTTAGAATTATTTTTGCCCTTAATTACCGGCGCGGCAACCGTTGTTGCCAGTGCAAATCAAGCTCGTGATCCAGCCGAAATTATCGCGTTGTTGAAGCAACAATCCATCACCATTATGCAAGCAACACCGGCAACCTGGCAGATGGTAGTCGAGCATGTCAATTATAAAAAATTGGATTCAGCCCTTGCCGAGTTACACGTTCTTTGTGGTGGTGAAGCCTTAAATGCGAAACTGGCGAATCAGTTGCTTGCGCGAAAGGTTCGTTTACTCAATGTTTACGGCCCAACCGAAACCACCGTTTGGTCTACGTGTTTGGAAATTTCGAATTCTCTCGATAAAGTTCTCAATAAAGTACTCGATAAGGTAGCTCCGATTGGCCGTCCGATTGGCAACAACCAATGTTACGTACTCGATGAAAATTTATCGCCAGTGCCGGTCGGTGCGTTAGGTGAATTATTTATCGGTGGTGATGGTTTAGCTGAGGGTTATTTGCATCGGCAAGATTTAACCGACACTGCATTTATTACCAACCCATTGGCTAACACGCCTGGGCAGCGTTTGTATCGAACCGGCGATTTAGTGAGTTATCGTCACGACGGATTACTCGAATACAACGGCCGTCGAGATTTCCAGGTTAAAATTCGTGGCTTTAGAATCGAGCTTGGTGAAATTGAGCGTCAGTTGCGAAATCACGACGGCGTTCGCGATGCAGTCGTTACTGCCTACGAAGATGAAAACCAGGTGAAACACTTGGTTGGGTATTTGCTGGTTCAGCCCGATATTGCTGCTGATTCGGATCAGTTGAGAGAATTTTTAGCGGTTAAATTACCCGATTACATGGTGCCGAGTGTTTATGTTGAGTTGGAGTCATTCCCGCTAAACAGCAACGGTAAAGTTGATCGCAAAGCATTGCCAAAACCCAATGTCCGCCAGCACACTAACAACGAAATTATTGCGCCCGCAACAGACCTTGAACAAACCATTGAGTCGGTTTGGTGTGAGGTATTAGGATTAGAAAAAGTCAGTACCGACAGTAATTTTTTCAGCATCGGCGGTAATTCGCTTTCGGCAACTCGCGTTGTTGCCAGATTAAGTGAAGAGCTTGCTCGAGAAATTCCACTGCGCACCGTATTTTTACAGCCAACCATCGCGCTGTTAGCCGTTGCCATTGAGAAAGAACTAGGTTTCAGTTCAACCCGTGTTGTTGCTATTGAGAAAGCACCTGCAGATGCCATCATCCCGTTGTCTTTTTCTCAGCAACGGTTGTGGTTCTTGCATCAATTGGAAGGGCCGAACAGCACGTACAACATGCCCGTTGCTATTTCTATTTCTGGGCCGTTAGATCGATCACTGGTGGAAAAAAGTTTTTCTGCCATTGTCGCGCGTCAATCAAGTTTGAGAACCTATTTCCCGTCCGATGATGCCGGTCCACAACAGCGTTTGCATGATCTAAACCGTTTTACCATCGGGTTTGAAGACCTATCGGCGATAGAATCCGTAGAGAACAAACAGCAAACAGCAAAAGAAAAAGCCGTTGTATTTGCAACTGCGGCAATGAATGTTGAAAATGATTGGTTGTTTGCGGTCACAATTCTTAAACTCGACGATCAACAACATTGGTTGTTAGTTAATTGTCATCACATGATTGGTGATGGTTGGTCGGTGGGTGTATTAATTGAAGAGTTTGCCTACAGCTATCAGCAATTTGATCAAAGCGCCAATCAAGTCAATGAATTTAGTTTCAATCCTTTACCGATTGAATACAGTGATTATTCTTATTGGCAACATAATTCAGGCGCCGAGCGTTTTCAGGAACAATTGGATTATTGGCTAAAACAACTTGCGTCGCCACCGTCGTTGATTTCATTGCCGACTGATCACTCAAGACCTGCCCAGCAAAATTACGACGGCGAAACGCTTTCTGTCTCTTTGGGCGAAGACCTCGCGACGTCATTGCAATCGTTGGCTAACGAGCACGGCTGTACCTTATACATGGTATTAATGGCTGCTTGGCAAGTGTTGTTGCATCGTTACAGCGGTCAAGATGATATTTGCGTGGGTTCTCCGGTGGCGAATCGTCAGCATCAAGACACCGAAGCGTTAGTCGGCTTTTTTGCCAATACCTTGGTATTGCGCGGCGATTTATCGAATCAACCGACATTTGCTGATTTCTTACAGCAAATAAAACAGGTTATTGTCGATGCGCAAATGCATCAAGATGTACCGTTTGAGCAATTGGTTGAACAACTTAATGTGCCTCGAACCCAGGCGTATTCGCCATTATTCCAGGTCATGTTTACGTGGCAAAATACCCCGTTGACGGAATTAAATCATCTCGACACAACCGCTGGTAAACTTATTTTAGAAAGCGCGGTAGGTGATCAAGCAACTATTGATACCGGCACCGCAAAATTCGATTTGGATTTATCGCTGCGTGAATATTCGAAAGAAATTTCAGGTAATCTTTCATTTAGAACTGATTTATTCAACGTTGAAACCGTCGAACGATTGTGGGCGCATTTCACCACCTTGTTGAATTCTATCGTCAACAATCCAAGCGCGCATGTTGGCCAGTTATCGTTGTTATTACCCGAAGAGAAATCGCAATTGTCTCTTTGGAATAACACTGAAATGGCATACAACAAAGATGCCTCCGTTGTTGAATTGTTTGAACAAGCGGTGAACCAGCATCCCGACAAAATAGCCGCTCGATTTAATGACGAGTCGATAACCTATCGAGAACTCAATAATCAAGCCAACAACGTCGCTAACCATTTATTGGACTTAGGTGTTGCAGCGGACGATTTAGTTGCCGTTTGTCAACGCCGATCGTTGCCGATGTTGGTGAGTTTAATTGCGGTATTAAAAGCGGGAGCCGCTTACGTTCCGATTGACCCCAATTATCCTCAAGATCGTGTCGCTTACATGTTAGAGCATTCTAATGTGGCTATTGTTTTGTCCGACACAAATGTAATAGCAAGTTCAGATGTTGATTTCACACTGGACGCCAAAGATCGCAACGTTCTCGATATTAATGCGTTGTTGAGCGAATCTGCTCGTGATGCGGGCAATACAGAAAAACCCAACCACACGGCAACGGGAAATCATCTTGCTTACGTTATTTATACGTCGGGCTCTACGGGCAAGCCAAAAGGGGTTATGATTTCTCGCGCTAACATGGTTAATTTTGTGTTAGCGATGCAGCAGCTATTAAAACCAACATCGAGTGATCGTTTATTAGCGGTTACGTCACTGTCGTTTGATATTGCCGTGTTGGAATTATTTTTACCGCTGATTTCTGGCGGTGAGGTCACCCTTGGTGATGAAACTCTTGCAGTTGACGGTGAACGTTTAAAAGCGCTTTTAGATTCTCAACCATTCACCTTTATGCAAGCAACGCCTGTGAGTTGGAAAATGTTGCTCGCCGCCGGTTGGCAACACAATGCCGATCGTGGAGCGTTTAACGTTCTTTGTGGTGGTGAAGCATTCCCAGGCTCGTTAGCACAACAGCTATTAGCGCAGCCCGTTGATGTTTGGAATTTATACGGCCCAACCGAGACGACGGTATGGTCAAGTGCGCATCAATTGCAAAAGGATCAGCCGGTATTAATCGGCAAACCCATCGCTAACACACAAATTGTAATTGTGGATGAGAATTCAAACCCTGTGCCCATTGGTGTCATGGGTGAATTGTGTATCGGCGGTGATGGTTTGGCGAGAGGCTACTTACACCGATCGGATCTCACCGAGGAACGTTTTGTCGATTCTGAATTCGGAACAATTTATCGAACCGGTGATCTTGCTCGGTATTTACCCGACGGAAATTTAGAGTGTCTCGGCCGTATTGATCAGCAAGTGAAAGTACGTGGTTATCGTATTGAGCTGGGTGAAATCGAAACGCAATTGGCTTCACACGAGCTTGTGCACGAAGCCGTCGTAGACACACAGAAAGGCAGCGACAGTTCCGATGACGAAAACCATTTAGTGGCTTATGTGGTATTAAAATCTGGTGTTGAGAGTACTCAAGAGTCAGATCAACTCTCGTCATCTCAAGAAACACTTACGCAACATATTTCACAACAACAGACTCCACAACATCTTACTCTACAACAAGAAACTATTACGGCATTTAAAGAACATCTTAATCAAGCATTGCCCGATTATATGATTCCCAATGCCTTCATGGTGTTGAATAAATTACCGTTAACGCCGAATGGTAAAGTGGATCGTAAGTCGTTGCCGAAAGTCGATTTCGCGAGCCAACGTCAGCCTTACGTTGCGCCGCGAGATTCAGTCGAAACTCAAATTCAATCTATTTGGCAATCGCTGTTAAAAATTGATGAAATTGGTATTCACGATAATTTCTTCGATTTAGGTGGTCATTCGTTATTGGCTACGCGCTTAATGTCGCGAATTAAAGAAGCGTACACCACTAACTTAACGCTTGCTCAGTTGTTCACTGCGCCCACCGTTGCCGGTGTTGCGGATTTGATCAAAGAAGAGAGCGGTGGAATAGAAAAACTCAGTGAAAAAGGTAATTCTTCTATCGATGATGATGCGCTCGATCGCATCGAAGATTTACTGGCCGAATTTGAAGATTAATCGTTTGGCGTATTCATTCATTTATTCATGTACTCACTAAAAAGACTGGCTTAAAAGTCGATTATGGATTTAGATCAGCAAAAAAAATTAGCAATTGCTAAACGTTTGTCGGCACTTTCCAATGAAAAACGTGCAGCATTAACACAACGTTTAGAGCAAGAGGGCATTGATATTTGGCAATTGCCTATCGTGCCGGTAGATTTAAGTGGTAAACAACCGCCTTTGTCGCAGTTGTCCTTTGCGCAACAACGCTTGTGGTTTATCGATCAGGTTAATCCGGGTAATCCACAATACAATTTGTTTTTTGGTTTACGCTTTAACGGCTGTTTAAATGCTCTCGCTTTAGAGACAAGTATTAACGCGTTGATTGAACGCCATGAAATTTTGCGCACTAATGTGGTCGACCACGAAGGTGTGGGTTACCAGCGTGTGAATGCCTTTAACCCAATGGCGTTAGATACGGTTGATTTTACTGATGTTGATTCGGGTGATTTAGAAAGCAAACTTATTGAACTTGCCAAACAAGAAGCCGACAAGCCATTTAATTTAACCAGCGATTTATTGTTCCGTTTTACGTTGGTAAAAATCAGTAATGAAGAACACGTTGGCTTTTTTACCATTCATCATATGGTGTTTGATGCCTGGTCTACTGAAAATTTAATGATTGAATTTAGCCAGCTGTATCAAGCGTTCGCTACCGAGCAAACGCCAAGCTTGCCAGAATTACCGATTCAGTATAAAGATTTTTCGGTGTGGCAACGCCAGTGGACACAAAGCCAGGCTTACGCCCATCAAAAAACGTATTGGCAACAACAATTAGCCAATCCACCCGAGCCGTTAACCTTATCAATACAACGCTCTAAAATTGCGATCGATGCCAATGATGAAGATAAGGCGAGCGGCTGTGAATTAAGTTATGCACTGTCGGATGATTTATCGCCCCAATTGTACCAAGCTGCGAAGAGCCAGGGCGCGACTTTGTACATGGTTATGTTGGCCGCTTTTAATGTTTTGCTGAGCCGCTACAGTGGCGAAAAAGACATTTGTGTTGGTACTTCCATCGCAAACCGTCCGCGTCTTGAAACCGAGCCATTACTGGGTTATTTCGTGAATACCTTGGTTATGCGTAACCAAGTTAACGAAGCGACAACATTTTCAGATTTTCTCACATCGGTTAATCAAACGGCGAGTAATGCCTATTTAAATCAAGATTTACCGTTTGATCATCTGCTCGATATTTTAGATATTGAGCGCAATGATAGCCATTCTGCGTTGTTCCAAGTGTTATTTGTGATGAATAACGCAACCGTTGGCGATGCGAATGCTCAGTTAACATTACCGGGTTTAACCGTCGGTGGTTTCCAAAAACCGTTGGATCACGCCCGTTTTGATTTAACGCTCAGAATTACCGAATTACCCAACCGATCAATTCGTTGTGACCTTGAGTACGATCCAACATTGTACGCCCGAGACGATGTATCGGCATTGCTCGGTCATTACGAAAATATTCTCGCGCAATTAGTCGCATCCCCCGAACAAGCGCTTTCAGAGTGTAGCTTATTAAATAAAAAAGACGTTACCGAACATGTTGGGTTGAATGTTTTTGAACATAAAACGTTTGCTAACCCGCAAACAGTTCACGAATTATTTGAAGCCGCTGTTGTTAAGCACGCTGACAGCGACGCGCTGGTTTGCTCCGATACGCGTTTGAGCTATCGCGAATTAAACCATCAAGCCAATCAACTTGCTCATTATTTACGAAGCCAAGGCGTTGCTGCCGACGTTCCTGTCGCCTTATTAATGGATCGCTCGGCCTCGTTTGTGGTGGGTTTATTGGCGGTATTAAAAGCCGGTGGTTGTTACGTACCGTTAGATATCCAATGGCCAGCCGCGCGTTTGCAAAATCTTATTGACGATTGCGGTGCGCAGTTATTGTTGAGCGAAACCGCTTGGCAAACCACAGCGAACAGTTTGTCGGTTAATGCGTTGATTTTAGATCAAACCTCAGAATCCGTTTTATGGGCAAACGAATCAACGAATAATCCAACGCCGGTTGCCGCAAAAAATAATTTGGCGTACATGATTTACACCTCCGGTTCTACCGGTAAACCGAAAGGGGTGATGATTGAACATCAGCAATTAATTAATTACGCCTGCGGTGTAATGACGCGCTTCTTTGGTTCTGAAATTCATGGTTCTGAAATTCACGGTTCCGAATTGAATTACAGTTTTGCCAGTGTTTCTACTGTTGCCGCCGACTTGGGTAATACCTCCATTTACGGAGCCTTGGCGTTTGGCGGTTGTCTGCATTTAATCGATGCTGAGCGCAGTTTCTCACCGGATGCCGTAGCGTCCTACATGGACGAACATCAGGTTGATGTGATTAAAATTGTACCAAGCCATCTTCAAGGTTTGTTGGCCGCTAACGAGCCCCAGCGTTTGTTGCCAAAAACGTTATTGATTTTAGGTGGTGAAGCTTGTCCGAACAGTTTAATTGCGCAGGTTCGACAATTAGCGCCCGAGCTTCGTATTGTGAATCACTACGGGCCCACCGAAACCACCGTGGGTGTGTTAACCCACGAAATTCCGTTCCAAACTGAATACACTGGCAGCTTCCCAGTCGGCAAACCGTTACCAAACAGCCAAACCTACATTCTTGATGCCGGTGGCCATCTTTGCCCACCCGGTGTAGCGGGGGAATTGTTTGTTGGTGGCGACAGTGTAGCGCGCGGTTATTTGGGCCAACCAGAACTCACACAAGAACGGTTTATTAGTCGTCAATTGCACGCCAGTCAACCGACACAACGTTTGTACCGAACCGGCGATAAAGCGCGTTGGTTAAGCAACGGCGACATTGATTTCTTAGGCCGCTTGGACGAGCAAGTGAAACTGCGCGGTTATCGCGTGGAACTTGGAGATATTCGAACCTGCTTATGCGAACAAGACGGTGTGCGTGATGCAGTTGTGCAAGTGATTCGTGGCGATGTCAGCGAGCGCTTGGTGGCCTTTTTAGTAAAAGACGAGTTAGAAAATAGCTCAACTACCAGCGCCGATACCCAACGCGTTCAAAGTGCGTTAGAAGAAACATTACCGCCGTACATGGTGCCGCAACAATGGTTGTGGTTAGACAGCTTACCGCTGACCATTAACGGTAAACTCGATCGCCGAGAATTAATTGCCTTGGCCGATGCTGGTCCAGACAGCGAAGCCGTTGAAGGTCGCGAGCCGCGCGATCAACTTGAACAACAGTTGGTGGATATTTGGAGTCAAATTCTTCGTCGTGACAGTGTCAGCATTGACGACAATTTCTTTGAACTTGGCGGCGATTCTATTTTAAGTTTGCAAGTGATTGCGAAAGCGAAAAAAGTCGGTATTACCTTAACGCCAAAGCAATTGTTTGATGAACAAACCATCGCTCGTTTATCGCAAGTGGCGGTAACGGCGCAGAGTGATATCGAACAACAATTCATTGAAATTTGGTCAGGGATTTTGAAACGTGACGACATTGATCGTCACGATAATTTCTTCGCCTTAGGCGGTGACTCGATTTTAAGTTTGCAGGTGGTGGCGAAAGCGCGCAAAGCAGGGCTTAAAGTGACACCGAAGCAATTATTTGATGAACAAACCGTTGCCAAGCTGGCTGCGGTGGTTGAATACAGCGAAAGCAAAACATCCAAAAGCCAAGCGTTGGTCTCAGGCGATGTGCCACTGACACCGATTCAGTCCTGGTTTTTTGAGGCGGATCACCCGAATAAACATCACTGGAATCAGTCGTTAGCGTTTGCGGTTAAGCAAAAACTCGATGTTAATGCGCTGGAAAAATCCATCGAGACTCTTATTGCACAACACGATCAATTGCGTTGTGAATTTAAGATTGTTGGTAATCATTGGCAGCAGTCGGTTCGTGAATACAAAGCCGGAACCGCTAACGACTATTTGCACGTTGAAAATTGGTTGGATGATTCAGCGTTAAGTCATTCAATAACTAGTCATCCAATAACAAAAGCAGAACAAGATAAACTGGATAAAAAGTTTGTTGAGATCGCTAATCAATGGCAAGCGAATTTATCGCTCAGTGGTAAGCCTGTTAGTTCAGGTAATGAAGCAGAAAATAAAACTCTGTTCGCGGTAGTTTTATTCCCAGGTAATGATGAAATTAATGATCGTCTATTAATTATTGCGCATCATTTATTGGTTGATGGGGTTTCATGGCGTGTTCTTTTAGAAGATCTACAGCTGAGTTACGAAGCTCAATTAACTCAAACAAAAAGTTCGTTGCCTGAAAAATCAGTTTCGTTCCAGCAATGGGCAAAACAATTGCACAGTGTTGCGAACAATGACCATAGTCGATGGTACAAGGATGCTTTCAACTATTGGACTCAAACGCGTGATTCTGTCATCGAACTATCGGTTCCTGTCAAATCACCAACCCTGACGGCAACATTAAAAGAAACGCAAGAGTTCAGAAGTCAGCTGAGCAAAGAAGCAACGGATCTGCTGTTGTATAAAGCACCGAGTGCTTACAAAACTCGCATTAACGATTTGTTGTTAAGCGCGCTTTGGTTGACGATTGCTAAACAATGCCACACTAATCAAGATGACAGTAACTCTGTCTTATCCAACAGCGTTTACTTGGAACTGGAAGGGCACGGTCGAGAAATTCTTGAACAAGAACTCGATACCTCTCGAACGGTAGGTTGGTTTACCAGTCGATTCCCGGTTTTATTGAGTGGGCCTCAATCGCAGAGCAACGACGAACACAGTAATGAATTTGTTGGTGAGTTGATTAAAACGGTTAAAGAGCAGTTGAGAAAAATACCGGCTCAAGGCATGAGCTTTGGTGTTTTAAATTACCTGTCCAAATCCTTATCTCAAAACGAATCGTCTGAGAACGAAGGCCCTAATGGTTCATTCCCAACACCGGTTATTTCATTCAATTACCTGGGGCAATTAAGTTTAGAATCCGACGCTTTATTTGAGCCTTTGGCAAATCTGTCTGCAATGACGGAGCGCCACCCAGACAGTTTTGTGAATCACGGTATTGATATTAATGTCAGTGTTGTTGATGGTGTATTGCAAAGCCACTGGCGAATTGCACAAACCCTGGTGCCTCAATTTGAAGTCAATCATTTGGCTGACGATTTTGCCGAGGCATTAAACGCTGTTGTTGAACACTGCTTGCAACCGGAAAATAAAGCGTATACTCCGTCCGATTTTGAGTTAACTCATGTTTCTCAAACGCAATTGGATACCTTAGTTGCAAATATTGGTTACGACAATGTTGCCGATATTTATCCATTAACGCCCGTACAACAAGGTATGTTGTTCCACAGTTTATTGGATGCGGAATTAACCACGGATAACGACGAATCAGAAACTCAAGTTACCGGTGCAGCTTATTTCAACCAGTTACTGCTGGATTTGAAAGGACCGTTAGAACTCACCTGTTTGGAAAAAGCCTGGCAAGAGGTGATTAAGCGTCACAATATTTTGCGCAGCGGTTTCTTTTCAAATCATTTATCGGAACCGTTACAGGTTGTGTTTAACACCTGCGAACTGCCCATTGATGCTCACGATTGGCGTGGAAAAAGCGAGTCCGAGCAAGATCAGTTGCGTAATGCGTATATCGAACAAGATAAACAGCGCGGATTCGAGTTTAGTCAAGCGCCTCTTATGCGTCTTGCACTGTTGCGAATCAGTGATGATCATTGGCAAGTGTTGTGGAGTCGCCACCATTTATTATTAGACGGTTGGAGCTCGGCGCGTTTAGTTCAAGAAGTGATGGCGTTGTATTATCACTTTGAAAACGACGTTTCTGGCAATCAAACACCTGCGGCGCAGCACGCTAAGCAGTTGCTTGCACAAACGCCAAAACCGTTTAAAGATTATATTCACTGGTTACGCAGTCAGTCTCTTGAAAAATCCGATGCTTTTTGGGGTGACTACTTAAAAGGGTTAGAACAACCAACCCCAGTGCCGGGTGTTACTCAAAAACTGGATGAGACTGATTCCGAACAACGTTATTGGACGTTCGAATTACCGCCGAAATTGTGTTCCAAGCTGCAATCGGCAACGAAAAATTATCAAGTCACGCTGAACAGTTTGGTGGTCGCGGCTTGGTCAATTTTATCCGCGCGCAGTTTTAATAATGACGTTATTTTTGGTGTTACCTCTGCCGGACGTTCAGCGCCTATTGCTGATATCGAAACCATGCTTGGCGTTTTCATTAATACCTTGCCTGTGCGAGTGAATGTTAATGAAGCACTCAGCGTTAAAGAATTTTTGCGCGATATTCAAAGTAACCAAGCGCAGGTTCGTGAGTTCGAATATACGCCGTTAACGCAAGTGCAACGACTCAGTGATATCGGCAGTGATCAACCGTTATTCAATAACCTTCTTGTATTTGAAAACTACGCCGTTGAAGAACAAGACACATCTGAGCAAACGTTAGAACTGGCTGTTAATGAATCGTTTGAACCGACAAACTACCCGTTAACGTTAACCGTTGTGCCTATGGGTTTTGATGATAAATCAACACAAGGTGAATCAAAGCAACCCAAACTCGAATTGCAATTTGCCTTTACCGGTGTGACGCAAACCAACGTAGAACGTATTGCCGAGAGTTTAGAAACCATTATTGGTTCGATGATTTCTGTCGATGCCGATACACCCATCAGTAACGTTGCGGTATTAAACGAACGTCAAATTCAACAACAACTGGTTGATTGGAACAATACAGCAACGGATTATCCGCATCATTTATGTTGGATGGATTTATTCGCCGAACAAGTGGTTAAAACACCCGATGCAATTGCCGTTGCGTGTTTGGACGAATCATTAAGCTATCGTGAATTGAATGATCGCAGTAATCAAATTGCGCATTTTATTAAAAGTATGGTTCCCGATACGCGTGATCAAGTGATTGCGTTGTTGGATCAACGTGGCATTAATTTGCTTACCATGATTGTGGCTGTATTAAAATCGGGCGCCGCGTATTTACCACTCGACCCCGAACATCCACCTGCGCGTTTAAATAAAGTGGTTGTCAAAGCGGGTTCGCCATTAGTATTAATTGGCGACGAGTTACCCGATTTCACTCAAGATGGCGACGCCTCGATGGATGCGGTTGCAAATACTCAGGTTGTAAATACCCAGGTTTCAAACACTCAGATTTTAAAAACAAAAGTTGTGCGTTACAGCGAATCGCTTAGCGGTGATAAAAATACGACCGAATTAACTCGGCAATCAACGCCGTCTGATTTGGCTTACGTTATTTTTACCTCCGGTTCTACCGGCGAGCCAAAAGGGGCCATGGTGGAACACAGAGGCATGCTCAATAACATGTACTCTAAAATTCCAGCGCTATCATTGAGTTCTGACGATGCCATTGCTCAAACCGCGTCTCAGTGTTTTGACATTTCGGTGTGGCAATTCTTAACGGCATTAATGATCGGTGCTCGGGTTGAGATTTATCCAGACTCTGTCAGTCATGATCCGAACGCCTTGTTTGCCTCTATCGTAAAAGACGGCATCACGATTTTGGAAAGCGTGCCTTCGTTTATTCGCATGATGTTAGAAACATCAAAAATAAAAGAAGACGATTCCAAAGCCATTGGTGATACGTTGCGTTGGTTATTGCCAACGGGTGAAGCTTTGCCGCCGCAATTGGCTAAAGACTGGTTGCTGACGTTCCCGAATATTCCGTTAATGAATGCCTACGGGCCAGCGGAGTGTGCCGACGATGTTGCGTTCTGGCCCATTGATCAAGCGCCAGAAGAACACTGTCATCATGTTCCGATTGGTCGTCCAACCGATAACAACCAGTTATTTATTTTGGATGCCGCGCAACGACCCGTGCCTTTGGGTGTGGAAGGGGAACTGTACGTTGCCGGTATTGGTGTTGGTCGCGGTTATTTAAATGATGAGGAACGAACAGCCGCAGCGTTTATTGATAATCCGTTTAAAGACATTATTCCGACTATTCCAGGCGCTGATGTAAATCGTTTGTACCGTACCGGTGATTTAGCGTGTTATTTAGAAGACGGTGTGATTGAGTATCGTGGCCGTGTTGATTATCAAGTAAAAATTCGTGGCTTGCGTATTGAGTTGGGCGAAATCGAAGCCTTACTGAATAATCATGACGCCGTTGATGATGCTGTCGTCGTTGCCGATGTTGATACCAACAACCAACAACGTTTGGTGTCGTATCTTGTGTTAAGTCAACCGCAAGAATCGGACAACTCACAAACAATCGTTGAAAACATCAGACAGACGCTTCAACAACAATTGCCGCGTTACATGATCCCTGCGGCCTTTGAAGTATTGGAGGCCATGCCGTTAAATGCCAACGGTAAAGTTGATCGTAAAGCATTGCCAAAACCCAATTGGTCACAAGCGCTCACCGAATACGTTGCCCCCGAAAATGAGATTCAAGAGCAACTCTGTGAGATTTGGCAATCGGCATTAAACGTTGAGCGTGTGGGAATTACGGATAATTTCTTTGAATTAGGTGGCCATTCATTAATGGCAATTCAATTGAAATCTGAAATCGAAACACAATTCGAAATTGAAGTTACCTTAGTTGAATTATTTAAACATCCAACCGTAAAAGAGCTTGCACAATTGGTGTCTGAAAATGAACAGCAATTTAGTGATGACGACCTCGATTGGATGGACGATTTAATGAGTTCAATGGAAGATGAGCAGTAGTAGCAATAGCACTCATTAATTACATTATTTTCGGCAGTCAAATTTAATTTGGCTGCCTGCTAAAACTTGAAGCAATAGATGAGCATGAACAACAAACCCTCAAAACAAGCGCAATTACGACAAATTGCGGAACGTCTCGCGGCGTTGCCAGAAGAGAAAAAGAATACGTTTCGCAACGCTTTGGAAGAAAAAGGCATTGACCCTTGGAAGCTGCCTTTAGTCCCTGAACAAGAATCGCCAGCGAATGATTATGCGTTGTCATTTGCTCAGCAAAGGCTGTGGTTTATCGAACAAACCGAGCCTGGCAACCCACTGTATAATTTGTCGTTCGGTTTGCAATTTAACGGTAATCTAAACACGCAAGCGGTTGAGCAAAGCATTAATGCGATTGTTGAACGTCACAGCGTGTTGCGAACCACCTATACCGGTAATGAAGACGGGGAAGGGCGCCAGCGTGTTAATGCCTTTAAAGCCGTACCGCTTGAAATTATTACCTTGGATAACAACAGCGGTGATCAATCCGACGTTTTAAACCAACTGGCTCGTGAAGAAGCACAAAAGCCGTTTAATTTAGGCCAAGACTTAATGTTTCGGTTTAAATTAATTAAGGTCGATAACGAAAACACCGTTGGCTTGTTCACCATTCATCATATTGCCTTCGATGCTTTGTCGGTGGATTTGTTGGTGCAAGAATTTGTCAGTTTGTACACGCACTTTTGCCAATCCGACAATACCAATTCACATTCAGACAATGCTTTGTCTGAAAAGCCGCTACCAAAAACATTGCCTAAACTCAGCGTGCAGTATTCTGACTTTGCGCAGTGGCAACGTCAGTGGGGTCAGTCTAAGCAGTTTTTGAAGCAACAGGAATTTTGGCAAAATCAACTTGAAGGCGCGCCCCAGCGCATCGATTTACCCACGGATTTTGCGCGTTCTAAAAATCGTCGTTGCTTGGGTAAAAAATGCAGCATTGAATTGCCCGTAGAATTATCGGATCAATTGCGTCAGTTGGCTCGCCAACAAAACGTTACTTTGTACATGGTGTTAATGGCAACGTTTAATGTATTGCTCAGCCATTACAGTCGCCAAGACGATATTTGTGTTGGTACTTCCATTGCCAACCGTACCAAACAAGAAACGCAACCGCTGTTAGGTTTCTTTGTTAACTTGTTGGTGATGAGAAATCAAATTGATCGAAGCGCTGATTTTTTATCGTTCCTACAGCAAGTTAATGAGACAGCGTCTTCGGCGTACGTAAATCAAGATTTTCCGTTCGATAAATTAATTGATTTATTGGGGGTTGAGCGTGATAACAGTACAACGCCATTGTTCCAGGTGTTGTTTGTATTAAATACCGCAGGCCAGGCGTCGTCTATTGAGTTGCCGGGTGTCACTGTTTCGTCTTTTAATGACGATCAAGAAATTGCTCGTTATGAATTAACTTTACGTGTTACCGATAACGGCGATGCGAGTTCACTGTATTGCCAGTTAGAATTCGATACCGATTTATTTTCTCAGTCGACGGCGGAATCTTTACTGGCTCACTACGAAGAATTATTCACCCAAATTGCCGCTAATCCTGCCGGTAATATCAATGACTACGCGTTATTAAGTGATGACCAACAGTTAGAGCGTTACCAAGTTCAACGCACAAACAGTGAAGAAACGGCTCAAACGAACGCGTTAATTTCACAAGAATCTTCGACGATTCACGCGCGTATCGAATCTTTTGCTGAAAATACACCCGATGCCATTGCGCTGGTTTGCTCTGACACGCGTTTGAGCTATCGCGAATTAAACTATCAAGCCAATCAGCTTGCCCATTATTTACGAAGCCAAGGCGTTGTCGCCGACGTTCCTGTCGCTTTATTAATGAATCGCTCAGCCTCGTTTGTGGTTGGATTATTGGCGGTATTAAAAGCCGGTGGTTGTTATGTGCCGTTAGATACCCAATGGCCCGCCGCGCGTTTGCAAAATCTTATTGACGATTGCGGCGCGCAGTTATTATTGAGCGAAACCGCTTGGCAAACCACAGCGAACAGTTTGTCGGTTAATGCGTTGATTTTAGATCAAACCTCAGAACCCGTTTTATGGGCAAACGAATCAACGGATAATCCAACGCCGGTTGCTACCAACAATAATTTGGCGTACATGATTTACACCTCTGGTTCTACCGGTAAACCGAAAGGGGTAATGATTGAACATCAGCAATTAATTAATTACGCCTGCGGTGTAATGACGCGCTTCTTTGGTTCTGAAATTCATGGTTCTGAAATTCACGGTTCTGAATTAAATTACAGCTTTGCCAGTGTTTCTACTGTTGCCGCCGATTTGGGTAATACCTCCATTTACGGTGCTTTGGCGTTTGGTGGTTGCCTGCATTTAATCGATGCCGAGCGCAGTTTCTCACCGGATGCCGTAGCGTCTTACATGGACGAACATCAGGTTGATGTCATTAAAATTGTACCAAGCCATCTTCAAGGTTTATTGGCCGCTAACGAGCCCCAGCGTTTATTGCCAAAAACCTTATTGATTTTAGGTGGTGAAGCTTGTCCGAACAGTTTAATTGCGCAGGTTCGACAATTAGCGCCCGAGCTTCGTATTGTGAATCACTACGGGCCCACCGAAACCACTGTCGGTGTGTTAACCCACGAAATTCCGTTCCAAACTGAATACACCGGCAGCTTCCCAGTCGGCAAACCGTTACCAAACAGCCAAACCTACATTCTTGATGCCGGTGGCCATTTATGTCCACCCGGTGTAGCGGGGGAATTGTTTGTCGGTGGTGACAGTGTTGCCCGCGGTTATCTCGGCCAGCCAGAACTCACACAAGAACGGTTTATTGAGCGTCAATTGCACGCCAGCCAACCGGCACAACGCTTGTACCGAACTGGTGATAAAGCGCGTTGGTTAAGCAATGGCGACATTGATTTCTTAGGCCGCTTAGACGAGCAAGTGAAACTGCGCGGTTATCGCGTAGAACTTGGCGATATTCGAACCTGCTTGTGCGAACAAGACGGTGTGCGTGATGCAGTTGTGCAAGTGATTCGTGGCGATGTCAGCGAACGCTTGGTGGCCTTTTTAGTAAAAGAAAAGTTAATAAATGAAGAGTCAGTAAAAGAAGATGCGGGCACCGGCGCCGATAACCAACGCGTTCAAAGTGCGTTAGAAGAAACATTACCGCCGTACATGGTGCCGCAACAATGGTTGTGGTTAGACAGCTTACCGCTGACCATTAACGGTAAACTCGATCGCCGAGAATTAATTGCCTTGGCCGATGCCGGTCCAGACAGCGATGCCGCTGAAGGTCGCGAGCCGCGCGATCAACTTGAACAGCAGTTGGTGGAAATTTGGAGTCATATTCTTCGTCGTGACAGCATCAGCATTGACGACAATTTCTTTGAGCTTGGTGGCGATTCCATTTTAAGTTTGCAAGTGATTGCGAAGGCGAAAAAAGCCGGTATTACGCTAACGCCAAAGCAATTGTTTGACGAGCAAACCATCGCCCGTTTATCGCAAGTGGCGGTAACGGCGCAGAGTGATATCGAACAACAATTCATTGAAATCTGGTCGGGTATTTTGAAGCGCGACGACATTGATCGTCACGATAATTTCTTTGCCTTGGGCGGTGACTCAATTTTAAGTTTGCAGGTGGTGGCAAAAGCGCGCAAAGCAGGGCTTAAAGTCACGCCAAAGCAATTGTTTGATGAACAAACCGTTGCCAAGCTTGCTGCGGTGGTCGAATACAGCGAAAGCAAAACATCCAAAAGCCAAGCGTTGGTGTCAGGCGATGTGCCGCTGACACCGATTCAGTCGTGGTTTTTTGAGGCGGATCACCCAAATAAACACCACTGGAATCAGTCGACGATTTTCACGGTTAAACAACCGTTGGATTTCAAGCTCTTGCAACAAGCGGTTGTCGCTTTGGTGAAGCAACACGATTCACTCAGAATGAGCTTTGAACAAAATAACGGACAGTGGCAGCAACGTTACTTACCGATTGAAAAACTACCCGTGCAAGAACTCTGTTCGAGCATTGGCGCAGAGCGTTTAAAACTGGATGCACAATCGAACACACACGCCTTGAGTGATGCGATTGAATCTGCCGCAACCGACGTTCAAGCCAGTTTGGATCTCGCCAAGGGTCCGCTCATTCGCGTGGGTTATTTCGAACTGAATGATGTCACCATTGATGGCACTGTGCCGGAAAACCGCTTGCTGATTGCCATCCATCACTTGGTGGTTGATGGTGTTTCTTGGCGTATTCTGTTGAATGATCTTCTCGAAGCTTATCAACAATTGGCGCAAAATAAGCCGGTGAATCTGGGAGAGAAATCGAGCAGTTTCCAAAGTTGGTCGCAGTATCTTGCTACCTACGTGAAATCTGACAGCCTCAATCAAGAAGTAGATTACTGGCAACAGGTTGGCAGTGAATCGCCGGATTTATCTGGGTTTAACTTATCCGAGCAAGACGCCGAAAAAGTTACAGCCATTAATACCGTCTCATCGCAAGCGATTGTTACTCAGCGTTTGTCGAAAGAAGACACTCAAGCGCTGTTGCAAAAAATCCCAAGCGTTTACCGAACGCAAATTAACGACGTGTTGTTAACGGCGCTGTCGCGCATGTTGTGTGACAAAACTCAGTCCGATCAAATTTGCATTGAGATGGAAGGTCACGGTCGCGAAGAATTGTTTGCCAAAGACGTTGATCTTAAAGCACAAGATTTAAGCCAAAGCATCGGTTGGTTTACCAGCCGGTTCCCGGTGTTGCTAACACCGTTCGCCAGTGACGAGCAATCTGCCAATCGCGAATTTTCCCATTCAATTAAATCCGTTAAAGAGCAGTTGCGGGCAATCCCCAATAAAGGCATTGGTTACGGATTGATTCGTTATCTGCATCCAGAGGCGGCAATTCGCGAACAGTTCGCCCAACACGCTGCGCCGATTTTAAACTTCAATTACCTCGGCCAGCTCGATGGCGCTATTGAAGAAAAAGACGACAACGCGGTTGATACCTTATTTGGCGACGCACCAGAAACCGGTGGCGTTGACCGAGCGCTGGATTCTAAGCGCAGTCATATTTTGGATTTAACCGCTCAAGTCAGTGGCGGTCAGTTGCACTTAAACTGGTACTACAGCAAAGCGCTGCAAGACCAACAAACCGTCGAAGATCTTGCCGGTGCTTATTGCGAAGCGTTGAGTGAGTTGATTCATCATTGTCTGCAAGAAAGCAGCGGTGGTGTTACGCCTTCGGATTTCCCATTGGCAAAAGTAACTCAGCCGCAATTGGAAGACATGCCGTTTGATTGGCACAACATTGAAACCTTGTATCCGCTGTCGCCAATGCAAGAAGGTTTGTTGTTCCATACCTTAATGAAACCCGGCACTGGTATTTACTTCATGCAGGAGCGGTATCAAATTAACCGTCCGTTAGATGAAGCCGCCGTGGTTGAAGCTTGGGCGCGCGTGGTGGATCGCCACGAAGTATTGAGAACGTCTTTTTATTGGAAAAACGAAGATCAATTACTGCAAGTGGTGCACAAGAAAGTCGAAACGCCGGTTACCTTGCTCGATTGGCGTCATATGGATGAGCAGCAGCAAGTTGCTGAAGTTCAGAAATACATGTCAGAGGAATTGACTACCGGTTTTGATTTATCAACGCCAACGCAATTGGCGATTACGTTAATTCGCGTTGGTGACAGCAAGTATCAATTAATTCGCAGCTTCCACCATATTCTTATGGACGCTTGGTGTTTCTCTTTGCTGATGATGGACTTTTTAATGTTCTATCAAAGTTTGGTAGAAGACAAAGCCATCGAGCGACCACGCTTGCGTCCGTATCGCGATTACATTGCCTGGTTGCAAAAGCAAGATATCGATGGTGCCGAGAAATATTGGCGCGATTATCTGAAAGGATTTAATGCACCGAATTCTTTGGCTGTGGATCGTCCGCAGTCGCAAGAAGGTGTTGCCGATGTTGCGGTGAGTTTATCGATTGAAGAAACCCAGCAATTACAAAACCTTGCCCAGCAATGCCAAATTACCATCAACACCATTGTCCAAGGTGCGTGGGCATTATTGCTCAGCCGTTACAGTGGCGATAACGACATTATCTTTGGTGTTACCGTTGCTGGCAGACCCACAGAACTTGAAGGTGCGGACTCTTTAATTGGTTTATTTATCAATAGTTTACCGTTAAGAGTTGAAGTAAATAATCAAGCCTCTGTGAGCGAATGGTTGAAGGCATTGTTCGAGCGAAACGTGGGTATGCGTGAATACGAATTCGCGCCGTTGGTGGATATTCAATCTTGGAGCGAGCTGCCGCGCGGCGAGAGCTTGTTTAAGAGTTTGTTTGTGTTCGAGAACGCGCCTATTGATCAGGCGATGATGGATAGAACAGTTGAGTTCGAAATTGACGAGCGTACCGATCGAACGCACACCAACTATCCAATTACCGTAGTGATTGGTCCGAGCGAAAAATTGAGACTGCAATTAACCTACGATAAGCAGTTGTTCGATCACGATACTGTTGGGGATATGGTCGAGCACTTTAAACAACTGCTGTGTAATTTATCGCGAGGTGCAAACAGCAAGCTGTCTGACATCCATATGTTGGGCGCCTCTGATCAGCAGAAATTACTCACCAAGTGGAGCGGGTTCAGCAGAGCAACGCCAATGCCTCAGTTAATTAACGAAAACCAAGGCAAACTTTGGCCACAACGTTTCGCTGAACAAGTGAATAATCAGCCAGAAAAAGTTGCCGTTCGTTGTTTGGATCAATCGCTGAGCTATGGCGAGCTAAACCAAAAAGCCAACCAAATTGCCAATGAGTTAACGGCTCGCGGCGTTGGCCGAAATGACTTGGTAGCTTTGTTGGATGAGCGCGGCATTGATTTATTGGTGATGATTGTTGCGGTATTAAAAGCGGGCGCGGCTTACTTGCCACTGGATCCCAAACATCCGCCGCAGCGATTGGCGAAAATCATTGAGCTGGCCGATTTAAGTTTGGTGCTAGGTAACGCGCAAACTGAAACCTTATTGACGCAAACCTGGGAGTTACTGGCAGACAAACAAACCGTCATCACTTTACCAACACTGCTTGAGCAACCGTCATCTGGTACCTTGAACGATCAAAATCCAGAGGTTATCAGTGAGTTTAACGATCTCGCTTATGTGATCTTTACCTCGGGTTCAACCGGCGTACCAAAAGGTGCGATGGTTGAGCATTTAGGTATGTTAAACAACATGTTAGGTAAACTTCCTAGTTTGAATCTAGGTTCGGATGAAGTCATCGCACAAACCGCATCACAGTGTTTTGACATCTCGGTTTGGCAGTTCTTAACGGCATTAATGTTGGGTGCGCGGGTTGATATTTATCCCGATCAAATCGCTCATGATCCTAAATCATTAATGAAAGCCGTTGGCGAAAATTCCGTCACTATTTTAGAAAGTGTGCCTTCATTGATTCGCAGCATGCTCGACATTGTTGAAGATCAAAACGAGATTAAAGCTGCCTTGGATTCTCTGCGTTGGTTACTGCCAACGGGTGAAGCTTTACCGCCAGAATTGGCGCGCGACTGGTTGAAGGCATTCCCACAGATTCCGTTAATGAATGCGTACGGCCCAGCGGAGTGTTCTGACGACGTGGCATTTTGGCCTGTTAAAACTGAGCAAGAAGCGAATGTTTCGCACATGCCAATCGGTTTGGCGACAGACAACAACTGGCTCTACATTTTAGATAACAACCAACAATGCGTTCCTGCCGGTGTTACGGGCGAACTTTATATTGGTGGTGCCGGTGTGGGCCGCGGGTATCTGAATGATCCTGAGAGAACCAAAGAAGTATTTATTAAAAATCCATTCTTGGATTTTTCGGAGACCGACTCTGATATAAAAGCTTCTGAGATAAAAACCTCGGAAATAAAAAATTCTCAATTAGCATTAACCGAGGCGGTAAAAACCCAAGCCGAGCGATTGTATCGCAGTGGCGATTTAGCGAGCTTCACCCGCGATGGCATTATTGAATATCGTGGTCGTAAAGATCACCAAGTAAAAGTTCGCGGTTACCGCATTGAGCTTGGTGAAATTGAAAACCGCGTGCTTGAGCACAACGACATTCGCTTGGCAGCGGTGGTGGTGAAATCCAATCAGCATGGTGACAACATGCTGGTTGCGTACGTTGAAAAAGAAGCGCACACCGCTGAGCTGGAGTCATCCGATGCAATTGCGCAAGAGCAAGAACAAGAACAAGAACAGTGGCGCAGTTTTATCAAAGACACGCTACCGGATTACATGGTGCCTTCGGTGTTTGTGGTACTGCCATCGTTGCCACTGAATGCAAACGGTAAAATTGATCGACTCAAGTTGCCCGATCCTGATTTGGAAAAATTATCGACTACCGAATACGTTGCGCCACGTAACGTGCATGAGCGTAAGTTGGTTGAGATTTGGAAAAAAGTACTCAAGCTCGATCGCATTGGTATCGACGATAACTTCTTTGAACTGGGTGGCCATTCGCTATTGGCGATTAAAATGGTTCATCAAATGCAGCGCGAGTTTGGACCTGATGTGTCGTTGGCGGCGCTATTCCAAACACCAACCATTCGACAATTGGTTGCTCTCAGCCAGGGTGAAGCGCAATCGCAAGTGCGAATGTTACGCGATGCCAGCGGCGAAAACGTACAATCACCGTTATTTTGTATTCATCACGGCGGTGGCCACACGCTTGAGTATCAGCTGATTAGCGCCAATTTGGATGCGTCCATTCCCGTTTATGGTATTCAGTCGCGGCGTTTGATTGAGCCGAATTTCGAAGAGCATTCCATCGAAGAAATGGCAGAGCTTTACACCGCGATGATTCAAGAGATACAACCGCAAGGGCCGTATCAATTATTGGGTTGGTCGTTGGGTGGTGTTCTGGCAATGGCAATGACTCGTGTGTTGGAAAATCAAGGCGAGCAAGTCAGCTTTATTGGCTTGATTGACTCGGTACACAACGTCGATTTAAACGCGGTGCTCGATAATCCCGAATTAAAACACGTGGATACCAGCGCTGATCTCAACGTTGTTGCCAATATGCTGCAAATGTTTGGCGAAGAAGGGCGTCAACGTTATGAAACGGTAAGTCCAGATTTGCGTAGCCATTTTGAAGCCGAGTTAAACCAAATGGATCACGAACAAGGGCTTCAGTACGCCATTGATAAAATGAGCGAATTAAAACTCATCGATGAAACTGTCAATACGGAATTCTTGAAATTACGCTATCGCACCTCGGTTCATTATCGAAACCTAATGAAGAAACACTATCCTGAGAAAGTAAAAGCTGTACCTTACATTTGGTGGGCTCAAGATTCTCTGAAAGACGGTGAAGCGCCGACGCCTTGGCATCGTTATTGTGATGACGTCGCGGAAGTGGATTATTTTGACGGTTCTCACTACGACATCATGAGCGCGGCGTCATTGCATGAAAAAATTTCAACTTGTTTGATTAAAGGTTCTAGTTAAAGAATGAATTAACACGTAAAAAATAATTACCGCGTCGCTTTTGTCTTTGTGAAATTTAGAACGTAAGTTTAAGAAAGATTTAGAGCGGCGCATTGGATATTGATAAGAATATAACGCTCATTTAAGAGCTGTGGAAAATTCAATGGAATTAATGCGTTTTATTTTTTCCTCATCGCGGCAAACATTTATTCTTGCCGTGCTTGCGGGAATTGGTTCCGGCCTTTGTATGGTAGGGCTGTTGGCGTTGATCAACCAGGCATTGCACAACATTGGCGAAGTAACTGTGTTATCGATGGGACTGTTTACCGCTTTGCTAGCGGCAATGGTGTTCTTTCGAGTGAACTCAACGGTATTACTGACCAAGCTAAGCCAAAAAAGTATCGCTGAAATGCGCATGCGTTTGAGCAAAAAAATTCTTGCAGCGCCACTGAAAGTGACTGAGCGCCAAGGCCCGCATAAATTATTGGCAACACTGACCGACGACGTAGCAGCGTTGGCAAACGGCATTATGCGATTGCCGTTTCTATTCATTAATTTGGCCGTCATCAGCGGCTGCTTGGTGTATATGCTTTGGTTATCGTGGTGGTTATTTTTACTGGCCTTGTTCTTTATTTTTGCTGGGGTCATGGTCTACCGCTTACCAGAGTCACGCGCGCTAGGTTTATTAAATGAAGCCCGCGGATTTGCCGATAATCTTTATCAAGGTTTTCAGGCAATTTGTTCTGGCACCAAGGAATTAAAAATCCATCGCAAACGACGCGAAATGTTTTTTAATGGTCCACTGCAAGAAGCCGCACAAGGTTATGCCGATAAAACCATCAGTGGTACACGCTACTATTCATTTGCTGGAAGTTTTGGCTTGTTAATGTTCTTTATGATCATTGGCTTTTTGGTGTATTTATTCCCGAGTTGGGCAAACCTAGATGCAGCCACATTAACTGGCTACGTTATGGTGTTTTTATTTATTCAAGGTCCGATGGAAGTGGTCGTTTCTGCCATTCCCGAACTGGCGAAAACCTCGGTAGGCTTACGTAAAATTCAAAAGCTCGGTTTAGATTTGAATTTAGAGGAAGAGGGTAAACTTGAGACGCCCGATAATGTGCAGCTTATCGAAAGCAAACAATGGCAAACCATCAGTCTCGACAGTGTGATTCACAGCTATTACCGTGAGTTGGAAGATACGCATTTTCAACTTGGTCCCATTGATATGAGCATTAACCGAGGTGAGCTTATTTTCTTAATTGGCGGCAACGGTAGCGGTAAAACCACATTCGCCAAATTGTTGCTCGGTTTGTACGAACCTGAAAGCGGCAACATTAAGGTTGACGATGTTATTGTTGAATCCAACAATTTAGAAAGTTATCGACAATTATTTTCTGTTGTGTTTGTAGACTTCTTCTTATTTGAGCAGCTGCTCGGTTTTGAAGACACCGAAATCGATGCCTTAGCTGAGAGCTACATTGAAAAACTGCAACTTAACCATAAAGTGAAAGTAGAAGATGGCAAGCTATCCACGGTTCAATTGTCGCAAGGGCAAAAGAAACGTTTAGCGCTGTTAACCGCTTATTTAGAAGATCGCGATTTTTATGTATTTGACGAGTGGGCTGCCGATCAAGACCCGTTGTTCAAGCGTATTTTCTATACGCAAATTTTGCCCGATCTTAAAGCTAAAGGTAAAACCGTATTGGTGATCAGCCATGACGATCAATACTTCGATATTGCCGACCGATACATCAAAATGGATTCCGGTAAGGCAGAGTTGAGTGAGCATATGCCTGAGATATTTATGGATAAAGAAACCGCTTAATTTGTTCGTAAACAAATAACTGTGAATTCTTATGCACAAGGATGTGCGAGTTTGAATCCTTCGAAAAGTCTTAGACAACCCTTCCAAAGCTCTTATCTTTAAATTTCTTGTTTAACTCAAGATTGCTGAAATTCAGTCTTTAATGTGTGCCGATTATAATTAAATCGATTAGTTAATTTATTGCAATTTAGAAGTTATTAACAATAAATAAAAAGACTACAAATTAATTGGGATAGAGTGGAATAGATAGAAGATGGGGTTGGTAAGCACATCCTTGTGCTTCAAGAAACATCCCTGTGTAAACGCTTTAGGTGTTCATTAGAATTCTAATGAAGCACTGGCAAAGACGGTTCGTGGTTGACCAACACCGATACGGAAGTTGTTACTGCCTGGAATGAAGTATTCTTCGTCGGTTAGGTTTTTCACGCCTGCTTGAACACGCACTTGTGAGCCGCTACCGATTGGGAAGTAGTACCAAGCGGTGGCTTCAAGCAAGGTGTAATCATCAAGCTCGATGGTGTTCGCGCCATCAGCGTAACGATCACCCGTGTAGAATGCACCGGCACCCAAACCCAAACCACGGAAGCTACCTTCTTTAAATTCGTAACTTGCCCAAATGCTGGCGCTGTTTTCTGCAACACCTTGCGGGTCGTTTCCTTCAAGGAATTGGCTTTCAGAAATTTCAGCATCGGTGTAAGCGTAAGCGGCAACCACGTTTAAGCCATTTAAGAATTGAATACTGGTATCAATTTCTAAACCGCGAGATTCTTGCTCGCCGTTAAATACACCGGCACCCGTTAGCGGGTCAGTTCCGTTGAGAACGTTTTCTAGTTCTAGGTCGTAAATAGCAACGTTGAAGTTAAGCGCTTCATCAAAGAAAGAGCCTTTAACACCCACTTCGAATTGCTTACTTTCACTTGGGTCTTGGTTTTGTGCTTCACCGGTAATGGTGTTTTGCACAACGTTTGGTGTGAATGATTCGCTGTAGCTTGTGTATAGAGAAACGGTTTCAGTCGGCTTAAATACCAAACCGGCGTTAGGTGAAAGCTCAGTTTCTGAATCGCCACGGAAACGGGTCGTTGTACCGTCTGGCACAAATGCAAACGCAGACAATGCTGGATTCGGGAATGCACTTAAAATGGATCGTGTGGTGATTTCACGTTCGAATTGGTCAAAACGTAAACCTAGCGAAGCAATCCATTGATCGTTAAGTGTAATCTGATCCTGAATATAAATACCGATTTGCTCATCTTCAGTATCGGTTGTAGAAACCGGAGTGACATCGCGGCGGAAATCATCGAAGGTTGGATCGAAAATATTCAGCGCATTAAATTCGGTGAACAAAGTGAAATCAGGAACAGGAATCTGACCAGCTAAACCAGTTTCCGCCAAGGTGACTAGAGATACATTGCTCTTGAAATCTTGGTTGCGTTGGTAGGCATCAATACCGGTTGCAATAACGTGTTGTTTACCAAACGCTTCAATTTCGCCGGTAAAACGGAAAGCAACGAAGAAGTTTTCGTCAAGGGTATCACTTTCAAACGAGGTACGAAGTAATACACCGTCTTCAGGAACACTGTTAAATGACAAGCCAGCACCACCGGTTGCAAGAATTGAACTGATGGGTGGTAATCCTGGCAATAAGCCGTTTGAAGCTAGCGATGGGTTATTTTGATAACTGAACGCGTCGTTTTCTTCGTAGTTGAAAATAGACTCGAATTTCCAATCGTTAGCAAAAGTGTGTTGGTATTCGATACGAGCGGTTTTTTGAAGGCTGTCGAGTACATCGAGGTCTTCACCCAAACGACGATCTTCAGGAATATTAGCGAGATCAAAATTACCGTTGGCGTCTTGGACTACGACAGTACCGCGATCGATCGGCGCTTCACTGGAAACAATTTCAACCGCTGCGGTAATTTGGTCAACGTCTGAAATAATCCAAGTAAGAGAAGGGGAGAAACTCTTACGTAAAATGTTGGATTCGCTGGTGGCTTCGCGGAAGGTATCGGTGTCTTCGTAAGAAGTTACCAGACGATAAAGCAGAGTTTCGTCTTCGTTAAACGAACCAGTGAAATCCGCAAACGTGTACTGTTGGCCTTCGTCATCGAAATTAGTCGATAAGAAGTTACGAGTCACGGCTTCTGGCCTTTTAGTCACAACGTTAATAACGCCGCCGGGTTCGGTTTGACCGTAAAGCAGGGCAGTTGCACCTTTAACCACTTCTACGTGGTCAACGTTTGGTGTTTGTACGCGTCGGCCTTCCTGTGCCAAACGGAAACCGTCCTGGTAAATCGAGTTAACGCGGAATCCACGTAAAATAAAGCTGTCGCCGGTACCACCAACCACTTTAAACGGCTGAACACCACTGATATTTCTGAGGGTGTCGTCCAATTCTAACGATTGCTGATCCAAAATAATTTGCTCAGGAATGACCTGAATTGAGCGCGCGGTATCAAGCAGCGAGCTTTTGAAGCCTGTGGTAGATACGGCTTCTTTCGCGTTGTAACGATCGGAGTCAGTTCCGTAAACCGTGATTTCTTCGATTACCGTTTCAGCACTGTTGGCCGCCATTGCGTGGCAAATTCCGAGCACCAAAAGATTAGTTGAAAATAACTTAGTTGCCATAAGTAAGGTCCTAGCCCTTATATTCGTAAAGAATCTATAGGAATTTCTGGTTAACCCATCTGACCTTAAAAGCGTCGTAATCAGACCAAACACATTAGGCCAAACGTACAGGCCCGAGTGATCTGGGGTTAACCTGAGATTCCTAGAGTTGTCGGTGTTTCTAATGGATTTATATGCGAATTGATATTATTAATGATAATTGTTATCATTATCTAATGCAATAAATTAACGCGCCACTGATTATTTTGATTGATTTAAATCTGGTTACGATTTCCCAATTGATTGAGAAAACAGTAAATTAGGGCATTCGATTGTAAGGTTGTTATTTTCAACTTCTGATTCTATTTATGCAGATGCACCCCAAATTATTGGTAACCTTTCGTGTTATCGCCGCTGTTTTTATTGGCTACCTTGTAGCGACCGCCTCCGGAATATTTTTGTCCCTGATTTTACCCACTGACGACGGCTCAGCATTCGTGTTCGGCATCATGGCAACTTTTGCCGTATGGGTTGTGGCAATTATGTGGAGTTTTTACGCCAGCAGTTTAAAACGCGTTTGGTTAGGGCTGTTGATTCCGACGGTGCTGCTTGGTTGCTTAATTGGCTTGGTAAGGAGCTTGTCATGATTGGCAGTAATTTCAGGCAATCGATGACGTGGCTTCATACTTGGGCAGGCTTAGTTGTCGGTTGGGTGTTGTTTTTTGTATTTCTCACGGGAACATTAGGCTATTTCGATACAGAAATTGACCGTTGGATGCAGCCAGAAAGACCCGTTTTTGACGGTAATATAGACTCAAGGCAAGCCATCACCTTAGCCGAACAATACCTTAATAATGAAGCGCCTGAGGCCAAATCGTGGCGTGTGACTTTGCCGGTTAATCGCAACCACTCAGACCTAATTGTGCGTTGGAAACCCAACCCAGAGATCGATCATAACGGCGCAAAAATTTATCACGGCACCGTTATTCAAACATTAGACCTCAATGGTGAGGTAGTAAATTACCGCGAAACCGGTGGCGGCCAAAAATTGTATAAAATGCATTACGATTTGCATTATGTGCCGGAGCTGGTTGGTAATATTTTGGTAGGAATTTGTACCATGTTTATGCTGGTTGCATTGACCACCAGCGTAATCGCCCATCGAAAAATCTTTCAAGAAATATTCACTTTTCGTCCCTTTAAAAAGCAGCGCTCCTGGTTAGATATTCACAATATTTTTGGTGTGCTCGCCTTGCCGTTCCACTTTATGATCACCTACAGCGGTTTGGTGTTTTTCTATCTAACGTTAATGCCGTTGGTTTATTTTGGCGTTTATGGCAACAACGAATCAAAAGCGGTGAGTGATACTAAAATGTATCCTCCGCCAATTGTGCGTTCAGAACACAGTGCCGAAATGATGCCATTGAGCTTTTTCTACGACAAAATTCGTGAGATTAAAGGCGATAACACTGTTGTTGAAACCATCAATATCGATCATCCCAACAACGGTGCGGCTCGAATTAATGTACGAATCCTGACGGATAATTTCACTTACAGTCAAGATTGGTTGTTCGATGGCGTTACCGGCGAATTAATCGCCGATGGTGAGCAACCCGCAGGAACCGTTTTTTATCGAGATTTCTTAGGCATTCATGAAGGCTTATTTGCCGATATAAGCCTCCGCTGGTTGTACTTTATTTCTGGGATATTCGGCACGGCCATGATTGGTTCGGGATTAATTCTTTGGATACAAAAAAGACGAATTAAAAATCTTCGCCTGGGGCTGCCGATTCCAATGAATATTCAGCTTATTGAAAAGTTTAATATTGCGACCATTGTTGGTTTGCCAGCTGCCATTGCCGCTTACTTTCTCGCCAATCGTATTTTGCCGTTAGATTTGCCCAACAGAGTCAGTGCTGAGTTGGATGTTTTATTTGTTACATGGTTATTATTAACGTTTCATGCGTTATTACGACCTCGACACTACGCTTGGATGGAGCAACTTCTGTTTGCCGCATGCCTATTTATTCTGGTGCCTATTGTTAATTCCATCACCACAGATCGTGGCTTATTTACTTCTCTTGCCAATCTCGATTGGGTGTATGTGAGCTTTGATTTTTTATCTGGCGTAGTTGGAATTGGCTTTATTGCGTGTGCTTACTTGTATAAAAAATACAGTGCTGATTCTTCTACAGCTACCGAAGCGGAAGATACTCCTGCCGATACGCAAAACTTGGCGGAGGGATAACCGTGCTGGAATTTATAACTGCGGCAATAGGCTTGGTATTAATCAGTTTATCGATGAGAAAACACCAAAAGGTCTTTTTTCCCGAAGCGTTGAGCCAACTTACGGTGATTATAATTAAAAGCTTTGGCTGGTCGACGTTAATTTTGAGTTACAAAATTTCCATTGACCATTCTGGTATAGGTTTAGGCAGTTTGTATTATTTGGGAATATTAACGTTGTTCTCATTTGCGCTGGCAATGTTTTACACCGTTTATACTGATCAGCAATAAACGGCAACTCAGCAACTAAAAAAGAGCTAAAAAATTAGATATGCAGAATAAGCGCCTTTATTGCCAATCAATGAGATAAAAGCGCTTGTTTCTGTTATTTAATCGTCGACCGACTTTTGTTGATTTAAAAAGTTATTGATTTAAGATCTCAATCGGTCCGTGATCATCACAGTGGCCATCGTGGACATGATGTAATCGTCCATCAACAATGTAATCAATATGGTCCCCGTGGGGAACGGCTTCGTGGCCGCAACCTGGACCATGAACGTGATTCCCACAACTCGAAATAGGTTGGCAGCCGTCTGGATTGGTGGCACTTACTTCAATTACATGCTCGTCGTAATGATCTTCGTGCGGATGATGCAAATGACCGTCGTGAACGTAGTCGACATGATCACCGTGCTTGATTGCCGTATGACCGCAGCCTGGGCCGTGCACATGATCATGCTTATGGGTATTTGAACAACTCATCGTTTATTACCTCCCACTTATTATTGTTGGTCGTCTAAAAATAATAGACCATAGCTTGATCAATTTCAGCACTAATCACTTCGATACCGATAAAACTTCGGCAACACTGAAACTTGCCGATAATCACTGTCGAGAAATGATGACTCATTGCCTGTTATAGAATAAGCGATCGTAAATTAAATAATCGTAGAACAAGTAATCAAAGAGTAAATAATTAGAGAACCAGCAGTCAAAGAAAGTCTGCTTAAATCTAAGTGCTTGTTACTGCGTAGTATAATGATATTACCCCGGCGCCGAAATTACATGATGTAATCATTCCCGTAGTAATAACCTCTTATTAATTCTATAAAACTACGAGTAGGCATTATGAAAAAGATTCTTATGATTACCGGCGACTTTGTTGAAGACTACGAAAACATGGTGCCGTTTCAGGCGTTAATTGCATTTGGTTACCAGGTAGATGCTGTTTGTCCGGGTAAAAAATCCTGTGAAACCATTGCAACGGCTATACACGATTTTGAAGGCCATCAAACCTACACCGAAAAGCCCGGTCATAATTTTGAATTAAATGCCACCTTCGATGAAATCGATGCTTCAAACTATGATGCTCTCTACATTCCCGGAGGCCGTGCGCCAGAATATCTGCGCTTAAACGAAAATGTATTGGCGATTGTACGCACATTTTTTGACGCGAATAAGCCGGTTGCATCGATTTGTCACGGTCTTCAATTGCTGGCCGCAGCCAACGTTTTAAACGATTATAAAGTTTCGGCGTACCCAGCGTGCAAACCTGAAGTACAAGCGTGCGGTGGTATTTATGCTGATATCGCTATAACCGATGCTATTACCGATAAAAACCTCGTTAGTGCGCCAGCGTGGCCTGCGCATCCTGAATTTCTTAAGCAATTTGTAGCATTATTAACCCAATAATTTCAATCGACGTAATATCGAGAACACAATGTGTAAATTATTTATTGAAGCCGACAGTCAACTTTGGAAACCAAATACTCGATCCATTCGAATCGACGGCGTGGTTACCTCCATCCGTTTAGAACATTTTTTCTGGAATATGCTGGAAGAAATTGCTGATCGCGACGATTTATCCGTTGGCCAATTAATTACACGATTGTATCTAGAAGCAATGGATGCCGACCATGATTTGGGTAATTTCACGTCATTTTTACGCGTGTGCTGTTCTCGATATTTATCACTGATTGCCGACGGCCAACTCGAAAGAGACGCTCGTCTTCCGTTGGCTACATTAGACGGAAAATCAATGATTGAGTTTGAGGCTGAAAATTCAAAAGCTCGCCACACAGAAATAGACAAACGTCGCAGGCCGACTCATTAATTAATTTATTGAGTGAAAATAGTAACCGTGTAATTGCAAGTAATCCGTTGTAATACACAACAACGGATTACTCAAAAAGTAAACTCTCCTGAAACTAAAACAAGAGCTATCTTGCTTGATAAGCTCCCGCATCAATGCGTTTTACACGTGGAGTTCCATCGGCGTCTTGCACCGGCGCTTTCTTAAACGAACCAGCACCAATGGCAGGTGATTGCGCGTTGAGGTGTAAGTCAAAATTATTTCTGTCTACAAAGTAGTTAGAAAATTCTGCATTGCTTGGGCTCAAATTGTGGTCAGAAACCGTTCCAGAATCTTCAATCACAATTCTACCGATATTATTACGAACGATATTACCTTCACCGTGAGTGCCGTTTTTGTGCGGATTAATTCTGATCCAAGGGCGCATTCGTGGATCGTCGTTGTAATCAATAACGGTATTATTAATTACCGTACAATTTCTAGCTCCGTATAAAGAAATTCCATGCCAATGTTCGATTTGCAGAACATTATTTTCAACAATCCAATCGTGGTAGAAACCATCGAAAGCACCGATGCCTTGAAAGTTAGATAACAGGGCAGGGTTTGGGTGATTAAAGTCGGTAATAAAGTGATTGTTGCGTAAAATAACACCAACAACCGGTTGTCCGTTGCGGCTCCAGCTCTGAAAACCATCGTCGTGGTTGCCGTTTATATCGAATGCATTGGCGACGAAATTATTGCTGAATTCGCTGTAATTGCCGAGTCCTCTCATACCATCGCCGGCAAAATTAATAATGGAATTACCGTAAACGTACGCATGATCGTCAAAGGTGGTTATGCCAAAGCGAATATTGTAAATGGTATTGTTAGCAACCGTGGAATTCTCCGCAGCAATATCAATACCGCTTGAGCCTAAATTCGCCCAATCTTCAACACTCCAATGACTTACATCGGGAGCACTGAAAATATCATTGCCGATAATACGTATTTCTGAACTTGGGCCTCTAAAACTGTGCGACTCAACATCAACCAGTACTCCGGTGTGAAAATCAGCAATTGGAGAATGGCTGTTGCTGACACTTAAGCCACTAATTACCCAGCGCGCTGATGAGCGTATGAAAATACTGCTGACGGTGGGTGTTTGATTCAATCCTGCTTGAATCACAATGTCTTCGGCATTGATATAGCGATCCAATGCAATGTCGCCGTGATAACCTGACATTAATACGAGTGTATCTCCGGCTTTAACCGGTGCGCCAACATTCACGTTTTCTAACGTAGAGTCAGCTGAGTAGGGCGCAGACCAACGTTGCGATTCGATTAAGCGATTTTCAATAACTTCTTGTAATGTTCGCCAAGGTAATTCTTGAGAACCGTCGTTGCTGGACGAACCGTTTATCGGATCAATATAAAATGTGGCACTGTAACTGCTGGCCGACATTAGGCACAAAAAAGTAAAAATAATAACTCTCATGAATTGGCTCTCCATAAATGTTAAAGCAATCAATGAATAAAATTTTAAAAGTGGTTAGCTATTTAACTAGGCACAGTTTTTAAAAATAAGACGCACAGAAATCAGCATAAAAAAATGTTTTTTTATGCTGTTACCGGCGTTAGAACATTATTGTCGGAATAGGTATGCGAGACTTAGGGAAATTTGAATTTAAATCTCTTGTAATTTATAACAAATGAAAATGGCGGCTACAACCCGCTTGAATTTATTTGGAGTAGTTGATTTGATCTATAAAAGAGAGGCGTTAAATTAACGTTTAGAGTTTAAATATGCTTATAAATTAATATTCGATTATTCGAACTTGCTAAATTTTTGACTTAATTAAAGCCTAATGTATGTAAATTTGAAGTACTTATTGATTTCTGGAAAGTCAGGCTGTTCAATAGCCTCTGTAAGCTATTAAAACTGATTGGTACATTATCCTATCTTTTATAAATTAAATTGTTGTTTGTCTTTTAATGAGTAATAAAATAAATCAGAAAAATAAAATTATAAGCGCAGCAACAATGCCTTTAATAGATCGATTTTTTGTGAAGTAGTGAGTACAGCTCAGCCCAACTTCCATAAATTTACAATAATAGTGACAGGTTTGTTTATTTTAGCATCGATAAATCAAAATATGCAAATGCTTACCATTCTCAATTGGGCTAAAGCATGCTAGGATGGCGTTTTTGCGATTGATGTACAGAACTTTTCAGGATTGATGAAGGAGTTTGTTACCGTGCTAAAATATTCAATACGCCGCAGTTATAGTGACAGCCCCTCCAGAAAATTACGTTCGCTTTGATGTTTTTCCAATCAAATTAAAAAATTCAAAAAACTTACTTTCTTCTTTGAACTTGCTTTGAGCCCGTTGTTTGCTCAACTTCACTCTCAATTATTTAATTTTAAACCAGTGACAGTTAACATAATGAAACTCAAAAAAAATTTTTATGTAGCGTTAATATTTCTTTTAGCAGCCGAACTGAGTACCTCTGTTGTAGCAAAACCGTTAACCACCAACGGTAATCAATACCAAGCAAAAGTCACCTATACCGAACACGGAATACCGCATATTATTGCCGATGACTATGGCAGTTTAGGCTATGCAATGGGCTATACATCGGCGGCCGATCACGCGTGTAATATTGCTTACGCGATTATGGTCGCTCAAGGAAACAGCGCGAGTTATTTAGGCGCTGGTAAAGGCAACCGTTATGTTATTAGCGATACCGTCGTAAAAGCGATGGGTTATCCAGACCGCGCCGCAGAAGCATTTAAATCTCTTAGAAAAGATACCCAAAAAGCTTACGTTGGCTATGCCGACGGATTTAATCGATATTTGTCGGAACAGGGCACCAAAAATACCTGGTGCGAAGGCAAGTCTTGGGTTAAGTCGATAACTGCGACAGAACTGTTTGCTCGTTCTTATCATCTTTCGCAAACTATTAGTGTATTTGCCGGTGCAATCTACCTAGCTCAACCGCCCGCAAAAGACACTGACGCAAAGAAAACCGCGCAACTCACTAATCATTTTTGGGCGCAAGAAAACCATACCTTTCAAATTAACGATTTAGGGTCTAACGCCTGGGCCATTGGCAAAGATTTAACCGAATCGGGTAAAGGCATGTTGTTGGCAAACCCTCATTACCCGTGGTTTGGTACGAATCGATTTTGGGAAGTACATTTAACCATTCCCGATAAACTCGATGTTTACGGTGCGAGCCTATTAGGTGTGCCAATGGTATTGATTGGTTTCAATAAAGATATTGCTTGGTCTCATACCGTTTCTAAAAGTCAACGAGTGGCTTTTTACGAATTACAATTAGTTGATGGCAAACCAACACAATATGTATTCGATGGCAAACCAAAAGACATGCTGTCAAAAACGGTTTCTGTCGATGTATTAAATGATAAGGGCGAGCTTTCCCAGCAGAGCAGAACGGTTTGGTTCAGTCACCAAGGGCCGTTATTGCAATTACCCAATTTGCAGTGGGGCAATAAAAAAGCCTACGTAGCAAGAGATGCAAATATCGATAATTTCCGCTCGCCTGAGCAATGGTTTGATATGGCCAAAGCGCGCAGTTTAAAAACGTTTATTGGTGCTCATAAAAAATGGAATGCAATGCCTTGGGTGAATACCCTTGTTACCAGCCGCGATGGCGAGGTTGCGTATCTGGATAATTCAACAGTAGGAAATCTTTCCGATAAAGCCTGGGCGCAATGGAATAAACAATATAACGACAATCCGCTTATTAAAACGCTTTACGACAAAGAAAACCTTACCTTATTAGATGGCAGCAATAGCTTATTTGATTGGCTTGAAAGCAAACGCAGTTCAATACCTGGAACAACTTCTTTTGACCAGCGGCCACAAGTAATTCGCAACGATTACGTGTTTAATGCCAACGACAGTTATTGGTTGCCGAATACGAATCAGCCACTAACGGGCTACTCGCCACTTTACGGACCTACTGAGGCGTCTATTAGCTTAAGAAGCCGAATGAATATCCGACATTTAGAGTCATCGGAAGCTCGCGGTAATGACAATAAGTTTTCACTGGCTGAAATGCAACAGGCGCTATACACCAATCAATCAACCGCAAAAGATATTTTCTTAGAAGACTTAGTAGCCGCTTGCAAAACAAAAAGCCAAGTTGAATTAGATAATCAAACCATTGATATAAAAAATGTTTGCCAAGAAATTTCAAAATTTAATGGTTTATTTAATAACAACAGCCAAGGTGCCGTTTTATTTCGGGAATGGTTGCAGGCTTACCATATGTTGATTAAACGAGATAAATTACAATTATTCGCGAAGCCGTTTGACGTAAAAGACCCTGTGTACACGCCGTCTGGATTGGGCGATAAAAACGCAGCATTAGTTGCGCTTGCCTTGGCAGAGCGCCAGCTTAAAAAGGTAGATTTACCTTTGAATGCCACGCTCGAACAAGCGCAAATTCTGTATAAAAACGACAAAAGAGTGCCCATACACGGCGGTACTGAAATTGAAGGCGTGGCGAATTTTGTGAGTACGGGTATTGTTGACAGTACCGAACCGCACGAAATCGGCAAAACCACTGAAAAGTGGTCAATCTTAACGGACAAAGGTTATTTGATCGCGAAGGGTGGCAGTTTTATTCTGGCGTTAGAATACAAAGACGACGGTCCAGTAGCAGAGGCTATAATGACTTATTCGCAATCGGGTAGGGCAGACAGTGAATTCTATTCAGATCAAACCTATTTATACTCCGATAAAAAATGGCGACCTGTGCGCTTTCATCAGAAAGACATCGAAGAACACAAAGTAAAATCGTTTGTATTAAAGTAACGAACATTTCTCTGAAGGGGGAATTCTTGATAGGACAGTTTCTCTAATAGAGAGAACCCTAGATTAATTAGGGTTCTCTCTTTGATTCGATCTTGATTTAATCAAAGAGAGTTTGTCGGAAATTTTTCGCAATAGAAATTTACCGCTCATATATTTCTAACGGTAAGTTATCTGGGTCTTGAAAAAAAGTAAATTTCTTGCCGGTGATTGAATCAACTCGAATGGCTTCGGTATCGATATTTTTAGAGTTTAAATAATTCACTGTATTAGCAACATTATCTACTTCAAAGGCTAGATGCCTTAATCCTCTCGCTTCCGGTCGGCTGGCTCTTTCTGGTGTATTAGGGAATGAAAATAATTCAATCCTATCGTCATTGCTTAGCGCTAAATCAAGTTTCCACGATTGTCGATCTTCACGATAAGTTTCAGCAATAATCTGGCATCCAATAATATCCGTATAAAAATGTTTTGATAATTCGTAGTTTGAACAAATGATTGCGACGTGATGTATCTTATTAAACATTCTTGTTAATGCCTGTATTTATATGCTATTGATGTGTGTTTTTAATTTACCCTACAAGCGTATACCCAGTTTGTCTGATAAGACAAACGTGACGGGTTCTATACGCAATGAGATTTTTCCTGACCAAATTCTCATTCTATTTTTAATTTTTTATGACAGTATGAGTGAGTAGGGGAGTTATACGTTTACTGTTTAAAAATAACAAATTAAATTTTATGAGCAGTATTTCTAACAGGTAAGTCAATTCAAATAATAAATTATTCATAATCGGGCTAGGCAAAATAAATACCATTGCTTAATTACGCGAGTAAGTTTTTCACACCAGAAAACTTTTTATTACGAGCGCTGGTTTTCTTATTTGCTTTCAAATTTTTTACCAACATTATTGCTTGCTAAGCTAAGTTTTAAAATTTCTTAAAAACCACTAAATATCGTTGACAGCGTTGTCAGCATTTAATAAGGTGACAGCGTTGTCACACCTAAGCAAAATGACAGCGCTGTCAAAATCAAACACAACCTGCTCATAGAAAAAGAAATGACAGCGTTGTCATAAAGAAGTAAATGATGGCGCTGTTTTTAAAAGTTAAAATGACAGCGCTGTCATTTACTGCAGAACATAATTTTAAAAACACTGTAATTTCGCGCTTTAACGCGTGAAGGGCAAAGTTCAAAGCGATATATCTTGACGGTAACTTGTTTATTTTTCAGGACATTATTGGTGGCGAACGTCTGCGGTGGACGGCGTACAAAAAATATAAAAACCAAAAAAATAAAAAGGATCACCTAATGCCTCTCGATAACAACTATGGGTTCGTCCAAAAATCTTTTAAACGATCGGCACTCAGCGTTGCCGTATGTTCAGCCTTGTACTGTGGAGCTCATGTTTCTGCTCAGGAACAAGAAGTCGATGCTGTCGATGCTGAAGGTGCGCCGCTTGAGGAAGTCGTTGTCACTGGTATTCGTGGGTCGCTAATACGCGCTCAAGAAATTAAAAGTGGCAGCAGTTCCATTGTCGAAGCGCTCTCTGCCGAAGATATCGGTAAATTACCCGATTCTAGTATTGCAGAATCTCTGGCACGACTACCCGGATTGGCCGGTGAACGACGAAACGGTCGTACCAGTGGTTTATCCGTGCGCGGGTTTAAAGAAGATTTTGTCGGAACCACATTAAATGGCCGTGAATTGCTGGGAATTGGCGATAACCGTGGAGTTGAATTCGACCTTTATCCGTCTGAAATTTTAACGGGTGCCGTTATTTATAAAACACCGGATGCCTCGTTAGCGGCAGTGGGTGTTGGCGGCACGGTGGATTTGCGCACGGCGCGGCCTTTGGATGTCGATCCCACGCTTTCGGTTAATGCCTCGTTAGAAACCAACAGACTGAAATCTCCCAACCCAGATTTTGATGACGACGGTCATCGCTACGCCATTAATTTCGTCGATAAATTTGCCGACGACACCATCGGAATCGCCTTGGCGGTAGCGAGTACAGAATCACCATTACACCGCGAACAATTCGAAACTTGGGGCTATGAACCCAACGGACCTAACGGCGAATTGGTTCCCACCGGAGCCAACACCTTTGCAATTTCTCAGGTATTAGAGCGCGATACGTTCTCGGGTGTTTTTCAATACCGACCCAATCACAAATTAGACCTTACGGTTGATGCTCTGTACATCGATTTTGCCAACAGCGGTATTACCCGCGGTTTTATTGAGCAATTACCGTTTGGCACCTTAACTAGTGCCGATGGCGATTTCGGTCGCTCCGGCACAACCTCGGGATTTGATCCCGTTATTCGTACTGATCCATTGACCAATACCGGTGAATTAAAAACTTTTGGTTTTAATTTGGATTATGAATTTAATGATCGTTGGTCAATGAAACTCGATGTTGCGCACAGTGAAGCCGATAAAGTTGATCAGCGAGCAGAATCTTATGCAGGCACGGGCCGTTCAGGTTTGGCCGAAGCCAACCAAACCACACGTGATTTTTTAGTTACCGAAAACGGCGTTGAATTCTCTGGTTCATCCACAGACTTTTCTGATTTTGATCTGGTTCGATTGGCAGGACCGCAAGCCTGGGGCGGCGGTTTAGTTGCGTTCCAAGATCAATTTACCGGTCACGGTGTTGACGGCGTCAATTACTTTAACGCCCAAGACGGTTTTATTAACGAAGCTACATTCGAAGAAGAACTCGACAGTGTTCGATTAGAAGCCACACGCTTTTTTGAAGACGGGTTAATTACTGCCGTGAATTTCGGTGTTCAGTACTCCGATCGCTCAAAATCGAAAGTGAATTTTGGTGCGTTCTTAACAGCGCCAACTTTCCCATTCGATGCGCCGATTCCAGAAGAATTTCGTGAAGGCTTAACCGATTTAAGTTTTGCGGGTTTGGGTAGCGTAGTTGCTTATGATGCTTTGGGTCTTATTGAAAGCGGTTTTTACGATACGATTTCCGCAGATTTATTAGAAGCCAGCCGCGTTGCTGATACTTACACAATTGAAGAAGAAATCACGACAGGTTTTGTAAAACTGGATTTTGATACCCAATTATTTGGTATCAACGTGTTTGGTAATGTCGGCGTCCAAGCCATTTTCACCGATCAAAATGCCACGGGTTTTTCCGGTGTGCGTGATGAATCTGGCTTGATTCAGTTATCACCGGCCAACGGTGGTGCAAGCTACAGCAACGTGTTGCCAAGCCTAAATATGAATTTCGAAATTACACCGAGCCATATTGTTCGTGCTGCGGTATCGAAAGTTATTACACGCCCACGCTTTGACGATTTAAGACCCGGCGGCGCGATAGGATTCCGATTCAATTTAAACGAAGTGAGTCAATCAACACCTGAAAATGGGCCTTGGTTCTCTAACTCCGGTAACCCAGAACTGCGTCCATTAGAAGCGGATCAATTTGATTTAACCTACGATTGGTATTTTGCCGCTGACGGTTATCTCTCTGCGGGCTTCTTTTACAAAGATCTCGTTAACTGGCACAGAAACGGTACCGAAATCGTCGATTTCACGCCATTTTTCTTACCCGATGTGCACTTTGTTGTTGATCCTGCAACCGGCGAAGAAGTTGGACCAGCAACCTTTGAAGGCGTTAATACTTTCAGAGAAGACGGTTTGACCGGCCAAGTGGACGGTATTGAATTGGTTGCCAATGTTCCTTTATACACCTTCTCAGAAGCACTCGACGGCTTTGGTATTGTGTTTAGCAGTGCTTTCAGTAACGGAGAGCTAGACGACGGATCGGCGGTTCCGGGTTTGTCTGAAAAAGTCTATCAATTAACGGCGTACTACGAGCGCAACGGTTTTGAATTCCGAATTGCCGGTACCAAGCGCAGCGAGTTTGAATCCGAACAGCGCGGCGGTAGTAACTCGTTAGAGGTTGTTGATCGCCAGCCCGTTGAACTTTGGGATGCGCAAGTCAGTTATGACTTTAGCGAATCTAGCATCAGTTCGTTGCATGGATTACGAGTTTCTCTTCAAGCTCAAAACTTGACGGAAGAAGATGATGTCAACGCCGACGAAGCAGACGCTCGACAAGTTTTCCGCGCACAACGTTTCGGCACCAATTATATTCTAAACTTTAATTACTCGTTTTAAATTTAACTTGCTGTTATTGCTAAAACTGCTGGCTTTTTTTCGGCAGTTTTAGCGTTAAACTTTAACAGTCAAAGTCTCCTAATAAGAATAAATTTAAAATGGATAAAATAAGTCAAAGAATCAAGAAAGTGGTGGTTGTCGGCGGCGGCACGGCGGGCTGGATGTCTGCCGCTTTAATGCAACGCGTACTGGGCACTCAAATTGAAATTGAGCTGGTTGAATCCGAAGATATAGGCACGGTCGGCGTGGGAGAGGCAACCATACCGCCCATTCGTCACGTGAATGCTGTACTTGGTGTCAACGAAGCTGAATTTATTCGGGAAACCAAAGCCACGATTAAATTAGGCATTCGGTTTGAAAACTGGAAAAACCTCGGCGATAGCTATTACCACACCTTTGGTGAATCGGGCCAAAACCACGCGTTTTGTCAGTTTCACCACTATTGGTTGCGCGCTGAAAAACTCGGTTTTAATACCAACTATTGGGATTACGATCTAAATTATTTAGCCAGTGTTCGCGGTGTTTTTTCCAATCAGCGTGCCAAAGATCCTTCCTGGGATTTACCTTACGCCTACCATTTTGATTCCGCGCTTTACGGTCAGTTTCTCAGAAAAATCAGTGAAACCCGAGGCGTAAAACGCACAGAAGGGTTGATTGAACACGTTGTTATCGATTCAGATACAGGCTTTGTCAGTCAATTAAAACTGCAAGACGGCACCGACGTTAACGGCGATTTCTTTATTGATTGCTCTGGAATGAAAGGGTTACTCATTCAGAAAAAATTGGGTGTTGGTTTTGATGATTGGAGCCATTGGTTACCTTGCAATAAAGCCATTTTTGTTCCATCAAAAAGGCATGAAAAAACACACCCTTATACGCGTTCGATTGCTCATCAGGCGGGATGGCAGTGGTGTATTCCTCTGCAACATCGCAACGGCAACGGACTTGTGTTTAGCAGCAATCATTACAGAGATGATCAAGCCACACAATTATTGCTCGATAATTTAGAAACCCCAGCGTTGGGCGATCCGAAAATTATTCCTTTTCGAACGGGCAGAGCGCGCAAACAATGGCATCGAAACGTGTGTTCCGTGGGTTTATCGAGCGGATTTCTTGAACCGCTAGAATCCACCAGTATTTATCTTATTCAGTCTGCCATTGTTCGGTTAATTAAATTATTCCCACACGAGGGAGTCACCGACGAATTAGTCGACGAATACAATGCGCAATCGAAAAACGAATTTGAGTTAATTCGGGATTTTATTATTCTTCATTATCACGTGAATGAAAGAACCGATTCTCAGTTTTGGCGAGACAGACGGAGTATGGAGGTGCCTGAGCATTTGCAAAACAAACTCCAGCTATTTAAAGCCAACGGTCAACTGGTTCAAGATCAGATCGATATTTTTAAAGATCCCTCGTGGTTACAAGTGATGTTGGGCCAAGGTATAACACCTAAAGATCATCATCCACTGGCTAACGCGCCGAGCGATCAGCAGCTTGTTGAAATGTTAACAAAAATAATTGCTCACAAGAGAGCGCCTTTGGATCGGTTACCTGAACACGATACGTTTCTCAGCACACTCTGCGAGGGCCAACAATGAATCAATTACACGAAATTGTCATTCTTGGCGGCGGCACGGCGGGTTGGTTGACGGCGAATTTGATGGCGCATTTATTCAGCGACAAAGAACAGATTCAAATTACGGTTATTGAAGCGCCAGACATTGATATTGTCGGCGTTGGTGAAGGCTCGACACCGGCATTGAAAAAATTCTTTGAAATGATCAATATCGATGAAAGCGAGTGGATGACACGTTGCAACGCAACCTATAAATTAAACATTCGTTTTGATGGCTGGAGCCCTAATTCTGGAATCAATAATTACAGTCATCCTTTTATTTCGCAAACCGATATGTTTAGCCAGCGTGCGTTTATCGTAAATTGCATGACGCGAAGACTGGGTTTGGATGTGACCACGCAGCCGGATTTATTCTTTCTCAACAGTGTGCTCAGTCACCAACACAAAGGACCGGTTACGCCTGATAATTTTCCTTTTCGAATGGAATATGGTTACCACTTTGATTCTAGATTACTGGGTAAATTTCTCTCTGAGGTTGGTCAACGCCGAGGCGTTAACTACAAGCAACTAAAAATTACCGGAGCTGAACTCAACGACAACGGTGACATTGACTATCTCGTTACAAGCGATGGCACTCAAATATCGGGGGATTTGTTTGTTGATTGTTCGGGGTTTTCTTCGCTACTGCTGCAAAAAACCTTAGGCGTGGCCTTTAAAACGTTTAACGCCAATTTATTTAATGACTCTGCTGTGGTTATTCCAACCGCGATAGATCGCCACAAACCTGCAGAAACCGTTTCGTACGCAATGAAAAATGGTTGGTGTTGGAAAATTCCTCTGACCAATCGCTATGGCAACGGTTACGTATTTAGTTCGGATTTTATCTCGCCCAATGACGCCGAAACAGAGTTGAGAGAATCTCTGGGTCTTCTCGACAGCGATGTTCCGGCACGGCATTTAAAAATGAATGTTGGTCAAGCTGAGCATCACTGGCACAAAAACTGTTTGGCACTCGGTTTATCGCAAGGGTTTATCGAACCCTTGGAAGCTACTGGATTGCACTTGGTATTGGTTGCCATTGAATCTTTTGTCACAAAATATTTAGAAGGTAATCTTTCGGATAAATACCAAGGCGAATTTAATACTAAAATCAGCGAGCGTTTTGAGCGAGTGAGAGATTATATTGTGGCTCACTACAAACTGAATACTCGTAATGATTCTGAGTACTGGATTGCCAATCGCGAAAACACACATTTATCAGAATCGTTAAAACGCATTTTAGATGTTTGGTATCGCCGAGGTGATCTCGATGCAGAATTCCAACGCCAAAAAATCGAATCGCATTTTAGCAGTTTATCTTGGCATTGTTTGTTGGCAGGTTACGGTGCTTTTCCCGGCCTTGCACCTGAACAACCCAACAAAGGCGATTTGTATCTTGAACAAAATGTTGAATCGTTTATTAACGGTTGTAGTTTGAACTTTAAATCGCACCAACATTGTTTGGCGTTTTCAACTAACACTGGCGAACAACAATACAGTCACGCGCTATAACAACGAGCTTTCTATTGTTAGCTATAACGAGCTTTTCATTTTTAGTTATCTATTTCGGATTTTTATTAAAATAAATCCATTTAATTTTAAAAAGATGTTTTACATTTGAGAATAAACTGATGTCAGAACAAACACTTTTACACGAACAGATTCAATCCAGCCAAACATCAAAAAATACCGCAACCGTATTAATGATCACCGCTGTAGCGGCATTAGGCGGTTTGTTATTTGGTTACGATACCGGTGTTATTGGCGCAAGCCAGCTTTATTTTACCAAGTATTTTAACTTAACTCCGGCAGAGCAGGGCTGGGCGGTAAGCAGTGCCATTTACGGGTGTTTATTTGGTGCATTAGTCAGTGGTTATCTCACCAATCGTATCAGTCGAAAATACACGTTAATTTTATCGGCGTTTCTCTTTACCATTTCTGCTTGGGGTTCTGGTGCTGCGTCTACCTTAGATGAATTGGTGATCTTCCGAATTATCGGTGGTCTGGGTGTAGGTATGGCGTCTATGGCTGCACCTATTTATATTGCCGAAATAGCCCCGCCAAAAATTCGTGGCCAGATGGTGTCTTATTATCAATTGGCTGTGGTTATTGGTTTCTTTGTGGTGTTTCTTGCTACTTACTTAATTGGTGGTGGTGATTCAGTCGGTAAAACACCCGAAGAAATTGCGCAGTTGCACCAACACAATGTCGATAGCGGCTGGCGAACCATGCTTTGGTCCGAGCTATTGCCTTCAATTACATTCTTCTTGCTGTTGTTTTTTGTGCCTCATTCACCGCGTTGGTTAATTATGAAAGGTCGCGAAGAAGAAGCTCGTACAGTATTAGCGCGCATCACCAGCAGCGAACAAGAAGCGCAGCATGAATTCGATGACATCAAGCAATCTTTTGCCGATAACAGCAAACACAGTCGTGTGTCTTTGTTTACCAAAGGAATCGCCTTTGTTTTATTGATCGGAATTTTGTTATCGGTGTTTCAACAGGTCACTGGTATTAACGCGATTCTATATTACGGTGCCGAGATTTTTGCCAATGCCCTAGGTTACGGACCAGAAGATGCGTTAAAACAACAGCTCTGGCTGGGTGGCGTTAATTTGGTCTTTACCTTTGTTGCCATCTTTACGATTGACCGTTGGGGCCGCAAACCGCTGTATTTAGTCGGTACTTCAGGCATGTTTATCGGCTTGGCGGTATTTTCTTGGACACTGTTCAACGAGCAAATTGGCATCGTCTCTTTAATTGCCATTCTTGCTTTTATCGGTTCATTTGCCATGTCAATGGGACCGGTGGTTTGGGTTATGTTGTCCGAGATTTTTCCAAACAGCGTTCGTGGTGTTGCCATGTCGATTGCTGTGGCCGCGCAGTGGTTGTTCAACGCCTTTGTTGCCAACAGTTTTCCCATTATTAATAACAGTGCGGTAAACCAAGCGAGTTTTAATGGCGCATTACCGTACTTTATATTTGCCTGTTTTTGTCTGGTAGCGTTTTTCTTTGTTTGGCGATTTGTACCTGAAACCAAAGGTAAAACCCTCGAAGAAATGGAAGCCTTATGGACAACTAAAAACTCCTAATAACAATAAATAATTAATTAACCAATCACCAACCTCACAAACTGTGTCGAGGTGCTACACCTCGGCAGGTTGCATTTACAAACTGATATAATAATTAAACTGGGATTTTATAATGAAAAAACGAGTATTCTCGGGGCCAAATCCAATCTGGCACCAAGTCTTAATCCTTTTCATCTTGAGTTATTTATTTTCCTCTGGGGCGCATTCAGCGGAAAAGGCTGTGCTCATTCGCGAGAATGTGGCGATGTTCTATCCTGACAATTTTGATGCCAAGGGTAATTTGCCGTCATTTGCGTTAGTTAAAGAACCGAAAAAAATTGGTCCGTTGCCAAAAAGTTGGAAAACCCGTGTGGAATTTTCTTCCGCATTTGGTCAACCTACGGCTCGCGTACAGGTAAAACCCAGTACTAATTTGTACGGCACGGGCGAGGTGTACGGTACGTTAACTCGTAAGGGTTATACACGTTCACTTTGGAATACCGACAACTACACGTACAAAAAAGATAACGGCCAACGTCTGTATCAATCTCACCCGTGGGTATTGGGCGTACGTGAAGATGGCACCGCGTTTGGTGTTTTTGCCGACAATACTTGGAAGCAAACGTTAGCGCTCGATACCGCCATTACCTTTACCTCAGAAGGTCCGGCATTCCGAGTGCTTGTGATTGAAGGTAAAACACCGCAAGAAGTAATGACGTCTCTTGCCGAGCTTACCGGTCACATGGCGTTGCCACCATTGTGGAGTCTTGGTTTCCAACAAAGTCGTTACTCTTACTACCCAGAAAGCCGTGCCAAAGAACTGGCCGATACTTATCGAAAGAAAAAACTGCCAATCGATGTGATTTGGTTTGATATCCATTACATGGATAAATACAAAGTTTTCACGTTTGATTCTGAGCTTTTCCCTGATCCAAAACGCATGAATGATTATTTACACGATCATAAAATGAAAGGCGTTTGGATGATCGACCCAGGTGTGGGTTGGACCGAAGGCTACTCCGTTTTTGATTCTGGCACCGAAGAAGATGTTTGGGTAAAAGACGCGAAAGGCAAAACCTACGAAGGTGAAGTTTGGCCGGGCAAGGTTGCATTCCCTGATTACACTCAGCCAAAAACCGCAAGCTGGTGGGCAGATTTATACACCGACTTTATGGCAATGGGCATCGACGGTGTTTGGAATGACATGAACGAGCCGGCGGATTTCAGTCGCCCGGATTGGACCATGCCAGAAGATAACGTGCATGCCGGTGGTATTAAGTTTGAAGAAAACGGTAAAGCGTTACCGGCGGATTCTCACAAACGCTATCACAACGTGTACGGCATGTTGATGGTAAAAGCGTCACTCGATGGCATTAAAAACGCAAACCCAGAGAAAAGACCGTTTATTCTTACTCGCTCAAATTTCTTAGGCGGCCATCGTTACGCAGCCACCTGGACTGGCGATAACGATTCCACGTGGGAACATTTGCGTGCGTCTATTCCTATGAGCTTGAATTTGGGTCTTTCCGGTCAGCCGTTTAACGGTCCAGACATCGGTGGCTTTGAAGGTAATGCCACCCCTGAATTGTTCGGACACTGGATGGCTTTGGGTGCGTTCTATCCATTCGCGCGCGCACACACAACGGTTAAGAGTGATGACCAAGAGCCGTGGGAATTTGGTAAATCCATTGAAGATGTAAGCCGTACTGCGCTGGAGCGTCGCTATCGATTAATGCCGTACTTGTACACGCAATTCCAAGCGGCATCGGTTAACGGAATGCCTGTCATGCAACCGACATTTTTCGCCGATCCAACAGATGGCAACTTACGCAGTGAAGAGCAAACCTTCTTGTTTGGTCCAGATTTGTTGATTGTTCCTCAGTGGGCAGATAAGCCAACGCTACCAAAAGGTAACTGGCATACTATTTCGTTAGTGGGCGAAACCGCAGACGACGAATATCAACCGCAAGTAAAAATTCGTGATGGCGCTATTGTTCCAGCAGGTGAAGTAATTCAAAGTACTGAAGATTACTCACTTGAAAAACTCACCTTGTTTGTATCGCTGGACGAAAAAGGCAAGGCGAGCGGTAAACTGTACCACGATGCTGGCGACGGCTACGGTTATCAAAACGGTGAATTTGTCTTTGCAAACTTCACTGCGAAGAAAAAAGGCAAAACCGTAACAGTGAAAATTGCTGACACCGAAGGTAATTACCCATTGGGCATTAAAACAGTAGAAGTAAAATTGATGACCGAAGACGGTGTTAAAACCGCAACCGGTTCCGCTAAAAAAGCGATTCGTATTAAGTTGTAATTTGTTAAATAGGTAACTTTTTGGCCACCTTTTTCTTATGAGAAAGGTGGCTTTTTTTGTTGGTCATTCGGATTACGTACAAGTACTGTTTTTTAAAAAATATTAACGGAAAAAAGAAGGGGAAAACGAGCAGGAGTAGGGCGTAAGTGAGAAAAGTATTTATAAGAGCCAACCCGATAAGATTGGCTTTTAGTGCGCAGTAGTAATGACTACAACAAATTCAATAAAGCGTCTGCACTGGCGAGATTACACGCAAAAGGTACGTTATAAAGAATTGCCAAGCGCAATAATGCTTTAACATCAACGTCGTGAGGGTGGGGCGACAGTGGATCAATAAAAAAGACCATTGCATCTAATCTGTCTTCACAGATTGCTGCCCCTAATTGCTGATCGCCGCCGAGTGGCCCACTTTTTAAACGTTGAATGGATAACTGTGGGCATTTTTCCAGAATAAGACCACCAGTTGTGCCCGTTGAAAGAATCGATAATTGCTCTAATTTCGCCTGATTTTTTTCTACCCAGCCTACTAGCTCAGACTTTTTCTCGTCGTGAGCCACAAATCCGATGGTCTTAATGGTCATAGTGTTATTCCCGGTTTATACGTGTTGAGCGTTTTGTGCCACAGAATCTCGAAGAATAATTTCGTAGCTGCACGAACCCATCAGTTTTTCCGGTTTTTGTTTGCGGATGCCCGCAATTAATGAATCCGTACAATGTTTTGCTAATTCTTGTGCGGGCAATCTTACCGTGGTTAATGCCGGCCAAAGTCGCTCAGCGGTGGGGCTATCATCGAACCCAACAATGGATAAATCTTGCGGTAATTTTAGCCCTTTTTTCAACGCATACTGCATGGTGCCCGCAGCCATTGCGTCGTTACAGGCAAATATGGCCGTTGGTGGTTTATCCAGGGTTAACAGGGTTTCACTGCATTTTCGGCCCGATTCAAAATCAAACATGCCTTGCTGAACGTATTCGTCCGGGCGCGGTAAACCGGCTTCATCCATCGCATCGATGTAGCCTTGCATCCGCAAAAATGCCGCGCCGTGAGCGGGATCACCGTTGATAATGGCGATATTCTCGTGGCCGAAATCAATCAAATGCCGGACTAATTCACGTGCTGCAGCGCGCTCGTCAATGCCGGTAAACGGAGAATTTGACGCCGTTGGATCACCGGGTTGTAGGCGGGCAAATTGTAAGCCCTGGTTTTCTAACGCCTGAGTAAGCTCTAGGGAATCACACATCGGCGGCGTTAATAAAATACCGTCTACCTTGCGAGTATCGTACATTGAGACAAACTCAGTGGGCAGGTCAGGGCGGGTGTGATCGCAGGGGTGAATAATTAATTCGTAGCCCCATTTTTTGCAGGCTTCTAACGCGCCTGATTGAACTTCATAGATGTAGCTCGGCGTTGCGTTTGAATACACCAATGCGATGTTAAAGGTCATGGTGCCTGCGAGACTGCGGGCAAAACTGCTGGGTTGATAATTCAATGAATCAACAGCGGCGAGTACTTTTTTGACCGTAGAAGCACGGACATTGGGCTCATTATTAATAACGCGTGATACAGTTTTGATTGAAACTTCAGCCAAGCGGGCAACATCGTTTATTGTGATTTTTTTCGATTCGTTATCCATTTAATTTTCGACTTTCACTAGTGACTTGCGAGACAAATTACTTTCTATTGACAGCGTTGTCAATTTGAAATAGCATGACAGCGTTGTCAATAGTTGCAGTTTGGGTAATAACAAAAATAACCATAACTTGCATAATCAAGCGGAAAAAATTATGAGTAGTGAAGCCGATATCGTCGTATTCGGAGGTCTGGGGGATTTATCGTTACGCAAGTTGATTCCGTCTCTATACCGCAGCGTTGTAGAGAATCAACTTTCGCCAACGAGCCGAATCATCCTAGTTTCCCGTGAAGACATAAGCCAAAAGCAGTGTTTGCAACGCGCTGAAAAAGCGCTTCGCTCGCACTTGCACACCGACGAATTGGAACCCGGTCACTGGAGCGCATTTTCAAATCGGCTGCATTATTGTTATCTCGATTTGGCCACCTGTGACGAACGCTGGAATATGCTCAAAGAGCTTGTCAGTGATGACGAAAGTCGCACCCGCGTTTTTTACTTTGCGATTCCACCAGGTTTGTACGGCGATACCTGTGAGAATCTTTCTAATACTGAATTACTGAACAAAAACACACGCGTAGTCGTTGAAAAGCCATTAGGTTACGACCGCGAATCAGCCGACTCCATTAATTCACGCATTGCAGAATATTTACCAGAAGAATCTATTTATCGCATCGATCATTACCTCGGTAAAGAAACCGTTCAAAACTTAATGGCGCTGCGTTTTGGTAATGTTTTATTTGAACCGCTGTGGGATTGCAAACGCATCGACAACGTTCAAATTACCATTGCAGAAACGGTAGGTCTGGAAGGTCGAATTTCTTTTTACGATCGCGCAGGCGCGTTGCGAGACATGGTGCAAAATCATTTATTGCAAATGATGTGTTTATTAACCATGGAGCCACCAACAAAATTAAATGCCGATAATATTCGCGCAGAAAAATTAAAAGTTTTGAAATCATTGCGTCGTATTGATGCTTCTAATATTGCCGACGATACCGTTCGCGGTCAGTACGGAGCAGGCGTTGTTGGCGGTAAGGTGGTTCCGGGTTATCAAGAAGAATTAGGCGGCAGCAGTTGCACTGAAACATTCGTTGCTATTCGTGCCCACATTGATAATTGGCGCTGGGCTGGGGTGCCATTTTATTTGCGCACCGGTAAGCGATTGGCCGAACGTTTTGCTGAAATCGTCATTAATTATAAGCCGGTTACTCACTGTGTTTTTGATGAAGACGCCGGGCCTTTGCAACCGAATCGATTAGTGATTCGCTTACAGCCAGACGAGCGAATTCAATTAACGTTAATGTCGAAAGAATTAAATCGACAAGGCATTCGTTTAAAACCCGCAACGTTAAATTTAAATTTTGCCGATACCTTTAAATACACCAAAAGTGATGCTTACCAACGTTTGATTTTAGATGCAGTACGCGGCGACCCTGCTTTATTTACGCACCGCGACGAAGTGGATCAAGCGTGGGCTTGGATCGATCCCATTATTGCGGCTTGGAAAAGTGAAAAATACGATCCAGTGGAATACGCCGCGGGCAGTTGGGGGCCGGAAAAAAGCGTTGATTGGTTTGGTCACCACTAAGAGCGAGGGGTAAAGCGATGGTAGAAGAACATTTTTTTGAAAACCACGCGCAACTGTTTCAAGCGTTGGCGTCGCGTTGTGAAATGCAATTAATGCGCGCAATCAGTCAACGCGGCAACGCTTCGTTTTTTGTTTCAGGTGGCTCAACACCGGCACCGTTGTATGAGGCGTTATCCAACAGCGAGCTTGATTGGTCGTCGGTGGGTGTCGGTTTGGTCGATGATCGCTGGGTCGACCCTGATATGAAAGCCAGCAACGAACGCTTGGTGCGCGAGACACTGTTGCGCAATCAAGCAATTTCAGCAACCTTGTACCCTATGAAACAACCGGATGTGTGCGCAAAAACGGCGGTTGATAGAGTATCGGCGTTGTATCAATCAAAACTGAGTTGGCCGGCTGATTTGGTCATCTTGGGAATGGGGCCAGACGGGCATACGGCGTCGTTATTTCCACGCGCCGAAGGACTGGAGCAGGGGTTGGCTATTGATAACCCCAACGTGTGTTGCGCAATACAGGCGACAAAGTCTGAAGTGACAGGGGATTACACCGAGCGTATGAGTTTAACGCTGTCGGCACTTCGGCAATCACACGAATTGATCTTAATCATTACCGGGGCTGAAAAATTAGCGGTTTATAACGCCGCTAAAGAAGATAAAAGCAATGTTGCTGATTGCCCGGTAAGTGCTTTGCTTAGAGACGAAGACTTAACCGTGTCTGTCTATTGGGCGCCCTGATGTAGGAATCCTAACAATGCATAATGTAATCACAGAAATCACTGAAAAATTACGAGAACGCAGTCAACCAACGCGCGCTCGTTACTTAGAAAGAATCGAAAAAGCGGCGGGATCAGGTCCGAGCCGTAAACGTCTCTCATGCGGTAATTTAGCGCACGGTTTTGCGGCTTGCTCTGAAACCGACAAAGACGGTTTAACCGGCGAGCAAAAACCCAACGTCGCCATTGTGACGTCATACAACGATATGTTGTCAGCGCACCAACCTTATGAAGACACCCCCAAATTAATTCGCAAAGCAGTTCGCGACGCCGGTGGTGTTGCTCAAGTTGCCGGTGGTGTTCCCGCCATGTGCGACGGAGTTACCCAAGGTCAAAGCGGCATGGAATTATCGCTGTTTAGCCGCGATGTGATCGCAATGTCGACTGCGGTGTCTTTATCGCACGATATGTTCGATGCCATGGTTTGTTTGGGTATTTGCGACAAGATTGTGCCGGGGTTATTGATGGGTGCGCTGTCGTTTGGCCACCTGCCGTGTATTTTTATTCCCAGCGGGCCAATGACAACCGGTGCTTCTAACGAAGAGAAACACCAAGTTCGTCAACTCTACGCCGAAGGTAAAGTAGGGCGCGAAGAACTTCTGAAAATGGAATCGAAATCCTATCACGGACCTGGCACTTGTACGTTTTACGGTACGGCCAATTCCAACCAAATGTTGGTGGAAATTATGGGTCTGCATTTACCGGGTTCTTCGTTCGTTAATCCGAACACACCGTTGCGCGAGGCGTTAACAATTGCCGCGGCACAACAGGTTTTAAACCTGACTGCCTTAGGCGACGATTATCGCCCAATCGGTAAAGCCATTGACGAGCGCGCAATTATCAACGGCGTTATTGGTTTGTTGGCAACCGGTGGTTCGACCAACCACACCATGCACTTGGTTGCCATCGCCAAAGCCGCTGGTATTCAGTTGGAGTGGGATGATTTCTCGGATTTATCGAAAGTCATTCCGTTAATGACGCGGGTTTATCCAAACGGCTCGGCGGATATTAATCACTTCCAAGCAGCCGGTGGCATGGGCTTTTTAATGGCGAGCTTGATGGACGCGGGCTTATTGCACACAGATATTTTGGGTGTAGATAAAACCCCAGGTCTTGAAAGTTACCGCACCGAACCGTTCTTGGTCGGCGATAAAGTCGAGTGGCGAGAAGGTCCAAAGAAATCTTTGGATACCGACGTTATTCGCCCCGCCAGCGAACCGTTTTCAGACGATGGCGGCCTTAAATTGCTTACCGGTAATGTCGGTCGAGCAATTATTAAAACCTCGGCGGTAAAACCAGAGCACTTTATTGTTGAAGCGCCAGCGGTGGTGTTCGACGATCAAAATGATCTCGAAAGCGCGTTTAAACGCGGTGAATTAGAAAAAGATTTTGTGGCGGTAATTCGCTTCCAAGGCCCGCGCGCTAACGGTATGCCGGAGCTGCATAAGCTCACGCCGGTGTTGGGTTCGTTGCAATCGCGCGGTTTTAAAGTGGCGTTAGTTACCGACGGCCGTATGTCCGGCGCGTCCGGCAAAGTTCCGGCGGCAATTCAGGTCACGCCTGAATGCGTTGCCGGTGGTCCACTGGCGAAGGTGCACAACGGCGATTTAATTCGTTTAGACGCCGAAAAATGCACGCTCGAATTACTGGTTGATGAAGCCGTATTGGCGAATCGAATTCCAGTTGTACCAGATTTAAGTTCACGTCAAACCGGCACCGGTCGTGAACTCTTTGGGCTCTTTCGAGCCAACGCCACTGATGCAGATCAGGGCGCAAGTGTTCTTCAATTGGGTGAGTATTAAACGTGGCGATCGATGCTATAGAACCTTTGTTGGTGGCAGATATTGGTGGAACCAATGCCAAATTCGGAATTGCGTCTACGCATCCGGGCTCTGGTGAAGTCAACATTTACGAATCACGCAGTTTTCCCTGCGCCGATTATCCATCGTTGGAAGCGGCAATCCACGCCTACCGCGAACAAGTGCTGGGCGAATGGCCCAGATTAGCTTGTATCGCCGTAGCCGGTCCGGTGCTGGGTGATCAGGTTAGGTTCACGAATTTGGATTGGCAGGTGGATTTCAAAAATCTGAAAAACACCTTTGATTTCAGTGAGCTGTTTTTAATCAACGATTTTGTCACCCAGGCATACGCCACCTTGTATTTACCGTCTGAACATCTGCGCTGTTTACGACCCGGCACACCCGTACCTGAAACACCGCGCTTGGTGTTAGGCCCTGGCACCGGTTTAGGCGTTGCAACCTTAACGCCGTTTGGCAAAAGCTGGATGCCACAGCCGGGAGAGGGCGGCCACGCCAACTTTTCTCCGGTAAACGCGTTACAGCGTGAAATTTTGCGCGTGCTAACCACAGATAACAATTACATTTCGGTGGAAAACTTAGTGTCTGGTTCCGGCTTAGAGCGGCTTTATACCGCCATTGGCCAAGTTCGAGGCGAAGAGGTTGCACCGCTTAAAGCCGCAGAAATTACGTCTTCTGCGCTCGAAAAAAATAATCCTGTTGCGGCAGAAGCCGTAAACGTATTTCTCAGCGTTTTAGGATCAGCCGCAGGTAATGCTGCGTTGACCCTAGGCGCTTTTGGTGGAGTTTATTTAACCGGCGGCATTCTTCCCAAAATCGATGCCTTAATTGATAGCAGCGATTTGGTAAGTACATTCGAAGATAAAGGACCCATGCAGTCCTTACTGGCCGATAACCCTGTTTATTTGGTTACTGGTCCCACACCGGCACTGGCCGGAGCCGCTCATCTGTTAATCGACCGACTCGGTCTTAATACACATTCTTATTGCTAATGGGAGACACACATTGAAAGCTTCTATTGATCAAATCATGTCCACATCACCCGTAATTCCCGTCATTGTGATCGACGATATCTCACAGGCGTGCCCTTTAGCCGAAGCTCTTGTTGCTGGTGGTTTAAAAGTATTAGAAGTCACTCTGCGCACTGATTGCGCACTTGAAGCGATGGAATTAATCGCGAAAAACATTCCCGATGCCATTGTTGGTGCGGGAACCGTAACCACACCGCAGCAGGTTAGCGATGTGGTGAATGCCGGCGCTCAATTTATGGTGAGCCCGGGTTCAACCGACGCATTGATCGACGCTGCTCTGGCATCACCCATCGAAATTTTACCGGGTGTCGCCACTGCAAGTGAAGCCATGCGATTAAGAGAACGCGGTATCACGCGTCTGAAATTTTTCCCTGCCGAAGCCGCAGGTGGCGCGCCAATGTTGAAATCATTGGCAGGGCCTTTGTCCGATTTAATCTTTTGCCCAACCGGCGGGATTACTCCTGCACTCGCTCCAGAATACTTAAAATTACCGAACGTAGCGTGTGTGGGTGGTTCATGGATGGTACCTAAAAACTTAGTTAATGCAGGTGACTGGGACGCTATTACTAAGTTGGCCAAGGAGGCCGCAGAAATTACAACATAACCAACCAACGAAAATAATAAGAATAATAAAGAAACCTAATCCATTGAGGTGAACAATGTCCATACGTGTTGCGATTAACGGCTTCGGCCGAATCGGTAGAAATGTTTTACGGGCCTGTTACGAAGGTAGTTACAAAGACAAAATCGAGATCGTTGCCATCAACGATCTCGGTGATGCCAAAATCAACGCACATCTAACCCAGTACGATACCGTTCACGGCCGTTTTGCCGGCGAAGTTTCGGTAGAAGAAGATCATTTGATTGTTAACGGTGATCGAATTAAATGTGTGCAAGAACGCTCTCCAGCGGATCTCCCTTGGAAAGAATTACAAATTGACGTTGTACTCGAATGTACCGGTTTATTTACCGACCGGGCAAAGGCCATTGGCCACATTGAAGCCGGTGCAAAAAAAGTCATTGTTTCTGCACCCGGTAAAAACATGGATGCAACGGTAGTACACGGTATCAACCACAAAGAGTTGACCGGTGAACACCAAATCATTTCAAACGCATCGTGTACCACCAACTGTTTAGCGCCTTTGGCGTCTGTTCTTAATCAGTCTATTGGTATCGAACGCGGTTTAATGACCACCATCCACGCGTACACCAACGATCAAAAACTTAGCGATGTGTATCACTCAGATTTGTATCGCGCACGCAGTGCGACCCATTCAATGATTCCGACCAAAACCGGTGCTGCCCAAGCCATTGGTTTGGTGTTGCCGGAATTGGCGGGTCGCTTAGACGGTTTGGCCGTGCGTGTACCCACCATTAACGTGAGTCTTGTCGATTTTAGTTTTGATGCGTCTCGCGATACCACCGTTGAAGAAGTCAATAGCCTGATGGCAGAGGCTGCCAACGGTGAATTAGGCTGCGTATTAAATTACAGCGAAGAGCCGCTTGTCTCGGTTGATTACAACCACAGCTTAGCGTCCTGTAACTTCGATGCCAGCCACACTCGCGTACAAGGTAACCTTGTAAAAGTTTTAGCGTGGTACGACAACGAATGGGGATTCGCCAACCGAATGCTCGATAACACATTGGCACTTGCCAGTACTTTTTGATATCGACTTTCGGTTTCAACATAGGTGAATTTCACAATGATACGTAGAACAAAAATCGTAACGACGCTTGGGCCAGCAACCGATTCTGAAGAGGTTCTGCGCGAGCTGATTCAAGCGGGCGCCGATACCGTACGATTAAACTTCTCCCACGGCAATCCAGAAGATCACCAAAAGCGCGCTGAGTTAGTGCGCAAGCTTGCCGCCGAATGCAATCGTTCGGTAGCGATCTTGGGTGATTTACAAGGACCCAAAATTCGTATCGCTCGATTCAGTGACGGACCTATTGAGCTTTCTGAAGGCGATGCTTTTGCCTTAGATGCTTCTTTAGGCCGTGAAGAGGGCGATTCGACCCAAGTGGGTATTGATTACGCCGAACTGCCCAACGACTGTAGCGTCGATGATCTTCTGCTGCTTGATGATGGTCGCGTTGTCTTACGAGTGGAGAGCATTGCCGGAACGCGTTTGGAGTGCATCGTCGTCAACGGTGGTCCTTTGTCTAACAACAAAGGCATCAACCGCCAAGGCGGTGGGCTGACGGCTCCAGCACTGACCGAGAAAGATAAATCAGACATCAAATTAGCGGCCGAAATTAAAGCCGACTATGTTGCTGTCTCATTCCCGCGCAGTGCCGACGACATGAATGAAGCACGTCGTCTGTTGGAAGCTGCCGGTTCCAGTGCGCATTTGGTCGCTAAAATTGAGCGCGCAGAAGCCGTCGCCGATGCCGAAACCTTAGACGGTATTATTTTGGCATCGAACGCGGTCATGGTAGCGCGTGGTGATTTGGGTGTTGAAATTGGCGATGCGGCGCTTGTTGGTGTGCAAAAGCGCATTATCAGCCGTTCACGCAAGCTCAACCGCGCGGTAATTACGGCAACACAAATGATGGAGTCGATGATTACCAATCCACTGCCAACGCGTGCAGAAGTTATGGACGTAGCCAATGCGGTTCTCGACGGCACCGACGCAGTTATGTGTTCCGCCGAAACTGCCGCGGGTAAATACCCGGTGAAAACGGTTGAAGCAATGTCGCGGGTGATTTTAGGTGCAGAGCGTGAGCGAAGCATTCAAAAATCCGCGCACCGAATTCATCAGGAATTTTCCCACGCCGGTGAATCCATCGCGATGGCGGCAATGTACACAGCAAACCACTTGAAAAACGTGAAAGCGATTGTGTGTTTAACTGAATCTGGCAACACGCCGTTGTTAATGTCCAGAATCAGCTCGGGCTTACCTATTTTTGCGTGCTCTAATCAAGCGGATACGTTGAGTCGAGTCGCGTTGTATCGCGGTGTTTACAGCATGTCGTACGACGACGCTGACGGCCAGCAAACCACGGGTGAATCTGTAGTTGCATTGCTAAAAGCCAGGGGAATTGTTTCGACCGGTGATTATGTGTTGGTATCTCAGGGCGATAAAGCCCACGTTCAAGGCGGTACCAATACTTTGAAAATATTGTCGGTATCGTAACGTCAACGGTAACTGTTGGGGGTGTATCTCAGCAGTTACCGTGATTACTGCGATAATTTCTAAAAATAATAATTTCTACGAACAGTATCGAAAACTATTTGTGTCGGTTATTCATTCGGGCTAAAACTATGTCTATTCCCTCGTTAAGCCATAACGACGAGCTGCTCGCATTACAAAATGTTTTAGCATCGCAGTCGTTAATCAGTTTGTTTGTAGAAGACGCTAATCGTACCGAGGATTATTCCTGCGAAGCGTCTGGACTTTATTTAGATTACTCAAAGAATCGAGTAAATAGTCGTGCAATGGCCTTGTTATTTAACGCCGCACGCGAAAAAAACTTAGAACAAAAAATTCAAGCGTTACTCGGTGGTGTAGCCATTAACTACACCGAAAAACGCCCAGCATTACACACCGCGTTACGAGGTGCGCCGAACACTCCGGCAGATAAAAAAGCATTAGTCGACGACGTACACGTAAAAATGGCCGAGTTTGTTGATTCAATTCATAGCTGTCGTTGGCGCGGTTCCACCGGAAAAACCATTACCGATATTGTTAACATTGGTATTGGGGGTTCTGACCTCGGGCCGTTAATGGTGACAGAGGCATTAAAGCCTTATCAGCAAAAGAACATCCGTTGTCATTTTGTGTCTAATGTTGATGCCGCAGATTTGTTAGCCAAGCTAGCATATGCGAACCCTGAATCTACACTGTTTGTTGTGGCTTCAAAAACATTCACGACGTTAGAAACATTAACCAACGCAACCACCGCAAGAGATTGGTTAACCCGAGCATTGGGTGCTGATGTTGATGTCTCAAAACATTTTGTTGCTACAACATCTAACGTTGAAAACGCCGTAAAATTCGGTATTGATGCGCGCAATGTATTTCCCATGTGGGATTGGGTGGGAGGACGTTATTCACTGTGGTCGTCCATCGGTTTACCCATCGCTTTGGGATTAGGCATGGAAAATTTCAAAGCATTACTGGCCGGTGCCGCCGAAATGGACAGCCATTTTTCCGAGCAACCGCTTGAGAAAAACATGCCCGTAATTTTGGCTTTATTGGGTGTGTGGTACACCAATTATTGGGGAGCAGATACCCACGCGATTATTCCTTACGCGCACGATTTGCGGTTATTTCCAAAGTATCTTCAGCAATTAGATATGGAAAGCAACGGTAAATCCGCTGCACACAAAGGCCAAGTCAAACAAGCAACTGGCCCAATTATTTGGGGTGAAGCAGGCACCAATGGTCAACACAGCTTCCACCAATTGTTGCACCAAGGCACGCGTTTGGTACCCGTGGATTTTATTGCGCCGTTAAAATCGCACCACGAACACAGTGACCATCAAACGCATTTGTTTGCCAATTGTTTGAGCCAAAGTTATGCCTTAATGGTTGGAAAAACCTTGGAGCAAGCCAAACAGGAATTTATAGACATTGGTTACAGTGACGAAGAATCCGAACAGCTTGCACACCATAAAGTGATGGAAGGAAATCGACCAACCAACACGATTTTAATGGACCAGCTAACACCAAAAAATCTGGGTGCATTAATTGCCTTGTATGAACATAAAGTATTTGTTCAAAGTGTTATTTGGGATATTAACCCATTCGACCAGTGGGGCGTAGAACTGGGCAAAAAAATCAGTACATTAATTTCTGGTGTTATTAACAATGAAATTGATGGCAGTACCTTTGATGCCTCTACACAAAGCTTAATAAAGCGTTATCAAAATTCGCTTAAGCTTGACGATTTATAATTTACATTAAAAACGGCGTACTATTTTTAATATTAGGTGCTTTTTAAACTTTTAAAATCAAGAGATAAAAAGCAATAGGTTTTGGCAGCCGTCTATTATCTGTTTTCGGCGGGATTACGATAATAGACGGTGAGCCAATTTTAAACCTAGTTTCCTTTTACAAGGAACCTTAAAACGAGCATTTCTGTGCCTTTAGCCATGACTATTGAGGGGGTAATTTACGATAGTCATGGCTTTTTTTATTCTTAAACGCAAAGCGTCTTTTCACTTTTCAACCTATCACACCCACTGATTCCTGCCCGTATATCTCTCTGGCTTTAAGTAACTTCTGATTAACTCCAAAAATTGGCAAAAAAGTACATAAACCGAAAACGTTCAGTATTTGTTCCAATACGCGATTCGACGTGTAATAACCCAACTCTAATAACTTTTCCATTGCTTTACCCGCATATAGTTGTGCTCTTTGTGTTGTATAGCATTCAAGAAGAGGGTTCTTATACTAAAAATAAATACCGAGCCAATCTAATCTCGCGCCAATTATTCCATGGATGACTGATTTGATTCTGAGCTTTACTGCTTTGGTGTATGTATTTATTCAGGCTTTTAAAGCTTCGTAAAAACTATAAAAAAAGTTAATCGCCGTGAAATTTTCTCTATTTCATCTTTATTCAAAAAACCAAAATAACTATAACAGAGATATATTTATGAATGTTCAATGCCAGCAATACCTTCCAACAAAATTAAGAAAAATGTTTTTATCGACGTGTTCTTTGGGAATGTCTGCGCTATTTGTCGCGGGTTCTGCACACGGTAACGATTTTAGCCCAGCAAATCATATTGGTGGTGATTGGGGTGGGCCAAGAGCACATTTATCGAATGGTGGTTTTAATTATAAGGTCGGTTATTTCAGTCAAACGGCGCATAATTTTTCTGGTGGAGAGAATAATACGACGGCCAATGCGGCACAAATATTCCTAGGTGCATATTTTGATTTGGAAAAATTAGTGGGTTGGCCGGGTGCTGACTTCATCGTTGAAATCACCAACAGAAATGGTGAATTAATTAATAATAAAGCAGAATTGCCTTTTTTATTACAATCTCAACAGATATTTGGCCGTGGTAATGTTACCCGATTAACGCAGTTTTCGTTAAACCAACGCCTGTTTAAAGATCATTTACGGTTTAAAGTAGGGCGCATTTTCCCAAGTTCCGATTTCTTCGCTCAAAGTTGTGCTTTTCAACATTTAACCTTCTGTAGCGGCGGTTCTTCGAATTTTATCAGCAGTAACTGGTATGGCGATCCGCTCAGCGCGCTAGGTGGTCAGGTAACATTTACGCCTGATAAGCGCTGGCACTTTAAGGTTGGCGCATACGACGCAAACCCACAAAATGCCGATACCAGCCAAGGGTTGAGATTATCAACATCGGGCGGTGAAAGTGGAACATTGTTGGTTAGCGAAGTAGAGTACCAGGCAAAATTTGCTAACGGCCTCGACGGTAATTACCGCATTGGTATTGCCCGTAGCAGTATCGATAAAAACAATGTCATCAATTCGGCTGGTTTACCGTCGGGTTTAACCAGCGATATCACAGAAATTGAAGACACCGACAACGCGTGGTTCTTAAATTTTGAGCAACAAATCACTCGTAACGCCTGGGGTGGTGGCTTACGGATGTTCGCAAGTTTGATTAACCCGGACGATCAGGTCAGTCAAATTGGCAGTGTTGCTGCGTTGGGTGGCTTCTACGTTGGACCTTTTAAATCGAGACCGAACGACCGAGTTGGCCTTGCGGTGGGGCGCAACAGCGTTAGCAGCCGCATTACTAATGCTCAGGAACGGTTTAACGCCCTTGAAGGCGTAGAATCTATCGACGTGCAAAGCGATGAATATCCCATTGAGCTGAATTACAATTTTGTTATTACTCCGGCGATAGAAGTTATGCCAAGCATTCAGTACATTGTTAGCCCAAATGGGGTTAATGACGAAGAGGACGCTGTCATTCTTGGTTTGCAATTTAGTCTTAATTTCTAGACTAACTGCGGAGCCTGATTGTTTAATCGGGCTCTTTTTTATGATGATAAAGCCCGGCTTGGGACGATTTTCGGTACTCTCTCGGGGACATTAATTTTAGTTTAAAAAAACGTCGATTAAAATTAGAGATATTATTAAATCCCACAGAGAAGCAAATATCGGTAATTGGCGTGTCGGTATGGGTCAGTAATTCGCAGGCTTTGTGAATTCGCAGATGATTAACAAAGTCAATAAATCGGTGGCCGGATGCTTTTTTAAAGTATTTAGAAAAATGAGTTTCCGCCATGCCCATGTGTTGGGCCGTTTCTTCAAGCGTTAGATTCTTATCAAAGTTCTCTACGATAAATTTTACCGCGTGATCAACCCAGGCGATGTTTTTGTCATCTATTAACGGCTTGTGATCATTACTCGACAATATTCGAATATCACTGCTAGTTGCTAAGAGTTCAAGCAGCTGAAAAAAGACAACGATTCGTTTCATGCCATTGGTATCGGCAATGCGTTCAAACAGCTGGGCCGCACGATCCACCGTACTTGGGTCCAAAAATTCAACGCCCAGTTTGGATTTTTCCAACAGAGATTCAACAATACTAAATTCCGGAATGACTTGTTGGCAGGACTTTATAAACGCAGGACTAAATTGAATGACTAGATCACGCGTTTGAACAGATTCACCATCTTCTAAATGGCTAATCCAATTATGAGGTAATTCTGGGCCGGCTAAGACTAAATTTCCTGGGCTAAAATTACCAATGTAATCACCAACAAACATTTTTCCAGAAGTCGCTTTAACCAGGTGTAGCTCGTATTCTTTATGATAATGCCAGCGAATTAGAGGACTGGGAGCACCGTGTTTTAAATAACGAATTGACTCGTCATCTTGCTGAGTAACAACTTCAAATTCAGGTTTAATTCGTAAGTTTTCGCTGTGCATTATTTTTTTATCGAGTTCTTGTAACAGCATAGCCGTGTGCCTGAGTCATCGTAAGATTGGCCAGAATTTTTATGGTTTAACTAAGTCGTTATTATCTTTATTTAAAAGTGCGAACGTCAGTTTAGGGCTTTTGTTTTAAGTCTTAATTAACCAACAAGAGCATTATTATAGATACTTTATCGACTTTTACTACAGATAATTATTTATAGATAAATCAATGCCTTACCGTTATGTGTGTAAAAAATGTTCATTCTTGATGTGGTAAAGGAGGCAAAATAGTACATAAAATAAATTCGAAGGGTATTTGTTTGTTTTGACGAATAACGTTGTAATGGTTGCTCTAGTCATTACATGATCTGTCAAAAGTTGAACTGTTAAGTGAACAACTGATGATGGAAATATCAGTATTAAAGATCGTTTTTATCAGCTAATAATAATTTAAGAATCAATAATAATAATTAGAGGCAAACAACAGTATGAATCGTATTATTTCTGCAGTAATTGCAGCAGGTCTTGCTGCATCCATTCCCTTAACCCACGCGGCCACCAAGGTAACTATCGGCACGGTCAATAACGGTGACATGGTGCGTATGCAAGGGTTAACCAAAGAGTTTGAAAAAGCGTATCCAGACATCGACCTAGAATGGGTCGTTCTAGAAGAGAACGTGCTGCGCCAGCGCTTAACCACCGATATTGCCACCAAAGGCGGTCAGTTCGATGTAATGACAATAGGAATGTACGAAGCACCCATCTGGGGTGAGAAAGGCTGGTTAGAACCCATGAGTTCGGTCCCAGAAAGTTACGATGTCGACGATATTTTTCCCTCCGTGCGCAACGGATTGTCTGTAGACGGTACTCTTTACGCGTTGCCGTTTTATGCCGAAAGCTCAATGACTTATTACCGTACTGATTTATTTGAGCAGGCCGGGCTGGAGATGCCAGAACAACCGACCTGGACGCAAATTAGATCGTTCGCAAAAGTGTTGCACGAACCCGAGCAGGGGCAATACGGTATTTGTTTGCGTGGTAAGGCAGGGTGGGGAGAGAACATGGCGTTTCTCACCACAATGGTTAACACATTTGGCGGACGTTGGTTTGATGAAAACTGGAAACCTGAATTTACCGGAAAAGAGTGGACTTCTGCCGTTAATTTTTACGTAGACTTGCTCAGTAACTATGGCCCGCCGGGTGCCTCTTCAAATGGATTTAACGAAAACCTAGCGTTATTCAGCAGTGGCAAATGCGCTATGTGGATGGACTCTACGGTTGCCGGATCGTTTGTCACCGACGCCACGCAAAGTGAAGTGACCGATAAAGTAGGATTTGCGTTAGCTCCGACTCAAGTCACCGACAAAGGTGCGGGTTGGTTGTGGTCTTGGGCGTTAGCCATACCGGACAGCTCGAACGCAAAAGAGGCTGCCAAAACCTTCATTTATTGGGCAACGTCAAAAGAGTACAGTGAATTAATTGCACAGCGCAATGGCATCGCTGCGATTCCTCCGGGCTCACGTCAATCGACATACGCGAATCAACAATACATGCAAGCGGCTCCGTTTGCAGCAAAAACTCTAGAGGCCATGAGCCTTGCGGATCCTAATAATTCAACGCTAAAGCCAAAGCCTTACATTGGCGTTCAGTTTGCGGCAATTCCAGAATTTCAAGCCATTGCTACGCAGGTTGGTAAGTTAATGTCGGGTGCCTTGGCAGGATCAATGACTGTGGAGCAGGCGTTAAAAAGTTCTCAAAAAATCACCACTCGTGAAATGAAACGGGCTCGTTATTACCGCTAGTTTTTAAACACACTCTGGAAATATCTATTTAAAGAAAGGAATGCAATTCTAGTCGATGGAATTGCATTCCTCCAAAGCAACTCTCTGTAAAAATTGATTCTTTTATTTAATTACATTGCACCGGTTCAATGAGAAGTACTATGAATACAACTACCCTAAAAGTGAGTGATATTAAATCGGGCAAGAAAGGCGAGAGTGGTGTCATGGGAATTGCAAAACAAAACGCAAAAATCAGCCGCTACTTAGTGTCACCCTCTGTTTTATTGTTATTGGCTTGGATGCTGATACCACTGTCGATGACCATCTATTTTTCGTTGATTCGATTCAATCTTTTGTATCCCGGAGAAAACGAATTTGTTGGGTTAGAAAATTTTGAGTTTTTCGTCACTGACGAGAGCTTTGCTGCGGGAATGAGCAACACACTGTTGTTAGTCGGCTCGGTATTACTGATTACCGTCGTATTGGGTGTATTAATATCCGTTGTCGTTAATCAGGCTTTTTGGGGACGAGGCATTGTTCGGGTGATGCTGATATCCCCATTTTTTATTATGCCGACAGTGAATGCATTGGTGTGGAAAAACTTATTGTTACATCCTGTCTCGGGTGTGTTTGCAGCCATGTGGACATTTTTTGGCGCCGAACCCGTTGACTGGTTCACCGAATACCCGCTGTTTTCCATCATTATGATTGTTTCTTGGCAGTGGCTGCCATTTGCCATACTGCTATTAATGACGGCGTTACAATCGTTAGATCAAGAACAGCAAGAAGCGGCCCGGCTCGATGGCGCAGGCCCGGTTGACATATTCTTTCATTTAACGTTACCACATTTGGCACGGCCCATTTCGGTGGTGGTCATGATCGAGACAATTTTCTTGTTATCGATTTTTGCTGAAATCTTTACCACCACCAGCGGCGGCCCAGGATACGAGACAACAAATTTAGCGTATTTGATTTACAGCCAAGCCTTGCTGCAATTTGATGTCGGTCTTGCATCTGCTGGCGGATTAATCGCCGTAATACTCGCCAATATAGCCGCTTTTTTCTTAGTCAGATTAGTCGGCAAAAGTTTAACTGAAAAGAATTAAAGGAGAGGGCGATATGCTTAGTATCAAACAGGGCAAACAGCTTAATACAGTTTTAATCGGCCTACTTGCTTGGGGTGTAGCGCTTGTTATTTTCTTTCCTATTTTTTGGATGATTTTAACCAGCTTTAAAACAGAAATTGATGCCTTTGCAACTCCACCGCAACTGTTTTTCACACCAACCTTAGAAAATTATACATTGGTAAACGAACGTAGTGATTATCTGCGATTTGCATGGAATTCTGTCGTGGTGTCATTTGGCTCTACAGCTATTGGCATGCTGTTGGCTATTCCTGCGGCTTATTCAATGGTGTTTTACGAAACCAAGCGCACCAAATCTATTTTACTTTGGATGCTATCAACAAAAATGTTGCCGTCTGTCGGCGTGCTAGTACCCATTTATCTGTTGTTTAAAAACCTGAGTTTACTCGATACGCGCACCGGATTAATCATTATTTATACGTTGATTAATTTACCGATTATGATTTGGATGGTTTACACCTATTTTAAAGAAATCCCTAAAGATGTTCTCGAAGCTGCCCGTATGGATGGCGCAACCTTATTCCAAGAAATTTGGCAGGTGTTGTTACCCATGAGTAAAGGGGGATTAGCTTCAACGGTGTTACTGTCTCTTATTTTGAGTTGGAATGAAGCGTTTTGGTCGTTGAACCTTACCGCGTCTCAAGCGGCCCCGTTAACCGCATTAATTGCATCGTATTCAAGCCCTGAAGGATTGTTCTGGGCAAAATTATCCGCAGTTTCGACCTTGGCCTGTGCGCCTATATTAATATTCGGTTGGATCAGCCAAAAACAGTTAGTACGTGGCCTTTCATTTGGCGCGGTTAAATAATAGAGGTATCTGACTATGGCTAAATTAACAATAAAAGATCTAAAAAAGTCTTACGGCGATGTTGAGATTCTAAAAGGCATCAACCTCAATATATACGACAATGAATTTGTTGTGTTTGTGGGACCATCAGGTTGTGGTAAATCAACCTTATTGCGTTCCATTGCGGGATTAGAAGAAGTGAGCGGCGGTAATATTTTTATCGATGATAAAGACATTACCGATGCGGCTCCAGCAAAACGCGATTTAGCGATGGTTTTTCAGAGCTACGCCTTGTATCCGCACATGTCAGTGCGAGAAAATATGGCGTTTGCTCTTAAACTTGCGAAACAACCCAAACATATTATCGATAAAAAAATAATGGACGCGGCAAAGATATTAGAACTCGATGCCTTGTTAGATCGGAAACCGAAAGAACTTTCCGGCGGTCAACGTCAACGTGTTGCTATAGGCCGGTCCATTGTTCGCCACCCCAAAGTATTTTTGTTTGACGAACCGTTATCGAACCTAGACGCCGCATTAAGAGTTCAAATGCGTATAGAGCTTGCACGTTTGCACCATGATTTAAAAGCCACCATGATTTATGTAACTCATGATCAAGTGGAAGCGATGACCTTAGCCGACAAAGTAGTAGTGCTTAATAAAGGTCGTATTGAGCAAGTGGGTTCACCCATGGAGCTTTACCACAATCCGACAAATATTTTTGTAGCGGGTTTTCTCGGTATGCCGAAAATGAGTTTTTTACAAGCCAAAGTAATATCGGCAAATTCATTGGGTTTAACCGTAGAATTATCGTCCGGCGTCGACATGTGCATTCCGGTATCTAGTGATGGAATTGCAAAAGGCAGCACAGTCACAGTTGGTATTCGCCCGGAACATATTCAGATAACCGACAAGAACAACAGTAATTTTACCGGGCGTTTAGACGTTTCCGAACATCTAGGCAGCGATACGTATTGTTACGTAAATACCGATGCCAATGAACAGTTGACGGTACGCACCCCAGGTTATTATCAGGGCAAGTATGGAGACACTGTTGGATTACAAGTGGATCTACGCCATTGCCATGTCTTTAACAACGACGGCCAATCTCTGTATAAATTAAATCGATCGGCTGCTTAATTAATTTCAAGTACTCCGGCCAATTCATCCGTTCTAAAGCAATTTTAGAATGGATTGGCCGGTACGATTGTGCTCTAAATCTCTGATCTACAACATGTAGCAAATTTATTTAAACGATCAGAGTACATTCCAAGCACGCTTATATATTGCCATTTTCTGCTGACTTTCAATTTCGAGGAAGCTTATGAAATTACAGCATTCGACTCTGTACCAGCTGGACAGTCAGTTGAAAATACCTAATTACGATAAAACTACCTTAACACAAGGAATTGTCCATATCGGGGTGGGTGGATTTCATCGTGCCCACCAAGCAGTGTATACCAACAATTTGTTAATGCAGCCTGGGTGCGATTCTACTTGGGGAATTTGTGGTGTAGGGTTAAGAGATTCCGATAAAAAAATGCAGCAAGCATTAAAAAATCAGGATTATCTTTATTCGGTGGTAGAACTAAGTCACAACCAAGATAACAATGTTTCTATTATTGGTGCGATTAATGAATTTTTATTTGCACCAGAAAACCCCGAAGCTGTGTTAGAAAAACTGAGCGATCCAACCATTAAAATAGTATCACTCACGATAACAGAAGGGGGCTATAACATTGACGATAGCACCGGACAATTTAATACCCATCACCCTGACGTTGCTTATGATTTACTGAATCCAAGAACACCTAAAACCGTTTTTGGCTACTTATCAATGGCATTAAATCGTAGAAGAAAGCTTGGCATTAAGCCCTTTACCGTGGTTTCTTGCGATAATCTTCCGCACAACGGCGATGTTATTAAAAAAGCGTTATTAAGCTTTGTTGAATTGTATGATTTGACACTAAAACGTTGGATTGCCGACAACGTAACTTTTCCAAATAGCATGGTAGATAGAATAACGCCAACCACCAGTGAAACGCATAAGCGGTGGTTGAGCAACGCTTATCAACTCGATGATTATTGGCCGGTTGTGTGTGAGCCTTTCAGCCAGTGGGTTATTGAAGACAATTTTTGCAATGAGCGACCAGAATGGGAACGCGTCGGTGTTCAGTTTACATCGGATGTTAGACCTTACGAATTGGCTAAAATACGTTTGTTGAATGCAAGCCATACAGCAATGGCGTATTTGGGGTATTTATCAGGTTACCAATTTGTTCATGAAGTTATGGCAGATAACAGTTTATTAAGATTTATCCGAGACTTTATGGACCAAGATGTGACGCCAACGCTGGGCGATCTAAAAGAAATAAACATTGAAGATTACAAACGCTTATTGATATCTCGTTTTTCGAATCAAAAAATTGGCGATCAAATAGAGCGATTATGCTTAGATGGACAGAACAAAATACCGAAATTTTTAATTCCGATAATTAATGACTTGATTTCAACTAATTTATCGTTAGATCGAACCGCATTAATTGTCGCCAGTTGGGCACGCTACCTACTAAATGACAATAAATGTGAAAAAATTGAATCTGACCCTGCAAGTATAAAATTACAAAATATTATCAAAAACGATAATCAATCGATCGATAAGTTTTTAGAGTTAAACGATATTTTTGGTCGTGAAATAATAAAAAGCGATCGCTTTGTTCAATTGTTTAACAGTTATTACATTCAATTGGGTTCTGAGGGCGTTGCCAAAACGTTGGATGCCTATCATCGTAAGAGCCAACTCAGTACTTTTGAAAAACAAACTAAAAACGAGGTTTTCGAGTGAGTATCGGTATAATCGGCGAATCATTAATCGATATGATACCTTTGGATAACGGCACATTGCAGCCGTTAGTGGGAGGTTCTCCCTTTAATGTGGCGCGAGCTGTCGGCCGTTTGCAAAGCCCTAGCGTTTATCTTGCTCCGTTATCGAAAGATAGGTTCGGAGATTTACTGTGCGAAACACTCGCGAATGACAATGTTCAAATCAGTTCGTCTACACGCTCATCCAAGCCCACATCATTGGCCGTAGTTAGCAAAAATAAAGCTGGTCAACCCGCGTATAGCCTGTACCGCGAAGGCGTTGCTGATCGAGATTTTTCGGTAGAAGCTATTTTAGCTAAAATGCCGCATGATTTAACAGTAATTCACACTGGCTCTTTGGCTATCGTTCCGGCCGACATTGAAAAAATTCGTCAAATTCTTTTAAACGCTCGTGAGCGTGGAATTACAGTTAGTGTTGATATTAATACACGCCCAGGTGTGGTTGACAATACTCAAAATTATATCAACGCCGTTAAATCCATTATTCCGTTGTGTGACATTATAAAAGCCAGCGATGAAGATCTTGAGTTTCTCGGGCTCAAAGGATCCCCAGAACAATTATGTGAACAACTGATGTCGGCAATGAAAGGTGGGGTTTCAGCTGTTACCTTGGGATCTGAAGGCGCTATTGCCTTTAATGGTTCAGAGTTTGTACGCCACCCAGGATTTAAACTTGATCAAGTTACCGACACTGTTGGCGCAGGCGATTGTTTTCAAGCTGGAATATTAACGTCTTTTTATGAAAGCGGCTGTTTAAATCCGACGGCTCTGCAAGCACTACCTGAATCTAAAATTGCAGAGGCACTTCACCAAGGTTGTGCGTGCTCTGCCTTAAACGTTATGCGCCAGGGATGCAATCCACCGACAAAAGAAGAGTTAATAACCTTCTTAAATACTGTTTCCCCTTAACTAGCAATTAGGTGTATCCTTTTGCCCGAACATAGTTTAACTCCTATGATTCGGGCTTTTTTTAGCGCTTTATTAACTGCTTTTAGCAACTTTTTTTCGCAATATAGGCCCAATTCTTTCTAAGCCCGGTTAAGTAACTTAAACCGATGGTAAGTGACATTAACGACGTTCCCACCCAAAACGAAGTTCCCATACTGGCAACGTATTCCGTTTGAACAATAACCGGGACAAAAAAGCCGTATACGCCTCTTATGATAAATACTGTTGATATAGCAATTAATACAAACTTTAAAAATGGCAGTCTTAAAATAATGCCCGCTCCAGATAGCGCATAAAAAGACCAGCTTAAAAAGATTAATACCAGTATTGAACCTAAAATAGGAGGGTATAAAGATCCGGCTTCGGCCATAGCCGCTAGTTCTTCACCGGCACCGGAAGCGCGGTACCAATCGGCTCCGCCAATAACAACAGCGACGTGATAAACCGCGACTAAAAACGTAAAAAACGCACTGGCAATAAAATTCCAATTTTTCTTCATAATCATTCTTTCAATAAAACATGCGTACTTGTTATTTATTTAACATACACGCGTTTAACTTACTTTTAATTCACTTGCCCAAGTATTATTTGCATTTTCACCTCGGATTGCCAAGGCGTTTGTCATAAATTCGACAAAAATACGGACTCTAGCGGGTAAATAATCGCGTTTTGGATAAATAGCAAAAACGCCGTTGTCGGGTTGTGGTGGCCTAAAATACGGGTAGGGAGAAATTAACTCGCCGGTATCTAACCCGTGTTTTGCTAAAAAATGTGGTAACTGAGCAAAGCCAAAACCATCCATACATAAATGCGCCATGGCTTCGCCATCATCGGTAATATGATGACGTTCTAATTCGTACGGTAAATATTCGCCGTATTCATCGGGTAAAAAAATGGGCTGTAATTGCAGAGATTCTTTTATACGAAAACCAATCCAAGAATGCTGATGAAAATCTTCACGATTTTTAGGTACGCCATTTTGAGCCAAATAATCCGGTGCGGCACAAATTAAAAAATCCATCGGGCTGAGACGTCTGGCAACCAGGCGGCTGTCTTCGATATAACCGGTACGTATGGCAACATCTATTTCCGATTCAATGATATCAACGTGAAGATCGTTAATTTCAAGTTCTAATTTTATTTCTGGATACTGCTGGCAAAATTCTTTTAGCAATGGGCGCAGATAAAGATGGCCGTAACACACGGCGCAATTAATACGCAGCGTGCCTTGGCAGGTATCGTTAACGTGCTTTAACTCGTTTTCGCACGACGAAAGATCTTGAATCATCTTCCTTACGGCACGGGCGTAATGCCGACCGGCTTTGGTCACGCGCAGTTGCCGAGTTGAACGATGAAACAAAGTAAATCCGAGCTGGGCTTCCAACCGACTGATGGCTTTACTTACAGTCGAAGGGTCACTGCAGCACAGTTTTGCCGCGGCCGCGAAGGTACCGCCATCGCAGGTGGCGATAAAAATCTCTAGGGTTCTGAGCTTATCCATGCGGCGAGTATAACAAGAATATTCATGAACAATTTTCACGACTCTTTGGGATAACGTGCGGTTTTTCAAAGTGCGTTTGCGCCGTAGAATCCGAAACTAATATTCCAGTTGTTTCAAACGAGTGTAAGCACCCATGCCTGACAAGACCGATTCGAACAGTCTACTCACCTATATTTTGCTCGCGTTTATTGCAATGGCCGGGTTGTCGTACATTAACTTTATGCCAGGTGTTGTCAATGCGCTGGCAGGCAGCATTGGTTTTAACGACTCAGAAGCGGGCCAGATCGTGGCATTTAATGGTTACGGCGGCATATTAGGCAGCTCAATTGCCATATTCTTAGTACGCCGATTCCCGTGGAAAACCATCATGATGATCACGATGGCGGTGTTGGTGGCGGTTGATGTGTGCACTGTGTGGATTTCAGATTATTCCGTAATGCTGGGTTGGCGATTTCTGTCTGGCGTGTTGGGTGGTTTGTGTGTGGGTTTCGCTTTTTCTATTTTAGCGCGACAAGATGATCCTGATCGTGCCTTTGGTTTATTGCTGTTTATTCAGTTCAGCATCGGCCCGATGGTTATGTTTGTGCTGCCGAGCTTAGAATCTGTGCTCGGTGGTTATTCCGTATTTTTTGTCATGGCCGGGCTTGTCTTTTTAAGCTTGATTTTTATGTTTTGCTTACCGAAATTACCGACCGACATCGCACCAGCAACACCCACTGTAGCAGCCAATAAAAATATCTTTGGACGAAGCCTGTTATTACTTCTAGCCATCGCTTTTTATCAAATCGCTGCCAACGCAATTTGGGCTTACGTTGGATTAATTGGCTTGCGAGCTGAAATCAGCAATGAAAATGTTAACTTATATATTGGTGCAACCGGACTTCTCGGTATCGCTGGCGCCATGTTACCCATCATCAACGGTAACAGAGCGGGGCGCTTATTTTGGGTTGTCGCTGGCATGGTGTTATCAACTGCATCGGCCGTACTGTTGAACTTCTCTCATATTGTCACCTTGTACATAACGGCTATGTCGTTACTGTTCTTTTCTTGGACTGCTGTCCAATCGTATTTATTAGCCGTAACCGCAGAACTCGATACCAGCGGCCGCTTATCAACTATTGCGTCTGTTGTCGCGTCATTAGGATTTGCTACCGGACCTTTATTAGCGTCATTCCTTTTAAACGACGATAATTTTTCAAATATGCTTTATGCGTGCGCGATTATTTTTGTACTGAGCTTTTTGTTTTTATTGAATCCAGTGCGAAAACAAGAGCAAACCACGGCTACTGCTGATTTTGTTGCTTATTAAATACCTTGCTTAATAGCCAAGAGAAATAATGGAAATATTTGTCATTAATTTAAATCATTTATGGGGCTAAAACTTACTTACGTCTAAAAATTCTGTGAAAGAGTTACAGAAAAATAGTGATTGTGCGTTATAAACTCGTCAACACCAGTTCGTTTGAGTTAGGTAGTTTGAACGGGATTCGGGAAGAGTTAATCAGAGGTTCCTTTTCATCGGTGGTTCGGAGTTAGGCCCGCACAAGAGACTAAGGACAGTATGTTTGACCTGCACGCAAAAGGTAAAGATGGCGAGCGTTACCTGCTCAGACCAGGATTCGGTACTTCCACACCAACCTCTGGCGGACCCAGCGCTGCTGAGGCTATACGTTTACTGCACTCATTTGACCGCGAAACTCAACACATAATCTATCGTCATTTTTTCGGTATTGGTCGTCCGATTGATCCTTTTGTCGAACAAAAAGAATTTCCTCAAGGCAATGGGGTTTCTCGCGAGCCTGCTTCTCCCATTGCAAAACACGATGACATTAATCTCTACACTATTCGCTATCAATTTGATGATGGCATTGGTAAACCTCTATTTTTAGCTTTTATCAGTAAGCGTATTGTTGTTGATCCTGCACCACTGAGTAATTACGAAAATGAAGAACTGAGTGGTGACCTAAAAAATAAAATCGGGCACGCGCTGAATAAAATCCTCATCAAAGAGAAGCAGGAAGCGGCTCGTTTTGATGCTGAATATCAAAAATTAGATCGCCTTGATAAAGCAATTGTCCAGATTGGCGGTTTCTTTATGGGTTCATACAAATTTGCCAAAGGATTGGCTGTGTGGGTTAAAGATGTTGGCGAAGCTGCGATTTATTCTAGTCCGGTTCGATATGCCTATCTTGCAACCAGAAACGCCATCGAGTCGGGTAGGTTATCATCAGAAGAACTTGAAAAAACAAACCAGGAATTTATTACTGGGGCTAAAAAAGAGTTGGTCGACGTTTTAGGTTTTGATCCAACTAAGGTTACTGAGGGGCAACTCGCTACTGCATTTGAGTTTACTGAGCTTATATACAGCGATAATGATATTCGACCTGTTTTTGTAAAGTTTGCCAAAGATTATGTGCGAGCCCAACACAGTACAGAACTTGTGGAGTTTGCCGGTGGCGCTGCTTTTGAAATTATTCTAGCGGTTATTTTAGCGGCCGTTACCGGTGGTGTTGGCGCCGTTGCCGTAACGGCTTCCAAAGCTCGATACGCGAAGATCTTTGCTGAAGTTGGCGAGCTGGTGGTTGAGTACGTCAAAGTTCTTAAACGCCGTAATAAGCTGCTAGAAGAAAACAGTGGCAAATCGAACAAAGCTGGCGTCGAAGATTGGGTCACTGGAGAGCCTGTAGTTGTCACCAACGTTGATCCTGTTAGAGATTCGCATAGTAGGACCAGTAACCAGAATCCGAAAGAGTCGAATACAAAAGACAACAATGGTGGTGGTACAGAAACAGGTAAGAAATGTCCTCCTACCAAAAAAACTTGCACTAACGGTGAACCCATCAGCATGGTCACGGGTGAAGAACTGCTAGAACAGCAGGACTTTATTTTCAAAGGCCCGTTACCATTGGTTTGGAAGCGCACCTATCGCACCACCAACCCACGCAATCGTACGCTGGGCTTCGGCTGGGGCCATCCTGCGTGTGAGAACCTGTTTGTACTCGATGACGATCGGGTTCGTTTCACTACGGCTGAAGGTCGTTACATCATAATTCCTCAGCCGAAACTGGGTGAAACCACCAACAATAAAGCCGAAGGTTTACGACTCACGGCCGCCAACGACGGTTATATTCTTCAGCAAAAAGGCTTGCCTGATAAATATTTCCGCGGTTACGGCGCCCGAAAAAAAATCACCCATTGGGTTGATTCCGTCGGCAATGCTTTAGCGTTTAATTACGACAATGATCTTTTGCGTCGATTAGACAGCATTACCTCAAGCTGGGGCCAAGGCTTAGCGTTTAGCTACAATGGCCAAGGTCTTATTGCTGCCATTGAATTGGTCTCAGAGCACACCGAGCATACTGATTCAGAAAAAAGGGAAACTACACAGCCTGAAACCCGTACTCTGGTTAAATACGGCTACGATGAACACGGCGATTTAATCACTATTACCGACACTAACGGCAACAGCGAAAACTTCGAATACACCAACCACATTTTTACCAAGCGTACCCTAAAAACCGGCTTCAGTTTTTACTTCGAATGGGACAAATTTACCCCAGACGCTAAGTGCACTCGCCAATGGGGCGATAAACACCAATACGATTACCGCTTCGAGTGGGACGATAAAAACAAACGCTCGAAAGCCATCGACAGTAACGGCGGGGTTTTAAATTACCAATACAATAATCGCGGCCAAATCATCCGCGAGACCGATGCCGAAGGCGGCGAAACTCTTAACAACTACGATGACTACGGCCGACTGCTCAGTACGCGTAATCCCAATGGCGAAGTCACTCAATACCGCTACAACGATGACGGCGATTTAATTCAAGTTGCCAACGCGCTGAATCAAACCCAAAACTTTACCTACAACGAACACCAACAACTCAGCCAAATCACCGATGCCTCGGGCAATCAATGGCAACAGGAATACACCGAAGCTGGCCTGTTAAAACGCCAAACCGATCCCGAAGGCAACACCATTGAGTATCAATACAATGCTCAAGGTTTGCCAATTCAAATTACGCGAGCGGGCAGTGATGGCGTTAATGTCAGCCAAATGCTGACCTGGGACGAGCGCGGTCAACTCATTGAAGAAATCAAACCCGATGGCCAATCCACTCAATATCGCTACGACAATTTTGGTAACATCACCGAAGTTTCGACGCCGCTAGGTATCAACCAATACCGCTACGACGGCAATGGCAATGTGACCCTCGCCATAGACCCCACTGGTGGTGTTACCCGATTTACCTATAACGCAAACGACCAACTGGTGCGTTACACCGACGTTGGCGGCCGCACCACCGAATACTTCTACGAAGGTTTGGCTCAAGTCACGAAAAAAGTGTTACCCAACGGCCAAGCCGTCCACTATGAATACGACCAAGAACGCAACCTCACCGGGTTAATCAACGAAAACGGTGAACGCTACACACTGGAATACGACCTCAACGAACGTTTGGTACGAGAAATCGGATTTGATGGGCGCGAACAACGCTACCAATACGACAAGGCTGGTTTCCTGGTTGCCCATATCGACGGCAGCCCAAGTAATTCTCATCAAGCAGAGCAAGTCACCACCCGTTTTACCCGTGATGTACTCGGAAGGCTCAACGAAAAACACAGCCCCGACGGCGACATCAGCACCTTCGCCTACGACAACGCAGGCCGATTAACCCAAGCCAACAATCAGAGCCAAACACTCAGCTTTCATTACGATTCTCTCGGGCGATTAATCGAAGAACAACAAGGCAACCAAACCCTTCGCCACCAATACAACAGCCAAGGTTTGCGCACCCAAACCCAACTGCCATCTGGCGAAGCGCTCAATTACGCCTTTAACGCCATTGGCCAGTTACAAGCCGCGTGCTACACCGACATCACCGGCAATGAACACCTAATCACCGAGCTAAAACATAACCCACTGGGGTTGATCAGTGAACGTCAACAAGGTCAGCTTAAAACCGAATACGACTACGACGCCATGGGCCGTTTATCGGAACATCGCGTACTCAGCCAAAGCCAAAAACACGCCGTCATCCAGCGTAACTACCACTACACCAAATCCGGTAACCTCGAAGGCATCGACGACCTCAACAAAGGCAGTACTCGTTATTTTTATGACGCTATTGATCGCCTCAAAGAAGTCGAAAGCTTTGTAAACGAACAATTCGACTTTGACCCAGCCAATAATCTGATTCAGCAAAGCGCTGAGCCAAATAACACGACAGAAAATACTCAAGAATTTGCAGACAGCAACGTCGTATCACTCGACAAAGCCCGCGAACAAAAACAAGCCCAAGGCAACCGTTTGGCCTTCCAAGGTGACAGACACTTTACCTACGACCAACGCGGTAATTTAATCAAAGAAGCGAGAGGTAAAAACGGCAAGCTCATCACCGAATTCCGTTACAACGCTCAAAACCAACTGGTGGAAGTGGAAAGCTGTGGTAACAAAATCCAATACCAATACGACGCTCTAGGCCGCAGAACCAAAAAGATCAGTGCAGAACAAGAAACCCAATTTCTGTGGAATGACGACGTATTACTCAGTGAAACTCAAAACAACGATCAATCAAAAATCTACGTCTTTGAGCCATACAGCTTTAAACCGCTGGCTCAGATCCAAAACAGCAACATTTACCACTACCACCTTGATCACCTAGGCACCCCGAAAGAACTGACGGCAAATGACGGCAGTATTGTTTGGAGTGCCAGATACAAAACCTACGGTAATCTAGCGCTAAAAGACGTCGATGAAGTAGAAAATAATCTAAGATTTCAAGGCCAATACTTCGACCAAGAAACTGGGTTACACTACAATCGCCATCGGTATTACAATCCCAATACTGGTCAGTTTACCCAACAAGACCCCATTGGGTTATTGGGGGGATTGAATAATTATCAGTATGCGCCGAATCCGGTTGGGTGGATTGATCCGCTGGGGTTGGTGTGTAAAGAGCGGTACGAGCGCTATAAGGCGTTACGTGCGGAAGGGCTTTCCGCTCAAGAGGCAGGAAAGATTTCTCAAATTGACACGTATGCCAAATTAAAGCGTCTGAATGAAGGTGAGTTTTCAGTACTTACTCAAGGGCAAGCCCAAGTTATTGAAAGGGCATATCCAGGAAAGGTAAAAGCAAGCACGAATGTTGCGATCGATAATAGGCCGAATAATTCACCCTATACACCTTCAAATTATCCTAATCCTGACCCGGATATGGACGTTCCACCGGTCAGGTATACGCCTGAATCAATAGTTGAAATCGAACGGATGAGAAAAGGAAAAGGTCCGAGAACGAAAAAAGAGCATGGTACTGCAAATATTGAGGCGCACCACCGACAGCAAAAATCAATAGAGTATAATGACGGTGTTATGGATGAATTGGAAGCTAGAGTGCATCGCTTGGATGGTAATCACACTAGACACAAAGTAGATTCTGAGCTATCTGAGAAGCAACGTTCCAAAGAGATTAGGCAGCATTATAAAGATCGGGGGAGCGAATATAATATTCCTAGTGATGACGAGTGGGATTCATTGTTTGAAGACTGATTATGAATAGAGATGAAATAGAAAAAATCTTACAGCAGATATGTGAAAGTGACTCGGAGTCTTATGATACGCCTAGCGCTCAAGACTGGGCTTCATTGGAAAATAATTTAAAAATTCAGTATTCAGAAGAATATAAGTTATTCATAAGCCTTCTAGGGAAGTATGAAATCCCTCTAATGGTTCTTAATATTATCGATAGTGATAATTCTACGGGTGATGACACTGTTAAGGTAGCTTATGACTATGAGCAGCAAAACAACAGCTTGTGGCCAAGTACACTGATCCCATTCATAGACATAGGTAATGGTGATTACTTCTGTTTTAGTTGTGACGACTTAGCCGTGCATTATTATTACCATGATAAGCAAAAGACCGAAAAATATGCGGATAATTTTAGCGATTGGCTGAAGCAACTACCAGAATTCCTTGATGTTTGATAAATGTCAGGGAGCAAAGGATATAAGTTCAAGTCTTTAATATTGGATACTCTTTTACAGAAATTAATAGGACATCCATAAATTTGATCTTAAAACGACGCCGACAAATCCTCGAAGAAAACGCCGGAAAATCCAACTCAGACAGCCTAGCCGATCATACCACCAACGAAATCGTCGAAGCGAAGAACCCCGCAAAAGCTGATGGTCCTGGCAGTCAAATAGTAATTAATAGGACATTTTAATTAATAGAGACTGTACAACATTCTGTGTAACTACTTATCATTAAACTCTAAACGAGGATAAGTAGTTTTGAACAAAAAAGAGCTGGAAGCCTTTGCCCGTCAAGCCACAAAGCATATTAAAACCGAAGACGATCTCAATGATATCCGTCAGATATTCACCAAGGTAACGGTAGAGGCCGCCTTAAATGCTGAGCTGGAAGATCATTTGGGATACGAGAAAAACACACAGTCAAACAACTCTAACAGTCGCAATGGCTCCACATCCAAAACCCTACGCACTGAAGACGGTTCCTTCGAGCTGAACACACCGCGTGATCGAGAAGGCTCTTTCGATCCCAAACTCGTCAAAAAACATCAAACCCGCTTTACCTCAATGGATGACAAGATTTTAAGCCTATATGCCAAGGGAATGAGTACTCGCGAGATTGTCTCGACGTTTAAAGAAATGTACGGTGCCGATGTCTCTGCCAGTTTAATTTCTAAAGTGACGGATGCGGTTATTGAGCAAGTGATTGAGTGGCAGTCAAGACCACTGGATTCTGTCTATCCCATTGTTTATCTCGACTGTATTGTGGTTAAAATTCGACAAGATAAACAGGTCATTAACAAATCCGTTTATCTTGCATTAGGCGTGACCATGGAGGGGCAAAAGGAATTACTGGGCCTGTGGTTATCGGAAAATGAAGGCGCTAAGTTCTGGTTAAGCGTCCTTACTGAACTTCAAAATCGAGGCGTAAACGATATTTTAATTGCCTGCGTTGACGGTTTAAAAGGGTTTCCTGATGCGATTAGAAGTGCTTATCCAAACACACAAATTCAGCTCTGCATTGTGCACATGGTTCGCAACTCTGTGCGTTATGTACCTTGGAAAGATTATAAAGCGGTGACCGCTGATTTAAAACGTATTTACCAATCAACTACGGAAGAAGAAGCGTTCTTAGCGCTGGAGCAATTTTCTGAAATCTGGGACAGCAAATACCCGCAAATCAGCCGGTCGTGGCGATCTCACTGGGATAATTTAAATACGTTATTTAATTATCCGCCGGAAATCCGCAAAGCGATCTACATCACCAACGCGATTGAATCGCTCAATAGCGTTATTAGAAAAGCCATTAAAAAGCGAAAACTGTTCCCGACCGATGATGCTGCCAGGAAGGTAATTTATCTGGCTATCCGAGATGCTTCGAAGAAATGGACGATGCCGATTAGAAATTGGAAAGCAGCCTTAAATCATTTTATGATTGAATTTGACGGTCGATTGGACGACTATATTTAGGGGGTGGTTACACAGGATTGGTTACAGTCTCAATTAATAGGACATCCATAAAATTGACTTTACTTCAAATCTACCCCATAGTCCCAAACCATGACTAAACCTCGCTCCGAATAAGTCTCCATCAACGATATGCCGTCTTACCACTGCATGGTTCACTGCGCGCGCCGTACTTTTTGTGTGGTGATGATTAAACGGGCGAGAATTTCGATCATCGCAAACAGTGGTTAGTCTCCCGTATTCGTTTTTTATCCTACGTTTACGCTATCGATATTTGTGCTTACGCGGTGATGAGCAATCATTACGGCGTGGTTTTACACGATGATAAAGCGCGTGCTGAAAGCTGGAGTTTGGAGGAGGTAGTCGAGCATTGATTGCGGTTGTACAAAGGCGATAAATTAATTTATAAATGCGAATGTTATCGACAGCTTTGGATGGAAGTATTTATTGAAGCTAAGTAATATCACTCCACTTAATAGCTTACTCCTCAATAATTATAAAAACAGATAACTCAATTTTTTCTCAAAGATTGATTTCTTTTTACTTAAAGATAGGCTGATAGCTTCAAACATCACCGTTTAAAGCTACCAAAAGCATCCTTAAAAAAACCAATTTAATTATCGTTTAAAATCATCTCTGCGGCTTTTTCTGCAATCATGGTAATTGGGGCGTGAGTATTACCAGACACAATGGTTGGCATAATTGATCCGTCGATAACGCGTAATCCTTCAATTCCATGAACCTTAAGACGATCGTCAACAACGGCCATATCGTCTGATCCCATTTTTGCGGTTCCTACGGGGTGGAAAATTGTGGTAGCGATATCACCGGCTGACTTCGCTAATTCTTGGTCGCTGGCGATGTGAGGACCGGGTTTAATTTCTTCGGGACTGAATTGCGCCATGCGTTGTGTGTTCATTAATTTACGCGCGTGGCGAATACTGTCGGCTGCGACTAAGCGGTCGATGTCGGTTGACAAGTAATTTGGTTTGATTGCCGGTGCGTGTTTGTAATGATTGGAAGTAATGTGGCAGGTGCCGGTACTGGTTGGCCGTAAGTTACACACCGATACGGTAATTGCCGGAAACGAATGCAATGGCTCGCCAAATTTTTCTAACGAGAGCGGTTGCACGTGGTATTCAATATTGGCGGTGTTAAATTGTTCTGAGGATTTGGTGAAAATACCTAACTGACTCGGCGCCATTGCCATTGGACCGGAGCGTTTAAATAAGTATTCTGCTGCAATCGACATTTTTCCTAGTAGGGTAGATTGTAATTCGTTTAATGTTTTGGCGCCTTGAACTTTAAAAATGGTACGAATTTGCAGGTGATCTTGAAGGTTTTCGCCAACACCTTTTAATTCATGAAAAACATCAATGCCATTGTTGTTAAGAACATCTGCCGGGCCAATACCCGACAACTGCAAAATTTGCGGTGAACCAATGGCGCCGGCCGATAGCAAAATTTCTTTATGCGCGGTGACGTATCCTTCTTGGCCATTAACCACCAGTTCCAAACCGGTGGCTTTTTTACCATTAAAGCGAAGTTTTTTTGCTTGTGCGCCAGTAATAATGCGCAAGTTTGAGCGTTTTTTAGCGGTATTTAAAAATGCTTTACGGGAGTTCCAACGCACGCCATTTTTTTGATTTACCGGAAAATAACCCGAGCCTTCATTATCACCATTGTTAAAATCGTCTATTTTAGGAATGGCAATTTCTTCGGCGGCGTCACGCACGGCGTCTAAAATTGGCCAGTTTAAGCGCTGCTGTTGAACGTATAACTCACCTTGAGTGTTATGGTATTCATTATTACTGCCGTAATGACGCTCAGATTTTTTAAAGTAGGGCAGAACGTCATTCCAGCTCCAGCCTTTGTTTCCAAGCGCGGCCCAATGATTGTAATCTTGCGCTTGTCCACGCATGTAAATCATTCCGTTAATGGATGAACAGCCGCCAAGTACTTTCCCGCGCGGATAGTTCAGTGCTCGCCCGTTAAGACCTTTTTCTGGCTCGGTTTTAAAACACCAATCGGTCTTTGGGTCGCCCATGCAATAAAGATATCCCACCGGTACGTGGACCCAGAATTTGTTGTCGCTGCCGCCGGCTTCAAGAAGCAAAACGTTGTTATTGGGGTTTTCACTTAAACGGTTGGCCAACACGCTGCCCGCAGAGCCTGCGCCAACAATGACATAGTCGTACGATCCAAAATTTTCCAATGGCTTATTCTTATTCATGTAACGTCGCCTCTCAATTAATAGGTCTTGCGTCGTCTAAAATACGACGGTTTGCAACGGTTACAGCGCAACAGAGAGAGGCTGTGTCGCCAGTAACCATTGAAACCGATAAGTTATCGACTCGGCTAAAAGTTCTGACTGCTATATTGCTGATTGTTTGCGCGTAAAAAAATGATTTTTTTTGCTTCTAGCTGTGTTATTTTGCACATATGAGCAATGAAAAACTAAATTGGAACGACTTAAGGTATTTTCTAGAAGTTGCCCGTAAAGGCCGGCTGCTGGGGGCTTCTAAGGCACTGGGAGTCAATCACACAACGGTATCTCGGCGCATTAATGCGCTTGAAAGAGCGTTGCAGGTTAAGTTGTTAGAACAGGATGAACATGGCTTTCATCTGACTCCCATTGGCGAGAGCATCTTACCCATTGCGCAACAAATTGAAGATGCCACCGAACTCACCAAAGAACGGGTGAACTTATCCGGCCAAAGCTTATCGGGAACGCTGCGGGTGGGTGCTCCGGATGGTTTCGGTAATTCTTTTCTTGCACCGCAAATATCCGAATTTACCCATCAAAATCCCGATATTAAAATTCAGTTAGTACCGGTGCCGTTAACCCATAATTTACTCAAACGCGAAGTGGATCTTGCTATTACCTTAGAACCCACTGAACGCAAAGATTTATTGTGCCGAAAAATTACCGATTATCAGTTATTTCTATACACTTCAAAACGCTACGTCGAACAAAACGATATTGATCTAACTGATATCGAGGCCATAAAAACCCATCCGTTTGCGAGTTATATCTCTGATATTCTGTATTCAGAGAAGCTGGATTTTAATGGAGAAATCGGTCGTGATCTCAACAACCCGTTTCAGGGTGCGACGGTTATGTCACAATTGGAGTTTGTCGCCGAAGGCGGGGGATTTGGTGTGCTTCCGCATTTTATGGCGGAGGGCGATGACCGTTTTATTCGGGTATTGCCGCAGCAGTACGCGTTTACGAGATCGTATTGGTTGTTGATCCCCATTGAATTAAATCGGTTGTCCAGCGTTAGAGCGCTAACAGATGCTATTTTTTCAATTGTGAGAAAAAATAAATTACATTTTTGCCCAGAATAAAAAACAATACGTTTTAAGGTGACTGTTTTTAACAGTAGGTTTTTAACAGTAAGTTTCTTAAAGAAGAGTTTCTTAAAGCAAAGTTCTTAAAGCGGGTTCTTTAAAAAAATGTATAAATATAAATTAGGTAGGCATTAACCTACCTAATTTTTGTTTCATCAAAATATTCAAAACATTAACGATTACGAAATACCGGCGCACGCTTTTTCACAAACGCATTCATTCCTTCTTTTTGGCCTTCCGTTGCAAACGACGCCTGAAAATACAAGCGCTCTTGACGTAAACCTTCTCCTAATGTTGTTTCTAGCGCGGCATTTACCGCAGCTTTTGCCATTTTAACGGCAGGTGCGTTGTAGCCGGCAATGGTGTGTGCGGCTTCCAAAGCCACTTGTAATAATTCTTCTTTAGGAACTACGCGGGCCACTAAACCGGCGTCTTTTGCTTCTTGTGCAGAAATATTACGCCCCGTAAGACACAAATCCATAGCCAAGGCTTTGCCCACAGATCGCGTTAAACGCTGTGTGCCGCCAATACCCGGAAGAATCCCCAATTTAATTTCAGGCTGGCCAAACTGAGCGTCTTCGGCAGCGATAATAAAATCGCACATCATCGCAAGCTCGCAGCCACCACCAAGAGCATAACCACCAACAGCGGCGATAACCGGTTTAGAGATCTTCGACATGCCATCCCATTCGCCCAGAAAATCATCCATATAAAATTCCGTGAAATTTTTCTCGGCCATTTCTTCAATGTCAGCACCAGCGGCAAATGCGCGTAAACTCCCGGTAATTACAATGGCGCCAATTTGCGGATCACGATCAAACGCGCGCAGCGCGTCCATGGTTTCTACAGACAGCTGGCGATTTAACGCATTCAGGTTTTTAGGGCGATTTAAAGTAATAAGGCCGACTTTTTCTCGAACTTCAACAATAATAGTTTCTGGTGTTTGAGGTTTGGCGGATTCTTTTTGTTGCGCGCTGGCGGCTTTAGTCTGTGTTTTAGTCATTATTTTAATTCCTAGAAAATAGAAGAGGGGCAGCGTTACGATTCACTTTCTGCATCAGTACCGGAAAAACTGTAAGCGTTGTGACGGCTCATCAGTTCGGCAATGATGGCTTCGGTGTGCTGACCCAGTCCTGGTGCACTGATTGGCGTATTGGGGTCTAGGTCGACGACTCCGGTCATCTTGATTGGGTTGCCTGCGGTTTTAAAGGGCTTTTCTGACTGCCCTTGTACCTGAACAATCATATCTCGTGAGGCAAGTTGCGGGTGATCCAGAACTTTATCGATGGTATTAATCGGCGCGCAGGGCACACCTTCTTCGTTCAAAGCATCGATCCAATATTGAATCGGTTGCTTCTGCAACAACGCTTCCATCTCGCGAACCATATCGGGCCGGTTTTGACAGCGTAAATCGTTCGTCAAAAATCGTGGGTCCATGGCCAAACCAGGATTGCCAAGGACCTCTGCAACCAACATAAAGAGCGTGTCATTACCTGCTGCAATCACAATTTTGCCGTCCTTGGCTTGGAAGCTTTCAAATGGTGCTAGGGAAGGGTGACAATCGCCGGTGCGAGTGGGCACTTTATTTTCGACATCGTAGCGAGCCAGTGCGGTTTCCATCAGGGCCGCTTGGCAGTCCAACATGCCAATATCAACGCGTGTACCTTGGGCGTCTTTGGTGCGACTGTACAGCGCCGAGATAATACCGATAACCGCAAAAAGCGCGGCTCCTAAATCGCCAAAACTGGTGCCGACGCGCGCTGGTTCAGCGTTGGGATAGCCAGTTAAGCTCATGATTCCACCCATAGCTTGAACCACCATATCGTAGCCGGGCAGTTCTGAGTAAGGGCCTGAATGACCAAAACCTGAGATAGAGCTGTAAATTAAATGTGGGTGTGTTTGCGCCAGCCGTTCGGGGCCGTAACCTAAACGTTCCATTACACCTGGGCGGAAGTTTTCGACAAGCACATCCGCTTCGTCTAACAGTCGCTCTAGCATCTCGCGATCGCGAGGCGATTTAATGTCTAAAACGATACTTTCTTTGTTGCGATTGAAACAACTGAAATAAACGGATTCTTTTTCTACAAAAGGACCGAACTCTCGGGTGTCATCACCGGTGCCGATCTTCTCAACTTTAATGACTCTGGCGCCCAGATCTGCCAAGACCATGGTGCAGTATGGACCGGCGAGAACCCGAGAGAAGTCGAGTACCGTAACACCGTGTAAAGGGCCTTTTTTGAGTTCATCTACTGTGGACGTAGCCATAATGTCGCGTTCTCCAATACTCAAAAGCAAAGCTATCAACCCGTAAGGCTGCTAAGTTTTTATTGTTATGCGTTGTTTTTTGCGTAGGTCTGATCCCGTCTGTGAAGACATAGTAGAATGTGTCTGTCACAGTTTAAATGCGTATTTGTGTGGTTGGCTGTGCATTTTTGCAGAGAAACAGAGAGGCTTGTGCACTACAAACCTCTCGAAGCGGTCCGTAAAATCAGAGGGGAAGATAGTTTTACAGACCACAATAACACGCTAATAAACGGATCAATTAACCTGAGTTAACCCAAGGTTGGCATCGTAAACTCTGGATTGGTTCTTTGGCCGGTTGGCCAGCGCATGGTTGTTGTTTTGATTCTTGTGTAAAAACGCACACCTTCCATACCGTGCATGTGGTGCTCGCCAAAGATAGACGCTTTCCAACCACCAAAACTGTGAAAAGCCATTGGCACAGGTATAGGCACATTCACACCAATCATGCCGACCTCAACATCTTGCGCGAAGTTGCGCGCGGTATCGCCATCGCGTGTGAAGATTGCAGTGCCGTTGGCGTATTGATGGCTGTGCACTAAGTCGAGTGCTTCCTGGTAAGAGTTTTTGCGAACAATGGAAAGCACCGGACCAAAAATCTCGTCTTGCCAAACCGTCATATCTTCAGTGACGTTATCCAACAATGTGCCGCCAACAAAATAGCCGTTCTCAAACCCTTCTTGATCTTGTTTAAAGGTTCGACCATCGACAACCACATTGGCACCTTCGGCTTCGCCTTGATCAATGTAACCTTTTACTTTTGCCAAATGCTGCTCAGTAACCAACGGACCCATTTCAGAGGCTTTGTCGGTAGTAGGCCCCACTTTTAAGGCTTGAATTTTAGGAACCAGTATTTTGATCAGGGCATCGGCAACCGCGTCGGTTACGGGAACCGCAACCGAAATCGCCATGCAGCGTTCTCCGGCAGAACCGAAAGCCGCACCCATCAGCGCATTGGCCGTCATTTCAAGGTCAGCATCGGGCATGATGATGGCGTGGTTTTTTGCACCACCGAGTGCCTGTACACGTTTGCCATTTGCCGTTGCTGTTTGATGAATGTACTTCGCAATGGGTGTAGATCCCACAAAGCTGACCGCTTTTACATCGGGGTGGTGCAATAGGGCATCTACCGCTTCTTTATCGCCATTTACCACATTGAAAACGCCGTCTGGCAAACCCGATTCCGTTAACCATTGAGCCAAAAGTAATGCCGCAGAAGGCACGCGCTCGGACGGTTTGAGTACAAACGTATTGCCAGTGACCAAAGCGACAGGAAACATCCACATCGGCACCATTGCCGGGAAGTTAAACGGCGTAATACCGCAACAGACACCGAGTGATTGGCGAATGTTATAGCTGTCTACCGAACTGCCGACGTTCTCTGAAAATTCGCCTTTCATGAACGACGGCGCACTGACCGCAAACTCAACCACTTCAAGACCACGGGTGACTTCACCGAGTGCGTCATCGTGGGTTTTACCGTGCTCCGACGCCAATACACTGGCAAGCTCGTCTCCGCGTTCCCACAGAATACTTTTAAACTTATCGAGAATACGTGCACGGCGCAGCGGCGGTGTTTTTGACCATTCAGGCCAAGCAGCTTTAGCCGCGGCAACGGCCGTGTTGACTTCGTCAACGGTAGAGAGAACAACCTCTTTTTCTGCGACGCCTCGGGCGGGGTTAAATACCGACTGAGTGCGGGCCGATGTACTGTTAACAATGCCGCCATTGATGTAGTTGTTGATCGTCATAATCTGTCTCCGTGTTGGTTAGAGGCAGGATACGAACTTGATTTAGTCATTTATATACATAATATTTGATACCTGTTATTCATAAACGAGGATCAAACCGTGAATTGGGACGATGTTAAGTACTTTCTGGCAGTCGCCCGAGCGGGCCAGATGCTTGGCGCAGCAAATCGCTTAGGGACCAGTCAAGCCAAATTAGGGCGGCGAATCACCTCGCTTGAAGAAGCACTGAACTACAAATTATTTGAGCGCAGTACCACCGGCTGCAAGCTCACCCCAGAAGGCTACGCATTGCTCGGTCGCGCTGAAAAAATAGAAACCGAGTTTATGCAAATTCAGACATCGCAATTAACGGGCGATGATGCTCTGGCAGGAACCGTTCGCATTGGCACACCCGACGGTTTTGGTATTTCTTTTTTATCGTCACGCATTCATCGTTTGTCTGAACGATACCCAAAATTAAAAATTCAGCTTGTACCTGTTCCGCAACGCTTTTCTTTATCGCAGCGAGAAGCGGATATTGCGATTATGGTAGGGCGACCAGTAAAGGGAAGGTTACGAATACGTAAATTAACCGACTACTCATTGGGTTTATACGCATCAAAAGAATACTTAGCATTGCATGGATTACCCACAAAACTGCAAGACCTTAAAAACCATACATTAATTGGCTATGTAGAAGATTTATTGTTTTCTCAACAGCTAAATTATAACGAAGAATATTTAAATGATTGGAACTCGAAAATAGAAGTTTCCAGTGCAATAGCACAACAAGAAATGGTTCGCTCTAACGCAGGCATTGGCGTATTGCATGATTTTGCCGTTTATAACGACGACAATTTAATTGCGCTTTTTCCAGAAAAAAAACTACAGCGAAGCTATTGGACAGTAAGACATGAAAGCATGAAAAGCATGAAAAAAATATCCGTAGTTGCGGATTTTTTAGATGAAATCGTACAGGCAGAAAAGCAGATTTTTGAACCGATCGAGTAGGGGTGCGATAACTCTGTTAATTTTTCCGTGTAAAATAAAAGTTAATAGTTCATCTATAAGCCGCATTAGATTCTAATGAATGGGCATCGAATACATTCGACAAAAACCTGTTTAAAAATTCTCAAAAATCCCTCCGAAAAGACCAACCTAAAAAACCAAGCTCAATACAGTTATTTGGGTAATTTTTTAGAAAACCCAGCAATGCAGTAAGAATCATAACGTTAACTGATTGCGCTATTTGGGGGAAATACGTCGGGATGACGTAAAATAAAAATGATTTATGCGCCAAATTGGTTGAGACGTTGACCTTATGCGGTATTCAGGATAGCGTTGGAAAAAATTCACTCGAAATATAGGTTGCTGTGACGGTATATTTGGGGAAAGCGTCGTTGGGGCGTGTATCAAGATGTTAGGCGAATAAGAAGAGAAAATGAGTTTATTAGAGGATTTAAAGAGAACTAGATCACAATATAAAGGCGAGCTTAAGCTTATATTGGAGTTTGTGAATACTACTGAGCAGTCATTGACCAAAAAACAAAAAAGGAAACCAAAGGTTCAACTGAAGGAGAATGACAAAGATGATCTAAAGAAATTAGCCGAGTTTTTGGATGAGTCTATATCATCAGAGTCAAAAAGGAAGAAAAGTTTATCCTTAAAATCTGAAGCTGTAGGCGAACTTATCAATAATTTCGTCGTGCCGATGAAGCACAAAAGCTTCTTGACGGAGATGACTCTCTCATATTTGATTGCTTATCAAGAAGCCATGCTAAAGGACTATCTTTTTAATATATTAACTAATAGAAAATTCTCGCTAAAAAGCAAGAATAAAATTTCTTACGATGAGGTATTAAGTTTTACTTCAATGAAATCACTCATAGTGAATTTGGCTCAAAAGGAAGTGGATCAACTAGGTTATGGAAGTATTGATGATGTTGATAAATATTTCTTTGAAAAATTTAATATAAAACTATCTGATTTTGAAAGTTGGGAAAATATTGTAGAGGCCAGCTATAGAAGAAACCTAGTCATTCACAATAAAGGTAGAACGAATGATCTTTACTGCAAGAGAACAGGTTTCCAGAAAAGAAATGTCAGAACTGGAGTCGACATTGACTATGTTTCTCAAGTTTCAGAAAACCTGATTGAATTCAATGAATACTGTTTTAAATCATTCAAAGCTAAATTTAAGCTCGCCTAACAAGGCCAGCCCAGAGGGACCAAAAACCGCCGTTTCACTCTGATTTTTCGGCCCCTTCTAGCGGCGTTATGTTTCTGGGCATCGAAGAAGGAGAAAATTTTGACGAAAGAAATTACGGTAGGAGTTTTAGCATCATTAATCACAGCAGCAATAATGTGGTCATTCTCAGGAATCAGAGATGTTGGTAATTCTCTTGTTCCATCAGGTGCTGTCTCTGCCTTCAACTTAACTGGCTGTCCTGGTGGATGGGCAGATTTCACCGATGCAAACGGAAGGTATATTTGCTGCTGTTGGTCAATCCGATCCTTCAGCACGAACACTAAATCTGGGTACTGGAGGTACAAATAAATATTCGCTTACCGAGAGCAATTTGCCCAATATAAACTTTGAGCTTCCAATTGTGCATAGTACTTATACTAGCGGTGAGCTATTACCTAAAAAACCTTCTTCGCGTGGAAGTCTTGTTAACTCTAGTGCCGAAACCAAAAGCGTAGGTGAAAGTAAGCCTTTCGAAATATACCCGGCGTATATCGCTCTTAAGTTCTGTGTCAAAACATAACAAGTCAAACCAGCATCGCCATGATCTTCCTCCGCTTTAACGGACACCCAAGTCAAACAAGACGAGGTGTCCAATGCCCAAATACACTCAACCAAGAAAAACTTGGCAATACTCAACTGAATTTAAAGTTAAAGCGGTTCAACTTAGTTTGATTCAAGGTGTTCAAGTTCAGGAAGTGGCTACTGCACTTGATACCCATCCGTTTATGCTGTCACGATGGCGTAAAGAATATCGTGAAGGAAAGATCGTGGCAGATAAACGCAAGAAATTAACAGAGTCCAATCGTATGCAAGCGAAAGAACTTTCAAAAGTTAAAAGGCTTGAGGAAGAGAACAAGAAACTTAAATAGGAGATTGACTTGCTAAAAAAGTGGCAACGGTTTCTTGCGGAGGAACATCAGCAAGATATCGATTCATCAAGAGATTCAGACAAGAACTAGACATCAAACGTACTTGTGAATGGTTGGGTGTGTCTCGTAGCGGTTACTATGATGGGTGTAATAGGAAACCCTCGAATCGACACAAGTCAGATGAGCTACTTAAGCAGCACATCAAAAAGATTTCAGATAAAAATGGGGTTGATTGCCCGAGTGACACGGGTGACATATAGAGCGCTTGGCATGAAGCGCTTTTTATCCTCAGGTGAGAATCTTCGCCCAGAGGGAGCGGTTCCTGGAGAAAAGAATAAGGTATGGGTAGCGGACATAACGTACTTGAAGATGAAAAATCGATGGCACTACTTATCAGTCATTATGGATCTGTATTCACGTCGTGTTGTGGGTTGGAGTCTTGATGCGAAGAGAACAACTGTAATTACGCGAAGAACCTTAAGAAATGCTCTATGTAAACGACGGCCGCCCAAAAGGCTGATTTTACATACAGACCGTGACGTTGAATATCGAGGTTCGGAATATCAAAAAAAACTCCGAACGCATGGAATTGAACACAGTCTTAGTAGACCAGGAAAGTGTACTGATAATGCACACATGGAATCATTTTTTCATTCGATGAAAGCAGAACTTATTCGTAATATGACATTTTCTACGGCAGAAGATTTGAAGTATGGCTTGGCCCGATACATCAATGATTACTACAATAGAAAACGGCTGCATTCGGGAATAGGTTACTGTTCACCGATAGAATATGAGCGAATAACCGCATGAAAAAGAGCGTGTCCATTTTAACGGGGCAAGATCACGCGCCAAAGGCGCGCGCCGCTGATGCTAAGCGTTATGCGATATCTAGAATTTTTAGTAATTTGTAAGTAAAGGCAATTGATATGAGTTACATACGAAGTGCTAAGCAAGTGATTGATCAAGCAATCCTAGAAAACAAAATTCCTGAGTACATGTTATACATATTCTCAGTATTTTTGTTTTTTTCAGGTGGATATATATATTTCTCAGATGAGAATGCTTTATTGGCTACTGTTTTAGAGGTAACAGTCATTCCAGCAATTGCCATGACAAAGAAATTTAGAGAGAGGAATATGGCCCTTCGTTTAATGGAAATACCTCTTTCCAATGCTCAGACAGCAGAAGAAGCCGCACGTGCTCTAAAAGAGGTATATATGACAATGTACAACAGTCAAACAAATATTTTTGGAGGGAAAAATGAGCAGCAATCCTAAGATAGTATTGGAAGATTTAATTTCAGGACTACAGGAGGGGAAATATACTTTAGAGGAAAGTAATCGCTCACTTGAACAAAGCTCTTCGATTAGAGTTTGTTTCTATGCTCTAAAATATTTCACTAATGAAGATATTGCCACCTCAATTATTAGCGATTTTATAGAAGGTAAATCGTTTTTAAAAATAATTGAAGGGAACCAAAATCGGCTTAGCACTTTAGTATTGGCAATAACAACGCTCATAACATTGTCCACTTTAGTCATTACGCTAATTTATGAATTTATTCAAAAAGCTCATGAAAAAGATGATTGATTTACTGAATTTTCAAAGTAAATCATTTCTATGACTCGCATAACAATCAGGTCAAATCGGACATGATTTGTTTCGTTCAACTTGGTGCCAGCCTTCGGCCATTTTCGCACCCAGTTTCACTCCCGCAATCATGCCGTTTACCTAGGCGTTATGCCCTACGGAGTTCAACAAACACATGTACAGAAATATTAAACATGACAGATTAAACCTTTATTGTAGGTATCTAGATATCGGTTTGATCAATGATAACTCACTAAAGGTTTGCAATGGACGGTTTGGTAATTTTTTAAAGAAATACATCAGCGTAAGCAGATTCCCATACGGTTTAAGGGTTTTAGATCTTATAAAAGAAAATGCGCTAAAGCCAAATACAATCCTAAAGTTCCCAAAAGAGTATTTTATAAACTGGGAAAACTTTCCCAAATTTAAAGCAAGATTTTCCAATGAAAATATGTGCAGTGATGTAGGGCGCTATAGCATCTGCATTTTCCCAAGTCAGGAAGATAAGCTAGAAGATTTTTTACATCTTTATGATACAGAATACAAATCAAGTTTTATTGACAAATACAAAATAGATGAATGGCAGCCTATTGAGAAAAACAAACATTCTAATGGGGCATCTTTCTATTCATCTGAATGCTATTTTCAATACTGGAAAATATACCCTATTTTAGAGACCTTAGATAATTGTAAAAATATTGAAAAGTGGGTTTCATCCGAAGATGGAAAGAATATTTTCATCAAAGAAATGAAAAGAAGGGATAAATACTGGACTTCAAGATTTGAAGAAACATTTAATAGATTATCACTATATGTAACACTAATAACTTTCTACAATATGTCGAGCACACATAAGTCATGGAGTTATGGTGAAATTTCAAAATTTATTTTATCGATATCTAACTGTACAAAAGAAAATCTTCACGAGGATTTGATAAAGCTTGTAGAAAAATACATCGACTGGAAAAAAAGATACGAAGAAGACAACTCTAAGCTATATCAATCAGCATTAAGACTGCTAAAGCGAGATATATATTATTTGTATGAAATCATTGCAGGTCTATGCGAATGCGAATCTGAGATTATAGAAGATTACCCACAAATAAAAACGGTCATTGACTTTGAGGAGCATGATTTTAAAAACACATTTATAACTCTTTTCTCACATTATGCAACCGAGCTAAATAGTTTTGAATCCACACTATCTGCAGAAATAATATACAATAAACTAGAATCTCTTGACGGATTTTACCCTTGGATTAGAGCTTTTCATGACATGCATGAAGATATCGAAAGTAGTGATAATTTAGTAGAGTTTAGACAACCTAGAATCTTGGATAATCTCCTTGTACTAACAATAAGAACAGAGATCATAATTAGAATGATTTTTCAAAGGTTCTCATTACAAGAACCTCCCTACGCATTAAGAGATGTTATAAAGACATTTGCTGATCTAAACGTCTCTTCGAAAAAAGCCAATATTTTACTTTCTATAGCAGATAAAGAAAAATGGCGATTAACCGAGTTAAACAATAAGCCAGAGAATATTTTTGGTAAAATAAATGCCAGCCAGACTGGAAAGAACTGGAGTAAAGAACAAAAACACTATTTCAGTAGTATTCTCAAGCTTGTGACATCAAGAAACTACTTTGCTCATCACAATTATAAAGATGACAATCTTAATATACACACAGACGATATCTGTCTTGATGTTCTCAAAAGTTCTCTACACTCAATAGCGTTTTTCATAAATTTCGACTTGGCATAACAAGTAAATCCAAGTGACGCCTACGGCGCACCTGATTTAGGCGTTATGGCTCCGACTGCCCCATAATTAGTAGTCACCTTCTATAGTTATATTTAACTGAAAGTGGAGGTGCTCAAATGGCACGTAAAAAATATCAATCTTACACAGAAGAATTTCGTCGAGAGGCGGTAAAGCGGTCGGAAAAACCGGGGGCTACTCAAGCGCAAGTTGCCAAAGAGTTGGGTGTAAGTGCCCAACAAATCGCTAATTGGAAACGTCAATTTACCCGCCTTTCTGATAAACAATTTAACTCTGTTGATGGCGTCGATTACTCAAAAAAAGAAAGCGAAGAACTGCGACGTTTGCGTAGAGAAAATAAACGACTGCAAGAGGAGATGGATTTTTTAAAAAAGGCTGCGGCGTACTTTGCCAAAAACCAAGAGTGAAGTACGCAATCGTTCAAGAGTATGAGGGTGAGTATTCTCTATCATTGATGTGTCGAACCTTATCTGTGAGTCGAGGTGGTTATGGTCGCTGGCGAGATCGTTTACCCAGTCCACGCAGCCAACGCCGTGAGCAGATGACGCGGCAAGTCAAAGAAACCTATAAAGCCTTTAAAGCGCGCTACGGATCGCGTCGTATAACGGATGAACTAAAAGCGCTCGGATACGGTTGTTCGACGAATTACATCGCAGACATCATGCAGGGTGCAGGTTTAAAGGCACGTAATGGTAGAGGGTTCAACTACCGCCATCACAGCCGTACAGTGGTGAATGTATCCGAGAACTTACTGTGGCGTAAGTTTAAAGCTGACGTCCCAAACCAGAAGTGGACATCGGATATCACCTATATTTGGGTTGATAATCAGTGGTTATACCTAGCGACGGTGATGGATCTTTATAGTCGTCGAATTGTGGGTTGGGCGTTGGATAATACTATGACAGAGGCGCTGACGAAAAGGGCGCTAGAGGATGCTTTGAAGCAGCGTAAGTGTGAGCCAGGTTTAATCGTTCACTCGGATAGAGGCACTCAATATCGCGCTCAGAAATATATCGATTTCGCCGAAAAAAACGGGTTAAAGTTGAGTATGAGTCGCAAGGGAAACTGTTGGGATAATGCGCCGATGGAGTCGTTCTTTAGTCGGTTAAAAGTCGAGTTGATCTACGCGAAAGATTATCGTTGTGTTCAAGAGGCGAAAGCTGATATTTTTGAATACATCGAAATATTTTATAACCGAAAAAGAAGACACTCAGCGAATGGTTACTTAAGTCCAGTAGCGTTCGAGGAACAAACGGTATTAGCTGCTTAGATAACTGTCTACTTTTTGTGGGGCACACCAGAGATAAAGCATGGATAGAGAGTTGTGGGAGATCATCAACAAGTTTAATGAAGCCCAAAAAGCTGCGGTTGATATCCTTTTGAATCGAAGTTTAACTGTCCTCGCCCAAAGTCGGCAATGGACTTTACCACACGTTGCAAGCAGAAGATCCGTGATAAGGCTTATCAAAGCGGGGGCTATAAAATTCGTCCGCATGGCATCGGAATGGAAATTAATATTGATGGAGTTAAGATAGATTTTGACTTCGGTCATAATGGAGAGGTTAATGGCTTTGACGCTTGGCGCCTTTTTAATTTCGTCAGTCAAAACAACATCAAATCGACGTTAAACACCGAACAAAAAATAAAATTTGCCGTTGAACAAGCAGTATCTAATGGCTCAATCTATAAAGTAGACGGTATGGGCAGTAACTACTATGTCAGCTCATAACAAGCGCAGGTACACAGGCAAATCCCTTCGGAAACCGCTGGTGCGGTTTTCCAACTTATATTGCGAGTGTTAGCAGCCACCAAAGATGAAGATCAGTAGCGATAACGAAATATCGGTTGAGTTCCACTCACCAGAAATGAATTCTGAGGGCTGGCTTGAGTATTACTCACTATCTCTAGCGGGTAGGGCCATGAACTCGACTATTCGTGTTTGTAATTCACCATGTGGTGAAAGCCCATTGGATTTCTTCTCTATGCTAGCCGCCAACTGGCAAGGTTGGGAAGGCGAGAAAGAGTGGGTAGCCCTAGAGGGTGAATATAAAATGTCGGCTGAGTCTGACAGCACCGGGCACATCACTCTCACAATAAAGGTGTGGTCTGGTAACTGGGAGCCATTTTGGAGCTCCGAAGTGGCAATGATAATCGAGGCAGGGCAGCTGGAAGCAATAGCGCATGAATCTAAGCGGTTCCTGTTCCCCACTGCTAACAATCAAAGGCAAAGTGATGCGTAAACACGCTTGCTTTGGGCGTGAGCACCAAAAAAGGAGATCGAATGACCATTACTGAAGAGATGGAATTTACGTATAAGCAAAAGTGGGCGGTTATATTGATTCTAATTATTATTGGTTACGGTTTGTTCGCTTTTGCATTAAATGAGGCGTTAAATTATTCGGGTACAATTGAATCAAGAAGGTCAAGCTTATCGGGAACTCCTGGGCTTGTTTTTATTTGGACCTTAGCAATGATAATGTTTCTCACTGGATCGCTAGGAGTCGTTGGTATAATTTCTAGGTTTGTAATCGAACCCAAAATTACTGTGCATGGTAATTTCGTTTCTGCCCCCGGGCCCATATGGTCTCCTGCGCATCGAGAACATGATTTGAGCACAGTGGTCTCGATTGAGGTCGTTTCACTGAGTAAAAACCAGTTATTTGAAATTAGGATGTCGGATTCTCGATTAACTGTAGCTAGTTCAAATTTTGAATCGGCCGATCATTTTAATCAATTTGTTGAAGTAGTGGCAGCGGCGAGATGCTAACAAGGCAATCTATCCAAGCTGCTGGCTGCGTAGCAGCGCCCGCCGGTAATTGTGGTGTTAGATCCTATTCAGATAATAAGGAACCATAGCGGGTTAAATAATCGAAGAACTGTATTTTGAAAAACTGCCTATTGATTTATTTAGGCATGGAAGTACAACTAACCCTCAAATGCACAAACCAAGAACCATGCCTCCCAGAGAGGTTGGGCTAAAAATATATAATTATCCTTTGCGGCATTTAATAAATACATGAAGTATTTGGAGTCGCAATTATCTACTGGAAATCTCGACGAAGAAGATTCTAATTTCTAGATTCGAAGATGAAGTGAAAAAATAAAATCTAACAAATCGCTCAAACACAAGGTAACAGCACTGCTTTTGCCTTGGACTCACCACTGCGTGGCTGACGTTTAGCGGGGGTTAGCAATTCAATTGGTTTGAAATTTATAGATAGACCAAAATGGTGAAGCATTAAAATGAAATACCTTCTGATTTTTTCTCTATTCCTCTCGGCATCCTTGTTAGCTGAAACCAGCCCAGAAAATGCAGTGCAACAACTATGGCAGTCTCTTTCTAGTGATCCTCAACAAAAGCCGAATATTACTAAGTTAAAAGAATTACTACATCCTAACGCTGTAATATATGGAGCAAGTACAAAGAACGATTCACCCGAACTAAAAATTTGGTCAGCAAACGATTTTGTTCAAATGTTGGATAAAAAGTCTGAAACAGGTTTTTATGAATGTGAAGTAGCAAGAAAGATGCAGATTTACGATAGGTTTGCTCATGTCTATAGCGTAGTGGAAAGTCGCTACCGACGAGATCAAATTGATCCTGACTTTGTTGGTGTAAATAGTATCCAACTGTATTTAGCGGGTGACAAATGGCAAATATTGTCAATCTACTATCAGGTTGAAAACCCTAATATACCCGTTCCTCTTTTGCACGGTAAAACGGGTGTTTGTCTTAGCTAAATTGCTAACAAGTCACTTATGATATGAACACAAAACGCACGGCTTGCGCTCATTCTCCTCTAAGTATAGCCACGCATATGTGCTCCCCATATTGAGGCGTTAAAACTCACTATGAATCGATACACTTTACTTATTTTACTTTCAGGATTTCTTTTCTCAGAAGTAGCTTTATCTTGCAAAAATGAGCAAGGAGAATACTCAACGTTATCAGTTGATTCGTCGAAATACGTGACTAAACCAGATAAGTCACAACCTGCCAAAAAGTCAGCATTTGGAAACAAACCTAGACATCCCAATCTTTATTGTTTAGTCAGCTCTGGATCTAAATGTAATGAAAACTCGGTATGGTTTAGCGCAGATGATTTTGCTAAATACTTAGTCAGCTACAAACCGGTATATTGCCATAATATTACTAGGACCTATAAGCTAATATCTGGCATTGAAAGTAGATCAACAAAATTTGTGGTTTACTATACAGATAAATAGTTTTAACAAAGCTATGTACTACATTATGATCAACAATATACATACACTTAATGAAAAGAATCCGCCTAACTTCCTAGAGGGATTCAAGGAAGAAGGTTGGTACGTAGATGAAAGTGATCTTTGTTACGACATTGAAGTGGATAATTGTGAATTCACTATAATAGTTGAAGGTAAGTCAGTGCTATCCGAGAACGATAAACTAGTTCTCAGAAGTTTGCTTGGTAAGGTTGTTGAACTCGACCTTCAAATCGCTAATAAAACGAAGTCATATAAAGATTATGAATTCGAACTATCCTATATAACTATTGGTAAGTCAGTTCTATTTGGCTATTGCGGTATTAACGTTAACTCAATCTGGGAATCAGAGTTTGCTGTAGAAAGTGGCGACAGTAGTTGTATTTTTAAGAGTGTATTTTAACGCAGAAAAAAGCGTTACCAAGGCCATTAAAAATCGCGCTTTCTGTGCCGAACTCGTACCGCGTCGCAAGTGTTTTTATCGAGTAAGGATTTTGTGATCAAGTTTAGTGCTGTAATAGTTCTATTATTAATGCTATCTGGCTGTATTTCAAATGCTATACAGCCTCCACCAAGACCCAAACCAAGCTTGTCTTACTTTATAGATCCGAATACGAAAGTAAATTGGAAAAAAACTGTTCATGCCAAACCTCTTTATCCTAGAAGAGAATTGTCTAAAGGAATAGAAGGGTGGGTCGCAGTTAAATATAACATATCTAAAAGTGGAATTACTGAGAACATCAGCGTAATTGATTCAAGTCCATTATCTGTTTTTGATAAATCTGCAATGGGGCCGTTAGACAATTTAAGTACGTTATCAATGACAATGAGTCTCCAACTCCTAAAACGACATTTGCAGTTATGAATTTTGCGATATCAAAAGAATATAAGTGAACCCAATACTAACAAGTTGCTGTTATTCGTTCCGGCCACAAAGAATTTGGCCATCCGTTGGATGCGCTAACGCACGCCGCAATGCAAAGCGTTAAGGTAGAAATACGAAATGTGAATTCTCGCTACAGTCTCGGTGCTATCCGTTGTACTGCGGCGTTAGCTCTCAAGGAGAACAGAGTGGAAAACAATGAAGGGCGTGTTTATTTTGCCTTTGATGGAGATGACTTCAATCCACAAGAGATAACCGAATTTCTTGGTTTGGAGCCCACAAATATCAAGCGAAAGGGATCAAAAATTCCTGGGAAGCTTCCCAATATGAGTTCATGGGAATTATCAACAGAGCGAATTGTTAAAGAGCATATCGACATATTTAAAATGTCTGCTCAAATAGTTAGTGTCCTTCAGCCTAAATTAGACCTAATAATAGCGGCCAAAACCCTATTTAAGGTGGAACCACGATTTCAGATAGTTCTCACCTTTTCAGGAAATGAAGAGCATTCTACCCCTGCAATTGGATTTGAAGTCGAAACAATAGAATTTTTGGGGGCAATTGGTGCTTTCGTTGATATTGATACTTATAAACACTAAAGCATAAGAGCTAACACAGCGTGCTGACTCGCTTGTCAGCTCGACATTTAACGTAGCGTTATACATCAAAGTAGAGTAATCAATGAAAATGGAGCAGAGGCACATATTGTTGAGGCGTATCATGGAATGAATGAAGATGCAGTCGCTATTAGGCAGCATAAGAAAAGTGGTAAATTTGTAAGCTGCTTAATTCGTGTAAATCAGATAAAAACTTCAAAGTAAAAATGGTTTATCGTCCTCAAATACCCAAGTTCCTAGAGACTTTTAGTTCCATAATAGTGCACGTTTAGCTCAAACATAGGAACACGCCGATCAGCGGCACCTGAAATTCCTTTATGGGCTATGAGTATGTAAAAATTCATAACAAAGCCATCAAAAATCGTGCACTATGTACGCTGGACTCACAACAAGTTGCTAGCCTTTTATGAGGGCATTATGTGTCCAGAATTTGCTTATTGTTTTTACAATTAATGGACGACGCCTTTGATTTATAACTATTGATACACGGTAACAATCACTCAGTTAAAAACGTAGCCCAACTCCTAAATGAAGCTAGTCCGATTTATAAGAGGCAAAGGCCAAGTATATTATGAATACTTACAAACTTATTCACTTAGCCATTTTATTGTTAGGTTTGAGTGCGGGTTATTTCGCAAACGCTAAAGGTCCGTTTTCGTCATTAGAAAACATGGGCAATGGCTACCTGAAAATTGCATCCGTAATGACTGACAAAGGCCCTATTAGTGGTTTAATCCTCAAACAGTCCATTTGCTTACCACAGATGCGTGTATCGGTACAGGCGGGTTATGAAATTAACGATCCTTCAAGCTATGAGCACTTTCAAAATAATCTTCAAAGCTTAGTCAATGAAACCGTTAATACTTTTGAGAAGCTATGCAAGCACAAAGGACAGGCAGTATCCGTTATTGGGCTTGCTCTCATTAGAAGTATTGACGGATCTGGGAACATACAAGCAACACAAAATCTTGGCAATGTCACCGCAAGAGAACAATGGATTACAAGACACGCACAAAAACAAAAAAGTAAAGCATTAAGAGAAGCGAAACAAAAACGTAACGAACAGATAGCAAAAGTCAGACAATACAATCACCAACAAAAATTAGCATCGACTGTTTATACACCAAAATTTAATATGAATGGCCCGTTCACTGGTTTAGCGGGAGATAAATATTTAAATGCTATTTACCACGGTGAATTTGAGCTTGTTAAACAAGCCAATAACAATTACGCAATAAGTCTGCAAAAGCTATATGCACTGGCCACCAATAATAACCCGGGTCTTCTCGGTGGTATCATTAGTCAAGCACTCAGTGCTCTTAATATTCATGACTCAGTATCAGCTAAATACTTATTTCACTATGAAAACCGCTTTGCAAAATGCTTGCGCAGTGATGCTGAAACTTTTGGTGTAGAAGAAAAGGTTCCTGGCTTGGTTGCAACAAATATGCTTGGTGTTGAAATGTGGCGTACTAATGGATTTTCCAAAATCTATACTTATAAAGTCAATAAAGAATTTGCACATGTTTTTAGGCAAGTCGGCACAATGAACCCAGAAGCATTTAGATTGGCAAGTATGTTATTAAACTCAGGTTACCCTGACTACCGTTTGCAAGTGGTAAGAGGTGTCGAACAAATACAGAGCCAATTTGCTTGCAATGATCCTATTGTGAAACAATTTGAAAGCAATTTACGAAAGCTGTATTAAATTAATTCCTATGTAACGCATTACAAATCTAACTTTGTATATTTAAGTTCAATTAGATTTAGGGCAGCTTCTTTAACAGCAAGCTTAACAATCGTATCGGGGCCTTTTAAACTTTTAGAAATAAAAAATGGATTCTCTCTATTGTTGATAAGTGGGAATCTTTGCAGAAAACGGTGCCAATTTGACTAGCAAAGTGCAAACAAAGGGAGTTGTCAGCGAAACTTGGGATATATTGGTTCTCAATCAATTGGAAAGTTCTACGCACGTTGACATTCTTGCCTCACGAGGCGACAAAAAATCCGTGTTTAGATTCGAGATGAATAGCAAATACAAATGCACGAGAAAATCCAAGTTTTCATACGATTGGGGTTGTACAAATCACGATCAAAAATCACCATTTAGACTCCTAATTTGTAGCTCTAGTACTCTAGAAACAATTGATGCTAGCTCCTGTAAAGTGAGAGAGCGTTATTTTGATTTGCATCCTAATCAGCTTGAGCAAGTTCAAACTGGCGACTACTTATAACAAACGCAATCACACGGAATAATTATTCTGTGGGTTTCAAATTCTATTGCAGACATGATGCGTAATCGTAATGAATCAATATCAAGAACCTCCAGGAAGATTTATTGAAGTCATTGTAGGTCTCGTAACTGCTTTTATCACAGCGATATTTATCATTTCACTTTTCAAGTTCACTTTAAGTAGCGGATTGAAGTATGTAACCGTTATTGGTGGATTAGCTCTATTATTTTTCACATATTGGTTTGGTTTAATATCCTATCGACTATTACTAAATCGACCCAATAAAAATGGCGGGCTTTTTTCTATCGGAGGCCTTAAGTTCTTATCTGCTTTTATGGGTTTGTCTTTTTTGATGATAGCGCCAATTGCTATTTATCTAGGTAATTGGGGGCTGTTTATTGGTTGTATTGGCATGGTTGTGGGTTGCTTTAAGGGTTGGCAAATAGCGGGGGCTCGCGGCAACCCATAACAAACTACGCAACCATCAGCTGGCGCTGTTTGACTCTCTATTGCGTCGCTCATTTTGTGTTTTAATAGTATAAACAACCAACAACCCTGATCTGTTGGCAGGGCATTATGTATCTCATCTAAATATCCTACTACGCGAAGGAACAAACATTGAAAAAGTTCATATTAGGAATCATCGTATCTATAGTCTCTTCTGCAGCCTTGAGCCAGATCGAAGACTTCGAGTTCAGAAACGATTTCAGGCCCGAATACAGTAAGTCTCTGACTGTTGACCAATTGGCTAAACTCCAGGAAAGCGGCGAAGTCGTAATATTGGATGTGCGTTTGCACGAAGATTTCGAAGATGATCCTACTCTCATTCCGGGAGCTGAATACAAAAACCCTGAGAATATTCCTGACTGGATAGCACAAATTGATAAGAGCAAAGAGGTCGTTGTGTATTGCGTTGCCGGAAAGTGGGTAAGCCAAAAGGTCGCTCATATTCTTGATGAGGCAGGAATCTCTGTACAGAGCCTTGAAGGTGGAGTTGAAGGTTGGAAGGCAAATCAAGGCCAGTAATACCGACACATAACAATTAAATCAATTAAGAGCTCACTAGCTAAAAAGTATGAAAATAGAACTCGGAATATATGGGAAGGTTATTTTTTGGTGTATAACGCTTTTCATATTCCTATATGAAATTTATCAGATTTTAAAAGGAAGAGCCTCCGATAATTGGCGGGCACATACAGCAAAAGTTACGGATGTCCGTATCGATACTCGGGTAAATGACGGAGTCGAGGAGAGTAAGCCTAGTATAAAATATCATTACTCATACATGGGCTCTTCTTATAAAGGTAGTAAGATTAAGTATGGTGACCTTTGGTCTAATAACTATAGCAACGCATCTAAAATGCTGTCGGGTATCGTCAAGGGAAGTAATATAACTATCTATGTCAATCCCAAACGTCCGAATCAGTCCGTCTTGTATCGTGGATATCAGGGTCACGTTGTCTGGTTTATAGGTTGTATGGCTGTGTTTGTATTTTTGGCGGTACAGAGCTAACGAGGTAGTCAAATTAACGGTTGTTCCGTCGCTTGTTTTGGTGACTGTCGCCCAGTTATCGCGAAAAAATCAACTAAATACCCGCAATTTACCACAGCGTTATCAGAAAAGTAGATTGATAAAATGAGTTTAGAATTTGATATCCGTAGGTCAATAATCCTCTCTAACTACATAAAGTATTGGGGCATGCCCGAGTTTCGTCGAATCATGTCTAAAGATGAAGAAAACGTTGAGCTTTATACATTTCCAGGTGAGTTGATTCAAAGGTATGCCACCGTTGGCTTATCAGCGTGTACCATGTCGAATAGCAAGCAATGTAATACTGAACTATTTTTAGCGATACCTACTTATATTCTAGATGAGCAATCTGAACTATAGAAAACTACATATTCGATATTTCGTCATATTTGCTACAAACTCTTGGCAGAAATGCTAAAGCTGAAACACTGGTACCAGAAAGTCCACTTGCACCTGCCGGTTGGCCAAAAGCCTTGTTGTTCGACGAGCCATCTGGAGAGCCTGAAGAATTATCCTGCTTTAATATTGGGTTACAGCATGTCAGTTTATTGTGGGTTGTGCCAATTCATGGAGCAGAATACGATTTGATAAAAGCAAAAGGAATAGAGCGGTTTGATGAGGCAATTCGTACAATTGATTTGAGTGTTGTTGATGTTAGGCGGCAATCATGCGTATGAGTCTCATAGCAAAGCAATGTTGCGGATTCGCTACTTTTAGTGCAAATTACGGCATTAGATACCCATGAAGAATTACGTATTATTGCTTCTTATCTCTACGCTCAGTAGCTTTTGTTTTGCTAGCGAAAATTGTGGGATAGACGAAAATTATTTGGAGAGTTTCGGCTTTATTCTGTATGGCGTAAGTGAACTTTCTGAAAAGAAGGACACAACCCCACTTGAGGCTGGGTCGCTAATTTTTAGTTGGAATCCAGCGTGCCAGAATGAAGACTTAGACACTCCAGAATGCGCCACTGGAAATTGTGATCATGAGTGCGGAGCAATTAGGACTATCAAAACAAATGGGGAAGCTGCTCTAAATTTAGCTTCTCAATTGTCTTCTTCCCGACCTGAAGAAGTTGTTTTAGTTGGATGGGCAAATTCAAATAAATTAGATGAAAGCACCGGGCTGCCCTACATTACCGCTAAACTTTATGTACCTGATTATAAAATATTAAGTATACAAATGAGTTCATCCGGTACGCTTCAAGAATGCCAAGATGGCTTTTAAACAAATAAAAAATATCCATATGAGCCACTCAACGTCTAGTACTCAAAGTTACTTGCACCTCCGCAGGCCCCAAATTTTATCGCTAAGTACTATTTTTCAGTAGAGAATAACAGTGAGTGCCACTAATAAGCATAGACTGTCGAATGCTTAAACAGAAACCTTTCTATATTCGTTATGAGTATTTAGTTTACCTATGAATGACTTAACAATAATAGTAATTGCCTCAATACTTATAGTACTAATAAGCCGTTTATTTCTAAAACATTGGCCAAGAAACGGAAAAATAGGTATCAACCTAGAGAAAGTATGCTGTCCTAATTGCAAAGAGGTCATGCCAAAAATCCGTAAACCTACTAACTTAAAGCAAGCTTTATGGGGTGGCTTGACTTGTAAGAATTGCGGCACAGAAATGGATAAATACGGCGTTAAAATTAACTCATAGCGAAAATCTCAAATAAGCTTCTTATCGGTCATAGAAAATGCTCTAGAATAAGATCTGTTCAATTATTCATGTGCTATAACTGACGAGCAAGCTATTTTTATTAGAAAACTTTTGTCTAATAAAAGTTGATAAACTTCCTCTCAAATACAATTCAATACGTATGAGAACTACGTTAAATACATTCCCTATCGATTGCTGAAATCTGTTTTACTCCACCGCTTATATGCGCATTTTACGCACTCCGTAAAACTCTTTTTGCTTTAATTTACTTTTCTGTCTTTCACAATTGAAACTCTTTATTGCTGAAATTTCAATAAACTAAAGTGTTACATGATATTTCCAATTTTCATACACTTTTCTGGTTGTTCTTCTTTGGTCAAGTTAATCATTATTGAATATTTAATGTTTCAACCGATGTTTTCTGTCACCAGGTTGATTTGCAGTGAATTTTCGCTCTCAGGCCCGGCAGTTTCGTGGTAAATTAAGGCTTAGTAAATGTAATTCTTGTAGTCGAAATGTACAACAAGTGGGTAAATCAAAAGTCGCCACGCGCCTTGAATTTATCCAAGCGTTATAAATATTAAGTAAGGAAAAATATGAAAATAATATATGTAGTCATTGCCTGCATACTTCTTCAGGCCTGCGCCACCGTTGGATCAGTCGATCGGCCTGGAAGCTACCATAAAGAAACATCCACAACATCCAATAATGGGCTGGTTGAGGGTGTTATTTTTGGGGATGATGATAAAAAGATAAACGAACTATTAAATTATCAAGTAAAACTTCCTGAAAAGAACAGAATCGCAATCTTGAAGCTTAGCACCGATAATTATTGGCGGTTTTACTCAAATGATTTTACGCAGTTGAACGACTCGTTGGTTGAATCACTAATTACTAGACTTAGAGCAACGAGCCGAGTATATGATGCTTCATTTTTGCCAGCAATGCTGGTCTCGGAAAAAAGAACCGTACCCGTTTTAAGAGAAGCTGCTGCACGCATCCAAGCAGATTTATTACTCGCCTACAGAAGCTCATGTCAATCTTATCAAAAATACAGATTTATCGATCCCAACGAAAACAAATCGTATTGCTCTGTTGAGGCAGTGCTTCTTGATATTCGTTCGGGAATTATTGTGAAGTCGGTAGTAAGCACTGAGAATTTCACAGCAATAAAATCTTCAAGTGATACTAGCTTTAGTGAAACTATTAAAAAAGCTGAACTAGAAGCCGTTGCTAAAGCGCTAGGCAATGTAGCTAATGAAATTGTAACGTTTATGGATAATGTGCCAAGAATCTAAAATTCAAAATAAATCTAATCACCGACGCCAGTGTGTGCGTTGGTCCATACTGTGTTCGGCTACTGTTGGAATCATTAACACTTAAGAATCATGAATAAAATCGAAGCAAAAGAGATCGTTACTAGGAAAATAGTCGAAAAATCAGAGAATTTCTCATTAATGAATGAGCTAACTCAAGAATTTCCTACTTGCTTTGCTTTTTACTACCAAAGTAAGGATTTTATAAAGTCTCGCTATTTTGGAGATATGAGTGTGGGTTTTGGGCCGCTTCTAGTATGTAAAAAAACAGGCACGGTTTTTGAAACTGGCTCAGCGTATTCCACAGAGCAATATGTCGAGGCATTCGAGTCATGCGGTGATCCATTAGGTGAGCTGACTAAAAAGATCTCTGTATATGGCTGGCATAAAGGTGCTAATAAGGTGGCTGCAGTAAAACTGATAAAAGCTAAATCGGGCTTAAATATGCGAGATTCAAAAAATATTATCGATAAAGCTCTTAAAAATGAAGAATCATGCTTTTTTACTGAAAATGTTAAAGAATCAAAGTTAGTAAGCGATGAGCTTATTAAGTATGGTTTTAAATGTAAACAGTTGTGGAGTAACCAGTGCTAACCAGATCCCGAGGTTTGATGTCTTTTCCATGACTGGTTTTGCGATTTAAGGCTATGTAATCACAAGACAATCAACTACAAGAAACAATTTATAACAATCTTAAATGTATAGTAATGTGGAAATTCTAATTTTAGCTGTAATTATTGTTGTACCTATTTATGGCACAAGCCAATGGGTTATAGCTCGTCATAAAATCGTAAAACACATAGCTTTAAATCATCCTAGCCTGTGGAATGAGCTTCATTTAGGCAGTGCTATGGGTGAAGTTTCAGGTTACTCAACACAGTTATCCAAGTGGATTTCATCGAAAGGGCTTTCAAAAATAAGTGATCCAAATTTATACCAATTAGCTTGCAAGTACCAACGCTCAAAAATTATTGTCATTCTTTGTGTTATTATTTCTATTCTATTTTTTGGATCTCTTTCTGGGGTAAACGATTAACAAATTGCTCAAGTACACGCCGACCACGAAGAGCTAGACTTTCAGGGAGTGGCAGAACTTGTGTACTTCACGGGCCAACAGTTTGGGTTGGACTTACTAGCGATCGCCTAGCTTAGGCTGCTAACTCTAATCAATGATTAAAGATCTTTGTATGAAAAATATCACCTTATTAATATTAGTTATTTTCATGTGCGGCTGCGCCTCAAAGCCGAGAGGCCCGGTTTTTGACTCAAACCAAATAAGCATTGAACCATCTAAAGCTTTAATTTTTATCTACAGAGAAAACAATTTTACTGGTTCTGCCAACTCATGGATATTAGCTGATCACGGAAAAAATTTAGCCGTCATCTCAAATAACACCTACTATGCACATTCGGTCGCACCTGGCAAAGTCGTTTTTAGCGCTGCTAGACTAGTGAGCCCGCTTTATGCCCCAACGTCTGCGAGTAGTGCACTTCTCGATGCTATAAAAGCTATTGGCGCCATACGCACAAACTCAAATCCAGAATTCAAAGAATTGCATACATTAGACGTGGAAGCTGGGAAAACATATTACTTTAGGTGGAAAGTCGATACTAAGTTCGCGGCTGGTTCAACTCCTTTACTTGTGAAAGTAGATGAAAATCAAGGTAAAAAAGAACTGGAGGGGAAACTGCTAGCAGGAAAGTACAAGGAATAAATTTCTATATATGCGCTTAAGAGTAAACAGCCGTAACCCCCTTATAAGCTCTACATACTCATAAATAGCGTTTTTATACTCACATATACGTGTGGAAAGTCAGAATTTTACAGACAAATTGCGCAAGCAGACTCAAAGTTCACAGATGAATTTCAAAACAAACTTGCTGATATAAACGCGCCAGTCTTAATTTTATGGGGAGAGGAAGATCAGTGGATACCTTGCGAACAAGCTTACTTGCTTCAAAGTAAAATTGAAAACTCCAAACTTGTGACGGTGCCTAATACAGGTCATTTGGTTATCGAAGAAGATCCAGTGAGACTAGTAAAGGAAATTCGGAGTTTCTTTGATATTTGAATACAACAATCCAAAATTCAAAAAGGTGGTTTAGGTGAAACAAGATCTACAAATAAATAAACAGAATGCGATCGAGTTTTATAAAATGGCGTATTCTGGTGAACCGAAAAAGGCTGTGGAGCTTTATGTTGGCTCAGAATACATTCAGCACAACCCTCTAGTTGGAAATGGAAAACAAGCGTTTATAGATTACTTCAGTGAAATGTCTAGAGATTATCCTGATAAATCTATCAATTTCATACGAGCTGTTGCGGAGGGCGATCTAGTCGCATTGCATACTCACCAAATTTGGCCCGGCAATGATCAATACGTGACTATGGATTTTTTTCGGTTTGATGAACACGGAAAAATAGTGGAACATTGGGATTCAATACAGAAAATTCCCGATAATACAAAGAATGGCAACTTGATGTATTAAAAGCTCAACCTACTTCTACCGGCAAAGTTACATCTCTAAATGAAAATAATGGCTGATGTAATTCGAGAAGAAGATATTTGTGAACTGGCTAGATTAGTAAAGAAACTTAAGACGTTTTAAAATAATTGTTATGATATTCAAAACGTACAACAAGTGGGCCAAATCAGAAGTCGCAGTGCGTCTTTAATTAGCCCAATCATCAGAGATACTAGGGTAGGCATCTTGGAATATTTAATAACTGGATTGAGTTCTTTTCTTATTGCATCTTTGACGCCGTACTTAACTCAAAGATATATAAAGAAAAAATATCACAATATTGAGAAAAGGATTTTTCGTGATCTTGACGATCGAATTGAAATTACTACTTCTCTAGGCACTTGGCCATTTGGTCCTAGAACTGTTCAAATTCGGAAAGACAGCGTCGAGCTGATACAAGAAGCTGCTGTAATTAGCCTTTTTTTAAAAGATAAAGGGGTTATAGACTTATTCTTCAATGGTTTTAACTCAAAAGAAATAGCACAAGAAGCTAGGATTGTTTTTCCCAATGCCAAGACAGTAGTAATTCCTTTGGACTAGAAAGTGCTGATAATTTACACACTTTATTATCTAAAGGTAAAAGGATTATATGTATTACCTTTGATCAAGAGGCACGCGAGTCAAATCTCACAAACGGCGTTCAGCTTTTATCGCGGTGTTAAAAACATTGGCATTGTTAGTTAAAACCATTCCGTCAGAAAAATATTCAAACGCAAAGGTAATAATATAGAAGCCTCTGATTCACTTCAAAATTACTGTACGATTATTGCTTGATAAGCTCAACCAAACGTTGCGCAGAGCCTGCCGCCAGTGTCCAACCAAGCATACCGTGGCCAGTATTAAGATAGGCGTTTTTTAGCGCTGTTTTGGTAATTACCGCTTGGCTGTCACAAGTCATGGGACGCATTCCCACCCAAGGTTCGCCGTCTTGCGTATAATCACCAGCGTCAGGGAAACGGTCCAATAGATTTTGTTTTAGTGTTGCAATTCTCTTTGCCGGTGCCACCTTATAATGCTTACCCAACTCCGCCATACCTGCAACTCGTAATTGATCACCTAAGCGACATAACACCATGCGCTTGTCGGTATCTGTTAAGCTGACTTTGGGTGTATTAGGTCCAGCCGGATAGGTAAGGCTGTAGCCGGCCATGGGTTGAACCTTGGGCTTTGCGGCCAATTTTTTTGCAAGTTGGTCGCTTTCATAACCTGTACAAAAAACGAAAATATCGCCGTTAATATCACCGTTACTGGTTTTTAACGCGTGGCATTGACCGTTTTTGACGGATAAATCCAACACGTCCGTTTGCAGAAACAAGTCACCACCGCCAATACTTATGGCTTTTTGCACAGCCAATTCTGAAAAAATATTTGCATTACCAACACTTTCATCGGGCGAATGAATAGCACCAATAATGTTGGCATTCATTTGTTGCAGGGCGGGTTCTATTTCTAGTGCTGCTTGACCATCGATTGGGATTTGGTGAGCACCATGAGAATTTTTAAAAGTGCTTGCTCTGCGAGCTTTATCAAAAGCGACGGCATCGGTGTATAAATGCAACTTGCCGACTTGTTGTTGCTGGTAGTCAAAGTTGTATTTGTTCTGCCAGGCTAACATTTGTCCCTTAGATTCTAATGCGAGGGCAAGCGTTGCTGCGGTGTTTTGTTGGAATTTTTTCTCAGTGCAGTTTTTAAGAAAATTCAAACACCAGCTAATAAAGTCTGGGTCGAGTGAATAGCTTACTCGAAAGGCGTCGTCTTTATTAAGCAAAAGTCCAGGAATGGTTTTTAAAATGGATGGCTGCGCCAAAGCGTCACAATAGCTGTAGCTCAACTGTGAACCGTTGCGCTGTGAAGCGCCTTGTGCAACTGATTTGTTACGATCAACAACAGACACCTTATAGCCTTGCTCAGCCAACGCCAGTGCACAAGTACAGCCAATAACGCCTGCACCAACAATCACTACGTGTTTAGATCGATCAATCATAACTTTTTATACCTGGATTTAAAACGCGCTCATTATAGACAACACTTGTTGATCAGTTTTTTCTGACTTGTAAACCAGATGTAAGAAATTAAAATTTTTATCGACATCTTATTTTAAGCAAAGAATAAAACGATCAACGTCCACAGTGATGTCGCCAATGCCATTGCCATTAACGCCGGTATTAACTGTGTTTTAACGTGATCCATTAAATCGCAGCCGGTGGTCATTGCGCTAAGAATTGTGGTGTCTGAAATCGGCGAGCATTGATCACCAAAAACACTGCCATTGAGAACGGCAACAAAACAAATTGACATGTACAACATGGGCTGTGTGATGTCCCCTTGTTGTGAAATCGCCCAGGCCAGCGGGATTGCTAGAGGAAATACAATGGCGTAAGTTCCCCAGCTGGTACCGGTAGAAAATGCTGTAATCATCGTTAATAAAACTAAGAAAAATGGCAAACTCCAGTAGGGAATTGTGCCGCCGAGCAGTTCGACGAGATACAACCCACCACCAATCTCTTTACTGATAGCACCCACAGTAATTGCTAACATTAAAATAATGGATGCCAGTACCACGCCCTTAAGACCTTCGCCCACACCTTCTAACAGTTGATTCAGTGTCATGCCTTTGCTGAGCGCAATCAATGCAGCGAGTAACAACGCAAAACCAAATGCCCAATTCACCTGTGGTGAACCGGTTGCCACAAATGTACCAACGGCAATACCAATTAAGGCGATAATCGGCAGAAAAAACTCCAAAACATGCGGGGTGTAACCCTCCGGTACTTGAGGTATTTGTAACTCACGCGAACTGAGTGGTCTGGCACCATCGGCGTCCAATTGGCCGGTGGTCTTAGCGCGGTGATGCGCTTTGCGAATGCCTTGACCAGAAAATCGGGTAATACCGAGGCTCAGTAATAACGTACCCAACACCGCAAAAATACCGTAAAAACTGAAGGGCACACTGCTGAAGAAAAATTGTAGACGTTGAGCCTCTGTTGCTAAAAAGCTAACACCGGGCACAAAAATCAGTGCTTGAATATACGCAGGCCAAGCATTAAACGCGAGCACAGAGGCAATTGGCGATGCCGTCGAATCAACTATATAGCTCATTTCTTCGTGACTGATTTTTTCTTTATCGGCGAGAGGTTTAACGGTGGTACCTACCAGTACCGTGCTCATGGTGCCACCCTGGAAAAAAACAACGCCCAAAAACCAAGTAACTAACTTGGCTGAGCGTTGGCCGCGCACAAAATGTTTGGTCATGTACGATGCAAACGCTTGAGCGGCTCCCGTTTTAGACCAGATACCCATCAGTCCACCCAACAACCAAAGATAAAGCAAGAGCACACCGGCAGCACTTTCAGTAGCAAGACTGGGAATGAGTACAGCATCGGTAATGTCGTAACGACCGAGCATGAAAGCGCCAACGACAATACCGCCCAACAAGGCGGTAAGGGGTTCGCGGGTCAGTAAACACAACGAGATCGCCACCAAAGCAGGCAACAACGACCAAAAACCAAAATGAAATTTTGCGTCTAAAAACGAATACGTGATATTGCCGTTGTTGTCTGGCTCCGAAACCCAATGCCCAGAACTCGGTTTACCTTGAAGAGTATCGAGAGCCTCCTGGCGCAAAGTAGAGGATTCATAAGGAATGGGCGTACCAATCAAGACTTCTTTGCCCCGATTCATATAAGCCAAAGCGCCTGTATCATTAGTATAAACTTGGTATACGGTTTTATGCTCACGCCACTCGGGTTCAACCGAATAATGCACAAATAAGGCCGCCAGCATGCTGACAATAAGCACCCACAAAGAAGGAGACAGTAGGCGCTGGAAGAGGGAGGCTAGGGCTTTCGAGCCTGAATTAGATGCACTCGAAGCAGTCTGGTACTTATCCATTATTGGTTATCGACCTGTTTGAGAATGTCGAACCAGTCTAGCAAGCGGATGTGCCGGAGCTATTGCCTTAGTATGTTGTGGGGTTAATAGCTGTTAACACGATGTAAACGATCCTGCCCATTTAGGCAGGTCGTACGTCGGCAATAAAAATATAGCCGGTTCCATGAGCGGTATTAATGTATTTGGGATGATCGCGGTCATCGCCGAGTTTTTTCCGAATTCTTGCAATCATCACATCAATGGTTCGATCGGTGGGAAACCACTCGCGTCGCTCCATACGATTCATGATTTGATCGCGGCTGAGTACAGTACCGGCATGGTTGATCAACGTGATCAGTAACTTGTATTCACCTTCAGTTAATTGAACTTCACTGTCGTCGTCACTATTAACTAATAAACGGCGTCCAACGTGTAACGTCCACGGATTAAAGACCAGAGCTTCGGTGCTTTTAAGGCCGGTTGGACCCGACAGCGGATTGGCTCTAACCCGTTGTAACAGGTTTTTAACGCGAGCGAACAGCAACCGCGTGTTGTACGGTTTACTGACGTAATCGTCGGCACCCAACTCTAAACCCACAATGCGGTCTATGTCGTCGCTTTTGTGGGTCACCAAAATAATTCCCACATCCGATTTGCTGCGAATTTCTCGAGTTAAAGAAAGGCCGTCTTTACCGGGAAGATTGATGTCCAATAGGATGATATCGACGGTATCTTTCGCCAAAATAACATCGGCTTCTTCGCTATTGGTTGCTTTAAATACTTTATAATTTTCAGCTTCAAAGTAACTGGCCAATAAATTGAGGCTAGCAACTTCATCTTCAACGATTAAAATTCTAGGGATGTTTTCAGTCATTATTATTGTTCACAAACGATTAATCTCATTTCAACAACTCTTACATACTGCTGCCGCAGTGTAATAGTTTTCCCGGCTTTGCTTGTTATAGTTTGACCTCTCAGCAGTCAATGGCAGAATTTCTCAAGCATCTACAATAATGCATGAATTATTATATCTTGGATACATTTGATATTTTTTTCAAATTCCTTGTTGTTATATATGTTGTTATAAATTCATTCCTAACTGCTAATCCATAAATAAATAATAGAGCAAGGCCACGGCGTTGGCAGCACAAAGTAGCGGGTAAAAGTAATGAAAGTTTCAGACTATAAGCACATCGGCTCTCCCTCAGAAAATGGCCATAAAGAAGCGATTAGCCAGCGCGCGAGCAACAGTACGAAAAAGAATTTGAACCGTTTCGGTCACGGTCGGCCCCGCTCAGAAAAGTCTGAAGACGATAAGTGTTACGTGCTCGGTTACAACTAATCCGCAGAGAAAATACGCTTAAGACTTTGCGCGTTTACAATTCATTAATGATAAGTGACAAATTGTAATGACCATCCCATCGGTTATTTACGTTAGCTGATTACTATCTAGTTTGCAGTAGGAAGCTTAGTCAGAGCTTATCATAGAATTTTTTTTAAAATTTCTATGTACTTCGGCGGCCCTTGAGCCGCCTTTTTTAATGGCGAATAAAAAGGTTTAATCCATGCCTAAATTAGGTAACACGCGCTTGCGTTGGTTTTTATTGCTCAGCATTCTTTGTTCATCTTTTGCTCTGGCTGATCTGAACACAGAGTTTGATGCACTTACGCAACCGTCGGTTTCTGAGCCTGAGCATCGATTATTTCGTTTTAATAATGATCAAATCATATTTAGCAATCGTTTTAACTCTGCCCGCTTAAATGGCGTTAAGCAAATGGCTAAGCGAAAATTTCTACTACGCATTGAGCCTGAAAATACGCCAATTAATAACAGCCCCTGGTATTCATTCAATGTGGTTGCCAGCAAACCGCAAAAAATAACGCTGTTGTTCCAGTATCGCGACGGCGACCATCGCTATCACCCCAAAATAAGTCATGACGGAAGAAACTGGCAGCCAGCTACAGATCGCCAGTACAGTGTCTCTAAAAGCGGCAGAGCCAGTCTAAAACTCAGAGTTGGGCCCGATAAATTATGGATTTCAGCTCAAGAACTCAATTATTCAGCGCAAGACATTCAACTCTGGATGAAGCGTTACGCTCAAAAAACGTTTGTTGAGCACAGCATCATTGGCCAATCGGTTCAGGGGCGACCCATCGAAATGCTTACCTTGGGCAATCCAAAAGCGAAACAAACCGTGGTTTTAATCGGCCGCCAACACCCACCGGAAGTCACCGGCACCATTGCCCAGTTAGCGTTTGTGCGGCGCTTGTCTGACGACAGCGAGCTATCAAAACGCTATCGGGAAAAGGTTAAAACATTGATCATTCCATTAATGAATCCCGACGGTGTTATTAATGGCCACTGGCGACATAACATCAATGGCGTCGATCTAAATCGGGATTGGTACAGTATTTATCAGCCTGAAATTAAAGCCGCGAGTAACGTTTTTAAGGAAGAGGCGAACAAACCGGGCCAGAGTATTCGATTTGCCTTAGACTTTCATTCCACTCATAAAGACATTTTTTACAGCGTAAATCGTGAACTAACAGGGAACCGTTACGATATTGTTGATCGTTGGGTTGGCAGAATAAACAACCAATTTCCCGATTACTTTATTGAAGACCGGCCCGGCAATTTAAGTCGCGGCGTCTCAAAAAATTGGTTCTACAGAGACTTGAATGTACCGGCTTTAACCTACGAGGTTGGAGATCACACACCGCGCAATGCGGTAATTAACGTCGCTGATTTTGCAGCAACAGCAATGATGGAACTTCTATTAGAAAAACAAGTTGAAACACATTAGCATTTGTTAATGCATTGTGTATTTTAAAAAATGATATTTCGCGATTGGGGCCGTAACGGTCCCTTAAAATCCCAGCAAAATCTCAACGATTTTTAACAGTATTACGTCAATAAAGCCATTTCAATAAGATCACTTCAATACAGTTAGTTAAATACAATCATTTCAATATAGTCACTCCGATACAGTCACTTCAAAAAATAAATACCTAAAAATAGGCCATTGTCATAAAACAAATCCGCTGATTACTTTGTTAAAATTTCATTTCTAAATCTATTGCTGAAAAATTCAATAACCAATCAAATAATAAATTTATTGATTAATTCAGTTTCAATGGTTTTGTTTGTTTTAAATTCTCGATGACTAAATATGCATCTAAGCTAATTAAAAGCGAGGGGAATTTGAACGGTAAATGTTAATGGCTTGTTAATCAAATCGGGGGGTAGGCAGGTGAATTAGCGACCTGTTTACAAAATGACACAAGCTGACATTAACTCCTCATTTAAGGTTTACGCGCTCTAGATAGTATGAGTATCAGTTGATGAGGCACATCAGCGACCACAATAACTAATTAAAAAAGTGGACCGTAGCTGTCGAAGGAAGTTCGATTGCATCGGAAACACGGGAGAAGCAAAGATGTTTCAGAAAAATCGATTATCCCTCGCCGTGGCCGGCGCGTTGGCAATGAGCTGTACGCTGGCTGGTGCTCAAGAAATCGCAAGGACGAACAGCGACAATGTCGAGCTCGAAGAAGTCACTGTTGTCGGTACCCAAATTAAAGGCGTCGATGTAGCTGGAGATTTACCGGTTACTGTTCTCGACAGTGAATACATTTCCGTAACGGGTGCTTTAGATGGCGATGAGCTTTTGCGCTCAATTCCTCAAATTGGCTCGGTGGGATTCGGGGCTTCACGCGGCGGAATTACCGGGGTCAATGCTGCTCGTGGCGATGTTGGATCCGTTAATCTTCGCAGTCTCGGTGAAGGCAATACGCTGGTGTTGTTGAATGGCCGACGCATGGTTTTGCACCCAATCACTCAGACTTCCAGTATTGACGGCGTTCCAGTCACTTCCGTGAATTCCAATACGCTACCGGTTCTAGGCTTAGAACGAGTAGAAGTACTCCGCGATGGCGCAGGGGCTCTTTACGGCTCTGATGCTGTTGCCGGGGTAGTTAATTATGTCGCCAAAACAGACTACGAAGGCGGCGAACTTAATATTCGGGTGGGCACCGAAGAAGCATCCAGCCGCGACGATTTAACCGTTTCGGGCGTGAAAGGGTTTGTATTCAACGAAGGGCAAACCAATCTTACGGTATCGGCCAGTTACGACAAGAAAAACGGCATTACTGCCGCAGAAAAGTCTTATTCACGCAACCAAGATTTACGCCCGTTAGCACCGGAAGCATTCCGGTCTGATACCAGTTTGGATAATCGATCCAGTCTAGAAGCATTTGCTCGCGTTGATTTCGACGGTTTAGGGTTATTTCACGTTCGCCCACTCGATTTAGTAACCGACAGCGGCGGCGTTTTGGGCGTTGGCGACTGTGGTGGAAGAGGGCTTGAGGGTGCCGATACGGTCTACAACGACGGCGTACAAGATCTCTGCCTCGACAGCAGTGGTCAGGACCGTGCGCTGCGGCCAAACCGCAATGAAACCCGAACACTCACGCCTGACGTTGAACGCATTAATCTGTTTGGCTTTTTAAGCCATGAGTTTGATAACGGCGTAGAGTTTTACAACGACTCATCATACTACTATTCCAAAACCGAACGCTTCTGGGAACAGTCTGCCATTTTAAGTAACGGTCGCTTTCATGTGCCTGCGGATTATTACTACAACCCATTCGGTCCAGTCACTTTTGACGATGGCCGCGTCAACCCAAATCGTCTTCCTGGCCTAGATACCAGCATTGTGCCGGAAGAAGGTCTGGGCTTTGAGCTAAACAGTTTTCGCCCAGTCGATACCGGACCAAGACGGATTGAAGTGGAAAGCACCAGCTATCGCTTCCTGAACGGATTGCGCGGCGATTGGGGCGTTTGGAGCTGGGATACGGCGGTGCTTTACAGTGAAGCCGAAGTTGAAGATACCGCAAAAAATCGTATCAGCACGCCTTTGCTACAGGCTCAGTTATCACTAGACACCCCCGACGCCTACAATATTTTTACCGGTGTTAATCCAGCTGATCCGTCCAGTATTCGTGATTTAACCGTCAACCCAAGATCCAGCATTGACCCGTTTATCGTCGATGCAACCCGCGACGTAAAAACCACCTTAACGTTGGTGGATTTTAAAATCTCCAACCCCGCTATTTTCAGCTTACCCGCAGGTGATGCCGCCTTAGGTACTGGTATTGAATGGCGCAAAGAAGAACTGGATGAAAACAACAGCGCTATTTTTGATGGCTCACAGCCGTTCATTGATCCACTCGATACGGATTTAGCACCCGGCGAAGTCACCAACGTCAGCAGTTTGCAAGGCAGCAGCGTTCGTCCCGATGTATCAGCTGATCGCACGGTGTTCTCACTGTACGGCGAATTAATTCTCCCTCTAGTAACCGATCTACCGGGGATTCAAAGCCTCGATGCTCAAGTTGCGGTTCGCTACGAAGACTTTGACGATGTCGGTAACATTACCCGTCCTAAACTCGCACTGTCTTGGCAGGTAAACAATTGGCTGAAATTCAGAGGTGCTTATTCAGAAGGCTTCCGCGCGCCAAATTTAATTCAATTGAACTCCCCAGCAACCTCAATTACCACCAGCGTTGACGATTACGCCGAAGGTATTGCCTTGGGCACCGGTGACATCAATGAAGGGCCATCCAACGGTAACTACATTCTAGAAACTTCGGGTAACGCAGATCTAAAACCGGAAGAGAGCGAAAACCTCAGCTTCGGTATTGTTGTGACACCAACCGATAATTTGGTACTTACCGCCGATTGGTGGGAGATCGAAACCACCGATACCGTGGGTGTACTCAGCGATGAAAACGAGTCTCGTCTCGACGCGGTATTGCGCGCTCAAGGTTTGTCTAACCCGAACGTGATTCGCGCCGCACCTGCAGAGGGCGAGCCTTTGGGTGAGATTCTTCGCATTACGCGCCGGTTTGAAAACCTCAACAAGCGCACCGTTGAAGGCGTTGATTTGGGCGTGAACTACAGCTTCTACAACGACACAGGCTCTTATGACCTGAAACTCAATGGCGCAAGAATTCTCACCTTCGATCAAGAGCCAGGCAACGCCGCAGCGCAACTGGTAGCCGCAGGGGCTGATCCTTCCGTGCTTGGTTCGGCCGTAGGTTCGCAAATCGAAGGCGAATTTGTACCCAAATGGCGAGCGTCAGCTTCACTTAACTGGAACAGTGCTGACGACCGCTGGGGCGCAAGTACCTTTGTGAATTACGTTGGCTCTGTCACCGAACCGACGGTAACAAATGCCGCGGGCGACGCGTTGAAAGTGGATTCGCACACCACCGTTAATTTGTTTGGTATCTATCGCGGTGTGTTTGGTGAAGGCAGTTCAATACGGCTTGGCATCAATAACGTGTTTGATGAAGATCCTCCATTTGCCAATGAAGCATTTGGTTTTGAAGGTGAGTTGCACTCTAACCGTTCTCGTTACTTTTATCTCGACACTAAATACACGTTCTAAAAGAGACATTGTTATTTAGTTAGTAAGATAACCAGAGCCTAATATTATTGATATTAGGCTCTTTTTTTAAGGCATACAGACAATTAATAACATGAAGCTTTTTTCTCTGAATCGAGTAGCGAGCGTTGCTTGCTCTTTTGTAATCGCTGCCACAACCGTGGCACAACAAAGCGATAGTGGTCCCTACAATATGGGCAATAAAGGCATCGTTCGTTACGAAGATGTTTTCCACCCGGTTGTCGGTCGCTCTGGTATGGTTTCCTCTCAAAACACCATTGCGACCCAAGTGGGTTTGGAAATTCTTGAGCAGGGCGGCAATGCCGTAGACGCCTCCGTTGCCGTGGGTTTTGCGTTGGCCGTGACGTTACCTCGCGCGGGAAATTTAGGCGGCGGTGGCTTTATGGTATTGCACTTGGCCGATGAATCGTTAACTACCACCATCGATTATCGCGAAACCGCACCCACAGGTCTTACCGCTCAGCATTTTTTAATGGAAGACGGGCAAAAAGATCCAGAATCCAGAGATTCTTGGCACGCAATGGGAGTACCCGGCACCGTTGCCGGATTGTACAAAGCCTGGGAGCAATACGGCAGTGGTAACATCAGCTGGAAAAAGTTGATTGATCCCGCTTATCGATTGGCGAAAAAAGGGTTTGCCGTTAATTATGACCTTTCTCAATTGTTGGGTTTAAAACAAGAGTGGCTCAAAGAAAACCCTTCAACCGCGAAAACCTATTTTAAAAAAGATGGCGAGGTTTATCAGGCGGGTGACAAATTAGTGCTTCCTGATTTGGCCTGGTCGCTAAAACAAATCGCAAAGCACGGCCCTGATGCTTTTTACCGAGGCGCCATTGCGGAAAAAATTATTGCCGACATGGAACGTCACGGCGGTCATATCGACGCAGATGACCTAGCGCAATATGAAGCAAAAGAAAAACCACCGGTTACGGGCAGTTACCGTGGCTACGAAGTGGTCTCTATGGCACCGCCAAGCTCGGGTGCCGTCGCTATTATCGAGATGCTTAATATTCTCGAGCACTTTCCGTTGGCCCAGTGGGGTCGGTCTGCCAACACCATGCACGTTATGGCTGAGGCAATGAAACTGAGCTTTGCTGATCGCGGCACCTACATGGGTGACCCGGATTTCTATCCTGTACCGATCGAATGGTTAGTAAGTAAAGAGCGAGCCAAGAAATTAGCCGATCGAATTGACCTTAATCGCGCAACTCCGTCCACCGAAATTGAAGGCGATGTACTACCGCCCGAAAGCCCCTCAACCACGCATTATTCTATTGTCGATCGCCACGGCAACGCGGTTTCTAATACTTACACGCTCTCTGCCTCTTTTGGTGCTGGTAAAGTAATTAAAGGCACGGGAATTTTAATGAATAACCAGTTGCACACATTCTCTGTGAGAGCGGGAATTCCCGGAGCCATCGGCTTTATTGCCAGCGAAGCCAACAAAGTAGAAACCTTCAAACGTCCAGTAAGCTCTCAGTCGCCAACGATGGTATTAAAAGAGGGTAAGCTTTATTTGGTGGTAGGCAGTCCTGGCGGCAGTCGTATCATCAATGCCGTTATGCAGATTATTACCAACGTAATTGACCACAACATGAACATTGCCGAGGCTACTAATGAACGGCGTATTCATCATCAATGGTATCCCGATCGCTTGGAGTTAGAACCGGGCTTTAATGCCGATACCGCAGAGCTGTTGCGACAAAAAGGTCACGACGTAGAAATCACCCAAACCATGGGCAGCACTCAATCAATTATGGTGAAAGGTGAATATCTTCTCGGCGCCTCGGACCCTCGTCGCCCGGGAGCGCTGACTCAAGGAATCGATAAATAAGGAATTTTTAGCGCAATCATTTATTGGGTCGGATGAATCGTCATCTCGATATCATCCGACCACAAACTGTAAAAACCTTCCAAATCGTTAAAACGGTTTGAAAAAATTTCTCTGTGCACGCCTTGTTCTTTTAATTTAGCGTCGGCTAACTTAGCCTTTTCTATTAATTCTGGGTCGGTTCCTTGACTAAAGGCGAGGTACAAACCCGATATTTCATCCGCCAGTTTGAACGCGGGTGTTATCAGTTCACAATCAACGTTTATTCTTCGGCACATAGGTAAAATGCCACTGTCGCTGGCAACAAACAAATCAATTCTACCCAGCAATAATTTTTTAATGTTTTGTTCCGAGCTGTTGACTGGTTCAACACTGTGAATGTTTTTATCCAACAGGTATTCATGCATTGCGTAGTAATTAACGACGCCTATTTTATAATTTCGGGCATCGGCTAGTGTTTCCATTTTTATGTCTGTGCGTGTTTTTAAGCGATACAAATAATATTGAATTGGCAATAGCTCACCGACCCAGTGAAACTGATCTTCACGAGTGGGTGTGCGAGCCATAGGGTAGATCATGGTATTGGGATGCGTCTGTACTTTTAGGTACGATCTTCGCCAAGGAAGAATGTGCAGTTGATAGTCGATACCAGCTTCTTCCAACAGCAATTTTACGAAACGACTGGCTTCACCACCGGAAGGATTATTCACAGTAGGAGAGGTGATGGGTAAGTTTTCGGTAAAAACCATTACCGGTTCATTGGCAGTAACCTCGTACGAGGCAATACATTGATAACAACTTATTATCAAAGCTAAAAAAACGTTTTTACTGTAACGCAGCCGTGTATTAAGTATCACTGTTGTTGCTCCTCAAGCGTTTTTTCTCAAACGTTGCTCCTCAAGCAAAGCAACCACATTCGAAAAGGTTGTTTCCGCTATTTTTTCAAGTTCCTTGTGCAGTTGCGTTAACTGAGAAAATTCCGCTTCTTTTGCACTGTTTTCAAATCGTGTTGATGCCTTGCATAAAGCCGTAAAACCGAAATTAGCCGACAGACCCGCCAGGGCGTGGGCGTGCGTCTCTGCCATAGTTCGATCAACTTTTGACAAGTAATCTTTTATCGTCGCCATTCTCTCTTTGGCTGAACAAATGGCTTCTTCGTAAAGCGTGGTACAGCGGTCCAAACCGAGTGCGTTTTTATGCTCGCCAATAAGCGTGCTGTCTAAATTAGCCGCCAGATTATTTTCCACCGATTTTGTCTGCCGTAAATCGATATCCAGCAACTGAGCCATGATATTGCGCAGCTTATTGGCATCAAGCGGTTTACTGATAACCGAATCCATACCCGCATCCAAACATGTTTGCTGCTTTTCCTTTGACGGATGCGCAGTAATGCCGATGACAGCAGTGGCTTCAATGAGCGGATTAGCGCGTATTGCCCGAGTGGCCTCAAGGCCATCCATAATCGGCATGTTTAAATCCATCAGCACTAAATCGATGGGGTGTTGCTGCAAAATCTCTAGAGCTTCGCTGCCATTGTTGGCGATCAATACTCGGTGGTTATCACGCTCCAACTGACCTTTGAGTAGTTTTTGATTAATCGCAATGTCATCGACAACCAAAATATTTAACGCGGGAAGATCCACTTCATTACAGATAACTTCCTGGTGTTCTTCGCTGTGTTCAGCCGCCTCAAATTCGAGTTCAAAGAAAAAAGAACTGCCCAAATCTTTTTCACTTTGAATGTTAATACAACCGCCTTGTTGTTCGACAATCTGTTGGCAAATGGCCAAACCAAGACCACTGCCACCATAGCGACGGCTGATAGAGGAACTGGCTTGAGTAAAGGGTTCAAAAATTTTCTTTTGATCATCTTTGTTAATGCCAATACCGGTATCGCGAATCTCAAACTGCAAACGATAGTGACTGGTAGCTGCGGCATCAACGTGATTACTGCAACGCACCAAAACGCAAATTTCACCGTTACTGGTGAACTTAATGGCGTTAGTAATCAGATTTAATAACACTTGGCGAAGCTTTTCTGGATCGCCAGTAATAAATTGCGGAACCTGATCATCCATATTAATGCTGAGCAGATTTTGTCTTTTTTCTGCCGAGGCAGAAAGGAGAAATACAATGCCGTTAACCAGGAGGTACAAATCAAATGCCCGCTGCTCGAATTCCAGCGTTGTGCTTTCGTATTTGGAATAATCCAATACGCTATTGAGTAAGCTCAACAAGGAGTTACTGGAATCCAAAATAGCTCTGATGTATTCCCGCTCTTTTTCGGGATCTAGGTTATTGTCAGTAAGTCCCTTATCCAAAAGATTGGTCATTCCGATAATACCGTTCATTGGCGTTCTTACTTCGTGGCTCATCATGGCCAAAAAATCCGACTTCGCCTGGCTTGCTTCTAATGCTGAATTCTTTTCTTTATCTAACTCTTTATTTTTCTCGTCCAATTGCTGAGTGCGTTGATCAACCAGTCGCTCTAAATTGTTATTGGTTTCAACAATTTGCTTATGTTGTTGCTCAATAATGTCGAGATGATTGTTAAACGCGCTCAGTAACATGCCAAATTCATCGTGCCGGTGGTTGTCATCAATGGGAATTCGGCGTTCTTTCTCTTTACTGGTAATGTTATTACTGGCAGCGACAATGGATTTGGTTAAGGTGAAATAAAACAGTGCGATCAGAGCTAGCGCTAATATAAAATTTTTAAAAATACCCGAAATCAACACCACACTGGCTCGCCGGATAAAATGTTCAGCACTGGTGGCGGGATCAATTGTAACCAACAGTCGGCCAACCCAAGGATCGGTCAGCGAAGATCCCGTCAGCTCGGTTTCGATCTGTTTGGGCGGGCCAAATAACCAACGAGACACAAGGCTGACCTCGTGATCGTATTCTTTGGCGGCGCTGCCGAGCGTGTTTTCAAAATTATCTTCAATTAACGCCTCGATAATTGCCGGGTTACTCACCAAACCACGTGCAATCTGTTGAGCGCCGTTATCATCCAGATTGTAAGCCGCGTGATAGGCGGTGCGATTTGCCGTAATCAGAATGTCGTCAACCGAGCTTTTAACTTCTTCGTTCAAAGAGAAATAATCAAAAGCAATCTGAAAGCTGCTGAAAACAACGCCAATCAAAAATGCGGTGATAACGGTGTTTTTCGCTTGCTGATAGGACAGACTTTTACGAACTGGAAATGGGTGTAAAGACATGTTTCGCCTTCAATAAGTCGCGTGTGTGCGATTTGCTGTGAGTGCCAATTGGGTTTATTGAGCCAATAATAGCCCGCCCAGACATCGAAAACAGGCTTATTAATAATCCATTAACAATTTGTAGCACTCATAGACCTCGCTTTAAATGTGCGGTTACAGGGCATCGGTATATTTGGTGACATAAGAAATTAGCCTGAAGATCCAGGCCAAGAGGTTAGGTATTATGTTGCGTAAAATGTTGTCGTTGTTGTTGATTGTGTATTGCTCGGTTAGCTGGTCAGAACCGGCGGCAATCATCGATCATCAAAGTATTTTTCATCCGGTAGTTGGTCAAAAGGGCATGGTTTCGTCGCAGGAGGCCTTGGCTACCCAAGTGGGCCTAGATATTTTGCGCCAGGGCGGCAATGCCGTTGACTCCGCCGTTGCCGTTGGCTTTGCCTTAGCGGTAACCCTGCCCAAGGCTGGTAATTTGGGCGGCGGCGGCTTTATGTTGCTGCATTTGGCAGAAGAACAAAAAACCATTGCAATTGATTACCGAGAAATGGCGCCACTGGCGGCCAGTCGCGATATGTTCATTGCCAGTGACGGCAACGTAAATACTGACCTTGCCCGCAAAAGCTTTCGCTCAGCGGGTGTGCCAGGTACAGTTGCAGGATTGCTCCACGCCCTTGGCAAATACGGCACCATGACGCCTGCTGAGGTGATTGCTCCCGCCATTAAACTGGCTGATCAAGGCTTTGTTTTAAGCCACGAACTCGCCGATGAACTGAAAAGTCGTCGCAACCAGCTGTCACGTTCAAAAGCCGGAAAAGCCATCTTCTTTAAAGCCGACGGCTCAGCTTATAAGGCCGGAGAGCGGTTTGTTCAGAAAGATCTGGCTTGGTCACTCAAACAAATTGCTAAACACGGCTCCAAGGCATTTTATGAAGGCGCCATTGCCAAAAAAATCGTTAAGGATTCAAAACGAAACGGCGGCATTATCACGAAAGAAGACATGGCCAATTACGTCGTTAAAGAACGTGAGCCTGTGCGCAGCAATTATCGCAATGTCGAGGTGGTCTCTATGCCGCCACCGAGTTCTGGCGGTATTCATGTCATACAAATGCTGAACATTCTCGAAAACTACGACCTTGCCGCTATGGGTCACAACAGCAGCGACTATTTGCACGTGCTCGCGGAATCCATGAAGTACGCTTACGCCGATCGCAGTGAATACCTTGGCGATCCCGATTTTGTAGACGTTCCTTTGACGTTATTGAGTGACAAAGCCTATGGCAAACGTCTGGCAGAGCGAATTAATCCGAATCAGGCGCGTCCCTCAGATGAGATTAAGCCAGGAGCAGACATTCCTTACGAAAGCCACGACACCACGCATTACTCCATTGCCGACAGTCACGGTAATGTGGTTTCGAACACCTACACACTCAATTTTAGTTATGGCTCGGGCATTGTCGTTGCCGGTGCGGGTTTCTTATTAAACAACGAGATGGACGATTTCTCGGCCAAACCTGGATCACCCAACGCCTTTGGTTTACTCGGTGGCAGTGCTAATGCCATTGAAGCTCGAAAACGTCCATTAAGTTCCATGACGCCAACGCTGGTGTTTAAAGACGGCCACCCTTATTTGGTGGTGGGTAGCCCCGGTGGCAGCAAGATCATTAACGTTGTCTTGCAGCAGATTCTCAACGTGGTGGATCACGGCATGAACATAGCTGAGGCGTCGTCCGTACCGAGAATTCATCACCAGTGGTATCCCGATGTATTGAACGTTGAGCGCGGCATCAGCCCAGACACGCTAAAACTGCTGGAGCACAAAGGTCACGCTCTTGAGCAAACTCGCGTGCTTGGAAGTACTCAGTCGATCATGATTGACAACAATCTACTTTACGGCGCGTCAGATCCGCGTCGTCCGGGCGCCAAAACCTTAGCGCATTAAATCTGGTCTTGATCCGACGATTGTCTTTTTAAACTCTATTGTGCAATGAGTTTGCCTTTCGCACCTAAAGCTTAAAGCTTTCAGGTGCTTTTTTATTCTTTTGTAATCATCAAAGGTGTTGTTATGACAACGTGTTTAACCGAAAAATTAAAAGAACTTGGCTATGACTATGAGCCTGCTGGTCTAAAAGTTCACGGCTTTCATCAAGCTGTTCGCACGGGTAATTTAATTTTCACCTCCGGGCAGGTGTCCGCGTTAGGTGACGTTAAATTCCAGGGTAAAGTAGGCCAAGAGGTGGATCTAGAAACCGCGTATAAAGCCGCCGAACTTTGCGCTTATCGTTGTCTACAAGCGGTTGGAGCCATCGACGACGTCAACAAAATCAAACGAGTGGTGAAAGTACTCGGTATGGTTAACGTGGCTGAAGGTTTCCACAACACCTCAGGTGTGATCAATGGTGCAACCGACTTCTTCAATAAATTGTTTGACGATAATCACGCGCGTTCTGCTGTAGGTATGGTGATTCCGAACGATTGGGCAGTAGAAGTTGAAATAGTGGTTGAAATGGAAGACTAGTATTTTTATTTGTTAGGCAACTGCTTATACAGACGACCGCTTATATAGACGACCATTTATACAGACGACCACTGGGCGAACTGACTTTTTAATTTAATATAATTAAAAAATTATTCGTATTTTTGTGGTCGTCATTATTTTATTTTCTTTACCAAGAAAACATAGAATTCATAATTCTTATTTTTCTAAATGTTGCAGCTTGTTGGGAATACCATCCCATTCGGCCGCATCCGGCAACGACGCTTTTTTCTCGTTTATCACCGGCCAATGAGATGCCAGCTCTGCATTGAGTGAAATAAAGTGTTGTTGATGTTCAGGAACCTCGTCTTCCGAGAAAATTGCCTCGGCAGGGCACTCGGGTTCGCAAAGGGCACAATCAATGCATTCTTCGGGGTCAATCACTAAAAAGTTAGGCCCTTCGTAAAAGCAATCAACCGGACAAACTTCAACACAATCGGTGTATTTGCATTTAATACAATTTTCCGTAACAACGAATGTCATCTATAAGCTTCCTATAATTTATTATGAGTTACTGCTCTACAAATGCCCGCTCGATGACATAATCGGCCGGGTCTCCCGTGTGCTTGGAAGCCACAAACCCTAAATTATCCAGAATGTTGCAAGTATCTTGTAACATGCTCGGGCTGCCGCATATCATGGCTCGATCAGTGTTAGGGTTAAGTTGAGGAAGACCAATATCGGAGCAAAGTTTGCCGCTGGTAATCAAGTCGGTTAAGCGGCCGCTGTTTTGAAAGGGTTCCCGAGTTACGGTGGGGTAGTAAATGAGTTTTTCTGAAATTTCTTCGGCCAGGTATTCATGATTGGGTAACTCTTTCAGAATATGATCTTTATAAGCAAGCTCGCTTACATACCGTACTCCGTGCACAAGAATAACTTTTTCGAATCGTTCATAGATTTCCGGATCTTTAATGACACTCATAAACGGTGCTAAACCGGTGCCGGTAGAAAACAAATATAGGTTTTTAGCCGGGGTTAAGTCACCCACCACCAGCGTTCCCACCGGTTTTTTACTGATAATAATTTCATCGCCTTCTTTTAAATGTTGCAAGCGAGAGGTCAGTGGACCATCAGGCACCTTAATACTTAAAAATTCCAGATGCTCTTCGTAATTCGGACTGGCAATACTGTAAGCTCGCATCAAAGGTTTTCCCTCAACCTGCAAGCCAATCATAACAAAGTGCCCGTTATGAAACTTTAATCCTGGGTCACGTGTTGTTTTAAAACTAAATAACGTATCGTTCCAATGTTTAACACTGACGACGGTTTCGGTGTTAAATGCCATAAAGGACTCCTTCAATAAACGGGTAATCGCATGTCTTTAACTGCTTATCTGTAAATGAAAATTGCAATTTAAGCAGCACTATTTTTAATGCAGTTATTATATCTATAAAAATTAGGCGCTAAATTTAGTATTTATTTACGACAGTTAATCTGTCATTAATTCATATTTAATGAATCGCATTGATTAACGTTTATTGGAGATCACTTTTCTAATACTGCTAAGAAACTAAGAGGCGAACCAACAAAATCAACAACAAAAAAGCCGCTCCATTTAGCATAGAGCGGCTTTTAAAATACCAATATGTGATGTAAATGTAACAATCAGCCAGATTTAACGTTCATGGTAATATCTGCGCAAAATACTTTCGTACCGTCGGTATCAAAGGCACCTACATGAACAATAACTTCACCTGGCTGAGAAAAATCGACATCGGCAGCATCACAAATAACTTTTAAATCCGTTTTAGCTTTCGCCAAATACTGAACCGTCATGCCTTGCGGAATCCAACGTGAGCCGCTGGGAATAGAAACGTCTGTGGTCATTCCACCGGCTAATTCTGCTGCGCTACACATTGCAATTGCGTGTATTGTGTTGAGGTGATTGTGTACTTTCTTTTGGTTTTTAAGGTGTACTTCGCAATAACCGGGTTTTAATTCAACTACCTGAGGATCAATCGTTGCAAAATACGGGGCAACTTGCCCAACGCCTTGAGAAAATACCTCAGACCCCATTTGATTGAACATTGCTAGAAATTGGCTCATATTAACTACCTTTTTACGCTTCCCGTAGAAAACGTAAATTATTTAAATTCTCTGATAACGTTATTAAGAAATCGGGTAACAATATCGATTTCTTTGTCGGTAAAGTTTGCTGTTAATTTGTCATTGAGTTCACCCACCAGTGGGAAAATCTCTGGAAGTTTTAAACGGCCTTTCTCTGATAAATAAAGCATTGAGGCTCTTCCGTCTTCGGCACAGGCTTTTCGTTCAATAAGACCATTTTTTTTCATGCGATTGATAAGCCCAGTTACCGCAGATTGGTTAAGTCCAGTTGCGTTTGCGAGCGCTTTTTGCTGGCAACCTTCATTTTTTGCGATAAACATCAGCGCGGCTGACTGAGTGACAGTCAACCCAAGCCTGTTTTCGCATTCTAGATCTGCAAATTTGAACATGCGGTGTTGCGCTGCATTAATCAGAGTGAATAGCCGTTTTTCCATTATCAATTCTCAACAAACTTTATGTGCTTTATGGATAAAGTTTATATGTGAAGTATATACAGATTCAAGTATTAAAATATCCTCCTTTAAAGTTAGGGTTTAGAGTGTATCGAACAGAGACTTAAGCCACTTATACAGGGCATTAATTTGATCGGGATTAGCACGGTTATGCGGTGCCACAAGCCAATAAGAATAATCTGTGCTCATGGGATTTGTATTTAGAAAGACCAAACGTTGATTGTCCACCAAATGATTAACCACGGGCTTTAGGCCAATACCAAGGCCAAGGCCTTCTTCGGTTGCACGGATAACTGACAAGTACGAGTCACAGACAATTTTTTTGCTGGGCTCCACATGAGTTAACAGATCTTGCCAATCGCTTAAATCCTCAAAAACAGAGAGCAACGTATGCTGTTCAAGGTCTTCTTGTGTGAGTAAACAGTCTGGATTTAACGCGTGTTGCTGTAAATATTGAGGGCTGCATATTAATCTAGGTTCTACATCAATGATAAATCGACAATCCAAACCGGGCCAATTTCCGGTACCAAATCTCAGTGCGGCATCAATGGGTTCACTTTCAAAATCAATAATTTTATTGCCGGTGGTGATCCGCAAATCGATACCAGGAGAGTACTGGCTAAAATACGGATAATTCGGTATGAGTAACTCCTGTGCCGCAAATATGGGGGCGTTTAACTGCAAAGTAGGGTGCCGGTATTTCCGCTCAAAGTGACGATAGCCATTAACGTGGGTTTTAATAATTTTTTCTACGTATTGATAATAAAACTGACCGGCATCCGTTAAGCGGAGTTTTCTTGTGCTTCTATCAAACAGTGAAACACCAAGATATTCTTCTAGAATTTTTATTTGTTGACTCACCGCCGATGGCGAAACACACAATTCTTCTGATGCTTCTTTAAAATTCAATAATCTTGCCGCTGCTTCAAACACCGGCAGCCATTGTATGGGTGGTGGTTTTTGCATTATATTTCCGCTTTATAAAATCTTATTATTGTGCTGTTTTCATTAACGCTTTGGCCCTTTCTGTTCTTTTTCGTCTCGTATACTCAGCAATTTTTAAAATGGCTTTATCTCGCAACCAAGCCGTGTATTCCGGCGGTTGAGAACGTTGCCAATGCTCTTCAATTTGTTCGATGAGCTGTTTAAAGTTATAAATTACTGCGTCTAACTCAAGGTGCGTAGCAGCTGCGGTTAAATCTGAAGAGCTAATGGATTGAAGGCGTATCTTCAAATCAGTAATGTTTACATTTATACCTTGTGGCCAAGGGTTGCGATTAACCACTGAAAAAAGGTATCCCAACAGAGCACTGATCACATGAACATCTTCGTAAGTGCGAAAGGGCTTTACATAGTTGGTGTAAGCATCGCCCTTGAGCACATTATCTGGCGTAATTGGTACGTTTTTAAAATGCGCAAAGCCTTGTTTGATATCAGAAATCATCGGAAGAGGCGGTTGAGTCTGTATGGTTACCCCTTCAAGATCAGAACGAATATGAAGTATTTTAAAAGAAGAGCGTTGGTCTTCTGAAAGCTCGCGTTTACTGATTTTCGCAAGCACGTATAACTCGTCAACTTGATCTGCCAACATCACAAAATGTTTGACTCCATTAAGAGTGCCACTGTCAACATTGTAGATTGTTTGAATATTTCTTGGATGAGCGTTGCCATTTTCCGTTATTGAAAGTGACACTAACTCATTGCGTTGGTTACCAAACAAAGACTTAACCGCATTCTGATACCCAGCGCAGAACGCATAACCCACACTGTGAGCGTAATAGCCACCAATAAATGAACACTGAATGCTGGTTGAATTGAAGTATTGGCTTAAAGTCGTCAGCCAAGCAGCGGGTTGCTCTTGTAGTGACAGTTTATTCAGTGACTTGCTTGACGTAATTAACGTCATTAAATTTTGGTAATCAGACATTATTCTCTCACCATTCCCGCATTCAATCAGAACGGTTAGTTGACGCATTTGATGGCTTATTCCAAGCCGTTCGGTACCATCAGATACACACTTTCAGCGACCAAATCCCGTGTCATCTTGATTGCCTCAGCGTAACCCTCTACTGGCCTCTAGGACGCGGATTAAGCGCGATACAGCAATCATTGGCAATATACTTTGTATGTGAACTACAATACTTCACATACAAACTATCGTCAACAGACTATGCTATTTCGATAGGTTAAGCATTTCTTAACCAATGATTAGTTTTAATGATTTGCGAAAGCAACGGCGTATCCCTTAATTTTTTGATTCAAGAAACGCCCTAGCTGATAAAAATCAGGCACCTAATACCGTCATTACTCGGAGTTTGTTTAGGTTGTCTTAATCTTAAAAATCGGCGCCAGCGACCAAAATTAATAAACACCGTAATCGATAAACACTGTAATCAATAAACACAATAGTCGATAAACACAATAGTCGATAAACACAATAAAAATTTCTGAGGTAATCAATGAATGCGAAAGCGGCCACCAGCGCAAACACCCATTCTTCAGCGTGTATTTTATGTTCGAGAAATTGCGGCATTACCATTGATGTTGACGAAGGCAAATTCGCTAAAATCAAGGGTGATCCTAAACACCCCATGACCAAAGGTTATATTTGTCAAAAAGCCGCTCGATTAGATCACTATCAAAATCACGCAGACCGTCTTACTCATCCGTTAAAGAAAACACCAAATGGCTCGTTTGAAAAAATAAGTTGGGATCAAGCGCTTTCAGAAATTGCTGAGAAATTATTAAGAATAAAGGCAGATTTCGGTGGCGACGCATTTGCGTTTGTCGGTGGAGGAGGCCAGGGAAATCATTTAGGTGGCGCATTTGGTCAGCAAATTCTAAGAGCCATGGGGAGCCGGTATCGTTATACATCATTAGCTCAAGAAAAAACCATGGACTTCTGGATAAATGGCAGAATGTTCGGTGACCAACGAATTCATTGTACCGAAGATGTCGAACACGCCGACTACGTTATTTTTATTGGCTGTAACCCATTCCAAGCTCACGGTATTCCCAACGCCCGCGATACGTTAAAACACATCAAAAAAGATTCATCACGCACAATGGTGGTGGTAGACCCCCGAGTATCTGAAACCGCCAAAATGGCGGATATTCACTTGCAGGTAAAACCGGGTATGGACGCCTATTTAATGTCGGCAATACTCGCGATTATCGTACAAGAAAATTTGCACGATACCGAGTTTTTATCAAAGCACTGCACCGGTTTTGACGCTTTAGAAGCTGAACTGCAAAAAATACCCATTGCCGATCATATTGAAAAAGCAGACGTGCCAATGGCGTTGGTTCAAACCGTGGCTCGTGATTTTGCCGCCGCCGAAAGAGGCTGCGTTAGAATTGATTTGGGTTTACAGCAATCGTTGCATTCAACCCTCACAGGTTATCTTGAAAAATTACTTTACTTAGTGACCGGCAATTTTGGTCGCCCAGGTGTGAATAATCTTCACACCCTTTTTATTCCATTGCTCGGTAATACTGATGAACGCAAAAAAGATTTAAAACTCACGGCTCATCATAAAATGTTACCCATCTCAGGAATGTATCCTCCGAATATTCTTCCTGACGAAATTGAACACCAAGGCGATGATCGAATACGATCGGTATGGGTTGATTCAAGTAATCCCGTTGTAACTATGGCAGACTCAAAGGCATACACAAGAGCATTCGAAAAGTTAGATCTTCTTGTGGTTGTTGACGTGGCCATGACTGAAACAGCCCGACTGGCCGACTATATTCTGCCTGCGGCATCGCAATTTGAAAAAGGCGAAGCCACAGGGTTTAACGCTGAATTCCCCGAGAATTTCTTTCACTTTCGTCACGGCTTTTTAGATCCCATAGGGGAGTGCTTGACGGAGCCTGAAATTTATACTCGGTTACTGATAAAAATGCGTATATTGCCAAAGAGATTTCCGGTTTTAGAGAAAGCTGCTAAGTATGGCTCCGTTGCTGGTTATCAACCTTTTTTGATGGCATTGATGCTAACCGTGCAAGCCAACAAAAAATTAGCACCTTATGGTGCATCAATACTTCATCAAACATTGGGTAAAGCATTACCCAAAAGCGCGCAATCTGCAGCCTTATTACTGCCTTTAGCGTTAGACTACGCAAGCAAACACGCAGAAGCTGTCAAACGATGCGGCATTAACGGAAACAAATTTACGCTTGGCGGTAATTTATTTAACAAAATAATCACCAGCAAATCTGGAACCATCATCAGCAAACATGAATTCAAAGACTTATGGCATTTTATAAAAAATAAAGACAAAAAAATTCATCTCAAAATTGACCGAGCACTTGATGAATTAAGAAACTTAAAAAATGCTAAAGATTTAATGGATGGTTATCCGTTCATCCTAATGGCAGGGGAGAGACGAGCCTACAACGCAAACCAAATATTTCGCAACCCACAATGGCGAAAAATAGATAAACACGGAGCACTCCGAATTCATCCTCAAGACGCAGAAAAACTCGACCTTTGTGAAGGCGATACTGTCCGAGTGATGTCAAAAAATGGTCAACAGGATGTGATTATTGATATCGATGACTCAGTGAGAATTGGCATGGTAACCTTGCCACACGGTTATGGAAACAAATACAAAGGTGAGCAAAATGGACCTGCGCTAAATGAATTAACCTTGGGGAACCATTGCGATCCATTCACCAAAACGCCTTATCATAAATACGTTCCGGTGAAACTGGAAAAAGTACCGGCGTGATAATTGAGAGCAGCTATCAGCACATTAAGTTTGTAGTTTCCGACATTGGTAATTCATGGTGACGACGATGAATACGGCTCCATTGCTTTTCCTGAATTCATCTCGTCACGCACCAATGGCGAAGCCAGCATGTTAATTATAGAAGAGTGCGGTCATGTACCGCACAGAGAAAAACCGAAAGAATTAATTCGAGCAGTTAAACGCTTTGTTAATAAGCAAGCCCTTTAGGAAAGTTGAAAGTTAATGTCCATCAATAACTTCAAAAGTACCATTCATTATTAATCGTACAACAACAGATTGACTAGTGTTATTTTTCCAGTACCAACCGTGTGTTCCTTCAAAAGGTGTGGTAAAACTACCTTGCATGGTGTGAGCGGTTGCTATGGCGTAGCTTTCGAAATAACCGGTTGTATCTCCTTTAGGCTCCCCATGTAAATCGAAGTACAAAGGGGTACCGTTCGTTACCCATTCATAGTTTAATTTATCATGTTGATTCATGTTAACTTTGTATTCGATGCCTCTGTTCGCTGGAACAGTAATTTCTACTACTTTTTCAACGTATGAATTCGATGATACTTCTGAACCTGTATCATTCGTTTTATTGGTTAAAGTAAGCTGAGTTAAACCTAATCGCTGACCAATTCCGGTAGGATCAACACCGTATTCGGCGGGCAAAACAAATAACACCAATATTGCTACAGCGACAGTAATTGCCACTACTGTCGATTTTATTAATTGCGATAAACTCGTTAACTGTTCCATTACTTGTATTTTAACCGTTGTTTGAAATTAGTAAGTCTGTGATTTGAAAACCAATCAATATAAAACCAGCGCTCATTAATGCGGTATTTGTGACTGTTGCAAATCGTTCATAAGTGTTTGAATGACGCCAAAAATTAATGGCAATCAAAATAATTGCTAACGCGATAAATTGACCTAGTTCTACACCTATATTAAAAGCAATTAGATTTTCCAATAAGCCAGCCTCGGGTAACTTAAACTCTTGTAATTTGGTGGCCAAACCAAAACCGTGGAATAATCCAAAAACTAAAATTGCCCATTTTACATTAGGTTGGTAGCCCAATAGTCTTTTGAATCCGCCCAGATTATCGAATCCTTTATACACTACCGACAAACCAATGATGGCATCAATCAAGTAAGCATTAACATTGATATTACCGAGCACTCCCCACATCAAGGTGATGCTATGACCCATGGTAAACATCGTCACATAAAGCAAAATGTCTTTACTTTTATATAAGAAGAAGACAACACCTACCAAAAAGAGTAAATGGTCGTATCCCGTTACCATATGCTTTGCGCCAATGTACATAAAAGGAATCAATTGAACGCCGGTATTACTTTCGAGAAAGCTGCGGGTATTATCATCAACCCCATGAGCAAAAACACATACCGAAAGTACCGACAGTAAAATTGTTAATACAGACTTAAATTTTAAACTCTTACGCATTGACTAGTTCTCGCTCGTATTCATGAGTTTCTCTGTGTAACAGTCGATAAAGCGCTGGTATCACAAAAAGAGTCAACAATGTTGATGATAGTATTCCACCAATGACTACCGTTGCTAACGGTCTTTGTACTTCTGAGCCAATACCCGTGTTGAGAGCCATAGGAACAAAACCCAAAGATGCAACCAGCGCTGTCGTTAATACCGGCCTTAAGCGTGTTAAAGCACCTTCGATAATTGCTTTATCTAACGGTAACTTTTCTCGGACTAGTTCACGAATAAACGACACCATAACAAGGCCATTTAAAATTGCGATACCAGACAGCGCAATAAAACCAACCGCAGCAGAAATAGAAAATGGAATATCACGTAAAATCAATGCAGCCACTCCGCCAGTCAGGGCAAGTGGCACACCAGTGAATATAATCATGGCGTCTTTGAATGATCCCAGTGCTAATATTAATAGGCCAATGATCATTGCCAGTGTTAATGGCACAACAACCAATAATCGTTGCGACGCCGACTGCAATTTTTGATAGGTACCGCCGTATTCAATCCAATAGCCGCTCGGTATTTCTACAGTATTGGCGATGGCATTTTGTATATCATTGACGAAGCTGCCTAAATCTCTTCCTCGAACATTAGCAGTAACCACCACACGACGTTTACCATTTTCACGATTTACTTGGTTGTAACCTTGCACGGATTCCAAATAAACCAATTCTTGCAGTGGCACGCTGATACCGTCGCCGATATGAATGGGAAGGTGTGTCATTGCATCGACATTGTTGCGCAAGTTTTCTTCCAACCTAACCACAATATCCGCACGGCGATCACCCTCGTAATACTGACCGGAAATACGGCCACCAAAAGCAGTCGCTAGCTGTTCCTGAATATGCTGCTTTGTGACGCCATACTGCCGAAGTTTCTCGGTTTTAGGCTCCATCACTAACATAGGCAAACCTGTAGTTTGTTCAACTTGTACATCAGCAATACCGTTTACAGATTCAATTGCCGCTTCAATTTCACTGCCCAGATTCGCTAAATTCTCTAAGTCGTCGCCGAAAACTTTGATCGCCAATTCTGCCCGCACGCCTGACAGGAGCTCGTTGAAGCGCATTTGAATAGGCTGAAGAAATTCATAGCGATTGCCCGGAATATCAGTAACTAACGCTTCTAACTCAGCAACTACTTGCGCTTTGGGTTTGCTAGGGTCCGGCCATTGTGAGCGAGGTTTAAGAATAATAAAATTGTCTGCAACGCTCGGAGGTACAGCGTCAGTGGCAACGTCGGCTGTGCCAATTTTTGCAAAAACCAATTCTACTTCTGGCTGCTCCTTAATGCGTTCTTCTAACACTTCTTGCATTGATATGGCTTGTGACAGCGAGGTTCCGGGAATACGCAAGGCATGCATGGCGATATCGCCTTCATCGAGGTTAGGAGCGAATTCACTGCCCATACGCATAGCGGTAAAAGCGCTGTAAATAACTAGTACCGTGGCTGCACAAACCACTGACATGCGATGTTTCAATACCCAAGATAATGCTGGTTTGTAAACGGATATCGCCGAAGAAATAATAATGTTCTTTTTTTCTTTAACCGGCTTTTTAAATAACAAGGCGACACAAGCAGGCACAAACGTTACCGATAGTACCATTGCGCACAACAGGGCAATCACCACCGTAATAGCCATAGGATGAAACATTTTGCCTTCGGTACCTTCAAGCGCAAAAATAGGTAGGTAGACGGCCGTGATAATAAACACACCGAAAAGAGCAGGGCGAATAACTTCTTTTGTGGCCTCAAAAACTATTTGTAAACGCTCGTTTAAGGGTAGAGTTTTCGAGGTTGAATGCGTATTGCTTAATCTGCGCAGACAGTTTTCAACAATAATAATTGCCCCGTCGACCAAAAGGCCAAAATCTAAGGCACCAAGGCTCATTAAGTTTGCACTAACACGCGTTTGAACCATACCAGTAATTGTCATCAGCATTGCAAAGGGAATAACCAACGCCGTAACAATTGCAGCTCGAATATTTCCTAATAGCAGAAATAAAATCACAATAACTAGCAATGCACCTTCTAACAGGTTTGTTTGCACGGTTTTTAATGTTTTATCCACTAATTTAGTGCGATCGTAAACCGCAGTAGCAATAATACCTTCAGGAAGCGATTGATTAATTTCTTTTAGTTTTTGTGCAGTAGCGTTTGCAACAGTACGACTGTTTTCGCCAATTAACATAAAAACAGTACTCATAACCACTTCGTGGCCATTTTGCGTTGCCGCGCCGGTTCGTAACGCTTGTCCTTCACTTACGCGGGCGACATCAGCGATAGTTACGCTTGAACCGTCTTGAGTCATTAACGGAATTAATTGAATTTTTTCGATCGCATCAATCTGACCGGTAACCCGCATTAACCATTGCGCACCGTTACGCTCTATAAATCCCGCGCCACGATTAGCGTTGTTGGCTTCTATCGCGGTAACAACATCTTCCTGAGTTAACCCAATTGCAAGCAACTTAGCAGGGTCGAAAGCAACAAGAATTTCTTTTTCATAACCGCCAATGGGATTAACTTCAACCACACCTGGCACTCTCATTAATTGAGGCCGAATAATCCAATCGTGTACGGATCGTAGATCGGTCGGTGTCACGGGACTTCCATCATCGTTGACCGCGCCTGGTTCTGCGTCGACGGTAAACATAAATATTTCGCCAAGACCTGTTGCAATGGGTCCAAGTTCTGGCTCAATGCCGTTCGGTAGCTTTGAACGTAACGATGAAAGGCGCTCGTTAATTAACTGACGAGCAAAATATATGTCTGTGTCATCAGAAAATATCGCCACAACCTGAGAGAGACCATAGCGGGATATTGAACGTGTGTGTACCAATCCTGGCAACCCTGCCATCGCATTTTCAAGTGGATATGAAATTCTTTGTTCGATTTCAAGCGGCGTGAACCCCGGGGCTTCTGTATTAACCATTACTTGTACATTAGTAATATCTGGCACTGCATCGATGGGAAGTTTCGTGAAACTCCAACCACCAATAACAGAGACTGCCAACACTAATACGATAACAATGGCACTGCGCTGAATCGAAAAATACAGAATTTTTTCTAACATAAGAGTACTCCTAGTGATCGTGTGAGGCGCCGGATTTTTCGATATCAGCTTTAATGATGTAACTATTTTCCGTTACGTATTCAGTACCAGGGTCAATTCCACCCAATACCTCAACCCACTCACCAGCTTGCATTCCTAATTCGAGCATCCGTACTTCGTATTGTTCGCCGAATTTGGCATAAACTACGGTAAAGTCACGGAAGGCTTGTAATCCTTCCCGCTTAACCGCAAGTGGCGTATCTACAGTTGCAATTTCAATGTCTGCGGTAACAAACATACCCTCAGTTAAGGTTGCATCGGTGTTCCTAACTTCTGCTAAAAAAATACGCGCTTGATCATTTCTTAAAGTGGACTTTGAACCAGAAACAACCGACGTTATCCCATGATCGAATCCATTTATGTTAATTTCTACTGGCGCAAATTTTTTTATACTAGGAACATCAGTAGGGAAAACGGCGAGTTCTGCTACTAATACCTTTTGGCTGGTAAGTTCTAACAGAGTGCGAGCGGAAGTTTGCTCAGCTTCACTGGCCAATTGCTGGCTAATAACACCATCTATTGGTGCCGTAATTTGATAGCTTTTTAAACTTTCATTACTCTCAACAGTAATTAGCGTTTGGCCTTTCTTAACATAATCACCTAACGCCACATGCATGTTTTTAATCACACCATCAAAACGGGCTTGAATCTTACGTTTTGCGTTTGGCGGTAACGCTAGTTGTCCGTAAACACGAACGGTTTCGTGTAAGGTGGCAGGCCCGGTAATTTCGGTTTTAATATCTAATGCTTGTGCAATATTATTTGCTATGCGCGTGCGTCCTTCAAAATTATCATACTGCCATTGATAACTTTTTCCCTGATAGTCGGCAGTAAGAAGTACAACAAACGAGTGCGGTTCATAGACCACCGTATCGCCGCGTAAATAATCGTTTTCGACGGAAAAATTAATGTTGTCGGTTACGTTCCCCAATCGTTGCAACTGAATTGTAATATCGACTTGGCTTGGATTGATTGTCTTGCCGTCATCAGTTACCCAAACTCTAAATTCAGGAGGAACGCCTGTTTCAACAATAGCCAGTTCTACCGCAAAGCTGCCGTCGCGTAACATTCTGCCTCGATTCGGCCCTTTTTCGGGTTCAGCTTCTTGCATTTGAGTCTCAGATGCCAACACATAACCGGCGCTTGAAATTACACCGATCACCAACATTTGGCTGAGCAGAAAAATACGTAAAATGCACTGAATGTTCATAATAATTTTTTCCTAAAAGCTCTTTTTAAAAAGACAACGACGTACCGGTTAGGCGCTGTAGTTCAATATGTTGCATGTGAATGGTTTCATAGGCGGTTAATAATTCCTGCTCAAAAATTAATTTTTTATTGAGGATATCTGACCACTGGGTATAACTAAGCTTTCCAGATTCATAAGCGCTTAACGCAAGATTTTCAGCATCAGTAAGGGAAGGGATAATTTTTTGTTCGAGCGAATTAATCACATGGGTACTGTGTTTGATTTCTTGTAATAACGTGTAAAGTTGCGTTTTTAACTGCTGGTGGAGAGTGGTATATTCGGCAATATATTCTTCTTGTTGGGCATAAAAGCGACGAATTTTTCCTTCACTGGATCGATCTTTCCCCAAAGGAACTGACAAACCAGCAACAAGGCCGAAATCATCCGTTGCTTCGAAGCGACGGATTCCCGTAGAAATTTGCCATTGGGGTTTCGCTTGAATACGCGAAAGTTCTGCTTTGGAAGCTGCAATTCGCTGTTTCGTTACCAATAAATCCAGCGCAGGATGCGTTAATAGTTGTTCGAATTTTTCGTCGGCATCGACCAATTGAGGAATTTTGAATAAATCACCCGATAAATCATATCGGCCATCGAAATTACTCCATTGAGCACCCAGCGCATAAAATGTTGTTAAAAGCGTGTGATGTAAATCTTCGACTGCTAACTCTCGTTGCGCCAATGTAACTTCTGCCTGAAGTCGCTCAAATTCCGGACTTTTACCCAACGTTACACGTTTGCCAATGGCCGATAGGGTATCTTTCGCTTGCTGCACAGCTTCCTCTGCTAAAAATAGCCGTTGCTTCTCGACCAAGCCTTGAATGTACAAACGAGAGGTTTGCGCCGATAAATCAAGCGCGGTAATTTGCTGCTCTATAATTTGCTGCCCAGAAGCAACTTTCGCACTCCTTACACGACCAGCAATAACATGACTTTGCAAAAGCCAATCGATAGACAGGGTGGTTTGAGCCCCATCAAAACTGCTGAATTCACCAGAACCGGCAAAATCTTCCACCGTTAAATGAATATTTGCGCGTTCACCCACTCCCGCCTGATCAATCAATCCTTTGGCGGCTTCTATCTTATGAACAAAAGTGGTTAGTTTTGGGTGATGCTCTAGCGTAAGTTGAATGGCCTCAGACAAAGACAATACCTCTGTATTTTCAGAGGCAGAAACATGAGTACCGCTAAACACAAAGCAGGTAATCACACCTACCGTGAGTTTAGCCAACCGATGTTTTACAAAAAGCCGATCGGCAATCGGTTTTTTAAAGATACGTAAATAACTGAAATTCATAAATCAGCTCGTTTAAAACCTTAAATTAATGTGAGAATAGGGTATCGACGACGTGATGGAGAGTGTCTACCACTGAAAAAGAAATCACCGAAACGGTAACAAAAGCTAAACCATAAAAAGCCAACGGATACAAACGGTAAACCTGTGGCGCAACCAATGCTCGAACTCTAATATCAATGTCATTATCAATAAAATGACTGACCAAAGAGTTTGATGTTTTAAAATAGACACGTTGTATTCTGGCTGCGTTTACCAAAGTTTGTGCGATATCGAAAGAACAATAAGATTTAGCAACTTCCGCGTCAGCCAATAATTCGCAACTGGTCGAAAAGTTTTTATTTAATTGTTTCGCTAAATTATTTGGGAAGAGGGATGCAAAAATCCTGAAAATCCATTTTTGCAGAGAATCTTTGTTTTGGTTGTGGGATCTTTCATGATCGATGATGATATCCAATTCAGGCGTTGTTACTTGATCCACTAACCCCGTGGTTAAGTAACATTTAGCTTGAAAAAATCCCGCTGAAAATGCAGAGGGTAATCTCGAATCGATTAACACCACATCCGACGGTAAATCAGATGTTATTGTTTGGTGCTCATTTAATTCAGATTCAGTAAAGTTATCAAGAACTCTCAGATTATGTGATTGGCGCACAGCAGAATGTGCCCGCGAAAAAATCACGTAAACGGTTATCACTATAAACAGAATTAAAGTAGCACCATGCCAACTGGCAATATCAAAAACATATAAATGATGCCAGTGAGTAATTTGTGCTATTAAAGAATTAGAAACACGTTCGGATAATACAACTAAACCGACAGAAACAAGGCCAATCAACCAAGGTGATAAGACATATGCCCAAAGAACCTTCTTTTTGTTAGACGCTGAAATCAACGCTAATGAACGATTTAAAAGAGGGCTTGCAGTGCTTAATAGTACCGTTGCTATTAGCAAACTCAGTAAACCGATACTAAAAAGATTGAGAACGAAGGCGCCTTCACTGATTTCCATCGTTCCGATCCTTTGACAACTTTTGTCTCTGTTGCTGAATCAAATCTTCTAACTGAGTTAACTGTTCATCATCCAACTCTTTAGAGACCGAAGCGAACGCGGCTATCAAACCGTCTTCTTTATCGTTTACAAAATCACCGGTAACGCTTTGAATTAATTGCGCAATCAACGCCTCACGGCCAACGGCCGCGCTGTAATAATAAGCGTGTCCGACTTTTTGGCGGGAAAGTAAATTCTTCTTGAACAGACGGTCGAGAGTACTTTGAATGGTATTGAGCTTACCGCCCATAGACATCGTTAGTGCTTTATGAACCTGCTTGGCATCGGACTCTGGTGTAGCCCAAAGGTAGTGTAATACACGTTTTTCAAGGTCACCCAATATCATTTGCATTGCATTCTTTGCTGAAATGGAATGGCCTACATACTAACACATAAAAACCGTCCATCAATCGGTTTTTATGTGTTAGAAGTTTGAAGACATAAACAAATGACTACATTTGAATTTGCACACCTACCGAAGCGGCGCTTCTGTTCGCCCATTCGTCGGGCGTATAGGCTTTAACGGTTACAGCGTGGAGATCACCGCTTCTCAGCATTTGATCGAGTAGGGCTAAAACCGTTTTTTGTCGATCGATGGTTTTTTGCCCTTCGAAAGATTGGCTAATGATCCATACTGTGAAAGTACAGTCTTCTCCATCGAGAGAGATTTCGGCGCCCTCGATGGCGCTCGCAATCAGGTCGGTAATAATTTCAGCTTTATTCATGCCTTAGGCTTCCGCAGAAGATGCTTGGCTCAACATGGGTTGTAGTGAACCGTCTTCAACCATTTCAAGAACTATGTCGCAACCTCCGACCAGTTCACCCGAAACAAATAACTGAGGGAAGGTGGGCCAATTGGACACAGAAGGTAGCCGTTCCCGAATAAATGGTGAGGCGAGCACATTGACATAATTAAATGGGTAGCCTGTTTTTTTTAACGCAGCCACAGTCGAGCCGGAAAATCCGCATTCCGGCGACTCAGGCGTGCCTTTCATATACAATAAAATCGGGTTGTTAGCGATTTGATCTCTGATTTTTTGCTCGGTCGTGTTCATTGTTTTCCTCAATAATATTAAGCAACAGCTTCATTTGTCCGACTGCGAGAAGAACTCGACCCATTTTTGTCGTACATACTCAGTCTTAAAATTGAGTCATGAAACATGTAATCGGTCAGGAGTTCAAAGATGTCGTCCATGCCAATGGAATAATTCAGCGCAGTAAAACCGTAGATATTGGTATTGTCGACCTCAACATCGGCATTTATCAGTGTGCGCACACATTCGATGTTTTGGCTTAGGCAGGCGTACCAAAGTGCGTTGTTGCCTCGGCTGTCTTTCAAATTAGGGTCGGCACCACATAAAATAAAATCGCGGACGAGATCGGTGTTCCCGCGTCTGGCTGCCAGCATCAATGCCGTTTCATATTGAGAATTAAGTCGCGCATCAACGTCGCTATTTTCGATACCTTTTTCGCTCATCCATTTGTTCACGCTATCACTTATGGGAAATTCGCTGTCGATTTGGTGGCACCACGCAGAATAACCACCGTCAACGCTATAACAGTCATTAAAGCCAAAATCAGAAAGCAGTCTTGCGATGTCTTGACTGCTGTTTCCGTGGTAGCAATAAATAATCAATGCGGTTGATTTGCTGGTTTTTCGTATCAGCTTTTGTAAGCCTAATTCATCCAATAAAATTGCTTTTGGATGGTGTCCCTCTCGATAGTGAGATTCAGATCGAATGTCTAAAAGTAATACATCCGAACGGGTGGCTAGGATATGGTCTGCATCTTTTACTGAAATTCGTTTGAAATAGCTCATTCTTCGACTCCAAAACAATCGTTGTAGGTCGGACAGATATCACAGCTCGGAGCACGGCAAACATAGTGTCCTTCTGCCTCGCAAAGCTGCTTGTAAAAAAACTTTTTCCAACGCATATTTTGCGTATTTTTTATGGCGAGTGTTGGAAAATAATATTCAATTAAATCTCTAAGCATTGATCGGCTTTCCATACCAATATCTCGCCATAAATGGTTGTCGCCAAGGCACGCGGCCGCGAGTATTTTTGCCATCCAAACTTCTTGAATTGAATTATTTTTAGAATATGAGAGCATCAGTGTAACTAGCTCATACCATTCTTCCTCGCGAAGTTCAAAAAGCTCCTGTCGTACTTCGATCTTGCTAGCGCGGTTTTTGTCTATTTTTACTTTATCGAAAGTTGCTTTATCGAGATTTACTTTATCGAAAGTCTCTTCATCAAAAACCACGTCATCAAAAGAGAGCCCCAACTGTTGATAGTGATCGATAAAGTCTGCGTATTCGTTTTCGTTTAAACCAAGCTTGTCCGGCAACGAACTTGTATTTTCCGATCTCGATTTCAAAATTTGAGATATAAATTCTCTTTCCTGTTGGCTCTCTATCGTCGATATCGATCCAACATCGTCAAAAGCCTGCACTAATTGGGTCGCCTCCAGAGTCATGAGCAAATTCCTTTCGAGCCATTGACAGAACAGCGTTCTAAGTCAGCTGTTATTTCATTACGTTGCTCTAAACCCAATTCGATAAGGATTGAATTTAATTCAAACCCACACATCTTTAATGCATTCAACTCTATGAGAGGGCGTCGAATAAGTATTGGGTTATCAATCAACAACGACAGCGCTTTTTCTTCATTTAATGCTTCGATCTTAATCTCTCCGCGCTTGACCTGTGGTGCATTTTTATTGAACCAGTTTGCTATGTGGTCGTCCGAGAAAAATGCTCTCAAGCTTTGCTTATCCCAGGCAGACTTAAGTAAATCTCTTGCCTCGACATCGAGACCTAAATTACGAAGCATGTTTTTTTGTTTTTGATTTGAAATACAACCTGGCTTTTCGTAAAACACCACCGTCGTCATGCGTACCTCGGTGTTATCGCGCTTGTATTTCGTTCATCGCTTCAGCCAGAGTTTCTGGAGGAATGCCGGTTAGCGACCCTGGTGGGTTGATGGCAAAACCTCCTGAATCGAGTATGGCTGATTCGATAGGGCATATGCTTGCACACTGTGGGTCTGCGTAATCTCCCTCACATTCCGTGCATTTCTTTGCATTTACTAACATGTGTGTGTTTGATGCAGAGATCGCATCGCTTGGGCACACGTCAACGCATGCCCAACAATTTACACAGAGATCAACAATTTCAACCGACATAAGGTTCGCTCCTAGATAGCTACGCTAACGCTGATAAATCATTGTTTTCATTTTTAATGGCACCGGACAAAATCATTTCTTCGTAAACAGCCATCACAGCTTCTTCGATCGGCTCCATAGCGTGTTCGCCGTTAGGCTGGATGCCAGCTTCCTCAAGCATGCCCCAAGGTTCAAAACCAATTTTTGAACAAAGAACAGATTCACAACCTTTTAACGCTCGAATAGAACCGTCAAGTGCGCTTTCTTTTTCGCCGCAGGTGTCATTACCGATGCAGTACTGATCAACTTTACGATGGCTAATAAACCGAACACCCTGCGGTGACGCTTCATAAACTAAGAACTCTGTCGCGTGGCCGAAGTGTTGATTAATAATGCCGCCTCCGGCTGTTGCCACTGCCATAAGGACGGGTCGAGTATCTTGCGGAATTGAAGGTTCATCGCTTGGAATACTCACACCCGCAATGCGCGCGCGTTTTTCTTCGAGTTCCTCAATAATACCTTCGTGTATCACGGCACGTTTTTCCATGGCCGCTTCATAATCGATTTCCATTTCTTCAATTTTTTCCATTGTGAATTCTTCGCCGCGATCTTCACCGAGCAAACCCACGGCGTCAGCACGGCACTGTCTGCAGTGACGCATCATATTCATGTCGCCTGAGCATTCGTCTTGTAGGTTTTGCAGTTCTTCTGGCTCTGGGCTGCGCTGGCCCATGACGCCGTAAAATGTTCCGTGTTCTGCTTCGGCGATAAGCGGCATTACATTATGTAAAAACGCGCCTTTAGACTTTACGATCTGACTGACTTCTTTGAGGTGTGAATCATTTACACCAGGAATCATGACAGAATTTACTTTCACCAAAATGCCGCGGTCGGTCAGCATTTGCAGACCTTTTTGTTGCTGCTCAATAAGAATCTTTGCGCCTTTAACACCTCTAATTCGGCGTCCGTTCCAATATATCCAGGGATAAATCTTCGCGCCAATTTCTGGGTCGACGCAATTAATCGTAATCGTTACATGGTCGATGTTGTGTTTTGATAATTCTTCCACGGCATCGGGTAAGGCGAGCCCGTTTGTCGATACGCACAATTTAATATCAGGCGTTTGTTCGCTAAGCATTCTAAAGGTATCGAACGTTCTCTCTGGATTTGCTAACGGGTCACCGGGGCCGGCAATACCCAGTACGGTCATTTGCGGGATATTTGCAGCTACTGCTTTTACTTTTTTTACTGCCTGATCTGGAGTCAATAACTCAGAGACAACACCGGGTCTTGATTCATTTGAGCAATCGTATTTTCTGTTGCAGTAGTGGCATTGGATATTACAAGCTGGAGCTACAGCTACGTGCATACGTGCGAAATAATGGTGAGCATCTTCAGAGTAGCAGGGGTGGTTTTGAACTTTATTTTGAATAGATTCAGGGAGGTGAGCTAACTGATCTTCAGTACTGCCACATCCGCTGGAAGAACAACCACTGGCTTGAGTTTCGTCAATTACTTCGAGTTCCATTTTGGTGTCTCCAAATCACGCGCGTATACCAGGCGCATTGTTTAGTTGTAGTCCAAAGATCAATAATCTTCGGAGGAATACCAAACTAAGTGCAACGCGTGTGCCCAATTTTAAGCTCTTGAATTTATTGATAAAAATTATTATGTGATTCGGTTTTGTTGCTGACCATACAATAAAATGCTGCCAAAATGTCGTGGTCGTGACACAGTTTTTTAAGCCAGAGATTATTAAAGGAACTTCTAATTAACAAAGATTAATAATCGGTTGAGTGGAGCAGGGTAAATGGGTGGGCTTTAAATTTTAAATGGCTGACTATAAATTTAAATATCAAATCACAATTCTTAAATATCAAATCATAATTCTAAATATCTAATCATAAATTTTAAATAACCAGCCACAAAGTTAACTGTTCTAGATAGAAAACCAGTATAGAAATTTAGATAGAAAAATCAGAAATAATTTCGAAGACGTATTTCTCTAAATATTTAAATTCTTCGCACATTGATATTTAGGGTTTGAATTCGATAGGCGATTTGTCGTGGTGTCATTCCCAGCAAACGCGCAGCTTTAGCTTGAACCCAGCCCGCTTGTTCTAATGCGGCAATCACTTTTTCTCGTTCATCTAAATTATCGTCGCTTAGATCAGTGGGGGGTAAATCGATATGAGCAGGGTGGGGTGGAACTTCTTGATTTAAGCCTGTCATTGAAATTGCATCGCAATCTACAGTGCCTCCTTCGCTCATGATCGAGGCACGCTCAAGACAGTTCTCAAGTTCTCTAACATTTCCTGGCCAACTGTAGTTCATCAGCATTCTAACGGCTGTGTTGGTCAAGCTAAGTTCTCGACTTTGTTTCTTGGCGAGTTTAGAAAGTAAAAACTCCGCTAATTCGGGAATATCCGCCCGGCGTTCACGCAGTGGAGGAATTTTAATCGTCATAACATTTAAACGATAATACAAGTCTTCACGAAAATTGCCTTTTTCGACTTCTGTTTCCAAATGACGATTTGTCGCCGCGACTATTCTTAAATCTACACGAATTGTTTGGGTTCCACCGACTCTTTCAAACTCACCTTCTTGTAATATTCTGAGTAATTTCGCTTGGAACATCGGAGAAATTTCGCCGATTTCATCAAGAAATAAAGTTCCGCCATCGGCTTGTTCGAAGCGTCCTTTTCTTTGCTTAACTGCACCGGTGAATGCGCCTTTTTCGTGGCCAAACAGTTCTGACTCAAGCAGTGTTTCTGGCAAGGCCGCGCAATTTAGACGAATATAAGGTTGTTTGGCTCTCGGTGAATTGTAATGTATTGCGCTTGAAATTAATTCTTTGCCCGTACCGGATTCGCCGAGAACAAGTACTGTGCTGTCCCACTTGGCAACTCGGCGTGCTTGATCAAACACTCGGCGCATCAGTGAGGTATGGCCGATAACCATGTTTTCAAAACTAAACGTTGCGCGTACTTCACGTCGCAATTCATCTCGCTCGGTTGCGATTTCCTGACCTTTTTCCTCATTAACTAGCAATCTAACCGTTTGAGAAAGTAGGTGAGCAACGGTTTCCATAAACTGAGTGCGTTCCGCTAACAGGTCGTCGGCCGGACTTTCGGGCTGCGCCGCTAAAACACCGATCGTTTTACCGGATACATTTTCAATAGGAACACCAACAAAAGGCAACTCAAAGTTATAAAGCTCTAACCTGTCTAAGAAGTTCGGCTCTGAAGAAATTCTACCTAATACAATGGGATTACCGTGACTTAATATGCGTCCAATTATGCCTTCTCCGCTACGATATTTTATTCTTCCACCTTTAAAATTTTCGTCCGTACCCGAATGGATTGTTGAGACTTGAACGGAGGTGTATTCCGAGTCCGTAATCGAGATAAGCCCGTGTTTCATTCCGGCTGTATCGTGCAGGACTGCAAGCACATCTTGAAACGTTTTTTCTATAGTTTCTGAATGACAAATAATTTGAGAGATTTTACTAAGCGCCTTAATTTCCCGCTCAAGGAGTTCAGTTCGGCTTACTGGTGTGACGGTACTGAATAAACGATCATTTGTATTCATAGGCACGCTAATCTCGATTGAACCACGGTTTCATATCGATATATTTCGATTACATTTAATTTCAAAAGCAAAATCGACAGCGGGTCTAAAGCGGAAGTTCAACCACCATGCAACAGCCGCTATCGTAATCTTCGTCAACAAAAACAGTGCCAGCATGATCCAATATGGTTTCTTGAACCATCGACAAGCCTATGCCGCGACAATTTCCTTGAAGCGGCTTTTTGGTGCTAAAAAAAGGCTCAAAAATTTTGAATCTTAAGGACTGATCAATGCCTGATCCGGTATCAATAATATCAATTCGAACGCCTTGTTTTTGCTCGTAAGTGCGTATAGTCAATTCACGCTTTATTAAATTACTGTCAGCCATTGCTTCAATCGAATTGTCGACAAGACTTCTAAAAGCACTCACTAACTTGCCTTCCTTACCAAGCACCGGAGGAAGTCGAAGGGCAGGTTGCCAATCGACGACAATGCTGTGTGAAAGTAATTTTTGAGTGGAAAGTCTAATAACATTTCGCAGTACTTCATTGACGTTAACAGACGTCTTCGATTGATCGGAGGTATCTGGTAAAGACCGCGTTAAATTTTCGAGAGCTTGATGACCAGCTTTTTGCGCATCTTTAAGCGCTTGAATTACGGGGTCTTGATCGGAAAAAACATCCTTTCTTCGTGCGAGCATTGCCAGAGCAGCTCCAATTAAGTTAACAGGCCCTTCTAAGTTGTGAATGGCGCCATTAAATGCCTCTCGTGTGGCGTGAGCTAATTCTTCTTCGGCAATAACAGCCTTTAATGCATTTAATTGTGAATCTAATTGACGCTGGCGTAATTCCGTTAAATCATCAATCGTTAATAAAAAGTGACTCGATTCAGGCTGAGTGAAAAAATTTCCGGGTTTTTCGTCCTCCAACCCAATGATAGTTCCATTACACACTAGCCATCGTTGGTTAGCGCCACCTTCATCAAAGCTAACTTCATGGTTATGAAAATGCTTACCTGTTTTTTTCAGGTTTATAAAATCATCACCCAGCATTTCTAGCAGTATTTCTTTCGCATCCTCGGCGCTTTTTTCCGGTGCAAGATCGCTTACTAATCGTTGAAAAGACGGATTCATCAAAATGATATCTGTATCTGCGTTAAGAAGCGCGATCGCAATGGGTGATGAATTAATAACAGCAGAAATCATTTGAGATAAATTATTTACTCTCTGTTCAAGCTCATGCAGATCACTGGAATCTCGGTGCATGCCAAGGTAATACACGGTATCTTCGTTTTGATCTAAAACCGGTGCAACCGAGAGTTCAGCGAGATACAGTGAGTCGTCTTTACGTCGATTTACGAGTAAGCCAGACCACGTTTTTTTCTGCAGCAGTCGACCCCATAAAGCTTGGTAGGCAAGTCTTGGCGTAGTGTGATTTGAAAGAATACTCTCGTTTTCGCCGATTACTTCATCGTTGTTATAGCCGGTAACCTTACTAAACGCTCGATTAGCATAAAGAATGTTTGCTTGTAAATCAGTGATCGATATTGCAACGGGAGCATGTTCTACCGCTTGTTTAAATACCTCCGGTGATAGATCTCTGTGTGACAAATTATAAATACTTTCTCCTCCGTCTCTGTTTTCACGAGAATCTGGTTTAGGAGCCGAAACTGAAACCTGCGTTTTTTTTATGGCGTTATTGCTTGAAATATTTTTGCCGTTAGTTGTGTTCATAGGTTCGTTCCAAGTGTTACGCATGAAAAAGTAAAAGCCACAATTAATTCAAGATAAAATTTTTCCGTCAACATTAGATTTTGAAGGGGACCAAGTTTTATCCCATAAACGAGTTTTATCGTATAAGCTAGGCCATTACTTATAAAATAAAGTTAAGCATCTAGAAAAACTCATCTCAAAAATTTTGGCGTTTCAAGGTTTTTGCCTCAAAGATTTAGGTGAGAGTCTCCGATTTATTTAACCTGCAATGACATCGCTAAATATTAATTCAGCAAAACACGTGCCGCGTGTAAAACCCCATTAAACCTTGTTTGAAACTACACATTTGTACCAAATACTACAATGGGTAGCGTGTCGCATTACTTAGTTTTGTCGTAAACCCTACATAGAAAAAACAACATAACGCCTTAGCGAATAAGCGTTTTAAGTTCAGAAACTGTTCTATATCAAAAAACTTCTTTGAATTTCACGCAGCTAACCATAAGTGTGGAGCTGTGGCATGTTCGATGCACCGCTGATCGAACAAATTATTTATTGCGCGACTTCATTCTTTGTTGAGTTATTTATTTTGACAATCACTCGCGGAATTTTTAAATGGGGACTTCGAATATGGATTACATAAGCCTGTTAATAGGAACAGTGCTCGTTAACAACGTTGTTCTTGTGCGCTTTCTTGGTTTGTGTCCCTTTATGGGTGTGTCGGGAAAACTGTCAACTTCTGTCGGTATGAGTGCGGCAACAACTTTTGTGATGACACTCGCATCAGGTTGTAGTTGGCTGTTGGAATTTTTAGTACTTCAACCTTTAAATATCGGTTTTCTTCGTATACTGGGGTACATACTGGTTATCGCCGCAGTCGTTCAATTTACTGAAACGGTCTTAAAAAAAACAAGCCCAGCTCTTTACCGATCTTTGGGTATTTATTTACCGCTTATTACGACAAATTGCGCAGTCCTTGGCGTGCCACTCATCAGTGTTCGTGAGCAACAGAGTTTCAGTGAAGCACTGACTTTTGGTTTTGGTTCCGCACTCGGCTTTTGTTTAATCATGGTTATTTTTGCCGGCATTCGAGAGCGTTTGCAATTAGCGAGTGTGCCGCGCGCATTCGAGGGACCACCGGTTGCGCTGGTAACAGCGGGACTCTTAGCAATGACTTTTTTAGGTTTTGGTGGCTTGGTTCAAGCGGTTTAAGCGAGGATTAATCAATGATAGTTGCCGTACTTTCAATCACAGCACTTGGCGCATTTCTTGGCCTGTTGCTAGGGCTTGCTGGAAAATTTTTTGCCATTGAAGACGAAAATCCGCTAGTAAAAGGCGTCGAGGATATGTTGCCCGGAAGCCAGTGCGGCCAGTGCGGTTTTCCCGGCTGTTCGCCGGCGGCCAAAGCCGTTGTAGACGGTGAGGTTTCACTTAATTTTTGTCCGCCAGGGGGCAGAGCGTTAGTTGAAAGCTTGGCGGATCTTTTAGATATCGACCCAAGTACTGTCGGTGATGTAGCCAAGCCTGTGGTTGCTGCAATTAACGAGACACAGTGTGTGGGTTGCACGAAATGCCTCAAGGCTTGCCCTACAGATGCAGTGGTCGGTGCTAACGGCCAAATACATTTTGTGGTCACGGCCGCCTGTACCGGGTGCAAAAAATGCTTTGATGTGTGCCCTGAAAACTGTATCGATATGGCTCCAGAACCCGAGTCGTTAAATGCATGGCACTGGCCTAAACCTTCGGCCGCCTAGTGAATAATCTGCAATCGCATACGGAGGCAATACGATGTTACGCAGCTTTTTGAGATTGCCGCGAGTTCAAGGGGGCGTTCACCCTAAAGGCTTTAAATCTGACTCGTCAACGATGGCGATAGAAAAGCTTCCTTTGCCCGAGCGCTTATATTTACCGCTACGGCAGCACGCAGGTGCGGATGCAATACCCATAGTAAAACCCGGAGACAAAGTACTCAAAGGTCAACTTCTCGCACTCGCGCCCTCTGAAATCTCGGCGCCTGTGCACGCATCAAGTTCAGGTGTGGTCCGGGAAATCGCGCTGGTTACTGCGCCGCATCCATCTGGCCTCCCAGCGCACGCGATCGTTATTGAGCCGGATGGCGAAGATCGTTGGCTTGAAACAGGTGTAAGCGGCAGCCCCTACGATGTAGACCCTTTAACACTGGCAGATAGAGTTGCGCAGGCAGGTATCGTCGGCATGGGCGGTGCGATTTTTCCTGCGGCGGTAAAGTTAAAGCAAGGCGCAAAGCACGAAATAAAAACCGTGTTGGTTAACGGTGCTGAGTGTGAACCCTATTTAACCTGCGATGACAGGCTTATGCGAGAGCGCGCGGCGGATATTATCGAAGGTGCTCGACTTATCCGCCATATCCTGCAGGCATACCGTATTGTTGTCGCTATCGAGGATAACAAGCCAGACGCCATCGCAGCGATGCGTGAAGCTGCCGCGCCCTTTGGAATGGTCGAGGTGCAAGTTGTACCGACTCGCTATCCAATGGGCTCGGCGAAACAGCTCATTCAAACTGTCACCGGTAGCGAAGTTCCGGCCGGAAGTCGCAGCACTTCAGTGGGCGTACTCGTTCACAACGTGGGTACTGTTTACGCCATCTATGAGGCGTTGAGTTTCGGTAGACCTTTGATATCAAGAGTGGTGACCGTAGCGGGCGATTGCGTTGCGAACCCAAGGAATATTGAAGTTGCACTCGGCACCCCCGTTAAAAATTTGATTGATGCCTGTGGCGGCTTGACCGCTGACCCCAAACGACTGGTTCTCGGCGGACCAATGATGGGCGTATCTTTAGCCTCGCTTGATGTGCCGACTATGAAAGGTGCAACCGGCGTTCTTGCGCTGTCAAAAGCAGAAGTTCCTCGCGCCGAGGAATCACCGTGTATTCGTTGTACGAGCTGCGTTGATGCATGCCCCATGGGTTTACTGCCGTTGGAAATGGCGTCCCGTACTCGAATCGATGATTTTGACGGTGCCGACGAATACGGTCTGAAGGACTGTATTTTGTGCGGCTCATGTTCATTCGTTTGTCCTTCCCACATTCCTCTCGTGCAGTATTTTCAATACGGTAAAGGCCAGCAAGACGCCAAACGGACTGCAGCTAAAAAAATGGATTACACAGTCCAGTTAAGTTTGGCCAAGCAGCAACGAGTCGACGCTGAAAAAGCCGCGAAGGCAGCAGCAAAAGCTGCGAAAAAAGCGAAGAAAACAAAACGTGTTAAACCTACGGCAAACACACCGAACACACTAAGCGATACCGAAAAGTCAGCGTCTGCGGACAGTAATGTTGAGGTTAAAACGGAGGATCAAGCGCTATGAATGCACAGCCCGCATCGTCACCTTTTGCTCATGCAGGCGCCTCAGTTAGCAACGTAATGCTTCAAGTCTGTGTTGCACTTATACCTTGCACTTTATTCGGCATCTATATATTCGGCCTTCCGGCAGCATTTTTATTTTTAATAACCTGTGCCTCCGCCTTGGCAACCGAGCTACTGTGTTTGCTTTGGCTTAAACAACCTTGGTATCGAGTTCTAGATGGTTCCGCATTATTAACGGGTTGGCTGTTAGCGCTTTGCTTGCCGCCCTGGGCGCCTTGGTGGATAGGAGCACTCGGCGGTTTCTTTGCAATTGCAGTTGGTAAACAGCTGTACGGTGGGATTGGTCAAAATATTTTTAATCCGGCAATGCTTGCTAGAACGGCGCTGTTAATTACTTTTCCGGTACAAATGACACTTTGGACTTTGCCAGACAGCGCGAGTGCCGTTAGCGTTAAAGAGTCGATAGATTACATTTTTTTAGGTGCATCAATTCCAGACGCGTATACCGGAGCCACTTACCTCGGCGAGTTTAAAACATCGTTGAGTCTGGATAATGCCGTTGAAAACAAACCATCGTTGTGGCTTGCCTTCTCTGGGCAACAAGCTGGAAGCATGGGTGAGACCTCAGAGCTATTAATATTACTGGGCGCTGCTTTTTTGTTTTGGCGCAAGATTATTAGTTGGGAAATTCCTCTCGCCATGTTGTCGTCGCTATTTCTGTTGACGGCGATAGCGTATTACGCAAACAGCGCACAGTTTGCCGATTCTATATTTCACCTCACCTCTGGCGGCGTTTTTTTCGCAGCATTTTTTATTGCGACAGATCCGGTGACATCTCCCATTAGTCGCAGCGGAAAATTGATCTTTGGTATTGGTTGCGCGAGCGTTATTTTTATTATTCGACAGTGGGGCTCTTTCCCAGAAGCGGTCGCATTTGCCGTGCTCTTTATGAATGCATTAACCCCATTAATTGACCGTTACTTTCGCCCACGTATTTACGGCCGAGATAATTCTGGCAAACCTCTGCCAGAACTCAGTGGGATTGAACTTGTACGAGAGTCTCAAAAAACACTATGAATATCTCGCTGAGTGAAAAACTGCACGTTTGGCGCAATAGAGTTGATTATCAGACAACGTTACTTGCCATGGTATGCGCCGTTGTTACTACCTTGCTTATGTTCGGGCAACAAAAAACTGCGGCACCCATTGCAGAACGTCTCGCCGAGGATCGTCTGGCTGTCTTGCAGCAGGTTTTACCCAAAAGCATTTATGATAACAATCCCCTCGAAGATTCAATAACAATCACGGATGATTTATTTTCTGATGAGCCCGTGCAAGTGTTTATTGCACGTAAGAATAATCAAGTTTCTGCCTTTGTATTTGAGTTAAATGTCGGGGGCTATGGCGGAACCATTACACTGATTATGGCGATGAATACGGATGCGGAAGTATTGGGGCTGCGCGTACTCAGTCATAAAGAAACGCCGGGCTTGGCGGATAAAATAGAAATTCACAAAAGTGATTGGATCAAAAGCTTTGATGGGAAATCGCTAAAAAACACACCGAGAAGCGCCTGGTTGGTTAAAAAAGACGGCGGTGAATTCGATCAATTTACCGGTGCGACAATTACCCCTCGTGCCATTGTTAAAGTCGTCGTGGGTGGTTTGGATTTTTACGCACGTAACTTTTATGAATATAACTTTTACGAACATAACAATGAAACCTTGGTGAATACAAACCAGGAGGTTAAAAAAGATGGATGAAAATTGTAATAGCTGTAGAAGCACGGATATTAAACCCGCAAAGAGCTATCGAGAATATTTTGGTTTTGGTATTTGGGAAAATAATATTGCGCTCGTTCAACTGCTCGGCTTATGCCCGGTGATGGCTGTTACAACTTCCGCAACAAACGGCTTGGGCATGGGTATCGCTACGACAGCGGTATTGGTTATTTCTAGCGTACTTATCTCAATATTGCGTCACAGTATTCCTGCTGAAATTCGAAACCCGGTTATGATCGCGATAATAGCCGGCACCGTTACGTTAGTGGATTTAGCAATGAATGCGTGGATGCATGAACTCTACAAAGTGCTCGGCTTGTTCATCGCGCTCATTGTTACTAATTGTGCCATCCTCGGTCGAACCGAAGCATTCGCTATGAAGCAACCACCGCTGGCGTCACTGGTTGATGCGATCGGAATGGGACTGGGTTTTACCTGGGCACTGGTCTTTCTTGGCGCGGCGAGAGAAATCTTGGGAAGCGGTACGTTGTTTGCGCACGCCTCACTGCTGCTTGGCAAGCAATTTGAGTGGCTTGAATTAACGCTGATCGATGCCGACGGCGGTGTTTTACTGGCAATCCTTCCGCCAGGGGGTTTTATCGTCCTGGGTATTATGATCGCGCTTAAACGCGTCATAGACGAATACATTGCAAAAAGAAAAGCGGACAATTCTGCTCCACCTCTGGTTGAGTTGCAGACCTAGCCCTAAGAAAGAATATTTTTATTAAGAGCTTCTTGGGTATTAGAGGGTATTGGAGGAAATACAAGTGCAAATAGCCGTTATTTATTCTGGCCTCAGTCAGGTTCAACTTTCCTGCAAAGTCGAAGAGGGTGCGACAGTAGGGCAGGTTATTGAGGGCTCAGGCATATTAAAGATGTGCCAAGACATCGATCTAAACACACAAAAAATAGGTATTTTCGGACGATTTGTGAAGTTAGAGACTCCGCTAACGGATGGCGACCGAATAGAAATTTACCGAAAAATTATCCGTGAAATCGACGACGATGATGATGACGACGATTAAGGTCGATCCAGTGTCGTTGTAAATCCAGTGTCGTTTTTGTTAGCCAAGTAAAATTGAGGTTTTATATGGAAACTCCAAATTTAAATAGAGAAACAGCACTGAGGATCGCATTAGCTTCACGTATCCTACCAGGCATAAGCGTAAGTCAATTACTCGATATTCTTGCACAATGTATCGACGGTGAAATCAATGAAGAAAGTCTCGGTGTCGTAACGGTAACTCATTTGAAAACAAGTTTTGCGAGCGCTGATGGCGAAGAGGATGGTGAAGATATTGGGATTGGCCTCGCAGAAATGAAAGAGGCCGTAAGAATTCTTTGGGGGGAAACCGATTTGGCGTCACTGCCTGAGGCTAAACCTTTGGACAATATTCCTCCTCGATCGGTTAGAGTGGCCATCGCCTCGAACACGGAAGAAAAACTCGACGGTCATTTTGGTTCGTGCTTGCGTTTTCTTATTTACCAAGTGAGTGAAGATTTAAGCCAACTTATTGATGTGAGATCGGCAATCGAAGCCGATCTCTCAGACGATAGAAACGCGTTTAGAGCTAAGCTCATTGAAGACTGCCAGGTTGCGTATGTTGTTTCCGTTGGTGGTCCCGCTGCGGCAAAAATTGTACGTGCCGGCGTTTATCCCATTAAAAAAGTGGATGGTGGCGAGGCATCAGAAATTATCGCTCAATTACAGGAAGTCATGCGCGGATCGCCACCGCCGTGGTTAGCCAAACACTTGGGTGATGACGCGGAAAAACGCGTACGCTTTGGCCGAAGTGACGAAGAGCTAGCAAGCTGATTTAGGAATAAATCTATTTAGATAATTAATTTTTCAATTTATTGTTAATTAACGATTGCGACAGTCGTATGTTCATCTGTCGCAACGTTATAATAAAGCAGCGTTACAATAAAATAGTTTAATAAAATAGTTACCATAAAAAAGGCGGCCAATGGGCCACCAAATCAACACTGAAACTGAGTAACATGGGTAACATAAACCAGGGCAATAAAAGGGAACACAGCTAATCTGAATAGGGAATGGTTAATCCAGCATTGGACCACCGGCATAGCGGTTTAAACCGGACCTCTAGCTTCCTTTTTTATTTCCACGGTATTTTTTATTGCTTGATCAAAAGGCAATACCTCAGCACCGGGTTTGTAATCGCTGAGTGCCTCAAACATAGTGATGACTTTATCCTCAGCACTTTGACCTTTAAAGTCGCTTTTCTCCAACCGTAAATCATCCATAAGCATTGTCCATACCGCGCCTTCATCGTGAGGAAGAACCGTCGTGCTGATACCATCTACATCAACAACCATCGGCTTCTTAATGTTCGAGACATAAAAAAGACAATTAATTTTCTCGCTGAAATCAGTGCCGTATTTGGCGATAAAGTCAGGTATAAATTCGAGATTATCGACAGCACCGGCAACAACGTCTAACTTCGACTCCGAGCCCATAGTTACGGCTTGTTTAACGACTGACTTGGGCGGATGACGGCGGCCTTGGGAATCCGCGATTTCGCCTTCTTCGATCACCATGTCGCCTCGGTAAACATACACATTGTCTTCGCTTGTTTTACCGTTCACGCTTACGTTACACAAAAGCGATTTCTCCGCGTATTGATTTAACAACATACCTTGTCTCCATAAATTTAAAATTAAGCGGCTTGTAGGACTTCATTTTTTAAAAATGAGGTCCAGTCTTGTTCGATAATTACGACGTTTTTCTTCGTTAGAAAACGCTTTTCTTTGTCTGTTGGCTCTGGGATCAACGCCCAACCTGCACAGTCTTCCGATGCACCGTAGATCATATCGCTCATCACCATGCGCTCGGTGTCTCGTGTAAAACGCATGCCTAAAAATAAATATTGTTTATTGATACGTTTTTCTTTAATCCACGCGGGAATCGCAAACCCACCCATAAGTTCTGTTATGTAATCAACAAAATCGGCATCTGAGGCGACAAAACTCGGTTTTGGCTCTGGGCTGCCAAGTGGTTTAAACAGTGTAGGGAGGGCTGTATTGACTAAATCCTGTGGTCGCAGTTGGTATTTGCCGTCTACCCATTCATAAATATCGAAGCGGTGAGGATGCGCAGCAAGGCGCGCGGCACCAACGATAAGGTTATGCGCTCTGTCTTTTAACAGCGTTTGCATTTTTAAGTCACGGTTGGAATCGATAATAAACGGCGTTTCTACAGAGTGCAGCCATGTGTGAAGGGCAGCGTCACTCCAGTCTGTTTCAGCGTAGGTTTTCTTTAAAAATCTTTCTAAAAAGCTACGTCCTTTTTTATTTTCGAGGTGCATTGCAGCACGCGGAAATTCATACATTAATCTAGGCGCCATTGGCGTACCGCCGGTCATAGCAAGAATTAGGCTCTCGCTATCTGCAGGGATAGACGTTCCATCAGCTACATTTTTAACGCCTTCGAGCGCGCCAGCTCCCAGATAGGGAATAAGCTCGCCCGATTTCATTTTTGCAATTAATTCTGACTTTTCCGGAATTGCCACTATAGAGTCCTCCCCGAACTGATATATTCAGCGTTTCGTTTTCTAGATTTTATTTTTAGCCCAACTAAAAATTAATTTAAGGTATATAAAAGCGTTTGTTCATCATTTAATTTTAATCAATTAAGATAAACCGCATTTATAAGAAAATGTTTTCAGACTAAAAAACAGCAAATGACAAATACATTTAATGTCTAATGCCTACTTGCTGTATCAGAGCAAATACTGCGCCAGCAAAAACACTATTGATTTTGCTTAATTTTTTTAAAAATGCTTTGTGTAACTGCCAATATCAATGACAAATTGTCGGCTTTGCTACAAATAAAAATTTGTTTCGGGCTTAAAAATTAATTTGTCGCATTGTCGTTATTAACACAACACTTAAATGTTTTTGTTGCCTACAAAACGATATTTAATAAGCCGTCACAAATTAATTTATCCAACAATTACATAGACTTAGGCACTTCTTTCTGTGCTTGGCACAACCACTGCTCTTGTATCGGCGTGTGCTTGTCCTACCGCAAGTTAAATTAAATTGATAAGCAACATATGCAAACTTTATTTAGGAGATGTGGTTATGGCTATGCGTCAATGTGCAATTTACGGTAAAGGGGGTATAGGTAAATCAACTACCACCCAAAATCTAGTGGCTGCATTAGCAGAAGCTGGAAAAAAAGTAATGATCGTTGGTTGTGATCCAAAAGCAGATTCAACTCGACTTATTCTTCATTCAAAAGCGCAAAACACCATTATGGAAATGGCTGCTGAAGCTGGCACCGTTGAAGACCTTGAGCTAGAAGACGTGCTTAAAGTTGGTTATGGCGATGTACGTTGCGTTGAGTCAGGTGGTCCTGAGCCTGGTGTTGGTTGCGCCGGTCGCGGTGTGATTACTGCGATTAACTTTCTTGAAGAAGAAGGCGCGTACGAAGGCGAGCTAGATTTTGTATTTTACGATGTGCTTGGTGACGTTGTATGTGGTGGATTCGCGATGCCTATTCGTGAAAACAAAGCACAAGAAATCTATATCGTTGTTTCCGGTGAAATGATGGCTATGTATGCCGCAAACAATATCTCTAAAGGTATTGTGAAATACGCTAACTCTGGTGGTGTACGTCTAGCCGGACTTATCTGTAACAGTCGTAATACAGATCGTGAAGATGAATTAATCATTGCCTTGGCTGAGCGTTTAGGTACGCAAATGATTCACTTTATTCCTCGCGATAACGTTGTACAACGTGCAGAAATCCGTCGTATGACAGTGATCGAGTATGATCCAGAAGCTAAACAAGCGGACGAGTATCGCGCTCTCGCACAAAAGCTTATTTCAAACGAAAAACTTGTTATTCCTACACCAATTTCTATGGACGACCTTGAGCAATTGCTGATGGACTTCGGCATCATGGAAGAGGAAGACGAGAGTATCGTAGGTAAAACAGCATCGGAACTTTAAGCTGTTGGTCCTGATGAAGTGAACGGCGGGGCGGGCGAATTTGCCTAGCTAGGTGTGCGTTTTTACGAGCGCACACCTATTACCCGAAAACCCACATTCAGGAGACAAAGTCATGTCTGAAATGTCACGTGAAGAGGTTGAAGCCCTCATATCAGAAGTATTAGAGGTTTATCCAGAAAAAGCGAAAAAAGATCGCTCTAAGCATTTAACACCGAATGATACTTCGCTCGAACAAAGTAAAAAATGTATTACGTCAAACAAAAAATCATTGCCTGGTGTTATGACCATTCGCGGTTGTGCTTACGCCGGTTCAAAAGGTGTGGTTTGGGGTCCGGTTAAAGATATGATTCATATCTCTCACGGTCCTGTCGGTTGCGGACAATATTCTCGCGCGGGTCGACGTAATTATTACATTGGTACAACCGGCGTAAATGCCTTTGTAACAATGAACTTTACTTCCGACTTCCAAGAAAAAGACATCGTTTTTGGTGGCGATAAAAAGCTGGCAAAAATGATCGACGAAATCGAAACCCTTTTCCCATTAAACAAAGGTATCACCATTCAGTCGGAATGCCCGATTGGTCTTATCGGAGACGATATCGAAGCGGTTGCAAAAACCAAACAAAAAGAACACGGCAAGACCGTTGTGCCTGTGCGCTGTGAAGGTTTCAGAGGCGTGTCACAATCTCTAGGTCACCATATTGCGAACGACTCCGTTCGTGACTGGGTCTTGGGTGCTCGCGACGACGATAACAGTTTCGAACAAACGGATTACGACGTAGCGATAATTGGTGACTACAACATCGGTGGTGATGCTTGGTCCTCGCGTATTCTACTCGAAGAAATGGGCTTGCGTGTTGTTGCTCAGTGGTCGGGCGATGGTACCTTATCCGAAATGGAACTGACACCAAAAGTTAAATTGAACCTGGTCCATTGCTACCGCTCGATGAATTATATTTCGCGTCATATGGAAGAGAAGTACGGTATTCCTTGGATGGAGTACAACTTCTTTGGTCCAACTAAAACCGCTGAATCACTGCGAAAAATTGCGGCTCAATTTGACGAGAGTATTCAGGCTAAATGCGAAGAAGTACTCGCAAAATATCAGCCTGAATGGCAGTCAGTGATTGACAAATATCGCCCTCGTTTGGAAGGCAAGCGCGTCATGCTTTATATCGGCGGTTTGCGTCCACGTCACGTTATCGGCGCTTACGAAGATCTTGGCATGGAAGTGGTGGGAACCGGTTACGAGTTCGGCCACAACGATGACTACGATCGTACCATCAAGGAAATGGGTAACGCGACCTTGTTATACGATGACGTAACCGGTTACGAATTCGAAGAATTCGTCAAAAAAGTTAAGCCTGATCTTATCGGCTCCGGCATTAAGGAAAAATACATTTTCCAAAAAATGGGCGTGCCTTTCCGTCAAATGCACTCCTGGGATTATTCCGGTCCTTATCACGGCTTTGATGGCTTTGCCATCTTCGCTAAAGATATGGATATGACTTTGAATAATCCGTGCTGGTCTAAATTGGCTGCACCGTGGAAAAAGCCAGAGTCTGCTGATGAAGCAATCGCAGCAAGCGCTTAATTTTTAAAAACTTTTCTGCTAAGCCGACAGAGTCTTACGCGATGAAGTAAGGCTTAGTAGAAATCCAAGTCCGTTTGTTCACAAATTAGTGGCACGGAAGGAGAAATGTTATGAGTCAAGATGTCGACAACATCAAACCTAGTTACCCTTTATTCCGCGAACAAGAGTATCGGGATTCACTTGCTGAAAAGCGTGATAACTTTGAAGAAAAGCACTCTCAAGAAAAAATCGATGAAATTTTCCAGTGGACTACGACTGAGGAATATAAAGAATTAAATTTTTCTCGCGAAGCAATGACCGTTAATCCAGCGAAAGCATGCCAACCCCTTGGCGCGGTATTGTGTTCACTCGGCTTTGAAAAAACCATGCCTTATGTTCACGGTTCGCAAGGATGTGTTGCTTATTTCCGCACTTACTTTAATCGTCATTTTAAAGAGCCAATTGCGTGCGTGTCTGACTCCATGACGGAAGACGCGGCGGTATTTGGTGGCCAACAAAACATGAAAGACGGTTTGGAAAACTGTAAGGCCACTTACAAACCAGACATGATCGCTGTATCAACAACATGTATGGCCGAAGTTATTGGTGACGACTTAAATGCGTTTATTAATAACTCTAAAAACGAAGGACACGTGCCAGAGGAATATCCTGTTCCTTTCGCTCATACACCCAGTTTTGTTGGTAGCCATACAACCGGTTGGGACAACATGTTTGAAGGCATTGCGCGTTACTTCACGTTAAATCATATGGAAGGTAAGGAAGTCGGCAAGAACGGAAAGATTAATATCGTTCCCGGTTTCGAAACTTATTTAGGTAACTATCGTGTCATTAAGCGCATGCTTAACGAAATGGACGTGCCTTTTACCATGCTTTCCGATCCCGAAGAAGTATTGGACACACCTGCTGACGGTGAATTCCGTATGTACGCCGGCGGCACAACGCAAGACGAAATCAAAGACGCGCCTAATGCCAAAGAGACGTTTTTACTTCAACGTTGGCAGTCGGTTAAAACTGAAAAATTCGTTAAGAATACCTGGAAGCACGAAGCACCACGCATCAGTCTTCCTATGGGTCTTGATGGTACAGACGAATTCTTAATGAAAGTCAGCGAAGTCACTGGTCAACCAATCCCTGATAGCCTCACGAAAGAGCGAGGTCGTTTAGTCGATATGATGACAGACTCGCACGCTTGGTTGCACGGTAAAAAGTTTGCGCTTTGGGGTGATCCAGATTTCGTTATGGGGCTCAGTAAATTCTTGCTTGAGCTTGGTGCTGAGCCAACGCACATTCTTTGCAACAACGCGAATAAGCGTTGGAAAAAAGCAATGGACGCTATTCTGGATGAAAATCCTTACGGTAAAAACTGTGAAGTACACATTGGTAAAGACTTGTGGCACATGCGCTCGCTGGTATTTACTAATAAACCTGACTTCATGATTGGTAACTCCTACGGTAAATTTATTCAGCGCGACACCTTGTACAAAGGTGAAGAGCATGAAGTACCACTAATTCGTATTGGCTTCCCAATTTTTGACCGTCACCATTTACACCGTCAAACAACACTGGGTTATGAAGGCGCTATGCAAATGCTCACCACGCTTGTTAACTCGGTACTTGAGCGTTTGGATGACGAAACCCGTGGTATGCAAACCACTGACTACAATTACGACCTCGTTCGTTAATTGGTTATCTAAGAATGGCACCTATCTAGGTGCCATTCATTTTATTTTAATCACTTAACGTGGAGAATGACTTGTATGCCCAGTGTAATGTTAAGAAAAGATCCTGAAGGCAAGCTTACCCTTTATGTTCCAAAGCGCGATTTAGAAGATGAGATTGTTTCATTAGAGTTTGACTCTGACGAAAAGTGGGGTGGTGAATTAAAGCTGGCTGACGGCTCTAGTTATTATTTAGAGCCCATAGCGTTACCGAAATTGCCCATGACTGTTCGAGTAAAACGCTTGGTTGAGGCGCAGTAAAAATGACTGCGCCACTCAGCGATGAGCTGGCACTTCGAATCGCTTTAGCTGCCAAGGAATTAAAGTACATCGATGCAAAAACGTTGTTAGGTTTATTGATTCAAATAATTGGTGAGCCGATAACCGTTGCTAAAATTACCAGGCTACGCGCAAAAAAACTGAAAAGTGAAGGCGCTGGCCTTTTTGATTCGGTCAGTTCTGAGCAATTTGAAAAAGCCTTTGCGTTACTCAAAGGCAGGGGAGTGCGTCACTATTTAAACCCGAAGCCGGAGTACGAACTGGGAACTTTTTGCGAGATTAGCGGTTCGTTGCGCGTCGCCTGTGCATCTGACCGGGGCGAGTTAGTTGATGGTTTATTCAGTGACTGCCAAAGGTATTTGATTTATCAAGTCTCGCCTGACTACATACGCCTGATCGACATTCGCGAGCCATCGAAAACCCTTACCTCCAAAGCCTTTAAAAACAGCGAAAAAAATCGTGCCCGCGCTACTTTAATCGAAGACTGTTCGTTACTGTACACGCGGTCGATCGGTGCCTTGGCCGCAGCGCAAGTTGTTAAATTGGGTTTACACCCAATTAAACTTGAGCAAAATTATCAGTCTGCGGAGGTACTTAAACGTTTGCAAACTGTGCTTTCTAAAGCTAATCCTCCGCCATGGCTCGCTAAAGCTATTGGTAAACCGAATTTGGGTGTCAAGCTATACGGAGAACGTGTATCGTGATTGCAAGTGAACAATTAAATCAAGTTGCTGAATTTGTCGATAGAAATGGTCTTTCTGAACAAACCTTGACTCAGCTACGAAATCAGTATTCCGATCACCATTTTACTTGGTGTATGGAAGATGATATTCACTCGGGTAAACCGATACTTGAGCGAGACGCTTACGCAATATATTTAGTCAACTCTCAAGACCATTGTTCCGTTTTAACAAACGATCTTGACAGCGCATCTGGCTACGTTTTTGCTGAATTCATAGACGATGAATGAGGTCAAACGTGGACGATAAAACAATAAACGACTCGAATAGCCAAGATCAAACACCTACCGCTGATTGCCGATACTGCAGTTATAGAATGTCTTTGTTATTGAGTGGCCGGTGCTCGCCGGGCGATATTTGTGTTAAGGCGGAAAGCGGCCGACAAATTGACCGTTTTTTTCGAATTAATCCGCAATACGCGGAAGTCTATCTTAGAGACGACTTTTGGGAACGCCGTGCCATCGCCGTGCGTTACGCGCCGGTGGACGCCCTCGATCGGATGATCGCAGATAATGATGAAGCAGTGCGCCGCGCGGTCGCTTACCGATTACCCCGTGAGCAGCTTCCTCAATTAATGAATGACAAAGATCGCGAGGTTCGCATTACGGTTGCAGATCGAATTGCCGAAACAGAACTGGAAAAAATGGCCGACGATGTCGACTATCTTGTTAGAGCGTATGTTGCGCAACGCATCGCATTTGGCCGACTTTTCCGCTTTATTCGAGATCCGGATTTACAGGTTAGAAAAATCGTCGCTAAACGTCTTCCTGTTGAAAGCCTGGGGTTAATGGCGGTTGATTCCGAGCCAGAAGTTAGGCGAATAGTGGCTTCGCGACTTAGCGGTGACGACGTTGTACCTTTGCTTCAAGACCCCGATTGGACCGTTAGGTTAGAAGCCGTGGCAAATGCACCGCTCGCTGCATTGGATTCTATGACCGAAGAAGACGATGAAGAGGTATTAGCCTTATTGGCACAGCGGCATTCGCAATCTTAGTGTTTTGATTTGTTCCGATCTGTTCCGTTAATATAACTAAAAAGGCTGTGCGGGACGCGTTCGTCGTCCCTGATCGTTAATCAAAGCATCCTTGCATTTTACCAAACTGCTTGCTCTTTATTTTATTACCAAGTTAACTAGGGCCTGTTCATACTAATTTAACCGCACCTGTCGCCCCTAAAACGCGTCAGTCTAGGCGTGAGGAGTGCAGTTTAGCGCGCTAAATAAGCGACGAACAACAACGAATGGCGTGTTTTAGGGGCGACCCTAGGGGCTCGGCGTATTTTTCCCGTATTTCGTGTTGCAGCTCGTTCATTTGGAACAACCAAATCACACTCACTGCGCCTAAAATACGGAAAAAATACGCTCCAGCAGGTGTGATTAAATTAGTGTGAACAGGCCCTAGCCTAACACCTAAGATTTAAAATTGTGAGCCGATACTTTGGATTTTAATAGCTCAATGGTTTCTTCATTGAGTTTGGTATTTTCAACTTTAACTGAAAATAGCTCACAATCGTTTGGTAACACCAGTTCTTCGAGTTCATTGTTGCTCAGTTGAACTTCCTCGATACGAGGATTGTTTTCCAAATTTAGAGAAACGAGGTCGTTCTTACTGGCGTATATATTTTCGAGTTCGCTTAAGTTAGTTAAGTCTATGTAAGAAATATCATTGATGAATATTTCCAAATGTCTAAGTTTTGTATTACAAGATAAATCCAGCTCTTCGATTTCGTTACTGCCCAAATAGAGTTCTTCCAATTCTGGGTTATCGAATAGATCGATCTCAGTTATTTGGTTACGGGTTAAATCGAGTAGCTTTAAGTTTGGAAAGTACTTTAATTCGGTAACCGATTGAATGCTTTTATTTCTTGCGCGCAGCTCGATAAGTTCTTCGGTATCCTCAATACCAGTGGCAAGAATACATTCTTCGAATGATGAATCTTTAAAAGAAATGTCACTCAGTTTCATAATATCTTCTCCTAATGATAGTGATTAGTTTTTGCTTTAAATACCGTTTCAGGCTTTTCTCACAGGTTTTTACAGTCAATAGCTGCTCGCGGTTCGAATGTGTGTTATCTCATATTCACAGTTAGAGCCGTTTTCTAAAATGACGGTCACAATCTGACCTTCTTTCCCACCCAAAAGAGCCCTTGCCAGAGGCGTGCTCCAAGCGAGGCTGCCCGGTCGAGTTAATGACTCGTCTTCACTTACAATCCTAAATGATTGTTCTTCCTCTTCCTCAAGCGCAAACACTGTGACATAAGAGGCAAATTGAACACGACTCTCCAGTAGGTCCTCTTGGCTTACAATCACCGCTTGATCAATTCGGTTTTGGATTTCAGCCGCATCGGATTTATTTGTCGCGATTTGTTTTTGCTGAATTAATTCATCACGCCAGTTCGAGGTGATCCAATTTTCATAATTCACGAGAGGCATAGTTTTCTTGTACTCACTAAATAGCCATTGATGTCTTTACCACGTTGGATTTATTTGAGACTTGGGATAATCCGTCTCGCAACCAAAACCATCGATAAAAAACTTATAAAAGGTTAGTGCAAAACTCAATCCAAATAATAATTTTTCTTAAGATTCGCTGAATTATTGATGTGGCTTGGCCTCTGCCTTGCAATTAGTCTTGGGTAAACATGGAATTGGCAGTATTTTTGTCAGCTTCCCTACGTTGTTGTAAACAAATATCAGGTTTGGACCAAGAGGCTTAGATCTATGTATGTCTGTTTATGTCATTCCGTAACCGAAAAACAGATTGCTGAGGCGGTTGATAATGGCGCAAGTTGTTTGGATGATCTCAGTTCCACACTCAAAGTAGCCGACACCTGTGGCCGATGTCGATCTTGCGCCAGAATTGGTTTAGAAAAACTGCTTACAGAATCAGATGAATTACACCGTCAAATGAGTGTGAGAGAGGCCTAATTCGAAATCATCTCGATGAAGGACGAGTTTAATTTTCACTGTTTTTTAGCTGAGATTTGATCTTGTTTATTAAGCTAAAATGTAACTCGAGCTCGAACGGCATTTCAATTTCGTCCAAAAATTCGCTGGCATTTTCGAGCGCGTCTTCAATAGCAGCAACCACGTAGTCGATCGCATTGCTGCTATTAACAATGTGTGAGGGCACCGCCGTTTCAACACGAAGCATCGCTGCTTTGGAGTCGTAGCTTCTAATTCGCATTCCTTTGAAGTCTGGCGCATCGAATTTACCGCTCAATAAAAAATGCACATCAATATCAGGCGGCGTTTTCTGAGCTAGGTCACCGGCTTGTCTGGCCAAGCACATTGCAACTCGGGTTGCTGCTTCATAGAAAATACTTTCTTTTTGTGAAAGGTCTGGATAAAACACGCTCAACGATACAGACAATTTAATTCCTCGTTTACTGGTTCGCATCCCACAGTCGTTTATAGGCTGTGTCTAAAAGTGATAGTTCTTGATCAAGGGCTTCTAGCTTGGCCCATTTGGGAAATCTGGTCGTACTAGATTGCTGATACCATGCGTCCATTTCGGCTCGCAGCAATATGCGCCGGTCAGCAACATCAGCGATGGCTATTTTTAATTTCGATAAACGTCTTGTACTGATATTGTTAATTGCATAACTAACACCGCCTTCAAATAAACGTTTTCCTCCACCTTCACAGACGATTTTTTCAGTCTGGTACGCATCATCAATAATCACCCCGGCAATAAAATCGATACCGAAGTGCTCAAATTCACGTAACCATGGTGTACTCGGACCCATCAAAACAGTAACTGCAGATGAAGACAGCTTGCTTAATCTAGTGAAGGTTTTATTTAAAAGTGTTGTAGCCGAGATAAATACCCAATCCATCTCAGGCAACACAAACTCCGCCGCTGGATCCGGTAGGTCGTTTTTCTCCGGATGTCTTTCAATCACCGTGTAATCCAGTCCGCTAAGTACATCGTCCATGCCTGGGTAACGACCGATCACGGCAATTTTTTTATTTTTGAGCTTGGCTTTAAAATGAAGAAAAACCGCAAGGTTAGGGTCGTGCTCCGTAGGTAGGGGAGTTGCAGATTGAATCAATACGTTATTTGCCCTGTTTATCACTGCGTTACAACAACTGAGCCCAAGCGTTGCTTCGTGCGCGTCCCAAGAATTTAGCCAACGGGCAAAATCAGAAACTTTTTGCCCGGCTATTGTTCCAGGCCAACGCAATGTTCGTGTGTAGGTCATCGGACTCATAGCAAGACCAATATTTGATGTTTTTGTATCATCAAATTTTATTTTGGCATAACTCCAAGTCAGCCCAGAAACAAACTGATCGATCGTAGCAGGGGTTTTTAAAGCCTGGTTTTCGATTATGTCTAGTACGTCTGCCGAACGCTCACCCGGCGTAAGATCATTAAAATCACGTACAGAAGATGTTTTTTGTTCTGTTGCTAGAACCACAAACATTATCCTTATAATTGCATTTCATATCATAGATAAAAATAAATAAAGATGTTCTGATACGTTAGCAATCCTATTGCCAACTGCTTATTTGTTTTGAGCGAGTTATTACAAATTGGGATTATGAACCAACAAAACCGATTACGTCAGATTTTTCTGAGCACGAAAGACCTCATTATCGTCAGACTTCGAACAGACAAGAACTTTTATAACAAATCAGTTTTTGTAGCTGAAACTTAAAACAAATCAATTGTATGGTGATTGTTTGTTTTACTACAACATCTGATTGTAAGTACGACGTGGAGTGGTGGGAAGTATTCGACAAACGGTTAGAAGCCACAGAGCAGTTAATATTCGCAGAACAATTAATATTCGTAGAGCAGTTAATCTGCGACAACGACTAGCTCTTAGCCAACCGGTCAATTAATTTAGATAATCTGAACTGTTGGAGGTTGTTATAAATATTTATTATCGGAAATAACAGAAAACTCTGGAGGGCTCAGTCGTTCCAGAGTTTTCCTTTTTTTATCACCATAAGCTCAAGCGGAGTGCTAGCCCAGGCATGACGGACAAAAAGCCACCGATTCAAAATATCCGCGAGCTTTGGCATATGCTGCATCCTTACTTCCGTAAGAGCCAAGATACTTTAAACCTTCGTTATAAGCGGGTGTTTTAGGCAATAAGCTGCAATCGTCTCTATGGATTTGGCGAGCGTTGCTTTCATCAGTTTCTTTGTTGATATAGTACTCAGACATCAAATATCTCCCGATTTAAGAATTTAAATAGCTAAAAATCTAAACAACCAAGAATTTAGATAACTAATATTTAAAATAACTAAAATTTAAAACAACTATGCTTTACCAAAAGTAAGCCAGTCTTTTAAATTTTGACGCTAATCAAACAAAGCTGGCTTCTTTGATTATTACGATTGCAAGTTGCTTACCAATAGTTTAATGATTTACATCACTCGCTTTTGTTTGATCACACAAGTCGACTGTTTAAATTAAGGTGGGAAGAGATTTTTGTCATAAGCTGTACATCACTTTGGTTTTCATATTTTTCGGTCATTGAAAACCAATTAGAATTTTCGGGTAAATTTATCGGTAATAGAAGCTCCACACCGTATCTTGAGCGGTTTTGTCCATAGGTATATATGTAAGCAGCTAGATCAATGCAATCGGCGTTACGTATATAAATCGATTGAAGGTCAGCCTCGTGTCCTTCATCCAAAATATATTGGCTGTTGTCGTACATAGTATCCAGCAACAAGACACAAGACTTTATGTCTTGAGTTTTGTTCATAGCCCAAATATTTTGTTTAATCGCGTTCATATCAGACACAGTTTTCCATCTTGTTTTTTCAGATAATTACGTTTTAGGTCATCTATTTGATAATCACTTGTTTGAAAAAAACCACTTGATTAAATAACTTTCAAATAATGTTCCTCTTTTAGTTCATCTTTTAGTTTATTTTTAATTCATCACATTGTCGTTTTTACTACAATTACACGCTTTTTAAATAGACATTATCTCGTAACACGATGAATTATAGGCATAAAAATTATATTTTTTGGGTGGACTGGTCTTTGCAATTGACCTTTACAATGGGCTCTTTTAATGGTTCTTTACAATCGGTTTTTAGAAATAGTTCTTTCTAATCGTTCTTTGTAAATAACGCTTTATTGCTCAAAATTTTAAAAGCACGTGTCCCCACAATATATTGGTCTGTGTTTTGATCAACTATCTAGGGCGTTACAGAAAAAGCTTATTGATATACAACTACAAATGGTCATAGGAGGCTCCGTATGTCGAGCTCTATCGATTGTATCGCGGATTGTTTACCGAATAATACAAACCTGGTTGTCGCATTTGCTTCATTGGAAGGCGACATGGTTGATCAGCATTTTGGATCCAGTCAGGGCTTTTACGTTTACGACGTGAGTCAAGATGAAGCCAATCTTCTCATTCAGAAAAAATTTGCTAGAGAGGCAAAAGATGGCAATGAAGACAAATTGAAGCCTAAATTGAGCTGGCTTGTGGGTTGCGATCTTGTCTATTGCGGCTCAATCGGTGGGTCTGCAACACGGCAGCTTATATCTTTGGGTATCACGCCAAAAAAAGTAACTGGCGGGCCAGATGTCGAGGAGTTAATAGAAGAGCTTCAAAGCCAGCTGCAGGGAGAGCCGGAGTTTTGGTTGGCAAATATTATTCGAAAAAAATCCAAGCAAAGCAAAATCCTCGATGCATCGATTCAAAATAACAATAAACCTGCGTTTGCTTTTTCCGAAGGCGAGGAAGATTGGGGTTAACGATGGACAACCTAAACTACATGACACCCTTAGACGGCGAGCTAAGCGCTTTTATATCGTTGCAAAGTCGGGAGCTGAATGCCGGTTATTGGCTGATTAACGTCAAGCTGTTTTACGAAGGCAAAGAGGTTGGAACAACGAGTTTCACCTTACAAGGCTACAACCAAGAAGAAGCGGAAAATATTGTCAAAAATTTTAAAGAAAACGCCTATCTGATGAAAGAAATCGATGACTTCCTTTGGGGTGAAAGTGACTAACACAGTAACAAGGCATTGATCAAAGTTATTGTTTGAAGTACGACAATCGAACAAAAAACTCGACATAAAATGAACAAAGACTGAAAAAATATCAATAAAATCAAAGGCACATTGATTGGAATGCGCTTTGCTATTTGCTCTATCAGAGAAGACTCTAAATCTAAAAAGAGAAGCCCTAGATTGGGTTCTCTAAAGTAAAAGTAAAAGGCGAACGGTTAACGTATTAACGAGTTTATTCCTATGAAAGCAAACGAAATTGCCGAACTGCTAGACGAACCCGCTTGCTCCCATAACAAGAAGGAAAAGTCGGGCTGTGCGAAACCCAAACCGGGTTCTGCGGCAGGCGGCTGTGCGTTTGACGGTGCCCAAATCGCGTTGTTGCCTATTGCTGATGTTGCTCACATTGTTCATGGCCCCATCGCATGTGCAGGCAGTTCTTGGGATAACAGAGGTACAAGATCAAGCGGGCCGACTCTTTATCGTATTGGCATGACCACTGACTTGACCGAGCAAGATGTGATTATGGGGCGGGGTGAGAAGCGACTCTTCCACTCTATAAAACAAGCCATCGAATCCTATTCGCCGCCGGCAGTATTTGTGTATAACACTTGTGTGCCAGCGCTTATTGGTGACGATGTAGATGCTGTGTGTCGAACGGCTGAGGAGCAATTTGGAGTACCGGTGGTTTCGATCGACGCGGCGGGGTTTTACGGTACTAAAAATCTAGGTAATCGAATAGCTGGCGAAGCGATGGTGAAATATGTCATCGGCACGCGTGAACCCGATCCCGTACCCAAGCTCGAAAAAAATCCAAACATTCCTATTTTCGATATTAACTTAATAGGCGAATACAACATTGCCGGTGAATTTTGGCATGTACTGCCTTTATTTGACGAACTGGGTTTGCGAATTCTGTGCACGCTTTCTGGGGACGCTCGTTTTAGAGAAGTGCAAACCATGCACGCAGCGCAAGTTAATATGATGGTTTGCTCCAAAGCGATGTTGAACGTTGCCCGTAAGCTACAAGATCGCTTTGGAACACCGTGGTTTGAAGGAAGTTTTTATGGCATCACCGATACTTCCCAGGCGCTTCGTGATATTGCCAGATTAATTGGTAACGATGATTTAATTGCTCGCACCGAAGCACTTATTGCACGTGAAGAAATTAAAATTAAAAGTAAGTTAGACGAGTGGAAGCCTCGCCTCGCCGGTAAGCGCGTTCTGCTGTATACCGGGGGCGTTAAGTCTTGGTCGGTAATATCGGCTCTTCAAGACTTGGGCATGCAAGTTGTGGCTACCGGTACAAAAAAATCCACCGAAGAAGACAAAGCGCGAATTCGTGAACTGATGGGCGACGACGTAAAAATGCTGGACGAAGGCAGCCCTAAAGTTTTACTGCAAACCGTTCGAGATTACAAAGCCGATATTTTAATTGCCGGTGGTCGAAACATGTACACGGCCTTGAAAGCGAAAATTCCTTTTTTAGATATTAATCAAGAACGCGAATTCGCTTATGCCGGATACGACGGCATGGTCGAACTTGTACGGCAACTCTGTTTAACAATAGAAAGTCCCGTCTGGCCTGCTGTGCGAAAAGCCGCGCCGTGGGACAGTGCCACAGACACACTCGCTACGCCAATGACGGTTAATAGGTAATTTTATGGCTGAACTTGTCAAACGAAACAAAGCACTCTCGGTCAGTCCACTGAAAACCAGTCAAACAATCGGTGGCGCACTTGCGTTTCTTGGTCTTAATCGTGCCATGCCATTAATGCATGGTTCACAGGGTTGCACGGCCTTTGCAAAAGTATTTTTTGTCAGACATTTTCGCGAACCGATACCTTTGCAAACGACGGCGATGGATCAAGTAAGCTCCGTAATGGGGGCAGACGAGAATATTATTGAGGCATTAAAAACAATTGCCGAGAAAAACAAGCCAGAAATAATCGGTTTAGTCACTACAGGGTTAGCGGAAACGCAAGGCTGCGATATTAATGCCGCGCTTAAAACGTTTAGAAAAAAATACCCTGATTTCTCTGAAGTCGAAGTTGTTTGTGTTAACACACCGGATTTTTCGGGTAGTTTTGAAAGTGGTTTTGCGCTTGCGCTCAAATCTATCGTCGAGGCTTTAGTGCCTGTAGACCACACGAAGGTCGGATTGAGAAAAAAACAAGTAAATGTGCTTTGCGGCGGTAATCTTACGCCAGGCGATTTGGAATTTGTTTGCGAAAGTATTGAGAGCTTTGGTTTGCGGCCGATGTTAATTCCCGATCTTTCGGGCTCGTTAGATGGCCATTTAGAGCGCACAGAGTTTAGCGCATTAACCACGGGAGGCACCGGCTTAAACGATATTAGACAGGCCGGAGAAAACGCCGCAACTCTAGTTATCGGCCACAGTTTACTCGGTGCAGCTGATTCCTTATTGGAACGCACTCACGTACCGGATTTTCGTTTTGGACATTTAATGGGCCAAGAAGAATGTGATCGCTGGTTTATGACGTTGTCGGAAATAAGCGAGCAACCGGTTCCTGAAAAATGGCGACGCCAGCGCAGTCAACTGCAAGACGCCATGCTCGACACCCATTTTATGATTGGTGATGCCAAAGTGGCCATTGCTTCAGACCCCGATCTTTTGCTTGGCTTCGACGCATTATTGACAAGCATGGGGGCTACAACGGTAGCTGCCGTTGTACCTGCAAAAATGGCGTTAAAAAATCCAGCGCTAGAGAGCGTGAATATAGAACGCGTAAAAATTGGCGATTTAGAAGACGCAGAACAACTTGCGAAAGAGGGTGGGGCTGAATTGTTTCTTGGCAACAGTCACGCAGTGGAAAGCGCTGAGCGCCTAGGCATTCCCATCTTACGAATTGGTTTCCCACAATATGATTTAGTCGGTGGTTTCCAACGTTGCTGGTTTGGTTACCGAGGGACGCAGCAAACTTTATTTGATCTAGCCAATTTACTACAGAATCATCATCGGGGTATGCAGCCGTATCACTCACCGCTGGCACAAAAAAGAGATGATGTAGCCTAATGAATTCGGGGCTGCGAAGACAACTTCGCGTTATTAGTGATGAGCCGGAGCAAGCATGGCTAAGAATCGCATTTGCGACAGACAACGGTGAACACGTCAATCAGCATTTTGGCACCACTGAGTCATTGGCTATTTACGGTGTGCAACCGGACTCATACACCTTGTTAGAAGCGGCGCAATTCGACGATCAAACCAAAGAACAAACCGATGATAAATTAGCTGCAAAACTGGATTTTTTAACTGATTGTGTTGCCGTTTATTGTCGCGCCTGTGGTGCATCCGCGGTTAAACAGCTCTTAGATCAGCACGTGCAGCCGTTAAAGGTTGTAGACGATACCTTGATTAAAAACTTGATATCGGCGTTTCAAAAAGAATTAAGTGAGGGCCCCTCTAGTTGGTTAGCGAGAGCGATTCAACGCCAACACGATCTCAACGAATATCGCATTGAAAGCGATGGAATGAATGACAGATAACTCGAATAAGACGAGGTTCAACATGATTGAAGAATCAGATACTCCAGTGCTTGAAGATGGCAATGAATTATTAGAGCACCCATTTTTAAAACAGATGGTGGTGCAATTGCGCGCAGTAGACAGTTACGGCACATACGATAATTGGTCCGATGCTAAAGTTTTGGATCCACTCATATTAACCAAAGCACGACGTAGAGAAATTCCAGTTGTCGGTGATCCCGATGAGATCGTTATCTCCCGAGTAAAAGCGTTTTACAATGGCGTTGCACAAATGATTGAAAAAGAAACCGGTCTAATGGCGGTGCCAGTCATTAATTTAACACACGAGGGTTTTGGCCGGGTATTTATTACAGTAGGCAAACTCGTAGCCCTAGACAAAACCTTGAGAGATGTCCATCGCTTTGGTTTTGACTCTCCAGAAAAGATGATTGCCGATGTTCAAAAATTACTCGCCAAAGCCGTGGAGTTGGTCAACAACCATCGAGAAGTAGCAAAGCTGTAGTGGAAAATTTTAGCAGTAAAACGTTAGTAGAAAAACTTTAAATGATTTATTCAATTTAACGTTTGGGCTCAAGCTGATAACGAGAGGGTATGATGAACGAAGAAGAATTAAAAGCGTTAAATAAAGACGCTAAAAAGAAAAAGCGTATCGCTACTGAGTGGGCATCCAAAATTCATGACGTAGTTGAAGACACACTATGGAGCGATTACGAGCAATTAACTGAGCTTGCTTCAAACACGATTTTAGCGTGTGAAGCTTGGAAAGAAGCGCAAGCGAAGCTGGATCAGGCAACAACAGCTTAGGCTCACTTTTCTTTGGAGGTCGAAAACTTTGGAGGTTAAAAACAATGACAGCGACGATCGTCGGTAAAACGCGTGGTGGGACACAATGGGTTCCCGAATTTGTAACTGAGCTGAATGCTAATACGTGTATTGGTTGTGGTCGTTGTTACAAAGTTTGTCCGAGAGATGTGTTTGAATTGGTCGATAAGTCTGATCTGGTTGACGTAGACGATGAGTATGATGAAGACGATTACGATGATGATGACGAGCTTAAGGTAATGGCAATTAAAGATGCCTTAGATTGTATCGGTTGTAAGTCTTGTTCTCGAGTTTGCCCAAAAAATTGTCATACACACGAACAAGCAGCCGCCTAAATTTGCTTTTCCAGGTAACCCTGGAGCAAGTCTTTAATGAGAGAATATAATTATGCCAAAACCAGATCATCATATTTTTATCTGTGCTCAAAATAGGCAACCAGGGCACCCCCGCGGCAGTTGTGCGCAAAAAGGTTGTGCCGATGTATTTAACGCTTTTTCAAAAATACTGATTCAAAAAAATCTGCAAAACGTCGCACTGACTCAAACCGGTTGCTTAGGTCCTTGTCAAACAGGCTCGAACGTACTGATCTATCCTGGTGGTACAATGTACGGTTCAGTTGAGGCAGAAGATGCTGAGAAAATAATTGATCAACATATTATAGATGGCAAACTCTATAGCGATAAATTAGCACCTGAGGAATTCTGGTAAGCCGTTTTAGATGTGACCGAGTGCATTGTATCAATGTCTAATTTATTACAATTTTCCAGCGAAAGCGCCTACTTTTCTCAGTCACTTCCGCCTAGCTTAAAAGCCTTACTGGATAAAGCTCTGCAAGTTAAAGACACCAATAAACGCGAAAACTTGCTTTTGCAGGCGCGTGAAAATTGGGTAGGGCAAATAGATGTTCATATTTCACTGTACAAATTCTATTTTGTGCAAGCACGTTATGACCAGGCAGAGGCTGCCGTGTGGGCCTCTCTAGCTCAAGGCGCTAAGCAAATAGGCTGCACTCGAAATTATCGGCGGCTATCCAAAAAATCGGCTGATTGGCAGCTAAAAAATGGCCCTGAAAGATTATACCTTTTTAGTTTAAAAGCACTCGGTGTTTGCCGGTTAAGACGCGGACGCGTACTCGCGGCGAAAACAGTATTAGCCAAGCTGCGTGAGTTAGATACCCATGATGAAATTGGCGGCTTGGCTTTCTACGAAATTGCCTGCTCCTTTTTTTCTAACGACAGTTAAATTAATAACTCTTTATTTCCAGACTGTTCAGCACCCAATCTATTACTGGGTGCGAACAACATTCTTGATTAATTCACTCATTCCTTTGGAAGACTAAGCTCCTCCGGCCAGCACGCAACTGCGGGTCCAAGCGGATTGCTTGAGTCACCTGTTTCAAATCTTACTAAAAAAAGAATTTTATTCTGTTGACCTTCCAGGTGCCCGGTATTAATTACAACGCCGCGCTGACCTTTGGTAGCGACAACCTCGTCCGTTGAAAAACCAGGAAGCGTTCCATCATTTTTTAAAGTGTCGGCGGCGAATATGGTATCGCCAGGTTCTAATTCATACACATGCATATCATTGCTCCATCGCTTTGTAGTAAATCTGACAAAAGTCCTATGCGGTTGACTTTATGACAGCAGCATAAATCACCGCGGGCTCTCCAAGTCACTGAAAAAAAGGGAAAAATATTATCTAAAGCCCGTGGCATAAGCATTGCAATTTGTCATATGAAAAGCGTGTAAGTCGCCATTCGCTTGGTGTTACATGATTGTTGATTGCAATGAATTTGCCAATTTAGGAGAGAGTCCATGATTTCTCTAACGGGAAAAGCAGTTGAAGCCGTTGATCGATTTATTACTAGTGTCGATAAGCCTGTCGCCGGATTAAGAATTCAAGTTGAGGGTGGTGGATGTTCAGGATTTAAGTACACAATGAAGCTGGAAGAAGAAACTTCAGAAACCGATCAACATATTGATTGCGGTGGCGTCACCGTTGTTGTCGATGAAAATAGCGCTCAGCTGCTAGAAGGCGTGACCGTTGACTTCGTTGAAAACCTCGAAGGTAGCGGGTTTAAATTCGAAAATCCAAACGCAACCGGCACTTGCGGTTGTGGTAATTCATTCACGTGTTAAGCGTTGATCAATTCCTGTTTTAGGAGAGGAATAAGCTATGTGGGATTATTCTGAAAAAGTAAAAGAACATTTTTATGACCCAAAAAACGCTGGCGCTGTTAATGAGGCAAACGCTGTTGGCGATGTTGGTTCTTTAAGCTGTGGTGACGCTTTACGTTTAACCCTTAAAGTAGAACCCGCGACAGACATTATTTTAGATGCTGGCTTTCAAACGTTTGGTTGTGGCTCTGCAATTGCGTCTTCTTCGGCGCTAACAGAAATGGTTAAAGGGCTTACCTTGGATGATGCATTAAAAATTAGCAATCAAGATATTGCCGATTACTTAGATGGTTTGCCGCCAGAAAAAATGCATTGCTCAGTGATGGGACGTGAAGCTTTACAGGCCGCTGTTGCCGATTACCGTGGTGAAGAAATTGAAGACGACCACGAAGAAGGTGCGTTGATTTGTAAGTGTTTCGCAATCGATGCCGTGATGATCAGAGACACCATCAAAAGTAATTCTTTGAGCAGCGTTGAAGATGTTACTAATTTCACCAAGGCTGGAGGCGGGTGTTCTTCTTGTCATGAAGGCATCGAACAGATCCTTGCTGAAGAAATGGAAGCGCGTGGAGAAAAGTTTGTTCCCGCGCCGATTGCTGCTAAGCAAAAAAATGTAGTAACGCTCAACAGCGACGAACTTGTTATACCTGAAGCAAAAAAAGCTACCGAAGAAAAGCCTGTTGAAACTAAGAAAAAAGCAAAAACTAAGCTGACGAGTGTTCAAAGAATTCATCTCATTGAAAAAACCTTAGAAGAGATTCGGCCTTCTTTGCAGCGTGACCACGGTGATGTTGAGCTTATCGACGTTGACGGCAAAAATATTTACGTCAAGCTCATTGGAGCCTGTGTGGGTTGTCAATTGGCAACTGCAACAGTCGGTGGCATACAGCAGAAGCTGATAGAAGCCCTGGGCGAATTTGTCAAAGTACTTCCTGTGACCGAACAGCAATTAAGCGAAATCGCGGAGGCTTAAGATGAACGATGTCTATATGGATAACAATGCAACAACGATGGTCGACCCAGAAGTCGTGTCAGAAATGTTGCCTTTTTTCACTGAGCAATTCGGTAATCCTTCATCATTACACAGCTTTGGCAATAAAGTTGGTTTTGCGTTAAAAAATGCCCGTAAAACCATTCAAACCTTATTGGGTGCCGAGCACGACTCCGAAATTATTTTCACATCTTGTGGCACAGAGTCTGATTCAACGGCCATTTTATCGGCATTGAGAGCGCTGCCGGATCGCAAAGAAATCATTACAACCGAAGTCGAGCATCCAGCCGTCTTAACGCTTTGCGACAATCTCGAAACGCAAGGCTACACAGTGCATCGATTAGAAGTCGATGAAAAAGGTCGTTTGAGCCTAGATGAATATAAGGCGTTGCTATCTGAAAATGTAGCTGTTGTTTCCGTCATGTGGGCCAACAACGAGACCGGGACTATTTTTCCGGTCGAAGAGATGGCGGCAATGGCACAAGAAGCTGGGGTCATGTTTCATACCGATGCCGTTCAGGCGGTTGGAAAATTACCTATAAATTTACAAGATTCCAATATTCATATGCTTTCGCTTTCTGGGCACAAGTTACATGCTCCCAAAGGGGTCGGCGTTTTATATCTGCGCCGCGGAACACGCTTTCGTCCCTTATTAAGAGGCGGCCATCAAGAGCGAGGACGCCGTGCTGGAACTGAAAATGCCGCGGCAATTGTCGGCTTAGGAAAAGCGGCACAATTAGCGATGGACAACATGGCGCATGAAAATACTTATGTACGTGCTTTGCGTGACCGTCTTCAGGAAGGCATTCTTGCAACTGTGCCAAACTCTTTTGTCACGGGCGACCCAGAAAATCGGCTGCCAAACACGTTAAATATCGCTTTTGAATATATCGAAGGGGAAGCCATATTACTGCTGATGAACAAGCAGGGCATCGCGGCCTCAAGTGGCTCAGCTTGCACCTCGGGTTCTTTGGAACCGTCCCATGTAATGAGAGCGATGGGTATTCCTTATACGGCAGCACATGGCACAGTGCGGTTTTCACTGTCGCGTTACAATACTGAAGAAGAAGTTGAACGTGTTATTCAAGCCATTCCGCCGATTGTTGCGAAATTACGTAAACTGTCACCTTACTGGGATGAAAATGGCCCAGTAGAAGAACCGGAGAAATCCTTCGCTCCGGTATACGCGTAAATCTAAACGAAAAAATTTCCTTTTATAAGCGCTCCGAAGAGCATTTAGGCCGCAATTTGCGGCCTTTTTTTTCGTTTTTAAGAAATTTTAATTTATTTCTCCAGAACCCGATGTCGGATTTGCGACAAAAATGTCACAAAACCAAATGCTTACCAACGAGTTTAAATTTCAAATACAGATAGGTCATTGAATTTATTAAAAAATAATTTCGTAAAAAAAAAGGTATAGCGATTGCTAAACCAAATATAAATACCACAGCGAATCAAATGCTTTGGCTGGGCAGAATATCTACCGGGCACGTTTTATGAAAACAGTAACGATTGACGATACAACGCTTCGAGACGGTGAACAAAGTGCGGGCGTATCGTTCACTGCTGAAGAAAAAATCGCAATTGCGAGTCACTTGTCAGATGCCGGTGTTCCTGAACTAGAAATTGGCATACCCGCGATGGGAAATGAAGAACGTGATGTCATGCGAAGTATTGCTTCGCTGGGTTTGAATTCAAGGCTGCTTGCTTGGTGCCGTTTAAATGAAGGGGATATGACAGCCGCGTTTAAAACCCATGTAAATATGATCGACCTCTCAGTACCGGTTTCAGATCAACAGTTAGCCAAAAAACTGAATAAAAACCGGGACTGGGCGCTTGCCGAAATTAAAAGGCTGGTGCCAATCGCTTTAGATCGAGGATTCGATATTTGCATTGGTTGCGAAGATGCATCAAGAGCGGATCTGGATTTTATTCACAGTGTTATTGAAACCGCGACTTACGCAGGGGCCAGCAGAGTTCGCTACGCAGATACCTTAGGCATTCTCGAACCTTTTTCAACGTATGAAAATATTCGAAAAATAGCCCAGCGTAGTGATTTAGAAATCGAAATGCATGCCCACGATGATTACGGTCTGGCAACGGCAAATACTTTAGCTGCCGTGAAGGCGGGCGCAACTCATATTAACACCACCGTAAATGGCTTAGGTGAGCGCGCCGGTAACGCACCTTTCGAAGAATGCGTTCTCGGATTAAGAAACTTGCACAATATAGAAACCGGTGTCGATACGTTAAAAATTCCAGGGTTATCTAGCTTAGTGGAGCGAGCCTCGGGGCGGCACGTGGCCTGGCAAAAGAGTGTTGTTGGTGATGGCGTTTTTACCCATGAAGCTGGCATACATGTAGACGGCTTATTGAAAGACCGAAAAAACTACGAAGGTCTAAACCCAGAGCAACTTGGACGCAGTCACAGCCTGATTCTAGGCAAACATTCAGGAACAAAAATTGTTAAGTCTTCTTATCGAGACATCGGCATTGATTTAAACGAAATCGAATCCAAACAATTACTCGCGCGAGTTCGACGCTTTTCGACCGAGCAAAAAAGAAGCCCAAATGATAACGAACTTTTTCTCTTCTACGAAGAGCTTGGCGATTTCCAACAGCTTCCGGCAAGGGTAGAGCAATGACAAATTCAGATGAACTCGTGCTTGATTCTGAGAATACAAATTCACAGTCCGTTAGCGGCAAGAGCAAAGCTCAAATGAATTTATTCAGTCTGTGGCGAGAAGATGTGGTTTGTGTTTTTGATCGCGATCCCGCGGCTAGATCCGTATTGGAAGTATTAACCACTTACCCAGGCGTTCACGCACTATTAATTCATCGGCTGAGTTCGAGCCTTTGGCAAAAAGGTTTCCGATTTTTGGCTCGTTTCCTGTCTTTTTTTGCCAGGTTTTTTAGCAATGTCGACATTCATCCAGGAGCGACAATCGGACGGCGATTTTTTATCGACCATGGTGCCTGCGTGGTGATTGGTGAGACTGCGGAAATTGGTGACGACGTGACGCTTTATCACGGTGTGACTCTCGGTGGAACGACTTGGAATAAAGGCAAACGCCACCCAACGTTAGGTAATGGTGTACTTGTTGGAACGGGCGCAAAAATTTTAGGTGCGATTACTATTGGTCAGAACGCTCGGGTTGGCGCCAATTCTGTCGTCGTTCAAGACGTACCAGATTCTAGTACGGTCGTGGGCATACCTGGACGAATCGTCAATGTTGATCCTAATGCAAAAACGATGCGCTATGGCGTAGACCTTAATCATCATTTAATTCCTGATCCTATTGGTAAGGTGATGAGCTGTTTATTAGAGCGCATCGACGAACTAGAAGAGAAAATTGAAGCCTTGCCTGGGGATGGCTTTGCACATCGTAATACTGAAAAAGAGTGCGTACCTGGAAACGACCTATGCATCAATGAATGTTCAATTGGTCGAAGCGTATTAAAAAGTTGAGGAATTTCGCTATGGATTTACAAGAGTTTAACGGCGACATGCTTTATTTCGAAGGAGAGATGGATTTAGAAGTAGAGTGCCTGATACAACAAGCAGCAGAAAACTATGGCCCCGAAAGCGAAGGCTTGTTGATGAAGGCTCTGGCAAAAGCGCCTGAAAACTTATCGGTTTTGGTGGGTTTGTACCGCTATTACTATTATCAGCACAAATATGAAAAAGCGCTTGCCATCGCTTACCGAGTCATGAAAGTGGTTGGTGGAAAAATTGAATTTCCATCAAGTTGGCAAGACATTGAAATGCGAGATGTGATTACTGGTCTTGGCTATTCCTTTACACAAGTGCGACTGTATTTATTCGCATTAAAAGCTGCGGGATATTTATTGTTAAGAATGGGTTTTTACCAGAAAGGTCGGTCGATGATAGAAAAAGTCGTCGCTATGGATGAGCGTGACCGTATAGGGGCAAAACTGCTTTTGTCCATTCTTGATAACAATACCGCAGAAATTATTGATTTTTCTGTCCAAAAGAAACTGGAGGCTTGCTCATGACTCAATTTGATTTAGAAGAAGAACTCAGTGAATTAAGTTCAGCCGAAGATTTTCTCGATTACTTCGATGTGCCTTTCGAACAAAGTATCGTACATATTAACCGTCTGCATATTATGCAACGCTACCATGATTACTTAAATAAAGCGGGTGAACTTCTAGATCAGGCGACGGATGAAGATAGCACCCGTCAGGCCTACAAAGCTTTGTTAGAACGTGCGTATTCAGATTTTGTCAACTCTGATGCACAGACGGAAAAAGTTCTAAAAATTTATAAGATGCAAGGCCCACAAGAAACATTTGTATCAATGGATGAACTTATAGGTGTTTAACCATGCAGCCAGCGTATGAGTACGGCTCAGAAGTTCGACTAACGCGAAATGTGCGAAACGACGGAACCTATCCGGGAAAAGAGGTCGGAGAGTTACTGATTAAACGCGGAGAGGTGGGTTGCGTTTATGATGTAGGTAGTTACTTACAAGACCAAATTATTTATCGAGTACATTTTTTAGATGCAGGAAAAACAGTCGGCTGTAGGGAAGAAGAGTTGATTCCTGCGTCTGCGCCGTGGGTGCCGAATCAATACGAGTTTAACCAAAAAGTAAAAGCACGTATTCCCATTTCGAAAGATGGAGTCGATCTTGTGGTAGAAAACCAAACCGGCACAATAACAAAAGTTATTCGTGACATCGAAAATATGAAAGTCAGCTATCACGTTTATTTTGGTCATTGCACATTACAAATGCCTGAAGCGGCGATTGAACTACTCACGGAAACCTAATCGAATTGTCGAAAGAGGCATTTTATTACGAGTTAATTATTCAACTTTTAAAGCGAATAACTGCTGAAACGAATAATTCTTGGAGTAAATAATGGTTGGAGTAAAAATGGTGGGAGCGAATAAATGAACGCCGAATTTGGAGAAAGGTATCAGCAAATCAAGATCGCCTCGGAAAAGTATTCGAAGTCTTACGAAGAGCTTGATGCTAACGAATTAGCGGACGTTAAACGTGTCTCTGAAAGAAAAATAAAACTGGAAGAACTCGTTTTGTCTAGCCCTGAGGCAAGCAGGATATCAATACCTGAGACTCAAATAGAAGATGCGATAGAAGAAATATCTTCAAGATTTGAAGATTCCGAAGAGTTTGAACATTATTTGTCTGACAACGCCATTGTTTACGACGACTTAGTTGAACTTATATCCAGAGAGCTTCACGTAAATTCAGTACTAGAGTATGTGAGCGCAGATTGCGATGTACCCACGGCAGAAGACATCAGCTTGTTCTACTATATGAACATCGCGAAATTCAATCATCCAGAAATTCGCACTGCTCGCCACATTCTTATTACCGTCAATGAAGACAGTCCAGAAAACAGTCGTGAAAATTCGTTAAAAAGAATCAATCAAATTTCTAGCAGACTGAAAAAGAAGCCAAAACTTTTCGAACAACAAGCCTTAAAGCATTCTGAATGCCCAACGTCGCTTCAAGGTGGCCTGCTTGGTAAGGTTAAAAAAGGGGTGTTGTACCCGGAGTTAGAAAAAGTACTTTTTGATATGAAACCAAACCAGTTGAGCGACGTTGTTGAGTCTGAATTGGGCTTTCATATTTTGCGCTGCGACGACGTTCTGTCGGAGGGTGTACTTGGCTTAGAAGAAGTGATGCCAAAACTAAAAGAGCATTTGTTGGATCGAAACCGCCAGCAAAAGCAAAGACAATGGCTTGATTCGTTGAGAATAAACTCAGGCGTATCAACACGCGATTAGGAGATAGGACATGGCTGAAGGTGAGAAGGTGTATTGTTCATTTTGTGGCGTTGAAAAAAGTCCTCAGGTTCCCCTGATTAGTGGTAACGACGGTCGCATTTGTGAATCCTGTGTCACACTTGCGCATCAGGTTGTCAGTAGCTGGGGAAAAACGCAAGTAAGTAAAGAAATGAAACCGCAACTGCGCACACCGGAAGCGATCAAAAAACACCTCGACGATTATGTCGTCGGTCAGGACTTGGCAAAAGAAACATTATCAGTCGCTGTATTTAATCATTTCCTACGCCTATTAAATAGCACAAAAGAATCTCTCAACGACGACGAATCAGATGTCGAACTTGAAAAGTCGAATGTCTTAATGGTTGGGCCTTCGGGTACCGGTAAAACTCTAATAGTGCGGAGCCTTGCAAAAATACTTGGTGTGCCCTTTGTTTCAGCAGACGCGACAAGTCTTACCCAAGCAGGTTATGTCGGTGACGACGTAGACAGCATTATCTCTCGGCTCTTAGAAGCCGCAGAGGGTGATGTCAATAGAGCCCAATGGGGTATTGTGTATATTGATGAAATCGACAAGATCGCAAAACGCGGTGGCGGTGCGAACGGCGTGCGTGATGTGTCAGGAGAAGGTGTTCAACAGGCCTTATTGAAATTGGTCGAAGGCGCTGAACAAAATATATCGAAGTCGACCAAACGCCGTGAGAATAGCGATGAAGTTACGATCGATACACGGAATATTTTATTTATCGTCGGCGGCGCTTTTCCAGGTTTAGAGGAACTTATTAGCTCTCGCGTACAACCAAAAGATACTTCCATTGGTTTTCACTCCAAGCCCGAAGAAGCCAGTATTGAGTTAGACGACTTACTTGCAGCCATGCTACCTGACGATTTACAGAGATTCGGTTTAATACCGGAATTTATCGGTCGGTTTCCAATTGTCACCTTTTTAGAAGAGCTTGATGTTGAAGCAATGCTGAAAATTTTAACTGAACCTAAAAATGCTTTGGTGAAACAGTACCGCCAATTATTTTCGTACCAAGGACGCTCGTTAGAATTTTCAGAAGAAGCACTGACGTTTATCGCAGAAGACGCTGTAAGCAGAAAAACGGGAGCCCGAGGCCTAAGATCTATTCTCGAAGCAACGTTACAAAAAGTCATGTTTGAAATGCCTTCACAAGATGGTCTTGCTGGCTGCGTTGTGGATTTACGGACATCCGGCGAAGAACGTGAATTAACCGTAAAATACTTATCGAGCGAGCTAGAAACGGGCAGTGGTTTGAAAATAGAAGGGGGCAGTTTGGCTTCTTTATAACTGTTGTAGGAAAGCTAACAAAGGCAAATGGACCTCTAAGTCTTCTAAATGTCGTGTTTGCTACATTTTGTATTGTTCTTGAAGTTTATAGATTTAAAAAACAGATTCAAAACAAACACTTGGATCGCTACTGCGGGACTGGCTTAGTTTCTGCAAACTATTCTTTAAAAGATTCAGGATAATTATCGCCGAATTTAGCCTGAATCTTATTCTAGAAAATTTTTAAAAAATCACGATTCGGATCTGGAGAGAACCATGGCAAAGATTGGTGTATTTTTTGGCTCAAATACCGGTAATACCAGAAAAATAGCGAAATTGATTAAACGCCGTTTCGACGACGAGCTAATGGCAAAACCGTTAAACGTAAATCGAACAGAGATCGATGACTTTTCAGCTTACGAGTTCATGATATTAGGTACGCCCACTTTGGGTGAAGGCGAGTTACCTGGCTTGTCCTCTGACTGTGAAAATGAGAGCTGGGAAGAATTTTTAGTCAAAATCGAAGATGTCGATTTCAGCGGTAAAACTCTGGCTATTTACGGTTTAGGTGATCAGGTGGGATACCCTGATGAATTTGTCGACGCAATGGGCGAACTCTACGAGTTTGTTACTGAGCGAGGAGCCAAAGTTGTTGGTGCATGGCCAACCGAGGGTTATGAGTTCGAGCACTCAGAATCTGTTGTTGATGGCAAATTTGTTGGTCTAGCTCTAGATCAAGATAATCAAAGCAGTATGACCGATGAGCGATTAGATGCGTGGTTAAATCAAATTGCACCTGATTTTGGACTGCCTTTGTAAATACGAGACCACAGAAACACACGGAAACCACATAACTAACCATAAAAAATAGAAACCCTACACGACAAACACTTATTTAAGAGCCCAACTTAAAGAAGACCCTAAAATCCTTCTTTAAGTTGGCATCCATGCGTAGGGTGATTGGCTTATCTATATCTGATTTCATTTCATACCACTCTATCGCTTCTGTTATGTCTGATACTATTTAGTATTCGACATAGTGTAATCTTAGGTTTATACTAACTTTAACCCCTATATTTAAGCCACGGCTCGTTATTTCTCTAAATATCTGCACAAACACTTATGTCGATTCCTAAACCTTCAGCTTTGTATCCCACGTACGATTCCTTAGTGAATATGGTCCTTGATGATTATCCGTCGTTGAAGGATTTTCTTGAATCTGAAGACTCTTGGTGGATGAATCACTGGCTTTGGGGCCAAGAGTTCCTTAAGTATGTTGGTCGCAATAAATCCACGCACACATTTACGCGCTTTAGAAATGAAACCGAACGATTCTTGTTGTGGCTGTTTTTGTTCAAACAAAAACCTATGGATCGTCTAAACAAATCGGATATTCTCGAGTACGCCGATTTCTGCTGGCAACCACCAAAATCTTGGATATGCACGGCCAATCACGAAAAATTTGTCTTTGCTAACGGCTACTATGATCAAAACCCCAAATGGCTGCCGTTTAAGCTGCAATTACCCAAAAAAAGCAATCCCGATCAAACCATCGATAAAAAGAAATACAAACCGTCACAGCAAACACTGTCGGCAATGTTTACTGCGATTATTGCGTTCTACCGATATTTAATGAATGAAGAATATTTGTACGGCAATCCCGCGCAAATTGCTAAATCAGACTGTCGCTACTTTATTAGAGACGCTCAAGTTAAAGAAATTCGACGTTTAACCGAATCCCAATGGCAATACGTGTTTAATATTGCCTCGGAACTGGCCGATCAAGACCCTATTTATGAACGAAGTTTGTTTATAATTTGTGCGTTAAAAGCCTTATTTTTGCGAATCTCCGAGCTTTCTGAGCGAAAAGATTGGATACCCGTTATGAGTCATTTTTGGCAAGATTCGGATCAAAACTGGTGGCTTAAAATCTACGGTAAAGGGCGTAAAATACGCGATATCACCGTGCCCAATAGCTTTATCCCGTATTTAAAGCGGTATCGAGCCTATCGAGGGTTAACCCCCCTGCCTTCACCGGGTGAAAACCACCCCATCGTTGAAAAAATTCGTGGCCAAGGTGGTATGACATCACGCCAGCTGACGCGAATTGTTCAGGAAATGTTTGATGTTGCCTACGAACAAATGCGAAGCCATGAAGGCGACGATAAAGCCAGACAACTCAAAGAAGCCTCTAGCCATTGGCTGCGCCACACCGGCGCAAGTATGGAAGTTGAACGTGGCCGAGCGTTAAAAGATTTGTCGGAAGATTTAGGCCACGCCAGCATGGCCACCACAGATACCATTTATGTACAAACCGAAAACCGTGTACGCGCAGAAAGCGGTAAAAACCGGAAGGTTTAATATTCGGTATAGGTTTTGTGTAGATTTCTGTATAAGTAACTGGTTTCAAGTATTTTGCGTGCACACGCTCTTAATAATAAGCTTCATGTCTTTATGAAAGCTCTCTCGTGAAGCTTCTTCTAGTAGCAATCCTTTTCCGGCAGAGATCAGCGCAAAAGCAACCCCTGAGGCTTTCTCACTGGATGCGTAGCCGTTTTTTTCAATAAAATCTGCCAGGCGCGATTTAAATCTGAGCGGCCAATCTTCCTCTGAAGTATGAGTGGCTTTCAAAACGTCATTTAATACTTGAGCGCCGTTGGTATTTTGTATGATCTCTACGGCTTCACCGATAAGAATATCGAATACGTTATCTAAAACTGCCTCTGGAGAAAGCTCGTTGTTGTTTAAGGTGGAAAATATTCGGCGATACATGTTGGAAAGATACGTATCAATGGTCCACTCGTAACAATTAGCTTTGGTTTTAAATCGTTTATAAACCGATTGCCGAGATATGCCAGAGGCTTGTGCAATTCCTTCCATAGACGTTTTTTTAAATCCCGATTCGGCAAACGCGGTTAGAATATTTCTCGCCATCTGGCCATGTTTATCAAGCAGTTCCGACAATATGAATTCCTCTATTCATGACGTTCAATTTGTTCGTTTAAGCCCAAAAAGTTACGTAATCGATCTGAACCAACAAGAAAATTATACGAAATAGAGCCAAATTGTAAACCATTCAGAGACACGGCGTATTACCTGAGCATTAACGTTCTCAAAGCGCGAAACACAAAATCTCTGTGCTTAAGAATAATTCGGTTTTTTGGCAACCAACTCGAAGAACGCAGCACAGTTCTAGCTTTAGAGAATGTCAGAAATCCTTCATGGCCGTGATATTGACCCATACCGGAGTGACCTATGCCACCAAAAGGAGCGTCATCGGCCATAACGTGCATGGCTGAATCGTTAATCGAAACGCCGCCGCTGTGAGTGTTTTTTAAGATGTTTTCGATGAATAAATCTTGAGAAGACATGATGTACAGCGCCAATGGTCTTGGGCGTTCATTGATGTACTCAATAACTTCTTCAATGTTACGGTAGGTCATTACCGGTAAAATGGAGCCGAAGATTTCTTCCTGTAATACCTTCATTTCTTGGCTAACCTCTGTGACCAAATGAGGGTATACCCGCCGCCCCTGGTCATTCTCGATGGGTTTCACCGAATGGATATTGGCTCCCTTTTGCTTAGCGTCTTCGAGGAAACCCAACAAGCGGTCGTATTGCCTTTGCGACACGATATGGGTTTGAGTATTTTGGTTGTTGCTGTTTAAGTGATATTCGCCGTAACGCTGAATAAAGGTTTTAATAAACGCTTCTTTTCTGTTTTCAGGGACAAACACGTAATCAGGAGCAACGCAGATTTGCCCGGAGTTGACAGATTTACCCACGATAATAGCGTCGACAGCAATGGCCATATCGATGGTGTCATCAATAATAGTGGGCGATTTACCGCCAAGCTCCAGTGTGATTGGGGTTAGGTTTTTTGCCGCAGCGCTGGCTACGTGTCGTGCTACAGCAGTCGAGCCTGTAAACACCAAATGATCAAACGGCAGTGAGGAAAAAGCGGCCCCTACTTCTGATTCACCTTCACAAATAACGATGTGCTCACTAAGATCTTTAAGCACCGCCCTGAGCGCCTGATTAGCGTTGGGTGTGAATTCGCTCATTTTGATCATGACACGGTTCCCGGCAGCCAGTGCTTGAACCGCAGGCCCCAAAGCTAAGAAAAACGGGAAATTCCAAGGCGTAATTACACCCACAACGCCTAGCGGCTGATAATGAACTTTAACGTTGGATGGCAGCAACATAAGCCCAGAATGCCGTTTTGACGGCTTCATCCATTTGCGCAGATTCTTGATTGCGTAGTTGATTCCCATAACGGTGGGCAGTACATCCGAAATTAGGGAATCAAATTCACTCCGATATCCATAATCTTTTTTAAGCGCTTCGTAGATTTGTTTTTCGTTACGAATAAGCGAGGCTTTTAATGTTTTTAAAACATCAATTCTGTCACGATAACTTGGGTACGGTTGCTGATTGTACGAATCACGCAACGTCTCAAGCGTTGCACGCAAACTGTCTTTATTTTCCACGGATTTGGTTTCATTCATAACGGATATACCTTCCATTAAAGCGGCTCACGATAACGTCAAAGTTTTCTGCTGTGGTTCCTCGTCTGTGCTCTACAACCAAATGATTTCTGGCTGCTACACCGAGGGTTTAGAGGTCTTTCGTCGACAATACGACTTTGAATGAGCACACATACCACCCAGCCTATCGTCATAAACATACAGTTATAGATTAAAAATAACCTATAAATTTACATTTTTAACTATTTTTGTAAACTCAGTACATACTATTCTTGATAACTGTAATAAGTCAACAATTAATTTACAAAATAACCCAATAATGTAAACCTAATAAACGTCAGGAAAACAGACGACAGCGCTTGAGAAGATGCTTATATAGGAGTGGAACTCGATCGAGTACGAGAAGGATTAGTAAAAAATAAAAAACAATTGGATATGACTGTAATTGATAGCAATTACACGTACATAAAAAATGTACTTGGAAAATTAGATTTAAATACATGCGCGGTATTACTCATGATCATGAATTAAATTACCGATAAAAATCCGTTAATTTAAAACTGCATCATGAGTAATAACCGTTAGAAAATCTAAGAAAAATAATCTCAATTAACAATATATTAATAGAAAACTATATTAATTAATGCTGATTAAGTTTGTTTAAATTTACTTTGTCAGTAGAAACCAAGCCAACCATTTTTCGGCAAATCACATAAAATACAGGCGTAAGGAAAAGCCCAAATAAAGTAACGCCTAACATGCCAGAGAAAACCGTTAAGCCAATGGCTTGGCGCATTTCAAAACCGGCACCAGAGGCAAACAGCAACGGTAAAACGCCTAAAATGAAAGACAAGGCCGTCATCAATATCGGGCGCAGTCTTAAACGACAAGCTTCTACTGCGGCGTTCCAAACGTCCATGCCTTTTTCTTGTTCATTTTGTTTGGCAAATTCGACAATCAAAATAGCATTTTTTGACGCTAGGCCAATTAATACCACCAGGCCAATTTGAGTGAGAATATTATTGTCCATACCGGCAATGAGTAATCCTGCACCGGCAGACAATAAACACATCGGCACAATTAACAGAATTGCCAGCGGTAAGGTGTAGCTTTCGTATTGCGCAGAAAGCAGTAAAAACACAAATAAAACCGCCAGAATAAAGATAATAATCGCGGTATTACCGGTATTTTTTTCCTCGTAAGCTAACTCGGTCCATTCATAATCAAAGCCATCGGGAAGTACCGATTCAGCGAGTTGTTCCATACGCGCAATTGCCTGCCCAGAGCTGAAACCCGGACTGGTCTCGCCACTGACCGCCGCAGATGGGTACAAGTTATAGCGCGGCACTCGTGAAGGGCCGGAAGTATCGTGAACGGTGGCAATGGAACCAATAGGAACCATATTGCCGTCTTCACTTCTGACTCTCAAACGCAGCACGTCGTCTTTCGTTAATCGGTATTCAGCATCTGCCTGCGCTGTCACCCGAAATGTACGGCCAAGGAAATTAAAATCATTGATATAGGCCGAGCCAAGATTAATTTCTAATGTGCTAAAAACACTGCTTAGCGGCACATTCAACCGTCTGGCGCGATCGCGATCGATATCTAAGTAAATACGCGGTGTGCCGGTTTCAAAAAAAGTATAGGCAGATCGTGTTTCCTCGGCCTGATTCGCTGCCGCCGCTAACGCCCAGGCCGCTTGTTCGAGTGCCACAGGTCCGTGTGCGCCGCGATCCTGAATCATCATTTTATAACCACTGGCATTACCAATACCCGGTACCGGTGGCGGAGAAATAGCCAGAACAAAAGCGTCGTCAATTGTCGAGAAGGCTCGCTGCATATTGGTCAAAATCACCTCAAGGCTGGGACGTTCACCTAACGGTTCCAAAACCGCAAAGATGGCCCCAGCATTACTCGCATTAGCATTGGTTGCCGCAGAAAAACCGGTAAATGACACCGTATCTTCGACGCCGTCAACGCTGAGTATGGCCTCAGAGACTCGTTGCACCACAGCGTCCGTTCGGTCCAAAGAAGCACCCGAAGGAAGGTTAATTATGGCGATGGCAACACCGTTGTCTTGTGCCGGAATGAACCCCGTCGGTATTTTAGAAAACTGATAACCCGTTAAAGTAATTAAACCCACGTACACCACAGATACCACCAGCGTCATACGAACCAGTTTTCGAACAATAAAGGCGTACTTGCCAGACATGTTATCAATAAAATTATTGAAACCGTTCGAGGCTTTTTCAAGAAAACCCATAGGAGCTTGGCGATCTACTGGCGCTTTCATAAGGATCGTCGCCATCACCGGACTGAGAGTGATCGAAACCACCGTCGAGATCATAGTTGCCGCGGCAATGGTGACCCCAAACTGTTTGTAAAACTGCCCCGAAATTCCCTCCATCAAAACTGTCGGCAAAAATACCGCGACTAACACCAAACTGGTTGCCACCAGTGCAATGCCCACTTCGTCCATAGTTTCTTTGGTAGCTTGACGAACCTCCATGCCCTCACGCAACTTACGCTCTACGTTTTCAACCACAACAATCGCATCATCGACAACAATACCAATTGCGAGAATTAAGCCAAATAACGACAACATGTTGAGAGAAAATCCAGCCATCAACATCACTGCAAACGTGCCTATTAACGAAATAGGAATGGCAATAACGGGAATAATGGCTGTTCGCCAGCTCTGCAAAAAAACAATAATCACAACAATGACCAAAATCATAGACACAAACAAAGTTTGAAAAACTTCATTCATGGATTCTTCGATGTAAGTCGTTGGGTTGTAGATAATTTTGTATTCTAAATCGGCGGGGAAATTCTCTGACAACCGTTGCATGGCTTTAATAACGGTGTCGGATGTATCGAGTGCGTTGGCTCCAGGGCGCATTGTCAGCGCAATGATCACAGAAGGGGTATCGTTTAAATAACCTCGGGTGACATAATTCTCGGCACCCAGCTCAATACGCGCCACATCTTTTAAACGAACCAAGGCACCGCGGTCGCCGGATTTGATAATAATATTTTCAAATTCTTGCTCGTCGACCAAACGTCCTTGAGTTTGCACAGTTAACTCAAAGGCGTGTTGGTTTGGCACTGGCGACTGGTTCAAGATACCGCCGGCCACCTGAATATTTTGGCTGCGCACAGACTCAACAACGTCTTGCGCGGTTAGACCAAGAAACGCCAAGCGATCAGGATCGAGCCAAATACGCATAGAGTAATTTGATGCGCCGTAGGTTTGGCTATTGCCTACGCCGTCCAAACGTTTTAACTGGTCATTAATTTCTAGGCTCGCGTAATTGCCAATGTAGTTTTGATCGTAAGTGCCGCCCGGTGAATACAGGTTAATTGCCAATAAAAAGTCGGGCGCACTTTTAATGGTTGTCACTCCGCGACTGCGAACCGACTCGGGCAATCGAGGTAGTGCAGCAGATACCCGGTTTTGTACCAGCACTTGCGCCGTATTAACGTCGGTGCCTTGCTCAAACGTAATGCTGAGCCTCATTTCGCCATCATTGGTCGCTTGCGACGACATGTAGATCATATTCTCTACGCCGTTGATTTCTTGCTCCAGCGGCGTGGCAACGGTTTGCGCAACGGTTTCGGCATTGGCGCCGGGGTAAGACGCAATGACCTGAATTTGAGGCGGTGCGATTTCAGGGTATTGTGATACCGGCAGTGAGAAATAAGAAAGCACACCAAAAACCACGATCATGAACGATAAAACCGTGGCAAAGCGTGGGCGATCAATAAAAAAGTGAGCAATTTTCATAATTACTTGCCCTCTTGCTGAGTCGCCACTTGGTCTTCGGTAATCGGGCTAATTAATGCATTCGGACGCACCATATGTAACCCGCCTACAACAACACGATCATTTGTTTCGAGTCCAGATTTAATTACGCGCTGACCGTCTTCGGTTATTTGACCCAAGGTTACGTATTTTCGAACCGCTTTATTGTCGGCACTTAATGCGTATACGTATTTGCGATTGAATTCCGTTCCGATAATAGTTTCTGGAACCACCAAATATTCGCTAGGCTCGCGAAAAGTCGCTCTCATACGCCCAAACATTCCCGGCTCGAATATTCCATCGGCGTTATCAAAAATGGCTCGCCCTTCCATAGTGCCGGTATCTGTTCTTAATTCGTTGTCGACATAATTAAAAATGCCTTCGTGTAAGAAGCTATCTTCATCTTGAAGTTTTAGGTACACCGGTTGAGCGGCACCTCGCTCGCCGGTAATACCACCGCTCAAGCGAAGTCGATGATAGGCGAGCACATCGGCTTCACTGCCTTCAAAATAAAATTCTATCGGCGAGACAGTTAGCAAGGTTGCCAAGTGAGTTGCGTTGGCATTACCGCCGCTGATTAAACTGCCCGAACTGACCAAGTTACGGCTAATTCGGCCATCAAACGGGGCTTTTATCTCAGAAAATTCCAGATTAAGCCGGGCATTTTCCATCTCAGCTTTTGCGACTCTCATTTCTTGAATGCGTTGGTCATATTCTTCTTCAGAAATCGCGTTTGATTTTCGTAAACCGCCAGCACGTTTAAATTCTTTATCAGCAAATTCGAATCGCGCCTCAGCGCTTTTAAGCTCAATCTCGAACGGACGCTGATCGACGACAAACAAAACATCGCCCTTTTTCACTTCTTGGCCGTCTTTAAAGCGAATTTCCTCTAAATACCCGCCTACACGAGAGCGAATCTCAACGCGATCTAACGCCTGAAAACGGCCCGTAAATTCGTTCCACTCGGTGATCATTCTTAATTCAGGTGTTTCTACCCGAGCTGGAATGGCCGCAATATTCGGACTCGCCTCGGGCGTTTTTTTCTCGCACCCAGAGACCAATAAAGCAGTAAGGGTCAAAATGACGACAATTGGCACACTTCGGGCAATCATATTCCTACCTTTAAAATTTCGTTTTCCAAACCAATTTGAGGGCTAACCCACAATTTCGCGTATATTAAAGAAATTCAATATTAATCTAAATAAACAAAATGAAGATTCTGTTATACAAATGTGCAAAATTGAGTTCGCCTGTCTCAGACATATCCCATAAGACCTATGCCCATAAGATCTATGCACATAACACACATGCCCATAACGGCCGATAAGAAATCTGTCACATAAACATAATCTGTATGACAAGCTATCTAAACAGATTACACAGCATGACAAGATCAATCTGTGAAATTATGTCTGAGAATAAATGACGCAATCTGTTATTGATCAAGAAACAAACACAACGAAACCTGAGCCTGAATCTGAATGCGAAAAATAGCTAACGAGAAAAAGAGAGGTGAAAATTAGAAATAAAATTAAGAATGAAATACAGAGGCTTGAAAAACAAAGTCTTAAAAGACAGGACCTTAAAAAAACAGGAGCATAAAACACAGCTCCTTTCAAACGTGTAACAACAACACTAATCATTAACATCGCGAACAACAATACTGCATATATTTTTTAGGTAATATTATTTAAGTTGCACGCGATATAAAATTCGATGTAAGTCTGTGACCCCACTCTTACGCCTCAGTTATAGAGATCGAAACAGTGGGAAATTTCTAAAAAAAACATCCTTGTCAAAGTTGGTGGGGGAAATCCTTAAACGTTGTGCTTACAACTGTTCGTTTAGAACAGCTGATTTAGAACTGCCAGTTAACACCAAAGGCAAGTGTGTCTCTGTCGGTTGTATCAGTACCTAATTCCGCTGAAGAGACTGTTTCGTTGTTCCATTCAGCAATCAGAGTTAACGTTGGCGTTAAGTTGTGGTGAACAAACAGCATGGTTAGCTCGCCATCAGAAATATCCTCACCGCTTTCATCGGTAAGTTCGTTTTCACCGTAACTCGCGCCAATGGTGGTTTTACCGAAGGTATAATCGGCCTCAACGTACCATTGTTCAAAATCATCGGTGCTTGGCGTACAGCAGTTAATCCCAGTGCCGTCAGAAAAAGCAGCCGTTAGTGCTACCGGACCAAAGCGCACTTCGCCGCCTAGGTCGTAACCATTAATTTCAGCGTCTGCTTCTGTGTCTTGATTAATAAAGCTCACCCAAAGATCGAGCGCTTCACTTTTATAGTTAATGGCACCCTCAAAACGCAGATTTTCTGCTCTGACCGAGTCTTCGTCTGCTGGAGCAGAAATATCAATAGGATCAAAAAGACCGACATGGAAGCTAACGCCATTAAAGCTATTAGAGGCGTACTGAATGCCCGCGTGAAAATCAGGATAGTAGTAACCGTAATTAATACGACCGGCTGTCGCGCCGCCACCATCAACAGTGCCGCCACGACCTACGCCCGGCAAACTGCCAGTGTCATGCGCCAGTGAACTCAAACCAAAAATGGCAATGTCACGTCCAAATTTAACGGTACCGAAATCACCTTGGACACTCACCTGCGCAATACGAACCCCAAAATTATCTGTTGACCCATCGCCCTGATCCTTAGCGCCTTGTATTGATTGCACCGCCTGGAAAGTACCTGAGACTTTTAAACCGTTATATTCTGGTGCTGCAATGTTTATCGTTAACTTCGAAGGATCAAAACCGGATTGGATGCGACTGCTGGATTCATCCGTTACTTTATTATCGATATCAACAAGGAAGGTTTGAATTTGAAAACCAACACTTCCGGTCCAGCCATCAGCGAAGGAAAATTCTGTGTCACTGAACGCTGAAAAGCTACTGGTAAGTAAAACCGCACCTAGGGCAGCAGGTAATTTCTTTTGGGTAAGTATGTTCATGGGAATACTCTCTTTTATAATATTATTATTTAGCACTTTCAATTTAGCGGAAGTCAGAATTTTTCCGATTCGCCCTTGTTAATCACTATTTTTAAAAACGCTAAAAGGCCATTAAAAATGCAAAAATATAATTATTGAAAATGTGGTATTGAGAAAATAACCAGAGAATAGATGGTAAAACCCTTTATTATCCGGCGTTGCTTATGTAATGCTTAGATTATTATTTTTTTAAGTACATTAAATCGTAAATAAAGTGCTGCAATAAAAATCTTAAAAATTTAGCGAGCGACAAGGCTTTCCAACACTTTTCAGTGTTGGAAAAAACTAATCATTAACCGTTATCGCTTGGGTTAAATTACTGTTCCCAGCTTTTCAATAACTCAGAATAACTAATGGTCTGACCTTGTGGTTTTTCGTTCGCTAGTTTCGCTTTAGGTGAACCCGGCTGATTAAGCCAAAATTGTGGATCTTGCTGAGGGTTCAATTTAGGACCGCACTCGCCCTGTACTTTCGAACGCTCTAGACGACGCAGCATTTTGTCTTGCGCTTTGGCTAAACCATCTAACGCTTGCTGAGGCGTACTTTCACCACTCGCTGCTTCTGCAACGTACTGCCACCAAAGCTGCGCAAGTTTTGGATAATCCGGAACGTTAGTGCCTGTAGGCGACCACTGAAGACGCGCTGGAGAACGATAGAACTCAACCAATCCACCCAATTTTGGCGCTGCGGCGGTCATTTCAGGAGAATTGATATCGGACTCACGAATTGGCGTTAAACCCACCAAAGTTTTCTTCAATGAAACCGTCTTAGACACGGTAAATTGCGCGTATAACCAAGCCGCTTTACGACGTTTTTCTGGCGTTGATTTCAAGAAAGTCCAAGAACCGGTATCTTGATAACCGAGCTTCATGCCCTCTTCCCAATACGGACCTTTTGGCGAAGGAGCCATACGCCATTTAGGGGTTCCGTCTTCATTAACAACGGGTAAGCTAGGTTCGGTTAATGCCGCGGTAAAGGCGGTGTACCAGAAAATTTGCTGGGCAACGTTACCTTGTCCAGGAACAGGGCCAGCTTCACCAAACGTCATGCCTTGTGCTTCTGGTGGTGCGTAAGCGCGTAACCAATCGACGTATTTTGTAGTTGCGTAAACCGCTGCTGGACCGTTGGTGGCGCCGCCGCGAGAAACACTCGAACCTACCGGGCGACAACCGTCAACACGAATGCCCCACTCGTCAACCGGCACACCGTTGGGAATGCCCTTATCGCCGGCTCCAGCCATTGAGAACCAGGCATCGGTAAAACGCCATCCGAGGGATGGATCTTTCTTACCATAATCCATGTGACCATAAACGCGCTCGCCATCGATGGTTTTTACATCGTTAGAAAAGAAGGCAGCGATGTCTTCATAGGCCGACCAGTTAATAGGTACACCCAATTCGTAGCCGTATTTTGCTTTGAATTGCTGCTTTAATTCTGGACGTTCAAACCAGTCGGCTCGGAACCAGTATAAGTTTGCAAATTGCTGGTCCGGCAATTGATAAATAACGCCGTCGGGACCGGTCGTAAAACTAAGACCAATAAAATCGTCGAGATCTAATGTAGGTAAAGTCGTTTTTTCGTCTTTCATCATGTCAGAAATAGGAACGACTTTTCCGTAACGGAAATGGGTACCAATGAGATCAGAATCGTTAATCCAACCGTCGTAAATATTGCGATCAGATTGCATTTGGGTTTGTAGTTTTTCAACAACATCACCCTCACCAATAAGATCGTGATTAACGTTAATTCCGGTGATTTCAGAGAATGCTTTTGCTAAAACTTTAGACTCATACTCATGGGTGGTAATGGTTTCTGATACCACATTGATATCCATACCACGGAATTCTTTAGCCGCTTCTCTGAACCATTGCAATTCTCTCTCTTGCTCAGCTCTACTTAGCGTTGATTTTGTGAATTCATTATCGAGCCATTTCTTAGATGCATCTGAATACTGATCAGACATCGCTTGAGTACTCAAGCCAATTGCAGAAACAGCAGCAACCAGAGTAAGTAGAGAAGTCGATTTATAATTATAGTTACTTTTCATATCTAACCTCTAAATTAATTTAACATCCATAGGTGTATATCCACAGGGTGTGTATTCATAGGGGGAATACCCATTTATGGAACCGTGGATTAGCTCCAAAATTATTGATCGTCGTTTTATTTCATTGCCAACCTCTGTCTTAATTTAATGTTTATTGATAAATACCTAGGCAGACGTCAAAACTGTTTTGATCCAACAGCGATTGAATCTGCCGGTATTAGAAAATTGTTAACCCCATCGCAGCACTGAGAAAAACCAAACAACGGAAATACCGAAAGCGATCCAAATGCTGTGTTCACTCACTGCCAAGAAAATAAGATGAATATAAGCACTGCCGAGCAAGCCGATAAACACTCTGTCTCCGCGAGTGGTCGCAATAATTGGCAAGAATCCTTTGCGCTCAACCGTCGGTGATTTAATTTCCCAAATCGTCATGCAAATTAATATTATCGCTATACCGATAAAAAATGTTGTGGTCACTGTTGACCAAGCCATCCAACCCATTTAACACCTCAAGCAATTTTTTTATTTAATGTTTTTACACTCGGCCTAAGGCAAAGCCTTTGGCAATATGATCACGCACAAACCAAACGACGAGACATCCAGGAATAATGGTGAGCACACCCGCTGCGGCCAGCAATCCCCAATCAACACCTTCACCGCCAATAGTACGTGTCATAATCGCACCAATAGGTTTTGCTTCTACCGATGTCAGTGTTCTTGCCATGAGTAGCTCTACCCAAGAGAACATGAAGGAGAAAAATGCAGTCACACCAATGGCGGAACGAATCATTGGCAAAAAGATTTTGATGAAAAATCTAGGGAAGCTGTAACCATCAATATACGCAGTTTCATCAATTTCGGTAGGAACACCCGACATAAACCCTTCTAAAATCCATACTGCCAATGGCACGCTGAACAAACAGTGAGCCAACGCCACCGCTATGTGCGTATCGAATAAACCAACAGAAGAATACAGCTGGAAAAACGGCAACAAGAATACGGCTGGCGGCGCCATTTTGTTGGTGAGCAACCAGAAAAATAACGGTTTATCGCCCAAAAAACGGTAGCGGCTAAACGCGTATGCAGCAGGCAGCGCGGTTAACAAGGTAATAATCACATTAAGAATTACATAGATCATCGAATTTATGTAACCCATATACCAACTGGAATCGGTAAAAATATTAATGTAGTTATCAAAGGTGAAATTCTGTGGCCAATAGCTCAAAGTACTGAGTATTTCATCATTACTTTTGAACGACATCATAACTAGCCAGTAAATAGGTAGCGCAATAAAAAAGATATACAGGCTAATACCAATAATTTTTCGTTTATTCATTTTTCTGCCTTACTTTTTATTATCAAGATGGGTAATTGTGGTGAAGAACAACCACGACACCAGCAGTACAATTAGGAAGTAAATCAATGAGAACGCTGCTGCTGGTCCCAAATCAAATTGTCCAATTGCCATCTTAGTTAAGGTTTGGCTCAAGAAAGTGGTTGAGTTACCGGGTCCGCCACCGGTAAGAACAAACGGCTCAGCGTAAATCATAAAGCTGTCCATAAATCTCAGCAGAACACCAATCACAAGAACACTTTGAAGCTTTGGTAATTGAATGTAGCGGAATATGGCCCACGCCGACGCCTGATCAATTTTTGCAGCTTGATAATAAGCATTAGGAATCGAACGCAAACCGGAATAACACAGTAATGCAACCAATGAAGTCCAGTGCCATACGTCCATCAATAGAACAGTAAACCACGCGTCAGTCGGGTTTGAGGCATAGTTATAATCAACACCAATGCCATTCAAAAAAGCGCCCATTAAACCGATGTCTGCTCGGCCAAAAATTTGCCAAATTGTACCGACAACGTTCCAAGGAATAAGCAACGGCATTGCTAATACCACCAAACAAAACGACGCCATTTTTCCGCGTGTTGGCATCATTAAGGCAATCAAAATGCCGAGCGGAATTTCAATGAGTAATACTGCTGCCGAAAATGTAAATTGTCGGATCAAAGAATCCTGCAGGCGCGGATCATTTAAGACCTCTCGGTACCATTCGGTGCCAACAAAATAAGCGCTGTTTTGATCAAAAATATCTTGAACAGAGTAATTAACAACGGTCATCAAAGGTATTACCGCTGAAAAAGCAACGAGCGCTAAAACCGGCAATACCAAAAACCAAGCTTTATTATTTTTTACTTTTAGGTTCATGCTGTTTCCTCCTTCACTAGATACTCATCAACATAGACTTTCAACCATTCATCTGGCAAAGAAATGTGAGCAACTCCAGAAGGAACTTCTTGGTCTTCTTCGATACGTGCTTTTATTTTTTGCTGCCCAAATTGAAGCGTAATAATTTTATAGGTACCCAAATTTTCTACATCAAGCACATCGCATGGAAACGTATTTGCATCGGATGAATTTTTTACTTCAACAAATTCCGGTCGAATGCCAATTTTTATGTTGTTGGATTTTTGCGATGATACTTTGTGCACCATGTTTGCATTTAATGGAACTTTCACACCGTCAAATACCGCCATGTCCCCTTCTAATGAAACCTCGATAATGTTCATTCCGGGACTGCCAATGAAGTACCCAACAAAGGTATGCTCTGGATTTTCGAAAAGCTCTCTGGGTTCACCAAACTGTACAATTTGGCCCTGATACATCAAGGCAATCTTATCGGCAAAAGTAGACGCCTCAAGCTGATCATGGGTCACATAAACCATGGTGATATTAAATTTTTCGTGAATTTGCTTGAGCTTGCGTCGCAATTTCCACTTCAAGTGTGGATCAATAACTGTTAATGGTTCATCAAATAAAATCGCTGACACATCGTCTCGAACCAAACCACGGCCCATTGAGACTTTTTGTTTTTCATCGGCAGTTAAGCGATTAGCTCTTCTGTGCAGGAGTTCACCTAGTTCTAACACTTCGGCAACTTCATTGACTTTTTTGTCGATTTTATCTTTTGAGTATTTTAAGTTTCGCAGCGGAAATGCCAAGTTTTCATAAACCGTCATTGAGTCATAAATAACTGGGAACTGAAAAACCTGAGCAATGTTTCGCTGATCTGGCTGTAAGGTATTTACTTCTTTTCCGTCGAATTTTACTTTGCCTTCCGAAGGCTGCAGCAAACCAGAAATAATATTTAACAACGTGCTTTTACCGCAACCAGAAGGACCTAACAGTGCGTAAGCACCGCCTTGAGTCCAGACATGATTCATTTCCCGAATCGCGTAATCTTCCGGCTTTTTTGGCTCTTCAAGATAACTGTGAGCCAGCGATTGCAAATGTATTTCAGCCATGAGTCACCCCCTGAGATGATGTTTTAGATTCACGGCCAATAAGATAATGTGGTGCCTGAATCATTTTCCCCTGTGTGTTGAAAACGTATAATTTATTAATTGGCAAATAAACGCGTACAGGTACGTCACTGTGAAATGCGTGAACACCTGCCAGTTGTGCAACCAGCGATATGCGATGTCCTGCCATATGAAGATAGGTTTCTGAACCACTGATTTCTGCAACATCGACAGTAAGATCGAGTGCAATGTCGTCATCATTTTGCTGAGACATGGTGATATGGTGAGGGCGAATACCAAAATTGTATTCGCCAGAACTAATTTCGCCGAGCTCTTCGTGAAAACTAAAACTTGTGCCGCTCGAAATAGTCACTTTGGAACCGTCGACAACACCATTAATAATATTGATAGGAGGCTCACTGAATAGTTCGGCCGATTCAATACTGTTAGGAAAACTGTAAACGTCGTTAACTGGGCCGGTTTGAATGATACGACCTTCATGCAATAAAGTTGTAACACCACCCAATGCTAATGCTTCATTGGGTTCAGTACTCGCGTAAATCGCGATGGTATTTTGTGTTTTGAATAATTCGCGCAATTCAAAACGTAATTCTTCACGTAATTTATAGTCTAAGTTTACGAGTGGTTCGTCGAATAAAATTAAGCTTCCCTTTTTGATCAACGCCCTAGCCATTGCGGTACGTTGTTGTTGGCCGCCCGAAAGTTCCAGTGGTAAACGTTGTAAAAACTGCTCAATATGCAGCATTTCTGCAACTTCACTAACGCGCTTGTTGATCTCTGTATCTTTTACTCCCGCAATACGTAATGGTGAGGCAATATTTTCAAAGACGCTTAAATTAGGGTAATTAATGAATTGTTGATACACCATGGATATATTCCGTTTTTGCACGGGTATACCAGTAACGTCAGTACCATCCATTAAAATTTTACCTTGATCAGGCTTATCCAGTCCTGCAATCAAGCGCATGAGAGATGTTTTCCCCGCAAGGGTTCTTCCTAGCAATACATTAAAGGAACCCGGCGCAAAGGTTATATTGGCATTATCAATATAGGTTTCACCATTCACGACACGCGATATATTCTTTAGCGTTAGTGACATAACACTCAACGACCTCTTAGTTTAAACTATTAAGTTTCTTTTGAATTTATAAAAAATTATTTTTATTGTAATTTAATATTTTTAAAGTGCTTTTTAATTTATAGAAAATTATTCTTTTATTTTAAATTAAGCGTTTAAAGTACATTAAACTTTTCGGATTGACTTTCAATAACAGTTATCTTCAATAAAGGTTACACTTTTGGTAAAAGTTATTTTGAACAAACTTTATAGAATATTTCTGAATTTGCTTTAATTTATTTTTATTTTGCTTAAGACAATCCCCAGAGTGCTTGTCTAGCACGCCGAAAATTGTCTTTTCAATGAATTTTTACAGAATTTTTTATTATTTTTAATTTGGCGAAAATTTTTGAATATTTATTTCTACAACAACATTCACGCTTAATTTAATTCGCTGCTCACTCGTTTAACCGATTTTTTCCAACCCGCGTAGAATTTATCTCGTTCAGGCTTTGTCATAACGGGGTCATAACTGGCCTCTAAATTCCACGCTGTTTCAATATGCTCCAGTGAGGTAAAAATACCGGCTTGTAAACCCGCCAAAAACGCAACACCTTGGGCTGTGGTTTCTATGACTTTAGGAACGTCTACTCTCGCCCCTAAAATATCGGCCAAAAATTGTAGGAACCAAGCATTAGCAGCCATTCCGCCGTCCACTCGTAACGAGACCGGTCGTACGCCGTCGATTTCCATGGACTTTTGCAGATCTTTGGTTTGGTAACACACTGACTGCAAACCAGCAGTCACAATTTCTTTAATGCCGGTATTACGGGTTAAACCGAAAATAGCACCGCGTGCATCCGGGTCCCAATAAGGCGCGCCCAAACCGGTAAAAGCGGGCACCATATACACGCCGTGAGAAAGTGGCGTATCGCGTGCGAGGATTTCTGCTTCATCGGCTTGATTAATGAGTTTTAAGCCATCGCGAAGCCACTGTATTGCTGCGCCTGCAACAAAAATGCTGCCTTCTACCGCGTAAGTCACTTTGCCATTCAAACGATAGGCTACCGTAGTGAGTAACTGATTCTTGGAGGTTAAGGCTTTATCGCCGGTATTCAGTATTAAAAAGCACCCTGTACCGTAAGTACTTTTTGCCATTCCCGATTTAAAACAAGCTTGACCAAACAGTGCCGCTTGTTGATCTCCGGCCATTGCCAAAATTGGAATTTCTGCACCTAAGATGGATTTTTCACTAACGCCAAAATCATGTGCTGAGTCGGCCACTTCGGGCAGCATGCATTCTGGAATATCAAACAGTGCTAATAGTTTTTTGTCCCAGGACTGGGTATGGATGTTGAACAACAAGGTTCGCGAGGCATTACTGGCGTCAGTCTTATGAGATTTACCGTGGGTTAAATGCCAAAGTAAATACGTATCAACGGTACCAAACAGTAAATCGCCTTGCTCTGCTTTTTGCCGCGCGCCACTGACATTATCAAGCACCCATTTGAGTTTGGTTGCAGAAAAATATGGGTCGGCCAGCAATCCTGTTTTTTCTTGCAACATTGGCTCTAGGCCATCGTCTTTTAATTGTTGGCAATAAACGCTTGCTCGTCGGTCTTGCCAAACAATTGCATTGTAAATAGCTTTACCGGTATTTTTGTCCCATACGATAGTTGTTTCGCGTTGATTCGTAATTCCCATGGCGGCAACTTGCGAAACATCGATGTTTTGTTCTTTGAGAACTCGCTGACAACAATCAATGGAAGTGGTAAGAAGGTCATTGGGGTCGTGCTCAACCCAACCATTTTCGGGAAAATATTGAGGAAACTCACTTTGTGCCTTGGCTACGATTGCGCCTTCTGTGGTGAATAAAACGGCTCGGGTACTGGTCGTCCCCTGATCTATAGACAATAAGTAACGATCCATTAGGTATCAAATCCTCAATTATTATTATGATAAATGTTATTTAATGTTCGTTTATGTTCTTATTGAAACATAAAGATCACGATTATCCTAGAAAAAAATTCGGATTGTACATAATTGAGGCAACTAAACCAGTACACCTTCACAACCAGCGAAACAAATGCAATAACAAACGAACTCTTTATCGCAATTGGTTAAAAGCGGGTTCGCACTATCAACTAAGAGATTGTAGACGCTTAATAACCCATGCGCCGAAAAGCCCGTCAACTCGGCTCTTCGCCTCACTTTTGACAAATGAGCGACACAAACAAACGAAAATAAGAAAACAGCCGTATCGCAGCGGATTTAGACATCATATTGACACACTAAATTTTCACAACATGGCGCATGACCAACCTTTTCAAGTAAAAAATGAATCCAACAAAGATTATTGGATTAAAATTTAGATGCGCCCTTTGTAGGCCGGAAAAGTAGATGAGAAAGGCAGATGAAAAAGGTAGAAGGGAAAAACAGAAGAAAAAATAGGTCGGAAAAATGGGTGAAAAAGAGCATTTAAAACAATACTAATATTCACATTGGTCTAATGTAGCCACAGTACGAGCATAAGATTGCAGTATGGATATAATGCAAAATTACTCGTATGATAAAAAATATTTCTAAAATTACAGTAATCATGAACCAGCCTTATCGACACAACCAAATACTTTCTCTTATTGAGGAGCGTGATTTCGTCTCTATCGAAGAGCTTGTGGAACATTTTAATGTAACGCCTCAGACCATTCGCAGAGACCTCAATAAGCTCGCCCAAACCAATCTCATCACCCGCTATCACGGCGGCGCTTGCCTAGCTTCAAGCACTCAAAACACCGAATATCAAGAGCGCAAACAGACTAACCGGCAAGCCAAAAACAATATTGCTCAGCAATTGGTAAAGTTTATTCCGAACAATTCCTCGCTGTTTATCAATATTGGAACGACCACAGAAGCCGTTGCCCAGGCGCTGCTGGGGCATCAAAATTTAAAAGTAGTGACCAATAATATTCATGTTGCTTCGATTCTTAGCGAAAACGAAAGCTGCTCTATCATCGTTGCCGCTGGGGAAGTGAGAAATAACGACGGCGGAATCATCGGCGAATCAACCATCGAGTTCATCAATCAGTTTCAAATGGACTTTGGAATCATCGGTATCAGCGGTATCGACGATGACGGCTCCCTACTCGATTACGATTACCGAGAAGTGCGCGTCTCACAGAGCATTATCCGCAACTCCAGACAGGTTTTACTCGCGGCTGATCACAGTAAATTCGGCCGTAACGCCATGATTAGGTTAGGTAATATCAACGAAGCTAACCACCTATTTACTGACTTTGATCCCTCAGAAAACATTAAGGCTTTGTTAGCCAGTAACGGCGTTAAACTCCACATTACCTAGCTGTCACGCCCATAGAATGGGCGTTATCGACGATCATTCAGCTTATTTGGAATCATCGGTAGTCTCATTACTGATGATTCTTAATCAGCCAGTGTCATTACTGCCAAGTACCGCTTACATCCTCGGCAATAAACCACTTGCCCCTACCATTTTCTTTTCTTAAATAACCCTAAAACACTGGTTTTACCTTCCAATTTTGGCTTCCAGATTAGGTAATTTCCCCTTTTTTCAGATCAGCACTCACTAATATTGGCCTGATCGTTTATCACTTCCGAAATGTTCGTTTGTTTTCATATTGATTCTTTTGTGTTGATTTTTTATGCCAGGAGTTCTATATTGAATACTGTCTTGCTTCATAAACCTCAAAATTAATCTCTAATCGATAAATATAATTATGTATGATTTGATAGTAATTGGTGGCGGCATCAATGGTTGTGGTATTGCAAACGACGCTGCAGGTCGCGACCTTAAAGTACTCCTTTGTGAAAAAAACGATTTAGCCTCTAGTACTTCATCAAAAAGCTCCAAGCTCATTCATGGGGGCTTGCGTTATCTTGAGCACTACGAATTCAGACTCGTAAAAGAAGCGCTGGCAGAACGAGAAACTCTGCTCAATAACGCGCCACACATCATGTGGCCACTGCGTTTTATTTTGCCGCACCGACCGCATTTACGTCCTCGTTGGATGATTATGGCGGGATTGTTCTTATACGATCATTTGAGCCGATTAAAAACACTGCGCAAATCCAACAGCGTATCGTTTGGAAAAGACAGCCCTTTAATTGACGACATAAAAAACGGCTTTGAATATTCCGACGGCTGGGTCGATGACGCTCGCCTAGTGATTCTTAATGCAATGTCGGCCCGTCATCACGGTGCTAATATTCTTCCCCAATCCGATTGCGTAGAAGCCGTGCGCGAAAAAGATCATTGGATTGTTAAAATTAAGAATAACGTAACTCAACAAGTGACCACTGAACGCTGCAAAATGTTGGTTAATGCTGCGGGTCCTTGGGTGGGTGATTTGTTCAAAAATGTTATTGCCGCTAAAGCGACAAAAAATATTCGCTTAATTAAGGGCAGTCACATTGTTGTGCCCAAAATTCACAATAACGAACAAGCCTACATATTACAAAATGAAGATCAGCGCATTGTTTTCGTGATTCCCTACGAAAATGATTTCTCATTGATTGGCACAACCGATGTTGAAGTTGATCAAGATCCTTCAACGGTAAAAATCTCCAAAGATGAAATTGATTATCTTGTAAAAATTACCAACAAGCACTTTAAACGCAAAATTACCGCAGACGATATCGTTTACACCTATTCTGGTGTCAGACCGCTGCTGGACGACGAATCCTCTTCCGCGCAAGCGATTACCCGTGACTACACGTTAGAAATAGACCAAGAAGAAGGCGCCGCGCCCTTACTGTCTATTTTTGGTGGAAAAATAACCACCTATCGCAAACTTGCCGAGGCCGCAACCAACAGGATTAGCGAGTTTTTCCCAACAATGAGTGGAACTTGGACAAAAACAGCGCCTTTACCCGGCGGCAATTTTTCCAACAAAAAAGCATTAAAAGAAAAACTGATAAAACAATTCCCGTGGTTAACCGACAGTTTATTGGATCGCTACATTCGCAGCTACGGCACACTCACTTTTAAAGTGTTAATGGGGTGCTTTTCAAAAGAAGATATGGGCAAACACTTTGGTGCCGAGCTCTATCAGTGTGAAGTGGAATACCTTATTGATAATGAGTGGGCTACTTGTACGGACGATATTTTATGGCGACGTTCTAAACTCGGCCTAAAAATCAACGAAAAGCAAAAAGAAGTATTAACGAAAGCAATTGACACTCTAATAAATGCTCCCGATGACAACTATCAAATAAAAGAGAATATTTGAGTATAAATAATTGACCAATAAATGAGATACAACATGCGACGCCCTATAATAATTGCCAATTGGAAAATGAATGGCAGCCGTGAAAAAAATACGTCTTTTTTAGAGCATTTCTTGACTGCAATTAATGCGGAAACTTGCGATATTGTTATTTGCCCACCGCTGCCCTATTTATCTCAAATACAACAGAGTATTGAAATCACTGCAATCAATTTAGGTAGCCAAAATGTTTGTCAGTACCCCGAAGGGGCCTACACTGGCGAAACCAGTGCAACCATGTTGGCTGATTTAGGTTGTCAATATTGCTTGATTGGCCATTCCGAACGACGGCTTATTTTCAACGAAAGCGACAAATCAATTGCGGATAAATTTTTATTGCTCAAAGAGAACAATATCACGCCTGTTCTCTGCGTTGGTGAAACCTTGCAGCAACGAGAAAACAACGAAACAGAACAGGTGGTGTTAAGTCAGATTGATAGTGTTATTCATTCAGTTGGTATCAATAACTTTATCGATTCTGTTATTGCCTACGAACCGGTTTGGTCGATTGGCACTGGATTGACCGCAACACCTGAACAAGCTCAGAGTGTTCACTTGGCGATACGTAATCATCTCGAAACACACAACAGCCAAACCGCTTCTGGAACCAGAATTGTCTACGGCGGCAGCGTAAAACCTGAAAATGCAGCTGACTTATTCAGCCAACCGGATATTGATGGTGGGCTTATTGGCGGCGCATCACTAAAGGCCGAATCGTTCGCTGAGATTTGCAATGTATTAAGCAGTAACGCAGAAGTAATGCATTAAGACGCTAAGAATCTCTGATTAAAATCACATTAATCAGAGATTCTTGCACGACAACAAACCGTAATACCCTCTTATTTTGAGCTCATCTGAAACCTATCTTAATCCCACCTGCGCTCACCACACACTAAATCGTACAAAAGAAAGTTGTTCGATACTCACACAACAACTAAAGACTGAATTTTAATCTTTAAGTATTATTTTTATTCATCTCATCAAATGAGAGTTAACATTAATAATCCGTATATTCTTTAAATATCAATGATTTATAACAATAACTTCATAAATAACTTTATATCGACCTAATATTCAAAATCATCTACAAAGCCGACGGTACGAATGATGTAAAACGTTTAATACTCGTTAGTGTCATAAACCGATGCGTATGTGTATTCTTAAACAAATCGCCGCGAGCGCTGTCATCCGAATTTGGGGAGTATCAATGATAAAAACAATGAAACGTTTGCTTGATCGTAAAAAACTGACCTTTTTAGCGTCTCTAACTTTTGTTGCATCAGTGTCGTGTGCGAATGCGCAAGAAGCCGTGCAAAGCAAAGTGCTGGCAAGCAATTTAAAGCACCCATGGGGAATGGCATTTTTACCGGATGGCGATATTCTTTTAACGGAACGTAATTTTGGCAGTATTCGTCGCTTCTCATTTGATACCGGCTTAAGTAACCCCATCAAAAACGTGCCCGAGTCAGTGTCTGTGAATCAGGGTGGTATGCTGGGTTTAACTATTGATCCAGCATTTACCGAAAACCAAACCATTTATTTTTGCTACGTAAAAAAAGGCAATGGCGGTCACAGCAGTAATGTTGCCAAAGCAAAATTGGTCAATGACTCGCTTGCAGACGTTAAAACCATTTTTACCGCAAAGCCTTTGTTAAATAACGGCTATCATTTTGGCTGCCGTTTGGGCTTTGATGACGATGGTAATTTGTTTATTACGCTAGGCGATCGCAATAAATACCGCAAAGAAGCACAAAGTACCGACGACCATTTTGGTACCATTGTCAGAATTCATCCCGATGGCAGCGTTCCTTCCGATAACCCCTTCGTCGACGGCAAAGCCCCAGAAGTGTACAGCTATGGCCATCGCAATGTTCAAGGGCTTGTGGTACATCCTGAAACTCGTGTGTTATGGGCAATGGAACACGGTCCACGCGGCGGTGACGAAGTAAATATTATTGAATCGGGAAATAACTACGGTTGGCCTGTGATCACTTACGGAACCGAATATTCCGGCAGAAAAATAACCGACATCACCGAAAAAGAAGGCATGGAACAACCGGTTCTGTATTGGACGCCATCGATTGCCCCAAGTGGCATGGCTTTTTACCACGGCGACAAATTTCCTGACTGGCAAGGTGATCTTCTGGTAGGTTCGTTAAAGTTCAGGCATTTACGACGAGTAAAAATGAATGGCGACGTTCCAGGTGAAGAAATCGAATATTTGAAGGATTTAAACGAGCGTATTCGCGATGTCATAATTGGCCCTGACGGTTTAATTTACGTATTAACCGACGAAGCAAGAGGCAAATTAATTCAAATTTCTCCCAGCTCTTAAATTTTAAAATTAGTTTTTTTATCACTTCTAAAGAGAGCAAGCCTAATATCATGCGCTTGCTCTTTCCTTTCAAGGTTTTATGAACATCAGTATTTTAATAAATGATGTTATCCGAGTTCGCTTAATAATGTTTCTAAGGTATTTTTAGCATCCAAACTGAGTGGAAGTAAGGGTTTTCTCGGACCACCAACACGATGCCCTTTAATTTCAAGCCCACATTTCACAGATGCAGCTAAACCCGAAACCACAATGTATTCTAAAAATTCGTATTGCTGATAAAAGAGCGTTTTAGCCTGAGCATTATTCCCCGCTTTTATTGCATCGAAAAGCTGTTTGGGTTGATCGCCTATCAAACACGGCGCCGCCGTACACCAACCTTGTGCACCAGCATTTAACGCTTCCAACGCTAGGTGATTGCAGCCATTGTAAAAAGGAACCTTACCGGCAGACAGTTTATGAATTTTATGCATGCGTTGAATATCGCCAGAGCTTTCTTTAATCATTGACGCATTTTTGATGGAATCGATCATTTTCAGCATAAACTCGGGCGACATATCAACGCCACACGTTGCCGGATTGTTGTACACCATAATCGGCAGCGACGTTGCGTTTGACACGGCATCGTAGTGTGCAAATATTTCTTCTTCACTTAATTTGTAGTACGAAAACGGCGACAGCATAATAACGTCGGCACCTATTTCGTAGGCGTACTGTGCGTATTTAATCGCTTGCTGAGTCGTCAATTCTGCAATGCCAATCACCACAGGAACTTTGCCAGCCACATATTGCACGGTAAATTCGGCCACTTGTTGCCATTCTAATTCACTTAAGTAGGCGGCTTCTCCCGCACTGCCCAGCGCGGCAATTGCATTAACATTGGCCTCAAGCAAAATATCAATAACATTACCGAGTTTCTCAAGGTCAACGCCTTGAGTGTCGGCGTTAAATGGGGTGATTGGATAACCAATAATTCCAGATAATTCCATAACTTACTCCTTAAATGCAGTCAGTGTGATTTTTTAGCGCTTGCCTAACGTAATAAGCAAAATTAACGTTGTTGCGTTTGTCAGAAGATACCCAGTCGTGAGCTTCATTCGCTAACGCCGAAGGCAACGGTTTAATGTTTCCCGCAGCCATTGCCAGTAACTGCAACTGTGCGGCTCGCTCGATTAAAATCGCCAAATTACAGGCTTCTTCGATGGTTTTACCGGTAACTAACTGTCCGTGATGAGCCAAAAATACCGCTCGATTACTGCCTAATGCCTCAGAAATTAAAATGCCCTCTTCATTACCAACTGGCACACCGGGCCAATCGGCTAAAAATGAGCAGTCGTTGTACAACGCACAGGTATCCATGTGCGAAATCACCAAGGGTTCTTCAAGCATGGACAACGCCGCAACGTGAGTCGGGTGTGTATGAATAATGCAATTAACGTTTGGGTGTTCTTTGTAGACCCAAGTGTGAAAACGATTAGCGGGGTTTGGCATGCCGACGCCATCCAGAGGTTCTAGATCTTGATTCACCTCTATTAAATTGTCTGCGCTTATTTCGTCGAAGCCTAAGCCAAATCGTTGCGTTAAAAATGTGTTGGGTCTTTCTGTGCGACAGGTAATTTGCCCTGCTAAACCTGAGTCATGACCTTTATCGAATAAAATTCTGCACGTAATGGCGAGCTTTTGGCGATCGGTGAGATCGGCGTCTTGTATAAATTTATGCATGTCATTTTCGGCACGGTGCATGAGTTCCGGTTTCGTTTTGGTAGCCGTTTTCATGGAGGTTTCCTAATTGATTCCGTTGACAGTACCGGCACGATATCGATAGTCTGGCCCCAAACAAAGATCCAGATTTTATAATTTAACTGGTCCAGAAAATCAGAGGAAACCATCATGCTGCGACCTTGGGAAACCCAGTTTTGGCTTGACAACAGCCCTGGTAAAACCCTGCACACCAAACTATTAAACACATTAATTATTGATATTAAAAACGGGCGATTATCGCCGGGCAGCATGCTTCCGGGGTCTCGTTCACTCGCTGAAAAATTAGCGGTTAATCGCAAAACCGTACAGCAAGTTTATGAAGAATTAGAAGCTCAAGGCTGGCTGACAACACGTCCGCGATCAGGCACGTTTATTTCAGAAACACTGCCAGAATACGGATTATCAAATTCCGTTAAAGAATTACTCAACAACGCCAACAAAACCGAAAACACACCGGGTTTAGTCGACGACCTCTATCAAGACGCGGTAAATATACAACCACAATTGTCCAGCAATAACGACGGCACGCCGGACTCACGACTTATTCCCTACGAATTATTGGCAAGAACCTATCGTAAAACCTGCATAGAAATGCATCGCCATCCGATCTCAGGATACGGTGATCCAAGAGGAACAACGGAGTTACGTGAATCCTTGGCTAAAATGTTGTCTGAAGATCGATTCATGAATTGTAGCGCCGAACAAATTTGTATTGTGCGTGGCAGCCAAATGGGAATTTATTTGGCTTCAAAAATTCTCGATCCTAAAAAAGGCGCTATTGTGGTTGAACAATTGTCTTACCCACCGGCACAAGCGGCGTTTGAATCAAACGGTTTTAGCGTTATTAAATGCAGGCTAGATCATCAAGGATTAGACATCGACCATTTGCGAGAAATTCTTGTGTGTGATTCTGTTGCTGCGATTTACATAACGCCTCACCACCAATACCCTACCACCGTTAACCTGCCTATGGAGAGACGTTTAGCACTGCTGGCACTGTCTAAAGAACACAATTTTGCCATTTTAGAAGACGATTACGATCACGAATTCCACTACCAAACCAATCCTATTCCGCCTTTAGCAAGCCTGCCAAATTCAGATAACGTTGTGCATATTGGTTCTATGTCGAAAGTGTTCTCGCCCGATTTACGGTTGGGTTACATCGCCGCCGATTCATTACTGATCGAAGAAGCGGCACGAGAAATTATGTTGATCGATCGCCAGGGAAATACCATTACAGAACGGGTGCTTTCCAATTTAATGGAATCGGGAGAAATTAAAAGACACATTCGTAAAGCGCGTAAACACTATGAAGGCAGAAGAAATTACACCGCGCAAGAATTTAAACGGATTTTTGGCGATCAGGTTTCGTTTGATATTCCCACAGGCGGTTTGGCCATTTGGGTCGATATTTCTCAATTAATTAACGGGCGTCCGCTCGATGATTTACCCAGTAATGACTCAATGCTGAGCACGCTATTTTCCACCGACCAGGCCGCGCCTACACACCTTAGATTCGGGTTCGGGGCACTCAATGAAACTGAGATAACGCAATCGATTGAGCATTTATCGCAGTTGTTATTAGAAACCTCTGATTGAGGTTTTCTGCGATTCTATGTTTAAAAAAGGGTTCGTTGTTTAAAAAAAGGTTCATAGTTTAAAAACGATACATAAGCGTTTTCTCTTAGAGCCTTTTTCCTATATCTGAGCCGCACCCAACCCATAGTATGAAAATTTCTAGACTATCGGCGGTATTATCAACGGTAAAACCCGTTTAGACTTTTTAAGTTGGCCCTTTCAATAATAACCATTACAGCGCCGATGAAAATTAAAGCTCAGTCTCTGCTCTTTATTAGCATCTCGTTTTTACCGATTATTTTATTGGCATATCTGTCTTATCAAAAAACCCTTAGCGATAAACAATTGATAGCTGAGCAAGAAGCTCAACTTAAACAATTATCGTTAGGTAAAGTACTCAACCAACTCAATTCAGACGTTGATACATTCATTAAAAATAAGTTTAATCAAATACAGCAACTGACCAACACGGATTATCCAGCAGAAAGGTTTAGGCAAGAAGTGTTAAGCTCAGACGTTGAATTCATTTTGTATTATCAGGATCAACAACGGGTTTACCCTCCCCCAGAATCTAAGCATCAGTTACTCGATGAAAGAGACGTTATTTATCGGTTTGAACCCGTTGTATCGGAGTTTATTGCTCACTCTGATCAAAACTCGTCCAATCGCAACCTGTGGTACTGGCTAAACCGAACAAATTCGAAGTCATTAACGTATTGTGAAACCATAAAAACGAACAACACTCTGTGCGTTTTGGTGAGCTTATCTGATATAGAACGTTACGTTAACTTAACGATAAATCGCTATTTAACGGACTATTCTTCCGAGCATTCTCTTAATTATTCTCCCGATCTCTCACTTTCACACGATACTCTAGGAATCATCAATCAAAGCGATAAGCCTGTTTGGGGAAGCGTAAATATTACCAACAATCAGCTTTTACAACAGAAAGCCCAAGATTACCCATTGAAAGGTTGGCAGCTGTTTGCTGATCCACTCTCTCCCCCATCAACTCACACGACTGGCAACTGGACACCTATTTGGACACCCATCAGCCACACCCTACTTTCGGTACTGCCATTAATGATAGGTTGGGCAGTGTTGGTGGCTCTGTATTACCGTTTTCAATCCAATCGTGAACTCATGATGCAAGAAAAAATCGACTTGGTGGCCACCTTGTCTCATGAATTGAAAACGCCTGTGGCCAATATCAAGCTGTATTTGGATTTATTACAGCACAAAAAAAATAATCTGAATGAATCGCAGCAAACGCATTTTTACCAAGTAATTGATTCCGAGCTGGAGCGATTCGATCGCTTGATTTCTAACGCTTTAGCCTATAATCAAAGCGATTCAACCAGCCAATTTTCAATAAAAAACCCAACCAACCCAGACCAATTAATTCGCCAGCTGATTGCCAGTTTTTCTTTAAAAGCCTCTGAAAACCATTGCTCCATTAATGAGCAATTATCGATTAACCAGCAGATTCGAACAAACTCTTCCAGTTTGTCTTTAATTATTTCTAACCTTATTGATAACGCACTCAAATACGCGCCCGGCAGTAAGATTGAAGTATCCAGCAAAATTTTGGACCAAAATTATTACGAGCTGCGGGTTAAAGATAACGGCAAAGGTTTTGGCGGTAATCCTATGTCGTTATTACACGCACAATTAAAACCTTCCACTAACGGATTTGGCATTGGCTTGCCTGCGGTAAACCGAATTGCTCAATTAAACCAGGGGCATGTTTCGATTCGAAACCCGATTACCGGCGGCGCTGAAATTATTGTGGTACTGAGCTATGAATAATTCATTTTCTATTTTATTGGTTGAAGACGACTTACACCTTCGCAATGGCCTACAAGCCTTACTGGCGTTTGAAGGTTTTAATTGCACCAGCGTTGACAGTGGCGAAGATGCATTAAAGCTATTTGAAATAGACGAATTTTCACTGTGTATTTTGGACGTTTCCCTACCCGGTATTGACGGTTTTGAAACCTGCCGAAACATTCGCCAGCGGGATACCGTAGTGCCCATTATTTTTCTGACGGCGAGAACGTCTGAACTGGATTGCTTAACCGGGTTTAATCACGGCGCCGATCACTACATCACCAAGCCGTTTCGATCGGCGGAATTAATTGCGCGTATAAACGCGATTCTTGCAAGAACCTACGGTCTGAAAACACCAATAGACAAACAAGAAACTGTGGGCTGCACAGCATCCTGCATTGACGACCATTTTTCCCTTCGAGACATTCGAGTTAATCCGCATTTATTAACGGCTGAGCGAGGACAGGACGTTATCTCATTAACCAAACGCGAGTTAAAACTTCTGCAACTGTTACACACGAAAAAGAATCAGGCAGTTTCTAGAGATCAATTGATGGACCACTGCTGGGGGCGTAAATATTTGCCCGAAAGCCGCGCGCTCGATCAGTTTGTATCGGCGTTGCGCAAAAAGATTGAACGCAACCAAGCCCGCCCCGAAATCATTAAAACCGTGCACGCTGTTGGTTATTGTTACCAAGAGGAAGACATTCTTACATAACTCTTACACGCTTCTTACAGCTCAGTTTTCAATTCTGACAACTGCGCCGCTAAGCTGTGCGATAGTTTCCTGACCAAATCGAATAACAACAATAACTTCGTGACTGACTCAGGAGATTCCCATGACCCAGCACATCAATGATTTAAACATCCCCGGCTTCGATGACAGCAACATCACCTGGTTTCCGTTTGGTGAATTCGAACACTTTGTATTTACGTTGCTTGATATCGACGAAGAAAACAATATCGCCGATTTTTTGGTGAAATTTGAACCCAACGAGAAAATTTTTCTGCACAAACACATGTGCAAAACGCAAACATTGGTGGTCAGTGGCGAGCATATACTCTACGAACCCAATGGCGCAGTAAAGTCGGTTAGACCTGTTGGACAGTACACCTCTTCTCCTATCGATAATACCTGCCATAGAGAAGGCGGCGGTTCTGAGGGTGCTATTGTGCTCTACAGCGTTAGGCCAACCAACAATCAAGTATTTGAGATCTATTACGACGAACAAAGCAAAATTGCCGAATTAACCATGGATGATCTCAGAGACATTCAACGGCAATTAGCGTCTGTTTAAGGTAATTTACCCTAGCTTTATTAGTTGGGTCTGCACAACGACTCGATCGAATGTATCGAGTCAGTTGCTAGCATCTATTTTTGTAACGCACTTTCTTTTAAAAGACGCTGGTAAAGCGCATCCTTCAAAAACACCCCTTTCAAAACACCCCCAACACCAAGACATCACCGTCGCCAAAAATAAAGTATTTATAAGTTTTGATTATTTTCTTCACCAAATATGCAGTGTATTTGGCACAGAAACTCTGTGTATTTTTTCAGCAAAAAATCGTGTAATAGTTGGTAGAAAAAACAGGGTGGTATTTTCCTTTTAAAAACAATCAGATACAGTAAGAGTGTTCCCCGCATACGCGGGGCTAAACCGTTCTCGCCATACGGTGACCGATATGCAGCCAAGTGTTCCCCGCATACGCGGGGCTAAACCGAGTCTGTTTTTGATATTGAGCAAATGAATGAGGTGTTCCCCGCATACGCGGGGCTAAACCGTTCCAAACCCACCAAATAATATCCAGCCTTGCCTGACAAATCTGTCAGAGCGATGAATATTATTCACTCTGCACTTTATTGGTTAATAAATTAATTAACGCCAAGTGCTGAATAATCTATGAGTCAACAATGTCAGGATTCGTGTGTCGGACACATCATGTCTTGCACGCTTGTATCCAGTTTAGAAAGCTTTACAGGTAACGAGATGGTGGGCATTGCCGCTCGTATGAACGAGGAAATTCAAAAGGCGCAAAAACGCGCCGAAGAAGTCATTAAGGATTTCAAAAACAAATTGGCCTCGGGTGAAACCACACGAGAAGAACTTGCCAATAGCGAAGCCCAATCCGACATTCCAACTGATCCCGCTCACAAACAAGCAGCATTGGATCAATCAGTCATATGCAGTGTAGCTTGTTGCTGCAATCAATACCCCAGCCAAGGATCAGCGGATCAAAACCTTTACCAAGCCTGTGTTCATGGCGTTTATGCGACAGCGGATGCATCGATGAATTATAAAAGCCGGTATAAGTCTGAGTTATCTTTTGATATGGGGATGGAAACTGATGGTATTCCGAGACCGTTCATGCACCGTGATCCTAACAATCCAGGCTGCACGGAGCCGTCTCATAATTGGATGGCTCGCATAAAAGAGGTAGAAGGTTACCAGCCAGGCGCAGGTTACATTCGAAGACCGGATTTAACCATCGTGAAGAATCCAGCCAAGCCGCCTACGGTTGGTAATATAGGAAAGGTGGTAGAGTATAAATTTAGAGGTGATCGCCGGGACAAGAAGCAAGATAAAGCTTATGAAGGAATTGCCGGAGGACCAGAGAATTACGCCATCTATCGCATTGGAGGACAACCTCAAGATAGAGAGACAGCCTGTAATTGTAAGAATCCCGGTCAAATTATTTAAGGAAACTCAGAATGACAACGTTTGATTACAGTACTATCACACAAGAGCCTGTCGTCTATTACCCAAGAAGTGGCAATCCATCGGCCGTTTTAGGCTTAGCAATGGAATTTTATATTGGCGGCCCCGGTCAACCCGGTCGTGTTCGAGCAATGGCAGATTGCGTACAAACCTATTTAACACACGCTCAAGGGCAATTTCGCAGCTATGCCGTTGCCAATGATCGCGTCATGCGTCGTTTAAAGCCCGGAGAAAATATTGATCCCGCTTTGGTCGAAGCAATGGTAGACCCTGACGCAGACTATGAAATTGAGGCGGGTGGCGAAGAAGACAAAGCACAATTTTGGTCGTTGAGCAGCGATTGTATTAAAGCTAAGCGACAAAATTATTTAGGTGATTTACTGATTACCTACCCATTTTCTTTTCTTGATCAAATCGGTCTTGATGGTTTTATTCAGCAATTTGTCTCTATGTGCAATGCCATGGAGGTCGAGCATGCCTACGCTGGCCCGAGTTTTATTGAGCCTTTTAATGTGGGCGGAATGAGAGCATCACATACAGTGATAGGCGCGCAGCTCTTTAATTACCCTTGTTTTAACGCCTATAACTTAACAACGACGTGCATAAATTTTGGTAATGGCACCAAATCCATAGGCTTTTTAACGGCAGTTTCTAACCGTATCTTAGAAAAAGCTGGCGGTGCTCAAGCCGTGTTATCGAATGCAGGCCAATCGACCTTATCGTGTCCATACAGTAACGGTGTTATTTTCCAAGCGGGTAATATTCCTCAAATTGGTTCCCCTGATTTTATTCCGCAGGAATACATTAGTTTAGGTCGAGCTTTAAAACCGACACGTGCTGAGTTTGATAAAACTCTGTTTTATGATCCAAACGGAAAAGACAATAAAGCATTTACCCAGCGCTGGCTGTCTCGTTTTGATGGATAGACGCAGCATGGATAACGCTATTCAACAACTCAATTACGCTTTTGAAGTGCGATAAGCCGAGACCGCTGGGAAGATTCCCATCAAAATCGTAGAAACAACTACCGCTCCCAAGGCCAACATCAGGTCGGTCGTGAAAATTTGGGAGGAAATAAACAGCCCAAATCTCGACGAGAGCATTCCTTGGGTAAACTCAATGCCCAATAGAAGCACCAAAATTGCCACGGCGATGCTCATCAACGTGGTTAATATCGCTTCGAGCTGAATCAAAACAACAATAAACAGCGGACTGGCGCCAATGGCTCGCAATACCGAAAATTCTTGTTTTCGCTCTCGCATGGTCGCGAGCATCATCGTACTCATACCAACCAATGCCGCAATCAAGACCAATATGGAAATGGCCAACAACACATTTTCCATAATCGACATCATCCGCCAAAGCTCCGCTAAGGTCACACCCGGCAAAATCGCCATCATGGCTTCGCTCGAATACTGATTGACCTGGCGCTGGAACGAAAAAGTCGCAATCTTAGAATTCAAACCCACCATAAATGCAGTGATGGTTTTCGGTGTTAGATCTTTCGCTTGTTGAGCCAAAGCGTTGTTGGCACCAAAACCCGACAGATTTACCCCGCTTTGCCAGCCCACGTGAATGGCTTCGATTCCCGCCAGTGGCACGTGAACTGTTTGATCAACTGGCGTTCCAGTTGGATTGATAATGCCAACCACCGTAAACGGATTATTGCTGTGCTCACTGAAACTGGTACTGCCTAAACCGTGGGATAACGTAATTATATCGCCAATTTTATAGCCCAACGTTTTCGCAACCTCAGCACCCAGCACAGCATCGAAAGTATCTTCAAACGGTTTTCCCGCCTGAAACCCCAGCGGTTGTTTGTTGCTGTAGCTGAAATGTTCGAAGTAATTACCGTCGGTTCCCATAACGCGATAACCGCGATGAGAATCACCTAAAGAAATTGGAATCGTCCAGGCTACGCTTCGGTTGTTGGCTAATTCTTGGTAGGTATCCCAACTGATATTGTTGGTGGCATTGCCAATTCTAAAGACCGAATACAGCAGTAGATTCAACTGACCGGTTCTGGCGCCAACAATCAGATCAACCCCAGAAACGGTATTGGTAAAGCTGGATTTGGTTTCGTTCTTAATATGACCTATGGCGAGTAGAACAAATACGCTGATGCAGATCGAAAAAACCGTTAAACCAACGCTGACTTTTCGAGCTATTAAACTTTTAAATGCAAACCTAAGCAGCATTGTTGGCCTCCGCCGTCTCTAAATTCTTGGCCAATTTGGCTGCTTTGTTAATCGATGTCAGATCAACCGTTTTGTTAAAAAAGCTTGATAAGCCTTTGTCATGGCTCACAAAAATCAATGTTGAACCAATACTTTCGGTAACGTTAAACAGAAGACTCATAAAGTTATCGCGGGCGTCAGTATCCAACGACGAGGTAGGCTCATCGGCAATGATAATTTCTGGCTGATTGATTAAAGCACGAGCAATAGCCACCCGTTGTTGCTGACCAATACTGAGCTCTTCTGTCTTCTTGTCGATGAGGGTTTGGCTCAGATTTAGCGCTTCAAGTAATTTATAGATAGTTTTAGTAATATTTTGATTATTATGACTTTTTCCAGAAAAATACTGTGCCGCGAGGATATTTTCTTTAACGCTCAACCAAGGAATTAGGTTGAACTGCTGAAAAATCATTCCAATGTGTTGCGCTCGAAATTTATCCCGTTTGGAACCACGCATTTTATTGATACAGGTATCTAAAATCGTGACTTCCCCCTTTTGCGGCACCAGCAATCCTCCTAAAATATTTAAGAGTGTTGATTTACCCGATCCCGAAGGACCGTATAAGAAAACCGTGGAATTTTTCTCCACTGACCAACTCGGTATATCCAATGTTGGCGCATCGGCTTTTTTGTAGGTAAAGGTAAGGTCAGAGAGCTGAATGATTTTTTTTGGTTCGGGAACTGAGGAATTTTGCGAATAGTCTGTCATAAGAAAGCGGAAGGATTGGTTGTTTGCAACTGAACAGAATTAGGAACGTATACTCTAATTTAGACTTGGGCTAACATACCACAGTTAAATGTCGATATAACATATCAAAACTTTACTCGAAGGAGTTTACGGTGAATCCATTCCACCCAACGATCAGACGTGCATTGGGCGCCCTGGTTACACTAGTTGTATTAACTTCTACCACACAGGTTTTGGCCGCAGAAAATACGCCCATTCAAGCAGAGTACCCTCTTATTGAATGGACCGATTTAATGCCTGCTGACGACCTTGAAGCCCTATTGAATCCGCCGGATTATCTAAACGACATTGTCGACGGCTCGGCCGAAGATAAAATTGGCGCGGCAGTTGAACAAGCCATCACCTCAGCCAGCGATGCTCGTTATCAACAAGCCTTGAGTTCTACTCGAATCCGTCCAGAATTTAATCAGAAGAAGGTTAAAATTCCGGGCTTTATTGTTCCTTTAGAATTCGATGAGCAATTGGTGGTTACCGAATTTTTCTTGGTACCGTTTTTCGGCGCATGCTTACACGTGCCGCCACCGCCACCGAATCAAATGATTCACGTTAAATATTCAGAAGGTTTAGCACTTGCTAATTTGTACGACCCGTTTTTCTTAGAAGGTACTGTAGAAACGAAAACGTTCGCGACCAACGAAATGGGTACATCTGCTTACAGCATGCAAGTAACCAATATTTACCCTTACACGGAGTAATCCATGTCTGTGAAAAAACGCCTGATACCGTTTATTGCTTTGCCACTACTGACTGCGTCATTAACCGCCGGAGCCTGTGAATTTCACGGCGCCGGTTTTGGCGGCGGACTCTGGGGTGGTGCCGGCAATAATTTCTCCCGAGCACCCAGCTTTGGCGCATCGCCTGCGGCAAGTTCCAGAACGCCACTGCTGCTGAACGCCCCGGCTTTAATCACCGCCACCGCTGGTGAAGAAGTTGAGCTTAAAATTTCCTACGAGTTACCACAGCCCAAAGACAATCAATTTGTGCAATTGGCGCTGGAAGAAAACTCGGCAATTTCCGCAGCAGACACGAAAGAAGTGAAATTTTCCGAGTCCAACGGTCAACACACGTTTGCGTTTGTTCCAAATTCCGCTGGAACCTACCGTTTGAACGTCGTCGGTACAGTGAGCGACTTGAACAATTCCACGGTTTATAAAGAGCACATTTATCTGCGTGTAGTCGAAGCAGCAGCTAATTAAGCTAGGGGTTTAAACCAGAGGCTTTAGCTCCAACTCCTAACTCCAGCTCCAGTGGATTGAAATCTTCTACGGAACTGCCTTTTCGGTAGAGAATTTCTATTTTGCTTTCTGCGCACTCGTCTAATGACACCTCTGAAAGAGCGTCTGAAGTTAAGTTGTATCCAAACACCCCATTGTTGGTGATAAATACAGCCTTCAAACGCTCTGCATCAACACCGCTCAACCAATCGTACAACGCGTTGTGATCGAATACTTTTTCCGGCGAGAAGCGCCAGCCCACACTTTCAAAACCTTCGCCAGAATTTCTGACTTTTAAATAGCCACACTCTGGAATTTCCAGGTCATTAACTCCTACAGAATCACTGTCGTGACTGTGCTTGTGTCCGTGCTGTTCTATTTCAACAACCACTCGGCATGGGCCGCTTAACAAGTCAGGATTAATTTTGCCTTGCTCAACAAACACTACCGGAATTGCGTCATTAATACGCTCAGCGACATAACGCTCTAACACGTTTTGTTCTTCATCGCCGTATAAATCGACTTTGTTTCCGATAACAACATCCGCAATTTCAATTTGCTGATTAAAAGTCGCGTGGTCAGTATAGCGATTGTCTTGCAGCTTTCTGGCATCGACGAGAGTGATTGTTTTTTGGATATCCAACACGCTTTTGTAATGCTCAGCACTCAACTCTTCAAGCACTTCAAACGGATGGCCAAGGCCGGTGGGTTCAATCAATAATCGATGCGGTTTAGCTCTGGCAAGCAGTTGATTCAAAGCAATGTGCATGGGCAAACCCGCAGAGCAACACATGCATCCGCCTGGAACTTCACGTATGAAAATTCCAGCTTCTTCGCCGTGATTGCCTTGCAGAAGACTGCCATCCACGCCGATTTCGCCAAATTCATTCACTAAAACGGCCCAGCGCTCGTCGGCGGGCTTATGCTTTAGTAATTGTGTAATCGCAGTGGTTTTACCAACACCCAAAAACCCTGTGATGATATTGACTGGAACGGCCTGAATTTTGGAGCTTTCTGAATTCATTAACGAGTCTTCGAACAACAAAAGTGGAATTGATTAATTTTTCAAAAAACCGCTGATTATTAAACCAGCGGTTTCAGTCAAATATTAAAACTGGAGATTAGAACTGCTTTTGGTAAGCACCTTCGCGCCTTGCTTACCACTAACAATCCACTGCGCGTCAATTTTTTCGATACCTGGGTAGACTCTGAACAAATTAACGCCAATTGCAGAGAGGTTTTTATCAGCGCAATCCCACTCGTAGCTTACGACAATATCTTTATGGTTCTCAGAACCGTGTTCGCCCTCATGCTCTTCTTCGTGCTCATGATGACCGTGCTCTTCTCTTTCTTCATGGTGTTCTTCGTGATGTTCGTGTTCATCGTGATGAGCGCCCTCTTCTTCGGGACGGTCACGACCGAAATCATCCGCACCAGTAAACGGTGAAGAAAAATCAATGGAATTTAACGCGCACGACGGAGGAACCACAAAATAGTTTTCAGGCGCTTGAATGGAGCGAATTAAATTTTCAACTTCCACTTGTTGATCGATATTTTGAGGCTCATGTTCAAAGCCAATCAAATTGGCCGCAGGCGAGCGAAGCTCGATAATTAATTGCTGTGCATCGTAGGCGACGTTAAGCTCGGCTAAACCGTGAGTATGAGCTTCGTGCTGAGTGGCAGCGTAACTCCCGGCACAAAAAGTCAAAAATGCGGTAGCAAAAAATCGTTTCATTGATCAAATACCTAACAGTTTCAGATTAAAGAAGAAGCTCATAATAAATGGCCTCTAGGTCGAACGATATACCTAATTTCTCAGTATTTAACATTAAAACCGGTTGATACCGGTTTGATCAATTCGGTGGATAAATACCGTACTAAGCGAAATCCAATGTTAAGACTAAACGCGCGGAATCGGCATCGGCACTTGGAGATCGATGGACAATACCTCTGCCTTCATTGCCATCCCAGGCCTCACCTTTGAGCAAAGTGACTTCACCAAAATACGTCTCTTGAATGGTCGAGCCCGGTATTTGAGCGATGCCTTTTTCGGCACTTCTGCTGACATCAGCATTGGTTAACCATTCGGTGCCCGCGCCCGTATAAGTTGTTACCAATCGGCACGGCACACGATCAACATGAAACTTCGGACACATGGCTTTGGTCAGTACAGACATTCGAAGCCCAACTCGATCCAATTCGAACAGCTCGGAAAACATGTCCACCAAAACCACTGTATCTGCGATTAGATCTTCGCGATCGTCGACATCAGGTAGATTCTCAAACAGAGATTGCGACACCCCTTTAACCGAACCAATAATCCGAGTTTGAAAGTTAGGCTCTTCGCGAACAATGGCCTTTGCGACTTCGTGAATCGTGTTATCGAGCGCTCGCTTCCAAGTCACGATATTGGTATTGGGATCGTAAATTTCGGTAAGAACGGCCGGATTAGTGGCATCGTATTGCTCTAACGCGGCTGAATGTTGATCACTCATAATGTTTAAGCCGCGCTCAGTAACAGTTTACGATTGGCTAAATGCGCAGAGATAAGCGCCGCACCCGCAACCGCGGCCAAATAGGCTTCAAACGCCTCTACCGCAACCAATGATGACAGCAACAAACTCGCACCAATAACCGCTAACACACCCGGAAATAGTCGGCGGTGGGTTTTCCAACCAATAGGAAACGCCCAAAGCGCCACAATCAAAATAATCACACTCAAGATAACGTGCGTGTTTTCACTTTCTAGTAACGACAACCCTGCAATTGGAAGTCCCACAGTGATCAGTAACGGTAGCGCTAAACAATGGATAATACAGAGCAAGGAGCACGCGGCCCCAAATAAATCTTTCATTAAATTCTCGCAATAGTATGAATCGGTCGATACGGGCTATTGGCTACTGAACCAGCCTATAATGTTATAATATAACATTATTGATAATTGAGACTTTCCCTGTCAACCACCCAATATTTAGGGTTTCCTTAAACTGAAGGCTCTTGTAGGTACTGAGGTAAACACCGAGGCAAGTACCGAGAAAAATTCAAGATCTGCGAGAAGCTGTGGGAGAAGCGATCAATTCTTACTGGAAGACAAACATTGATCACACACGCATTGCAGCTCTAGCTGAGAGTTAGTGAGGTTATAACCCGCTTCGTTCACTTGGGTTTGAAGATCGCTAATGATGGCTTTTGGAATGGCGATTTCTTTAACCTGTTGGCAGTCACTGCATATTAAAAATTGCGGCACTTCATGATTGTGATCACAGGCAATATGAGAACACGCGACGTATTTATTGGTGGATTGTAATTTGTGAGCCAACTGCTCGGATTCCAAAAATTCGAGCATTCGGTAGACAGACATTGCCGTTATCGACGAATTGGTCGTCTTATTATAGTTATCAGCAATTTCGTAAGCTGATAGAGGAATGTTAGAAACCAACAGCAACTCCAGAATTTGTTGACGCTTTTCTGTCAATCTAGCTCCAGAATTTGCGCACATGTCCTTCGCTTTGGATACGATTTGTTCTAATTGTTGCTGCTGCATTAATAACACCCAAGTTCTGAAAGTGTGAATTCAGTTAAACCTACGATAATTCTCTCAAATTAAAGACAGACAATAAACTAGCTTTCTCAATATGAGTGATTTATGCGATTTCATCCCACGCAGGAAATGGATCAGGAAGGCTGGTCCAGAATTCCTTTCCTTTAAGTAGTTCATCGTCGGTCAAAAGGCATTCTCGCAATGCGCGTCTTACTTCGTGCTCATCCAATCCCTGACCAATAAACACCAATTCCTGTCGCATATCACCAAAAGGCTCTTCCCAAACCTCATAGATTGAATCTAAATATTCTTGATCTTCCGGCCAGCGATTTTTCGGAACCGCCTTCCAAAAGAGTCCGGCAAATCCGTATCTGGCAATACCGCCGGCCTGATTCCATTGACCAGCAAATTCTGGGCGTGTCGCCAACCAAAAGAAGCCTTTTGAGCGAATTAATTTTCCGGTGAGGTCTTTACTGTGCAAAAAGTTATGGAATTTTTGCGGATGAAAAGGTCGCCTTGCACGGAAAACAAAACTGCCGATACCGTATTCTTCGGTTTCAGGTACGTGTTCGCCACGCATTTCTTTTAGCCATCCGGGAGCACGTTGCGCTTTTTCAAAACTGAATTTTTCCGTGAGTAGGATTTTATCCAGTGGTACCTGCCCTTTTTCAATGGCGATAACTTCTGCATCAGGATTAAGCGATTGAATTACCGCTTTCGTGCGCTCTAAACGCTCTTTTTCGACCAAATCAGTTTTGGAGATCAGAATCACATCGGAAAATTCCACTTGATCTACCAGAAGATCGGCAACCGTGCGCTCATCTTCTTCGCCCAAGCTTTCGCCTTTTTCTTGCAGATATTGGGCTTCATCGTAATCCGTGAGAAAGTTGGCCGCATCGACAACCGTAACCATTGTGTCTAAATGAGCAACATCGGATAAGCTCACCCCGGTTTCGTCTTCAAAGGTAAAGGTTTCAGCAACCGGCAGCGGTTCGGAAATACCAGTGGATTCAATAACCAGATAATCAAATTTACCGTCTTTTGCGAGATTACTGACTTCAATCAGCAGATCTTCACGCAACGTGCAGCAAATACAACCGTTACTCATTTCAACCAGTTTTTCGTCTGCTCGATTGAGCGTAACTTCACGCTGTACTGTATTCGCATCGATATTGATTTCACTCATATCGTTAACAATCACCGCAACCTTTCGATCTTCGCGATTATTTAAGATATGATTCAATACAGTCGTTTTCCCAGCGCCGAGAAAACCGGATAAAACAGTTACAGGAAGTCTCTCAAAAGACATACACGGGCCTCACAGAATCACAGTAATGGGTTAGAATAATGACTAACTGATGTATTTATTTTTGATATGTTATATCATAGCATTATGTATTCCCAAGGGAGCAGCGTCAACAAAGTTTTTCGTTTATCACAATCGCTTTTAGGTCCAAACCGGTCTAACTCCTTAATAACATCATTTCTCATTCACTCTCTTCAATCGCTTTTACCTTCGCAGTCAAATACTCGCCTCAGTATTTAAATTTGAAATACCGCTATAAATATAATTGTATTTTCAGTCAGTTATTTAAACGCATACTATTGGAAACCTATAAGCAAACAACGTTTCTAAAAAAGAGAAACCAACAATAACAACGAGATTCTCTAGCTATGCCAATTAGCACCTTTGATTTATTCAAAATTGGAATTGGTCCATCCAGCTCTCACACCGTTGGCCCTATGCGCGCCGCTTACAGCTTTGCTCAAGCACTGATTGCTAAAAATTTAATAAATCATGTTGAAAGAATTCAGGTTGAACTGTTCGGCTCGTTAGGTGCAACCGGTAGAGGTCACGGTTCGCCCAAAGCGGTTATATTAGGTTTAATGGGCTTTGAACCAGAGACGGTAAATATCGAATTAATACCGCAATGCATCGAACATTCTCGTCAACAAAAACAATTATTAATTGCCAACGTAAAACAGATTAGCTTTGATGAAAAAAACGATTTAATTCTGCATAAAAATGCCACCTTGCCCGAACATACCAACGGCATGCGATTTCAAGCTTGGGGGAGGCAGTCAGAAGTTGTGCTTGAAAAAGTGTATTATTCCGTGGGCGGCGGTTTTATTTTAGATGACAGCGCCACAGACAAAAATATTATTGTCGAAGATAAAACACGCCTACCCTTCCCTTTTACAACGTGTGCCGAACTGCTCGCCATTTGCAAAGAACACTGTTTGTCATTCAGCGATGTCATGCTAAAAAACGAATTAACTTGGCACAGCGAGCAAGAGATCTCAGACAGGCTATTGCAGCTGTGGAGTGTAATGCAGGAATGCGTCAGCAATGGCATTGAACACGAAGGTGAATTACCTGGCGGATTAAAAGTTAAACGCCGCGCCCATAAATTACACCAAAAACTGACATTAAATCCCGAAGCATCGTTAACCGATCCGCTAATTATTACCGATTGGGTAACGTTGTACGCCCTGGCAGTAAACGAAGAAAATGCCGCAGGCGGTCGAGTAGTCACCGCCCCCACCAACGGTGCCGCCGGAATTATTCCCGCCGTGCTGCACTATTTTCATCGGTTTTGTCCGCAAGCGAATAACGAATCCATTCAACGTTTTCTTTTAACCGCAGCGGCTATTGGAATTTTGTACAAAGAAAACGCCTCAATCAGCGGCGCGGAAGTTGGCTGCCAAGGTGAAGTTGGCTCGGCCTGCTCAATGGCTGCCGGTGCATTAACAGAAGTACTCGGCGGCAATATTCATCAAGTCGAAAATGCCGCCGAAATAGCGATGGAGCACAACCTTGGTTTAACCTGTGATCCCATCGGCGGGCTGGTTCAAATTCCCTGCATTGAAAGAAATGCAATGGCAGCCATTAAAGCCATCAGTGCTTCTAGAATGGCATTAAGAGGCGACGGTTCGCACTTTGTATCGCTCGATAAAGTCATAAAAACCATGCGCGAAACCGGTCGCGACATGCACTTAAAATACAAAGAAACCGCGCGCGGCGGCTTGGCCATGAATGTGATTGAAGTACCAGTCAATATTGTGGACTGTTAAACTGTACAAATTAACGTGATTAGCCAATATACGCTGAAAACTGCGTATTCACGCGCTCAACGTATTGTTCAAAATCTTCCAAACTGATCGGACGGCTGTAATAAAAACCCTGGGCAACATTGCAGCCTGCGTTTTGAACAAAGTACAAATCTTTTTGATCCTCAATGCCCTCGGCAATCACCCCCACCGATAAATTTCTGGCAATATCAATAATACTTTTTACGATGGCGGCAGACTTTTCGTTATTGCGTGCGTAAGAGACAAACGTTTTATCAATTTTAAGATAATCCACGTCTAAATCTAACAACACACTCATGGAAGAGAATCCAGTGCCAAAATCGTCAATAGAAATCAAAACACCCAGCGCTCTTAATTGCCTAACAATTTTTCGACTGTGATCAGTGTCTTTCATAAACACGTTTTCGGTGATTTCGAACTCTAATTGACCGTGAGGAATGTTGTATTTGTGAACGATACCTGCCACTAATTCAACGAATTGATCATTAGTGAAGTCTTTTGGCGAGATATTAATCGCGATCGGAAACTGATGAGACGATTCATTGTTCCAAGCCACAATTTGGCGACAAACGCGATCAACCACCCATTCGGTCACCAAATGAATTAATCCGGTAGATTCGGCAAACTCAATAAATTCGTTAGGAGTAGCAATACTGCCATCACTTTGGCGCCAGCGGATTAATGCCTCTGCGCCTACCACTTGGCCCGTAGATACATCAACCTTGGGTTGATACATCAAGAAAAATTCATTATTTTTAATGCCATTGCGCAAGCGTGATTCTAAATCAATGCGATCAAGAGCAACCTTCTCTAACTGCGGCACAAAATAATAAAACGTTTTCTTACCCGCCTGCTTGGCCTCGTACATAGCAATATCGGCTTTGCGTATCAGGTCATGGGCGTTATCCCCGTGGTCAGGGAAAAGACTCAAACCAATCGAGCACGATAAATCGTATTCGCGATTTTTAATAACGATGGTTTTTCCCAAAACCGACATCAAACGCTGCTTAAATTTCTCAATTTGAGATTTATCGCTGATACCATCAAAAATAACCAGAAACTCATCGCCGCCTAAACGACCAATGATGTCGTCGCAGCGAATATTTTCTTTGAACGATTGTGCGGCTCGAATAATAAATTCATCGCCCACGCCATGACCGGCAGTATCGTTGATGAATTTAAAATTATCCAAATCGATAAAAACCACGGCGACGCAGGTTTTATTTTCTTCGGCGTTGAGAATCGCTCGGTCAAGGGTATTAAGTAAATGCGCCCGGTTGGGCAAACCGGTAAGCTCATCGTGAAAGGCTTTAAACTTTAACTCTTTTTGCTTTTCTTTTAATTTACTGACATCACGTAAATAATAAACCCGCCCCAAGTATTTTTCACCCAAATACTCAGGCACTGTAAAGTACTCAAAAAAGCGGCCATCTCGAAATTCCAGTTGGCCACTTAAACAGATTTCTTTCGTAGTTTCTGTTTGATACATAATATCTTCAAATTCGTCTGTGTTAGAGACTAAATCTGAAAATATCGCCAAGTTCTGTTTGGCATCGTTTTGATAAACCTGCTCTCGGCTCAAGCCTATTAACTCTAACCCAGCCCTATTCACCAACGATACCGTGCCGTTTGCCTCAAAACTGAATACTGCTTCTGGAGTAGCATCCAATTGCGCTTGACGCTTGGCTAATTCTTCTTGTGCTTTGTCAGTGGCACTTTGATACGCAACCAATTTACTTTTAAGCTGATCATTAATTTCCATCAGCTCGTTTGAGGTTACCGTTAATGATTGTTCGAGAATGTAACGGTCATCGTCGTATTCATCAAACACGTCCGACAACGCATCAAAAAAAGCCGTATTTTCTAATAGGCCTTTTTCATCGGGAAAATGCTTTTTTATCAGCCTTAACAACAGATCATTCATAACGACTCATAAAATGTGGTAATCGTCATGGTTTGGTTGTGCAGATGGCAAGGCTCTCCTTTGGCTTTTGGCGAAAGCTCACCGTAAGAGTAAAACCCTGCCATTTTCCAGCGATCGCTTAAAATGTCGCGAACAATACTGAGTTCCTCTTCGGTACGGGTCTTCATTGCTAAACGTCTGCCAACACAGCTGATTAAAAGCGCAATGCCATTTTCGCTGTTACCTAGATTGACATCGTCGGAGTTTGCATCAGTGGCGGCTTTTTTAGCACCATCGACTAAATTAGCAGAATTGGCGCGCATAAGCTGCACTTGCTGACCTTCGGGTAAATCACCGGCAAAGGTCATCGATCGATCATCTTCGCCGATATTTAAAATGGTTCTGGTGAGTTCTTCATCGATAATCTGTAAGGGAAATAATAACGCCGAACTGGGTAATTCTTCGGCGTATTTACCGAGATAGGTTTTATAGATGTCTAAAGCCGGTTTATCATCGAGCGTATAGAGCAAATTACCATCCGATTTGGTAATTAACCGTTTCGGACCGAACGGTAACCAACCACCATGACAACCGTGATTAATTTGAATGGCATCGCCATAAAAACCACACAGCACCACTTGCTTATCCGAGACACTCGCATTGCAACGGGTATAGGTTTCGGTGAAATTAGTGCCGTCGCCTGCCAGACCACCGGTAATAATAACGTCGTTGGGCAACAACTCAGTTAATGCTTCTGCCAATTTAGAACCGTTGACGACTTGGCCATCAGACAGCACCAGTAAATATTTAAGATCTGTGAGAGGAAGCTTTTCAATCAGCGATTGCGCAAGTTCATACACGTCGTCGCTTTCTATTGTCTTTGCAACCACAGCGGTGTTTGTATTTTTAAATTCAATAGCGGTAACACTTAATGAATCATCATAAATCTGATCGTCGAAAATCTCGCCCGCGGTGGAGCAGCCAATAATATCCGCATTGGGGTATGCATTGTTTAAATCTTGGGTAATTGAGCTATTGGCAAGCACCTCTTTATTACCAAACGCCAAAACAATTTGTGCATTTTCTAGAGATTCAAGCGGAGCATTCCATTCATTATTGCAATACAGGTGTTGAGCAGCTCTCATTATGTATCCGTAATATTCATGTTGACGCATTCAAACGAGCACGCCCTATCAATCAGTCTGATAACAAGCAACCTTATTATCCGTTTGGCTATTAATAGCAACAAAAGTATAGACTACTTCTTTTTATCAAATATTAGACAAAGGCAAAAGCCGAAGAGATTGCTAGGTTGCATTAGCCACACACAATAATTTTGTACACCAAAGCCAATAAATTAAAAATAAACCAGCCTTTACAGACAAAAAACTGATGTTTTTAATTTTATTAGCACTAAATATTCTATAAAACTGGAACCACTCGGTATTAAAAAATACATTTTACAATCGAGCTTTAGACACACAACAAAGCAAGATATAAGGGGTGAGATTTTCATGCTACTTCTGTATTAGATTTTGACGTAAGAATCATTAAAAATGACACTTAACTCAACAAAACAGACTACCGCCAACTTTGCCACAATGGTAGAAAAGCGCTTCTTTAAAACCGAAAATTCATCACCCCCTTATAAATATTAGCCCCATCAAATCTTAAAAAATGAAGAAGTAACTTTTCACGCGAGAAACCAAACCCTTTTATAACGGTATTTTTTAGAAAAAATATTCCACAAAAAAATTAAAAAATATTTTTCAAAAATAAATTTACTCCTAATAATTTAGCGCCTACTCCGTTAAATTTAACACTCAAAAAATTATTTTGATATGTTATAAAGTATCATTTTTAAAGGGTTAACCCGGGCAAAAATAATTATTTAATTGCCATTAAATTAAAAAAATTTTGCGCGTTTTACCTTTTACATTCCAAGAAACATTTACGCAAAAATTCGTATATGATTCTTCCCCGAAATGATCATTCAGGACATTAATCGTTGCGCAGTCGATTAATACAAGGACGTTTTCTACACCCAATAATTTTTTTACGAAAACCAATCAAGTTGTATTTTGATGGTACCAACCTGCCAGCTAACTACACATAAAACCAGATGGAAAGGAAATCTTATGTTTAAACATAAAAAAAGAATATTGGCTGCGGCCGTCGTCAGTAGCGCCGCTCTTTTTATTACTGCCTGTTCAAACAACACTCAAACATTACCTGCTGCCACTAGCAGTTATGATTTCAATAATTCACCGAAAGACGCATCTGCAACTACCATTGAAAAAAACCAAGGCGAGTTTGAAAAATTACAAAACCTTATTGTTAGCCAAACTGACTACAAAGACCCAGCCATAAAATCAGCTGGCAGCTTACTGTGTGAATACCCTTACAATATTCCAACTACTCAAGCGCCAGATAGAAATGACTGTACATTCACTCCGGCAGACTCAGTAGATCCTGATGAGATTTATTGGCCAAGAGAAGACTACGATTTTCTGAACGAACATCATCACCCTTTCAGAAGTACTGACAGTAAATACTCAGAGTACCGAATCAACCCTTCACTATTAAGAATGGCAAAACTTAATAATAAAGCCGGTATTGATGACATCAGCAAAAATGCGATCGAAGCAGGAGTTTATCAAGCCGGTGATATTGAAGGGAAAATCTACCAAGTTCGCGGTCTTGATTTAGCGGTTATGTCATTTATTTGGTCTCCCGGTGATGTTAAGGAAGGTACCCCAGAAGGTTGGATTGTGGTTGACCCACTAACCTCGGGAGAAACCGCTCGTCAAGGTTACCAATTGTTTTTAGGTGCTGCGGAAATACCAAACAGGGACGCCCCTATTCGCGGAATTATTTTTACCCATTCACACATCGACCACTTTGGTGGTGTTGCCGGTCTTGCGCCAGAAAATTGTGAAGATTTAACGGGTTATTTCGCGGGTAAATCTGAGTGCGATGGGCACAAGTTAAGTCACGCAGTTGAAATTATTGCACCTGAAGAGTTTTTCGAGCATTCAGTTTCAGAAAACGTAATGGCCGGTAATATTATGTCTCGTCGCGCTGGTTACATGTACGGCAATATTGCAGGCGCAGGTGTGACTGGTTCAGTTGATGGCGGCCTGGGTAAAATTACCTCAGCAGGGTCTCCGGCATTAATTCCAGCAACAGAAATTGGCCGTGATATTAAGCATAAAATCAACGGACTAACCATTGATATCACCATGGCTAACGGTTCTGAGGCACCATCAGAATTTATGTTTTATGTTGAGAAATACGACATGCTGATGGCAGCAGAAGTGGTAACCAACACCATTCATAATATCTCGTCCATGCGCGGCGCAAGAACTCGTGATGCCAACGCTTGGGTTAAATACGTTGATAAGGTGCTTGGTGAACACGGCGATAATTCTAAATTAATGATTGCCTCTCACCACTGGCCAACCTACGGTAAAGACAACATCGTTGAGCAGCTCGAAAAAACTCGAGACATGTATAAGTACGTTCACGACCAAGCGTTGCGTTTAGCCAACAAAGGATATACACCAAACGAAATTTCCAACACAGTTGAACTACCACCTTCGCTGAACGAAGAATGGTACAACCACGGTTATTACGGCACGGTTTCTCACAATGCACGCGCAACCTACGATTTTTATTTGGGCGCTTGGTGGGATGGCAACCCTGCAAACCTAAACCCATTATCTCCAGCGGATGAAGGCGTGCGTTTTATTGCCGCAATGGGTGGAATTGATAATGTCATTAATACCGGCATTGCCGCAGTTACCAGTGGCGAATACCGTTGGGCAGTTCGCTTACTTAGCCATGCAGTATTTGGTTACAACGCCGCAAGCATCGAAGACTATAACAGTAGTACCGAACTGACTGATCTCAGTGCGTTCGACGAAAGTAAACTCACAAAAGTTCGTTACTTAGCCGCAGACGCTATGGAGCAAATGGGTTATCAAGCAGAATCTGGCCCTTGGAGAAATTATTACCTAGGCGCAGCAGTTGAACTTCGTCAAACAGACGGTGGCTTTCCAACTCTAGTAGCCGTTGATACCACGGGAATTTCTGGCAATATGCCAATTAGCATGGGGTTAGAATCTCTAGCATTATTGGTTAATCCAGACGAATTCGTTCAAAATTACGTCGTAACTTTTACGGTAAATAATGATATCGATGGTGATTGGTTTGGAACATATTATTTAAACCTTTCTAATAGCACGCTTAAATCTTACCAAAACCCCTACAACGATGAATTACATCCTAGAGACCTAAATTCTCACGACGAACCGAAGCCAGGCTATAATATTCCAGGTGACACCGATGAATATAAGCACATAAACATTACTGCAACTCAATCAGAAATGAAACAATGGATTGGTGAGATGTTCGTCAATGGGGATTGCTCAGCAAGCACATTGTGTTCGGATTCCGGACTGGATACTTTTAGTGAAATTTTTGAGAAATATCCAGGCGAATTCGGCATTGCCACACCATAATCTTTATTAAATACAGAAACAAAAAACGGCCTTTTTTAAGGCCGTTTTTCTATAAATATTGTTTTAAAATATTCGCAGCTACTTTTGCTTAACGGTATATTTTAAAATTTCTACCACCTGCTCTGGCGTTGTTGCCCAAGCCATGGCCGATGCATCCACTTCTTTTAATGGATGAATAATATCTTCGTTGTGCAAGGTAATATAGGGTGTACCCAAAGCTGCGCAATAACCAGCGTCAAAAGCGGCGTTCCACTGCTTATATTTTTCGCCAAAACGAATCACGGCTACATCGCAGGTTTCAAGCAGCGTTTTAATACGAATAGCATTCACTTTCGCCGATTTGTGATCGCGCCAAAACTGCTTATCTTCTGCGCCCAATAAATCACCAGCCGCATCACTGGCATCGTGATCTGTCACTGCCGAGGTGAATTCAATATCAAGGCCGTGTTCTTTACAGCCATTAATGATTTGTTCGCGCCAATCCGTATGGATTTCGCCGGATAAATAAACACTCAATTGCATGCTCTAACACCTTATCAAATTGTAATTTTTAGATAATCGCTGATACTAAAATTGTACACTTTTTCTATTTCGATGCAGTTGCAAAATAACGTTTTGCTGCTTGATTGACCTTTCCTGCTAACAAAATCGTGGAAACCATCGTCGGAATTGCCATTAACGCGTACATTGCGTCGATTAAATTAACAACGGTAGTCAACGATACCGTTGCTCCCAAAATCACCAAGCCGGTATACATCCAAATATAGTAGTGCTGTCTGTTAGCCCCAATTAAGAAGCCCAAACATTTACTGCCGTAGTAACCAAAGGTAAATACGGTACTCAAGCTTAAAAATAACACCATGACGGTTAATAGATAAGCACCAAAACCCGGTAATACACTTTCAAACGCCTGCGCGGTTAAAGTAACGCCACTGCTGCCTTCGATTTGCCAAGCGCCAGTCACTAAAACCACCAAGGCCGTGCAAGTACACACCAATAAGGTATCAACCACTGGACCAACCATGGCAACCACACCTTCACGAACGGGTTCGTTGGTTTTTGCCGCGCCGTGAGCCATAGCTTCGGTGCCAATACCCGCTTCATTGGAAAATGCTCCGCGACGAACACCGGTAAGAATAATGGTTAACAAGGTTCCGCTGGCAGCAGATTCGGGCGTGAACGCGTGATGAAAAATCAAATAGAAGGCATTGGGAATTTGATCAGCTTTAACGGCCAAAACCACAATTGTCATGATCATATAAAGAACCACCATGACAGGCACCAAAGCCGCTGTTACCTTTCCGATTCGCTGAATATTGCCGATTAAAACAATCCAAACGACGATACTTAACGCAATACCTAATGATAGATCAAACACTAAATGGTTTGATTCTGTCGTAATACCCGAAGGAATCGCGACGGCATCGCGAACAATTTGCACCAACTGATTAATTTGAAAAACCGGCAAGGCTCCGCACATACCGGCTAAGGCAAACAAAACCGCCAACGGCATCCAACGCTTGCCTAAACCTTCTCGGATTACGTACATGGGCCCACCCTGCAACTGACCATTACTGTCGTAACCGCGATACATTACGGCCAAGGTACAGGTATAAAATTTCGTCGCCACACCAACAACGGCTGTCACCCACATCCAAAAAATGGCCCCTGGCCCACCGATAGAAATCGCAATGGCAACGCCAGCGATGTTTCCCAAACCTAGGGTTCCAGAAAGCGCGGTTGTTAATGCTTGATAATGGGATATCTGGCCTTCTCCACCTTCTTTTGCGTATTTTCCACGCAAAACATTAATGGCATGAGGAAAATGACGGTAAGGCAAACCTTTTGAAAAGATAACAAAAAACAGTCCGCCGCCAACTAACAAAACAATTAAAGGCGTGCCCCACATAAATGCAGCAAAATCTGCAAAAAACTGCTCCATACTCTTTCAACCTAACTAGATGTGTTTTATTTGATTTGCGGGGCTTAATATAAAAAATAGGCTTTGGCGGAAAACCTCTATAATTTACATAAATAGACCCGTAGATAGAATGACGATTAAAGCAAGAAATTAACCAAGTTAATAAAACAATAAACGCTTACAGGAAACTACCTCGTATATTAATCTTTGACAGAAATCTCATTCAGCACATCCATAAGTTGACCACTGGCATTGTCTGTGAATTGTCGACCTTCATCGATGTATTCCCAGACCGTGGCATCGTTTTTCCAACCGCCTTGTTTTTTGATTAATTCAAAACTGATGTTTTCGCGAGCAGCCGAGGTTGACATTCCGCGACGCAAACTGTGGCTGCTTAAATTAGGAACAAAATCAAACTCACATTCACGACCAATACTTTTTAATAAATCGTTTACCGCGCTTGGAATAAGTGCACGCGGCTGGATTTGATCCCAACGATTTACCGAGCAAAAAACACTGCCTTCAGAAATTCCAGCACAATGCAGCCATTGTTCTAATGATTTAACGGGACAAATTGCCTTGCCGCTGTATGGAATGGCTTTGATGATTCCGCTGCCGGTTTGGTCAGTTTTCGATTTGGGCAAACGAATAAGCACGCCTTCGGGCTCAAAAGTTAAATCCTCCACGGAGATTCCCACCAGCTCACTGCGCCGGAAAGCACCGAAATAGCCAATTAAAATAAGCGCCAAATCCCTGAACTGTTTTTTACTTTCATCGCGACGTTTTAAACAAGCCACCATTTGTGCGATATGCTCCAGTCGAAGCGCTTGCGCTTTAACCTGAGGTTTACCGGTTACTCGACGAATCCCTTCCATGGTTTTTCGAATCAAAGGATCAGCAGTGGGATCGTGGATACCTTGATAAACATGCCACTGCTTAATGGCCGTGAGATGCAAACTCAACGTTTGTGGCGACAACTCTTGGCTGCGAGAGACAATATATTGAACCAGTATGCTGGCATTGCACGGCAGCATGCCTCCCCAACGTTCAAACTGGCGAATTGCAGAGCGATAAGATCGACGTGTGTTTTCCGACGTTGATGCTTGAAGAAAGGCGCGAAGCTTCTCGTTATGAGTAACGATATCTGTACTGTTTTGTACTATCTCTTTTGTCATCGAATAACTCCTATCAGCCGGCACCTGGCACTTATCAGTGACATTTGCACATTGGCTATCGACCAGCTTCGACCGCTAGATTTCAAATACCGATTTTGAGCTTCTGACTCTAATCCCGCGACTACTGGCTCCAAGCCCCTATTTCCGAGGCATTACAGTATTCAGATCCTCATTTCTGGATCATATCATTTTATAACCGTCGATAACATTAATTATCGAAGGTTAGTTTTACCTTATTTCTATATTACTAAATTGTACTTTTTATCATTCTATTACATAATACGTATTACACTACAAAATTTACAGGTACCCCATAATGGCAAGAACAGGCGTATCATTTTTCGATGTCTCCAAAGCTGCCACTGCAATTGTTGATCAAGGATTCACACCCACCGTAGATCGCGTACGAGAGATTCTGGGAACCGGCAGCAAGAGCACGATTGCCCCGCTGCTCAAACAATGGAAGGAATCAAACAGCCACCAAAAAGACAATGGCGAGTTACCACAACAGCTCATGGACGCCGTTAAAAGCCTTTACCAAACCAGCCGCTCAATTGCTGATGAGCGAATACAAGAAATTACGGACAACTGTAATAACAAACTGAACGACGCTCAGAATCAGTTGAAAGCGACAAACCAAGGAAACACGGCACTCAAGCAGGAATTAGAGCGCTTAAAAGAAGAGATCAAACAAGAACAACAAAAATACAAACAACTCTTCGACGATTGGAACAGCCTTTCAGACACGCTGAAAGCAAAATCTCAAGCGAACACCACACTGACCGAAAAAAACAATCAGCTTCTTGCCGACAAAGAAGAGTTAAAATTGGAAGTGAAAACCGTGCGTTCGCACTTTGAGCACTACCAGCAGCAAATCGCCGAAGATCGCCTGATTGAAAGAGAACAGTTTCAAACCACCCTACTCAGCAGCCAAGAACACACTCGCAATGTTCAGTCACAAGCCGATGACCTAAAAAAAGCGAACCAGCTGTTAACCCAGGAAAGCGGTCAACTCAAAGAAAAACTGGACGACACCGCACAGCAACTGGCAAAAGAAACACAGCAGTTCTCATCTGTAGTGCTAGAACTAAAAGCTACGCAAACCAACAACGAGCAATGGCAACAACGGTTTGAAGCTGAGTCGAAGCAATCCGAGCAACTAAAAGAAAAACTAGCGGCCAAAGAAGATCAGATCACCCGCAACACACAGCAAATCGCTACTTACACACAAAAAATTACTATGCTTGAAACCAGCAACCGTCTCCAAGAGCAGCAAATACAAACAGTGCACGAGCGGGCCAACCAATACGAAACACAGAAAGACCAACTAATAAAAGAAAATGCAGAACTAACCGCAAAGGTCACGACACTAGCGCAAAAACCAAATACAGACTAAACACGGAAACTGTATTTTTTCGATAACATTAGATATTTCAGAGAAGACTGAAGAGAATTTAACTTAACCGACTTCTCTGAAACTGCATGCTATTAAGCTTCTTTTAACTTCATTTCTTTAATGAGAAGATTAATTTTATCGGTCAACTGGTGGGATAAAGTGTTTAATTCATGACACTTCCTTTTGGCCTTCATTAAATCTTCATCACTTACCTTCGTTTTTTTACCAAATAACTTAGCAAATAAACCAGATTCTTCTTCGCGAAATAATATGGCAAATATTTCGTTATATTTCGCGTGAAGCTGTTCGTGAACAAGCCCAATTTCTTTAAAAACCGGAATATCGATAAGTTGCTGACCTTCTGAATAATACCATTGACCAAAACAGCATTCTGTTTCATTGGTTGGCACCATTTCTTCATCGACCTCACCACGCTCAATTAAAAGCTGAGCGTAACCAATCCACTTCCTATGAGCTTTTTTTGCATTAATAACTTGCCAGTATACTTCTTCGCTCACTTTGCCCTTCCTTACCACTTAGCTGGAGTGAATTTTCCTTAAACCAAAGTTGAATAGATTTTTGGGGATTCTCTTTTTACAAACATTTATTTACATTAACGACTAAAAAATTTCGACAATCTAAATAAATACCCTACATATTCTGCCAACATTCAACGCCATCAACAACAAAAAAAGCACCGAATATCAAAAAATTAATTTTCAAAGAAAAAACTGAAAAATATAAATAATAAACACCCAAGCATGAAAATACTTTATGTACAAAGATGTTTTTAAAGAATGAGATTATAGAAAGGTTAGAATTTCACACTCTGTAAAAAGCACAAGAATCTACCAAGAGAAAAATTTTATAAACGCGAGGAATTATGATTTTTATTTATAAATAGGTATGTGAGGATTGGGATACTTAAAAAGCCCTACGATCGATTAAATATTTGAAGCTTTTTCTTTAGATAATACTCAGAGCTTTTGACTATTCGGTACGAATGGCCACATGTTATCGCTTGATAAAAAATACTTAGCCTTCAGTTTTTAAGACAAATATTCACTTTCCCTGTTTCGGCGAAATTGCTATTTCAGCACATATTTTCGGCGCGGCTTCAATCAAACAGGAATAATGAGATAATCCAGACATAGCATTAAGTTCTGCGCCTACAATTTTATTCTTAAGATAAGTAGGCATAGCCAACGGTGACCAATTATCCTCAGTACCATGCCACAATTTGACGCTGCCTATACCTTGATGCATTTCACCCGACCATTTTACGTACAAAGCTATATCTCTCATATACCCACGAGTATTTTTGAGAAAACAACGTTTTATAATGGGTGTTATATAGCTTAAAAAATGCGTATCTTCTGCCAGTTTTTTGTCTTTACCGACAGCACTGGCAAACAATGTACGGACTAAAAAGTTAGGTATTATTAGCGCCATGCATTTTTGTATTTTAGTTAGCAGATAGAAAACAGTGGGCTTTTTTAATGCCAATTTAAAAACTAATCCCCCTGCCATATCATCAAGTAATTTACCATCGCCAAGAGGTGCCACAGATGAAATCAAATGTACATTTCGAATTTGGTCGGATATGAGCTCTCAAACTTTAAGTGCGACGTAAGTTCCTATTGAAAACCCGATGATATCTACCGGCTTTCCATCCGCTTGCGATTTAATTTCTTCGGCCAACTTATGAAAGTAATCTGCATGTGGTTCTTTTGACTGAACTAAAAAACGATTAAAGCAGAGAATTTTTAAATTGCATTTTTTTGCATGTTCATCAAACAAAGAGCTTTCGTTTATATCACCAGGCGCACCGTGAAAATAAACAACTAATTGCCCGTTAGCATTACCGTATACACTAGATTCCACAATTAGCCTCGCCTAAAAGCACAGCTACTGCCCTATTTCATTTATAACTTAGTACCGCAACATAGAAAGCGACTCGATAAAATTGATTTCACCTTCTAAGGTAGGCCGATTACCACTTTGCCTATCCGTAACTAATGTATCAATTATACGCTAAGTCTACTTTGTAAATTACGTTTAACAGCCAGCCATTCTGCAGCAACAATCGAATAAACGACGGTATCTCTTAAAGAACCGTCTCGCATAATTTGATGGCTACGTAAGATTCCATCTTGCTTCGCGCCCAAGCGCTCTATGGCTTTGCGAGATGCCGTATTATGAAAATGCGTTCTGAACTCTACGGCAATTGCGTTGTATGTTTCAAAGATTTCTTGGAGCAGAAGCAGTTTACATTCCGTATTTACACGGGTTCTTCGTGCCGAATCTGAGTACCATGTATAGCCAATCATGGCACGTTTATTCTTATTATCAACGCTGTAATATCTGGTTGTGCCGACAATATTTCCGCTTTCTTTCATGCGCACAACATAGGCCATGCCGCCGCTTGCGCTGCTTTCGATAGCTTCTTTTACATACTCATGCATCTGGTTAGGAGTTGGAACATTTGCATACCACAGCTTCCAAAGTTCCCCATCTTTAACTGCTTCCGTTAAACCCTCAATATGCTCAAGAGTAACAGGCTCTAAAATAACCAACTCACCTTCTAAAGGAGATTCATTAATCCACTTCATTGACATATTCTTCTGCTAGATAAAAGAGTATTGAATTACCCTTAGAATACCTCGAAAAGGCACCTTTTACATGACAGAAGTGCACGAGACAGCAAATAAAGAGTGCATTTGGATGCGTAATTTTTAGCCAGAACGTACTTTATCAACGCAGAGTAGACAAGATATGTATTCTTTAGAAACCAGTTTTTGGTTATAGCAGTTCGCTCTTAGGCCTGCATTTACTTTCACTGGAGACACTGAAACTTTCAACACCAGAAGACACTTTTTTTCTTATTTTTATACAAACAGCTTTACCAACTTTTAGTACTACACGGTGAGTTAAATCAATGATTCGACCACTGTCTAGTTTCACCGAAATATTGTACTGTACACCCGCAGATGTTACCTTCCCAAACAAGCCGATATCAGAGGAAATAACGTTCCCGTCAGCAAATGATCGAACAACAGCCTCAGGTTTAATAAGAATCGACAAAATCACCGACATTATTGAGACAACAACGATAAATCCCGCCAAAAAAGCTAATGGCTTAAAATGTTCGTGTTTAAATATCTTCATTTCAGACTAAATACACTCTCAATCTGGCCTAGACATCAGATTCTTGGATTTCGCAGATATTCATAAAATATTGAATAATTAGAGGTAATATTGTCTGAACTCATTTTCAGAAATCAATAATACGATCATAAACTAACGAGTGTATTACTAGTTCTATATTCAAAAAGAAAGAAGCAAACTAAAAACAGAATCACAGTAACATACAGTACAAACACCGCTCCAGAAAACATCTTTACAACTTCAGACTCAAACGAGTTCATACAATAAACACTGAGGAGGAATCCAAATGCGAATAGCGCTGGAAAAATGATGTATTGATAAAAATTACTCGGATGAAATGAAACCGTGGGAGCAACGCTAATAAACAAACATAAATATGCCAGCAAACAAGCTAAAACCCTAAAGATACCTACTGACATATTGACGTTTAGCTTAATCTTCCGAGGAGCCATAAGTCACCAACCGACAGTTGTAGATGCCTATACAAGGAAACTGCTATTGTTTTACATCTTATAATCAAACTAAAAAATAAGAAACTCGTAAAAAATCTTTTACGAGTTTCTTCAACTACAAATAAATAAATAAATAAATAAATAAAATTAGATTTGTGGCGGACCGTAACGGTTTACGCCATCTGAACCAGCAAGGCATCCATTTTCAATAAATGCCCAAATTGCGCCAATAACGGGGATAAACGAAACCAGCACAAACCATCCTGATTTATCACGGTCATGCCAACGTTTTATTTGAATCGCCAATGATATCCACATTAATGGGATATACAGTATTAAGACAATGGGGATTTGCAGACCTGATCCCTCTACACCCATTGAGACAACGATAAACATGAAAATAGCTGTTACTACCATCATCCCCAACATCGACAGCCAATACGATTTTCGCCCTATTCTTCCTTTAAATGAAAACAGAATCTCTTTTGTTGACAAAGAAATTGGTTCTTCGTCATTTTTCATTACATCGGAATTTGGACTGGAATAAATATTATCTGACATTTCTTGTTCCTTTTTAGGATGTAAACAAGTTCCTTTACATTACGTTCAACACAACAGTTATCTATCTAGAAAATATAAGAAACTGCAAAACACGAAAATTGAAATCACTTAAAAAACTTAGCTTAATTATTACTCACTTTAAAATGGCATAAGCCATAGCAATACAGTGCTAATTTATCATGAAAATACAGTGTTGAAAGCCAGGATCTACCAGAATTAAAGGAAAAGATAAGATAATGTTATGAACGAATTCTAAAATATTTAATACTTTAGTTTATTAAAAATAAGAAATGTCAAAAAAAGATATTTTAAACGACAAAATATCTCCGATTTAAACTTACATCCATTACTTTTAATCAGAATTTGGCACACATTGCCAATATAAACTAATTTGATTTCTCTCAATTTTTCATCAAGTTATTCAATTAATTCATTGAGTTTGAAATCTGTAGTAGCAATCAGCGCTAAACATTGATGACACCTCATAAAATTAATCAAATACAGCGAAATTCAATGAACAGCGATTTCATTAAATTCACAAATGTTATCTGTGCCAGAACATTAAAAGTAAGCGATTAAAAGCTTTTAATGTGTTACCAAACGGAATTAATCATGAAACCTTTGGTGTTTGTCCTTGCAACACCTTGGTAAATACATCGCGATCGATATTGCCACCACACAAAATAACAGCAACTTTTTTGCCTTTTTGTAACACTTTTTCTTGCATTAATGCTGCTAACGGGGCGGCACCGGCACCTTCGGCAACATTGTGGGTTGCGCCGTAATATAAACGGATGGCTTCGGCAATTTCATCGTCAGAGACTGCAACAATACGATCAGCTCCTTGCGAATATATGTCATAAGCTTCGGGCACCACTACACGCACCGCCATACCATCAGCAAAAGTATTCGCACTTTCAGTTGCTTGAATACGGCCACTTTCAAAGGAAAGTTTGGCCGCCTGAGCTTTAGTAGGCACCACGCCCACTATTTTTGTCGACAAGCCGAGTACATCTCGTGCGGTGATCAATCCGCAAATCCCCGAACCACAGCCAATCGGCACATAAACAGTATCTAAATCATTGACGGAAGAAAATAATTCCAGTGCATAGGTGCTGACTCCTAAGACTAAATGCGGATGAAAAGGCGGAACAGCGTAGCGATTTTCCGTATTGGCGATAGTTACCACCTGTTCACGAGCCGCATCAAAGTCTTTTCCCGCCGTTATAACTTCTCCGCCAAACGCCGCCATTGCAGCATTTTTCTCTGGTGAGTTACCCTCGGGCACCAGAATTTTGGCAGATAACCCCGCTGCGGTGGCCGCACGTGCCTGAGATTGACCATGATTGCCCCGCGTTGCTGTTACAATGCCAGCAATATCGGGATGCGTGTTTTGCAGCCAGTCGATAAAGGTGATACCACCACGCACCTTAAAAGCGCCCGCAGGGGTATGGTTCTCATGCTTCACCCATACCTCAGTACCAACAGCTTCGTTTAACAAAGGCCAACTGTATTGCGGCGTCGCAGCCATGTATTGATACACCTGAGCCGCAGCCTGCTCCATGTCTTTCAGTGAAAATAGCGCCATACTCGTCCCTCCTAAATAAACAATTCGCAGAATTAATACTGCTTGAGGTTATGTCGATCAAGGAAACCACGCTATCAAAATCCTGACATTTTTACGGCTCACGAGCAGATGTAAGCTTGAATAACGGCAAAGTGTGTTTTATATATATTCCATGCTTTATTCTCAGCACTCTTGCCATAACCCCGAACCCGTGAGATTGGCCAATACCAATGACGTGTCTATCGAATTGCTGCCTTGCGCGGCTTATTCAGTGTCGTACACATCGAATGAATCAGGTATTGGTTTTGCTTTCGATTCTCAAAAAGGCACTCACGCGTTGGGCACTGATCGACGCCACTGTTTTTACCGGCCGGCGAATTCTCTGGCACTGGTACCAGCGGGTTGCGATGTATTTTCTGAATCAGAACGAGGAGGCGAATACCTGCGTGTGTTGATGAGCCCTGAGCGTTTATCAATGATAAACAACACACAGCCAAGTAATCCCACAGCCAACCCTCGCTGCATTACAATCGCGCAAACTGTACGTCGACATTTGATCAGCGGGGTTGTCATTGAAGCACTGCAATTGGATGAGTTGTGCGAAAGCATCCTCGATAACTTATCAACCAGTATTCCTAGTCGTGTTTCTCCATTTAATAAACAACAACTCAGAAACCTGGAAGAATTTATTGACGCTCACCTAACCCAAAATCTCACGGTTGCCACTTTATCGCAAGTGATTCCTTGCTCAGTAGGTCATTTCTCCCGCCGCTTCAAAGCCAGCCTTGGCACCTCGCCTTTTGATTATGTCATACAGCGACGGCTGACCCATGCACGGCAATATATTCGCCACACCCAGCACAGCTTAGGAGATATTGCGCTTTTGTGCGGATTCACTTCTCACGCTCATATGAGCATGGTATTCAGAAAAAGCTTGGGAATAAGTCCTAGCCAATTGCGGAAAGAATAAATTCACCGAAAGATTATTTTTATAAAACTACAGAAAATTTATTTGTACTTAGGTCTATAGAATTTTAGATAGCCCATTACCAAGAAATACAATATGCCGCCCACAAAAGCGCTATAAATACACCACTTATGTAATGTTTGCACTGAGATAACACCAAGAAACGGATTATTCAGAGTAAACGGATAAAACGGTTCTACATCGGAGTGCATAATAGCGTCTAACAATACGTGGCTAAATGTACCTATAAATGCTGACAAGAACGCAACCCACCATGCAATTTGTACTTGCCATTGTTTATTTAAACCCAATATAAATAAGCCTATTTCAGAAAGATATTTACCCGATAGAGCAGAAAATATTGCTAAGAGAATTGCACCAACATAGGTATGAGAAAAACCGTGGAGATGGCCTTCACCGGTAATCAACACAATCAAGGGTTGGATATCCATCACAATTTGCGCCCAACCAAAAATCATCAAGCTAAAGCTACCTTGAAGCAGCGCTTTAATAACCATACCCGGTCCCATATGAAATGGTGTAAACGGCACAAATTCTCCTTAGTTGTAAATTTAATATTTTTAACACGAACTACACTAGACAGAATCTATTAGAGTAATATCCAGATGTATTTCTAAATAGATTTTTAGGTATTTTCGTCACGAATAAACGCCCAAGGTACATGATCTGTAAGCCATACCCCATTTTCCGACAAGTAGAATACATATCCTGCATCGGCCATCTTTTTGGCATCAACTGATAATACAATAGGTTTACCGCGTCGTTGACCAACTTTTATGGCGGTTTTTTCATCGGCGGATAAATGCACATGCTGACGAGACATTTTCTTTAAACCATCTTCACGAATTTCTACCATAAATCGATCAACAGTTCCGTGGTACAACACATCTGGTGGAGAACTGGATTCTAAACCTAAATCTATATGTTTAATTGAGTGACCTTGGTTTGCTCGTATTCTCAATCCATCGTCACTGAATGAAAACCGCTTCTTATCGTTAGTTTCGACAATTTCAATAAGACGACTTTGGTTGATATGTTGTCCATGAGAATTGGCAGCATTCAAAAGGTCAACAACCTTCACCCACCCATTTTTATCCAAGGTAATACCGATTTTCTCAGGATTGTGCCTAAGCACTAGGCTCAGAAATTTACTCTGTGCTTTTAAACTTTTACTCAATTATTTAATTCCTTTTATTACATAACCAATACACAAATAACACATAACCGTTTGAACAAGCTGTCTGGCAACTTGCGTTTTAAGCTATGTTTGTTTGATTTTGTTGCGATTAGACTCCCCTATTTTGGCCGAGAATATCAGTTCTAACCCAAATGTTACACTCTATCCTATTCACGCCAATACTCAATAAGTGACAGAGGCCAATAGTTAGAAGGCAGTGGCACACACCAAAACGGCTTGTTTTGAGATACAAGTAATGGAAACAGTCCTTTACTTAAAATTTTATTAGGTAAGTGTTTACGTGATATAAAGGTGCTTGCTTCATACAACTGATACTCACGACAAAATTGCTTTGGAACACTAACCCCAAAGGTACGTTCAATTTCACCTGTTAGCGTCTCTGCGATTCTCCGCAACTCTTCATCATCAGGCGTAGTGTTCTTCAGTTTAAACATGCTAGTTGCCGCGTAACTCAGCTGATCAAAACTAGGTCTTAATTTAGGATCTGGAGAAAATATAACCGATGCTGGACAGTCGTCTACACCTTCTTCAAACAACAAACTATTTGCTTGAACAATATGACCCCAAACAATATTTCCATTATTGATTAAATCCCATTTATTTTCGAAAAGACCGAATAAATCGTCTGATCTGTTGCACCACGCAGGTTTGTTTATTCGGAGGTAAATCATACGTTCTAGAAAACCAAATTTCCGTTCACCTGGGGCACCAAACAATTTACGACATGTATTAATATCTTCTTCTGTTAACATCTTAAAAATTATTCCTTAATATCAGCTGGCGTCGCCACGGCTGTTGTTCTCATTCGGACCGCTTCCTCTTCTTCTGGCGATAACTCTCCGCCTTTTAGCGCCCTCACTTTCTCAAGTATCAACTCTATATCCGGTATATACACCAACACTAAATTATCAGGATTAGGTTTTGAACTAAGTTCTTCAAATGATCCCACCTCTCCAGCAGATAAATTTTCCATTGGTTTACCTGTGATTTCTTCTGCCAACAAACTTGATGAAAGAAACACAACCATTATGATTAAGAAAAACCGATACATTTCGCCTCCTAGAATATAAAGCTCTCAATAATGTGAACAACCAATATCTCACACGAACTAATTCGCTCATAAATCGTGTACGCGCAACACGATAATTTAATAAAACTTAAAGAAACAAAAATGTCGTCAGAATTTACATATCGAACGATTCGAGCGAAGACTTAAACCTGCCCCTCCACTTTTACCAATCGAACCCATAACTATTGAATAATTTATGCATTTGTTTAATTTTAAATTTTGACGGCTCATATGAGAGAAAACTCCTTTTACATAACTCTACATCTGGCTTGCCACCGGCTTCGAAAAGTAACAGTAACGTATCGATATGACCAAAATTACTGGCAAAATAGATTGACCACTCATCTGACTCTGCACCACACGACAATAAAAGGCTGACTATCTTGGTATCACCTTCCATTGAGAAGAATTGCAGTACCGTTTCTCCCGAATAGTTAGTGCAATCCAAGAGGTTAGGTTCTTTTTTTAATAAAGCGGGAACATCCTGTGGTGCAAATCTAACAGCACCAAACAATCGATCAAATCCATAGGTTTTCCCTTCATGTCCTATCATTCTTTTGCGAGCTAAAGCTACTACCCAGAGCTATCATAAATATAACATTTGAATAAACTTAAGAGACACGATGCGTGCTCTGCATAAATCATCTATTGCATACTTTCAAATTACACTCATTATTTCAAGCACACCTAAATCTACCGCGAAATTAGCTTTACTGAGAGCTATAATTTACCAGGTATAGATGAATTAAAAGACGAAAAAATCAGAATAGTTTTCAGAAATATTGGGATTTAAATAGATGACAAACGTCAGGGATTAACACTTTAGTTTACTGGGATTTGAAGCGCTAAGAATTTAGATTTCGGCGGAACCTGAAATCTAACACTTAAATAGATTGGAGCTTTGATCGCACTTCCATAAGTATATGGCCCAGCATATTCTTACCACGCCCATCTCCTCCATCACCCCAATAGTCGTCGTTTTCAGTGTGCTCTACCAGCTTTGAGTTTCCAGTGGACAATAAGATATTTTTCAGGTCTTCGTTTTGTGTGAATTTGGCGTATACTGCTGCTCTCATAACATTGATCTTCATCGACTCCCAATTCTTACGAAGTTGTCTCTTACGATCTCTCCCTTTTCTCGCGGCCTCCATTGGGGTTTTAGCATTTTGAATTTCTTTCTGGTCTTTTAGCGACTCAAATTTCATTGCCTGAAAATAATGTTCTGTAGTGGGCCAAACTTTACCCTTTAATTTTATTGGATGACGAGAAAAATTTGAAAAAACGCCGTAGTCATCTTCAACGCTATAAAATTTTATAATCTCGTTCATAAACACTATGCTTCTATATAATAATTTTAAAAATCGCAGTGCACTTGGAATACCCAGCACTCAAATCTGCCAAAATCCGCTTTGAACAGCCCCAAACATCACAATTGCACACTTACCTCTGCCAGGAATCACCATCGGTGGCACAGCGATTTCTGCTCCTGATCGCTCTGCCTCAATAACGGATTTCTCGATATCTTCAACAAGATAATAGGGTCGAGTTGTAGGCAGTTCTGCATCGTGCATAGGCTCCCGGACACCGATTGTTCCACCGTTAGTGAGGACGGCCATCCTAGCACCGGCCAGCTCAGCAATAGGATTACCGAACGAAACGCCTAAAGTTTGTGAATATGATGCACATATTCTCTCGACGTCCGAGGTTACAATTTCTAGATAGTGAACTTGAATAGCTTCTTTCATAGTTTCTCCCACGAACACTGGTTTGTGTCTGTAGACGGCGAGCGAGCACGACAAACAGAGTGAATCACTCGGCTGAGATCAGGCTAATGCAGTGATTGTACCTCACTTAAACAGGCGGTTCCTGCTACAATAGAGCCATCTAAAGCTTATTATCTGGAATTCTTTTGTCTTCTCTTCAATTTTCTACGCTTAACTTAAAAGCAGCATTAAGTGACAACCTGGCCACACTTGGCTTTCAACAAATGACCCCCATTCAGGCGCAGAGCTTACCGCTTATTATTGATGGCAAAGATGTGGTTGCTCAAGCAAAAACCGGCTCCGGTAAAACCGCAGCATTTGGTTTGGGTTTGCTAAACAAACTCAATGTAAAGAAATTTCGCGTGCAGGCGCTGGTATTATGTCCAACCAGAGAGTTGGCTGACCAAGTGGCTAAAGACATTCGTCGCTTAGCACGTGGCATTCACAATATTAAAGTATTGACCTTATGCGGTGGCATGCCAATGGGCCCTCAAATTGGCTCGTTGGAGCACGGTGCACACATCATCGTGGGTACACCTGGGCGCATAGAAGATCACTTATCTAAAGGACGATTAAATCTAGATAACTTGGAAACCCTAGTTTTGGACGAAGCTGATCGCATGCTTGAAATGGGCTTTCAAGACACATTAGATCTGATTTTCAGTTACTGCCCTGCAAAACGTCAAACCCTGTTGTTCAGCGCCACCTTTCCAGCCCAGATTAACAGCATTGCCAATAAGTTAATGAGCGCTCCAGAGCACGTAAAAGTAGAAGCAATAGCAACCGAAAACACCATTAACCAGTCGTTTTACCGCGTTGAAAGCAATGAACAACGTATTGACGCGTTGAAGCTGTTGTTGCACGCCAATGAACCCGAATCTGCTATTGTCTTCTGCAACACTAAAAAAACCACACAAGATGTTACTCAACAACTTAGGCAGTCAGGCTTTAGTGCACTTGCACTACATGGCGATTTAGAGCAACGCGACCGCAATGAAGTGTTAGTGAAATTTGCCAACAAAAGTGCTCTTATACTAGTAGCAACCGATGTCGCCGCCCGCGGTTTGGATATTGATGATTTAGAAGCTGTATTTAATTACGACATGACGCCAGACCCCGAGGTTCATGTTCATCGTATTGGTCGAACGGGCCGTGCGGGCGCTAAAGGAATGGCATATTCTATTTATTGCGATAAAGACTCGCGCCGTATTGCAAATATTGAAGACTACCTAAATCAAGATATCGAAACATTGAAACTGCCACATGTGAATGTTCTCAACCGTATACCGAAAGCCCCTAAAATGACGACATTACAAATAGATGGCGGTAAAAAACAGAAATTACGCCCCGGTGATATTGTGGGTGGATTAACAGGTAAAACTGGGATTAAAGGTGATCAAGTCGGTAAAATTCAAGTATTCGATATGAAAGCCTACGTCGCAGTAGAAACAACGGTAGTTAAAGCAGCGCTTAGAAAAATCTCGAACGACAAAATGAAAGGTAAAAACTTTAGAGTACGTGCCATTTAACATAACACTTCAAACAACGGCTCAGTTTATTTCTGGGCCATTAATCTTGTCTTTTATTTCTGGGAACTTTTCTTTAACCAACTTCAAAAATTCGCTTCTGTGTGCTTTTTCATGGTTATTTTCCAATTAAAACCACGCTAAAAAATTGATAAAACCCAGTAATACAAGAAATAAAATAAACATCAAAATTACAGATAAAGCACCAAGAATAAATGGTGTTGATTGAGATTCCTGATTATCCTTTAAAAACTTAGCATCATACTTAGCAACACCTTCAAAACCATCAAGATCTAAATTTATACACTCTCCCTTTTCGATAGCTATCTCACAGGCTTTGATTAAATTTTTTAAACCCGACTCATCCCCAACGATATAGCGATTCATTTGATAGTCACTACCATCTTTTAAATGCGGCATATATTTACTCTTTCAATAACCTCGACTAAAGCAAACCGACGACTTTCCATCGCCATTTCTGGAAATACCCAACCTAAATGGTAGATAAATTACTATAGACTCAATACTAACCGCCTATGGTAATACAAAAAATAGTAACACTATCAAAATAATACAAATTGCTAGGAACCAAAACCCTAGAGAGCGTCTAGAGTAGAATTCTTCCGCCTGCTGCTTGTGCAAAGCAATCAATTCTTCGTTTGTTAGATCGGTACACCTTGGGCAATCTTTTATACCTTTTGAAAACGCTATTATTGTTCCGCACTTCTGACAAGGTTTGTCAAATTGCGTACTTTGAAGCTCTCCCGCTTTATAATCGTGTAAATCGTTTAACACAGAACCTCCGAATATCGATCATGCGTACAATTACGCGCATTGAATAATAATTTATTAAAAATCTAAAACATAGTATTATTGTTTTTAGACTCTTTTGGAACTGGCTGACCAACCCCCCAATGCTCAACTATTTTCCCTTCCTTCATTCTGAAGATATGGATACCAGCGCCACCCAGAGAATCCGGTGTGTGTTTAACATGCAAATGGATCCAAACAAGATCACCATCCGAAGCCGTTCGTTTAACAGACATTGAAAGTTCTGGATACTTCTCATACCGCTTTGCAAATAAACTCAATAAAGCTTCTCGCCCATCTTCTATATTTGGCGCATGCTCGATAAAATTCTCGCTATAACATTCATTGCGTAGAATATTGATTCGGTGTTCAGATTCAAGATCAGGTCTGTTTTCAAGGATCTCCATGCAGTATAGAGCTTTCTTTAGGTTAGCATCTTCCAAAGCGGTTCTTGTACTTTCTTGGGCATTAAGTTTACCGACAAATATAGATGTAAACGCCCATAAGAATAAAAATTTAATTGTTCTTTGTTTACTATTCATAAATACCTACATTTTTATGCGACTAATAGTGCACAGTAAATTTACAAATTCTTTTTCCTACACGGGCTTCTATTGATTCCAAAAAATCTTGAGATAGTTCACCCCAATTAAAGAATTCCAATGCAAGGTTTGAGAAGCAAAGATTACCTTCATACCCATATTGTGTAATATCGTTTCTAGATCCACAGTGACTGCATGTTAGATTTCTAGGACAACCGTTGTACCGATCAAGGGCCGATCTAACGCCTTCAAATACCTTAAGCTTCTCTTTTGATAAACTTTCCATGTAATACTCCGCTACCGATATTTCTCCCAATTGATCCTGATTGCATTCAGGACACCTTACGATTAATTCTGGGTTCAGCTCCATTGAACAGTAACATGAAGGATTGAGCAATATTCGAACACCATTCAAGGAAAGATGCTCAGTTTCATCAGGGTTGTAAACAACAGTATGGTAGTTATCCAATCTACCATACCCTAACCCACCCAACACACAATCACTAAGTTCATGAGTGATCAATTTTAATTCCTGAAAATCAGAAATTAATTTTGCAGCCATCTGGATATTATTGTTGATTATGCCTGTTACGCAAACTATTGTAGAATTTTCACTCATTAATAATTTTTTCCCTATATAACTTTCTAATCATCCTTATTGAGCATACTTTTGTTTTAAGACAGTAGCACAACACCAGCAATAATCAGATTAAGCGACAGATTTTATACATGTTTACGTTCAAAAAATAACAATCTACTATTTGACTAAGTATTTTCTCTCAACCACTCATTAATTTCATCGCATATCACATTATGCTTTTCTGAACGTTGCACTGTAGCTGACATGGGAATTTCTTTACCTTCACATTGAATTATAATTCTTGATTCATTGTCGCTATCGGTTTCAACTATCGCTTTTCGAATCTGGCTGATAGGAATAACACCTTCTTTATTATTCAAAGGATACTGTATACGGTATTTAAGCACTTTTTCTGAGCTATTAAATTCGAACCTACTGCTAAGTGACCACACTCTGCAAAAAAACAGAACAGTTAATACAATCAATAAAGCAGCGAGAATTCGACTACCTGAGACATTTTCTTCCGTAAATACCCACCAAAACGCATCTTTAGCTATAAATAGAAACGCGGCAAACCCCAGAAGAACAAAAAAGAATCGAGAATTCTTCGAAACTATTAGGTTTCCACTCTCAAGATGCTGAATCTTCATCAAACTTGCCTGACAACGTTAGGTGAATACAAGACGCCACTCATCAATTAATTTAAAACCTAACTTAACGGATAACTGCAAACAACCAGTATAATAGTAACTTAAACCGTTGCAGCATTGTTGGTGGTTAACTAGCATCGTTTGGTTCATGCCTTAAGGCTGGAAAATACCGAATTTTAATAAAAAACAAATTCAGCAAACTTGGTAGTACATACAAAAGTAGAACAACCGACCCCCATAATACTGCTTGAGCACCCTGTGGAGCGAGTAACCCGAGAGCAAGAGCAACAGCTAAAATTGCACCTAAAATAAACAACATTAAATTTCCAATTAAAACCGCCCAAACCAGAGATTTCTTTTGACGACTGACGCTAACAGCAATACCACCCAAGAAAATAAACGCTGTACACGCAACCGTTAGATTTCCAAGAGTTAAAAACCCATAGATTGAAAATATAATAACAATTGAATTTAAAATAATACTAAAATTTTTCATGCTCTATATACGTAGTACTCACAATAAAATAATACAAACGGAAGTATGCTCAGTAAGAAAGTAATAAAAATACCCACTTTGCCTGCAATAATTAGAAAGCTCTTTTTTGGGTTACTCGGATTATAAAAAACTTTGACTTTTCCATCGCCAGAATACTGAACATAAGACATTTGCTTTTTTAAAATAAACCGTAAATTATAGCTTAACATTATCACCCAGGGTGAAACTCTCGTACCGCTATAGTTAACACCAGACACGTTGTAATGATATAACGCCTCAGTCATATAGCTTCGATCAGAACTAGCAGCTGGCACATCAAACTTACCCAAACTCAACTCGGCCAAATCTCCATAAGTGAAAGGCCAACACCTGGTTCGAACTTGAAATATCACCGAATAGACGCCAACAACAAAAATGTATAGAGAAAACCAGAAAAAGACCCCTTGCGCATTGCGGTTCATTGCAAGGTGCCACATTTCTTGGAAATACGCGATTAGTTCCATGATTCGTGAAATTCCAATAATTGACTGGAAGAAGCGTAACGTATTAAAGCCAGTTTAGCCGGACTGTTGTGAGTAAATTTCAATACTAAACCCTCCATCATCAATAAAGACTTGACCGAATTCACCACACCTATCTAACTCATAAACCTTCGTATAAACTTACAGACCATTAACTTTCTAATTACGCCACAAAGAACGCAATAACACTTTAGTTTAGCCAGATTACTAGCAATTCTGATTAACCTTGATAACTGGTGGAAATTTATAACCTAGCGGCGCGGATTAGACAACCGATAAGCTTCAAAGCACATGCAATCCCGAAAATATAACCAACAAAACTGAGTAGGAAAGCAACTTCATTGCAACCATTGAATATCACATTTACACCGTGACCCAAAGGCAGCGCTACACTCCCGAGCACCCACCATTTAGCAAGCCGGAGTTGATATTGACGAGGTGTTTCGTCATCTAATGGGGCTAACGCCAACTCATGGGTTACTGCGAAATGCCCTAACCTACTCTGAGGAAAGACGTTTATAAGAAAAATCGTTACGACTAGCAGTACTACTACAACAGCAATAAATGTATTTCCATTCTTAAGCTGCCAATACACCATCGCTACCCACAAACCAATAAATAGCAGCTGTAATATTGTATGTCGTATTAGTCGAAGCATTGAGAGTAAATACACCGTTAAGAAAATCAGAAGTGAGGCACTAAGAACCCAGTAATTTTAATTACTGAATTCTAGACTACCTGTGAGAAGTGTATATCACTATTAGGACAATAATTTTACCTAGTTTCTTACCTGCAGATCTGAGCTAAATTGCGTTATTGTCCCGTGGATTAAAAATCACTCTACTTTGCAGCAAATGGAGTTTCTAGTCAGCTTTATTCAGGAAGAGCCCCATATTCTTTTTTAAATTCAATTTTTATATACCCCAGAAGGCCTTTGAGATTTTGCTGATCAGTATAGAGATCGGCCATAACATCATCATCAGTTGAATCAGTGTCTATAGAATCGATTTCTTTTAACCTTGAAGAAACTGACTCCATTATCAATACCCAATCACCCATAGTCATTGGAATAGACAGACTATCTGTATTATTCATAGTTACACCTCAACTTACTTTTTTGCAATATACTGCAAGTTCTTGCAGTAATCCAAGATATTTCGTAAATGGCATATTCGCGTCGGGCGCAATCATATAGTGATCACCCCTGCCCGGACGTAAATCCTTAACAAGCCGAAGTCCCTGGGGTATTGGAGTATTCCTTTCAAGCTTCCACGTATTTTTCTTTGTAGAATCAAACGTAGTAGAAAGTGAAACACCATTTCCATTTGCAATCACCAATTCGATTCCATTCACCTTTTTTACCGCGACATCTTTGAATGCTCTTACATGATCGAGTCTAGAATTTGAAGAATTTCCAAATCTATATAAATCTAACAAAATAAAATTAGCTTCTTCAATATAAAAATTCAGGCCTTATCAATTGCACATCCTCTATATACTCAAATAAATCTAATGATTTTATTAATGGAGATTTGCTTAGAATATTTTGCTGCTAAACTGGCATCAAATACTGTGCGCAGAATAAAATTTTCTAGTTAACTTTGTAAAATATAAGAACTAATAAGTTAGGGTATCTCAATATCAATCAATTGAAGAACATAGTCGTATCACTTTTTACCTAGCAACACACTATCATTCTTAAGAGTGAAGACTGAGCGAAAACACAAGTGGTTTGATTAGCAATATTAGCCTTAGAATCAAAGCATGACTACGGTCACTTAACACAAGTGTAACCACATCGCTCAACAGATTAATCAGAGAGCTGGATGAATATTGAATTATAAAAATTCTGAGGGAGTGTTTAATGGTAAATAACTATTTTTCACGGTTTAAATTAGAAATCAGGCACCAGAGCTTTCAACAATCTTATAGACATTTTTTTCATGTTTATTGATACATTCTTGAAAATTTTTCTCTTCTTCGATCTCATCAATCCAACCGAAAAGGAAAACGTGGTAGTTACATTTGACTTTCATCTCTTCAGAATTAATTAAGATAGCCTCCTTACTTAACGCATAAAAATTTGGTAAACGCTCTAGTTCTGTGGGTTTTAAACTTATTAAATACCCACCAACCACTACAACTAAAAATAAGCCAAATATTACTTTTTTCACAATTGCTCCAAAATTTGATTGGTTAAATTAGTGTATAGCACCTCAGTGAGATGATACTTTGGCGGTTAACTGTATTGACTGGTTATATGATTCAGTCAACGGTTGAACCAATTGATTAATTATTTCCTGCACACTCTGTATCGTAATATCGTAGGATTCATTGGAAGTGACTGCAATGGCAGTGTTGATGTCGGGTAAAATGACCAGTGAAGCCTCCCACCGGTCATTCGAGCCAGTGTGTCTATATACAGTACCCCAACCCAATTTTTGTTGTGGGTCTGTATACCAGCCATAAGCATAATTATTCTTGGAGGGATGATGTAAACGTTGAAATGTTTCCGTTTTAAGCAATGACCCTCGACCTTGCTCTCCTTGAAGGTGTTCATTGGCATATAACGCTAAGTCTTTCAGTGATAAATGTATGATACCTGCAGGTCCAGCGATTGGCGTGATGTCACTTTGAGTACCTACTTTCTTACCAATATTACTCGCTTTCATACCGAGTATCGTACTAAGCCAATTCTTATTCCAATGTCCCCAAGGTTGACTTAATTTTTCTTCCCCATCTTGAGGTGAACCAAAACCAGCACTTTGCAATTGCAGCGGAGCGAAAACTTCTTGCCTCATCAGTTCTTCCCAAGGCATGCCCGTTTTCTTTTCAGCCATAACACCAGCGATAATGTATCCGGCATTTGAATATTTGAAGGCGTCGCCTGGCGTAATCTTAGGTTTCTTTTTCAATATCTTAATGACAACCTTTTCTCTTGCCATCATGCGTTCTAAGCCATCAGCAGTTTTTTTGAAGTTATCAAAGAAAGGGATATCGCGTCGCGCACCAGACGTGTGTGTTAACAGATGATCCAATGTGACGCTATTCCATCCAGGATTTAATCCATCAACCTCAGAAAAAGCTTCTTTTATCGTGGTATTCCAACTTAGTTCGCCCTTCTCAACTAAGCGAGCAATCATTGTAGCCGTAAAGGATTTTGTAATAGAGCTAATATGCCATTTATCGTTATCGGTCAAAAGAACTTGGCTGCCCTTTTTCCGCTCACCACTCACCAACGGGCCGATAACTTTACCATTCTGAATAACAACTGCACCAAGGCCAACTAGGTTATTGGATTCTCTTTGCTCGTTAACTAGCTGTTTTAATAGTTGCTCTAAATCTTGAACATCATTGTTAATAGCTAAAACAGAATTACTGCATAAAGATAAAATTAAAAAGGCTATTAGAGAACAAAATACATTCATTGTAGCGTGATTAGATCAAAGACATGATGGTTACATTTGTTGGCTGTTGTACCGCCAATAAAACAATACTTTTATCAAACAGCAAATTTTATGGTATTTATAACGAGAACAGCTTCTCGGTGATAATACTAACTATTTGGCAACAGTTTTCGATTGTTTTGACCAAACGGCTCCCAAGACAACTCCTATTGCAACACCAAAACCTATCGCTTGGCTCATATTACCAGTAGCAGCCCCGAACCCAGCACCGACTGCTGCTCCTACAGCTATACCCACAGCCATTTTGTTTTTTGAGAAAAATTTGTAAATACTTTCATAAATATTTCTCTTCGTCGATTAAACAATAAAGATGATTTATTCATTACCAGACAACGCCCAAATAAAAGGCTTAAAATTGTGGGCTAAACTTGAGCGAAGCGAAAAGAGCCCGCAGTTTTAAGCCCTTTATTTGCTTGTTATATTTCAGAATTATATTCCACTTGCCACTTTTATATGTAGTTAAAGCGTTTACATAAAATGCGTATGCCACCAAAGACCTAGGTCTTGTGAAAACATTGTATTATTGGGCTCGATCATACCTAAAACCACTACTCTTTTACCTTTTTTCTTTTAAAAACTTCAAAATCGAAATTAAATGGACTATTATCAGTATGCAACCAAACTTCTGGATTAAAAGCATTAGCTCTTTCCGATTTTGGACAATGTTCAATCAATACATTTTCAGAATTATATTTGAGTACTCCATGAAGAAAAATTTCTTCCCCTAGGAAGGTACCTTTGTTTTGGTTAGTTTCGTTTACGCTGAATAGCTTCATTTTTCGTAAATATCACGCTGGCGGCCAAGGTGAGTGCTAGCAAATCCATCCAGCCCACGTTTTTTTGCGGGCTATTTGCCTACCCTTGTTATGCATTTTACTTTATACAAATTACACCAAAAGTAGGTCCAGAACCTTTACCATTCCACATCCCTGTTTTATAGCCTTTTGATCCACAAAAATCTGTAACAACCGAGCTAGTATCATGGAAATCTTTGTAAGGATCTATAGATATATTTACTTCGAAGTATTTAGTAATAGGTGAACTTATGGCCACAGAAATACTTCCGGCCACGAATAGAACCCCGATAATAAATGCTACAAATGCCTTAGTACCATTTATAAACAACTCTACATTCTTTATTTTTATTTGGTCGCAGAGAGATAACAACAGGAAGGCAATTCCCGCCGCTACAAAAATGGTTTCAAAGTTACTTAACGCTTTTACCAACTCTTCAAACATACACGCTCTCCTTATATACTTGATGCATAACACCTTGCTCAACGGCAAATACTGCAGATAACGTTATTGTGTATTGATACCACAGTCGCTTGTTAGGTAACTGAGTTATTCATATGCACTATCAACGGCTTTTCTTAGTGCTTGAGTAAGAGCCTCAAGGTCTTCATAGTAATCGTCTCTGCCTGGCTGGCCTGGTGCAATATTTTTTCTATCAGTTTTTTTATAAAGATGAGCCAACTTCTCTTTGGCTTCATCTGCCCCTAATATTTCTAGCATGTTCTGATAGGAATTTAACTGATACCACTCCACAGAACTCATGCTTATTACTGAGGTGACATCACCGTATTTTCTTAGTATTTCTATTGCAACACTCGATAACAACCCAGCTCTACTGGCTCCAAGTGTACGGGACAGTGAACTTTCCTCTATACGCTCTTGAAACATGCGATTTTGATCTTCAATTACCTCCATTCTCTTCACTGACCAAACACTAATTACCCCAGATATTAAGGCTCCGATAACAGCACCAATAATTGCCGCCCTTGTTTCGACAGACATAGCCCCCCCTTTTTTACCTAACGCAGCCAACATTGGATTGGTAAAGTAGGCGACTTTCTTCGCGCAAGCGGAAAAGGTGACTACTTTACCAAGCTCTCATGGTTGGCCTTGTTACATTTTAGTTAAAGCAAACAGCTTTACAGCTACATAATGAATTTTTAAAATCTTGATCAGCATTGATTCTTAAAGACCAGCCAGAAGAGTTTTGTTCGATGACGCAGCCACAAGCTTGACTAGCATGGACAGTGGTCGATTCTGATAGCGCACAGAACTTATTTTTCCCCAACTGATGGGGCCTATTCTCAACGCCGTATAAGTGTTCGGAAAATGATACTGATATTTCCTTACTTTCAAGGTCTTTAATTCTTGATTCCAGAAGGTCCACCCCTTTTTCTTCTAGCTGTAACTCTATTCTGGAATCTACATGCTTATTTAAATAAGTCAGAGCACCAGCTCCTGCAATAAACGAGGCTACTGCTACCCCTAAAAGCCATCTGATTATTTCCATGATCCATCCTTTGAAATGTAACAACTTAATATCTGTCATAACGACGCATCTCCCAAAATATACCGTCGCAGCGCCGCAAGCTTCGATTAAATTTCAACCAAAACTATCCTGAATAAATCACCCAGTCAACGATTTAATTAACTTGGCACAGAAATCATTTTTATTTTTTCTGGTTATAAAAATTCTCCATAAAATATTTTATTTTCTATAATCTATAGATTTATATTTTATCTTTTCTGCGTTTATCGCAAGCATCAACACAACCAATTACAAACTATTCTCATTACTTATTTAATATAGAAATTAAATTTTTTAATTAAAAAATATTTTATAACCCAATACACTTTCTTTGTCGTAAATACTGGTTTGATGAAACACCGGTATTTAGGATTTTTCAGTAGTTACTGCGTGGGTTCTTTTATTTTTATGGTAATGCAGCCGTCTTTTACATGAACATCGAGTTCGGTGTCTATGGTAAAATCGGCCTTGTTGAGCCAATAGCCTTTGAGCTGTATTAAGGGGACGGTTGGGTAACCTTTGTACCGATTGGCGTAGGGATCGCCGGGTATGTAGGGGTAAAAGCTCTTTCGAACCTTAAGTTTGCGGATTTTGGAAGATTTTTCTTGGGCCGAGCGGTGCTCTGGCGTACCATTACGTTTAGCCATGATTGATACTCTCTTTATCAGTTGTGGTTAGCTGCTTCTGGGTGCTGCAACACCTGGAAGTAGCGACTTTTTAAAATTAATACTTTTAGTACTAAATAATTACAATAAAACAAACCTTATTTAAAATTAAATAACCCTCACATTCAGCCTGAAATACCAACAAAATACAACCGATAAATTCTATTAATTCAGATGTTAATCCAAATAAAATAGAAATATTAATTAAGAAACGACAATATAAAACTTAATGATTGAAAATATTTTCAAGCGACACATCAAAGAATAAAGATAAAAAGGAAGAATTTAATGGCTGAAAATCTACCACTTTTGACTTACAGGTAAGAAACCGCATGCACTCTAAACTAGCGTTAGCAACGCTTACTTTTCTGATCAGCTCTTGCAGTTCAATTATTGAAAAACCTGTAAATAATGCTGAAGTGTTCGACAATAACTACCGTCGGCAATGCGAAAGGCTACAAAGCCTCTATCCTTTCAATAAAGAATCAAAAAAAGACATATCTATTACGGAATTTAATCGTTACTTTGCTCCGCAAATAGGAATTTTGACAACCCAACTCTCTTCTCATGAGAAATTCGCCAAAACCTACAATTCCCATTTATCTGCGGTTAAAGCGATACAAAATTATTTTTATTCTAACGGCTCTACCTCAGCTAAAAGACAAGTATCAATAAAGACAAAACAGTCACCCGAAGGCTATCAATACATCTCCTTAAAGTTTAATGGAAATGTGGGCCCTCAAATAACTGGCCCTAGATTACTTTACAATGTGGAACTCCCTCTTGACGGAGCTTCGATTTCTCTAGTTGCAAAATCAAATAGCAATGATGAAAACGAGCGTTTTTATTCTGGGCCGTGGGCATTTCTTAGGTTTTTGGATGAATCAGAAGTAATAGAAAGTTCGCAAAACTCTATGACTGTAGCAACACCATTATCAACTGGAGATACAAATCACAGTATTGAATATACTGTTAATCATTTGTCTCAGTGGGAATCGATTCGGAATGCGTTTTTTTGCCCTGAATAGCTGTATGACTAATTAGGTTTCTAGTCATTAAAGGTAAATATCACGGTACTTTTTATATCAGTTTTTAAATGATTAAAAGCAAAAAAAGCCGCAGTATAAACTGCGGCTTTTTTGTATCAACGTTGAAAGTTTACTACTTTAACCATCAGAGCAATAAACGTCTTACGTCGGAAATTACGCTAACTAGGTAGGTAAAGAATTTACCGCAGTCTGCACCGTTAATCACACGGTGATCGTAACTTAATGCTAATGGCAACATGTTACGTGGCTCGAATTCTTTGCCGTTCCAGATAGGTTTCATTTGCGCTTTGGAAACACCTAAAATCGCAACTTCTGGAGCATTTACGATTGGGGTGAATCCGGTTCCGCCCATGGCGCCAAGGCTTGAAATGGTAAAGCAGCCACCTTGCATATCGCTTGGTGAAAGTTTGCCATCACGCGCTTTTTTGATTAACGCATTGGCTTCTTCGGCAAGTTCCCAAAGACCTTTTTTGTCGACGTCTTTAATGACTGGAACAAGAAGACCTACTGGGGTATCTGCAGCAATACCGATGTTTACGTATTTTTTGTAAACCACGGATTCGCCATCATTACCTAAAGATGCGTTGAATTTCTTCTCGGCTTTTAAGGCAGCAGCACACGCTTTTAGCAGGAATGGTAACGGCGTTAATTTAACACCGCGTTTTTCTGCTTCGGCTTTTAAGCCTTTACGGAAAGCTTCAAGGTCGGTGATGTCGGCATCGTCAAACTGGGTAACCGCTGGAATGTGCAACCAGTTACGGTGCATGTTCATTGCGGTGAGTTTTTGGATTTTCGACATTGCTACCGTTTCAACTTCACCAAATTTGCTGAAGTCGTGTTTTGGCATTGGTGGAATACCAGCACCATCGGTAACTTTCGCAGTACCGCCAGATTTCGCGGTTTTGACGAGGTTTTTAACGTAGTTATCAACGTCTTCTTTCAGAATACGTCCGCGTGGACCGGTCGCTTTTACGTCGGCCAAGTCAACGCCAAGATCACGGGCGTGAGTACGAACTGCCGGACCTGCGTAAACTTCAGTTGATTTGCTGAATAACTCGTTTTTAACACCAGCGTGCTCAGGCGCTGGTTGAACAGCTTTAGCAGGCGCTGCGGCAGGTGCCGGTGCCGACGCTTGTGGCGCAGCTGCGGGTGCTGGAGCGGCGGCCGCAGGTGCGGAACCTTCCAACTCAACAACAACGTCGCCAGAGCTTAGTTTGTCACCAACGGCGATTTTAACGGCGGTTACTTTACCGGCAGCGTTGGCTGGTACTTCAACGGTGGCCTTGTCGGTTTCTAGTACCGCAAGATCGTCGCCTTCACTGATGGTATCGCCTACCGCAACGAGGACTTCGATAACTTCGGCGTCGTCTGCACCATCAGGTACGGTAGAAACGGAAGCTACTGGCTCTGCACTAACGGCCGGTGCTGCCGGCGCTTCCGCTACAGGCGCGGGTGCCGCCGCAGGTGCTGGAGCGGCTTCGGCAGCTGGCGCTGCGCCACCGGAAACTTCTAGGTCAGCAACAACATCGTCTGATGAAAGTTTGTCGCCAACGGAAATTTTAACAGCAGTTACTTTACCGCCTGAGGTTGCTGGAACATCAACGGTGGCTTTGTCGGTTTCAAGAACGGCAACGGTGTCGCCCTCTTCAATTACATCGCCAACGGCAATAGAAACTTCGATCACTTCGGCGTCTTCAACGCCTTCTGGTACTACGGTATTGCCAGCGCTGGTTGTTGCTGCAACCGGAGCAGGTGCCGCCGCAGGCGCTGCTGGAGCTTCTGCTACGGGTGCTGGGGCAGGCTCTGCTGCAGGTTCTGGAGCTACTGCCGAACCTTCGCCAGCCAGTTCGCCGATAACGTCGCCTTCGCTAACTTTATCGCCTACGGATAATTTGATGTCGGTAATTTTTCCTGCAGCGGGGCATGGTACGTCAACTGTTGCTTTGTCAGTTTCGATAACAATAAGAGATTGCTCTGCTTCTACGGTGTCGCCGACAGCTACGCAAATCTCAATAACTTCTACACCCTCTGCGCCGCCAATATCTGGAACAGTGATTGTTTGACTAGACACTGTATCTCCTTAAATTTGTCGCTAATTTCTGGAATTTTGCGCCCCTAACTTGTGGTTAGTGGCGCGCCTTGGCGTTTAGCACGTCATTGGATTTGGTTTTTCTGAATCGATACCAAAATCTTTTAGGGCTTTGGTAAGTTCTTCAGGTTTAACCTTGCCGTCACGTGCAAGTGCAGTTAGTGCTGCTACAACGATAAAGCCACGGTCTACTTCGAAGAAGCGACGCAACTTAGAGCGGGTATCACTGCGGCCGAAACCATCAGTACCCAATACGGTGTAGTCGCGATCAATGTATGGACGCAATTGCTCAGCGTACGCTTTGATGTAGTCCGTTGCTGCAATCACAGGGCCTTTGGTGCCAGACAGTTTTTCGGTAACGAAAGGCACTTTTTTGTCGGCTTCTGGATTGATCAAGTTCCAGCGATCTACCGCTTGGCCTTCACGGGCCAATTCGTTCACACTGGTTAAACTCCAAACGTCTGCGTCTACGTCGTAGTCGTTGCGAAGGATTTCAGCGGCTGCTTCGACTTCGCGCAAGATGGTGCCACCACCAAGAAGTTGAACTTTCTTGCCGGTTTTCTTCTTGCCTTGCTTAAGAAGGTACATACCTTTAATGACGTCTTCTTCGGCACCTTTTGGCAATTCTGGGTGAACGTAGTTTTCGTTCATTGCCGTTACGTAGTAGAAGCAGTTTTCCTGATCTTCGTACATACGCTTGATACCGTCTTGAATAATGACAGCCATTTCACCCGCGTAACATGGGTCGTAACTCTTACAGTTAGGAATGGTGTTTGCCATGATCAAGCTGTGACCATCTTCGTGCTGCAAGCCTTCACCATTCAGTGTGGTACGACCTGCGGTAGCACCAATTAGGAAGCCACGCGCTTGAATATCACCTGCTAGCCAACATAGATCGCCAACGCGTTGGAAACCAAACATTGAGTAGAAGATGTAGAAAGGAATCATTGGCTTGGCGTTATTGGTGTACGAGGTTGCCAAAGCAATCCACGCAGACATAGCACCCGCTTCGTTGATACCTTCTTCTAGAATTTGACCTTTTTTATCTTCTTTGTAGTACATGATTTGCCCAGCGTCATGCGGGGTGTACTTTTGACCAGCAGAAGAATAAATACCGAGCTGACGGAACATACCTTCCATACCAAAGGTACGGGCTTCATCAGGCACGATTGGAACAATGTTTTCGCCGATATTTTTGTCTTTCGCTAAGGTAGACAATACGCGAACGAATGCCATTGTCGAAGACACTTCACGCTCACCTGTACCTTTTAACTGTGCAGCAAAGGCATCAAGTTTTGGTGCGGTTAATACTGGGAATTCGGTGCGGCGAGAAGGAATTGGCCCTTTAAGCTCGTTACGACGCTTTTGCATGTACTGCATTTCAGGGCTGTCTGGAGACGGACGGTAGTAAGGAACAGAATCTAATTGATCATCGGTCAGTGGAATACCGAATCGATCGCGGAAGCGTTTAAGATCGTCTTTGCTAATTTTCTTAACAGAGTGAGTTTCGTTAATCGCTTCACCGGAAGTACCCATGCCGTAACCTTTAACGGTTTGAGCAAGAATTACGGTTGGCTGACCTTTATGCGCCATTGCTTCTGCGTAAGCTGCATAAACTTTATATGGATCGTGGCCGCCACGGTTCAAATACATGATGTCTTCGTCAGAAAGGTCTTTCACCAATTCGAGAAGTTCTGGGTATTTGCCGAAGAAATGCTCACGAGTATAAGCACCGCCATTGGCTTTAAAGTTTTGCATTTCGCCATCGACAACTTCGTCCATGCGTTTTTGCAATAGACCACTCTCGTCTTTTTCTAGCAATGGGTCCCATTTGCGGCCCCACAAAACTTTGATAACGTTCCAACCCGCACCGCGGAAAATGCCTTCAAGTTCCTGAACGATTTTACCGTTACCACGAACTGGGCCGTCCAAACGCTGGAGGTTACAGTTAACAACAAAAATAAGGTTCTCAAGGCCTTCGCGACCGGCAAGAGAAATTGCACCTAGAGTTTCTGGCTCATCACACTCACCATCGCCCAAGAATGCCCATACTTTACGATCTTCACGTTTTACAAGTTCACGTGCAGACAAGTAACGCATAACGTGCGCTTGATAAATGGCGTTGATTGGACCCAAGCCCATAGATACGGTTGGGAACTGCCAGTAGTCAGGCATTAACCAAGGGTGAGGATAAGAAGAAAGACCATTGCCATCAACTTCACGACGGAAGTTATCAAGTTGCTCTTCGTCGAAACGACCTTCTAAATAAGATCGGGCGTACATGCCCGGTGCAACGTGGCCCTGGAAGTAGATCAAATCACCAAGGTTGCCATCATCGTTACCGCGGAAGAAGTAGTTGTAACCTACATCGTACAAAGTTGCGGAAGACGCAAACGAAGCGATGTGACCACCGAGGCCTTCGTTGTTGTCGTTAGCACGCATTACCATGGCCATTGCATTCCAGCGAATCAGCGAGCGAATACGACGCTCCATGAACATATCGCCAGGCATTGGTTTTTCTTTGGTAGTAGGAATGGTGTTGCGGTAGGGGGTAGTGATGGCAGGTGGTAAATCAACACCTACAGCGCTTGCGCATTTTGCGAGTTCTTGAAGCAGCTCTGCCGCTCTTTCAGGCCCTGCGTGACGAATTACAGAGTGAAGCGAGTCAACCCATTCGCGGGTTTCCAGAGCATCGATATCCTCTTGCATCAAAGAGTCTCCTTATTATTATCCTCATTTGGGATAGAAATGAGTGATTTGAAAGTGCCTTTCTGCTTACTTGTGGTAGAAGCGTCAAGATACGTAGTTATTCTTTTGCAATAGCACGCCGGTTAGGCTCATTAGTCGCCAATAATAAAAACAAAAACACACCTACTGAACCCAAAGTTCAGTGGATATGCTTATTGGTTGTATGGCTTTTATTGTTACCTGTGTTTTATTTTGTAGTATTTTTACATAAAGGTAAAGACTTTCATATGTGCTGCAAGTCTAAGCCCTGGTTTTTAAGCTCCCAGAACGACTTTAGCGTAAGAAATTGCAGCTTTTCATCGATAAATTTACTGTTAAAGACCCAAAACGTACGTAGTACAGCTGTTATATTTATTGTTGATCAAATCTAAATCAATTAGTTGTAAGTTTACTACAAACACTTTTTCCAACAGTTCCTCAAACCAAATTTCAAATCACGATAAAAATTGGTTTACAAATAACTACAAAAACCACTCTTTTCTGTAGTTTTACTACAAATTGGCTTCCAAGCCGCATTTTTCAGCCTTATTACTGATTTCGCAGACAAGCACAAAACGATAAGGTCTGCTCCAAAGCTTCGTCGCAAATCGCTCATCAAAAACGATGAGAACGGCAGATTTGCCTCTTCAAAACACAGAATGTGTAAAGCCATGAATCATCTTCAATCAAAGTCTTGCGCAATTATCATTTTTTTATTGTGCGCGCTCGTGTTTCCCTTAACGAGCTTAGCTCATGGAGTCGATGACGCCACCAGAAGCTTTCTAGAAAACAACACTGGAATTCATTTTGGACCATTTTTATACATTGGTGCAAAACATATGGTGACTGGATACGACCATCTGCTGTTTTTGTTTGGTGTGATGTTCTTTCTTTATAAAAGCAAAGACATTTTGTTGTACGTGACCATGTTCACAATAGGCCACAGCACTACCCTATTACTGGGTGTTCTTTCTCATGTAGCAATCAATGCTTATTTAATTGATGCGATTATCGGCCTTTCGGTTGTTTATAAAGCGTTCGATAATTTGGGGGGATTCGAAACAGTATTCCATTGGCGGCCCAACCCAAAAACCGCTGTTTTGGTCTTTGGTCTGTTTCACGGACTTGGCCTTGCTACCAAGCTGCAAGAATTCCAATTAGATCCAAACGGATTATTGGCGAACTTGATTGCGTTCAATATAGGTGTGGAATTGGGGCAATTTTTGGCTCTTATGTTCATCGTATTATTTTTGAATTACCTTCGCCGCTTGCCACTTTTTTCATAACTGACCGTTTCTGTAAATACTTTTCTTATGTGCTGTGGATTTACTTTAATGGGATTTCAATTAACGGGGTATTTGGTAAATTAAAATGACAACTCAAGAATCCATTCCACAACCAACACTGATTCGGTCTACCCTTTTTGCCCTTGTTGCTGCTGTTGTTGTTTTAACCGTTTTTGTACTGCCGGCCAAATATAATATCGATGCCACCGGTATCGGAAAGAAATTGGGTTTAACTCAACTTTCCACAACAAATCAAACCGCTGCGTCGGCAAAGCCATCGGTAAAAACCACAACTGGAAAAGATGTTAAAGAAATTATTATTCCCGCCAATGGCGGCATTGAATTCAAAGTGGTTATGCAGAAACACCAGCAGTTAACGTATCAATGGGTAACACCCGGAGAAGCGTTGTATTTTGATTTACATGGCGAACCAGAAGGCGATACGACGGGTTATTTTCTGAGCTACGCTGTGTCAATAGCAAGCGATATGAAGGGAAGTTTTATTGCGCCGTTTGACGGCACACACGGCTGGTACTGGAAAAATACGGGCAATCAAGCCCAGCTTGTTCAACTCGTTATTGAAGGTGAATACAGTAATTTGCCTCAATAATTACTCAGCTCGATAACTACTTACCTCAATAATTCTGACGAAAAAGCTCACTCTAAAAATGAAGAAACTTTTAAGAGCACATCCTTGTGCTCTTTTGTGTTATGGGTATACGTATGATTCAGAAGCCTGTTTAAACTGCTGAACGTTTTTGATTGGCTTTATACCTTCTGGCATTTCAGTCTCTTCCGCTGCTGCATACCAAAGCCAATTACCCTCTTCTAACATGCTTTTTGCGAACGCAGAAAAGTCTTCTGACGAAATTGACTCAACTAGCTTGGCCAACTGTTCTTGTCGATCAAAATCAACGTTGTCGTGACCAATGTTCGACCAATACACGTCAGATCGCTCGAATAAATTTTTCGGTGCTTCTAACAAACGAGCAATAAGTGCCTGTTTGTTCTGATCAAGGTTCTCAGATGGATCAAATGTCGAGAAATAATCGAACATTGCCGTTCGGATATCCATTACAGAAGTATTGGGCGATTGCACCACAAAAGCCACGGAGGGGGTTTCTTTTAAATTCAGGGACGTTACCGCAACAATGTACCCTAGCTGCTGTTCGGTTCTTAAGCGATTATAAAAACCAGAATCCATGGTTTGTTCCAATAACATCATTTTGGCTTGATCTTCAAGGGTATCGCTTTTTCCCTGTAAATATCCCACCAAAGCGTTATCTGGATGCTGCACAGAAATCCACTTCCAGCGTTCTTTGTCGCTTAACTTAACCACTTTTGCCGGTGCTAAAGCCAAATCACTGCCCGATTGCTTAGCCAACAGTTCAGTATTAACCAGCTCGGCAATGTCTTTTGCTGAACCTTCGTTAAAGTTTCCGTGAACAAAAATTTCAGCTTTACCGTTGTCGAATAAAACTTTGCTGAATTGGTTTAAGTCATCGGATGTGATTTCTTTTAATGCAGCCAGCTTATCTTTCACCTCCCACTTTGGAGAAAACAAGGCGGAAGAAATATCGGCAAAAATCTGAAGGTATGGGGTTTGTTTTTCTACATTTGACCATTCGCGAACTAAGCGATTTTTTACAGCATCAAACTGATTTGAGTACGAACTGTAATCGTTCAATTCTTCGGTAATTTCAGACAGTAAAACCAATTGCTTGTCACTGTAGCCTGAAATGCGAATATCGAAACCGCGACTGTTGTTGTTAATGCCGTAATACAACCCGGCGAGCGACGCAGGATAAGAAAATGTTTGCAAACTTTCTTCAACCATTGCCGCAAGAAGATCCAACATCACAGAGTTTTTTACGTCCTTTGAAACCTGGGGCAGTAAAAAGCGAACGTAAGTAACGCCACGCGGCACTCTAAAATCGATGTCATTTTTAAACCACAAATCAATGTTCTTTTGCTCGATCAATTCTGGCTTAGCACTTGAAGAGTTTTGAGCAATTAAACGTAAATTTTCTGGTACAAATTGATTTTTAGCAGGAAGTTTTAATTGCTTCGCGAGCTTTTTGTCCAGCGGCCACGACTTACCACTGAGCGATTCCACGGAATAGTGAGTTTGGTAGTAAAAACTGACCTTGTCGGTTTCAACGGTTTTGGAAGATAGGTGTAAAAACAAGTTTTCTGGCGTTAAATAAGACAAATAATCTTTAATCAGTTTTTTATCGAATTTCTCAAACAGAGTGCCCGCTCTTAAGGCGTATTCTGGCGGAGTATCTTGCAACCGGCCGGCGATAAAACTAACCGTACCGGAAGGCGATTGCTTCTCTAAAAATCTGAAACCAATATCAGCAATTTCACCCTGCTCTTTGTAACGCCACTTTTTCAAACCTGATTTTTTAATTTGTTTAATTTCTGCAAACGCCAAGGCAACGATTTGATCTTTGTTTTTTAACCCTTCGTCTGTCAATTGCATGCTGATCTGGAAGCTGCCATTGAAACGATCAGAAAAGCCTTCACCAGCGCTTAAGCTTTCAACCCAGCCTTGCTGTTTTAATACATCGATGAGGGAACCTTCCCCTTCGTGACCCACTAAATTGCCAATAAATCGCAACGGCTTTTTACGAAAGTGTTCCTGCGTTGGTGGTACCGGGAAACTTAAACTCAAACGATGGCCTTCCGCCTCAGGCAATGTCGACACTTGCAGCGGCAAGCTGCCTGGGGTAAACATAGGAATTGATTTTCTTTCAACTGGCTTGTTGTTTCTTGGAACTTGTTTAAAACGTTCCAACACCATTGCCTGTAATTTGTCGATGGGCTCTTTGCCCAAAACCACCAAGACCATTTGGTCAGAAGAATAGTATTTTTTGTAGAACTCCACTAAGTCGTCGCGAACCAGGTCACCTTCGCGATCCGCCAAGGTTTCTAAGCTGCCCACACTAAACTGAGACGCAGGATGTTCTGGATTAACGACTTCTCGATAGGCGTCAAACGATTTACGAAAGTCGTCTTTAATTTTTGAGCTGTATTCAGAATGAACAGCTTTACGTTCACGATCGACGTATTCGGGAGTAAATAAAGGCGCGATAAAAAACTGAGCAAATCGATCCAATGCCGGTTCGAGCGCGGAAGCTTTCACTTCAAAGAAGTAATTCGTGTGTTCTGATGAGGTGTACGCGTTGTGCGAGCCCCCATTTTGACTGATAAATTGCTGGTACTCATCCGCTTGCGGGTATTTTTCAGTGCCTAAAAACAGCATGTGTTCTAAGAAATGCGCCAAACCTCGGCGGTCATCAGGATTATCGGCACTACCGACGTACACATCTAACGCTGCCGCTGCTTTATCAGTGGTAGCGTCATGAATAACGAGGGCTTTTAAACCATTATCGAGTTCGAAATACTTGTATTCACGATCGTCGATATCGCCTTTGAGAACTTCAACAGCATTAACGTTTAAGGCGAACAGTGTGCAACACACAAGCAGCAAGTAGCGTAACGGAGATTGAACGAATGTCGTCAGACGTGTGCTACGAGCGGGAACAGGACGTTGAATTCTGTGAAACCTCAACACAAACCGGCTGAAACTCGGCTTCATTAATGTACAGTTTTTAACGTCTTTATCCATTGACTGCCTCATGTAATAGCTGATTGATCGAAATAAATGCTGTCTTTATTGAGTGTTACTTGTTTGAGTTTGATTTAGCGACGGCTAACGCTAATGAAATCATAGAAATTGAAAGTATTTCATTCCAATTTCTTCACATAATTTCTAACGACTCGGAGTTAATTACGACAGCAAATGAATCCAGTATCATTATTTCTGATAAGTTGGAGTATTCATTACGTGTTCTGACTGAGCATTTCACTGTTGGTTCATGTCAGCCGTGAACAATCAATTTTCCAACTCGCCTTCGGATTCCATCTCTTTGTGCGCTAACGGCCAAGCACTCACTACAGCTTTGAATAAGGTGGCTAATGGAATGGCGAAGAAAACACCCCAGAATCCCCAAAGGCCACCAAAAACTAATACCGCAAGAATGATGGCAATTGGATGCAGATTGACCGCTTCAGAAAACAACAGCGGCACCAGTACATTTCCGTCTAACGCTTGAATGACGGCATAAGCGGCCATCAAATAATAAAATTCGCTGCTCCACCCCCATTGGAAAAAGCCGATTACAGCGACAGGAATGGTCACAACGGCGGCGCCAATGTAGGGAACAACCACTGAAAACCCAACCGCAATTCCAAGCAGCAACGCGTAGTTAACACCTAATAAGGCAAAACAAACGTAAGTCACGGCGCCAACAATAAAGATTTCAATCACTTTACCGCGAACGTAATTGGCGATTTGCTGATTCATTTCAGCCCAAATTTTACGCATGACCGGGCGTTTGTGAGGTAAAAACGAAGACAGCCACGACAAAATTTGGCCACTGTCTTTGAGGAAGAAGAACACTAAAATGGGAACTAAAATGAGATACACCAACGCCGCGATCAAAACCGGCACATTGGCGAGGGAAAACGTCAGTAACTCTTGACCAAACGCACCAATGCGACTGCGCGCCAACTCGATGATTTCTTGAACTTGCTGCTGGTCGATCAAATTGGGATATTGCTCAGGCAACAGCAAAAGGAGCTTTTGCGCTTCGGCAAACATGCCAGGGAGTTCAGCAAAGAGCGCCCGCGACTGATCCCATATCAGCGGTAATACAAACAACAACGCAATAACAATAAACCCAACCAGAACAATAAAGGTAATCGTCACTGCCGCGGTGTGTGGCATGCCCACCGAACGTAATTTAGCCACTAAACCTTGCAACAAAAAGGCGATGATGACACTTGCAAACATGGGCGCTAAAGTTGAGCCCATTGTAATCAAGATAGCAAAAGCTGAGATTAAGAAGACTAACAGTAGTACAGCTTCTTCGTCGGAAAAGTAACGGTTTATCCAAGAACCAAAGATGTTAAGCATAAGTTTTCCAAATTAATGTTTCGCTTGAAGACTTTTTAAAGCGAACAATGTCGAAATTTTGGTTACCACCGATCAACCGTGTTTCACCCAAAAATAGTAAATGTTGTCTGATTCAACAAACTGTATGAGTTCATTATCTGAAAGCTCACAGAAGCTTGGAACATCAGTCTTTGAGCCTGCATCTGTAGCTATTAGCTTCACAACTTGGTCAGAATTCAAACTTTTTAATGCCAGTTTGAGTTTCAGCAACGGCAGTGGGCAAGCGAGGCCCGTTGCGTCTACCACTTGGTCGGCCACTACATTTTTTATTGTGTTATTCATAAGTCGGCCATTCTAATAAAAGTCACTGCTATAAAAGAAGTACAAACTTACGCTAAATGGTTCTTGGAGTGGAAAATCAATCTCGCCACGCCTCAATCGAACAGTTTTCGTACTAACAATTGCAAGATGAATATTTAATAATCAATTCGAATGGTTTTGGCAAACGAATAATCAACATTTGCCTCACCAGACGCTTTTGATTGCAGTTAACGTATTTTCTATATGGATGAGAATTTACATCAGACTGCAAAATGTTATAAATATGTCTTTATTTTCAATAAGTTAAAATAAAATTTTAAACCGAATTATATGACAACTAAATGACTAACCTTGATAATAAGGTTATTTGAGCACAAGTTTACAAGGCATGGTTCAGGGTAACCGATATTGTAAAAATAAAGATTTTCAGCAAAAGTGATGAACTCCTATTACCCAGTTGGTCAGAATATCCATAGAATCAAATACCTATGAAATAGCTGCTCTAAAATTAGACGCAAATATTGCCTAAATCATTTTGAGTGAATTGCTTTCTCAGCTATTTGGACCAGATTCAACGACATAGAATGACGCCCGTGACGAAAACTTCTAGAAAAATTGCTCAACGCACCCTACTTGCAATGCTCCTGAGCTTGCCTCTCCCCTATACCATTTCTTCTTCCTCAGCAGAAATTCAGTTACCCGATTTAGGTGACGGTGCGTCGTCGATTATTTCTCCAGCAAGAGAAAAGAAACTCGGTCAAGCGTGGCTTCGCTCTTATCGCAGCCAAGTGCGTACATCGTCTGACCCGTTAATGTATGAGTACTTAGAAACCTTAATTCAAGATTTGGCAAAATACAGCCAACTTAAAGATCAAAGTTTAGATTTAGTCGTTGTTCCCAACCCAACAATTAACGCGTTTGCCGTACCTGGCGGCGTTGTTGGTGTAAATACCGGCTTGTTCTTGTACGCCGGAAATGAAAACCAAATGGCTTCTGTACTTGCCCACGAACTTGCTCACTTGAGCCAACGCCATTTTGCTCGCTCCCTTGAAAAACAAAGCAATTCCACCATTCCAACCATGGCTGGTCTGCTCGCCAGTTTGATTCTTGCTGCCACTGCCGGTGGCGACGCGGGCATCGCGGCCCTAACAGCAACGCAAGCGGCGGCTTTAGATTCTCGTTTACGTTTCAGTCGTCAAAATGAGCAGGAAGCCGATCGGATTGGCTTGCAAACCATGGTTGCCTCTGGCCGTAACCCGGCCGCAGGCGCAGAAATGTTCGAGCGAATGCTGCGTGAGCTGCGCTATACCTCTCGCCCGCCGGAATTTTTGTTGACTCACCCAATCACCGAAAGCCGAGTTGCAGACGCTCGCAATCGCGCGCAAAAACACCCTGAAAAGCAGTACGTGAACAACGATCGATTCTATTTAATGCAAGCGCGTTCACGGCTGCTGCACGCCGAAAACGCGAACATTGCCGCCAAAACATTTGCTTACGAACTCGAAGGCGATACACCGTCGGAAAACGCCAGTCGCTACGGACTTGCTTTGGCTTTAACGGAATCCGGGCAATTCGATCGAGCCTACGATCAAATTCAGTATCTGCTAGAAAATGAGCCCGACGAAAACGCCTACATCATTGCCATGGCGAAGCTTGAAGCCAAACAAGGTGAATTCGACAGCGCCCAGCGACGTTTAGAATCAGAATTACGCACTCGCCCTAAGAATCATCCGCTGAATACAGCTTTGGCTGAAATACTGATGGACGGTGGTCGATATTCACAAGCCGAAGTGGTGCTCACCAAACACAGTACTCGCCGCCCTAAAGACGACTATATTTGGTACCTTTTAGCCGAAGTGCGAGGATTGGCGGGTAATATTTTGGGATTGCATCAGGCCCGAGCCGAATACTTTATGCTCAACGGCATCTACGACAAAGCCCGAACTCAGCTTAAGAATGCAAAGAAAATTGCTAAATCTGACTATCAAAAAGCAATTCTTGATCAACGCTTAAAAGATCTGGAACGAATGAGAAACGAAAAACTTTAAACTTTTACCTAACGCGCTCGATTTCATTGCGAGCGCGAACACTAAAGATTCGTACCTATTAACCAATAACGCGGTGGCCAATCAATAATGCGGTGGCCGTTCATCAACCAAATTAAACCCACCAGATTGCGACGATCGAACCGCTTCTCTTAGCTCTTTAATTTGCTCATTCAAATGAGTGATTTGCTTAGTTAAATCGCTAATTGCTCGATCTTGCGTGGCAACGATTTTATCTAAGCTCGCAATCGTATCTTCTTGAAACGCCAATCTCGACTGCAAGTCTTCAATATCACTGGTCTGGTTAGCCAACGGATTCCCCTCGGATTAAACACGCTCTTACTATTAACAACGTATTTGAAATAAGTTTAATGAATAGCAGCACATTATTAACATAACTGCGACTATCGATTTCGTATAAGAATTAATCATTCCGTCAAAATACTGCCACGCAAATGACACATTGCAGGCGCAATATTCGCCGAATAGTAATGAAAATACCGTTTTATCTCCACTCTAGGTATTTGATTATTATCGTTTTTTTATTCTCACAGCAATAAGAAGTGTCAAATGTCGATGAGTGATTCTGCGTTGGAAGCCGTTAATAATTACCGTTCCATTTTTATATCAGATGTTCACTTAGGCACTAAAGATTGCAAAGCCGACCTACTCAATCAATTCTTAAAAGTACATCGATGCGATTCATTATACATCGTCGGGGATTTCATTGACGGCTGGAGAATGCGCAAGAAGGTTCATTGGAAAAAATCTTACACGCGAATTATTCGTAAGATTTTAAAGATGTCTAAGCGCGGCGTTAAGATTTATTACATCACCGGCAACCACGATGAATTTTTAAGAAAATTCGCCAACAACCGCTTCGACAACATTCACCTCATCAATAAAATGACCCACGTCTCTGCCGATAAGAAAGAGTTCGTGGTTATGCACGGTGATCAGTTTGACGGTGTTACGCGCGCTCATCGAATTCTAAAATGGATTGGTGACTGGGGTTACGACTTTTTAATGTTTTTAAATCGCTTGTACAACCGAGTACGCGCTAAATACGGTTACGGCTACTGGTCGCTTGCAGGATATCTAAAAAGCCATATTAAACGCGCCCAAACCTACATTGGCGATTACGAAGATGCAGCGTCTCATTACGCTGAAAAGAATAACTACGACGGCATTATCTGCGGCCACATTCACCACAGCGCGCTTAAAACCATTAACAACGTGTGCTACTACAATACCGGCGACTGGGTAGAATCCTGCACGGCATTAGTGGAAGATTTTGATGGGAATTTTTCGATTATTGACTGGAAACAGACCCAAGAGCGCCGAAAAGCCGAGAAAAAAGCACTAAAACTCGCGTCTCGAACAGAAGATAGCTTAACTATCGAAGACGGCGAAACCGCACTGCGAGACGCAAGCTAAGCCAAACAAGTTAAAACCATACAAGTGAAAGCAATAGTTACGCAGTTTTACGGTGCTTCTTGTCTCGAATTCTTGAGAGCACCGCCAAACCAATAACTCAACACCTGCCCCACCCCGGCGGTTAACACGCCAAACAGTATCTGCAATTCACCCATCAGTGAATTATCACCTTTCTTCATATTTAGCGTATCGCTGACTTCAACTGCAAAAATAGCAGACAACATCGCGAAATAAGCCACTAAAAACAGAAGGCTAATCCAAACTTGCGGTTTATAGCTGGCCTTGGGTTTGTCTTTCGCAACTGATTTTGATTCTGGCGTTAAATTAAACACATCCACATTCAGCTTTTTCATTTCTTGGCTGAATTCTTTGTCGATTAATTTTAATTTTTGTAAGCCTTCTGGTGCTTGAAGAGCTTTCGTTAGAGAATCGTCAATGTTCGAATCGTTTGCTGCGGCGTAATCGGTAAGCTTATCCGCCAAATACTGATTGGCAACGCCAGAAAAAGGCCCGTTTAGCGCCGTAGCGAGAGTTGGAGCAACGTACTTAATGACTTCACTTTTACTGTCCATATCAATTCACACATAAGTTCATGGTCAATAGATATAAAATAGTATACTTGTAAGATTTTGTGATTAGACGAACTCGTAAGGTGTAAAAAATATTCGAATAAACAACAACTTATTATTTCATCTATCAATAATAACGTGAGATATTCAGAAAAAAGCCAACACAACCATAAGAGTCTATTAACTAAGCCTGGTAAGGATAGACATAACATTCAGTACTGCTACAGCAGTAGTCAATATACCTACCATCGTTAAGGATAAATTATGAGCAATATCTACCAAGCTCCAACATCAGATTTGTCAGAAAACGTAACGCACTCTGATTATGGCTCTCTCGAAAAAGGGCTTTCAGGCAATTACCAATTAACCGTAGCTGATGTAATTAATGAATCTTGGCGATTAACCAAAGGGACTAAGTGGACGTTTAACTTAGCGCTGTCTGTGTATGGGCTTTTATTTGTACTGGCCGTAGTAATAGCAATGATACCGATATTTATAACCTTGGCAGGCATGACCAATGTGACTTTATCGGGATTTTTTATGGTTCTAATCATTGTATTTTACCTTGGACTGATAATAGCAACGACCCCTATGACCGTTGCTCTAATCATGATGGGAATTAATCGGGCAACGGATCAACCGATCTCTGTCGGTATGCTGTTTAGCCAATACCATAAAACCTTTCCTTTATTTGCCGTGATCTTGGTCTCAGGAATTTTTATCAATATCGGAAGCTATCTTTTGATCATACCTGGTATCTATCTCGCGATTGCCTACGCGCTTTCTGCACCGCTGGTGGCTGAAAAAGACTTGTCTTTTTGGAGAGCGATGGAAACCTCACGCAAAGCAATCACACACAAATGGTTTACCATGTTTGGTATCGTATTTGTGCTTCTTGTATTAAACATGATTGCAATGCTTCCATTTGGTATCGGTTTAATTTGGACGATTCCAATGAGTTTTATTGCGATTGGTATTACTTACCGGAATATATTTGGTCTAGGTACTGAAACATTAGGTACTAAAACCTCAGACACTGATAATTCAGAAGCTCAAACATCGGATTCCCAAACACTGGACTCTCAAACAGCAAACAATAATCAAACATTGTAAATGTACCTAATTAATACCGAATACAAAGTAGAGACTCCAGAAGGCGTTGATCTCACTGCGGAATTAGCAGGGCCAATACCGAGAATTCTCGCGTTTATTATCGACATAAGCATCCGGTTTGGGGTGATTTATGTTTTTTATTTAATTTTCCAAAGCTTGAATTGGACTGTTGGCCCTGTATTCATTGCCTATTTCCTTCTGGAGTGGTTTTACCCAACATTATTCGAAGTATTGTATCGCGGCCAAACACCGGGAAAACGCATTGTTGGTTTGGTGGTTGTCAACGATGATTTAACGCCGGTCAGCTGGAACTCATCGATTATTCGTAATTTCTTGCGTACTGTGGATTTTTTGCCGGTGTTGTATGTTGGCGGATTAATTACCATGATTTTAAATCCCCACTATAAACGCTTAGGTGATTTATCTGCCGGCACCATTGTTGTTTATAAAAATCGGACCAAAGATTCTGAGCAACTGCCAAAAGTAAAAGCCATCGCGCCAAACTTAACGTTGGAGTTAGAAGACCAAGTCGCTATTGTTAACTTCACTCAGAGGCACAGCGAGTTTTCGTCTGATCGCGCTCAAGAAATAGCCAATATTTTAGAGCCCATTCACGGTCTGCAAAATAAAAACGCGGTGAATCATCTTCATGGATTGGGAAAATGGTATTTGGGTGGTAAAGATTGAAACAGCAAGCCTTTGAACAAAAATACGAATCACTTTGGTTCGAAATTGAAAACATCCTCTCCAGAAAAGGAGACCAGTTGGATATTTTCGCAGCCTCAAATAAAACCGCCGTAAAAGAATTCCCGAGCCTTTATCGCCAGCTTTGCCAGCACTTAGCGGTTGCTAAGTCTCGAAATTACACACCGCAACTTATCGGTCATCTAAATGAATTGGTGCTTCAATCTCATCATTTGTTGTACCAAAACAACCGTTACTCTCAGCATAAAGTATTGATCTTTATCTTCAGAACCTTCCCGCAAGCCGTACGTGCAAACGGCAAATTGGTTCTGGTATCTAGCTTACTTTTTTACTTACCGTTATTTTTCTTTGCTCTCTCTTGCTACTTTAACCCAGAATTAATTTACAGCATTTCTGACGTGTTCACGGTCATGGAATATGAGAGCATGTATGACCCGTCGAATAAATCACTGGGTCGAGAGCGAGATTCATCCGACGATTTAACCATGTTTGGTTATTACATTTTTAATAATATTGGCATCGGCTTTCGTACCTTCGCGCTGGGATTAATTGGCGGTGTTGGAACCGTGTTTATATTGTTATTTAACGGCTTACACATAGGTTCCGTTGCCGGTTATTTAACTCAAATTGGCTTTGTCGATACGTTTTACGGTTTTGTGGTCGGACACGCCGCCTTCGAACTAACCGGTATTGTCTTTTCTGGTGCCGCAGGCTTAAAAATTGGCTTAGCGTTGGTCGATCCTGGAAATTTATCAAGAATCGATGCCATGAAGCTTGCCTCGAAAGAAGCGATCATTATTGTCTATGGTGCAGCGGTAATGCTGCTAATTGCGGCGTTTATCGAAGCATTTTGGTCTTCAAGTACTGCTATTCCCAATTCCATCAAATACACATTTGGTGGGTCTATGGCCGTTCTTCTTACCGCTTATTTTTTATTCGTAGGGAAAACCCGTGGATCTCAATAAAATTCAGGTAAGCCCAAAAAAAAGAACGCCGTGGCAAGCAGTGGATGTCGGTTTTAAAATGGCGACGCAATGGTACCGGTCGCTATTTATTCTTTACGCTTTGCCGTTTTTCTTATTTTCTATCGGTATTTTTTTGGTGTTATCAGACCACCCTATTTGGGCTGGGCTGATTATCTGGTGGCTGAAACCCTTATTTGAGCGTGCCCCACTATTTTTTGTCAGTCGAGCGTTATTCGGTGAAGTTCAGCCAGTCAAAACAGTTTTTAACCAGTGGTTAAAAATTCTTAAGTTTGATTGGCTAGGATCGCTTTTATGGCGAAGATTTAGCTTTACCCGCTCCTATGACTTACCAATCACGCTGCTGGAACAAGTAAGCGGCAAAACACGGGCAAAACGTCTTAGAGTCTTGCATCAACAAGGCACAAGTGAATCTATTTTGCTCACTATGATGTGTTTTTTGAGCGTCTTTGTGTTTCAGTACGCACTAATCGCTTTGTTAGCATTACTAGTTCCAATCGATTATTTCGGTGACGTATTCAATTGGTACAGCTCAAACAGTATTCATGTTAGTTATTATCAAATAGCATCAGTTTTACTCACCGTTTCCATCATCGAACCTTTCTATATTTGCGCAGGCTTTATGCTCTATATCAATAGAAGAATAGAACTTGAAGCTTGGGATATCGAAATCAGTTTTCGAAACATGCTTGAAAAAGAAAAATACATCGGAGCGGGAAAGCTTCCTACAATACTCGTATTTGGTGCTCTATTAGTGGGTGGCCTTACCTTTTCGCCCACTCCTGTCTATGCCCAATCAAACGACCTAGAACATCAGGTCCTTCACAATGATTTTGATCAAGTCAACAATAAAGACGAGGCCAAAAGTAGAATAAACGATATTTTCAAGGGCGAAGACTTCACCAATGAAGAAACCATTAGCGCTTGGCGTTTAAAAAGTTTTGAATATGACGGCGATTTAAATTGGCTCGAGAAATTGATTAATGCGTTCGGTCGCTGGTTTGAAAAACACTTTGCCAACTCAGGCTCCGGAGATATTGAAGTTTCGGGTTATTTAAACAACGTGGCATTTATCATTAAAGCACTGTTAATTTCTGCTTTGCTCATCGTTATTTCTATTCTAATTTACCGATACCGAACCAACATCGCTTACTTAATCGGCTACTCAAAAAAGCTACCACTCAACAACAGCACCAAAGAAACCAACACACTATTCGGATTAGACGTTACACAAGAGAGCTTGCCAGAGAACATCCCAGAAGAAGTAATAACTCTGTTCAAAGCTGGCAACACCCGCCAGGCTATTGGCCTACTCTACAGAGCCACGCTTTCTAAATTAATGACCGAAAAAGGCTTCAGATTTGACGAAAGCTATACCGAAGGCGAATGCTTAGCGGTTGTTACTCAAGGAGATGACAACTCCTTAACAGGTTTTATCTCAGATATGACGACAGTATGGCAGCAGTTGGCCTACGGCCACGTTCAACCAACAGAAGAAACACTCAATACTTTGTGTAATCGTTGGTCTGGAGTGTTTTCTAATGCCGAATAAATTACTAGCAATACTGGCAGGTTTAGTCTTTCTCCTGATTGGATTGTTCTTTTTACTTTTTGAGTCTTATACAACAACGGTAGACCGAGGCTGGAGCAAAGAGGCACGATCTAACCGATATTTAGCCGCAGAAAAGTTTTTAACGCTGGATGACAAAAACCCTAATATTTCTTACGGATTCAACAGCATCGAAAATTTGTCGGAAATCGACGTATTAATTATCTCCAATTATTCGAATATCGTATCCGTTAAACAGGAAGATAAATTGTCAAAGTGGGTGTCCGAGGGTGGTCATCTTATATTGGCATTACCTAACTCAGATTCCAGTCAGTATTTAGACAGTAAATTACTGACAGAGCTAGGAATTGGCGTCGGTAGCTCATCTGTGGAAGAAAGTGAATCGGAACAACCGTTAATCGAAGGCGATGAAATCGACAGTTATTACACCAAGCTAAACTTTGACGGTGTTGATGAAACACTGGTGATTAATTTTGGCAGTTACGCCCCGTTATACCACGAATACTTCTTTCACCAAGGTGATGAGGAATACGACGGTTATGTCCCTTTTTATTGGGCAAGAAATAACGAAGGAATTCAGTTCCTGCAACTCAATGTGCAGTCCGGGCTGGTTACCGTATTACCGAATGTAAGCATCTGGCAAAACGCCTATATTTCGGATGACGATAACGCCTACCTATTGCATTTGTTAACAGGCTCCCAAAAAGAAATACAATTTTTAGTTGGAACCGACTTTGTGCCGCTGACGGTTTTGATTTGGAAAAATGCTTACGAACTGATTATTTCCATTGCCCTGTTACTGGTTATATGGCTAATTTATCGAGCAAAACGATTTTTACCTGCCGTGGCGACAACGATAAATACTCGTCGTTCTCTCAATGAACACATCAACGCTTCGGCGCAATTCCATTGGAAATACAAACATACGGAATTTTTGCTTGAGAGTTTGCGCGAAGAGATTTTCAAGAAATATAAATTCCGTTTTTCAAGCTCCAACATGCAACAACAAACGATCAGTGAAGACATAGCTAAAACAATGTCTCTGCAAATTTCTGCGGTGGAATCAGCGTTGTTCGAAGCAAAAATAACGACAGAATCTGACTTTATAAAAACTGTTCAAATATTAAAAACCGTTAATTCAAATTTATAGTATTTAGGTTAAAACATGGATATAAATTTAGCCAAAGACAAGCTAAACAACATTAAGAACGCGCTTAACACCGTACTTATTGGACAAGAAAACGTTGTCGACCAAGTGTTAATCGCTTTATTGGCCAATGGTCACATTCTCATTGAAGGGGTTCCTGGATTAGGGAAAACCCTGCTGGTTCGCGCGTTATCTGGCTGTTTTGCGGGAGATTTTAAACGCATCCAGTTCACGCCTGACTTAATGCCTTCCGACATTACCGGTCATGTTATGTATGACAATGAGGCCAATAAATTTCGCATGAGAAGCGGCCCGGTATTCACCAACTTGTTGCTGGCCGATGAAATTAACCGAGCACCGGCCAAAACACAGTCGGCTCTGCTTGAGGTAATGCAAGAAAGGCAAGTAACCATTGAGGGCCACGCAAAAGATCTGCCTCACCCATTTATGGTATTAGCAACGCAAAACCCTATTGATCAAGAAGGAACCTACCCTCTACCTGAGGCGCAATTAGATCGCTTTTTAATGAAGGTTTTTATCGAATATCCCTCTTTAGAAAACGAAATTGCGCTGTCAAAAACCGTAACCTCAGGCACACTCAGCGACGATACTTTTCTTAAATCAGATCCCATAGTCACGCCGGACGAGCTGCTCGAACTGCAAAAAATGGCGTCTAATATTGTCATTGATGATCAAGTTACCGAATACGCGGTTAAACTGGTAAGAGCCACGCGAGAGAATTCTTCCATCCAACACGGCGCAGGCCCAAGAGCCAGCATCGCATTACTTCGCGCTGCAAAAGCAAAAGCCGTCATTAATGGCAACGATTTTGTTACACCAGACGACGTAAAAGCCATCGCATACCCAGTCATTAGACACAGAATTTCTATCTCTGCTGAAATGGAAATTAATGGCTTAACTCACGATCAAGTGTTATTGCAGGTTTTCAACCAAGTGGAAGCGCCGCGGGTATGAGGCCAACGAAACAATTTGTCATTGTTCTTATCGCATGGTGCTTGATCGGATTTGTTCAAGGGGCGGCTAGAGTACTGGGCCTAGCAACCGAAATTTTCTCGTTAGTTTGGGCCGTTTGCGGTATTACATTATTCTTTTGGGCGGCTTTTGATTATTTCACCATTGGCAAAATAAAAGACTTAATTATCGAACGAAGCATCCCTACGTCTTTGGCACTGGGCGCGCCGGTTAAAGCCACGATGACAATCACGAATACACTTTCTAGAGGTATTCGCCTTCTGGTTTCAGAGCCACCCAATCCAAAGCTCACGTTTTCGGGATTGCCAGTAAAGCTTATTTTAGAGCCTCAACAAGCCGTTGACGTTGACTATTCGTTAACAGCAATCAACCGAGGCGAGGCAACGCTCAAAGGGGCAGTCGCACGAATACAATCGAAATACCGCCTTTGGGATTTCACATTTTCTCACCCGAAGACATCAAAGGTAAAAATTTACCCCAATTTTGCGCCCATAGCGCATCTTTCAAAGCTCGGTATTGAGCAGCAAATACGGCAATTAGGCGTGCATTTATCGCAAAAGCGCGGCGATGGAATGGAATTCAAACAACTGCGTGAATTTACCGTTGGTGATTCGCTGCGCCAAATAGACTGGAAAACAACGTCGCGTTACCAAAAACCCATATCGCGAGAATACCAAGACGAACAAAACCAGGAAGTTTACTTTTTATTGGATTGCGGACGAAGATTAAGGCACAAAGACGACGAACTGAGCCACTTTGATCACGCGCTGAATGCCATACTACTGACGGCCTATATTGCGATTCGCCAGGGAGATGCGTGTGGTTTTAGCAGTTATTCGGGTGAGGAAAAATGGCTTAATCCAGTAAAAGGCCCTTCGGGGATTAATGTATTATTGAATACACTGTACGACCTAGAAAGCACCAAAGAAAATACCGACTTTCTTAAACTGGCAGAGAAATTCGTTAAGCGTAATAGCAGACGCTCGCTCATTGTTATTGTTAGCAATGTTAGAGAAGAGGATTACGAAGATTTAATTCAGGCGACAAAAGTCTTATCAAAAAATCACATTGTTTTGGTTGCCAGTCTCAAAGAACATTCTTTGGTAAAACAACTGGACCACGATATTAATACTGTCGACGATGCGTTGAGTTACTCAGAAACACACCGGTATCTACAAAACCGGAAAACCTTAGCAACCAAATTACGTTCATCAGGCGTTCATATTATTGATACGCTACCGAATCAGCTTCACGTTCAACTCGTTACTGAATATTTCCGATTAAAACGCAGCCATCTTTTATAACCTATAACGTAAGATACGTAGACGCTTAAAAAGCGTCTACGTCGTTCAACAAATATCGATTACCTTATTAGAGCAATTACTTAGAGCAGTTACGCTTAAGGCAATTACGTTAGAGTCCGATTTTTTCGACTAGCTCGTGTCCCCAACCAATCAATCGGTCATTTTGAAATACAAGTGGAGTGGAAACTGACTTCACTGATTCTTTATCGGAATGCTTTTTTTGAGTTCGGTAATACAACACGTAAAAATCACTGTCACTTTTTTGCGACGCCTCAGAAATATCGGGCTTACCAAGAGAATCAATCACCTCTTGCCGGGTTGCGCCAATATCTAATAGGCCGATTTTTTCGTTATTGGTACGTATTTGGTGACTGTAACTACTATCGTGATGCCGATCAGAATGACCATTGACGAAAATACAACCGGTCAATACCGTTGATAAGCACGCAGACAATACTAACAATTTAATAGGCTTCATCACTTCCTCTCTAGAGTGTAAGTTATTTCTTTCTAAAGACGTGTGATTTTAAAAAAAGGTTGCGTTTAAATTTTAGAATCTCATGTATTTAAAAATCAGAAAAGCCAATAGCGGCATTACATTAAGTAATTTCTAGTGATACTCCGCAATTTCGACAGAATTTTGCATTGCGTTCATGTCCAGAGGTATGACAATTACTGCAAACAATTCTCTCCCGATCCAACACCATCTCGTGGTTAATCTCAGCGGTTAAAATTCCGGTTGGCACCGCAATGATTGAATATCCCGTTAACATAACTAACGAAGCCAAAACTTGCCCCGCGGTGGTGTGTGGTGTGATATCTCCGTACCCAACCGTGGTAATCGTGACAATTGTCCAGTAAATGCTCATTGGGATACTGGTAAAACCGTTTTCAGGCCCTTCTATCACAAACATCAAAGACCCAAAGATCACAGCCAACACGGATACCGTGGCAAAAAACACCATAACCTTTCTGCGCGATGCAATGATTGCCCGCAACAACAAATTGGCTTCTTGCAAATAGCGAATGAGTTTTAGGATTCGGAATATTCGCAGTACTCGCAATAATCGAATAACAATCAAATAAGTGCCACTGCCAAAAAAGAGGCTTAAATATGTGGGCAATATGGCCAGCAGATCAATGATTCCGTAAAAGCTTCGAGCGTAACCCAATCGGTTCGGGGAGCAGTAAATTCTTAGACCGTATTCAATCGTAAATAAAATGGTGAACAACCATTCCAGAGCAATAAGCAATGTTCCGTAGATTGCTGACGCACTGCTGACCGAGTCGATGATCACGATAACAACACTGATAAAAATGGAGCATATCAACACCAAATCAAACAACTTTCCTGCGGGTGTATTGGTGCCAAAAATAACCGTATACAGTCGATCTTTCGAAAAAAGGCTGTCGGGCGCTGATTCTGATCGAGATTCAGCCTTTTTATCTGTTGTATTATTTTTGCTCACTTGAAACCTCTGCTGGCAAAATAACGCTTATAATTCAAGCAAAACTGAATGATTCGCCTGATGGCCTATCAGACGATTGAATTAAATTATTCAGATTTCGCGTAGAACGGACTAAAATAAGCGCATTATAAATGACAATTATTGAGTAAATCCTGTGATTTCCTTAGTTAAAACACTCAAATGCCCCCACTGCTCTGTTCCTATCAGTCGGGAACTGCTCCAAAAATCTGGCACATTCAAAGACTTTATTAACCGAAAGCCATTCCCCTGCCCTCACTGCCAAGAGTCAACCCAACTACCCGAAGGCGCGGAAACCGCCGTTTCTGCAGGAATATTCGTAGCCGTAATCCTCGCGCCACTGTTTCATTTGTGGGAAGTGAACGGAATAAACCCACTGTATGTCTTTGGGGCTGGCTGTGCGTTAGTCGTATTTGGCATGTCGAGCCAAAAGCTGATTAAAGTTACTTCTGGTTAAAAGTCGCTTCTGATTAAATTCATATTAATAGTTACTGATAAAAATCTGATTTCTGGCATCACACATTTGCGTTAGGTAACAATCGATTGCTCTTAAAACCAAAGCAATTTTTAGGTGTGTCGGAAGATCAGAAAAACAACGGATATCCAAGTGAAGAAAAATACTAAATTGGTGTATTCCACCGAAGTCGGACGCGTAAAAGAAGAAGCTTCAAAGCAAGCGCCTCCACCGAGTGACGGAATTGTTCGCATACATCGAGAAACAAAAGGCAGAAAAGGTAAAGGGGTTAGCCTTATAAAGGGCTTACCGGATGATAACCATAAGGAAATTGCCAAATTCTTAAAACAAAAACTCGGTGTTGGCGGCGCTGTGAAAGATTTCGTCATCGAAATCCAATCCGAAGATCGTGAAAAAATTAAATCTCATCTGGAATCTAAGGGTTATTCCGTCAAGCTCTCTGGCGGTTAATTGGCGTAACTATTGCTCGATCTCTCATAAGTCATCTTTGTGGTAAATCAGTCAAAAAATCGACTTGTATTGCCATAAAGAACACAGAAATCATGAATCGAGCCTTAGTTGAATATGGAAAGTACAATTTTTTGGCAACTTATTGATACCAGCGCAAAAGTCTCTTTGGGCGCTTTGTTAGCAGCAGCAATGATTTGGATGTTTCAATGGCGGATGAATCACCAAACCGACCAATCCGGCTTATCGCGGCGGGTGGAATTGCTTGAGAAGATTGCCGCCGACGTTGGTACAGTGAGCCATGCGTTCTCTAAATACTCGGCGTTAATCACCGAATCGATTAAATATGGAGAACGGTGGCCAGTGTCTCGTAAAGAAGAGCTGAAAACCATCAACTCCGAATTGGTACAAGAATTTAATAAGCTCGCCCATTCGGAAGCCACATTGTTAATGCTTGGCGAGAAAAACATGGAAAAAACGCTGAGAATCTACGGGGCTAAAATTGCTATTTTTCGCAAGGAAGCCTATGTAGGACGTCAAGACATTACCATTGAAGACATAACAAAAATAAAAACCGAAATTAACCAATTGAGAGAAAATTTTTACGACATACTGAGCCGCAAATACGACCAATTAATCGAGCATTAATACGCCCTTAACGTGCTATAAAATTCACTGTGGCTCTTGTAGGTTATTTGGGTTACTTATTGCTGTTACTTATTATTGTGTTACGGATACAGTAGCCACCAGCACCGTAACCAGCACTGGTGTTGGCTACTTTCTTAACGTGTAAAAACCAACGTAATTTACGTTGGCATACCGCTGTGAAAGCGGAATTGATTATCGGCTGACAAGATAAGTTCGGCCTCTAGCTCACCAATTTCTTTTACTCTGCTATCAAAGAGCTTTTTTTCCTTGGGGTTGGATTCAGCAACGGTTCTTGCAAGCGATAAATAGTCTTCGTAATGCCTAGCTTCGGATTTCAGCAAACGCAAATAAAACGTCTTTAATTCTTCATCTAAAAACGGTGCTAACTTGGCAAAACGCTCACACGAGCGGGCTTCAATGTAAGCTCCAATAATAAGCTTATCAATCATTGCCGCCGGCTCGTAGGTTCTTACTTTTTTAATCAGCGATTTTGCGTAACGTGACGCTGAAATTTCTACGTAATCTAACGATCGCGAATTTATAATATCCAAGACTTGTTCAAAGTGCTGCAATTCTTCTTTAACCAGAGCCACCATTTTTTTAATAATCGACTGGGTTAAAGCGTCGTCATCTTTGGGAGACAAATCTATGTTAAAAATTTCCTGTTTAGATTTCGTTAATTTCAATTTTTGTTGATAGTAAACAAAGTTTTCGTAGGGTTTGATCCAATCTTCAATTTGCTTAATACCTTGATCAGACAGCGCGTAGCGTCTCATCATCAATAAACCGGTCTGGGCCGCTTTCAACTCGCATTTACAGTGATCGACCAACAATACGGTTAAATTTTCAGGTTTGGCGGCCTCAGTTATCCACTCATCCGGAGTTTCACACGGTAAAAAGTTGTTGATGGGTTCTAGTAACGTTTTAATTCTGGGCAGGGAAATTTGGCTGCTCGATACTTCCGAAGTTTGCATAGGTCTTTCTATTAATCAATATTCACTGGATGTACTAATTTTGTTTGCGTCCGATTTAATCAATCTCAACAGGAAAGAAATATCGCTCGTAATGCGCACAAGATAGCGTGTAATAATCTTGATCAATCAATTTTTTCAAATCAATCAAGTTAAAATGATCGTACTTAGACAACACCTTTAAGCCGTATTGCGATATATCTTCTATTTGACTGGCGCCGGCATTTAACAGGTTCACAACCCAACAATATGGGTTGCGATCCACATCAAAGTTAATCTGTTGATGTTTCAGTTGTGACGCCAACAGTGACCTGTCAGTTATTTCAATTTTATTTGCCACCGTTTGTGCTAAGAAATTCTGTAAACGAGTATCAATTATTCTTCGTTGTTCATTCGAGTAACTGTTCCACTGTATCACCTCATGATTGAAACGCTTACAACCGCGGCAAACTTGGTCGCCAATGCCGGTTGAGCAAATTCCAACACACGGTGTTTTTACTCTTTGAAAAACCATTAAACTCTCTCTTTAACGATGCGTATTAGACTAATGATCAAGTGCATTTTATAAAATCTTAAGTATATTATTTCCGTTTTTTCGGGCGTAAACACGTTCTATTATAATTTTAATAATTATGTCGAATTTTAGTAATAGAATTAAAGCAAATACGTAAATTCTTAACAGATTATTCGAAATCTAGTAGAATACGCGCCCGATTGTCAGGCAACTGCCCCAATCGATCCATGTGTGTCATGGATAGCCTCCGTCAGCAGAGATCCTGTGGTCAGGAGTAACCCCATTAAAAGAGGATATCAACCGTGCTTGAAGCTTACCGTAAACACGTAGAGGAACGTGCCTCCGAAGGTGTACCACCGAAGCCATTAAATGCCGAGCAAGTCGCCGGTCTTATCGAGCTGTTAAAAGCCCCTCCTGCTGGAGAAGAAGACTTTCTTCTAGACTTAATTTCCAATCGTGTACCCCCCGGTGTTGATGAAGCCGCCTATGTAAAAGCAGGATTTTTATCCGCCATCGTAAAAGGTGAAGCTACCAGCCCACTCCTATCTAAAGAAGCCGCCGTTAAGTTACTCGGTCAAATGTTAGGTGGTTACAACATCTCTACTCTTGTTGAGTTATTAGATGACGCCGACCTGTGTAATTTGGCCGCTGAACAACTTAAACATACCTTGCTTATGTTTGACGCGTTCCACGATGTAGAAGAAAAAGCAAAATCTGGCAACGAATCTGCAAAATCTGTCATGCAATCATGGGCAGACGCAGAATGGTTTACCTCACGCGCTAAAGTTTCCGAAAGCATGAAAATGGTCGTGTTTAAGGTGACCGGTGAGACTAACACAGATGACCTCTCTCCTGCTCCCGATGCTTGGAGCCGCCCAGATATCCCAGTCCACGCACGCGCTGCGTACAAAATGACTCGCGACGGCCTAGAGCCTGAAGAGCACGGTGTAACCGGCCCAATGAAGCAAATCGAAGACATTAAGTCTAAAGGTTTGCCAGTTGCCTTCGTCGGTGACGTTGTTGGTACAGGTTCTTCTCGTAAATCAGCCACCAACTCAGTACTTTGGTTCTTCGGTGATGACATTCCAGGCGTTCCTAACAAACGCGGTGGCGGTGTTTGTATCGGCGGTAAAGTCGCGCCAATTTTCTTCAATACCATGGAAGATGCCGGCGCCCTAGTATTCGAAGCCCCTGTCGACGAAATCAACATGGGTGACGTTATCGAAATTCGCCCATATGACGGTAAAATCCTGTCAGAAGACGGCAAAGTATTAAGTGAATACACTTTCAAATCCGATGTAATTCTAGACGAAGTACAAGCGGGCGGCCGAATTAATTTGATCGTTGGTCGCGGCTTAACCACTAAAGCTCGCGAATCTTTGGGTTTACCTGCCAGCGAAACTTTCCGCGTACCAGTAGCACCTGCTGATTCTGGCAAAGGTTTCTCTCTTGCTCAGAAAATGGTCGGTCGCGCATGTGGTCTTCCTGAAGGCCAAGGCATCCGTCCTGGAACCTACTGTGAGCCTAAGATGACCACCGTTGGTTCTCAAGACACCACCGGCCCTATGACTCGTGACGAACTTAAAGACCTTGCGTGTCTCGGTTTCTCTGCCGATTTGACCATGCAGTCTTTCTGTCACACTGCAGCTTATCCTAAGCCTGTTGATATCAACACTCAGCACACGCTTCCTGATTTCATCATGACTCGCGGCGGTGTATCACTTCGCCCAGGCGACGGTATCATCCACTCTTGGTTGAACCGCATGTTGCTTCCAGACACCGTTGGTACTGGTGGTGACTCTCATACACGTTTCCCAATGGGTATTTCGTTCCCGGCCGGTTCTGGCCTTATTGCCTTCGCCGCTGCCACCGGAGTTATGCCGTTGGATATGCCTGAATCTGTATTGGTTCGATTCAAAGGCGAAATGCAACCGGGCATCACGCTTCGTGACCTTGTCCACGCAATCCCTTACTACGCCATCAAGCAAGGCTTGTTAACCGTTGAGAAGAAAGGCAAGAAAAACATCTTCTCTGGCCGCGTACTAGAAATTGAAGGCCTTAAAGGTCTTACTGTTGAACAAGCTTTCGAGCTGTCCGATGCTTCTGCTGAGCGTTCAGCGGCGGGTTGTACCATCGAGCTTGAAGAAGATTCAATCAAAGAATACTTAACTTCCAACATCACCTTACTTCGCTCAATGATTGCCGACGGTTATGGCGATCCACGTACACTTGAGCGTCGTGCGCGTAAGATGGAAGAATGGTTGGCGAATCCGTCACAGTTGAAAGGCGACGCCGATGCAGAATACGCAGCGGTCATCGAAATCGATTTGGCAGAAGTTAACGAGCCTATCGTTTGTTGTCCAAATGACCCAGACGACGCAAGATTACTGTCTGAAGTTGCTGGCGATGACGTTAACGAAGTGTTCATCGGTTCTTGTATGACCAATATCGGTCATTTCCGCGCTGCCGGTAAATTACTCGACAAACACGCTGGGGGCATGTCTACCCGCATGTGGATCTCTCCTCCAACTAAAATGGATGCACACATCCTAATGGAAGAAGGCTACTACAACATCTTCGGCCGCGCCGGAGCACGTACGGAAATGCCAGGATGTTCTCTGTGTATGGGTAACCAGGCACGAGTAGCACCTAATTCTACCGTTTTGTCGACTTCTACTCGTAACTTCCCTAACCGTCTTGGTGACGGCGCAAACGTTTATCTAACTTCTGCTGAGCTTGCTTCAGTGGGCGCTATTTTAGGTAAACTGCCGACGCCAGCCGAATACATGGAGTTTGCGAAAAACTTGGATTCTATGTCTGATGAAATTTATCGTTACATGAGTTTCGATAAGATTGCTGAATTCCAAGAAAATGCTGAAAAAGGCAAACTAATCGCTGCAACTCAAATTGAAGAAGTTAAAGTTTAACTTCTAAGTTTCAGCCGATTAAAAAAGGGTGGCTTAAGCCACCCTTTTTGTTTTTGTACCAATCAAAAAATTCTCGAACGTTAAGTTTAGGTTTTTACTTACCCGTTAATGCCCTGCTCTTGTGGTTGAGATTACTCTATCCAACATCAAGACAGAATCAACACAAAACCCTAAACTTTGTAAGACTATGCCGTTCTTAATTTGCGAATAATATCGCGATAGTGAACGCCATTGGATTCTAAACCCAGCTCAGCAACATCTAAATTGTCGTAGCCGATACTGTAATCCTCTTTCGAGAGATCAACACTTTCGGGTTTTTGGATGAACATAGAAATAAAGTAACCGACTTCTGGCATTTCATGATTTTTAATATCATGCTCCAGATCGTTAACCGTTTTTATGTATTCCGCATTACCATTTGCAAGCTCTGCTTTTGCCTTTATATAAGCAGATAAATTATCTGCCGCTTTTAAAAGCTTTCTTTCGATTTCAGAAACACCACTGCCACCGCATACAAACGGGCGCAATGATTCCTGCAGCTCTTGCGGTAGCATTGATACCAAAGAACTTTCCGCGTCTTTCTCAATAGCTCTATATGCCTTCTCTATATCGCTAGAGTAATACTTAATAGGTGTCGGCAAATCACCGGTTATAGCTTCGGCGCAATCATGATACAAAGCCAAAGTAGATAACCTGTCAGGATTAACCGTACCGTTAAACAATTTATTGTTAATACAGCCTAATAGGTGAGCAATTACACCAACTTCCCAGCTGTGCTCCATGACATTCTCTTTGAGTGTATTCCGTTTTAGACTCCAGCGTTGTATCCACCGAAGCCGGCTGATCGTTGAAAAAAAACCACTCACACTGTTACCTCCGTCAAAAAAACTCTCGTAATTAGCTTACGATTTCTTATGAGCAAGAATTCAGCCAAACAATATGTATCAAATAATCTTGATTAATTTGATTGCGCAAACGCTATAGTGCGGCAATAATTTTGTTCATTCAAATTCTAAATCAAAAAAACCTATCGCTTTTACGCTCATATTTAAATTATGTGATGGATACCTCGTAAACCAACGCAACAATAAACACAATATACAGACATTGCCGCCTATATATTGTGGAATCAATTCTTATATGAATGAAAATACGACATATTCATTTGACCAAGTTTTACGTTACAAACTCATTGAAATCATTGTTTTGTGGGAAGGACGCCTTACGACCAATCATTTGTGCCAATATTTTGGAATCGGGCGACAGCAAGCGTCAAAGGATATTAACTACTATCTCAAACAAATTGCCCCAAGCAATTTATTTTATGACAGCTCTTTGAAAGGTTACATTCCTGGTGTTACGTTCAAACCAAAATTTACATTTGGAACAGTTGACGAATACCTAACCTTATTATCAGAAAAAGGCGGCAATTTATTGCCCTTCGACAACACCAATAAAGTCATTTCACAAAACATAGAATTGTTACAACCGCCAACTCGACATATTAAAGCGGATATTTTACGCGGCTTGATTCAAGCAATAAAAAACAAACGCCGAATAGAATTAGGTTACGTCTCGCTCAACAACCCCAAAATTGAAGATCGCATCATTGAGCCACACAGTTTAATCAACACCGGACAACGCTGGCACGTGCGCGCCTACTGCGAAAAAAATCGCGATTTTAGAGATTTTGTCTTGAGCCGGTTTAGAGGAGAAATTGAAATTTATGACGAGGCCTTAATTGACTCCAACAAAGACAAACTCTGGCATACACCTGCCAGAATAAAAATTATTCCTGACACGAGATTAAATAAAGCCCAAAGAAAAATTATTGCCGAAGACTACGGCATGAAACGCAATGCGTTGATTATTAATTCACGGGCCGCATTAGTGAATTATATTTTAAAATTATTCCAATTAGACCCGAATAAAGTAGAAGCACTGCCGCAAGCGCAGCAATTAATGATTGGTAATTTGTCTGAGTTAAAAAAATGGTTGTTCTAAAATTTTAAATATTATTAATTCAAAATAATAAAATTCACTTAAAAACAATCTGAACCCAGTTCTGACTTAAGAATATTTTTCACAATATCAGTGATATTATTTCCCGGCCATGACTGATCCGGAAAAGTCACCTTTGTCATGACACAACCTTCGAACAGTAAAACCAAAGTATCTGCAAGTTGACTGGGGTTTTTAGCCCCTGCAGCTTGGGATAAATCAATAAAACGTTGGAGCACATCTCCTCGCGATTCGAATATTAATGAAAGCGCTGGATGATTGTGACCTCGTAATTCAATGGCCACGTTCGCAGTAGGACAACCGTTACAAGAATCGGTTTTCTTGGTTTGAATCTCGTGAAAAATAGCGATTATCGCTTCGACCGGGGAATCCTGATGTTCATTAACAATGTTGTCCCATTTCTCTTTATGGACATTGTTTTGGGATTTGATGTATTCCGTAACGAGCTCATCTTTGGATTCAAAATTCCGATACAAACTCATTTTGTTGGTTTCAGCTTCTGAAACAATCGCATCAATTCCGACGCAATAGATTCCTTTCTTGTAGAACAAGTCAGAAGCCGCATCAAATATACGGTCTTTCACTTTGGGTTTGCTGCCTGGTTGGCAGTGGTCTTTTGGATTTCTAGGCATAAATTTAAGTTGACTAAACTTGTGACTGGCCGGTAACATAGAGAAAGTTACTGAATGGTAACATTAAATAGCAGTCTATGTAGCAAGATTTTTACAAGACTCAGTATTAAATGATAAACATCGTGTTCGTCGACGTTGTTTAGTAGTAGCTAAGAGTGATAGTTGAGTGTATAGCTAAGCTTGCTGACTATTCTCTCAAGCTAACTTCATAAAATAGACATCATAAACAGATAATGTACTTGGTCGTTCATTACTACTTATATTATACGCTATCCAGATTCTTTATCGCTGGCTGTAGCCTACCTATAAATAGACCAAGTTAATTACATTACAAAAACGTCAAAACTTTGCTTTCTTGTTAAGCAAAAACCTCTTCAGCATATGGGCGCTCATCTAAAAGAGCCATTGCTGCTTGTACATTGATCATAAAATCCAATATTTATTCTAGAAATTAGTTAACCTAATTTTAATTCAAGGAATTCGTTATGTTTATTCAGGCTAAATTACCTGAAGTTCGTATACGCTTGATAAGAACAGCGGTTCGTTCAGCGGTTGTAGCTGTATTCTTTTTAGTACTAAATGCCTGTAGTGACGCCAATAGCCAATCAGCACCATCCACCCCACCGCCACCACCGGTTCGAGTGGACACAATTGAACTCACGCCAGTATCTGACTCAGCGGTTTTTACCGGCGAGTTTCGCGCTATTGATACGGTAAACCTAAGACCACGAGTCAACGGTTATATTGATAATGTATTTTTCGAAGAAGGAAGCCTGGTTAATAAAGGTGATTTGTTATTTCAAATAGATCCTCGTCCTTTTCAAATTGCATTAAACCGAGCCCAAGCGACAGTCATCAGTACAAAAGCAGAATACGACCTTGCTGTAACAGAATTAAAACGCAGTGAAAAATTACTTGCGACAAACGCCATCTCTCAAGAAATTCACGACCAAAATGCCACGCGTGTACAAATCACTAAAGCGAGCCACCAAGAAGCTCAGGCTTTTCGTGATGAATCGCAATTAAATTTGGATTACACACGGATTATTGCTCCAATTTCAGGAAAAATTTCTCGGGCATTTATTACGGAAGGAAATTTCGTTAACAGCGGCACCACGGTTTTAACAACCATAGTTTCTCGAAATCCTATGTACGTTGTGTTCGACGCCGACGAAAAAAGCTACATCAATTACGTGAGTGAGTTGGAAAACAGTACCAGTCAAAGTACAAGTATCCAAGTGGGTTTATCGGGCGCGAGTCAATTTCCGTTTAACGCCGATTTAAATTTTGTCGACAACCAGGTTAATCCTGAATCTGGCACCATTAGAATTCGAGCAACGGTAGAAAATGATCGTGGTCTGTTTTTACCAGGCATGGTTGCACGGGTAAAAATGCAGATCAGTGATCAATACGAAGCGGTGCTTATTGATGACTCAGCCATTGCCACAGACCAAAGTAAAAAATACGTGCTGATCGTTAATGAGCAAAACACCACAGAATATCGACCGGTTGAACTTGGCGGCTTGTATAACGGCAAACGAATCATTAAATCGGGATTAACCGTTGGTGATGCCGTTGTTATTGGCGGTGGTTTAAAAATACGCCCTGGAATGGCAGTGTCGCCCCAAGAAATTACGGAACAAGCAACCGACTCTCTCGTAAAAAATACCGCACAGCTTTAATTCAAAAACGTTAAAAATTGCTTGGACTCTAAAACAATCAACGATGCACTTATCGTTGGTTGTTAAAAACGTTTAGCGCGTTAATTAAATAGTTTTAGCATTCCAAGCAATTATTTTTCTAACCCAACATTCGTTTACTGATTTTCGTTTACTCATTATTAACGGATAAATTGATAAACGATGGGCCTAAATTAATTTAGCGAACATTATGAATTTTACTCATTTTTTTATTAACCGCCCTATTTTCGCCGGCGTGTTATCGATACTCATTTTTCTTGCGGGTGTCATATCTATTTTTGAGCTGCCTATCTCAGAGTATCCCGAGGTAAGCCCGCCGACCATCGTTGTTTCTGCACGCTATCCCGGCGCTAATCCAGATGTTATTTCCGATACTGTGGCCGCGCCTATTGAACAAGAGTTAAGTGGCATCGAAGGTTTAACCTACATCGATTCAAAAGCACAGCAAGACGGAACCTTACAGATTTCTGTGGTTTTTGATTTAGGCGAAGACATCGACCGCGCTCAGGTACAAGTTCAAAACCGAATTGCCCAGGCTTTACCAAGATTGCCTGCAGAAGTTCGCGCCTTAGGCGTGACTGCTCGTAAGAGTTCTCCGGATTTAACCTTGGTTGTGCATTTGTTTTCACCAGAAGGCCGCTATGACAGCCTCTACTTAAGTAACTTTGCTCGTATTCAAGTGCGAGATAATTTACTGCGTTTGCCCGGCGCCGGAGACGTTCGCTTGTTCGGTACAGGCGATTACGCGATGCGAATATGGCTCAACCCTCACCAAATGGCATCGCGAAACTTGGTCGTCGGTGATGTTATTGCCGCTCTACAAGAGCAAAATATTCAAGTTGCTGCAGGTTCCGTTGGAGCCTCACCCATGGATTCCTCGGCGCAGTTCCAGCTTGCGATTAATTCTCTCGGGCGTTTGGAATCTGAACAACAGTTCGAGCAAGTGATCGTTAAAGTCGCCAATAACGGCGAAATCACCTATCTGAGAGACGTTGCCCGTGTGGAACTCGGCGGCAGCGAATACGCATTGAGAAGCTTACTGGATAATAAATCCGCAGTTGCACTGCCGATATTCCTGCTTCCCGGTGCTAATGCATTGGAACTGGCCAGCAGTGTTCGCTCAACAATGGCTGAGTTAAAAACGCGATTCCCAGAAGGACTGGATTATTCGATCGTTTATGACCCCACCATTTTCGTGAAAGACTCGATTAAGTCGGTAATCAACACCCTGCTCGAAGCAACGCTTCTGGTAGTGATTGTCGTCTTGCTGTTTTTACAAACTTGGAGAGCGGCATTAATTCCAATTATTGCGGTACCAGTATCTATTATTGGCACCATGGCCGCGCTTTACGGTTTTGGCTTTTCGATCAACACACTCACTTTATTGGGGTTAGTCCTTGCCGTGGGAATCGTGGTCGACGATGCGATTGTGGTCGTCGAAAATGTCGAACGGGGTATCAGTGAAGGATTAACACCCAAGCAGGCTGCTCATCGCTCCATGGATGAAGTAGCAGGCCCAATCATCGCCATCTCACTCGTACTTTGCGCGGTATTTGTTCCACCGGCATTGGTTGGCGGATTTAATGGTGCCTTCTATCAGCAGTTTGCTCTCACTATTGCTTTTGCGGCGGTATTATCAGGCATCAACTCTCTCACTCTTTCGCCCGCCCTTTGTGCGCTTATTTTAACGGATCACCGAAATAAACCGGATCTTATTCAGCGTATCATCAACGCGGGTTTAGGTTGGTTCTTCCGCCCTTTCAATCGATTCTTTGAGAAATCAACCAACGGCTACCTCGGTGTTATCAAACGCGCCTTTAGGGTCAGTAGTATTATGCTGGTGTTATACGCCGGACTCGTTACTTTAGCCGGATTTGGTTTTTCCAAAGCGCCGCAAGGATTTGTTCCCGAACAAGACAAAGGTTATTTGGTAACGGTTGTTGCTTTGCCGCCGGGTGCGTCGATTGAACGCACTGAATCGGTCATTCGCCAAATTGGTGAAATTGCTGGTGAAACCGCGGGTGTCAAAAACGTCGTTCAATTCCCAGGTTTGTCGGTCAATGGATTTACCCGCACATCAAACAGCGGCGTGGTATTTTTACCGCTCGATTCGTTCGCACAACGCGGAGAGAAACTGTCTGGACCGAAACTCGCCGGCATACTCAACCAAAAGCTTTCTGCAATCGAAGGCGCTTTTATTTTCGTAGTTAACGCCCCACCAATTCGAGGCTTCGGCCCGGCAGGTGGCTTTAAAATGCAGATTGAGGATCGACTCGACACCGGTTCCGATAACCTGTACCAAATTACGCGCGAATTTATTGCGAAAACCTACCAACGCCCTGAAATAGTCGCTGGATTTACCAACTACGAAATTAACGCACCGCAAATCTTAGCCGACGTTGATCGTGAAAAAGCAAAACGCATGGGAATCAACCTGCAAGATTTGTTTTTAACGTTACAAACCTATTTGGGTTCTTTTTACGTAAACGACTTTAATCAGTTTGGTAGAACCTATCGAGTAATGGTGCAAGCGGATCAGCAATATCGTTCACAACCTGAAGATGCCTTAGTGTTAGAAACACGAAACAGCCAGGGAGATATGGTTCCGATCAGCGCAGTTGTTGAATTAAAACCCAGCTATGGCGCGAATACGGTACAGCGTTACAACGGATATCCAAGTTCAGATATTAACGGTAAGCCAGCGCCTGGTTACAGTTCCGGTGAAGCGATTGCCGCAATGGAAGAAATTGCCGCCGAGGTTTTACCCCCCGGTATGACCTTTAACTGGACGGAAATATCGTATCAGCAAGTTAATGCATCCGGCAGTTTGCTACCAATTATGGCATTAATTGTCTTACTCATCTTTTTGGTGCTGGCAGCTCAATACGAAAGCTTAAGCCTTCCATTTGTGATCATACTTATTGTTCCAATGTGTTTATTGAGTGCAGTGATGGGCATTATATTGATGGATTCGGAAGTAAATATATTCACGCAAATCGGACTCTTTGTTTTAGTCGCCCTTGCTGCGAAAAACGCAATTTTAATTGTGGAATTTGCAAAGGAGCAATTTGAGTCTGGTAAATCCATTTATGAATCTGCACTAGAAGCTTGCCGCCTAAGATTGCGCCCAATCATTATGACTTCGTTTGCGTTTATTTTTGGCGTATTACCATTAATGCTAGCCAGTGGTGCAGGCGCAGAAATACGACAGGCTTTAGGCATTACTGTATTTTTTGGAATGATCGGCGTTACCTTCTTTGGATTATTCTTTACACCAATCTTCTTTTTGGTAATTCAAAAAATAATTTACAGAAATAAAAATTTAATAACAAAATCTAACGCGCCGGTTTCGGAGTTATAAAAAAGTACACTGTTTAAAACCTTAAACTAAGCGCAAAAAAGCCCCGGTAATTAATTTACCGGGGCTTTTTTGTTATTTTTTGTTAACGTTTAAACCATAAATAAAAGCTAAAAAAGCAACAACTGATGTTTTTGCTCGAACAATGAAAGGGTATAAAAATAATAATTTAATATTCTATTTTTGAAATTTTTTGCATTTGAAAGGCTGATTCATAAAAAACCAGCGACTTTTAATTTGAATTATTGGTAAAAATCAAATCACAAATAGGTAACTGTAAATTTTACTCGTATAAATTTTGACTCTCAGTACTAAACGAGTATGATAAGCGTCAAGTTGCTATTGTTAACTTCGTCAAGTTATATATGACGATTCAGTCACATACCTGTTCAGGGTAAACATACGCAATCTTTATCCAACACCTTTACTTGCTATTAGAAATATTTATTCCTCTGATTGAGGCTGACGGTTTCTATTGAGCACTTGTTCCAATAAAAATTTGAACACGATGGTTTTTGATGCATTGTTTATAGGGAGAATTTCTCAATGCTAGCGACGATGAACCACAATGAAATGCTTCCAATTGACGCATTGAATGAACTTGCGTCCTCAAGAGCCGAGGATTATAAAAACGCAGCGCCTTTTGCACACGGAGTGTACGATAATCTTTTTTCACCTGAATTGCTGGATGCAGTGATTGATGAATTTGAAGAAGGTGAAAAGCAGTGGCTCGAATTTGAATCAAAATACGAGAAAAAGCTGCAGATGAATCAAGACATCAACTTGCAGCCTATTACTAGAGCGTTCATTCACAACCTAAATTCAGCGCCTTTTTTACGTTTCTTAGAAAACTTAACCGGTATTGAAGGGTTAATACCCGATCCGTACTTATCAGGCGCAGGCTTGCATAAAATCCCGAAAGGCGGAAAGCTTGGCGTTCATGTTGACTTCAACAAGCACAGTCACATGAATGTGGTAAGACGAATAAACGTACTTATTTATTTAAACAAAAATTGGAAAGAAGAGTACGGCGGTCATTTTGAGCTTTGGGATGAAAAAAAATGTGCTTGCCAAAAGAAAATTTTGCCTGTGTTCAATCGAATGGCAATTTTTAGTACCACTTCAACTAGCTTTCATGGGCACCCAGTTCCACTGAACTGCCCTGAAGATCGTTCTCGCATTTCTCTAGCGCTTTATTACTACACATCAGCCCAGGGAGATCAGGCATCTAAAGCTCACAGCACTCAATTTTTGGACGAAGATGGTAAAAGAGACGAATTAAAATTCGAATTCTCTTTCGTCGATAAAGTAAAAAGAAAGCTAGGATTTGAAAAACACCTTTAAATTAGGTCTCAATCTAATCTTATGCAATAAAAAAGGGCTTATTCATTAAGCCCTTTTTTATTTTCAAAACAAATAACTTCAATTAAAAATCACTATACGTATTTTTAAAAATACTCTTCGCTAAATAGCAATATCATTTTTATTGTTAACTTTTCTGAAAAATTTACTGCTCAACTGACATTGCTCGTTGACTAGCAATCAGCTCTCGTAATTCATCAACAAACCCAACCATTTGTTGCAAAGTCAATTTAAACGTTTCATTTTGGGAATCCGATAATTCTACAGCAATGATATTATCGAACGGCGCACTGGCGTCAGGAGTTTGATCGGGCAACTGATACTCCAGTACTTCCTGAGTCAGTAGTTCGCTAAAATCCACCAATACACGAACAACGCTATTTCGATTGTGGTACAGGTTCTTTAACTCTTCTAATCCAGGATTATTAGACGACTCTTGTATTAATACTTTGAAATTTGCGATGACTCCGAATAACTGAGAAGACTCAGCAGTTGGCGATTTACCGCTGACATCAAACGCGTTAATTTCATGTAAGTAACACTGAAAAGCAGCACTTAAATGATGCATAACCGCTTCGAACCGCGCCTGAAACAGACGACGATTCTTAGCAATGGTTTCGGCAAATTTTTCAAGAGATTCGGTGCTTGAAGACTGTGGAAGCAAATCACGTTCAAGCTCGCCAACCATCAGTTTTGCAAAAGATAACTTCTGATTAACCAGCATTGAATACTCAGGCGACATAAAATCGATAACCTACTTTTTCTTAGCAGCTGCTTTTTTAGACTTTTCGGTTACAACCCATTTACCGCCTTCATAGAACGCCTTCCAACCTGTTGCCTTACCTTCTATTTCAGTCTGAATGTATTGTTCTTTGGTTTTTCTGCTGTAGCGAACAATGGTTCGATTGCCATCGCCATCGGTGACCGGCGCTCTGAACAAAAAGGCGTACTTGGGATCGATTTCGTCTTTGTGTGGCAGCAACTCGTCAATGTAAGGTGCTCGTGTTTCGCGATTTTTCGGAAACTGACTCGCAGCCAAAAAAAGACCTGACGCACCATCACGCAAGACATAAACGTCGTCCACCTTTTGACAGGCCAACTCGGGCATCGGTACCGGGTCCATTTTAGGTGGTGCAGGCTCTCCGCTTTTCAGCAGTTTGCGAGTGTTTTTACAGGTTTCGTTGGTGCAACCGAAATATTTACCGAATCGACCGGTTTTCAGCTGCATCTCACTACCGCATTTATCACACTCAAGAACCGGCCCTTCGTAGCCCTTAATCTTAAAGCTGCCCTGCTCTATTTCGTAACCGGAGCAATCAGGGTTGCGTCCACAAATATGAAGTTTGCGACTTTCATCAATTAGGTAGCTGTCCATTGCGGTGTTACAAATCGGACAACGGCGCTTAGCCCTCAAGAGTTTAGATTCTGCTTCTTCGTCTTTATCAGAATCCACCGCTTCGTCACCAGACACCAAGTTCATGGTATTTTTGCAACGCTCTTTGGGCGGCAGCGCGTAACCGGAACAACCGAGGAAAACACCCGTGCTGCCGGTGCGAATTTGCATATTGCGACCGCAAGACGAACATTCGATGTCGGTATTCGTCGGCTGGTTTTCGCGCATACCGCCGTCGGGCGATTGCGCTTTTTCGAGATGGGACGTGAAATCTTGATAAAAATCGTCGAGAACTTTTTTCCAGTTCATTTTGCCTTCGGCGACATCATCAAGCGTTTCTTCCATTCGAGCGGTGAAACTGTAGTCCATCAACTCCTGGAAGCTTTCTTGGAGGCGCTCTGTAACGATATCGCCCATTTTCTCGGCGTAGAAACGGCGATTTTCGGCCTTAACGTAACCGCGATCTTGAATGGTAGAAATGATCGACGCGTAAGTGGAGGGTCGACCAATGCCACGTTTTTCTAATTCTTTTACTAAACTGGCTTCGCTGTAGCGTGCAGGTGGCTTTGTAAAATGTTGGCTCGGGTCGAGCTTTTTCAAATCTAACTTGTCGCCCACTTTAATTTCGGGCAGAACCTGATCTTCTTCTTTTTTGCTAACAACCGGCTGAACCTTAAGGTAACCGTCAAACTTGATCACACGGCCGCGTGTACGCAACTCGTAACCTTCGGTTTCGATGACAACGGCAGTACTGATGTATTGGGCCGGAGGCATCTGACAGGCAACAAACTGCTGCCAAATCAACGCGTAGAGCCGCTCAGCGTCGCGCTCCATGCCTTTTAGCTGGGTTGGCTGAACACTGACATTCGACGGTCGTATCGCCTCATGCGCCTCTTGAGCACCCTCTTTACTGGAATACACGTTGGGTGACTCAGGCAAATATTTTTTACCGTAGTTCTCTAAAATGTAATCTCGACAAGATTCCACCGCTTCTTTACTGAGGTTGGTAGAGTCCGTACGCATGTAGGTGATATAGCCCGCCTCATAAAGACGCTGAGCCATGGTCATGGTCTTTTTAACACCGTAACCTAAACGGTTACTGGCCGCCTGTTGAAGCGTAGAGGTGATGTAGGGCGCCGAGGGTTTCGACTGTGTAGGCTTGTCTTCGCGATTACTTACGACGTATTCGGCAGGTTGCAATCGGGCAACCGATTCATCCGATTCTTCTTTGTTCTTCGGACGATAGCTTTTCCCGTCGTACTTTTTAACTTCAAAACGAATCGCGTCGTTGCCAGCGCTATTAAGGTCGGCAAAGAGCGTCCAATATTCTTCTGGGATAAACGCTCGAATCTCGTTCTCACGTTCAACGATCAGCTTTACCGCAACCGATTGAACACGACCCGCTGATAAACCACGCGCTACTTTTTCCCAAAGTAACGGCGACACCATGTAACCCACAACTCGATCGAGAAAACGTCGAGATTGCTGCGCTTCTACCCGGCTCATATCGAGTGGGCCAGGCGATTTGAACGCTTCTTGAATGGCCGATTTGGTGATTTCGTTAAACACAACTCGACGATAGCGGTCTTCATTACCACCGATAGCTTCGCGTAAATGCCAGGCGATGGCTTCCCCTTCTCTATCCAAGTCCGTTGCGAGATAGATGGTGTCAGCGTCATCTGCGAGAGATTTTAGCTCAGAAACAACGTTTTCTTTGTTGGGAAGAATTTGGTACTGCGCGGCCCAATCGTTTTCTGGGTCAATACCCATACGTTTGATGAGCTGTTCTTTGGCCTTGCGCTGTTTATGAATGACTTTTTCTTCAGGAGAAAGCTTCCGTGTAATTGCGGCTTGCCTTGCTCGCTCTTTCGGATCGACAGGTGTTTTAGAACTTCCACTGGTAGGAAGGTCACGAATGTGTCCGACACTCGACTTTACTACGTAGTCCTTCCCTAAGTATTTGTTGATTGTCTTGGCTTTTGCAGGGGACTCAACAATAACTAACGATTTTCCCATGTGATCCTTCTAAATTAGATTACTTTTTATACAAAAAGAGAAATTATCTGAGCTAGGTGCGCATATATAAGACCTGATTCATCAAGGGTCAAGGTTCCTTATAGCAAAAATTCACACATTAGCCACGCGATGCCCCATCAATTTATAAAAATTAAGTAAATATGTTTACATTTTGAATCATTAATTGCACACCTGAATATTTTTACTGATTTATAAGTGAACAATTTTAATTGTCTTTTTTCACCCGCCGATACACAAATAAAGTGCCAACTAAAACAGACGTTATGAGCGCCTCTTTTGCATTCATTCTATTTAGCATCATTTGTGTAGGGTCTTTGCTCGTTGTGAGTTGGGCGAATCATGTTGAGACGCGCAAACGAGTCATTCGATCAAGAATAGCTGTGCTTAAAAATCAATACGAGGAAATTCAGAACCTACTTATTACCGTTGATCAAACTATCGAACCCCGAGAAATTGCACGCATCACCAACGAAGAATCTCTCAGTATCCTCAAAGCCATGCATGAACTCGACAGTGAAGACGGTTACGTTAATTCAGCCATGAAAAATGCTCAGGCTTTGCAAGAAGAACTGAATCGAGAGATCAATTTGAATGAAAGAATTTATCGAATTCGAGAATCAGACTCTCAAATCGCCATTTCACACAAACATTTAGAAAAAGCAGCGGCGCTACTAGCGCACAAACAAACGCGGGGAGAAATCAGTGTTGAAGAATTAAACAGCTTTAAGTTGTCGCTCGCCTGGGGAAAATTAATGATTTCTGTTATTTCATATATTGCCCAAGGCCATCAAGCCATAAACCGAGGCGAATTATTACCCGCAAAAGCGTTTTACCAAAAAGCGTTATCAAATCTGGCGCACTCGTCTCACCCCGACCCCCGAAAAAAGTCGATGCTGAAACAAGTGAAAGAAATCATCGAAACCGACCGTGTCGCTCTCGACGAAGATTTAATGGTGGAAGTTGATCTTAATCCCGACCGCCAACAAACAGAAGATACCGACAAAGAAGCATCGTCGGCGTAAGTTAAAGTGCGTCGAGAAGTGCTTTACGCAACGATTCTAAAAACGTTTGAATTTCTGCCAGGTCGGCAGATTTTCGTTCATTCCAATCGACAAACACACCCGCAGGTGAGCAACCTACCGCGCTAACGTCTTCTAAAATCGGGCAATCCAACATCAATTGTTCAAAAGCATTTGCACCGGCACCCTCGCCATCGGCCCAATCCCAAGTACCTAACAGGTGCAATTTGTGTTCAAAATTCCGCTTAATTAACAACACTTGTGCAAACGGCGGTTTTTGAACCTGCCAAGGCAAGTTGTAGCGCATCAAACGATTGGTACTGAGTTTGAATCTTTCGGGCCATACGGTAACCGATACGCGAATACCAGAATTTAACGCCTGGGTTCTTAAATTAGAGAGTTTTTGCTGAGATTTTGTCGGCCGCATCATCATGATCGGACCGACCGCTAAAGCAACGGCCATTACTATAAATATCAGTGGCATCCAGGATTGCATTTTGTTGCACCAAATCAAATAATCTACAGAGCTTTGAGTTAACTTAGCAGTACAACTTACAGCCTCGTGCTCCCAAAGATCTTCTTACACTTAATTATGAGGTAAGTAACTATGAGCTCTTACACACACGTCATTGTTGGTTTGGATTTATCGTCTGAATCAAAACAAATCATGGAAAAAGCTAAATTCTTAGCTGAGTCCTCAAACGCCAAACTTTCGGTAGCTCATATCATTGAACCACTGCTGTTCACCTACGGTGGCGATATCCCCATGGATATCAGCTCAATTCAAGATCAAATTCACACCCAAGCCAAAATTGACCTGCAAAAAATTGGTGATGAATTCGGTATTGAGCAAGAAAACCAACACATTTCCATTGGCCAACCCGCAACAGAGTTGCACGAGCTTGCAGCCAAGGAAAAAGCGGATTTAATCATTGTTGGTAGCCACGGTCGGCACGGATTATCCTTAATATTGGGCTCGACGTCGAATTCTGTCTTACACGGAAGCCACTGTGACGTATTGGCAGTGCGGGTTAATCAAGGCTAATTGCCTTTATTTGCACAAAACTGAGCAACCACCTTTGCCACGCGTGTACCCAAATAGTAGGCGGTATCTGAGTCTACCGGGTGCACGTTATTTCCTTCGTATTCGCTGGCAGTAACACCGGCTTGGCAACCCAATCGATTAATTTTTCGAGCGTCGTAACCGGCCGCACTATCGAGTCCTAGCCAAATCATGCCGTGTTGATTGGCCAGCGTAGAAAAGTAATCGAGTGTCTTTCCCTGATCACCGTTGAGCGCACTGCCGCAAGTAAAACCCGCTGCAACCTTGCCTGCCCATAACTGGTTACACCAGAGTTCACTGGTTGCATCCGCGAAGGCTTTAAACTGGGCGGCTGGCCCGCCCATGTAGGTAGGAGAACCGAACACAATGGCATCAACATTGGCTAATTGATCCAGCAAAGAAAGAGTCGCAAACCGGCCTTCAACAATTTCTTTGCCCTGAATACGGTGCAATAACGTCGAGGCCCCTGGCAGAGTCTCGATTCCCTGCTTTATCTTCAACGCCAATGCGTGGGTAAGATCTGTTTGTGAAAAATACACAATCCCTATTTTTACCGACATCTATTAATCACTCGCTTATTCAGCTATTAGACAATAACTCACGCACCAGCCACCTTATCGGTGCGGCAACTCAATTCAAAGCCTGCTATGCCTCGCCATTAGCCATGGCCTCAAGCTCCATCCAGCGTTCAAAAGCTTCATCTAAGGCATTTTTAGCGGTTTCGTGTTCCGCTAATGAGGATTGAATCGCCTCTTGATCTTGATTGTAAAAATCAGGTGCGCTGATGGTTTCTTCTAATTGTGCAATTTGATTTTCGAGGGTTTCGAGCTGTTTGGGCAGCGCATCCAGCTCTCGTTGAAGTTTGTAACTGAGTTTTACGCTGGCTTTTTTTGCAGGCTTGTCGGTACTCGATGATGACGTTTGATCATTGGCAGTACCGGTTTTCTCGGTCGATGCAGCACTTTCTTCGGCGGGGGCTTTAGCATCGTCTGCGTCAATCCAACGCCCGCCCTGAGCAATCCAATCTTCGTAACCACCAACGTATTCTCGAACCACGCCTTGGCCTTCAAACGCAATGGTGCTAGTGACAACGTTGTTGAGGAATTTCCGGTCATGGCTGACCAGCAGCAATGTTCCAGAATACGCCCCCAATACTTCTTCCAGTAATTCGAGCGTTTCTACGTCTAGGTCATTGGTTGGCTCGTCCACCACCAACAAGTTACTTGGCTTGCTAAACAGTTTTGCAAGTAATACACGGTTTCGCTCGCCACCCGACAGTGCTCTCAACGGCGTTCGCGCACGTTCACCCGTAAACAAAAAGTCTTGAAGGTAACTGATAATGTGTTTTTGCTTACCGTCGATATCAATGAACTCGCGGCCTTCGGAAATGTTATCAACCGGAGTTGCATCCAAATTCAGTTGCAACCGCAGCTGATCAAAATAGGCCAACTCAAGATTGGTGCCGAGCTTTACTTTGCCATTAGGAGGCGACAGCTCTCCCAGAATGATTTTTAACAGCGTACTTTTGCCCGCGCCGTTGGGTCCAATCAGACCGATTCGATCGCCTCGGACAATCGTGGTTGAGAAATCATCAATAATTACTCGATCGCCAAAGCTTTGATGAACCCGCTCGAGTTGCGCGACCAACTTGCCGGAAATAGAAGCATCCGACAGCTTGAGGTCGGCACTGCCAACGCGTTGCTTTCTCGATTTTCGTTCATCGCGCATGGCCTTTAGGGCTCGAACTCGGCCTTCGTTGCGGGTTCTGCGTGCCTTAATGCCTTGGCGAATCCATTTTTCTTCTTCAGCAAGGCGCTTATCGAACAGCGCATTGTGACGTGCCTCTTCCGCTAATAACGCCTCTTTCTTTTCTAGAAACTTATCGTAAGTGCCTGAAAACTGAAGCAATTGCCCACGATCGAGTTCCACGATTCGATTTGCCAATTTTTCTAGAAAAGAGCGGTCATGGGTGATAAAAACGATGGCGCCATTAAAATTCAGCAACTGTGCTTCTAACCACTCGATAGTGGCAACGTCCAAGTGGTTAGTAGGTTCGTCCAACAACAACACATCTGGATTTCTGGCCAACGCCCGCGCTAATGCCACGCGACGGCGCCAACCACCAGATAAAGAACGCATGATGACCGTACCATCCAAACCGAGGCGGCTGAGCACGGTCTCAATGCGTTGACTTAACCCCCAGCCATCGCCAGCTTCGATGTTGTGTTGCAGTTTAGCCAGCTGATCGAAATCTTTTTCCGTTGATGCGCTGTGAGAGAGCTGCTCGTACTCTTTCAGCCATTGGGCCATTTCCCCAAGCCCAAGCGCCACCGAATCGTAGACAGTAAGATCATCGGCGTCGGGCAAATCTTGCTCTAATCGAGACAAAATCAGGCTGGGCTTGCGCCACACGGAACCGTCATCCAGCTCGACCTCGCCTGACAACACTTTCATCAAACTGGATTTTCCGGCGCCATTTCGGCCGATCAGACACAGACGATCACCGGCGACTATTTCGAGAGATTGCTTCTCGAGAAGTACAGTTTGTCCATAATTCAGACTTGCATTTTCCAATTTGATTAACGACATAAACTCTTACTGATTCCAATTCAAAAACGTATTTTATTACCAACACTCGGGCCAGGAGCGATTCTATAGGAACCAGAAATTAAAATGTGGGGAATTTTTAAATAAGCGTCTAGTCCATTAAGAGAAGATTGCGTGAGTACACCTTGGTGAAGGCGTCGATAAACAATGACAATGGGCACTCATGAGTATTTATGATAAGTTTTTGGTCTTACCAAGAAATAACTAGAAGTTTTTTCCAATCAATTGAAATACATCAGCTATTATGGTTAAAGTGTTGTGATGAATTTAGTGAAATTTGCATCTTTATAGGCGCGCCAGCTTGTATAAAAGATCTAAATATCTCTCTAGATAGACCCAGCATCAACGAAATAAACGGTTTAATGAATAACAAGTTGTACGCTGAACTCAACTGTTTTACCTGCTGAAAAGAGCATACTGAAGGAGTCAACTGTGCCTTTTTTTGAACTTTTATCGAGACAGCTAAAAGTTACGCACGCCCAATCAGCACAACCATTAGCCGAATCTAATACTGATGTTCGCCAATACCGCGCCGTCACTCTTTCTGGAAACGAAAGTCCCAAAGATACTAGTCCTAAAATCAGCAGCCCCAAATTAAAAACGTCAAAGTACCTATTTTCAGCTGGTTTAGCGTGTTTGCTAGCAGCTCATTCACAGATAACGCTCGCCGCAGACTCGCTCACTATTGAACAACAGCGTCAATTATACGAAGAAACCCAAACTAAACTGCGTTTAAAGAAAATCACTTATTCAGATGTTCCCTACGACAAACTCGAAAACTATCCCTTAACGTCGTACCTAAAATTCCAAGAATTAAACAAAAAGATTCGAACCGTATCAGGCACTGAAATTGACGCTTATTTGAGTGAATACCCTGGCTCATGGTTGTCCGATAGATTGCGTATTAATTGGTTAAAGCAATTGGCGTCTTCCAAAAAATGGACACAATTTCGGCAATATTACGACAGCTCGGTGAAGTCGATTGAACTCAAATGTATGTATTTGCAAGCAGAGTATCGAGCTGGCAATAAAGATATTCTCGGTGAAGTTGCCTCTGTTTGGAACCAAGGAAAGTCTCAGCCGAAAGCGTGTGATCGCATTTTTTCCACATGGCTAAAAAGTGATTACTTTACGCCAGAAATCGCCTGGAGCCGCTACCTAAAAGCCATAGAGAAGCGTAAACTTTCGCTAGCGTCGTATATTGAACGCCACCTCAACGACGACGTAAAACCGCTCGCCAAACAACTGAAGAATCTTTACCACTACCCTTCCCGCTTAAATCGATTATTGTCTAAAACAGATTCGCCCAAAGAAATCGAAGATGTTATTCATTACGGTGTAAAACGCTATTCACGGCACAACGCCAAAGCAACACTGTCGCTGTGGGAAAAATTCGATGCGGCTTATTTACTCGACGCCGACAAACGCAACGAAACCACCGAATATTTGGCGTACCGCCTGATTCTTGATGGCAAAAATGATCTCGCTAATCGTCTGCTTGAGCGCAATCAGGTAGTGTCTGAACGAATCATCGAGCGGCAATTGCGCGACGCGCTAAAACAGCAAGATTGGAAAAACGTAAAACTGGGCATTGCCAAGCTACCAGAGGAATCGCAACAGTCTCATCGCTGGCGATACTGGCAACTGCGAGCCAGCGAAGCACTGAATGAATTATCTAAAGAAAAAGCCCAGCAAGGGTATCTCGAACTGTCTGTCTACCGAGATTTCTATTCTTTCCTTGCCGCCGAACGTGCACAAATGCCCTATGAGCTAGCGCACCAATCGGTACAGCCCGCCGCTGAAACCTTATCGACCGTTGGCAAAATTCCAGCATTAGAACGCTCGCGAGAGCTGTTTAAATTGGGAAAAATTAACCAAGCGCGTATGGAGTGGCGATACGGTACTCGTGGATTCGATACACCGTCGTTAATTGCTGTTGGCGCCTTAGCAAACGATTGGGGATGGCACAGAAAAACCATTGAGTCTTTGGGTAAAGCAAAATTCTGGGACGATTTAACGCTCCGTTTTCCGCTAATTTATCAAGATGAAATCCAAAAAGTCGCAAACGCAACAACGCTAGCGCCTGAATATCTTCTCGCCATTGCTCGACAAGAAAGCGCTTTTGCGCCAGATGCGCGCTCCCCCGCTGGCGCCATGGGATTGATGCAGTTGATGCCTGCTACCGCGAATCAAACCGCCAAACGCATGGGCATTCCGTACCGCAAAAAAGATTTATTGGTTCCTCAACACAATATTTTGATCGGCGGTAATTACCTCGGGCAAATGCTGACCAGATTTAACGGCAATCGTATCCTTGCAACCGCAGCCTACAATGCCGGACCTCATCGCGTGAGCCGTTGGTTAAATCCAGAAAATAAACGTGTCGACTTTGATATTTGGATAGAAACCATTCCTTTTAAAGAAACACGCGGCTACGTACAAAACGTACTGTCTTACTCTTTGATTTACAGCCATTTGATGGGCGAAGAAAAGAAATTATTGAATCAAAAAGAATGGGAAGAACTGTTGTAAAAGGCTAAATCGTTCCTGTTTCTAAATCAGGGAAACTTACATTGATCATTGTTAGTTTCCCTGCCTTTCAAAAACTGTATTAACTCGATTCCAAACTGTTTTTGTAGTCTTGCACACGCTCTTGAACTGCATTAGCCACTTCATCGGGTTTAAATTTCGATAAGAACCGATTACATCCAACTTTGTCGACCAGCGCTTCATTAAAGGCTCCACTGAGCGACGTATGCATAATGATAAACAAGTCCTCTAACGCTGGGTTACTTCTGGCTTCATGGGTCAATCGATAGCCGTCCATTTCCGGCATTTCTGCATCGGTAATCATCATTAACAAAGTTTTCGTAATCGGCCCGTCCTCTGCAAGGGATTCCAATGTTCTTAACCCTTCAGCGCCGTTTTTCGCTTGAATGCACTCAATACCTAGGTTGTTTAAAGTAATTTTTAATTGTTGTCTGGCAGTGGAAGAATCATCAACAATAAGTACTTTTAGCTGATTGTTTAGCGCCCAATCTTTCAAATTCTCGTTTAAAACATCTTCCGATATATCAGTCGAATACGGCGTAATGTCGGCCAAAACTTTTTCGACATCAATGATTTGTATCAACTGATCATCAAAGCTGGTAATTGCCGTTAAAAAATGGCCATTTCCGGTGGTGGGCGGTGGCGGCAGAATCGAATCCCAGGTCAAATTCACAATTCTATCGACAGGACCAACCAGAAACCCCTGCACAGAACTGTTGTACTCGGTGATAATTAAATTGGTTTTTACCTCGCCGTTATACAACGGCGAACGCCCCAGTGCCGCTTGCAGGTCAACCACAGAAAAACTCAAACCGCGAATATGAGCAACACCGCAAATTGCGTAGTGTCTATTAGGAACTTCTGTCAGAGGCGGTAACTGAACAACTTCTCGAACCTTAAATACATTGATTGCGTAGATCTGTTTCCCTGCGAGTCGAAATAACAGCAACTCCAATCGGTTTTCACCAACCAGCTTCGTTCTACTATCAATTGATTCTAATAAAGAAGTCATAAATGCCGAATCCAAGAGTCATCTGCTTAAAGTTTAGCAGTTCTATTGAATTCGGCCCGACTCACAAAGACTTGAGGCTTTTAATCCAAGCACTAACATCGGCGGTAACAAACGGCCAACACATCATCTGTTCGGCCAACTGAGGGGGAATTTCTGGAGTTTCAGGCGTTAACTCTGACGATTGATTAACAGGCAACGAATCGACAAGACCATCTAAATAGTGAGCGTCTAAAAGATTAGAATTTAAGGTGATGGCTGGAATACGAGTGGCCAATAACGGGATCAATACCTCTGAATCAATAATATCGTATTCAACGAGCGTTAAACCAAACTCCGACAACACCGGCCAAAGCTCAATTTTTGCTTTGTTACACAAAGTACAACCGACCGTTGTAAACAAAATGAGTTGTTTATTTTCACTCAAGGTAATTTAATGTCCTAAATTAAAAAGAAAATACTCAATAGGTGGTTTTAAAAAAACCACCTAAAGGCCAACTAATCAAAGGCTACTTAACTTAAAAATCTATCTGACTTTAATAAAAGCAAAAGCGATTTAGAAAGCCACGACTATAGTGGCAATAATTAATAATCCAACCACCGCAGTTGCGCCAATAACAAGCTTGGTTGTCAGGTTGCTTCTCTCAAATTCCACTTGATTGGTCGATTGAATTTTTTCTCGATTTTTATTGTCGGGGTTTCTCGTCGTAATCGATTGCGGTTTTGCTTTCGTAGCACTCGACGTTCGCGCCTGTTGATCCAATTGAGAATTCAATTCGTTAATCGACATGGGGCGAACCATGGTTTTATCGAGATCTTCGCTAACAGGGCCTTTTACCTTAAACGCCAGCGTATCAAACCGTATTTCATCGTCGTGATGAATAATTGCATGAGTAATCGATTTACCATTAACAAAGGTACCGTTCGAGGAATTTAAATCGTGGATCTCTAAATTATCACCATTGATTTTAAATTCGGCGTGGTGCCTAGAAAGATGCGCCAACAAAATAACAATGTCGCAGTCGTTTGACCGCCCTACCGTTGTCCCGTCATTGAGTTCGTAATGATTTCTCGATAAGCCTGTTTGTTGCGAGACCAAACTCCACGGTGATGTCTCGCCGGTATCAATCGGTGGCATTACCTTGGCTGATAAATCGCCACGTTCCGCTTTGGGGTCACTCACGGTAAGTTTGGTATTGCCAATGGTGATTTGATCGTTAACTTTCAACCGCGCTTTCGACTCCAGTGGCTTATTATTAATCATCACCGGAAACTCACTTTTGCGGGTAATGATCAGTTCTTCACCACGCGCCCAAATTTCTACATGAGTGCTGTCGACCTGAGGGTCATTTACAATTAAATTATTAGTCGGTCCTCGGCCAATTGATACTTTAGGCTCAACCAACCAAATACCTTCCTTGGATCCACCCTCAACCTTTAATTTGAGCATAAACAATCTCTAAAACGAAAGAAAAAGATATTAGTAATTTAACGCATGAAGAATTTAGATGCCACACTCACTGAATAACTCATCAAAAATAAGTTGACAAGTTTGTTTTAAATAAAACGCCAAGTTATTCATAAACTGGTGGTTTTTACCTTATAGAGGATATCAGTATACTGTAAGACTTGATAAATGATTGGGAATTCAAAAACACTATGGAATTAAATTATTCAGCCCAAACCCATCCTGGAGCGGTCCGTGCAAACAATGAGGACTCGTTTTCAGCCGATACGGACTTGGGGCTGTTTGTGGTAGCCGATGGAATGGGCGGCCATAGAGCGGGAGAAGTTGCTTCGGCTATGGTAATTCACCAATCCCATAAATACATTGAGCAAGGCCACTCACTTGTTGACGCACTGCGACAAACACACAAAGATATTTTAAAAGCGGGCGATTCTAATCATCGCGCAATGGGCTCAACTGCGGTGGCAATGGCCAGCAACGAATTGAGCTATGAGATCAGCTGGGTTGGAGATAGTAGAGCCTATCTTTGGGACTTTCGCCCGGCAAAAATGTGCTTAACACGTCTCACAAACGACCATTCGTTTGTTCAAACACTGATTGACCGTGGCACTATTAGCGAAGACGAAGCACGTGTGCACCCGCAGCGAAACGTCATTACTCAATGCATGGGAAATCAACAGCAAAAAGAAGTAAACGCGGAGTTACGGCGATTATACTGGAAACAAAAACAATGGATTATATTGTGCAGTGATGGCTTAACCACGGAATTGACTGATAAAGAAATTATGAAAATTCTTAATAAGTGTGAGTCACCTCAAGACGCCGTCGATCAGCTTTTAAACGAAGCCATCAATCGCGGCGGCAGCGACAATATTACCATTGTTGTCGTAGATTCTCCGGTCAAAGATAGCGTTATTGGTAATCTTTTGGGCGGACTTCAATCTTTAATTCGGCCTTCATCGTCACGAACATAAGCAGCAAAGACTATGGATCTGCCCGGCTACAAAATTCTGAAAAAAATCAGTCAAGGTGGCATGTCGACGGTTTATCTAGCACTGCAAGAGCGCTTAGATAGACAAGTCGCTTTAAAAGTTATGTCACCGGCACTGAGCGCAGATCAGGCTTTCACTGAGCGATTTCAACGTGAAGCCAATATTGTCGGCCAATTGTCGCACCCCAATATTATTTCGATTTACGATATTGATGAACACAACAGCATTAAATACATTGCGATGGACTACTTGCCCGAGGGGTCCGTCGTCAACCGAATTTCCGAAAACATCACACCCGCTGAAAGCTTAAAAGTTGTACAGGAAGTATTACTTGCCCTCGAACACGCTCACAACAAAGGCTTTATTCATCGAGACATAAAACCCGAAAATATCTTGTTTCGCAGCGATAAAACTGCGGTTTTAACAGATTTTGGAGTAGCGCGTGCGGTAAGCAGCAACACTCAGATGACCAATGCAGGAACTGTATTGGGTACACCGAATTACATGAGCCCAGAGCAAGCGCGCGGCAAAGAGCTTGACGGCACATCCGATATCTACAGCCTCGGTGTTGTGTTCTACGAGATGTTGATGGGCTCACCACCGTATAAAGGCGAAGAAGCCGTTGCCGTAGCGATTCAACACCTCACCTCTCCGGTGCCCAAATTACCGCCCGAATTGTCGATTTATCAGTCTTTAATCAATCGAATGATGGCAAAAAAGCCGCAGGATCGATTTAAATCAGCGCGCGAAGCGTTTGAATTTATCGATGGCTTGAACACAACCCTGGCTCGGCTACAGAAAAACAAAAAACCCACAGAAAGCCACGAAATCTCCACCTTAGATTTGTTCAAGGCTTTGGTAACAACCAGTTACGGCAACATTACCAGGTCTGTTAAAGCTGTTGTTCCCGGTTTACAAAATCGTCCGCTCACTCAAAACGGCAACTCCGATAGCGCGACCGAAGTTCGAGTTCGGATCTTTGGTACGGGGGGTATTGGGCAAATAGCTATGGCGCGAATTAATCAGCGTCTTATCGTTTTGTCGGCAATTTTAATTGGCCTTTGTATCGCCAGCGTGTTTTATTTTTACCCCTCCGGCAGCAGCGAATCCGCAAAAATTGCAGCTCCAGCTATTACCTCAGGTTTATCTAACGGTGGAAACTTAGCGCAATCATCGGGTAAAAATTCGGATACTGAATCAATCAATAACTCCCAACTTTCTGTAACAGAATCCGGCGATAAAAATAAAAACGCCTCAACAATAGAAGCACAAACAACGTTATCGTCGGATGAAACAGCTCTAAGAAATACCCTCACGCAACTCACTCAAGAAGCCGCCGCGAAAAAATTTGCTTTAACCATACTGCCAAACCCTAAAAAAGCGCGTGTGCGAATTATGAACATCAAAGAAAAATACGCGCCGGGAATTAAACTTTTGCCCGGAAAGTATTTAATTGAAGTTCGTCAGCCCGGATTTTACCCCTACGAACAATGGCACACCTTGGAGCAAAGTAACTTAAAGCTGCCAGTAAAATTGAAACCTGCGCCTAAGCCAGGGGATTTAATTCAAGACGCCATTGATGGCGACACCCCAGGTCCGGAAATGATTGTAATCGGCCCAGACGCTTTCATCATGGGCAGTTTGAATTTTCCAGATACCCAACCAAGACGTGAAATCAATTTAGATTATTCTTTTGCTGTCAGTCGAACCGAAATTACTTTTGCCGAATTTGATGTATTCACACAAGACACCAAAGCTCCTAAAATTGGCGACCAAGGCTGGGGGCGGGAAAATCGCCCGGTCATCAATGTTACCTGGCAACAGGCTAAGGAATACGCCAAATGGCTTTCGAAAAAAACGGGACAACCCTATCGCCTAATTACCGAATCAGAATGGGAAATGATTGCCAGTAACATTGGCACTCAAGAATTTTCCTGGCCGGGCGCTAGAGAAGATGGCCGAACCAAAGTGAATTGCCGAACCGGCTGTCGCAGCCATTACTCGCCATTGATTGGTAAGCGACGCACGGCACCGGTAAAAAGTTTTCCGCCGAATGAACTGGGCATATTTGAACTCAGTGGCAACGTAGCGGAATGGACGGCAGATTGTTATTACCCGAGCTACGATACCAAAATTAATCAAAAAGATTGCAAATTTAAAACCGTGCGTGGCGGTAGCTTTGAAGATTCACTAGACGAAATGAGCGTATTCCGGCGTGAAAGTGTCTCTCTCGAAGCGTTTGATCGAGATCTTGGATTCAGAGTGGTTTTGGAATTACCGGGATTGTAACCCACCATTTTTCTGTCATTCATTTCTTCTGCAATCCATTACTTAGCTATTATTCTCTTACCCAGTACCCTCCTCAGTTATTCTGGATCACAACATGATTACCAATTTAAGAGACGTCGCAGAAACAGTAAATTGTTTAGTCGGCGAAGAAATAATGATTGAGGGACGACTTTATCGCGGTGGAACCATCAACGATCTGTTTGATCGTAGCGAGTTACCTGACGTTAAAACCGTCGTTAATTTAAGAACTGGCGAAGATAAAACGTTTGAGGGTATTGCGAATATCCATATTCCCGCCATTGATTCCATAGAAAACTATTGTACCGACAACCATCAAGTAAAAAACTGGTCCAACCGAGTGCTCAGTGCCCTCAATAATGCAGCATTATTTCCGATATTAATTCACTGCACAGCAGGTAAAGACCGGACTGGCGTTATTGTTGCCCTGATACTTAAATGCATCGGAATACAGGAAAGTGTTATTGTTGATGAATATCTGCAATCTGAAGGCGTTAAAGGCCCTCAAAATATAATTACCGCACTCGAAGGCTTTGGTTCGTTAGAAGAATACGTGTACGACCAACAAATCATAGACTGCTTGAAACAACAACTTCTTGTTAAGATTAGCTAGGACCTGCTAGCCCTACTCTGTAGGGTAAACAATTCATTTAAATTTGTTTTTTCAGCGTTTGAATTTTATCTCTTAGCTCAGCAGCCAATTCAAATTCCAAATCTTTCGCGGCTTGCATCATCTTCTGCTCAAGAGTGTTAATTGTTTTCCAAATATCCTGACCTTCTTCGATGATAATATCGTCTTTCGATTTCTTCGAACGCTTACTGGATTTGGAGCCGCCCGTTGCAGAGAAATGAGCGCCTTCCATAATATCTGCGATGCGCTTTTTAATCCCTTTTGGCGTGATGCCGTGCTCTTCGTTGTAGGCCAATTGTTTGGCTCGACGGCGTTCGGTCTCATCCATTGCGCGCTGCATAGAACCGGTAATTTTTTCAGCGTACAAAATGGCTCGGCCATTAACGTTTCGAGCGGCACGACCAATGGTCTGAATCAACGAGCGCTCCGATCGTAAAAAGCCTTCTTTATCGGCATCAAAAATCGCAACCAACGATACCTCGGGCATATCCAAGCCTTCACGCAACAGGTTGATCCCAACTAATACATCGAATTCACCCAAGCGCAAATCACGGATAATCTCCACTCGCTCTACAGTGTCGATATCAGAGTGAAGATAACGTACGCGCACGCCGTGATCTTGCAAATACTCGGTAAGGTCTTCGGCCATGCGTTTTGTGAGCACGGTGATTAGAATGCGTTCATCGGCTTCTACCCGCTTACCAATTTCACTCAAACAGTCGTCAACTTGTGTGGTTGCTGAGCGAATTTCAATTATCGGATCAACCAATCCAGTGGGCCTTACAACCTGCTCAACCACTTGGCCCGCGTGCTCACCTTCGTAATCACCGGGTGTGGCAGACACAAAAATCATTTGGGGCGCGAGTCGCTCCCACTCATCAAATCGCAACGGGCGGTTGTCCAACGCCGAAGGCAGACGGAAGCCATACTCCACCAAGGTTTCCTTCCGGGACCGATCGCCGCGATACATACCGCCAATTTGCGGTACGGTGACGTGAGATTCGTCGATCACCAACAGAGCATCTTCTGGCAAGTAATCAAACAATGTGGGTGGCGGCTCGCCCGGATTTCGGCCCGATAAATAACGCGAATAGTTTTCGATCCCTGTGCAATAACCCAGCTCTTGCATCATTTCTACGTCGTATTTTGTCCGCTGATCGATACGCTGTAACTCCACCAGCTTATCAGCCTCGCGCAGCTGTTCGCTTCGATCCACCAATTCTTCTTTGATGTGGTCGATAGCAGACAAGACCCGGCTGCGGGGCGTTACATAATGAGACTTAGGATAAATGGTAATACGCGGTATTTTTCGGTGAACTTCCCCGGTTAAGGGATCAAATACCGAGATGTTTTCGACTTCGTCGTCAAACAATTCAACCCGAATGGCGTCGCGATCGGAATCCGCCGGGTAAATATCAATCACTTCACCGCGTACTCGATAGGTTGCCCGGTGAAAATCGGCGTCGTTGCGGGTGTATTGCAGCTCAGCCAAACGATGCAATATCGCGCGCTGGTTAATCTGATCACCTCTGACCAAATGCAGTACCATTTTCAGGTAGGAATCAGGATCACCCAAGCCGTAGATAGCGGAAACCGTGGCCACAATGATGGCATCTTTACGCTCCATCAGCGCTTTCGTAGCAGACAAGCGCATCTGCTCGATATGCTCGTTAACCGAGGCATCTTTCTCAATAAAGGTATCGGAAGATGGAACGTAAGCTTCGGGCTGGTAGTAATCGTAGTAAGAAACGAAGTACTCCACCGAATTGTTGGGGAAGAACTCTTTAAACTCACCGTAGAGTTGCGCCGCTAGAGTTTTGTTGTGCGCCATAATCATGGTTGGGCGCTGCACTTGAGCAATCACATTAGCGATAGTAAAGGTTTTACCAGAACCAGTAACCCCAAGCAGCGTTTGATGGGCCAATCCAGATTCAATGCCTTCGACCAATTTATCAATGGCTACAGGCTGATCACCCGAGGGTTGGAATTGACTCTCGACTTGGAATTGCTTGCTCATAGGTTCTCAAAGTAGGTAAAGTACTGGTTTTTTGAACAGTAACATAATTAACGCCTGTAGACTAATTTCAGTATCTCTTTTCGATGATCACCACCCTGATCATTATTTGTACAAACACTAGAGCGCCAACTTGAGCCTAAGATCAAGTTTCGACGCTTATCGTGGGAATCCAGTAACAGAAGCTACTTGTAGAAAGAAACTATTTTTGAAAGAAGTAATTTTTGTAGGAAAGCTATTTCTGAAGGGAAACCACCGAAGAAAAACAGTCGTGTTTGGTGGCAGAACGTTTCAACGGATTAAAATCGGGTAATTTGAATTGAGCCGCAGCTTTAATATCAATAGGCCGGCAGAAATAAAATCCTTGAATGATTTCACAACCGTAATCTTGAAGAATTTCAAGCTGGCTTTGATTTTCAACACCTTCAACAACAACCGTTAATTTCAGGTTTTCTGCCAGCGCAACAATCGCATTGACTAACGCTTGTTGTTTATCATCGACTTCAATTTCAGTGATAAAACTACGATCGATTTTTAATTTATCGACTTGCAAGTCTTTCAAACGCGCTAACGAAGAGTAACCAACACCAAAATCATCAATGGCAACTTTAATTCCCAGCGCTTTTAATTCGTAGAGTTTTCGGGTTAACACATCAAAGTTAGAAATCAACGCGGTTTCGGTAATTTCTAACTCCAAACGATAAGCCGGAAAATCCAATTCGAGTAATATCGATTGAATGTCAGAAATAAAACTCTCTTGATTAAATTCAACCGCTGAAATATTTACCGATACCATCGCATTTTCAGGCAAATGGGCTTTTACCGCGTGAATTGCTTTTCTTAATACACATAGGTCAATTAACCGAATAATCCCGATGTGCTCAGCAACATCAATAAACTCACCAGGATTGATTAACTCGTCATCATGATACCAACGCGCTAATACTTCGTATGTCACAATCTCGTTAGAAGTAGCATTGATTTGCGGCTGAAATAAAACCGCTATTTCTTTATCAAAATCTGCGTTTCTAAGACTATTTTCTAGGTAACGGCGACGGCGCATTGAGCTACCCACTTCTTGATCGAACACCGCACAATCCGATTTGCCGGTTGTTTTCACAAGATACATCGCAGTATCGGCCGCCTGAATGAGAGACTCCGCGGTTCTGCCGTGTTCAGGGTACAGTGCCACCCCAATACTAAACTGAACAGTCACCAAATGGTTCTCAACCATAATTGAGGTTTTCTGACAAGAGATTAATTTTTCAATAACCCCGTCGAGATGATCTCTGTTCTCACCCAAGTCCATAAAACACAAAAACTCATCGCCACCAATTCGACATAACATATCGCTTGGCGCCATTTGCTGGTTGATAAGTTCAGAGACTTTATAAATCAGTTCATCACCGGCTGTGTGACCATATTGATCGTTGACATTTTTTAAATTATCGAAATCAATAAATAAAACAGAGAGCCTTAAATTGTGACCATGGTCTGATTGAATTTTTTGCGTCAAATGCTCGAACGCCATGGTGCGATTCGGCAATCCGGTCAATCGATCATAATACGCTAATTTAGCAATGTAGCGTGTAAGATGTTTGTTATCCGAAAATCGGCGCAACGTATAAATAATTGACCCAGCAGTTAACCAAAGCAAAAACAATAAAATGCCATTCAGATTCCATTGTTCATAATATTTACTGAATGAGGTGATATCGCTAATCAGCTTTATATCAGCTAATACGCATAAAAACGTCAAGAAAAAGATGATAAAAAGTCCGAGCGGAAGCTCTACTCGAGCCTGTCGACTTTTACGAATAAAGTATTCTGTTTGGGCTAAATGTTTTTTTATTCTCTTCAAAAAATAACCCTACGAGTCTATCTATTTACCAATTATTACTTACCCAACCGTAAGCTTAGTCGAATAAAATGTAATTCCTAGCGACTTTCCTGTATCAAAGCGTAAATAACACTAATACAAGATTATCGAATAAATAAACTTAATTTTTGTAAACTATTGCGTCAGCAATTTGACAATTACACCTTCTCAGCACGTTTCTGGGTTAAATGTGTTAAAAATAAAGCAGCATTGTCATTGACAAACAACCGTGTAAACCTTTAATTTGCCGGGGTAAAATAAGCTGATGCAGTAAAAAATATTGTAAAAGTAAATGATGCTTTACTTTTTGAGTGCTTGACTTTCTAATAGGTACAAATATCAATAAGTAAAAATAACGACATAATAAGTATAAATACCAGAATCGCTAAACTACACACTACTGATGCTTAAAATAAATCATAGAATAATTAATAAACAAAAATAAAAACACATTTATATTCAGCATGCCCTATTAAATAGAATCGCCTAATAATAAGAACTGTATAAAAAGCTTGAGAAGCCTCTGGTTAATCTCAAAAGCATTCATGATTAAAATCATTAGCGAACCCTAATGACACGGATATTTTTGCGTTGGGAACGACCCAGATCATCGACAACCGTAATGTTGTGAACGCCTGGCTTAGCCGCCCAACTCAGTGATGACTGCGAAGGCACTTGACCAATATATTGATTATTAACAAACCAAAATAATGTTGTAACATCACTGTCTACTGATGCTTGAAATTCAATCGTATTGTCTTCACCGCTGCGTATTGCATATTCAATAGACGATAAAGGAGAAATAATCACCGGTATTTGCCCCGATGAACTGGTAACCCCAAGATCACAATTGGCTTCATAAACCGGCGGTGTTTTTAAAGAAATTCCTGCTTGTTGAAATATGTGCAAAAAATCCGAAGGCCAAAACTCATACACTTTTAACTCTGTATTTTTGTTGGTGCCACCACAACTTCGCAAACCAGTGTCTTTATTAATAGCAACTTGCCGATGCACAGTAGAGACTTTAATTGGAGAAACTCCAGGAATAAACCAAGATTTTACCGACCGTGGGCAATGTTTACCTGAAAGATCTCCGGTTGATGCGCAAACATCCACTTGAGTTAAATTCAAGGCATTAAGATTAAATTGATCTTCTAAACGCCAGCCTTGATTGGGAAACACAGTAGAAAAAATAGCATGCAGTAATGGACCGGCCGCCGTTCGCCCAACAAAAACCGGGTTCCCCTCACCAGAGAAGTTACCTACCCAAACCGCTAGTACATAAGGCCCAGAGACACCCACCGCCCAAGCGTCACGAAACGCCCATGATGTTCCTGTTTTCCAGGCAATATCGTTTTGTTGTGGATTTTTGGTATCGGTGTCAATACGACCAGGCGCGGGATTTTGCCGCAAGATATCCAAGGTTAAAAAACTGGCTTCTGGACTGATTAAATAACGTGATTGCTGAGATTCAGTATGAACGGTCGCCAGAGGTTTAAATTCCCCTCCCCGAGCCAAGCCAGAATACAAAGACGCAAGTTCTAACATTGAGACCTCGCCGCCACCAAGCGCAAGCGCCAGTCCGTAAAAACTCGGTGCTTTAAGGTCTTTAACACCACCGGCTTCTAAAAAGCGATAAAAACTGGATTGGCTCAATTGCGCCTGTAAATCCACCGCGGGTACATTGCGACTTTCAATCAGCGCCGTTTTTGCAAACACCGGCCCTAAAAATTTTTTATCGAAATTTTCCGGTGAGAAGCCACCGTAACGACGCGGGGAATCTCGCAACATTGTCATGGGGTGAATCAACCCCTCATCCATCGCTAAAGCGTACACAAAAGGTTTCAATGCAGAACCCGGCGAACGCTTGGCGAGAGCCCCGTTTACTTGACCATCAATGGGTTGCGAGAAAAAATCCGCAGAACCCACCATGGCCTCGATTTCATTCGTCTGATAATTCACCAACAACGCTGCGGCGTTGGTGATACCTTCTCTGGATCGTCGAGTAATATAATGTTGTATTTGAGTTTCAATTCGCTTCTGTAAACGCAAACCCAGTGACGTTGTAATGACGCCTGTCTGGGAAATCGGCAACTCGGCTAAAGTAAACTCACTAAAATGAGGCGCTTTAAACGGGAGATCTTTCAGTGTAGAAATTGCCATCGGCAAATCAAGCAGAGATTTTTTATCACTTATATCTTCGAAAGATGCCTCAGGGGAAGCACCCGGATATGTACCGGAGTATGTGCTGGGAAAAGTATCGAGCCAACGATCAAACAATCTTTCACGTGCATCGCGAATGTATTGCCAGCTGTCTTTAACTCCCGGTGCTCGCTTGTTCGGATTCTGAGGCACAACGCTGAGCGTTAACGATTCTAGCCACGTTAATCGATCGGGTGTTTTATTAAAATAAATCAGACTGGCTGCGCCAATACCTTCGACGTTTTGCCCGTAGGACGCTAAGTTAAAATATGCTTCTAAAATTTCTTTTTTTGAATAATGATGATCGAGCTGAATTGCGCGGTATATTTGCTGAAATTTCCCAGAGATTGTCGAAGATGGAATTTTCCATCGTAACCGCGCAACTTGCATAGCAATGGTAGATGCGCCCACGCGGCGCTGCTTTACAACATACGTTGACCAAAACGCTCGTAAAATCGCCGAGAAATCCACCCCCACGTGTTCGTAAAAGTGTTGATCTTCGTAAAGTAATGTTGCTTGAATTAGCGATGGGGAAATATCATCGATCGACTGAAATAATCGATACCGATCGTCACTGGCCAAGCTTATTCTGAGCAATTCACCATTTTTATCGAGCAAGGCTCGCGAATAGCTGGTGTATCGATACAAATCCGGTTTTGGCGCGACATAAATACTGACGACCGTGACAACAATAGCCAAAACACTCAAAGCGACCAAGCCAATGATTAGTCGCTTTGAATGCATCAATAAACGCGTCATGGCGAAGCGGGAGTCACGACAAAATCACGTGCGGCAGAAACCGCTTTCACAGATCGATTGTACATAGACTCCGCGTACGATGGCGGCACCGTAAATTTGCCAGCAGCTGTTACCTTAACATTGTACGTCAGCTCTTTAGCGACGGCGTCAAAACTGCCGTAATACACCACTCGGTCTTCGCGAATATCGATGTAATCGGCTCGCCAATTGTACGCAGTTCTATCAACGGAGCTGCGAATCACCTCAAAACCGCCTGGTAATAAATCAACAACCGCAATATTAGAATGGCGCTGATTATCGGTGGTACGAATTCTAAGGGTTACAGTCAACTCCGCACCCTGTTCAGCCGTACTGACCTCTTTACCGTTTTCATCGTAAAAAGCGCGGTGAATTTCTAAATTATCGCTCACAGGCTTTTCTGGTAACAACTTGTCGTAACCGGTTTGCACATTAAGATAATACAAACTCTTATCAGCGTTTAACGTTAAATCGGTAACTGAGGTATCGTAGGTCGCCGTGGCAAACGGATTGTGTTCAACCGCCATCGGCTGATAATTCGAACCCGATTTGGCCAATATTTCTATGGCCGAGTCCACTGAAAAATCACTGGTCACTTTCGTGTAGGCACCCAACGCTAATATCGAATACGACGCAGATATGGTGTTGTATCGGCCTTCAAAAATGGGATCAACAAATTTCAATAGAATCTCACCATCGAGCTTTTCTGCGCGCTCTGGAAAATGCGTCGCTAATAACCAAATATGTTGTGCGTCTTGAGTTAGCTGCGAATCAAAATCGCCGAACACACGACTCGATTGTTGGGTAGGTTGGTATTCTTCAATCAATTCATTGGCGAGATCACCTTTTTTAAGTAGCTGGTAAGTCGCTGCCAAATAACTGGACGTTAAATCTTTACGCCAAGTTTTTCGGTAATTAGCCTCTAAGAATTCTTGCAATTCAACCAAGTAATTGGTTGTCACCACGTCCATCCGCGTTAGCAAATAAATGGCAATTGCACGAATACGCGCCTGTTCAAGGTTTTCGCTGCGTTTACCAACGTAGAAATTCAAATAGTTTTTAAGACGATTTAACATGTCCGTTGGTACGGTAAAACCAGCCGCTTTTGCTTCCAATAAAAAGTGCGTGGCGTAAACGCTGGGGTATTCTGCAATGTAAGAACCACCCGGCCAAAAACTGAATCCGCCCTCGCCTTGTTGTCGCTGCCGCAACTTCAATATCACCTGCTCTAAATGAGCATTTAAGGTCGTATTATCTGGCGACCAATGCGGATGGCCTGTCATTCCAATCAGAGGGAAAACCTGGCTGACCACTTGCTCGGTACACCCGTGCGGGAAATACTCCAGATAATCACTCAACCCTTCTACCATCACTAGTGGGCTTGTGGACGCAGACACCGATTGTTCGGATAAAGGCGCAAATAAAGTTCGCGACAAGTTTATATCGAACTTACCGCTTTTATCGTAACCACTGATAAAATCACTGGTGTAAGGCGTTGCAGGACGAACACTTAAACTTGCACTTCGACTGCTGGAGATGTCGTTATAGGCCGCGTCAAAAATAATTTCTGCAGAGCCTAATTTTTCCGCCACTTTAAAGCTAAAAGTAGCCGAGTTTTCTCCACCTTCGTCCACAGTAATCACTTGGCTCGCATCAGATTGCAAAATCAAATGCTCCGAGGAAGATACACTTACTTTAATAGGAACTTGTTTGCCCGAACCTTCAATAATATTGGCAACGCCAATCGTCGCTTTAAACTCGTCTCCCGGAGCCGCCTGCAGTAAAACATTCGGCGTTAGTACGAATGGTCCTCTAACAATAGTTGATTTACTTGCAGCACCCATCGCAGATTCTGACACCGCAACGGCCATTACTCGCAATGCACCCGAAAACGTATCGGGAACGACAAACTCCACCTGATTATCAGATTCATCGGCATCGATAATACCCGACCAAAAGACCGCTGGTTTATCCGTTTTACGTGCAAAAGGATTTAAGTTTTTTGCAAGCGCTTTTCGACTCGCACCGCCGCCAGCAGCGGACAAAGATTTTAGCAGAGCAAATTCGGGTAAAATTAAATCCATAATCTGCATGGTTTGTACACCCAATGCACGCTTTTGCAAAAAGTGATCTAAAGGTTTTGGCAAATTATGATTAGCTACTTGCAAGATTCCTTCATCAATAGCAAATACAGCGATTTTTGCAGGTTTGTTGGTCGAAAAACCAATGGTCATCGGTTTGCCTGGGCGGACAATATCGTCAACGTCAAGGTCGACGTTAATTTCCCGTTTACTGCGATCAACACTGAATGGCTGAACGGCGTAACTCAGTGGACTGGTAAAAATTTCGTCGGATGAAACATCTCTTACGAACGTAACATTCACATACGCCGTGCCTTCTAGATTATTGGGAACACGAATAGTTTGAAGCGTACTTTGCGTGTCGGTTTTAAACCACTTAAATTCGTGCACACGATCAGTCTCAATCGTGATCAATCCGGCACCGTGATAAGGTGCCTTAATATTCATCTCGATAATATCACCGGGTTTATAATCGGCTTTTTCAAGCTGGAGCTGTAACTCGGCATTTTTATCAATTTTTCCGTCAAGATTTGCAGACCCAACCACATTGTATACTGCACGTGACAACCGACGATTACTGCCGTCGTATATTTCGAGTGCGTAATTTCCGGGGTTTTCGCTCGCAATTTTAAACTGTGAACCATCCGCATGAATGGACCACTCGTTTTCAACCAGTAACTGCTCTTTTTCTACGGTTTGATATTGGTAGGTACCATTCGCCTGTTTCACCAATGTAGACACGTGACGAATTTCTTTTAGCTTAAGAATTAAATCAGTTTTCTCAACTTGGTTTAAGAAATTATCCACCGCGATAAATTCGATACTCCGATCAGAGCCTTTATTAATGTACTCCAAGTTTCCATTCGGTTTATAACCAACCAGATAATCCAACGGCGACACCAACACTTGGTTGTTGGCTTTAACGCTACGCCCTCCAGATTGATCAAAGCCTTCCGCTAAGAATCGCAGTTGATAAGTACCATTATTAAACCGATCTAAGGCCAATTCATATTCTGCAATCCCATCAGCATCGGTTGTTTTAGAAACTAATTTTTCATCAATACCAGCAAGAGGCGTATCGGATTCTATTCTGGAAAAAATATAGTCTTTGTATTCTTTAAAATTGAAGCTAGCGGGTGTTACCACCAATCGCCCTTCTGTGCGACGATCTTGAGCAGGAATCCCGAATAGATTTTCCAAAGTAATTTTTGCGGTTAACGTCGAATCCGTGGACCACGCTTTCTTTTGTACTCCAACCAATTGGCTGGCAATCTTCATGGTATCGGGCTGAAATTCTTCAATTTTAAACGTCTCACTGCCGATTTGTTCGCCGCGATAACGGTTGTCTCGCAACACATACAAAGACACCGTATATTCACCAGTATCGTCGGTTGGTTCGGTTGTAAACTGGTAATCAAAAAATCCATTTTTGGGCACCACCAGCTTGTGCTTGCGAACAGTATTGTATCTTGGCCCTGTCACTTCTATTTGCAACGGCATTCCTTCTGAATTCTGCAAATCACCGCGCTTAACCACAAAACCAATATTCGCGGTTTCTCCCGGTCGATAAATGCCTCGATCGGTAAAAATAAAACTATTTAATTGATGATTAGCGCGGCTGGATGGATGGACGCCACCGATATCGAATTTAGACAGGTTAATTTGGCGGGTTCTTCGATCGTAGGGAATAAAAGAAACATCGTCTTCGTGCTTAACCACGTAAACCACCGGCTGTTTCTCATTATAAAAACCGGAGGCGGAAGACAAATTAAGGTGTCCGCGCTGATCGGTCACACCGTGTTGAATCGCAATACCATTTTTACCGAGCAATTCAACACGTGCCCCTGAAATGGGTTCGCCTGTTACAATGGATTGTACAAACACATCACGAGTGTTATTGGTGTTTGCTTTGACAATTACCCCTAAATCGGTAACCAAGATCAATCGACTGTCAACAACGCCATAAACGTCTCTCTGTTTATGGTTGTCGTACCCATATGCGGAAACAAAAAACAAACCGTAAGTTTGATTTTTATCGCGTAAATACTGCGATAAATCCAGAGAAGCGTAATTCAATTCTTTTGGGTGGCGTTGGTTTAGCGTAACAATTTGTTCGCTAACTTTAGAAATATTATTTTGGTCAAAATACCAATTATTAAAATGGGGAGAGCTGATATCACCACTGGTTTGACTGACTAAATGATTCAGCTGATTGCCCATCACTTGTCCAATTGAAAAACGTAGCGCGTTCAGCCCTCGGGTTGAGACACTCAACTTATGGTCGCCAGAATGAACCAGAACTGATCCCTCCCCCGCAATCGCAACTTCGCGAGGGTAATCGGGTATCTGTAGGATTTGATCGTATTTTGCGGTGGTTTTAAAGCCGTTTACAGATTCAAGGCCCGAATTTAATCGCACGTATATTTGTCGACTTTCGGGAACATCAAAAACAAAGCTGTAATTATCCGAAGATTCCCTTGGAATTTCTAACCATTTAGGTGACAACTTGCTACTTTCGGCAAGTACTTCAGTCGTGATGTCTCCGGCGTTGTACCACCACGTTGACCGAGAAGCGTAGCGATTGGGTAATAAATAAAACTCAAGCTTTTCTTGCAACTGCGACTTTTCGATTTCATCGGTTAGCTCCAGAAAAATAACCTGTTCAGGTTGATTACTTGCGTTACTAACAATATCCGCTCGCACGTTATCAACCTTAAGAAAACTGGCGATATCAGGAATTAACACTTTATCCGTCAAGGTTTCGTTATGGGCTTGGCCACCCAACAACGATCGAACCCCCGGCTTAAGCGTTAAAGTCATGTAATTAGATACATCCGGCAAATCGATGGGTTGGCTTTGTAAGTAGGCTTCGCGAAGGGATTTATTGAACGTTAGCTCATATTTAAATTGATTGGATTTAACACGAGTGTCGTCTCCGGAATTACGCATCGTCAACGACACACTTTTTGCCAACGATTCTTGATCCACTGGGTGGGAAAAACGCAAGGTAGAAATAACGCGACGAATGGATCGATCTGTAGGATCTTGATAAAACTCAAAATCACTCACCGAAATCGACAACTCCGGCGCTTTAAAGCTTACGCTTGTATCGAGCAGTTTTGTATCTGGGACAAAAACATCGGAGCCGAACGTCACCTCGTATTCAGTAGCCGGCGCCCAATCGTTGTGGGGAGTAAAGAACAACGCTCGATCACCTCTCCATTGCCACTGGCCATCAATGGGCGGAGAAATAGAAACACCGCTGGTAATGGTTTGATCAATAAGATCAATTCGCGCCACACTGGGCGTACCATCGGGTCTTGGCTGGTCGTCTCTCAAAAGGGAAAAATCGTACGCAAAACGAATCTCTATGCTGTCGGGTTTCGAGCTTTCATTGTCGGGAAGAACATCCGGAGGACTTACTGATGCTTTAATGAGCACATCACCCGGCAAATTTTTAACGTAGTAGTAAGCGCCGCCAGCGACTACAAAACTCAACAAAACCAAAAACACGAACCACGGTGATTTTCTAAGAAAACGGGTTATTAACAACAACCAAGTTGGCGCTTGCCAATGAATCTTGCCAAAGATTAATGACAACAGATCGAAAGGAATTTTTAATAAACCCTTCATATTGATTTCCTTATATATCGCCTGGGTGGCGGCGTTTTAATCGCAAGAGATGCGCGCAGTTTATCAATAATCTAAGGCATTGAAATGATGAATTGTGGCAAATAATGGCAGAGGTCAGAAAATCGAGACTTTAGGAGCCTCTGACTAACCTCAAGATCACTCAGCGAAAGAAATAACCAAGAACTGAAACAAAAAGAAAGGATACGGCTTGTAGAAGATATGCGATTTTAAGAATATAAGTGTAGTTCGAAGCGCTCGTCACCTCAACAAATACCCGTTAAATTCAGCTCGGCTGTTAATTTGCTCCGTCATGCAACAGCCGAACCCAACAATTACAACAGAGAAAATCCCAATGCGGTGTTGACGGTATCGCGCAACACATCCATAGCAGCGTTAATGGCCTCTTCCACTGCAATCAAACCCAACCCTTCAATAGCAAGCAATACTGACCTTGTTGCATTGCGTTGTATTTCATGGTGCAGCTTAGCTTGAGCTTCGTTGATTTCACCCGATCGTTTTAAGGTTTCAATCATTAAAAAATTTTCAGCCAGCTTTTTAGATTCGGCTTCGGCGTAGGTTTTTATTTCAGGCCATTTATCCGCCAGCGAGCCTTTAAAGGCGGTGAGCATATTTTCAGCTAATTCGGCAACATCCAAACTCATAACATCTTCCATCAAAATTATTGGTCTTTACGAACTGCGCTTTTTAGCCAGCTCTAACCGTAAAATTGCAGTAAACATACTGTTAAAGCTACTTTGAAGGCTTTCGATTTGACCTTCAGACAAACACGACAACTCATGTAATTGCTGCAAGGTATTCATGCTTTGTTTAAGCAAACCAATTTGTTCTACGGTTTTTTCGTTTTTATCGATAGCACTGGCACGTATTTCAATTGAACTTACAGATACTGCCGATTCGATATAGAACGTTTTATGATTATCGTAATGGCAATCAGGTTGATCAGTTTGAGTTTTTAGCGTTACAAAAAATGTCTCGAATTCTTTGTGTAACTCAGTAACTGCTCTGTCGGTATTTTCATCGTAATCACTGACTAACGACGCCATACAACCCGATAACAGCAAAACAAATAAACACGAGCCGACGACTGATATCCATCTGTTTGGTTTACACAATAACCTTCGTATCATAGCCATTGAAACACCACTTTCTTTTACTACCCTAATTTTAAAACTTTATTTTTTTGCGCGGATAAATTATCAATAAGCGAGCTATAAAAGCTTACCTACGTATTAAAAAACTAACACGCTAAGCAAGCTTTTTAAGACATTAAAAGTAGAGAGAACTCAGATTATTTTAACTTCCACAATTCTACGGCTTTCAAATATTTATTCATATCGTGATCAGTGATTGCATCAATGCCTTTTTCATCCCAAGAACTGATTGCACCATCCACATGATCGACAAACCGGAACCAAAAGCCAACCTCGCGATGAATTTCTTCTTCATCGGTAATGTACAAATAACTGCCAATATGACTATAACCCATAAGCCGGGCCGGAACACGCGTTACAATATCGTTGTTATTGTGGAAACGATAATAGCGAGATTTACACTCCATATTAAAAACTTGCGCGGTATTGCGGGTTACCACACGCGGCTGACCAAAGGTATACACGCTGGTAAATGGCTTGTCTTCGTGAACCAGTTTAGCTGCAGCAACCGTCGCCATTGCACCGCCTAAACTATGGCCGGTTATAAACAAAGGACGTTTTCTGTGGCTTTGTAACTCTCTGAATCTGTCGTTAATGGGTTGCCAAACATCTTCAACGCTGTTCCAAAAACCTCGATGAAACTCACCGAACAATTCTTTGGTAGAAAACGCATTGATATTATCCAGCCAGTCAGCGGGTTCGTCTGTACCCCGAAATGCAATACAAATGTAATCTTCGTGCTCAATCAACGCAGCCTGGGCACTGTTTTTATTAACACCAAACACACTAACAAACTTAGAATCTTCTTCTTTAATATTAGTCAGAATTTTCTCTTCGTCAGGCATTTCATCGGATTCGGATTTTTTACGATAAACCTCTTTTGACAACCGCGCCATCCAGTAGGCATTACCAGAATCCAGATCAGTTTTATAAGGTGAAACACGCTTCATACTGCTCTCCATAGAATGTTGAATTGTACAACCGTGATGTCGCTTTATTTATTATTTCTGTCACTGCATATCACAAACGACAAGCATATAAACGAATGGATAATACTAAAAGATAGCGTCTAGAAATAGAAGCTGGAAGACTGTGCAATCGCAATTCAGTAAGTCATGAAGGTATAGCAGTCTCTGATTAACCTCACAATCAGTCCAACCAACGAGTTGTTTCTGGTTAGACGCGCTTTTAAAGGTCAGCCAGGATAAATAAAAAAACACTACCTTTCTCCCAAACGAAGGGAGCAGGAAAAACTGGAAGACCCTGAAAGAGTATGCCCACAAGTGCGTGCATGCACAAAACGGCTGGTCCCAGATTCAAGCGCAAATTCGCGGCCTTGCCATTCTTATTAAGGTCTAACCCTCAGTTATAGAAATGGCCATTTATCTTCCCAAATAGAATCACTAACGGCTCATTAGGAATGCAACCATATGCAGGGTAAACGAACAAACTTACCGTAACACTATGTTTAATAACTCTCATGAAACTAGCTTCTAATGTTTACTATTTTCCCATTATGTAAGTCAATCTCATATGTATCACCGATAAAATCAGAAACCTCAGCCATATTATTTTTAATTTCTATTTCTCCGGTAAAAATATCACCCCCACTAGAACCCCACAATTTTTCGCCAGCTTTAGAATAACAGCCAATTTCAAGCTCTCCACACGTTAAAAGGCAATCTCTATTCGGAAGAAGAAAAACCCCAAAGCAGGCCGCCAAATCGACTTGTTCACACCAATTTAATTCAAGAGTGGGTAATGATAAAGAATAAAGAGCATCTCCGGCAGCAACGTATAAACTACTGCCATCCAATACAATTGAGTTTTCGTGAACTCCAGTCGCGCCGCCGATACCTATAAGTACGGCAGAACTCAAAAGCGCTTTATTTTCCACAACATTAATTCCATGTGCGCAAGCATGATGATATTTTTTGTCACGACAATATTCACGAAGGTAGCTTCTCGGATTATCTACCGACCGTAGAGAATAGATCGGTTCATCGATTAGAGTTACTTCGTACGGGCCTGATGTTATTTTCATAATTATTGTAATTTAGCTGCATTTAAGTACAAAACAATCGATCTTTAAATCTACACTTCTCTTTTTCAAATTAGATCTTCTTAAAACCCTTGCGACAATACTAACCATTAATTAAACCAACTTAGTAAAATCGAGTGGGCTCATCGAAACCAGCTGTCTGAATCAACTTAGAAAGTTCATTGGCTGTCACAAGCACTTAACAATCCTGTCATCTTTGATCAAACAGCGACCAAACTATAACCCACCAAAAGCAATACTAAAGTATTGATCAAAACACGCTCACCTAATTACTAAACCAATACAACTAATTTTATTTTTTCTTTATAATACAGTTAGTTACCATCCACACCTTGTACTCAACACTTTAATAAGCCAATTTACGAATTACCGCACATTGTAATTTATACGACTAAAGTCTAATAAATTCTGGATTTTTTTCTATCTTCCTTTAGACTTGGCGCCCGAAACCAGCCTAATAAAAATACAAGCCCTGGTGAATTGTGAATCGAGGTAGTAGGTGCGACACCTATTGCTAATTCTGACGTTCAGTTCAACACCGATCTTCGTCACCGGGCATCCTCTATTACGTCGATTCTTGAATGTATTTCTCCTTGTTTTAGCCATGTTTACAAACCCGGAACACGGCTTGGGAGCCATTAATTAAGGTGATAGACCTCATGTCTGAATCATTAGTTCTTGTATTAAATTGTGGCAGTTCTTCCCTCAAATTTGCCATCATTGACCACACCTGCGGTGCCGAAGTACTGCATGGACAAGCGGAACGCTTAGAGAGTGCCGAAGCCTCACTGACTGTAAAATCAGCCGACGGTAAAACCAATATACCGATCGAAAACGCCAATCACAGTCGCGCCATCAGCGAGATTGTTAAGGTTGTTCAGCGTGTTGATGGCTTGGTAGAAAAAATCAAAGCTGTGGGCCATCGTGTTGTTCACGGCGGCGAGTTATTCCATAAATCCATGCTGATCAATGACGCGACCATTACCCAATTGCGTGAATGTGAGCACCTTGCACCGTTGCACAATCCCGCCAATATTTTAGGTATTGAAGCAGCACGCGAGGTCTTTCCAGACTTACCGCATACCGCGGTATTTGATACGGCATTTCATCAAACCATGCCGTCAAAAGCTTGTATTTACCCACTGCCCTACGATCTTTACAAAGACCACGGCATTCGTCGTTACGGTTTTCACGGTACCAGCTACCGCTACGTTTCTCAGCAAGCGGCTGTCGAACTTGGTCGTGACGAGTCGGAATTGGCAACCGTTATTGCCCACTTGGGCAACGGCGCCAGCGTTGCTGCAGTTGATGGTGGTAAAAGCCAAGATACCAGCATGGGCATGACGCCAAACGAAGGTGTGGTTCACGGCACACGCTGTGGCAGTATCGACCCAAGTATTCCTGAATATCTCGTGCAAAATCTGAATATGAGCATGGATGAAGTCAGCGATATTCTCTGGAAAAAAAGTGGTTTGTTGGGCATCTCTGGCCTGAGCAACGATTGCCGCAGCATTGAAGAAGCCGCCGCAGGCGACCACGAACTGAGCCAATTGGCTCTGGAAATCTACAGCTACCGCTTAGCGAAAGAAATTGCGTCTCTAGTGGTGCCATTAGGGCGCTTAGACGCATTGGTATTTACCGGCGGCATCGGTGAGAACTCAACATTAATTCGAGGCGAAGTTATCCGTCAGTTGGGCTTCCTCGGATTGGAATTAGATGCAGCCGCCAATGAGCGTTGCATTCGCGGTCAGCAAGGCCGTATTTCTACCGAATCTGGCCCTGCTGTTTTGGTCATCCCAACCAATGAAGAGTTGATGATCGCCCAAGACGCAGCTGCCTTTATCGCCTGATTTAAATCTCAAATTTGCTATGCACGGGGGAGCGCACTCCCCCTCCCGATTTTTCTGAGGAACCCACGTGTCACATACCTTAATGCTTGCGCCAACTGGACTAGGTGCGGGCTTGACCACTGCTGTTAATGGTCTTTTTCACGCCATGGACAGACAGGGAATTAATGTCCACTTTTTCAAACCCATTGCTCAACCCACAGCCGCCGACGAAGGTTGCGATCGAAGCATCGCCATGCTGCAACCAAGCTGCAAAGCCACGATTGCTGAGCCTATTGATATTCGTGAAGCCGAGCACTACGTCAGTGAAGGTCGCGGTGAGCAATTGCTGGAAGAAATTGTCGCCCGATTTGAACAAACCCGGCCCGCAGACGCCGATGTTGTGATTATTGAAGGCATGGTGCCAACTCACAATCAGCCTTATGCCACGCGAATCAACAAACAAATCGCCAAAGCTTTGGATGCCGAGGTCGTATTGGTTGCGGCCCCAGGCAACGATACGCCAGAAGCGTTGGAAGATCATATTGATATTACGGCTCGCGCATTTGGCGGTATTCATAATAGAAAAGTACTCGGCTGCTTGCTGACCAAACTCGGGGCTCCCGTTGATTGCGACGGGCGACCGTGCTGGGAAGCAACTTCAGATAACCCAATGTCTTTCAGTTTAACGGAAGACGTTGTCCGCGAGCACTGCACGGTTTTTGGTCCGCACTTTCAGCTGATTGGTGGCATTACTTGGAGTACGCCTCTGAACTCACCACGCGTGAGTGATATTGCCGATTACCTAAAAGCCCGAGCCATCAATGCCGGTGAAATGGACACACGCAGAGTTTCCCGTATTCGCCTTTGCGCACGTACGGTTGGTAATATTTTGCCAGAACTGAAAGCCGGCACCATGATTCTCACATCGGGCGATCGCGACGATATTATTCTTGCGGTTTGCTTAGCGGCGCTGAACGGTCTTGATTTGGCAGCACTGGTGCTGACCGGAGATTATGAACCGAACGAAGGCATTATGAAGTTGTGCCACGATGCCCGTGCTTCTGGCCTACCCATCTTGAGTGTTTCAACTGACAGCTGGCAAACTGCGCTAAGCTTGCCGCGTTTTAGCCAAGAAGTTCCTCTCGATGACATCGAACGTATCGAACAACTGCGCGAAAACAGCGCAGCGCACATCGACACACAGTGGCTGCAACGCTTCAGCGCGCCAAATCGCGAACGCCGACTCTCGCCGCCCGCTTTCCGTTATCAATTGATCGAACGAGCACGCCAAGCCAATAAGCGCATTGTCTTACCCGAAGGTGAAGAGCCGCGTACGATTCGTGCCGCGGTCATTTGTGCCGAGCGAGGCATCGCCCACTGCACGCTGTTGGGTAATAGAGAAGAAATCGAGCGCATTGCCAAAGGTCATGGCATTACTTTAGGGCCTGGCGTTGAAGTGTTTGAGCCCGAGCAAATTCGCGAACACTATGTTGCACGCCTTGTAGAATTGCGCAGCCATAAAGGTATGACCGCGATCATCGCCGACCAACAATTAGAAGATAACGTTGTTTTAGGCACCATGATGTTAGAAATGGGCCACGTTGATGGCTTAGTGAGTGGTGCCGTTCACACAACCGCGAATACCATCAGGCCGCCGTTGCAATTGATCAAAACCGCACCCGGCACCAATTTAGTGTCGTCGATATTTTTTATGTGCTTGCCTGATCAGGTGTTGGTTTACGGCGATTGTGCCATTAATCCCGACCCAAATGCCGAACAACTGGCCGACATCGCGATTCAAAGCGCCGACTCTGCTAAAGCTTTTGGTATTCCGCCGAGAGTCGCCATGATCAGCTACAGCACTGGCGGTTCAGGGGCAGGCGCCGATGTAGACAAGGTACGCGAAGCAACACGTATCGCCCGAGAAAAACGTCCGGATTTATTAATCGACGGACCGTTGCAATACGATGCGGCAATTATGGAAAACGTTGCCCGCAGCAAGGCGCCGGACAGCAGCGTGGCCGGTAAAGCTACCGTGTTTATTTTCCCTGATTTAAACACCGGCAACACCACCTACAAAGCCGTACAGCGAAGTGCCGATGTAATCAGTATCGGACCGATGCTGCAAGGCATGAACAAACCAGTAAACGATTTGTCTCGCGGCGCACTCGTGGACGATATTGTCTTCACCATCGCCCTTACAGCCATTCAAGCTGGAAGTTGATAAATCACCCGGCTCTGGTTTTCAGAGCCGGGAATAATCTATACCGTTTATTTGAGTTTATAACGCCAAAAACACTGGCGAATCAGATTTTAATTAATTTCTGATTAAATCAATACGCTCAGCACTGCTAGCAATCGAAACCGTTCTTAGCAGTACAATGAATGCAACAACACCAGAGCTATGCAAAATGCACTTTTACTTTGTGTAATCGTGGTCTGTTAAATGTATTTACAGCCTATCCATTAATGCAATATCTTCACAATGGCGCTTTAATTCCTTCATCCAACAAATATTAATGGTATCTGCCCAGGAAGATAATAATTGTCTAAAGCTGACCATATTTTCAGGGGTTGCGGGTTTATTGTTGAAAGACAGAATAATATCTCCCAATCCTAAATTTGGCTGCTGAGCTGAAAGTTCCTCATCTATTCGTTTTACAATGTAACCGTCTTTATGTACTAGTATTCCTAGCCCAGACCGATCAGCCGTAATAGGTGTATCAAACGTATCATTAGGCTTGATTAACATGTAGCCTCCTTGATAATTAAATACAGTATTAAATTTGGAAAACAATTTCATACCAATAGCACCATGAACACCTGAATTTCGGTCACTCGGAGCGACCCCAAAATCCGTGTAGCTACCTACAAGGTCTTTTACCTCGAATCCACCGATATCAAGGTACGGGACTAAGCCGTTCTTGACTTCATGATTACCGTTGAAACCACTTGACTCTGAGGCGTAATGAGTTTCTGGAAATTCGATTTTGTCATGCGATTTAGGCGAAAGATCTAACCCGGAATTTGAACCAGTATCAAGAAGAAGCTTGAGTTCTATGGGTGAATTTTGACCTTTTAACAACACCTTACTTTTTACGTAGGTCCTTCCTCCGACTATGTCCAGTGGCACTTTTACCCACCCCTGATTCAACATGTTATGCGAGATACGTTCAAACTCATCGTTGTCATACAGGGTGATAGTAGACTGATCATGATTAATTTCTACAACAAGGTAATTAAAGAAATCGTATCCAAGAATCCCATCAAAAAAGACTTCGTCTAAGCTTTCAAAAAAAGGCATGCCAGCCAGTGTTACATTAACAATCGTTTTATTTTTTAACACTAGATCACCAGCGCCAATATCCACATTGTGAATAAAGCTGGCCTGAGAACCTTTTCCATCACCGCTACCGTTTATTGTAAGCTGGCCTCGTGAGGCCAAATTGAGATCAATGGTTTGATGAGATTCCATTAGGGCAGAACTTGCTGCCCCTGTATCTAGAACAAATCCCACTTCTTTACCATCGTTTAAAGAAACCGGAATCACAAATTTGTAATCAATATTTTTAAAAGGAATACGAGTTACCCGGCTATGCATACTCCATTCTGACGTATTGTTATTAATAGATGCCCTAAGCTTTTTTACGTCACTACTGACACAGCCCACCAACATTAACAGGCACATTAATACCGAAAACCCAACGGTTATGTGTTTCATTCACTCACTTCTCTAGTTATAAAAACAAGACTGCTCCCATCTTGTTTTGGCAGATTCCATTTTATTAAGGCTCAGTCACAAATCCAGAATTCACTTAAAAATTATTAAGCTGGAAACAGTCTTCACAGCAATCTAAGACCCCTAAAATGACTGCCCGTTCAAAATTAAAATAAAACAGAATATAACTAAAGTGAAGCGATAATTTTATTTATTCTCCCTTCAGGAATCATCAAGGTCTAAACTGCTAGATTGCCTTAACTTCTGCTAAAAATATAAGCGCGAAACCGACAACACACTAGATTAAGTTCACACTCTTAGGTAACAATTTCTCACCATATTCAATAGAGTTGAGAGCTGGGGTTAATACTGAATGTATAGAATAAAGAAAGAGAAATACAAGAATATAGAGGAATTATAATCTGAGATCAGTTACCAGGATTGCAAGCTAACACTTTAGTTCACCATCAGCCGAAGCGCCAAATATAAAAATTTCGACAAAATATAAAAATAAACTTAAAGGCATTGGAAATATAGATGACACCACCAAAGAAAAATGAAAATAAGTTAGATACCACTAAGATCCTCGATATTTAAGGCAGTCGCGATTAACTCATTACAGATAATTAAAAATAATTACCCAAACTAAAAGCAAACTTTTATCTATTAATTCAGTTTCGATCTATCTTCACAGCAAACAAAGATGACCTATCCGATAGGCAAGTTTTGAATAACGTAAATCGTTGGTAATAAGCCCATTAAAATGGTTAAATACTATTCAGCTCGTCGCCAATCCCGTTAAATTTTATTCTTGAATGATCAGTTCATTAATTTGACAGCAGAAAACTAAGTGAGTGTAAAAGTGCCTACTACAAAGCTATTTTCGTACGTTTTATTGTTTTTAGTTTTCTCTCCCATTTCTGCGCTCCACGCGCAATCAATTACTGACGGAGTAACTGTTGAACAGTGGAAAAGCTTCAAGGCTACGGTTGGCGTTGGCCTTACGGCCGATTGTCCTGTGGTCAACAATACACTTTATCGCAAAATCACTGCAGCACAGTACGGCAGTACTGATACATTAAGCGATCAAGAGTTTATCGATCTAGTAGGTAATCAGCACAGCTTCTTCGGTATTTTTGGCGGCACGAAATTTTATAATCGAAAAACCGGAAAATTAGCAGATATACTCGAAACCTATGCTGCACTTCAAGGTATCGATATTAGTGATGTCACGAATTACACCGATCCTAAAAAGAAGGCAATACTCACCAAAACCATGCAATCTTTTACACCTGACTCAATACCCGACAACATCCCTATTCTTTGCGGTGATGGCAGCATCGAAAAAAGACGAAATGAAATAGAACGGCAACGGTACGCTAAGCAACAAGCCGAAAAGCTTGAATATGAACGTACTTGCGAGGCTTGTACACTCAAAGGTGGCCCACTTTTGCAAGCTATTTATGACGGAGATTACGACCGACAATACGATCTTGCGTTGACCTATATGTTGGGAATCAAGCGCGCAGGTGGACGTGATGCCGTGGGGTTTGGAGTAATAATTACTTTTTTATCTAAAGTTGGCGATATAACGTTATTAGAAGATTTAATCGGTAGTTATATGTTGTATACCTCGGGGAAATGGCAAGACGATTGTTATGATTCTGGTTATCAACACATCTCATTTACTCGAGAATTCTCCGATGTAGTTATAGAAACTTACAGCGGTATTGAATTGGAACGTTTTGAGGGTGGATCAGTAACGACTGAATACAAGATTAATCCAGATTTTCAAAAAGCATGCAATGCTTTGTGCAACAAACACGGTGCCATTTTTACAACAGCAACGGCTGCCTCAGGTTTCGGTGAACAAATTTCAGCAGCAAGGGTGTTTTGGGGTTTAGCTGAATTTGTTGATAAATACCAATGTCGAAGCCCAGAAATAGAACGTTTTGAAGCAAATCTTTTACACATGTGGGAAACAGAAAAATCAGCACAAAGAAATGTACGACGTAATTCTGCATCTGAATTTTTTAGATAAAACCAGTGATTTTTTTGAACGGATTCCATTGAATTTCTTATTATTATCTGAAAGTTTTCGAAAGATCTTTTCTGACTTGCATTACGTAAAAACAGACGCTGATAAGAATGGCCAAAAAATAGAAACACGCACTTTATTGATATATCATTAAAAACACGGAATATATTCGAACTTTAATCTTCCCGAAACAGAATCAAACATCGACCGGTATGAATCTAATATTCGTTTACGAGCAGCCATTTCTTCATCTATTTTCGTTTCTCTAATTTGATATTTCCTATATTCAATTGCGGCTCTATTTAATAATGGCAAAGCCAAATGTTTAAATCTGTCTTTGTAAATACCTTTTACAGCACCAAAAAACAAATCGGTATTGTTTCTTTTTTCTGCCAGAATTATGGCGTAACTCAAGCGCCCCATATCTGCAATGGTATAGTAATCATCTTGAATACGACGAAGTTTCCGAAGTAATTCCTGATTACTGCTAAGACTTATAAGTCGATTTAAATCGGATACCACAACTTCGGCATTAGACAAATATTGCCGAAAAAGCTCTAATTCTTTTCCTTGAGAAATTTTTACAGAATGGTCATTATAATTAAACTTCATGTCGGCATACATGTTGTCTATCCATGTATCCCAGGCGTTATCGCAAGCATTGGCATGGGATAATTGCCCATACATCAACAACCAAACCCCAATAGAAAAATAAGCGTATTTTTTCAAAATAGCCTCCCCTCATAGGAATGCACATTCAAATAATTAATAACAAAAAAGCTATCAGGTGGTATTCGAACTTATTTCAAGTAGATATATAAACGCTTTTTACCAACATAAATTGGTAGAATTTAAACAATACACAGATCTGTGTACTTTGGGAAGACTATTTCTGCAGCTAGAGATTTAAGAGAATTGGCACCTTTTTATTGACAGCAATGAATACAATTATCTTAAATTCTGAGGTAAATCAAAATTTAATGATGGCTTTTTTGGACAATTCGGCATTGCGTTAAAATAATCTGTGATGATGACTTTAAATCGGTACCAATTGCTCTCAGTCGCTGTTCGGCCACGTTAATATTGCTTTACATTCATCAAAGCCAACCAGATTAATTGATTCAGCTCCAACGACAACATATACCCAGGCTTCCATAGATTCATCTAACCTTGTTCTATCGACTTTTATACAATCGAAAGATATTTCTTTCTTCAGTAATTCATCAATTTGATCAGCGAGCTTAGTATCAAAACCAACAATATCTCGACAAATTTCAGTTAGCTTGTAGTACAAAGAACCTCTATGTAAGTTACTCAACGCAGGGTCATTTGAAATTGGCGCTAGTATTCCTCGTGCCCTAGGTTGTGCGCAAAGCCCTCCACCTGTTTGGTTATGATAAGTAACCCCTTGATCATTAAGAATAATAAGTGCAGTTTGATCTAGACTGTACAAACATATCTCTATTGTCATTACTTTATAGCTCCGAATAAATCATGAGAATACCGTTAGGCTACAAACACCTAACAGCAATATGAATTTCTATTTCTTTCTCGTTTGGGTAAAACTCAAAATCCGTTGAAAATAGCCGTTGATATTCAGGATTATCTTCAGAAAAGTACTCCCATACTTCCGTCCAAGCATCAATAGCAATTTGTGGCATATCGCCCTTTTTAGAAAACACCAAATATTTCGACCCAGGGATAATAACTTGCTCTATATTTTTTCCCTCCGGATATGATTGACCATCAAAGCCGGCTAAGACCGTGAACATACCATTGTGATCAGATTCATAATTGAAATAGACACCGTATACACGTTCACCCTGTTTGTAGTCGACGGATACAGTTTTATCAAACAATTGCCATAGAGCCGGTATTTTTCCGTTAGAGCTCATTTCTGCTTTATTATTTGTTCTGGCAGTGAGTCCGCTAATGACTTTTTCTGAAACAATTCTTAATTCCAATTTAATTCTCCAAAAACTATAAAAGCGTATTATTTAATTACTTAAATCCGAATAAGGGTAGCTCACTTACGTTGGCCAACTTCACCCATTCAAATCGGATTAATTTCTTAAGATAAATACACAAGAGCAGCCTAGCCACTCCTGTGTGTTTTAATCAGTTACATGTTGTTAAATAGAGTATCTAAACAAAAACAATGTCAGACTTCATACCATACAGTACAAATAAAACCTCTTCCTGTTCACGTTGAGCAACGTTGTTTTTCTCTAACGTTTTTAGAACATCGTCTAGAGTTGCAATGAATTCTCTTTCAGAAATATTCATACCTCGGTGAGTTTCTAACATGTCTTTCCCTTCGTAGAGCTGTGGACCACCGGTGCCTGCAATAAAAAATGCAGATGCCCCTTTTTTCAAAACCTCTCTACAGGAGTCAGCAAATCTAGGCGCTATCACGGGATTTGAAACATGAAGATCAACAAGATCACTGGCAATTTTGGTAATTCCTTCCGTTCTACCTAATCGCTCATATAATGATTCACTCACTGCTCTGCTCCTAATTTTTGTCTACACGTGTTCATATTTAAGCCTTATCACTAAATTTTTGGTAAAAAAAAGCCCTCGCAGCAGGCTGGGAGGGCTTTCTTGGTGATAGGACTTTAATTTCACACAAGCAGTAGCTCCCCCAGCCATCGAGTGGTTGTTTGGGTGCAATAGGTATCTGTAGTGGTGAAATTAATATAAATCATGGAGTGATCTTAGGCCGCCATTTAGAGTCTGTCAACAGGCCAACTGAATAATATTTATCATTCGGATTTCACCGATTAGTAATACTAAAATTTTCAACGCAACCTAAATCAGTCGTTAAATACACCAAGCGACAGTCAATAAGACATAGTTATCGATAAAAATTCAAATAAGATTAAACGGTTTGACAACAAACTTTAATAATCAAGCTTATTTGTAGGAAGAGTCGCGTAAAAGGCCGGAAATTCGTGTGATTCGCTCTGGAGGCTAGTGACACAATTAAGCTTAACTCTGAAAAGCCTAATGTAATATCAAAGTGTAACAAGTGAGCATGACCCACTCTACACTTTGATTTTTGTATAAAATGCATTTTTAACCTATTTAATCGCAGAATCCAATTGCTGCTGTCGATTATCCATAAGTCCTTGTACATCTTTGGCGTCGTTAATTAATGTAGGAATTTGATCAGGAGCAACAAAGCTTGGCGACGCTTCATTCTCGCCGATCAAAACAGCTTTACCGTTTTTCAAAGATTCTGGGATTATCCCGCTATTTTGAGATGGCACCGGGGCGGCGCCCCTATTGGCATCAGTACTTATTAATACCTCATTCGTCGCAATACCCTCTGGAGGCACATTGGAGAACTGCCAATTGCCTTGTGAATCTTTCCATTTGTAAACGGGGACTAGATCGCGAGTGTTGTCGTCAGTCTCGGGGATAACGTCATTAATAGATTGAGTAATGGAGTTTGTATCAGGAGTGAAATCACTGAGCGATAACCAAGGTGTACCATCTGGCTTTTTCAACACAAACAGCCCCGCAATACCAACAACAACCAGAAAAGAAAATAATTTAACCATTAAGCCCATAATATTTAGCCACTTATCATTGAATGCAGAGTCAATCACTGGATTACAAGTTTAGCGCATATTGCCATACGATGTAGAGAAATTACGGGATGAGATACGACTAACATCAACATTTACAATGACATTATTTCTGAGCGAACATTATAGAATTACTAAAGGAGGTTTGTAGAAGGTTTTCTGAATAAAAAACCTTATAACTGGTGACTTATTACTCTTTTTACCCCAGTTAAACTAGGCTAATACTTTAGTTTACTGAAGCTATAAATTCTGAGAATAACAATTTTTCTCAGTAAAATACCGTTAAAATACGAAAACTTTGGTTATGATTTACTCCCAAATAAATAGTAATCCATAGAGATTAGTCTTTAATCTAAAATTTTTTTCAGAAACATAAAATACAGCATTACTCCTATAACAGGCAATCCGTACCAAAAATATGAATTATTTGTACCGCCACTGAAAAACTGATAAATCACAATACCAGCAGCCACGATACAGAGGCCAGGTAAAACAAATAAAGAAAGATTAAGAACTTTCAATTTAGATTCAGACAAATCATTACCATTAGCAAAGGATCCACCAACAACCGCAGCTAACATAAAGGTAAACATTGAAAGCATCAGCTGGAAAATAGTACCTATAATAACCCACAAAACAGACATATCTTTCTCAAAAAAATTTAGTTAGTGTCGATTTAGCTTGCAATTAAAACTGGGGCGAAAACGGTAAAATAGTAAGATTAACTATACGATTAAAATTAATCTCTTTGCTTAGCAAAACCAAAAAACAAGGCATATCTTCAGATAATTGCCAATACTACAAGCATTATCAAAGAGAATAAAAAAGCGGTAATACGCAACCCCAAATTTTTCCCTGAATAAAGTATTCCGTGAGGTAATACCATATCTTTATCGGCTAAATATGCAATAGCAATATAAAGAACATAAGACCATATAATGGAGATCAAAATCCAGCCAGAAGCATTAATTTTACCTAGTTTTATACTTGTAATTACATACAATAACAACAAAATGAAAACTAAGCGGGTCCTCAATTTCTTGCTGAGTTTTGGTCGCCATTGACATATACTCCCTTCACGCTGGGTAAGATATACAACCCACAATGGTATTGTTCCAAAAACTAATAACATCAAAACGATAAAAACTAGCAATACCATCTGTTAGCTTTTCCCTGGACTTTCTTTTTGGGTGATCTTAAAACCTTTATTTGTCATACGTAAATTACCCACTTATATATCTAATCAACCCTGCTAATTAACATCATTAAAATGGCTATACGCGAACAACAACGGTACCTGCAATAAAATCATGCAATGCTCTATTTTTATCATTGAATAACATTGTTACGATTTCTAAAAAGTGCCAAATCAAATAAGCAATACCTAAAATCGACATTGTATAAAGAAGCCACTCTGGAGTTTGATTTTCTGCGCCAACTGGAATAAAAACTGACACCATAATTAAAACTACCAGCATAACTATAGGCACACAATCTCTGAGAAAAGCATGTTTAAAACTAATAGCTGTTTCTGATTCAAGGGTAACAACCTTAACGCCAGTTAGCATTTTCCCAAGAGTTTGACCGTAGAGAGTATGAAGCGCAATTGAATAAGCAGCGAATTGGATGATGTCTACATAACCTATAATGGTCCGTAAGCCGCCATCACTCAAAGTAATAACGTAAGTTAGCACGGCTGAGAGGATACTGATTAATAGGCTGTCCACTACCGCCGCAAACAATCTAGGAGCAAAAGTAAAATATTTTTCTTCTTCTTTTTGCAGTTTTAATTTATCTTTGAATTCTGAATCATTAATTTTTACTGAAATGGCCAATTCAATACTTTTGGCTCTTTCAGGGTATTTTTGCGAATCAATATGACTTTGGGCATCTAGGAGCTCATCCAGCGAGTAGTCGCTGTAATCTGGATCTGATTCCATAAAGATTCTCTCAATAAGCACGTATTGTTCCAATTCAAACTGCATTTTACGTCTAAGAGCTTGAACGGTTTTAATTGAGATTCAATTTATCATGAATTCAGCCCGTTTAAGAGCTAAAATTCGAGAAATAAAAGCAGAAACGAAATCAGCCTGCCTAATGATAATAACAGATGATTAATAACAAAAATCACAACTTAATACTTTAGTTCAGTGATATTCAATATACCGAAAAGCTAAACACCTCTCAGTAAGTTACACCGCTTCCTAAGTTTAAATTTTCGATTAAAAATAAGCATTTGTACTAAAGCTTTAGCTGAGAGCAACTTAACGTCTTTGCATGGCACTCAGAGCTTCTCCCATAACTTGATGGACGACATTAATCCCTTTTAACGGACGAACCATAACTTTAAAGTCTGAAATTTTTCCATCAGGATTTAATGAGATCATATCGACACCATTGACTGAAATTCCGTCAATTTCAGTTTCAAATTCCAACAATGCAAAATCTTTATCGTATACTTCTCGCACATATTTAAATGTATTGTTACATAACGTTTTAGAGGCCGCAGACAGATACATTTTGGTGATTTCTTTTCCCTTTTGCACTGTGTGAACTACAGGCGAATGCATGTTTACGTCATCTGCAAGTATTTCATCCAGCAAATCAGTATTTTTAGTTTTTACCAGTAAATGCCATTTTTCTATTGTTGTAGGAATCATATAATTTTTCTCCTTTACCAAAACGTCTCAACAAATGCTGTCGGCTCATCATAGATACACATCACACAGCAAGTAAAGGGATTTTTTAACACTCTGAAGTATTCTAATTGCATGCTCGCAACTGACGACTAACTGGAGAAATTTTCTTTTGAGTTAAGTAAAAATTAAAATATGTGTGATTATTTTTGTTGATTTTTAAATAAGTAATTATTTATAAGAAACCATGTAATAGCTACTCAATGGGTAATATGACTTCAGTAATTAATTCGTCCTCGCTGACTTCTGAGGGATCATTTTTATAGATCTCTCTCATTGCATCGCGCTGTTGATAGCCAAACTCCTGGCTCCAAGCAAACAGGGAATTATAGGCGAGTCCAAGTTCGCTATAGGAACCTTTATGAGTTAACCATGCAACCGTTCCGCCCGGAATATCGACAATACTGGCGGAATGAGTTTGTGGGTATGGTTTTTTAACGCCAATGCAAGCGTCAATAATTACTTCCCCTTTTTTATCGGGGTCACGGTTGATGCACATAACCGGATCTTCGAAACCTCTCCCCTCGTGCTGTAAAATATCGTAGAGCTGATAGATCAATCTGCTTCCATCTTCCACAAGGCGATCCAGAGCTGACCGGCAAGATAACTGCGCCACCATATAAGATGGCTCAGTTCTTATAGCGATTTCGTAGGGGATTAACTCGCCTTTTTGACTCATACGTTTTATGGATTGCAGAATTTGTTGCTGCCTGCTCATTTCCTTCAATATGCGAGCTTGTTCTACCTCTAAGAGAACTCCAAATTCTCTGTCGTCGGCCACCAACAACTGCTCAATGGTTGGAATGGCAATATCCAACGAACGCAACATACTGATAAGGACCGCTTTCTTAGCTTGATGTTGAGTGTAATAACGATACCCTGTTTGAGGTTCAACAAAAGCGGGCTTCAACAGACCAATATCGTCGTAATGGCGCAGTGCTTTGACCGTTAAGCGACAACTTTTAGAAAATCGCCCTATGGGCATCAAGACTTCTGACACAAACGACTCCTCTCAAGCTTTTAGCGTATTCTGGCGAGACCCAAAGGTTAGCAACAAATAGACCTTACGCCAGACCGTACTGCTGTGCAAATTCATCGGTCGGTTCAATCATGGTGTAAATATCAACCAATAAACCGTTTGGATCTTCCAACATGAAATGTCGTTGCCCCCACTGTTCGTTACAAAGATTAACAATCACCGGCAAACCCAAATCTTGAGCCCTTTGATAAACAACATCGACGTTTTCAACCTCAACGGTCACCACAACACCCTGTGGCGTCTTTTGATACCCTTTCGGAACACTCGAGTGATTCTTTTCGACAAAGGCTATCTGAATAGGCTCTAGGCTTGGACTTTGCAGTTGAATGTACCAGTCAATCTCAAAAATGACATTAAAACCCAGAAAATCAACATAGAACTCTTTGGAATCAACCAGATTGGTTGAACAAATATCGGGAAACAAGCTTTTCACTGTTACTCTCCTTGCGATTTTATTTCATAAAACACAACGATAAAAGCTCCCGTAACGGGAGAGTCAAGTACAGCGAAATTTTACTAACAGGAATGGTCGTTATGAAATAAAAGCTCAACACTTGGCTTTTGGGTGAGTTGAATGGTGATAGAAAGCCCACGTACTCAATCGAGCGATAACATTTTACTTATTGTTGATTTCAGCTTTAAATTCATTCAAAGACTGCATTTGCTGAGCAAAATCTTCTATAGAGGATGCTAAATTCCAATTTGGTTTATTACTAACAAACGCATCCCAGGCTGCCCTGTAAGGAGTAACCAAGTCTTCCCCACGATGAGTACCAATGAACGCTAAGGCAGCCATTGCAGAACCTTGATCGAACCACAAATCTTTCTGATTAAGATAATGTTCTAAATATCGATCAAGATAATTAATAGCTTGCGATGACGAAAAAGAAGCTAACGCTAAACAGTAATCATGACCGGCATAACAAACATCGCTACGTAACAGTAAATTACCAATATTTTCTTCAAGCTCATTCATACAGCCAAGTGCAGCGAAATATGCACCAACAGATCTCGGACGCCAGTCAAAATCCCCCAGCAAGCTAGATACTAATTCAATGTTGATTGAGTCTGTTAAAGCCAAATAATTTTTGCGAAAAGCATCAGTATCTTTGCTGCTCAAGTAGAACGGAACCACATATTTCGTAATTAATTCTCTACTTAAAGGTTCAACATTCTCAATAATATCCAAATCAGCAAATGGGCTATTGTGCCTCACTGTAACGTCTGCCACGTGACGAGCCAGTGATTCCTTTGTATTATCTTTGGTTTTATCAAACATAATCTCTGCAAAAAAGTTAATGAGCGCGTTATTTTTATAGTTTATCGTGACGTTGCCAAATATCGAAATCGCTACCACAAGCAGCTACAATATAATTACCACACCAAGAAAAACCAAAACCCCGTAAGTATTCGGTATAAATTTTTTCGCAATAACTTTGGTGCCCTTCAATCAATGAGCATTTATAATCTCGACATAAAATAAGATCGAATTCGGGCCAGTTTGGCGAAACAATTTCTAGAGATTCTCCCGCTGAGTTACTTTGAGGTAAACCGCCACCATTAGGGCTGGATATCATAATACGTTCTTGAGCTAAGCTACCAATACCTTCACAGGTTATATTCCACTCATCCAAACCTGCATATGCTTCGTAGTCTCGTTCAATTTTAATCCCGGTGGAGCAATCAATTAAACTCCTACCAGAACTTGACACCACTAATAGAAAATTAGTCTCAAGCTTGGAAAAGCCAACATTCAAAAGCCCGCCCACAGCCACAGAGGCAACATGCTGCCACCCCTGCGGATTTTTATTAAACTTGACCTTGCTAAGCAAATTAATAAGACGTTTTCGATTTTTATCTTTATATGAAAGCATAAGCATTTAAAATTGTAATTTTACTCTCGCCAATGCTGTGGTTCATTTAACACATTTGAACACTGAACTTTACCGATCGCATTTCCTAAAACATTCCCATTCAGCTGCTGAACCATCCAGGCGGCTGCATGTTCTTCCGGTATTGGATAAGGGGCATCAAATCCCTGTTCTCCCGCCGGGAAAAAGCCACATCGAGGGTAATAAGTAGGATGTCCCAGAACAAACACTAGCTCCGTTCCAGATTCTTTTAATTGTTTCAAGCCTTCGTTAATTAAGCTCTCACCAATTCCTTTTTTCTGCTCATCCGGGAGTATTGCTAATGGCGCGAGTATCTGAGCCGAGATTGGTAGTTCAGTTTCAGTAATTGTTGCCTTGGTATAGAGAATATGCCCGACTATGCGGTCATTTTCGATCGCAACCAAAGACAGTATCGGCATTGCAGTTGTATCATCAAGCAAGTCATCTACGAGTTTGGCAATTTCCAAACCTTTATCTTTTCCAAAAGCTTTTTTGTGTATTTCAAGTATCTCTTCACGCTCAGATTGAATTGATTTTCTAATTTCCAATGGTGTTTCCTTTTCATTTTAAATTGCTAACAAGTGTTTGCCATTTATAACCAACGTATGGAATGAACAGATTCTGTTTAGTTAGCGTGCCTGGCGTAATTCGCCAGTTAAATTAAGCCAAGTGGTGCACTAGATCTGGTGGAATGATATAAGGCTTTAGTACATTTTTCTTCGAAGTTGTATTTACTCTCTTTAGGTTTTTACCATAGATTTAATACAATGTCGCAGGCGCAATACATCTTTCACCCTTTAATTGACGTAGATAAACTAACTGAAAATACCAGGGAATAGTAAAGCCAAAACGATAATAATCACAAGGTACAAAATTACCGAACCTAACGTAATAAGCAACGTAAAAATATACTTTTTTAATGAAGAAAGCTCTTTCGAGAAGACCTTTATATTCAACGTAAAAGCCAACGCACCAAAAACTCCACCTATGGCACCACCAACTACGACTAGGCCAATTGGTAATGCACAAAACAGTTGATCATACCATTTCATTTTTTTCAGTTCTTCTAACACTCTATTTTCCTCGACTAGCTATATCATCCAGACAAATTGAAGGAACACACCAGCTCTCAACGCAATTCACCTAACGTGTTCCTCGAAGTAATACTAGTGAATTTAGATGGGCGTTAATTTACCATAAAACTAACGTATCTGAGAGATAAAAACTAAGAGTAGCAAGCTCTCTTAAGGGACGGTAAATGAGAAAGTTTTCGAGGAAAATTTATGGGCTTCTGGTCGACTATAAGACTCTAATGAGAATTTCAGATTTTTATTACCGTTTGCCCGTCCAATGTTCTCGTTTAGACAACTCTTCCTTTAGTTGAAAGTAAGCAATTTTCCACTCCTTACTATCTTTAAACTCTATAGTACCTAATTCCACTTCGTAGTCAGGATTGCGATCACTCTTTAACTGTGATTCTTCGCATTTGAGTAATTTTTTCCTTCGAGACATCAAAGAACCGGTATGCATACTTTTTAATTCACCTGTAGTCTTTACTTCAACAATACTTGGCATAATTCAAAATTCTCTCAAGTAATAATAGCTACAAAAGCACTTTTCAACTCATATCTTCATGGCAAACCATTTCTATATTATGACCATCTGGGTCGATGACGTAAGCTGCATAATATTGATCACTGTAATTTGGCCGTAAACCTGGGCCGCCGTTGTCTTCGGCTCCTATTTCCAGAGCTATGCGGTAGAAACTTTGAACCTGTGCTCGATTTTCAGCTACAAAAGCCAAGTGTAGATGCGCTGGATTTTTTTCAAGCTTACGACGAATACACAATGATGACTTACCATCTGAACTCAGCTCAATACCCAGCTCTCCTTCTGACACTACTGCCACACCGATAGGTTCTAAAACCTTAAGGTAGAACTCTCTCGACTTTTCATAGTCACGGACTCCAAACACAACATGGTCAAACATGCTCTCTCCTTAAATTAGGCTTCTAATGTACGGACTAACACTTGAGCACGGTGAAATGCTCTGTAGCTATCTAAATTGCCAGTTTACCTATAAGACTTTGATGCAATCAAATTACTTCGATTAGGAATTAATTTATCACGAATTGTGTGGGTATGAGAGATGAGAATTAGTCAATATGAGCGAGAAAAGAGAAGAACCGAATCAACCTGCTCTTATCTACTTAAGGTTTGAAGCCATCTGTTCTGTGCCATTAGATATTCAACCACAGCAATATAAAGAAACGTAATTATTGCTACCTGTTATACGCCTTCCATTCCTTTAACGTAGCAATAATCATAAAAAGAGAAATTAAGATAAAAAAACTCGTAATACCGTACGCAATTAGGCCACCAACTTTTGCTCATTTAATTTCCAAATGACCATCTTTAAACACATCGACTGACATTAGAACCGCCACACAAAAACTTGCCATTGAGGCACCCAGCATTTTTCGAAGAGAATAAATTTTTAATCCAAATAAGCGTTCAAAAAATTAGGTTCTGGTTTATTTTCAATATTTTTTCTACGCCACCGACGTTCTTTCATACTAGCCACGCAACTACCTATAACGTCATTTACACCTAAAAAATCGGGCAGCTCGATGTGCAAGCTGCGCAATCAAGATTCTTAAATACTGATACTATTCATCTTTCACAGAGCTGTTAATACCGAGCGCGGCTGAACCTAAGGTTTATTGCGCCCCCCAAACTAGGCTATCACGTTCTCTTCAGACTCCTCACTAACAGTAGGTTTTCGACGAAGGTAATATTCTACAATCAGGAATGCAAAAGGGATAATAGAGGCAATAAACACTAATAACCAAATTAATATTGACCAACCTTTTTTATGTGATACTTGTAATGAGAACATTAAATAGGCTAAAAAAAGCACTCCATGTAAGACTCCCAGTGCAAAAACATAGTCTCTGCTAATAAAACCAGCAGTAACAGACAAAATTGCCAAATAAGAACAACCTTCTAATACACTGATTACACGAAATAATTTCAACATTTTGACTCCGTTATTATTCGGTACGACCAAAAACTACCCATCTAAAACTCAACAGGAATGCATAATACCTAAACAAATAGAAAGCTTTTAGAGACTTTCTATCTAATCCAATTGTTCAGCATTTTGAAGCAGTATAGCTGCTCTGAATAGATAGTAATTTACCATGAAATCGATGGCTTAAGAGCTAAAATTCATTGAGAGTTCATGTGAAAAAAGGAGGAAAAAGGACAAATATTAGAAAATTAGAGGTACAACGGATCAAAAAAGCGTGGTTATAAACATAACACAAAGCAAGTTGCCGAAGACTACTCTTCGGATGCCATGTATCGATCATTTTTCACTCAAGACCACACAGCTTTCCATTCAGGCAAAACGGTTAAGATCGACTGGTCATATTCTTTTGTGTAGGGGTCACGATCAGCAAAGTGTTCCCTGATAAAATTAACGACGGTTGGGCTGTATGCAACTCCAAACTTAAAATCAGTAAGATGCTTGACCAGCATGTCAATTTTTATATAACGCCCACTCGCTCTATGATGACCAACAACAGTTACACTGTCACACGAGCCCCAGTACGCATCTATGACGTATACTTTTGCACCGCCACGAAAGTGTTTTGTGCCTCTTTTTAATTCACGTTCCGGCCCAAAGAATCGATCTTTTGTTACTTTAGCGGTAGTAACCGGTAATGTCATAGTTGCGTGTACACTTAAAATTTAGTTTGCTGTTAGACAAAGCAAGACTTTAATTGTCCAAATAGAGCATCTGAAGCAATAGTACATAAACAACGTTATTGGTATATATTATCAACTATTGAGAATTTTTAAGCCGTCTTTTAGACCAGAAAATTTTACATAATATTTATTGAAATAAGGATAGAGAAATACGTAAAAGAGTGTAAGAACATGCAGTGGCATTACTATTTTAACTTACTGAATTTTTTAATATACCGGCAGTTGTAGCAACACAAAAAATTTAAATAACTAGCTCTGTATAACATTGCCACTCATGCCTCCGTTGCTCATACAAAAAGTAAACACTACACTGTAACTAATAGATGCTAATAGCGCTAACAATAACACCACAGATGTAACAAACATTGCTATATCACTGGCACCAGAAAAATTCTGGGGCCAAATATACCAAAGAAAGCGACACCCAAACCAATACTCCGATATGGATGAAATAAAACTCCGATTACAAAAACATGGTGCTAGCATACACCTTTATAAGCGAAGATCTTTTCATTTTCGACGAAACTTAACATCCTTCTAAATAGAAAATTAGTACCGAGAAAATACCATGAAAGTCCAACACGAGGCACAACGAAGCTCTCAAGATAGTTGACAACTCTCTATTAAGCCAGCTTACTCCAAATTGTATATATAATCGCGACATCGATAATTATATGTAATAAATAAGACGAAGCCAATCGGTATCTAATTGCCGGTTTGGATAGTTCTTTTCTTAACATGGTAGATTTGAATTTAAAGCCATTAGCAATTGTATTTAGTTCACTTTCAAATGCTATGATCCTTTTTGTACTAGACTTCAATACTGAGAAGTTAGCTAGAAAAAATAAGCTGACGGAAATTATCAAGGCAATACCTTGATTCATAGTAAATGGTATTCTGGATGACATTAACCATCCGATTGTGGCAAGAACAACAACCACATAAAAATTCCAATATGAATTTACCCTTACTTCAAGATTTTCAATAATATCGATTACCTCTTTAACTTCGTCGTTCATTCATATCCTTTATAAATGCCTAGATTGCTATGGAACACAAAATATAAAAATCCAAACAGCTGTGTCTGGTCTTGTATGGATAATTCCCCATAATTTCTTTCTATTAAAGTGAAGCCCGTAATTAAGTGGCAGCTAGTTTACAGATTCTTTTTTGCTTGAATAGTCGAATAAGTTGGGCTGAGTTTAACGTCGAACCTGAATTTAGCAAGATAGAGTTATTATCGCAAACCTATCGGGGAGAATAACACTCTATAAATGTAAGTGAGCTTTTACTCGATGTCGACATTCATGAAAGAAATATTTATTTTCAAAAAACTACACAACTGGCATAAAATTCATTTTCGAAAAATTGTTAACTATCACGCCATGGCGATAATACGCAAAAGTCACAAATCAAATAGCTCAAACCGACCGTATTGACGCGAAGTTAATCGCACTATATGCAGCTGTCATTAAACCAAAATCCGCAATTTAATTATTATCAAAGAATTATTTGCACAACGAAAGTTTATATAAATAAGAACTCAATAGTAAAATCCTCCATATTAGATCTAGTTCTCAAGCCAATAGCAACTATTGAAAATATATAAGAAAAACCCATAAATTCATAACTATCGAGCACCAAGCCTACGACTGTAAACATATGTTGAAGCAGATAAGACAACTCAAATATAATACAAACCAAATAAGCTCATCCATAAACTTTTATTTTGCACAGCTATAACTTGGATTAAAAATTCTAAACTATTTTCTGTTAACGCTCAAATTAGAAACAACTACGTAGTGATTATCCACTAGATCTATTTATTATGTACTTGCACTAGAAGAGCAATGAAATAATATAAAAAATCAACAATGACACCAAAAAATTAAATTTTCAGATTCTTGTTGTGCCCACCTAAAACTACCTAATAGGACTTGAGAAAGTATATGATCAATTTTAGTTAACGAAGTTATTTTACGGATTAAGACAAATAGCACATACGAAAGCGGCACAAGCTACAAAAATATTTCTATAGCGTTATATTCATAGATAGAGTAATAAATCATAGTTTCGCACTTCTCCAGCCTAAATGGATCTATCGCGTTCTTGGTAATGATTCAAACTCCATGTATACGATTGTCTTTCTGAAACTCATCAGCAATCATAATACCTTCAATATTGCTTAATGAAATATTTCTTTTACTGAAGGGATAAATTACATTTCTCGATAGAAATAAAGGGAAAAAATTTTAAAACTAAAGACACTATAAAAACATAAAAACTACATAACATCTTTTTATTAACGTGGTATATTTCTTGTCTAGTTTAAATCGTTACATGAGCACACTACTACTATATGGGCACAGTGAAATGTAGGTTCCTGCCACATCAGGTGGCAAGTGTGAGTGCGTTTTATGTGTTTTTAGTTTTATTATTTAGCACCTTTTCAATTATCTTTAATATTTCAGAGAACTTCATTTTACTACATACATCTACGGCTCCAGCAGACAGCAATGCTTGATTTCCCCTTTCATGAGATGACACTGCAATACAAGGTAAACTCGGGAATTCTCCTTTAACATATCTCACAAAATTGTCACCTTTCCCATCATCAAGATCATAGTCGACGAGAGCCACATCAAATTTTGCTTCTCTAGTCATTTTTATTGCGATCTCTATACTTGGCATCAATGTGACTTCATGATTGTATAGAAATTTATCCGTTACAATTTTTCCTAAGTGAGGATGATTTTCAATAAATAAAATTTTCATTTCTCTATTGCGCATAATACCTACATAAAAGGCGGTCGGTAGCGAGCTTTGCAGAGGCCACATTATTTGTGGACGTATACATCTGAGAGAGATATTATATTTCGTACCCATACTGCTTAAAATAGCGTTTAATAAGTAATTTTTTCTTTTTACTGGGGATTTATTTTTGTATATTATTTCTCTCTTTGGCAAATTACTAAAGTCGTAATACAGCTGTTTCAGCCTAACGCTGCGGTAATGGACCGCTTCGTTAAAGGTACCTCGTCAAAAGCTCATGTGCCATTAAAAACTCCTGCTCTGAAAGTACATAAACTGAAACATCCGGAACCTGGGAAGATAATTCATTTGCCCTCTGAATAACTTTAACCATATTGACCAGGGCATCTTCTAGTTCGAGACGCCAACCACCGACCATGATAGTAGTAGCGATGCTATTTAGTCGTCGAGACTCAGCCAGTGACAACACATGTCTTAGGGCACTTGATTGCACATCCAGCTTCTCTCGATCGGATAAGGTGTCTATGTGGTTTAAAGTTGCGGCGATAAAACAGTATTTATTATGAAAATCATAATCAGAGTGGATTTTAATTGCTTGTGCTCTACCAAGAACAATAGGGTAACTAATTTCTTCGTCAACTTCTTCCCAGATATCGGGATACACTCTCGCAAAACTACGAGCAATATTTCCTTCCATTCCCCTAGCAGCGCCATCCACAGTTAAGACAATACCTTCATCCTGATTTTGAAAAATATCAGCGTGAAATAGTTTTATAGTCATAGGTTGCTTAATGTCCACACAAAGACAGATAAGTTTTGGATGTCACGGCGACCGAAAATAGTGATTGGTACGGCTTGTTATGCATGATCACCCCCCACGATACGATTGACTAACAAAAACGTTGTTACTAAACCCAACCCTACGTACAACACTTTTAAGTTTACGATGCCAACCATGTATGTGATTAAGGCCAGCGAACATAAACCAATTAATGTGCTAGACCAAAAAATGGTCGATTTTGACCTTTGTTTAATAACGCTTAATCCGTGGTTGATTAATGCTACTTCCATTAAGTAGATCCCACAAATACTACAAATGGAAAGTCCTGCCAGTAAAAGGCCGTATAAAGTGACTGCCTCAATAAATAGTAGAAAACCTATTAATGGCACTAACACAACTGAATAGCCGATGTATTCGCCATATTTTTCATCTATCTCGTGTAGTTTCATTTATACATAAGCCGCCAAAATGGAGTTGATTGTTTTGTGTTAGCGTAGCGGCTAAGCACAAAATTAGAAATGCAGTAGAAGTCGGATTGAGCAGTTTGTTAGGGTTAATACACTGGCGTAAGTAAGACACCCATAAAACATACAAACTTGTTAAGTATTACCATCTATTACACCCTGCATTTTGCTTAATATGGCTTGATATCTGTCTTTTTTAATATATGACTCAAACCGACGAAGCAAAGCATTTGCGCTGCTCCATTTTAAATCAATCTCGATGCTCGTTGTTCTATTTATCAACACAGGTGAACCGTATACAATCTCATCATCTTCATATCCTGTCTTTGGAAGCATTAACCAATATTCACAAGAATCATCTGCCTGAAAACTGATTATTAAGGAGCCTCCGTCTCTTAATTTTTCGACACTTAAAATATGATTGACATTCATAATACACTTAACAGCGCATGCTTTTTGTGCTTTCGGTAGAGGCCCGTATTTGAGGTCGGAACGAATTGCAGTAACTTGTTACAACCGACCACTCCAGATTATGTAAATTCCCAATGCCAATATCAACACAGAATAGCAACTCACCTTTATGCAAGTACTTTCCCGGATGAGTGACCGGAGGAATAACGACAAGATCACTACTCACTCCCGGAAATGAACTCGGTCTTTCAGGTACTTTTACTTCAGTATTCACATTCATAGTTCTTTGAAGTTATAACAATCGCTTCGCTAAGCCCTAATTTACCATGAAACCAGCGTTCCTGAGAGCCCAAATTGACTGCCAAATAATGCGGACAAAGAAAATACAGACTTACAGGCTGAAAATTTACCGCAATTTAAGATCACCAAGGAAGAGCAGACGGGAAGATTTATCGCAACTGATAAAAGTTTAAAATTAGTAACCACGTTTTCTAATTAATACTTTAGTTCACTCAAGTCACAGCGACAAAAACTTTCAATTTTATACAGCAGAAAATAATGAATTTAGAACCAAGAAAATTCCACAGAGGACGGACAACGCTCAGCTAAAGAGTTAGAGCCTTGGACAGATTGTTATATTTACGTTTGAAAATTGGGGAATACATTCTATACAATTTTACGTGTAATCGCTGCCTTTTATTTTTGATTCCTTATCTTGATAGAAACCCCAATCAGGAGCCAGCTCTCCATTTCTTCGGTAAGCTATTGCTTTAACAAAGGAGTCTTCTTCATTTTCACAGTAAATACCAATGAACAACTTTGATGATTTAAAGAGCGGCTCGTCTTTATAGGGTTCTTGGAGCGCCAAAACATCCGCTAATACTTGTACTAACTCGGTATCAAACAGATCCCTCAATTCTTTCTTTAACTCTTCTAGAAACATGGAGATTCAAATTTCTAAACGTAACGCTCACATAAAAGGTGAGCATTAGCGGTCCAGCCCATGGTTTTTGTGGGTGACTTTTAATGCGCTTGTAAGGTGATTTATGTGCAATCATGATTAAGATACCAACCATCTCCTAGAGGCATAATCTCACTAGAATAACCCGGCTTTATATCACTTTTCGGAACCGAAAGATCACCGTTAATATTTATGGTTGTTAAGCAACCCGCAACAGCTAGACCACTTCGATGAACCATAATACGAATCCAACTAGGTTCTCCAGGGCAATATTCTATTCGCTCCGAATCAACTTTGTTAAACCTCGTCAGGTAATCTTGATACCTCTCAGGAGATATACCGACTTCCCTGAGAACTTGTTCGATAGAAATCCTTCGCTCGTAATTTTGATTAGTATTCCATTTTCCGTTATGGCCCCTGTAGTCTCCTATACGATCAGTGCCTACAGCAAAACAAGATGCATCATAATTTTCCTCTTTGATCATTGAAGACAGTTGTTCGAATGAGTCTCTGTTTTCAACAAAATCTTTTTTAATTTCTTCGAGATCAACCTGCTGAACACAGCCTGTCAAGAGAAATAACAGAAAAATGGCATTAACCTTCATTTTCATCTAACTCTGTAATAACCGAGCAGAGCATAGTGTGGCAAAGAGAGCGAAGTGAACCACACAATGAGGAGCCCGGTTGGTTGCTTTGTTAACACTTTGCATTAGATTAAAACTTCCTATTAAACTCTGGAAGGCCAAGCTCGACTTTTATTTGCAGAAACCTTGCTTCCGAAAATGGACCTTGAGCGATTTCATCTCCGTTTAAATGTTTATCATCTTTTTCTCTGTCTATGTAAAAATACGAGATTGATCCATTATCGATCGATTTTTGTTTTGCAACCACGTATTTAACATTGCTACCAACTGCGATAACTTCGGCTTTAACTCGCCCAATTGAAGCATTTTTACTTATTTCATAATTTAGCGTGCGGTTACCTCCAGTATCGGTCCATATTACCTCGTAAGGTTCATCTCGCCATTCTACGCCCGAGTCACATGAGCATAGTAGAGCCAAAAATATAATAATTATTGCTCGTTTCATATTTAGTGCTAACGTTCAGTTAGGTAGTGCTACATTTCCCAATAACAGTTTCCATTGCGGCTCATCATAGACATCTAGCTTCGTAAATTTTCGCATACGAAATGATGCCAAGTCTCCTGTTATAAAGGATATAGCAAAGGTAATTAAAATCATCAGTTCAACATCTGCGCAAGCATTCATTTAGTAAAGTTAAAGCCATACTAAGATGCGGCTACGCACCAGACGTCCAGCTACGCCAGCTTTAGTTGGCGGAGTGTGCTTAAGTAACTTGTTATGCTTCCATTTAATGCCATATTCAACTAGTTCCTCATATATCTTTTGCCCCTCATCCTCGAACTCTCGGGTTTGTAGTTCTCTGAAAATGAATGATTCAAAACTCTCGAAACTACGTGCACCACATCTCTACCTGATTCGCATCTCGATAACTTCGAGGTAATTGAATTAATTTCAGAATCATATTCATTAATCGGGCTACTACCTTCAAGCAGACAGTATGGATCAATTCTATGAATAGATTGTCGAACAATTCTCAAACAGATACTAATTTCCTCTTTCTTCATACCAAGTAACTACTGAATTTCGGGGCTCCATGAAACATAATGCCACCATAAAAGGCGCGAGCTTGCGAGTGTACAGCGATCCTAACAAGCGAATTAATGGCCTTGTCAGTTTGCGTATAGCTTTGGTAAGAACCACTTAAAATCCTCCGATGCTTCGGAGTCCCAAGGCCAAAAACCCGACGTATTTGGATAGATAAGCTGAAGTACTTTGAAATTATTGCTGTTGTAAAGCCAGTTGGCCCAACCGAAATGCTCAGAATAGTGTTCTTGCGCTACTTCTTTAAATGTAACCTCGAAGCCTTCAAGGAAATCTGAATAGTACTCGTTGGGCTTAAATACTTCACCAGCTCTAACCCTATTGTTGTACTCGTTGGCAATCCAGTGTGCTATTTCTTGTTTTAGACCAGTGATGATTATTTCTGGTTGCCCCGAAGTCTTTTCGATACCTATTGAATAGGTGAATCTGGGGTATTCGTCCTCTTCCATGACATGGAGAATATGGCAACCGTGTTCTTCTATATCTTTCAGAGCTTTTTCTTCGTACTGATCCATGATGTACCTATGCAAACTAACAACACACTAAACGACGAACCAAGCGACGGTGAGTTCAAAGCAAACACAACATTTTACTTAACGTTTGAGCGACTTGTTATACGTTTTAATCTGAAATTGGAAAATACACATTAAAACCAAACTCAAAAATGACGGTTTCATCCAACGTACAAATCATATTACTTTTTAGCAAGTTTTCCCCTTTAACTTGAGTGCTTAGCAGCATGTACTGCGGGTTATAGAAATGTCCGCTTTTTCCTTAAGATTAAATGAATATGAACCCGAATTCGATTCAATTTGAATAACTTCATTTGAGTTACCTTCACTACCTGATTCTGACATTACATACTTACAATCAATAGTAGCCTCTTGCTTATATCACGCTTTGCTAGTTGTGTCTCAGGAATCAAAACATTATAGAGATCTAAAGAGAGAAACTTTCCAATGTTTCGCATTGATTCTTTACGAAATTTTTTTGGTGTCGCCATAAATGAGAGGGAAATTAAGAGCTTCGTTCGCGAAAAAGGCAGCATCCATTCAAAGGTCTTTGATTTCCGTGGAAGTTATTTCTCTTGGTGGAACGAGTACGTTACCAATTTCGCTCTTCTTCGTGCATACATCGTCGATGTAATGGCTTATAACTGGATCTGATTCTTCATTGAGGCCCCCTCTTATAGACAATATTATTAGAGCCTTTCTAGCTTGTTCTATTAACTGCAGCCAATATGTATTGTTTTTTAGCGCCCTAATTGGGGGCATTACTTGCGGTGTGTTTTCGCATGCTCTAACCCAAACTTCGTGGAATTCGAGAATTGCGGTCTGTTCTTCCTTTGAGAATTCAGGGTCTGTATATTCGGAGATTTTCCGATCATCAACCCAGTCTTCCCACATACAAAGAATTTCATCGCCTCCGAACCACTCGTGTAGCGCTGGATCGGCAATTACTTTCAAAACTTCAATAATTCGATTTCTTATTCTCAGATAAAGAATCTTTGTTGGTATTTTATTGGAGTTCATACTCACCCGACTGCCCCACAATTAGTAGTCACCTTCTATAGTTATATTTAACTGAAAGTGGAGGTGCTCAAATGGCACGTAAAAAATATCAATCTTACACAGAAGAATTTCGTCGAGAAGCAGTAAAACGGTCGGAAAAACCGGGTGTTACTCAGGCGCAAGTTGCCAAAGAGTTGGGTGTAAGTGCCCAACAAATCGCTAATTGGAAACGTCAATTTACCCGCCTTTCTGATAAACAATTTAACTCTGTTGATGGCGTCGATTACTCAAAAAAAGAAAGCGAAGAACTGCGACGTTTACGTAGAGAAAATAAACGACTGCAAGAGGAGATGGATTTTTTAAAAAAGGCTGCGGCGTACTTTGCCAAAAACCAAGAGTGAAGTACGCAATCGTTCAAGAGTATGAAGGTGACTATTCT
>NZ_JAJSLX010000002.1:275000-1605748 GCF_021290925.1 Sessilibacter corallicola | reverse complement strand
CGGTGATGGATCTTTATAGTCGTCGAATTGTGGGTTGGGCGTTGGATAATACTATGACAGAGGCACTGACGAAAAGGGCGTTAGAGGATGCTTTGAAGCGGCGTAAGTGCGAGCCAGGTTTAATCGTCCACTCGGATAGAGGCACTCAATATCGCGCTCAGAAATATATCGACTTCGCCAAAAAAAACGGGTTAAAGTTGAGTATGAGTCGCAAGGGAAACTGTTGGGATAATGCGCCGATGGAGTCATTCTTTAGTCGGTTAAAAGTCGAGTTGATCTACGCGAAAGATTATCGTTGTGTTCAAGAGGCGAAGGCTGATATTTTTGAATACATCGAAATATTTTATAACCGAAAAAGAAGACACTCAGCGAATGGTTACCTAAGTCCAGTAGCATTCGAGGACAAAACGGTATTAGCTGCTTAGATAACTGTCTACTTTTTGTGGGGCACACCATCACCTAACGCCGCGTTATAAGGTCGGAACAAGCGTAGTTTGCGGAAGTAAAGCTAGCTTGCTAACGAATTTTGAATGCGTTGTTATAAGTCAATTCCAATATCTCCAATTAACGGTATGTCAGACTTCATGCTCCGCAAAATTTCTAAGTAGTGTGGGTCAAGTTGCATTCTTGAACACGAAACTCTTTCTAGATTTACAGACTCGATAGTACTCTTTAACATTTCGATGTCATTGTATACCCCGCAATACGCAAATAGCGTTGTTAATCTATGAAGCTCTGAAAAAAAGAGACTTTTTCGATTATTAAGTCCTTCAATTGCGACCTTTTTAGGGTTGGACCAAGACTCTAGGAGTGGTAACAACACTGTTTTAATAGTTATTACTATCTCATCAGTGACTTCATGAAGTTCGTGCCGGCTCGAAATAGACCAATATTGTGCACCTTCTATGTTGTCACATAGCAATGTTAATGTTGGTGAATGTCGATCAACGTTCTGACCCGAATGAAGCGCATAGTAGTCTTCAATCGCATCAACGTGAACCGATATACGTGGTGAAACCATGCAATAATTGGAATTAGGCCAATACGTTATGTTTGGATCTAGACATAGCCTCACTCCTTGTTCCTTCTTCTGATATTTCTCTTGACTTTTAAGATATCGATACCCTTCCTCAAACAGTAATGGATCAAGGATTTTGTGGATTTCAGGGAGAATTTCAGACTTATTCATATGACTTATAACGCTTTGCTTTGCAGAGCGCGCTGGCGCACCCGGTGGAGGCCATACTTTTTGTGGCCAGAACAAATAACAGCAACTTGTTAGGCGCTGGGTTTAATAATGGACTTAAATAATGACACATAATCTTCAGTTGCTGGCGCACCATAACCTAGTTCAATAGCACCACACTCTCCCGTATATTTAATGCTTAATATTACTACTCTAATTTCACCTATATTAGCCGGTGATTTCCACTCACCTTACGAGTTTAGAAAATAGCACTGACCTTTTAGCTTTTAGCTTTTAGCTCTTCGATTGTTTCTGTGTAAATTTTATAGGAAAAATATGCGCCATTTTGTGACTCTAGATTTATTGATTTGACTTTGTAAATGATGACAGCTTCAGCCCCATTAGTAATGTTAGCTATATCTCGCTTTTACCATTCTGGGATTTCCGCGACTGTGTATAAAGACCAAAACATCAATCCAATTGCAGATATGGCTCTCATAAGTAGAGCACCTAATGCTGCCATAAAGGGCCGACTGAAACGCCGCAGCTTAAAGAGGTCCAGTGGAACAAAGTACAGCGATTTTTGATGGCCTTGTTATGCATTTTTTACCATTAAGTAGTATTGAACCGATGAGCCAGACACAAAGCTTAACCACAATGGAAGAAATATTATTACGACCGCTAATACAATAGATTCAAATATTGAATAGCCTGTTGATAGACCAAAATCGAAAAATACTAGAGATAAAGGCGTAGCTAATACCGCACCCAAAAAACCGCCTAGAATCACAGATGGTCTTTCACGTTTTAACTGCGATTTACCTAGAACCTAATAAGCTACTAATTGGAAAATAAATATCACTGGGAAGAGCATCACAGTAAAAATAAACCCCTGTATAGCGCCAGAATCAGATTCAGGTGATCCAAAACCGTATAGGAATATTCCTATCATTAGCGAAATTGGCAAGATAAATGATACGGATGTTGCCGCCAGTATATATTTCTTGTTCGATTCTTCGCTCATAGCTTCGTTGATAAGTAACGCCTGGAGTCGGAGCACGAAGTACGGAGGTACCAGCCACACAAAGTGTGGTGGCAATAGCGCCTAGTTATGTGTTTACTCATATTTTTGCCAGTGTGCCTCAATATTTCTGTACTGCACTGGTAAGTTTTGTTTTGCTTCTGCAACGCTTTGATACTGTGCGTCTTGCTCAGTTGTCCAATTAGCATCACAGCTAAATCGATAAATAGTTTCGGAGTCATCGTACTGGCAAATCGCTAACCCAAATATTTCCGCGGCAAGCTCCCCTGATTCATAGAGGAGTTCACCAAATGGCTTTCTTCCAGACCAAGCCCACTCAAGCACTTTGGCATCGTCTATTTCTTTCGGAGGTTTATTCATGACTCTTCTGACACATAACGCTTGGGTAAGAAGACGCGTAGCGGCTTTCGATTTGACCCACTTGTTGTACATTTTGAAGCAATAACAATTACTTCGACTAAACCTTAATTTACCATGAAATCAGCGAGCATGAGAGCCAAAATTGACTGCAAAACCAATGCGGACAAAGAAAATACAGACTAACAACTTGGAAGTTTACTGCAACTTAACATGGTCAAAGAAGAACGAATGGAAAGGTTTTTCGGATCTGAGAAAAATTTAAAATTGGTAGCCACGACTACCAATTAACACTTTAGTTTGTTGAAGTTCCAGCAATCAAGAATTGCGTTTTTTGACGATATAAAACAGTCAAGTTAGAGTCAAGAAAATACCACGGAAGATGTACAACGCCGCCATAATCAGCGACCAACTTATTGGTCGTCCGGCCCGGCTTGCCGCGCGAATTTGATGGCCTTGTTATATGCTTCAGCACTGACAGGGCAGAAATACTCTTTAAACTGCCCCCCATTAACTTCAAGAGAGTAACAATTACCCTCTATTGTTGCTTCACGGACTACTTCTCCCTCAAGTTCGGAGGTGTATCTGATAGTTACAGACATAACTGGAAGACGACAAGAGATCGTACTTACTTGTTTCTATCCAATCTTCTATGACAGATGTGAATTCTTTGCACTCGATATGCAGGTAGAGTTTACCGAAGAATTTGTTTTCGAAAATTTCCTTTTGCTTCGAGGTAACCCCTTTAGCCTGGCGAAAGCTAGCCAACGTCCTCTCTTCATCAGATTTCCAATACCCTTTTAAGGGACAACCAACCACTTTGAGTGGCAAGAATAGAAAAACAACGGTTAGTACACGTAATTTCATCAATGCATATAACACCATTGTAAAAGGCGCAGCTTTATCGTGTGTCCAATGCCTTTACTTGTTAATTTCTGGTTAAGAAAATTGATTTTCATAAACTTCTCGGTGGCGCTTGAAGTAAATATCATATTCTTCAGCAGACTCGATGAATACCGTGATTTCGATACATGTCTCTCCCATTTCTTTAGTGAGATCTTCAAAAGAAATAGACTTGCACTTAATCCCAATATCTTGACCTTGTTGATATAGCCCAGCTTTCACTACACCAGATAGGGGTTTATACTTTTCGGTTGGAGTGACGCTGCCGAATACGAATCCCATCGGGGGATCACCACCCTCTAACTTAGTAGTTCCAATAACTACACTCTCGACTCGAATTTCGTAGATCACTCTAAACCTCCAGGACAAACAACACTGCACTCAGCGGATTCGAAAGCGTAGCTTTTGGGATCCAGTGGAGAACCAAAGGTCCGGAATGAATTGTGGCACCTTGCTAGCTGCGATTAAGGTGAAAACCATCGACAAATTCCTCTGTTAAGGGTGGCCCCCAACCCTCTGGTTTAGTTGACACCCTAACCATCCTAAACAAATTATAATTGGATAGATCCAATCTCGATATTTCAATAGCTTTTATCAAACGGCTCTCAACTTCTCTAGGATAAAATGTTCCGTATATTTGGCTGGCACTTATTTCCCTGACTGAAATCAGCAACTCATCTAAACCAACCAACGAATCTAAATGATCTGGTAAAGGATCTCCCATACCATCTATCTGTAGTTTCATAGCTACATCATCCCATTCAGGAACATTCTCAGAAAAAACGAGACTTGACATGTGATTTGTGAAATCTTCAAGTCGCCTATCCACTATATCATTTCTCTGTAGAAAGGAGCTTACACATTCAGCTCCAAGCCATGATGCCACTCTTACATTCTTCGGTAATTCCATTTTTCACCCAACGCTCTTATAAACGGCGCGTGCTTTTTTTTGCATTATAAATATACCTACCTAAAACCAGCACACCTATACCAATAAAAACTTGCCATAAAAGCTTTAAATAGAATTTCGTAGGATCAGAGACCAATAATACCTGATATGTGCCTTGAGATTTACTTACAAAATAAAACGAGCCATCCAAAGCGTCCACAATAGTGATAATTACCAATAAGCTGCCAGCAATCATCATAAGAGAACCACCAAATTTATCCATATTTACGCTCTGAACACATAGTTATTTTCTACGATTTTTATGCAATTCGTCTTTTGTTTTTTCGTAAGCTTGGGCTCAGACCTTGAGTAAACATAAGTATCCGTAGATATAAGCAATGCTATCAACAAAGAACGCAGCGAAACACTGTTTAACAAACTTGTTGTGTTTTGATTACTGCTAACGTTCAGTATCGGCACATTCCTTCTGCTGGTTTTGTTCAACCTTTTCTTTTTGCTTAATATTTTTTTGGATTATACGAAGCTTCTTGTCATAGTACTTTTTATCTACAGGGCGAATAAGAAAGAACCAGAAAATTAGTGCTAACCCAATACCTATTACGTAACCTGTTCCCCAAGTCATATTCGTACCTCAGAAACTGGTGTAACGCCACCGAGAAAGCTCTTTCTTAACGGAAATTGCTTCAGCTTTATGTCTCGGGATGAGCACAACATGTTTACAATTATCTTTAGTTACCAAAATCACTGAATGTGTGACTACTGGTCCGTAATTAGTAAGTCGTTTATCAGTTTTAACTTTTGTAGCTTTGATATCAGAACGGTCGAATCTATATTTTTTCTTAAAAGTAAAGGAATGGCAGGGTTGTATGTAAAGACCTTTTGTCCCCATAAATCGAGACGGTGGTGAACACTAAATCAATAGAAAATAGAGCTAATCCAGTGCATACTAATGCTGGCACTAGAACCAAAAGCTGCGAATTATCGACGTACGCCAAAAACAATACAGTAGCGCCAAAAATGCATGCGAGCATGGAACAGATATTCTCCAAACTGAATCCATGAGAATACTTATACCCTTCTGACTTTTTCCGATTCATAGCATTAGTGCATAACGCCGCAAGCAAAGGCGAATGTTTGTACGAGTCCAGTAATACGTAGTGCTACGACTTTGGCTTACCTTGTTCGTCATTATTGGAGAATTCATTCTTTGTACCTGGCTGCAACAACACATAAATAAGATAGCTGGACAAGACCAATAAACCTAGCGACACCCAACGGCCGTAACCTACACCTCTAACACTTGAATTAAATATTGGAGCTATGATTGTACTCCAAACAGAAATCAGGCTTCCCAGGGCAATTAGTACAATAAGAACTAATGCGGCCCACCATGACCATTTTTTTCTTTTTATGAAACTGGTACCTGTTTGATACCACAAACCAGCCAAAAATATATAAATAATCGAAACTTCAACTCCGCCTGGTATTGCAAATGTACTCACAACAGAGATAAGTGCAAAGCCAAAACAAAAGTATGCAATAAGATTCTTACTCATATCTTTATAAAGTGCCTAACACCGCCAGAAGGGCTAAAAAACCAAAGCTAAGTAGTGCTTTTTGGTCACTCTGACAGCCTTGTTATAAGTTGGGCTTCGATACATTAATTGTCATTCCTGGTAGAATACCAACCTCTTTTAGGCTTCGATTATCTAGACATGGCTCTCCTATCGGAGTCTTAGTTATCATTCTGGCATTTTTGATCATTGTATCATTTTCATTGGTAAGCACCCATGAGTGACCATATTCAAATGGACCTATATGGTCTTGTAATAGGAAATATATTTCATCTGTTAGCGCGCTGAGTGAAGAAAAAGCCACGTGTGGGAGATCGAACACATCATCAGAACCAGTTAGGGGTTGAGCATTAATGGTGATAAAAGAACTGGTTTTAATAGATTCGGTAATTCTTTGAGCAATACATTCAGGCGGCAGAGTGTTATCACTAGAATTAAGTACCTCTGTGACTTTGTTTTCGATGAGCTTTTCCATTGACGCTATACCCTCTCTCTGAGATCTCATTCCATTAACGTTCTCTTGGAATGATTCGTCACTCTTATAGTCGGAAGGTGCATAGAGAGCTTTATGATTCCAGTTCAATGTACCGAAAAATAGCAACACTAAAGTAAATGGAAAGAGCATCAAGAACCATATGTACAGTTCCCGATTTGCGGGATCTATAAATGGCAAAACGCCAGTTCCGCTTATCTCTGCAACACCTGCAAATATTGCAATTACAGACAGTGGATTTTTAACTACTCCAGTATTTTTCACTAGCCTTCCATAATTTAAAATTTACTCAGACTCATAAGGCGCAGCGTCTTATACTACGTCCCAGTGAGCGATAGCGAACGAATTGAACACTCTATTAAGGACTCGTGTCTCAATCGAACACATCCGCTGCAAGCTGTGTTGCATGGACAATGGTTCCGTCCTCCTTTTTACATGTAAGAGGAATTATAACTACGGAAGTGATTTGTCCGGCACAATTCTCTGCCCATCCCCAGTCAGATAAGTGATTTCACCCTGATCACCTCTAAGATAAAAAGCAATCTTTTGTTGAGAGAAGTAAGGACTGTCGTGAATTACAAGTTCAAGATTCTGAGAGTTGAGCCAACGCCCTTCAATCCCGGCGCCTTCCGTGTGATGCTGAAAGATACCATTACCACCTGTGGCCCATTTCATGGATGCACTTGTACACTTATACTTGCCATTTACGTAGCAATCAATCACGCGAAATACTTTATTCCCATCAGGAGCAGCTAACTCAAGCATGACCTCTTCTCTCCAATCGAACTTCTTCCTTGACCGTATTTTCTTCTTGGAACGAGGAGTGCTGATCTTGGATAAGAACGCTTCGAGATGTACTTGGCGATTTTCAAGCTGTTCATCGTTAGCCTCTAAGCTCCTCCATCTATCTATATCCTGGCCACTATCGACGATTATTCGCACTTCTTCGACATAACTTACGGGTAACGATTTAGTCTCCCAAAGGGCAAGGACTGTGGCAAAAAATACGTCTATAGACTCATCAGGATTTTCAATAGAGTTCGCAAGAGAGACCTTTACCTCTGCCGCCGCCTCTTCTGGAGTGCAGCCGTCGTTATAAGTGTTAAAAAAACAGTCATACGCATCAGCAAATACATCATTCTCTTCAATTGCTGTGCCCCAAGTGCCCATGTTCCGAGTTTCCCTATTCTAATTCAAAGAGGTTTAGTGAGTTTCTGCTTCAAGCCGAAAGCGCCATGCTTATGTACAATAACGCTCACATAAAAGGCGAGCATTAACAAATCTAGCCCACGCTTTTTGTGGGCGATTTTTGATGTGCTTGTTATATATTTTACTATGTAGCATTAAGATAAGCCCCACCAAGCATTCCGCCAACAACAAACAGAATAATAAAACCAAGTACGCTTAAAAATGACTGAATCGAAAAAAACCAAGCTTTTTTGAACAAATACCTTACACCTATAAATAAAACAGCAAGTCCGCTTAGCAAGCCCGATATTACAAGAACTAACTCCCAACCCAGTATTGTGCGAACTTCAAAAATGCCTTCCTTGAACAGATGTAAATCTATTTGTGACACTCCTAGCAATATGATCCCTATAAATGTTGGAATCCAAACAAGAAAATTTTTGCTACTCATGTTTTACACATAACGACCGCGTAATAGACGCAAGTTTGCGAGCGTCCTTATTGGCGCGCTTGTTCTATGTATCACTTTCTGCTGCCTAGGAATAGTTTCATTGATAAACCGAATGCTAAACCGCCACCGAGCCAAATAACTGCCTGAATAGCAATAGCGCTAACGGTCAACTGGTTTTGGAAAATTTTTGGTAGTACCATAATACAAAACATTAAGACTCCATAGGTTACACCCATTCTGAGCCAATTAGTTTTCTTGGCCTCTGAGAGATCGCTTGATACAACTTCGGCAAAGCGACCTTTTTCTTTCTCAATCCATTTTTCTTCACCGAATATTTTCAGCCAAATCCAAATTGGGAACGTTAAGGCAAGTAATATTAGACTGGTGATATTCCAAAGGCACGGTATTCGTCCGTGACACTCTGGGCATACATAACCAAACCAGTGGCCAAGTGAATTGCCTTTAGACCAGAGTCTACCATCATTTAGCGCACTACATTCAGGGCATGGAATGTACTGTCTCTCCATTAAAGGAGCATCACTAGTTTTATCTATTAGGGTTACCTTAGGGATTCTCTGTCCAAGGATTAGCTCATTGAATGCAAGCCCCGGATTGATAATCCAATGAAGCAACATTGGGTGAGGTAGTTTCCATACTTTGTATTTTTCTTTATCGAATTCCATACTTACTCGGTACTCTATTCATGGATGACTTAGAACGCTAGGGTAAATCGAAGACGCATAGCGGCTTTCGATTTGGCCCACTTGTTGTACGTTTTGAAGTAACAAGAATTACTTCGCTAAACACTAATTTACCACGAAAATAGCGGACTGAGAGCCAAAATTCACCGTAAGCCAACGCGGACAAAGAAAATACAGGCTGAAAATCTGGAAGTTTACTGCAATCTAATGTGATCAAAGAACAACAAACAGAAAGAGCTGTAAAAACTGGAGAATTTTAAACTTGGTAACCACCATTAGGAATTAACACTTTGGTTTATCGAAATTTAAGCAACTAAGAATTGTAATTTTAGACAACAAAATACAGACAAATTAGAACTAAGAAAATACCACGAGAGACGTACAACGCTAGGGTAAATTGAAGACGCGCAGCGGCTTTCCATTTGACCCACTTGTTGTACGTTTTGAAGTAATAACAATTATCTCACCGAGCCTTAATTTACCATGAAATTAGCGAGTCTGAGAGTCAAAATTCACTGTAAGCCAACGTGGACAAAGAAAATACAGGCTGAAAAGCTGGAAGTTTACTGCAATCTAATGTGATCAAAGAAGAACAAACGAAAAGATTTGTTGGAACTAGAGAAATTTAAAATTAGTAACTGCGATTAGGGACTAACATCTTAGATTACCGAAGTTTAGGAAACTAGGAATTGCGATTTTAGACGACAAAAAATAGTGAATTCATAACCAAGAAAATACCACGAGAGACGTACAACACCTAAAGCAAGCGCACATTTATGCGTCGCTTGCCTTTATTTGTTAGGGAGTTCTGCACGATCAAATTTAGAGATACGCGTAGAACGCCCATTAAATTTTTCTTTTGCCAGCTCATTTAATGAATCCACGGCCTTACTTACTGCCACTAGATCACTATTGGTAGTGGCGAACTCATTTGACTGAGGTTTTTGCTCAAGCTCTCGGAATTTGGCCCAAAACTCCTTTTTGGAGATTTGCACATAACAATGAATTGATCCTGCTTGAAGAAGCCTAAAACTGAGGTTCTGTGTATGACCTGTGAGCGGCTGAAGCCCCCATGACACACTAGAGTTTAATAATTCGAAGCCTTGCCCTTTAAGTAACTCAATGACTTCGGTTGCGAGAAGATCAACCTCTTCATCGCTGTTCAGTATTTTCCTGGTTCCATCGACGCCTAGGCCAGCTTCAATGTGCTGAACATCATGATACTTAAGCACTGCACTTTTTGGAAGGCATCCACTTATCAGCGTCGTCATCATAATTATAGCTATTACACGAAATTTCATTTGTGGGCCTAACGCCTCAATAAATAGCGCGCAAAGCGCGCCCAAGAGAAGCGATTTGTTTGATTTTTTAAATGTTCACTCAACTAATAACGCTGCCCATAAAATTGGAGATATTAGCGACAATGCCACCAATGGGTATCTGAACTTCCTTGCCGGCTCAATTACTACTAAATAGCTAAAGCCTACTAGTGCAACTAAGCTTAAACACAGCCAAATTATTGAAGAATAGTATGCAATATCTAGAGAGATAAAGAAGTCTAGTTGTCCGTATAATTTTCGGTATAAGAATGCGCCAACTATTACCACGATATAGACAACATATCCAAGAGTCAGAGACCAAACTGCAGTGTTATTTATATTAGCTGGATTCATGACGGAGATTTAACGCAGCGAAGGTCCAAGCAGCTTTTGCTGATGTTCTTTGAGCGGCTTGTATGGATAATTTCCACCATATTCCCCTTTCGTATAAAGTGAAGCCCGTAACCCAGTAGCAGCTAGTGTACCGGTTCTGTAGCTCGATGAGCGCCTGGTTTTAAAACCGTTAACAAGCAGGAGTACAGAACCGACCCCGGATGTATAAACTAAAGTTCAACTCGAACAGTCGAATGGGCTGGGCTGCATTCAGCCTCGAGCCCGAATTTAGCAAGGTAGAGTTCTTATGGCAAATTTATCAAAGAGTAAAACAATTGTTAATGTCGGTGTTGACGTCGGTAAGTTTTTTCTCGACGTATATATTCATGAAAAAAACATCTATTTTCAAGTCAGTAACGATGCAGATGGTATCAAATTCATCTTGAAAAGAATTTCCTACTATCGAGTCAGTCGCGTCGTTATGGAATCTACGGGACGCTATGAATTCGATCTCGCTCAGGCTTGCTATCAAAAACAATTGCCTGTCGTTATTGCAAAACCCTCATCCGTACGTCAATACGCAAAAGCCATTGATCAGCTGGCTAAAACTGACCAAATTGACGCCAAATTAATTGCACAATACGCTGCGATAATACAACCAAAGCCCACACTTCAAAAAAGTAAAAACCTAATCATTATCAAGGGTTTACTTACTCGTCGGCGTCAACTCATGCAAATGAGAACACAAGAATTAAATCGCGTAAAAATTATGGGAAAAAGTTTAGAACTTTCATGTAAACGAATCATTAAATGCTTGGACAAGGAAATTGAACGCGTTGAAAGTAAGCTGCAAAAACACGTAGAACTTCAACAAGAATGGCACGATAGACAAAAACTTTTGCAATCCGTACCCGGTGTTGGAAACACTTTAATTTATTCCATTCTGGCAGACTTGCCCGAAATCGGAACCTTGAATTCAAAACAAGTAGGAAAACTCGTTGGTGTCGCACCAATGAATCGCGACAGTGGGTTATTTAAAGGGAAACGACGTATTCAAGGTGGTCGAGCAGAAATTAGAACCACACTGTATATGGCAACGCTCAGTGCCACTTTATGCAACCCATTAATACGAGCTTTTTATAAAAAGCTCGTATTAATGGGTAAACACAAAAAGGTTGCCATCACGGCTTGCATGAGAAAAATGATCACGATTTTAAATGCTATGGTCCGGGATAATAAAGCTTGGTGTATAGATTAATTTATTGGGCAGTGATCTTGCCCCGTTAAAACGGACACGCTCTTTTTCATGCGGTTATTCGCTCATATTCTATCGGTGAACAGTAACCTATTCCCGAATGCAGCCGTTTTCTATTGTAGTAATCATTGATGTATCGGGCCAAGCCATACTTCAAATCTTCTGCCGTAGAAAATGTCGTATTACGAATAAGCTCTGCTTTCATCGAATGGAAAAATGATTCCATGTGTGCATTATCAGTACACTTTCCTGGTCTACTAAGACTGTGTTCAATTCCATGCGTTCGAAGTTCTTTTTGATATTCCGAACCTCGATATTCAACGCCACGATCTGTGTGTAAAATCAGTCCTTTGGGTAGCCGTCGTTTACATAGGGCATTTCTTAAGGTTCTTCGCGTAATTACCGTTGTTCTCTTCGCATCAAGACTCCAGCCCACAACACGACGTGAATACAGATCCATAATGACTGATAAGTAGTGCCATTGATTCTTCACCTTCAAGTACGTTACGTCCGCTACCCATACCTTATTCTTTTCTCCAGGAACCGCTCCCTCTGGGCGAAGGTTCTCACCTGAGGATAAAAAGCGCTTCATGCCAAGCGCTCTATATGTCACCCGTGTCACTCGGGCAATCAACCCCATTTCCCGCATAAGTCGAGCGACTCGTTTGCGAGCAACCTGAAACCCCTTTTTTAACAGAGCTTTCCATATCCGAGGGCTGCCATAACGCCCCTCATTTTCATCTGAAATCTTTTTGATGTGCTGCTTAAGTAGCTCATCTGACTTGTGTCGATCCGAGGGTTTCCTATTACACCAATCATAGTAACCGCTACGAGACACACCCAACCATTCACAAGTACGTTTGATGTCTAGTTCTTGTCTGAATCTCTTGATGAATCGATATCGTGCTGATGTTCCTCCGCAAGAAACCGTTGCCACTTTTTTAGCAAGTCAATCTCCTGTTTAAGTTTCTTGTTTTCTTCCTCAAGCCTTTTAACTTTTGAAAGTTCTTTCGCTTGCTTACGATTGGACTCTGTTAATTTCTTGCGTTTATCTGCCACGATCTTTCCTTCACGATATTCTTTACGCCATCGTGACAGCATAAACGGACGGATATCAAGTGCAGTAGCCACTTCCTGAACTTGAACACCTTGAATCAAACTAAGTTGAACCGCTTTAACTTTAAATTCAGTTGAGTATTGCCAAGTTTTTCTTGGTTGAGTGTATTTGGGCATTGGACACCTCGTCTTGTTTGACTTGGGTGTCCGTTAAAACGGGGGAAGATCATTGTCCGACAGCAGCACCTTGTTAGGCACTGCCTCCCGCGAAGGTTTAATGTCAATTGACACGGATATTTTCCCAAAAGGAGAACGCTCAGACACCTTACTATTATCAACTAAACTGTGTGTACACCAGCCTTCGACCTTTTCAAGGTACATGTTACGCTGTCCAACAAGAGATTTGATTTCCGCAGGGTTAAAAACGCTTTCAAGCCCCGAGAAAACCTGCTGGGAATTTCTAAATGGCTGAATGATGCCAAATGAAGACCACATAGTTATCAGCGCCCAGATTCTGCAAAGCAGCTTTATGTCTTTATCAATTTCCACCCACTCAATTTTAGGAGAGCTTTCTTTATGGGCTATAACTTTGTTTCTGAAAAGCATCGCTCGTGAATTTGTATTTGTGAAATGTCCTTCTGTGCGATGCATTTTCTCTTCGATTATTTCAGTTTCACCTTCACTACATAGACCACTATCTTTTACATAATCAGAAACTATCGGCCAAAGCTTACGCAGTGAGTTATCTCGATTGTCTTTGCTCACAAGCTTACCAAGCATGCAGAAAACCGTGTACGTGCCGCCCATGAGCCATTGGGCATAGAAGGCGTGCTCTTTGAATGGGTCTTGTTCTGTATCAACATTTTGAAATGCGTATATTGCAGCCCGCCATTCAATTATCTCTAGGATTAATTCATCTATCCCTTGAGGGTATTCACCATTTTTAAATTCATCGCTATTTATATATTCATCAAGGTGACGAACTTCTCTTTCCCAATACTCTTTATCCTCATCATTGTGAGCAGACTCTTGGTACGACTTATATGAGTCGAGCCGATTTTGAGCATCATCAGGATGCAAATGCTTAGCCGTTGCACTTACGGCATAATTCTTTGCGTCATCTTCTGTGTCAAATCTCATGAAGTTAATTCCTAGTTTGAGTGCCTAACGCCAGTGTAATAGGCGCGATGAACTAGTGAGCGTCCTAATTCACACTTTTGTTATACATTAATTCGGATTTAATGAGTGTTTTGACGATTTCTATTGCAAGTTTAATGACATCTGCATTATGCGTATTCATTAAAATACTAATTGAGATGTCATCATCTGGAAATACAATAATAAAGGTATTGAATCCATACTCTTTACCTCCATGCCCTACGGCACGATTGCCGAACCATTCCCCGATATACCAGCCTAGACCATAGCTTTGAGTATAGGTGATGTCGGTATTTACTCTAGATGACCACATCAAGGATCTGTTAAATGAAGAAATGTTAGCATGATCGCACCCCGCACCATTTGATGCATGAAATCGTCCCCACTTAGAAATATCTGCAATAGAAGAAAAAGCAACTGCACTTGGAGAATGCCTTTTTACATTGGGTATTTTTCCCAAGAGTAAAATTTCACCACCTTCAAAAAGCGTTGGAAATCTAATGCGGGATTCATCTATAGAGTTTAAATCGAATACAGTATCCGTCATGCCTAATGGACCCAGAATCTCCTTCTGTATAAATTTTTCGAACCCAATTCCTGCAACTCTTTCAATTACTGCCCCCAATATGTCGTAGCCTACATTGCTATACATCCAAGAACCTGACTGATGCCTATCTATTGAGAATTTATAATCACCTCGAATAAATGACTCGAGAGAACTTAGTTCAGAGTCTTCTAAATTGTATCTACCCCAATTATATGTGGTTTTGTTTATACAGGCTGTATGATCTAATAAATCTAAAATACGAACACTTCTGTCAATATTAGAACAACTTTCCAGCTCGGGAATTATATTAAGACTCGACAATTCAGATCTAAATCATGGTTCTCAGATGCCTTAACTACTGCAAAAGCAGTAATTGTTTTAACCACAGATGAAAGCATATATATCCCGTTTTCATCACTGTTATCTTTTAAACCGAAGAGAGAAAAGCCTTTTTCGAAAATTATTCCTCTGCCTTTAGTTATAGATATATCTAAATCAGGAACCCCATATCTTTCAACAAAACGTAAAATTGCATCATCAATGACTGTCTTCGAAGATGAGCTAAGCTGCATTTTTTTTCTCGCTCTTTTCTGACGAAGTATGTCCCAAATATTGAACAGCTTCAGGTTGTGATTTATCTTGCTTAGAAATTACAAAATTATATGTTGAAATTTCATTTTTGTGATTTTCGAAATACATTGTCTTTCCATAGAAAACCTGCCTTCCTGAAACCAACTTTAATATTATAGAACCACGCACATTCTTAGGGTCTTCAGGCTCATTATAATTAATATGTAATATTTGCCCATAAAGAGCACCTTCAAACTTGAATACCCTTTTTGTTGTTTTCCCGTCAATAGATTTGTTCCTTTCAAACTGGCCCTTTACTTTACTTCCAGTCTGCTTTATCAAAATATTCCCAATCGGCTCCTTATGCGAGCTATCATACCAAGCCCAACTTCCATTTATTTTTGCTTCTTTACTAATGATGTTTACGAAGCTGGGCCAATATTTGGCAATTAAGGCTGTAATGATTGCCGCTACGAGACCAGAGGCCAAACCTAATAAAAAATCGATTTCCAAAGTTTTACTCCTGCTTTCATATTCATGTATAACAGTTTAATACACGTCCAAACGACGCTTTTTCCCAAATATACCGTCACAGTAACGTATATTTCGGGTGAATTTTTCTCAACGCTATCCTGAAAGTCTCACTACGTCAACGCCTCAGACAATTTGGCGCGTAATTCATTTTTGTATTTTACGTCATTACGACGTATATCCTCAAAACTCTATAGTCTCCTAACACTATGATTTTTCTTATATCTCTGAATTTTCTAAAAATTTGTCCAAATAACCATACTTAGGTTGATTTTTCAAATCGGCATTTTCCGATAGGATATTTGAAAATTTCTAACCAGGTTTTTATTGTGGAAGACATCCCAAAACCTATTCCAAAAAACCCGACACGACTTATGGATCAGCTACGAGCATTCATTCGTGCAAAACGTTTGTCGTATAAAACAGAAAAAACCTATTGTTTCTGGATATTACGATTTATTCGTTTTCATAAACGCAATCATCCCAAAACCCTAACTGTTATCCATGTCAACGAATTCTTATCAAATTTGGTATTACACGAAAATGTATCTGTCAACACTCAAAAAACAGCATTAAATGCGTTGGCTTTTCTATAGGAGCCTCTGATTAACCTCAAAATTACTCAGCGTGATCTCAAGCGTGCAATTGCAAGGCGCCGCTTGTAATTAATGGCCGTAGTCCTTAATAAAAGCGGCAACACCGCAAATGTGCGCTTGAGATCAGGACCAGCCGCTCCAAGCATTCACGGCGTTCGCAAGCTCACCCCTACGGGGCCTGCCGGTTTTTCCCTGCTCTGCGTTGTGCTTTTTCGATTTAACCCGTTAGACCTTCAAAAGCACGTCTTGATCAGAAAAAAACTGATTGGCCTGAGTGATCTTGAGGTTAATCAGAGGCTCCTATACAACCAATTTTTATTAATGCCGCTTGAGGGTGTCGAATTTAAACCGAGCTCAAGAGAACGACGAATTCCTACCGTCTTTTCTCACCAGGAAGCTATTTCGGTGATTAGTCAATTATCTGGTCAATTCAGATTGATAACTTCACTGATGTACGGTTCCGGCCTACGCGTAATGGAGTCTGTTCGCTTACGTGTGCAAGATGTTGACTTTAACAATGGCTGTCTAATTGTACGTGAGGCAAAAGGTAATTATTGGCGAAGAACTCTGTTACCAAGTTCACTCGTTGATGATTTACAAAAACAAGTCAGTTTTGTATTAGCGCAGCACCAAAAAGACTTGACCGACGGTTTTAGTTCCGTTTATTTACCGTTTGCTCTAGAAAGAAAATATCCAAACGCGTCAACGTCACCAGGTTGGCAGTATCTATTTCCAGCAACTCATCTATCTGTTGATCCTAGATCAAAAATCAAAAGAAGACATCACATCGGCGAACAATCGGTGCAACGTAAGGTTAAAGCTGCAATCAAAACCGTAGGCATCCACAAGAAATCTGGCTGCCATACTTTCAGACATTCATTCGCAACCAATTTATTGAGAAACGGGACTGATATACGAGCAATTCAAGAAATGCTCGGCCACAGAGATATCTCTACAACCCAGATTTATACTCATGTTGTAGGAATGCACGAACGAGGTGTTACTAGCCCGTTGGATTTCTCTAACTGATAATTTCAATTTTAAAATCAAAAAAGCCCCGCAATGCGAGGCTTTTTCTTAACGAATTTATTTTTAGAAAAATTTAAATTCGTTTAGTTGACTGAATCACGCACGGTGATTTCATAAACGGTAGTAGTACCACTGTCTTCGTGACCAACAAATAATAATGCTTCGCCGGTTGGGCTGTCTTCTGCAGATACGAAGTCCATACCTTCTGGTCGCTCGTCACCTTCGTTGTTAATTAATTGAAGGAATTGCGGACCAAATGGGCTGGTGATGTCGTATAGGTAAATATCGCTTGAACGTTCTGCACCAATAAAGGCGTAGGTACGGCCATTGATAACGCCCACGTCAACAGCTTCTGGTTCTGCACCACGGTCATCTGAACGGCTGTCTTCGTCGTTGAAGTCTAAACCAACGCGGCCAGCGGCTAATTTACCGAAGTCGTCACCACTGTCGAAGACGATGCCTAGCTCTGGGTTCCAAATTGAGAAAGAGCGTGCGCCGTAGGCGTGGATGGTATCGATATCGCCGTCACCATCATCGTCGCCGTCTTGATCTGTGGTTCTCAAACGACCAAGAATGGCTTCGTCTTGTGCGCTGGCAAATTCTGGGTGGTTAGGATCAAGCTGTACAGGAGCTTCACCTGGAGTCACAAAATCCTCTACGCGGAATTCTTCAGAGAAACCGTCGTAGTCACGTGAATCACCTTCGTTTGCGGTAACAACAAGATCAAAACCGTCGGCGTTGTAGGCAGCAATGGTGTCTGGCTGATAAAGGCCAACCACATTGTCGTAGCTTTGGAAGTTAACGGCATCGTCGCGGTTACTGGCGTCGATTTGGTTACCGCGAATGGAGAAGTCTTTGGTACCTAATCCGTTGATGCTGGTAACGCTGTTGTCGGTTAAGTTGATTACGGCAATGGCGTTATTTTCTTGGAATACAACAAATGCGGTCTCAGAATCGCTACTTACGGCAATGTATTCTGGCTCAAGGTCTTGAGCAACAGATGCACCTGGGCCAAAGATGCGAACATCGTCGTCAACTTCTGCAGCACGTGCAGCACCTTCGTTAAACGCGGTAAAACCAATGATGGTGGCAGTCATTGCCGGTACACCATCAATAACGTCGATAACAGCAACGGTGCCTTCTGGATCAACAACGTAATCGTCGTCTGGCTCACCTTCACCAGCTACAACCACTTTGCTTCCGTCTGGAGTGAAAACCACGTTATCTGGAAGTGCACCTACTTCTACGGAACTTAAAAAGTTTACTGAATCACCAGCGATGTCGTAGAAGGCAATTAAACCATTGTCTTGGCTAACGTCGGCTTCAACAGCAACCGCAAGAAGATCTTCAAACACAGCAACACTGTTGGCGTTACCAATTGCTGTACCAGCCAGATCACCCACAAGATCCAAAGTTTCAATAAGGGTTAATTCGCCATCGTCAACGTCAGATGCATCCAGTACATCTACGCTTTGCGCTACGGCGTTAACTACAAATACACGCTCACCTGCTACGTCGTAAGAAACAATTTCCGCCGCGCCTTCTGGATCATCTTCTACAGTTGTGAAGGTAGCGATTGGCTCCATACGAACGGTTTGAGAAACCACGGATTCGCGGTTAATTTGCTCGCGAGACATTGCTAGCAATTGAGTTTGCTCACCCGCAATACCGAAATCGTTGTCGTTGATTAACAACATAGTTTCGTCATCGAGTAGCGCAATACCTTCTAGTTTAGTCTGCGCAGTCACACCTTCTGGAAGATCAGTCAGTGTATTAAACGCCAACGCTTTGGCCACAGGGGTAGCATCAAAGCTTACTAAATCGAATACATTTTCCAGTACGCGCGGCTCGTCGGTTTCGTTAGGCACAACGGTCGCAATGCTTAAATCTGTACCAAGAACATTTTCAGCCGTTGCAAGATCAATTTCGTATAGCTTAGTGGTTTGTGAACCACGCTCCAGCACCAATAGTTCGTCGGTGTCTAACGCGGTCATTTCAGAAATGCGCACCAAAGTAAAGTTGTTGCTGCTGTCGCCGCCCAAAGCTTCATTGCCAAAGGTTTGTGGGCGGTCGATAACGTAAACGTATTCACCAACAGCAGAACCTAAAGAGCCGTCGTTATTTAATTCATATTTCATTAAACGAACGTGACGCGAATTACGGTAAACGTCTGCGTCAGTGTTTGCCAATGGGCTTTGCATAATGAAATAAAGGAATTCTTCGTCGGGAGAAACCGCAATAGATTCAATACCACGATTCAATTGACGGAAGCGGTAAACATCTGGGATACCGCCGGTAACTGGATAATCTGCGTCGGCGAGATCGGCCGCTACACTTTCTGGAACAACACGCTCTATGATGGTTCCGTCTGCGGCAACATGAATTAAAGAAGGACCATATTCTTCAGCAATCCAGAAAGTACCGTCGCTTAGTTTAATTAATGCTTCTGGGTCGATACCTTCGTTATCGAAAGGAAGTTGAGCCGCGTTATTGTCGAAACTTAATTCGGTTGTGGCAGCTTGAAGATCGTTGGTGATACCAGTAATCAAATCACCGTTGGTATCGCGTAATTCAATTTCTTCAATAATTTCTGCGCCTACGCCAGACTCAGAAGATACCAAACGCCATTTGGTAATTTTGGGTGTATAAGTTGGCTGCGGGAAGATTTTATCGGAATCATTACCCATGCCACAGAAATCTTCGATACCTAAAATATCACCAGAATCATCACAACCAATGTTTGGACCGCGATCGGTAATAGTGTAAAAAACGGCGGCTGATTCGCCTGGCATATGGAAAGCGCCACTACCGAAACCGGTGGTGAAATCCAGGGTGGCAGTTTGAGTTCCCGACGTGAAAGTGGCAGAACCCAACGCTCCTTGTGGAATATCGATAAGCGAAGCGCCTGACTGGCGAATAGAAGCCAACAGGGTTTCTACTTCTGGTGAATCGCCCGTATTGCAAACAAAAGACGTAGACGTGACTTCTGCTTCGTCGAGCATATTGTTCGAGTTTGAATCTAAACCCGAATCAATTTGAACGCCGCCGAATTCACAATTTGCATCACCAGCCAATAAATTGGTTTGGTTTACCAAACTGTTTAATCCATTATCACCGTTATTACCATCATCCCCGTCGCATGCCGCTAAAGCGAATGTTGCTGTCGCTACCGCTGCAGCCATAAATTTTTTATTGAATCGCATTATGAATCCCTGTTCTTAATTTTATACACACAAATTCGGACACATAATGGGCAGAACACATGACTTTTACGTGACATATAAATTACATTTAAAAGTCAATATAATGACGTTAGAATGAATATCTGACTCTACAATCAAGTAAGTAAAAAACGCGAATTTTTTGATGACAGAAGTTTTAAAAATTGACAGAGCAACGACGTAATATTTATCACAAGATGACAGAATTGTTTTTGCTGCGAATAAAACAATAATTTACGCATTGAATCGAAACCATACTATATGCAAGATTCCCAACACATATTAAATACCGCTATCGAAACCTTTACAGAATTAAAGCGTTGTAAAGAGCGTTTTCTTCAAGCATTCCACAGCGATGACAATTACGCCCTTCCCCATTGGCTTCCTCCCAAGGGTGGAAATGTTGATGCCCAAGAAAAACGATTGATTGCATCGATATTATCAGCAACAACACTCTCATCTTCGCCAGCGAATACCGTCGATAAAACACTCGATAAGGCAATTAACAAAACAACCAGTAAAATAACCGACAACAAAGAACCGTCACAAAGAATACGTTCGGGCATTGTCGTTACTACAGAACAAGTCATAGATTGCGCAATTCAGTTTAATCTCGCGAAAGACAACTTTAGAGACGCTATTCGAGAAGTAAAAAATTTATCCGGACTTAAAAAAACTAAAATCGGACGGATCATTGATCAGATATTAGTGAAAGAGCCTAACGTTACCCCAGCCGCGTTAAAGCAATTAAAAGACTTGCAAGCACCAAATTTGGATTTCATTGCGTGTTATCGAAAAATACAGATATTGCCAAAAAATCTGCAATCCATCAGCTGGACTTGGATGTCACAACACAAAGAAATTACGCGAGTCAGTTTAGATGAAGCCATTGCAATGGCCCTAAAACTGGAAAATGAATTTACTCGTGATGCTGTATTGAATCAGTTGTATAAAGAAGATCCTAATAAACCTCTGGCCTACATCAAGCCGATCAATTCACAGTTGCGAGCAAATTTGGTTTGGAAAGAAAAAGTAGCCTCAGATCAAAATAACGAGCAAGCGTACGAAACTAAGCGTAAAACCGTCGTCACCTCAACAATCGTGTTATCTCAGGATGGGAAATTACCAAGAATAAAATGGCCGGTTGAAAACCAGCCATCGCATCGTCTTGCTCGAAGTGATCGTAAAATCGAATTAGATCCTATTATCAACGCCCTTCATTTGCATCGATACTTATAAAATTGCACGCGCCTAGGAAGTAGCACGCGATTCCGTATTCGTTTTATTAGAAACGGACTTTTCTACTTTACGATGACTCAGGTCATAATTGCCTTTATTAGAACGGAAAGGCATGGTTAGTAAACCAGAAATCCAAGTCACTTGTTTTGGGTCTTTGGCGTAACTCACGCCTATTTCCATATCATCGTGACCCAATTTTGGCTGCGCGCGATAGGTTCCAAATAACTTATCCCAAATGGATAAGCTAAAACCAAAATTGCTGTTAGCTTCGTTGATAATCGTAGAATGATGCACTCGATGCATGTCTGGCGTGACTATAATTACTCGTATGATTTTATCGAGCCACAACGGCAATCTTACGTTACCGTGATTAAACATCGCACAGGCATTTAATACAATTTCAAACAGAATAACGGCCACTACCGGTGGACCAATTAAGAAAATAGCACCGGCTTTAACAAACATTGAAATCACAATTTCAATGGGATGAAAACGCGTACCGGTGGTAACGTCGTAATCTAAATCAGCGTGATGAACTTGATGTAAACGCCATAAAATCGGCAACGCGTGAAACATTACGTGTTGTAGATAAATAACCAAATCCAACAACACAATAGCAATTAAAGTTGTCGCGATCAGAGGTAATTCGACGTTATTGAGAAGACCGGCATTTTGCTCTTGCGCTATTACCGCAAGACCCACAGCTGCCGCAGGAAATAGAAAGCGGAGCAAGATGGTATCGAGAACAACTAAGCCTAGGTTATTAAACCAACGTGTAGCTTTGGCAATGACGGGTTTACGTGCTGGGGCTAATAATTCCCATAGCCCCATAACGCATAAAATACCGATAAAAAAACTTAAACGAATCGTGGCTTCGTGATTAGTCACTAATTCTGACCAAACCATAGTATTTCTCCGTAAAACGCCTTAAATTCATTTAAGTTTTCATTAAGGCAACGATTTATTTTTTAATTACTTCACTGACATCACGCATAGTCACCCACTCTTCTGCCGCGGTTGGGTGAACACCAATGGTGCTGTCAAAATGCGCTTTGGTGACACCGGCTTTAATCGCTACACCAATTAGCTGTACCATTTCACCCGCTTCAGGGCCAACCATATGCGCACCAATCACTTTATCGGTTTCACCATCAACCAATAATTTCATGAGAATACGTTCTTGAGTTTCACCCAATGTCAGTTTCATGGGTTTAAAGCTGGAGCGATACACGTGAACTTCGTTGTATTTTTCAACGGCTTGTTCTTGAGTTAAACCAACGGTGCCGACATTAGGTTGAGAGAAAACAGCCGTCGGAATATCGTCGTAACTGATTTGGCGTTTGCCGTCACCGTATAAGATATCGACAAGTACCATCGCTTCACCCAACGCAATCGGGGTTAGTGCAACACGATCAATCACATCACCCAACGCATAAATGGAGGGTTCATGAGTTTGAAAATCGTCGTTAACAACAATTGCGCCGTTTTTAGCCAATTGCACCTGGGTATTTTCCAAACCAAGGTTTTGAGTTTTTGGCTTGCGACCTGTTGCGTACATAACCAAGTCAGTGGTGGTGGTTGTACCGTCTTTAAAGGTAACCAGTAATTCACCGTTATCTTGCTTTTTGATTTCTGCGATGTCGCTGTCAAATCGTAAGTTAATGCCTTTAACTGCCACTTGTTCAGCTAAAAATTCACGAACTTCTTGGTCAAAGCCTCGTAAAAATAAAGGACCACGATAAACCAGTTCTGTTTGCGCACCTAAACCGTTGAAAATACCTGCGAATTCCACCGCGATGTATCCACCGCCAACAACAATGACACGCTTTGGAAATTCTTCTAAGTAGAATGCTTCGTTAGACGTGATGGCGTGTTCTGAACCTGGAAATTCAGGAACAAATGGCCAGCCGCCTACAGCGACAAGAATTTTTTCTGCGCTAAACTGTTTACCGTCAACTTCAACGGTATGTGGATCAACCACAGTTGCTCGACCATTGATCACTTCAACACCCGCCTTCGCCAGCATGGAATCATAAATGCCGTTAAGACGCTCAATTTCGCGAGTTTTGTTGTCGCGAAGCGTAGGCCAATCGAATGTTTGTTTTTCTACATTCCAGCCGAAGGTTTCGCCAACTTCAATATCTTCACCAATATGCGAACCATAAACGAACAACTTTTTAGGCACGCAACCCACGTTCACACAGGTTCCACCCATAAACATGTCTTCAGCAACGGCAACTTTGATTCCCTTTGCAGCCGCCATACGGCTAGCACGAACACCGCCTGAGCCGGCGCCAATTACAAATAAGTCATAATCATAGGTGGACATAAACTACTCCAATTCGGTATCTGTTGATTCACTAATAGCCTGTAACAACCGTCGCTATTAGATCTAATTTTTATCGCTTCACAAGATTCATCAATCTAAATGTAGCTGTGTTCTTGCGCTTTAGGTTCGCTTACTGCGTTCAAACTGTGGCAATGGCTTCATGAGAAATCATTTTGTCGTAAAAGTTCGTCGCCAAGCGCGGGATTAAAAATAAATTTTATGATGAATATTATAAATTCTGAACACTTCAATACGTAAGCAACTTTACGTTAGAGCTTAACGTTAAAGTTTACCCTTCACAAAACCTTATTCAGCGTTCAGATCACTCACTCATTATTTTCAAAAACCCTAAATTAGATAGCAACAATACCAGCGCATTACCCTACCATTTGGTATGTAGGACTTCAAGATAGCCCGATTGATCCGTTTGAGACACATCAAAGTATACTTTTTAGACAAAAATGTTCAGCTACTACAAACTTGAGTGTATAAAAAAGCTCGATTAAATCGCTTTTATCAATGATTGCGTCACCATTAATCTAATTTTTAGAACATTACGGTATTTCAGATTATTCTAGTTGCCAATTAACCTAGTGATTCCGACCTATCCTACTGATTTGTTTAATTAACAAACAAACGCAATAATAATATTTAATAAATGAAGGAAGATTTATGTATACCCTTTATTACATGCCCGGCGGTTCTTCATTTGGGATTCACGCTTTGCTTGTGGAACTCAAACAAAAATACACCCTAAAATTTTATGGAGATATTCCCAACTATCTGGAAATAAATCCAACAGGTGGAGTACCAACGTTGGAAGATGACGGAATGATCATCAGAGAAGGGGCTGCTATCGCTTTGCATTTAATTGAAAAACACGATTCCAATTTATTGCCAACATCCAGACCTGAACGAACCGAAGCCTTGCAATGGTTAATGATGGCAAACGCCAGCATTCATCCGGCTTACGGAAAAATGTTTTTTATTGCCAATAACGTTAAAGATGAAAAACTGAAAATAGAATTATTTCAGGCGCAAGCTGAAACCATTTCAGACATGTGGCAAATTGTGAATAAACAATTGGAAGGAAAAGCGTTTATTTGCGGTGACGAACCAACCGTCGCAGATTTTTTGCTGCCGGTTTACGCAAACTGGAGTCGTTTTTTCCCGGTAAAAATTAATTACGGCAGTAATTTTCTTAGCTACTGCGTGAAGATGATGCAATACCCTTCTTTCGCAAAAGCGATTTCAGTAGAAAATATCGAATACTCGGTTTTATAACAGTTAAATACCGAGAGTACTCATACGATATTTTAATAACTCCTGAATCAATTCGGAAACCTTCAGGTATTTTTAGATTTCAATAGCAACGCTGTGGCCGCGACGGCGGTCACCGCCACTGCGTGTATCCAGTAAACACCAGCGTTGGCTTTTTCTGCGATCGGAGCCCTCTCTCTGATCAAAGTGAGCGGTGATTGAATGAGAATGTTGGTCAACGGCTTTATAGGTTTGTGTTTTTGTATAAGTAGTCGCGTTTACTTTCTCTACTTTCTTTGATGCTCGAACTCGACTTTCTTTGGCCACAAATGGGATTTCATTTAAATGTGAATAGTTTGATACTTTCATACCGTAAATCCTTTATTACTGAGTCTCAGAATTTCAATGGACTCATTATCGATACAATTGACCAATCAAAACATTCACACACTCTACCGATTTTACAAAAAACACACAATGTTACTATGAAATTCTAATATAGGCGCCTCTGATTAACCTCAAGATCATTCATTTTCGCCCAATATGCAGTTTTCCAGAACTGCTCGGGTAAAACTTCCAACAAATAACCTCTCAGTTATCGAGAAAAATAACCCACACAAAACGCAGGCCGGAGTTGTAAAAAATTAAGCGTGCTGAAATCAGATCTGTTGAAATAGAATGCTTCGAAAAAGAGTGCACTAATAAGAACGGCTTTATCGGTTAAATTAACCTTATAAAACACACAAAATATCTATTGATAATATTTACTTACCAATAATTAGATGGGATACACAATAAATTCAGTAATAATTGAGAAATTTACAATTTGCCAATACCAAAAGATTAATAGATAAAATTGATTACTTTTTAATTAAAATAATTAAATAAGCACGCCAACAAACAGAAATAACAACAATAAGTTCAATAAAAAATGTTTTTCGCGACAAAGTGATTACTTTACAACCAATAAAAATAAGGAAAAATTTTACACTATAGAACCATTCATATGCCATTACACGGGTTTTCATTAAAAATGTTTCTTTCACTTACTCACTGATTCGGTAAAATCCAGGCCCAATAATTAAGAGCACTTAATGTCCATAAAAATTTTGGCATGCATCTTTTAAAAATAATTAAGCCTCGTAAATTTCTTTTTCGCTAAGCATAAAAACAAGGACTTTCACATTGTTGCGCCTACGAAATATTCTCAACGACATCTCCCGAACACACAATCATGCAGGTATTCACCAAATTACCCGAGGCATTGAAAAAGAGAGTTTACGAATCACACCCAATGGCAAATTGGCAACCACACCTCACCCATCGCTTTTTGGGTCACCACTAACACACCCAAATATCACCACGGATTACTGTGAGTCGATGGTTGAATTTATTACGGAACCCAATACCGATCCCGTAAAAGTATTAACGCAGTTAGAAGAATTGCATATATTCAGCACACACAATTTACCTACTGAGCAGTTATGGCCGGTCAGTATGCCTTGCGAATTGGTGCCCGATGCGCATATTCCCGCGGCAAAATACGGATCATCAAATATCGGTAAACTTAAATCGATTTATCGAGTTGGCCTTGGTAATCGTTACGGTCGCTTTTTAACAATTGCCGGATTGCATTATAACTTCTCGGTTTCTGATGAACTGTGGCAATTTTTATATAAAGATGCGAATAGCCAGTTATCATTCAAAGATTTCAAAACCGATGGTTACTTAAAACTCATTAGGAATTTTTTACGCAATTATTGGTTATTGTTGTATTTGTTTGGCGCGTCACCTTGCACGTCGAAAAACTTTCTTGACGGAAAACAACACGACTTACAAGATTTAGAGGGCTGTGAAAACACACTGTATTCTCCACACGCTACGTCTTTAAGAATGAGTGACTTAGGGTTTAAAAGTAACGCGCAAGACAATTTGTTAATGACTTATAATTGTTTAGAAAACTACATTCGCACGCTATGCTCTGCAATAACCCAACCACACAGTCGTTATACAAATAATGGCCTTAAAAATTCAGACGGCCATTACCAGCAGCTCAACCAAAATTTATTACAAATTGAAAATGAATTTTACAGTGTCGTCCGACCAAAGCGGACCACCCAAAAAGGTGAAAATGGCTTGTCTGCGCTTGCCGAGCGAGGCATTGAATACGTAGAAATCCGATGTCTCGACTTAAATCCATTTACCCCAAACGGAATAACTCATCAGCAAATTCAGTTTTTAGATACCTTCTTGTTGTATTGCCTATTAACTGACAGCCCCGCTTTAACTCAGCAAGATATACAAGACATCAGAAAAAACCAGCAAATTGTCGCCTACAACGGCCGCGATAAAAATCTAGAACTGATAAAAAATGGGCAATATACGCCTTTGCAGTCTTGGTCGAATTCTCTGTTCAACGACTTACAATTAACAGCCCAACTACTGGATGATGCCGAGCACAATAAAACTGCATCAAAGACCAAAAACACAACCTATTCGCACAGCGTAGAAAAAGAATACGAAAAAATAAAAGATCCAACACTCACGCCATCGGCAGAAATTCTATCGACATTAAAACAACAAAAATTGGAATTTTCAGAATTTTCGATGAATCTATCCAATCAATACAAGTTTTATTTTGAGGCAAAAAAATTGAATAACGCGTGCTTATACAAAAGCACTGTTGAACAATCTGTTCAACAGCAACAATACGCAGAATCGAAAGTGGAAATTAATTTTGAAGATTATTTGAGGGAGTACTACTTACGCTATACCCAATTATTGGATTCTAATCGCAACCTTCAATAACTCATACAACCGCTCTTACAAGAGCGCATACAACAAATACTGTTAATTTAGCTATGAATGAGACAGAACAAGGCAAAACAACAGTTACAGTTTGATCAAACCGTGTTTGTATTTATAAATCGCTTTTTCTTCTTCGTAATTTAAATTACGTCTCGAAATCGCCAAGCAAGCCAAAATATTTAAAAACGGAAGTAACACGGTGTGGATCGTAACGCCGTCTAGGCTAAACCAAACTAAGACAATCACTCCGCAGATTAAGCTAGGTACAAACCGGTAAACCAGCTTAATGGGACGCCCCAACAGTTTGATTAATATTCCAGAAACAAGCCCAGGCAGTACAAAGACATACAGAGGAACAATTCCTGGAGCCAGCGATAACGCGACTAACATCGCAACAGTACCAAACAGAGCAGATAACAGCGCAAGAATAATACTCTGTTCTTTCAGCAATTTAATCACCAACGACTGATACTCATCGACTTCTAAATTGCTCTCTGGTGATTTATACACGTCATTCATAAATTTCAGCCTAAATTATAACCACACCGTAGTAAAATACTGCCCGTTGCAATTAGTGCTGATTATTCAATGAGAATCTCACCCAGCTTACTGTTTATTGATGCATTTTTATTGCGCTTTGAAATTAACCTTTTGTGCCAGAAATGTACGCGGAGGTTAAAGCATTTTTCGGCGACTGAAACAAACATTGGCTGTCGCCAAATTCGATCATTTTACCGGCGTTATTTTCCGTCCAGAAAAACGCAGTAAAATCAGAAATACGCTTTGCTTGCGCTAGGTTATGAGTAACGATCACAACCGTATAATCTTCCCGCAATCTCATGATTAAATCTTCAACAACACCAGACGAGATCGGATCTAACGCACTGCAAGGCTCATCCATAAGCAGTATCTCTGGCTCTAAAATTAACGCTCTGGCAATGCAGAGTCGCTGTTGTTGACCGCCAGAAAGCGCCAATGCCGGGGTATTTAGGCGAGTTTTAACCTCTTCCCACAAGCCCACATCTTGCAATGCTTTTTCGATTTTTTCTTGTCTCAGGGCACGAGATTTAACACCGTGCTCTTTTAACGGTAAATCTAAGTTGCGAAAAATAGACAGTGGAAATGGGTTCGGCTTTTGAAAAATCATGCCGATTCTGCGACGCAAGGTAAGAAAATCGATGGAGTCTTTAACGAGGTTTTCGCCATCAAAAAAGATATCACCATCGACTCGAACATCAGAATTTAAGCTTGAGAGTTGATTGAGTGTGGTTAGAAAACTGGTTTTCCCACAGCCTGAAGGTCCAATTAACGCCGTGATTTTGCCGCGACGCAAAGGCAGAGAAATACCGCCAACGGCCAATTTTTCTCCGTAATAAATGGATAAATCGCGAATATCCATATGCAATGATGTCGGCGAAATTGCAACGTCATTATCAATAACAGAATCGATTACTTCAGCAACAGTCATTATGAATACTCACTTCGTCTAAACCAAGAGTCCAACAAACTCTGAGCCAAGGCGTTCAAAACAATAATTAAGACAATTAAAATAAGCGCAGATCCATACGCTGCTTGATCACCGCCGGTTACATTCATGGTTAAATCGTAAATATGAACCGCCAACACCCGCGCAGAATCAAACATGGATTCTGGCATCCGATCCACGTAACCGCTGGTGAAAATAAGCGCAGCGGTTTCAGCCGTGGCACGCCCAATGGAAAGCACAAGGCCCGCAATAATGGCCGGTTTTGCTGCTGGCAATAAAATTTTCCACACCACCACCGAGCGGCGCATACCCAAGGCGATTCCGCCTAAGCGCCAATCGGAATTTACCGCACGAATACCCGACTCACAGGTTCGAATAAACACCGGTAAAATCATGCACGCCAGTGTTAAACCGCCCGATAAAATCGAATAACCCAAGCCGAGATAAATACAGAAAAAGGCGTTGCCAAACAGTCCGTAAACAATGGACGGAACACCTGCCAACACATCCAGTGCCGTACCAATGTGCACCGCACCGGTATTACTTCGAGAAAATTCCGCTAACCAGATTGCAGTCGCTATGCCAAGGGGTAACGCAATGACCAATGCAATCAGCAATACCCACAGCGTCGACACAAGAATCGGCGCAATTCCACCGCCGCGGCCAGCGTCTTCGGGTTCTGAAACAATAAAGTCCCACGACACCAGAGAGTAACCTTTGAGAACAACATCACTGATGATCCAAACAAACGCGGCAACGACAATAAGCGAGATGCAATAAATGCTGAAGCTAAATATTCGATCAGACACGGGCAAACACTCTCGACTTTTCGTTTAGATACGACGCCAGATAAGCCAAGAGCCAAACAATGAGCGTTAACAACAAACCGGATGCGTACAAGCTGGCGCGATGATCACCGAGCGCGTACGCCATTTCTAACGCAATGTTAGAGGTTAACGCACGCACAGGAGCAAATAAGCTATCGGGCATCTGAACAACATTGCCCGCGACCATTAATACCACCATGGTTTCGCCAATGGCTCGGGCAGTAGACAACAACACACCGCTGATAATTCCACTGCGTGCAGACGGAATAGCAACGGCAATGATCATGGTTTTTTGGGTAAAGCCTAATGCGTGTGCACCGGCAAGTGTATTGCGATTGACTCCGGACAAGGCCGCAGCGCTGGTCAGTGCGACCGTTGGCAGGATCATTAACGAGAGTACGATGGCACCGGCTAAGACACTGGTTCCAGGTGCTTTTATCGCAGCAATTAAGGGAACCAGCTCGGTTAACCCCCACAGCCCAAACACCACCGAGGGTATGCCAGCCAAAAGATTCAGCAATGAGCGAAACGCTTTTTTCGGTAAACCACGGGCATAGAATTCAAGATAGATTGCGCAAGCCAGGCCAATCGGTAACGCGATGAGCACCGCCCCCAAGGTCAGTGCCAGCGAGGCAACAATCATGGGCGTCATTGCGTACAGGCCCTCAAGGGGGTACCAACCTTCATCTAAAAAGAAGCGTTGCCACTGGCCAGAAGCAATTAACGTCCACGATTCAGAAATCAAAAACCATAAAATCAAACACAGCAGCGCCGCACACAAAAAGGACAGCACGCTGAGTACAACAGACACCACAACATCAAGCTTGCTGCCCAATTGAGTGTATGACGCTTTAGAAAGCAAAATAGAAATCCTACCCGATTCGAAAACTTCGTTATGGTGCTACAAAAAACTGATTTTCAATTAAATCGGAAACAGCATCTGACTGAACGAATTTTATAAAATCTGCGGTTACACCGTTAAGTTCGCCCTTGGTCACCAAATTAAGAGGACGCGATAACGGATAATCGCCACTGGCGACACCAACAACCGATGCTTGTTCACCGTCCATAGGCAACAATTTAATGGCAGTGCCTCGATTGTGTTCGAATTCCGCGGTACCAATCGATACATAACCAATTGCGCCGGGATTACCAGAAACGGTTTTGATTCCCTGCTGGTTATCACCAATCACCACTTGAGGTTTAATTTGACTGTTTTTTAGTTTAAAAAAGTGCAGGAAAAGCTCTAGGGTTGAGCGCCCTTCTGCCTTATTGACTACAGTGATTTCAACATCATCACCGCCTACCTGACGCCAATTTTTGATGTTACCGGTGTAAATATCAACAATTTGATCGCGAGTTAATTGAGTTACGGTATTGGATGAATGAACGATAATACCGATTCCGTCGAGCGCGATAACATGGGGTGTTAAATCTTTTTCGGAGTCTTTCAGACCTCTCGATACCATACCGATATCAGAAAGACCAACACGAGCATCGTTGATGCCACGGGACGATCCTCCAGTTTGCACGTTTATTCGAACATCGGGATGATTTTTTTCATAGCGCTTTGCCATTTCTAACGCCAAAGGAGCTACTGTGCTGGATCCGGTTAAAGTTAAACGTTCGCCGGCAATTGAAATATTACTGAAAACAGATAAGCCTATACTTACGGTAAGTGTTAGGCTTTTGGTTAAAAATTTACGGGATGCTTGAGACAATAGGTTTCGAAACGACACTCTCATCAATACTACTCACGGAATAAAACGGTAAAGGCTATTCATTTAATCAACCTAAAATTATCCGTGTTATTGAACCTCACTTTCAAGTAATAATTTTTTTTGTGACATATTGTTTAAATATGCCTAAATGAATATTCGAAATTGGCAATCTATTCTTGATGCGTCTGTCCCAGAATAAAAAGCCAAACATTCATTTATTAATATATTTAAAATATTAAATTACACAAACCTCTGATCTAGATTTTATCGATTTTTTTAAGTTCTCCAGCATTACTCAAACAGAATCGCTGTAAATCACTGGCGAGAAATAACCTACCCTCATACACATTTAACGCTTCACGCTCTAGCTCATCTATGGATTTTGCATTACCCGCACCAATTTGGTACCTCGAACTAAAATGGGTCAAGATTAAATTGGGCAGTTGGCTCTTGTGTGCAAATTTAGCCACCTGTTCAGCATAACTGTGACCATACATTTTTGCTTTCTCAGCAAACTCTTTGGAATAAGTAGCTTCGTGAATTAATAATTGACAATCTGCAATGTCGTTTTTAAGTAAATCGGGATTGTCGTTATCACCACAAATAATTATTTTTCGACCAGCACTTGCGGGTTTTATAAAATCTTCAGCCTTGACGGTACGACCGTTAAAAATCACGTCTTCGCCCGATTGCAGTTTTCCCCACAAAGGTCCGCGTGGAATGCCGGCAGCATTTAATTTTTCTTGGTCAATATTGTTGGCTTTTTTAATTTCGGTAAAAACATACGCGTAAGATGGAACTCGATGCGACAATTCTGTGATAGAAACGGTTAACTCGCCAACACAAACTTCGCCTAAATCTTCAGAGTGATAAAACACAATGTCATACGGCAAATGCAAATCGGTGAATTGTTGCGTTGCTAAAAACCATTCCTTTATTTTTTCCGGTGCGACAATAATTAAGGGCTCGGTTCGACCACCAATGCCCACACTCGCCAGCAACCCCGGAAGCCCGTAACAGTGGTCGCCATGAATGTGAGAAATAAAAATTGCCGCTAATTTTTGTGGCGACAACGATGTTTTCAAAACTTGGTGCTGTGTCGCTTCTCCGCAATCCACCAAGCACCATTCACTGCTATTGCTTTTTACGACTGCCGTTGCCGATACGTTCCTAGAATTTGTTGGAACACCAGAAGATGTGCCTAAAAATTGTATTTCCATGATCTAAAAGCTCCTAAACTGCCCTGCCTGTGCATCAATAATGTTCATTTTATAGTGCAGAAAACCTCAAATAGTATCAGGCGTACAGCTTGTTCAACCAGTAACCACGCTCACCTTTATTTTATTCCATTGTATTGTCACCTTTTTTCATCTCACGCATCTACTTAGACAGCAAGCGTTATAACTGAGCGCTAAATCCCAGATAAGAGAACTGAAACGAGGGAACCGAGATGACAAAACTAGACTTAAAAAATACCGCCTTAGGAAGAAGACAATTTCTAGAAACCGGTGGGAAAATTGGACTGTCCGGTGCGGCTATTGCTCTGCTGAGCGGCGTGAATACAGCATGTGCTGAAACACCGGCAACCAACCTTCAACTGGAAACCGACGTTCGCATTTTAAATACCGCACTTTCAGCCGAACACGAAGCTGTCGCCGCCTACCAGGTGGGTGCCGAAAGTGGTTTATTAACGCCCGGTGTATTAAAAGTTGCTGTTAAGTTTCAAGGTCACCACAAGGAACACATCGATTTATTAGCAAGCACTGTTAAAAAACTCGGCGGCAAACCAACAGACGCAAAACAACAGTACAATTTTCCGGTGCACCAACTCAACAATGAGCGGGATGTACTCACCTTTGCCGCAGGATTAGAACGCGGCGCAGTCAGTGCCTATGTCGGGGCCATTCCATTGTTTGATAACGGCGATTTAGCAAAAGCCGCAGCCAGTATTTTGGCAGACGAAGCCATGCACTGGGCTATTCTTCGACAAGCTCTGGGATTAGACCCGGTTCCGGGCGCGTTTTTCTCGTAATGCTAGACGGACACTTCTAAACGGATACTTTATGATCACTCGATACCTAGCGATCACTTTAGTAGCCTTGGTGAACAGCACTATCGCTGGCGAAAACAAGGACGTTTCCGTCGGTGAGCAACTGTACGTTCAGTGCACTGGCTGCCATTCACCGAGCTACCACAGAACAGGGCCAAAACATTGCAATATTGTCGGAAAACAAGCGGCAACGGCAAAAGGATTTGACTATACCGAGGCCTTAAAAAATTCAGGAATTATTTGGAATTTCGATTCTTTGGATTTATTTTTAAAGAACCCCATAAAAATGGTGCCCGGAACCAGTATGGGTTTTATTGGTATGAACCAAAAACAGCAACGGCATGAGTTAATACGGTTTCTACAAACTCTAGATAACAACAACCCACGGTGCCAGTGAGCCTAACTCAATGATTAAACAATCGTTAGTTTCAACCATCAATAAACTGAGACCCAATAGCACTCTGGTCAGCGATGAGCAATTAATTATTCAAACTCAAGCTGGCGAAAAAAATGCGTTTGAACACATTATGCGGCGCTACAACCAACGACTTTTCCGTATAGCACGCAGTATTTTAAAAGACGACACAGAAGCCCTAGACATTGTTCAAGAAACTTACGTCAAAGCCTATTTTCAGCTCGATCAATATCGTGGTCCGACGGGGTTTGGCAGTTGGTTGTCGAGAATCGCAACCAATGAGGCTTTAGGTCGTCTGCGCAGTTCCAAATACATCACCTACGATTTCGATGACCCAGAGTATGAATTTGATATGGAGTCTTGCGAACCCGAACCTTTAAATTATCTCGCCAATCAACAATTGCGCGAACTACTCGAAAACGCAATCGATCAATTACCGCTTCACTACCGCAGTGTATACGTTCTTCGCGCCATTCAAAAATTAAGTACCTCAGAAACGGCAATTACCTTAGACATTAGCGAAGATACGGTAAAAAAACGATTTTCTAGAGCCCGAAAAAATTTGCAGAAAATTTTTGAATCGCATTTGCAATCTGCCGAATTATCGGTATTTGAATTTGCCGGTGAGCGGTGTGATTTGATTGTGAAAAATGTGCTAGAAAAACTGCATAAAAAATTAAGCTAGAAAAAGGCGCTCAATGGCAGTATTGAGCGCAAGCGATCTAGCGAACCTGGCCGAAATTACTTCTCGTATTTATAAGCAACCACTTTGTTTGCCATCAAATACGGAACAACAATCAAGTCTTGTCCTTCAACCAAGAAAAAGTCAGCCGCAGAAGGCGCTAATTTTTCACTGGATTTAATCGAACCTTTATCGTCCAAAGTCAACAATTCACCTTTCATAAAGTCGGTAGCTAACCAGCCGCCGTCGATTGGGTGCAATCCATCAAGATTCATCCAAGCGTCGTTGCCCTTCTCACGCAAGTTTTCAATTTTGCCGGTTTTTAGGCTGATTTTTTTGAGAAGACCACTGGTGTCGGTGGTGAAATCCGCACCTGGATTAAGGCCCCAAGAAGCAACGTACAAGTGATTTCCTTTTACAACTAAGCCGTTTGGTGATTCAAGCTCTTTGCCACTTAACCAAACTTTTAACTCATTATCTTCGAGTTTATAGATTTTGTTTCCAGCCCAATCGGATACGTAAAGCGTGCCTTTTTTATCGAACGCTAAGCCATTTAATACCACGGCTTCTGGCGCTGGGAATCGCGCGGTAATTTTGCCTTCTTCAACATTAATAACAACAAGTTCTTTGGTGTCGGCTGCATATAAGTAATCACCTTTTAAAGCCAAGCCTTTTGGTGAACTTAAACCAGACACCCATTCCAAAGTGTGAGCTTTGCCATTGCTATCAATCAGGCCGATGCTACCATTGTTGTCTACGGCAAGTGGGCCCTGGTTAATATTAGAAACGTAGTATTGACTGCGTTGCTCATCGTAAACCACTGATTCCGGCATTTTGAAACCGTCGATCTGCCAAACCGGTTTAAGATCAGCCAGTGCCGAACTGGCAGCCAATAACGCGCCGAATAAGAAAGGAAGTTTCATAATTTGTACCCGTGTTCTTGTGAATTGATACAGCCTATGTAACACTACGATGAACTATTTCACTAGCTCATATTGAAAAGGTACAAATTTTTAACCCTAATGTCTAATTTAGGGTTAACGATATGACCCACGCAGGAGCATCGCATGCAGGAAGTCGCCCACTTTGAAATTACCCTCGCCTTAAAGCAGGCTTTTAAAGCTCGCGGTGTTACCTACAAAGATGTTGCTGAACGCATTGGGGTGTCAGAGCAAACCATTAAACGTCTCTTTCGAGAAAAAGACTGTTCGTTAAGTCGGCTCAATGAATTATGCGACGCTATTAATATCTCTGTCTACGACTTACTTGATATTTCACGCCAACACAACGAAGCCGCAACCAAGCTAACCGACCAACAAGAAGAATTTTTGCGAGACAACCCGTCTCATTTTTCTTTCCTGTTTTTTCTGACAGCGCAATACAGCTTGGAAACCATCAAAAGTCGATACGAACTCAGTGAAGTTACCACCTTCCGCTATTTGCGCGATTTGGATAAACAAGGGTTTATTGAATTGTCGGCAAACAATCAGTTTCGATTGTTAATTGAAGGCAGAATTTTAATGCAGTTGGATGGCCCACTCGGTGAAGTGGTTCGACAGCGCAATCATTTTTTCCTTGAATACGTGTGCGATCACGACGGCGAAACCGGATCGACGTTTTCAAGTTCCTTTCGCTTAATGTCAACCGATACGCTCAATGCCTTACACACGGACTTTGCCAAGCTCGATAAAAAATACCGCAAAGCCTCTTACCAAGATGCGTCTCTCCTTCCGAAAGAAAAATTACATCCAGTAAAGTGGGTATCAATGGTGGCCCCGTTTGAAATTTGTGGCCAGTGGCCGCTGGATAAAAACATTGAATAATGTCTGGACATCGCCCAGCCATAGTTTCTTGTCATACCACTCTGCCATAGCAACGAAGAGCATTACCGAAAAACGTTTAGCAGTTAAATTGATTTAATGACAGTTAATTGATTCAGTGGCTGTTAACAGGTCCGAGAATCGCCGCTGTAATTCGTTGCGCAATGGGCGAAACCACAAAAGAAATAATTCCCGCAGCCGGCCATGCTAATAAAAAAGCAAACAACCACTTGCTCACAAAACCCGAGCCAACACCAATATTGATGTAAGTAATCCATAATGTCATAAAGAATGACAACATACCTGACATAAGCACAGTAAAAAGTATTCTATGTTTCATAAGTTGAATCGATTGATTAATAAATAGTAGTCAGGCAACAGGGTATTTAAGGTTTTTTTCCCTTGCTTAGAAAGCGATAAATGTTTAACTCGACCGTCACAATCATCTGCTTTTACGAGAAGTAGTTCATCATCCAGCAGCTTATTGATGGTTCTGCTCAACACCGGTTTAGATACGTCAATTCTATCAGCAATTTCAGCCGACGTTAGAGAAGTACGCTCCAGTTCTCGATCAATCACGATAAGAATAAGAAATTTTAATTGCGATAAACCGTACTGAGCAAAATAGTCTTCCAACTCACGCAACAATAAACTCGCATTTCTCAACGTGATCAGCGTCTTCTCAACATTATCGACATCGAGTTCCTTAAATTGGCGACTGTAATTCTCAATCATCGCCCTGGCAGGTAACTCTTTCAAAAAAAACATAGGCGGATGTTTATCCCAATAATTTTAGCTTTGTAATTTCAACCGGTTTTTCAAGCCAAGCTTCATAAGCCTCAAACACCGGTTTAATGTAAGGCTTGGCGTAGTGTTCATCCAGCGCTTCTTGGCTCGTGAATTGCTCGTACAAACACAGTTGATTTTCTTCCTGGTTTTCGTGCAACCAAAAAGTAATGCAGCCTTCCTCTGCTCGTGTGACTTCGAGTATATCAACAATGGCTTGCTTTGCCGTTTGATAAAATTCTTGTTTGGGGGTGATAAAAGCAACTAGGCACAACATAAACACTCTCCTCTCTTTAATTTAGTTATCATGGTAACTAAATTGCTGAACGCCATCAATGGATAGTTTCTGAGCGAAACTAAATCGTCATACGATTGAGCACGAAAAGAGAAAGAGAAAAAAGAACAAGACATAAAGACAAACAAACGGCTGCAAGCTTAAAAGCAACCGCTTGTTTATCAATAAGATTCGCTAGTTAGCGTACAGATTTGGGCGCGTGAGGAATTTTTTGGTTGCCGTCGTGGTCGTGCTGGAGAATGATTTTAGCTCCAGAAACCGCAGCTAATGCATCAATCATTTTCATGCTCGCTCGGGTTTGCTTAACGTCGTAATTGAAACCAGGCACACGAGAAAAATGATAGTTAGAGGCAAAATGCCATAAATCGCCCGATAAAATAACCGGACCAGACTCTAAATTAACGTACAACACTTGGTGCCCCGGTGTGTGGCCCGGTGCTGGAATAATAACCACAGACCCGTCACCGAATACGTCGTGGTGACCATTGAGCTTAACCACTTTACTTTGATCAAGCTTTGCGTAAGTGGCTTTGCGGAAATTAAATTTGGGAGCGTCTTCACCAAAGGCGGCGTTGTATTCGGCTTCTTGAATAAACCAGTTGGCGTTGGTAAACGCATTTGCGTTACCGGTATGGTCAGCGTGCATGTGCGACATTGCCAAGTACTCAACAGAAGCCGGTGATATACCGTTTTCTTTTAGCAAGGCCGGGAATGGTTTGTCTAAAAACAAATTGATTTTACCACCGGCAATCGACAATCCGTTTTCAAGCTTAGCAACTGGTGCCGGAATCCCGGTATCCCAAACCATGAGCTTGTCTCCATGGCGAATCAAGTAACAACTCGCCACCATTTTATGGGCAACACCAACATCAACACCCGGAGACCAGTGAGAGCGATCGGGTGCTTCCACGCGGCCGCATTCAAACACTGTAAGGCTATCAACTTTTGCGCCTTTACCTAAACCAGATGCTACACCATCCAACACCTTACTGTTTACCGCCGCATCCACCGTTAATAACTCGGTGTTTTCGACAGCCAATGCCGCGGCACTGACCGCAGAAAGCATTGAAAAACCGGCCGCTTTTAGCAACTTTCGAGCACGTTTCATTTGAATGTTCACTTTCACAGGTCTCTTATTATGAGTCTTCATCGGGTTTTTAAATGAAATATTTTAAAAATATAAGAATGAGTTTTTTTAAACTTTTTGGAATATTTAAATTATTCGTTCAAAATTATAACACCCATTCTGCATAACCCTCTATAGTATTTATCACAAGTTACTCATTCTAAATACTCTCAAAATACCTTCGTTGATCAGCGTTATTTTTCCCTCTTGGTGCCAATTGCCCAATCAAGCCTGTGCGAAAAATCCGATAAGCCGTTGATACGTTTTCAAAGTTGCTGCGTATAGCCCTCATTTGACTGAGCTTTTGGCCTGTTATGAAGATCGATAAAAATTACCGTACCGTGCGCTTGATTTTGGGCGATCAACTCAACAGTCAACACTCTTGGTTCAATTCCATTGATGAAACCGTCTTGTACGTTATTGCCGAACTCAAACAGGAAGCGACGTACGTAAAACACCATATTCAAAAGCTGTGTGCTTTTTTTTCAGCAATGGAAAGCTTTGCGCAAGAGCTAACCCACAAAGGACACCAGGTATTACATCTAACCCTCGACGAAACCGAGCATTTTTCGTCCATTATCGAGCTGCTAGCCACTATCACTGCCAGTGCCAATGCTGATGTATTGGAATACCAACAACCGGACGAATATCGCCTGCTCACTCAGTTGCGAAAATTGTTACCGCAAGCATTAGGTGAGACTCAGATAAACGAAACCAACAGCGAGCACTTTTTAATTCCCCTCGAAAAGATTCGCACCTACGTTAAACCACAACAGCATAACCGCATGGAATCTTTTTATCGAAAAATGCGCAAGCGTTTCGATATCCTTATGGACAGCGAAAGCCCAGAAGGCGGGCAATGGAATTACGATTCACAAAACAGAGAAAAAATAAAAACCAAAGATTTAGCGCATATTCCGCAACCGATGATGTTTGGCACTGCCGTTGATGCGTATTTTCAGCGAATTAAAGCCCATAACATACCCTATTTTGGCGAGTACGACGCCTATCTCTTATGGCCGGTAACACGAACACAATCGTTGCAATTGCTCGACTATTTTTGTGAATATTGCTTGCCGAACTTCGGCCGTTTCCAAGATGCCATGATTGGAGATCACCCATTTCAGTGGTCACTTTATCACTCTCGGTTATCATTTTCGTTGAATACCAAACAAATTCACCCGATGGAAGTTATCACAGCGGCAATACAGGCATACCACAGCGCACCAACGGTGATTACCTTGCCGCAAGTAGAAGGATTTGTTCGACAAATTCTGGGGTGGAGAGAATACATTCGCTGTGTGTATTGGATCAATATGCCTGAATACCCAAACACCAATGAATTATCGGCACACAATAAACTGCCCAAATACTTTTGGGATGGCAGCACGAAAATGGCCTGTATGAAACAAGCCATTGGCCAATCACTAAAATACGCCTACGCACATCACATACAACGGCTTATGGTGACCGGTAATTTTTGCCTACTTACCGGTATTAGCCCAGAGGAAGTCAACGCCTGGTATTTGGGCATTTACATTGATGCGATTGAATGGGTAGAAATGCCCAACACCCATGGCATGAGTTTATTCGCCGATGGCGGTTATGTTGCGACCAAACCCTATTCTGCCAGCGGCAATTACATCAATAAAATGAGCGATTACTGCAAACACTGTTTTTACGACATCAAACAAAAAACTTCGGAAAATTCCTGTCCGTTTAACAGCTTGTACTGGAATTTTATGCATAAGCATCAAACACGGCTCGCAAACAACCCAAGAAATATAATGATATATCGTAACTGGAATAAACTCGGCGCAGAAACGCAACAAGCCACGTTAGCACGCGCACAATGGTGCATCGATAATTTAAGTTCTCTGTAAAACCAAGATTAAAGAGACTATTCGATAAAAGCTATTGACAGAGGCACTCGACAGGAGCTATCGACGATGAATGATCAAAACATCAATGATGCAAACCAAAATAAGCCAAACCCATCGGCTACCAAAGCCTATGGGAAAAGTATCTATCTGTTTACTAACGACTTACGCATTGATGATAATCTTGCGTTACAGCAAGCCTGTGAAGCATCCGAACAACTGCTGTGTGTTTATATTGTTGCCCCACAAGCTTTTACTGAAAATACCTATGGTTTGAAGCCAATTGGTGAGCACCGCTGGCAATTTCTCTATCAATCACTTATGGATTTAAACCGATCACTCGAACAGCTCGGCCAACACTTGGTTATTTATTACGACCACCCGTTAGAAGTTATCGCCAAATTAACGACACAACATGCTATTGATGCGATCTTTCGCAGCCAGCAAATCGGTGTTCACGAAAATCAATTCTGGAAATCGCTAAAGCAACGGCATTCATCGCTATCATTTATTGAAGCACCAACCTACACAATTTTTTCTCAAACGAATTTACCTATTGATTTAGGCGACTTTCCTGTTAGTTTTTCCAAATTTAGAAAAAAAGTTGAAAGCACAAGCTACATCGACAACCTACAGAAAACACCAAAAATAAAAGCGATGCCACGGGCTTTTGCAAGTACCTTGAATGAGTTAACAGAGCATCCTTCTATTTCCGCCATTAATGCTAGCAAAAATTACTACCCCGTTACCGGTGGAGAAACCGAAGGGTTAAAACACCTTAAAAACTATTTCAGCACATCTCAGCCAACCACGTATAAAGAGGTTAGAAATGAATTAGACGGCTGGGAAAATTCAACAAAGTTTTCTTTATGGTTGGCCCAAGGTTGTGTGTCGGTTAACACAATACTGACCGAACTCCAAAATTTTGAAGCTCACGTAAAAGCCAACGAATCAACCTATTGGATTGCCTTTGAATTATTGTGGCGAGAATATTTCCAATGGTTAGCAATGTCAGCAAAAACGCGCCTTTTTCAAAGCTCTGGTATAAAACAAACTCAAATCACATCGCATTTTTCGCCAACGGCATTCCAATCTTGGTGTGAAGGCAATACCGCAGAACCTTTAGTGAACGCCTTAATGCATCAACTTAACGCAACGGGATTTATGTCGAATCGAGGAAGACAGTTGGTGGCCAGTTATTTTGTCAATGAATTAAATTTGGATTGGCGATACGGCGCGGCGTATTTTGAACAACAACTCATCGACTATGATGTCGCTTCAAACTGGGGAAATTGGCAATATTTAGCCGGAGTAGGAACAGACCCAAGAGGTAAACGGCATTTTAATATTCAAAAACAACAAGCGTTGTACGATCCCGCGCAGCGATTTATTCGGCGCTGGTTAAATCAAAACTCTTTAACAATAGCTATATGATCTTTAAGGAATTAAATCAATGAAAGTTGCGGTAATCGGGGCTGGAATTGCTGGATTAACTTTTTCCCAATTGTCCCAACAACAAGGCCATGACGTTATGGTCTTCGAAAAATCACGCGGACGTGGTGGCCGCTTAGCAGCAAAACGTTTGGATTGGGGAACCATTGATATTGGTGCACAATACTTCACAGCATACGACTCTAGATTCAAAAAGCAATTGGCAACATGGTTACAAGAAGGCGCCGCCGAACGCTGGGATTTCACCCCGTTTGTAACGACGGACGAAGGTGTCAGTCCAAGCCCAGATAACACCGAGCGCTATGTTGGCACCGCGCAAATGAACAGCATTGCCCATTCATTATCAACGGGCTTGAATATCCAAGTAAGTACGGAAATACAAGCCTTACACCACACATCCGAAAACAACCAGTGGCGCCTGCAAGATAAACACGACCACTTTTTGGATGAGTCTTTCGACGCAGTAATTGTGAGTGCACCGGCCGAACAAAGTGCCAAACTCCTATCTGGCACGGCCTTAAAAACTCGAATTCCACAACAAATCGACGAGCCCTGTTGGACGCTCGCTCTTGCCACTCGCGGAACAGTTAATGCCGATGTTCAAGGTGTTTTTGGTGACAATACCGTTGCCTGGTTATCTCGCTTGTCGGCTCGCCCTCAACGTGCTGCCAACCCAGAATACGACGATCTCTGGATGTTGCATTTTTCCGCCGATTGGTCACGCGATAAAGACAAGCACAGCGAAGACGCGATGGTTCAAATTGGCATAAACTGGCTGAACAGCAAACTCCAACAGCATACACACTCGCCACTGGAGTTAGTACACCACTATCGCCATTATTGGCGTTACGCCCGCTTAAAAAGCAATTACGAACAACCGAAAATACTCTTTGATAAGACATCCAACATTGCCGCAATTGGCGATTGGCTCGTCGGTGGCCGGGTTGAAGGCGCGTACTTATCCGCTTTGGATCTTGCCGAGCAGTGGTTTGATTAACCACCCAATCCGTTTATTGACCCTGCTGGCTGGTAATTTTACTTGAGCGACTGGTAAACACCCGATATACTGTATTTATAAACAGTATATCGGTAAAGTTTATGAAAACCCTGCATAAATTAGCAATATTAGCCGATGCAGCAAAATACGATGCATCCTGCGCAAGTAGCGGTTCTATCAAACGCGATTCTAAAAAAGGCAAAGGCATTGGCTCCACTTCCGGCGGCATGGGAATTTGTCACAGTTACACACCCGACGGCCGATGCGTTTCCCTTTTAAAAATACTGTTAACCAACTTCTGCATTTACGATTGCAGCTACTGCATTAACCGATCTTCTAGCGATGTACAAAGAGCGCGTTTTAGCGTCGAAGAAATTGTCAATTTAACCCTAGATTTTTACAAACGTAATTATATTGAGGGTTTGTTTTTAAGCTCCGGTATTATTCAATCTTCCGACTACACCATGGAGCAGCTCGTAAGTGTTGCTAAAACACTGCGTAAAACCCACGACTTTCGCGGCTATATTCATTTAAAAACCATTCCCGATGCCAGCCCAGAACTGCTTCAACAAGCCGGTTTATACGCAGATCGATTAAGCATCAATATAGAATTACCGTCCAAGAAATCTCTGAAACAATACGCACCAGAAAAAGACCCTTCGACCATTCATCAATCTATGACGCAACTTAAAGATCATATCGATGAATCCAAAGAAAGTAGAACTCAAAAAAAATCCGCCGTAACCGTTACTCGTCGATCGGGAGAAAAAAAGAAATCACTTGTGTACTCCCCTGCCGGTCAAAGCACGCAAATGATTGTTGGTGCCGATGAATCCTCAGACAAGAAAATTCTCACCTTATCCCATTACTTGTATAACAAATACAGCATGCGACGGGTGTATTACTCTGCGTTCAGCCCTATTCCCGACGCCAGCGCTGTTCTACCAATAAAATCGCCACCGCTTATGCGTGAACATCGTTTATACCAAGCCGATTGGTTACTGCGGTTTTACGGATTTAACGTCAATGAAATCAGCGAGAACAATTCCGCCAATGATGGCATGTTAGATCTAGAGATAGACCCAAAACTGGCCTGGGCCATCAATCACCGAGAATTTTTTCCCGTTAATATAAACACGGCAACCCGTGAAGATTTATTGCGGGTTCCGGGCATTGGAGCTATCGGCGCATCCAGAATCATTCAGTCACGAAATTTTCGTCGGTTACGATACCAAGACCTGAAAAAAATTGGCGTATCGGTCTCTAAAGTTTCTGCGTTTATTGAAACTCAAGACCACACCCCCAAACAACTGGATTCCCAGTATTTAAGACAGAGCTTTGTTAAACAAGAAAATCAACAATTATCATTATTTAATTAACGTGTCTTATGGTTAATATCCAAGTTGAAACCTACAAGCAATGGCGTACTCAAGCCAGGGAATTACTCTACCGACAAATTCCCCCCGAAGATGTTCACTGGCAAGTTGATCAACAAAGCAATCTGCTGTTTTCTGAGGACGATACTGATTTCTTAGAGTTACCCATCAAACAAAAAACTATTTCTATACCAAAGGCATTTTTAGAGCTGGCCAAACCCGTATGTCACCATAGAGACAACAGTCGTTGGGGCCTACTCTACAGCATTGCCTGGCGGCTTGTTTTCGAAGATAAACACTTACTCAATTTTGATATCGACCCACAGATCGCAAAAGCCATGTCGATGAGAAAATCCATTGGGCGCGACATCCACAAAATGGAAGCTTTTGTTCGTTTTCGCAAAACACCTTGCGCTTCAAGCCCTGAAAAAGACTATTTTATTGCCTGGTTTGAACCCGAACATTACATCGTACCGCTGGTGGTTTCATTTTTTACCCGGCGATTCAGCAATATGCATTGGTCTATTTTAACACCAGATCGGTGCCTGCATTGGGACACAAAACAAGCCTGGCAAACCGAGGGCGTGACAAGGCCCGAAGGACTGCACGACGAATTAGAAGAGTTGTGGAAAGCGTACTACAAGAACATTTTCAATCCCGCTCGCTTAAAATTAAAAGCCATGCAAAGCGAGATGCCGAAAAAATACTGGGTCAACTTACCAGAAGCACCGTTAATTGGTGAATTGACCCGCCAGTCTATGTTTCGAACCGAAAAAATGATGACTAATACATCGTCCGAAATTAACAACAGAAAATTAAAATTGAAATAAATTTATGCTTTAGATTTTTCCAGTTCGTCTATCGATAATCGAATGGCTTCGGCTTTTTCACTGATTTCAGAATAACGTTTGATATCGCCATTGCGCTGATATTTCATGCCTTCAAGCAATAACGCCTGATACTCTTTGTTCAATTGTTTAACAGGGTCTTTTTTGAATAGATTAAACATGATCGTAAACCACCCTTAGATTTTGCATTGTTGACAGACATAGCGTTTTTCATAGCGGCGAGCGGCCCACTTTTCATACAACCAATCAGCTATTTTCGACACGGGCCAAACTCGTAATAGTTTGAATAAAAAACCGTACGGTGTGTAAGACCAAATCGCAACGGTCGCATCCAAACCTTTTACCCAAACACCATCGGCGTTGCGTAAATGAAGTACCTTCAACAAAGATTCTTTGTCTAATTCGTTATCGCTTAAGGTATGAACATCGACAAATTCAATGTTTTGCCCGCAACGTTTTTTTAACCAATTAATTTCTTTGCTGCACAAAGGGCAGTTTCCGTCGAAATACAGTGAAGGTTTCACACAAGAGCCCTTTTGATGGGTTTATTTTTGGGTTTTACGTGCACAAGGCATGTTCAGTTCACATAAAAGCGTTCGAGTTTTCACGCGATAAAACCAGCAATTCAGGCAATTATTTTTGGCTTAAATTAATATCACCAACTTCGGTGTGTTTAGAAAGAGAAAGGATCATTTCAACAGATGAGATAATATCCGACAAAGGAATGGGAATTTGCTCAGAAAACAGACCTTTTTTAATATCGTCGAGCACTTCTTCGGTGGCAACATTGCCAGGATTAATCACCGTAAAGCCAATATTTTCCGGTTTTAATGCTTTTCTTAAGCTCTGAATAGCGCCGCGTAAGCCAAATTTACTGGCTGCATAAGCAACCTGATCGGATGCGATTTGATCGACACCAGAGAGCGCTCCCAAGTATATTGCTCTTGGGTTGTTCGACAATGATAGATTTTTGGCGATCTTCTTGGTTAGCTCAATAGGTGCAATTAAGTTAACCAACATAATGTTGTGCGTTTCTTCAGCCGTGGTTTTACGAAAATCAAAATCGTCACTAAAACCCTGCTCTTCCCAAATTCCACTTGAATAAATTAGCGCATCAATGGGTTGTTGCCCAACACTATCAATAATCGCTTGAATGCCATCGGACGTTGAGAGATCGGCCGACAACCATTGGCAGTGCTGCGCCTCAGTTCTGGAAACACCAATAACATGGTGTTCTTTAGAAAAATGATTCACTAATTCTGCTCCAATACCACGACTGGCACCAACAATTAAGATAGTTTTTTTCACCGCACTGATACTCCCATTCAAGTACTCCCATTCAAGTACTCCCATTCAGGTACTGCTGATTCAGAAATTTATTCTAATCAGAACAGTCATACCACAACAACCACGTTCATCACACAGTCGGATTTTCGTGATGTTAATCAGCACTCAAAGAATAAGGTATTCTCCGAAAAGGGCTTCAAACGAAGCCCTAAATTTAACGCTTTTTCTTGGTCTTACCTTGTACCGCTTTAAAACGAGGGTTTGATTTACAAATCACGTATATACGCCCCCTGCGTTTTACGATCTGGCAGTCAGGGTGACGAGATCGAGCGGTTTTAAGGGAGCTAAGCACTTGCATTATTTTGCACCGCCGCGCTTATAACGTTTATTGAACTTAGCCACACGACCGTCGTTTTGGCTAACGCGCTGTTTACCGGTGTAAAACGGGTGCGATTTGCTCGACACATCAATGGTCATATAGGGGTATGTCGTGCCTTGGTAATCAATGGTGCGATCGGTTTTTAACGTGGACCCAATAACAAAGTAGGAATCTGATGTTGTGTCATGAAATACAACATCACGATATTCAGGGTGGATATCTGGCTTCATAGAGCATCTCTCTTGATAGCTTAATTTCAACGAATGGTGTGATTATGAACAATATGTTACATCACATCACACAAAATGAGAATACATCTCATTAGCAACAATCTCAAGATGCAGTATCCACTCAATAAATAAGGATTTACGAAATAGATCGCCCTATTACACCCCCTCTGTTACACCATGCCAAAATAATCATTATTCAAAAATAAAAATTGCGGCTCAACGTTAAAGTTACAACAGAAGCTTAGCGTTAAATTTTTATACATAGCATAAATTATTAGATTAATAGCGGATGCTTATTATTTGAATCTGTCTATTATCTTGCTCGACAATACTAAAATTTGTCTTTTAAACCATAAAAATTAATCTTTAAACGCTAATAATAGAGATCTGTAATACGGTAAATATCAATCAATTTTGATTGAAATACACAGCCTTGATGATAACTTTGAATTTCCCGCGCAATACCAATACACTCGTTTTCTACTCGGAGCGTTGTTATTGGTGTTTATAGGATTTATGAAATATCTAACTTACACAGTGTGTGTTTTTCTTTTTGCATTCTTTTCTCAAACCGGCGCTGCCGATACTCATTCCAAAATGGAAGCTTGGTTTAAAAACTTTAAAACCACAGCAACACCGCAGCAAATGTATAACTTTGTTAGAGCGCTGCCCAAAGGCGGTGACTTACATCACCACTTAACAGGGTCAATGTACAGTGAGTGGTGGTATGAACTCGCCTCAAACCCAGCCAGTAATGGCGGTTATGAGTACTTCACACGGGTCGAGCTTTTACCTTGTCGAGGTTATAATTCTGACGAGTTTTCACCGAATAGTCAGTTTTTTTATTTTAAAACCATCCAGAAATCGAATTACGAAACGCTATCAGCCTGCGAGAAAAGCACTTACAAATCACTCTCTGAATTATCCCAAAAGGAAAAAAACGGATTTTTATCCAGTATTCGCCTTGATGAACCGCACGAAGACAGAAAAGAGTTTTTCGAACGTCATTGGCAACGTCTCGGCGACATGACTCGCAATCCCATTATTCGCTCAAAATTATTGTTGCGAAAAATGCACTCCTACAAACAACAAAATGTAACTTATCTGGAAACCATATCAAACCCAAGCGGGTTTGTTCATCCAGATGGCTCATACATAGCGCCTGAAAACGTTTTAACTGTATTTAAAGACATGCTGAATTCCCCCGAGGCAAAAGCAACAGGTGTTACCGTTCGCTTCCAGATTTCGATATTACGTTTTTCTGGTTTTGCCGAAAAAGCGTTGGTTTCAGCATTTGAGTTTATCGATAACAATCGCGACTATTACGTCGCTATTAATTTTGTTGGCCGAGAAGACGACGGTCGCGGCCACCCTTTGCGTTTCTTAGAAACCTTGCGTGAATTACGCTTACATTTTCCGAAAATCAATTTATCCATTCACGGCGGAGAAAGTGTAGAACCTAATAAACACGTAAAAGACACCCTGTTAATCGGCGCGACTCGAATTGGTCACGGTTTAAATTCAATTATGGACCCAGACACACTGCTTCTGTTGCGAAATGGAAAATACCTAATTGAAACCAACTTAATCAGTAACTATAAACTGAAATACATTACGGACTTTAAAAAACACCCCTTCCCCGAATACTTGCGCGTGGGTATTCCTGTGGCTCTTTCTACCGATGATAACGGCATGTGGGACAGCACCTTCAGCGATGAATTTTATGTCGCCATTAAAGAATACAATCTCTCTTGGCAAGAATTAACTGAGATGATTACTAATTCAATTGCGTTCAGCTATCTTGATGACACCAGCAAACAAGAACACATAACCCAACTCAACAAATCCTTGAAAAAATTCATGAAAGCCAGACTTGCGAATAAAAAGCTGGCCGATGTTACTCCTGAACGGTCATTTATTTGCGAGTACGACAATCAACTGTGTGAATCTTAAAGATTAACAAGCCATTATTAACACATCATTATTGCATGGCTTGTTAATTGCTTTTATCACGATTTACAGCTTGGTATGAATAAAGTTAAAAAAGGAAAACGTGTGAAACTTGCATTACATCTTTTATTGTTGAACCTGGTTGTTGCATCACCAAACCTACTGGCCGAATCAACACCAATCAAAGTCAACGTATTTATCGCCTCTATGTTTGAAATTGGTGACAACACAGGCGATAAAGCCGGAGAATTTCAATACTGGTACGACAGCTATTTTAACACCGAAAAAGCCGATCAAAAGCAGTATCGAATTCCCATCGTTGGTGCTGAAAAAGAGGTTTACTGCAACAGCAACGGAATTTGTGGTGCAGTTTTAGGCATGGGAAAGGTAGCCTCAGCCAGTTCTATGCAAGCTATTTTACTGAATGAGCGTTTCGATTTCTCTGATGCCTACTTTATTTTTTCAGGCGTTGCAGGTACACCGCCGTCAAAGGGAACCATTGGTGACGTCAGTATCGGAACCTACGTTGTCGACTACGATTTGGGCCATCGATGGGCCAGCGACGAAGTTAAATCCGGCGCCCCTTTATTCACTCCACGTAACGGCTATGAAGCCATACGCTGTTACAAAATGCCTGAGCATTTAGTGTCATTTGCTAAAAAAGCAACAGAAAAAATGATTTTGGCAGATTCGCCCGATGCCAAAGCGTACCGCTTACGTTACCCTGATAAAGAAGCTCGACGAGCGCCAAAAATAATCTACGGCAGCCATTTTACCGGTGACACTTTTTTTCACGGCCCAGGCTTATCCAACGAAGCACAATACATGTCCGAACTCTATCGAGTTGACGACTATGTAATTACTGAAATGGAAGCGTCTGGCTTAATGCAGGTTTTAGTGCGACACGGATTCGCCGATAAAGCCATCAGTTTGCGAGCAGCGGTGAATTTTGATCAAGGACACCCTAAAGAATCAACTCTAGCTCACCTTGATCCTGCGCCAGGTGAAACCGCCGGAGGATTTGATCAAGCACTGCAAAACATGCACGCCGTGGGTTTAGAGTTAATTAATGGATTAGCAAAAAAACCTTCTGCATTAAAGGTGAGCTTAAAGAAAGCAGCCACCCCAACCGATGACAGCTGCACAGTAGATACTGAATTATTGATTCAACCGAAAGACTACTAGCGTTATATTTAACAAAAAAATGGGCCGCAACATGATAGTACAACGCATTCGAAAAACGCTTACGTTGTACTATCACACCGCGACCCCAACTTCCCCCGATTATGTGCTACAGCGGGCTGCTTCACACACTTCAATAAATTCAATAACGCTCAACTCTGATTAAGACTGAGAAACTGCTCTTTCGGTGGATAATAGTGCTTCGCCGTTGTCCGATTTTTTCGACAGTTCCCTCTTTTCAAAATATTCGTTAAGTTTGTCATCGGCTTGTTCGCCAAAAAGAATTTCGCACGCTGTTTTTAAGCCCGGCGAATTGAGTAAATCTTCGTTTCGAACCACCAACGCAACTTTTGATCGTCGTCTGAGAAAATCATCCAATTTAACAATCATTTCTCGCTGGGCGATAAATTCTATTTCTGCCCGTAAGTACTGGGTGTTTTCAATTAATATTTTGCCCGATTCAGGTCGTTCTTGAATAATATCCAACACAGTAAATGCTTCGGCACCGTATCGACGCCATAACCGGCTCGATAGAGGTTCAGGTGAAGAGGAATCCGTTAGCTCGTCCAAACGAATTGATTTTGCGCGATTAATGAAATCCAAACGTACAGACTCATTCGGCTCGCCATACCATTTCGTTCCTGCCGCCGGTAAATCAATGCCCAGCTCGTGAACAATATCAGAAATTTCATCACCCACATTAATGCAGTCGGTTAACTTACCGCCAAAAATACTTAAGTGTTTATCTTTATTGTTTACATCAATTGCGTGCTTACGCGATAACTTTACCCAATTGGCAATCCCATCCCCGCTTTTTTGCGCTAGCGGACGCACACCGCAACGTTCGGAAATAACATCGTCTTTGGTTAAAGGCTTATCAAGGTTTAACAACGCATTAACATTATCGAGAACAAATTGCCGATCTTCTTCCGTCACTTGTGTTATTGGACTCTCCACTTGTGTGTCCGTTGTTCCAATACAGGTTTTCGGCCCCATTGGGATCACAAAAAATAATCGTCCGTCGCTGGCAAAAAACGCAAGTACGCGCTCCTCTTCGGTCAGCCGATCAACAATCAGGTGAATGCCCTTGGAAAACAAATGCTGGTGATCCGTGTTTTGTTCCGTAATTTGATTGTGTTGATCAACGAACGGACCGCAAGCATTAATTAATACTTTCGATTTAATCGTAAATTCTTTACCAGAGGTGTTATCTCGCGCTTTGGTATGCCAAACACCATCAATGCGTTCAGAACCAAGCGATTCAACATAATTTACTGCATCACAGCCGTAATCCATGCTGGAGCGAATAAAGTTAAAAACAAAACGCGCGTCGTTATCGAAGAGATAACAATCGGAATATTCAAAACCGCCTTGAGCGTTGGATGTATCGATAATAGATTCCAGTTTATTGAGTTTGTTCACCGAATGGTAAGCGGGAGCCCGAGTGACAAATCGGCCAAAAATCCAGTAGAGAATCGTGCCCATAAAAACCAGTGGCGCGGGATAACGAAAGCCATTGGCAATGGTGGTTAAGAATCGAATTTCTCGAACCGTAGACGGATAGCTCTTCATTAAGTGGTTACGACTTTTACATAATTTATTCACCAGTAAATATTCGTAACTCTCTAAATATTTAATTCCTCCCCACGCAAGATTCGACGATTGAGAGCTGGTTTCTGCGGCAAAATCGCTGCGATCAATAAGCGCAACCTTTGCACCTTTGGCCGCCAAAGAAGCAGCCGAAACCGCGCCGTTTATGCCACCGCCCAAAATCAATACGTCGTAAGTATCACGACCGAGTTTCTCAACACTGTTATTCCTGAGATTCATTTCCTACTCACTTTTGAATGACTCGACCCACCGCATCGCGCCATCCGGTTAACAGATGTGCTCGCGCCTCAGCAGTCATAGATGATTTAAATTCTGCATCCCGTCGCCAATTAGTAGCGAGTTCTTCGAAGTTGCCAAATATTCCGGCTTTCATGCCACTTAAATACGCCGCTCCCAGCGCCGTGGTTTCTAAAATGGCCGGCCGCTCTACGTTCATATCCATAACATTGGCGAGAAATTGCAACAGCCAATCGTTTGCGACCATGCCACCATCAACTCGCAAAGACGTGGGTGTAATGCCATCTTCGGCCATTGCGGTAAATAAATCCGCGGTTTGATAACAAACCGATTCGAGTGCTGCCCGCACAAATTCATCGGGACCGGTTGCGCGTGTTATACCAAAAATTGCGCCGCGGGCATCGGGCTCCCACCAAGGTGCGCCAAGCCCGGCAAACGCTGGCACTAAATACACACCGCTGTTATCGCTTAGGCTGCTCGCCATGCTCTGGGAATCTTTAGCACTGGCGATTAAACCCAAACCGTCGCGCAACCATTGAATCGCCGCACCCGCGACAAAAATAGAACCTTCAATGGCGTAGGTTGTTTCACCGTTAAGCTGGTACGCAACCGTTGTTAATAATCGGTTTTTTGAGATCACCGGTTGTTGACCCGTATTCATCAACACAAAACAACCTGTACCGTAGGTACTTTTTATCGTTCCAGTGTCGAAACAACATTGACCAATACTGGCGGCTTGTTGGTCACCGGCAACGCCATAAATTGGAATGCTACGGCCAAAAATATCAGGCGCAGTCATACCGAAATCGTCGCTCGAATTCAGTACCTTCGGTAATACCGCAGCGGGCACGTTAAAAAGTTTTAACATGTCTTTATCCCATTCACCGCGATGAATATTATAAAGACTGGTGCGACAAGCGTTGGTCGCATCGGTAGCGTGAACCGCGCCGTTGGTAAAACGGTTTATCAAAAAACAATCCACTGTACCAAACGCCAATTTACCGACCTCGGCTTGTTGTCGGGCACCGTTAACATGATCGAGAATCCAAGCAATTTTTGACGCAGAAAAATACGGGTCAATTAACAACCCTGTTTTTTGTTGTAATTCAGTCTCAACATTGTCGCGCTTGAGTTGTGCGCAAAACTCTGAGGTACGACGATCTTGCCAAACAATGGCGTTGTATAGAGCTTGCCCAGATTGACGATCCCAAACAATCGAGGTTTCTCGTTGATTGGTAACGCCGATAGAGACAACATGAAACCCTTTTGCTTCAGCGTCTGCAAACGCTTGACGCGCCGCGGCTAAAGATGAACGCCAAATAATTTCTGGATCATGTTCTACCCAGCCGGAATTTGGGTAAATTTGCGGAAACTCTTGTTGCGCAATCGCAATAATATTTGCCTGACCATCAAAGGCGATGGCTCTGCTGCTGGTGGTACCTTGATCAATAGCAAGTACACAGGGCTTTTCGTACACGACGTTGTTCTCCACAAACAGAATTCTTCGGTAATCTATAACGCTAAATTTTTGTATGATTGATGCCTAAAAAATAACTAAAAAAGTGACACATCCCTGCGTCTAATATTTTCTGGGATCAACTACATACACTCATAGATTCAGCTATTTCATTGACGTCACGTGGTGATCGTCATTTGATAATTTTTTTACTTGGCCAAACACCAATTCTGTATGACCACCGAAGAGAAAACGATTGGCAATTAACGCAATAGCAACACAACAAATCAACGTAACAAACATTAAGTGAATATAATGAGTTGGTGTCCAAACAAAGGTGAACACTGCGTATTCCAAAACGCCGACTACAACTGCAATGATTGCGGCTCGGGCATCAACATTTTTAAACAACAAACCAACAATAAACGCAGACAGAATCGGCATGCTGAGTAGCCCGTTTAATTGTTGAAGTAAATTAATAATACTCACCGCACCACTGTATACGGGCACCAATAGCAGCGCGATACAAACAAAACCCATGGTAATAACGGCATTCAGTTTGGGCACATTGGCAACTTTGCCAAAATATTTCTCGTGAATATCACACACATACAATGCGGTGGAAGAATTTAAAACACTGTTGAAGCTGGTTAATACGGCAGCGGCAATCGCAGCGGCAAAGGCGCCGGATAACCACATAGGTAACACGTCACCGACAATTCTTCCATATGCAGCATCACCAATATTTCCGTACAATTTATAAGACACAATACCTGGCAATACAATCAACGGCGGAACAATCATTAATCGAACAATGGCTGCAACGTAAACGCCCTTTTGACCTTCTTCTAAACTCGGTGACGCCATTGCTCGCTGGGTGATGGTTTGATTGGTGCTCCAGTAATAAGTCTGGATAAAAATCATTCCGGTGAATAACGTAGTCCAAGGAATGGGAGAATCTTTATCACCAATTAACGTTAAACGCTCAGCGGGAATACCCGAGAAATCAAAATTAATTGCTTTTAACGCTAAAAACACCACCAACAAACCTAACCCCAGCAACAAAACACCACTGTAGGTATCAGAAACCGCAACCGCTCTTAATCCGCCAAAGACCGCATACGCTGCGCCCACAAGAGCAAAAGCAACTGCCAGAACAATAATTGGTAAGTCAACATTAAACATGGTTTGCATGAATAACGAGCCGCCGTATAACATCACCGGCAAATAAATAAAAATATTACCCAATAAAAATAAAATACTTACCAAAGCGCGAATACGGTGGTCTTTGTAGCGTTTTTCTAACAATTCGGTTGTTGTGGTACATCCGTAACGGTAATAAACAGGAAGAAAAACTTTTGCTAATATAATCAGACCGATAACTGCGGCAAATTCCCACCACACTAATAGAGCCATTTGGTTGCCGTTCATTCCAACCAATTGATCGGTACTTAAATTTGTTAAGGTGATTGAACCTGCAACAAAAATCCAAGAAAGCCCACCCCCAGCAAGAAAAACCTCTTTGTTTTCACCTTTGACCGAATGATCTTCGGATTTTTTTGCATCGCGACATTTGAAATAAGTCGCCAGACCAATCAGGCCAGAAATCAGAAAAAAGACCGCAATTTGTAGATACTGCATGTCCATATTATTTACCTCTATGGGATCTAAACCTCAGTAACTCACTTATTCAGCAGCAATGAGTAGTCTGAATTATAGGAACCTATAATTAAAAGGTTACTTGATACAACAAATGTTGCAGTCTATTTATTATTAATGAGTCATACATTGTCTACAACCTAGGAAAGCAATCCTGCTCTCCTAGGTTTTCACTTGTATTCGCTAATCGATCTTAGAAAGAGCCACGAATACCCAGTGCAAATCGACGACCGTTTTCTTCAAAGGTTTGCAAGCGTGAACGTGTGCCGGAATAAACAAACAGTGCTTCATCACCTAAGTTTATGCCTTCAAAAAACACGGTCAGTGAATCTGAAACTTCATAGCTTGCCGTGAAATCAATTTGCATATATTCATCAACTACTTCGGTAAAACCACTCTCACCAACGGTTGTTTGAACGTAGTCACCACGATTATTCACCGACAAACGGGTAGAGAATCCGTAGTTTTCATAAAATGCGGAGACATTCCATGAAACATCTGAAATATTCTCTAAAGTAGACGTTTGTTCGGTAAGACCATCGACACTGCTGTCGGCAAAGGTAATGTTGGCCAACATGCCCCAACCGCTATCCCACAAGTACTGACCGGCTAATTCAAGACCGTAAACATCGGCGTTATCCGAGTTTTCAGGCTGGGTTGCATCAAACTCAACAAAGAAGCTCTGATCGGTTACGGTACCATCTGGAATGTTGTTGTTTGGATCTTGGTCCGTGCTTGGGCCCACATCAATCAACGTTGGCGTGGTCACGTTAGAAACAAAACCGTCAATGGTTTTATAGAACACGGCCGCAGACGCATTCACTCGATCACCAAAATATTCAAGAGATAAATCAAAGTTATCGGCACGAATTGGGTCGAGTTCAGGATTACCGCGAGAGATCGATTCCAATCCAACGTTGGTAGAAGGAATTGAGAACGCAGTGGATAAATCAGTCAAGGTAGGTCGAGTTAATGACTGCGACCAGGCTGCGCGCAAATACAGGCCGTCATCCAAGGTGAAATTAATATTAAACGACGGTAATACATCAAAATATTCATTAGAGAATGAAACTGGCGTGGCTTCACTTCTTAAAAACGTTTGGTTACCCGCCCCTTGATCAATTCGACCAATAATTTGGTTTTGCGCACCGATGGATTCGGATTCGGTGTAAGCAAATCGAACACCAGCGTTACCATTCCAAGGAATTCCGCCTAATTCACCAGCAAGGTTTGCCTGGAAATACGCACCGATTACCGTTTCTTCAACCACTGTCGATTCCGCCGGACGGAACAAGGGTACTAATGCATCAGAAGCGCCAGGAATAGCACTGCCGGCATACAACTCTTCTAGAAAATCCGCATCAAAGGTAACAAAGCTTCGAGCAATATTAGCACTTGTTGCATCTAAAATATCGGGATCGTTAGTCGGAGCACCGTTAGCAAAGAAGGCATCAAATACTTCTGGGTTTACATCGCGCAGTGCGGTGTTATAACCACAAAAGAAACAGTTGGTTGGGTTATTATTGATTGCCCGACTTTCTTTTTCACGATCTGTAAAATCAAAACCAAATTGCAATGATGTTTCTTCATCGAACTCAAATAAACCATCGAGTTTAATGGAGAAGATTTCATCATCGATAACGAAACTGGAATCTCGCGCGAAGTGCGCTCTAAAATTATCTGGGTCTAATTGATCCAACGGAATCTGATTCGCAGCAGCCAACGAAGCGGCGTCGGTCACTAAGCTGTCGGGGCCGGTGAATGACAGATTAGGAACTTCGTCTCCAGGAGAAATTGTCGCTTCTGCACCGCGAACACCCACAACAAAGAAACGACCACTGCCATCGTCGGAACCAGTATCATCACGAGTACCGTCTGCGTTTGACCAAGAAATATCACCCGTTAATGATAAACGTTCATTAATTTGGAATTTACCATTTAATCCGAGCGCAATGGTGTCGGCATCAGATTCGGTAGAACGCGCTAAGAAATCGTTTACCAGGAAATTACTCCCATCTGGAGCCGATCGGTAAGTCGCATTGGTAATAGCTCCGGCATCGTTAAATTGAACGCTGCCTGGCTCTACCAGTGAGGCATCGAATGGAAAAATAGAGTAACCAACCGCAGTTGCTGGACTTTCGTAATGAGAATAAAGCGCGTCAAAGGTAATATCGGTATTAATATTCGGCTGCCATTGAAGGGCAAATGTACCGCTGTAACGCTCGCGTTCTTCAGGGCTTGATAACACCGACAGTGCTGGAATAAATAATCCTTCGCCGCCGGGTGCAATCGGAATTGCATCGTTCGGGTCATCAATGCTACCAGAGGTATCCACGTCAACCTCAAAAAACCCGAGTGCTTCTGCAACATCTGATCGTAAATCGCGTTTTTGATACGCAAATGAAAATAATGCACCGAGAGTATCATCGTTAAAAGAATTACTGACAATACCTGAAAACTTTGGACCGAATTCATCGGAAAGCTCATCGTATTGACTGGCAACGGAACCAGCAATATGAAGGCCCGGATCGTCCAGAGGTTTGGCCGTTTCGACATTAACTCGGCCACCAATACTGCCGTCACCTAAAGACGCAATGGAGGTTTTATTAACGGTTGCTGTTCGAATTAATTCCGAAGCAATAACATCAAAGCTGAATTCTCGGCCGCGGTTTTCGGTAGCGAGTAAGCGACCGTTAAAAGTAACCGCGTTGAATTCTTCGCCTAATCCACGAATCGTCACAAATTGGCCGTCACCACCACGTCCGCGAGTAATAGCAACACCAGTAATTCGTTGAAGAGATTCGGCAACGTTTGAGTCTGGAAATTTACCAATATCTTCTGCTGAAATTGCATCAACCACACCGTCGGCGTTCTCTTTTAAATTCGCAGCCGATTCCAAACTGCTTCGAATACCGGTAACGGTAACTTCTTCGAGGATGTTTTCTTGAGCGTAGGTTGGTAGAGCAATCAAACTTGATAATGCCAAGGCACGCACAGGTAATTTAACAAACGGATTTGACCATTGAACGCCCTCATGTGAAATGTATTTAATGCATTGCGCAAGTTTGTGCTTCTTAAACGCAAATGATAGGTTTCGGTTTTTTATTTTTATTTTTATTTTAGTCATCACTAATCTCCACCAACTCTATTATTAGGTTGTTTTGGTATTGAATTATATTGTCGAAGAATTGAATGCGTTATTTCTTATTTTCAATCCAGACATAACATCTTTAAAAACAGACAGTTTTTACAGAGAGCTTTAAACACTTAATTCTTAATCGATTAAGAATAATAGTTATTATTCACTCTTTTAAGGCTAAACAACAAGCGGTAACCAGGCTTAATTTAGACTTAATTTTTGTACCGAATAAAAGTGGTTTAATACGTTTTCTGTTAATTTTTAGAGCTAACTTTTAAAACAATAATTATGTTCAAAATACTGATTTAATCGTCATTCTTTAAAACTAAAGATAGATCTTTTTGAATGTATTCTTGGGAATTTAACGATAAATTACCAAGAATTATTACTGACGAAATTTTTATAGTACTTGGCTCGTCAATACGTTAATTTGTTCGGTGTTATCCGTTTTGAATGGACTGCAATTATTCTTATTTATTAAAACTAAAGAACACCACACTCTTCTTTAGATTACTTTTGTTTAAATAATCTTCTTAATCCATTAAGAAACTGATCTAATATTCGCCTAATCCGAGAACCACTACAAGTGCTCAACTTTCTTAATTTTCACTTAATTTACAGCAAAAAATACCGCTAAAAAGAAGATAAAATACTAAGGGCAACTTTCGCGAATCATTAGTTCAGTAGCCAAAACCAGGCTTTTTTCTTCACGCATACCAAGAAAAATTTCAGCGGCAATGGTGCCTTTATCTTTGCTCTGTTGATGCACTGTAGTGAGTGTTGGATGCTGCGTATGAGATTCGGGAATATCATCAAACCCAGTAATTTTTACGTCTTCGGGAACACGCAGTCCCAAATGACGCGCCGCCTGTAACGCCGCCAGTGCAATTCTGTCACTCATGCATAGGAGCACTTCGGGCCTTGGATCAGACATGAGCGCTTCTTTTGCGGCTTGATAACCCTGCTTGTGGGTGTTGTCGGGAATTTGCCAAATCATCCTCGGATGAATGGGCGTTTTGTAAGCTTTGGCCGCGTCTTGAAAACCGCGCAAGCGCTGAATAGTGATGGTCGATTCAGCAAACAGCAAACCTTCTTCTAAACGGCAAACTCGATTCTGATCATTAATTCGTAAACCCAGTATGGCTGCGTGCCCAGAAGAAGACATAGACGCTAATGCGTGTTCAGCACAGGCGAGCGCACCAGCGTAATTGTCGATGTTAACCGAAACACAGCCTTCGATTTCAAAATCAACGGTAATAATACTTTTATGCTGGCTGATTAATTGATCCAGCTTTTGAGGTTGCGGCGGCCCGTAAACAATAAAGCCATCAACAAAGGATTCGTAGCCGCTGGTTAACTTAACGTGATCGCGCGATGGCATAACCAATAAATTGTATTCGCGCTCTTCAAATACCTCAGCCAAACCTTGCAAAAATTGATGCGCAACAGGATCGGAAAAGCTGTAGCTCAGGTAGTTGGATAACATAACCCCAATAATTCCAGTTTTACCTGTGCGCAAACTGCGCGCGGCGGCATTCGGTCCGGGATAACCAATAACTCGACACTGATCGAGAATGTGTTCACGCAATTCACGCGACAGTTGGCCCGGCCGATTAAATGCATTGGAAACAGTAGCGTTAGAAACCCCCAATTGTGCGGCCACATCTTTGAGTGTTAATTTACCTACCGTTTTTACCACCGTGCAACTCCTGTTTTTCAGTAAAATTACATTGTTTATCGATTGATAGTAGACAACCTTTTATTAAAGGAGCCAGTGATTAAACTCTAAAATCAATCGGAAATTTCTGCAAATAAAGCCTCGTACGGACCCAAAACAATGGTTTCATCTTCTATAGACCCATGAAACCCGTGACCTGTTAATAAGCTTTTTATACCAACCGTTAATGGGCTGCGAAGCGTATCCCCGGTCATATTCAGTGCAACCAACAGTTTTTGCTCCGCACAGGTTCGAGTCCACAACAACATTTCACCTTCGTCACTCAGGATTTCGATTTCACCATTAATTAAAGCGGGTTGGCCTTTTCGCCAAGTAATTAATTGTCTGATCGAATTCAATGTACTTTCAAGTTGATTTTCTTGTTGATCAACCGATAACCCTAAATGACGTTTATCAACCGGCAACCAGGGTTTTACCTCTGAAAAACCACCGTTTTCAGAATCACTCCAAACCATGGGTGTGCGACAACCGTCTCTGCCTTTGTATTTCGGCCAAAATGGCAAACCGTAAGGATCTTGGATATCGTCGTAAGGAACGTCAGCTTCGGGCAAGCCCAACTCATCGCCCTGGTACAAACAAACGCTACCACGCAATGACATCAGCATCGCAACAGCAACACGAGAAAAGTGGAGACCCTCATTGTCACCCCAACGGGTGGTGTATCTCATCACATCGTGATTAGAAATGGCCCAACACGGCCAGCCATCCCCTATTCTTTCTTCAATGGTAGAAATCACACCGCGAATGTAATCGGCGCTGCAATGTTCTTTAAGAAGATCAAACGTGTACGCCATGTGCAATTTATCGTTACCCGATGTGTACTGAGACATAATCACCAAAGGGTCGTCGGCACTGATTTCTCCAACCGTCGTGGTGTTTGGGTAATCGTTTAACACATTGCGTAAATCACGTAAAAATTCTAGATTTTCCGGCTGGCTAATATCGTAGCGATGACGCTGTAGACAGTAGGGATTATCCGATGATACAGCTAAGGTTTTTGGCTCGTCCGTTGGCGTTGCTGGGTTATCTTCCAACCCTTTGCTGTGGTAATAAAAATTAACGACATCAAGTCGGAATCCATCAACACCCATGTCCAACCAAAAACGAGCATTCTCTAATTGGGCTTCGCGCACTTGTGGATTGTGAAAATTTAAATCGGGTTGGCTGTCTAAAAAGTTATGCAGATAATATTGCTCACGACGAGAATCCCAGCTCCAGGCCTTACCACCAAACAGCGACAACCAATTGTTCGGAGGCGTTCCATCGGCTTTCGGATCTGCCCATACATACCAGTCGGCTTTAGGGTTTGTACGATCTTGTCGGCTTTCCGTAAACCAAGCGTGCTGATCAGAAGTGTGGCTGTATACCTGATCAATAATCACTTTTAAATTCAACGCATGAGCGGTATTTAATAATGCTCGAAAATCTTCGAGAGAACCGAAGGTAGGATCAACATCACGATAATTAGAAATATCGTAACCAAAATCTTTCATGGGTGAGGTAAAAAAGGGAGAAATCCATATTGCATCAACACCTAAACTGGCAATGTAACCAAGCTTAGAGGTAATGCCAGCCAAATCACCCATGCCATCTTGATTGGCATCGCAGTAGCTGCGTGGATAAATTTGATAAATGGTTGCACCTTTCCACCAAAGAGAATTTTGGTCTTTCGTAATAATGTCCACTGTCATACCTTCATATTTTTCGGCACGAAAATTAGAAACTGTTCGTTACAGTAATAATGTAATAACTTTCTTTTTCGCGTTAATAGCCGGAGATTTTTATAAGTTCTTAATGCATTAAGATACCGAACTTCAATTTCTTCTAGCAAGCCGAAATCTTCTTAATTTCCACTTAATTTTTAAGAAAAATCACTAATCCAGAAACTAACCAAAAGAAGTTAACAAGAATAAACCAGCAAAAAGAAACTAAAAAAACCGCTACTCTCCCGATGCATATTTTTGAATGTTTGAATAATGACTTAAGCATTTTATTAAGCCATGTGTTTATACTTTATTATTTTTTGTAACTCACAGATACAGGTTGGCGAGTATCAATGGAATATTCAATTGCCTCAACCAACGCAATCGCTTTCACAGCCGTATTGGGGCTTGCGCCCGGTTTTTTCTTATTTTTTACCGCCGTGAGAAAATCAAGAATATCCAAAGCCACATGTGCTTCGTCAATAGCGTCACTCACATCACCCAGGCCAGAGCCAAAACTGAATCGTTCTACCTCGCTTGAGTGATTATGATTTATAACGAGTTCATAGCGTGACCCAAATCCGGGAACTCGCCGAATATCCATAGCACCCATAGAACCAACAATGCTTATGTGTCCCCATTCAACCAATGCCGGCATCGAACAAAAACCAGTGACAACTTGGGCTAAAGTGCCATTGTTAAATTTGAGATTAATGCCGTAATTGTCCGGCGTATTTACTGGTATTTTAGATTCACCCCAGGTTTTCTCGGCAACAGGTGTATTTGCGTAAGCAAAAACTTCTTCAACATCACCTAACAAACTGATTAACGTGTGGAGTGCGTAAATACCCATATCGCGCAGTGGTCCACCACCGGGCTGATAGTACCAATTTGGGTTCAACGCAGAATTAGACGTATCTTGACGGCTCGGCTCATACTCGTGCCCAGGCGCCCAATTGACAGAAATTGCACTGTAGATGGTTCCTAGGTAATCGTTACAAATTAATTCCGCTGCTTTTTTCATAACAGGCAATAGAATTTGCCCAGGAGAGGCCGCGAGCGTTAGGTTTTTATTCTGAGCAATATCGATTAATTCATACGCTTGTTGACTGGTTTCGGTAAACGTTTTTTGCACGTATACGTGCTTTCCTGCCGTTAATGCCGCATGAGCCTGCTGATAATGCAATGTAATTGGCGAGGCAATAATAAGCGCATTAATATTGGAATCATCAAGTAATTTTTGATAATCCGTGTAGCGTTTTGGCACGTGGTATTGATCGGCCAAGAGTTCAACACGGGGCAAAGCAATATCGCAAAGCGCTTCCACAGCAACGCCATGCAACGCTAGGTGTGGAAGTATACCTATTTCGGTAATACTCCCACAGCCAACTATGCCGATCGATAAATTACCGTCCACGACGATTATTCGAACTCAATAAGAATTTTACGAATATTTTCTTCACCTTTTTGAATCATATGGAAAGCTTCTTCGATTTGTTCCAATTTAATTCGGTGCGTTACCATATCGTCGATATTCACGACCCCTGCTTCAATCATTTCTACCGCTTTTTCTTGAACGTATTCGGTGTAACCACGCTTGTAACCCGCCGTTACGATAGTTGCCCAATTCATGTGTAAATCGTACATATTTACGGTCGTTGGATGCGGACAAACACCGAATAATCCAATTTTTCCACCACGGCGAACACAGCTGTTCATCACCGCGAGAGATTCCGCATAACCCGAAAATTCCATCACAACATCAACCATTTTACCGTTGGTGTATTCACGAACTTTTGCGGCAACGTCTTCAGAATTCGGGTCAATTACATAATGGGCACCGTTGGCCTTGGCGTATTCTCTTTTACCTTCATGAGGTTCAACAACAATAATTTTGGTGGCACCGCCGGCTTTAACGAGTTTTAATCCCAATGAACCCGCAGCTCCCGCCCCCATCAAAACCACACTTTCGCCAATGGTAAACACTTGGTCGACGATTAAATAAACGCACGAAAGCATCTCAACCAAAGCGGCTTGTTCCGCAGGCATAGAATTGCTGACTTTAATGTAGCCGCCTGACGCCATGGTATATTCTGCGAACGAACCGGATTCAAACCAACCACACAAGGCAACACGATCACCGACATCAACATTGGTAACCGCACTGCCCTTTTTAACCACAATACCCGAGCTTTCGTGCCCTTGGGTACACGGAAGCGGCATATCCCAACCACTTGGACCGTTGGGCTCGTGCGCCCCTTCATAAATATGAGTATCGGTCATATTACAAATGATGGCGGCATCATTTTTAATTAAAATGCTGTTTTCGTTTTTCAACTCGGGAACTGGTACGTCAAAAATACCCACCTGATTTTTTCCTACAAATTGGAATGCCTTCATCTTTTCTGGGATCATTTTCAGTTCTCCTTAATAGCGCTTTATTGATCAATATTAGATCTTTGTTATATGACTAAATACTCAACGAATGAATACATGCAGTAATTCTTAATGCATTAAGTTAACGCCTAAATTTATTCATGAACAACACTTTTTTATCTTAATTTCTACTTAATTTTTTATTACTTTTAAGAGTAGAAAACAAATCGCAAATAGCTTTTCCTCATATATAAAATTGAGGCAAAGAAATGAGTAAAAAACGAGAAATAAAAAGATAGAAAAATGAAAGCAGACAAGAAATATTAAATTATTGAGTTAAAAAGCAGCAATTGAAACTCACACCATCAAACACTTAAGCTCCCGACATAAGAACGCCTAATAAGACCCGCGATGTTTTCAACGGTAGATTTGTTGATATTTTTTGAGCCGATTAATGCTATTTTTATTTCCTCGTAATTATTAAATAATTTATCAGAAAGCGGACACATAGTTTTTTCGTTCACTAAAGATTCTGGTAACAACGACACCGCAAACCCCAGACTTACCGCTGAAACAAGATTTTCCATCACAGAACTGGTTAAAACCACCTTGTAATTAGCTTTGCTTTTTTTCAGCACTCTCAAACTGATGTCTCTAAGAATGCAATTCTCGTCAAATAACGCAATCGGCAATACCCCGTTATTGTCTATTCGATGATGTTTTGGCCCACACCAAATTAACCGCTCGGAACCTATTAAGCTACTCGCGCCGAAATCTTTTTCTGACGCAATAATGGCTATCTCTAATTTATTGGTACGAATTAATTCCGATAAATTCCGGCTGCGATTACAAATAATAGTCGGATCTAAATTGGGCATTTCTTGCCGAAATAACGGCATTAATTTATGGAGAAAACTTTGCACATAATCCGTGGGAATACCAATCGTCATTTTCCCGCTAATTCCCTTGGCGTTAAGCGCTTCTAACGCAGAAGAGCTCATTTGTAACAACTGCTCACCGTAACTGAGAAGTGTCTCTCCTTCATCGGTCAATCGTATTCCGCGGTTATTCCGTATCATCAAACAATGACCAACTTGCTCTTCTAAGCGTTTAACTTTCACACTGATCGCACCTTGTGATCGACACAGAATATCCGCCGCTTTCTTAAATTCTCCAGATCGCGCAACTACAACAAAAGCGCGAAGAAGCTCCAGATCAATAACTGGCTCCATAATTTAGAATCTCTAATTTACTGATTTATAAGAATTCGATTGTCTAAATTACGTAAATAAATTAATTTCAAATGCAAGTGAATCAATCTGAATACGATAAATACACAGTGACGCTTATCAAAATACCTCACTGTTTGGAGAAAAGCGTGTCGAAAGCCAGCTCTACGGGAAAAATGTTTGCCGTCTTATTAACCAAACACGGAGGGATAGACGCCCTCGAATACAGAACCGACCTAGAAATCCCCACCCCAAACGCAAATGAAGTGCTCATCCGCGTGAGAGCCGCTGGTGTTAACAACACCGATATTAATACTCGAATTGGCTGGTATTCAAAAAGTGTTACCAAGCCAACCAACGAGTTGGAAAACCAAACACTAAATATTACCCGTGACGACGCCAGTTGGTCTGGTAAACCGATAACCTTTCCGAGAATACAAGGTGCAGATTGCTGTGGTGAAATTGTTGAAGTGGGCAAAAATATTAACCGTTCACGTATAGGAGAACGCGTTTTAGTTCGGCCGATTCAAGATGTTCAGGACGACGACGGATTTCAATGCCTGACATTTGGATCAGAGTGTAATGGCGCTTTTTCGCAATACACCACTTGCCCAAGTACAGAAGCCTATTCAATACAATCGAACATGACTGATGCCGAACTTGCCTCTTTTCCTTGCGCTTACTCGACCGCAGAAAACATGATCGATCGTGCCCAAATATCAGAGAATCAAACCGTATTGATTACCGGCGCTTCCGGGGGAGTTGGCAGCGCCGCTATTCAGTTGGCAAAACGTAGAAATGCAAAAGCAATCACGATTTGCAGTGAAAGTAAGCAAGCTCTGGTTAAATCACTTGGCGCAGACCAAGTGATTGGTAAAGGCAGTTCATTAATTAAAACCCTGGGCAAAAATTGCGTAGACACCGTTTTAGATTTAGTGGCAGGAAATCAATTTACAGAATTACCAGAAATATTACGTGTTGGCGGCCGCTACATTGTTGCAGGCGCGATTGCTGGACCCATTGTCAATTTTGATATACGTACACTCTATCTGAAAGATTTAACATTTATCGGTTGTACTTATCAGCCAAGGTTCGTTTTTGAAAATATCATTAAATACATAGAATCCCATGAAATTAAACCCATGGTCTCTAAAACTTACCCACTGCACGAAATCCAGCAAGCACAAAAAGATTTTATGGCTAAAAAATTCACCGGCAAGCTGGTATTAATTAATCATTAAAATTAATGCATTCCCGTTGCTAAATACGCAGGCTGTTCAACCGCTTCGCTTACCCGTGTTAAAGACTCGGCCCATTGTTCACGAGTAATGGGGCCGCCAAAACACAAACGAACTGCTGCCGGCGGATTATTGTCGGTAGAAAAAGCAGCACTCGATACAGCACTCACGCCCATTTCTCGTAAATGCACCGCTAATTCTGACGGATTCCACTCGGAGCTTTTCGGTAATTTTAACCAAAGATGAAAAGCGCCTTGCGCACCACAAACTGCTGTCGTTCCTAATTGCTGTTCGGCAATTTTAAGTCGCGCAATGGCTTCTCTTCGAATGGCGGACAACATGGAATCTGCGGTGCCATCAAGTATCCATTGGCTCACCATTGCGTCGGTTAATGGGCTCGACATAACATTCATTGCACGCATGGCGCCGGCAATTCTTTGGCTGTGACGTCGACCGGGCGTGTACAAAAACGCTGACCGAACTCCTGGACCAAAACATTTTGAGGTGCCGGTAATGTACCAAGTTAATTCCGGCGCGAGTTCGGCAAAAGCCGGAGGTGCTGTTTCGGCAAGCATCGAATAAGCGTCGTCTTCAATAATAGGAATGCTGTAGCGCAGGGCGACATCGGCTAAAGCTTCGCGACGCGAAAGCGGAATTGTGGTTGTGGTTGGATTATGAATGGTGGGATTAATATACAACGCCCCCACATTTCCCGCCTTACACAAATCTTCAAACGGTCGAACTAAAGGCCCGGAAGAATCGCGTTCTATCGAACTTAAACCAATTCCCATTTGCGCAGCGATGGCTTTTATTCCCGGATACACCAAACTGTCTACGCACAGTTCCTGGCCTTTATTAAATAACGACGTCATCAATCCTACCAACGCCGAATGAATACCCGGACAAATTAATACTTGATCCATGCTGGCTTTTGGAATGCTGCGATCCAACCATATTAAAGCTGCTTCTTTATTTTCCGGCGTGCCGCCAAAACTCTGGTAGCGCAATAACGAATAAATGTCTTTTTGTGCAAGTACACTGATTGCGCTGTCTTTGATTTGCTCTATTAATGTCGGAATGGAAGGCTCGACCACCAAATTCATGGTCATCTCGTAACTGCCAAGACTTGGCTGCACCGATACGGTTCGGCCTTTAACAAAGGTTCCAGAACCCGGATGCGAATCAATAAGACCGCGCTTTTTCGCTTCGGTGTACGCTCGCGCAGCGGTGGTGTAATTAATGCCGGTGGCGTTTGCTAATTCTCTTAATGTCGGCAGCCGCTCTCTGGCTTGTAAGCGCCCGGTGTCAATGCCCTCGGCAATTAGGTCTGCAATCAAACGATACGTAGGCTGGCCCTTAGCGTCTTTTAACCGACGCACCCAGCGCCGCAGTTCGGTGTTATCCATAGATTCTTATACCAATCAATTATTAGATTGATTGTACCCTTTATCGCATGGCGTGCACTACTGTAAGCAAATACCGATAAAAATTAGAAATATTATTGTGCACACAACGGGTTATTGCACAACTTGAGTGCGTATTATCAAAAAATATTGATTGCATGATGATTGCTTTTTCAACAATAAATAAAAAATTTTCTTTCTGAAAATTTCCCCGACATCTATTTGATTGCATATTGATTGCAATCTGGATAATTCCATTTGGTCTCGTAATTGCTCTAGTGTGATTGCATAAATTGATTGCATATCAATGCTTTCAATTAATCCATACCTATAACAAGGAGCAATATCAGATGCCAGCTATTACTCAACCTTTGCACAAAGACGGCGACTTTTTTGTCGATTACGAAGAGAAAGTCTTTGAAGATGTAAAAGCAGAAGAAGGCGAAAAAGCGTTAGTGACATTCCACACCGTTGCTTTCGAAGGTTCCATTGGCTTAGTCAATATGCTGCAAGCCACGCGTCTTTTGCGTAAAGGTTACGAAACCTCAATTTTATTGTATGGCCCAGGGGTTACTCTTGGTATTCAACGCGGTTTCCCAACTCTAGGTGACGAAGCGTTCGCCGGTCATCAAAACTACGCCAATCAACTTAAGAAATTTATGTCTGAAGGCGGCAAAGTGTACGCGTGCCGATTTGCCCTTCAAGCGCTGTACGGACACGGCGAACCTTCTTTAATTGAAGGCATTATTCCAATTAATCCGCTTGATGTTTTGGATTTAAAACTGCTGCACATTCGTGACAATGCAGTTGTTGTTGATACCTGGACTCTATAAGGATTGTGCGGTCATGACCAATAAAATGGTTAGGGCCGCGGCCGTTCAAATTGCACCGGATTTAGAAAGTGCGAACGGTACGCTGGCCAAAGTGTTATCTGCGATGGAAGAAGCGCACGCACGCGGTGTGGAATTAATTGTTTTTCCAGAAACGTTTGTGCCCTATTACCCTTATTTTTCGTTTGTTTACCCAGCCGTTGCCTGCGGTGCAGAACATCTTCGTTTGTATGAACAAGCGGTGGTTGTACCAGGACCAATCACTCAAGCCGTGAGCGAATGCGCGCGTCAGTACGGCATGGTCGTTGTGTTGGGAGTCAACGAACGCGATCACGGCAGTATTTATAACACGCAATTAATTTTCGATGCCGATGGCGAATTAGTATTGAAGCGTCGAAAAATTACGCCTACGTATCACGAAAGAATGATTTGGGGCCAAGGCGATGCCGCCGGATTAAAAGTCGCAGAAACTCAAATTGGTCGCGTTGGTGCTCTGGCTTGTTGGGAGCATTACAATCCCCTCGCCCGCTACGCATTAATGACGCAACACGAACAAATTCATTGCAGTCAATTTCCGGGATCTTTGGTAGGCCCTGTATTTGCCGATCAAATCGAAGCAACCATACGCCACCACGCGTTGGAATCGGGTTGTTTTGTTGTTAACTCCACCGGATGGCTCACCGATACCCAAATCGAATCCGTCACCAAAGACGAAAAATTACAACAAGCCTTAAGAGGTGGCTGTAATACCGCCATTATTTCTCCAGAAGGTAAACACCTCGCCGAGCCGTTGACATCGGGTGAAGGTTTGGTTGTTGCTGATTTGGATTTTGCTCTGATTACCAAACGTAAACGCATGATGGATTCCGTCGGTCATTACGCACGACCAGAATTACTGAGTTTATTAATTAACGACAAGCCCGCTCGTTACGCACACTCAATGCAAGCTGACAGTGATTATTCTGAATTCTCGGAAAAAGAAGGAAATAACCATGAGCCAGAAAAAAACCTCTCATCAGCAATTAATTACTGAGTTACAGACGCACGGTTTGCGTCTAACCAGTGCCGATCAACGTCACGTCAGTCGACGTGGCGGTGCGGGCCCTTCTGATCACCAAGCGGTGACGGTAAACGACACTACCATTATGGTGCCGATTTACAGCGAGTCCACATGGACTTCGCCGTTTTCCATGGAATCAACCGGTAATGGCGATCAAATTATTTATGAAAAAGACGATAATTTAATTCCATTAACCGATGTTTCATTTGCCAGTGAACCGAATTTTTATCAATTAAAAACTGCTGACGGTATTCCCTACTCGCACTTAGCAACACTGCACAGTAAAGACGTATTAGCGACGACCATATTGCAAACGTGCATTCGTTACGAAAGCCGCAAAAAAGCCTGTAAATTTTGCTCAATTGGCCAATCACTAAGAGCCGGTCGAACCATCGCTCACAAAACCCCGCAACAATTGGCCGAAGTGGCAAAAGCGGCGGTTGAGCTTGATGGTGTTAGTCACATGGTGTTAACCACGGGAACTCCAGCAACATCGGATCGCGGCGCACAGGTTTTATGCGAAAGTGCCGAGGCCATTAAAGCGGCGGTGAATTTACCCGTACAAGGCCAATGTGAACCGCCCGCCGATGCTGTTTGGTATCAACGCATGAAAGACGCCGGTATTGATTCTCTGGGAATGCACTTAGAAGTCATTACCCCGGAATTGCGCAAAGAAATTATGCCCGGCAAAGCAGAAATTACTCTTGAACAATACATGTCGGCGTTTGCTGATGCGGTTAAAGTTTTTGGCCGCGGACAAGTCAGCACCTATATTTTGGCAGGCTTGGGCGACAGCGTAGAGACTTTAATTAATACCGGATACGAATTAATCGACATTGGTGTGTATCCGTTTGTTGTGCCCTTTGTGCCAATTCGCGGTACACCATTAGAAGATCACACACCGCCAACGGCTGAATTTATGAAATCCGTATTAGCACCATTGGGTAAGCGTTTATCCGAAACGGGTTTACTGGCTGAAAACATAAAAGCCGGTTGTGGCAAGTGCGGAGCTTGCTCAACGTTATCGAGCTACGAAAACGAAGGCTCTAATAACGAAAGCTCTAACGTTGCCTAAATCGATATTTACGTACTAATACACGAGTAACGCTCATCTTATTTTTAATTATTTGGAATTAATAATATGGCAATAGCAACAGAATACTCAGATTACACCATTAAATGGGCCACGTTGCCGTGGGAAATTAATCAAGCGTTTGCGTTACGAAAAAAAGTATTCTGTGATGAGCAAAAACTGTTTAAAGGCAGTGATAAAGACGCCATTGATGACCAAGCCAAAATATTAGTAGCACTGGGCAATAACGGTGGTTGGCATCAACAGGTTGTTGGCACCGTGCGCATTCACGAAGAAGAACCCGGTCTTTGGTACGGCTCACGCTTAGCGGTAGATTCTGCATTTCGAAAGCAAGGGCAATTGGGTGCAACCTTAATTCGGTTAGCAGTATCCAGTGCTCACGCCTTAAATTGCACTCAGTTTAAGGCAACGGTGCAAAAACAAAATGAAACACTGTTTAAGCGCTTAAATTGGTCGACAACAGAATACAAAGTTATTTTTGGTCAAATTCACGCAGTTATGGAAGCGGATTTATCTGCTTACCCGCCCTGTCACCAACCTAACAGTGGATTTGTAATCAAAGCCCGAAAAAGAAAACGAATAAACGACAACTCAAGCCCGTCACCGTGGCTGCAATTACCGGTTGAGTTACCACCGTTAGCGGAGGCCATTTAATGGGGACTATGGCTCACAACTTAGATCAACGGAGTTTGGTTAGCGAAGACGATAATCTCAAATCATTGCTTGAATTTATTCGTCAATACAGCGGATTAAACAGCAAAAAAGACATCGCCCAAGTAAGCCAATTATTGCCCTCGCTACCGACAAATTGGCAACCGAATGGCGACGATACTGCGGCCATTCCCACTGATAACGGATACCAATTATTCGCCATTGAAGGCATGCAACCCAAACTCGTTGCCGAACAACCGTGGTTTGCAGGTTGGTGTTCAGTCATGGTTAATTGCAGTGATATCGCCGCTATGGGTGGGCGACCCACAGCGTTGGTGAATGCCGTTTGGAATACCAACGACAACGCCCATTTAACCGAGTTAATGCGCGGCATAACCGATGCGGCCAAACAATTAAACGTGACCATGGTTGGCGGTCATACCAGTTTAAATTCCGAAAGCCCTTATTTAGCGGTATCGATTTTAGGCCATGCCAATACCTTATTGAGCAGCTTTGCCGCTAAACCTGGCGATGTTTTGATCGCCGCCATTGATTTACGCGGTCAATTCCAAGACAACAGTTTAAATTGGAACGCGGCCACCACGGCACCCGAAGGACGGCTTCGAGACGACCTGGAAATATTGCCAACTATCGCGGAAAAAGAATTCGCCCACGCCGCCAAAGACATCAGCCAAGCCGGATTACTCGGCACTACGGTGATGATGTTAGAAAGTTCTAACGTTGGCGCAACCATAAATTTAGAACAAATACCTAAACCAGAACAGGTGGCACTGAAAGATTGGCTACGTGCTTTCCCGAGCTTTGGCTATTTACTCGCAACCTGTAAAAACAAAGTGCCTGATTTATTGCAGCAATTTCATCAACGAGAAATCAGCGCTGCAGTGATTGGCGAATTTAATTCATCTAAAAAGTTAGAAGTAACAATTGATAATCAATCCGAAATGTTTTACGACCTCAATAATGAGGCGTTAACAGGCTTTAAAGATTCAAGAAATTAGCGTTTAAAAATTAACAGGAGTAGAACAATGCCGGCTGTAAATTTTACCGTGCGATGGCCAGATGGAATCGAAGATCAGTGTTATTCACCATCAACCGTGTTGTACGAACACTTTAAATCTGGGCAAGAAATGACGTTGGCCGATTTTGTCAAAAAAGCGGATAAAGCATTAAACCTAGCCAGCGAACGTGTTGCCGCTAAATACGGTTACCACTGTTCCAGCGCCAGCGATCAGCTTTACACCATTAAAAAGAAAGCCAACTTTTTTGAAGACAAAACCCAAATGATCACGATCACATCCATCGTGCAACAAAGTTAATCCAAATCCGTTAAGAGCAAGTTTCTGAGAGAGTAACATCATGACAAATCACGAATCCTCAATTAATCATTACGATGTTATCGTCGTTGGCGGTGGTCAATCCGGCGTTACTATGAGTTACTATTTACAACAAGCCGGACTTAGCCATTTAGTCCTCGAAAAAAACACCCTCTTCCACGGTTGGAAAAACGAACGCTGGGACTCATTCACATTGGTTACACCTAACTGGCAATGTGATTTGCCAGGATTACCCTACGACGGCAACGACCCCAAAGGGTTTATGACCGGCAAACAAACCGTCGAATGGTTAGACCGCTTTGGTAAAAGTGTGGATGCACCGGTTAAAGAAGGCGTCACGGTTCAACACGTTTTTAAAACCCAAGACGATATTTACAAAGTAGAAACCAGCCAAGGGCTTTTTTCGGCCAATCAAATCGTGGTGGCTTCGGGAGGTTATCACCTACCGATTATTCCAAGAATGGCCGAAAAGATTCCTAAAAGTGTTCATCAAATTCATTCTGCCAATTACAAAAATTCAAAACAATTACCCGAAGGTAATGTATTGGTTGTAGGTTCTGGGCAATCTGGCGCACAAATCGCAGAAGACCTTCACCTAGACGGGCGAAAAGTATTTTTAGCCACCGGTAACGCACCTCGGGTTGCGCGTTTCTATCGCGGTAAAGACGTCGTGGAATGGCTCGAAGACATGGGTTATTACCAAATGTCGGTAAAAGAGCACTCACTGGGTGAGAACGTTCGTCAGAACACCAACCATTACGTTACCGGTCGTGACGGCGGCAGAGACATCGATTTAAGAAAATTCGCAACCGAAGGTATGGAGTTGTTCGGTTTAATGACGGATTACAACAATGGCAAATTGGAATTCGAATTAGATCTCAACGAAAATCTCAACAAAGCCGACGATACCTACAACAACATTAACGCTCGAATCGACGCTTGGATTGAACAGCAAGGTATTCAGGTTGACGAAGAGCCATCGCGCTACTCTCCAGTTTGGCAACCAGAAGCCGAGCGCGGTGCGTTAAATCTAGAAGAATCTGGCATTACCAGCATTATTTGGTGCATTGGTTTTAAACCAGGATTTGAATGGCTAAATGCTCCAGTTTTTAACGGTCAAGGCCATCCGCAACACGATCGTGGAATCACCTCAGAACCGGGATTGTACTTTATTGGTTTACCGTGGTTATACACCTGGGGATCGGGTCGATTCTCTGGCGTTAAAAACGACGCGCAATACCTAATTGAATTTATTGCTGATTATCAAAAACGTAAAAATTTAAAAAATATCGATCAAACACAAAAAGTAACAGAAAGCGCAGTGGTTGCGTAAACGGTTTATTATGGTTAGCAAGAAAGCAACATATCTAGCATCAATGACTAATCTTTCACTGTGTGGTTTAAGTGAAAACTGGCTGCTAAAGGAATGCGGCCATCAGCACTGGATGGCACTTGCTAACCATTTTAACCTCAACCTACCCAGTTTTTCGGGTGAATTATTTCAATCTGAAAACAACGCAACGGTTTATGCAGCGTTTATCAGTGCGACAATTTCAAACGCTAAATTACAGTGCATACAAGAAAACGACACGTTTGAAATTTCCACCGAGTTGGTAAAAGCAGGACGATCAAAATTTTACAGTGTTCAAAAAATTAAAAAAGATAACGCTCTAATTGCAGAAGTAGAGTTAATATCAACACTGGTTTCCAGAAAGGAATCTGGCAACAATCAAAGCGTTTACCGAGTTAATACGAGCGACAATAACCAAGCCATTTCAGAATCCAACCCAGCTCTAAATAATCGCATTCATGAATTACTGCAATTATCAAAGTCACTAAAAGTCAATTCGTTAACGTCTTGGTGCGAGTTATCATTTAACTCTACATCTGAAAAAAACAAAGACACGCCCTATCCTTATCGACATCAACCTTATCAACGTCAATCTTATCGTTACCAGCCTTGTCCACATTCAGACTTCAATGGGGCGGATTTTTTGTATTTTGCAAACTTTCAGAGAATTGCCGATCAAGCGGAATGGTATTACCTAAATTTACAGAATAAGCATGAAAGAAACCAACTTTGGCTCACGCACAACAGGCAAGTTTCTTATTACAAAAATATCAACCTGGGTGACACATTAACCTACGCGTTGGTAGAAGGTTTTGAAAATAGCGGAACAAAAACCACAAAAATGTCTGTTTACCGCGAATCCGACGGCGACCGTATAGCAGATATTTTAACGCAAAAACAGCAAGTGGATGCGCACCACTACCGTTGGACAAATTAAGTCTGAATTCATGAAAGATCAATACCGAAACCAACAGTCGCTTTTTACTCAATCCGATTTATCGGGACTTGAAAATTTAGACTCCAAACCCGGTGTCGCTCCTTATCTGCGCGGTGCTTATGAATCTATGTATACAGGAAAACCGTGGACGATACGGCAATACACCGGGTTTGGTAGCGCAGAAGAAACCAATCGCGCGTTTAAAAAATCCTTATCTGAAGGCGCCAGCGGTTTATCCGTCGCGTTTGATTTGCCCACGCACTTAGGGTTTGACTCAACCGACAGTCGAGCCATCGCAGAAGTGGGCAAAACAGGCGTCGCCATCGACAGCGTCGACGACATGAAGCGACTGTTTGAGGGAATCAACCTGAACGACGTTTCAGTCTCTATGACCATGAACGGCGCTATTTTACCCGTGCTTGCCGCATTTTTGGTGGCTGCACAGGAAAACGGTTTTAATATTGGTGATTTAAAAGGCACGATACAAAATGATATTTTAAAAGAATTCATGGTTCGCAATACCTGGATTCACGCCCCGACACCGTCTTTAAAAATCTCTACCGATATCATCGAATACCTGTCCCATAACGCGCCCTCATTTAATAGCCAATCTATCTCGGGCTATCATTTTCAAGAAGCAGGCGCGGAACCCTCATTAGAATTGGCGTTAACACTGGCCAACGCAAAAATTTATTTAGACAACGCACAAGCGCGTAACCTAGATTTAAATACCTTCTGCCACCGGCTCAGTTTCTTTTTTGGCGTGGGCATGAATTTCTTTGATGAAATCGCAAAACTGCGCGCAGCCAGAGTGTTATGGAGTAATGAAGTGATTCAACGTGGCGGCAACGCAAAAGCCGCGCGAATGAAAATTCATTGCCAAACCTCGGGTTGGTCACTGGCTGAGCAAGAGCCGCACAACAATTTAATTCGCACAACCATAGAAGCAATGTCCGCTATTTTTGGCGGTACTCAATCCTTGCACACCAATGCCTTCGACGAAGCGCTGTCTATTCCCACCGAAGAATCCGCGAGGCTTGCCCTCAACACGCAATTAATTCTTCAAGAAGAAACCGGCATCACCAATATAGTCGATCCGTGGGGCGGTTCTTATTTTATGGAGTCGAGAACTCAACAAATTATCAATCAAACCCAACAATGGTTAACACTGATTGAAGATAACGGCGGCGTTATTAAGGCATTAGAGTCCGGTTGGATTCATCAAATTATTCATCAACAAGCCTTGCAAACACAAGCCGACATAGACGCCAACCGCAAGCCGTTTATTGGGGTAAACCGCTATCAGTCTGATTACAAACCAACAAACATCAGAAAAATCGATAACAAAGCAATTATCCAAAATCAGCAAAAGAGCATTGAAGCACTAAAGCTAAAACGTAGTGATAAACAGGTAACGTTTGCGCTGAATGAATTAACCCAAGCTGCCCAAAGAGGAACTCGCAATTTACTTGCATTAACCATGGAAGCCATTAGAGCGCGAGCGACCATTGGTGAATGCACCAATGCATTATTGAAAGTTTGGCCAAGATACAACCCAACAGTTTCGTTCAGTGCTAATCAATACGGTGATTTCAGAAGTAACGAAAGCGAATGGCACAGAGTAAAGAAAAAAGTATCAGCCGTTAGAAAACACCACAGTAAAAAACCAAAAATACTGCTGTGCAAACTCGGCCTTGACGGGCACGACAGAGGTATAAAAACCGTCGCCGCTGGACTTTCTGATATTGGCTTTGAGGTTACCCTAACCCCGTTATTTTTAACGCCTGAAGATATCGTAGCGCTATTTTTAAAAGACAACTACTGCGCCTTAGGTATTTCTATGCTATCTGGCTCTCACGTAGAGCTTGTTAGCAACGTTGCGAACAAGCTCGTTACGAACGCAAGCTTTACCCAAGACAACCTGCCCCTATTCGTCGGAGGCATTATTCCTCACGAAGACGATCAACTACTTAAAGATGCGGGAGTTAAAAGCATTTTTCGCCCAGGGACAGTTATTGAGATAATTGCTGATAACATAATCAGTGATGTTGCGAGTTTATCTTCGTTAAGAGAGTTCCGACCCTATTCACGCTATGAAACGAACTAACGTAATTTTTACAGGCCAGTCTAGTAACAGATTAAACTACAACCTTTCGATAAAAAATCGTGCTGTGTTTCTTCATAGCTGTTTAACGGCTATAGTTTTCAATCTTTGGTGAATTCTGCACCTTATTGACCTATTTTATTTACTTTCTAAAAGCGCCAATTTAGCTCCAAACCCAATAAATACCACACCAGTAACACTGTTTAGCCACTTTTTAAAACGCGCCGTATTAGAAATACTTTTTACTTTTGAAAGCATCACAATCATCAACGAGAACCAAACTACATTTACCAGCGCATGTGACGCAACCAATAAATAAGCACTTACTGGACTTTGATCCGCAGAGATAAATTGCGGGAAAGCGGCCAAATAAAACATAGATACTTTCGGATTCAAAACATTCGTCAGGAATCCTTCAATAAACGCTCCATAAATGGATACCGTTTTCTTGCGATCATGCACGGTACAGGGTTGATTAACAGGCTCAGATTTAAAATTATTGATCAGTGTTTTAACACCAACCCAAATTAAGTACGCGGCACCGACCAACTTAAAGATAAAAAACGCTTGCGCCGATTGGACCAATAGTAAAGAGATACCAAAAATAGACAGTGTGCCGTGAACATAAAAAGCTGCGACAAACCCAGCAATATTGGCAAAGCCGGCTTTTCGGCCCAGGATAGGAACAGTTTTGGTGATGAGAAGCCCGTTTGGCCCAGGGGAAATTACGAGAAGAGTTGCTACTGCGATAAAAGCTAAAATGTTATCGATATCCAATATTGACCTCCAGTGATTAATGAGCGGAATACGCCGTTACCGCCACTGCAATTCAACAAACATCGCAGGAGACGATACGGATCAGTGTCTCTCCTTTAACATCAGTATTGTTATTATGAGAATATAATGCTCTAAGAATCCAGCGCATTATATTCTCAATTGCCACCACTTGTCCACCAAGTTTACTCTGATTACTTATCAAATCTTATGAGCTATCAAGCTATTCACACCAAGACCTGAAAACAAAAAACCAAAAACATATTAATTTACGATAAAAAAACATGAATCATTACAACCTTATATTCACGACACAATTATTTGCTAAGCAGTTTTAATTTTATATCGGTATATTATCCAAAAAGCAGTATTACATATTAACAGAGTGATTATTGAGGGCAATATCGCGGCATTACCTATACTGCCACCAAAATATATACTCCAAACCACCTTAAGCAAAGTGCCAATATTTAAAACGACAGCCCCGTAAAGTAGACTACGTTTCCAAAACGAAAGCGCCAGCAGAAAAAGAAATAATATTACTAAAAACAACAGCAATATCTTTTGCCATAATATGCCTTGAGTGAGAAATTCACGCTCCCAAGATAAATACTCAAGCACCTTCTGAGAAGGTTCTTCTGGTGCTGGAAACCAGAATAACGTCGTTGGGAAAATTATCAGCACTAGCAATAGATAGTTTAACTTTCGTTTATACGCAAAATAACAAAAGGGAAAAATAAATAACGGCCGGACATACCAACTCAAGATATTATGATGTCTATCCCAAACCCATTCTAAAAATATTTCCATGATAATTTAAGCTTTTATTTGGAACTCAAGAAGCTCTTTAGAAAATCAATTGATGTACAAATCTCAAACACAGTCATAAGAGTAAATTCAATAGAGTTTTCGGTGTATGAAATATCTCTTCCTGCCGTATTACTAGAACCAAAACCTACACTCTCGCCGGTGAACAAAGCTTGAACTGCCAGATAACCAAAAAATATTCCTAAGACCAACCAAAGATACCTATTACTCATACACTCTCTTATAAAACGTTACGAGATCAAAAACACACTGACCACTAACAACCCTTCACCAAGAGTTCAAATATTAATAGAAGCAAAGTCAATATCCAGCTAAACGGTCAAGATGAAATTGATTTTTTAACTTAAATATAGAAGAACATTTTAAAACGAGAAGCTAGGCATGCTTGGATTGGACAGCTTTTTAAAGTAAATAGGCCATTGCTCTACTCTTACCTTCTCCCACTTTACTTCCACACTTTTCATTAGCTTTAGCACATTTAACAATTGGGATTCAATTCAATAGATTTGCTAAAATCGAAGACAGATACAGCTTATCTTTTGGTCTTAAGTTATATCGGCTCACATCCGACCAATCAGACACTGTCCGAACCAATCGGCATTAGACATCGAATTTCCAAATTCAGCATCTCAATCTTATTTCAGTGACTCAGGGATAAACTCCTTCGGAGCGCTACTTACCCTTGACTCTCTGAAAGAAAAACGAAGTAAGTTAGTTAAGAATTTGATGCCAAAATTTATCCACTGCTTCAGACTTGATAGGACGTTTACTGTGAAATTAAGTCTAGGCTAATTCAATTTCAATTAAGTAGTCCGTACGCTCGTACCATATAAACTATTACAATAGAACAAACATTTAAAGAGTGCGAAACTCGTGTAACACGAACTGTATTTAATTACTATAATCCCTATATGGGATATCATCAGTTAATGCCTGACCGGGTGTAGTTAACCATTGCCACAGCTGCTCTTGCGTTAAAATTCCCACTCCTACACGAAGCAGCGCTTCACCTAAATCATGGCTTTCTACAACACTTAGTCGTTCACACGCTATTATTATCGGTGGCACGCTGGGGTCTACACCGGGATGACATAAGGTTGAGCAAAAGGATTGTCCGTAACCATGAATTTCCGATGCAGCCAACACTTCTGTAGAACTATTATAATCAACCAGTTTACCTCCTTGTTTTGACTTTAACTCCATAACAATCTCGGGAGAATTAAGCAGTTTCAAAAGATAGTCGGGCGCACCAGTCTTAGTTTTGTCGTCCAGTTTTTCAAACTGAATACCAAGAGTTGTTAACAACTCTTCGAACGCAACCTCAAACTCATCCCCCTTTTTGTCATAATAATTATGAAATAGTTGATTTAATGAATACCTGCTCGCTCTTTCAATTTGTCTTTCGGATGCCTTTTGTCTTTGACTTACCTTCCAATTACGACACGCATCTCGCAACCAATTTGCCTTATTATGTGGAATTGGCTTTACTTTTTGAAATGCCGTCAAACGAACTTGATCGGCTTCTGGCGTTCCAAGCATTAATTGCTCAGGCGAATGATAACCAAGGTTTCGTAAGGCAAGTATTTCTATACGACTTAATCTAAAATTTTGTACATTTTCAATTTTAGATAAAGATGTCATCCAAAGAATGTCGTCAGGCAGCCCTTCGCCAATTCTGTAACTTAATCGGCGAATTGCCCTTGGTAATTGACGTAGTTGTTTTAAAAGTTGTTCGTCATTCCTAAGTGCTAGCGGTCTGTTAAGAACGGGTACTCTAGAATCTGTTGCTGACATTATGATTGATGAAAGCCCTTGCATAGCCCAGACTAAATTCCTAAACATTTCGTTTAGCATTCCGGCGGTTAAACTAGGCAAACTGCCTTCTAAGGCTCTCAATTCTGTACCAGAAATCCAGTCTAGTGTTAACTTGGCACCATTTGTTGGAGACACATCGGCCTGCCAAATACTCTCATATAAATCATCAACATGAGCAGAAGGATCAATGATGGCTTGAGTTTCCAAAGGCCACGGTAAAAACCGAGTAGGCTGCTGACCATTAAAAGCCTTAAATTCCGGGCTGGCAAAACAAGAAGATACAATCAAAAACGTAAATTTATTCTCATCCCTACTTTGCTCATCATTAGATAAGCAAGTAGTGAGAACTTGAACTTTTTGAATGCAATAGTTTAATAAATTAATACCAGTGTCAGGCAATAAACCACTGAATGCTATTGCTTTTCCAAGAGGGGTCGCAATTACATTGCCGCCAGATGTTTCAAGCAAAAGTCCTTTTTGGCACAACGAACTAACCGCAACTTGCAGAGTTCCAGGCCAAGTAGAAAAGTTTGCGTTATTGTTATCTTGCTCCCTTAATCCGCTTAACGTAGAGCAGATTAAGTGGATTAAACTATCTCTAGAGGTGCAAAGCCCAGAAGCAATTAATTGTAATGATAATTGCTCAAATCTTGATGGTGTAATTCTGCTTTCTAAAGAAGGTAGCCCCCCTAAATTCAAATACTGTCTAGCGGCAAAAGTATCCCCTGGGCTTCGGGAAAAAAATATCACTCGACCCATATCATGCTCAAACCCCATCCTACCAACACGGCCAGACATATTGTGAAACTCTGCTTGGTCTATAGGAACATATTGGCGCATATTAGCGTTCCACCGTTTCCAGTCCGAAAAAACAGCTGCACCGAGAGGAAAATTAACACCTGCTGCTAATGTTGACGTAGCAAAAACAACATCTAACTTATTTTCTATTAAGCGACGTTCTACAACTTCTCTCTCTTCATCAGTTAAATCAGCACTGTGAGAGCCCACGCGGTGTTCGATAACTTGTGAAAGAAATTGGCTTGCAGATGTTTCAGGAAAGTCTTCAAATGCTAATGAAAGTTGTCCTTGAGGTGGACTCAAGTAATTATCCACAAATGACTTCGCTAAATCATATGTATCCTGTTTTTTCATACAAAAAACTATTATGGGGACAGGCGGGGAAGGTTCTTTGAGTAACGTAGCAACCGTCGATAGTGGTGATAAATCAGCCCCTACCGGTAGCGGAATGTTCTCAATTATTTCATCCGGGTTGGCTGTATTACAGACCCCTATTCCATTGGAGTCCCAACATTCGTAACTTAGGTGTTTTTCTCTTGTATGTGACACTACTAGAGATACATCTAACCAGTTGGCTAACATAGCAGAGTCTTTTTCTTCCAAAACAGCAGATAAGCCTACAAATTGCTTCCATCCCGCGTTTTTAAGTAGCGTGAGCAATACCTCAACGTTTTGTCCCCTGTGTAAGTCGCCTAATAATTGAATTTCATCGCAAACAACTACAGTGTTTGTCATATCTGTTGGAATACCAGATGCAGAAAGTAAAGCTAGATATTTTTCGTAAGTTGCAACTAATACTCGTGAACTTAAGGGGTCTCTAGGCAGGTTTCCTTCGGCATCCTCCACATAGTCCCCTGTGGCTATAACAAGTGACGATTTATCACCTTTCAGTAAAGTAGGTAGCAAGAGAGACTTAAAATCTTCAAACTTTTGTTTTGCCAGAGCCCTATGAGTTACCAAATATACAGTAAAGCACCCCGTTTCAACCCCATTAGCCAACCCCCAAAGCGCAATTTGCGTCTTTCCGGTTGATGTTGGCGATACTGTTAAAACACTTTCTCCACGCCCTACACCTGCTTCTAATGCTGCAAATTGCGCATCACTGAGTGAATGCTGTTCATCTTCTTTAAAAACCAAGTGTTCTAACGCAAGATCTGATAAACCATGCTCTTCAGGCAGTTCAAACTTCATTTTTATATTCTCTTTGTTATCTTGTACTGAAATTCAAAGAGGCGTTTTAAGGAAGTATCTAGGGTCTTTGTAAACTTTTATATAATTTACGAACTTCCGTTTAATGCACATTACCATCTTTGAATAATTAATTAAATTATACCCATTGAGTCAACAAAAAGTACTCGGATGGCGTGGTATACAAGCCTGTAGAAAAACGCAGTCCTGGAAATTAATTTATTAAACGCCTCACTTTTTTGTCTTCAACCACACGCAAGCATAACAACTTAATTATTTCATCGATTATGCAAAATCGAGCTTTTGAATGTATTTATATACACCCATCATGCTCAACATTCGTATAACTGGCTAACTTCTCAAAAATTTGAACTGAAAAAAATAATTTTTACTATCTATATACTTTTTCTTATGATGAGAATAAATTTAATCTCTGATTGCTAAAGTTTTATTAGATTCTATCTAGACTTATTTGGAAAATATCTTCTTACATATGTATCCAGAAGAGAGTTTAGCTCTTTATCCAGAGCATTGTGTTTTCGGGGATTTCTTAGCTTTTTAAGATGCTTCTCAAGGAATTTATAAGATAGGATAACTACAATTTTTTTATGTTCAGAATAGAGCTCTCTCGCCCAATTTAGCTCTCTACCCTTCTCCAAATTATTGTTAATCGCACGAGTAACTATAAAGGCAAACGCTCCATAATCATTGCATAAATACGAATTTATCTGCCGGTACTCGGCGGCGCTTAAGTCCTTATAATTTTTAATTTCAAATATTACTTGACGCGTCTTGTAGTCCTTAATAACTCTTTTCCAGAATTTACTCTCTTCGAGATTCGTTGCTACGACGTCACGTTGTTGGAGAGAGTTCTTGTTAGGATGTGCTTCAACATTACAAAGCGTTCCGGCAAATATTATTTTGATTGCATTTACACACCATGATTCGAAATCATATGCCCCGTCCTTTCCTTCTTTGATTTCGCCTAACTCTTGGATTAAAGTCTCTATTCTTTTATTTCGGATTCCTTTCGACTCAGATGTAACTTCAATCTCATATTCGTCATGAATTTCTTCAGCTTCTTCCAAACTAATTCCAGACTTACCAATCGCCAACGCTAACCAATAACATGGGTGAACCAATATTCTGGTTTCATTGGTAAATTCCTTATCAGGATCTTTTCCATCGTGACAAAAAACGAATGAAGCTGACTGCTCGTTATGTACGCCAATAAAACCAACACTATACAACCTCTGTAAAACTTGCCGAAAGTCACCAAAAAGAAATATATCTTGCTGCTTCTCTTTTTCAAATCGGTCTTGTTCAAGAATCAAACCTATAAGTGGCTCAACCTCGCTTACTGCCATTTCAGACTTCTGGCCATAAAACGACTTTGTAAACTCTTCAATAGAAGGGAATATATACTCATATTCTTTGTGGAGGTCATTTAATCTATTCATTGATATAGTTTTAGCAGTATATTCTATGTCCTCTAATACTATCTGCCGTCTATTATTCGAATTTGCTTTAAGAAATGCTTCATTCAGCAAAACCAATATGTCTCTAGGTCTATATAATGTAAGCTTCAATGCCAATCTAAAGCCTTCTTTACCCTTTAATTCTTTTGCAGCATACTGATTCCAAATTCTAATACTATTTTCATGCTCACACTTAAAAGCTGATTTCAGTCTAAAACAGACTAAGTTAAATAAATTATATTCATCCCAGTGTAGACGTAACGTTTGCCCTTCAATATTTCGAGTAAAATCTGGATCTAGTTTTGATATAGCTCGATATATATTGTCTCGAACGAAAGCAAAAGCGACTATTTTTTCATACATTTTAGATTTTATATCGATCGAAGCTTGAATAAATCCATCGATTATTCCGACCCCTAGATTATCGGGGCTGTAACCTTCATCCAAACGATCTGCAAAAACAACGAACTGAACATCTGATTTATCTAATGCCTCTAGAAGGACTTCTTCTAGAAGATCAAGCTCTAGATTATCAGAGAGATCTGCTATTCTCGACTGAGGGGAATCCGACTCATTTAAAACAGACTTTAACTTTTTTCGAATTTTCGTTGATATAGACTGCCGCCTACTCCCCCACGACGTGTAATGATCACGGACTTGGCTAAGATCCAGGTTGCTCTTAAATTTATAGTGATTTCCAAGCTCAACCAGAATTTCCATGTAAATTGCGTAACGCCAAGCCATTTTAGTACCTGCTTTAATGTGCAGGTACTTTTCTCCAAACTGATCAAAAATGTCTCGAAGCCCTATAACTTGCTCTTCTTCTGGAGAAATGGATAGCACAAGAGTCTTTGGCTTGGAATCCCAGTGCTTTGACAGTCTATATGCGAGGGCGCTTTTACCCGTACCTCTTCTTCCTACAATAATGGGACGATCGTAAGACTCCAACAGCGACTTATAGTCTGCCGACTCCCAGAATGCGGTGTCAAGCATACTTTTATCTTGTTCAGCTCGGATATCCCCAAGAACATTCCCTCTCAATGTAACTAACCTCTCTTATAAAGTAATGGATCCTTGAAAAAATAACAGTTTAATACGCACCTTAGAAACGTTTTTTCTCGTATGTACCGTCATATTAACGTATATCTCAGTTAAATTTTCCTCCAAGCTATCTTGAAATTCTTAATACGTCAACGCCTCTAGAAATCTGGCACGCAAATCATTTTTAGCTTGTACTGCTACGACAATCAGCCCCAGAAAAACTCTTTTTAGAGTTTTTTATTGTCGGCTTTTTGCAGCGGATACATACAGAAATTATTCCTTATAAATTAAGCAATAAACACCTAAATCTGCGCGTTTTAAAAACCGCAAATACCATCCCTACTAAGAGTTGGTATTTACGGTTTTTATGAGAGATCATTAAATGGATTCTCGTATTTTAAGAGCGATAAATCCGGCCTCATCGAACTGGCAGTCTTTATGCTGTATCAAATGGACGGGTAGAGTGTTGTGAAAGCGGCCGTGGGTTGGAAAGTTACCGTATAGGTAACGTTAGCTGTTTCTGGGTGTTGATAGCATTTAGATGCAGCGACTGTTTAATACTAACACTTTTATTTTTAGTTTTTAACATGAAGCAATTACAATAAAAGCTGCTCTATTTGATTTTAAAACAAGCACTCACTTTTTCTAAAAAAGCTCATCAAAATGTTACGAGCAAAAATCTTTAATAATTCTCACTCGCTCTTTGATAAGATCAACAATAAAACTTAAAAATCTTAAAGTTAAAATTGAATCAGTGGCTTATTCTGATCTTTTAAAAAATTCAGCCAATTGCGTTTAAGTGTTTCAATTCCACCAATGTAGTTATCGTCAACCAAATAATAAGAGAGTGTTCGATTACCGCGCTCAAATTCGTGCAGTATTCTTACAATAAAGCTGCGGCTTGGTGAGGTCGACAGTAAAAAATAAACCAGTTGCCCGGCGTGAACTTGCATTGGATAGTTACGAGCATTTAATTCTTTGCGCCATTGATCGGTGGGAAGTTTTAAGAAGGTTTCTATATCCATGAGTTTGTTGTCTTTATACGCTTTGTCAACGTAATAACGATTTCCTACATGAGCTTTTACATACAAGCCTTCTTCTGATTTTTCGATGGTTTCCATTTGCTCGGCCAAACCTTCGTTGAGCCAAATGGGCGTGTATGGTGTGATGGTATCAACAATGGCGTGACTTACTTCGTGTTTGATGGTTTTAAAAGTTTTTTCCCGATCTTCACGCATATACACCACGATTTGATTATCGTATGGAAAATACACACCTAAAGATGCGTGACGTTGTTTGCCTGTTCGTTTGCTAAGAAAGCTGTTGTACATGGCTTTGTCTTTAAGCACCAATATTTTTACGGGTACGGTTTTGTAGATGTCGAAATACATTACCCGATCATAAAACTCGTAAACGTAGTTAACACCGTCAACAATATCGTTGTGTTCTTTTTCTGTTAACACTACACCTCGCGCCTCTACTTGAATATCAAAACGCTGCCATTCACTCGGCGCAATATCCAACTCTACGGTTTGCTGGTTTACAGAATTCAGTTTGCGGTCACCAAAATGCACTTTGCCGTTTTCGTCGACCCATTTATAAATTTCGGAAGCCGAAGAAAAAAATGATGCAAATAATAACAATGTACTAACGATGATTAAGGATACGGGTGTTTTCATTATTGTGTGAATTCCGAGTTACAGAAAGCCAAATATCAAGTGTTGATTTACCATCAAAATTTTAATACGCACCGATTAAAGCTAAGTACGTAATTAAGTAAGTAAGCCATTCGGTAAGCAATTTTAATGTTGTTATTCATTGAACGACGTTAATAGTTTTAATGCGAAAGCACTCATCTTTCTATTTATTTATGACTTAGTGAGCGTAGTTATACGATTAACTCATACTTGCCAAAATTTATACAAAAATGGCTATTTTTACGAAATTGCGCCCTATTTCTGTAAATGGCCTAAACTGATTCAGGCTCCCATTGCTATTGAATTAACACGCATTTAATAAGCACCTATATGAATAAGAATTGTTATCGTTAAAAGTGATACATAAACCTGTCACTTAATCGTCAATTTGTCGAAAATTGATCAAATTAGAATGAATTTAAGGTGAAACACCAGTTAAAAAAACGTTGATTTAGTCGAATGAATACTAAATTGGCACAAAATCGAGTAAAATAGACTGAGTTTATTAACTATTGCCTGTAATTTGCCCTGAGAGATTTGTATGAGTTTGTATACAGAATACATGGATGAAATCCAGACCCGTAAAGAAGATCTAGGATTAAACCCAAAGCCAATCGATAGCGCCGAGTTGCTGTCAGAAATCATCGCCCAAATCAAAGATACCGGCCATGAGTATCGCGCTGATTCTCTAAAATTCTTTATTTACAATACCCTTCCTGGAACCACCAGCGCAGCTGGCGTTAAGGCAAAATTCCTCAAAGAAATTATTCTCGGAGAAGAATCAGTAGAGGAAATTACCCCTGAGTTCGCCTTTGAATTGCTGTCTCACATGAAAGGTGGCCCATCTGTTGAGGTTCTTCTTGACCTTGCATTGAGCGATGACGAATCTGTTGCAAAACCTGCAGCTGAAGTCCTAAAAACACAAGTATTCTTGTATGAAGCGGACACCGATCGCCTTGAAGCTGCTTACAAAGCGGGCAATGCAATCGTTAAAGATATCCTAGAAAGCTACGCGAACGCTGAGTTCTTCACTAAGCTTCCAGACATCCAAGAAAAAATTGACGTTGTTACCTACATTGCAGCGGAAGGCGATATCTCTACCGACCTTCTTTCTCCAGGTAATCAATCTCACTCCCGTGCTGACCGTGAACTCCACGGCCTTTGCATGATCACACCTGAAGCTCAACAAGAAATCGTTGAACTGGGTAAAAAGCACCCTAACGCTAAAGTGATGCTGATCGCTGAGAAAGGCACCATGGGTGTGGGTTCTTCTCGTATGTCTGGTGTGAACAACGTTGCACTATGGGCCGGTGAAGAGTCATCTCCATACATTCCATTCGTTAACAACAAGCCAGTTGTTGCGGGCACCAACGGTATTGCACCGATCTTCTTGACCACCGTAGGCGTAACCGGCGGTATCGGTCTTGACCTTAAAAACTGGGTTAAGAAAACCGACGAAAACGGTGAAATCGTCCGTGATGAAAACGGCGATCCTGTACTAGAAGAAGCTTACTCTGTAGCTACTGGTACTGTGTTGACCATCGATACTAAAGCCAAGAAGCTCTACAACGGCGACCAAGAGTTGGTTGACGTAGCCGATTCTTTCACACCACAGAAAGTGGAATTCATGAAAGCGGGCGGTTCTTACGCGGTTGTATTCGGTAAGAAGCTACAGACATTCGCGGCTGAAACTCTAGGCGTTGAAGCACCGGTTGTTTACGCACCATCTAAAGAAATCTCTAACGACGGCCAAGGTTTGACTGCTGTTGAGAAAATCTTTAACCGCAACGCGGTTGGTGTAACCTCTAAAACCCCACTACACGCAGGTTCTGACGTTCGCGTTAAAGTGAACATCGTAGGTTCTCAGGACACCACTGGTCCTATGACTTGTCAGGAACTTGAAGCTATGGCGGCTTCTACCATTTCTACCAGTGTTGACGGTGCGTTCCAGTCTGGTTGCCACACTGCATCGGTATGGGACAACAAAGCCAAAGCAAATACTCCTAAATTGATGGCGTTCATGAACGCGTTCGGCGTAATCACTGCTCGTGACCCGAAAGGCGTTTACCACTCAATGACGGACGTAATCCACAAGGTATTGAACGACATTACTGTTGATGATCGTGCAATCATTATCGGTGGTGACTCTCACACCCGTATGTCTAAAGGTGTTGCGTTCGGTGCAGACTCCGGTACCGTTGGTCTTGCGTTGGCCACTGGTGAAGCAACTATGCCAGTGCCTGAGTCTGTTAAAGTGACCTTCAAAGGCAACATGAAGAGCCACATGGACTTCCGCGACGTGGTTCACGCAACTCAAGCGCAAATGTTGAAACAATTCAGCGGCGAGAACGTGTTCCAAGGCCGTGTGATTGAAGTACACATCGGTACTTTGCTTGCAGACCAAGCCTTTACCTTCACCGACTGGACTGCAGAGATGAAAGCGAAAGCGTCTATCTGTATTTCTAACGATGAAACCCTTGTTAAGTCGATCGAACTTGCGAAGAGCCGCATCCAGATCATGATTGACAAAGGTATGGAAAACGAAGCGAAAACTCTTGCTGGCCTAATTGCCTTGGCTGATGAGCGTATCGCAGGCATCAAGTCTGGCGAGCAACCAGCGCTAGCGCCAGACAACACTGCTAAGTACTACGCAGAAGTTGTTGTTGATCTTGACGAAATCGATCAGCCAATGATTGCTGACCCAGACGTGAACAACGAAGACGTTTCTAAGCGTTACACCCACGACGTTATCCGTCCGGTTTCATACTACAACGATAAGCCAGTAGATCTCGGTTTCGTTGGTTCTTGTATGGTTCACAAAGGCGACATGCAAATCATTGCGCAAATGTTGCGTAACATGGAAGCTCAAAACGGTACCATTGAGTTCAAAGCACCGTTGGTTGTTGCTCCACCAACTTACAACATTGTTGATGAGCTTAAAGCCGAAGGCGATTGGGACATTTTGGCGAAATACGCTGGCTTCCAATTCGACGACGACAATCCAAAAGAAGCAGCACGTACCAAGTACGAAAACATTCTGTACCTAGAACGCCCAGGATGTAACTTGTGTATGGGTAACCAAGAAAAAGCTGAGCCAGGTGACACCGTAATTGCTACCTCTACTCGTCTTTTCCAAGGCCGCGTAGTTGCTGACTCTGATGAGAAGAAAGGCGAATCTCTACTAGGTTCTACACCACTTGTTGTGCTTTCTACCGTTCTTGGTCGTTTCCCAACGATCGAAGAGTACAAAGCCTCTGTTGAAGGTATTAACCTAACTGACTTCGCTCCTCCAACTGAAGAGCTAACCACTGAAGCAGTACCTTTGAAGATTGTTGATCCAAGCTAAGCATTGCTTAGATCTTCAACTTAAAAAGCAGGCACCTTAGGGTGCCTGTTTTTGTTTCTGGTGTTGTATTTTGTTAGTGTTACTTTATAGCTCTCTGCTTTAGCCCTCTGCTGACTAATCGTCTGTTTTTCCGTTTGCATTTGAGCTTTTTCTGTAATCGTCTTTTTCTATCAATTTTATTTGGTATCAATTATTTTCACTAACACACCCCGCCCCATCAACTTCTTTTTCTATCAACCTCTTTTTCCATTAGATTTTTATTTGGGAACTCTCGATTTACAAGCTTATATTTTTCATCGTTTATTTTTGAAATAAAAATTAGATTCTGAAATTTGTTTATGGAAATATACGGATATTCATTAAAACAATACAAAATTTAAATTCATAAAATAGCCATTTGTAAATTAACCCTTCATAACGATCAAATGAGAATTAAATCAATTTTGTTAAGCTGAGCCTTTTGTACGCTTCCTATGTGGTCATGGAAAAATAAAATTCGTGTTTTTCTGATATTTCTAACACGTATAAATCCTCTACAAATGTATTACCACAATGGAGTTTTACCAATAATTTTCATTTAACTCGCCCGCTTATTGTCACAATAAGCAAAGGAATCACCATGAAATTTATAAAAAGCTTAACTACCTATCTTATTCTTTGCTGTATTGCATTGTTCTCGGCATCTAGCTACGCAGTCAAAGTTATCGATATCGACGCAAGCGATACTGGCAAACAAATTCCCTCTAGCATGTTTGGCGCTAACTTTGTATTTACCTGGAATAACTTCGATCAATTGGAAAATACCCTGCCGCATTTAAGACAACACCTGATTCGGTATCCCGGTGGCTCTATTACGGAAAATCAATTTGACCCCACCAATCCCAACGTTTATTTAGATGGCAGTCGCGTCTCGCAAAACCGCAGCATCAGCCGTTACATCGAATTGGTGAATCAACACAACTGGCGCGCAGTTTTTGTTCTTCCAAGCATTCGCTACAAAAACAACATTAATCGCGGTAGAAACGAAATCAGAAGCTTTGTTAATGCATTACTGCAAGGTAATTATGGCACGATTGAATCTGGGAGAACGGTTCATTTTGAAATTGGCAATGAGCAGTACGCCAATGATATTACTCCCAGTGAATATGGTGATGTTGCCAATGCGCTGGTGACGGCCATTCATCAGGGAGTCGATGACTCAACTCGCGGTGGAAATTACACGATTGAAGTCTCGGTACAATCAGGGCAAACCGTCTCTCAAGCACGCACCATTGCCTCAAAATTAAGATCGCACAGAAACCGAATAAATCACCTAACATTCCACTGGTATCCCGGCGTAACCGAAATACAATTAGGGTTTCGTCGATTTGACGGCACCACTGAAAAATTCAGCCGTCGATTGCAAAATATTACCAACACTTGGCAGCAGCGCGCAGGCTATTCAAAGCCGTTTTTCTTATCGGAATTTAATATCCGCAACCGAAACAACAACACGTTTGATCTTGGTTTAAGAAACCCGATGGGATTAATGTCGATTTTTGCCGAAGGTGTGCGTGGTAACACCAAACTTGCAACGGTTTGGCCGCTTATGTCTCGCGATAATTTAAGAACACGGCTTTTTACCAGCTTAAACGGTCGCGATGTTACTCCTACCACCAACGGAATTTTTTATCGATGGCTTGAGGGTGATTTAAAAAATTCACGTTTAATAGAAGGCATTAATAATCAGTCTTACAGCAATGAAAGTAATTTTCGGCAAGGCGTGTACACTGAAGCATTCCGCAAAGGTAACGATACATTAATCGTGTACGCCTTTGGAACCGCATTTAACCAAGATCAAGTTCGCCTATCGTTCAGTAACTTTACGATTAACAGCGTTTCTGCTCAGCGCCTGTACACTGCCGCTGGTGAAGAAAGCAATCCCAACGTGGTCGCACAAACAGCAAATCTAAAACCCAGAATTTGGGGAAATGACAGAAGAGCAACATTTACCATCAATCGATTCAGCCAATATGAAGTAGTAAGACTTGTATTTAAAGGAAACTTTCAATAAGCAGTATTTACGTTATGAAAAACGTTAAATCAATAGATTCGATATTACCCACCTTCTTAGCCCGCAGTGATGCGGGCTTTTTTTAGAACAACACAAATCTAAACTGAGTAGAACCGAAGCTTTTAGAGTATTCTTTGCAACTAATAACAAAGTTAATGGATTCATATTCTTGAGTATTATTAAAAACAGAGGTGTAACGCTCATCGTATTTTTTTAAATAACGTTTTCGCTCACCAACTACCATAAAACGCTCAACTAACAGTACTTTATCAATCGGGCATAAAATTACTTCATTTATCTTCAAAAATACAACACTCTGCTCGTCACCTATATTTCTACTTACTTCAATACCATACTTATCTGCCTCATTAAAAAGAACAGTTTTTGGTGAAACAATGGAAGTTGCCAATCCGCAATTAGACAGTACCAATAATAGAAAAGAAATTATATATCTCATAAAGTTTTTAAAATACATAGAAGACAAAAATCCAAAATGACATACATTTATTATTGATAACTTCCAAAATTAGGTTATCACGGTATTCATTTAAAAAAGGTCATCCTGAAAACTTCAGCACATATTGAAAAGCATGCAGGGATTGGCCATCGTGATAACAATAATTGGGTAAACACAAATTCAAAACAAAGTCGGATTTAGTTAAGACCCGCTCAGAGGCTTTGTTGTTATCTAATACGTACGCCAATAAGCTTTTAATATCGATATTTTTGCTTTTTTCAATCAAAAATTTGACGCACAGTGAACCAACACCCTTACCTATCGTATTTTGTGCAACTCGATAGCCAATCTCAGCACTGCCATTTTTGTGTATATTTTTTAAATTGGCTCGCGCGATAATCTGACTGTTATCCATTAATACAAAGGGTAAGTTTGAGTCTTCGTTGGTTAGCTGCTGGATATGATCTTCTACACCCGCCTTCGTGTAGAAAGCGTTTTCACGTGGAGCGATAAAACTCTCAAAGTAGTCTTTATTCTTAATTTCAAAATCAAGAAGCTTATTTGTATGTGATAACGTTAACGGCTCGAATTTCATACCTTTTGCAATAATTCTCGGCAAAACGTTGATTTTACAACGAGGATTATTATCCGCTCAATAGACGCCAAGTTAGATAATCCGGTTTTCCAGGTCGGAATTTTTCGTCCATAATATAAGAATTCAACTAATTAAAATGCATAGAAGCTCCACACGTTCGAGAGAGTACAATCCTTGAAACACCTTTTAGCGAACAATGTCCGTATTTTCTTATCCATTGTCGAATCTGGCTCTATTACGGCTGCCGCTAATCATTTGTCTATGGGCAAATCAGGGGTAAGTGATGCACTCAAGCAGTTAGAATCTTCGTTGGGTGTGCAGCTTTTGATTCGAACTACACGCAGACAGAGCTTAACAACAGTTGGTAAACAATTTTATCGTCAGTGCCGTGCGTTAAATGACATTTCTACGATGGCGCTAGAGGAAATTAGCGGTCACCTTACAGAACCCGTTGGCGCACTTCGTATCACTGCACCCAATGCCACCATTGAAGATTGCGTTGCTCCGGCGCTTGCTAAGCTGATCAGTCAATATCCGCGCATTGAACCCGAGTTAATCATCGACGACAAAAGAATCGACCTGATTGAACACAATATTGATTTGGCGTTAACGGTGGGTGAGCTGCCAGACAGCGAATTTAGGGCCCAACGTGTTGGTGTATTAAAAGATGTATTGTGTGCATCGCCCGCTTTTCTGAAAGCTCACAAGCTTAAGCCGAAAACTGAAATTTCGTTAGACGACATACAAAAGCTGCCCTACGTTGCCAATCACTGGCAAGGCGCGAAAAGCACATATACTCTGGCAACTAACAGCAAGAAAAACAGTAAGAACACAACCACTCTTCACTTCAAACGCGTCGCTACTGTGAATTCGGTTAACGCTATTGTGGCCCTAATAAAACAAGGCGTTGGAATAAGCGCTCTGCCACACTTTTTAGTTCAGAAGAGCCTTGATTCTGGGGAGCTAATAGAGCTCTTACCGCACCACTCGCCTTGCTCTACCAATATTTATGCTATCCACCCATACAGCAGCACGCCACCCTTGGGAGTAAGGGCAATGATCGAGGAAATCAGGCAGCAATTAGACGCTGGTTTATAGGAGCCTCTGATTGACCTCAAAATTACTCAGCGTGATCTCAAGCGTGCAGTTGCAAGGCGCCGTTTGTAATTAATGGCCTTAGTCCTTAATAAAAACGGCAACGCCGCAAATGTGCGCTTGAGATCGCGCCTTTCAGGGCCTGCCAGTTTTTTCCTGCTTCGCGTTGTGCTTTTTCGATTTAACCCGTTAGACCTTCAAAAGCACGCCTTAATCAGAAAAAAACTCCTTGGCCTGAGTGATCTTGAGGTCAATCAGAGACTCCTATAGTTTTTATTGTACGATTTTTTCGTACCCACTTTTCTATTTTTGGCTGTTTTTAAGAACAATAGGATGTTGTACTTTAACGTCACTGGCAACTGAATCCATGTAACCTTTTTCACTGAACTCTCGGGTTACGTTGAGCCAGAGCTGAATAACATTCAAATTTAAACATAAGTAAGAAAGGTTACGACTATGACAGACGCACATGCACGGGCAAAAAAAGAATGCGCGTTAAGTACCGCAGTTGCAAAATCAAGCTTGGCATGGCGGCAAGCGTTTAATGCCGGTAATGCCGATGCAGCCGCCGCCTTGTACGAAGAAAACGCGGTAATGGTGGCGAAGCCTTTTGGTACATTTAACGGGCGAGAAGCGATTCGAGCATTTTGGGCGGATCTTATCAAAAAAGGATTTAATGACATTGTTTATTACAATACGCAAACAAGAGTTTTTAGCGATACTTTAACCTCGGCAAGTGTCTCTGCACATTGGAAAATGAATAACGCTAAAGGCATCATCACAAACGAGTTGTGGGTTCTACAAGCAGATGGCACCGCTTTATTACGTGAAGATCATTTTGAAGTAACGGGCGAATAAAAAACATTTAGTTATTCGCCCGGTAGAACCACAGTAAATCTGTATGATTGCAAAATACCGACTAAAGGTACTGATTAAAGGTACCGATTAAATAGGTGAGCCCGGCGGTAACGGTTTTACCTCAAAATGAAAGGGCCAATTACCGGTCTTAAGATAGACCTCCAATTGCGAAGTAAGTACAGCTGCATTCGAATTTCTTTTTTGTTTAGCCGCCCAGGATTTTAACGCGATAATTTCATGCTGAATTGCTTGTTTTACTTCGGGCGCTAATTCCTGGCTGGTAACAGTACTCATTAACGCATTAATTACCAAAGCATCAACACGAGGCTTAATAAGCGAACTGTTATCGTTTGTTTTTGCTTTAACGGTTTTATTGAGCAATTGCTTTATAAGGTCAGTAACGCTGGGTTTACTGTTATCCAACACGCTCTGCTGCGATACTCGATTGAGGCGCTCAGGCGTTAACATTAACGATAATGTAAAACCGGCTGAAGCTTCCGCTGCGCTGATTGGATCAAAAGTATAACCGGTTCTGCCTTTAAAACTTTCTCGGTTTCTTGAGTAGCCAATGGGCTTGGGTGTAATTAACGCATTTAAAGACTCAGGAATTCGCAAAAAACCTTCCGACAGAGTGTCCAGCATCAAATCGAAAGCGTTCAGTTGAGTTTCTGCATTCACCGAGACAACGCCTTTGGGCGATGAGTAATCACCTTTGGATTCGTATTCGTAACTCACCCCACCGATTAACTTAGCGGCCGCTTCAATTTGGTAGCGATGGAATAAATAAATCGGAACAAACGCCTCTTCCAACGACGATAACACTTCGCCGTGGGCAATTGAGTTAATTCCAAAATTGGCAATGGCTAATTTTCTAACATTAATCACTCGCGCTAATTCATCAATCGCATTTTCGCCATTGTCCCACAAGTGCCCAGCTTCACTGGCGGCATGCCCTGGTCTGGCATCGGCGTCTGAAATGTATTTAAGCCCTGCGCTACGGCCTTGCTTAATTAATTTTACCAGACCCGCTTTTTCGTCAGATTCTGAACTGTAATCTTGATAACCGTACGCAATGACGTGGGAATCCCATTCACCGATACCAACATCGTAAGCGTTCTCAAGAGAGATTTTACCGTGCTGAATCGTGACATAAGGATGCGGATAATCCATCACCGACGCTCGATTGTTTTCACTGGCGGCAAAATTATGCGCAATGCCCAAAGTGTGGCCTACCTCGTGCGCCGATAACTGCCGAATACGCGCCAAGGCCATTTGTTTTTGATAGTCCGTAGACACCTGCTCACCATCAAACGGGCTGGTTAAGCCCAAAGCGATTAAATAATCCTGTCGAACCCTTAAAGAACCCAGGGTTACATGGCCTTTGATGATTTCTCCGGTGCGAGGATCAATCACGGAAGCACCGTAAGACCAACCTCGAGTTGCCCGATGCACCCATTGAATGACGTTGTATCTCACGTCCATTGGATCAGCATCTATAGGCATTTCCTTCACTTGAAACGCATTGATGTAACCAATGGCTTCAAATGCATCGTTCCACCACTTTGCGCCCTCTATCAATGCACTTTTGACGGGCTCGGGTGTGCCTGGATCAAGATAATAAACAATAGGTTCTACGGGCTCACTGCGTTGCGCGGTTGGATTTTTTTTCTTTAACCGATGACGCGGAATAAAACGCTGAGTCAGCCCTTGCTCAATTGGAACGGCGTAGTCTTGATAACCCACACTCCAGAACCCAGAGTACGGATGAAATCTGCGCGGCTGATAATCGTCATCTGGGAGTCGAATGAACGAATGATGCAAATGCACACTGATACTGATGGGATCAGGCGTTACCTGACGGACAAACTCACCGGGCTTCGATCCGGCAAACGTAACCAGCGATTCAAGCTCTGTATTATCGACAAAAGATTTAGAACGAGGAAGGTAAACGCCGCTGCGTTTTTTATCGGCTTTATAACTGCCTTGCTTACGTTGGCTTAATCGCGCACTGATCCGGTGAATATCGGACAATAAAAAATCCGTGTAATCGACCAAAACACGGCCGTTTTCCTCAGCAACGATCGTAAGCCCGGCAATGACAGAATCGGCAAATGCTTCATCAATACTGCGAACCTCTGCGGGATTTTGAGAATTGGCTCGATATTGAGTATTGAGCTGATTTAACAACACTTGTTTGCCGAATCGCTCAAACTGCACCAATCGCGTCGCGCCTAGCTGGCCTCGATCTAAACCAATGTCATTCGAACCAACGCCTTGCGGCAAGCTGCTTTGAAACAAAAAAGGCTCGTTAAACGCAGAAACTTCTAAATAGAGTTTTCCGTCGGATTCGTTGTAATAGAAATCATAAAATCCTGACTTTTTTTCCATATTCTGAGTAAATGCCAGAATAGTTTCCGCCTGAACAACCAGGGTTCCCGTAAAAAACAATACAATTGCGATAAGCAGTCGAGGTAGCATATTTATAACACTTCTTCGTTAAAATTCCGGTTAAAGCGCGCTGCAAAAACCTGTTAAACATCCAGAGTAAAAACCGCTGAATAACTAAAACAGGCAAAAGCAATACCTACTGCGCCTGCGTTAAACGTTATCAATATACTGACGCGCTAACCGCAGCAACCTTCAAAGATTACCTAACACTTACCTCGCTCGATGTACGTTTTTCAGAACAAGCTTATATCGATTAAAAAGTCATCAGCTCAACGCAAACACAACATGAGAACGATTTAAGGGCCCTGACTTCAAGTGCAAACTGCGACAAAGTCTGGTCCAGGTTAATGAACACTTTTCGATACGCAAACTAAATTCGATATTAGAGTTCAAAACTTATTGGGAAGACAATGGATTGGCTATTTCCGATGGATTATAGAAAAAGAGAAATTATTGTATTCGGAAAATTTACACCTGAAAAAGCCCTGAACTGAATGATATCCAGGACTTTATCGAGCAAAAAAGAGATCGTTTAATTTGACAATAAAATACGAGTTTTGAATTAAGCCATGTATTTTTCGATCGCATCAATGCAACGCGAGCAAGATTCCATACAATCTTTACAAGCTTGATGCTTGTCTTTGTGTCGTCGACATTCTTTTTCACAATCCTGACAAACCGCCAAACTGACTTTTGCGAACGCCATAAGGTGATCGGAATTGGAAGAGCTTAGTTGCGTTAATGTGTTACACATGGCAATGGTATCGTTAGATATATCCAAACATTCCGTAAGCGTAGTATCGCCAGTTTTCAGTAATTCAATGCAGTGATCTCGACAAACAATGGTATTTTTAACGCAATCAATAGCGGCATCAACCAATTGCGCTTTGTCATCAGAAACATGGTGATGATGGTGGTGATCATCTTTAGACTTGGCAAACGCCGAGCTAACACTGGTGGCTAAACCCAATGCAAGCGCTCCCACTAAGAAATTTCGTTTTGATTCCGATTCGATGGTCATATTTTTAGAGGTTTTCATAATTTTAATCTTCTCGGCGGTTTTACGTATGCTAGCGCTTTAGCGCTAAATTCTGAGGATCTCAGCCAATATGATAGTTTAATCTTATTAAAGTGAAGGTGATTTTAATCAGTTTTTCGCCAATTTTCGCCTCAGCGTATTTCATCTCAGAAAAATACACCGTCTCTTTAAAACACTGCGTTATTCACTCTTTCTAGAAAGATCAGTCACAAAATAGGGATTGGTTTTACGATGACTTTCAACAACCTCTTTACAAGTTCTTTTGCTATTCATAATGTCATCCAGCTCGACTTGCGTAATACCAAACATCTGAAGAAATTCAACTTTTCCGTGAGGTGAGGCAACCGTTTTTAGCTCTGGGTCCTTAACAAAGACAAGCCCGACAATATCAGTGTCGTAATCCGCTCGAATAGGTCCGTTGGCAGGAATCCAATGATATTCTTCGAACCATTTCCCAGACTCAAACACGTATCGGGCTAGATTCTGTAAGAGGCTACACACCCAAATAGGTTCTTCAGCCGGCGGCAAAGCCGATGCTAGACGAAACGTCAGCTCAAACCCAAACCGACTGAACTCCCCTCCTACGGCTTCTTCATCGTAATAAAGCGACGTAAATCCGTAGCTGCAAAAATGCAGATGCGCAGCGCCTCCGGACTCACTTTCATAGGCACTGATGCCATCAAGCGGATCAGGGCCGCCAAGCTGATAGCCAATCACCGTTCCCCAATGTTTCGGTTTTTGCTCTTGATACAAAAGCCCAAGTTGAGAATCAATAACGTCCCAGCCGGGCGTAGAATCGTCTTTATTGTAACGCTGCTTATATTCTGACAAGTTCATGAGGTTGTCCCGATCTAAACGTCGAGTAAGTGAATGTCTATCAGCACGGTAACATAGGTTGGTGCATTGGAAGAAGCTGAGAGATTTACTGGAGCCGTTGTCGTAGAGATCCCCGAATGCTACGCCATGGGTATTGGCTTAGAAGAGAACAACCGTTCTACTCTTTTCTCCAATACAGGACATAAGGAGAAATATAAAAGGTATGGATACTAAGGCTTCGCTACTTGCTCAAGCTGAAACCCTTTCTGACGAGCAAGTTACACTGCATTGAACTTGAACTAAGGATCAACGGGAGAATGAATGATTTCTTACAATATTAGAGATGGAGAAGAAGATGGTATAACCGGGAGCGCCGCTAGGCCTGACAAGTACAAACCTAGCGCTTTGGAAAAGATTACAGCGGTTTTACGTTATTTGCGCAAGGACCTTTTTGACCTTGGCCTACCACGTAACTAATCTTTTGGCCTTCATCGAGTGATTTATAGCCACTCATTTGAATTTCTGAATGGTGAACGAATAAATCTTTACCACCGTCGTCTGGAGTAACAAAGCCAAAGCCCTTATCTGCGTTAAACCATTTAACTGTTCCAGTCATTTCATTAGACATAGCGTTTTTCCTGCGTATAAATTAAAAGTTAGCCCTATTAGGGCATCGATAGCGTCAAAAGGAATCAAAATATTAAGAAACTACACGACGAGGAACAACAAGGAACACAACGAAATGAAGATTTTAAAATAGGCCACTTTCTGCTGTTCGGCATACTATACAAGTAGCACACCCTCGTCAACAGGAATTCACCGCTCAATTAATAAATGCTGCTACACATAATTGCCCTAACTACGACGGACGTAGCGAGTATGCCCAAAGGGTAGCTATTTTTAAGTTTTAAGTCCTGGAAACAAAGTACGCAGCAGCTGACTTATTACAAAAAAGATACCAACAAATAATACCGGTAATAATTAAGTTATAAATAATGGCATTTGGTTGATCGTAGAATAAATACGGAACTGACAAACTCGAAAAGAGCATAGAAATATAAATATGTCTAGAATACTTTGTTTTGTTCAAAATATGCCACGCAGCAAACGGCATAAATAAACCCATTATAAATGCACTGAAACCAGCACCACTAAACCACCACTCAGAATAAGTAATAGATTGGCCATTAACAGAAAAATTATCATGAGGCACCACAGAACCCACCAGAAACATAAAACAAGCAACTGCATGAATTGTGATACATTTTAAAATTATTGGCATTGAGATAAAATTTTCTTTCATTCATTAAAACCTATAACCAATTAAGCTGATGAATTAAAGCATGACCAATCTCAGCGTGACGGCAGTATGAGTTAAGTATTTTTTATATATGTATTTAATAGATGCTACAAGCCCAAAGCATGGATTCCAATTCTTTAACAACTACTCGAGTATTTATCGTAGCGCCAGCAACAGAAATGAAAGAGCATACACTTCTGTTGCCACGGAATGGCCCGGTTCGACAGGGATGACGTTTATTTTTACTGAAATTATCTAGCAGTAGACTTTTCTAACTCTTGAATTGAATAACTAATTTCATCCGCTTTTTCAGAAAACAGCGTATGAGCATCAGATAGCCCCTGGTTGTAAAAATATGGACCTATTTCTTTAGCAAAAAAATCAATCAAAAATTCAGCCTCGAAAGCCCCAATCTCTTGATCAAGTTCAGAGTTAAAATATTTTTTTATCTTATCTACTATTAGATCGGTTTCTTGTTTGGGAAATCTTATCTCATTCATAATTTCACTTTAACCTTACACATGTAACACCCCCGTAGAGAAAGAAAAACCACCGTGGATTTATAACGCCACCCCTACAATTTTGTATATTCAATATATTTTAATCTCTATGTTTGAAGTATTGTTTTTCTGAAAAATACCAACCCAAAGCTCCAAACACTCCCCCTGCAGCCACCCACAATACCGCTTGCCATAAAAGTGAAAAGCCTATTGGCTCCGAACTACGGAGAGCTGGCAAAATAGCCATGACAATAAACATTGTAGAGCCCCAGCCCATTACACCAATTTTAAGTATATATTTAAATTTCCCTTGCTCTCTTACTTTAGACCACTGCTTTAGCTTATCTTGTTTAGCTTCACGATGATTTTCTGCAGCGCCATCTTTCAACCAATGACTAGGCACATCAGAACTGAGAAAAACAGCAAAAACTTTTTCAAAGCTCCACCCGAAAATAATCAAAGCCAATAACGCATTTAGTAGCCAACCAAAAACATAGCCAAGCAACATAAGCACGACCATTGCGGACAATAATAAACTCAACCAAAGCCAACCATGTTCGGCATCTTTAACTGGCACACCTTCTTGTATTCCGAAGGACTCTCCTAAATATTCAGCAACTAACCACGTGGGGAAAAAAGAAAGAAACATAAACCCAATAGGAAATATAGCTAAAAAAATTGAATACTTAGCCTTGAGTAAAGTATTGATTTGAACATTAAATGCAATATTATTCATGTATAACTAATGCCTCAATCGCTGCTTTTAGCGTGTAACTTCCCTCTGGCAAACTGAAATTCCGTATTTTCAAACGTGATATTACTGGTATCCAACCAGAGACCTGTAATTGAGAAATGGGTGTAACTTCAATCTACTGCAGAATTCATTAATATAGATTGCAGACTCAAATACCCCCTTAAGATTCCTCAGGGTTTTTAGGTTTGCCAATATCGCACACGATTTTTTTCTCGCCTAAATAATAAATATTATTCACGGCTACATAGGCTCCTGAAACAATTCCTGTCGTTAGCACAGTAATAGGAGTTAAAAGATAGCTCTCAATCGTATAATAACTGTTGGTTTCGTCGGCGAGATCAACAATTCTGAGCGTTTTTCGATCACTGGATATTTCACATCGCTCTCGCGACGTAGAGACAGGTTCTGGAACTACTATGCAACCCGATAAAAGAACGCTAAATACTAGCGCAATAAAACCCGAAGTTTTCATAAATTATTCTCTAAAAATAAACTTGACGATGAATGACTGACAAACCCCATCATTTAAGATACTTAAATCGCATTGCATTCACAACAATAACGCTGGAATGATAAGTTTTCATATTCATCACTGGGCTTAATTGATTTTCATCACATACTTTAGTGCCAATTTCTACCTTAAGGATAAACTCTTCAATTTAAATGATTCAGGCATAAAAAAAGGCTTTGAATAACTCAAAGCCTTTTTAATACTTGGTTTATCTTACTTAAAATTTTTATTTTTTAAGTTGTGATAAATCCAACGCTTTCCAATGCGGGAAGTGTTTGCGAACCAATGCATTTAGTTCAAGTTCGAATTCTGAGAAGTCGTTTTTCACCAATGCGGATTCATCTTCAGATAACGCTTCTGCCACCATGCCAGCACCAACGGTAATGTTACTGATACGATCGATGATAATAAAAGCACCGGAGGCACGATTAATATTATAAGGATCGATGGCAACGTCTGAATTTAACGATACTTCAGCAAGTGCGATGTCGTTTAATTCGAGTTGGTCTGCTTGGGTTTGCTCTTGCGTGTTTACATCAATTAAATGTTTGACGTCATTAACTTGGCCAAGAACGGCGTTGCTGGCGAATTTAAATTCGTATTGCTTGTTGGCGGTCAATGCATTTTCTGACATCCAAACAATGTGCGCGGTTAAATGATTGGTATTAGCAACGTTATCGTCAGCTAACACAATCATATCGCCACGACTGATGTCGATCTCATCATCTAGAGTGATGGTAACGGCTTGGCCAACAAATGCGTGTTCTAGTTCGCCTTCGAACGTGACAATGCTTTTTACTGTGCTGGTTTTTCCAGACGGTAAGGTTTTGATTTTATCACCAACCTTTACTACGCCAGAAGCAACAGTTCCGCAGAAACCACGAAAATCAAGATTTGGGCGGTTAACGTACTGTACTGGGAAGCGGAAATCTTTGGTGTTTTTGTCGGCTGCAATTTCTACTGTTTCAAGAATTTGCATTAAGGTTTGGCCTTTGTACCAAGGGGTATGCTCACTTGGATTAACGACGTTATCACCTTCTAAAGCCGACATTGGCACGCAATGGATATCTTCGAGGCCGAGCTCTTGAGCAAACGGCAGGTATTCAGCTTGAATTTCGTTGAAGCGATCTTCGCTAAATTCCACGAGATCCATTTTGTTGATGGCAACAACAATGTGCTTAATACCTAACAATGACGCGATGTAACTGTGACGACGAGTTTGTGTCATTACACCGTGACGCGCATCAATCAAGATGATTGCAAGGTCACAAGTAGAAGCGCCCGTTGCCATGTTGCGGGTGTATTGTTCATGCCCTGGAGTATCGGCGATGATGAACTTACGTTTTTCAGTGGAGAAATAACGATAAGCAACATCAATAGTAATACCCTGTTCGCGTTCGGCTGCAAGGCCGTCAACTAACAACGCTAAATCAATTTTGCCACCTGTGGTGCCGTGCTTTTGTGTATCAGATTGCACCGCAGCTAGCTGATCTTCATAAATCATTTTAGAGTCATGAAGCAAACGACCAATTAAGGTACTTTTACCGTCATCAACACTGCCGCAAGTTAAGAAACGAAGCAGTTCTTTGCGCTCGTGTTGCTCTAAATACGCGTTGATATCGGTTGCGATTAAATCGGACTGATGTGACATTAGAAATACCCCTCTTGCTTTTTCTTCTCCATCGACGCAGAGCTATCGTGATCGATAACACGACCTTGACGCTCAGAGGTGGTGGTAAGGAGCATTTCTTGAATGATTTCTGGCAAAGTCGTGGCTTCTGATTCCACGGCACCCGTTAATGGGTAACAACCTAAGGTACGGAAGCGCACCATTTTTTCTTGAATTTCGCTTTTGTCTTCGATTGGCATACGGTCGTCGTCAACCATAATCAAGGTGCCATCGCGCTCAACGACTGGACGTTTTGCTGCAAAATAAAGAGGCACAATAGGAATACTCTCTAAATGGATGTACTGCCAGATATCGAGTTCAGTCCAGTTAGACAGTGGGAAAACACGAATGCTTTCACCTTTGTTAACGCGGCCATTGTAGATGTTCCAAAGCTCTGGACGTTGATTTTTAGGGTCCCAACGATGATTTTTGTCACGGAACGAGTAAACACGCTCTTTTGCGCGAGATTTTTCTTCATCGCGGCGCGCACCACCAAAGGCTGCATCAAAACCGTATTTATCGAGCGCTTGTTTTAACGCTGCGGTTTTCATAACGTCGGTATGCTTTGCACTGCCGTGAGTGAAAGGACCGATGCCCATATCAAGGCCTTCTTGGTTGGTGTGTACGATCAGATCCCAACCGAGTTTTTCTGCCATTTGATCACGAAATTGGATCATTTCTTTGAATTTCCACGTGGTGTCTACGTGCATCAAAGGGAATGGTGGCTTGCCTGGGTGGAAAGCTTTTTGCGCTAAGTGCAGCATTACCGCAGAATCTTTACCAACGGAGTAAAGCATTACTGGGTTGTCGAATTCAGCCGCAACTTCGCGAATGATGTGAATACTCTCAGCTTCCAACTGTTTAAGATGGGTGAGGTTAAAATCTATGGTCATCGGTTAAAGCGCCCTAGTCTATCTCTATTGGCTATCTTGAATGGATTTTTATCGTAAAAACGGCGGCATTATAATCATTTATTACTGATACGTGCCTAACTTTGTACTTCTAACGATATTCCTACGAGTTTGGCGAGATCAGCAAACCCAGGAAATGAGGTCGCGACCGTCGCACAATCGTGAATTCGAATCTCTTCGGTTGCGATGAGTGAGGCAACGGCAAAGGACATGGCGATGCGGTGATCGTGATGTGTTTGAATATCGCCACCTTTTAACGGTGTACCACCATTGATTACCATGCCATCTGGCGTGGGAGTAGCATCAGCGCCAATGGCATTTAGGCCATCAGCCATCACTTGAATACGATCACTTTCTTTTACACGAAGCTCTTCAGCGCCTGTCAAAACGGTTGTGCCTTCGGCAGCCGCTGCGGCAACAAACAGCACCGGGAATTCATCAATCGCCAGAGGCACTTGATCTTCTGGAATGTGAATACCTTTCAATGGGCTGTATTGGATACGAACGTCGGCGACGGGCTCGCCCCCAACTTCGGCTTCGTTGCCAAGCTGAATATTGGCGCCCATTTCACGAAGGATATTAATAATACCCACGCGAGTTGGGTTCATTCCTACGTGTTTGATAGTTAAATCAGAATTTGGAGTAATGGCTGCAGCAACCATAAAGAACGCTGACGATGAAATATCAGAAGGCACGTCAATATTGGTTGCAGTTAATTTACCACCACCTTGAAGTGTGACTTTGCTACCTTCGGTTTTCACGTCATAACCAAAACCGCGCAACATACGCTCGGTGTGATCACGCGTAGGTGCCGGCTCTACAACACTGGTAGTGCCCTCAGCGTATAAACCCGCCAACAATACACAAGATTTAACTTGGGCACTAGCCATTGGCATTTCGTAATCAAGTGCTTGCGGTTGGGTAGAACCAAGAATTTTCAGCGGCGGACGACCGCCTTCTTCGGTTTCAATGGTAACGCCCATTTCTGCAAGTGGTTTGGCGATACGACCCATGGGGCGCTTAGACAAAGATACATCACCAACGAGCGTGGCATCAAAATTTTGCCCGGCAAGTAAACCAGACATCAAACGCATGGCGGTACCAGAGTTGCCCATATCAAGGGGCTTTTCAGGCTTTTGTAAACCGTTCAAACCAACACCGTGAATGGTGACTTTACCGTCGACTGGGCCTTCAATATTAACGCCCATATCGCGAAACGCTTGTAACGTTGCTAAGGCGTCTTCGCCTTCTAGAAATCCGGTTACTTCAGTAATACCTTCTGCCAATGAGCCCAACATGATTGAGCGGTGCGAGATGGACTTATCTCCAGGAACTCGAATCGTGCCATTAACCGTGCCACCAGGGCTTAATACATAGTTGATCAGATTACTACTCATGGAAGGTATTTGCTCTTTTGTGTTTTGACTGGCTGTTTGAAGCTTTAAAAAATCATCGCGGGCGTATTTTGCCCGAGTAAATAAGTCGAGTATTGTATCACCATCGTTCGCTTGAATTGCATTTCTAAGAAATTTTAAATTCTCAGAGAACAAATCCAGAGACCGAACCACCGCATCTTTATTAGCGCACATAATGTCGTGCCACATGGTGGGATTGCTGGAGGCAATTCGGGTGAAATCACGAAAACCGCCGGCGGCATAGGTGAAAATATCTTCGTGGTCGGGATCGTGAGCCAAGGTATCAACCAGTGAAAATGCCAAGGCATGTGGTAAGTGACTGGTAGCTGCGAGCACCTGATCATGGGCAACAACATCCATAATGGAAATTTTCGCACCTATCGCTTCCCACAGTCGAGTCACTTTGGACAAGTGTAATTCGGCGGTGTGTTCAGAAGGTGTAAGAACCACACGGTGATTTTCAAAAAGGTTATTGCGCCCAGCGTTAATACCACTTTGCTCAGAACCCGCAATGGGATGACCGAGTACCAGTTGCTGCGGTATCTCGCCGTAAATTTTCTCGGCGGCAGTAAGGATCGAACCTTTAACACTGGCGCCGTCGGTAATGGTTACCTCAGCAGGTAGACAATTTGCGCATTGTTTAAGTACGCTGGGTACAGAAAGCGTAGGAACGGCAATAAAAACCAGGTCGTCAGCACACAGTTCGTGTGAAATGTCGCGAATTGAGGCAGCAACTCGATCGATATAATCTAATTGTTGTGCGGCAGATTGAAGGCTTTCGTTAGCCTCGATACCAATAATTTCTTCACAAACTTGCGCACGCTTAACCGATGCCGCAAAACTACCGCCAATAAGTCCAACCCCAATAACAACCAGTTTATTAACGATAACGGTATCCATGATTATTATTAGGTTTTCCTTGCTGGACATTCTCGGTGAAACCCCAACGTTAAGGGAAATTTCACCGATAATATTGGTTTAAGAACTGTGAATTAAATTTTGGGGATATACCCATTCGCTTCTAAGTATTCGATAACAATTCCACCGGCTTCCTCTATCGAATACAAAGAGGTATCAACAACAATTTCTGGGTTTTCTGGCTCCTGATAAGGAGAATCGATCCCAGTAAAGTGTTTAATTTCACCTTTGCGGGCTTTTTTGTAGAGCCCTTTAGGGTCACGATCTTCGCAAACAGACAGAGGCGTTGATACGAACACTTCAATAAAATCGCCGTCTTCAACCAGTTTGCGAACCATATTTCGGTCTTCGCGAAACGGAGAAATAAAAGCACTCAGAACAATTAAGCCCGCATCTAAAAATAATTTTGATGCTTCGCCAATGCGTCGAATATTCTCGATTCTATCTTCGTCGGTAAAGCCGAGATCTTTGTTCAAACCGTGGCGGACGTTATCACCGTCAAGAACGTAGGTATGCTGTCCGCGTCGATAGAGTTCGTAATCAACAGTATTAGCCAAAGTCGATTTACCGGCACCGCTTAAGCCGGTAAACCACAAAATACAGGGCTTTTGTTGTTTCAGTTCTACGCGTTGAGCGTGACTAACTTTATGGTCAAACCACCGAATATTAGAACTCATCGGACTCCTAAAAACCTACATCAAAGAACAGCTCGCGGATAAGAACCCAGCACTTTCACGTCTGCAGCGTGAAGGTCGATAACTTTCAATGCTTCTTTTACTGAGTAGTCAGAGATATGACCATTGAAATCAATAAAGAACACATAATTCCAAGCGCCAGTTTTGGATGGGCGCGTCTCGATTCTGGTTAAATCGATATTGTGCTGGTGGAATGGTTGCAACAAGCTATGAAGAGCACCTGGCTGATTTTTCATCGCGACCATAATTGACGTTTTGTCGTCGCCCGAAATAGGAACCGGCTCGCTGCCAATAATTAAGAAACGCGTCGAATTATCGGGCTGGTCTTCAATCTTTTCATTCAGAATGTGCAATCCATACTGATGGGCTGCCAACTCTCCAGCAATCGCCGCTGAATTCCATTCACCTTTGATTCGTCTTGCCGCCTCGGAATTACTGTTCACAGCAACACGCTCTACGTGCGGATAGTACGCGTCTAACCATTTACGGCACTGGGCCAACGATTGGGCATGGGAATATACACGGGTGATGGAATCAATTTTAGTGACATCGGATACCATCAAATTTTGGTGAATTCTAAGCTCAACTTCACCGCAAATTTTCAATCCCGAAGTCATGAAATTATCGAGGGTATGATTGATAACACCTTCGGTGGAATTCTCAACAGGAACCACACCGTAATTAACGCTGCCAGATTCAACTTCACGGAAGACATCGTCAATCGCGGGCATGCTTGAGGTTCTTGCAGAATGACCAAAGTGTTTTAAAGCAGCTTGCTGAGTAAAGGTCCCTTCTGGGCCGAGATAAGCAACAGAAACTGGACGCTCCAGCGCCAAACAAGCGGACATAATTTCACGGAATAAACGCGCCATTTCTTCATCGTTAAGCGGGCCTTCGTTTAAATCCATAATTTTGCGCAATACTTGAGCTTCGCGTTCAGGGCGATAAAAAACAACAGGCTCATCATCTGATTTAAATTGATGTTTAACCGCAGCGACTTCTTGCGCAAGTTGTGCTCGATTATTTATCAACAGCGCGATTTTTTTGTCGATATCATCGATACCGTCGCGCAACACTGTAAGTTTTGCCTCTTCTTCACTCGACATACCACTAACAGTGCTATTTTTTGAGTTATCAGATGTCATTGCTCGTAAACCTTAATTAAAAATCCATTCCGTTCGGTATGTACAACTACACATTCATAATTTTCTGAAAATCCGCCGGCCAGGCAAGTGAATCTATGAACGCCCTTCGCTCTGACCAGTGGACATTAAATGGAAACAGAAATTTATGAATTTTCCTCTTCATTCGTCGATGAATCTGAACTTTCTTGCTCGTCTTCACTGTCAGAATCGCTGGAAGATTCTTCAATGCGCTGTACACCTACCAAGTGCTCAGCTTCTTTAAGCTTAATTAATCGTACACCTTGAGTGTTACGACCTGACAAAGATACTTCATCTGCGCGAGTGCGCACCAGTGTACCTTGGTCACTGATTAACATCAGCTCATCGCCTGAGAAGACCTGGACACCGCCAACGACTGAGCCATTACGCTCAGAATCCGCCATCGCGATTACACCTTGAGCGCCACGTCCTTTCGTTGGGAATTCAGAAGTCAGTGTGCGTTTGCCGTAGCCATTTTCACTGACGGTAAGCACCATTCCGTCTTCTTTTGGAATTACCATAGAAATGACGCGCTGGTTTTCATGCAGCTTAATGCCTCGCACACCGCGAGAACTTCTGCCCATGGGTCGTACATCAGACTCTTTAAAACGAGCCGCCTTACCGGCAGAGCTCAACAAAAGAACATCGCAATCGCCGTCAGTCAATGCGGTCTCAACTAGGTGATCACCTTCGTCAAGCACGATAGCAATCAAACCAACACTTCTTGGGCGGGAGAATTGAGAAAGCGGAGTTTTCTTAACGGTGCCGTTTTCGGTCGCCATAAAGATAAAGTGATCTTCATCGTATTCGCGAACCGGAAGAATAGAAGTGATGCGTTCATCTTCTTCAAGCGGCAACAAGTTCACCATTGGGCGGCCGCGAGACTGACGGCCTGCCACAGGAATTTGGTACACCTTTAACCAGTACACTTTACCAGCACTGGTAAAGCAAAGAAGTGTGTCGTGAGTGCTGGCGACTAACAAGTGCTCAACGAAATCTTCGTCTTTCACTGCCGTTGCCGCTTTACCCATTCCACCCCGACGCTGCGCTTGATAAGCGTCGAGCGGTTGAGTTTTCGCATAGCCACCGTGGGAGATGGTAACCACTCGATCTTCTTCGCTGATAAGATCTTCAACGTTGAGGTCGGATTGAGAGTTTTGGATTTCAGTTCGACGCTCGTCACCAAAGTTCTCTTTGATTTCGGTTAATTCTTCACGAATAACGGCCATCAAACGCATTGGATCGTTGAGAATTTCGAGAAACTCACTGATTTGTTTCAGCTTTTCTTCGTATTCGGCAAGCAGCTTATCGTGCTCCATGCCGGTCAAACGATGCAAACGCAATTCTAAAATAGCATTGGCTTGTTCTGGCGAAAGGAAATACTCGCCGTTTACAACGCCGTACTGAGCTGGCAAACCTTCTGGACGACAGGCATCGGCACCAGCACGTTCTAAGAATTGGGAAACGTTGCCGATAGGCCAACCACGAGCCATCAATCCGGCTTTAGCATCGGCAGGCGTCGCAGAACTTTTGATCAGCTCAATAAGAGGATCAATATTCGCAATCGCAATTGCTTGACCTTCAAGAATGTGGCCTCGGTCGCGAGCCTTACGCAGCAAGTAAACGGTGCGTCGGGTAACGACAGTGCGACGATGTAGAATGAAGTGATCGAGTAATTCACGCAGGCTTAATATTTTTGGTTGACCATCAACCAGCGCGACAATATTGATACCAAACACAGTTTGCATTTGGGTTTGGGCGAATAAATTATTGAGAACAACTTCACCGGATTCGCCGCGTTTCAATTCGATAACAACGCGTAATCCGTCTTTATCGGACTCGTCTCGTAATTCAGAAATACCCTCTAATTTTTTATCTTTTACCAGTTCTGCGATCTTCTCAATAAGACGCGCTTTATTGAGCTGGTAAGGAATTTCCGTGACGATAATGGTTTCTTTGTTGGTCTTTTCATCGCGCTCGATTTCAGTTTTAGCACGAACATAAATACGACCACGACCGGTGCGGTAAGCCTGCACAATTCCCGCGCGACCGTTAATGATGGCGCCGGTAGGGAAATCAGGGCCGGGAATAATTTCCATCAAACGATCGATTTCAATAGAGGAATCGTCAATAACCGCCAAGCAGGCGTTGATCACTTCTCTGATATTGTGTGGTGGAATGTTTGTCGCCATCCCCACCGCAATACCAGACGAGCCGTTCACCAATAAGTTAGGAACACGAGTAGGCAAAACTTCTGGAATGAGTTCATTGCCGTCGTAGTTTTCAACGAAATTAACGGTTTCTTTATCGAGGTCAGATAAAAGCTCATGGGAAATCTTCGCCATGCGAATTTCGGTATAACGCATAGCAGCGGCACTATCGCCGTCAATGGAACCGAAGTTTCCCTGTCCATCAACCAAGGTGTAACGCATGGAAAACGGCTGAGCCAAACGAACGATGGTGTCGTAAACAGCAGAATCCCCGTGCGGGTGATATTTACCGATTACATCACCAACAACACGTGCGGATTTTTTGTAGGGTTTGTTCCAGTCGTTTTTAAGTTCATTCATCGCGAACAAAACACGGCGATGAACAGGCTTGAGCCCGTCACGAACATCGGGTAGCGCCCGCCCTACGATTACGCTCATGGCGTAGTCGAGATAAGACTGCTTGAGTTCGTCTTCAATGTTTACTGGATGAATTTCTTTTGCGATTTCGGCCATATAGTTTTATTTGCCTGAATTGCGTTAAATCGTTTGCAATATTCCGGTGTGAATTTATCTGCTTTGTTCGCGAACTAAAGGCAATGAAGTGCCGTTATCGAACAACTTAAGCTTTGATGAGTAAATGCCCATAAATTTGCCGATACCCTACGCATTACTTTTCGAAAAACTCAAACGCCTCACATTTGGCGCTCAAAAATTAATCGTTATGCGTAACTACAATATCGCAAATATGACACCTACACCCAATCGAATGCAGAACGCACTTTTCATATCCCTTGAATGGCGCAGTAAAGCGGGATTCTACCATAAAATCAGTAAGATACGTACTATTGTTGATGCTTGAAGTGGGCCGAGACAGTTATACTCAAAAGGACTTGATCTAAACACACAATTAGCAATCAAAAAGGTTGGTTTTCAAACAAATGAGTATAGAAAATTCCAGCGATAAGCCATCACCCACCGCAAAACTTGAAGTTGACCTTTTAATCTCTGCCAAATGGCTGGCGACCGTCGATTCTGACAACACATTATTGAAAGATCACACTGTTGTTGTTAATCAAGGAATCATCGTCGATATTTCGCCGACAATAAGCGTTGCAGAAAAATTCATTGCAAAAAACGCCGTTGAGTTGCCTAACCAACTGTTAATTCCGGGATTAATCAACGCGCACGGGCACGCAGGAATGGCATTGTTTCGAGGCTACGCCGACGACTTGCCATTAATGACTTGGCTCAATGATCACATGTGGCCAGCAGAAAGTGCGCACGTTAGCCATGAATTTGTTCACGACGGCAGCCAGCTGGCAATTGCCGAAATGATTAAATCTGGAACAACCTGTTTTGCCGACATGTATTTTTTTCCCAAAGCAACCATTGAAGCCGCGAAAAAAGCAGGAATGCGCGCTTATATTGCGCCACCGGTTTTTGATTTTCCGAGCAACTGGAAAAACGGATCGCAAGCGTACATAGACGCTATAACAGAACTGGCATTAGAGCAGCAAAATCCAGGTTCGAACGAGCTAATTACCATCGCCTTTGGTCCGCACGCGCCATACACTGTCGGTGACAACACGTTTGAAGCCATACTCACCGCCAACCAAAACTTACAGCTGGGCGTTCATATTCACGTTCACGAAACCGAAGCTGAAGTTGAACAGAGCATCAAGCAACACGGCCTACGACCGCTACAACGGTTGAAAAATCTCGGCGTTTTATCCCCGAAAACACAGTGTGTTCACATGACGCAAATCTGTGGCGAAGACATTGAAATCCTCAAAGAGACTGGCGCATCGGTGATCCACTGCCCTCGCTCAAACATGAAACTCGCCAGCGGACAAACCCCCATTCAGCTAATGCGAGAAAACGGTATTCCAACCGGATTAGGCACTGACAGCGCGGCGAGTAATAACAGTCTCAACATGATCAGTGAAATGACTCAAGCGGCACTGCTGGCAAAAGTCACCGCAAACAATGCCGAGGCATTATCCGCAGAACAAGCGCTACAACTTGCAACCATTGATTCAGCAAAAGCACTTGGCCTGGATCATAAAATCGGCAGTATCGAAATCGGAAAACAAGCGGATATAACCGCGGTAGATCTGAGTAAAATCGCTCAACAACCGGTATACTCACCGTTGAGCTCGCTGGTGTATTCCGAATCCAGTCAATCGGTCAGTAATGTCTGGATCAATGGCAAACAGCTTCTTGAAAACGGTTGTTTAACCACGATTGATGAAAGCGCGGTATTATCAAAGACTCAACAATGGCGCGAAAAGCTTGAGCACTAATGCCTGTGATATTAAAACCGGGCAATATAATTTTATATAGATATTCAAACGTACAGATAAGACATTCTTATGGCAAATGTAGACCCTTCAGAATTGGCTAAATTTGAAGCTAGCGCCGAGCGCTGGTGGGATAAAAACAGCGAATACAAAGCGCTTCATGACATCAACCCAATTCGGTGTAATTACATTGAAGAGACTCAGCCAGTGGCTGAGAAAAAAGTTCTAGATGTTGGTTGTGGTGGTGGAATTTTAAGTGAAGCACTAGCACTAAGAGGCGCCAGCGTTACAGGAATTGATTTGAGTACGGCGCCACTTGAAGTTGCCAAATTACACGCACTTGAAACAGGCGTCGATATAGATTATCAAAAAGTCAGCGCAGAAGATTTTGCTCAAGACCACAAAGAAGCATTTGATATCGTCACCTGCATGGAAATGCTTGAGCACGTTCCCGATCCCGCTTCAATTGTTAGAGCCTGTGCAAGCATGGTTAAACCTGGCGGATATCTGTTTCTTTCTACGATTAATCGCAATCCCAAAAGCTACGGCGCCATGATTGTAGGTGCAGAATATTTACTAAAAATAGTACCTAAAGGCACTCACGACTACAGTAAATTTATCAAACCTTCAGAATTAAGCACGATGGTTCGGCACGCCGATTTATCCATTCGTGACATCACAGGCTTGGTCTACAATCCATTAACAAAAGATTTTAAATTAAGCCCGAACGATGTCGATATCAATTATTTTATAACCGCACAAAAGCCGGAATAAATTTGTGACACAAGCCGTGGTGATAAACGCTGTGAAAGTGGATTGCATTTTATTTGATTTGGACGGAACACTTCTGGATACCGCGCCAGATTTCGTCCACATATTAAATAGCATGCGCAAAGAGCAACACTTGCCCGCGCTAGACCCACAAATTATTCGCGATACCGTCTCTGGCGGTGCACGTAAAATGGTGGGATTAGCGTTCGGTGGCCAGCAAGGTGAACCTAAATTCGATAAAAATTTAGCAACCTTTCTGGAACGATACCACGAGCAAATCATTAACCTTACCAGTCATTCACAATTGTTTGACGGAATGGATACGCTGCTCCACACCTTAGAAAATAAAAATATTGCTTGGGGAATTGTTACCAACAAGCCGGAACGTTTTTCTACACCGTTAATGACTCAATTAAATCTTAAACCACAGGTTTTGATTTGTCCCGATCACGTTAACGAAGCCAAACCCAGTCCTGAACCACTGCTGCTGGCGTGCGAAAAATTAAATAAAAAACCGGCAACCAGCATTTATGTTGGCGATCACAAACGCGACATCGACTCAGCCATCGCAGCCAATATGAAATCAGTCGTTGCCAATTGGGGATACTTTTCTGAAGAAAACCCAAAAGAAGCTTGGCAAGCAGACTGGCTGGCTCAGACTCCCAGCGATATTTTAAATTTTATTTAGCATAAGCAACTATTTAATTAACGATTATTATGTTTTTACCTGATACCTTTACAATCTCCGATAATTTACTCAAAGACAAAGTGATTGTTGTCACCGGCGCAGGAGATGGCATTGGAAAAGAAGCCGCCCTCACCTTTGCTAAGCTTGGGGCAACCGTCATCTTAATGGGCCGAACCATCGCTAAGCTAGAAATGGTTTACGACGAAATTGAAGCGGCCGGTAATCACGAAGCAGCGATCTACCCAATTAACTTTGAGGGCGCTGTTGAGAAAGATTACGAAGATATGTATCTGAAACTCAATGAAGAATACCAACGCTTAGACGGCCTATTAATTAACGCCGCCGAGCTTGGCGCCAGAACACCCATCAGTAATTACGATACCGAAGCCTGGTACAAATTAATGCAGGTGAATCTACATTCTCCATTTATGATGATCAAAGCGTTAACGCCACTGCTCGAAGCTGCAGAGAATGCCAGCGTTGTAACGACAACGTCTTCAGTTGCGGAAAAAGGTCGTGCTTATTGGGGTGCGTATTCAGTTTCAAAATCAGCGCTTAGAAACTTAACCGAAATTCTTGCCGATGAATGGGAAGGAACCAATAACGTAAGAATTAACTCGATAAATCCTGGCGCAACAAGAACCAGCATGCGCGCCATGGCTTATCCAGCTGAAAACCCAGAAACTGTCGTACCAGCACAAAAACATATGCCGTTGTACACTTACTTAATGAGCGACGAAAGCACCGATGTTAACGGCGTTCATTTTGATGCGAAAAAACTGGCTTAAACAAATATTGATTTATACTAGAGTTTTTCAAAACTTACTTGCACTTGTCACTTTTTTCATAAGGTAATGATTAAGTGCAAGTAAGCTAAAAATGATTAGAACCTGCGATGCATTAGGATGCCTTCAGTTTTCTATAAAAAACTTTGAAAAGAGCACCAACACCAAACAACAGAAACACCCAAAACTTTTTCAGCAAAACCACCAATATCGCCAGAGCACCGGTTTTAGCAATCACCTTTCCAGCCACTAACGCTCCTAAACCGTAAGCCGCCACCTGATCAATATCGGGATCAAAATCCGCATAACGCGAGCCTTGCTCAAAGTTGGCAAGTGCCAGTACGGTATCCAACTGGCTTTCTATTTCGGGTAATTGATTAATATCGGCAATAAAATTCAGCACCAATACGCCTTTGCGCCCCAAAACACGAATATTGTAATTCAGTGTATTAGTCGCACTTGAACCGAACTTATATTCTTTTGCCCAGTGCAGCTTATTCTCAGCTTGATCATAAAATGGATGCGCAGCCCAGCCTACTAACTCAATCGCGTCATAACCTTGCTCAACTCGTGCCTTACTTTCTTCGCGAGCATCACGCTGCAATTGCAACAAGAGTTCAGCATAATCAATCTCTTCAGCGTCTTTATCAGAGACATAGCCGTCTTCTTCATACTCAATAGTAACCGCCCATGAATCAGAATCAAACGGAGTACTTCCAGCGGGAAGTAACATACCTAACGGTTTATTGCCTTCTGGATTACCCCACACATCCACTAATACTTTTTGGGAATCGCTGCTATTTAAAAAATAAAAAGAGTCAGGAATATTCAATGTGGCGTTGGCCTTATTCAACTCGACCATTCCGGTTTGCAGCTCAAACGAATCCCACAACTGCTGAGCCCATTCAATATAAGCTTGATCCTGCTCAGATACCGCTTGCTCATCCGAAGCTTCTTGCGCATAAATTCGTGGCGTAAACACACCGGCCATTACCACTAACATCAGCACTGCAAAAACAATTTTCATCTTAAAAATATTCCTAGTAGCCGCCAAAATTCAGGCACATCATCCGTTCATCCATATACCACTAGTACTTCTTAGCCATAAATTGTCTCACGCGGGAACTTTTTATTTTCAATTAGGCACTTTCAACAAACGCTCGAAAAGTTGACGATTGAAATTAAAGACATCGAAGTGATGCATATGAACAGAAAGTTGACCAAGAAGTAAAAGTGCAACTCTTTGAAAGGAACTGATTAGAGCGAAGGGAGATGCAGTTTGAAAAAACAATAATAGAGTTTTAAGAGAAAATAAATTTGAGGCCAAAAAAAGGCCTCAAATTACGTCAGAGATGTTATACGAAAAAGTATTTTTATTTCTTTTTCTGTTTCTGAGTTCGTTTTTGTAGCAACGCCTTTTTGTCGGTACGCTTAAAAGTTTTTTTCTTATTTTTGTTAGCGTAAGGATTGTCTGTTGTCTTAAATTCGATTCTCACCGGCGTGCCATGCAAATCCAAAACGCGTCGGAACGTTTTTTCTAAGTAACGGCGATAATGGCTAGGTACAGAATCAGTTTGATTACCGTGAATAACAATAATCGGCGGATTATGCCCGCCCGCATGCGCGTATCGCAATTTAATTCGACGACCATTAACCAACGGAGGTTGATGAACGCTAACCGCATCTTCAAGAATTCGGGTTAACTGGTTGGTCGATAACTTATCCGTTGCTGATGAATACGCTTTTTCAACGGATTCATAAAGATGGCCAACGTTAGTACCGTGCAACGCGGAAATAAAATGCATATCGGCAAAGTCGACAAACTGCAATCGACGCAGCAATTCATTTTTAATGTAATCTTTGTGTTCGCTGTCGAGGCCGTCCCATTTATTAAGTGCTAATACCACACCTCTTCCCGCTTCAATAACTTGCCCTAACAAATGCAAATCTTGCTCAACAATACCTTCTTGGGCATCCATCAATAAAATAACTACGTTTGCATCCGAAATTGCCTGCAGCGTTTTTACGATGGAAAATTTCTCTACCGCTAGAGAAATATTTTTTCGACGGCGTACTCCGGCGGTATCAATAATGGTGTAATTTTTTTCATTACGCTGATAATGAATATAAATGCTGTCGCGCGTTGTACCTGGCATGTCATAAACAACCACCCGGTCCTCACCCAACATGCGATTTACCAACGTGGATTTACCCACGTTAGGACGACCAACAACCGCAATTTTTAAACTGTCGATATCATCGTCGTCGGCTTCAACCGGTTCAGGCAACACATCCAATATGGCTTGCATCAATGAACGTACACCACGACCATGAGTTGCAGTCGTAGGATGCAATTCTCCAAGCGCTAACTCATAAAACGGCGCTACCACAACATCGTGATTGTTACCGTCAATTTTATTAGCAACAACAAGTACTTTTTTACTTTGCTTGCGCAAGTGATTGGCAATCATCTGATCTGTGGAAGTAAGACCCGCCCTACAATCAACCACAAATAAAACCAAATCGGCTTCATCAATTGCCGCTAATGATTGACTCGCCATCACCGAATCGATGCCTTCATCTTCGCCGCTCAAACCGCCGGTATCAACAATCATGCATTTACGGCCCAGCAAATTAGCTTCACCGTATTTTCGGTCGCGAGTCAGACCTGAAAAGTCGGCAACTAATGCATCCCTGGAGCGAGTAAACTGATTAAAAAGCGTGGATTTACCAACATTAGGGCGACCCACAAGGGCAATAACAGGCAACATTTATTATCAATACCAATATGATTACGTAAATTTAGGCTACACGAATAACGATCATGCAGTTTCAAATATAGAATTATGGGGAGAGTTTAACATCAAGAGGAATTGTGTGTGAGTGTTCCAACAGATAAGCCATAAAATAGAAAACTGCTCATTCACCATTCAGTGAAGAGCAGTTTTGAAATGTTTATTCAGTAAAACAATCAAAAACGAGATTTATTGCGCGATTGCTTCAACCTGATAGGCGTGTAAAGTACCGCGATTATCCAACACATAAGCGGTATCTGCGAACACAACAATTGGCGCATTCACACCAGAACCAGACACTTTACGTCGACCTAAATAATCGCCAGATTCAGCAGACAATACGTGTAAGTAGCCCTCACTGTCGGCGATTAATACGTAATCACCCAATACCGCAGGCCCGGTTAACTTACGTCGCAGCATTTGGTCGTTGGTCCAAACCGGCTCACCGTTGGCCACGTTATGAGCTTTGACTTCATCGTTATCAGCGGTGACAAACACGGAGTAGCCGTTGGTTGAAAGACCGCGATAAGTAGAAGTATCTACTGCCCACAAACCACGACCAGAAGAACGACTGACGGCAACCATTCTACCTTGGTAGCTGGCAGCGAATAACAAGTCACCCAACATAACCGGTGAACCGTCGATATCAACCACGCGCTCTAGATCGGTTCGGCCTTTCGGAATGGCCACTCGAACATCCCACTGAGCAATGCCATTGCGAGGGTTTAAACCAATCACTTTGCCGTTATCAAACCCAGCAGCAACGATAGTGTCGGTAACTAACGGCGAAGATGTGCCACGAAAAGTCAGCAAAGGCGCCGTGTTGTCGTAGAGCCAAACTTGCTCGCCCGTTGTTACGTCAAGACCGTGAAGGCGACCATCAATGGTGTGCACGACCACTAATTTGCTGTTCAACTGAGGCGCAGATAAGACTTCGGTACTGACTGTGACTCGCCACAATTCTGAGCCATCGTCTGCATTTAACGCGATAACTTCACCGTCATAAGTACCGACGGCAACCGTTGTAGTATTGGCACCAACACCACCAGAGATGTTTTTACCAACCTTTTCTTGCCACAGTTTTTTTCCAGTCGAACTGTCAAAAGCGTAAACACGACCTTTGATATCAGCGGTGTAAGCTCGACCATTAGCTAGCGCAGGTACGATCTTGGCCGCTTTTTTATCGTCGATTTTGCCGCCAGACTTGGACCAAAGCTGATTCACTTTGATTTGCTTACTGACTTTCACCAGCGGCGAAGGCTGAACTTCTTTCGGGGTACTAGAACAAGCGGCAAGCGCAAATATCGCCAGCGCAACAATTACTAAACGCATCAACTTACTCTGCCTCTGCCAGCTCAGGCGAAATTGAACGTTGCTCAGAAAGCTTCATATCAATAAAACGACGACGATTAAAATCGGACTCAGGTAGGTTATCCAATGCGATTTGATAAGCTTTTGCGGCTTCATCGGACTTATTTTGAGCTGCGAAAATATCACCGCGAATTTCTGCGTAAGAGCTTTTTGCAGATTCTTCAGGGCTGGTTTTCACCAACGCTAACGCTTTGTCGTATTCACCCATAGCGTACAAAACGCGAGCTAATCGCTGATCAATCACAAAATTCAGCTTTTCGTTGGCGTTGTCTGTTTTTGCCCACTCCAATTGCAATTTGGCTTCTTCCAAATTGCCATCTTCGGCAGCCAGTTTAGCCATAAGTAATGCAGCACTGGTCGAATAGAAGCTACCGCTGTACTCGTCTTTGAGTTGAGAGCCTAAGCTTCTCATGCGGTCAGCGTCTTCATCGGCAATTTGGCCATTTTGGCTTTCAGAACCGGCTTCGATCATCGATTGAAATAAGTTTGAAGCACCTTCTTTTTGCGCGACTTCATGGGTCTTCCAAGATTCCCAACCAAAATAACCAGCAACAGCAACGACGACAGCACCGACGGTAAACATGCCGTTTTCTTTCCACCAGCGTTTTAACGCTTCAATTTGTTCTTCTTCTGTTAGGTGTGACGCCACACTTCTATCCTCATTTCTGTTCAATCACGAACGGTTACTTTTTATACTAAGTAATCGATCGCGATTACCAATTCAAAAAATACACTCGATGCAGCCATAAAAACCAGCTCGCTATTCTAGCGATAAGCGATTGATTTCGGGAGTATTTATTATTAATTAATGTACTTTTATTAAACTTTTAAGCTTTTCTACGACTTCACTGACCGGCAGAAATTCCTGTTCGGACGCCTGACGCAAACTTTTGAAGCCAACTTGATTATTTGCGACTTCATTTTCGCCAACAATCAGAGCCCAATCGGCACCTGATTTATCAGCTTTTTTCATTTGACTCTTAAAGCTGCCACCGCCACTGTTGTTCAAGAGTTTTAAAGACGGTAACTCATCGCGCAACTGCTCAGAGAGCTTCATGGTGAATTCATCAACTTTACCGGCAGCAACAAGATAAACCTCAGCCTGCTGATCTAAGCCTTTGGGTACAAGATTCAATTCTTCTAATAAAAGAACCAAGCGCTCTGCGCCCATACCAAAACCAACTGCTGGCGTTTCACGACCACCCAGCTGCTTGGTTAAACCGTCGTAACGACCGCCAGCACAGACAGTGCCCTGAGCACCCAACTTATCGGTCACCCACTCAAAGACGGTTTTGTTGTAGTAATCCAACCCACGCACCAAACGCGGATTGATTTTGTATGAAATACCTAACGAATCAAGCAGAGTGCACAAACTCTCGAAGTGCTCTTTGCTGTCGTCATCGAGATAATCCATTAAATTTGGCGCATCATTGAGCAATACTTGGGTTTCTGGATTTTTACTGTCCAAAATACGCAAAGGGTTGGTGGTTAATCGGCGCTTGCTGTCATCATCGAGCTGTTCTTTAAATTGGCTCAAATACTCAACCAGTGCCGCTTTGTAGTTGGCTCGGGATTCCAAACTGCCAATGCTGTTAAGCTCCAACGTAATACAATCAGAAACACCCAATTCACGCCACAAACGTGCGGTCATAGCGAGAATTTCAACGTCGATGTCAGGACCGTTGAAACCAAACACCTCTACGCCAAACTGATGGAATTGACGCAAACGGCCTTTTTGGGGGCGTTCGTGACGGAACATCGGACCGAAATACCAGAGTTTTTGCGTTTGATTGTACAACAAACCGTTCTGCTCACAGGCGCGAACACAAGCGGCGGTTCCCTCTGGGCGCAACGTTAAACTGGTGCCATCTAAGTCATCGAACGTGTACATTTCTTTTTCGACGATATCGGTTACTTCACCAATAGATCGCTTAAAAAGCTCTGTTTTTTCCAGAATTGGGAAACGAATAAGGCGATAACCGTATGACTCGAAAACGCGCTGTATTTTGCTTTCCAGGTATTGCCAGGTAGCAGAATCCCCCGGCAAAAGGTCGTTCATGCCTTTAACAGATTGTATTTTACTCAATGTTTTTCCTAACGTTATTCTTTAATCAGTGCTGCCATCACCGAAAATCGTCGGCAATGAAGAATGTATTCTGCGAATACAGATAATATTAGCTTTTAGCGATTAACTGATCCAATTCGACTTGCTTGTCTTTCGCGCGCGTACGAATCATTTTTTCCAAATTATCGACTAAATTCTCATTGGTTAGCTTTGAATCAGGATCACCGCCAACGTAAATTAAGTTTGGCTGACCACCCGCCAAGCCAATATCGGCTTCTTTTGCTTCGCCCGGACCATTCACTACGCAGCCAATAACTGCCACATCGAGAGGTGTGGTGATATCTTCCAAGCGCACTTCAAGCTCGTTCATGGTTTTAATTACGTCGAAGTTTTGACGAGAACAACTCGGGCAAGCGATAAAATTAATGCCTTTGGTTCTGAGCCTTAAACTTTTTAATAAGTCCCAGCCAACCTTAACCTCTTCCACGGGATCGGCAGCGAGTGAAATACGCAAGGTATCACCGATGCCGTCCATTAACAGCGCCCCCAAACCAACTGCGGATTTCACGGTTCCACCGCGCAAACCACCGGCTTCGGTGATGCCTAAATGCAGCGGTTGCTCAATTTGAGTGGCAAGTTTACGGTAGGCAGCAACGGCCATAAAAACATCGGATGCTTTTACCGACACTTTAAAATCCTGGAAATCGTAACGATCTAGGAATTCAACGTGACGCATCGCTGATTCAACCAGTGCATCAGGCGTGGGCTCGCCGTATTTCTTTTGGATATCTTTCTCTAGAGAACCGGCATTAACGCCAATTCGAATGGGGATATTTTTGTCTTTAGCTTTCTCAACGACAGCCTGGATACGCTTTTCACGACCGATGTTACCGGGGTTGATACGCAAACAATCAACGCCCAAATCAGCAACGCGCAGTGCAATGCGGTAATCGAAATGAATATCGGCAACGAGCGGAATATCCACTTGTTTGCGAATTTCCCCAAACGCTTCCGCAGCATCTAATGAAGGCACAGAAACTCGAACAATATCGGCGCCTGCATCCTGAATTCTTTTAATTTGACCGACTGTTGCTTCTACATCCGTCGTTTCTGTGTTGGTCATGCTCTGAATAGAAATAGGAGCATCACCACCCACTGGGACATCGCCCACCATTATCTGGCGCGATTTGCGTCGAACAATCGGAGATTGGAACTGCATAGTAAACTCTGAGTGATTATGTTTGATGGGCCTAATTATTGGCCAACTTGAAGACGAAGTGTGTTGCGACCAGCAATAGGATTGATCGCTACTGTTTCACCATTATGAAGCAAGGATACCACTCTCGCATTTCCTAGCCTAATCGCAAATGGAGACTGACCATTTACTTCAACCGATTGGCCGGAGTTAGCAACGCGAGACACTAAAACATCACCGTTGGCATCTCTGACTTCGAGCCAGCAATCACCGGTAAAGCTAAAAGTTAAAGTATCTTGTGAAGAGGTAAACGCGGTATTAGCAGGTAAAGTTTCTGTTGTCGCAGCAACACTTACCTGAGACTCATTAGAAATTACATTAACTGTATCTGACGCAATCACAGGGCTTTCGAGTGAATTATCACTGCTGCCGACACTCTCTGCAGAGCCATCAACAAGGCGAGCGCCTGAGTCTGAATTTTCTGTAATCGCTTGGTTATTTTGGTTGCTGCTGACTTGGTTATTGCTGAGCTGCTGATTGTCGAATTGAGCGCTGTCTGGCGCACTATCAAGAGAATCTACTGAATCAAGAGCATCTACCGAGGAAGGCACAGAAGAGGCATTGGCAACCAGAGGGTCTACAACCACTTCGTCGACTGTAGATTGAGTATTTGCACCAACTGAGCTATCTGTGGTTTCGATCACGGCCTCATCGCTCGGCGCACCAAATGCCCAAGCACGGAGATTATCACCCCACAGAATGTAGCCCGCAATCAACAACAGAACCACAGCACCAATAGCTAACGGCCAACGCAACTCAGGGAACGGTTTTTCAATGGGTTCTAATCGAGAAACCGGCTTGGCTTCTGGGGCTGCGGTTTCGGAATCGCCACTGATGTGATCGTATCGACGCACAATGTCATCGACATTCAGATTTAGATAACGGCTGTAGGTGCGCAGATAACCTTTGACAAAGGTGGGAGAGGCTAATTTTTCGTACTGCTCAGTTTCGAGCGCGTGCAATTTAGATTCGGGAATTTTGAGTTCATCGGCGACCCGCTCCAGAGAAACTCCGAGCGCTTCGCGAGCTTGGGACAACAAACTGCCTATTGCAACGACATTATCCGCTACGGATTCTTCGCCGCTTTGCTCGTCATCAGTTTGTTGATTCAGTGCTACATTATTCATCCAACAGACGCTTATATTCTAGGTACTCTGCCGAGTAAGGGTACAAATTTTTTAAGGCTAAGGCTAGGCTTGCCTCTTGATCTTTGTTGCCGAAAATTCTTTCCAGTCGAATTCCTAACCAAAGTGCTCTTGGATTTTGCTTGGCGACTCTGGCATAGCGATCCAAATACGACTTCGCCGCAGAATAATTTCTGTCTTTAAACTCCAATTCAGCCAACTCTAAAAGTGGCGTTCCAGAACGAGAATTCAAACGTACTGCATGCTCAAAACTCGCTTTCGCTTTTTCTGGCAAACCCAATTTTAAAGACGCTTGTCCTAAATTGGTCAAGGCCACATCGCGGCGATCATACTCCAAATTACTGGAGGCCTGCTCAAACTGGTCGTAAGCCTCTTGGTTTCGACCATGACTCGACAAAAATACTCCGTAATTATTGCGGGCAGAGGAAAATTCAGGTGATTTTTTCAGAGCTAATTTGAATTGCGATTCCGCCTGCTCCGGCTCCCCTTCTAACTGATACAGAAGCGCAGCAGCGTTGTTAACGCGAGGATCGTTCGGATTTAAGTCGCGAGCTTTATTGAGGTTGATTCGGGCGGAATCTCGACTTCCCTGGCTGATATAGCCCAACGTGAGCTGTATGCGGGTTTCAAGCGCTTTTTCTTTATCGACTACGGCATCACTGCTACTGGTCGTTGTGGTCACGCAGCCACTCAAAAAAAACGACAGTAAAATCACAAATGCGCTGCATTGAACAGATGTGTTGCTCACAAGTGCTTCCCTTTTCATCTATCGACTTCAAATAAACAATCGTAGGTGCGACTTTAACAAGACTGTACGCAGTAGCAATGGGTGTAGACTCAATTCCTTGAATTATTGATAACTTCTGCCCTAATTATTTTTATAAATAGGCGATAATGTCCGAATTAGCCCAAAATTCGTGCTATTCAAATTAGGGAACACTAATAGCACGCTGACACATTATTTTGGAACACTTAGGCGAAGGGAATAATTCTCACCGGTTCTTGCCCTGCTTTTGCGAGATAGCGCTCTTGTCGGCGAGTTTTATCGTTCACACTGCCAGCCAACTGACCGCAGGCGGCATCAATATCATCGCCACGTGTTGTTCTTACTGTGGTTGTGTAACCGGCTGCCATCAGAATGTCTTTAAATCGATGCAGCGCATTGTTGCTAACCCGCTTGTAGTTGGACAGCGAAAACGGGTTAAACGGAATAAGATTAATTTTTACCGGGACTTCACGCAGCAGTTCCGCCAATTCATAGGCGTGCTCAGGGCGATCATTCACGTGATCGATTAGCGTGTATTCGATGGTAATTTTGCGATGAGTATCGGGTAGCCCTTGAATATAGCGCTTGGCACTGTCCAGAAGCTGGGCAATTGGGTATTTTTTATTGATGGGTACCAACTGATTTCGCAGCTCGTCGTTGGGTGCGTGCAACGAAATCGCCAGACAGGCATCCGTGTATTCACCGAGACGATCTAAAGCAGGCACAACGCCAGAGGTGCTCAAAGTCACGCGCCGCTTAGAGATTCCGTAAGCGTTATCGTCCATCATTAAGTGTATGGCATCGACAACGTTATCGAAATTGAGCAATGGCTCGCCCATTCCCATCAGTACCACATTGGTTACTTTACGCGGACCTTTTACTTCTAACTGACCAAAAGATTTTGCAGCAATAAAAACCTGACCAATAATTTCCGCAGCGGTAAGGTCACGATTAAACCCTTGCTTACCGGTCGCGCAGAAACTGCAATCTAAAGAACAACCTACCTGAGAAGAAACACACAGTGTTCCACGCTCGCCGTCCGGGATAAAAACCGTTTCGATGGCACTGCCACCGCTGGCTTGAATCAGAAACTTACGGGTTCCATCTTTAGAGTCGAACTGCTCGATGACTTTCGGCGGCTCAATAACCGCAAGCTCAGCGAGTTTATTGCGAAGCCCCTTACTGATGTTGGTCATTTCTTCAAAATCAGTCACGCCAAGCTGGTGAACCCATTTTAATAATTGGGTCGCTCGGAATGGCTTTTCACCAATTTCTGCAAACCATGCTTTCAACTTGTTAGGAGACATTCCCATCAAATTGACTTTTTGGTTGTTATCGCCAGTGGTTGGTGTTTCGAAAGTATCAGTCATCAGCAAGGGCCTGGGTATCAATATACGAAAGTCGCGCGTTTAATTAACGCTCGCAAAGTTCTTCTTCAGAGAAGAAGTAAGCAACTTCACGCTCAGCAGACGCTGGAGAATCAGAACCGTGAACAGCGTTTGCGTCGATAGACTCAGCGAAATCAGCGCGGATGGTTCCAGCAGCCGCTTCTTTAGGATTGGTAGCACCCATCAATTCACGGTTAGCAGCGATAGCATTTTCGCCTTTAAGAACTTGTACAACAACAGGACCAGAAGTCATGAACTCAACAAGCGCTGGGTAGAACGGACGCTCTTTGTGCTCAGCGTAGAAACCGCCAGCTTTTTCGTCGTCAAGCTTGATCATTTTCATGCCGACAATTTGTAGACCCGCCTTTTCGAAACGCGCGTTGATTTCTCCGATAGCGTTTTTAGCAACAGCATCAGGTTTGATAATCGACAACGTTTTTTCAACTGCCATTTAATTCTCCAAAATATTCAAGAAGCAGGGATAAGATATACAAAAATTGCCCGAAACGATGAACACTTCAGCTGCTCGATTTTATCGAACAAAAGAAGGAATATCCCGAAGCAACATTTGTGTAAATTTAGCTCTATTTTTGATCAAATCCAAAAAGATCGCGGATTATACGCACTATCTGAGCCCTTGCCTACGTTTGTGACGTAAACCGAGCCCAACAGCGTTGATAAGCGTGATTAGCTGACTTGAGTTACAACTTTTTAAGCTTGCAAATGCCTTCACGAATAATCTCAATCGCTCGGTCAATCTCTTGCTCTGTGGTGAAGCGACCAAAGCTGATTCGCAAGCAACCATGCGCATCTTGATCGGACAAACCAATCGCTCGTAACACATGAGAGGGATCTAAACTTGCCGAAGTGCATGCAGAACCAGACGCAACAGCAAGGTCTTTAAACACCATCATCAATCGATCCGCTTCAAAGCCCGCGAACGCCAAGTTGGCAATATTAGGTACAGATTGTGCGCCGCGCCCATTCAACGAAACACCATCGATTTTCAATACTTCGCTAAGAAACCTGGAAGACAGAGCTGAAATTTTTGCGTGATCAGCTTTCATATCCGCCGCTGCCACAGCAAATGACTCCCCCATTCCAACAATTTGATGGGTCGGCAGGGTACCCGATCGCATACCGCGCTCATGACCGCCGCCGTGAATGAGTGCTTTAATTTGCAGTGGCGGCCGACGGCGAACATAAAGCGCACCAACGCCTTTGGGACCGTATACTTTATGGGCGCACATCGACAGCATATCGATGGACATAGATTTAACGTCGATTTCGAGTTTTCCGGCACTTTGCGCCGCATCCACATGAAAACAACAGGATTTACTCTCCAACAACTTACCTATTTCGGCAATATCATTAATCACGCCTAGCTCATTGTTGACGTGCATTAAAGAAACAAGAATGGTGTCGTCTCTGAGCGCCGATGCAACCGACGACGCACTGATTACGCCCTGCGCGTTCGGCTTTAAATAAGTAACCTCAAAACCTTCGCCTTCCAACCATTCAAAGCAATCCAATACAGCTTTGTGCTCCGCCTGAGACGTAATAAGGTGCTTGCCTTCGTCCTTGTGGTTCAGCGCGTAACCTTTGATGGCCAAGTTATTGGCTTCGGTTGCACCGCTTGTCCACACTATTTCGCGAGTATCCGCTTGAATCAAATCAGCAACCTGGCGCCGAGCGTTTTCAACGGAGGCCTCTGCTTGCCAGCCAAACATATGGCTTCGAGAAGCCGGGTTTGCGAAATTTCCATCCATCGTTAAACAATTGCACATTGCTTCAGCAACGCGTGGATCAACAGGTGTGGTGGCGGCGTAGTCCAAATAAATCGGTTTAGTCATAAACGGTGTCGCAATGGCAAGTTTCAAGTACTGACGAGATTACGAAAGAACACCCGTCGGTTTCATCAAAAATAAGTGATTGCGTAACACCAAATGGCGAGAACAATCATCGAGCTTGTTTGACGACGACTTGAATGATTAATTCATCATGTTTTTACTAATAAACACAATCGACGGTGCATTAACAGAAATAGATGTTAACAGAGAAGAGAGATATAAGAATTGTCTGGCAAGAACTGAGAATTGGGTGGCGGTCCTAACCAGCCACACCTCGGCACATGAACTCACTACTACCGTTGCTCCCTTCCGGGCCTGGCGGGGTTCGCAGCTAATCATTGCGAGGGGACCGGAGAGGACCACCATTGCGTTGAGCGGCGCATTATGGTGATTTTCACTGGACAATGCAAGCCACTACTTTGACCTTTTTCATGAGTTTTTTCTCTTTTGAATAGAAAAAAAACAAACTGTTCACAAATAGAGAGCTTTGCTCAAAAACAAGTAAGTATTTGGCCAACAACAAACCCATCACCGCTACACAATACAACCAAAACAATGCGCCAAACTTTTCATTCAATGAAAACAAATCGATCATTCAAAAATATTTTCAGTAAAAACTGAGAAATAACATCGCCGATCCATTCCTTGTGGGCAAACAAGAACCCAAACACATAAAGTTAGATTAGGCTTTTACGTGAAAGTCTTGGTACTATTCGCGCCCTGTTCGGTCCATACCCTTGTTTATTACCTAACGCTAAAACCACTGTTTTTATGTACTTATTTGTAGATCAACTTACCAATGTCGATTTCAGCTATCTAGATCCCAAACGCGGTCTGGTGGGAGAAACCTGGCTGGCCGATTTTGGCTTACAAGGTGCGCTTGATCAAAACAGCATGGTGTGCGACTTCGGTATTGTGAAAAAAACCTTTCGCCAATGGTTGGATTTAACCCTAGATCATAAATTGCTGGTACCGAGTCAATCGCCTTGTCTATCGTATCAGCTTAACGACGCTTACATTGAATTAAGTTGGAAATCCCAGCGCGGCGAAATGACACTTTCAGTCCCTGAATCTGCCATTACGTTAATTGATGCCGTTGAAATCACACCTCAGTCGGTCGCCCACTGGTGTGCTGATCAAGCGAAAAAGTTGATGCCAAATTCAGTATCGCAATTGGATATTGAATTTAATCCAGAAGTTATTTCAGGCTACTCTTATCACTACAGTCACGGACTCAAAAAGCACGACGGCAACTGCCAACGTATTGCCCACGGCCATCGCTCCACCATTAACATCTCTAAAAACGGTATTCGTGATTTTGACCTTGAACGTCAATGGTGCCAACGTTGGAGCGATATTTATGTCGGCACCAAAGAAGATATTATTTCTGAAAGCGACGCTCAGATTCAGTTTTCTTACCAAGCAGAGCAAGGCAAATTTACGCTGCAGTTACCCAAACACTGGTGCTACATCGTGGACACGGATACTACCGTTGAGCAAATTGCCAAACACATTGCTTGCACGCTGAAACAGCAAAACCCGCAAGATGAAATAAAAGTAAAAGCGTTCGAAGGTATCGGTAAAGGGGCTATTTACATTTGCTAACGCATAACACGCAATGGATGAAGCCACTCAACCAACGATAACAAACTACACGATTGCAAACCTCGCCTCACTTCACCTTGTTTTTTGTATAAACAAAACCTTACCTATCGATAAGCTTCCATTATCGGTAGCCTTGCTTTTTTTCTAGGCCCACTGATAGAGTTCGCTTGAATTTTTTGTACACCATTGATTAAGCGACGCAATTCAAGATATTAGAACCCGCCTCGTCTTAGTGTTTGCCGACATCCAGAAACAACAAAAGCGACTGCCACAGCTGCGCACGCAAGACACGAATAAAGGAAGTAACATGGTTAACAGCCTAGCCAGCATTGAATTTGCGTTGGGAGTAACAGCACCCATCTGCGTTGTTATCGCAATTGGAGCGCTTTTAGCAAAAATAGAATTTATCAAAGAAGACTTTATTAATACCGGTAGCAAACTAGTCTTCAATATTACATTACCGGCACTTTTATTTGTCAGCATTGTTAGCGCAGACATTCATTTGGACAAAAGCGTTAGCCTGGTCGCTTACGGGGTTATTTCCACGATTATTGTTTACCTGTTATTGGAAATAATTATCCCTAAAATTGTTAAAGTTCCCTCTGATCGAGGCGTTGTTATTCAAGGATCGTTTCGATCGAACATGGGGATTGTTGGGTTAGCGTATTGCGTTAACGCTTATGGTGATGCAGCCTTTCCAGCAGCCGCAATTTTTCTGGCATTCGTCACAATCACCTACAACGTATTGGCCATTATTACCCTAACCCGATGGGGCCAATCTGAGAAAAATAACGCTGGGGGAGTTTCACAGTTTTTTAAAGCCCTTGCGACCAACCCGTTAATTATGGCAATTACCGCAGCCCTCACTATTAATGCATTGTCGATTCCATTGCCAGATTTTGCGATACAATCGGGAAAATACTTTGCCCAAATGACACTGCCTGTCGCACTGCTATGCGCAGGCGCGAGCTTAAATTTAAAAATTAATAACGAATTTGGCAGCGCCGTAATTGCATCGGTGGCGAAATTACTGATTATTCCCACAGCCATTACCACTGGAGCTTACTTACTTGGCTTTAATGGCGTAGAACTTGGGATTATTTTTCTAATGACTTGCGCACCTTCGGCGTCTGTAACATTCGTAATGACCAAAGTTCTCGGTGGCAACTCCACACTGGCAGCCAACATTATTGTGATTACGACGATATTTTCATTAATAACGACAAGTATCGGCACCGCAATATTACGTCAACATCAGTTGATGTAATGTTGATAATCGATTTTTCAGATAACTGAAATCCTACTGAGCAGCCACCTAAAAATTAAAAAATAGAAATCCACACACAAAAAAGCAGGGCTTAATAAACCCTGCTTTTTATTTGAAGCCGTAGAAAAAGATACTTATAGGCTAGGCTTATTTAAAGCACTTGGCCAGTTAGACAAACCTTTTTCGATTTGTGCGTCGAGTTTACCCAACCAAATTTTGTGAGAAACAGGGTTGTTATTTAAGTAAAGTTTATCTTCAACAATGGTCCAGCTGTCTGGACGTGGTGGTGCAGTAAAACCTTTCGCAACAGCAAAAGCGCAGTAACCACCAAATTGAGGAACGTATTTTTCTGGGTTATCAATAAATTTTTGGCGGTTTTCATTGTTTGCGAAACGCCAAGTTGCACCGCCCCACTCATAAGTAATCGTTTCTGAACCCATAACCGCTGGGGCTCCAGGCTCTAATCCAAAATAGGCAACAACGTCCGCACCTTTTGCTGCACCGCGAGTTTTGTGTGAATAATATTGTTCTGTCGCAGCAGCTTGTACTGCGAAAAGTAAGGTAATTACAGCTAAAATTCGAGCTAACATGTTAGTCTCCACGATAATTTATAATTAATTTTTAAATTTATTGTGCATCAAAAGAAGTTGACGCCCCTGAAACCCCAAACTTCCAAGCAGTTTACATAGAAAATAAAAACTTCATCGCCCCAAACAAGCGCCATATAAAAAGCCGGAAATTAATACCTTTGCTTTTAACCGTCGAATTCAACTTAATAGTCAATACATCGAATTGTGAGAGTGGATCAACCAAAAGAAGTTCTTCACTAATTCAGAAATTTAAAAGGCTATTTCTTAAATTAACTATCACGAAAGAATTTCGATAAATCACATCTACAATATTTAATGAGCGATCAAAATTGAAAAATACCCGATAACACACACTGCATAAAAGTAATCTATGGAACTTTTACATAAGTTAATTTAGTAAAAACGTTTAATATTACTTTTTGTATACCTTTAGCTCTATTTGGCGAAATAACTGCCTAAAAGAGCCACCTACGAATATATTTTCAGTAGAAAAGAACTAATCAGGTGCCAATATTATAATCACAACCTAAAAAATATCGTATTTGTTGAAAAATTGAATGTGTGAACAAATTTGGAAAAATAAGAGCTATATCACAAAATTAAGAAACTCAAAGTGAGACTTTTTATCTTCGCTCACAATTCGAACACTTAAATTTCGCAAATTACAACCATTGTGATGAAAAATTAACCCCAAGCTCAAATAGTATACTTTGATTTTTAAGAGCCATTTTCTGACAAAAATCAAGTCGCATTAATGTTTAAATAAAGAGTCATTTATTAAGCACAACTCAATACGATAGGAAGTTTTTAAAAAGTGGATTTAGCATTTAAACAAATGACTATTTAACGAGTCCGTTAAATAACAAAGCGCGTACTTGGAACTTTAAAGAATAGATAGAAAAAAGATATGAGGGAAATAGAGATTAAGTTCTGGAAATAAATAAAAAGTGTTGGCAGCAAAGCTGCCAACTAACAGAGATAGAATCCCCGGAGTTAAATCGTAAATATTTGACGTGTATAAACAAAAGAAATTAGAAGCTATCGCCCGGTATTCTTACCCAGCCTTCCATTAACACTCTTGCACTTCGGCTCATAATCGCTTTGGTGGCAGTCCACTCACCATTAGCTATTTCCGCCTCAGCACCAACTTTTAACGTGCCAGAAGGATGACCAAAGCGAACTGAGTTTCGCTCACCACCACCAGCAGCTAAGTTGACTAACGTGCCCGGAATGGCTGCAGCAGTCGCGATTGCCACCGCAGCGGTGCCCATCATAGCGTGATGAAGCTTACCCATTGACAGTGCTCGAACCAACAAATCGACATCGTCAGCATTAACCGTTTTACCACTGGAAGCGGTGTAGTTCATCGGTGGAGCAACGAACGCAATTTTAGGTGTGTGCTGGCGAGTTTTAGCTTCTTCAAGATCAGTGATTAAACCCATCTTAATGGCACCGTGCGCTCGGATTGTTTCGAACATTTCCAAAGCAGCCGCGTCATTATTAATGTCATCTTGTAATTCAGTACCTTTGTAACCAATGGCTTCTGCATTAACAAAGATTGTTGGAATACCTGCGTTAATCATGGTCACACTCAACGTACCAATACCAGGCACATCAAGATCATCAATCAGATTTCCGGTAGGAAACATAGAGCCTTCGCCATCAGCAGGATCTAAAAACTCAACTTGCACTTCTGCTGCTGGGAACGTCACACCATCGAGAACAAAATCCCCAGTTTCTTGTACTTCACCGTTGGTAATAGGAATTTGTGCAATGATGGTTTTTTTGATGTTGGCCTGCCAGATGCAAACCGTGGCGATACCGTTTTCAGGAATTTTGTCGGCGTCGACCAATCCGTTGGTAATCGCAAAAGCACCTACTGCGCAAGATAAGTTTCCGCAGTTACCGCTCCAATCAACAAAAGCTTTATCAATGGACACCTGGCCGAATAAATAATCGACATCGTGATTGGGTTGAGTACTTTTACTTAAAATGACGGTTTTACTGGTACTGGATGTTGCACCACCCATACCATCAATTTGTTTGCCGTAAGGATCTGGGCTACCAATGACACGCAGCAATACTGAATCGCGAACAGAACCAGGAACCTGAGCCGCTTCTGGTAAATCTGTTAAATTAAAAAATACCCCTTTACTGGTACCACCACGCATATAGGTAGCTGGAATTTTTATCTGAGGCACTTGAGACATTGAAGATTCCTAATTTGATAAAAAGCGACAATAATGAATTGAATTGCGATTAATGTTGGACAATCTGAAGAGATAACAATTAATCAGAAGAAAAAATAGAATTTTTTAACACTTAAAAACGCAAAGAAAAGCAGTCATTGATCATTAAAATAGTTACTTTTCTTTGAGCTTTTACAGATAGAACACAAAAAGAAAAACCCGCGACCCGAAGGCCGCGGAAAGGCTTAGGCAGTATCTTTTTCTAAAAAGTCTTTCGCAAAGCGCTGTAAAACGCCGCCCGCTGAGTACACATGTACTTCTTCTGCGGTATCCAATCGGCAAGTGACCGGTACTTCGGTAACGTCGCCGTTTTTGCGATGAATGACTAATGTTAATTCCGCACCTGGCGCCAGATCACCTTTTACGTCGTAGGTTTCTGTGCCATCAATTTCCAATGTTTTACGGGTGGTTCCAGCTTTAAATTCAAGTGGTAACACGCCCATTCCAACCAAGTTAGTTCTGTGAATACGCTCGAAACCTTCAGCAGCAATGGCTTCAACACCAGCAAGGCGAACACCTTTTGCAGCCCAGTCACGAGAAGAACCCTGACCGTAATCAGCACCGGCAACAATAATGAGCGGTTGTTTGCGATCCATGTAGGTTTCAATCGCTTCCCACATGCGAACCACTTCACCTTCTGGTTCAATACGCGCAAGCGAACCTTGTTTTACTTCGCCGCTCTCATCCAAACACATTTCGTTCAACAGTTTTGGATTCGCAAGCGTTGCACGTTGAGCCGTTAAGTGATCACCACGGTGAGTCGCGTAAGAGTTAAAGTCTTCTTCCGGCAAGCCCATTTTTGCTAGGTATTCACCGGCAGCACTGCTTGCCAAAATCGCATTCGACGGTGACAAATGGTCAGTCGTAATGTTGTCTGGGAGTACCGCTAACGGACGCATACCTTTTAGTGTACGTTCACCAGCAAGGGCACCTTCCCAATACGGTGGACGACGAATATACGTACTTTGTGGTCGCCAGTCGTAAAGTGGGCTTTCCGCTTCTTCAACCGCACCCAAATCAAACATTGGAATGTAAACTTGGTTGAATTGTTCAGGCTTAACCGACTCTTTAACGATAGCGTCAATTTCTTCGTCACTTGGCCACAAGTCTTTCAAGGTAATCTCTTTACCGTCGACAACACCAAGCACGTCTTTTTCAATATCAAAGCGAACGGTACCGGCAATAGCATAAGCAACAACCAACGGTGGTGAAGCTAAGAATGCTTGTTTTGCGTATGGGTGAATTCGACCATCAAAGTTACGGTTACCCGAAAGAACAGCCGTTGAATACAAATCGCGATCAATAATTTCTTGCTGGATTTTTGGATCAAGCGCACCGCTCATACCGTTACACGTAGTACACGCATAAGCGACAATACCAAAACCGAGTTTTTCTAACTCAGGCAATAAACCAGACTCTTCCAAATACAAGCGTGCAACTTTAGAACCTGGTGCGAATGAAGATTTCACCCAAGGCTTACGAACCAAGCCCAATTCGTTGGCTTTTTTCGCAACCAAACCTGCGGCAACAACGTTGCGTGGGTTACTGGTATTTGTACACGATGTAATTGCCGCGATAATGACAGCGCCATCAGGCAATTTACCTTCGGCTTCTTCTGCTTTCGCTTTTTCTAAATCAACAGCAATACCGCGCTCTGCCAATGCAGTGGTTGGTAAACGACGATGCGGGTTAGATGGACCTGCCATGTTGCGAACAACGGTCGATAAATCAAATTCTAGAACACGTTCGTATTCAACGTTTTCTAGATCATCAGCCCATAAACCGGTGGTTTTTGCGTAATTCTCAACAAGCTCAACTTGTTCAGCTTCACGGCCGGTTAATTTCAAATAATCAATGGTTTGTTCATCGATGTAGAACAGACCAGCAGAGGCACCAAATTCTGGTGTCATGTTTGAAATGGTAGCGCGGTCACCAATGGTTAAACTTTTCGCGCCTTCACCAAAGAACTCTAAGTAAGAAGAAACTACACGTTCTTTTCGTAAAAATTCGGTAATGGCAAGCACGATGTCTGTTGCAGTAATACCAGGGTTACGCTGACCAACTAATTTCACACCCACGATGTCTGGGAGACGCATCATAGATGGACGACCCAACATAACGGTTTCTGCTTCAAGGCCACCGACACCAATTGCAATCACACCCAAAGCATCAACGTGCGGCGTGTGACTGTCGGTACCAACGCAAGTATCTGGATAAGCAACGCCGTCACGTGCTTGAATCACGGGCGACATTTTTTCCAAATTAATTTGGTGCATGATGCCGTTACCGGCAGGAATCACATCAACGTTTTTGAACGCAGTTTTGGTCCACTCAATAAAGTGAAAACGGTCTTCGTTGCGACGATCTTCTACCGCACGGTTTTTCTCGAACGCTTCAGGATCGAAACCTGGGTGTTCCACCGCCAAAGAGTGGTCAACAATTAATTGCGTTGGCACAACAGGGTTTACTTTAGATGGATCACCGCCTTGATCGGCAATGGCATCGCGTAAACCGGCTAAGTCAACCAATGCCGTTTGACCGAGAATATCGTGACAAACAACGCGCGCTGGATACCAAGGGAAATCCAAGTCGCGTTTAAAACCGATAATTTGTTTTAGAGAATCGGTTAAAGCTTCTGGATTGCACTTTCGAACCAATTGCTCGGCTAAAACACGGGAAGTGTAAGGGAGCTTTGCGTAAGCTCCAGGTGAAATGGCCTCAATGGCTTCGCGAGTATCGAAGTACTCCAACGAAGTTCCTGGTAAAGATTTTTTGTAATCGGTATTCATACTGAGGGAATCTCTAATCTTACTAATCAGGCGTTAATAGGTTTAAAACGTATTTCGAAATCAATGAATTTTTTATTTTGAAATAAATTCTAACTCTTTCAAAACCGATAAAACGACTTAATAAAAAGTGATCTAGCTAAAAGATACATTAAAAAAGGTGACTCTAATGAGCCACCTTTTAAGACCAATTAACGCTCAGAAATTGGTGCTACTTTACGAGAACCTGGGCCTGTGTATTCAGCGTTCGGACGAATAATACGGTTGTCCGCACGTTGCTCAAATACGTGAGCTGACCAACCGGTGGTACGCGACATTACAAAAATCGGCGTGAACAATTTGGTTGGAATTCCCATGTAGAAGTAAGTTGAAGCATGGAAGAAATCGGCGTTACAGAATAATTTTTTCTCGCGCCACATAACTTCTTCACAACGCAAAGATACTTGGTACAAAGTATCGTCAGGAGCATCTTGAGAAAGCTCTTTAGACCATTCTTTAATTACGGTGTTACGTGGGTCAGACTCGGTGTAAACCGCGTGACCAAAGCCCATAATTTTTTCTTTGCGCTCAAGCTTACCAAGAATTTCTTTTTCCGCTTCTTCAGCAGATTTCCAATTCTCGATCATGTCCATTGCAGCTTCGTTCGCACCGCCATGCAAAGGACCACGCAAGCTACCGATCGCACCAGTAATACAACTGTGGTAATCAGACAACGTAGATGCACATACACGAGCAGTAAAGGTAGATGCGTTGAATTCATGCTCTGCGTAAAGAATTAGCGAGATGTGCATGACTTTTTCGTGCAATTCGCTTGGCGCTTTGCCATGCAATAAATGCAAGAAGTGACCACCAATGGATTTTGCACCGGTATTTAAGTCAACACGAACACCGTCGTGGCTGAAGCGGTACCAGTAACAAATGATGCTTGGTAGCGCAGCTAACAAACGATCAGCGTGTTCGCTTTGCTCAGCAAAACTTGCTTCGGTTTCAAGGTTACCTAACATTGAAACACCGGTACGCAATACGTCCATTGGGTGAGCGCTTGCAGGAATGCGTTCTAGAACTTCTTTTAAAGCAGTTGGTAAATCACGCTTGTCTGCCAATTTTGCTTTGTATTCTTCAAGCTGAGTCGCGTTTGGTAATTCACCGTTAAACAGAAGATATGCAACTTCTTCGAACTCACAATTTTCTGCTAGATCTTCAACTTCGTATCCGTAATAAGTCAGGCCAGTGTGACCCAGGGCTGCAACTGTACAAATAGCGGTCTTGCCAGCGACTTGACCGCGCAAGCCTGCGCCTTCTAATTTTTTCTGCGCCATGATTTAAGACTCCGTTAAGTTTGCTAAATCGTCTAGGATTCAATTGCTTTATTCTGGTTGAATTTTTTATCGTTCAACCAGAACTTTAATTATTATTTATTCTTTGCGAACAACTCATCGAGCTTTTGCTCGTAGTCGTGGTAACCAAGATAATCGTACAAGTCCATGCGAGTTTGCATGTTGTCGATTTGGCTCTTTTGATCGCCTTCGGCTAGCAAAGAGCGATAAACCGACTCAGCCGCTTTATTCATTGCACGGAAAGCTGACAGTGGATAAAGCACCATATCAGCACCCCACTCTGCCAACTCAGAACAGTTGTACAACGGGGTTTTACCGAATTCGGTAATGTTGGCAAGAATAGGTACATCCAAGGCTTCGCGGAACGCTTCGTAATGCTCTTTTTCATTAACTGCTTCAGCGAAAATGCCGTCTGCACCGGCTTCAACATAGGCTTGTGCACGTTCGATAGCAGCGTCAAGACCTTCGGCTGCGAATGAATCGGTACGCGCCATTAAAAAGAATGAGTCATCGAATTTAGCGTCTGCCGCTGCTTTAATTCGATCGCACATTTCTTCTTTAGAAACACACTCTTTATTTGGACGGTGACCACAACGCTTTTGCGCTACTTGGTCTTCAATATGAACCGCTGCCGCGCCGGCTTTGATCATATCTTTAATGGTTTTAGAGATGTTAAATGCACCACCCCAACCGGTATCGATATCAACCAATAAAGGAACGTCTGTCGCGGAAGTGATACGGCGAACATCGACTAATACATCGTTTAAAGAAGTCATACCAAGATCAGGCAAACCGTAAGACGCATTAGCAACACCACCGCCAGACAAATAAATGGCTTTGTGACCAATGCGGTCTGCCATCAGTGCTGCGTAGGCGTTTATCGTTCCAACAATCTGTAAAGGTTTACTTTCCGCGAGTGCTTCGCGAAACCGAGTACCGGGCGTTTTCATCATAGGGCTCTCAATTATTTAACAATTGCTGTTCAATGTTTTCACGGGCACGCACAATATGTTTGCGCATAATTAATTCGGCGAGTTGTTCGTCCTTTTGTTCAAGCGCTTGAAATAACAATTGATGTTCTTTAAACGCTTGCGAGGAACGCGAAGGCTGCAAACTGGATTTATACCGATACATTCTCACCAAGTAATAAAGTTCTTCGCACAGTGTGTGAATTAACATTTGATTACCGCTGGCTTGAATAACACAGTAATGAAAATCAATGTCGGCTTCTGCTTGAATGTAAGCTCCGCCGGTTGCTGCCATATGATTTTCAGCAATCACCAGTAATTCTTTTAATTTGCTGATGCCTTCGTTATCAATATTTCTCGCCGCCAGTGCCGCAGCTTTACCTTCAAGCGCCTCACGGATGTGATAAATCTCAATCACCTGAGGCAACTCTAAAGTAATTACTCGCGCTCCGCCGTGTGGAACATATTTAACCAACTTCATGCTCTCTAATCGGCGGATGGCCTCACGCAGAGGACCACGACTGACGTTGTATTCTTTCGCGAGTTTAGGCTCGCTCAGTTTACTGCCCGGCTCAATATCACCGCAGACAATTGCATCGCGCAAAGTTTGGGTAATATTGCTTGCCAACGTGTTTTCGGGTGTTGCGTTATCAGTAATTGCCATTGATTAGCTCTAAATTAGGTTTCACAAAATACATATTGCCAATCATTCAACAAAACAACATTGAATCCAACCAAACACTAAGCAGTGATTTATTTTCGCCCAGCCAAGCTTTTTTATCGTTTTAATAATTTGTAGACATATCTATGAAGCCCAACTAAACATTCATGTCTTAAACAACTCAGAAACACCAAGATTGTCGACAGAATGCTTCTCAACTGTGACTCCATGCGCTAAATACTACGCCCAAGAGCCAATATTGTCTACACTTTTTAATATTAGACCTTAATCTAAGCCCATATTTAATTATAGTTACAAAAAAGTGTCGACAATTTTGACAAAAACCCCACCGCAAGAACCAATACTGAATAGAATGTCGACAATGTTAAGAAGAAGGAGCATGACAATGGCGAAAGCCATAATAGGAATTCAAGATTATTGAAAGAGTTGGAGAGAAGAGATAGAAAGATGGATAGAAAGAACGAACGGCTTGAAACGCCCTCCTTGATTCCGATACGTAAACGACACCAAAATTCTACAGCCAACGCATCATTCGGAATCCATTCCTCGATGGAATAGTGAGCCACACAATCCCATTGTTATATTTCGAGGGGCTTACACTTACACCTGAAAAAGAAAAGTGTTTAAAAAAAGAGAGTAACTCGAAGTGACTTATTAAGAATGAATGAGCATCTACAACCCATAACCCTTAAAGTTACTGACAATTTGGCAGAAGGTTTCATCCATTAAACGTACGCTTCTGCCATTTTCACCCGATTCCAACAATTCGTTAGCAATGGGCATATCTGCCATCGTTTGCGCCAGCAATAAAACAAAGCTTTCATTAAGATTAGGGCGACCTTTATCGTCGAGCTCACCTATTTCTTGGGTATCAATATCCATTGCTCGGGCTAATAAAATAATTCGCAGGGCAAAATAATTGGCACCGTAGCAAATTAGCGCGTGATCAATACGCTCACCATAAAGACCTTCTGCCAAGGCTTTTGCGATTTTTTGCCAATGCTGTTTTTCGGGTAAGTCGGCGAGAAACGCTTTGGCGACGTAATCGGCAACAGCGGTCATAAATTGATAACCAAATTGTTGCGAGATGGCAGCGTAGCCGCGCGCGTATTGTTTTTTAAACGATTCCCGCGAAGATTCAGACCATTCACCGCTATCAACCAGTTCTTGTGCCAACGGATCACTGGATTGCATAAACGATAAATAATAACTGGCGAGCTTATTGGCGACTTCTAACCCCAAAAATCCAGCGGCTTCAAATTCAAGTTCATCAAACGGAAACGGCGTTTGCGGATTTTGTGCTTTTAATTGTCGATGAGAAAATAAAATTTCTCGCAATTTAGGCACAAACAATGTCCACGAACGTGGGCACGGATAAGGCACACCGTCACGGCTGCGCTTCGGCATATGAAATAAATCCGGGTAACGCGTTAAAAATCCGGCAATACCGCCATCACCCACTTCATCAGAAAATTCCTGACACGTTCGAGTTACCCAGTGTTCTACCGTATCGGAAACTAAAAAGTTAGCAACTCGCGTTACAATCGCATTTGAGGTAGCACTTACATGAGTACCATCGCTGGTGCCGAGGTTACCGGTCGCACCCACCAACGTATTGCCCAAATTTAAGCCTTGAAAGCGATTTTCAGTCAGAATCGATAACGCCACGTTTTGAATGTTGGCTGAAGCGTTGGAGAAATCATCCAACAACAGCACCGAGGCACCGGCGTATTGCAACGCGGCTAAGCGTTTGTTGGCAACTTTGGTCATAAACGGTTGTTCGATGCCCGATTGCGTTCGAAATTGCTGCACGTTTGGAATACCACCAAAATCCACCGCTGAAACCTGGCCCGATAATTCCTGCACAACAAACAACAACTCTTTGCCGGTGGGGACAAAATCGTCACTGGGATTCATCACAAACTGCAAACCAATTAACTCCGCTACCGCTTGTGCCGCAACTCGATAACTGGTGGTTTTGCCCTGCCCCGGAAACCCACGCAAATAGGTTGGCGTTACTGTTCTGGGTAAAAACTCAACGCCGCGCAAGGTCTGCCAAGCCAGTTGGATTTTCTGATCAATCTCAACATTCACGCCGTGCGTATAAAACCGCTGGAGCATATCCAATATAAGACGATCAACAATTTGGTCTGTGGTGGCTTCTTTGATGGCAATTTCGGGTTTACTGATCATTTCTTAAACTACGCCTAGGGCTTACAACAAAAAATTTGTATGATTATACGCTTTAACCGCCGTTCGGATGACAGTCTAACTTCATGAGCCAACTGGATTTATCACTCAAACCCGCGCAAAACACCGCTAACGCCAATGGCAGAAAGGCCGTGTTAAACCGGCAAACCGCCTGGAATACCAAGCTGCAAGCACTGCGCAGCCATATTATTCAAAGCGACGAAAAAGGCTTACCGCGCTTTGGCGTGCTGTCGATTTTGGCTCGGCGAGTGCCCTTTCATCTTTACGATCACCCCGCTTTGGCGCGCATGTGTGATACCGCGTTTACCGACGGCACTCACGTTTTTGTCAATACCGAGTTCTTTAAAGAAACCACGGCGCAAGACAATCAACGAGATTCTTCCGGTTTAAAAACCCACTCCATGGTGCTGATTTTACTGCACGAACTCAGCCACATTTTGTTTCGCCACCACGCACGCTTGCCGCCGAAAGCACCGCCGTTGTTATGGGCCATTGCCTGCGATACCGCCATTAATGCCCGGCTGTTAACGGGGTATCCGCAGTTGCGACCGGGGCCAGTATTCGATAACGCCTGGGGCACCAAGCGCGATGAAATCGACACTTACTTAGGCCAAAGCGAAGAACACATTCTGAACGCGATGTGGGAAGAACCCAACGACAACGCCCGTGAGTTTGTGAATCAGCTAAAAGCCAAACTTAACGACGAATCCGAACACTCAGTAAAACCCAAAGACGACCAGCGCGGCGAACCCCAAGACATTCACAACCACATGGTGACACCAGAGCAACTCGCCAAAACTCTGGATAAAAACGGCTTGCGCCACATTCGCGATACCTTACAACTGCCCGATCCTAACGATAAACCGGCCTATCAAAACCTAAATGCCTTGTTTGAACTCAACTTAATGAACGATTTAGACAAGGCCAAAGAAATGCGCGAACTCCACCCCATTGGTCACGCCATGGCGGGAGATCACCTAGAAACCAGCTCATCGGAATGGGTGGACCAAAAATACCGCGCCCAAGTAGAGTGGAAAAATTTATTGCGGGAACTGGTACTAGGCGACGGTATTCGTTACGAACATTGCGACGAGCTGCCCAGCGATATTTACTACGTACCACCAGAACACATGCAGTTAGAAGCCCCTTTGTTTATTGGCGAACAAATGCCCGCCGCCAACGCTGGAGTTATGTTGGTCATTATTGATACCTCAAAATCCGTGAGTGTGGATTTATTGGCAACCTTTATGGGGGAGCTGGCAGGCTTAATTGAGCAAGAAAACACAAACGCCAGCCAGCTGTATTTAACCAGTGCCGACACCACTTTTCGTGGCGACATGCTGAAATTCTCGCAACAGGATTTAACCAGCCTGCCAGAAAAACTCTTACTCCAAGGGCGCGGCGGCACCGACATCACCAATGTTATTAATGAAGCCCTCCATTGGGCCGACAACCAACACGAATTTAACCCCGAAGAATTAAAAGCCATTATTTATTTTTCTGATTTATTAGATCGCCCACCTAAGCGAGAACAACTGCCAGAACATTTACCACAGTTGTTATTTTTAACGCCGCCATCACTGGCGATAAAAGCCTTTAAAAAACACATCGAAGACTTTGCCACCTTGGCAGAAATTAAAGAAGGCACCGTAGTGGATTTATGCCAGAGCTAAGAACCCAACTGGAAATTGCCGTACAGCGCCAAGATATTGATGCCATTAACCATCGGTTTAACCAAGGCGATACCGCCAACGATAAAAATCACTTAGGCATTCCAGTATTTTACGACGGTTTAAAAACCAATAACCGAGCGATTTTAACGGCATTTTTACAGGCCGGGGTTGATATTAATATTGCCTACAACCACAACGGTTACACACCGTTTATTTACGCGTGCTTGTATTGCGATAAAACCACCATTCAATGGTTGTTAGACCAAGGCCAAAATATTAACCAACAAACCGCATTAGGGGTAAGTGCCATTCACGTTGCCGTGCAACGCGACAGCGTGACTATTGCCGAATATTTGGTACAGCAAGGCGCCAATGTATTTTGCGAAACCCACCACGGCGAATCGCCATTATTAATCAGCTTAAAATCAAAAACCGGGTTAAACACGTTTAAATTTTTACTGCAATGCTATCAAGATCACCAACACAGCTTGTCCGATAAATTAATGCCGTGTTTGGCGTATATTTTTGAAAAGCAACAACCCGATGCTATTGAAGCCGCACAAGCACTGCTGCCCTTTGCCGAATCCATTCCGACGGAAACCGACATTCGCAACCACATGGCAAAACCCGGCAATTATTCTTCGTCACCACTGCGAACGTTAGAAAATACGTTAAACAGCAAACTTAGCGCGGCGTTGTTTGCATTATTGAAGGCAGAAAAATTGTCGAGACAAGCCAGAGACAACCACCAAGCCTCTGGCCTATCCACCAATTTGTGGCAAGACACTGGCGGTTTGTAATGAGAGAGAAAGACAAAAGCAAAAATAAACGTAAATTTTGTACAGTCTACTAACCAATTAAATCTTACTTAACCGCTGTTGTGCGCTTAAAAAGCGCAAAATTTACCCGGCCTCTGAATGATTAAAAACCGACACTTTATAAAGCTCAAGATAACGCTTAAAACCTGGATCGGTGGCATTTTTCTTCAAAACCAAATCCACCGGCCGAGCATAAACACTCTGCAAGGCAAGCCATAATTTCAACCAATATTCATCAAGCAGTAATGGTTCTAAACATCCGAAATCAACTAAAAAATCTACATCACTTGTCTCATTCGAGAAACGTCCATCGACGGCAGAGCCGAATAGATAGAGCTCTTGCACCCGAAAACGAATACACAAATCACGTACCTCTGGTAATTTTCGAGCGACTAAATTGGCTATATCCGGGTTAACAAGGCAAGAGTTAGTAAGGTCAGCGCTTGCAGATGAACTACTCATTGATCGAATCCATAACCTTACCGTAAAGTTTTTCGATAAAGCCATCATCCAGACCAGGTAAAAATCGAATTTTTCTGCCTTTTTTCGGCTTATAGTCAGCGACGTTGCCTTCAAACGTTAAATCGTCAGCATAAATATGACCAAAACCTACGTGAATTCGCGTTACCCCTTTCGAATTTTTAATAAAAATAAACGGCTTTTCAAACTGGAATTTATTGTCGACACCCTCAGCGGTGCATATTCTCATTAGAAAATTCAGTCGGAAATCAAATTGCGGACTCCAATACCATTTGGCAGTATTTTCGTAATTGCGCTCTTCCTCAACATCCAAATACAGCAAACTCTTAGCAACAAATAAGTCAATATCACGCATAATTTCAGAAAAATAGGTTGCGGGTATTGATTGTAACGAAATAGCTTTCTTGCCACTGACAAACTGCAAACCTTTGCTGACAATATGAGCACTGCCACGAACCTTACTGTACTCATCCAAATATTTCTCTTCCACTAAAAATTCAGCCACAAGCTGTGAATCCTGAAATTTAAAACTCACACGATCAGAATCTTCACTGGATAAACCCGTTGTTGTCCAACCTTGTGCCTTAGCCAGAGCGGCAACCGTATCCTTTTTTAATAAATAACCAGAGAAGTTCGCCATATCACCGTCAGCGATGTTGTCGCTGTCTGGTTTTCGATAAAACTCCCTAAACAATTGCTTAAAAGGTTGCTGAAGGTTATTGGCAAAATAAACACGTTGCCAACGCTCAAGCTCCTGTTCATTGGCATTAACCGGATGCCATAAGCTAAGCGTATCCTGCCCGCTTACCGCAACCGGATTATTATCAGCTCCAACAAACTGACCATCATTCCAACGGGCCACTTGCGTACCAGTGGAGCCATTGATCACCCACAATAGATTTTTGGTAGCAATGGCCATCAAAGAATTATCAACATACACCTTTGTCCAAAATGAGTAGCTCACGCTGTAATCCTGGCGGTAAACATCACCCAGTTTTTTAACCCGATCAGCAATCATCGCCTGTATAGATTTAACGTCTTTTTTAAAGCTTTTTAAATTTTCAGGAAACTCTTCTTTTAAGGATTTTGGTGGCGATACACTGCTCGTACCATCGGGCTTAATGTAAGTAAAACGCACCGATTTATGACTGTCGATTTGACAGTGCAACTTGTAACCATCGATCGTTTGGCTGTACTCACCAGTCACAGATAAATCAAACTCATTAGGCGCTAACGCTAAAATATCGTTGACACTGATATTGTTAACATCCGCCAGCTCAGCCAGAGCTTTATCAATTTTCTTTAAAATACTTTTGGTCTTTACTTTGGTTCGCAAATACAAAATTTTAGGAATGGCTTTATCAGCCTCTTTTTGCATATAGATATCAACCAAATCCGGACATTCATCGGCGTGGTCATCGAGAAACTGGGTGACTAATTCGTCAACGTCTTTAGACTCAACCAACGCACTGGCGTGTAAAAAACCACGCATGATCCGACCACCAATGGTGTTGTAAAAGTAGTTTATAAACCCGTTAGTGCAGCTTGGATTTTGAATAAATTTATCGTATAAAATCTGGTCACCATAAACATCCACCACCCACTTTGGCAGCTGACCGGTGGGCGATAAATCTTCACGCATAACACTGTCGGCGACGGCCAATCCGTAATATTCTGCACCAGCTTTAGTTTTCGACTTTTCAATACTGTGCTTAAGCCAATGCACTCCCTTATCGATAAATTCTTGTTCACCTATATCAGAAATCTTGGCACGTGCAGTTTTGTACCAACCCTTTAAAGGCGTTGCCGTTTTGGGTTTAATCTTCATAAAGTGGAGGAATAGATCTACCCACTGCTCGTTCACCACAAAGTGATCATTGGCAAAATAGATGGTGTTATCCAGTGAACTCATTGAAACTCCTATTAATATTCAAATCTTATTTCCTCCACACGTTAAAAAATAAGTACAACGAATAGGTACGATGATAAATTGATACCTGCAATCAATACCGTACCGTAAACTCAACCGTTTTCTATTCCAACGTTATTTATCTCGCAAATTTTATCTCATATAGCCACAGCTGTACCATAGTTTGGCAGCCTAAGATCAACGGGTTGATTTTTATTGAAATATGACAGAGTGAGCAAGTAATACTCAACGAGTCACTCTACGTAATTTGTAGCCTTGATAGCGTTATTTCACCAAGGTTTCCAAATCACGTTTGGATGTCGGTTTTAGAAGTTATTGAAATGCGGTGTGATGATGTGACAAAGCCTGAACCTCTTACTGTTCAATCGTTTTTTTGCAAAACCATTGTACAACGGAGATTCAGGCTTTCTTATTTATCCGAGGTGCTACTAATGCTGACAATCAATCCCCTTCTACAAACCGAACTACATCGGCTAGTTCAAACGGGAAGTAATCGTCTCGTTCAATTAATGCTTTGCGATTAAAGCGTTCTTGATATTCCGATGCCCAACGTTTACTGCGCATTTCCTTTGAGATACATGGGTCTGGATTCCATTCTTTTTCGGCGTTTATAAAGCTTTCGCAGTTATTTAACATACCGCCGAATACTTCTAATAAAATGGCCGAGCCTACCGGTCCAAACCTCTCGCCTTTGTGCAACACTTCGGATTCACGTAATACGTAGTAAAATAACGGTGTGTTATCACGCAGTGGACTTTTTTCGCCATCGGCGATTCGATCTAAACGTTCCCACCCTGGAATACCGTCCAGTTCTAAATTGGTAACCTCTATAGGATAACCGGCCGCTTTTAACGCTTTGGCGGCATCTTGGCCGGAAGGCAAACCCAAGGCGTTACCGCGCAATAAATTGCGGAATGCTAAAGCGCAATCATTCGGGCTGTTGCTGTTTACCACAGGTAACGGCAGCGATTGTAATTCATTAGCGAGTTTTTCGTCGACAGCTTTGGATAAACGCGGACGAATGCATTCATCAACATCTAACATATAGCGCCAATCGACCACCAAATCTTCTGGATAACCGCTAAAACCCAGCGTGCCAAAACGTTCGTCGAATAATTCAACATCCAAATTATCCGCATTAACCGCGTATTCAGAACGAACCAGTGTGTGACCAACACGATAAGCCGCTACGGAAAATTCCACGGGCATTGTCAGACGGCCACTTTCATCAGGATCAAAAAGAAACGGATATTCTTCGGTTTTTTTCAAAATTTTTGGCACAGCAAATTTATACACTTCGCGGTCACACAGGCGTTTTAAAAAATCAAACAACACCAACCACTGGTAGTGATACCGAGTTTCTTTTTGCGCTTCTTCAAAACGCTCACCGCCTTCAACACGTTCGTTATAAATGCGATTATGAAACCGATGAAATAACAATTGCATTTGTGCGACAAAAATATTTTCGTCGTTGCGCGGGTCACCAATTAAAGCAACGCCACCGGGCGAGCGCGCCAAATCAAAACCGTTGGGATTTACCGCTAAACGCCCTGGGCGTTCGGCATCGTAAATATGAGGGCTTGCCTCAGGACCAAAACCGTACACACAATCTAAATCTAAACTGGCAGAACGAATATTCGGAAGCTCGCTCACCTCTTTTGCGTTTTTCGGCGCATCGCGTAATCCCGACGTAGTATCTAAAGTAACGTCGTGATCAATAAATTGCGCGAAAAAGATATAACCGGCGGGAATGGGTGAATCTTCAGTGGAACCATCAAAATCATGCATTAACCCACCGGGACCACCAATAATAGCGGCTTCTTCTTCGGTTAGGGTTAAATTGGGAACGGAATCAGGAAATAATCGGCTAAATGTTGTGACTGCCACGTGACCACAACCACTGGCTTTTGATACACCATGATGCTTAACAGGGCACTTCATCGGTAAGACTCCTTGTATTAATTATGGACGACAGAAATTCCTATAAAAATAGTTACATCACAATAACAATACGTTATTTAGTATCCGAGAATACGGAGTATAGAAGCGCCCAGTAAAACACAAAAGAGAACATCAAAATACATACCCGTTATATCAGTTTTGAGTAAAAATTTTGATAAATAATGACAGCTTGGGTAAACGCTAAAGGTTGATTCAATTAACGATTTTAATAAACAAAAATTGGCAAAACACTAAATGTAATTAAGTGGCCCAATTAAATAAGAAACAGAAAATAAAAGCGGGCTCGCGGTGCAGCACCCAGCCCGCTGGGTGCAAGCCTACCGCTCGCGGGCAGCCTCTGGCTGCCCCTGCTGGCCAGTGGTGGAACAGGGGCGCACGCCGATGATGCGGCTGCGGGCATCGCGGGCGAAGGCGTAGCGGAAAGCCGACCGGCAGAGCCCGGCGTCGTAGATCCAGCAGCCACCGTGCAGCGCTGCAAGCTCATGCTCCAATGGGCCAGTTGGGTCTAGTTTAAGAGTTTTGGAATTTTTAGGGTATTCACGCTTGTAATCCAAACACCATTCCCACACATTGCCATGCATTTGGTACAAACCCCAAGTATTCGCTTGAAAACTTTTTACCGGAATAGTGCTGCCCCTTTTCTCTCCTTTAGGGAAATTTGCGTAGGATGAGTCACCATTAAAATTTGCTTGCTCAGTGGTGATATTTTCCCCGGTATTAAACGGTGTAAGGCTGCCTGCACGACAGGCGTATTCCCATTGGGCTTCGGTAGGAAAAGTTAACTCTAATGAGGGTATTAATTGATTTAATTGCTTAAAAAATTGTTGGCAATCATACCAACTCACCTGTTCTACCGATAATTCTTCTTCGGAAGTATCGTTAACTTTCTCATTTACTTCTGGGTTAAAATAGCTAGGATTCTCTCCCATCACTGCCCTCCATAAGGCTTGGGTTACTGTCGTTTCTGCGAGCCACAAGCCTTGGGTGATTTCTACAGGGTGTTGGCGTTCGTTATCTGCTCTTTCTGGCTCATTTTCTGGCGAGCCCATTAAAAATTGCCCTGGCGGAATGTAGCGCATTTTTAAAGGAATACCTTTTACCGCAAAGGTTTGCCATAAACCGTATACATCTGTGCCCCACTCCACCGCCCAAGGTGCTGGAAATTGCGGTGGTGGCCGTAATTGCCAGCGCTTTCGGGTATCGAAGGTGGTTAGATCGAGTGGGTTTTGGCTGAATTCGTATTGGTTTATGGTCATAGTTTTTAAAGATTAAACAATGTATTAATCAACAATTTTATAATTAATAATTTTTTCTAAAGGTAGTAAGCTGCTATCTAATTTACACGCTTCTTTGTACTTTTTAGCTAATTGATTTATCGCTAGCTCATACCGATAATTAATTTCTTCGTAATCGTCTTTATCGACTGTTTCAGACTGCGATAAAAACTCGTTATATTCAATGGCTCTTTCTAGCGCTTGTAAACACAACGTTAATTGCCCTGAATCAATGGTTACCATTTTTTCTTTCCTTTACTTTAATTCCCGCATTATGAGCTAGCACATCAAGTGCACGCAAATATTTTACTTCCGGCATATCATAATTAGGTGAAATGGAATAATGCCAACACTTTTTTCGCTGCATGTAGTGATCTTTTGTAATAATAATTTCCTTAGGGATAACGGTTCCTGCTGGAATTACGAGGTAATCCCAGTTTTTGTACCCAAAGATACCTTCCTTATCAACAATTGATGTACCCTTCCCTAGCTCTGCCTTTACATACCAAATACCGTTTATTTCTTTACGATTTACATCCGGATCACGAATTGAACCTGAAGGCAATTGACGCTGCTCTAAATCTGGATATAAAGGGTTAGCTCGATCATCAGCCAAATTCAAACCCCGCCAGAAATACAGAGTAGTTGTACCCCGAAATATTTTTTCCACCTCACCTTTACTAATCAAAATATCTTCTAAAGTGATCATATGAAACCTTTCTATTGATTTTAACACTATCCAAATTTAATTCGAAAAACACAAATTGAACCTTATCATAGATTGAACTAAACCAAGTTTACATGCTGGACACCATTTCTCATTTTAAATGCTTACTAATTCTCTGAATGATCTGTAATTGGGATACAAAGACGAACTCCAATACCATCGTAGCTACTATCATGATCAAGTCCCCCTCGACTAGCCGAACGACACTCACCTGCTGGGGCTCTCCAGTGCCCACCTCTCAAAATAGCCTGTTTATTGTCAAAACCACCTAATGGATTTTTTATAATACCCTCCTCTACTTCTGGGTATTTTCGAAATCCATCTAAACACCACTCATTCAAATTGCCATGCATTTGAAATAAACCCCAATCATTAGGGGCAAATTGCAAAACTTGAGCGATCTTACCCATATGTTTTTCGACTCTAAAACCTGTATAAGGAAAAGCCCCATTATAATTAAATTGAGTAGCGGTAATGTTGCCACCAAAATAGAAAGCCGACTTAGTACCAGCTCGACAAGCGTACTCCCATTGAGCTTCTGTAGGAAAAGTTAAATTTGCACCTGAAATAAATTTTTTTAGCTTTTTAAAAAATGAGTTGCAGTCGTTCCAATTAATGGAATCAATTGGTAAATTAGCCTCCTCAATGAGGCTAAGATTTTCACTATCATCAGCATTTTCATTCACATTTGGAGGAATATAACTACTTTTAATTTTTCCCATGATCACCAACCATAACAATTGAGTCACGGTAGTTTCTGCCAACCAAAACCCTGATGTTAAGTGGACCGGATGCTGGTGTTCACTCTCGTGTCGCTCAGATTCATCTTCTGGAGATCCCATTAAAAAACTACCCGGCGGAATATACCGCATTTTAAAAGACACATTTCCGACGGTAATTTTGCTAAAGACTCCATATTTATCTAGTTGTGGCGGAAAATCATTTAGCCATTGGGGGGCGTTATCGTAAACAATCACCTCAAATAAATCTCTTAGCAATAGACCGTCACTCGGATTTGGATTTCGCCACTGTATTTCAAACTGTTCTGCGGTAGCTTTTACACCCTGTGGTGTTTGTTGTATCGATTTTGCCCAGTAAAAATCATTGGAATTATAGGTTTTAAGCGTAATGGTTTCTTTTAAGGTTTTAAGTGTGTGCGTTGATCCCACGGCAAGTTTTATTTGCTGTTTACCGTTAATGTTTGAAACAGACCCTGAATAAATATTGGTATTTTTTACATTGGCAATAACCTGAGTGTTGATTGTGGGGTTTGCATCTAGCTCTTGCTGGCTAATAATTTCTAACGTAACGGTTGGGTGTGAATTTTCTGTAGTTTTGGGCAGTATTGTTGATTGTTTGGCAAGCACCAAGGCGCCGCCTTGGTTGTTGTTAATGACGTCTTTATTTAAGCGCCGATAATAGTCGTCATCTAATACCGGAATTTCCGGCACCTGTTGTTGTGTGGCCTGTTGCCAATGGTGTTTGGCAGAGGTAACCACGGTTTTTAAGGCATCAGGAATAACAGCACTATCAAAATCCGCAATATTTAACCGTAAGGCTTGGCTTAACCAAAATTGGGTTTCGTCGATAATATTTTTATTATTGTTTTGAGTTTCAGCTTCTGCTTGGGCTTTTTCAATAGATGCTATTGATTGTTGGTAATAAGTGGTCACCTCACTCTCAAGGGTTTGTTTTTTATGGTCTGTCAGTAAATCTTGAGCGTGCAGTAATACCAATACTTTAAATTCAATAATAAACGAGGTTAACTTTTTTGGAATGTTGCTTTCTATCGTTTGGCAAACCGTATTAAGCAACTCAACTCCATTTGAGTATTTACTGTTTAGCGTTGCAAACTCATTAAAACATTGATTGATTTGTTCTTGATAATCTACTACACCTTCAAACCAACAGCCTACATTTTGGCTATGCCACCAATTTACATTGGTGTGGTTTATTATTTCCAATTCGAAATCAGGACCTAGTTGAGTAAACTCAGTGCGTAAATTGCGAATGATTGCCAAACTCAAGCGATGCGGAATAAGACTTAATGCTGCCCATAAAAATTCTTTTTGTTGGTTTTCGTTTTCTATCGATAAAGCGGCTATTGTCGATAGATTCGTGTTGGCTTGGGTAAAACTTAAAGGAACGAATAAAACGGTAATGCGTTGTTGGTGTAACTTTTGGCTAAACTCATTCCAAAAATTTGCAGCGGTTTCGACTAATACTTTTTTAGGCGCGCAAATAATCACAGAGCTACCCGATTCAGGCATCGGCAGCTCGCTGTATTCGGTGATGTATTCAAAGTATTCATCAAACTTGGCGGATTTACGCCAATGGCACTGATTAACCTGCTTGGCAGATACCATTCTATGTTTGGAATTCGGTAACAATTCAACCGTTTGCGCAATACCTAATGGGCCAACGTAGGTTTGCAAGTTTCTATACAATTCTACATAGGTATCGTGAAAACAATAACCACTGTGGGTTTTATCAACGTATAGCCAAAGCTCTGCCGGTAATTTATGAGTTTGTAGAAACGGCAGCTCACCTATCGGCTGCTTTTGTGCCATTTGCACAGCAAGCTTGGGAATATCCAACTGTTGATGGTTTTGTACGTGCTCTAAAAACTGGTGTAAGCCATTTTTTACGGCCTGCTTTGACCAAAGACTGGGTGTGTTGCGGGCATCTTGCTGGAGTAATTCGTCGGTAGAGACTGGCTCGTTATCCAAGGGTTTGATTTCATGTTCCGGCTTTTCCTGTTGGGTTTGGTCTTCAACATCATGCAACTCATAGGATTCCACCACCACAATGGGAAAACTCCATGGCGGCTTTTCACGATCTTGCGCTTCGCCGCTCTCCTCTACTAAGTAGCTCGTCTGTTCTTGATCAACCAGGGCTTCTTGTATTTTGGGTGCAAATTCAGGGGGTGGTATAATATCCTGTTTGGATTTTATATTAGCGATGAATTCGTCGGGCTTTTCGACTCCAAGCGCTTTAAGCATAAACGGCAATTGGGAGTGGTCTTCGCCAACCTGGTTAATCAATTCCAATACAGCAGCGTAATCTGTCATAGCGGTTCCTTGGGGTTAATTACGCTGTTGTGTTTTTGTGATCAAATGCTGCTTTAGGGTTTTGAGTTTCATCGCTCGTTCTTTTTCTGCAAACTGGCTTAACGCGCGCAAGGTATCTAAAAATTCCGAAGTACCTGGTTTATAATCTTTCGCGTGTTTGCGCTGCTCAAAAATAAAATCAGCGACCTGCTTTACTATATCGTCAGATAATTCAGCCAATTTTTCATCGTTGGATTGATGAGCGTTATAAATGGCAATTAATTGCTCTTTGTTATCTAAGGTTAAATCTAAAATCGCACAGCGGCGAATAAACGCCATAGGCAGTAAACGTTCTTCGTTAGAGGTTACCACCACCATGTATGGGTGTTGTTCTTGACTCGCTTTAATCGGAAAATTTATATACGGACAGCTGATTTCGCCGGTATCCAGTACATCTAGTAAGGCATTGGGTAACGAAGAATCTGCTTTGTCGATTTCATCGATTAACAACACTGTCCCACCTTTCTCGTGTGGTGGTTTAATATCACCATCAACTTCGGCCGCCAACTTGTCCAGCGAATTTGGCGCAATCGCCTGCCAAATTTTTCCGGGCTTTAAAAAACGATTAACGGATAAATTTTGCTTGCTTTGTGTTCGCAAATTCGCGAAATGCAAACGCTCGATATGGTCTACGTCATACAACAAGCCTTCTACCGAAGTGTTGTATTGCACCACCGCTTTTACCACCCCCCAATCAAGAATAGAGGCAATGGCATAGGCTAGTTGGCTTTTGCCAAGGCCGGGGTCGCCACGGACTAGAAGTGGACGATTGGAAAGAAATGCTGCTTGGATGGCACCAATGTGTTGATCAGTCAGATGATAGCTACCATGCTCAATATCTTCTCTATGAAAACTAATATTTTCTGATTTTTGAGTAAATAATGTTTTTGAAGCCTCTTGATACTCACTCATAAAAATACCTTTAATACTTTTTGCACAAGTTTTCTAATAACCATCTGATGCTGATTAGTTGAAATCAGTTGAACGTTATGCCCTCCCTCCATAGTGTGGAGAACCACTAAACCAAATTTGATTTGCTCTGAAGGCTCAGCTCCCGCATTAAATACATCCATCACCTGCTTAACAGTAGACTCCCATTCTTCTTCGGTGAGAGAGTCGCCCGAGGCAAAAAAATCAGGCTTGATTAATATTCTAAAATCGGTGATTTTTCCCGTATCGTCATACTGTTCATTAACAAACAGTTCTGACCTGATATCAGACGCGACATAGTCCTTATTTTCATTCATACGACGAGCCAAATCCGAACTGTCGCGGTAATAACCTGGCATCAACCGATTTACTATTTCATAGAGTATGTTATTAAACCAATTAGAAGACTTAATCTCCTCCCTTGCTTTCGGGAGTTCAGTAATATCAAAATAATTACTCACCGAAATACCTTTTTCAGTTACGGATTCCAACTTTGGAAGAGAATGATCAATGGCTTCAGCTGCAATTTGACAAAGGAGAATTTTGTCTTCGATATTACCATTTGAATAAGCTAACTTTATTCTTAATCCATTCCGAGATGCTAAACGCATGTCGGTCGCCCAATATTTATCAATAGTTGTCAATAACAACAATGCGCATAACGATTTAATAGATTCAACATCACGCTTATTTGCGTGAAATTCTTTACCCTTTGGTTCTTCGTATGTTTGCTCGATAAAACGTATAAAAGAACGCAGCTCAACGAGATCTAACCCTGAAAAAATTTTATTTTGATTAGCATCATTCAAATAATTTTCTTTGCACCACACACCCAATGATGTTTTTAACCAATTATCAACTGCACGGTTATAAAACTTCTCATATTGGACATTTAATTGTGAAAAAACCGCAGCGTCAATAGCTTGGGAGTATTTAACAAGTTGGATCGCTTTATCCAATAATTGCTCTTCTTTATCGTCATACGACCCTACCAAAAACAATCGTTTCTTTGCTTCAAATAAATATTTGTCAAACTGAGCTTTAGGATCTGTATTCGCCGGAAGATGAAAAGCAGGTGAGAAAGACGGAGCGATAATTTTTTCATAAATTAGAGTAAGTAACTCAGCCAAATAAAATTCACCGACGACGGGTTCTTCGGAAGTAGCATCCATATCTAATTCTATGGATATTTTATCATTAAAAACATCTACACCACCTGTATAACCTAGCATTAAAAATGCTAAATCTACGCCCTGACTCACTATTAAGCTGCAAGTCAATTCCATCAAGCAGTACACACTCTTAAAATAGCTATCGGAAAGGACTAACAAACGCCTTGGAAACATTCCAATAACATCAACGAGATCCGTAATTTTGTCATTCAAATTGAGCAAATAGGTAACCTTAGAAAGCTCAAGATTATCAATGTCATTGTAATCGCCGTATTGTAGATACGACTTAGGATCAATCTGAAATTCGCTGACCTTGTTATTTTCTAAAATGACGGATATTAATTTAAGAATATATCGCTTATCACCACCAGAAAAACTAAACCACAATGGACGAGGGTAATCACTTTTTAGGGTCATTTTTTGCACCCTCTTTAACAATCACTTTCCAGCTTTGATGCTCTTTGTTAACAACCTGCTCTATGTTTTTCACAAACAGATGAAACTTTTCTGATTGATCGATGAATTTTTGATATTCACCTGAATCCGCGCGATAAACTCTCAGCTCACTTTCTAAAATTTGACAAATATTACGATGATGTAACCAACGACTGTTGTATTGGCCAGCGCTGTGCAAAGTTGCAATCGCTGAAAGGAGTACGCCCGCGCCACCAACAATATAGGTAAGATACGAATCATCGGACACTCCCTTGGCGATAAATATTCCTGTAAGAGTAATGCCGAATGAGACAATAGATTGTACCGCAAACAGTGACTGGTAAATTATCTTTGAACGCTTTGACGCTGTGTTGTGATAATTAATTTGTTCACAGACAAATTCTAAGTAAGAACTGTGTCTGTTACTGTCGTTATTATCTAATTCGGTGGAGCTTACCGTTGATCCATCCGCCATTTCGATCTTCCTTCGTGGTAAAAAACACCATCAGAATTGTTTACATATCTGAACCAAAGTTCTAACAAGTATTTTATCGAATGGCAATATGAGAGATGGTTTATATTTCTGAGATTTCTAATGCAAGGAATTGGCGACTTAATACTTTAGTTTACCTAGACTGGCAGAGCTTGACGTGAAAACTTTTAATTAATAATCAATGAAAAATTAAACGATTAAATTTTGAGCCGCCACCGCGGCTCATCCTATTATTATTCTAACGCCACTCAAACGTACTGTTTACATTCATGGGATAAAACAGTTGTCGGTAATCGGGTTCGCTGTCTTTTGCGGGTTTAAATTCAATGTTGTACGTTGATCGTTTGAATTTCTCGACGTTGGTTCTTTTTAGATCGTCTTTTTTCCAATCAATAATTTGAGATTTAACCACTTTACCGTTGCGATCAACCATTAATAAAAAAAGAATTTCTTTGTGTGACTGGCGAAAACTCTTTCGCGCGTGCGATATGGCTTCTTCGGTGTATTTAAAGTCTGGAAGTTGAGGTTTTGATGCGCATGCTGCGATAAATCCAATACAGGCGAAGGCGGTTAGGTTTATTGTTTTTTTGATAAGAGATGGCATCCCTGTGGTAGCTCCTATTGTTACTGTTTAAAACAGCGCTGGAGTATACCGTTATTGTTTCGAGGCACCAGGAGATTTGTGTGACAATTTTATTAAATCCAATAATAAACAAACTTTAGTATTAACAGCATAATAGTAACGTACATACTATTGATACCACCGAATATCTAAAGAGTTAATTAACACTAGAGCGAAACATTTTCTACTGCGCGTTTTGGAAAACTGAGTACCACACAGGTTCCTCCACCTTCGCGTTTATTGAGTACAATTTTTCCGCCGTGGGCTTCGAGAATTTCGCGGACAAGTGCCAACCCTAAACCATTACCGGTGCGCTTGGTGGAATAAAATGGCAACAACGCTTGGTTAATAATGCCTTCTTGTATGCCTTCACCTCTGTCACGCACTTCTAATTGCCAGGTGTTTTTTTGCATTTGCCAATGAATGGAAACATCACTAATTTCCGAACCGGCTTCAAGCGCATTTTTTACCAAATTAATTAATGCTTGTTCGATTTGTCCTGGGTCGAATTCCACTGCGGTATTTGTTGAATTTAATTGATAATTACATTCGAGCGCTTGGCAAATGGAATTTAAAAAGGGTTCTATCTCTGTGAGCTTTTTTTCTGGATTCGGTAATTTGGCGAATCGGGCGTAACCGCGAATAAAATCATTTAAGTGATGAGCGCGTTCTTCAATGGTATCAAACACTTTTTTTAGGGCTTCGTAATTACCGCGTTCGGCCAAGGTTCTGCCAGTGTGTGACAAAGACGATACCGGAGCCATGGAGTTATTGATTTCATGGCTCATAATGCGAATAATTTTTTTCCAGACAAACACTTCCTGTCGGTTTAACTCACGGGTAATTTGACGAATTAAAATTAAATGATGGTGCTGGCTGTTTAAAATAAATTGTGACCGAGAAACATGATAAGACTCCGTAAAATCACCCTCGATGGTGCAAATACTGTCACCCGATTTTTGAACAGCGGCATGGAGTTGCTCTGGTAATTTTTGGATCACATCTGTTAACGAAACACCATTTAAATTGCCGCCTTCGTTGAACCATTGGCTTGCCGCAACATTGGCCAAAATAATGTGGTCGTTGTGATCGCACAGTAAAACTGCCATTGGGCTGTTTTGGATTACCGTTTGCAGTAACAACTCTCGTTGAATCAGAGTTTGGCGTTCGCGCCTTAATAAGTCGCCAACTGAGTTAAGTTCGCTCGTCAATTCAGCGAGTTCTTGCGCTTTCGGTTTGTGAATTGATATACCAAATTCGTTGTCGCGCCAACTGGCAACCATGCTGGAAAGCGCGCGAATTTGTTGTCGGTAGGGTTTTTTCTCAAAATAAAACGCTAAAAACGACGCCGCCAATAATAATGCAGCTGTTGTAATCCAAAAGGCATTGCCCATCAGATTGCTGTATACAACATGATAAATGCCTAAAAAAACGACGAATATCAAAAACCAATAAACCGTACGTATCATTGTTATTGTCCGTATTATTTTTTCTTGATATCAAAGCGTTCCATTCGACGATACAGCGATTGCCGAGACAAGCCGAGCATTTGTGCGGCGTTGGCAATTACACCGTGTGTTTCGGCCAGTGCTGCTTCGATTTCGTCTTTGGTTGGTTCTTTTTTTGCTTTTGGCTTTGGCGGTGTGTGAGATTCTGTAGCACTTGATTCAGTAACATTCGATTCAGCAACATTCGATTCCGTAGCACTTGATTCCGTAACATTCGCTGATGAATTTGCTTCGTTCAGAGCACGTAACCCTAAATGCTCAATCTCTACTTTATTATTTGAACACAGCAATTGCGCGCGTTTAATGGCATTTCTGAGTTCACGCACATTGCCAGGCCAAGGGTAATTTAATAAAGCCTGCTGTGCGTTTGAGCTTAATTGTTTCTCGCCGTCTAAGAAAAAATTAGCCAGTGGCAAAATATCTTCCGGGCGATCGGCCAAGGGTGGTAATTTAAGTTCAATCACGTTTAATCGATAATACAAATCTTCTCGAAACTCACCTGCTTTTATCATTGCGGGCAAATCGGCATTGGTTGCTGAAATAACGCGTACGTTAACGGTTTTGGTTTTAGTGGAACCCAAGCGTTCAAACTGTTGGGTTTCTAACACGCGCAGTAATTTCATTTGTCCCTCTAAAGGGAGGTTACCAATTTCATCGAGAAACAGGGTTCCGCCATCTGCTGCCTCAAAACGGCCAATTCGAATTTTATTGGCGCCGGTATAGGCACCCGCCTCGGCACCAAACAGTTCAGCTTCAATCAACTCTTTTGGTAATGCACCACAGTTAACGGCTATAAAGTTGTTGTTCGGATTGACTGAATTATCGTGAATTAGCTCGGCAATTTTTTCTTTGCCGGCGCCGTTAGGCCCGGTTATTAAAATAGGAATGTCAGACTTAGCAACTTGGCACGCTAAACGAATCAGATTTTCGGTAAGTGGGTCTTGAAAAATAATGTTGTTAAGCGTGTATTCCTTAAATAAAGCGCTGCGAGTTTGGTTGTTCCGCTCTTTTAACCGCAGTAATTCTTGGGTGGAATCAGAAAGCTCTAATAAATTACGAATGGTGGTAATCAGCTTTTTATCATCCCAGGGTTTGGCAAGATAATCCGCGGCACCGCCGCGAACCAAATCTACGGCGGTTTCAAGGCTGGTCCACGCGGTAAGCAAAATAATGGGCAAATCGGGATACTGTTCGCGAATGGTGTGAAACAGTTCGATGCCCTCTTCGCCCGAGGTTTTATCGGCTTTGAAATTCATATCTTGAATGACAAGGTCGACGGACTCACTCTTTAACGCACTTAATCCGTCTTCGGGCGTGGTTGCGGAAATGGTTTGCCAACCTTCAAGGCTAAACAGTAATTCCAGTGCGGTTGATACCGCGGTATTGTCGTCAATAACCAGTAGCTTTCTGTCATTCATAGATATTCATTAATGTTTTCGTTATACACTGCGCGTAGCAACCGCTGGCTGAACATTCATCGCTCGCATCGCCGGTGCACAAACCGCTATCATGCCCATTAAGATTAACAACAATGCGCTGCCTAATAAGTAACTCATGGGTAATTTCGAGAGCGAAAACGCAGTTACTAACCAATTATTTAATGCCATAGCCAGAATAGAACCAATAATAACGCCAATGCAAGTAATGATCAGATTTTCAGTTAAAAAGTACGTTAATATATCGAATTTAGTGGCACCTAGAGCACGACGGGTACCAATCTGTTTGGTTCGTTGGGTTACCCAAAAACTCACCAGGCCGATGATGCCTAAGGCGTTGATCAATAACAGCAATACAATCACAATCGTTAACGTTGTGGCCATTCCTTTGTCGTTTCGGACAAAAACTTCACGAATATCAGAAAATGGTCTGGGCGGCCGTATAACGCGTTGATCATCAAAATTCGATAATTCTGTTTGGATATTTTTTACCAGATTGTCGAGTTGGCCGTTTTCGGCTCGAACTACGTAGCGCGAAAATTTACCAAATATCGGCTTATGGGGTACGTAAATTACACGGTTAAAGATTGGTTCAGACCAGCCTCTCCAAGGCGCTTTAATGTCATTAATTACACCAATAACTTCAGCAAATTTAGGGTTCTCAACGCCACCGTACCAGATCTTTTTGCCCACAACTTCTTCTGGATTATTTAAATCAGGAAATAAAGTAAGAGCCAAATCAGCAGATACAATACAGACTGGAGGTTCCAACTCATCCGATAAATAATAATAAGATATTTCTTCAGAACGAAAGCTACGCCCTGCAATCAGGTCCACCCCCAGTGTGTCTACCAAGGTTTCATCGGCAAAATAAAATGCAGAACCAATCTCCACACCTTTGTAATCTGATTGAGAACTGACTCCGCTTGACCAACCGGAATTAGACAAAGGCAAAGAATTAGTCGCCATTGCAGAATTAACACCCGGTAAGCTTTTAAGAAAGGCTAAATCATTGGCTATGGCGTTTTCCATATTGTAGCTGTCCGACAAGCTGGAAAAGCTAATCATTAAGGTATTATCTTCATCAATACCTGATTTTACTGAAATATTGTCGAGGCGTTGATTAATGATAAACAATGAATTAACAATAATTGCCAAGGTTAACGCCACTTGTGTAGCAATTAAAACTAGCCCTACCGGGTTTCTAATCAATGTTTTGAAGATCGGCTTAATATCCATAGTAACCTCTACTGTGACTTTAACTGACGAGCTGGGGTAATTTGGCAAATCCGCCAGGTCGGATATAACCCTGAAATCAAACTCGTTATAATGGCGACTGCAAAAGCAAATAATGAAAGCTTGAAATCTAAATGCGTAAGTACGGCGATGTCGGGCGAGAAACTGCGAACCATCAATAAACCAAGCCACGCTAAAGCCAATCCTAAAATTGCTCCAACAATACCCAAGGTGGCCGATTCTATTAGGTGCTGATAGAAAATTTGCGCACGACTTGCCCCAAGTGCTCGACGAACACCAACATCGCCCGACTTTTTGAGAAATTTTGCCAGCATTAAACCTACAGTATTTAATAAGCAAACGATCAGAAACGCGCCGGACAACCACAATTGAATATGTGTATCGTCAGTTACAACTTCACGAACTTCCAACCAGTCCATCACATCAGTTATTTGATTATTTAGTGGCCGAGGAAAACGACCTAGATTTTTTTGATCGATAACATAATTGTCTATAAATTGCTGGTATTGTTGTTTATGATCTTCATCTTCTAGTTGAACCCACATATTAATCCATACACAATCAGATTCTAAATAACCTTCGTAGCTTGCTGTTGGCAATGGTTTCCAACAGCTATTATTACCAGCCGGACGTAGCTTTAAAAAATCATTAAGAGTAAACGGTAAATAGAAATCTTCCGTATCGCCAAAATCTTGAGAATTAACTAAGTCATAGTATTTCGGTCTTGGTGCAAAATCATCTAGGACACCAACAATTTTGTATTCGTGATCGTTCAGCCGAAAATATTTTCCAACGCTGTTTTCACCACCAAAGACTCTTTCGTTCATGTCTTTACTTAACACAATCACTCTATTGCGTTGTTGATCATCGCGCCGAGTCCACGCCGATCCGTATAAAAATTTCGGTTCGAACATCGGGAAAAAATCACTGTAGGTTACTAATCCTTGTGCTCTCAGCGGTTTTATATCTGGATTTTCAGGCTGTGCTGCCATAATCACACTAAAAAAAGCCGTCTGATAAGTGGCTTCTTTGGATTCGGCTAAAAAATGGGAATCCCGATACGTTAGGTGTGGTGGTGGTCGATTATTCTCATCGTCCCACGCGCTATCTGGCGCCCAATTATCCAACTGCACTGTAAACAGCTTGTCACTTTTATGAGGGATTGGATCACCCGACATATAGTGGAATACAGTATAAGTCGTCATAAAAGCGCCAATACCTAAAGCAATGGCTAATACCATTAATGCGCTTAGCCAAGGATTGCCTTTTATACTTTTTAGAGACAACCAAAAATAATATCGAATCATGATATTTCCCTCGAATTAAGCGGTTTCTGCTGTGCGCTCTACGTTGTCATTGTTAAAAACGGTTCGCAAATCGGTAACTTGTCCATCAATAACATGAACATTACGACGCGTTCTTGCCGCTAATTCTGGGTCGTGGGTCACCATAATAATGGTGGTGCCGTTGGCATTAATGCTTTCTAATAATTCCATCACTCCACGAGCCATATTGGAATCAAGATTTCCTGTCGGCTCATCGGCCAGCAACAATTTTGGTTCACCCGCGAGTGCACGCGCAATGGCAACACGCTGTTGTTGTCCGCCGGATAATTCCGACGGAAAATGCTTCATTCGCGATGCCAAACCCACCTGTTCTAATGAGGTTTCAATGCGTTGTTTGCGTTCTTTGGCAGAAAAACCGCGATAACGCAGAGGAACATCCACATTATCAAACAGATTTAAATCCGGAATTAAATTAAACCCTTGAAAAATAAAGCCAAGTTTTTCGTTGCGCAACGCCGAGCGTTTACGGTCGGATAATCCGGTAAGTTCGATGCCATCCAATTGATAACTGCCTTCAGTGTGCTCTTCTAATAAACCGGCAATATTCAAAAATGTTGTTTTGCCCGAACCGGAAGGGCCGGTTACCGCCACAAATTCGCCTTCATCCACCGTAATACTGAATTCGCGTAGCGCGTGAGTTTCTACCAAATGCGTGCGATAGACTTTACTTAAACCATTCATTTTTAACATGATATATACCTTAATTTTTTTAATTCAGACGCACGCGGTCGGCGTTATTGAATAATTCGATACTAGAAATAACCACTTTGTCGCCAGGATTAAGCCCCTCTAAAATTTCTACTTCGGCAACGTTTGAAATTCCGGTTTTAATCGACAGACGTTCTGCGTAATTTCCTGCCACTAAATAAGCGATTCTACCGCCGCCATCGTTCATAAAAGGACCGCGCGTTAAAACCAGAGTGTTATCGCGTGACTCTAACAACACTCGTGCTTGTAAACGCTGGTTTTGGCGAAGCTCTTGCGGGAGTTCTTCATCAAAACGAATGCGTGCTGCCACTAGGCCGTCGTCAACTTGGGGGGAAATCGACGCAAGGTGACCGCGCACTTGGGAATTCCCCATTCGGATGATTGAATCTAAGCCAGTGCTTAATGCGTCAGCGTATATTTCTGGAATTTGTGCTTCTAGTTCCAATTGGGTTAAATCCACGACACTTAAAATTCCTGCATTGCTGGCAATAACGGCTTTTTCATCGACCATTAAATTACCCACCATGCCGTCAATGGGTGAGACAATATTTAGCGCCTCAACTTTTCGAGCCAAATCCGCAACCAGCAATTCTTGCTGACGTAATTCTAATTCGCGTACTTCTTGTTCAAACTTCCAGCTGGCTACGTTTAAGTCAGCTTCTTCTAACGCATGAGCGTATGCGATTTCTGCGCTGGTTAGTTCGTCTTTGGATTTTTGATAATCCACTTCGGTAACAGCGCCTTTTTCCCACGCTTTTTCATTGCGTTTTTTCTCGCGTTTTGCGGTAAGTAATGTTCGGCGCGCTTCTTCCAATTCTTTTCTGGCGATTAAATCGTTTTTTTGGTTTTCAATGGTCTGACGTTTTACTTCTATGCTCAATCGATCAAGAATGGCTTGCTCTTGTTGCAATTGATTTTGTAATTCGGGACTTTCAATAATTGCAACTATTTGATCTTTTTTAACCTGCTCGCCCGCTTTAACGTTAAAACTGACAATACCGGAATTCGACGAATACAAAACCGGGCTAAAACCGGCGACGACTTTTCCGTTGACCGAAACGTCACGCACCAAATGCCCGGTTTTAACTTCTGCAATGCGCAAGCGATCTAAATTCACTTCAGGTGTTGTGTCTATAAAGCGATTAAAAGTAAATCCGATTGCAACAATAACGGCAAACGCGATGGTAGCCATAGTAAGCCATCGTTTGGTGTTGTTTTTTTGGGCTCCAACGATGTGGTCTTGTGCTGAAGTATCTTTAATCATGTGTTCACCTTTGAATTGATACTGGTGAGATTGCACACGCTGTGCCAAACAACAAACGATTAAATTTTGCCTTTAAAATCAAATAGTTAAAAATTACATTAATTATTTTGTCTGCTTGGTACAGTCCGGACATTCAAACCCGGACAGACTATTTATAAGTTCGGACACAATCGGACACTTGCGGACACAACTCTGTACAAACCTCGGCAAAAGAACATGTCGCCTACGTAATCATAAAAACTTTTATTACTAAAATAATTTTTTAATCGACGGCTAATCGTTGATTCGATATAAACTAATTTGCAATTTGCGTCACTTTTATGTGATTGCGGCAGATTAATCACATTCGCTTCACAAGCCTATTTTTCCGGTTTTAATTCGCTATACTGCCGAGCCATATATATCTATTTCGTTATATTCTAATATTTTTTAGCCTCTCAGCTTTTAAATGTCTGCCCATTTCCTCACTAACAAAGCCCTAGAAAGGTACTCAACATAATGAAGAAAAATCACTTACTTGCTGTACCCATGTTGTTAGGCGCGAGCTTTGCCGCAAACGCTAGCATGGTAATCACTGGCGCCTATGATGGTCCGTTGGCCAATGGTTTACCGAAAGGAATCGAGATTTACGTTACCGAAGATATTTCGGATATCACGCTTTACGGAATCGGCTCAGCCAATAATGGCGGCGGTAGCGACGGTGAAGAATTCACCTTTTCCGGCACCAGCATTAGCGCGGGCTCTTATATTTATGTGACTTCCAACATTGTTGGGTTTAGCGATTATTTTGGCTTTACACCTGAGCATATTTTTGAAACGGGTTTTGCCAACGTTAACGGCGACGACGCGTTCGAATTATTTGAAAACGGCCAAGTCATTGATGTATTCGGAGAAATCACCATTGATGGAACCAACCAGGCGTGGGAATACATGGACGGTTGGGCTTACCGAATCAATGACACCGAAGCAAACGCCGGTATTTTTGACATCAACGATTGGTCATTCAGTGGCCGCAATGCCTGGGATGGCGAAATCACCAATGCCAGTGCCTCTGTTTCAATGCCAGTCGGTACATTTAGCGCCGGTAGCACAACGCCTCCTCCCCCACCGCCACCATCAACAGCGGCACCGATGACAATTACCGCAGCGTTCGACGGCCCTTTAGCTCGCGGCTTACCCAAAGGCATCGAAATTTATATCGGCCAAGACATCGCCGATTTATCCATTTACGGAATAGGCTCAGCCAATAACGGCGGCGGCACCGACGGCCAAGAATTTACCTTCCCAAGTATTGCCGTAAGCGCTGGTAGTTATATTTACGTAACCTCCAATATTGCCGGCTTTGATACTTATTTTGGTTTTACTCCCGGTGTTATTTTTGAAACTGGGGTTGCCACCATTAATGGCGACGACGCGGTAGAGTTGTTTGAAAACGGTCAAGTGATTGATGTTTTTGGCGAAGTAAATGTTGATGGCACCAACCAACCTTGGGAATATTTGGACGGTTGGGCTTACCGAATCAATAATACCGATCCTAACGGTGGCACTTTCGCAATTAACGATTGGTCGTTCAGTGGCCGTAATGCCTGGGACGGCGAAACCAGCAACGCAACCGCTGCCTTCCCACTACCGATTGGTACGTTTACATCAACCGGTGGCAGTACAACACCACCCGTTGCCATCGGTGCGTGTTTTGATCCGGCCACATTAATCAGTTCGGTTCAAGGTTCTGGCGCAACAGTTACGGGTACTGCCGACGTTGTTGTTGAAGGTATTGTTACCGGTATTCGCGGCACAGGATTTTTCTTACAAGAAGAGCCCAGCGATTCTGATAATAACGCCAATACCTCTGAAGGTATTTTTGTGGTCGGTACTCCAGTTTCAGGCCTTACCGTTGGCGATGTTGCTCGAATTTCGGGGACGCCATCGGAATTTTTTGCCAACAGCCAGCTGACGTTAATCGAGCAATTGGATTGTGGCGTTGCCGCTGAAACAATTTTGCCGGTGTTTATTCCGGTTCCTTTCGAAGGAATTTTCGACTTAGAAACTGTGGAAGGCATGGTTGCTTCGGTATCAAACGCAACGATTTTCAGTTTGGATAATTTCACGCGTTTTGGTGAAATGTTCTTAAGTGACTCCGTAAAACGCACGCCAAGCGATGTAGCCGTTCCACTAAGTCCAGAATACGACGCTGCCGTAACAAATTTAACCGCTAATATTATTTTAATTGAAGATAATAACGGTTTAACGTTCCCAGCTGAAATCAGCTATTACTCCACACCAACATTCAACGGCCTGAATTACGATAACGCACCGCGCGTGGGTGATTCTGTTTCTGCGACTGGCCCAGTCCAGTTTGCGTTCGGTAATTACCGCATTAATCCGACACAATCGACATTCAGTATTAATTCAACCCGCACACTAGCGCCAGAAATTGTTGCCGGTGATGTTTCTATTGCGAGTTTCAACGTGCTTAATTACTTTAACGGTGAAGTAACAAGCAATGGCGTAACGTTTGATTTCCCAGAAAATCGCGGCGCAGCCAATGCTGAAGAATTCGCGTTGCAACAAGCTCGAATTATTGAAGCCTTGGTAACCATTGATTCTGACGTTGTCGGTTTGATTGAAATCGAAAACGACGGATTTGGTAATGACAGCGCAATTAAACAACTGGTCGATGAATTAAACGCACGCTTAGGCGCAACGATTTATGATTACGCGCAATCGAATGACACAAGCATTACTGGCACCGACGCCATCAGTAACGCGGTCATTTATAAGCCAGCAGTGGTTACGCCTGTAGGGGCACTGGCAGGCATTCCTCTGCCGACACAAGAAAATGGTAATCGTACGGTTCGCCAGCGTAACAGTTTAGTACAAACCTTTACTCACAATGCCACGGGTGATCAATTCGCGGTTGTGGTAAACCACTTTAAATCAAAAGGTTCGACGTGTTTTGAAGATGACAACAGCCCAACCGAGCTGGATTTAATTCAAGGCAGCTGCGGTGCGTTCCGTGTTTCAACAGCAATTGAATTGGGTAATTCATTGGCGGCTATGAATCTTCCTGAGAAATTATTAATTCTTGGTGATTTAAATACTTACTCGCAAGAAGACGCACTCGCCATTCTTACCGATTACGATCCGGCCACTCGCGGTTACACCATTACTACGGCGGTTAATACAGAGTTAGACAACGGCAATTCTGTGCCGGTTACCAACACCTTTGGTTATCAATCCGTTGCTAGCGCGTTTGATCCAAACAATTTCTCGTTCTACTTCTTTGGTGATGATCAAGTCGGTTCGCTCGATCACATTTTAGCGTCGCCTGCGGCGTTTAATTCTGTGGTGGATTTAACCCATTGGAACATCAACAGTATTGAATTGTTTGAATTGACTTACGACCGCGCACTGGCGTTTTACAACCCGGCCAACGGCGATTTAATTGATTTCACCACTGTTGGGCCATACCGCAGCTCTGACCATGACCCCGTCATTGTTACCTTGCAGTTAGGTACGCAAAACTAGCCGAATCTATAACGGCATAACTCGTACAAAAAAGGAGGCTTCGGCCTCCTTTTTTAGTGTTAATGTAACTGTATTTGCAATTAACTATACGTTTGCAATTAGTCAGTATTTTGCGCCTGGGACAAACTCTCTTCTTTCAGTTTTTCGAATTTTTCAAACGCCGATGTTACGGTTGATACGCTTTTTGGATCGTCCAATGATATCGCCACAGTACAATTTACATTCGAGCACCGAAAACTTCCTCCGGACAACAGCTGCGTGGATTCAATTAAAATATCAGATCCGCAATCAGGACAGGGAATGGAATGATGGAAACTCATGGTTGCTCTCCGTTGTTTATCGTTAAAAATTTAATTATTCATCTGAGTTTTTATCATCGGTTGCTTTTAATTGAATGGGTGCAATACCTTTTGCAAACATATCGATGATGGTGGTAATACCTTTGGCCAGCGGCAACTGCCCTGCTTTCATTGTAATTTCGTAGCGAGCAGAAGAATTGTCCTTAACGGCACTACTGCCAGAGGATTCGGATTTTCGGGACCTAGCGAGCGTGCCGTGCATTTCTACTGAAAATTTATCGGATTCATACGGGCTGGAAATATCACCCGTGGCTTCGTTTTTCTGCTGCGACTGAGATTTGTGAATGTATTCCGTTGAGTTTTTTACTTCCATTTCGAACGCAACGTTTAATTCCTGCACAGCAAGAGAATTCATAGGAATGAGCGTCATCAATGGAATCGAGATTTCCATGCTGGCCTTTTTGTCGGCCAAGCTTCCGTCGGCATTAACAACGCTGCGTTCTAAATTGAAGTTAAGCATTTTTGGTCGCAGTTTACCGTCGACGGAATCAAAACAGGTTGACAGCAAAAACTGAGTTTGTGATCGGGCAAGCATGGCGTTGGCATCAGCGGTGGCTTTTAAAGGCGCACCAATAAGTGCTTTTAATGGCAAGCCACTGAAATCTCCCGCCATGACTTTTTTGGGTTCATCAGCCATTAGCAATTACCCTGGAATTTGGGCACGCAAGGCCCGCTCGTAGCCATCAATGACTTTTTGCAAACCTTCGGGTGATTCACTGGCCTCGATCGTTAACTCGATGCGGGTATTACCCACGGGTTCACCCGATTTGAGCCAGCTTTTTTGGGATTTGGCAAAATCGACTTGAATGTTGCCTTCTTTATCAGAGCTGACGTTCATTTCAGCGGTGAATTTTGCCTGGGTCACTTTCGGCGTGCTAATCGGTGAAAGCACAATTAAAGGCACTTCTACTTCGACGATTTCTACACTGTCTTCTTTACGAACCGGAAATTCCATAGAAACCGTTTTGGGCTGATAACGGCCACCGGTTTTAAACTCGCGAACAGGTTGATGTTGACTGCCGTCAGTGTGATCGTCGGCTTCATCAGGAATTGGCTCGCCTTTTTCATCAACCTGATAAAAGAATTTTTCCAGATGGCGAATGCCATCGGCCTCAACGGATTTAGCGGCATCATTAATGCTTTTATGAATGGCCCGTACAAGAGATTCAAATTTAATCATGAAACTCGTATAACCCCCAACACACAATTTACGGCAATCATAACACAGCTGTGCAGGTACGATTGTAATGGAATATAGAAGATACCGTTAAGCTTAAAATGATTTGCAGCTACAGGTAAACGCAAATTTGTGTTAATAAAAATATTACGCACCTGAAACGAAACCGCAGTTAATTAAAGAACAGGTGCGTAGTGTATAACGGTTGGTTAACCGTCTGTTGTGGTGGTAGTTGTTGAGCTTTCAGGCTTGAGCATAATCGGCGCAACGTTTTTGGTAAACGCGTCAATAATAGTGGTTACACCCTTCGGCAGTGGCAGTTGCCCGGCGTGAACATCGACTTCGTATTTTGCTTGATTTGACGCCTCGTAATGTTCTTTGGTGGATGACTTCGATTTGGAATCGTAAGACACTGAAGCATGCGCTTCGACAGAAAATAAACCGGCGTTGTATTTTGCTGTGATGTCAGCAGAAGCCGCAAGGCTTTGCTCTTTCGATGTTTCTTTGTCGGTAGAGTGTGAGCTTTTTACTTCCATTTCGAAGTGAACCTTAACGTCGTCAACCGCTAAAGAATTCAATGGAATAATGGTCAACAGCGGTAAATCGAATTGCAATTCTACCGGCGTACCGGCGGTACCGTCGGGTTTTACAACCGAGCGCGTCATTTTAAACGTGATCATTATCGGCGTTAATTGGCCGCCAGAATCTTTATCGAAACACGTCGACAACATAAATTGCGTCTGCGATCGAGCCATGCGCCCGTTAGCATCTGTTGCAGCATTGAGTGGAGCAGAAATTAAAGATTTGATGGGAAGCCCACTGAATTGCTGGGCCATTGAAACTAAACCAGTCATATCGCCACCTTTTGAATATTTTTATAGAACTGCGACAACCAGAGTCTGTTTACGGTAAAATTTTCTGCAATTAACGTGCGCTGCTTCGATTTCGATAACAATACGTCAAGAGATCTAAACATTACCGCTCAGATCAGAATTAAATGGATAGGATAGGTATGATTACTCTGTGTATCCTGACATTGAATCAACCATAACCTTACGTTCTTTCAATTAACGCCGCAAGATTCACCGAAGAATAAATCCTACTTAAGTGCAAATTTTATTATTTCTAAAGCTAAGGACTGAATTAAAGGTCTAAGATAGAGATCGAATTGAGTGCAATCTGGCGCCTTTTTTTATCAGTACGTTCACGGCGAAACGTTGGTGTTCACATATGTCTTCAGGGCCTAAAGATAAAACAGAAACGTCATCGCTTTGGTAAGCTTTTGGTGGCACCACAACAGGAAAAACACTGGGACGAACAAAAAGCTCAGTCGTTGTTTTGCGATTTTTAGTAGAAAAACGCAACAAATAGGGGGTTAATTTCTGAGAAAAAGCCTTTTTAACCTGGAGAAAAATTCCCATTTCAGTTTCCTAAAAAAGAAAAATAAGCCCGGTAGGCATTTTAAATACAGAAATATACCCACTAATTAAAGCAATATAAACCGTCATCTTGTAATTTGTTGTTGGTGATTTCGATTTATAATAAAACAGCCCATTGTAGTTTTAATTAATTCTATAACCCGCCGGAATTAATAAATAAATTGACCGACTGGTTATCACCCATGTTGTTTTGGCAATAACAATTACCAAACTAATTACCGCACACATGAGTTTTAATGGCTGTTGTTGATAACAAATAGTAAATAACAAACAGTAAATACCGAGCATCAGCTACCGATGAAAAAGGTAACACAGGCTCAGATCAGTGAATACCTGTCTGCTGTCTAACTGACAGTATAAACAGAGGCGAAAGTTAGCTTGGCTTTGTAAGTGTTCACTGTCTTTCAAAATTCGGTTTTATCGGTAAACTGAAATTCCATAACATGTGTTTTGATATCAGAAAGGTTTAACGTGAGTTTTTACAACCTGGTAGTTTTATTGCTCTATCGGCATAAAAGAATCGGGTCATATTTTTTGAAATAGATGAAAACACAACGCCAATTCACGATATTGTTTATGTCGAATAAAGGTTAACCGTTCAAAGTAAACCGGTTATTACCCGCCCTATTCTTATAATGTGGTTGTATGTCATGGCAGAAAACTCGATCACCATTGCATTTAACGACACAGATGTTTATATTTTTAACCACAGCAACGTACAAGCGCTATCCATTAAACCTTTGGCTAATTGGTTGATTTTTCTGTAGATTCTAAGTTGACATTCCAAAACTGAACAATCGCACAGCGAAAACTTAGTTGTTCCCGAAAGTTAGTCGCTCCTAAAAATAGCTGTTCCTAAAAACAAGGAGAAACTGGAACCCTTCAAATACCAAAGGAATCAGAGGCTCCTGACCATGCATAGCGAAAACTTCGATTATTTAATTATTGGCGGCGGAATTGTTGGTTTATCGACCGCAATGCAACTCCAGCAGCGCTTTCCCAATAAAAAAATTGCCGTTATCGAAAAAGAAGCACAAGTCGCGCAGCACCAAACCGGTCACAACAGTGGTGTTATTCACGCCGGTGTCTATTACGCTCCGGGCAGCTTAAAAGCCGATTTTTGCAAACGCGGTGTTAAAGCCACGATAGATTTCTGCCAGAAAAACAGTATCCCATTTGATCAGTGCGGCAAGCTGATTGTTGCCACCAATGAAATCGAACTTCAACGAATGCAGGCGTTGTTCAGACGTTGCCTAAAAAATGGCATTGAAGCTAGCTTACTCAGTAAATCCGATTTAAAAGAGCGCGAACCTAACATTGCAGGCTTGGGTGCTATCATGGTGCCGAGCACAGGTATCGTGAATTATTCTGAAATTGCCAAGGCGATGGCACAAACTTTCGAAAGTGCCTCGGGCACATTAATTCTGAATTCGGAGGTTACGCAATTAAAAGAAGATTCAGAATCCATCACCGTACATCTTCAAAATCAGCATAAAACCCACGTCATTCAAACGAAATTTCTGGTTTCTTGCGCAGGCTTAATGGCCGATCGCATTACCAAAATGCTCAATATTCCTACGGATTTTCAAATCATTCCCTTTCGCGGCGAGTACTATGTACTGCCAGAAAAATACAATCGCATAGTCAATCACCTAATTTATCCGGTTCCCGACCCCGATTTACCCTTTTTAGGCGTACATTTAACACGCATGATTAACGGTACTGTCACCGTTGGACCGAATGCTGTTTTAGGGTGGAAACGAGAAGGCTACGGAAAGGTTAACATCAGCGTTAAAGATGTTGCCGATATGATGTCGTTTAAAGGTTATTGGCAGGTTATTAAGAACAACTTTAAAACCGGGCTTGAAGAATACAAAAGCTCTTTATGGAAACCCGGCTACCTCAAACGGGTTCAAAAATATTGCCCTGATCTAAAACTGGATGACTTACAACCCTATCCAGCAGGTGTAAGAGCACAAGCGGTATTAAGCGACGGCAGTTTAGTGCACGACTTTTTGTTTGCCCAAAGCCCACGCAGCTTGCATGTGTGCAATGCGCCCTCGCCTGCGGCAACGTCGGCAATTCCAATTGGCGAATACATTGTCGATAAAATTACCCAACCGAATTGCACCGACAAAACAAACACTACCAACGAAAACAAAAACGTCGAACCCGCTTAATATTTCGACGTTTTATATTTCTATATTTTATGTTTTATATTTCTAGGTTTTACACACGTCAGATACGACATTAAATACAAGCTCAAGCACTCAATGGCACAGACCGCCGATCTGTGCCACTGAATTTATAGAATCATTGAGTTTATACAGCAAAGTTATCCGATTATTCGGATTTAAGTTTTCCTATTTTCAGAGTTTTCATCACAAATTTTTCGTATAACGGCTCACTCACGCCGGATTTAATTTTGTGCAGAAAATATTTTTCGAAACCTACTTTGGCAAGGTGTGCCCATTTGCCGCCTTTCATCCAGCTTACGTTTCTAGGAGGAATTTGCGGCATGGCAACAAACGCGATGCCTGTGTCTCCCATGTCGGCCAAACAAATCGCGTTCCAGGTTGCTTTTTTGGTTGGTTCTTTTCCGTCCAAGCACGCTCGAATATTATGCGCCGTAGCAGTAACCATACTCTCGATCATAAAGCCGGTTTTTGGCACACCTGTTGGTACCGGTGTTGGTTTTGGTGGCGCAATGGCAACCGCTACACCAATACCCCAAATGTTATTAAACGTGGGATTACATTGGTGGTCGTCAACTACAATAAAACCACGCGGATTTACCAAACCTTCAACATTGCGAACCGCATCAATGCCGGTAAACGCAGGGAGCATCATCGAATAATCAAACGGAAGTTCGTGTCGTTTTTTCTCTTGGCCAGATTCATCGCACTCAATAACGTGCATGATGCCGTCTTCTACTTTGTCGACTTTTGCGTTGCAAATCCAATCAATATGCCGCGAACGCATCTCAGATTCCATAATCGATTTACTGTCGCCCACGCCATCTAGCCCAAGGTGTCCCGCAAACGGTTCTGAGGTAACAAAGGTCATAGGAACTTGGTCACGAATCTTACGATTACGAAGATCTTTATCCATGATAAACGCGGCTTCATAGGCTGGGCCAAAGCACGACGCCCCTTGCACCGCACCGACAACCACCGGGCCAGGTTTCTTAACAAACTCCAACCATTTATCGCGCGCTACTTCGGCGTGATCAATATGACAAATGGATTGGGTAAATCCGTTGGGGCCCAAACCGTCAATTTCATCGAAGGCCAACTTAGGACCGGTTGCAATAACCAAGTGATCGTAGCTTAAGGTTTCGCCGTTTTCGAAGGCGATTAAATTGTCTCTCGGGTGAACCTCGGTGACCTTGCCAACTTTAAAATCAATTTTGCGCCGCTTAAGCGGTTTTTCTATCGCTACGGTAATTTCTTCTCGCTTACGCCAATCCACCGCTACCCAAGGATTAGAAGGAATAAAATGATAATAGTCTTTGTCACTGACTACTATGATTCGATCTTCCGCACGGGCCAGGTCTTTCATTTCATAGGCCATTGGCAGTCCACCAAGCCCTGCGCCTAATACCACAATATCAGCCATTATTTTAGTCTCATCGTTAATGAAGAATCATACTATTTCAGATTATTCTAATTCTAATATAACTAATATAAAAGAGCTTATACTGTATTTTCATAAATTAAAATTTTCTTAATTATTTGGGCGCTACCTGGCAGATAGGAAAACAGTCACAGTATTAATGAGAAAAAATTGCTAGGGCTTGTGAACAATAAAAACACAAGCTCACTGGAAGAAAAGGATCAACAATACAGAACCAAAGATATTGGCTTAACGATCCAATGTAGGAATGTCCATTAACAAATCACTGACAGCAATATTGATTCCGACCTCAGAAAACAACGCCGATGCCCTTCCGCGATAATAGGTTTGCGTGTTGAAAAAGTGCAGCAACAAGTGACCAAACAACTTGGTATTCTTTTCGCCGCGCACGGTTTTGTAGGTCATTGGAGACGCAACAAGGTTATCTGACAATTCTTGAACAAACTGGATAATCATGGCATCGATTAAACGACGAATTCGAGACAGTTCGTAGAAGTCTTCGTAGAGCACAACATCGGGAGCAGAAGGATTATCCAACGATTGAACATACTCCAACGAGCTGAGCTTAGCTGGATGCTGTGAGAATCGCTTGAGCCAGATGGTGTCGCTCACCAATATATGATTTAGTGTACTGATTATTGAAGTGAATGTTTTATTGTTGTTGTGGGGTAATTGTTTTTCGGCAAGTCGAGAGGCAGCGTCGTAAATATCGTTATTCATTCGCTGATTGTGATTCGCCAATAGCCGAAAATAAGACAAAGGCATTGTGCCTCCTAATGTGTCAGAAATAATACATCAGTGCCTGGAAATATGAGTGTAGATGAAACCCACACATTCCGAAACCATATTTAACGTCTCTGATTAAAATTAAACCAATTAATAGACAACCAGAAAACAAAGAAAGTGTAATTTAATACCGATTAAATACTTAGTCATTAAAGTAAACTAAACGTAAATTCAGGGTAGACCACTCAGAAATTTTAAACATTAGTGCAAATTGATGGTTACATGCATTCAGTTACAATACTCCAATAATTTGGATTTAGACCATTGATTAACATCGGTACTGTAAGACCAGAGTAGATTTAAAAATGAGCCACATAAACCTATTAAAAAACACATTTTTCAAAGCTTCGCTATCAGCATCGTTAATTTTATTGACAGCGTGTTCATCATTACCGCAATCACTGGTGGGTTCATCGCTGAGCGAAAAATGGATGAATCCAGAACCCGACGAAGGTGTATTATTTGATAATCACACAAAAGATTTGGATTTTTACATCACGTTTAAAGCCATCAATAACGATGAACTGCCAGCCGCCAGCTGTTATGAAATGGAGTTTATTAATCCTCATAAATTAAAAGACGTGGCATACAGCGATTGGCAAAAATATTCCGCCTCCTGCGAAGCCGTAAAAGCATTTTTTAAAGCGCCGGAAAAATCCAAAAGCTATTTTCCAGAAACCTTGGAACAAATTAATATTGCAAAACTTACTGCGGCAGCAAACCCTTATATTGGTGAAGAAAGCCTAGAACTCATCCAAAAAAAATCGCCGTTAATTAATAAAGATAAAACTGTTAAAATATTAGAAGAAAACAAAACACTGGTTTCAGATGAAATCATACAATCGCAATACGTACTGCTTGCCCGTGGCGACTTTAATTTTGACGGCTACGAAGATTTATTTTTACGCATTGATTGGACATTAATTGACGACAACTTCGAAGACTCCGACTGGATAGTTATCAGCAAGCGTTCACCCGGAGAAAAACCTTATTTGTTGTGGCGCCAGTAAACTGCCGTCACACAGATATACGGCTTAAAGTTTATAGAATTTTAAGCCGGATAAACGCTGCGAGTTTTAATTACGATTTGTATAGAGGTACGGTAGAAGTACGGAAATGAAGGAATTCGGCAATAGTGGCTTGATATTTCGGTTTTGAAATTTATCCTTTATAATGTATGCGTGTACCCTCTTAAATTAGGCAACTAGAGTAGGTGGCTTCGAACCACTTGGTCGGCTTAAGCTTATTTAACTCGGTTCACTACTGGTAGAGCCTCGGATTGTGATTCCGGTCGTCGAAGCCTAGATAATTCCGGTATTCGCCATATTCAAGCACTAGCTTTCCGTCGTCTTCGTTTTCCCGTGGAAGGTTTTTTTCTTACCCAGCTTTTAGTGCCCTTACCAGCTAAGCCATCAAAACGAACTTGGCTCACCTCATCGATAAGACTGGTAAGGCTTTGTACCATCGGCGTCATAAAGTGGTCGTAACGCAATGCGCGTTGGCTGATACTTTCTAACTGAGATTCCCATTGAGCGGTCATATCGGGTGTAACAACACACTCAGGAAGCGCCTGAATTAATTGTTTACCAATATCAGTTGATCGAATTTCCTTACCTTGTCGTGCAAGAAAGTTACGCTTAAATAACAGCTCGATAATTCCAGCCCTTGTGGCCTCGGTACCTATGCCGTCGGTTTCACGAAGGATTTTTCGAATTTCGGGATCGGTTACGTAACGGGAGATTCCTGTCATTGCCGACAACAGTGATGCATCATTAAAACGTTTCGGCGGAGTCGTATTTTTATCGAGAATTAATGCATCAGTACACGTGACTGAGTCACCCACTTTTAATGTAGGCATCTTGCTTTTAGCGTAATTATCGTCTTCTTTGTCGCTATCTTTGGATTTTGTGCTATTGAGTAACGCTATTTTCCAGCCTTCTTTAACAACTTCTTTTCGCTTCGAGATAAAAAGGCCACCCTCAACAATTGAATCAATCTGTATTTGTCGGTAATTAAAGTGATCGAGAAACTGCATTAAATACTGACGAGCGATTAAGTTATAAACTTTCGACTCTGTTGCAGATAACGTTGCGCCGGACTTTTTGCGAGTAGGAATTATGGCATGGTGTGCATCGACTTTTTTGTCATTCCAAGTTTTGGATTTTTTCTGTGTATCGGCCTGATTCGCGATACTAGTTAAATTCCCATCAACCGATGTTATCGCCGCAATAACTTGATTTGCTTCTTTGAAATGATCTGCAGGAAGATACCGATTATCCGATCGAGGATAGGTAATTAATTTGTGCTTTTCATACAAATTTTGGCAGGTATCGAGTACCTGTTTTGCACTCAAACCAAATAACTTTGCCGCATCAATTTGCAACGCGGATAGGTTATACGGCAACGGCGGAGCTTGCTTTTTAAGCTCATCAGAGTAATTGGCAATAGCACCGGTTTTATTGAGCACTCGGGAAGCGACGTTTTCAACCAGCTTACGAGATAATACGCGATTTTCTTCGTCCATATAGGGCTGACAAGCGTCACTCGGTTTCCATTTCGCTTTAAACGTAAAACCCTGCTCGGTTGTTAGACTTATTTCTAATTCATAGAAAGGTTTGGATACAAAATTTTCAATCTCCAAATCACGCTTAACGACTAAGCCTAAGAGCGGAGTTTGAACACGGCCAATCGATAAAACTCCGCTAAAACCAGATTTTTGACCCTGCACCGTACACAGCCGAGTCATATTCAAACCATACAACCAATCTGCACGCGCACGCGCCAACGCCGACGTTGCCAACGGTATAAAGTCAGTATTATTGCGCAGGTTTGCTAACGATTTTTTAATAGACGCAGGGTTTAAATCACTGATAAGGCAGCGCTGCGTTGAGGCTATTTTAGATTTGGAGACGCCACAATAATTAATGACCTCATCAATTAAGAGCTGACCCTCGCGATCAGGGTCACCAATATTAACTAATACATCCGCTTTTTTGATGAGCTTTTTTAGCGTAGTGAATTGTTTTCGGGTTTTGGATTTTACCTCTAATTTCCACGACTCTGGAATGATTGGGAGGTGATCAGAGTTCCATTTTTTATAATCTGGATTATAAGCTTCTGGTTCAGCTTGTTCGAGCAAATGCCCGATGCACCAACTAACGACATCACCATTGCCCAACTCAATAAACCCATCACCGTTTTTATAGGGTTTAGGCAACGCCTGTGCAACTGCACGACCTAAGCTCGGCTTTTCAGCGATATAGAGAATCATTGAGGGCCTCAAATGAATTTTTAACGTTGATTATCGTTAACTTTTTTGTCAGTGGTTCGCTTTGAGGCATAGCTTGGGTTCGTCTTTTATACCATTAAATCGATTCAAATCACGGTTCTTTATGAACCTGCAAAATACCAGTCAACCACCCGACCTTCAATCCGTACTGAATTCAGAAAGAAACACACAATACTGTTTATTTATACAGTATAACACTTTTATAAACATATCATGCACCATAATTTCATATAAAATTGATCATTTACGCACACTTTCGATCAATTAAAATACACTTAAGCTAAATTTCACTCTAAATAGGCTGCGGCTTCTCAATACCCTTTCCAATCAATTATACTGTTTATATATACAGTATAATTGGTATTTCCGCTCCAAGAGCTTAACCTGTACAAAAATTAACCTACACTTTCTGCGTATAGTAGAAGATATATATCATCAAACTGACACTTCAATGTATAAAAATCGATCAAAAAAAACGCCATCAATTTATCGCGAATTAATTTTTCAGGTGAAGTGTTAAGCCTGTTCTCAGCGTTATAAATACAGATAATGTATCGGCTTGTGTTTATTAAATAGTTGTAATACACGCCAAACCCGCTAAATCCAACAGGGTCCGCAAAGAGAATTAACGTTCGGTTTTATTTATGATCCAGGCATCACTAATATCTAGCAAGGAAATTAACGAATGGATTTTTCACTATTCACTCGATACAACAGCAAAGGAATTCAAGACCGTCAAACAGACACACTAATTGGTTTAGCAAAGGGATTGATAGCCGATGGCTCCATCAACCAAGCCGAAGTAGAATTTTTGCTAACCTGGTTGATTCAAAACTCTTCAACTACTGAGAATCCAATAATTATCAATTTACTCGACAAAGTTAAAGATATTCTCGAAGACGGTGTCGTAGATCAGTCAGAAGCGCAAGAACTTTTTAACATTCTACTTAAAATTTCTGGGGACAAGTCCGAAATAGGCGAAATCTGCAAGAGCACGAACCTACCAATTGATGAGCCACAACCGGAAATAAATTTCCCTAACAACAAGTTTCTACTCACAGGAACTTTCGTATTTGGTACCCGTAAGAAGTGTGAGGAGAGAATTAAAGATCTCGGCGGGGTTATTTCTAAAAATGTGACGTTAGACTTAAATTACTTAGTTATCGGACAATACGTTACCGATAGCTGGGCACATGAAACATTTGGTCGTAAAATTGAAAAAGCCATGGAGTATCAAAGCAAAGGTGCTCCAATTGTCATTGTAAATGAAGACCATTGGGACAGTGAAATTTTAAAGAAGTAAGTTATGAGTTCTACGTTTATTGCAGTTCGAAATATTCTAAACACCCCAGAACACGGTATAGGTAAAAAATTTGCTTTAACGATACAAGTACTTATTATTGTATCGTTAATTAGCTTTTCAATTGACACATTACCCAATCTTTCAAGTACTACAAAATCAGTATTAGACATCATTGAATTGGTTACAGTACTCATCTTTACTGTTGAGTATCTGCTTAGACTAACCACCAGTGAACGTAAAGTAAGCTACCTATTTAGCTTCTACGGAATTATTGATTTAATTGCCATACTGCCTTTTTATTTAGCAACCACAATCGACTTACGGGCAGTTCGCATATTTAGATTATTGCGACTCATTCGAATATTAAAACTACTGAAGTATAGCCGAGCGATAAATCACTTCTCTGCAGCGCTAAAATCAATAAAAGAAGAATTAATTTTATTTGGTTTTATGTCTGCAATTATGTTGTACCTATCAGCCGTAGGAATCTACTACTTTGAACACCAAGCTCAACCCGAACTCTTTCAGTCAGTTTTTCATAGTTTATGGTGGGCAGTCACAACATTGACTACCGTTGGTTACGGCGACATGTACCCCATCACAGTAGGCGGCAGAATATTTACGTTCTTTGTACTAATGATTGGATTAGGCATTGTTGCCGTTCCAACTGGATTAATTGCTTCGGCGATGAGTAAAAATTAAATATATAATGAATTTGGCGCGACATACGCAACCATCACGAGTTTAGAAAAATGGTTAAAAACTCGATTGTCTAATTTTAGAAACATTTGGCACAGCAAACCAACTAGAAAGATATATGAAATGGGCAGGTATAAATCCACCATCAGGATTAAAAGTAAGTAATACAAGAAGACGTTAACGTTTGGGCAAACATAAGCTTTGATTTTGTTTGGCTGAAATTAGAGTAAAAAGCTGTTGATACTGATATCGGTTTACTGCAAGTGATTTACGTACAAGAGCTTTTAGTCTTTACAGACAAATAAAACGATAAAAGAACCTGCATCCGATAACCCAAAAAATAAAACCAACGCAGTAAGCGTGGAACATTTTTTATTAGACGATTCGCGATTTATTAGACACTGGGAATTTTTAGAAACGCTAGGTACCGCACGAAATGGCACACCCGGAGGGATTCGAACCCCCGACCAAGTGGTTCGAAGCCATATCGTCTGACAAATGAGATTCATAAGTTATTGATTTATAAGGAATTAAAATTACCGATTGACAGGTATTTGTATATAAATGTACGCAATTGCACTCCACCATCACGCGAAACTCACGGCGATATTTGATTGCTTTTTAAGCTTAATGCCGGGCTTTGGGGAGTGTATCACCTGTATTGCACCTCATTTAACAGCCATACAATGTGGCGTATAGTTGAGCATTATCACTGTATATTCATACACGTATAAAAACTGAAAGATTGATAAAAATAAATTACAGTATCCTCATACAAACTAGAACAAAGTTCTTGCGCGAACTAGAACTCTGTTCTATAGTTACATCATCAAACAACGAGACGGAGAATCGAAAATGCTTATTAACGATCTTGAAGGAAAAGTAAAAGAGTTCGCAACAGCTTGCTTTGACATGAACAGTATTGAAGAGTTAGAAGCTCCTCATGCACCAGAGAATGCCGATGAGTCTGACTGCGCAGAATGGGGCATTACAGCCGAAGAATGGAGCCAGGCAATCGAGGCTGCGCTAAACGAAAAAAAGCAGTAATTTTTGAGAGGGGGCGCGAGTTGCTCTCCCTCTCTCAGCCTGAGCTTGCTAAAGAGCTGGGTTGGTCATCGAAGCAAGTTTCAAATATCGAAACAAGATCTCGTCCCCTGCAAAAGCAAACTTTACTAGCCATAGAATGCCTACTCAGAAGAAAGGGACTCTGGAATAAAATTAATACTCAAGGATCATAAACCACAATATCAAAATTTCTGTGCCCTCTCTGCCTGGATGATCCACCTGTGGTGAACCCCAAAGCATTTCTAGTGCTCAAATGTTAAGCTTTTGATCAACCTTTGTTTTAATACATATTTTTGGGATTATTTATGTGGGGCAGTATTAAGAAATATAGAGTTGAGTGGGCGCTTATTGCATTGGCGTATTTAACAATGATCATACCTGGCTACTTCAAACCGGACATAGTGCTGGAGCCAATAGAGGTGTGGTATCAGAGGTCTGGAGCGCTAGTGGTAATGCTCGCAATAATGGTGGAGTTTAGACTTTCATGGGAATCTCATTTTAACCAATATTTCTCAAGACCTAATGACGGCGACTTCAGTAAAATGGTGGAAATTTGGAATGAGGAGGGTCGCCCACTGAGTATCATTCATGTATTTGTTAACATTCTTTTGGTTTGGGGTACTATCACTTGGGCCTATGGCGACCTGATTCACCCATTGATTTTCTAATCCTGCCAATTTGGATCAATAAAACGTAACAAAATCAATGGTCTCGGGGCAATTATAATTCCACTTCAATATTTGCCCCCTACCACAAAACTTCTTAGCATCACGAAAAACCCAATAAAAGGTGACGTGATGAAATACCTGCCATTAATACTCTCAATAATTTCTGTAAATGCATTTGCGATTAGCCTAAATGATTGCACCCTCTCAGAATCCCAAGAAGAGGACAGTATCGCTGAACATTTGTGGGGCGGCCCTCTTGATAATTCTGAGCTGTTCGAAAGGCGCGCCTATGTGTTTTCCTACAATAAAGAGCACCTGGTCCCTCGTTGGGCCGCATGGCATGCCACAAAACCCTACCGCGACACACCTAAACGAAAATCACGCTGGAGTACATTTCGTAGAGATCCAGAATTAACAACTGTATCAACCAAAGATTATGTTGGCTGGTTTCACTCTGATGACAACTTTGCCCGCGGACACATAGTTCCGTATTTTATTTCCGGTGGCGATCGAGATCATGACGGTTTGGATGCAGAGATTGAGGAAACGCTAGCAGTAGAGGACATCGACGATGCCTGCACTGTATTGGAGATCAATTCAATGGCAAATATCGCCCCTCAGTATCACAGCAGATTCAATGGGCAACCTGGATTGTGGTGGCTATTAGAGTCTGACGTTAGAAATCTAATCGATAACGGTAGAGACCTGCAATTGCTCGCCGGTACCGTATTTATTGATGATGTGGAAGTGGAAAAGATTGGTAATAGAGAAAAGTCCAAAAGCAAATGGAAAATTGGCGTGCCACATGGATTTTTTAAAGTTGTCGTTGATCCCGATCGAAATGAGGCAGTGGCATTTCTATTCGATCACTCGGGCGATGTTGAGGGTGGCTGCTCGATTGATGATCCAGCAAACAAATGGCCGTCTGAGTGCATTGTGTCAATTGATGTAGTTGAGGCAGCAACGGGACTGAGCTTTTTTTCTGAGATCGAGGAGGGCAAGAAATTACTACGAGAATCGAGCACAAAAGGCACCTGGCTTGAGTGGCTGGGGATTGAGTAGTTAGAAAGGTTGGGCGGAGAAGCTGCCACCTCTTCCGCCCAGAATACGGTGCACGCGCGATAGGAGATCAGACGGAACCGTAGATTGAAATGTAACACATTGAGTTAAATCTAAAAATACTTTTTATAGCCAACCGCCCCGGATGAAAAATATTTTAATATTTAAATTATCATCTTTATTACCAAGGGTTCTTAGTAAAATTTCTTCTTAAAAATTTATTAAATATAAAAATTCCAGAATCAAATGTACTGTCAATAGCCATTAAAAGTTATAAGTTTTTTACACTAAGCAAAATGGTTATAGACGGAAGGCTGTACTTTTCTTTTTCTTTACCTGCAAAACCAATTGATTTCTTGACATTGGGCAGCGACTAATCATTTAATTATATGCGTAACATGAAGGCTGCCACCATCTGTTACGTTTCTTTTATTACATCTAAGCGCGAGCGTATAGGAGATCAATATGAAATCAATTCTGTTATATTTCATGAGGCTCATGCGGAGCTTATGGCCACCGCCCACAACAATCATCCCGCTCTTAATTCGATCATACATATTAGTGAAGGCACTCGTTTGCTTATGTATTCGAATTTTTAAAGACTGGATTTAAAAGAAATTTAATTTTTAATTCGAGGTGCTCTTCTTGCAAAGGGAGAGCTATCTACAATCTTCTCTCTGCATGAACCGTAAATGAAAAATCAGAAATTGACCGACTTGTAGAATTCCCGTTAGTGCCAAATACAATTATGCCGTCAGATCCAGCCTGTATCGTTATCTGTGTTGATGTCCACAATATGATGGCGCCATGCTCTGAGCTGTAATCCGATAAAACAAGTTCCTGTCCCACGCTGTATCCATCGCGAGCAACAAGCGCACGAGCGACAATCCACGCCCGAGTTGGCGCACCTCCTAGCCCGTGGTTAAACGTATATCTACCGCGAACCGCATAAGCAAATGTTCGGGAAAAATTACGATGCATTAAATCAAGTTGGTCAGGTGCAACAAATGCCGTGACATTGGAATAATTTTGCACCTCAGAATTTGTCGCCTGCCGAGGAATATCGCTAGGTCGCGGGATTGCGTCGACATTAAATCGATTGCTTATCTGAGAGGGTGTGGCGAACGGTGGCAAATCTCTCGGCCTTAAAAATGCAAGCGCAGTCGATCGAGAATCAACTTGAGCAGCGCTTGCGAATGGCGGTAGATGCGCTGGCCGTAAAAATACATCCAGCCCGGACCGAGAATCCACCTGTGATTGTGTTGCGAATGGGGGCAGTTGGTCAGAGGTGATATAGGCGCCTGAATTTAACCGCATCATCACCTCATTGCTTGTGGCCTGTCGAGGGACGTGATTCGGCCTCATGTACGCACGCACACTTGATCTGCTCGCAGCCTCTGCCGAGGTAGCCTCCCTGACCGCCCCAACTAATCCAGATGTTGCGCCCGGAAGCAATCCACGGTCAATCTGGTCGACAATTCTGCTTGATGGCGTTACCGGTATTTCAAACCGGTTTTGTTCGGCATTATAAATAATAGTAACTATGCGATTTAAATCCTGAGCATTTAGCTGATTGCCATTACTCAAGAGAATCTCTCGATTACCCAAGCCAAAAGCGTTTATTCGAGTGTTAACGCCAACCAGCGCGTCTGTGCGAAATGTTAACGCCATCCCATCAAAATAACTCTGCGGCTTTTGTTGTTCGGGAAATGGATTGCTTAACTCAATGACAGAGCCGTTTGTGGTTACCGAAACAAACTGGCCTCGACCTGCGATCAACTCAAGCAAAACCTGGAATCGCTGAGAGTTGATTGCTGTGTCCGCGCTCCCGCTGGGTGCCAGACCAACAGCCACTAAAAATGAATCCAGGAATCCTAAAAAATCGTCACCCCAGGCTGTGCCGACAGGCGTTCCTCTCGACACATCGCTCTGCCGATCTTTAAAACTTCCGTTGGGATATTCTGGCGTTGGTAGCGTGGCTCGCTCACCATATGCATCAGATAAAGAATTAGCCATTAATTAGTACCGTCGTTGTATCCGTTGAATTTAACTCCATGCGCGATTGGCAGAATTTGAGCCCCAAATAAATCGAGTATTAATTTTTCGATTCTCGATAACGCATTGGAAAAATTCAGAGAAAGTGATCGATCGCCATTATCGATAACCGTGCAAGTGTTACTTGGAGCAATAATATTTGCAGCAGTGATCAAGCTGTCAACCGTTGTATTCGAATTATTTTTATGAATTTTTGCTCGAATCAATATGCGAAATAATCCGTCGAAAAAATCGATTGATGTATTGGCAAATATTGGCTCAAATTCAGATTCATCGCCGCCAAATTCGTCACCATCATTACCAAACTCAGTGTATGCAGTTTCAATAACTGCCGACACTGCGCGCGGCAAGACAACGATTCGGCCGATCACATTAAGTGCTTCGCCGCCAACGAAATCAATTTCGTACGAGCGTCGAACCTCTTCAATTTTTCTATAAAGTTTTTCAGCAATCGTGGGGTTTATTTGTAGCCATCGCTCAATGTTTGGTTTGCCGCGATACTGAGCGTAGTTTCTATTGGGAAAATTTGGATTTGAAACCGGCTCCACTTCTGGAGTGGGAAAATCCTCGAATGTATTCCCACCTATTACCACTGGATCTGGTTCTGGCTCCGGTTCAGGATCGGGCTCTGGATCAGGCTCCGGCTCGGGTTCTGGTTCAGGAGTCGGCTCCGGGTCGGGAAGTGGCGGCGGAGGCTCGGCTAGACTGGCCTCGATTCGATAGATTGTTGATCCAAACGTTACATAGAGCCCGCCACTGAATACGACTAGCGGGGCGGGTCTGCCCAGGTTGCTGGGCTGTCTATTTCCAACGGAAAGTGATTTAAACTCTTTAGAATTAATATCATAATATTCCAGTCTCGAAATCGATCGACCAAATAAAATTCCATTGAATTCGATAAAGTTCGTAATGACATTTTGACCGGGCTCACTTGAGCCGATAGCGCCAAATGATTCTCGCGGTATATTCTCCAGGTCGGTCAGCGGGTCACCGATACTGCCGGCTTTTCGAATATTTGCCGTTGGAGTTAATGAGCTAAAAAATTCTCGGCGATAATAAGCTCCAGCGGCAACAAACGGGAATCCGTCATCATCAATTGAATCGGTCACAACTAATTCAAAATTACCGCCAGATCCAGCGGTTAAGAATTTTTGATAGTGGTCGTCTTGGTAGGGCGCAATTCTGAAAAATCCGCTTAGGTCATCCGAGTATTGCAGAGCGCCGTCTGACTCTTGAACTCGCGAGACAAATTCACCACCAGTCCACCGCACACCATCGGTCGATTCGAATAGCCGCCCCATTCCCTGAAATTGAGGGTCAGTTTCAAGGCCGACTGCAATAATTCGGTCGGAACCAACCGCAAAGTTCATGAATCGCGTCGATGATGATTCTAGATCATTGGATTTCTCCCAAGTCAGCCCATCATCAGAGAAATAAAACCCATGGTCCGACGATGACCGGTTAAATTCAGACTCAGCAATAAATCCAATCAGGCGACCATTAAATGAAGCGAGCCCGTTAAATTCTCTGGCATTGGGTATGTTTGCAGTTAAAAATGCGGAATTCTCATCAACACCCAATCTGATCAGTCGAGGAGAGCTTGACGCAGACTCACCCAGAGAAAAATAGAGGTTTCCGTCAAATACCGCGGCATGCAGATACTCCGCTTCGAAAAATCTATTAACAAATGATGAGGTGTAATTAATCGTCATTGAACAACGCTCACAATGATATTGGCGCGAGTCCAGCGGGAGGTTTGGTTGTACTGGATTGGAACTACTTCACCGGACGACATGCCGTTAACAGTGAGTGATTGAATTGAGCTATTTCCAAAAGCTCCGATAATTTGGTTGATTGGTGTACTTAATCGAGATACGGGCACATTATCACCAATACCAAAACCGCTAGTATTAAATCCATCCTGTATTTCATTGGCATCGATGTAGCGCAGTATGGAATTTTCGATAAGGTTAGAGGCTGTGCCTGGAAGAGTTCCGTCGTTATCCACAACTATCCGCACCTCCATATCCGCATACAAGGGGCGGCTAAATAAAATATCAGTAAATTGTTGCGGGTATTTAAGAGACTGGACGCGCTCAATAATTGGGGTGCCCGCTGCGAAAAGTGGCGACCCGGCCGAATGCTTGGAATAAATCGCACGGGCAATTTCCGCATTATTTCCACCATCAACAATGATGTAGGTTCTGCCAATGGGTACACCGTTCGAATCAATAGGATCGACCGTGATGTTGTGATTGGCAACAACAGATCGAACGCCAGTAACCGCAAAAACCTCGCCAATAATTGAGTCGAGCTGTCCGTCTGACGGTCTACCCACAGTCAATTGCCGTTCTCGACGAAGAGACGCGTTGCTTTGTCGACCTCTTCCGGGCGTGGCGGGCTGTATGTTTGAAACGGATTGCCAACCGCCGGTCACCGTGATAATTCGGGTTACAGTACCGGGAGGCGCTTCAATTGCACCTAGCGTGGTCGCCGTCGCTGTCACCACGCCAAACCCACCTGAAATGTTCACATCTCGATTGGTGGACCAGCGTGTGCCATCCTCTGACTCTACCAAGCTGCCCTCTTCGATCGTGGTTCCATCAACGCCGAAAACACGAATTTCAACCGTACTGAATGATCCTAAATCGCGCTCCGTTCCGGTTAGAGAGCAAATAGTATCAAGGTCTCCGTCTCGGGCTTGGCTCGGATCTTTGGAGTTGTAAGCCTGTTGAAGAGCCTGGTCGAGTATAGAAAAAATTTCGGCATCGCTCGCCGCTTTTAATCCATCCGGTGTTGACGAGTCTAAGTTCCAATTTGGATCAATTTCTCGGTAGAGGGCGATCTCTTCTTCGAAATATTCATCCTGGGTTTTTAATAAATACCCATTTGATAAAACATCAGCCATTAGGCACCTCATCCAAAGTCAACGACAGCTCGCCAAACTGCGTTAGCACACTGGCAAAAATAGAATACGTTCTTGATTGAACATCAAAGGTAGGCTCGAATCTCAGCACCTGAATAACGCCTTGAGTACGAACAATTCGAGTTTTTAATATTGCGTTAATTTCATCGGGGTTGGGGTTTTTAACTAATATTCGCTGAAACCAAGGCGTGCCCTCGCTGACGTCTCGAAAATATTCACCAAGAAATAATTTCCAGCGAGTTCTAATTGTCTGTGCAACCTCGTCGATGCCTGAGATAAATTGCTGGCTGGAAGTTGCGATATCACCATCAGGGGTGAGTCTGCGTACAGTCATGCGTTTGCTGGGTCCGTATTGCCTGATCCGCGATCCACCCCGCCGTGATTGTGGCTTTCACCAACATCAATATTGTTGTGAGTAAACGAATCGGCGTTAACATTAAAGTTGTTGGCGTTAACGGTAAAATCACCGGTATTAAATTCGGTGTAGGAGGAGCTGAATTGAATTCCACCGTCGCGCTTAAGCCAGATAAATTGATTGCCTGATTTATTCCTCAACCGAATTCCATCATTGGCATGGTTGGAAATCTTATTCGGCTGAGAGCGTACGCCCGGAAAAAACATTCCATCATTAAAGCCGTGGGTGCCGCGAATTAAGTTATCAGCAAGCCCGCCGCTATTCTTCCAATTATCAATGCAGCGCTGAGAGAAAAATACAACGCCCTCGGTATTGGGCAATATTTGATTCTCGATAAAATAATCGCTGTCACCGTAAATAAACACAGGCACATTAATCAAAATATCATGCGGGACTTGTTCGCCATCAATGCGCTGATTAATCCCTGGTTGAAATTGGACGTATTGAGTTTCTGGGTCAAACGCCTTTACGTGTCCAACTATCGATGTATTCAGATCTTTGATCAGTTCCAGAAATACAACCCTGTGCAGTTCTGTAGGATCTATAAGTTTAGTATTCATTAATTGGGGCGTATACACTCAAGATTGGTTGTGTACAAATCACCCCAGCTATCACCAGAGTGCTTAATTCTGAAAACTTTGTATTGTCCCGATCCTGCATTTGCTGGGACATCCTGCAAATAGAGATTACTAAAATTAAACGTTTTTAATCGAGACTCGACTTCAATTAAATCATTAATTTTAATATCGGGAGAAAGCCGTAAATTTACATCACATCCAATTTCAGTGATTTCCGGTATGCCTTCCATGCCGGTGAGGTAGCTTACCCTTCTGACACTGCCCTCTCTTGGCTCTCTGGTTTTTGTTACAACTAACTGGCCTTGATCTTCTATGTACGTAAAATCGAACGAGCGAGCCAGGATGTTCAATTCTCTTCTTGGATCAGCATTTAATCGTCTGCCAGATAGAAAAACTGGATCACCCGCAAAAGAGTTTTTGTTAATGATTAATTCCAAGCCCATCGCATCGGCGCAAAACTCAATGGCATCAACTACCGTTGAATTATTGGGTATGGTTTTATTTAAAACCCCGGCTATTGCCCCGCTTCCTGCGATAATTTGAACCACTCTGCTTGGTGGGTCATACGTTAAAAAGGCGTTGCGAATACGGCCCGAAAAAATAGAACCAAAGTTATCAACGTAACCGGCGGACAGCTCAATAACCTTTCCTGGAATTGCTTTTCCGTTTGAGTCCCTAGCGGGGGTTGAATTCAAAAGCGTTTGAACCGATTGTTCCGATAATCCCCAGATTTTTAAATCAAGATACGAATTAAAAGAGCCTGCGTCGAGAATAACATCGAAGGTTATTTTAAACTCTCTGGGAATGGAAAGTAAGCTATTTTGCGTGTTTTCTCTGGGATTTAAAGGGCTAATAAACGGCGCACCATCCAGAAAGATAGCCCACCGCCGACCAAAGTAATTAGACATTCACACCGCTAATTATTGATTGATATTTTTTAAAAGTGTTATCCAGGGTTTCTTTGATTTTCGGATCAACGTCCGCCAAAGCTTCACCGGTAATATTTAGGCTACCGAGCTTAACCTTGATTTGACTAAAGGATTCAAGCTCTGACAAATAATTTTCTTTTTCAACCATGCCGCACTCATCAAACGCTAAAGTGGCATGCATTAAATTTTCAATTGCTCGGCATTGCGAAAATGCATCTCTATTATTCATTGGGTACCCATATTAAGCGATTATTAATTCCAAGATTGGTAAACGTGGTGTCATCACCAATAAAAACAAGAGAGCCGATTCCTAAAAATCGACCTCGCGTCAAATCGACACCAGATTCCAACATAAGACCGGCGGCAATTAATTCTTGCTGGCGGTATAAATTCATAGACCACTGCCCAGACTGGACATAATTTAATTCAAATGTAATTCGAATTCGGCCTAGTGAGACATCAAATTGCTGAAACGGAATTCCAGCGGTGAGTGGTATTTCCATCATAAGAAAATGCCCAGCACGTCGTTAACTTCTTCGTTGATTGTTTCACCAACCTCGCGAAGAGAAACTAAACCTCTATTAACTCGATCACCAATGGAGGTTGCCGAGGGTTCGCTCATATCCGTAGTGGGCCGCTTTATGCCTGTTCCCCCCTGCTGCTGTATTCGGCCCAAGCGCGGCAACTCTTGAAGCTCGACCTGAAAAATCAACGCTCCTTCATTGTCGATATCGTTGGTACGGCTTACCTTCACAACCGACATGTTTACCAGAGTTATATCACCGGTAACGACATCAAACTCCTCGCCACTCGCCCAAAGGTCCAACAATAGCGAATACATAGCCTCAGAAGTTCGAGTTTCGGCGGGTCCAGATAAAAGCCCAGCAGCCAATCCAAGGCCAAGTTGAGCGGCGCCATTCCCAATTAAATCGCCGATGCTGTTCTCAACAATATCACTCAGCAAGCCAGTGAAATCGGTCGCCGATATGCGCAGCGGGTTATTTGATAGTCCACCGGTCATTGTCCATTTAATGGGCGACAGCACTCGGTGATCAACAACGCTGACGCCAGATTCGGCGGTGTAGCCAGTTAATTGCGCCTCAGCATTCACCGTCTCCTCAAGTACAGCATCAAACATTAGTGAGCCTAATTTGGGTGACTCACGAGTTAATAGTGTCGTTATAGGCATAAACTAAAGTGTTAAATTGAGATTGGTCTAGCATTTACTGATAATTTTTTCATTAAAATCAATGACTTATAAAATTCGCGCCTAAGGCGTAAAAGTTCGATCATGAACATTTCCCGGATCCCTCTTTCTTCCATACAAGTCTTCTTATATCTTGAACCTTTATTTTGGACTGAGGTTAGCATGGACAACAAACAGCCTGTAATTCTCGTAAAGCTAAACGAGGATCAAATTAAGAGGGCCAAAGAAGCAAATGGACCGAGACTAAGAATTACTCACGCTCTACTTTGCGGTAAATATGGTCAAATTTTTGGAACCGAAAACCAATGCAGAAAATACTACAACTCCTGGGGGCCGAGAAAACTTTTTCCGCACATTCTTGGCGACGCCTACGAGACGGACGACCAATCAATATCCAACTACGAAACAACCGATGAGCTGGTAACAGTCCTCATTAAAGCTAACGACCCAATTGAAAGAAAAATGCAGTTCGAAAAGATCGGCATCGACTATGACAAATGGGCCGAAAATGGAGAAATTAAGACAAAAAAACGATCTCTCCTATCAAGAATATTTGGGAAAAAGTAAATACCATATGAAAAATTCGATGTTTAAAAAACTAGCATTAACTATTTGCGCGCTGCACCTTTCAGTCTCCCCTGCTCACGCCGGACTTGAGGACACTTACCTCTGTGTAGCCGAGCAGTCCACAGGATTTGCCAAAGAGGATGGAGTCTGGAATACAGCTAAATTTAAAGTCGACGAGATTAAATACATCCTAAAGCCTGTAGACAAAAGCAGCCCTCGCTACGATAAGAGTGTGCCATTTTCTGCAACAGAAATCGGGAAAGACAAGCCAGATTACTTATGCCGGGTATTTTCAAAAAAATATCCGTTTGGCTTGTACTGCCTTTCCAACAGGGGCTCCTTAACTTACTCGTCCGAAACAGGCAATTACATACGGACCAACACCACAGGCTATTGGACTAAGGAGTATGACACCCCACACATTGAAAGAGGCAAGTGCTCCAAGCTATAAAGCTAATCAACTGGAGATCTAATATCCTCAATTACTTTGGCATTCATCTGTCTTATGTGCGTATCGATGATGGTTTTAATTTGCTGCCCATCCAAATAAATATTGTTTTGGATAGGCACCTTGTCATTAACTGCTTTAACTACGATTTCAGGGATTACTATTTTTGGCGCTTGAGCTGCCTGTATATCCTGAAAAAGTGCCTCTGGACCCGGCACCATATCTGACATGATGTTTGGGTCTAGTGTCTCCGTTTCATTCGGATCATGACCATTGAGTACGGCAGAGAACTCTATCGGGTCGACCTCTGGAGCTGCTAGCGCCGGCACATCGTCAAAATCGCCATTGGAGTAATTTAGCCCCCCGTAGATTGTCGGATTTTCCAGTGACTGCTCATACAGATCTTGGGCTCTTAGATTTTCTTTTGCTGTTTCCGATCCGAGAAATGCGGCAGCATGATCAAAGACACTAAACACGTCATCATCAGACGGCAAGAATGGTGTCGTTATATTTGATCTTGCATACGCCTTAAATGGGTTATTGGCAACCTCCCCTATCGCCTCCCGATTTTCATCAAAGAATTTATTAACATCGCCAATAAAACCCGTTAATGAATTAGCCAAATTATTACCAATAATATCGGATACGGCACCGACGTTTTGTTCGAGCAACAATACCGCATCATTGAATGCCGCTGCATTTTTTGTCATTTCATCCGTTATCGGCCGAACCTCTTGGAAGTAATCAATAGTCGATCGAACATTTTCAGAGCCGCTAGCAAGGAACAATTGGCTTGCCTCGGAAAGCCCTAGAGCTTTGGTAATTGCATTTACGCGTTCAGCATTATCAAATTTACTAAGCTGATCAGCGATTACCAAATAAGCTTCAAGGCTATTTGTCGCCTCGCGAATCGGCGCTGTACTTAGCCCCAAAACATCTGCGGCATCCCTGTATTGCCCCGATAAAATTTCCTGCCGAAGATCAGCAATGGTTCTTAGCTGAGAAATAGCCTCTCCCGGCGCACCATTAAACCCCTGCAATGCAGCATCAAGCGCGGAAACTCCGCTAGCCGACACGCCAATAGTTTCAGAGAATTTCCCAAAATCATCGTTCCGCTCAGCGAAATCAAATGCCAGATTTTTTAATCCATTTACCGTAAAGGCGCCTGCTAATACAGCGCCTAAACCTTTCGCTTTGCCAACAAGAGAATCAAGACCAGACTCTGCATCTTTCGCCCCTTGGTTGTCGTAGTCGTAACCAAGACCAATTACAAAATTGTCGATTTTCATTTTACTTCATCTCTTTAATCGCATCTTCAAGCACGTAATTAAATAACATTACGTCTGCTATCGAATAAGTGCCATTGTTTAGCTCAGACCACGAGCAAAGCGGCGGGGAGTAGTTAGGAATTCCCAGGCAAGGACGCATTAAGAAGTAATTTACTGGACCGCGCTTGAGCTTGGAGGGTTTATGCCTTTTTTTGCGTTGTCCAGCGATATAAAAAAATCTTGCAGGTTCACCCGTATCGCTTCTGCAAGCAAGGTGTAAAACATGTCGATCTGCCCCTGAAAGAATTCGATGCCCACAGGCTCGCTTTCGCCACTCAGGTGAATTCGATCAAACACAAGAGATTTAATTTTCATTAAATTATCTGTGCCAATTGTTATCAGCGAGCCTTTAATTAGGTTAACGTCGATCGCGTTATCAGACTTTGAGCTGGAAAATGCAATTCTCCCACCGGCCACCTGAATTAACTCAGCCTGCTGCACAGCACTCGCTTGAGGAATATTAAACGTTTTGTCTTTAATAGTTACTGATTCAATCATTCGTTGCCGCCTTTAGTTGCGTTCCATAGGTTAAATTCAATAGTAAATTGGTCATCCGAAATATTGGGAGCCTGACCACCGCGACCAACAGTGCCGTCGTTGGTGATCACGCCTTCAGTGCCAATGGATTTTTCAAGCGTTCCAATCTGCACTCGGGTTAAGCTAACTGTTGCGCCAGAGTTAAATAGCCCCTGCAAAAAGGAGGCGTCTGAAGTTCCTGGCATAACATTAATGGTTATGGTGCGCCCCGGATTATCTCGCTTAGTTTTAATTGCATTTTTGTTTGTCCCGCGCTTCATTGCATTTTTAGGGTCGATTGGCGCATCCGTATACGGGGGGTCACTCTCGCCCCAGCCTGTAATTTCACGGCCATTAACATGAACAATATTGCCGGAGGGAGAAAAGTCTGTTAGAGCCATTAGAAAATATCCATTGTTAGGTTAACGCCGTGAATTGCTCCGGCAGGAAAAACCAACTCACGCATAGGCGCTGCGAGTCGATCGCGACGATCTTCGTTGGGTATCGATAAGATGTCTTCTGGTTGAGTTAAAATCTCGTATCCGCGAGTGAATCGCTGTAAGCCGGTATCGATATCGGTGTATTGGCGCTCTCCGAGATAACCGTTAGCAATGTACTGCTCGCCAATCAGCTCGCTTTCAGAAATTAATAGCTGCTGCCCTGAAATAGTTTGCGGTAATTTATTCGGCTGATTTGCAATGGTGTTATACAGTCGAACTTTTTTCGCATTAATGTAAGCGTCAAGATCAACGACACTATCGATGTATTCATCAAAGGAGGAGTGAGTAATTGAATTAATTACCCGGCCATTGTCGGTTTGGCCTTGCAAATCCACTACACCATAAAAACCGACTTTTTTCGCCTTCATGGCTTTTACGGCGGAACTTGATAAACTTTCTTCTTGCACGCCCGTTAATTTTTTATATTCACCGGTGATAGTTGAGGCAGCAGCGCTGTAATTCACTGAGGCAAACCAGGGCGCCAAGGCAATGCCGGCGTAGGGATCGGTTGCGTGCGTAAATGTATGGGTGCGACGGAACCCTTGACTTGTAAATTCGCTGGCCATATCCGTGGTTGTATTAATGTCACGAATAGCTGCGGCGGCATCACCGGTTTGGCAGTTGATAAAAAAACTGTCATTGGCAAGATGCCAATCAGAAATATCACCGACCATTGCACCATTGCTGTATACGGATGCCGTAAAAAATGTCCAGTACCAATAAAATTTGTCCCGAGCCTCATTGAGAACGTCGGCAATATTGGCCTCATCTTGGTCGTAGGTGTAAACAGTGACTTGTCGACCGCGCGGGATATTGCCAAACCATCGATTTAACGCCTGGTAGGTTTGAGTTCCGGTTGCGTAATCTGCGCCTGACTCTGACAGACTGGAATACACGCGTCTATCACCTGGCGATACTCCAGACGGGGATTCGCCGCTAGGAGAAAACATGGTCGCAGAGCCGAAATTAGCGAAGCCAATCCCGGCCGGATTAATTCGCGTTGTCACTGGGATGAGTTGATCTACACTAACGCTCATTGAGGGTTCCTGTATCGATTAATGTTTCTTGGTTACCTACAGTCAAACGAACGCGCTCAATGTAGTTAATTACATGAGGGTTGGATGTTTCGTACGTGAGGTAAATGGATATTTGCGATCGAGACTCTTTTCTGTGAGCCTGCAACGCCGTTAAATTTCTGATATCACTGGTGTGGCTCCAGCCTAACTTGTTGAGAATTAACGCACCCATGACATCGGAGCGATAATTTGCGTCGAGTAATAGTTTTGGAAATTCGAGCGCATCTTTTCGATAAAAATTAATAGAGCATTCCGCGATTATTTGGGCGCGAACATCTTCTGTTAACACATCGCCTTCGCACTTATAAACCCGCCGACCCTTGCCCCACTTTCGAATACTCTGTGTCGGCTGAATCGAACAGTAAGAGCCTTTCGGGGCATCATCATTTGGATTTGCAAGAATGCAGTTAGGAACACCGGTCACCGCTTTAACAATGGGCGAAATGATGTTGAATATTTCTTCGTTAGTCATCGATTTTAGAGATGGTGATTTTGCAGCGCTTAGAAGCTAATCGCTTATCCATGACAATGGCTCGATATTTTCCGGTGCGATCTGACAGCTCCCAAAAATCACCATTTTCAATATCAAGCAGCGGGCCGGAACGAACGTAAATATTTAAAACTTCAATGGTTCGCTCGCCGCCCGACTCAATAAAATTAATTTCTTTGGGTGTAGCCGGTCGAACTTCAACGTCTCTAATATCAAGTTTACTTTCTGGTAATTTTCCGCTGTTAACTTGATTCTTTGGTGTTCGAATTGCCCGCACCAATTGCGAGTTACGGTCAACGTGCGGATTATTCAGTGGAATCATTTTTGCCATGCACCTTGTAGGTAATTGACCCCCTAAGCTCTCCATCTTTAATCAGCGGGTTATCCTTGCCCCCTTTTCTTTTAATTGTTTCAGGAGTGTTAGGAGGATCTCTTAAATCAGTCATGTAAACTTGCGCAGCGGAAGCCGCTAGACCGCCAACAGCCTCTGCGATTTCGTCTGGATGCTGCCCGCTTTCGAGCCCAGTCGAGATGGTTTCGGAGTACTTTTTTAAATCCTGGGAAACGCCGACATCCAACCAGGGGCGAGCTGGCACAATGTCGGTACCAAAATGGTGAGCTGCGCCCAACTCGGCATTTGACAGCTCACCATCAGGTCTGCCGCCCTCCTCTTCATGAATGCCAATCGTGATTTTATTTTTTGGCTCACGCTCAGCGATAAATTGCCTTAGGCGGTTTTTTATTTTCTGAGACCCAGCAGTAGAGACTTTAATCATACGACCAAAGCCCCTATGCCTATACGCTTTTTCAGTCGCAAAAATTCTTGTCCGAACTGCGTTGAGCCTAAAAAAGCGCTGTCTTGAGTTGTGGCCGGGGCGACGGCATACGATGTAGATTCATCACCAACGGATCGAGACGAGACCTGCAGGGCGGGTGAGGCATTTACACTTTTATTGTCACTCGCCCCATTAGGGTAATTTACTGTTAGCCAGTGCGCAGCAAAGAAAAACATTCCTCGCTGCTTGCTGGATCGATTTTGATAAATACCCCAACGCTTGCCGCCTGTCTCCGTATCAGCCTCTTCCAGTGCAATTTGCAGCACTGAATTAGGCCAAACCGAAGAGTCAGAAAATAACGCCTGTCTCGCCCGAAAGTCTCGGATGATTTGAGGGGTTATATCTAACATTATTTCTTTTGAGTCTTGGCTGGTGGGTCTTGCTCTACTGCAACCAAATCGCCAATATCCAGCATTTTTTTAACGAATGGCAATTCCTTAGCTTTGTCATCAACTTCAACCAGATCACCGGCCGGCTTGATATCGTACTTAATTGGCTTGTCTTTCGCGGTTGCAGGCGGAAAATTGATTGAAATTAATCGGCGAGAATTATTTTTTAGAAACATGAAAACTCCTTATTGGAAATCTCGATAGTGAGCGGCGACCGGGTAACGAATCTCGACACCACCAAATTTATATTCAGCCGGAACCAGTACAGTAAGACCGTCAGGCTGAGGCGTCAGTGAGCGCCACGGCATGGGCATACGCATTGTTAGAACTTCAGGGTCTCTCACGTACGCAATCATTCGATCGACACCACCAACACCCCCTTCTTCGAGCTCCAAAAGAGGCTTTATATCAAGGGGTTGGTTGGTCCGAGAAGTAAATAGGTTGTTCTTTTTGTAATACTCAAGAACAGTTGTATCCGTGCCTGTGTCCATTTTCTTTTCGGTAATAATTGCCCACCGATCAGATGATAAGAGCTGTGTATCTGGAATTTGCGAATTCGCAGTATTTTTCCATACGCTACGCAATTGCCCGTTCATTTCGGATACGATTTCTTGACCTGTAGCGGCCTCCCAGTCTGTAATAATTGCATTATCAAGAGGCACGTTAGGATTGTTGATTAATCCCGTTATATCGCGCTCATCATCACCGAAAAATGCAACCTCCTGCGCGTGCTCCTGGAAGCCACGGAAGGACATTTTGCCTTTAGTTGCATCAACCGGAATGCGCAATTGCTGTGATTTTCGCAACTCGTCCAGAGAATAACCGTAGGAGTTACCACCATAAAATACCGGGATTGTATTTTTCTGAGATTCAATATCCGATCGGGGCAAGTCAGACGCGCTGGCGCCAACAAACTTACCAGACGTGACTGCGTCGTAACTAATATAGGTTACCTCGTCCACCCATTCAGGGTCTGAGGTGTCAATAGGGATGTACTCTTGGTAAACAATGTGGCGGTACTTAACCTCATAAATTTTTTGCTCAAGGTTTGATAATTGCGAAACAAAAAAACCAAGTCCGTCGTCAGCAGTGTCGATATGGCGACCAGCATCGTAAGTGTAACTTTGGCCCGTATTATGATCTGTAACAGTAACTAGCATTGGCATTAGATTAACCTCCTAACCCTAAAGAAATTTTAACTAACTGCCCCGGAGCCGCTTCACCCAAGAATTTAGCGTTCGGAATTTGCACGGAAGCTGTTGCCCCGGTGCCAGCAGCGTTAGAAAAGTCGCCCGTCTGAGTTTCGCCAACCCGCAAAAACACAGGGTCACTTCTTGTTACTGCGCTTGCGGCGACAACCCAAACAGCGCCAAAACTGATGGCTGTAAACTCATAATTTGGAACCGCGCCACTAACAACGCCGTCACGATGAGCGCGGTTTAATTCGTACATGACAACGCCGCAAAATTCTGCCGCAGTAGAAGAACTTGTTGGAAGCTCCGCGCCTATTTCAGTGCTGGATACCACTCCCTTTCCATAGGCAATCGGCTCATCAGAAGTGTTCAACTTCGAAACTTTATTGCAAAGCTGTAAATCAACCGGCATGCCTGCGTAAGCGGAGTTGTGCGTAGTGGAGTAGCTTGTTTGTACTGGCATTACTTGTCCTTCCAGGCGGAGGTTAATTTTTTCTCAAATGAATCACGGAACTCACTGGCTTTTGCAGGCTTGATCTTCTCTGCATCGCCAGCTAAGCGACGATACGAGTCATTTGCTTTTTTCTTTTCTTCCATGTCTTCGTCCGACTCCTCTTTTTCTGCTTCCATATCGAAAGCGGCCGAAATGTATGCGTTAGATTTAGAATCCCAATCAACAGATTCACGAGCGATAGAGAGCGCAGCTTTTTGAATTTCAACAACATCCAAGCTGTCACAAGAAAATTCACCGCCTGCAATTTTTTTTGCTGTGTCGCGAACTTTAATAATCTCGCCCATTCGCTTAGCAATAGCCGCATCGGAAGATTTTTTCTTTTCCTCCTTTAAATCCTCCTTCATTGCGTCCTTTTCGGCTTTTTCTTTTTCCATGCCCTCTTCCATGTCGGACATTTTGGACTTCATGTCTTTGTTTTCTTGTTTTAGCGATTCAATCTGGCTATTAATTTTCATAGCTGCAGCTTCGTCCGCGACCTCGACCTGAGTCCCTGAGTCGAGCGTTACAAAATATGGCATTTTTTTATTGCCTCCTGGTTTGTTGTCAAATAGTCGAGCTTGGGGACCAGCCCTAGCCGCATCTACCAGCGCAACATGATTAATTCGAATGTCACGCTGAATAAATTCGTAATCCGCGCCCTCTGGCACGTTGTTATCATAAAAAGAGGTGTAACCGGCGCTGAGTTGGACTTTGCCTTGCTCAACAGCCTTAATAGCTGCCTTGTCTTTAATGATTAAATCGCAGACAACAAAATCGCCGTCTGTAGAACCGACGCTTTCCGCATGACCAGCGGAGACTTTTTTGAAGGTTTCTGTGTCAACCATTTTGGCTGGATGCTCAATGGTGACATCGACGCTTTTGTAGGTGTCTAACGACTCCTGCTTAAAAACTTCTTCTGGTGGCCGGTACACGCGAACAATGTCATTTGGATTGCGATCTTTTAAGCCAAGCTCGCTCGCTAAATATTCCTGAATGCCCGTCCTTGCGACGCGCCCAGGAACTCGTAAATAGCCGTTATCCAAATAGACACGCTCCGTAATTACATACGAAGCGCGATCATTAACTAAAATTCTCATATCAATTTATTTCTGAGGGTAATACCGGTTGTGCAATGCATCGACACTGATAATCATGACCTGGAAATATCGGTTGACCGCTATCGCTGAGTGGTAATTCGTCATAGCGATAAATGCCAATTCCGTATTTGGTTTTTCTTTTTGCGATGTTGCGATGTCGACTTCTAACACGGATATCTTTTGAGTCGATCCAGCGGAAATACTCAAATCCCGCCGACAGGTGTCGACGCTTGCTTAAATCAGCGTTTAATTTTGCCGTTTGGTCGCGAGCAATAAACTTTGCTCTATTTACTGAAACGCCATGCGACTGAATTAATTGCTTGGCGATGATCGTCGAGCGGTTACCGGCTCGTACATTTGCAGACACAACAGATTCGACGTTATCCAAATATTGAGAGGAAATGGATTTAATAAGCCGCACATTATCGCTCACAGCCTCTTCCATGTACGCCCTTAAATCAGGTTCCAATGCATTAATGCCGAACCTATTTAAATCCTCACGAACGCGCCTTGCATTGATTTGGTTTGTTTCGGTTACAAACTGCAAAGCCAATTGTTCGGCAAGTAATTCAAATTCAGGGCTTACCCAGCGCTCTCGAATTGGCCTGATTGAGTCGCCACTTAAATCATCCAGTGTGATAATTTGAGGGTTTACACTGTCTGCAATTACGAATTCATTTTCACGACGTTTTAATTCAGGAATTAGAATTCGATTTATATCTTCCTGAATTTGATTTATTAATGAGCGTAGGCGCGCACGAAAACTATTTTCACTTTGTCCAGATGCCTTTATGCCTCGGGGTTTACGCTTCGTTTGTAGCTGGCTCAGCAGAAGCGCCTGGCTCGGACTCTGTAAAATCAAATTCATTTAGCAACTTTTCTTCGGCGGCTAGAACGTCATCATCATATTGGTAGTGTTCTTGCGCCTGTAACTCACGTTTAACCTGGACTGAACTGGCAACATTCATATCCATGTACATTTGGTGGGTTTGCGCTCGCAGCTGACCGGCTTGAGCGGTTTCCAGTTCATTTGGCTGGGCCAATGGATTCCACTCGTAATCAAAATCATCAGGAAAATCACCGAGCGCCGATCTCACCATGACCTCATCGAGATCACGCATGGGAATTTCTAAATCATTGGTTTGGTGAGAACGAATATCGTCGTAATAGGTTTTTAAATCACCTTCACCCGTGGCATTCATGCCTTTTGCAGAAGTGCCAAACAATTTGGTTACCGGTATTTTTGCCGCGCCAGAAATCCAAATCATCAGGGTTTCCAATACAGGAGCAACACCCGATAAATTTAGCGTCATTCGGTCCATGGTTTCATCACCATCGAGCAGAGCTAAATTAAAAATGGATTTCATCATTTTAAAGAGCTGGTATCGCTCTTGTATTTTTTCGTCCTCCTCGCTAGATAGCGCATCAGCCAGCCCTTCGCGAGTGATCGTGTCGATATTTGCCTCATGCATTAATTCAGCAATACCGTTTTTCGCAGCAATGGCATCGGTGACCTCCTCCATCGCCCGACGAAGAACGGAGTCACCCCAACCGTTTGTTTGGTCTAGCTGCCGCCTTGGTAATTTGTACCCCTCAAACCTAACAACATGGCTGTGGTGAATTTGTTGTTGCCCACCCCACACGGTATAAAACTCTGGCTTAAGATAATTTCTGGCAAGCACGTCGTGCGTGTTTAGCGTGTGTGCACCAAGTTCAAAACGGTCGAATACTAAGAGTCGCTGCAAGTCGCCCTTTTTTACCTGACTGATTTTTAGTGGTTTGCCTAGATCCTGGCCGGTAAGCATTAATATTCCGCCACCACCAAATAGCCGACCCCATTGAACGGCCTCTTGGACGCTGGACATAACACACAAGCGTTTTTCCTCACGCTGTATCTCTTCGGCATCCTGGCATTTAATGCGACGCCATTCACGCGTCATATCCTTAGCGGGAACATCAACGATCTGAGAGGCTATCCAACTTTCCTGATAGGCTGCGTCCAATTGATGCCAATCATTTAATATTCCATAGGCCCAACGATTGTTGGAGCGCTTTGTTTGCCCCTCAATCATTCCAGAGACAACATTACGCAAGCCGTCCATGTGCGCACGTACGCGAGTGCGCGGCTTGCTGTCTTTGGCGAGCTGGTTGTAATTATTCAGCTGAGTCACCATGAGAATTAAACGAGCACCGGCAATCAGAAGAATCCAATTCTCGCGGCGGCCTTACCTTTGGCATTGGGGTTTTGCTATTAACCCCTGGCAAGCCGTAATGCTTCCGAGACTCACTAACAATTTCACTCTTCGGCATAGGGGGAATTTTTGACATGATCGCCCACCCTGTTTTTTTAGGCTTAAAAACAGCTATGAAAAACCTTTTAATAAAATTCATAGCATCGACCCAATAGAAGCGGGTAATTTAGGTGTAGAGGTCATCACCATCGCTTCTGCAATATTCGGTGATGGCTGGCCGGTTCTTTTTTCCATATGGTCTTTGTCTTCAACTTTTTTCTTGCTGTTGGTTAATGACTTCATCCAAATAGGCGTCGATAGCTCTTTAGCCATTTTGTTGAATGTGTCGTTATCGTCGATGTCGAAGGAGATCATATCTTTAGGGTCAATATCATCTTCATTTAATTCGATGAATCGATAAGTGTTGTATACCTGCTGCGAAAACCGAGCCCATGTTTGAGCTTTTAAATTGGTGTACATTTCACCGTTGGTTTTTTTGGTACCAGGAATTTTTGCATCAGGGCGATAAACCGAATTACCTGCATTAAAGCCCTGTATTTTTAGCTTTTTGAGAACCTGCTCTTCATGAGTCATTTTCTCAGCTTTGTATTCTTTGAGCAGTTCTTTCTTGGCGTCTTTAACGAAGATATCTACTCCATCACCGTAGCCACCGCATTCATCATAAATAAATGCTTGGCCTTGCTTGGCCAACAAAAAGGCCCGCTTACTTGCCTCTCTCAAATCAGGCGACTTTAGCCACTCATCAACATGAGTAAATATATTTCCGTCCCGATGCACAGCACAGTTATAGTCTCGCCCTTGTCCGGCAGGGTCATAACCGACAATGCGGCGCCCTGTTTTTTTCCAGCGCGGATCGTTTGAAGTAAACCGAGCGACTTTGATCCAATCCAACTGAATAATGGCATCGTCACCCGTGCCTTTTGGCACCCCTTCCCATATGTTGTCGTACTCAGACTTGGGTAGAGTTTTTAGTGCGTGTAACCGCTGCTCGTTTAGGTGATCAGGAAAATATTTGTTATCTCGCCAATTTACCTTTTTGACGATCGCGCCGTCAGGCGTATAAACAATAAATCGCTGATACGTATCGTCCAGCTCATTGTCTGGGTTGAACAAGACAATGATGGCTGGATGGGGTCGATTTTTGGGTCGTATCGACGGCAGAAGAATATCCCATGATTTCTTGGAAATATTTTCCGCCTCTTCACACAAAACAATATCAACATTGGAAATCGACTTGATCGACTTAATATTGTTTTTAATGCCTTTGAAAATAAACTCAGAGCCATTAAGCCCTACAATTTTATTTTCAGTGATCTTGAAGAATGACTCTAAGCCACGAGCCTTAATACAGTCTTCAATCTCATTCTTAATTGATTCGTCAATGGAGTTTTGAAGCTCACGCGTGACGAGAATTCTTACCTTGCCTAGAGTTGCCTCAACTACTAGCGCATCAGCCCACTGATAGGTTTTACCTCCACCTCGACCACCATAATTAATGTGGTAGGTAATACCGGGCTTTAGGATGGATCGAACCGCAATAATTTGGTTCGATTCCGTTATAAAATGATCAGCAAACGCCCTCTGAGGAAACCAACTCAAACACCCCATTAATCACCGTCGACACCTGACTTGATTTCTGAGAATGGTACTAAATCACCGGTAGCGGTAATGTCCTGTTTATCCGCCAAACCAAGATCGCGAGCAATGATATTCGGGTTCAATTGTCCAGCGGCTGCACCTTCAAACTTCTGGGTGTAGATAACCATTTTTATCCAATCCGTGACTTCCAAAAAATCGGGCTTTTCGCAATAGTTATCCCAAGTGCCTCGACTAATTTCTAGCCTGATCAGCAACCCCTCAATGGTGAATGCTCGCAATTTAGCGAGAGGCACATGCTCGTTCATCCCTTGAAACGAACAAACTTTATCTTCATACAGAGGGTTGTCATGACACCAGTTAAAGTAATCGATTGCACCCTCTTCCAATTCGTCAGGAGATTCGAAAATAGGCTTTCGGCCGTGACTTGATCGCTTCTCCCAGAACTTATTTCCAGGCTTAAATTTAGTGTCTTCTGTCATGAGGTATGAAAATCAAACTTGAGGCGACTGCTCTCAGAATGCACAAGCACTTGGCCTTCTGGACGCTCTGCATCGAATACGATCAGGGTTAAACCCGTACCGGATAAACTGCTCGAAATGCCACCAGGGAAATCAAAACTTAAAACCGGCACTTCTCGACCATTCAAATCGAGAATATTTTCAGCCTGTATTGATCCGCCCGTTTGGTCACCGATAATGACTTCGCCGTTTTGGTCTTTTAGTTCAAATCCAGAGGCGCGGTTAAAATCAATCGCTTCATCAAACTGGGAAAATTCAACGTAAACCTGGTTGTTTCTGCCGGGGTCAACAAAAATTGATTCTTCATTAGAAAATGGATTTCTTAGCGTAACTTCATCGGTGTGAATGTTGGGTATGGTTCGTTCCCCACGAGCATCAATTACAGTGATTTCTAGTGTTTCGGTTACCGGTGGGTTAATGCCATCATCTGCAATAATGTCGATAGTGTCTTCTTGGATGAGAGCAATGTCGTATGCAGGGGCTCTTAGCTGCCATTGGTTATCGCCCGCACCGATTAATACGCCTTGACTGGAGGTTGGAGTGCCGCCATCAAAATTAATAATGGTGAAATTGGTTACCAGTGCTTGACCGTCAACAATGCGTATCGGACGAATAGTAATTCTTGGAGCGGGCTTTCTGGATACCGTGATCACTTGATTTAATGGTGCTGCGTCGGCCAGCGTTAATCGAATTCTATTTTCGCCTTCTGCCAATGTTCCGATGTTGTGACCGGTTGCATTGGTGCTTTCTAGCCAATCGATAATTTGTTGGTTGGAGGCATTAACGGTCGCTTCTTCTGCAACGGATAAATTCAGCGGGCCCGGATCGTCGATTATGTTTTCCAGAACGTTTTCAATGGTTAAATTAATAGCGTGATTAATTAGGTCAAAATCATTGCTTGCGGTAATTGTTAAAACAGCGCTTGGGGTCTGCTCAAAATCAATGGTATTTGGAATCATCAAATTGTATCCACTCCCAATACCATTGGGCGTTATTGTGGCGCCCTCCAGTCCAGATACTCGCACCTCTCGCGCATTGGGAATATTAACTACCAAAGCCGCACCTTGATTTTCCGTTACCGTTAATGCGGTGGGCGCATCAGTGGTAATGGTTTCATCAATGCGTAATGTAGCTGTTGAGAAATACCCAAACCTAACGGAGTTTGGTGTGGCATTGTAACTAAACCCAATGCTACCCGTTTCATCCAGTTGGACCTGTACCTCTCTTGGCTCAGGAGGCACAGAGGCGGATTCTATGGTTTCCAATGCAGTTACTAAAGGCTCGTTGGCAAATGGGTCTACTGAAATACTAAAATCGGTCAGCCTGGAAGGCGACCCGTCTGGGTCTCTCGCACTAGTAATTTTCAGTAGCGCAGTTCTATTTGCGTAACTTGGACCCGCGCTGACTCTCACGCGGCCATCTGGAGAGACGTCGGCAACAAATGCTTGATAGGTGCCTGCTGCATAATGATTTGCATCAGGAATATACTCATGCGCATTTAGGTAGTCCGGTATATTTGCGGCCGCAGGAACCCCTTCAGAATTCGCCGTTCCTAATCCTTGCCACGTTACATTTGAGCCCGGAATAACTCGACCATTAATGTCTCTTAGGTTGTTTGCTGTTCCCGTATCACCAACTAATGCATTTGTATTTGCTAATGCCGTACTTGGTACAACTGAGTTATTTACTGTTACGGTAGTGATCAGTGCTTTTGGTACAGGTTGGAATTGAAAATTAGGATTGCTTTTAATTCTTTCTGCAATGTAGCTTTGCAGAACGGTGATGCCTTGTGGTCCTGGGTGAATACCGTCGACCAATGGATCGACAAAATAAATTCCTTGCTGGTGAGCCTGAAATGATGCGGCATGCAAATCAATTAAGGGGCGCCCGGCGTCGAAATCATACCAGTTTGCGCTAAACTCTCTGGCGAACTCGTCTACCAACTCACGGTAAACAACGCTAGCCCTGTCTTCGCGAGTTAGTGCTAATACTTCCTGCTCTGCATCGTACGCGCGAAATGTGATCGTAGGGATGATAATTTCAACGCCAGCACTTTGAAGCTTCTCACACAGCCTTCGAGTAACCGCGCGAAATTCATCAATCTGAAATTGAGACCAACCGCCTAAAGAGCCATCCTCATTTACGATTAAATCATTGTTTCGAGAGATGTTGTTGCCCCACCAGTGGGCCAGCATGAAATGCTGAAATGATGACCCGTTGATGCTGCGAATAAATTCATCAACCTGATCTTCAATCAATCCGCCGGATGCAGTTTGTGTGGGGTCGTTGTAGAGTGCCGAGCCACTTACAGCAAAACTTCTAAATCCGGCGTTAATATTTTGGGATCGTAACGCAGTTAGAAAATCGCTACCCTCGTAGGTGTTGTTTGCGTCATCGTCTCTACTGGTGGTCTGGTCTAGTACCGAAGCGCCGATGATTGCCAGTCGTAATGGAATTAAATCAAATTCTTCCATCAACTATCACCCATCTCTTTTTTAATCTGTTTTGCCTTGAGAATATTTACTTTAATTGCGGAGGCACCAACAAGCGCACTCACAATCATCCCCACTAGAATGCTCAGCGTGCTAGCGTTATCAAAAATAAATGGGGAAATAGAGCTGAGAAAACATACGGAAACAGCAAATATGGATTGCATTACTCTGTGGGGCTCATCCATTGCATGGGCGCGAAATGTTAGCCCCATAAAGGTTAAAAACAGAATTACGTTTTTATGCACGAACGACTCGTCTTATCCAGCCGTAGAAGTATTTTTTGCTGGTTTCACGGTTTTCTACGATCTCAACGTATCGTTCCGTCAACAAAATTTTATACCGGCTAACAAAATACTCATCAACAGCGGTATTGATAGCGCTCAGGGTATTTTTGCCAATAACTCCATCATCTTTGGCCCGCACAACTCGCTGAGCGATCTTAGCCGCTGCACCAACTCCCATATTGACAGAAAAATTAAAGATAATGTTTGCTATGCGCGATGAATGGATTTCATCACAGCGCAATTTATCCCAAAATTCCTTTTTGTAAAAAGCTTTCACTAGCCCAGACAAATACTCATCTGACTCAATTTTATTGCAGAAATTAGCCGTTTTTTTAACTTTGTCGATTGTTACCCACCCTTCCCACATAGGGAAGTTTTTACGGCTAATGCCTTTGAAGGTTTCACCGCCTGGGTCATCAGGGTCAAATACGTAGCCACCCTCGTCCTTGAGGAGGTGGTCGTAAGCTTTATCAAAATTGGACATCAACTAGAACCTTTTCGTGGAATTGCATTAGAAATAGAATCAACGCCCTTTCCGATTTGTCGGAGACCGGCGTATGCCCACGGCAACGCAAGCAGAAGCAACAAAACTTCTGAGGTTGGATTTTCGTGCAAAAATATATAAACGAATGCTGCAATTAACGAGGCCCATGATTGACCAGGGCGAGTCCAGCGCACAAATCGATCATCCGCTTTATCTCCGGCACGAATTGTTTCCTGGGTAATGGAGTGGCTCTCCATTTCGTATTTTTCCATTACTTCAATATGATTCTGAATGGAAACCTTTTCCTCTAGCTCAATTTTTTTCAACTGAATTAGAAGCTCCGGGTCTTGCTTTAATTTTTCTAGCGCTTCTTCTGGGTCATTGGTGCCAGTTACGCGAGAAATAATAGCGGCACCAGCAGCAACGGCACTAGGGACCTTCCCGGCTAGCAGTGAGCCAATTAACTTACCACCATCACTGGCGTTGGATTTAATCCACTTTCCGACGTTGGACCATTTCATAAGCAAATTTCAGACATAAAAAAGGCCGCAATTAAGCAGCCGAAAGATAAGAAAGAGAACGAATAATACAAAGGAGTAAGCACTTTGGGAAAAATCCCAACATACAAAAATCATAGAAAAAAACGTAACCCCTGTCAACCTCGACACTGTATTAAATTCAATGTTTTTAAATACAGTTGTCCGCTTCTTTGTGCCACCGTGTTAGCCAACCTAAAATTAACGAGACTTTTGGCCCCCATGTTTTTTGGTAGGCTTGCCGTGATATTTCCAGCATGCGACCTTTGTTAGTGTCAGTGCGAAAACCTGGATTTAGAAACTCATCTACTGCGATACGGGCTAGATCGCGCTCTCGGCCATTCAGTTGCCAGTTGTATTGCGCTCCATGAGCGACGATGCGATCCTGAACATATACTATTAACTGGTCGAACGCGCCGGCATCTTCATTTCGAGCCCGCATCAACAGCTTGGCTGGATGTGATAGGTTGCTAGACTCCCTGTAAAATTTAGGCGGATTAGAGTATTTGTGATTCTGTGACTCTGTACCGGTGGCAGTTAGCCCGTCATTAAATCGATAGGAGGTAATTTCTTGTTGAGGTTTGAGTATCGTGGTTGGCATGGTTACCTCGCATTGAATTTATTACAGATGCAATCGCTTTTCTAAGATTCGAACTTTCTTTCTGAATATCCTTGCAATCCTTTCGAGGTATTCACGGTTATACCCAGCCAGTTCATTATTGGCTTCCAACTCCAATACAGCGTCCAGGTCGATTTTTTCAATTAGATTCTTGCGGTAGGCGGATCTGACAGAAACCCCTTTGGCGACATTCAGCTTTTCGCCGCCATTGCAACTTTTGCACTGCTTGTGAATGTTCTTGAGGTTAAATCGTAGCTGCTGAGCTGCACCGCGTGATCGATAATGTCCAGCATCCCAAACACCACCATGCTTATAGCCCTGCTCTTGCTCAACCTCTAAATTTGACTTTCCGCAACTAATGCATGGCCGATAATAATCTCTTAGGCGAACATACTTGTTTACAGCTGATTGAGCCTCATCAGTTAGCTTGGGTATAGTTTTTAACGCCTTCTTCTTTTCACGAACAGCTTTGCGGCGCTCCTGAATTTGCTTTTTCTTTGCTGTGTTAATCTTCCTTCTTGCCTTCTTAGCTGAATACTCCGCAGCACATTCAATGCTATGAAAATTTCCAGCAGGTAATTTCAGCATTTGTTCTCTGGGGAAGTACTGTTTGCAGCCTGTGCATTTCAAGGTTGAGTTAGCCATCTACAAACTCGCCCCTGCCTTCCAACACCAAACCCTGTTGAGCAAAATGAACTTGCATCGCTGTGAGATAGCGCTTCATCTGGTCTTTGCTCATTCGACTGGTAACCGGTAACACATCCATCATTTTCAGTTTTTGCTCGTAGGTGTAACGACCTTGCTTTAATAGCTCCAGGGCATCGTTAAATTCGGAATCCTCAACTCTTAGCATCGGTACGCCAAAATGATATTTGCAATAGCGTTTGGCTTCTCCAACTTGTAAGTGAAAAGCTTTTTCAATTTCCGAATACCAAACGTGACTAAGGGCGTTTTGAGAAAGACCACGCTTGCCGCCGACTTTAATTTCAATCTCTAAGTATCGCTTTAGACCGAAAGTTTCTTTGATTTCGGCCAGCGCTTTATCTAAGGATTGGTCACTATTTACTGTTAGCATTATCTAAAACCGCTTTAACCTTTTAGGCACTTCGGCTTATCTGGCGTGTATTCGTATGCATGAAAACTACTAGGGTTAAATATTACAGTTTCATATTCTACCGGCTCCCGAACATCTGCAATTCCTACATCAACAGCCAAGGCGTGCGCCTTATATTTGAGTTTTTTTACGTGCATTGCCTGCCAATTTGTATCGGTGCGTGCCTTTTCAGACTGCTTTGGCGACAATTCAGGGTTACTGGATTTTTCAGATAATTTTTTAAACTTTTTAGATTCTTTTAAAAGCTCACATACTACAGACTTAAATTCTTCAAGCTCTTCAATGTTCATTTCTGGTCACCAACCTTGCGCATAAGGGTAAAGCTCAAAATTAAGCGATTCAATTGATCTAATCACTTCTCTGTACTGAGCCTCAAAAATCAAGCACCCAGCCTTAGCCTGACTAAAATAATATGGGCAGCTCTCATCAACATCGGAGGATTCCCTTATTTTTTTAACCAGCGGCTTTAAAAATAATGTAGGAATTTCAGCTTTTGTCTTATTTGCAGGTGACCATGATCGGCTAGCATCCACTTCCGAATCGAACAATTGATAACGAATACCATAGGCATGATAATTAAAAAAACTACGATCCATAGCGAGCTCACGCTCCATTAAAGTGTCACCAAACATCATTTTACTTGGCACAGGCCACGCAAGATCTCTAATTCCCTGCATCATTAGAGTATCGTCAAAATTGATCCCTTCCGGTAAAGACCACTCGTTACTTTTGCTTTCTTTCATCATTCCCCTCTAATCTCCAGATGGTTAAATGACTAGACATCACCCCGTATCAACCTTCTCATCTCTGGCATCCAAACGTCATAGCCTTCCGTGCCGTAATCTCCCTGATCATTCCACCAAGATTGCAATTCATCAGCAGCTCGGGTAAGCATTTTTTCTAAATCTTTCATTCGTTCAAATGTTTCGACCAAGACGGCAGGATCTCTATCTAGCGGATGAAGCTCAATATCACGCTTAACTTTTTCGCCTAAACTCATCGAATTAATCTCCAGCAGCTAATAAGGTATGATTTCTTTTGTACTAATTCTCATCACTCTTCCCTTTCAGCTCTTCAATAAATGGACCGTCTAACATGCTTTCACCTAATGCCTGCTCCACAACGGTTAATGGAGGCTTGTTATCTTTAGGGTTTGATTCGAAATCACCATCAACAAATATTTCTCTGAATTTATCTTCGAAGTGATCATCCATAATTATTTCTCAAGTAGATCACGAATAGAATCCAGCTCGCTGAGCGCCAACTCTTTATTTCGCTGAGCCGTGGTTATAGGTTTGTGCTCGACGCGCTGTGTCTTGGGAATCTCAAACTCGTAACCTTGGAGAGCTTTTTTGCAATTATCGGCGTATACCTCTTGAAAGTATTTGAATATTTTCGATTCTTGCTCGTTAGCCAAATCAAAAAAACCAACCTCTCTAGCCGTTACGTAAATAACTGGATTGCTCCACTCTCGAATATCAGCCCGTTTGCCGCTTTCAGTGCTGGCAATTCGATACGCTTTCAGTGATGACGGCAATCCAATATCTTCTGGTTGAGTTCTGCACCAATCTGCAAACTTGTGCGGAGGTGGCATGAACGGATTTTTCTTTGAGTCTTCACGAGCACGCGCAATTCCGATATCCAACATTTCCCGAGTGGTAATCTTGTTTTGCACCACAGCAAGAATAAATTCTTTTTTGTAGCCAGCAAGACGGCTCTCATCTCGCAATTGAGAGTATCCTGACGGATAAATCGATTTTAGTTTTGCAAGATACTCGTTAGCCAAAGCCTCCATTGCTGATTGCATTTCCGAGTTCACGGTTGAATTCTGGGTCGTCGAAAATGTCGGTAGATTGCCCTGGCTGATTTGGTTGATAACTTGTGTTCCGTGCTGCATTGCGGTCACCTGCTTTTTTGTTTCGGTAGTTTAATTTTGCATTTAGCGCTCCGTACCAGCTCTTGTTAGTTGCATCCCTAAGCTCAAGATCTAGCTGGTTTAGCTCTGTAACCAAATCGAGGTTTGGATAGGTTTTTAGAAATCTATCGTAATCTCTCTGGTTGAGTTTAATTCTCGATCCACAGTACGCATAAATCTTGTCTGAATTTTTTGGAGGATCGACGGCTTTGCCGGAGATAGGTTTTTTATTATCTAATCTATTCTTATCTAATCTAATCTTATCTGGCCGGACTTCTTCGGAGTTATTCGGAGTTTCTCCGAGCGGTTCCGATTCCATCTGAGTTTCTACAATTTTTTCAGGAGCCTTCGGTAATTCTTCCGTATTATTCTGAGTCTTCCGTGAGGTTAGCTTTTTTATCAGCTCCTTGATTTGAGGGTTTTTAGCGTTGGTATCATCCAGGCGCTTCGCCAACTTAAGGCAAGTGATTTTATTGTTCACCATCTCAAATAGACCGAGATCGCAAAAATAACTAAGAATGGATTGAACTTGAGATTCTTCGATGCGCCATTCGTATGCAATGGTTTCTGCATCTTCTTCAAGTTCAAATGAAATGTTGTCTTTATCGACGGTGCCGGCGATTTGCTCTACGCAATACCAGTACAAGCCGAATCCTGTTAGACCATACCGCTGCTTCACCTTTTTTAGCTTGGCATCAGTACTAGCGTCAGTGTCGTGTTTAAACCAGCGCACGCTTATCTCCTGCATTTATCTGGTAATACGTCTGTACGCGTCCTGCGTGAATAAATCCTTGAGGTGTATTTGGAGGGTGTTCTACTGACAAAGCCCCAATGAAGGGGCTGAAGGAAATGCAAGATAGTCAACGGCTATTCATTATGACTTTCAAGAAGTGTTATTTTTCTTATTTTTGCGTTCGGCTCACTCTCTAATAGAATTTCTTTAGCTTCATCTTCGCTAAAGTTGTCAGTAACAACAGTGGATGTGTGCATCGAGAAACCAAACGAGGTTTCATTTGTTAGGTTTTCTGTCCACTCAATTTCCCATTCAAACATAATTAATTCCTGCTGATTAAATTTAAACTTACAGTCTTCTGCACCGACTTAGCCCCAATGAAGGGGCGTATTAATGATTATTGTGTGCAAAATTTAAATGTACTTTTTAACCCATCGCCTAACAGTTAACTCGCAACCGCTCATCATTGCGACTCCATTAGCCAGCCCAACGTGAGTCGATCTTTTCCCGCAGCAATCACAGCGCCTTCTACTAGTTGAGGGAGTCTTACCCATTGTTCGCTTGTCTAAATCTGCATCCGCAATAATCATTACCAATAACTCCGGCTAATAGTTAAATTTACAACCTTTTGCACCGACTTAGCCCCAGTTAAGGGGCTTGATTATCTAAACTAAATGAGAGTGCCATTATTTTCCCGTTATTAACACGGTGTTAATTTTATCTTGAAAATTTCTGAAGTAAGTTTCTTTCGCTTTTCTTTTAGCTAGATCAAAAGCCTCACGAGCCGTTAGCCATGGTAGCCCATTGGCTGTAAACGGGTTTGGAGCATGCCAATACGGTTCCCAATAATAATTATTTGTCGAGCCGTCAAAAACAATGCTTTCGCCACGCTTATGCAATTTCTTTGCGCGTTTTTTTGAAATTTTTCTGTATACGCCAATATCAAGCATTAACTGAAATTCTGAGGGTAAGGCTAAATTGTAAGAAATTCTAAACAAGATGACTCTCCAATAATTACCGTGCACAAGCATCAATTTTTTTAGCCACTCCAATCCTAATAGCTGCGTCATGCACTATCAGGATGTCATTGCCATAACCCCAAGGGTTTTCAAAGCCGTTCGGAAGTACAGGCCGAAATCTCCAAGCGGACAATCTCTGTCCATGCATAATAAATTCGCGAAGAGCTATAATTAATCCTTTGAGCGTCCCTCCTCCCGAAAAATTTTTCCATTCTTGGTTATCGATATGGGTATAAACTTTCTTTTGCGTCCACTCATCAACAAGAAATACTCGCCCATGCTCAGACAGAACAAATTTTGCAATTACGCCATTGTTATAAAAAAACCGTCGCCCACATCCAGAAACTACTTCTATAAACTCATTGGCCTTTTCTAGCCGCTCCAGCTTTTCTTTATTTTTCATCTTTGCTCTCGCCCATAGCCGCATCAATTGCATCATCTAAATCGACGCCATTTAGAACTACGTTATCTGGTGTTTTTCCTGCGAAGATTCCGCCGTTATTGATAGAGTGAACATCGGCTTGTCGTAAAAATCTATAGCGCTTCGCGTCGCGCTCAAGACTATCAATTACAATATCCGAGTCACCCTGTATTTCCAGGAAATCGTCTATCGCATTGTTCATCTCTTTACGCATATCATCAGCAATATCGTAGGTTCCTCCAATTCGCTGAAGAGAAAAGGCCAATTTTCCTGAGCAACTTTTTAGGATTTTTAATTCACACTCCAACTCTTCAATAGCTTCTTTGGCAAGCTTTAATGGGTCGCTGTGACCCATTCGCTCAGAAAACCACTTTTTAAATTCGTTTGCTTTGCTCATCGACTTATTCCCAATCTTCAAATTTATGACCACAATCTTCACACCGCATGTGCCACGTAGTAACCTGGGTTTCATCGTCATACTCGAACCCAGTTATTCTTACTAATTCGCTCATGCATTCAGATTTAGGACATGTAATAATATCTGTTGCTATATCGCTCATTGCGTCTAAAGGTGTCATTGGTTTAATCCTGGGTTATATTTCTGTCGGCCTAACACGGCTAATAGCCGTATCACGAGATACATCACCCTCTATCAACCCAGACAAAACATCCTTTTCCAATTGACGGCCAAGCTTAGATTTTTCTGCCCAATATTTATCGTATGACGCGCTATCAACAAGTTCAGCAATGCGGCCAGCACCAATGATCGCCCCCTTATAGGTGCCCGAACTAATCTCATTCGCTATCTGAATAATGCGTTGCGCAATACCACCGCGACCTAAGATTTCACCAGCCTTGCGCTTTTCCTGTATCTTCATTGCTAAACTCCCCAAATCCATACCAAAAACGTTAATAAAAATACTGAGTTTAAAAATATTAAAGCTCGACCAAGTGGTGTCACTTTCATTTTCGAAAACCCCACCCGAAGATCTTTTTTAAATGCCAAGCAAAAAAATATTATCGCAAGTAGTGCCATTAGAGCGATCAAAATTATTTTTAATACTATAAAGGTGGTCATTAATTATTTCCTAAATCCCTCGACGCTCGCCGAGGGATTCACGAGTTCCAATTTTTAATCTCTAGAATACTATTTCGCGTTACCGTTACCCTAGCTAACCGTATTCGTCTATGTAGGGCGAGCTCACCGGAACATAGAATTTGAATTTCTTACTAATTTCGTTTTGAACGCTGGGTAACTGGATGGCGAAATTTAGTAGTATGAAAAATAGGATCACTTTGCGCCCTTAAAAAAATACGACTTAATTTTAGGTCCGTATTTATTAAGAAATATTCCGATATAATAAATTGAACCCCAAAATAACAACAAAAATACAATTGGGATAAACAATATAATTTTCCCTTTTGTGGTAAACTTGTTCCAATCTGACAGCTTCTTGCACTTCCAGATTAGGGCTAGCAAAACCCTACGCTTTCTTGCAATCCATTTTTTCACTGTTCCCCTCCTGGGATATTTGCAATTTTAATTTTTTGTGTGAATCCAGAACCCATTTCAATCGGCTCAGCTCAGATTCTAGATATTGAATTAAATGGTCGACAGCCTCTAACTTTGTCTTGAAGTAGCGCACAATAACTCCTCCCGCCTCTAAGGTGGGTGTATTGCATTTAGTATTGTCGCTAACTTCAACCAAAGAAATGGTTTCCATTACCGGCTCAACGCGCCAGAGCTTCACTGTGGTCTCGCTTTCCTGGGGCAATCTATTTTCCATTGATAGTTTTCTCGATTAGGCGCCAATAAACGGCTATTAGTCCTAATGTGATTCCAGCACTAGAAAATCCAATTGGTATTAAATTGCGCGGATCTAATGCAATGGAAACATTGGCAGCAATAGAAATAACGACAACCCAAATTAGCAAGCTGAGGATTAAGAAAAATAGTTTTGGTTTCACTTAAGAGCCTCCATAGCTACTTCAATGAACGCTTGCGCTTGCGGTGCGACGATAGCGTTACCATAACCGCGCAATCGTCCCACTCTGTTGGCAGGCCTATGAGCCAGCGGGAATGTGCCGGGTTCAATTGGCCGATATTTTCCGTCTCTGCAAAAAATCCACTCGCAGTCATCCCAGAAACTTGTTGAGCCACCATTGGCAATCCGCTCCTTGGGTCTGGCGCTAATTTTCCGCGCTTCTCCGCGTCGTTTGCTCTGGTGGTCGGCCAGGCAGACAACAGAGCTGCCTCGATTAAATTTGTGCCCCACTGCCGCCGATGAATGTTTTTGCTCGGACATCGATGGTTGTTTGCTGTTGTTGTAGGCCATCCAATACGCTCGGTCTCGCATGTGCGGAGCACCGACGCTCGCAGCCGGAAACGGCACACACCCATAGGCGTAACCCATCCCTTCCAGGTCAGTTTGTACAGCGTCGAACCACGGTTCTGTAGTTTTGCTCGCAACCTGCTCTCCAAAAATGACTGGAGGCTTGCACTCGTTAATGAGTTTTGACCAGGCTGGATACAGATGTCGCTCGTCGTCGAACCCGTTTCGTTTTCCTGCGTTACTGAATGGCTGGCATGGGCATGATCCTGTCCAAACATGTCGATCGTCTGCCCAACCTGCGTTTCGCAATACATATGACCAAACTCCAATACCTGCAAAAAAATGACACTGGGTGAATTCTTTTAAATCATCAGGCGAAACATCCTTAATGTCTCGCTCGTCAACTTCGCCTGGTGCGATTAAATTTTCTTTAATTAATTCGCGTAACCACTGAGCGGCAAATGGATCGATTTCGTTGTAATAAGCTGCCATGGTTTATTCCCAAATATCACCGCTGTTATTTAAATAGAATCTGTAGCGTCAATATAGTCTCTTGGGTTCACGCTAATGGTTCGGACGGACTTATAGTTGGTCGGCTTAAACTCTTTTTTTACAGCATCAATAATGGACGCCCGAATAATTTCGAGTCTTTCCTCGGAAATTTCAAACTCTCCAAGCTGATCTTCGCATACGTAATATTCATCGAGATACTCGTAAAGCTCTTCTGTTAATCGGTCCATAGCGCTGGTCGCGGCTGCATCATAATCAACAGGTAGAGGCTCCCAGCATAAAACCTCTATGCTGTCGGGAATCTCTTCTTCTAAACCAAGATTATCAAACCATTCGGTAACAGCCGTTTCGATTTCTTGTGCGGTTAAAACGTCGATTTCGTCAACCGAATAATATGGGTAGCCATCAATACCTCTATCGGGCATCCTATCCATTTTTTTTATCCCTCAAGAGAGTTTCGATTTCCGCCTGGACCTTTGATAGAACAAACTGAATTATTGCGGCAAATATTGCAGGATTTATTGTTTGCCCTGGGCGCAAGCCAAATTCGTTCACAACCTCTTCATTAACCATTACGCGCTGGCCCTGCCAAATAACAAAATCTACTTCTCCGTTATCCATTTTGCGCTCTGCCTCGGCTAGCATTTTTATGTGCTCTACGCTAAATGCATTACTAGAATCAAAATTATCCATTCTCTTATCCTTCAAATTTATCAATAAATTAATTTCGGGCTGAAATTGGTCTAATGCGCTTTTATTTTCAGGCTATAAATTAATTAGGCCGAGAGTTTGCACATTTCCGTACTGTTGTTACTCGATTCGATTTGAGACGATACTCCTGCCAGCAAAGCCGCTTCTTTTAACATTCCACGACGTGCTGCGCTGGCTAGTGTTTCAATGTCACCGATTGACCTTTTTAAAAATTTAAACTGGTCTTCGGTTACCTGAAATTTAATTTCAATGTCCTTTTTTTGGTTCATTTTCATCCTTGAATATTGAGGTTTATATTTTGTTTTGAATAAATATAGAAAGTCGACACACTCTTATCTTTGTGTCGTATTGTCACTTTGATGACTCGTTTTAAAAGAAACTTAGTAATTCTTTCTGTCACCAAATAACTGCCAACACATGAAATTAAAATCCATATGAAATAGTTCATTTGGGTTTAACCTGGCGGTGGGAAAACATCGTCGATAGAGCATGATGCCCCCAGTTTATTTAACTGAGAGACGATGATTCGCATATCGTTTAGCTTGGGTTCGCGGGAGCCAGTTTCGTAATTAGAAAGTCTTACCTGACCTTTTTCCCATCCGCATTTAGTTGCGAGTGCTGTCTGGCTGATTCCGAGCTTTTCTCGGTAGGCCTTAATTTTATTGATCATTGGTCACCAACAAATAAAACGTTTTGTTGTATTTAACAAAACATTTTGTTGTTAGTCAAGAACTACATTTTGTGATTTTATCCGCCCATGAAATACAAAGACGCAATAAAACTACATCGTAAGAATTTAGGGCTTACCCAGGAGGAGCTGGCCAAGCTGGTCGACTGGACTCAAGCCAGGCTTTCTAATTATGAGAGAGGGATTCGTGAGCCAACTCAAGATGATTTGGAGCTATTAGCCAAGGCTATGAATTTGACAATGATTGAGTTTCTTTGCTTGGAACCTCAAAGCAACAAGCTAACTGCTCAAGAGAAGGAGCTTTTGACGATTTCTCGACAACTGCCAAAATCCGTTCAAGCGCTCCTACTTGATCTTGCTCAGAACCTTGCAACAAAACAGTCTTCTTAATCACAAAAGCCATTACCTCCAAGCTGGATTCGTTTAGATCTTCCAATAAATTAGAAATATCCTTTGCAGTCTCCATTTCCATCATAAAACCTTTCAAGCCAAACCGATTGAATAATCAAACTATCCTCCGACCTATACAAACTCAATCTCAAAGTTTAAAAAAGTGCAGTTTTTAAAACTGCTGTCGCGTAAATAGTTATCAATTCCATAAATGTGAATTATTGTTCCAATGGCGATGATTTTATTGAACAATTATTAATAGTCAAACTGGTACAAAGTCAGGAATTTTATTTTTTAGAGGCGGGAACTTTTTGTGTTTAGCGTATGGAGTGCAAAACGCAAACGACAGAATGCGGGCTGTAGAGTAGGTTTTTTGCACTTTTTGGCACAGGTAGGTTTTTCTACTGATTTAAAAGTAATGGTTTTTACAAGTTTTTAATATAAATTGATCTATCAATTGGCGCCTAAATCATCTTTTGTGGTTATAATTAGTTCATTATGGAACTGGTTCACACATTACAGGCGGCTCGGAAAGCAAAATTTCGCAGCATTTCAGAGGCTGTTGAGGCTCTACAAAAAGCCGGGCTGACTATAAATTATCACCGTTACCGCCGACTCGAAGCTGGGGCGTGGCCGAAAGAAGACGAAGCGCGCGCCATATCAGAAGTTTTTAATATTAGATTGGGTATGCGATTGGCTGAGGATGAGTTGGTCGCGGAGTTTATTAGGCTGGTCCCCCTATTAGACGATTCCAATAGAGGATTGATTCGAGCGGCAATTAGAAGTTGGATTGAGGAGCTGGGTTAGTCTTGATCCACGCTTGGAAGCAAAAACCTCAGCAGTCCGCGCTTGGCCTTTTTTTGCCCTTCTTTTGAACAAAGCTCGTATAGCTGATTGACGTTTTTTAAGCCTGCCTGACTGGCAATGCTTTTCAAAATTTCGCCGCGAAATGGCTCATTGTGTGGCGACAAAGTGACCTTCCTGAAAGTAGCTTTTCCCTTGCTGTCTAAGTCTGTTCTCACCCACTGTTCATGGCCGGTCGCCTTTTGAGGACGCTTCTCAAAGCCTGCAGCAGCAAGCCCCTTTTGCACCTCCCTGGCAGATAAAGGGGTTTTTCGGGTCATACCTTCGTTCTAGAGTCCAATAATTCTGAAATGTTTTGAATAAAAGAAAGGCCGGAATAGCCCTTTGGTGCATTCGCTTTCGGAGCATCAGGCTTGGCTGAAGCTTTAGACTTAAGTCCAGCGGCAACCCTTAATAGGTGATAAGTGACTCTTTGGGAGAGAGGAGCCTTTCTACTTAGAAGGTACTCCATGTGCTCTTTATCTTCCCCCAGCACCGCGTCTTCTACATACTCAAGGACTTGGCCCTCTAAGGATTCTTTTGCTTCCTCAAGAGAGCTTCCTTGCGCTGCAAGACAAAAATCAATGCATACAGCAACCCACAAATCACCCTCACGCTTAGCGTAACAGCGAATCGATTTATTAAAAGATGTCATGTTGTTCTTCCTGACCGATTAAGCACTTTAGTATAATTATCGACCGAAATACGGTCTCTTTACGTGCTACGGATTTAAAAATTATAAGCTCTATAACTTTTTAATAATGTATAGAAGCAAGAAAGGGGATAGATTCCTTCTATCAAACCTTTAAATAACTATAGACAGTTAAATTTGTAGAAAAATACTTTTGTATAAAAATATTTTTGAGCATTTCCGGTAGGTTACCGTATAAGTTAACTTAAAGTGAACCTAAAAATTTAAAACCTGTTAAAAAACTGTGTGCATAAAAAGGATAAGAATTTTTGAGTAAGTTTTTTAGCGAAAAAATTCATAAGACATACAACTAAAGTGTGCAAAAAATCACTCTAAATTTTAGCCGCTAAAAAGAAGTCTACTTTTGCACAGGTTTTCCTAATTTTTATCCCCCCCTTCCCACCAACCCCAGACTTAACCCCCTAACTCCCAGACCTAACCCCGGACCTTTGGGTGCACCTGAGCGCTTATTCATGGCTAGCACCTATATAAGGATTTGAGGCGGCCAGCTATTTCTACAGGCGGACCAATAGCTTTTGCTTATTAAGCATAATAAAACCAATTGTTATATTTTCTAAGAAAATACAACATTTTGTGTTTACAGAAATACAACGTTTCGTTATATTTACATCATACCAACGAACAGCAGCCAACAGGTGCAGTTATGAACCTCCAGTGTCGAGTGGCCAGTGAAACGAATGCCCACGAATTCGCAGTTAGTGCAAATGAAGCTAATTACGAAGCTCAATTATCAGAGCTTCGCTCAGAATTTAAGAGTCGCTTAATTATTGATGACTCTATGTCATTGGAGGAAAACCTAAACCTGAATATTCATATCGAGTATGAAAAATATTTTGATAACTCGTGTGAAGCAGAAGAGCTGAAAAAACAAATTGGCAAAGATTTATTTTCAGCGCTTGAGGATATTGCCAGTCAATTTTTTTGCTGGGCTAGCGACAACCCAACAGAAGGGGCGATCGCAAGCAGTAGCTCAGGTTCACGAATGAATTGGTTTATTAAAAACCTTGAATTGGACTATCACGCTGATTTAGGTGATTTAGAAATTTTCTGGCTAAAACATTTACTAGGTTATTAAGGTGAAAAAAATGAAACAAGGCCAAGTGTTAGAACAGCAAGCAGATGGCGTTTTTATTCCGGTAACTAACTGCGAAATTGAGCCAGATCTCGATACATCTCTGGCGCATCTGGCTTGGATTGGTGTGCAAGCCACGGAAATCTTGAGCCTCAATAACAATGATTATTCCAAGGTTGATTTTGAAGCATTCACAAACAACATCACCTTTGATGAGCGAAAAACGCTAAACAACTGGTGTGACAACAAAAAAATTAAGCGCCTACCCTGCACTGCCAATGAAAAAGAAATGATTAAATTAAATTTTCAGCATCGCGAAAGTTGGGCAAGACAAAAACAGGTTGTTGAAAAAAAATTTATTGACCGCTACGCAATGTCATTAATTCGGGTTTACCAGGAGTTAGATAACCGCTATGCGGACTCCTCGTTCGACAATGATTCACTTCCAGATTGTATTTTGATGGATCGCATTTATTTGTCGATTTCATCATCGTTAAAAAAATAACGAACACCACTACCAGGAACGGGTAGTTAGCACGCCGAAAAGGAACCGGCAAACGGACCCCTAACGGGGAAATTAACAGGGAAGCCATGAAGGCGAGAAAAAGCAATGGATGCCAAGGAAGGCATACGGGTAGGTGATTATTTATGAATGAAGTAGCCTCTACACAGGGTTCATACCTGAATCCATCAAATTTTCAGGAAGCCTGGGAAATGTCAGAGTTCATGGCAAAAAGCTCAATGGTTCCAAATAGCTATCAAGGTAAGCCAGCCGATATTTTAATTGCCATGCAAATGGGGTATGAGGTTGGTTTAAAACCAATACAGGCCTTACAAAACATTTCCGTAATCAATGGCCGCCCTTCTATCTGGGGCGATGGATTACGCGCACTAATTATGTCGGCAAGCGACTTGATCAACATTGAAGAAGAATTTAATGATGGCACCCAAACGGCACGCTGCGTAATTGTTCGTCGAATTAATGGGAATGACATCACGTTTTGCGGCGAGTTTTCAAAGGCGGATGCTGAAAAAGCGGGACTCTGGGGAAGAAATACCTGGAAGTCCTACCCTAAGAGAATGCTTGAATGGCGCGCATTTGGTTTTGCCGCTCGAAATGCTTATGCGGACAGGCTTCGTGGAATTCAGTTAGCCGAGGAATCTCAAGACATTCCGACCCAAGAAAGAAACATGGGGTCGGCTCAGATTGAGGAGGTGCCCGAAGAGCCAGATGCTGATTTGGAGCGCTATTCAGAATCTGAATTTCAGAAAAATTTGCCAACATGGTCTGAACTGATTGAGTCGGGAAAAACCAGCCCTGACCACATTATCTCTATGATAAGCAGTAAGTTCAAATTAAGTGAAGATCACATTGAAGAAATTAAAGGTTTGGCTCAATGAAAATTTTAAATTTGGTTCAAGGCACAGATTCCTGGAAGGCTGCTCGCAAAAATTATAGAACAGCCTCAGAAGCATCAATCATAATGGGTGCATCAAAAAACGTTTCTCGCAATGAATTGCTCACTATGAAAAAAACCGCCACTGAGCAAGAGTTTAGTGATTGGTTTCAAAAAAATGTTCTTGATAAAGGTCATGAAGTTGAAAAAATGGCCCGCCCTATCGCCGAGCAAATTATCGGTGAGGAGCTGTTCCCTATTACCGCTGCAGCTGATGATGACACCATGCTCGCTTCTCTGGATGGCTCAACCATGCTGGGCAATATTATTTGGGAGTGCAAGCAGTGGAACCAGGAGAAAGCCGACCATATTTCTCAAAGCAACCAAGTGCCAACCCAAGACTTTTGGCAGGTAGTGCACCAACTAATCGTTTCAGAAGCTGAAAAATGTTTATACATGGTTACTGATGGTGAGCGTGAAGTTCATGTTTGGTTTTCATTAAATAATGATGACATCGCCACGCTCTTGCATGGCTGGGAGCAATTTCAATACGATCTGGATAATTTTGAAATTAAGCCAGAAAAAGAAGTTGCTGTAGCCGACACCACTGAAAACTTTCCAACACTGTTTGTTGATATTGAGGGTGCAGTAAAAGAAACCAATCTAGAAACGTACAAAGAGGCAGCGGCGAAGCGAATAAAATCAATTAGCACCGACCTAAAAAGCGATAAGGATTTCGCAAATGCAGAGTCGATGGTTAAATTTTTAACTGAAAAAGAAAAGGAGGTCGAAGCGGTAAAAAAACAAGCTCTTGCAAAGACTAGTTCAATTGATGATCTATTTAATACAATTGATTATCTCAAGGAAGAGATGCGCTCTAAGCGGTTGGAATTAGATAAGCTTGTCAAGCAGCGAAAGAAAGATATTAAGCTTGAAATTGCGCAAGGTGCAAAAAAATCTATTGATGAGCATATCGACAGTCTTAACAAGGAGTTGGGTGGCGAAGCTACTTTGCCATCAATCTCTTTTGATATTAATTCGGCGATGAAAAATAAGCGCACGATCGCCACATTGCAGTCGGCGGCAGACGATGAGGCTGCGCGAGCAAAGATTGAAGCGTCGAAAGAGTTTCATCGAATCAAGGAAAATATTGCCTTGATTAATAAAGCTGAGCACCCAGCCCTATTTCAAGACAAAGCAACACTTGCCCTTAAGGAAAAGGACCATGTCGTTGCAGAAATTAATTTGCGCGAAGCTCGATTCAGGAAAGAGGAAGCTAAGCGCAAAGAGGAATTAGCCCAAGAAAAATCCATCTCTCAGCCGGAAGTTGTAGCAGCTAAAAAAGGTTCTGGCTTTTCTAGTAGTAAAACTTCAGCCACAAAAGAAACTTCTGCACCAGCATTCAATTCAACACCCAAGCCTCGTGATGAAAAAATATTTATTTGCGTTGCTGAAAAATTCAATGTTGAGTTTTCAATTGCAAAAGCTTGGGTTTTAGGCATCGAAAAAACAACAACGGCGGCGTGAGGTAATTCATAATGGCACGCGGAATAAATAAAGTAATTTTGGTTGGTAATTGCGGTCAAGATCCAGAAGTTCGCTATATGCCTAATGGAAACCCGGTAGCCAATATTAGCATTGCAACCAGTGAGTCATGGAAAGACAAACAAACTGGGCAGCCTCAAGAAAAAACTGAATGGCATCGCGTTGTCTTTTTCAATCGCTTAGCCGAAATAGCCGGTGAATACCTACGGAAGGGGTCACAGGTTTACATCGAAGGCTCTTTGCGAACACGTAAGTGGCAAGATCAAAGCGGACAGGATCGCTACACAACGGAAGTTGTAGCCTCGGAAATGCAGATGCTGGGCGGTAAAAGTGAACAAGGAAGTTCGCAGTCGCAGCCGCAGCAACCACAACAGCAGTCGTCACCGCAAAATAATCAAAATAGTTACGCAGCAGCGCATGGTGGCGAAGGATCGCCTCAAGCGGCGAGTAACTTTGATGATTTTTCCGATGACATCCCGTTCTGATTAATTAGGAGTGTCCATGACTACCGATCAATCATGTATTGATGCATACAAAAAACACCAGAATTTAAAAATTGCCGCCATGGAAGTCGGTGTTAGTTGGCAAAATTTATATGTGCGCCTCGTGAGGAATGGAATTCCTGTAATTGGAAATAAGGAAAAATATGGCAGTGAAAAGGACAAGTTAGCTGCTAAATCAGAAAAGGATTTTCTGAAATATGTTCCAAGCGCAAAGGACTGCAACAAAGAAAAATTTCAATCGAAAATTGACTTTAGTGTGCGCGAGCTATCAGTTGATGTAAAAGCCTCAACACTGAGGAGGTCCAACAAGAAATGCAAAACGCGGCGCTGGGCATTTTCAATAAAGAAGCAGGAGATTATCGCCGATTATTTTGTTTTATTTGCCTATGACGACAATATGAAGATTAAGCATTGCTTTTTATTGCCGGGCGAAATTGTTAGAAAAATGTCCACTATTAGCATAAGCGAAGCTGGTGGAAAGTGGATGGACTTTAAAATTGAACCAGAAGAGCTTGATAGCTTTTTCTCAGATGTTTCTTTGCATCATTAACTCGCGAAAAGCCTCTCTGTTTGAAGAGGCTAACTAAGGGGAGCACCATGTCAGCCAGAATTTCATCGGTAACCATCACATTTGCTCATCCTGATGGCTCAGAATGCGAAACTAAAATTTTCGAATCGGATAGTAGCGTTGTGATTTTCGATGGCAATGACTCAGTAGCTATTTATCCAAAAGCATGGCCAGAAATCAAAGACCAGATTGATTCAATGATTAAAAACATTGAGGAAAGTTAACTCGCGCTAGATCCCCCTCTTCGGAGGGGCTTTTTAAACAGGAATAGCCATGAACGAACAACAAATTAATCAGCTATCAAAAGAAATTTTCGAATTTAATAAATCAGTTGGCTGGTGGGACGACATGGATCGCCCTGTTTATCAAACCCTGCAATTGGTCTCAACAGAAATCGCAGAAGCCACGGAAGGCGCGCGTAAAAACTTGATGGATAACCACCTGCCACACCGAAAATCAGAAGAGGTTGAGCTGGCCGATGCATTAATTCGAATTCTTGATTTTGGTGGTCGGTATGATTTGGTTTTTGTCGAAAAGCCAACGCATGTGTCTTTTTTAGAAATTGCTAATGATGTGAAATCATTTTCTTGCGTGTCTGAGGTTCACTTTTATTTAAATGTGCACTTAGTTAATTTCAGCCAGGTGTTTTCATATTCTAGAAATCCAAAAATAGACTCAATGTATCGCATTGTAAATGATAAGTACTCATTTCTAATTATGGCAATTATTGAAACTGCAAATTGCTATAGCTACGACTTATTCGGCGCAGTACTTGAAAAATTCGAATTCAATAAAACTCGCGCGGACCACAAGCGTGAAAATCGCGCAAAAGAGCACGGCAAGAAATTTTAACTAAACACCTAATCACGCGCAAAACCGATGCGCTAGCTCTCTAATGAGTGAATGCCAAATAATATTCTGAGGGCCTCAAGATGCAGAATGAGCCAAGATGTATAGTTTGTGGAAACCTATTGGATGTATCAGCATGGTTTAACATACAAGACTGTGGAGATCGCTCTAAAGAACAGGCAGGAGCGGAAAATGAAGTTTGCTCTGATGAATGCTTACAAACTTACACCGATGAAAATAATTAGAATTTGAGCCAAGTTGATTACGAAAAAACACCTAACCCCTTTAGCCCCTACGGGGGCATTTTTTAAGGAAAGAACATGAGTTTAATTACTACAAAATTAGATGTGTCCACAGTAATTGTGGATGGCTATGCGAAAAGCAAAATTGATGGCATCCCAACAGAGTTATCGCCAAGTGAGTCAATCGAATTGATTCGCGTTGAGTCCGATAAGCGTTTTGGGTTTGTTGATGACTTGGCATTTAAGCTGTTCAATAAGCGCTTTAGCGATGACGTCCCCTATTTGGATTTATTGAGATCATCAATTGCCCCCAAGGATGATTCAGCAAATGACTATGATTATGCATCTCGTCAATACATTGAATCTCATATTGAAATTGTAGAAAGCTGCTTGAGTCATTTAAATTCAAGTTTACAAAATATTGATTTCGATTTAGATGACACAGTATTGCCAGCCTCTAAACTTGGCTGGGATTTTTATCGCTACGTTACTGCAGGCTCCGGTATATTTTCTTCGCCCGAAAGAATCGAACAGAAAATTGATTGCCTGGCCAATTTATTTGAAGTTTCATTATCAGAAGATAAGTTACACCAATTTATACTGGTGTTAATTAGCGCCCTAAAAACAAATATTATGACAGCCAGCCACCGGGGGAGAAAAGACGAATATCAGGTGTTAATTGAAGACTACCTCGACAACTTCGATCCAGATATTTGTTATTTTGATGATCGATTGTGTGATGGAGTTATGTTTGCTATTCGCCCGAACGATAATTGGATTATTTTCGACCCCGAAATTTCAAAATTGCAAAAACAACAGTAAACAAATCATCATGGACGATGAAGAATACACAACCAAAATACACCCAACAGATATATTGTGCGTTGGTATTTCAATTGGTTTTGCAGCCAGTTTGATTTTTGTTTATGTATTTATTTAATTCGCAAGGAAGCGTGAATTAACCCGCTATAGGGATAGGCGGTTGAGAGCATGGAGGCTAATTTAAATTCGAGATATTTATGGATTTATCATTAGCTGTAAAAAAAGGTGAGGCGCCCGGTGTTATAGGTGTTGGTCGCCGCTCGTTTGAAAAATACATTTTGCCGCTTGTCACAGTACATCAAATGGGCAATACAAAATTAATTGATCGCACCGAACTGCAGGAAGCGTGGGAGCGATACAAACAGAATCCACGGAGTAACAAGTGCAAAAAGGTGTCGGGTACAGTCTCAACAGTAAGGGCTTCTACGTCATCGATAAACAATACCTCGGACAGCGAATTTATGAAACGACTCGATATCGCAAGGGCCAGGAAAAAGAAGTAGAGGCATTAATTAGAGAGTCAATGACAGCAATTTATGAGGCGGATCGCCGAGGTGTTCGCCCTAAAATTACCTGGGGGGATTGCGCTGTAGAATATTGCGCTCGAAACCAGGATCAAAAGCAAATTAAAAATTTTGAGAAGAAATTAAACGCCCTTTACCCACACATTGGTCACATTGAAGCTGAAAAGATTCACAGAGATCATCCGGCAGTAAAAAAATTCCTTGAAATTAAAAAAGCCAACGGAAATAAAAACGTCACTCTAAATCATTTCATTGAGGCTATATCAAGAGTGTTAACCGCTGCAACCAAGTGGCGTTACGACTGGTGTGATTTAACGTGGCTTGAAAGCGCCCCTGAATTTGAACGGTTTTCAAGTGATAAGCGCCTACCCAAGCCTATTACTTGGCAGAATCAAGAAAATCTACTTAGGAATTGCCCGCCGCATTTAGCTGACGAAATAATTGTTTATGTAAATACCGGCATGCGAGACAGCGAGTTAAATAATTTATCATGGGATCACGAACTTGAGTTGCCAGAGGGCGTAATTCCTGGAGGGCTTGCTTTTTACATCCCAACAAAGAGCACGATTAAAGACAAAAATCGAGAGCGGCTTGTATTAATAAATACTGTTGCCGCAGAAATAATAAATAGAAAACGCGGCGATCACCCCAAATATGTTTTTACTTATAATGGAAGGCCTAAAAAGTCCAGCAACAATAGCGGATTTAAGAGGGCTCGGGATCGGGCATGCATCGATGTTCGCATTCATGATCTAAGACACGCGTTTGGTAGCCGATTAAGAGAGGCTGGCGTGGACGAGGAGACTAGGCAAGAGCTTTTGGGTCATAAGGGGAAATCTATAACAACCCACTACTCTATGGCCTCGCTCAACATTTTATTTGCAGCGGTTCAACGAATTACGCTGCCGCCAAAAGTTGAGGCAGTATTGGATTTGGATAATTTTCGCAAAAAACGTACCGATTGAGGTCACGCGAAACTCACGAGTTAATTTTTGGGATTTTAATAAAATGTATCGTAAGTTGTTGATTTTGTTGGCACACCCGGAGGGATTCGAACCCCCGACCAAGTGGTTCGAAGCCACCTACTCTATCCAGCTGAGCTACGGGTGCGTGGAGAGGCTGCGAACAATACCAGTACTTTTATTTATACGCAAGACTTAATAGAAATATAAAAGTACTGGTTTTGATGTGTTTTGCAAATAGGGTTTCAGGTTGTGGATTCTTTATTCTTTCGGGCTTTCTTTGGCGTTATTTTCTTCCAGTTGCTGAATTTTTGTGTCGGTGTGGTAAATGTAGTTTTGGACTGAGGTCAACATACCGCGAAGAATATTGAGTTCCATCTCGTCCATGCGAACTCGGTTGTAAAGACGACGAATACGGGTCATGGTTTGGCGTGGATTGCCGGGCTCTAAAAAGCCAAGACGCTCTAAGGTTTTTTGCAGATGCTCGTAGTAGGCTTCTACCATGTTGGTATCTACTGGCGGTTGGTCCCAGTCGTCAAAGTGAACCGGGGCGCCGTTTTCAGCATTCAGAGCTGACATTCTAAACTCGTAGCTCAACACTTGTACGGCTGTGGCGAGGTTTAGGGCTGAGTACTCGGGGTTTGCCGGAATGTGCACGTGGTAGTTGCACTTGTGCAGCTCTTCGTTGGTTAAACCGCGATCTTCTCGCCCAAATACGACGGCAACGTCGTGGGTTTGTGTTTCGGCGTAAGCTCGGTCGCCAAACTCTCGGGGAGTGAGCAGTGGCCAAGGAATACGTCGCTCACGAGCGGAGGTACCCACCACTAATTTACAATCGCCGATGGCCTCATCTAGGGTTTCAACCACTACTGCGGTCTCTAGGAGATCAGCGGCGCCTGCGGCACGCCACACAGCAACATCGGAGGGGAAGTCTTTGGGCGAAACTAAGTACAGTTGCTTCAACCCCATATTTTTCATGGCGCGTGCGGCACCACCAATGTTGCCAGGGTGGGTTGTATCAACCAAGACGATGCGTACGCGGTTGAAGGCTTCGGAATCATTGTTAGGTTTAACTGTACTCATGGATGCGATTTCAATTGGCTATTCGAACAAGGCAAGCTATCTCGGGCGCATTTTGTCCTAAAATAACTTTTTAAAAAGGGCGCGAAGTTTAACAGTAGAACTGGTTTACTCCTAGGCCCCCTGGTACAATCTCGCCCCTTTTTTGTTACCTTCTCAACTAATTTATACCAGCGAGTCGCCTTATGGAACCAATGCTCAATATCGCCCTTCGCGCTGCACGAAAAGCAGCCGAGAAAATTGAACGAGCGCTTGAACGTGTAAGTGTCATCGATATTGAAGAGAAAGGCCGAAATGATTTCGTGACCGAAATCGATAAAGCAAGTGAGAAAGAAATTATTTATCACCTTCGCAAGGCCTACCCTGATCACACCATTATTGGTGAAGAATCCGGTTTTTTGAAGGGTGATAATCCTGACTACGAGTGGGTTATTGATCCACTGGATGGCACCACCAATTTCATCCACGGAATCCCACATTTCTCAATTTCTATCGCCTGTAAATTCAAGGGTCAGTTGCTCCACGGTGTGGTGCTTGATCCGGTTAAACGCGAAGAATTTACCGCAAGTAAAGGTAAAGGCGCAGCTCTCAACGGCCGTCGCATACGTGTAACGGACCGTCGCGGTTTGAATGGCGCTTTGATCGGCACTGGTATTCCTTTCAGTGGTTTCGCCCTAGAGAATATGACGCCGTATTTGCGAGCACTGGAAGAAATCGCGGGCCAAACTGCCGGTATTCGTCGCCAGGGTTCTGCCGCACTCGACCTTGCTTATGTTGCCGCAGGTCGATATGACGGTTTCTGGGAAATGAATCTTAAAGAATGGGATATCGCCGCAGGGATTTTGCTGGTTCAAGAAGCCGGTGGTTTAGTGAGTGATTTCCGTGGCGGTAACGATCACCTATCGTCGGGTCACATCGTTTGCGCCAGCCCAAAAGTCTTTAAGCCTTTGCTTCAAATAGTTGGCAAACACATGAGCCGAATTGGCTAATGCGTTAATCGTTAACCAATTGCGAAGCAACTACGGTTAACTGTTCGACGTCTAATGGCTTTGGTAGCAGGTCGCTAAACCCTGCTTCTAAAGCCGATTGAATTTCCTTCCTGCCATGAATTTCTGATAACGCCACCACCGGAATATTTTGGGTGTTGGGGTCACTTTTTAAGATTTTAATAACTTCGTAGCCGTCAATTCCCGGCATGTGCAAATCGTAAAAAATGATGTTCGGAAGTAGATTTCTTGCTTTGAACAGCCCTTTTATTCCTTCATCGGCAGTTTCATATTTTAGCCCCTGAAAATTCTTAAAATACGTACCCAACCAATTGCGGCATTTTGAGTCGTCGTCGACGAACAAAACGGTTTTATCTTTAAACAATTGATTATCAAAATTTAAGAATTTAGAGATCTCGACGCTTTCAGAGGTGTCCGAATCATCGACCACATTTTTCTCAATGGGTAACTGAATTTGAAAACAACTGCCCGCACCCTCTTCGCTGTCAAATTCGATATTTCCGCCCATTAACTCAACGAGTTTTTTACAAATCGCTAAGCCAACGCCGTTTCCGGTGGGTTTGGCGAGGATATCTTGCTGCTCTGAAAACGGCTCGAACAAATTGGCTTGTACGGATTTTGGAATACCGCGACCGGTATCGCGAACGGATATCACTAAAAATTTATTGGCAGTTTCTACCAAACTGACAATGACTCGACCGCCACTGCGGTTATAAATCACTCCGTTACTGACCAGCTTGATCAGCGATTGTTTTAAGCTCGCTCTGTCAGCACGCACGAAGGCATTTTTTAAATGATGCGGTTCGAAATTTAAAGAAACCGACGACTTTTTTGCAAGATCGGTACATTGGGAAAATACTTCTTCAATCACACTGTGAATGGGAACAGGTCGAATCGAGACACTGGCTTTACCGGCTTCGATTTTCGACAATTCCAGCACATTGTTGATCAGGCGCAGCAATTGGTTGCCAGCTCGACGAATCTCGCTGATATTTTCTTTTTGATCGGTGGTCAGGTTTTTTGCGGTATCGAACAATTGCGTAAATCCCAAGATGGCATTCATGGGTGTTCTTAGCTCGTGACTCATACTCGACAAAAATTCCGACTTCGCCCGATTCGCGTTTTCAGCCAATGTTGTGGCTTTGATACTGCGAGCCTCGGAGCGCTTTAGCTCGGTAATGTCGACATTGGCGCCGGACATAAACTCCACTTCGCCTTCACTGTTGGTGAGAACGTCGCCCCGCGTGCGCAACCACATCCAATCATTGGTATTGTTTAAGATACGATATTCAATGTCGAAAGGCTGAAATTTGTTCAGCTTGCCAGTCATTTCTGACTCGACCTGATCGCGATCTTCTGGGTGAATGCGCTCTAGCCAGCGGCGCATCTGGCCACGCCCCATATCGGAATCTTTTTTCGGGAAACCCAACATGGCCCAACAACCCTGGGAATAGCTTAATTTCTTTTCAAAGGTGTTCCACTCCCAAACGCCATCGTTGGAAGACTCTAAAATGCGACGAAACCGAGCTTGGCTGTCTCTGAGTGCGGACTCAATTTTTTTCTCTTCGGTAATATCGTAATTAACGCCGGCAAAATAAATAACGCGATTATTTTTATCGCGTATGGAACTGGCCTCGGCTTGCACCCAGCGGTAACTGCCATCGCGATTGCGCATTCGATAAGCGGCGGAATATTTGGTGTTGTTAGAAAAATGATCGCGCAAGCACTTGCGGAGTTTATCTTTGTCGTTTTCATGCACAAGGGTAAAAGCTAGCTCGATGGTTTTTACTCGATCGATGTCTTTTTCTTTATACCCCATCGAATCCCATAAATTGCCAGGAAACACGCGAAAACTTTCTTTTTCTAAATTCCATTCCCAAAAACCAAACCCGTCGATGTATTGCATTCGGGAAAAGCGTTCAGACATGGATTGAATTTCATGCTGAATTGAGTGTTGACCCACACCGGGAATGCCGGGAACCATGGGCGGCTGCAATCCGGGAATGACAGGAACACTCAATGAACCACGATGATGCGCCAAGGCGTCAGGAATGGAGGTACCTTTCGAATAGGAATCTCTGGCAACGCGAATTGCTTCTTTTAAGCGATCACTGGATTGGGACTTTTTGTCATCAGCCATGATTATCAAGCTCAACGATTATTGAACCGTTTTCTCTCCGAATAAGTTTTCCAACAAACCAATAATTTGTTCGATATTCCAAGGTTTGACCAAATAAGAATAAAACTGTGGCGCATTGTTTATATCTAAAAACTCGTTGTCGCTTCCGTCAGGATGACTGCCCGATGGCGAGCCCTGCCCTTGAGTGTCTGAGGGTGAGCCAGTAGCCGCATTATTTTCTTTGTTCGCATTAAGCCGGTTGTTTAATTCTGCCGATTTATTGGTGGATAAGGCGACCACGGGAATATCGGCAGTACTGGGATCATTGCTCAAAATTTCTAGAAGCTCGTGACCGTTAAAGCCGGGAATCTCCAAATCCAGTAAAATAAGATCCGGTAAAATTAATCGCGTTTTATAAACGCCCAACAAAGGCTCTTGGGCAATTTCTAATTCGATGTTGTTTACGTGCCGAAATAACTTTTCCATTAAACGGATATTGGCGGGATTGTCCTCAATGTAGAGTACTGTTTTTGGCGAGGAAACACTTAAATGGATTTTTCGTTCTTCGGGCATAATTTTTCCCAGAGAACTCGGATCACTTTCTGCCCAATCGTCACAACGTTTTAAATAAATCTCGAAACAGCTGCCAACGCCTTCTTGGCTGTAAAAACTGATGTCGCCGCCCATCATTTCGATTAAGCGCTTGGTGATGACCAAACCAACACCACTGCCTTCAATTGCGGTTTTTTCCGCACCCAGACGATTAAACGGCTGGAACAATTTGTCTTTTTTGTCTTCTGAAATGCCGAAACCGTTATCTTCAACACTGATGCAAATTTCGTCTTCGTTGTGAAAAAACACATTAATGTTGACCCAACCAGACGGGCGATTGTATTTGATTCCGTTACTGATTAAATTTAAAAGTACCTGTTTTAATCGCACCCGATCACACTCGGCAAAAAGCGGCTCGGTGTCTCCGGTTTCAGCGGTTAATGTAACGTTGTATTTGTTTGCTTGCGGATGGCTGAGAGTAATGCAATCTTTAACAATTTCCGACACTAAAATGGGTTCGTTCGCCAGGGTAATGTTGCCGGATTCAATTTTTGATAAATCCAAAACGTCGTCAATTAACTGAATGAGATGCTCACCCGCTTTGCGCACTTCGTGCATGTTATTGCGTTGATCATCGGTCAAGTTATCGTCGTATTCGAATAATTGCGCATAACCAAGAATCGCATTCATGGGCGTTCTTAGCTGTTGGCTCATTCCTGACAAAAATTTTGATTTCGACAAGTTGGCTTTTTCAGCCTGATCACGGGCATTTTCAAGTCGTTCTTGCGCAAGCTTGATTTCGGTGATGTCGATATTGGTACCGGAAATCAGCACCGGTTGTGATTTCTGATTAAATTTTGCGTGAGCCCGCGTGCGAACCCAACGATAAATACCATCGCGGTCGGCAATTCGGTAATCAAAATCCAATGCTTTTCGGTGCGTCAGGCAGTCTTTGACTTCAACCTTAAACGCTTTTAAATCTTCGGGATGAATACGACGCATCCAGGCCGTAATTGTCGATTCTCCAGGCTTTACCAGCTGTTCGATGGACTTAAAGCCTAAATGGTGCAAAACACGATCGGAAAATTCGACTTTTTTATCTTTCGCGCTCCATTCCCAAATGCCGTCGTTGGAGGCGTTCATAATGCGTTGTAAGCGCAATTCTGCGGTTCTTAGTGCTTCTCGCGTTACGCGCAATTGAGAGGCGTCGAAAATAACACCAACAATATTAGTGATGCGATTATTTTCATCGCGCAACGAGGTCGCCATGGTGGTAACCCACATGTACTCGCCGCACTTTTTAAGCATCCGAAAACTGAAATGAATGGGAGAATTGTGATACACGTGTTGGCGAACAATGGCCAATGCGCGATCAAGATCGTCGGGATAAAAGAGCCCGCGGATTTCAGTAGCGTGCTCGATCGCGTCCATTTCCTCTTGGGAATAGCCAGCATCCAAGCACAGTTGTCCGTGGCAGTGGAACGTCTGATTCGTGTAATTCCACTCCCAAAAACCGAAGCCGTGAATATCGACCAAACAGCGGTATTGTTTAACTAACTCAATTTGCTCATTCGTCAGTTGAAGATGCTGTAACCACTCGATTTTCTTGATGAGACTTTCACGACCAGTCTGTCCCTCTGGTATTGCCATAAACGCCATCTCAAAGATTTGTAATCAAATAAATACAAAACAACCGCTAGCTTATACGGGCCACAGGCGTGTTGGCAACGGCAATCCTAAATCAAGTGCAGGGGAAAAGAGATGTGTTCCAAAAATTGAATAATGGCATGGGTTTTAGAGCCTGGATTTTAGGAAATGTGTTTTAAGGAGCCTCTGACTAAGAAAGTGATTTTTGGACAAAGGCTGAGATTCTAAAAAGAGATCTTGAGGAAGAAGTACAGAGAGAATGGAAAAACAAGAACAACCGTTTACGCTAAAACAACATCTTAACGGTAATCAGGTGAAGCCCAAACGACCTCACCTGATACCAATGTCTTAAAATATACGATTTAGGGCATTTCTACTTCGTCTAGATCAGAGCCTTCCTTGACCGGCTCCATCAGATCTTGAGTAGTGATGTTCATCAACATCAAAATATTGGCAGCAACGTATATGGATGAATACGTACCGATCAAAACACCAATAATCAACGCAATCGAGAATCCGTGAATCAGCTCACCCCCAACTAGGAACAACGCAAGCAATACCAACAACGTTGTCAAAGAGGTGACTAATGTACGGCCAAGGGTTTCGTTGAGAGAGATATCAATAATTTGCTCAGGTGTTGCCTGGCGAACCTTGCGGAAGTTCTCACGGATGCGGTCGGCAACAACGATGGTATCGTTCAGGGAGTAACCGATAACCGCGAGGATCGCAGCGAGTACGGTCAAATCGAACTCTAAGCCAAGCAATGAGAAAATACCCAATACGATCAAAACGTCGTGAATCAACGCCACAACAGCACCCACTGAGAACTTGTATTGGAATCGGAAGGCAACGTAACCCATAACAACGAGCAGCGCGAAGATCATTCCAAGGCCGCCGTCTTCTTTGAGTTCCTCACCTACTTGAGGGCCTACGAACTCAACGCGTTTGAGTTCGACGTCATCGCCATCGGCTTCTAATACTTTCAGAATTTTATCGGATAAAGAATCCGTTTGCTCTTCGCCAGCGCGCTGTTTTGGTTGCTCAGATTCTGAACCTTGAAGGCGAATAAGCACTTCTGTATCAGCACCGAAATGAACAACAACGGCGCCGTCAAAACCGGCGTCGGAGAGCTGACCTCGAATTTGGGTGAGATCTGCGGACGTTTGGTATTCCACTTCAATTTGGGTACCACCGGTAAAATCCAAACCGAATTTAAGGCCATTGACCGCCAAGGAACCAATGGAAATTAGGAGTAATAAAACCGAAAAACTCATAGCAATTTTTCGGAAAGACATAAAAGCGATACCGCTTTTTTCCGGCGCTTTTTGTGCACTTGTCTCAGACATGCTGTAAACCTTTATGAGGCCCGAACGATTCGAGCCTTTTACTAAATTGAATGAGTTGAATTAAATCCAAAGTTTTTCGACGCGACGACCGCCGTAGATCATGTTAACGATGGCTCTTGTCACCATAATGGCACTGAACATCGACGTTAAAATACCGATCGATAGTGTTACCGCGAAACCTTTCACCGGACCCGAGCCAATACCGAACAGAATAATCGCAACAATTAAGGTTGTGATGTTGGCGTCCAAAATGGTGGTAAATGCTCGCTCAAAACCGGAATTAATGGCCGATTGCGGGGGCAAGCCATTCTTAATTTCCTCACGTATCCGCGAGAAAATCAGCACGTTCGCATCCACCGCCATACCCACGGTTAACACAATACCGGCAATACCTGGCAAGGTCAGTGTGGCGCCAAACAGCGACATAATCGCAATCAGTAAAACAAGGTTTGCGGTCAACGCGATATTGGCAGCAAGGCCAAACACGCGGTAGTAAACCAACATAAAGATCAAGACAAAACCAAGACCCAACTGAACCGATAGCACACCCAATTCAATATTTTCAGCACCCAACGAAGGACCGATGGTACTTTCTTGAACGAAGAACATCGGCGCAGCCAACGCACCCGCTCGCAAGAGCAGTGCAAGTTCGGAGGCTTCAACAGGGCTGTCTAGACCCGTAATTCGGAATTGAACACCGAGAGCGGCCTGAATGGTGGCAAGGTTAATAATATTCTTTTCAATCACCCGCTGATTGGTGATAACTTCGTTGCCCTCTTCATCAATGGATCGTTTTTCAAGGGTTTTGTATTCAACAAATAACACCCCCATGCTGCGACCAATATTCTTCCAAGTAGCGCGGTGCATTTTTGAACCGCCATCACTGTCGAGCGTGATGCTTACTTCGGCTTGTCCGGTTTGTGGATCAATACCAGGACGCGCATTTGATACGTTTTCACCAGTGATGATCACTTTGCGCTCCAACCAAGCGGTTCGAGCAAAGTTTTCACCCTCTTCTGGGCGGAATTCGTATTGTTCACGCTGTGAGGCAGGTGTATTGCTTTCGGCACCCAAACGGAATTCGAGGTTTGCCGTTTTACCGATCACACGTTTGGCTTCTGCGGTATCTTGAACGCCGGGCAATTCCACCACGATTCGGTTGCGACCTTGGCGTTGAACCAGCGGCTCACTAACACCGAGTTCGTTAACACGGTTACGCAGTGTCACCAAGTTTTGAGAAACAGCGTAGTCTTCAATTTCACGAATGGAAAATTCAGACATGGTCAATTGAAGGAAGAACTTTCCGTCTCTTTCTTCGGTAGCGATGATCAGATCAGGGAATTCAGATCGAGCCACGCTGATTGCTTCTTCGCGCTCGGCTTCGTCGGAGAAACGCGCTTCAATCACGTTATCGGCAGAAACAAGTACACGGCCTTCATAAAGAGCACGTACTTCTCGCCATTTTTTCTTCAGCTCGTTGGCGTTGGTGGCCTGGCGTTTATTAACGGCATCTTGAGTATCGACTTCCATTAAGAAGTGAACACCACCGGACAAATCCAAACCGAGTTTCATCGGTGTTGCCGCCAGTGATTGCAGCCATTGCGGCGTGTTAGACGCCTGGTTCAGAGCAACAACGTAATTTGACCCCAGTGCTCGTTGAACGGCTTTACGTGCTTCTTTTTGATCGTCGGCGGACGCCAACCGAATTAACACAGCACGTTCTTGTAACTCCCCACCAAAATACTCGATACCGCTTTCTTCAAGCGCTTTTGACGCCCGGTCGAGATCTTTTTGAGTAATTTCTAAACCACTGGATTGACCTGAAACCTGAATGGCAGGGTCTGGAGCGTAAAGGTTAGGGGCTGCGTATACCAAACCCAAAACAATTACGAACAGGATGAGAATATATTTCCACAGAGGGTAGCGATTGAGCATCAGATACTTTCCATAGGGTTTTAGTACAAAAACCTTTTTATACGTATTTGGCTGGATCAGCCTGTCAATTTAAGAGAACTTTCGTCCTCGTTCACCAGGGCCGGCATTATAAACCCCATTAATGATCGCTTATATAAAATTAGGTTTAAATTTTTAATATCAACCCTTATAAACGGTTATTGATGTTTTATACCAACTGGTTTTCAGAGATTAATTAAACTTTTTTGCAAATTCAGGGCGGTCTATTTTTTGTTTGTCATAAAATTGTTTCGCAAATTCCATTAAATTTTGGTTTTCAATTGCCGTTCTAATGTCGGTCATTAGGTTCTGATAAAACCGTAAATTATGGATTGTGTTTAATTGCGCACCCAAAATTTCACCGCATTTATCCAAATGATGCAGGTAACCGCGAGTGAAATTCTGACAGGTATAACAATCACATTCTTTGTCTAATGGCTCAGTACTGCCACGATGTTTGGCGTTTCTAATTTTGATAACGCCTTCACTGGTAAATAAATGACCATTACGGGCATTGCGAGTGGGCATAACACAATCGAACATATCAACACCGCGAATAACCGCTTCTAAGATATCTTCAGGCTTACCAACACCCATTAAATAGCGCGGTTTATCTTCAGGCATCTTTGCCGGTAGATAATCTAGGACCGAAATCATTTCTTCTTTTGGCTCACCAACGGAGAGACCGCCAATGGCGTAGCCATCAAAGTCGATATCGCGCAAACCGACCAACGATATTTCCCGCAAATCTTCGTACATACCGCCTTGGATGATACCGAACAGCGCCGATTCACTCATTCCGTGGGCCTCGCGGCTGCGCTTAGCCCAACGCAACGACAATTCCATCGACTTGCGCGCTTCGTCGTGAGTCGCCGGATAAGGGGTGCACTCATCGAAAATCATTACCACGTCAGAGCCGAGGTCGCGCTGAACTTGCATAGAGCGTTCTGGATCGATAAACACCTTACTGCCGTCAACGGGCGAATTAAAAGAAACGCCCTCTTCGGTAATTTTGCGCATTTTGCCTAAAGAAAAGACTTGGAAACCGCCAGAATCGGTCAATATCGGCTTGTCCCACTGCATGAAGTCATGCAAATCGCCGTGATTTTTAATGACTTCTGTGCCCGGACGCAGCATTAAATGGAACGTATTCCCCAATATGATGTGAGCGCCAATTTCTTTAACGTCTCTGGGCAACATGCCTTTTACGGTGCCATAGGTGCCTACAGGCATGAATGCCGGTGTTTCTACGACACCGCGCGGAAACGTTAATCGGCCGCGACGCGCTAGACCGTCGTCACAGTCGCGCTCAAACTTCATAAAACATTGTCTTTGGTCAGATTCAGTCACTTCAATAACCCGCTGTTCAATTCTTTTCTGTGGGATCAGTCTTTTGTTCGGTTTCAGATTGAGCAATTGGCTCATTAATGGCGTCGGGATTTTTGGTTAAAAACATCGCGTCGCCATAACTGAAGAAACGGTACTTCTCTGCCACCGCTTCGGCGTAGGCCGCCATCGTATGCTGATAGCCAGTAAAGGCAGAGACCAGCATAATTAACGTTGATTCCGGTAAATGGAAATTAGTCACCAAGGCATCAATGCAGCGAAATTCATAACCCGGGTAGATAAAAATATCGGTATCACCGGTAAAAGGTGCAATACTGCCGTTTTTACTGGCGGTTTCTAAGCAACGGACGCTGGTGGTACCTACCGCGATCACTCGCCCACCCGAAGCTTTCGTGGATTTGACGAGATCACACAGAGATTCATCAACTTCCATCCATTCACTGTGCATCTGGTGATTGTGAATATCATCAACCTTAACAGGCTGGAACGTACCGGCTCCCACATGCAAAGTCACAAAGCCAAGGTTAACGCCTTTATTAGTTAACGCTTCCATAAGGCTATCGTCAAAATGCAAACCCGCCGTTGGCGCGGCTACGGCGCCTTTTTTATCATCGCGGCTGTACACCGTTTGGTAGCGCTGACGATCGTCGCTATCGTCTTCTCGCTCAATATAAGGTGGCAACGGGATGTGACCGACTTCCTCTAACACTGTGAGGACCGAGGCATCGTCGCCAAAATCGAGCTTGAATAAGCTGCCTTCGCGGCCTTCAACTTGTACTTTGTATTTTTCCCCTAACGTCAATTCTGCACCGGCTTTTGGGGAACGACTGGAGCGAATATGAGCCAACGCTTTGCGGTCACTGATAATGCGTTCAATCAATACTTCGACTTGTCCGCCGGTACTCTTGTTGCCATAGACTCGCGCAGGAATCACCTTAGTGTTGTTAAACACCATAAGATCACCTGGTTGAACCAGGGACAGTATTTCTTTGAATTGTCGATGTGTGACTGACCCGGTTGGGCCATCAACGTGCATCAATCGGCTGCCAGCACGTTGCTCAGCAGGCTTTAGGGCGATTAACTCATCGGGGAGGTCGTAGTAAAAATCTTGTCGGCGCATTTTATAAGGGAGAAAACGACTCAAAAGCGGGCAAGACTACCGAAAAAATAACGTCTTAGCGAGTAGATAATTTTGAAGCACAGCCGCGAAAACTCGACTCAGACATCGCCGTCAAAACCTGAATTTACACTCCAGTGAATTGCACATGGGATTATAGGTGTGTTGAATTCAACCAAAACTGCATAAATTTAACGCTTCAAGACTAAAGCTTGGCCAAGTTGTCACTTCTTGAAACAGTAAAGTGAAATAATTTTAGAGAGTGGTTGACGGGAACAAAAGCCTAGTTATAATACGCGCTCTTTCACGCAACAGAGCGTAAACAAAAGCCTAATGCTTTGTTTATAAAGAAAATTTTTTCTCTGTTAGCTCATTATGCCAGAGTGGTGAAATTGGTAGACACAGGGGATTCAAAATCCCCCGCCTTAACGGGTGTGCCGGTTCGAGTCCGGCCTCTGGTACCATCTTACAAGTTAACGGACGCTAATGAATTATTCAGTGTCCTGCAAATGTCTCATTAGAAATCCCCATATCTAATCTTGCTATACATTTGAGTATTTCCAATACATTCAGATTTCCTGTGCTTGATGTTTTTCCAAAAAATCCTTAGGCGAACCCATTCACTTTTTTGCCTCCATGTAATTGCCCCCCTCTCAACTTCGCACGTCATAAATTCTAGTCATAATCGCCTAAAATAACTGCTCACCAAATAGAAATGTGAGATCGCATTCATATTTATTGACACTGCTACAAATGCTGTGTTTTCATCCAAACATGAGCTCATACTCACCTTTAGATAAAAACATAACAATAAGGCAGAGAAAATGAAGACCAACAGAGAAATTCATCTGAGTAAGTGTAATTTAACCTCAGCAACTGCAAGAGGCATTGCATCTTTAAGTTACATTCAATTTATTAATTACGCTGAACTAAAACCTGTTCGAAGTAGGAATTTACGATATTCATTCTATAAAGCCTGTGGCGACTGCAATTGCTAGAGAGCCAGTGCACAACAATATAAATAATAATTAATCACGCATTCCCTCTACAAAAGCTTCCCAACAAACCGCCCTATTTCGTTTGTCCTGATCGAGGGAATGCTGAAATAACAGGAATTTTCGTATGAATGACGTAAACACAATTTATCAGGCAGTAAAAAAGTCCAGTGAATTACACGACGCTCACACCGCATTTACTTTGATAACCAAAATAAAACCAAACTTTTCCGAAAAAACGTACAACTATTTTGAGTTTTTTTCCAACTTAAAGCGCGCTGCTCGATTATTTAAAGATTTATCAGAAAACAAATCCAAAGTTGTAGTCTCAACTTTGCTACCTAATATTCCTCAACACCAGATTGCTTTGTGGGGAGCTGAATGCATTGGTATTGCCAATCCGTTGAACCCGCTTCTTTCAGTTGAAGCGATCACCGAGCTTTTATTAAAGGCCAACTCAGATATTGTATTATCGGTAGGACCTACTCCAGGAATTAATATCTGGCAAAAAGCTCAACAAGCTGCTGCAAATGTAAGGGAAATCAGCGGTAAAGAAATTAAGTTGTTATCGGTATCTGTATTACCAACTGCGATTAATGTTGCAATGAAATTAATCAGCAAACCACTTCCTAAACCTCTTCGGCCAGAAATGGTACTTAATGATTTTGACTCGCTTTTGTTAAAGTACAGCGATGAAGAATTACCTTCTAGTTGGCTGAACGGCCCAGAAGACACGGTAGCGTATTTTCATACAGGCGGTACTACGGGCACGCCCAAACTGGCGAAGCACAGCAGTAAAAATCAACTTGAAAGTGCAAGACGCGTATGTGAAGGTTTTGAACTCCAAGCAGCTGAAACGATTGTAAATGGGCTCCCACTTTTCCATGTGGCCGGCGCTATTGTTAACAGTCTCAGTGCGCTTATATCGGGATTAAATATTATTTTACCTACAGTAAAAAGTTTTCGGGATCCTAATGTTATTCAAGCGCATTGGAAAATAATTGAGTACTACAGAGTTAATATTAGTGGCGGTATACCAACTTCTGTTGCGTCTATGTTATCTGTCCCCTTAAATGGATCTGATACATCCAGCTTACGCATAATGTCTTCGGGAGGAGCGCCAATTCCTGAAAACTTGTATGCGGATATTAGAGCATTAACCGGGGTTGAACTCTATTGCATATATGGAATGACTGAAACAGCCGGTTTTATTTCTATGGCCAACGTGAGTAACCCGATAGTAAAAGGAAGTGCTGGAGTAGTCGCTGAAAGCTCGGGAATTCGCATTAACGGATCAAGCGGTACAACCTGCGGTGGAGAAGTTTTGGTCAAGAGTGAATCCGTATTTTCTGGCTATTTAGGTGACGAAAAGTCCGCAATGAAAGATGGCTGGTTACACACCGGAGATCTGGGTTATATCGATAGCGACTCGAATTTGTTTATTACAGGAAGAGCGAAAGATTTAATTATTCGCAGTGGCCATAATATTGATCCTGCAATGATAGAACATTGCTTAGAGCAACATATTGGTATTGAACTGGCGGCAGCTGTTGGCTGGCCTGATGAATACGCAGGCGAATTACCCGTTGCTTTTGTTCAATTACGCGAAGGTGTTAATGTGAGTGAACAGCAACTGCAGGAATTCGTTAATGACCGTATTGATGAACGACCAGCATGCCCTAAAAAAATATTTATTTTAGATAAGCTACCGGTTACTACTGTAGGAAAAATACACAAACCAAGCCTTAGAGAGAAGTCGACAGCTGCGGCAATTAAAGAATTACTCAATAAAAAGTTTGTTGATAAAGAGCTTACCGTAAAAGCAGCAATTAACAGCCAAGGAAAATATAACGTGAAAGTTCACACCCAAGCCGTCGATGAAAGCTTTAACAAGTCCTGCGAGCACTTATCACAAAAATTGGGCGTCATTATCGAAACAAATGCCTCCGAGGCGTAAAAATAAATTACGAAATCAATTCTGATAAAAAACGAGCACGTTAAACATCTTCTTTAACAGCAGCCGTTTGGGAGTGTGACCACCAGTGGATGCTAGTGCGTAAGTGACAATATAAGCGCTGGCATCCTTTAATAAATTATCTTGGTTATTCTATAGTCGAGCTAAAGCAACCATCAGTTAACAAAGCGTAGCTAGCCTTCTTGTGCCATTCCATACGCCTTTTATAAGCCGGGAAATCCTGCTTACAAGAAGATTCTATAGAGTTTTGGGCTTCGTACATGTAATTGGCTAGATCGATTAAATCATTATTATCCAGTGTGGTACCTAGATCCGTCATCATTCGAATGAAAAATTCAGAAATAAATTGATTATGCTTATGTTCAAGTTCCTTTAACTGAATCGACCATTCGGATGCTTTAATTAATTCAGCATGAAGTTTTAGTTGTTCAGGAGTTGTTATCAGCTCAGAATAAAAGCGATCGATCATTTGCCAGAGTACTTGATTACGCATCGGAATACTTTCTATGGAAGAAACTTGGACTTCATCCAAAATAACAAGCAATTTACTTTCAACACTTTCACGCCATTCATTGATCAATTCAGAAAAAATAGCCTGCTTATTAGGAAAATATTGATATATAGAGCCAATAGACATACCAGTGGCCTTAGCCAAAGCGTCTGTCGTAAAATAATCGACGCCTTCCTCAACGAGCATTTTTTTGGCATGAGATAAAATTTTATCAAATTTTATTCGAGACCGTTCTTGTTTTGGTTTTTTTCTAGGTGAAAGCGCAGTCTTCATAAATGCCCAAAATAGATAAAAATGACTTAAATTTTAATCTATTTATTTTACGATGTCTTTGATTGTTACTCATCAAATAAATCTATCCAATGATAGAAAAGCTAGGAAGCAATTGATGAGAATAATTTCAAATCACTTGAATCGTTCTACCAGAAGAAACTGTTTTTCCGCCAGCTCAGACATTTGATTACTTAAATCCGAGGCCTTTGTTGCTTTCTCATGAGTTAATTTAGCAATATCCGAAATATTTTTGGTATTACAGTTAACTTCATTCGCCGAACTCGATTGCTCTTCAGCGGCCGCAGCTATTTGATGCGACATTTTTTCGATACCAAGAACTGATTCAGCAATTTGCGTTAACGCATCATTGACGTTTCCGATACGCTCAACACTGCGTGAGGACGACTCTTGGCAGGCATTCATACTGGTTACTGACGCCTTAGTCGCCTCTCCCAATTCTTCAATAATCGCCTGAATGTCTTGCGTAGATTCCTGAGTGCGCTGAGCCAGCGAACGCACCTCATCGGCAACCACCGAGAAACCACGCCCCTGCTCTCCGGCTCTCGCAGCTTCAATCGCTGCGTTCAGCGCCAACAAATTGGTTTGGTCAGCAATAGAGCGAATCACATCGATAACACTGGCAATTTTTGCACTGCCTCCCGACAGGTTTTCCAGCAAAGTCGACAGGTCCGTTACTGTTGCTGACAACACTTCAATTTCATTATTGGCCTCGACCAAGACATTCTCGCCTTTTTTGACTTCCTGCATGGCGTCTACCGTAGCGTTACTGGTTTCTGAAACGCCTCTTGCCACTTCTTGAACCGCCACCGCCATTTGACTCATGGATTCTGCCACTTGAGCGGATTCGTTTTGCTGAGAGTTCATATTATCTAACGCCGCCTCTGCTTCCGTTTGCGCGCTGGTAGATTTTTCATTGAGTTCTCGGGCCGCCTCGTTAAACCGCCCTAACGCCGTTCGTAATCGTGCTTTTTGCATTAACGTGGCAAACAGCACTTCGCCATAGGCGTCGCTTCGGCCAGTGTAAATGTAGACAGCAATGGGGTCGTTACTCAGGCGTCGAGATTGATCGAGAACCTGATTCAACGGCATCAATGCAACAACCACAGAAAAAACACCGGCAACAACACTCGCAATAACAGCCATACCTACTGACAAGGCAGAAACGTTCTGAACAACAAACAAACCACACAACAAGACAACGAAAATACAACTGGCACTTAAAACGTAATTCTTAAATCGATCCCATACGCTTGAAAAGAAAGGAATTGCGGAACTGCCATTTTTAATGCGCTGATAGGTCTCAATTGCTCGTGTTATCTGCTCTCTAGACGGAGCCACGCGCACAGATTCATAACCCACCACTTGTCCTCGCTCAGTCACCGGCATCACATAGGCGTCGACCCAATAATGATCGCCATTAGCGCAGCGATTTTTAACCAATCCCATCCAGGGTTTGCCCGAACGTAAATCCTGCCACATCTTTGCAAAAGCCTCTTGCGGCATGTCCGGGTGGCGGACGATATTGTGGGCTTGGCCCAGCAACTCAGCCTTGGAATAACCCGCAACCTCGCAAAAGCGATCATTACAAAACGTAATGACACCTTTTGTATTGGTTGATGTGACCAACTGATCATTGGCGTTGAGACGTGCTTCTCGCCCCGTTACAGGTCCTGTCTTTCTCATTGGAAACCAAACCGATCGCTAAAAATGAGTAAATGAAATTTTTGTAATCAGCTTGTCGGCCAGAGGCAGAAACTTTGAAGGGAAAAGACCCGATGATAAATTATTCATTGTTCAAGAGATGCTGAATGACGCGCGTTTAAGCCATTTTAAAAAGTAAAATTTTTAAAATGCACCGCTCAAGTACCTAGAACCAACGAACGCCACAAAAATGACTGTAAATTATTTTTGATAAAAAGAAATCTGGATAGTTAATTTTAGAATATTTTTCTCTTCTTTTTTCTCAATTTATACAAAATCAATTGGGGCCTACACCATAGCTGGAATGTATAAAATTGAATATAATGGCCCGACAAATACGCAGTCGTTTTACCTATTCGCCACGATTAAAAGATGCCGATGCAAAAGACTAACGGTGCAATCAAGCTTTAAGGACGAATGGGGTAAGCCGGTTTTATACGGGAAATAAATTATATCAATTACCGAACTTTTCCGCAGTCAAGGTAATCTGATCAACTCATCCAGTCGAAATGATAAATTTGTAAACCTTATTCCATACCCATCATTCTCAAGGCCTGCTAACGTTAGTTTCGAAGTAAAAACATGACTAAGGCCTAATTCACGCTATATCAGAATCCCTAGGTTACGATTAATGCATTTTTAGCTTTTTGTGGTTGATAATTCTCTACTTTGGAGAAAAATAAGATTTTTTACCTCTTGAAGAAGATTAAAGCGACACAATTTTAACAATTCGATACAGAACCGAGAGTACAGGCCGATAACTCATACAGTAACCTTTGCGGTAGGTGAGCTAGCATCAATATTGCTAGAAAATAATAGTCGTAAGAATTACGACACTGATAAGGCGAAGATAAATTTATTGAACTCTCATTAACTATTCGGTTTAGTCCAAATTTTGTGATTTCGGACGTCCTATAACCAAACGAGAAGTAATAACCCATGGCATGTAGACCACACCCAACCGGCGGACACAGAGCTTATAAAAAAATCAATGGCGTAGAAGTTCAAGTCTACTCCAGGGATAAATCAGTTGCAGAAGCTAAACAAAAAGAATTGGACGCACTCGCTGCCCTAAAGCCCGCCCGAGTTTTTTCAAAATGCGGTCGCTTAGTAGGGTTTAGGATACGCAAGCACCATAACGGTGGCATTAATATGGAAATGCAGTTAAAGAAAAAGCGCGGCACAAAGAGTTTGTCGGCAAATACATTTGAAGATGTGTGGCAATGGACCAAAGAAAATTGGAAATTTGGGCATGATCTTACCACCCCTGATGTCGCCAGTTATTCAAACGAGTTAAAAACTGCAAAGCGTTTGTACTTAGATGACCTTGCGGATATTACTGGTTGATACTGATTTAAAATACGTAAAAGTGCTTAACGAACTTTTTACCCTCTTTTTATTGACGGTAATTTGCAGCAAGTTTGTAAACACTAAAAATGGCACTGCACAGGAATATAATTTTCCACAGCACTCATTAATAAATTAAGACTCTGTATTAGCGAGGCGCGGTACTATCAAGGAGTTCACCCTCAAGGCATTTACCATATTCATTTACCACAATGTGTAAATACCAAGGTACTGTACTGCAGCGCGCCTTTATTCAGACGCGCCAGGTTTGGATGGTTTTAAATCTGGCCATGCTGCTTTAAGGTAAATCACCATCGACCATAAAGTGAGAATGGCCGCTAAATACAAAGTAATGTAACCAATCCAGGTCATTGTCAGATTCACACCTGGACGAAACAGCAAAAGAACAATAATGGAAACCATTTGGCAGGTGGTTTTGATTTTACCAATGTTCGAAACCGCCACATTTGCTCGCTTACCCAATTCTGCCATCCACTCACGCAACGCGGAAATAACAATTTCCCGCCCCACAATGACTACAGCTGGAATTGCAAACCACGCACTGGCGTGAACTTCTACTAACAAAACAAGCGCTGTCGCCACCATCAACTTATCAGCGACAGGGTCTAAAAAAGCCCCAAAAGGGGTTGACTGGTTGTATTTTCGAGCGATGTAGCCGTCAGCCCAATCGGTAATAGCAGCAAGAGAGAATATTAACGCAGAGGAAAGAGCGCTGAATTGAAACGGCAAGTAAAATACGAGTATCAATGCGGGGATTAAGATAATTCGTAGCAGTGTAAGTTGATTTGCAAGTGTCATTCAAAAATTCGGTAATCAGTGGATCAATGTATGGTAAACAAGTTTTGTTACTAGGGGGCGAATTCTAGAGAGTTAATGCCCGAGTAGCAAAATTTACTCACCTAAAACCTTCCAGTGCGCTGATTTTCTTGTCTAGGATCACTCCATTTCAGGCGGTAACTGGAAGGTCAATGTGGCGATAAGTATCGATTAAAACTCACTTAACCGATAAAAATACAACTGTTCTCATTTAAAACCCTGGCAAAAGCACACTTAGCCAGTCGCCTATCAACCAATGTCGCCAATGTTAAGTTTTCTCACATTGACGAACGCTCAGGCGTTAAGACATTCTCAATGTTTGGTAAATCTCTTCAGCTAAATTCCGACTAATCCCCTGAACCTTGGCCAAATCTTCGATGCTCGCCGCTTTAACCCCCTGCAAACCGCCAAAGTGTTTGAGTAGCTCTTTCCGGCGTTTCGCTCCGACTCCTGGCACAGACTCAAGACTGGAGGTTTTTCGAGCCTTGTCTCGCCTCTGACGATGGCCGGTGATTGCAAAGCGGTGAGCTTCATCGCGAATCTCTTGCAATAAATGCAATGCCGAAGACGTCGAATCTAAGGTTATTTCAGAGTTACCGCCATCGACGATCAAGGTTTCAAATCCAGCCTTGCGAGTGGTGCCTTTGGCAATACCAACCAGTTCTACATTGTTAACGCTTAACTCGGATAGCACGTCTTTAGCGACGTTAAACTGCCCTTTACCGCCGTCAACCAGCAAGATGTCTGGCATTTTGCCTTCACCTTCACACAAGCGCTTATAGCGGCGCTCCAGAGCTTGGCGCATAGCGGCGTAGTCATCGCCTGCGGTAATATCGTTGATATTGAAACGGCGATAGTCTGACGGATTAGCGCCACCTTCATCAAAGACAACGCAAGAAGCTACCGTTTTTTCACCTGAACTGTGGCTGATATCGAAACATTCCATCCGGGCGGGCAGCTCCGGCAATTGCAAAGCATCTTGCAGAGCTTCGTATTTTTGTTGCACTTTTTCGCGATTATTAACGCGAGAGATAAGATTTTGCTCAGCAGATTGATTCGCCAGCTGCAACCACTTCAAACGCTGGCCACGCACATTGTGCTTCATGATCACCTTGGCCGATCGCAGTTGTGCGAGAGCATCGGCAACAATATCAGCGTCTTCAACCGGATGGGGTAACAGCACTTCGGCTGGAATTTCGCGGTGAGTATTCGCAATATAAAACTGCGGTAAGAATGCGGCTAAAACTTCACTTTTTTGCTGATCCAGTTTTTCTTTTGGAAAATAACTCTTACTGCCGAGAACTCGACCGTTGCGAACAAAAAGTACGTGAATGCAGAAACCACCGCGAGCCTGACTGATACCGAATACATCCATATCGCCCTGCTCACTTTCCACCACTCGATCAGCCTGAATTTTTCGAAGCGAGGCGATTTGATCGCGAAATACAGCCGCTTGTTCAAACTCTAAATTTTCCGATGCTGATTCCATACGCGTGGCCAGCGTAGTCATTAATTCCTGATTATTACCGTCAAGAAACATTTCTGTGAATTTCACGTCTTCACCGTACGAGTCTTTATTGATCAAGCCAACGCAAGGCGCGGTGCAACGATTGATTTGATACTGCAAGCAAGGTCGCGATCGATTTTTAAAAACGCTGTCTTCGCACTGACGGACACGAAATGTTTTTTGAAGTAAATTCAGACTGTCTTTCACCGAACTGACGTTAGGAAATGGGCCAAAATAACGGCCTTTCTTTTTCTTTGCGCCGCGATGCAAAGAAATTCGCGGAAAGTCATCGTTAGAGGATAAAAATATATAGGGATAGGATTTGTCGTCGCGCAATAAAATATTGTATGGCGGACGCTGTGATTTGATCAGGTTTTGTTCAAGGATGAGCGCCTCAGTTTCGGTCTGAGTTAGCGTCACTTGAATACTGGAAATTCGTTTTACGAGCGCTTCGGTTTTCGGTGTTAATCCGGTTTTGCGGAAATAGCTGGATAACCGGTTTTTTAGATTTTTTGCTTTGCCGACATACAACGGTTGACTGTTGTAATCGTACATTTGGTAAACACCAGCGCCTGTGCTCGTGCTCGCCAAAAATCGCTTATGGTCAAATGTTGTGCTTTCTAAATTGGAAGTCTCGCTCATGCTCGACATGATACATGGAAGCCGGCACGCAATATAGGTTACTCAATCTCAACATCTAAAACGCCGTGCTTAACCGCCAGTAACGCAAGCTCTACATCGCTGTTGATTTCGAGTTTATCGAATATGCGGTAGCGGTAACTGTTGACCGTTTTTGGGCTGACGTTAAATGTGTTGGCTATCGCCTGAGGCTTTTGTCCATTGGCAATCATCAACGCGGTTTGAAGCTCCCGTTCGGACAGTTTTTCAAACGGTGTGCTTACGTCTTTTGCATAACTCTTTAAAGCCATTTGCTGAGCAATATTATTGCTCATGTAATGCTTGCCCGAGTATACCGAACGAATGGCGTTGACCATTTCATCAAGATGCGTGCCCTTGGTGATATAACCATAAGCACCCGCCTGCATCAATCGACTGGGATACATACTGTCGTCTAACGCAGTCACTGCAATAACCTTGAGCTGATCATGGGCATTGAGCAATTTTTTCGTTGCTTCTAACCCGCCTATGCCAGGCATTTTCACATCCATTAACACAACATCTGGCTTTAACTCACGCGCTAGGATAACGGCTTTCTCGCCGCTTTCCGCTTCACCAACAACGTCAAAACCGTCGATGTCACCTAGCATCCTAACAAAGCCAGTTCGCACTAGATCGTGGTCGTCTACCACTAATATTTTAATCACTTAATTGACCCCAGAACGCAAAGGTTATGTAACCCAGAAACCTGATTTCGACCAGAGAGCCATCCATCTAACGACACCTTAAAGTTTCTCAAAATGTCCAGCCTAACTAGGTTACATCGAGAAATTTATAGAGTCTATTTTTCAGGTTAATTTAGTTGTTATGTTTTCCAATATAACGTGTTTGGCTATTAAAACTGTATAAATCAGAGACGATTTAAACGCTTTATTTTGAACCGTTTTCATAATTAAAACTATGAGTTTCTAATTTTAGAAATTGGTTGCATTGGTATAGTTTTATCTTCGAAGGCAACCAACTTATTTTAAACGTCTTCAATACAAATCTTTGTTCAAGAAAATGAATCGTAACAATCGGAACAACATTTTGAATAAACATGTTTATAAGTTTTTATTTTATTCATTCAATCATCATTTAGTTCAATTATTCAAAATTAATTACCCTGAATAATTAAGCGAAACGTTAAATTAATTCGAGCACTAACGGATTCCTTTGTCTTCGGAATTTTATGCAACCAATATTTTTGTGTTGGTCCCGACATAACTAAAAGCGAACCGGGCTCAAGTATTAATTCTATTTTAGCGAGATCCCTTCGAGTTCGATGACGCATTAAAAATTTTCTTGGGGCTCCCAAACTTAACGAAGCAATGGTAGGAAACTTTCCAAGCTCGTCTTCATCATCTGCGTGCCAATCTACACTGTCGGAACCATCGCGATAAAGGTTCGCCAGCACACTGTTGAACTTACATGCTGTATCCGACTGAATGTCATCACGCAGCTGTTCGAGTTCATCAGTCCATGGGTTAATCGGCAAGTCGACGCCAGAATAACCGTAGCGAGCGTATTGATCACCGTACCAAGCATTCAGTCGCGGAGTTAAAACTTTTCTTCCCGCAATTGTGATAACAGACTGGTCCCAATTTAAATGTTCCAGCGCTTTGACAAGCTGGTCATGCCGATTCGAACTTAACCAATTGGGCCAATATCTAAGCTCGGCATCAGGACAGTCAATCGTTTGCCAACCACCAAATAATTCACTTTGCATTGTTGTAATCGAACGTAGTAGCCAATGATACGGCGGCTCTCACCGATTTAGATAACATACGCAATTATCACTTATACAAACTGAATAAAAAAACTAAAAAACAAAACTTTTATCTATTAGTACTTTAGTTAGTTAGCATACTCTTATACTAACTTCGCAAATAGCTGTCACACCTGACTAATATAAATATTTTCTAAGTAAAAGAAAAATTCAAAACTTTTATTAAATTGAATCATGTAAAAGGTACAAATTAAAAATAATAGTGATAATAGACAAATAAATATCTCAACTGACCATTACATTATTGGTCAATATTAAAAGTAAATCCGGATTAATAGAACACTATTATATAAAAACAGGCTCAGGTTCTAACTCAACACCAAATTTGTCGCGAATATCATCTTGGAGTCGATGCGTAAATGCGACAACATCTTCACCAGATGCGTCACCAAAGTTGACCATCACTAACGCCTGTTTCTCGTGCATTCCAACTGGGCCAATACCACGCCCCTTCCAACCGGCACGATCGAGCAGCCAACCAGCGGCCAACTTAATCTGACCGTCAGGCATTGGATACCAGACGATATCGTCAAATTCTTTCTGAATTGCTGCAAATTGACTCTCTGAAACGATCGGGTTTTTAAAAAAACTGCCGGCATTGGGAAGAAGAGATGGATCAGGAAGCTTCGACCGACGGATGAAGCAGATGCGATCGTATATCTCTTTTGAAGCCAAGGTGTTTTGATCTCTGTCCAGAAAACAATCCTTTAACCCGGGATAATTCAGAACACAGTGATTTTCTTTAAAAAGTTCGAGTGTTATTTCTAAAATAATGTACCGATTTTTCCAATCGTGCTTAAAACGACTATCACGATAGGAAAAACGACATTCTTGGTTTGTTATCGTTTTTATTGCCAAACTATCGACATCAAGGACTTTAATTTCGATTAATCGATCTTTTATCTCAACACCGTAAGCCCCTATGTTTTGCACAGGCGCTGCTCCTACCGAACCTGGAATAAGAGCAAGATTTTCTATTCCAAAAAAACCATTGCTTACGGTATCGGAAACCAATTTTTGCCAAGACTCGCCACCCGCCGCACTGACAAAATGCCGCTCACCCTCAGAAAAAAAATGAACTCCAGAGAGCTTATTAACAATAACTGGGCGCTCGGTATCGGCGGTAAAAATGGTATTACTGCCCCCACCCAGGAGTATAAAATCTTTTTCGCGCAACAATACGATAAGCTTTTTTAACGCCTCAACCGAAGCGAATTCATGAATTTCAGGCGTTTTAGCGTCGATTGCGAAGGTATTGTAAGGCTTCAAAGACTGCGCGGCTTGTGATTTTTGATTCATCTTTTTTATCAGAAAAGTTATTTCGAGCGTTCTGCAATATGGGTTATCAAGCCTTGGCTCGCGTCTTCAATTAAATCCAAAACATACTCAAAACCTGACTCACCACCGTAATAAGGATCGGGAACCTCTCGCTCATTCGAGTGGCCAAATTCCAAAAATAAGCCTAAATGCCCATTAAAGTTTGCATGCTCACTCATCTGTTTTAGATCAGATAAATTCGCCTGATCCATTGCCAAGATATAATCAAATTTAGAAAAATCCTCTTGGCTAACTTGTCGGCCACGAAGCACCGACAAATCATAACCTCTTTTTCTACCGGCAGCCTGGGCTCTGGAATCTGGCGCTTTACCAACGTGCCAACCGCCGGTGCCGGCAGAATCAATAGAAAGCTCCAGGGAAGAATTTTCGTTGTGTCGATAATCTTCTAGCAATTTAGTAAATACGGCTTCTGCCGTAGGAGATCGACAAATATTGCCAAGGCATACAAAAAGTACGGATACGCTCACGTTTAACACGCCACCTAAGAAAAGATTTAAAAATTATTATTAAATATACTAATCAGACGTATAAATTTAACCGTCTGAGTTAGATTAAGACAAATATTTTCGAATAGAATCTAAATCCTGCTGGGTATCAATTCCCCCTGGAACAGCAAGACACGCTTGTTCGACATGCATCTTCTCACCGTTGTGCAAAATTCTTAATTGCTCTAAACACTCTGTACTTTCAAGAGGTGCCATTGGCCACTGGACAAATTTTTTCAATAAAGACACTCGGTAGGCATAAATTCCAATATGTCTCAGTAACGTAATATTTTGTCTCAATTCTTGAAACACTTTTTCCGAATCTTCCTGAGCGAATGAATCAACAGGGAACTTAGAAAATGCGTCTCTCGGCCAAGGAATTGGGGCGCGGCTGAAATAAGAGGCAATACCTTCGGCGTCACAAACAACTTTAACAACGTTAGGGTTTAAAAATACATCCAACGCTTCGATTTCTTCTGCCAACGTTGCCGAAGAAGCACCACTTTGGAACATATTCTTTGCAACTTGATCGATTACTTCTGGCGGAATTAAGGGTTCATCACCCTGAACATTGACGACAACATCGGAATCGCCCAAACCTAATCGCTCTGCGGTTTCCTGCAATCGATCCGTTCCGGATGGATGATGCTCTTGTGTCATAACCACATCGCCGCCAAACGATTTTACGCAATCAAAAATCCGTTGATCATCCGTTGCCACATAAACCGAAATCGCCGAACTTTTTTTTGCTTGTTCGTAAACGCGCTGAATCATGGGTTTGCCCAAAATATCGAGCAACGGTTTTCCAGGTAATCGGGTTGAAGAATATCGAGCAGGGATTATTACGGAGAAATTAGACATAAATAAAAACGGCGTGGTTATAAAAGGACGGATTCTAAAGACTATTAACTAACATTCATTGGGTAACTGATATCACCTAAGACTCAGAGAACTCGCGTTCATATTTATTAATCTTCGCATCCATTGACTGGATCGACCGATCAAATAAATAACATTCGCTCGCACCCTATTGGGCTAAAAGTTTACCTCAAGATAAACGGAATTACTCTTCGATTCTTGTGCATTGTACAGTTCTTATTCTATTTATTAACTGCTTGGTAAATTCGGGGTCGAGATCGGCTTTCACTTTTAGAAAATACCAATCGGATTGAAAAAACGATCCACATTTAACCGCATCTTTTTCGGTCATCACTAATGGCCGAGTATTACTGGAAAAATCCGCTTGCGTGTAATTGTAATGATCGGGAAAGGATTGCGCATCAAATGCAACATTCAAAGACTTAAGCGTTGCAAAAAATCGTTGCGGGTTACCGATGCCAGCAATAGCGAGATAAGACTGATCTCTTGGCAATTCATCCAGAGCAATGCCGGATTCAAGGTTTGTAGACGGCTTAAACAGCTCCCCCACGGATTGCCAATACGCTGGGGAAATTTCGAATGAAAAATGCGGGTGATTCGCTAAACCATCAACACTTTTCTTGCCGTTGGTTAAAATAAAATCGACTGAATCCAACCGAGCTAAGGGCTCTCGCAACGGTCCTACCGGTAAACAATGCCCATTGCCGAAACCTCGGCTTGAATCGACAACCAGTAACTCAATATCTCTGGCCATGGCATAGTGCTGTAAACCGTCGTCACTGAGCACGACATCCACATCGTGATTTTGACACAAAGCCGTCACAGCTTGCGCTCGCTGAGGATCAACGACCACAGGAACACCGCTAGAAAGCGCGAGCATTTTAGCTTCATCGCCGCTTTCGCTCGTATCAGTTGATGGCAAAACTTCCAGCGGATAGTTGTCGGAAGCACCACCGTAACCACGAGAAACGATACCTACTGAAAAGCCCTCGCGTTGAAGCGACTGGCATAGCGATAAAATTAAGGGGGTTTTGCCCGTTCCGCCTACCGTAATGTTGCCAACGACGATAACAACAGGGCCCGTTTTCGGCGTGTGATGATCGGAACTTCGTTTTTTGATATGGCGTTTTATCAGTGGCTCAACGGGGAGAAATGCATACGTCCATTTGCTGCGGCCGTACCAACTGGCATTAACCGCTCGCTCAATAAGCATCTTAAAAGACATATCAATCAGCTATCGGAAGATTCACTGACTGGCGCTTTCGTTGTGATACTCAAATGGATAAAACCTAACTGCCCAGCAACGTCCATCGCAGTAACCACCGCTTGGTGCGGTGTATTAGCGTCGGCGGTAATGAGTAGCGGTCTTTCTGTATCGCCCTCGGAAGTTTCTGTGAGCGCTCGTTTAAGCGTCGCTAATTTTTGATTGACCAACGTATTACCGTTGATGGAATAGCTGCCATCTTTACCAATCAATATCTCAATGGTTTGCGGCTGCTCAACAGCAGCATTGGCCGTCGCCTCCGGCAAATCTACGGTCAGATGAGTTTCTTTGGTAAAAGTGGTGGATACCATGAAAAATATTAACAGCAAGAAGACCACATCAATGAGTGGTGTTAGGTTGATGCTGTCTTCCCCTTCGTTTTGGCGTCGAAACTTCACGTGATTACCTAATGACTAGACAACTTTAACATCAACTTTACGATCGCCATGAATGGCATCGACTAACTTTACGGCTTCTTGTTCCATCGTCACCACAAGGGTGTCGATTCGGCGTTGATAGAATCGATGCGCCATCATTGCAGGAATAGCCACACAAAGCCCGGCCGCGGTAGTAATAAGGGCTTCCGAAATTCCGCCAGCCAGCGCGCCTGCATTACCAGTGCCCTGAACCATAATTGCGGTAAAGACATTGATCATACCGATGACCGTTCCCAACAGACCGAGCAAAGGCGCAACAGCAGCAATAGTGCCGAGTATGCCTAAATATCTTTCCATGTCGTGGATGACTTGATTGGCAGCTTCTTCGATGCTGTCTTTCATCACGTCACGACCATGACGGGAATTACTGATACCAGCGGCTAATATTGCCCCCAAGGCTGAATTTTGTTTTAGACGTTTTAGAGATTCAGCATTCATCTGCTTTTTTTGGAGCCCGCCCCAAACTTCACCCAATAAATGCTTGGGCGCAATTTTCTCAGGGGTTAATGTCCAGTATCTTTCTAAGACAATTCCGACAACGGCTAACGAACACAAAATTATTGGCAACATTAGCCAACCACCAGCGGCAATTATTTCAAACACGTCAAATAGGCTCCTAACCAAAAACTGAGCTAAAGTCAGAACATCTCAAAATAACAAAACTGCCAATTGAATTTCAGTGATACGAACGTATAAATTCGTCAAAATATGTTGAGAAAACAGTCAATTGGCAAAACAAACATGCTTACGGCGAACGACTTTAGCACACGCTTTGGCTTGAGCCCACGCCTATTCTGATGAATGCCAAAAACGGCGATGATTTTTGCGACTTGCGTATATTTGCCAGCCAAGATCCTTATCAATCGACAGTCGAATTGCTCCGTGATGGGCGGTATTCCAAATTTTTGTCTGTGGTAGATATTTATTAATTCTGGCAGCCACATCCTCGGACGGATGGCGGTAGCGATTGCGATAGCCTGCACTAAAAACAATATGCTCGGGCTGGGTGGCTAACAAAAACCGTAAACTGGAAGACGATTTACTGCCGTGATGTGGCGCAATAAGAACATCGATATCAGGAACACCCTTGCGTACCAATTCCCACTCAACGGCTTTACTGATATCACCCGCATGCATGAGTGTTAAATTCGGTGCACGAATCAGCAAAACACAAGATTTGTCATTCGAGGGAATATCAAGATTAAAGCGTTGTTCGGCAGGAGGCCAAATCACTTCAAAAGCCACGGAATAATCACTCTCAGAATTGGACCACAACCAAGACTGACCACGCTCACAAAAATCTGCCGGAATATCAATTCGACTCGGCTCGCCCGAGACAGTGTTACGAATGTCGAACTGCTCCGCTAAAGCAATTAATCCCGACGAGTGGTCACTGTCTCCGTGACTCAACATTAAATAGTCGATGGTTCGCGTGTTGGACTGTATAAGATAAGGCGCAATGACCTGCTCCGCCCGAGAATAGTCACGCCCCAAAGGTGGGCCCGTATCGTAAACCAACGTGTTATTTCCTACGCGCACCAAAGAAGCCGTGCCCTGGCCGACATCAAAAAGTAAAAACTCAAACTTTGATTCATTCTTGCTTGAGCCAAAAAGCACAATAAAAACAGAACCTATAAGAAGACATTTCAACCAAGGTGAGGTCAACGGTATTAACGCGACCATTAGTGATGCAATCGCCAAACCCCAGTGCCAAGCAGAAATATCCAGCACAGCGATGTTTAGAAATCCGTCTGTGTAGAGACCAGGCAACCAATCGTTTAATTGGCCAAAGAGTGTTTGAGAAACGCCCAATCCCTGCCAAAAACCAGCCATAAGCCAAACGAGGATTTCGACAAATACATCTGTCACTGCAAAATTATCTGCCGCTACGCCCAACAAACTGGTGACCAACACCCAGGGAACAACAACAAAACTCACATAAGGAATGGCAACGGTGTTGGTCACGAGTGACGACAAACTTAGGCCCTGAGTGGTTACACCCAATGGCAGAGCCATAAATAAGAAAATCGTAACCTGTAGCCTTAGAAATTTGGCGAAATTTGATCCTACATGATAGCTGTGTAGGCTACTGAGAATAATCGCTACCACACCAAACGACAGCCAAAACCCTGAGCTGTGTGCCGCAAGCGGGTTCAACAACAAACAAATCAACATGGATAACCAGTAGCCAAGCCAAACCTGCTGGTAGCGCCCTGTCGCCAAGAGTAAATTAGCCATCGTGACCATCACAAACGCGCGCTGGGTTGGCAAACTAAAGCCAGCAAGCAGAACGTAACCCAAACAGATAACAACGGAGATCATCGGCGCCAGCCAAACCGGGTAAATTCCGGTTTTCCAGCCAATTAGCTTTGCGCAAACGTGACCTAAAAAATACGCGAGAGCCGCGATAATCCCAACATGTAACCCCGAAATGACCACCAAATGCAGGGTTCCCGTCGATTGAAGAAGCTGCCATTGCTCATCGGTAATTCCAGATTTCTCGCCAATCGACAAGGCAACTACGGAACCAACCAACTGCGGATCGTGTATGTGCGATTGGAAAAATTCATTAATCTGCCAACGCAATCGATCAACCCAATTGCCCTCTGAACGGTGGTTGATTGCCAAAACATCAACAACATAACCGGTGGCAATATAATTGTGACTCAACAGCCATTGTTGAAAATCGTAGCCACCGGGATTGATGTTTCCCCGAGGTCGTCGCAAACGCACAGAAAGGCATAGCTGATTGCTCGGTGATAAGTTCGATAGAATCTCTTTGAACACTCTTTTTTGACTGTCATCGGCGTACAAACTCGACCAAGACAAACGAATCTTCCCTTCAACCGGCAAAGCATCCGTTGTTTCGCATTGGTTATCATTGACTTTGATACGGGTATCCATATCGAAGGTCACTTTTACCTCTTCACCACTGCGTTCGTGCTTCGCGAAACCGGAAACTGCGCCTGCCAACGTGATTGTTTTAAGCTCAAAGGACGTAGGTAATTGTTGTGAAATCAGTCGACCAGCCAAAACAATCATCAAGATTGTGCCGAGCCCAAATGCCAATGAAACCCTAATTACTAAAGAAGGTCGAACAACCGTTAGAAATCGCTGCGATGGGACAAACCGGGTAGCGTAACCCACTGCTACAACCACAATTGCTGTCACTATTATTGTCACTAGTGTCGCTGTCAGTGACGGCAGTTGAGGTAAATAGCTGGTGAAAACCATCCCAAACACGAGACAGATTAAGAAAATTAGCACGCGATTAATGTTGAGTATCAATTATGAATATTAATACTTGGAATTTTAACCGCGCTCGTATTGTGAATTGGATGCTCAAAAAGAAAGTATTTATTCAACATTAAATATTTCTGAAATAAACCAAAGTCTAATATTTCCGCGACGGTTAGGCTGCCAATGTGCAAAATACGATGGTTGCCTGAAAAATGATGTCAGTTTCAAATAAACGTTCAAATATGATTATCAACAGTAGAGCGTCATATTTTTTCAGTGCATAATACGCGCCCCTGTTATAGCCAAGATTTTACAAATGGCGAAGAAAATTTTAAAACGCTGGATGCCTGACCCCGCCAAAATCAAAGCTATTCCTGGCTTTTCTTTTCTGGGTGATATTCTCCACGACCCCAACTTATTTCATTTGAATCGGCATTCTGTATCGGTTGGATTTTTTGTCGGTTTATTTTGCGCCCTGCTGCCGTTTCCTGGTCAACTCTTTGTCGGCGCTGTACTAGCGGTAATTTTGCGTTGTAACTTGCCAATAAGCATCGCACTTATTTGGTTAAGTAATCCACTGACGTTCGGCCCCATATTTTTTGTCACTTACAATATCGGCACTTGGATATTAGGTTCACCCGTACACGAATTCCAATTGGAAATGAGCTGGCGCTGGATTACAGAAGAAGTAGGAAAAATTTGGGCGCCACTGTTTGTTGGATCTATTTTAAGCGGTTTAGTGTTGGGCACTCTGGGTTATTTTTCTATGCAGCTTTTTTGGCGCTGGCATGTAATTCGGAACTGGGAACGCAGAAAAAAAGAGCGTTCCAAACAGGAAAGTTAATCGTATCTCAAAGCTTCTGCGGGTTGAATTTTGCTCGCTTTCCAGGCCGGATAAATAGACGCAAGAAAACTGAGCACCAAAGCAACAATGGCAATAAATACAATATCTTGCCAACGGTTATCAATCGGTAAATCACTGACTGGATAAATGTCTGAACGCAGTATATCTGTACCACTCAACTGCTCAATTGCCACCAACAAATGCGGAGCCACCCAACTCAACCCCAAACCAACCAACACGCCGATGCCTGTTCCGAGTAACCCCACCACACTGCCTTGAACCATAAAAATTCGCAGAATGTCGCCAGGGCTTGCCCCCATCGTAAGTAAAATTGCAATATCGCCTTGTTTTTCAACCACGGCTAATACCAATGTCGAAACAACGTTAAATACTGCGATACCAATAATTAACACCAACAGCAGAGAAACTAAACTCGACGACATTTGAACGGCGTGATACAGATTGCCGTGCGTACGAGTCCAATCGCTGGTGTAATAACCGTAAGGTAATTGGCGAGAGATCCCTGAAACCACCCAAGGCGCATCAAAAAGATCGTACAAACGCAATCGAATGCCGGTTACGGTGCCTGGAATAGTGGTGAGTTTCGAAGCCTGATTGAGCGACATCACGCCGAGCTTATGATCAAGCTCGGTGCCAGTTTCGAGCAAGGCAATGATCTTTAGCTGAACCACGCCCGCAGCTTTGGCCCGGCCATTAGGCTTTGGCGCAATAAAAGAAACAGTATCGCCGACCGCGACCGATAACTTCTCCGCAAGTCCTTTTCCCAGCACGAACGAGTTAGGTTCTTGACCTAAACGTTGCAGCGTTTCAAAGTGAAGATAATCTGTGATGTGGGATACATCGGCCTCCAGCACAGGATCAACTCCGTACACCAACGCGGGAATCACAGTTTTACCGCGGCTGATCATTCCCTCTAGATGAACAAAAGGAGCTGCTGCTTCCACCCTCTCATAACCGGGAAGCGCACTGATGCGCTCGATTTCCTGCGGCCAATTCTCGATACCGTCGCGATGAAACAGCGAAGCCTGTGGTACAACAGACAGTATCTTGGTGCGCAAATCACGATCAAATCCGTTCATAATTGCCACCACTACCACTAACATGGCAACGCCTAACACCAAACCAACCGTGGATATGCCAGAGATAAAACTGACCAGCTGACTGTTGTTATTGGAACCGCCAAATCGGCGTCCGACAAACCAGGCCAAGCGAGCAGAAGTAGTGGGTTTTATGGAATTCATTAAAAACTGCAATCCAGAACACAACGATTAATTTGAGTGGGCATAACTTTTAAACGAGCACGGTTAATGGTGCAGCGGATCTTGGTGATGCAATTGACCGTCAGCCAAATACAGAACTCGATCTTGCTCCAGCGCCAACGATTCATCATGAGTAACCACAATAAAGCTTGTTCCTAACTCGCTATTCAGCTCTTCCATCAGTTTTTGAATCGATTCTGCTGTTTTTCTATCGAGGTTTCCGGTGGGCTCATCCATAAGCACACACGCAGGCTGCGCGACTAACGCTCGAGCAATTGCCACTCGCTGGCGCTCGCCCCCAGACAATTCCGAAGGTTTATGATTGAGACGCTCAGACAAACCCACTCGCTTCAATAACTGAGCAGCACGGTCCGATGCTTCAGATTTCGAGTGCTTGCCAATAATCAGCGGCATAATCACGTTTTCTAACGCGGTAAACTCAGGTAACAGGTGGTGAAATTGATACACAAAACCCAGGGAACGATTTCTCAGTAAGCCTCGAGATTTTTCGTTCAGATCGGCAAAATTATTGCCCAATAACACCACCTCTCCTCGCGATGGCAAATCCAGCCCACCCAATAAATTCAATAAAGTTGACTTACCGGCACCGGAAGAGCCGACAATCGCTACTGATTCGCCTTTGTCAATTGAGAAGTTAACATCAGACAAGACTTCAATCGCCTGAGGACCATTGGAATACACTTTTGACAAATGAGAGCAAGTAAGAACAGACGCCGACGAGCCTGAATTATCTTGAGTCTGGCTTCCCTTATCGGAAGCGGATTGAGATGTCTTCAAAATATTAACCTTACATTACGCCCACAAGTTTAAGTATTTCCAGCCCATTGATTATTGAGTTTTTATCGCGCTCTAAAAACTACATTCCGAAAATCATTCATACCTCAGCGCTTCGGCCGGTTGAATTTTAGATGCCTGATAAGCCGGATAAAGCGTTGCTACGATAGACATCAATAATCCAGATACCGACACAATCACAACATCATCCCACATAAGAACAGACGGTAACTTAGACACAAAATAAACGTTGGGATCAAACACTTGTGAGTGTGTTACACCTTCCACAAACTGCACAATATCGCCAATAAAGTAGGCGCACAAACTTCCGAATACCGCGCCTATAGTAATCCCGATAATACCTACTGCTGTACCTTGTGTAACAAAAATGGCCATTACTTCTTTCGAGCTCAAACCCAGTGTTCTTAACACGGCAATATCTGAGCGCTTATCGGAAACCATCAACACTAAACTGGTAATAATATTAAAAGCAGCAACCGCAACAATAATCATCAAAAGACTGCCGACGACTATTTTTTCCATTTTCACCGCCTGAAATAAACCGCCTTGGGTTTTACTCCAGTCTAAGACCTCAAGATCACCACGTTGAACATCAGACAAGGAGGACTGCACGTCTTGTAACGTACGATTGGCCGTGTACAAATCAGTTGTCGCGATTCTTAAACCTTCGGCTGCTGCGGGAAAACGGAATAATTTTTTGGCATCGTCTATATGCACCAGTGCGAGCGATTGATCTTGCTGAGCGCCTATTTCAAAGACGCCAACAACAGTCATTCGTTTTTGGCGAGGAAAAATACCGGCCGGAGTCACATTCACTTGGGGGAGAACTAATGTGACTTTATCACCCGTGCTGACACCCAAATAACGAGCAAGCAATCGACCGACAACAATTCCGTAATCTCCCGACGTAAGATTATCCAACTGTCCAACCAACATTTTGTCGGCAACGGAAGACACAACACGCTCTTGTTCTGGAAGAACGCCTTGAACCTCAACACCTTGTATACCAAAGCTTCGATTCAATAAACCGTACCCTTGAATATAGGGTGCCGAGCCAATAACGGAAGGATGTTGATTCACCACCGCTTGCACGTCTTGCCAATTGCTGATGCCTTGATCAGAGCGAACAAAACCGTGGGGGACGACACTGAGGATTCGTTGCTTTATCTCTCTGTCGAAGCCATTCATAACAGACAAAACAACAATTAATGCAAATACGCCAAACGCCATTCCCAATAAAGAAAATGAACTGATGAAAGAAATAAATTGATTACGACGTTTTGCGCGCAGGTATCGAAGACCAATAAACGACGATACTGGAAAAGAAAGCAATGTCATTTACTGAGTAATACCTTAGTTTGTTCGATAGCGGGTAGTAATATTTTGCGGATTATTTTTCATCTCAATGCACCGATTTTTGGCTAGAGCCTACTACGTAAATGGGCGTTGCGTAGATAAGCATTGAGTAAAAATGAAAAGTTGAGAATTGTGAACCGTTTGATTTAACAATCTCTGTCGATAACTAACATTCCACTTTTCTCATGCTAACATAAAGCTAGTTGGATGTTAGAATTTCTATAGAGTTTCCAATAAGTTAATCAATTATTTTAAAGTGTACTGTTATGGCCACCAGGACTCATACAATCTCGTTATCCAATCCCAAATACAACCGACGTATTTTCGCCCCGGTGCTCAGTGTTTTTATTGCAATGCTACTGCACTCAACTACCGCTTTTTCACAAACGGTTGCTATTCCCGTTGGCACGCAGGGTCAAAACACAGAAGTTGAAGTTCCAACATTAGGTATGAGCATGGAATTTGTTCGCAGTGCTTTTGGCCAGGCAAACAGTGAGCAAGGGCCGGTTGGCAACCCGCCCATCACTATTTGGCATTACGACAACTATCGAGTTTACTTTGAGCACTCCATCGTGATTCACACCGTTATGATTCACTCGGGAAGTTAATCAACCCAATAGCTGATCAGAGCACTGGCGTTCATTGATGGCAAACTAGGCTTTATCAAGCGAACGCCAGATTACGGAATCGCCCGAGCTTTTCGCAACAGAATCCAGCGTTTGCTCATGCAAAGACATCTCAGATTGAGTAGCAAACAGCACTGGAGTCGGTGTTCGCGTAGATGGCAATCGACGAATTGACGAACCGCCTTGCACATTCCCACTTTCTTCTTGACCGCTTGCACTCAACCCCAATGAGGTCTGACCACCGGTCATCAACAAGTAGACATCCGCTAAAATCTCGGAGTCCAACAATGCGCCGTGCAGCTCGCGGGCGGAGTTATCGACAAAATAGCGTTTACACAACGCATCCAAGTTATTCTTTTGGCCGGGATGCTTTTCTCGCGCTAGCGCTAACGTATCGATAACCGAACAGTAGTCGGTAACGCTGCCAAGGTTGCGGTTGAGCAAACCAAATTCGTGATTGATAAAGCCGATATCAAACGGTGCGTTGTGAATGATTAACTCGGCACCTTTGATAAATTCTAAGAAATCTTCTGCAATTTCGATAAATTTCGGTTTATCTTCGAGAAACTCGTTGGTAATACCGTGAACGTCGATCGCTTCTTGCTCTACTTCACGCTCAGGGTGAATATACTGATGATAGTGGTTATGAGTCAGTTTTCTGTCTACTAACTCGACACAACCAATTTCAATAATGCGGTGGCCCTGCTTCGGGTCGATACCAGTAGTTTCAGTATCTAGAACTATTTGTCTCACGTAGGTTTTGCCCCAAAATGTAAAAGCTATTGACTCGTTAAGGTCTCAATACCCAAATTTGCTAATTCGTCAGCGATCTCGTTTTCTCTGTGACCAGCATGACCTTTAACCCAGTGCCATCGAATCTCATGACGCTGATTAAATTCATCCAATTGTTGCCACAGATCTACGTTTTTGACAGGCTTTTTGGCAGACGTTTTCCAACCATTTTTCTTCCAATTGTGAATCCACTCGGTCACGCCTTTGCGGACGTACTGCGAATCTGTTGTTAGATCGACTGAACACGATTCTTTTAAAAGCTTCAACGCTTCTATCGCGGCGGTTAGCTCCATTCGATTATTGGTGGTGTTTTGTTCACCGCCATGAATGGATTTTTCAGTGTCATTATAACGCAGCAAAGCGCCCCAACCACCGGGACCCGGATTACCTTTACAGGCACCGTCGGTGAAAATCTCAACGTTTTTCAAATTAAGTCCAAAATAGAGTTTTCTGTAAATAATGTAGGAATCAAAAAACTGCCGTTTGTTTTTAGCAGCTTACTTCTTGGCGGTTACTCGGGCGGATTCTGGAAATCTAGACGCCGATTTACCAACGGAGAAACCAGGAACCGCTCGACCTAAGCTCCAATTTTGTTTGATTGGAGTAATCGGGGCGATCTGCTTTCTTGCAATGATCATATAAAACCCACCAATGGGCGTCATTATCGGGGAACCTAACTTATCAAACCACTCCGTGTGTCTGAGAAAAAAGCGATTATTGACCGGCAATCGAAAAAAACCCCGTTGCAGTTTGAGCGGAGTAAAGTCTAAAAGGCGCAGCCAATCGGTAACCCTTGAGATTCTGATAGCGTGAGACTTAACTTTCGGATCACGTATAAACACTCTCGCCAATTGACGATAAACTCCCAAAATACTGTACGGATTAAACCCGATAACCACCATATACCCGTGCGGCGTTGTAACTCTGGAGGCTTCACGCAACAGACGGTGGGGGTCTTTGGAGAATTCTAAAATATGATGCAACAAAACGACATCAATGGATTCATCGGCAATCGGAAGGTGTTCAAACTCCGACATTGCGGTGTAGACCTTTCCATCAGTAGCCAACGGATGCAAGCCAAAGCAATGATTGATTTTGCTGTCGCCGTAAAGCTTCGCCCGCCGATCTGGGCTCAATTGCATCAAATGGTAGCCAAACAGGTACGAAAGCGCTGTATCGAGCATCTCTTGCTCGGCGCGCATTAAGCTCGAACCCAACGGTGATTCCAGCCATTCCTCCAAAGCCGGAGCCAATTCTTCGATGTCACTTACACCAAACCACCGCTCCAACCACTGACGCATGAAGTCAGGCAAGATCGACGTGCTTTGAGCGAAGAAATGTTTATCTGACATACACAATTATCAAATCGTGATTGAACATTGACGACTGTGTGATCCGTATCGTGTTAATTTAGTCACAAAATCACCTATGAATAGAATTTTGAATACTTATACTTATATTTATTACAATCATATAAAGTAACTATCGACTATTGAAATCGTGAATACAAGGGTTTGCATTACTTTTTGTTGGTACCCAGCAACCCCCGAGGAGAAGCCATTGAATTCTTTGACAAAACATCAGCCAAGTGCCATCACAGAATTAAATAACGTCACTGTTCGACCTATATTGGCGTACTCAGATAACTATATCTGGCTTATCGAAGATAGCCAAAGCAAACAATTGTGGTTAGTTGATCCAGGTGAAGCCACCCCTGTACTTAACCAGTTAGAAAGTTTTCCCGACCACACACTTGCGGGAATATTGATCACCCATCATCACGATGATCACATTGGCGGGATCAACAGCCTCCTAAATAAATACCCGGATACTCCTGTCTTCGGCATCCAAAGTAAGCGGGTTCCTCAAGTGACTGTGCCTGTCACGGAGGGAGAATCACTATCGCTCTCCCCCAATGTCACCTTAGAGGTTATATCGGTTCCGGGTCACACTCGTGATCACATCGTTTATTTCCGACCAGACGATCAACAGCCGTTACTGTTTAGCGGCGATACTCTGTTTGCCAGTGGTTGCGGCCGCCTTTTTGAAGGTTCACCCTCCGACATGCTCAGCTCACTCAAAAAGCTTCGCCAACTTCCTTCAAATACGCTGGTATTTTGCGCCCACGAGTACACTACGAGCAATTTAGCCTTCGCTGAAGCCGTGGAACCCAACAGCGCAGAAATACAACAGCGCATAGCGTCAGTTAATCAACTCAGAGAAAACGATCAACCTTCTATACCTACCGTCCTATCAACGGAGTTCGACGTTAATCCGTTTCTGCGTTGGGATCGTCCAAGCGTGATCGACAAAGCCTGTGAATTGGCGCAAGTGAAAAATTTGACGGAAGCTGAAGTATTCACAGAAATTAGAAAATGGAAGGATCGTTTTTAAGAACACCTAGGTCCAAGCAACAGTTTCTTTAGTGCTTTAACTTGTATAGCCGTAGATAATGTGATTTTTAATCACTTATAATCGTAAAAATGTGACGGCTATACACTTTTAGAAATGATCGATGCTTTGAAGCTCTATTCCTTCAACCGACGACTCACCTCTAAGCTAAGCCTGCCGAACTCAACTTTAACTACGTACTGAGAACTTTATCTCGCCCCAATAAATATAAATAGGACGTTTCGTTTTCGCATGCCCAGATTTCGAGTACTCGCCATTAATATCGCGCTTTGTTCTACATTAATTGCGTGTCAAAGTATTAATACCGATAAATTAGCCCACCAATCCAGCAGTGACATAAACGATGAACAGAATTTATCGGATAAAGTTGTTGGAGCAGACCAGTTAACTGAATTCGGACCTGATAAACACTGCTCTATTGAAGAATTCTCAACGGATGGATTTGAATTAACAGGAACAACCGATCTTTGGGAACGAATTCGTAAAGGCTTTGAACTCCATGAAGTCAATCACCCTCGAGTTGAAACTTATCTGGAGTGGTACATCAAACACCCCAAATATTTACAGCGCGTTGGTGAACGTGGCAGCGCTTATCTCCATCACATTACCTCTCGACTTGAAGAAGAAAATCTCCCTCTAGAACTCGCCCTATTACCCATTGTTGAAAGCGCATTTGATCCTTTCGCCTACTCTCACGGTCGAGCCGCAGGAATTTGGCAATTTATTCCGGGAACTGGAAAAGCCTACGGCCTGGATCAAAACTGGTGGTATGACGGACGCCGCGACATTGTCGCCTCAACCGAAGCTGCAATTCGCTACTTAAAATATCTCAATAAATTTTTTGACGGCAACTGGTTACACGCACTTGCCGCATACAACTCAGGAGAGGGAACGGTTAAGCGCTCTAAGCGAAAAAATCATCGTGCGGGAAAACCAACCGATTATTGGTCGCTAAGATTACCCAAAGAAACAGCCGCTTATGTGCCTCAGCTCCTAGCTCTTTCTAAAATCGTCGCAGATCCAGATAAATACGGCGTTACTTTGTACCCTATCGAAAACAAACCCGTATTTGAGGTTGTAAAAGTCGGAACGCAAATTGACTTATCACAAGCAGCCGATTTAGCAGGTATTTCTATCGATCGGCTTTATAAATTAAACCCGGGTTACAACCGATGGGCAACAACGCCAAACGGCAATAATCAACTTGTCATTCCGATTGAAAAAGTCGATATATTCACCGAAAGGCTGTCGCAGTTATCACCTCAAGAAAGAATTGGATGGGAGCGGTACAAAATTGTTTCTGGTGACTCACTGATTAAAATTGCAAAGAAATTTAATACAGACGTCTCAACACTCAAGTCGGTAAATAATATTCGCAACAATACTATTCGGGCTGGAGACGCATTAATGATTCCAGTTGCGAAGCAACCACTCAATCAATACACCCACAGCCAAGCACAAAGAACCACGCGAAAGCAAAGCTCTTCACCAAGCAATAAATCTCAGAAAGTTATTTATACGGTAAAAGCGGGGGATAGTTTTTGGACAATTGCAAAAAGATACGGTGTAAAGGTGAGAACTCTTGCAAGCTGGAACGCAATGGCGCCAACTGACCCTTTGCAGATCAATCAAAAGCTCGTCGTTTGGACCCACGCCAAAGTCAGCAACAGCAATTCGAACTTAGCGTTTAATCACAACAGCGATACCATCAGAAAGATTCACTACCGCGTTAGAAAAGGTGATTCGTTGGCAAGGATTGCACAAAAATTTAATTTAACCGTGCAAAAAATTAAAAGCTGGAACCAGGTTGCTCACAATAAATATTTGCAGCCCGGAGACAAACTCACCCTGTTTGTAAATGTAACGAATCTACAGTAATCCCAAATTACAGCCATAAAAAAAGTCGCCATAAAGGCGACTTTTTTATTTAACGTATTTATTTTTTGTTATTCAACGTTGGCAGCAGCAACAATGGCTTGACGAATATTTGTCAAATCAGAGTTTCCAAACGCTTGCCCAAGTTGTGCATTCACTGCCGCTAATTCTTGCTCAGATACAGACGTTAAATCACCTGCTTTTACAGAGCTGAGGCTGACCAAAGCAATATCGCCGGAGGTTAACTCAACCTTGTCAACAATTGGCGCATCAGCAGGTTTAGCTAAGCCAAACACGCCTTCTACCAATTCACGAGATAACTCAACATTTTGACGCTGAATATCTCTGGCTTCTTCAAGCTTGTATTCCATTGCAGTGGCCAATTCAGAAAAATCTTCGCCAGATTTGATTTTCGCTAGCACTTCTTCGCTTTGCTGCGCAAGCAACTCACTGGACTTAGCCTGCTTAACAGACTCAGCGACCGAATCTTTAACATCGTCTAAAGGCATAACTGCTTCAGGAGTATGACTGGTTACACGAATAACAACAGAAGAATCATCACCAAGACTGATAATATCGCTGCTTCGGCCGGAGCCAATTAATTCTTCGTTAAATGCCGCGTTTACGATTTCGGCATTGCCCGCTAACCCAACACCACCTGCAGAGGTGAATGGTTCTGACGTCCAAAGAGTTAATTCTAGGTCTTCAGCAACTGTAGATAAGTCAGATACATTGAACGATAAGTCTGCTAATGCCTCGGATTTATCAATGAATCGTGCTTCTGCTTCTGTTTGTTTTAAACGTTGAACAAGTTCAAAACGCATCTCTTCAAAAGTAGGTGCAGGCTTATCTTCGATAGCAGTGAGTTTAATAATATGGATACCGAAATCGGTTAATACAGGACTCGACACCTGACCGACTTCTAACTCTAACAACGCATCTTCGAATTCAGATACAAATGACTCACCCGATGTATAACCCACATCACCGCCGTTTTCTTTAGAGCCGAAATCTTGAGAAAACTCTTTCGCCAATACTGAAAATTCTTCGCCAGCATCCAGTCGAGATTGAATAGTGTCGAGTGTATCGTTATAGGTATCTAAAGACGGATCGAGAAGAATATGCGAAGCACGTCGTTGAGTGGTAGCTTGATACGTTGCTATTTCTATATCGTATTCAGCAAGCAAGGTTTCTTCGTCAACTTCAAAATCTGCCACTAAGTCTTGAGCATTCAACTCAATCGCTTCGATAGTGATTGTTTCAGGAGACAAATAATTCAGCTGATTTTCATCATAATAAGCCTGAATTTCTTCATCACTTGCCTCAACAGACGCTAGAAAATCGTCTCGCTTCAACAGAACATAGTCAAAGTCGCGCGTTTGCAAACCTAGCGCGGTCAAGAAATCTACTTCTTGCTTGAGCGCGAAGTTGGTTTGTCCAACCGCTACCGAAAATTGATTTAAGGTAACTTCTTCAGACAACAAAGATTTGTAGCCAGAAACGGTGTAACCAGTAGTTCGCAAAGCTTGAATAAAGCGATTGTTGTCAAACTCACCATCGATTTTAAAATCGGGTGAATCAACAATAATACTGTTCAGTTGTTGTTCGCTGGCCGCTAAGCCAGATTTGTCAGCGGCCTGAATTAAGGCTTTTCTTTGAATTAAGCTTTCAAGAACCGGTTGGCGTAAACGCTCATCGCTCAAAAACTCGGGTGGTAAATTGTCACCCAACTGAGCAATCAGTTGACGCTTTTGAATCTGAACAGCCTGATCTAACTCAATGCGAGTAATTGGCTCACCATTCACTTCAGCAACAGGTTGCGTGGTAGGGTTTTGAGTGAACAATGACTCAATACCAAAAAGCGCGAAAGGAATACAAATTAGGCCAACCAAAATGATGGCAACAGTCCCTTTTAAATTATCGCGAAATGATTGCAGCATGATAATTACCGTATTGATGTAGTTCAGTTAGAACTACCGTTTCAACAAAACTAAATGACAAAAAAAAGGCGCACGCAGTGCACCTGTCCTACAATACTATTCAAACATAAGTTTGTTATGTGTTTGTGTATTAAAGCAACCATAAAGTTCACTTAATACTACAGCCTGTACAAACAAAATAACTGAAAGCATTTTTGTATTCGTTATTGATCGGAAATTTATCAACAAATTCCGTCTATCCCTAACTTTGGCTCAGTACAGCTTACAAACACATTTGCTTTATACACAAATAAAGCGATTACTTTTAACCCTAAATACAACGCAAATATTTAACTGGCTTATCTTAAATTCCAGATTAATTCTTATATAAACCATGTTTTGAACAATGGTTATTATAATGTAGCTTATTACGAATACATAAGAGTCAATAATAAACTTAAGTGCCAACGCATTTGAAAAGGCGTATGACACAAGTCACTTTATAAATACAAGAACAAATAGTTACGGATAACGGTAAAGATACGCACTCAAATAGCTTTAAAAAAGATTGAGAGCATACCTTTAGAAATTTTGTATTTAATTAAGAAGGGTTAACAGCGTCTTTTAATGCTTTACCAGGCTTAAAGCTTGGAATCTTAGCCGCTGCAATTTCAATTGGCTCACCAGTCTGTGGGTTACGACCAGTACGAGCTGCTCGGTCTTTCACAGAGAAAGTACCAAAACCAACTAATACGACCTGATCGCCATCTTTCAGAGCATTGGTAACGGTATCTACCATTGCATCCAACGCACGACCAGCAGCTGCTTTAGGTATATCTGCTGATGCAGCAATGGCTTCGATAAGCTCTGATTTATTCACACTTTACCCCTCATTTTGATTGATCTTTACTTTTATCGCTATACATACTTGCTAGCAAAAACACCACAAGCCAGTATTTACACGGGCTTCAGCGAGAAGGCGTTTTATACCAACAGAGATTTACAGGGTCAAGGAACATACACATTAAAACGGTAAAAATCCGTAAAACTCTATATATATCGAGCAATAATTAATTTTTCTGTTGAACACATCAGAAAAAGTTAACTGAATTAAAATTGTTACTTTATTTACTATCAGTAAAATTCGACTGTTTTTCGCTCATTAATGAGAATTCAAATTCTTACTAAAAGCACCAATAAGATACATTAATTTAGAAATGGGACTGGCTATTGAGAAAAACGAAAATGTCGTGTGACAAAACCCGTACTATTTTTAAATTATTTTTATACAAACGTACAATTATTTTTATTGGGCTAGCATTTAATATTTCGATGAATGCTCAACAGCAATGACAACGAAAACAAAAATAAGTAAATATCGATAACAAACTAGATGTAACTTTATGTAAACAACGGGAGGATTAACTCCCGTTGTTCATTAAAACATTATGACTGCAGTCAAAAGTTGACTCAGTGTCGACTTGCCGGTTCAACACTAACAGAGTCTTTGCGCTTAGCTCGCTCTTCCAATGCTTGGTATTCTTCATCGGAAAAAGGCTCAGGCAAGTGAGTTAAAGCAACTTCTAACACTTGATCGATCCACTTAACAGGCTTAATAACCAAATCGGCCTTAATGTTGTCCGGGATTTCTTTCAAGTCTCGCTCATTGTCTGCAGGAATCAGTACGGTTTTGATTCCACCACGATGCGCTGCCAACAATTTCTCTTTTAAGCCGCCGATACGAAGTACTTCACCACGCAGTGTAATCTCACCTGTCATAGCAACATCGGCTCTAACAGGGATATTTGTGAGAACACTTACCAACGCAGTGCACATCGCAATACCGGCACTAGGACCGTCTTTAGGCGTCGCACCTTCAGGCACGTGAATGTGTAAGTCGGTATTCTCTGAGTAGTCTGGGGCAATCCCGAGAACTTGAGACCGAGAGCGAACAACCGTCATGGCCGCCTGGATAGACTCCTGCATTACATCACCCAGAGAACCGGTTTTAACCAATCTGCCCTTACCTTTCAGTGATGCCGCTTCAATGGTTAACAGCTCACCACCCACTTGCGTCCAAGCCAAACCGGTAACCTGACCGATTTGATTTTCTTCCTCGGCAACGCCGTAGTCGAATCGCTTAACGCCTAGGTATTTCTCAAGAACGTCACTATCGACCTCAGCACAGGAAGCGGACTTGTCTTTCACGTGTTGCGTAACAACCTTTCGACAAATTTTGGCGATTTCGCGGTCTAAGCCACGAACACCCGCTTCTCGTGTGTAATAGCGAATTACATCTCGTATCGCTGATTCGGTAATGTTTATCTCTTTAGCTTTAAGACCATTGCGATCAATTTGCTTTGGAATCAGATACTTAGTCGAGATATTTACTTTTTCATCTTCGGTGTAACCCGGAATTCGAATAACTTCCATTCGGTCAATTAAAGGACCAGGAATATTCATCGAGTTAGATGTACAAATAAACATCACATCAGACAGATCATAATCGACCTCTAAGTAGTGATCGTTAAAGCTGTTGTTCTGCTCTGGGTCTAACACTTCCAACAACGCAGAAGCGGGATCACCGCGATGATCCATACCCATTTTGTCGATCTCATCCAATAAAAACAGCGGGTTTTTCACACCAGCTTTTGACATTTTCTGGATGAGTTTACCAGGCAAAGAACCAATGTAGGTTCTTCTGTGGCCGCGAATCTCTGCTTCATCGCGAACGCCGCCTAAAGCCATGCGTACAAATTTACGGTTGGTTGCGCGGGCTATGGATTCACCCAATGAGGTTTTACCAACACCGGGAGGACCCACCAAACAAAGTACTGGGCCTTTTATCTTGCGAACACGTTTTTGTACCGCAAGATATTCCAATATGCGCGCTTTAACTTCTTCAAGGCCGTAATGATCTTTCTCTAAAATTTCCTCAGCGCGAGTTAAATCATTTCTAACTTTGCTGCGCTTTGTCCAAGGAACATTAAGCATCCAATCGATGTAAGAGCGCACTACCGACGCCTCGGCAGACATAGGCGACATCATCTTGAGCTTATTGAGTTCTGCCTTGGCTTTCTTCTCAGCTTCTTCAGGCATGCCTGAATCGGCGATTTTTTGCTCCAGATCTTCAAGCTCATTGGGTTCATCGCCCATGTCACCAAGTTCGCGCTGAATGGCTTTCATTTGCTCATTTAGGTAGTACTCGCGCTGACTTTTTTCCATCTGCTTTTTAACACGGCCGCGAATTCGCTTCTCGACCTGGAACAAGTCAATTTCTGCTTCGATTAGACCTAAAATGTGCTCTAGGCGCTCTCGCACACCCACCATTTCTAGAATCTCTTGCTTCTGATTCAGCTCGAGAGACATATGAGCAACGATGGTATCTGCCAAACGGCCCGGCTCATCGATGCCAGACAGAGAGGTCATAACCTCGGAAGGAACTTTCTTACTTAAATTAACGTACTGTTCAAATTGACTGAGTGCGGTTTTAACCAGAACTTCGCCTTCGCGCTCTGGAACATCCTCAGGAATTAAGTACTCAACGTTGGCTTTGTAGAAATTACCTTCACTTTCAATATCGGTAACTTTTGCTCTCTCGCCGCCTTCGACCAAGACCTTAACGGTACCATCAGGGAGTTTTAACAGCTGAAGAACGGACGACACCGTTCCTATTTCAAACAAACGATCAGGTGTTGGATCGTCGTCAGAGGCGTTTTTCTGAGCCAACAATAAAACTTGCTTATCAGTCGCCATTGCTTGTTCAAGCGCTTCAATTGACTTTTCACGGCCAACAAACAACGGGATCACCATATGCGGATAAATCACCACATCCCTTAGAGGCAACAGGGGAAGTCCGCGGCTGATATTTTCTGAGCTAGCTGAAGACATATATCAATGCCCCTCTTTTTATATATTCACAGTAATTCATCGAAAAAGACATTCCTGAGTTCTTTGGGCAAGCTAGACAGAATACAAGTCCAATAGAAAAGATATCGATGAAAATTTTGAATGCTATTTACGAAAAAGGGCCGAAAACGGCCCAGGTATAATATTAAAATGTATCAGTTCAGCAGTGGAATACCCGGTAACTGCTTGGGGGAATCCCCCTTCAGTTAATCATCCGAGATAGCTTTTTGAGAGTTATTCTCATAAACCAAAAGCGGTTCAGACTCGCCGTTGATGACACTTTCGTCTACGACAACTTTGACAACGTTTTCACTTGAAGGTATTTCGTACATCGTATCAAGCAACACGTTTTCCATAATAGAACGCAAGCCACGAGCACCAGTACGACGATCCATCGCTTTTTGAGCAACAGCTTCTAGCGCTTCTGGACGGAAATCGATCTCGACACCTTCCATACTGAATAACTTGCCGTATTGTTTCGTGAGCGCGTTTTTAGGTTCAGTGAGAATCTGTACTAAAGCTTCTTTACTCAATTCTTCGAGCGTAGCGATTACCGGTAAGCGACCGACAAACTCTGGAATTAAGCCGTATTTAACCAAATCTTCGGCTTCTAACTCTTTCAGCGCTTCGCCAAAGTTCTTGTTGTCTGAAGTGCTTTTTACCTGCGCACCGAAACCGATTCCGCCTTTTTCGGAGCGGTCTAAGATGACCTTGTCTAGACCTGCAAAAGCACCACCACAAATAAAGAGAATGTTAGAGGTATCTACCTGCAAAAACTCTTGCTGAGGGTGTTTACGGCCACCTTGGGGAGGAACAGATGCTACCGTTCCTTCGATCAACTTAAGCAACGCCTGCTGGACACCTTCGCCAGACACGTCACGAGTAATCGATGGGTTGTCAGACTTTCTAGAAATCTTATCGATTTCATCGATGTAAACGATGCCTTGCTGTGCTTTTTCTACGTCGTAATCACACTTTTGAAGTAGCTTTTGAATAATGTTTTCGACGTCTTCACCGACATAACCTGCTTCGGTAAGCGTGGTAGCATCAGCAATGGTAAAGGGAACATTGAGTAATCGGGCAAGGGTCTCCGCCAGTAGGGTTTTACCGCTACCGGTGGGGCCGACCAGTAAGATGTTACTCTTACCCAGTTCAACTTCGTCTTTGCTCTTTTTATTGTCAGAGCCAATTCGTAGTCGCTTGTAGTGATTGTAAACCGCGACAGAGAGAACTCTCTTAGCACGTCGCTGACCAATGACATATTGATCAAGTGTTTTCGCGATTTCCTCTGGAGTAGGAAGCCTATCGGAACTACCTTCTGCGTTGTTTTCTTGGATTTCTTCGCGAATGATATCATTGCAAAGATCGACACACTCATCGCAGATAAAGACAGAAGGCCCAGCAATCAGTTTTCTGACTTCATGCTGACTTTTCCCACAAAATGAGCAATAAAGAAGCTTGCCATTCTGATTGTCTTTATCATTACCGTGATCGGACATTAAATCACTCCATTTTTTCAACTAGTATCCAGAAAGATGCTAGCTTTAAACTGTTTTTGCAAGCCTTTGACTAAAAAATATATCAATTTAATACAATCAAAAGCAAAAGCCGCAGCTCTCACATTAATTAGTTAAGTTGGTAACAAACCATCAAAACTTAAAGCCCCTAATCTTTAAAACAAATTGTTCTAAACACCATTATTTGGGGCATTCATATACAAATAATAGATGATAATCAGCGGCTCACGCGTAACTTTCATTATAGATAGGTTTGGACAACCAGTTACGAGAATTATTCACCAATACGGCTTTCCATGACGGTATCGACCAAACCGTATTCAGCAGACTCAGCGGCACTCATAAAGTTGTCTCGCTCAGTATCTGCAGCAATCTTCTCAATTGATTGACCAGTATGGGCAGACATCAACTCGTTTAAGCGGGTACGAATGTTCAAAATCTCTTGCGCTTGAATGTGGATATCAGACGCTTGACCTTGAGCACCACCACTGGGTTGATGAATCATGGTTCTGGCGTTAGGCAGGCAGTAACGCTTACCTTTGGCGCCGGCGGTTAACAAGAACGCACCCATACTGCAAGCCTGACCGATACACATAGTGCTCACGTCAGGTTTGATGAATTGCATTGTATCGTAGATTGACAAGCCTGCTGTGACAGAACCACCAGGACTGTTGATGTATAAATGAATATCTTTATCAGGATTTTCTGCTTCTAAAAATAGCAGCTGAGCAACAACCAAGTTAGCCATGTGGTCTTCAACTTGGCCAACAAGAAAAATAATTCGTTCTTTTAACAAACGCGAGTAAATATCGAAAGAGCGTTCACCACGAGCGGTTTGTTCGATTACTACAGGAACTAAGCCAGAATTAACGGCGGCAATGGAATTTGGGGTAAGGATGTCTGACATATTAACACTCAATTCACTGACTATAGCGCATCAGAATGAAGCGCGCTTTTTCTCATGCACTCTTATGGAGTAACGGTTCGTGAAACGTAAATCGTTTACCAGCTTAACCCGAGTTTAAGAGATATTCCAGCAATGTATTAATATTTAGTGACAAAAAAGGCCGCTAATAATGCGGCCTTTGATCAAAAATCACCTTTATAAACAAATAGTTATCTAAACGCTAAAATAGACACACTATTTGGAAGGCTAATTATTGGTTAGCTGGTTTGATGACTTCTTCGTAACTGCTGTCTTTCTCTTCAACATTCGCTTTAGAAAGAACGAAGTCAACAACTTGGTCTTCAAGAACAACAGACTCAACACCAGCAAGCAATTGCTGATTGCCGTAGTAGTAGTTAACCACTTCTTCCGGCTGCTGATAAGTAGAGGCAATTTCATCAACCATTGCTTTTACTTTGTCTGCATCAACTTTGATTTCTTCAGCTTGTACGATTTCGCTAACAATCAGACCTAAAGCAACACGACGCTCAGCTTGCTCCTGGAACATAGTGTCTGGAAGCAAAGACTTAAGATCTAAATTCTGTGCACCACCGCCAAATTGCTGGGCAGTTTGCTGACGCAACGCATCAACTTCACCGGCAATCAACGCTTTTGGCAACTCAACTTCATGAGCGTCAACAAGCTTGTCCATTACTTGAGTTTTGAGCTTATTTTTAGCAGCGTTTTTCAGCTCACGCTCCATGTTGTTTTTAACTTCTTCACGGAACGCTTCTTCGGTTTCTACTTCAGTACCGAAATTCTTGAAGAATTCTGCATTAAGCTCTGGCAATTCTTGTTCGTTTACAGATTGAACAGTAACTTTAAATTCAACTGCTGCGCCTTTAAGATCTTCTGCGTGGTAATCTTCTGGGAAAGTCAGTTCTAGAACCTTCTCTTCACCAGCGCTCATACCAACAACGCCATCTTCGAAGCCAGGAATCATTTGACCAGAACCTAAAACAAGGTCTTGACCAGTTGCAGATCCGCCTTCAAACGCTTCTCCGCCTTTGGTACCTTCAAAGTCAATAACGACTTTATCTTCGGTTTTAGCAGCGCGCTCAACAACAGTCCAAGAAGCTTGTTGCTTTCTTAAAATGTCGACCATTTTATCTAGGTCAGCATCAGTCACTTCAGCGTTCAGCTTAGTGATGTCGTAACCTTCAACGCTGTTAAGAGTTAGCTCAGGGTAAACTTCAAAGGTAGCCACGTATTCGAAATCAGCGCCTTCTGCGATTTCTTTAGGCTCGATTGCTGGTTGACCAGCTGGCTTTAATTCTTCTTGCTGAACAGCTTCTGGGAAGGTTTTGTTGATCAGGTCACCCATCACTTCTTGGCGAACGCCAGCACCGAAGCGTTGCTTAACTACTTTTAGAGGTACTTTGCCTCGACGGAAACCGTTAAGCTGAATGGTTTTCGCTGCTTCTTTTAAGCGTTTTTCTACTTCACCATCCAATTGCTCTGCGGGAATACCCACAGTCATTTTACGCTCTAATCCTTCGGTGGTTTCGATTGAGACCTGCATGTTGATCCTCTAATAACTTGAACTCACAACCAGGAAGGAAACGCTCAACACACCTTAGCAATTCTTGATATTAGATTTTTCAGAAAAGCGATGCTGAAAATTCGGTTGTGAGAATATGACTAAGCACAAGGTGATACCATCAGCTTGTGCAAGAATTCAATATGGTGCGGACGGAGAGACTCGAACTCTCACACCTTGCGGCACCAGAACCTAAATCTGGCGTGTCTACCAATTTCACCACGTCCGCTTTGTTTCATTTGAAGCTATTCTATCATAAACCATTGATTTGGCTAGATATTTTTTTAAATTTCTGCGCTTTGCCTCAGAAGCGGAGCGCATTGTGCCACAGGAATTTAGAGGGTTCAACACTCAAATCACAGCGAATTGCATTTTTGTAAAAATTCTTTCATTTTGCTGAATTAATCGTCAACTACACCAGTAAAAATGCAGAAAAATCTATCAATTCGCTCAGACATCAATCACACACTAAAAAATAAAATTTAATCTAATTCGCAACCTTTGCTTCCCGAGAAGGATTTGTAGGTCAAAAAATGATAATGAAGATTATTTATTTCTATTTTCGGTCTTAGCGATAGCTGCAATACAGCCTACTGAGCCCGAATTTCTAATTCTAAACCCACGACCAACAGCAACATAAAAGCCATCGCCAGGGGCGAGCGTTTTAGTTTCTGCGCCAACGGTTATCTCAAGCTCTCCATCGAACACCACACCGGTATATTCTTCGGGCGATTTTATCAGCTCTTCCCCAGAATCCGATCCCGCCGGATAGAATTGCCACATTAACGACAGAGCACGTTTGGTTTTGTCTGCACCGACCAACTTTGATACATAAACACCGTCACCTATATCGGGCATATCGCAGGCTCGATAAAACGCATTGGTTGATGACTCCAAATCCAACCCAAAAAAATCTTCCAGTGAAATTGGTACGCCATCCAACACTTTTTTTAGCGACGCTACCGATGGGCTCACCCTGCCCTGCTCCATTTGCGAAATAGCACTGTTGGTAACATTCGCCCGGCGAGCTAACTCTCTTTGAGACCAACCATTAAGTTTACGAATTTGCTGTAAACGCTCTCCTACATCAGTCACTCTGATCATTCCCTATTTAGATGGTATTGATTTGAAAACATCTATCTAGAAATCATTAAAATCTTACGATTTACTTCAATCCAAATACCGCGAGCTTTAAAATCAACCCGATCAAAAGTAACCGCACCTGTTTTTACAGAAAGATTCCCGTCAATGTAATAATTTTTAGAGCGCACATAATTATGGAGCGCAACGTTTATAGCAAATAACAACATGAAATAAAAAACCATCATAAACGATCATTAGTGAAATGATTCATCCATTGGAACCCAGCCCGTTGCCAGTAAAATATTTCACGCAAACTTCTAGGATATTCGTGCTAATGTACTGTTCACTTTAAAAACATACAAATGTCGCAGAAAAAAGTCTCAGACAACTTTCTCTCAATCTCCCAATCGCCGTTGTTGAATTTATGCAAACAATCTCATTTGTGCTTTGCTCAGATATGTTAGCGTCTAGCGCTACCCTTCCCATGGAAATGCTTAAAGCCGGGGAAAGTTTTGCCCGCGCTAAGAACCGGCGTGCATTAGAACTTAATATTCAATCGGTTGCGGATACGAAAGAACCCATTAAAACCCGCTCTGGCTTTTCTTTGGTCGCTGATCAACAATTTAAAGACAGCCCCGAGAGCGATATTATCTTCTTACCGGCTTTGTGGCGGAATCCCAGACCAATTATTCAATCCAATGAGTCCATTTTTCCCTGGCTAATTGAACGCGTTCAAAATGGCGCTACCGTCAGCGCAGTAGGAACAGGCGTCTGTTTTTTGGCAGAAGCGAAACTGCTCGACGGAAAAGCCGCGACCACGCATTGGCATTATTTTGATCAGTTTCAAAAATATTACCCAAGCGTAGACCTAAAACGGCAATACTTTATAACGCAATCGGGAAATATTTTTTGTGCTGCCAGTGTTAATGCCCTCGCCGATTTAACCGTTCATTTCATTCAACGCCTCTATAATCAGGAAGTTGCCAATCACGTAGAAAGGCATTTTTCCCACGAAATTAGACGTTCTTATCAAGAGCGCGGTTACTTCGACGGAGAAATCAATCAACACCCAGACGAAGACATTGTTCAGGCACAAATGTGGCTGCAGGATAACTACGGCAAAGACATACAAATCAGTGACGTCGCCGAACGCTTTGAAATGAGTGTGCGATCGTTTAATCGGAGATTCAAAAACGCCACCAATAAATCTCCGCTCCAATATCTGCAAGAAATACGCATTCAGGTAGCGAAAGATTTGTTGCAAACAAGCAACTTAACGATCAGCGAAATCGCTTTTAAAGTCGGTTATTCAGATATGGGACATTTCACCGGCCTGTTCAAAAAATTACTGGCAACAACACCCAGCGAATATAGAACGACTGTTCGGGCAAAATTATTCCGGGCAAAAATTTAAGGCAATTATTACGCATCACCAGTGTCTGTGTTCATACCTTTAAACAGAACGACATCACTGCCAATAAATTCGACATTCACCTGCCACTGATTCGCAAGATAACGAAACGTTTGCTCGTGAAAAAAAACGATGTGTGTCGGATCGTTTTTATAGTGCCAACCTCGAAATCGTTCCGCGCTGAGCCAACGTTTGGTCATCACACCGAGAATACCGTTCGGTTTAATGCAGCGCTTTATTTTTAACAACTGGTGCCAAGGATCGGCCAAATGCTCAATCACTTCCGTAGTAACCACAAAATCGTATTTTTTATCGAACACCGATTCATCAGAGAAATAGTACTTATCGTATATTGATACATCGTGTCCGTAATCTCGAAACATACTCGCCAATACCGGCGCTGGCCCACAACCAAAATCCATACCGACTGAATGATCGCCAATCACCTCCAATACTGGCGTTAACATTCTGGACAAAAACTGGCGATAACCGTCGTCTTCAAACGAGTTCTCGTGTTTGTCGTATTCTTCTTTTTCGTGCTCGTTTGAGAGCTGGTATTCAGCCGGTACATGGACGAGAGAGCAGTTATGACATAAAAAATAGCGTCGTTTTTTGTCTTCCTGAAAGAAGACTGTCGCTTCGCTACACAAAGGACAAAGGTTATGTGAGGAAGTATTCATAAAGAGTGGCGAATCCGTTGTTTGTGAATTCATGGTCTGCGAATCCATGGTTTGCGAATCCATCGTTTTCCAGATAGCGGCCCGACAGATACCCTAATGGTACGATTGATCACATATTGAATCATATTCTGGGAGGCCGACCATTCATCAGAAAGATTTGACGGCACTATAGGGCCAGAGAGTAAACTTTTGTTAGTACTTTTTGTGATCGAATTACCAGATAATTAGACCGTTCAATTAAAATTCAGAATAAGTAAAGGAAACTCTGATATACACAGCGTGGCAACTTGCGTATTTGTGCTCAGCCGAGTGTTGCTAAACTTAAGCAATTGGCACGAAGCATAAACATAAGCGCATCAGCTGTGCAGAGCTGTTAGAACTGATCATTACATAACGGCAATACGATAACATTTGTCGCTGGAGGATAAATTTATGCGTCTCATCATTGGTTTGGCATGCATGGTATTAATGAGCAGCCTAAGCTCGTTCTCTTCAGCCGCATTGAGCCCATCATTTGAAGCTGACCGCTTATTGTTAGAAGCGGAAGACTTAATCGAACAAAAAAAGTACTCTCAAGCCCAAGACTCACTCAGCAAAGCGCGAACATTAAGACGCGAATTGCCGTCGCAATTCTATTTCTTACAAGGCCAAGTTTCCCAGGCGTTAAATCAACCCGCCAGAGCGCTATCGGCGTTTGAAACATTCATAGAGCAAGCGGGCAGAAATGCACCCGAATACTTTGAAACCCTCAGATTAATCACAGACCTCAAAAATCAGTTAAAACAGCCTAAATCCGCCAATAACACTAAACAAACCCCAAAAGCAGAACTCATTTGGTCTGATCAACAGTTGTCTTCCGACGACTACTACGAATACCTTCAGTTTCTTTATCAAACCGACGACATCTTAGCGGCAATTACCCAGCATATTAATAACTTGCTGAGTTTCTACCAATATGGGGATACCTCAATTTTATCGTCCAGCCGCATTGAAGGCGCCCATCGACACAGCATATCCGTTAAGCTGCCAGACACAGTCATCACCAGCACACAAGACCTCAATCATCGCAAAAAACTGACAACCAACGAACGATTTTCGGTCTACGGCTTAAATCCTTACCTCAAATACACCTGCAGCCTGCAAAATGCCAGTTGCCGCCTGTTTCATCCAAAAACTGGATTAACCTGGTTGGAAATCTCAGATAACGAACCGGCCGCGCAAGAATTGACAAGAGCAATCTCTTCATTAATGCGATACCTCCAACAGTACCGTTCTTAGTCTTATTATTTACCGGCATTTGAGATTCTTAACAGAATTGATATCGATAAAGCTCAGACGGAATTATTCAGTCGCTTATAAACCTTTATCGAATAAATTTCGTATAATGGCTTTTTTGACTCCAATAAAAGCGCATGAAATACATTAACTCTGATAAGTTTGACCACCAACAAGACGAAAAAATTGGGGTGTTAATAACCAATCTCGGCACTCCCGACGCACCTACTCCCAAAAAGCTGAAAACCTATCTTAAAGAATTTTTATCAGACCCCAGAGTTGTGGAATTTCCCCGATTTTTATGGTGGATGATTTTAAATTTCATTATTTTACAGATTAGGCCCAAACGCTCAGCGCACGCTTATGAAACCGTTTGGACCGAAGAAGGCTCACCGCTGCTGACCATCACACAAGCCCAGCAAGAAAAGTTACAAGCACAACTGAGCGATTACCACGTTGAATTTGCCATGCGCTACGGCAATCCTTCGGTTTCGTCAAAAATACAATCAATGATGGAATCGGGCGTACGCAAGCTGCTGATTTTGCCGTTATACCCTCAATACTGCGCGGCAACCACTGCATCCACTTTTGATGCGGTCGCCAAAGATTTTACGCAGCGGCGATGGATTCCCGAACTGAGATTTGTAAACCACTATCACGATCACCCGCTATACATTCAGGCGTGTGCGGAACAAATCCAACAATTTCAACAAAAAAACGGCGAACCAGATTTACTGATTTTATCGTATCACGGTATACCAAAACGTTATCTAACCAACGGTGATCCGTATTTTTGTGAATGTCACAAAACATCACGCCTGATCGCACAAGCGTTAGGTCTCAACGAAAATCAGTACAAAACAACATTTCAATCTCGTTTTGGCCGTGAAGAATGGCTGCAACCGTATACTGACGAAACCATGAAGTCTCTGCCTACCGACGGCGTCAAATCAGTGCAAGTATTTTGCCCCGGCTTCTCAGCCGACTGCCTTGAAACCATTGAAGAAATAGCGGTAGAAAATAAACATTATTTTATCGATTCAGGCGGTGAGAAATTCGATTACATTCCTGCGCTCAATGCCGAGGATAATCATATTCACGCATTAACTGAAATTGCCAAAACGCATTTAGAAGGCTGGCAAATTCAAAAAGAAGACAGAGCTCAACAAAAATCCGCTGCAAAAAAACTTGGCGCAACAAGCTAAGCAAACGCAATAACCTAGGCGCTAAAATTTATGTCAAACCCAATTCATGAAAATGCCAAATGCTTGTTGATCATGGCTCATGGAAGTCGGGCTCAGCAGGCAAACGATGAGTTCGCAGCCATCGTTGAAAAGATGAAACCACTGCTGGCGTCTTATCAGCACGTTGAAGCAATTTTTTTAGAGCTGTGCGAACCCAGCATGAAACGAGCGGTAGAAAAAAATTACCAACTGGGCTTCAGAAAATTTGATATTTACCCGATGTTTTTCAATAAAGGGAAACACGTTGGAGTAGACATACCCAATCAAATTGACGCCTGTTTGGCAGAATTTAAAAATACCGACATCAAACAGCTGGATTATTTTGGAAGCTTCGACTCATTTGCAGACTCTATGGTTAAGCACATCGAACAACAGTGATTAGCGTTTTGTTCTTAGAACCAGCGCAATAAAAAAGCCAGCTAGAAATGCTGGCTTTTTTATTGGAATACAACCAAATACAGAGATTAAGTCATATCATCGTATGGGTTATCTGTAGCCAACGGAATCGTATTTTTGAACCCAGGAATTTTAATTTCTTCCTGACTGATTTCAATTTGCGACTCATCAATCATGTCTTGACCAAACTGATAAATAACCTGCAAATCACCACCTAAAGCAGACTCGTTATACTCATTGGCAGAAATTTCATTCGCTTCTTGCTTGCGCTTGGCTTCAAGCATGCGATTTTTACCGTAACGCTTTTCAAGCATTGCTGTGGTTTTATCAGGAGACAAAATAACCGCAGAGGCATTTGCACCGCCAAAGCCTTTGGAGTTTACGAATGCGAGGTCTAAATCGCCTTCAAAGTGCATATCTTTCAAGAATAAATTCAAACGGTCTTGGTAAACATCGTCTGCAATATTGTCAGCCGTTCGAATACCAGGAAGAATTTTGTGCTTGAACATGCCCAGTACAGAATTCACCTGATCACCACTGGCCGGTGCCAACGAGTGACCCAAGAACGCTTTAACAGCTACGGTAGGCCAATTGTGGATACCAAATGCTTTTGCGACAACGTCGAAAATTTCGGATTCCGATTCTCGATTCTTAGGCGTACTTGAACCGTGAGCCAGCAGAATACTGTTACGCTGAATTACATCGTCGCCAAACCAACCGCGAGCACCAGCTACCGCCTTCGCAAGTGTCAGGAAGTTACCAGGACCAGGCGCAGAGATGGACTTCTTGTAACCATCAGCGTTGAGATAAACACCACCAACAGAGCCGTGAATGATAGCGCCAAGCTCCATGGCTAACTCATCGTCCATCAAAATCGTGTACTGACTGGATTCAGCAATCGTAAATCCACAGTTGTCAGAAAAAGGACGGCTAGAGCGCGAATGGTCAACAGTATCAACACCGTAGAGCTTTTTCTGAGCGTCTTCAGTGGCGAGAGCACCCATGGTTGAATAACCGTCGATAATTTCGCTGGTTACCGGCGCTTCACATCCACCAACAATCACAACACGCTTGCGTCCACTGCGAATTTCGTCAACGCCCAAACTCAGGTTATAAAGATAACTCGCACAGGCCCCAGTCATGGAGCCAGAACCACCGACGTTACCCAACACATACGCGTTGATAAAATCGGTGGTCATAGAATTAAGACCTAAGATTAAATTTTTCGTCGAAACACGACCGCCTTTAAGCCTCGATTGCAGCAAGCCGCCCACGCCGTATTCATCCAGCTGAGCCATAATATTGCTGGAGAACACACCAATTTCATCAGGTGTTACCGATGAGGTAATCGTTTCCCAATCAATGCCCATTGAACGAATAGCATCAGAGGCACCTAAAACGGCCATCTGCAATGCGCGAGGGTGAAAACGAGAATTGTAATGACTGCCAGGATCGAACCCACGCGGCAACTGACCCGCAGATTTCACCGGGAAGTTACGGCTGCTATCCACTTTAATATCGTGAAGCTGATCAGTGCTGACGGTAACTTCGCCTGAGTCTTCGCTCAAGATTTGCCAGTTTTCAGGCAACGGCTCAGGAAGATCACGCTTTCGCATTTGAAACTGAATAGGTTTACCTTCAGCTCCTTTTAGATTCGCATTTCTTTGCCACTTTAGATTGTCAGGGTCAAAGAACACATCACCATCAATTCGACGAATAAGGGTATTATCAACAACCTCATTGCGAACCTTGGCTGCCAATGCGGACTCAGAAAGTCCGGTTTCACCATTGAATGAATAAGCGCCTTGCTCTTTTGTAGCAAGGTTCATTAAAACAGCCAAACCCGCGACGGTTTTATCCGCCTCGCTAGGATTGATGCTGTCGAGTACTAAACGATTATACGCTTGGTGAAATGAGGAACGACCTGCTGCGTTGTAGCCACCGAAGCCGACAATGACTGGCAAACGGGTTATTGCTTTCATCTGTCTAATCCACACCAGTTTGGGGTTATCTTAAAGTTAAGCAAAGTCTATTGCTCCGACCAACCTTTCTAAACTGGCTTTTTGGACAAAACTTGAGGTTTATCAGCCACAAAGACGCCGCTAACCGCCCGAGACATTCCTGTCAGTATGGGCCGTTATAAAACCAACTGATATTGGTTAATTTTTGGATTAATCTTCAAAAAAAGATTCAATTTTCTGTTTTTCCCACATTGCGTCTTTATAACCGAGCTCCATTAGCGCTCGGCAATATTTATGGGAAAACAACACGTAACTGGCCAACGCCGCCCCACCCGCTTTGGCCGTCGCTCCCGACGAACGCAGGAAAAACTTCATTGAATTCGGTAAATACCGCACATGTCGGCCAGCGATTCGATCCAACTCTTTGCTCGGAGAAATGGAAGCCGTCTCGATGACCTTCGCCCTCGCGTGTTTGAGACGAATATCTTCTGGAATTAATGACACCAACTCATTGATGTGTTCGAGATGTCCGAGATCCGAATCCATCGAATCAATAAACGCACTGTTCAACAGGTGACCAACCATTTGACCAACAGATGGTGAATGCCTAACGATTGGACGTTTACCCCACTGCGCCGGATTACGATTATTACTCACCCCAACCACAAAAATCTTGCTCGCCCCCAAATGCAACGCTGTGTTCAGTGGCGACAGCTGTCGAATGGCTCCATCCCCGTAGTAAACACCTTCAATATTGACCGTCGGAAAAATGCCTGGAATGGCCGAAGACGCTAACAAATGATCGGCGTTCAATTCGGTCGGCACACCGACCTGATGAAACTTCCTCCATTTGGAAATTTCAGAACGGCCTTGAAAAAAACTGATGGATTCACCGCTGCCGTAAGCCATAGCGGTAATTGACACAGCCTCCAATCGATTCGCCTTAATGGCCCGATTTAAGTTGGAAAAATTAATGTGACTTTGAATCAAAGACCGCAGAGGCGAGTTATCGAAAAGAGCAATGGGATTAGAATCGGAAATACCTTGGGTTAAAAACGAACCCGCCACACGGCGAACACCTTTTGCCATATCAATCCAACCAGACTGAATAACTTTCTCAACCGATAAATTATTCCAAATGGTATACAGGTCAGATACCGACCGTTGAAAATTGCCCGCATGACACGCTAACGCAAGTGCATTGATAGCACCGGCAGAGGTGCCGCATATAATGGGAAAGTGCGGTTGCGAACTGCTGCCCGCAATTTCGCTTACCGCACGTAAAACACCAACTTGATAAGCAGCTCTCGCACCGCCACCGGATAACACTAACGCTCTTGACATGGACGCCGTCTATTACTTCTATCGTTAATTTAAACCTTTCAAACGCAAATCTCTATTCAGACCACAATCACCAAAAATTACGAATTATTATTCTCTGAATTTCTGTTACGCAGTTCTTTTCTCAGTACTTTACCAACATTGGATTTCGGTAATTCTTTACAGAATTCAATAACACGCGGGACTTTGTAACCTGTCAGTTGCCCGCGTAAATATTGAATCACCTCTTCTTCGGTAAGCTCACTGTCAGTTTTAACAACAAATAATTTAACCGCTTCTCCCGCTCTTTCATCGGGAATACCAACAGCAGCCGCTTCCTGAATATTAGGATGCGATACGGCAATATCATCGATTTCGTTGGGATAAACATTAAACCCTGAAACTACAATCATGTCTTTTTTACGATCGACAATACGAATAAAACCGGATTCATCGATGGTTGCTATATCGCCCGACCGAAACCAACCGTCTTCATCCAATACTTTTGCGGTTTCATCGGGGCGCTGCCAATACCCCAGCATGACTTGAGGACCGCGAATGCACAACTCACCGGGTTCGTTTGCCGCCGTAACATCGTTGTTTAAATCCACGGTTTTTACTTCGGTATTAGGCAACGGCAAACCAACACTTCCAGGAACAATATTGCCCGGAATATTGGCACTCACCACCGGTGAGGTTTCGGTTAAACCATAGCCCTCATTGGGCTGGCAACCCGTAACCTCCTGCCAACGTTTAGCGGTGGTGCTCGATAATGCCATTCCGCCAGAAGATGTGATTTTTAATCGGCTGAAATCCATCGCTAAAAAATCTGAATTATTACACAGCACTTTAAACAGGGTGTCTAAACCAACAAAGCCAGTAATTTTTAAATTTTTTAACGCCTTAACAAAACTGGGTAAGTCTCTTGGATTGGGAATTAAAATATTATTTGCGCCACGGGTTAATAAACACAAACAATGAAAGGTAAATGCGTAAATATGATAAATCGGCAGCGGACACACATAGATTTCGCCTTTGCTATCAATACCTTCGCCTAAGTGCTCAATAATTTGGTCAACGTTGGCAACCAAGTTATCGTGGGTCAACATGGCCCCTTTTGAAACACCCGTCGTACCACCGGTGTACTGCAAAACTGCAACGTCAGTGCTATTAATCGAAACAGGGTTGAATTCGGATTTCTGTCCCAAACGCAAAGTAGATAAAAATTGAGTTGAGTTCTCAAAATTCGTATCGGGCACCATTTTTTTGATGTGTTTAACGGCCCAGTTAAGAACAACTCTTTTTAGCGGTGGGTGTAAATCGGCAACTTCGGTGATAATGACGCTTTCGACAGCGGTTGTTTTTATGACTTGCTCTGCAGCAGTTGCGATATTTGCTAATACAACCAAAGCCTTCGCACCAGAATCTTGTAACTGATGCTTTAGCTCTCTCGGTGTATATAACGGGTTTGTGTTAACAACAACCAATCCCGCCATTAAAGCACCAAAAATAGTAACGGGGTATTGCAATAAATTAGGCAACTGAATGGCGATTCGATCACCCGGTTGTAATTGGGTGTTTTTTTGAAGGTAAGCCGCGAAATTCTGGCTGTATTGCAGTAATTCGGAATAAGTTAACGTACGTCCCATGCAGACAAACGCTGGCTGATCAGAGAATTGGTTACAAGAACTGACAAAAACATCGATAATCGTTTTATTGGACAATTTCAAAATTCCCGTAAGTTATGTGACGTGTAAACTAGAAAACGTTCTTTATTATTAACGGAACCCCTGACTAATCACCCAATGATTTAACGCACCGCCGGCAATACACAAATACGCTATTTATGCGATCAGCTTTAATTTCAACCACTGTTAGATTGTCATTATTAGTCAGCGATTAAAAGTGTGAACCACTACAGACTTAACGTTCGAAAGAATTCTTAACGCATTAAAAATAAATCAGCGTTTCTTATAATTTTACGTATCAAGACCGTATATTTTTATTCGCTGCCTATTAGCAAAGTCTAAACAGAATTCCAGATTATTCAAGCTATTTAAATGGCAGAGTATTTTATGTTCCCAATTCAATACAACCGTATTTATCTGGCATTAGCTGCTACTGAAATGAATGATAACTGTGGAGAAAACCGAAGAGAAAGAAAGGAAAAACATTATTAACGATATAAGTTAACAACAGCTAATAACAATAGAAACAGAAAGTGAATACAAAGCAGACTTACCGCGAAGAAACAGGCAGCAGAATTTATCGAACAAAAAAGCGTGATGGATGTGAAAATTAGACGCTAGAATTTCGTGAATGATGCATCAAAGATCATCACTCACAATGAATTATTTCCCTTTAGCTTTTTCAGTAATACGATAATCAAAGCTGCCAAACACGCAAGAATCAATATTAAAACCAAAAACAATAAGCAGATTAAGAAAAAGTTACGTACTGCATAAACGGGCAAACCCCAACCCCAGACAGCGAGTGCGACAAAACTGCCAAGTGCGACAACACCCAGCAAAGCGGTGGTGGTGCGTTTAAATTTGCGTTTCAAAGTGAACAAGTAATCTGCCTACTGCAATAAAATAATAATATAAAACGTTGCTGTTTGAGCTTAAATTATAATCTAATTTGTACAGTTTATTTAAGACGCCTAAAAAACATCTTCCCGTGACCACTCACACTGAACCTGCATATCACCAGAACCAGGCTCGTGATAATCGCCACTGGTTTCCCAAGTAAACGTGTGTGTTCCCGACATAACCGTTTCTAAATGCACTTTTGCCGATACCCAATACATTTTGCCAAGTAACTGTTCAAACTGGGCGATCCAACTTTGCCATTCGTATTCAATACCGCGATAAGAAGCACCAAAATGAACAACTTCGTTATTGATTGGGCCTTCATCAAGTTGTTTTATTTCAGGTAACGAAAACATTTCTCGGGCTAAAAATTGCCAATCGTCAGACGTTGGTAAACTTTGCATTGCTGCACGATTGGTTTGCCTACGAACAGGATCTTTTCGACGGGTATCAACGATACATCCATAGACAAAGGACTCAAATTCCAAAGCTGTACACTCTCTTATTTTGTTATTAAAAAATCCACCAACCGTTGCTGTTTAATCGCTTTTCACAACGCGGCAACTGGCTTTTGTATCTCGCGGATCGATCAGCCACTCGGCGTGCCACCTGTTTCAGCCAATCTTTACTGGCATAGGTTCGACGATTATAGCCACCATGACCTTCATGATACGCTAAATATAAAGCGTAGGTGTTTGATAATGGAATATTACTGAGTTTTTGACTTTGTTTGTTGTACCAACCGACAAAATCGATGGCATCATCAAAATCATCGCGATCAGCGCCACCCTTACCTGAGGATTTTTTATACCATTTCCAGGTGTCGTTTTTTGCTTGAGCATAACCGTAGGCATCACTCGGACGAGGCCCTGGGAAAATCCAAAGAATTTTTTTGCGTTTAGGACGAGCCTTGGCAACAAACCGGCTCTCTTGATACATGATTGCCATCATGGTGGGAATGGATGAACCCCAGCGTTTTTGCGCTTTTTTGGCATCTTTATACCAGCCGCGCTTCTCGTCGAAAATATCACAAATATTTTCCGTATGAACCGGAGGCGTTGAGGTACAAGCTGACAACACGCCAACACAAAAAACAACCAACAAAATTCGTAAAGGCATTTAAAAACCCTTTCTATTGAATCGATGTTCCTATTACACCAAAAAATAGTCGAGTTTTTAAATGCTTTCCCAGGGAATCACGCAATAACGTTCACTTATTATTCAACAGTAATTCCGTGAGAAGACAACAGGGCTAAGAATTCCTGTTCATCGATAACATTAATGCCTAAATCTTGTGCTTTGGTAAGCTTCGAACCCGCCCCAGGACCGGCAACAACACAGTGAGTTTTCTTTGACACGCTGCCAGAAACTTTAGCGCCCAACGCTTGCAAATGGGCCTTCGCCTGATCGCGAGATAACGCTTCCAAGGTGCCGGTAACAACGTAGGTGGTATCGGTCAACGGCAATTCGTCTTCGGGAATGACCTCAACGTCTTGCCAGTGAACACCGGAAGCGATGATATTGGCGACCAATACTTGATGCTCTGTTTGCTTAAACCATTCTGCAATATAGTGCGCGACAATCGGGCCAACATCGTTGATTTCTTGCAGCTCTTCTTCAGTTGCTTTGCCGATTGCGTCTAAGTTGCCCAACGCATTGACCAAGTTACGAGCAGTGGCCTCTCCAACTTCACGAATACCCAGCGCGTAAACGAAACGCGGCAAAGTGGTCTCTTTACTTTTTTCAACGCCATCAAGTAAATTCTGTGCCGACTTCTGCCCCATTCGCTCTAAATTAGAAACCGCCTCGATGTCTAAGCTGTAAAGATCAACCACGGAGTCAATCAGCTTCTCATCCACCAATTGCTCAACCAATTTATCACCGAGACCGTCGATATCCATCGCTTTTCGAGAAGCGAAGTGCTTAATGGCTTCTTTCTTTTGCGCACCGCAAATCAAGCCACCAGTACAACGAGCCACGGCTTCGCCTTCAACCGCTTCAACGGGCGAATCGCAAATTGGGCAAGTTTCTGGGAAAATGATGTCTCGGGCGTCTTCGGGGCGACGCTCTTGAACCACCGATACTACCTGTGGAATGACATCCCCTGCGCGACGAATGACTACAGTATCGCCAACTTTTACACTCAAACGCTCAATTTCATCGCGATTGTGCAACGTCGCGTTCGACACCGTCACACCGCCAACAAACACCGGTTCCAATCTCGCCACGGGAGTTACCGCACCGGTTCTGCCAACTTGGAACTCGACATCAAGCAATTTAGTTAGCTGTTCTTGCGCCGGAAATTTGTAGGCAATCGCCCATCGAGGTGCACGCGAAACAAACCCCAACTCAGCTTGTAACGCCAGATTATTTACTTTGAAGACAATGCCATCGATGTCGTAAGGCAAGCCATCGCGCAGCTCGGTCATTTTTTTGTAGTACTCAACGCACTCAGACAAGGATTTAGCCACCGCCATGTGCTTGTTGATTCGAAATCCCCAAGAATTCAACGCGTGCAGCACTTCGGTATGGCTGCCAGGCAACTCGCCACCTTCAACTAAACCAACACTGTATGAGCACAGCTCTAACGGGCGCGTTGCCGTAATGCTGCTGTCGAGCATTCTCAAACTGCCGGCGGCGGCATTTCTGGGGTTCACAAACACTTTGCTGTCTTCAAGACGGGCCTGCTCGTTCAGCTTTTCAAAGCCGTCTTTTGGCATGTAGATTTCACCGCGTACTTCCAAAACGCTCGGGTAACCACTGCCGCGAAGTTTCAACGGCACGGAACCGATGGTTCGCACATTCTGAGTAATGTCTTCGCCATTTTGGCCGTCGCCACGAGTAGCGCCGCGCTCCAAAACGCCGTCACGGTAGATCAAACTAATCGCAATGCCGTCGAGCTTGGGTTCACAGGCGTATTCGATATCGTTATCTGACTTTAAGCGCTCTTTAATACGTCGCTCAAAATCACTCATATCGTCGTCGGAAAAAGCATTGTCTAACGACAACATAGGCACTTGGTGCTGGACGGTGACAAAGGCATCCAACGGTTTGTCACCAACCCGCTGTGTCGGAGAATCGGCGGTGATCAGCTCTGGGTTATCGCGCTCAAGCTGTTTTAACGCCTGAAATAAGCGATCGTATTCGGCATCGGGAACAATAGGCTCATCGAGAACATAGTAGGCGTAGTTGTGTTGATCCAACTCTTCTCGCAATTGATTAATCCGTTGTTGTATCTCTGTGATATCCATGAAAACCTGTCCGATTCAAATGCACGACCAGCCGCCCCAGTTAAAATGACAGCTGCACCGATTCGCGAAAATAAAAGAATGATTACCCAGCACAGTGCGAGTAATTTGGCATCGTTCGCACCGTGATGAATTAGAAATGATTAGTGGGCGTGAGTCAGCCGCTTTCGCTCAAAATCGCGAATTCGTTGACGATAATGCTCAACCGTTTGCTGGGTAAGTACACTGCGATTTTCATCTTTCAGCTCACCACCCCAAGCTTCGGCAAGGTTGGTTGCGGTTCGGTACAACAAATCAAACGCATCCATACTTTTTTCAGCACACGGTAACGCCAAAAAGAAGCTGACACCCGGTGTTTGGAAGTTGCTCATCTCTTTAATGTTGAAGGTTCCTGGCATAACGATATTTGCCATACTGAACAAAATGGGCTCTTTGCCAGCAACATCTCTGTGGCGATGGAAAATGTTCATTTCACCGAAACGCATACCTTCATCGACACAGCACTCAAGCACTTCTTCACCCGAGAAGTAATAACCTTTGGGCGCCATAATATTGATGACCAAAACTTCATCTGGTTCGGAGTAACACGGGTCGTCACCATCGCCAAACTCTGGTTCGATTTGGTTTGATGGAACATCATCGTCAATGTCTGAAACAAGGTTATCGTCTTCCAATTTTGGCGAAGACTTTGACATAGATTCAGTCACAAAAGGTTCGGTCGCAGGAGCACCAGTCGCAGGAACATCGGTTTCATCAATGTCGTCCAGCTCACCCAAGGTCGGTTCTGCTTTGGGTTTGTTTTTATCGCCGGGATCGTTCACCGAATCCATTAACATGGGAACGGATTCATCCAGGTTGAGCGTAACCTGCTCAGGAATACGAAAACCGCGTGTGGTTTTGCTCGATTTGTAGGATTGTCTAACCTCTTGGTTGAGTTTCTCTGCGGTGGATTCATCTCGCTGGCTCACCACGCGTGCGCCACCGGTGGGCAGTTCGCTGCCGTATTTTTCGAGTTCTGCCTTGCTGCCGCCAACTTGAACGTTGGAAGACACCTTAATATTGTCGCGACGCGCACTGCGCATTCGCCTTATACCATCAAGGACTACGACTAATATGGCGACAGCTACAATGAGCGTCAGCCATTCTTTTACGCCGAATTCCATAGGTTTATTCGCCTCTTTCTGCCTTTTATACCGATCTCAATAAACCGGACTTAGTAATAATTGTTATTGAACTAACACTAACGTTAGCTTGCTGCGAGCTCCGCCGCCTCTTCTACATCGACCGTTACCATTCTCGACACACCCGGCTCATGCATGGTGACACCGAGAAGGTTTTGCGCCATTTCCATCGCGCCCTTGTTATGGGTAATGTAAATAAACTGCACCTGGGCACTCATCTCCTCAACCATTCGCGCGTATCGACCCACGTTGGCGTCATCGAGCGGTGCATCAACCTCATCCAACATACAAAACGGCGCCGGATTCAAACGGAAAATCGAAAATACCAAAGCAATGGCAGTCAGTGCCTTCTCACCACCGGATAACAAGTGGATGGTGCTGTTTCGTTTGCCCGGAGGGCGCGCCATAATGGCAATACCGGTATCTAACAGATCGTCGCCGGTAAGCTCCAAATAAGCATGGCCGCCACCGAACACTTTTGGAAATAATTCCTGCAATCCCGAGTTAACTTGATCAAAGGTTTCTTTGAATCGAGTTCGGGTTTCCCTGTCAATTCTACGGATTGCATTTTCCAGCATTTCGAGGGCATCACGCAAATCGCTGTCTTGTCGATCAAGATAGTCTTTGCGTTCCGATTCCGCCTTAAATTCGTCGATGGCTGCCAAGTTAATCGCACCCAATCGAGAAATTCGCTGCTCAATGGTCTCAATTTCTTGGATCAGCTCTTTCTCGTCCAGATCATCTGGTAACTCGGCCAGAGTTTCTTCGAGCTGGTAATCGTCTGCCTTGAGCTGTTCTAACGTCGATTCACGCTTGGTTTCTAACTCACGCGCAATCAAGCGAGCTTTTTCGAGTGTTTCGCGAAGCTCAGCAATAGTTTGCTCAATCTTTCCGCGTGATTTTTCATACTCACGCAATTGGTGCTCGACATCTTGTACTGCTTTGCGAGCGCTATCGAGCTCTGATTCTACCGTTAACCGCTTCTGTAACAGCGCTTCTAATTCGGTTTTTTGATCATCCGCTGGGTCTTGGCTATTTTCCAAGCTGTCGAGCAAGGTTGCCCGACGTTCACTGGCGCGCGCGTGTTGCTGCTCGGTTCTCGCCAACGAAGCGCGAATGGAATCGAGCTGGGTTTTTAGCGACTGATATTGCATCGCCAACTGATGCGATTTGTCTTTGTTTTCCCGCGCTTGGTTTCTCGCGTCTTCCAAAGTTTGGCGAAACTTATCACGCTCTGCCAGCAAGGCTTCCCGAGCGGAACTGTCACTTTCCATCGCCTCAATGGCATCTTCAAGGATAGCGCGCGCTTCTGACAAACTTTTCGCTTCTTGGGATTGCTGATTTAACGATTCGGTTACTTCCTGCTCAACACGTTGACGGCGAACCAAGATCTGCTCAATTTGAACCTGTTGTGCGCTCAGTTGCGCGCTTAACTCACTTCGCTCACGGTTGTGTGTGTCTTGGCTGCGGCGAATGTCTTCGCGTTTCACTTCCAGCTCTTTGACACCAGACAACGTTGACTCCAGTTGATTAGCGTATTCATCCGCCAATTCCTGGTCTTCTTCAAGCGCTTGATTCAGTGCTTCTAATTCTTGCTGGCGGGCGAGCACACCAGCGCCGGCATCGTGTTCTCGTTTAACCTTAATCCAGTTTGGACCCAACCAAATGCCATCGCGGGTAATAAGCGATTCATGCGGCGCCAGCGTGGCGCGCTTCGCCAATGCGTCATCTAAGGTTTCTGCAACCAAAACTCCGGCTAACAGTGCAGGCAAAGCATCACTTCCGGTAACAAATTCAATAAGGCCAGCGCTACTCGAATGACCGGCCACTTTTGCATCCAAAAGCACAAGATTGCCGTTATCAAATTCCGCTAAACTTGCCGCTAAAGCGTCGAAAGAATCTGTCGCGACTGCCTGTAAACTTGCGCCCAAGACTGTTTCAACGGCCAGATCCCAACCGTCTTTTACCTGTACTTGCTCAGCAAGCTTTGGCGCAGACTGCAATTCATTGTCTTTCAACCAATGGTCGACCACCTCGTTGGAGTTATTCAACGCCGCTTGTTGCAACGCTTCTAACGACGACTGACGCCCCTTTTGGGTTTGGATTCGAGCGCGGACTTCATCCAACTGATTGCGCAACCCTTCAACACTTTGCTGTTTGGTTTGCAGCTCTTCAGCCACGGAATCCATGTGTTCCGTTAACTCTTCACCCAACATTTCTTGTTCTGCGATTTTTTCGCGCAGAATTTCCAAATTCTCTTCGCCTTCAACAGAAGACAAACTTTCTTTTTCGTCTCGCAAACGCTCAATGCGCTGATTCAATCGGGTTTGCACTTGCTCTAAGTGCTGAATTCTCGATTGCTGCACTTCCGCCTGCTGACGCGGTGCCGCCGCCGACTGGTTGAACTCGTCCCAACGAATTTGCCAAGTGCGCATCGACTCTTCCGCTTCGGTGAGCGTTTCACCAGAGACTTCTTCGGATTCTGCCAGCAATTCAAGCTCAGGCTCGATTTCCATCAACTCCGCTTGAATGATCTCAGAGCGCTCGCTGTCGGATTCCAAATGTTCTTTGGTTTCGGTAAATTCTTGTTCGGCTTGCTGTAGATCCGCCTTTAACTGACGGGCACGTTCTTCCGTGTGATGAATGCTCTGCTCGATTCGCGCAATATCATTGCCCAACGAATAGAATCGACCCTGAACTTCGTTAAAGGTCTCACCAACTTCGGAGTGGCGAATGCGCAATCCTTCGATTTGTGTGTCGGTTCCTATCTGCTCCGTGACCTGAGCTTCAACTTTCAATTCGAGTTCGGTGATTTCGGCCGCTTTCAATTCGGCCTGAGCATTGAGGATTTTGTAGCGAAGTGCTTGCAACCAAGCTTTTAACTGACGTTCTTGCTTTTTGAATTCGGTGTATTTCTCTGCTGCCTGAGCCTGGCGTTCCAAGCGCGACAACTGCCGCTCTAACTCTTCGCGTAAGTCGGTCAGTCGCTCCAGGTTTTCGAGCGTACGACGCATGCGGTTTTCGGTGTCTCGACGTCGTTCTTTGTATTTAGAAATGCCCGCGGCTTCTTCAATAAACACGCGCAGCTCTTCGGGTTTAGCCTCAATCAGTTTTGAGATCATGCCCTGTTCAATAATGGCGTAACTGCGCGGGCCAAGACCGGTTCCCAAGAACAAATCCGTAATGTCTCGACGCCGACAACGATTGCCGTTCAAGTAGTAATTATTTTGCCCGTCACGGGTAACTTTTCGGCGAACAGAAATCTCGTTATAGCTGGCGTATTCACCAACGATGGTGCCGTCACTGTTATCAAAAACCAGCTCAATACTTGCCTGACCAATAGGTTTACGATTACCAGAGCCGTTGAAAATAACATCGGTCATGGATTCGCCGCGCAAATTCTTTGCTGACGACTCCCCCATTACCCAACGAACGGCGTCAATAATATTGGATTTACCACAACCATTAGGGCCAACCACCGCACACAAGTTACTTGGAAAGTAAACAGTAGTGGGATCAACAAAAGATTTAAAACCAGCAAGCTTAATGCACTTGAGCCGCATAGATGTTTATTTCACTCTTCAAAACTCTGAGAACTTTATTGCTCAGAGAAAATTAAAACCTGTCTGCTCGATGTATTCGCTTCATCAAATCACATAACGCACCGAGATTTATTCACTCAGTGGCTTTGCTGTATTTTTGAACATCGACAACGTCTAAATGTTGTATAAGCGCTCAGGAATTCGCCGAAAATTATTGGGGGCGAAAAATACCTGACAAAAACCCAACTGCCAACAAGCACTCGTCCAGCAAAACGGGAAAGCCTCGTAGATACAACAACTTAGAAGAACTTGAACTCGAAATGTTGTGGCGCGAATTTTAACGTTATGACGCCTTAGCGACTATACTTGATTTATTGTTAGGTGACGTTTTTATGACTTTTTACTCAGTTAAGATTAGTTTAGCCAAAATCCACTTATAAAAGGCAAAATTTTGACAGTTTTTTACGAGTAAATTAGAGGTTCCTGCAAATTAAGAGATGCCTAACGTATGATTGCTCAGATTTTGAGCCCAACCACATTTAATCCCTATGACACTTGTACTGGATGACACTTGTGCCGATGAACCATCGTTTCCTATGATCATCGGCACAAAACTCATTTCTGAACTGAGTTAAAGACTAACCGGTGGTAAATCCGAATCAATTTACCGGATTACTGATAACAATATTAAATGCTTCTGTGAACTGACTCTGATTAACTGGACCGACAGCGCCCTGCCAATCGCCCGCTTTAGCCGTAGGACTGCCATCAACGCTCAAACGTGCCACCAGTTCCAACTCAGGAAAGCTGGTCAAATTCATATTGGGCACCATCGCCATAGATTCATCCAAGGTAATTTGGGTGGGCAAATCCTGAGCTTTAATTCGGGCGATTGCTAAAGGTACTTTCGGGCCTTCCCAGGCGCGAGCGTAAACAAAAACAATTTGTTCTGGATCACTAGGGACGTCGTCTGCAAGTGCGACATTGAGCACCACTTTGGCAACGTCATCAGAGCCCGGCTCGGTTGCCTCTACAGGGCTTTCACCGCTTTCGGCCAACAAACGTTTCGCATTGGCGATGCCAGCACGCAGATTTTGCGCATCATTGCTGTTGCCCATCAAACCAACGGCTTTGGTCCAATGATCAATGGCTTCTTGGAAACGGCTGCCTTCAAACGCAGCAATTCCGGCCATACTTAACGCCAAAGTGTTCTCAGGCTGAATGTCCAAAATTCGCTTAATCAGAGCTTCGATTTCAGGAATCATTTGATTGCCTGAAGCAAAAAATACGGTTTGGGCAAATTCCGCCATGATTTGCGGATCATTTGGACGGCGATTCAGAATTTCCTGGTAGGCGCCAATTGCCCCGCGGTAATCACCGATATCAAAAAAATTACGCGCTAGCATGTAGCGGTTTTTCAAATTTTCAGGGTCGTTTTCAAGCAATTGCTCAAGCTTGGCAATTAAGTCACGAGTTGGCTTCGTGTCTCTTTCAGTACCGGCACGAAATGCCTCAATAGCGGATTCTTCTTGAATCGCCATCAAATCACGCAGCTCAAGGTTCTCAAATTCACCCACAGACAAATAGAAGCTCAGCGATAGCGCTGGCACCAAGACCAAAGAAATAATCATCACCGGTTTGCTGAAGCTTTTACCGGACCGAGTTTTACCGGATTCCTGATTGTCTTCCAGCAAGGCCCGATCGAGATCGGCTTTTAGCTGCTTATAAACGGTTTCATCGATGTCTTTGTTTTGAAAGCTCTGTTCCAATTCTTCCAAATGACTTTTGTAGAGCACAACGTTTTCAGCTTCACGATTGTACTCTAGCGATACGTTACGCTCGCGGTTGCGCAATAACGGCCAAGCGACAAACAACGCCGCAAGCACCGCAAGTGCTGCGACTGATAACCACAAATTCAGCATTAATCTTTTCCGTTGAGTTCCGGGTTTTCTAACATTGCTTTCAAACGCGCCTGTTCGTCGCTAGAAAGCTCGTTAGATTCAGAGGAAGGTGATGTAGATGTACTTGGCTGGGAAGGTTTTGGGCGTCGGCCAAAAATAATGAGCGAAACAACCACCGCGCCAATCAGTAAAATCGCCACTGGAGCAAACCAAAGCACATAAGTATTCGACTGTAAGCGCGGCTTATAGAGAACGAAATCCCCGTAACGAGCCACCATAAAGTCTTTGATTTCGGAATCCGACTTACCTTCTTTGAGCAAACGATACACCTCACGGCGTAAATCCTTTGCAATTTGGGAATCTGAACCGTTCAAATTCTGGTTCTGACACTTTGGGCAACGCAGCTCATGAACCAACTGCTGATAGCGCGCCTCCTGCTCAGCGGAATCAAATTCGTGAATATCCACCACAGAAAACGCAGCAGATGCGTAAAGCACCACAAAAAACATCACTAAAGGTCGAAAAGCCTGAAGCATCAATAAAAACCTTCTAGTTACCTAATGTCTGAAAATTGACGGCAATTGCCTTTTTAAATCTAGCTGAAATCACAAACTGCGTGAGCCGACGAAAGACTCAACAGCCAACCGGCCATACACCACAGTTTTAGAATCAATTCACAACCAGATCAACGAGACAAAATCGAGTATAAGCCTATCGAATATGAATCAACCAAGCGTAAGACAATCAATTAGAAGATCATCAACTTACCTGGCCTGCGCATTTAGAAACTCATACAAAATTATAAGTTCAATCAAAACCTTGTTTGAAAAAAAGGCCTATATTCAAGTGCGGCGATTATAACAATCCCCGACACAAAGACCATCAAAGCGCATCCTAAACCCTTGAATTGATTACTCTTCGAACAAATGTCATCAAACTCAAGCAGTATTTTCTAGTTAAATGATTTTTATGAAATTTTTTGTTGACTCCCAAAATATAATCCGTATTATACGCGGCTCCTGACGAGGGGTGGTTAGCTCAGTTGGGAGAGCGACGGCCTTACAAGCCGTAGGTCACAGGTTCGACCCCTGTACCACCCACCACTTGCCGAACGAACTACCCGGCAAGTTGGAATGATCGTCTGTAGCGGACCGGTAGTTCAGTTGGTTAGAATGCCGGCCTGTCACGCCGGAGGTCGCGGGTTCGAGTCCCGTCCGGTCCGCCACTATTCCAATAGTTAGTGGGGTTTTGAGGAAGTTTTTACTCCTACCCAACTACCTACCCAACTTCGGAAGAAGTGATGGGAACACATCTAAATGATGCCTTAAAAGGTCGCTATTCAGCGGCCTTTTTTCGTTTTGGCTCCCCGAATATTCAATCAATCCCCCAATTATCTAAATTTCCCAATTTGGGAGGTTGCATTAGTTGTGCTCGTTGTGCATAATTTTCCCAAATTGGGAAATATTAAAACTATGCGACTTGTAGGAAAGGAAAAATTACACCAACTGATACGCACGGACGACTCGGCGCGTACTTGGTTGTGCGCATGGGTCACAGAACTCGCTAATGCGAACTGGAAGCACCCTACGGACGTGAGTCATCAATTCCCAAACGCCCAACAGTCAGATACTGGGCATTTCATTTTTCCTATCGCTAATTGCGACAAAGAGGTTTGTATACAAATTGCGTTTCAACAAGGCATTGCCGTTATCACCGGCTTACAGTGAAGACAGATGATGGAAGCTAAGGTAATCCGTACAGAAGAACAATATTCAGCGTACCTTGATGAGGTTCAGGCTCTAATTTCTGAGGCTCCCAAGCTGAATTCTAAAAAGAGCGAACGACTTGAGCTTCTTACTGTTCTGCTGGAGGCTTATGAGAATTCAAAATACCCAGTAGAAAGCCCGGACCCTATCGACGCCATTCTGTTTCGTATGAATGAGAAGGGTTTAAAGCAAGCTGATCTCGTTCAATATTTTGGTACGAGTAGCCGTGTTTCTGAGGTTTTGAACCGCAAGCGCCCTTTAACAGTTCAAATGATACGGGCTCTGACTATAGGCTTGGGCATCTCTGCTGATACCCTCGTTGGAGCGTCCCTCTCGGATGTGCCTACGAAAAAGGGAGCTGTCGAATGGTCAAAGTTTCCGATTAAAGAAATGAGTCGCAGAGGCTGGATTGAGAATATTGGGAAAGCAGCCAAAAACAACCTTGAAGAAATCGTTAAAAACTTCATATCAGACTCGGGGTTGGAGTTTGGTGCTGCGTCCTTTAGAAAAACATTCTATGGTGATGCAGAAACCCCAACTTCAAGATATGCACTCTATGCTTGGTTGGCCCGGGTGATTCAAAAAGCTAGGGAGAGAAAACCAGAAGTTGGAGAATTTAATCCCGAAGAGTTGTCAGCAGGCTATTTGAAAGAATTGGCTCAGTTGAGCCGCTTTGACACTGGTCCTCTGTTGGCTGTTCAACAGCTAGAGCAGTCTGGCATCACAGTAATAATTGAGCCTGCCCTAAAAGGGACTCTTTTAGATGGGGCAGCATTAAAAGACTCAGACGGAGCTCCCATAATTGGGTTGACGCTTAGGTACGATAGGCTCGATCACTTCTGGTTTACCTTGATTCATGAGGTGGCCCACATTTGGAAGCATGTTGGCGACAACGAAGCATTTTTAGATGACTTAGATTCTTCTTCAGAAGATCGAAAGGAGGCCGAAGCCAACCGGCTGGCTACCGAAGCCTTCATTCCTAGAGTTCAGTGGCGAAGAAGTGACGCTTACACAACACCCAATAAAGATACGATTGAGCGTTTTGCAAGAGATTTGAAAATTCATCCTGCAATAATCGCAGGACGGCTCCGAAAGGAATCAGCAAATTATAGCCTGTTCTCCGATATGGTGGGACAGAATCAAGTTAGACAACTGTTTTCATCTGGTGAGGAGTGCGAGGTTTAAGTATGAATCCATCTTATTTTCCTATCTTGAAGGCAAAAGACGCTGAGTTTGATGCACTTCGTAAAGCGAAGCCAAATGTAGTTCAAAATATGGTGCCGCTATTCGAGATTCCCCGATTTAACTCCGATCTAAAAAGATACCAAGACAATCCTCACGCAAAAGCTACGTTCTTCTCTGAGTTAAGCCAAAAAATTAGTGAGCTTCGACCTGGGATGTATGCAATGTTCGACACCTACCACTGGAAAAACCCTGGTGAGAAAGTTGAAACTGGTGAGCATCATTTGTCTTACATGTACAACGCTTTAAAAAGCGACGGAGTGAACCCTGTTCCAGTTGTGGGGTACGACCGTTGGGATGATGAAGAATATCGTCTTGCGCTAAAAAGCATCTTGAAACTGCACACAGGTATAGTGTGTATCAGACTTGAGCGATTTGCGTTTGATGATGTTGGTGATCCAGAGCATTTTCATGAAAGGCTGGTAGAGATCATCAATTATCTTGAGATTAACCCTGCTAGTTGTCATGTGATTCTCGATTTTGAGGATATGAGCACATTGCCAATAGTCGATATTTTTGAAAGTTTTGACTCTCTGTTTACCCAAATTACCAATTATGGTTTTTCATCATATTCGGTGGCAGGATGCTCGCTCCCTAACTCAATCGATAAAGCCGTCAAGAATAAAGATTCAAGCGGAACTATTTTGAGAAGAGAAATGTTGCTTTGGAAAAATGCTCGAAAGCAATACCCAAATTCTCAGATTTATTTTGGTGATTATGGAGTGCGCGGCCCTAGTACCGGAGAAACTGGCTTTGGCAATACCAATGCCAAGATTCGCTACACCATCAACGATGAGTTTTATATTGTTCGAGGACATGTGATAAGGAAGCCGGTTGGTGGTTTCCAGCACTGTGACCTTGCCCAGAAGTTGATAAACTCTGGACATTATCTCCATCCTGATTTCAGTTGGGGGGACGCTGAAATACAGCGGTGTGCAAATAGAGAAATTGGTGGCGGCTCGACAACTTGGATTAAGATCGACACAAGTCATCATGTCGCTTATGTTGTCGCAGAAGTTGCTGAGTTTGAGAGAGTAGAAGCTGCCCGAATCGCTACTGCTACAGTTTAGAAAGGTTGCCACCTTCGCCCTCTGACCCTCATAGACGCCGGACAGCACCCAGAGGACTCCGGTGGCAAACCTTAATTGGAGAAGCCGCCCCGCCGTCTATCCAACGAATGGACTTTGACGCGTGATGCTCGCTAGATTCAAACGAGGCAGCTTCATTCGGTTTAGCGGACCTTCGAGTTGGGCCGCTTGTAAGCCTTGTTGATCATTCCTTGTAGTTGAGTTCCGACAGTACCGCGCTTCATTGCCTCTATGCGAGAAGTTCGCTGGGCTTTGCGCTGCTGATGAATCGCTTTAGCTTTCCTGAAATTACGTTGAGCCATTGTTACGCCTCCTCGGTTGATGTTTCTTCGATTGAGCATTGAGCTAACTGCAATGGGAGAGGTTGGTAACGGGGCCAGCTTTACCCCAGACAAACTCACGGTCAGCCGCAATAGCTGACTTATAGGCGAGGGTTGCCTCGTTGAGTTTGGTGTTTACTTCGGCGTGCTCTTTACCCCATATTTTCTGGGCAAAATCACCGGCGGCAAACGGCCTTTGATCCCGCTTGCGGCGATCAACTACCGTTACAACCGAAGCGACTAGCGGCAAGTCATTTGTCGCAATCGCGGTTACGGCAGCGGTTCCCAGTTCTACCGGGTCAGCACCTTCGAGCTGTAATTGATATTGGCAAGCGTCCCCATAACGTTAACCATAAGTTGACCATCTGGGGTGTAGGTATCCACTGCAAGGTTTCGAACAAATAATACGACCTTGAGTGGTTCAAGTTCAGCCACCAGCCCAGCAAGATGTTGGAGGCTTCGGCCGAAACGGCCTAGCGCCATCACCACAACCATGTCCAACTTGCCTAGAGTTGTAGCTTTGATTATTGAGTCCAGCCCCGGGCGTTTATCACGGTCTTTCCTACCACTTATTCCTTCATCCACACACTCGCCCACCACTTCATGCCCGCGCCCATCTGCCCAATCGCGAAGTGCGAGAAGCTGGTTTTCCACTGTCTGGTCTTTAAAAACATCAACAAACACACCACATTTTTTAATTTGCTTATCACATTCGCAATACGTTATGTGTAATCAACATTAGGATGCTTAAAAAAAAGAGTACTGCAACGCATTGGCCAATAATTTTTTAACAAGCTAAATCAAACGCCATCAAAACGAGACAGCCAGCGTTGAGTAAATGCATCGTCATCTATACCTGCGGGATCATCAAATAAAGAGTCAGAGTCGTTGATTTCAGCACGCGTCGGTTTTAACGCACGACCTAAATTAATGTATTCTTGCGGAATAAAATCATGAGAACCAATTTGGGGAATATTGCCTGCTTGGAAAATAACACCGTTACTGTATAGGCACGATAAGGTCGATTGGCCTGCGTTCGATAACACGGCTTGTGCCCCACCGGCTTTTTCTAGAATGCGATTGGAAACTGCCGTTAGAAAAGCAATGGATTTAGTGCCTTCACGAAATTGAATTCCCGTTGTTGTTAAATTATAAGCATTACAACAAGGGTAATTAAATAACTGCGAGCCTATCACTGTATGTGAAGCCCTCATTCCGCCAACATTAAAAGGTTCAATAAAACTCGGACCTGCATAGGCATGTTCAACTTCCATGGCATTACACATAGAAACAAATTGCTGAATAAAGCCATCAAGGCCGATTTGATCAAGAAAAGAAAATGGATAGGTAATCAATAATTTGCCCAAATAATTCTGTCGTTTTGCTTTAATGCAATAGCTACTCAACGCCCAAAAATTAGCTTTATCCTCTTCCCAACCCGCCTCAATTTCATAGCCTGCGTCAGGGTCTACCATTGCTTCGATCAATGCGGGATCAATATTTTCTCCGGGCTTTAAACGGCGCATAACTCGATCGTTGGCAACAGCATAGCTGCGAAATTGCCCTTGAGCTTGTGTTAGATAGGCTTGCACGCAATCGGCCATTGCTCGAACACGACCGGGCTGACCGGGGCCACCAATATAAAACTCCATTGCCAAACCTAAAACGGCCGATGGATTGCCACTTCTCGGATAGTAGACAACAGGCTCTTGTGTGATAGTACTGTAATCAAATGTTGGCATTCTGAACTTCCTTAAATAATCTGGCCGGGGTTTTTGCAGTTACAGGCTGCCTCCCTATCTTGAGGTTGTCCTCCAATGCGGTAGATGGCGTAATTCTTTCGTCCCCCAGCAATTTCTTCATAGGCTTCATCTTGCCTTGTATCTCTGCGATCTTCTTTAAACTTATACTCTATTACCTTTTCTATATTATCAACCGTAAGCGGTTTAGCTGGATTCTTCACGACAGTTAAATCCGGCCTACGAATATAACCCTCACCCGGCTGGTAACCTTCTACCTCTTTTATGCGAGCCATCCAATTATGCGATGGCTCCGTGTAGTCTGGATTGTTAGGGTCACGGTGCATGAGCGGTCTCGGAATGCCATTGGTTGCCAATCCCATATCGAAGGATACCTCAGACTTATACCGGCTTTTATAATTCATCGCCGCATCGGCCGTCGCATAAACACCATGAACACAAGCTTGGTAGAGGTTTTGATCCGCTGATCCTTGGTTTGGGTATTGATTGCAGCAGCACGCCACACTGCATATGACTGATTGATCCAGTGCCGCTTGTTTTTGGGCGGGGTCGGTTGGAATATCGGATTGAGCTTCGCTATTGGCGAGTTCTTCTCGTGTGGTTTCACCCGAGACCAGTTTGTTCTTAAAGTCTTTAATGACTTCTTCGGCTCGTTTCTGCGCTTTTTGGATTTCTTCGTTTATACGAGCGGCAATGCTCGCCATCTCGTTACCCGTAAAACTTTCTAAACTAGAAACTATGGTGCAAGACATAATATGCCCAACACACGAATCCTGACATTGTTGACTCATAGATTATTCAGCACTTGGCGTTAATTAATTTATTAACTGATAAAGTGCAAGGTGAATAAAATTCGTCGCTCTGACAGATTTATCAGGCCGGACCGACAAGGAAATTATTTTATGAGTTTTAAAATCCCCGCGTATGCGGGGAACACCACAGTGGTTTTAAAACTTTCGTTACCGGAACCGGTTTAGCCCCGCGTATGCGGGGAACACAGAGACGAAATGTATTTGGTTGTGTTGGTTATCGGTTTAGCCCCGCGTGTGCGGGGAACACTGAATTTAAGTTTTTCTGACAGGTTCATTTGTCGGTTTAGCCCCGCGTGTGCGGGGAACACTGTTGAGTGGTCTAAGACTGAATCCAATGGCACGGTTTAGCCCCGCGTGTGCGGGGAACACTCAAAGTTTAGGTGTAAAAACTGCCATGATTACGGTTTAGCCCCGCGTGTGCGGGGAACACTTCAGCACCAGGATCTAGATTCACTATCATTTCGGTTTAGCCCCGCGTGTGCGGGGAACACCTGACTATTCTACTTACTTTACTACTACTACCCGGTTTAGCCCCGCGTGTGCGGGGAACACTCAATAGTGCCACAGCCTCAGTTTTTAGGTCGCGGTTTAGCCCCGCGTGTGCGGGGAACACTTCTCTAGAATAATTTGCTAGATCATTGTTTGCGGTTTAGCCCCGCGTGTGCGGGGAACACCTCGGTGGAATCAAATTCAAATTTCACCATGCCGGTTTAGCCCCGCGTGTGCGGGGAACACCTCAGAATCTTTATTCTGCTGGAGAGTCACAGCGGTTTAGCCCCGCGTGTGCGGGGAACACCAAACAATAGTCCAAATAGTATCCTGTCGAGACGGTTTAGCCCCGCGTGTGCGGGGAACACTCTTACTGTATCTAATTGTTTTTAAAAGGAAAATACCACCCTGTTTTTTCTACCAACTATTACACGGTTTTTTGCTGAAAAAACACACAGAATTTCTGCACTGAATGCACTGCACATTTGGCACAAAAAACAATCAAGCAGGCGGTGTTCCGTGCTATCGACCTTAAGCAAAATGATGCATTATTAGTACAGATAATGACGACTTTTAAGTGGCGTAAATAGGGGAAGTTTTGAGACTTGCGCTTAGAAAAAGCTTGGGACAAAAGACGCTCCGGCGTACCATCATCACGTTTAACCATGATTGATACTCACTTTGTCAGCTGTGGTTAGCTGCTTTTGGGTATTGGCTCACTCAGTGGAAGTAATTGTTTCTTTAAAACTTTTCAATAAAATTACTTAGCAAATAACATTTTTGTCAGCATTAAAAATGCACGATCATCACGCTGTTGAAAAATACGTAATTAAGATAACTACTTTCAAGTGTTACTGAAACCTTTCCTGTTCTACCTTAATTTTTTTATTTCAACCCGACAAAGCCAAAAGCAATCTATTAATAATCAGATTGAAGTTCCAACTTCGAACTCCCAAAAAACATACAATACCGCTTTCTCAAACACTCCCATTTGGAATTGTTGAAGTACTTCTTCATGGTCTTGGTAATAGTTAGGCAACTCGTCATCCCAGTAGGGATACTTCAATTGAAAAAGCGTGATCCCGGAACTATGGTAATGTGCATAATGAATATTATTCATCGTTCTGATAGAATTAGCAGGTAACACGCCCTCAAATACCTTTTCTATCCGCACTAATTGATAAATTTTAATTCTTCTCTCTTTTAACTTAAAAGCCCACGCCTATGGGAAAACCGGATTAATCGGCTTACTATAACCACACTATCTAATTATCGGAAATACCTATAAATACAGAAACCTGAGATAAGAATGAGACCAACAATAATTCTAGCCTTATTGCTATCTGGGTGTTCATCTATTAATACAATGTGTGAATTGTCAGAACAAGAAAGAAGAATCCTTGAAATTAATACCCATGATTTTTTGCATCAACCACAAGGTGGTCAATGCAACAACACGGTGGATGGTCAACCCTATTCTTCAAAAGAGCTACCAGATCTGTGTTTAGTAGTAACACAACAGTCTGAAAATGACTATTGTCCTCCAACAATTGATGGCGAGGATATTCTTATTTATGATCCAGAAACACTGAAGCCAATCAGCGTTATTGCTTTTCCCGCGCCAGATTGGTACATAAAAGACTTAAAGAAGAAAGGATTACTTTAAAGGTCAAACCAATATGAAAAATCGTCGCCCAACCATCCCAATTGCTGATTGGAAATTAGCGACTGACCTAAAATTAACTCGCGAGATTCAAAACCAACCGGGAACACCTACTTATAACTGCAATTGTACATGGTGCCAAAACTGGGGACATTACTCAGAAATTATATTTCCAGAAACAATACAGCAACCAATCAAAAGAATTGGTGTGGCGCTAACCAAACCCACTGAGCTTTATCCGTATAAGATAAACAAAAATGGAGTCAACGTACGTGCCATTTATCATGCTGTAGGCAAAATTTTGGAGGGACCGACACATCAACAATATACAGATTTAGGTAAATCTCTTTTCTACACAACTGTTAGAGAGCAACCGCATTTAGCTCTGACAATTTTGCCTCAAAGTCACTCGCAGGAAGAAGCTCCAATCCTTAAAACGCGTTCCAACTCAGAATTAATCCGCATTGACTTACGTATAGAAATACCCCACGAGCTACTAAAAAACCAACAAGCACTATTCACTTGAATCACCCATAGAATTTATGAATATTAGGCAAAAAATCACAGAATTTGTTGGGTTTGTTCTCAATGACAGTCATAACGAAAGTGATTTAAACCAACTAATACAAAAGCTCGATGAGCTACCTCTTCTTGTGTATTGCGCAAAGTTTGAATTCGATCCCGAAGACTATAACGATCCTCCAACAGCAAACTACAGTGACACTCGAAAAACGATTAACTCCAAGTTTCCTGAGCTAGGACTGTATCATTCAGCACAATATACCGATGACTTAGAATGTACTGGCGAATTACTGCTTGGCGATGCTGTGGACGACCTGGCTGATATAGTCGGAGATTTATTAGAAATAGAATGGTATTTTGAAAACACATCTGATGCTAACGCTCTATGGCATTTAGAAATGAGCTACAGAGGGCATTGGGGAAATCATTTACGCGAACTACAACTGTACCTTTACAGACATCATTATTAATTATTCACAATATACCCAACAAAAAAACCCCACGTACGTGGGGTTCAAGATTTATCAACTGCGTGTTTACTTAAAATTCAATTTGGTATCTCAAATTAAAGACGTTTGAGCCGGTATCACTGAATTTGCCTTGATAATCAAAGGACAGAGAATGTTTTGGTAAAAAGTAATACACCGCACCTAAATCAACATCAATTTGAGCATCTGCGCTTTCATCCACTTCAACGGGAAATGCGATTCGGTTATCAGCAATAATACTTGCTCGAAGATCGTCACGATCATCGGACAACTGCTGGCTTACACCAATGTCTGCGCGTAAAAACAAGCGACGACTGTTGCTGAATTCGTAAGAACTCAAAACGCTAATGCCCGTTTTAATTCGGTAAAGATCGGCGTCATAACTTTCGATAGATAAAGCATCAATTGCACCTTGTTCGGCAAAGGCATCTTGGCTGTAAAAACTGCTGGATACGATGGCGTAAGGTGAAATTTTAGCATTTCTTACTTGCACTAAATCGTAGCTCGCACCAAGGTTAATACCGAATAAATCTCCATCGGTATCAGCGGCGACAATGCCCTGTTGAGTTTGACGATCAATATCGTAGCTTTGAGAGGAATACACAAGGCTACCAAAAATATCCCATTTTTCAGTCAGAGAATATCCGGCAAAACCCTGAAGAGTTAATCCACTTTCGACATCAACGTCGCCGGTATTTGCATCTAAGTCTCCGTCAAATGAGGTGATGGTACCACCTAAATGAAGGGTATTTTCGAATACGTAATCGATACCCAAAGTGCTGGAATTTAACTGTCCGTCGGTACCGGAGTCTGCACCGTCAAAATCGGCGGTATTAACCGCAACAATACCTGAAAAGCTGCCAGCGTCTTGTGGATTAAGCAAACGCGAGCGCGCTAAATCCAAACTTTGGCTGTTGGTTTGAAAACCGACGTCAGCTAAAGATCCGAAAAACTCCGGCGCAAACAGCGATAAATTTTCACCAATATTACCTGACTCTAACGCGGTTCTTAAAAAATTACCGGAAAGTTGGCTAGAGCGAATTTGATTGTCGCCGTTATCCAATTCAGACACTGCAATTAACGCATTTGCTACGGCACCAGTATTAACGGAATTTCCAAGCTCACGGAATGTGCTGTCGGCGTTATTTAAACCGGTAAAAATTGCTTGCCCGGTATCCAAATCGAAAACAGCCGCCGCGTTGGAAGTAGCTTGTTGGCCGTTATTGAGTCCGTCGGAATCAAACAACACTTGTGCAAAATTACCATCAACACTGCGGGTGCCGCCGGATAAATTGGTTAATAAATTATAAACGGTGCCTGCGGTTTGTGGCGAGTCGGCATCATTAACCAGAGTTAATGTGCTGGTTGCCCCTAAGGTAATTGTTCCACCGACTCGTACTTGGTCTGCGGTAACGCCGCCAGTCTCGGGTGAAATAACTTCCAGTTCAAGATTGCCATTTTCAGTAAAATTACCGCCAATGGTCACCAAGCCCGGTGAGTTACCTGGTGATAACACACCAGTATTGGTGAAGTCTCCGGTAAAGGTAAGATTACCGCCAACGGTAGAATCGGTATTATTAACAAATGCGTCAGTTTCAATTGAACCCGCACCGTTAAGCAATGCGTAATCGAGACTTTCGCCATCGGCCAATATTAATGTGCCATCAACGGTAATTAAATTACTCGCTAAATTCGCCGCTTCACCGATAATAAGAGAACCGCCTTCATCAACCTGAATATTGTCGTTTGCGGTAATACTGATATTATCAGTGAGTTCAATATCAGAACCCGAAGCAACAGAAACATTGGCAAATTCCGTATCGTCATCACCGCCCAGAACCAAGGTGTCTCCGGTGACCATTAAATTGGATTCATCAGAACCAACAATAGAACCGTTAAATTCACCGCCGTTAGTGACGATAAGATTATTGCCGTTGGTTGCTAAACTTCCGTCACCCAGTAATCGTTGAATGGTTTCGTCGCCGCCAATTAATGACAACAATCCCATGCTCGCAACATTAACCGTTGCAAGATCATTGAGAATTTCTGATTCCGCCAAGGTTAATACACTACCCGCACCGATATTAATTAATTCAGCGTCTGAGTTACCACTGAGAGTAACGTCGCCATTTGTGTTCACCACACCGGCACCAAGATTGGATTCAACCACTGTGCCGTCATTTAAATTATAAGTAGCCGCCGTTAACGTACCCTCACCTTGCAACAAACCGCTATTGTTTAACACAGCAACAGTATCGTCGGAATTTACGACGACTGTACCGCTGTTGGTTAAGCGAGTGTTATCAGATAGTCCTGAACTGTTATTGGTGAGCGTTGCCTCTTGCGAAACATTCACGGTTTCTGTCGATAAACTGGCGTTATCTTCCAGAATTAAACTACCGGAATTAATTTGAGCTGCACCCGAAAATGTATTTTCTCCGCGCAGAGTCAGTTCTCCGTTGCCCTCTTTGGTTAATGCGCCGGAGCCGGAAAGACTTCCAGAGAAGTCGCCTGCAACAACCGATAATACCGAGTCGTTAATCAGCTCAACGTCTCCCCTACCCAACAAGCCATTGATCCAATCACTTTGCGTTAATTGCACTAAGCCGTTTACGGTTACATCAGCACTGTCAGCAAAACCCGCGCTTTCATTAATTAATATCGCGCTATCGGTAACGGTAACCGAATTCGTGGCTAACGCACCGTTTTCAACGATTTGCAAAACACCCGATTCCACCAACGCTTGTCCGGTAAACGTATTACTGTTGGATAAAACCAGAGTATCGTCTGAGGTTTTTATAACGCCCCCAGTACCAGAGATTATTCCGTCGAAATTACCGCTATCAACCAATAATTGGGAATTGGCTGTCGCTAATTCTCCCGCACCGTTTAAATTACCGATTTGTTCATCGCCACCGAGAACCAATTGAGCACTTTCTGCAATGGTTAAATTGACAGAATCATTTAATCGCTCACTCGCACCCAGCGTAGTAACGCCAGATTGAACCATAAATGTTTCTGTTGCGCTGGTACCATTGACACTGACATTACCGTTAGTGGTAACGCTTCCGTTGCCTAAATTCGCGTTAATAACCGAACCATTATTTAGAGCAAACCCATTGGTGGCCTCTAAGGTAAATTGATCGTTGTTGATCGTGCCGGTATTCACCAAGTTAGCAATGCTGTCGTTGGAATTTAAATTAACGGTACCGTCGTTGGTTAAGGTTGTGTTATCAGCAAGACCTGAACTGTTGTTCGTTAAAGTTGCTCCTACGGCAACATTAACCGTATCGGTCGCTAAGCTTGCGTCATTCGAAAGCGTCAACGTGCCCGCATTAATTTGCGCAGGACCAGCAAAGGTATTGCGATTGGTTAACGTGAGCGTACCATCAGAAATTTTAACAATATCGCCAGCGCCTGAAATATCGCCGTCAAAATTTCCGTCGTCAACAATTAATCGACTTGCAGAGGTGGCTAATTCACCTGCACCCAGTAAACCGCTAATTCGTTCGTTACCGCCCAAAATAATTCGCGCGTTATCGGCAATGGTTACATCGACTGCATCGTTTAATCGCTCTTCGGCACCTAAGGTAGTCACACCCGATTCAACAATAAAGGTTTCTGTTGCACTGGTTCCATTCAAGGCAACAATACCGTTTGCAGTAACAGCACCCGTACCAAGATTGGCGTTAACCACCGAACCATTATTAAGATTAAAACCGTCGTTTGCTTCTAACGTGAATTGATCGTTATTGATGATACCGGTGTTAACTAACGTTGAAATCGTATCGTCTGAATTTAAATTAACGATGCCATCATTATTTAACGTCGCGTTTGCGTCTAAGCCTGAACTGTTATTGACCAGAGTAGCGCCACCGGCCACAGTGATAGAATCACTCGCCAAAGCACCCTCATCGGTTAGGGTTAACGTACCCGAGGTAATTTGCGCAGTGCCGGTGAAAGTATTGTTATTGGTTAGTATTAAATTACCACCGGAGGTTTTAATAACATCGCCATTGCCAGAGATAACACCGTCGAAGTTACCATCATCAACACTTAATACGCTGTCGGCAGTGGCCAATTCACCAGCGCCAAATAAACTCCCGATTTGTTCGTCACCGCCTAAAGTCAATTGCGCAGAATTATTAACGGTTAGGTTGACGGAATCATTTAAGCGCTCGCCAGCACCTAACGTAGTCACACCGGATTCCACTAAAAATGTTTCAGTTGCACTGGTGCCATTTAGTGCAACTGTACCGTTTGTGGTAACCGCACCAGAGCCTAAGTTTGCATTAATCACTGAACCATCATTAAGCGCAAAACCGTTGGTCGCTTCTAGCGTAAATTGATCGTTATTAATCGTTCCAGTATTAACCAACATTGAAATCGTATCATCGGCATTTAAATTTACCGTGCCGTTATTGGTTAATGTTGCGATGGCGGCAAGACCCGAACTGTTGTTGTTCAAGGTTGCATCGTCAGCAATATTAACGGTAGCGGTAGCGAAAGCGCCGGAATCAATCAGTGTTAATACACCAGAATTAATTTGCGCCGCACCAGTAAAACTGTTGGCGCCAGAAAGCGTCAGTTCACCCTCGCCATTTTTAATTAACTGGCCGCCGGTACCTGCGAAAATACCACCGTCGGCTATGGCACCAGAAAATGTGGTGTCTATTTCTTGGTTAATGGTTAACGCACTTGCGCCAATATTAACGCGGCCCGAACCCGTGAGTCCGTCGATGATTTGGTCGGATTCCGACGTGTCGAAAATTGCTCCGGTATTTACGGTAACGGTACCGGTATTTTCTAGACTTCCTGCTGTAGCAAGCGCAAGCGTTCCTGCATTAATAACCGTGCCTGCGGTAAAAGCATTGGCACCAGCAAGTGTCAATACGCCACTGCCGGATTTTATGATGCTGCCACCGTCGCCATTGATACCGCCTTCAAATACAGTATTGTTATCTTGATTAATGGTGAGTTGGGTAGTGCCAATTTCGAGTTCACCACCGCCCTGCAAGCCTGCCAATGTTTGATCGGTTGCAGCACTGATATCGAAAACACCGTTAGTATCAATATTAACTGCACTTCCGCCCGATAAACTGCCGTTTTCAGTTAGTACCAAGGTTCCGCCAACAATGTCGGTCAAACCGGTATAGGTATTTTCGGCATCGAGAAATAAAGTCCCTAAATCGCCATTGCCGTTAACGGTAATACCACCCGGTGCGTTGCCGTCAGAAATAACACCACTGATTAACGCCGTGCTGCCCTCGTTTTGATTACGCGAAACATTAAGCCCTAAATCCGCGCCGTTAAGGATAATATCGTTGGTGAATTCAACTTGGCTGTCAGAAGAGTGAGAACCAAAATCCAAGCTTCCGCCCAAAGGTAAAAACGCACCTTGGCCCACGGTTAAAGGAATACCGGCCGATAAAGTTACCGTAAGATCATCGCCGAGCGCGGCAAAACCGCCTGAGCCAGAAAAGCCTACCGACCCAACGTTAAAGCCAACCGTGCGATCAAAAATACCGGAAGTTTCTAAAATACCGCCAGCGATATTAATTCGGCTACCGGCATTAATACCCACACCGTCGTCAGCGCGCAGCACACCGCCCGCGAGATTGGTTTCCCCAGTAAAGGTGTTTTCGCCGTTAAATTCGACCAAGCCGCTGCTGATGGTGACACCACCGCCTGAGCCTTCACCGTTGGTGGCAGAAGAAAAGCTTGCCACACTGTCATCGGCGATGGTGCCGTTAAAGGTCTGAACGTTACCCGCACCTGGGTTTAAATTAACGTTTGCACCAGCGGCAATAAATAAATCGGTACCAGCAGCCTCGCCCGCCGATCCCATATTAAGGCTCGAACCGGCTGCAACTACGTTGTTATCGAACAACGCATTACCGGTAATGGTTAAGTTGCCACCATTGGCAACAAAAATAGCGCCACCAAAACCGGAACCACCGTTGCCACCAATGCCCAAACCGTTTGAGCCGGTGCCACCACCGAAGCCTGCAAAACCACCATCGCCCGCTGCGCCTGAGGTAGAGTTTCCGCCGCTGCCTCCTTCACCACGGGCACCGCCCGAGCCACCGCCAGCACCGAAGCCGCCAAAACCGCCGTTGCCGCCGTCCCCACCAGCGCCACCGTCGGCGGCACTGCCAGAATTACCGCCGTCGCCGCCATTACCACCAGGGCCGCCGCCAAAGCCAAAAACACCATCACCACCATCGCCACCTACACCGCCGTTGCCGCCGCGGCCAGAATCCCCGGAAGCAAACAGCGCCTGAGAACCGGCAAATACCACACCGGCAGCAACCAAATTTGCCGCGGCTGAGGCCGTATCGGCGATTGCAAATACCACATCACCGGGATCAGGGGCTGGGAACAATCCAATATTGGGGATGGCCGATGCTGCCAAATTCGCAGCCGCCAATACGGTTTCGCCCACAGCGAACGCTAAATCACTGGCAACAATTGGGTCAAAAGGTAGGCCATTACTGCCATTGCCACCATTGCCGCCAGCACTACCGGCGCCAGTTCCACTTGATCCATCGCCACCATTACTGCCATCACCACCATCACCACCATTTAACGCAGCAACCGCAAAACTGGCGTTATCGCCGTTATCTCCGGCAGCGGGTGCTGAGCCGTTAAACAAACCATTTAAAGAACCACCAAAAGACGTGGGAGGAATCGAGGTAAATCCATCAATGGCACCGGTACTTGCTGCATCGACCACAATCACACCAGTCGCCGAATTAACCGACGTAATAGTGCCGGTTAAATTGGGACTGGAAAATAACTGGCCCGTTGATAAACCCTCCGTTCCTCCTGCGACCGTTATGGTTGTGGTATCGCCACTGACTTGAGAACTGACAACGGGAGAAACGGTAAAACCATTGGCCAAATCTTGGGTTAAATTATTTGAGAGCTGAATTTCAGTTTCGTTAAATTCATTTTCTGAGATGGATAAAATTCGGGTTCCCGCTGGAATTCCTGGGCCAGAAACTAAAAATCCCTCTTGAATTTGAGCATTTGGGTTAGCAAGGGTGATAACACTTTCACCCGCCACACCCACCTGATTTGCAGCGGTAAAACCGTCTACCTCTTCGGGATTTTCCAATGCCGTCGATAAACCCAGGGTTAAACCGTCTTCACTGATAGACGTAATGGTTGTGCCTTCGGCAATGCCATCGCCACTGATCGACTGCCCCGCCATTAAGCCATCAACTTCCATCGATAACGTCAGCGAATTATCCATCGCCGTAGTAACACTTGATGACGTTAAAATACCGATACCATTACCGACAAATTGCTCAACGTTTTCCGTTGTAGGAATACTAATTTCAATAGTGGTTGTGATTTCACCGGTCATTGGATCGGGTTCGGATTGAACAATATCGGTGATTTCAGTGCCTACTGAAATTCCCTGCCCCGAAAGTGATGTGCCCACCTCAAGCCCACCAACCGCTGCCAGTGCTTGCATTTCATCAGCACTGACCACAGTGAATGAGGTTTCCCCTTGAACGTTAGTGAGACCTTCAACAATAAAACTTTCAATAGCATCGCCCATCGGCGCCATTAAAGTAATGACCGTGCCATCTTCGCTGATTTCTTCGATAACCGTGCCTTCAGCAATACCGCTTCCTGAAATCACCATACCTTCGGCGAAAAAAGGATTGGCTTGATCCAACATGATTTGGTTGCCATTAATACCCATCATATCTTCGATGATGACAGAAGCAGTTCCTTCCGTGGTTGGAATAACACTGACTTCCATTGACGAACTGGAAACATTAATCGGAGAAAAATTAACTGAGGCGCCACCGCCTCCTGTGCCGCCTACCGCTGCATTACCGATAAAATTAACGTTATCTAGCGTAAGCGAAGCACCGTTATTAACGAAAAATACGCCCCCTAAACCCGCGCCACCTCCAGAACCTTCACCGCCCTGAGTTTGAAACCCGTTAAACGTGGAATTGGAAACACTAAAATTACCGTTATTAAGAAAAAAGCCCGTTGAGTTTTCAGGATTGTTGGGGGTAATAACTTGGCCTGCGCTATCAAACAACTGGGCACCGTTACTTAAAACTTGTCCTGGCTCTAGAGTTTGAGCATGCAACGGCACACAGGAAATTGCACTGGGCAGTAACGCAACATACAGCGGACGCAATGGCAGATTTGGGAAACGAAGAAACACTGGATACTCCTCCTTAAGTGTTTAACAAGTACATTGTTCTGTCCGTGAAAAATACATCTATATTTTATTAAAATATTCCAACGTACTTTTTCACATCATTCCGTTTGGAATACACACAAAAACAACACAATCTTTCAATTATTTAATCGATCAGAATAAAACCAATAAAAAAAGTATCTGTTTTATTTTTAGAAACCGAATTCTCTACATGACAGTTTTTTATTGATTAAAAATTAATAACCAATTAACACTATCGTATTAATGAAAAACGGTAATATGAGACGCCACCTAAAAACCATTACACCAAATTACACCAACACAAAATTCGAGGTAATTATTTAAAGAAGCATTAAGACACTTGCAGAGCTCAATATTTTATGGCTGTTTAAAATGAAAAATAATTGTAAATTTATTATTTTGGCACTTGCTTAAAATGAATTATTCATCAGCAATAAAATAATTTTTAAAGTTAATTAAAAATTGAAAGCATCAACTAATCACCCATACAGAGCAGCCTGCTGATAAAATATACGGCTCAGTATTGACGAAAGTGATACTGGTTAAGGTGGTATTGATTAAGGTGGTATTGGTTAGAATGGCATTCGTTAAAGTGTATCGACTAAAGCAGCATAAAAAGATGGAGAATAGATTTTAAAGCGAGGATTAGTATTGCAATAATGATCAGTGTTTAGCTGGAATACAACACTTTTTAGATGGGAGATTAAATGATTTATATCAAAATAACAGATTGCTTTGTATCGCAAATGCCGACTCGAAAACCATTACATTATTTGCAATTAAAACAGGAAAATTGGCAGTACTGTTGACTAACTGACAATGTAGACAAGATATTAAAATTATTAACCCGATAGAAATAAAGCAAAGATTAATTCAATCAACCTATTCATCATTGGGCCGTACAAATAACGTCCAGCATAATTATCTGGCTGGTATCCGTACTCTACTCCATAAACCAGTAAACTACCCAGGACCAGCGATAATAAAGCCAACAACAAATAGGTAACTGCGAAAAATTTAACAGCTTTTTCGAACATAATAACGCGCAGAAGAATATCGCTTAGAATTAAGCAGTACCGCACTAGCTTACCGATATAATTTAAGATAGATTTTATCTAAATTAAAAATACCTTAGATACTCGCTCTTTTATATTCGCAACTAGCTAGGGCCTGTTCACACTAATTTAACCGCACCTGTCGCCCCTTAAACGTGTCAGTCTAGGCGTGAGGAGTGCAGTTTAGCGCGCTAAATAAGCGACGAACAACAACGAATGGCGTGTTTTAGGGGTGACCCTAGGGGCTCGGCGTATTTTTCCCGTATTTCGTGTTGCAGTTCGTTCATTTGGAACAACCAAATCACACTCACTGCGCCTAAAATACGAAAAAATACGCTCCAGCAGATGTGATTAAATTAGTGTGAACAGGCCCTAGGTGGAAACTCACTAAATTGCGGCAACGCATCTGTGATTTCATACCAATCGGCCTTCGAAGCCACATGCATATGTGCTTGTGGTAATAATTTGGGGCTGCTATTTAAAGCTCCGTACCTCACATGTACCATACCGGTTGTTGATTTTTCCCCATAAAGTGTGGAACCGCATTGGCCACAAAAACAGGAGACAGTCTCCTTGCTTCGCTTATGTTTTTTTACAAATTCTTCGCCTTTAACAATCGAAAAATTAGCTTTAAAAATTCCGCCAATAGCCGTTCCTGTTGCGCCAGAAGATTTTCTGCACAGGGAACAGTGGCAATAACCCGCATAAACAAATTGATCTTCAACACTGAATTCAACCTGTCCGCACACGCAACTGCCCGTAATTGTCGTCATATCAATACCTTTAAATACCTTGTAAAAGCGCTAAAAATTTATCCACGCTTTTATTATCTATATTTTTCAGCAACGACTCCGACTTATTGTCGAGCGTCACAGACGCATGCTTAAACAGTTCTTCTCCCGCTGGAGTAATTTTCACTAAGCTAACCCGAGCGTCTCTTTCGTTAATCTCTTTTGTGACAAGACCTATCTTTTCCATCGGCATGAGCATTCGGGTTATTCCCGATGCTGTTCGCGCCAAAGACTCGGCAATATCGATACGCCTGAGCGCGTGGTTAGGAGCACTCATAAGAGTATGCAACACCATGTATTCCGTTAACCCAATACCATGAACAGCCCCCAAACTGTTATCCAGATGTTTAGAGACAACAGTCGTTTTCAGCCACAAACTCTTGGTAATTTCGCCATATTTTGATTCTAGAGCCATTAGGATATCCTTTCTTAATACTTGATTACTCAAGTATATGTGAAGATGTAATCCTGTCAATGGGTTTTTGAGTGTTAAACCTAGAATCAGTTATAACAACAGAAAGATGGACTTATAGATGATGGGAAGTAACAAGAAGGTAAGACTTTTGCCATCGGTATGCACATGAAAATAATCCTACATAAGCCGATTCACCTAGATGTAACTTATTCTGCTAACCGCCACTATATTCAACGACAAATTAATAACCTAAAGCTCAATCTAGGCATTCACTCCCAGGTAACATAATGCTATAAAATCAAACATTGATGCTTACAGTCATGATTGGTGCTAAAAGTGATCCGTTCTATAAACGACAACCCTTCCATAAGTCTACGCAGCTATTGCAGTGACGTTCACGTTCACAGCCACGATTATCACCAATTGGTGCTACCGATCACTGGAAAGCTGGATATGTGTGTTGATGAGAACGAAGGTTATGTTTGTCAGCAACGTGCGGCGGTTATCGCACAGGGGCGAGATCATGGGTTTTCATCCGTTGATCACAATCAATTTCTAGTCGCTGATATCCCGTCAATACTTGCACCAGAATTAAAGGAATTACCCAGTTTTATTAAGCTCGATGAATCACTGTTGCAGTACAATCATTTTTTGCATAGATCGTTAATGCAGGGACAAACTCACCACAATAGCCAACGGCAAATGTTGGTATTGTTGGTACAATTGCTAAAAGAACGTTTTTGTACAACTAAACCGATTGATCACAGAATTCAATCTGCGCAGAATTATATTGATCGTTATTTTAATCAAACAATCACCTTGGCAGAAATTGCGGCCATTGCACATTTAAGCACTCGCCAGCTCAGTCAACTGTTTAAAGATCATTTCAATACCACACCACTGAGCTATCAAATAGAAAAAAGAATGCAGCATGCCCTGCACTTACTAGAAACCAGTAACGCTTGTATAGAGAGCATCGCTGAATCGGTAGGTTATAAAAACTTGTCTGCTTTTAGTGATCGCTTTAAAAAACATTTTGGATGCTCACCAAAACACATTCGCCAAATCGACAAATAACTCCGCCAGATTGACAAAAACACGGCCATACGGAGCCATTAAACTCTCCCGGATTCAAAAAATTCCGAGGCACTACTGTGAGTACTACCCACCGCGCAACACTAATTGGTTCTGTTTCTATTATTTTGTGGGGCGCACTGGCATTATTCACTCGCCTCACAGGTGATGAGATTCCACCGTTTCAATTAATGGCAATGACCTTTGCGATTGCTTTTTTACTGATGGCAGTACGGTGGTGGCGACAAGGCCATTCTGGCTTGCGGCATATTAAACAACCCGCGCTCAGTTGGATGATTGGTATTGGTGGATTATTCGGTTATCACTTTTGTTATTTCTCTGCGATGAGTAAAGCACCTGCTATTGAAGTCAGTTTACTGGCTTACTTGTGGCCTCTTTTAATTGTTTTATTTTCCACCTTGTTACCCAACACTACTTTAAAACCGCACCATATTGTCGGTGCCGTTATCGCATTTGTTGGCTGTTGGGTACTGGTGAGTGAAGGTGGAAACGGTTTTAGCCTTGAATACACAGCCGGTTATTTACTCGCTCTCACCTGTGCACTCATTTGGTCAATCTATTCCGTTACCAGCCGTTTAGTAAAAACCGTCCCTACCGACGCAGTGGGCTGGTTTTGCGCGTTAACCGCCCTTTTGGCTTTTGTTTGCCACTTACTGTTGGAAACCACAGTTATGCCAAATACGACTATTCAATGGATGGGAATCGTCGGTTTAGGATTGGGGCCGGTTGGCATCGCTTTTTTCACTTGGGATTACGGCGTAAAGCACGGCAATATTCAATTATTAGGCACACTCGCCTACGCTACACCCTTGATATCGGTTTTGTTATTGCTTGCAATTGGCGAAGGAAACTTAAGCATTGCTTTGGTTATCGCCTGCATAGCTATTGTGAGTGGCTCGTTAATTGCCGGTCTTGCAGATAAAACAACTGGCCGCAATACTAAAACGGTAGAATTTAATGAGTAGTATTAATTAACTGAATCATATTTAACTTAACCTGATTCAAATCGCACTCGATTGCTATCAGTAAAGTTTTGAACAACGACTCTGTAAACTTTTTGACATTTCCTCCCACAAAAAAATACTACACTGAGTGAAATCCATAAGATTACAGGGCTGTATTATGAAAACATTTACAGATTATCTTATCGAATACGCAAAATACCATCGTGATCGCCGAAATATTGTAACGCATATGATTGGTGTACCGATTATTGTGTTTTCAGTAATTCTGCTTCTCTCACGCCCTTCATTAGAAATTGGAGCTGCAACGGTTACTCCCGCTCACTTAGTTTGTCTAATGACCGTAATATTTTATGTGCGCTTAAATGCAATGTTTGGTTTGTACATGGCGGCGTTGTTTGCATTGGGTATTTATTTGGCCAATGTCACTTTAAGCTTGCCATTAATTTTTTGGTTGTCTATCGGATTGTCACTCTTTTTTATAGGTTGGGTAATACAATTTATCGGCCATTATTACGAAGGCAAAAAACCGGCATTTATGGATGATTTGATCGGCTTGTTAATTGGCCCGCTATTTGTATTAGCAGAAGTGTTTTTTACGGTCGGCATGTACCAACAACTGCAAAAAGACATTGAAGAAAAAGCAGGTAAAGTAAAGTTTAACTACTCGTAATTATTGATCATGCAAGAGTAATTCGTTCAACTTTTCAGGTTGCGTGATGATAACGTGCCGATACCGCGTGCTGATTAATCCCTCGGATTCGAGTTGCTTAAGCAATGTATTAACGCTTTGCCTTGAAACACCTAACATTTGAGCCATATCTTCTTGCGGCAACCGCAATTTCGCCAAACCAAGTACCCGGTGGCAGATAGGTCAATACGGATTCTTTGCCTTGATGGGAACAAGTACTCACTCTTATAACGCCCTCCAAAACACTATAAAGCGCTTCGGTATTGTCGTCTTGCTGATGAATTAAGATCTGATCTTCGACCAATTGAAGTTCAGTAGCACGCTCAAGCAAGCGATCAGCGTATAAGCTAGGTAACGTTCTAAACCAATCACTGTGCAGCGGTGGCACCAGTGAAGTATCAAGTTCCATAACTGAAATGATGTCCCCTCGTACTGTTACCGTATTTGTATAAAAGACCGTTTACTTTAGATAAAACGAAATTAACCGCAATTCCAAATTTTCAGTAGCCCATCAATTGATTAAAAATTTACTCTATTGTCTACAACCCCCACGTTAAAGAACTACGGACTATGATAAAGTGATCGTTTAAAGAAGGAGCCTCTGATTAACCTCAACATTACTCAGCGTGATCTCAAGCGTTCAGTTGCAAGGCGCCGTTTGTAATTAATGGCGTTAGTCCTTAATAAAAATGGCAACGCCGCAAATGTGCGCTTGAGACCGCGCCTTTCAGGGCCTGCCAGTTTTTCCTGCTCATTTCGTTTAGGAAAAGGTTGTGCTTTTTCGATTTAACCCGTTAGATCTTCAAAAGCACACCTTAATCAGAAAAACTGGTTGGCCTGAGTGATCTTGAGGTTAGTCAGAGGCTCCTATACTAATATCCCGTGAGTGATTACGCAGAATTTTGATATGACTAACCTAAATTTACACACCGTTAAAAAGCCATTACTGTGGGCTGGTAGTCTTATAATTGCAACCGCAAGCGGTTGTGCGTCTTACGATTTTAGGCAGTATATACCTGGCGCAGATAGAATATTTCACCCAGAGAGCGAGGCCGAAGTTGGCCCTGTGTTGACCGAATCCGGCAGTCCGGTAGAGGTGGGAGCGGAGCTGAAGCCTGAGCAAAACCAGGAACAACCACAACCGAACAAACCAACGCAACTGAGCCAAGCTGAGCCATTGCCTGCTGCCAAGCAACCAGAAATTACTAAACCCCAAGTTACTGAATCCCAAATTACAGAACCCAAAGTCACAAAACCCGCTATCACAAAACAAGAAACTATCCAGCAAGAGACCATCGAGCAAGCACCAAAACCTGCGCAAACACCTACAAATAATAAAAGTTCAAAAACGGTTGAGCAATTAGCCAACAAGCAACCAGAAAAGCCATCATCAGCCGTTGCTAAATTGGCACCCAAGCCGGTTCAAACTAAAACCTATTCTGTTTCTGGCAAGGTCAGTTTAATCGCTAACGGTAAAGCCATTGATTCGGAAGGAACCGTGATTACGGTAGAGCGTAACGACGGCTTGTCATTGCATTCGAGCACGGCAACAAGCGAAACCTATTTGATTGATATGGAAGAAAAAACGTATCTTCCTGGCCAAATGGTAATTCGCAAAGGCGATACGGTAAGTTTCGTTAACAAAGATGAAATACGCCACAATGTATTTTCTTCATCGGGGAAAAATGCCTTCGATTTAGGCACCTACGGCGCGGGATTACAGCGTGCCGTTACCTTAAACGAACAAGGTATCGTTAAAGTGTACTGTAATATTCATCCAAAAATGGCAACCTTTGTCGCGGTTGATGACAAAGGCCGATCGGAGGTTGCGGATTCCAATGGCATCTTTGAATTTAACCAATTACCTGCCGGTGAATACACATTAAAAGCCTGGAATGTTCGCGGTGAAGTGAGCAAGAGTTTTATCATCAGCGACAATTCTCAACACCTAAATATCACCATTGACACATCAAGTTACGTTGCCGAAGAACACACCAATAAATTTGGCAAAGAATATTCGAAAAACTCGGTTAACAACGAATTCTATTAATAATTATGAATTGGATTTATAGCATACGCACAAAGCTGTTTGCATTAGTTTTTATTGCATTTTTTACATTAATTGCAGGTACTTATTGGCAAGTTGGTGAAAAAGCCAAATCCGTTGCCGATACCGTGATTGATCAATCGTTAACACAGTCAAGCAAAATATTAGAAACTCGAATTGATAGCCGTTTTCGTTTTATTCAAGAAATTGCAACCGGGCTTGCGCAGGATGGAAGAATTCTGCCGCTGGTTTACGATCAAGATACGCCTACCCTGCAAGATTTAAGCTTGGAATTCGAACGCACTTACGAATTCGACATTTTATTTTTTATGAATTCTCAGGGAGATATTCTTGCACGCACAGACCAACCACAAGCCATTGGTGTAAACCTTGCCCGACGCAGTGCCCTTTTCGATTCTGCTTTAAACGGGCAAATCACCAGCGGTTTTATTATTAGCAACAACCAATTAATGCAAACCGTTGCCGCACCTATATTTGATAACGTGGCGTCAGATTTAGTACGCGGCGTAATTGTTATTGCCTACGAACTTTCACAAGAAACCGCACAAGAAATTGTCGCATTAACCGAAAGTGACATCGGCTTTTTTGTATTTAATCGCGATAATAACCGTGTTATTGACGGCGTTAACCTAAGCTACATGACCAACACCAATTTAGCGCAGAGCTTATCGGCCTACTTTGATAACGATAGCGCTCACTGGAACCAAATTATCGAGCAAGAGACCAACGATTTTCGAACCACACTGATTATCGATGATGCCCCCTATCACAGCGTTATCCGTCGTATCATCAGCAGTAATGGCAACGCTCTGGGATTTGCCGTAGCAACACGTTCCGACGCAGAACTCAAGCAACCGTTTATCGACATTCAGAATACACTGTTGGCCGTGGGCGGCATGTGTTTGGTGATTGCATCTATTTTTTCGCTGTTTATGGCTTTAGGTCTTAGCCGCCCGATTATTCGTTTGGTTACCATAACGCAACAAATTCAAGAAGGTCTTTATCCAGACAGCAAAGACTATAAAAATTCAAAAGATGAAATCGGATTATTGAGAACCGCATTATTAGACATGGGCCAAAGCCTTAAAGATAAAGCCGAAGTTGAAGCATACCTGGCCGATATTGCCAACGAACTGAATGACGAACGAATCCAATTGGACGAAACCCATTTAAGCGAACATAAAAACGGCGGCGATACCGTATTAGCCAAACCGGCGAATGAAGAAGACAAAACGCTTATTAACCAATCAGCTCCTACTCAGAAAAAAGACAATATCGGCAGCATTATTGATGGTCGCTACAAATTACTTGAAAGCTTGGGTTCGGGAGCTTTTGCGTCGGTTTTTCTGGCGCACGATATGGAATTGAATGATCGCATCGCAATTAAAATCATTCACTTAAATACCATCAAACAATTCGACGAATTTAATTTTAAAGAAGAAATTCGTCTCGCCCGAAAAATTACTCATCGAAACATTGTCAGAACCTTTGATTTCGGCCAATGGCAAACCAATTTCTACATTACCATGGAGTACGTTCAAGGAATCGATTTAGGACAATTGATTCGCCGCCAGCGCCATTTAGACGATCAAATTGCTTTAGGTATATGTAAACAGATTTGTACCGCAGTAATGGCCGCGCACCAAATGGGGATTATTCATCGAGACTTAAAACCATCGAACATGATGATTAATCGCCAGGGTATTTTGCAGATTATGGATTTTGGTTTAGCCAAGAAAATTCAAAAAGAAAATAACGATAAAAACGCGGACAATAAAAACAAGCAAATTATGGGTACGCCCAGATACATGGCTCCTGAACAATTTTTGGGTAATGATCAATTGGATGAGCGTACAGACGTTTACGCTATTGGTGTGATTTTTTACACCATCTTCAATGGAATGCCACCCTTTAGCGGCGCAACACTAAAAGACATTGCCCAAAAACATTTGCACGAACAACCACCCCAAATCATAAGCCGAAATTTACCTGAAGGATTTGCCGATATATTAGAAAAGGCATTGGCAAAACAACCCAACGAGCGGTACCAATCGGCACGAGAACTACTTGATGCGGTTAACCACATTACTGCCGTATCGCATTAATTTTTTGCCTGATTAAGTTTAAGAAAATAATTGAATCTAAAAACAATCTGCACTAGCCAGCATTTTAACAATATTCAGAATGCTGGCAGTATCCATGGTTATTCGACGATGTCATCGTCGTCCACCCAATACCAAATAACTTCGTCACCATAAACACTGGTTTTTTCGACGGGCAGTTGCTGGCCTTGCTCAAAATAACGAGCACTAGACGGGTTACCTAACGCTGGCGAAAACCACAACCCGCCTTTTGGCACATCTTCACCTGGTTTAGCAACAAAAATTCCTTCCGGTACAGGAGAAGTTTTAACGCGTTGATACAGCCAATCACTGTGTTTATCAAACCGCCTCATCCATTTAACGCCGCTCAACACATCAAAACGTGGATTGGGATCGTCCGCCCAGGTATCTAAGCTGGTTAACGACAACTCGTCACAGCGAATGGGTTTTATTAGCTCGTTGGCTTTTACCAACAATTCTGGCTTGCCTTTACCAACAGGGTGTAAATCCAATTCGCCGAGCTGTATCCACAGACCATTAATACCTTCTGGGTTATGATTGCTTTTCGGATAAGGGAAAGCAGTAATCGTAATGTCTGGATGATCCAGTTCAGCCCTGACCTGGTTTTCTGTTTTACCCAATTTATTTAACCAGTAGGGAGACAACATAAAACACCAAGTGGGTGTGCGAATTCCGGCGCCTAAACTACTCGGCATAGCAGGTCTGTCTGGTTCTTCATGTGTGTGGTAATACATAAATAATTGATGATCGATATCCATACCGTAAAAATAATCGGCAAGAACACGTTCTAAAGTTTCTGCCTCGTAGTTACCCATTATCCCTAAAGGACCACTACTGACCTCAAAGCCGCTGTAGCAATGTTCCGGCTGCAAGCGCTCAATACAGGAATTAACAAACTGATGCCACCGCTCTTTATTTTGATTGTACCAACGATGACGAAAAACCATTTTTACAGCGGAATACTCTGTATATGGGTCGTATTCAACAATGCCGTGAATGGCCCATAATGGTGTTGCTGATGTACTATCACAGTCTGTCGCGCCAAATAAAAAGTCATCTTCACTAGACAAACTGTCTAATGCGTCTTTCCTCATATCAATAGAACTTCTTTTGTCTCCTACTTTTAACCAAGTCTCGGTTTTATTCTTAAAAATCTTCGCAAATGGCTCATCAACAAGTTCAGAAAATTCCGCATATATATCAAGAATATTATTTGCCACCTCAAGAGATGAATCCATATCATGATAAATATAGAAACTAATAAATGGGCAAAGACCATAGTCCTCATCTCCATTACCAAATAAAGATAAAAAATCATTAGAGGTCGTGTCTTTAACCAATTCGGATATTTCGTCTGGTGGTATAAATATACTTGCTGTGCTCATATTAAAATTCTATCTACTTTTGCCACTATTACGATTCTTGTTAGCGTTACTACTCGAATTATCATTAGCTTCTGTACTATCTTCTGGAAAACGAAACAATGCAATTCTTCCTCCAGAATTAACTGCGTTATCGTTAAATTTATTCAACGATAATTTATCCTTTACATCTTTTGACGCATTTAACAGCCTATGATAATTTATAATTTGCTTGGTCTTAATTTTATCTTTCGGAAACTTTATTTCAACAATGGCAAATAAATTTTTCTTACCAACCGGCTCTTTACGATAATCAGGGATAACAAGATCAGCGCTGATACTCCCTTTAGCTCGATGCGGCGCGGGATAAAATGGATTTAAATCATAACCAACTCGTTTCAACTTAGTACCAAATTCCATTGGTGGATCTTTAAATGGCTCAAAACTGCCTCGTGCCCTCTTTGATCTCCCACCTGGCCCAAATGAAACTTCGGCCTTTAAAGGGCTTTTCCAATCCACACCGTAATCGATAAACTCAAAAAGAAAGCTTGCCGCCAATTGCTTTTGCCGAACAATGATAAATTCTTCCAACTCTATATCTGCCAGAGTTTCAAATCCAGCACCGATGAGCTTTTTGATAATTTCACTTTTGGCTTTAACAGCTTTTTCAAGAGATATTCCCTTTTCTTTTCTACGAACGGTCAATACCGGCATATTATCGGCTTTCTCGCACACTTTACTGATTGCCTTTCGAAAAGGTATCGACTGTTTGATCGCTCTTTTAATCTCTGGGTCACCTGAACCCACTCTACCAGTTACTGTGGTTGGCCTTACATCCATGTTAGATAGAGCTTTTAAACCAGAAACTTCTTCCCGGCCTTCAATATTATCCTCAATTTCTTCTTTAATAGATTTGAAAATTTTATCTAACTCTTTTTTAGCTTTCTCTAAATCGTCTGCAAAATCATCAACCGCGTCAAACACTTCTTCTAACGCAGAGTAGGCCTCATAAACTGTTATGGCGGTGGCTACCACCTGAAATAACGCATAGGCAACAAATGGAACCGGCATAAGTAATCACCTCAAATTAAGTCATACTAACGTCGGCTTCAGACTGGGTTTTAGCAGCTTCGACCGCCGCATCTAATTTGCTCTGCCAATCTTCTGTGATTCTTTCGCTCTCACGCATGATCGACTTGTAAGCCGTTATCCGTTGAATAGAATCGGTTTCGATGCGCTCGGTGTAACCCAGTGCATCGGTAGTGCCATAACCGAGTAAAGATCCGGCCTCGGATCGGATTTCATAGTAATAGCCTTCAAAGGGTCGGTTGTCGGTTTTGTATAAGATAAATTCACCCACGTAGGTTTCCAGCGGGGCGACCTTTTCTAATTGCGGATCATCGCCAATTAAAACATTACCGGAACCGGTACAAACCAAACCACCACAACTGATGGCATCTAACACGCGAGCTGCCGGTCTACCATTAATGTAAACACTGCCAGAACCCTCAGAGATAGATCTTCCGTGCGGGGGACTTTTAGGTTTTGCGTGAGGAAGGAGTGAATCGCCTTTTCGAGCGGCGGGTTTACCATTAATTAACACATCGCCACTGCCAGAAATAATAGGTGTCGGCGGCCAGGCGCCGTGGTTAGAACCCGTATCACCTAAACGGCCGGCAGGCTGTCTGCTTTTAGACCCCATAAGCTACCCTGTATTATGTTCAAAAATATTGAGCGAATAACAGTTGTAAAACACACTTATATAAATGTGTGTTGAATTGGCAAGACGAACACGCTAGAAATAGAATATCTAAGTAAAATTAATAAAAAAACAGAGGAATATAGCTCGAAATGTAAAAGCAGAAGAACAACTTGAATCAATTCACAAATTTACGTTGAATGACGCGACACATGAAATTAATAATTATATTAACGTTGAAATAATCCCATAAATATCTATGCAATAAACTTTAAAAAGATAAATTTTATTTTAAAACCACATATCGTATATTTCTTTTCTCTATATAAAGAGCAAACAGAAATTCAGCCCAGCTATTCACAGCCAGGCTGATACATATTATTTCAGTGTTTCTAAAATCAATTTTAAATCCCCAAACGGCAAGGTAATTTCTTTACCAAATTCATCTCTGGGAAAACCAATATCATAATATTTATCCAACGCCTCGAAGGGATCTTTTACTTCACAGCGCCCTACCCGTTGAAAATGGGCATTGGCAAAACCAATGGTATTGCCGAATTTTCCGTCTTCACGCCATTCTTTCCAATGACCGGCGCCGGCGTTTTTATCGGAACTAGTAACAATTTCCCATTCGAAGCCATCGTGACCAACATCTTCGGCGTAGTCACCGTGCATAAAGATTTGATCACCTTCTTGTGTGGCGATACCGTTCCAATTTGGGAAAGTATCAGACACCCAATAGTACAAGTAGTGAGTACCGCTTACGCCAATATCGTAAAAACAAATACCTTGAGTTGCCAGTTGCACATGGCCTGCACTTGAATCTAAATAAGCAGTCACTTCCCAACGGTTGCCCTCGCTGGTTAAATTGGGGTTGTAAGTAGATTGAGCACTAACATAATTTGCAAAAACAAGAATTGCCGCAGCACCTGTTACTTTTAACACAGTTGGCACATTCATTTATCTTTACCTCGCATTTAATTGTGGGTTTTATAAAAGCTAAATGGAAGATACTGATGAAACTTGCTGTGCGATCGCAGAATCAGGCTAACAGAAATATTTATCAAAATCCAAACAGACGAAATAACAGTTTCTGATATTACTCGGGTTATTTTCTACAAAAATATTAGTAGGAAAATAGCACATATAAATCGTTTATCTAGATGTTAAATTTATCTATCACCCACAAAAAAGCCCAATAAATTGGCATGATTTATTGGGCTTAAATAGATTATTACGAATTTATGAAGAAATACGGTTAGAGTATTAGCGATAAATTTTATACAGCCATAATTTTAATGAAAATATAAATTCAGCATACAAATACACTCACATACTTATCAGATTATAATTATGTTCGTATGTCTTTTAGTTTTTCGTTTGTAATAATGTTTTAGAACGTGCGATAAACATTGAATACACCACCGGCAACACAAACAATGTTAATAACAGCGTTGTTATCATTCCACCTACCATCGGTGCGGCTAACCGACTCATCACTTCTGAACCGGTACCAGTACCGTATAAAATAGGAATTAAACCAATGATGGTGGCACCAGCAGTCATGACAACGGGGCGAACACGAAGACTAGCACCTTGAGTGATTACTTGGCGAATAACAGTTTTATTTTTAAAATTATCGGCAAATTCTTGACGGTTTAAAAAGTCTGATTTCTTTATTGCCTGATCTAAATACACCAACATAATCACACCCGTTTCGGCGGCGACACCGGCCAGCGCAATTAAACCAACACCGGCAGCAATAGAGAAGTTAAAATTCAATAAATACATCAACCACAAACTACCTACCAACGCAATGGGTAAGGTGCCCAACAATAAAATCACATGGGGAAAAGAACGAAAATTTAGGTAAAGCAAGATAACAATAATCCCAACAGTTAAGGGAATAATATAAGTTAATTTTTCTTTTGCTCGCTCAATGTATTCAAATTGTCCAGACCAGGTAATGGAATAACCAGCGGGTAAACTCAGTTGCTCATCAAATAACGCTTTCGCCGAATTCACATAGGTTCCAATATCAACGCCAGCAACATCAATAAACACCCAGCCGTTAATTCGCGCATTTTCACTTTTAATACTGGGCGGGCCGTCTTCAATTCGAATATCGGCAACATCAGCCAAGGCAATACGTTGGCCGGTTTCGGTCACTATTGGCAACAATTCCAAGCGTTCGGGTGAATCCCGATAAAATTGCGGATAACGAATATTAACCGGATATCGCTCTTGCCCTTCTACGGTTTGGGTTACGTTGGTGCCACCAATAGCGGCCGAGACCACCTGTTGCACATCGGCAATGTTTAATCCGTACCGAATCGCTTGTTCGCGTTTAATATCCACTTCTAAATAACGGCCACCAACCACACGTTCGGAATACACCGATGCAGTACCAGGATGATCTGCCAGGGCCGTTTCTATTTGCATACCGATTTTTTGAATCACATCAAGATCAGGGCCCGCTATTTTTAAACCCACCGGGGTTTTAATGCCGGTAGCCAACATATCAATACGAGTTTTAATGGGCATGACCCAAGTGTTGGTTAACCCAGGTACTTGTACTAATTCATCAAGTTCACGTTTAATGCTTTCTAGGGTTACGCCGTCACGCCATTGATCTTTATCTTTTAACTGAATAAAGGTTTCAATCATGGTTAATGGCGCGGGATCAGTTGCGGTTTCTGCTCGACCCACTTTGCCGAACACAGATTCAACTTCGGGCACAGTTTTAATAAGTTTATCCGTTTGTTGAAGGATTTCTCGTGCTTTACCGATGGATACGCCAGGGTAAGTTGTTGGCATATACATTAAATCGCCTTCGTTTAGCTCGGGCATAAATTCGGAACCAATTTTATACATTGGCCATAAACCGGAGGCGAGAACAACCACGACGATGCTTAATGTTATTTTAGGGTAATTCAACACAGTCGATAATAGCGGCTGATAACAACGCACTAAAAAGTGATTGATCGGATTTTTCTTTTCAGAAATAATTTTGCCACGCACAAAGTAACCCATTAATACGGGAATCAAGGTAATGGCAAGCGCTGCGGAAGCGGCCATCGCAAAAGTTTTTGTGTAAGCCAATGGCGTAAACATCCGCCCTTCTTGGGCTTCTAGTGTGAATACCGGTAAAAAGCTCACGGTAATAATCAGCAAGCTAAAGAATAATCCTGGCCCCACTTCTGATGCCGACTGAACAACTAATTGCCAACGTTCTTCCACTGAACCTTTAAAATTTTCTAAATGCCGATGGTAATTTTCGATCATCACGATAGCACCATCAATCATTGCACCAATGGCAATGGCAATGCCACCTAACGACATAATGTTGGCATTTAACCCCTGCCAATTCATTACCGTAAATGCCACCAAAATACCCATCGGCAAACTGATAATTGCTACTAAAGAAGATCGCACGTGCAGTAAAAAAACAACACAAACCAGTGCAATCATTGCGATCTCTTCGATCAGTTTGTCCCACAAATTATCAACCGCATCACCAATTAATCCAGATCGATCATAAACGGTGACAATTTCAACTCCATCGGGAAGGCTCTTTTTAAGATCTGCTAGTTTGGCTTTTACGTTATTAATGGTTTGTTGCGCATTTTCGCCAAAACGCATAACAACAATACCGCCAACAGCTTCACCCAAACCGTTAAGTTCAGCAACACCACGGCGCATTTGTGGGCCGACACTAATATCGGCAATATCCTGTAAAACAAGCGGTGTGCCATTATCACTGACGCCTAAGGGAATATTATTTAAATCCGATACCGATTGCAGATAGCCCGAGGCACGAACAATGTATTCAGCCTCAGAAAGTTCAACAACGGAGGCGCCAACTTCTTGGTTGGCTTGTTTGATGGCGTTTTCGATGTGCGCAAGAGGAGTATCAAATGCGCGCAGTCGCTGCGGATCCACTACAATTTGGTATTGCTTTACCATGCCGCCAACAGTGGCAACTTCGGAAACGCCAGCAACCGATTGCAGTTCGTATTTTAAAAACCAATCTTGAATTGAACGAAGCTGGCTGATGTCGTGTTGTCCGGTTTCATCTATCAACGCGTAAAGATACACCCAACCCACACCGCTAGCGTCTGGACCGAGTTGCGGTACCGAGTTTTCGGGTAACTGAGAAGACACTTGATTTAAATATTCCAACACTCTAGATCGAGCCCAATACAAATCGGTTTTATCGTCGAAAATAATGTATACGTACGAATCACCAAAAAAGGAAAAGCCTCTCACGGTTTTCGCACCGGGCACCGACAGCATCGCCGTGGTCAGCGGATAAGTAACTTGATCTTGAACGACCTGCGGAGCTTGTCCTGGATAGCTGGTTTTTACAATAACCTGCACATCGGATAAATCCGGAATGGCATCGATGGGTGTATTTTTGATTGAATACACACCCAACATAGCAATAATGACGCTGAGCAATAAAACCAATACCCGATTTTTAACCGACCAAGCAATAACATTAGCAATCATTGTTGACCCCCAACCTTTTTATTTTCCATATCTTGGTGGTTCGCATGACTTTCAGAATGCATCGCTTCAGATTCTTCCATGAGCTCAGAGGTATTTTTAATGCTTGGCTCTATAACAGTGGAGGGAGTTTTATTGATAACAGACAATAAGAAATATTCACCGCCCGATAAAGCAAACTTAAAGTCTAACGTATCGCCACGGGTAAAATCTTGCGTGCTAAAAGGCGGCTCTAGATTAAAATCAATTGTTGCCGCAGGCCAACGCCAATGTTTAATTGCGTTGTGATGAATAGTTACGGTGTTATTCTCAGGATTAACATCCAATACTTCACCGTGTGTGGTTGCCACAGAAGGCTTGCGTTCAACGTCACTGTCTAGACGACGAAAATCCGAAGTTTTGCTGGATTCGGAATCCAATAAAAATTGCGCCGAGGTAACCACTTTTTCACCTTCAAAAACGCCAGAAATTATTTCTGCGTACTGATCGGTAATTTTACCAAGCTGTACGGCCACAGATTTAAACTCACCGCTCTCGTTGGCGATAACCACACGATTTTGCTGCCCAGTGCGAATAACCGCTTCAATAGGCACGCTCAGCAGTTCTTGCGTGGCTTGCGTTAAAATAGCAACCGAGGCAAACATATTGGGTTTTAATACGTGCTCGGGATTGTCGAATTTTAACCGTACCCGAATCGTACGCATTGTTTCGCTGAGTACCGGGTAAACATAATCGACCTTACCTTGCCATGTATATTCCGGTTGGTAATCCACTGTCATTGTCACCGGTAAATCTGATTTAGCAGCGTCTGATTGACGTTCAAATAACTCCGCCTCTACCCAAACGGAATCAAGATTAGCAATGCTAAGCAAGGTTAAACCGGGTTTAACAAAAAAGCCTTCACGAATGTTTAGATTGTCGATAATTCCCGATTGCGGTGCGTAGAACACCACCGTGTTTTCTATTGCTTTTGTTGATTTGATTCGCTGAATAAATTCATTGGATAAATGCAATGCCCGCAAGCGCTCTTCGGCCGCGTTAATCAAACGGCGATTGTTGCGATTAACGGCAATCAATAATTCTTCCTGTGCGGCTACTAATTGCGGTGAATACAAAGAATACACAGGCTCTCCTTTTACGATGGGATCACCGCTGGCTTTGATGTACAGTTTTTCAACCCAGCCCTCGACTCTTGGGTGCATGTGAATCAATTTATCTTCGTCGTAGGTCACGTAACCCACAGTATTAACAGTATCGGATAACACGCGCTTTATCGCCCGAGAAGTACGCACACCAATGTTATTAATAATTTGAGAATTGATACTTACCGTACCCACGCTTTCTGGAACGTCTTCGGCATACACAGGAACCAAATCCATTCCCATCGGCGACAAACCCGGTTCGTCCCGAATAAAATTAGGGTCCATCGGGGCAACCCAATACAAAGGCTCGCTTTTATCAGACGTTGTCAATTCAGTGTGGTTATGTTTTTTGTGATTATTCATAAATACAAAAACCAAACCAATCGCGATGCCGCAGATAAATACAGCAACGTATTTGAATAAGTTGGAAGATATTTTTTGCATCTTGTTTTCGCTCATTATTACTAACCGGTTCTTACTGGATCGTTCTTACTGGATCGTTCTTACTTGGGAACTATTCTGCTCGTAAACTAATGTTCGGCAGCTTGAACGGTTAGATAATTCAGTTCGGCCATTAAATGGTATTTTTGCTGTTGAATATTGATGTATTCAATTTGAGTGTTTAACTCTTCGATTTTTGCAGTTATTGCTGCGGTTAATGAACTTTCACCGGCGGAATAAACGGATTCGGTCGACTCGGATATTTTTCGTAACTGTGGCAATAATTGCTGTTGATACAACTGCTCTTTTTCGATAATTTTTTGATATTGAGCCATCGCCGAATAAAACTCTGACATCGAACTCAGAACGTATTGATCTATTCTTAAGCGTGCAGCCGACGCATTTTCATGGGCATCAATGACCGATTGGTCTTGGCGCTTTTTGGTAAAAACTGGCAAATCGAATTCAACACCCAACGAAATAAAATCCGCTCGGCTGTTGCCGACTGGGTCATTTTCTCGGTAACCGTATTGGGTGTTTAATGTCCACGCGGGTTTGTATTTTTGTTTTTGTAGATTAACTTCTTGAGACTTAGCATCATATTGCTTTTGCATTATCGCCAGCACAGGGTGACGCTTGATCGCTTGCACCAGCTCCGCTTCGGATAGATCAAACGCAGAAATAAATGAGGCTTCTATTTCAGGCAGATAAGACGAAACATCTTGACGCAGATTTTCTTCTCTTGCTGTTTCTTCTTTCAACGTTATTGAACTGTGGCGCTGGAGAAGATCGCGAATGATTTCTACGGAAACGTATTCACTCAATAAGGCAGCAGTTTTGGATTTTTCTGCGGCCAATCCAATAATGCGATTATCGAATCGCAGCAGTTGCAGTTCTGCGGCTAAAAATTCCTGCTGGTCGACGCCACCAATGCCACTGGCATAACCTGAATGTACCGTGTCGATCAATTGCTCAAACAAAGTGCGGTCGTTTTTTGCCAATGAAAGCGCCCGGTGATCTGTTAACAACCGGGTCCACAGTTGAGTGATATCTCGCCTAATTTCGGCGGTTCGGTTTTCTGCCATCAACGGATACTGATCGCCGTAGAGCCGTTGAATTTTGGCGCGATAGGAACGAGTTTTACCACTGGGAAACTGTTGACTGATACCCACTTGAAACTGAGTAAAAGGTTCTTGATTGGTATCGAAGGTATCCAGCGGTAAATTTGCGTAATTCACCCGCAACTTAGGATCTTGCAGCTGTCGAGCAGAAACACTGCGCGCATTGGCTGCGTTGTGCAGATGATCCAGCTGTTTTAAATAGGGGTCCTGATGAATAGCTTGTTCAATCAAGGCGTCCAGGGAATCAGTGTTCAGAGAATTGGCTTTCAACGGGTTACAAACGAAAATAACGTTAAAGGCGAAAACAACACACGCAGTTATTCGAGACATTATTAATAATCACATCACTGGGCGGCACTGCCTCTCAATGGGTTTATTTCAGCGCGTAACGTCTGTATTTATCGCTATTTTTTTAACAGCCACACCCGCAAAAAATCGCGCTGTGCTTTAGCAATAAACATCATCAAAAGAAGAATAAACCAACCGGTAAGACAGGCGCCGAATCAATACTGTTGATGACAAGGGTGTTTATTCAACACACATTGGCAAATTTTAGGCGCAGCTTGAGTGTGAGATTAACTCTGTGGAGGACGGAACAATTCCGATAAAAAGAAAGAGATCGATTCGGTAAGATAAAACGTCACGTAATCGGCAAGACTGTGTATTTCGAGTTTAATGGTGGTACCAAGCAACGAAAAATGAACCGAACAGTATTCAGCATCGCACAGGGATTCGTCGTAACAACACGACATTGATGAAGAACTAGCCGTGTCCGATTGATCGTGGCAATCGCTCATTGAAGGATCAAGCATCATGGAAGAATGAGCGTTCTGAGAACCGTTAGAAGCATCGGTGACTAAAAAGTCGGTACTGGCAGAAACAGCAAAGACTTGCGCTACATACACAAGAAGCGTCATTAAGATAAAACTTTTTTTGACGATTGCCGGATTCATTTCACTCTGCCATTGAGCGTTTCAAGTGACGGTTTTTAATGGGCTATAAGTCTCAACGTAAACTCGCAGACTCAGACGCATAAATTAATAGTACACATAAACTACTGATACACAAAAATTCGTGCGTACAAGTTACTACTAATACAAAACCTACAACTTAGTTTATAAACTTGATTCACAATACTAACTCGCTCAACACTCAACGGCAAGCTGGCATTATTTAGAAACTCTTAAGTCAAAGTGTAATCTTGAATAAAAAAAGCCACCGATAACGGTGGCTGTCAAGACGTCAAAATCATAGAAAACTGTGGTTACTTTTTCAGTATCCAGAGTCTTCGTTTATTCTTTACTAAGTGCCTACTGTGCTAATCCTAACCACCGTCTTGCCGGTGGCAGATGCCGTAGTACCACAAACTCAACCAAGAAGATGGTTACCACAGAGACCAACAGCAGCGGCAATAACAACGAGGACACAACCAACACCGCAATCATCGTATTTGCAATCGGCTGGCCCGTGGATTTGGGTGCACCCAACGCACCTTGCGGTTTGCGTTTCCACCACAAAATGAATCCGCTCACCGACATCAAAACCAATCCCAAGGTGGTTAACACCCCCAGGGCCAAGTTAAACCATCCAAACAACTGGCCTTCGTGGGCGGCAATGCCGTAACCGATGATCTTGTCGACCATTTTGCGTTCGCTGAAGGCTTGGCTGCGAAGGGTTTCACCGGAGTAGCCATCAATCCAAGCGTCGGCTCTTCTCGGACGATTTTGCGTTTGCGAGGATACTTTCCAACTGTTGTGGTGGGCATTATCTACCGACAACATGACCGGATAATCAAAATTCAATGCCACGGCTTTTTGGTAAGCAATCTCGTCGATTTCGGCTTTTTCGACAGAATTAACGTGCCAATGAACGTGTTCTTTTTTGGCTCCCGTGCTCCAATCTTGCTGAACGTGGGATTCGATCACTTTACGAGTTTTCTGGAAAGCACCGCCCCAACCCTGAGTCCAAGGCAGGCCGCTGATCAACAAAAACAAAGCTAAGATCGAAATCCAAAAACCAATCACCACGTGCAAGTCTTTCCAGAAACGTCGACCTTCTAACGATAAGCGCGGGTACAAAACCCCGGCCATGCCACTCGCGTCTCTGGGCCACCAAAGAATAATCCCGGTAACAAACAGAACAATCGCCCAACACGCGGCTAATTCGACAAAATAAGAACCAATGCTGCCGAGAAATACGGATTCGTGTAAGTCTTTTAACAGTTCGGTAAATAAGCGATCAAATCGAACGATGTCGACGATTTCTAACGAATAAGGGTTAACGTAAACAAAATAGCGAATATCTTCGGAAAACACGCTGACTCGAACGGCGTCGTTGTCTTGCTTGGGAATTCGATAGCGGTGAAACAACGTGTCAGGAAACGCACTCTGTGCCGCGACAATGTGATCGTTGACCGATTGGCGTTCACCAGAGACCGACAAATCCATGTAAGAGGATTCGCGAAACGATTCAATTTGTGGCTTAAACAGATACAAACCACCAGAAACTGCCAAAAACAACACAATCGGTAAGCACAATAGGCCAGCGTAGAAATGCCAGCGCCAAACGCAGCGATACATTACCTGATTCGCATTCATAAACTCTATATCCTAACCACGACAAAGCATCGACCATTGATGCACATATTTTCAGTGTCTCAGGGTATAAAATCACGGCGATACTTCACCAGTGACAAAATGTCGCACAGGCAATTGCTGGTTGATCCGCACCGAGAAATTTTTCTATAGTGCGCCAATACACGAACAGTTGAGCGGAAAACCACATTGATTTTTGGACTACAGCATTCGGCGTCAGAAAATGATTTCAGCGTGACGCGCAATATCTTGTTACTGCGGTTAGGACTGCTCCTGCTGTCGGCAGTTATCCTAACCATTTGCTCGGTCTTTAATTTGTTGCAATTTGAATGGCAACAAATTTTGATTGTTTTAATCATGACAACGAGCTGGTCACTGTTTTTATTAATCAATCAAAATTGGTTGAGCGGCAGTATCCATCAATTTCGAGAACTGGTGGTGGATATTATTTGGGTAACCGCCGTTGTTTATATTACTGGCGGGACATCAAACCCCTTTATTTATTATTTTCTTGTATTAACCGCCATTGCCGCCCTCACCGTTCAACCGACAATGGCTTGGGCTATTTCCATTTTAGGCACAGGTTTGTACACGGCCATATTAATTTTGGATTCCCAACAACATTTTGAACATTTCTCTTCTGATTACCGCATTCATTTAATTGGTATGTGGTTGAACTTTGTGGTCAGTAATTTGATTATTTGCTTCTTCGTGATTAAATTAATGACAACTCTGCGCAAACAACAAACGGAATTAACCAAAGCCCGAGAAGAAAATTTAAAAAACGAACAACTGATTGGTTTGGCAACGGTGGCGGCATCTACCGTTCATAATTTAGCGACGCCGATTTCAACCCTGAAAATTCTCGCCGACGATATGATTGAACAACAGTCGATCCCCAAACAATTGCGCGACGATGCGCAAATGATGCAAGAGCAAATTGACCGCTGTTTTTCTACCATGAAAAACCTTTCTTCGCTGGCACAAAACAGTGAAGACCTTCACGACACGCCCGTAAATGACATCTTGGATTTTTTGAAAGAACACTATTCGCTATTACTCGGAAAATTCAAACCCGAGTTTCTCGATATGTGTACAACCCGCAAGGTGATTTACACCAACGATTTGCTTCAGTATGCATTAATCAACTTAATTAATAATGCGATTGAATCGGCGTCGCAATCGCCGAAAGTGGTTTTTCAAAGCACCGATGACCACTTGTTGATTCGAATTTCCAACCGCAGCAAGCTGTCGGAAAATCAAATTACTGAACGCTGGGGTAAACCCAAATCGTCCACCAAAGAAGCGGGCTTGGGAATTGGTTCTTTCTTGGCAAACAGCACGATAGAAAAACAAGGCGGTTTTGTAAAAATGGAAGTGAAAAGCGTGCAACCCAACAGCGCTGACAACAACGAAAAAGTCATTATTGTTGAAGTTAATTTCCCGTTAAACCACTAATATTTTAACGGCCTGTTTTAACTGTTTATAACCACCTATTACTATCTATTATTACTACAGCTACCGATTGAGTTGCTTATTATGACCCACAAGCTCATTTATTTAGAAGACGATTCAGCGTTAGCGTTTGTCACCAGCCGCTCGCTCACGCAAAAAGGTTATCACGTTGATCACGTGGAATCGCTCACGGCGTTTAAACAGCAATTCACGCAAGATAAATACGACTACGCTCTGTTGGATTTAAAAATAGGCACCGAAAACTCACTCGAACTGCTGCAAGACATTGAAGAACTGAAACAAATCCCCACGGTTATTTTATCCGGTTATGGCACCATTCGTACCGCCGTCAAAGCGATGAAACTCGGCGCGGTTAACTTTTTAACCAAGCCTGCGTCTATTTCCGATGTTATTTCTGCCTTTACAGAATCAGCACCCGCCTACACTCCCGAACAAACCGAAGAAATTGCCCGACCGTCGCTGAAAAACGTTGAATGGGAAACCATCCAAGCGGCGTTGGACGAAAATAACGGTAATATCTCGGCCACCGCGCGACAATTAAAAATGCACCGCCGAACCCTACAGCGAAAGCTTCAGAAACGTCACATTGAGTCGAATTAGCGGGACTTGTTATTAGAGTTAGCAGGGCTATTTATTAAAATTAGCGGCACTATTTATTAAAGTTAGCGGCAGTTTTCATCAAAAGCTGCTCAAAGTCATTAAAAGTTCCTCAAAGTTTCAGAAATTATCGTTAAGATTTGCTGTCTTGTAATCAAGCGCTCCAGCAATTGGGCTGATGTGCCAATGGCTGTTTTCGTTTACTGAGTACGATTGTTTCAATTTCTATTGGGGATAGGGTTTTGGAATCCATATATTACGTCATTTGCTGGCACTGCCACCGCCGCTGTAAACACTGCTATGAAGACAAATTTCACCCCTACATTCGGGATGAATTAGAGCAAGTTGTTGAAGAAGCCATCACCAATTTCCCTAAAATTATCGACAATCTGCCAGACTCCATGATGTATGACGACTGGCATCACCCCGATGAACAAGGCCAGCCCGTGCAGCGCAAAGGCCGTATTATCCTCTCTGGCGGCGACGTTTTAACTGATCCGGTGCGCGAACCGGTGCTGTATCCTATTTTGGAAGCCCTTCAAGATAGATACCGCGATACCGGTGGCGTCAACATAGTAGTACAAACCACTGGTGATTTAGTAACTCCCAAAATTCTGCAAGAGCTTTTGGATCGCGGCCTTTGGATGCTGTCTATTGCTGGCATGGACGATTATCACGTTGGCCTGCAAGGAGACAAAAAGTTTACCCTCATGGACAAACTCCTGGGGTATTTTAACGACTTCGGTATGGTGGAATCGGGCAGCGAAGAAAATGTGCATTGGTTTGACCAACAAGGACCGGTATACAGCAGCTTTGGGGCAACCGACGATTCTTGGATTGGTAAGCTCTGGCCACGCGGTCGAGCTTGGGAAAATAATCTCTCCAAAGCCACACTGACCGACAATTTTTGCAACGCTTGGTCCGGCGGGCTCAATTTCTTAGAATACGGGAAAAGCGGTTCGGAAATATCTATTGATCCTACCGGAAATTTCTACCCCTGCTGTATAAAAACCGCCGCACCCCTGGGTAATTTAACCGAAGAGCCGCTGCAAACCATTTTGGATGATTTGCAAGGATTGCCCGAACTGGAAGCCATTAACGCCGGAAAACCCGAACGCATGGGCCTTTCGCAAGGTGTATCGGTCAGTGATTTTTACGGCAACTGCCACACTCAAAAACCCAACGGCGACGACTACAGTAATCTCTGTATTGGCTGCGACCAATTTTTCGAACACCATCTTGGCGATATACTAAAACGCAAACGCGCCGCACGCTTAGCCCAACAACGCGGCCTAGTGGCCATCAATGCTTAGGCGTTAACTCTTTTCAACGTAAGATCTTTGTACTATGTATTTTCCGAGCATTAAAAACACCGTCTTATCGGCGGTGGTCACAGCAGCTATTAGCCTTTTTTCTTTTACCGCCAGCAGTGCCGACAACCAATCAAACACGCAAGATTTTCAGCTCAACGATTGGTCCTCGGTAGAAAGCGCCAGTCACGGCGGCACCCTCTATTTTAATACCTGGGGAGGCGAGCCGAAAATTAATCGCTACATTCAATGGCTGGGAAAAGAATTAAAAAAACACCAAAATATTACGGTTAAGCACGTAAAACTTGCCGATACCGCAGAAGCTATTTCTCGCATAATTGCCGAAAAACAAGCGAACAATACCCATGATGGCTCCGTCGACTTAATCTGGATTAACGGCGAAAATTTCGCTGCGTTAAAATCGGCCAATTTATTGTACGGACCTTGGGCCGAATCCACGCCCAATTTTTATCTCACCAATCCCGATAAAAACCCTGCGGCCATTACCGACTTTACTGTGCCTACCGAGGGCTACGAATTGCCCTGGGGAAAAGCACAGCTGATCTTTTTCTACGACGCCTCGCTAACCCAGTCGCACCCGCGCTCGGTATCAAACCTGCTGCAATGGGCAAAAGATAACCCCGGACAATTCACCTACCCGAAGCCACCGCAATTTTTAGGGACAACGTTTTTAAAACAAGCACTGATTGAATTAGTTACCGACAAACAAGCCTTGTACGCACCGGTAAAAGCCGCAGAATTCACCCAGTTAACAGCACCGTTATTTGATTTCTTAGACGCCCTTCATCCACACTTGTGGCGCAAAGGCAAAGTCTTCCCTAATTCGGGAACCGAATTAAAAAGCTTAATGGCCGACGGCGAATTAAGTTTAGGATTCTCGTTCAGTATTCAAGAAGTCGCTTCTTCCATCGCCAATTATGAGCTGCCAGAATCCGTTATGCCTTACACGCTCGATGGCGGCACGTTGGGCAACTACAGTTTTTTAGCGATTCCGTTTAATTCCCCCAACAAAGCCGCAGCCTTGGTTGCCGCGAATTTTCTACTGTCACCACAAGCACAAGCCAGAAAGCAAGATCCTAGCGTTTGGGGAAGCAGCACGGTTATCGACTTAGAACAATTAAATGAGTCTGACAAAAAACGGTTTCAACAAAAAAACATCCCCGGCATGATCCCATTGCAAGAATTACCACCGGCCATTCCAGAGCCTCACCCCAGCTGGGTAGAGTTGCTGGAACAAGCCTGGCTCAAACGATACCAAAGCTAGTTTTCTTCGATGTCGAACACTAAGTGGCTGCCGCGTCTCAGCCAGATTTTTTTGTACGGTTTTGCCGGTATTATTATCTCTGGCTTAGCAGCGGTTTTTTTTCCGGCATTTGGTTGGCTGCCTGCGTTGGGTGGAACAGAGTTTACGCTTGATCACTGGATAGCCTTTTTTCAATCACCGGGTATTACCAAAAGTATTACGCTTAGTATCACCACTGCTCTGCTCACCACGGCAATCAGTGTTGCGTGTGTGTTTTTATTTTTAGCATCAATCAGTGGTTCTAATTCGCTGATTCAAAAATTCATTTTGCGTTTACTAGCGCCAATATTATCCATACCCCACGCGGCCGCAGCGTTTGGGTTTTTATTTTTGTTTTCTCCGTCGGGCTTAATCAGCCGGTGGCTATCACCCGAATTAACCGGCTGGAACAGACCGCCGGATTTACTGACGGTGCAAGATCCTTGGGGCCTTTCTTTGGCCGGTGGTCTTATCATCAAAGAAATCCCTTTTTTATTATTGGTTGCCTTTTCAGTCTTACCGCAAATCAATGTCGATAGAAGTTTAAAACTGGCTCGCTCTCTGGGATACCACACCACCGTTGGCTGGCTTAAAGTCATCGCACCGCAATTATACCCATTGATACGCATGCCTATTTTTGCCGTGCTGGTGTTTTCTTCCTCCACCGTCGATGTTGCTCTCATACTTGGCCCAAACCTACCAAGCACACTGAGCGTTTCAGTGACGCAATGGTTTAATGATCCCGATTTAAGCCAGCGTTTTATTGCCTCAGTCGGTGCTGTGTGCCAATTAATGACTACTTTGGTAGTTTTGGGTATTTGGTGGATCATTGAAAAAATAATCCAGCGAGGATTTTCATCTTATTCTGTGAATGGTGAGCAACACCGTTTCGCCGTTATTGCTGCGTTTGTCGGTAGATTATCGGTGGGATTAGTCTTCATTATTAATATCGCGGGAATTTTTGTTCTTATTATTAATAGTATTGCTGGGTTTTGGCGCTTCCCGAATAACTTTCCCGCCACATGGACCGCAACCCATTTTTTAAACGCGCAAACAGCAATTACCGAATCACTATTAGTCACCTTGAGTATTGCTGTAATCACGGTATTAATTGCAATCGTGGTTGTTATTGTAGTTCTAGAAGCCGAAATTCAAACAAAATCTTCGCGGATTAACAAATTTATTATTTACTCACCGCTATTGATTCCGCAGGTGGGTTTTATCTCGGGCTTGGTTGTTCTCAGTATTTGGCTAAACATCAACCCAAATGTGTATTTGGTCATTTTAGGTCATTTGTTGTTTGTCATTCCCTACGCGTACTTATCCTTAGGTAAAGCGTACCAAGCCTTTGATCACCGCTGGCTGCAATTGAGCCGCACCCTGGGCGCCAGTTACTGGAAAATACTGTTTCGAATAAAATTACCCATGCTCACCACGCCACTGCTATCGACGCTTGCATTGGCTTTTTCTGTGAGTATCGCTCAGTACTTAGCAACACAATTACTGGGCGCTGGCCGAGTCAGCACAATCACAACCGAAGCCATAGCCCTAAGCAGCAGCGGTAATCGCCGTTTAATTTCAGTGTGGTCACTGTGCCAAGCTCTCTTACCATGCCTTATTTATTTACTCGCTTTAATGATTCCAAAACTGGTGTGGCGACAACGGAAATTAATGCAATTGCGTTAATTTAATCATCGAGAGCCAACAAACAAAAAAGCCTCCCAATAGGAGGCTTTTTTATAACATCAAAATCCGCAACGAAAAAAAGCGGCTGATACAGCCGCTAAAACGTGCTTGACAATTTAAAAGGTTAATCCAAATACCGCAGGTGCCAATAACATGGTTGCGCAGTAAATCAGTGCGATGGTAATGACATTCAACCAAAGACCGGCTTTCATCATGTCTTTAATCTGCATGCCATCATAAGAGAACACAATTGCATTTGGCGGTGTTGCTACCGGCATCATAAACGCCATTGATGCCGCTAACGCCGCAGGAATTGCCAATACTAATGGGCTAAATTCTAGACCGACAGCAACCGCACCTAAAATAGGTAAGAACGTTGCGGTGGTTGCGGTGTTTGAAGTAATTTCTGTTAGAAAAATAATGGTAACAATCGTCACGGCAATAATAATGGCGATATCGAACGCATTTAATGACGCAACCGCATCACCAATAGATGCTGCCAACCCGGTACTTTTAAAGGCACCGGCTAAAGCAAGGCCACCGCCGAACAACAACAACAATACGCCCCAAGGAATATTTTTCGCGCCGCTCCAATCTGCAGTGAATTGCTTTTTCTCTAATGACACAGGAATGACGAACAAAAGGCTCGCAGCGATCAGTGCGATGGAAGTATCGGTAATGGCTAATCCGGTAAAAGACACGATTAATTTACGGAAAATCCAGCAGAATACGGTCGCTAAGAAAACGGTTAGCACCACTTTCTCACCGCGCGACATAACACCGAGTGCTTTTAATTCGCGCGAGACTAATTCGTCCGCGCCTTCCAAATCAAGTTTGCCAACGGGGAAAATAACGCGGGTTAATAAAAACCACACCACCGGCAGCATAATAATGGTGATTGGAAGACCCATCATCATCCAGGTAATAAAATCAATTTCGACGCCGTAGCTGTCAGACATCACACTGGCAAGCAAAGTATTAGGCGGCGTACCAATAAGAGTCGCAACACCACCGATAGAGGCACTGTAAGCAATACCCAACATCAAGGCGATACCAAAGCGACGTACCTGAGCCGGATCTTTACCTTTAGCACTGATAAATTCGATCAGAGAAATACCCACGGTAAACATCATTAGGGTGGTAGCAGTATTGGAAATCCACATGGATAAAAACGCAGTAGCGCCCATAAAGCCGCCGATAATTGCGCTACTGGAGGTACCGGTCATGCGGACTACCGTCAGGGCGATACGTTTGTGCAAGCCCCAACGTTGCATGGCAACGGCGATTAAAAAACCACCTAAAAATAAATAGATAAGCGGATGAGCGTAACTGCTCGCAACGGCTTTTTGCCCGGCAATGCCGAACAGTGGCATTAAAATAATAGGCAACAATGCGGTAACAGCGACGGGGGCGGCTTCGGTCATCCACCAAATTACCATCCAACTCACGACGGCAACCAGTTTCCACGCTTCTGGAGATAATCCCGCCGGAGCATCCATTAACAGTAATAGGGCGCAGACGATGGGTCCTGCGAGAATGCTGATGATGTGTTTCTTTGAAATTGAATCCGAAGAAGATGTTGCGGCCTTCTCTGAAGGTACATTTAGTTCGACTTGTGTTGTCATACGCTGACTCTCTTTGTTATATGCGTACTTGTGTTATTTCTAATGTACGAAAAATTTTATTTTTCGAAACAACCATTTCTAATACGGTTGTTACATCGAAGATAATTAACGACTGAAATAACAACAATTAATGCAGTGTTATTTAATCGCTATTATTAAATGGCAAGACAAATGCCAACCTAAATAAATATTATAACTAATTGTTTTTTATAGTAATTTTTTCATATCGAATAAAAACAAAAATTCAAGATAGTTTATTTGAGGGGGGATTGCCACCCATAACCCACGCCAAATTCACCCATCGAATTCCTGGCGATTGTTGTTAGAAATAATTACTGCCCGCGCCATAGACGAAGGTCCAATTGAATACTAAAAGAGCCTCTGAATAACCTCAAATTACTCAGCGTGATCTCAAGCGTGCAGCTGCAAGGCGCCGTTTGCAATTAATGGCCCTTTCTATAACAGATAGTGGGGCCTTAATAAAAACGACAACGCTGCAAATGTGCGCTTGAGATCAGGACCAGCCGCTCCAAGCATTCACGGAGTTCGCAAGCTCACCCCTACGGGGCCTGCCAGTTTTTTCCTGCTCTGCGTTGTGCTTTTTCGATTTAACCCATTAGACCTTCAAAAGCACACCTTAATCAGAAAAAAACTCCTTGGCCTGAGTGATCTTGAGGTTAATCAGAGGCTCCTTAACTAGACAAATAATAAAGAAATCTATAAGAAGTCGAAATCCATTAACAGCGAATGAGAAGTTGTTAATTACGCAAAAATTAATGGTTAAACACAATGTGCTGAAAAATTTGGGGGGAAATGGGAATTTTGTTGACGATAAATGGGAAGTTTTCGAAAAAACCAAAGCTTGATTACAAGCTCTGGTTTTTTAATAACCTTTTAACAGAGATTAATTAACTGTCTTTAAACTGGCTTTTATCAAGATTGTATTTACGCATTTTTTCATACAGCGTTTTGCGGGCAACCCCTAAATTATCTTGCACAATTTTTAGTTTACCTTCACAACGCGTCAATTCATCGCGAATAATACTTTCCTCAAAACGGCTCACCTGCTCCGACAAGGTTAACGGTGCTCGGGGTCGTTCTGGACTGGATTCATCAAACGCGCGATCCTCACCCAACAAAACAAAACAATTGGCGAGGTTTCTTAATTCTCTCACGCCACCGGGCCAATCGTGGCGCAATAACCACTGACGTTTTTCCAACGAAAGAATCGGCACTTCAATTTTGTAATTGTTGGCGGCGACTTGTGTGAAATGCTCAAATAATAAACTTACGTCTTCGATTCTATCGCGCAATGGCGGAATTTTTACTTGCAGAACATTCAACCGATAATACAAGTCGGCGCGGAATTCGCCTTGGTCGCTCAGCTCTTTTAAATCTGTTTTTGTAGCGGCAATGACCCGTACATCCACCGGAATGAGTTTATTACTACCCAAAGGTTGGATCGCTCGTTCCTCTAATACGCGCAGCAATTTTATTTGCAGGGTGAGCGGCATACTCTCGATTTCATCGAGTAAAACCGTGCCGCCGTCGGCGTGCTGAAACTTACCAATGCGTTTACCTTTGGCGTCGGTGAAGGCACCGGCCTCATGGCCGAACAACTCGCTTTCAATAATCGATTCTGGCAGCGCGCCGCAATTAATCGCCACAAACGGTTTTTCGTGGCGAATGCTGTGGAAATGTAAATAGCGCGAGATCAATTCTTTACCACAGCCGGTCTCACCTTCAATCAAAACGTCAGCCGGTAAATCTTTGATGTCGTACAACAAACCACGCAGGCGCTTCATTGACGGCGTATTGCCAACAATACGGATACCGGCGCTCGGCTGGGTTTCGAGTTCGCGCTTAAGCTTGAGGTTTTCCAGCGTTAAATGACGTTTCTCTAAGGCTCGATTTAGCGTGCTGATCATCGAATCCGTTGAAAACGGCTTCTCCAGAAAATCGTAAGCGCCTAAATGCATGGCTTCTACGGCTATGGCAACGTTGCCTTGGCCGGTGAGCACAATCACCGGAATATTGCTATCAACCTTGCCTATTTCCGCCAGCAGCTGCAAACCGTCCATAACCGGCATATTAATGTCGGTAATCACCACACCATCAAAACCTGGCTCCAACTGATCGAGGGCCAATTTACCATTGCTTGCGGTGGCGACGTCGTAGTCTTCCAACTCAAGTGTTTGCGACAAGGCGTTCAAGACGTTGGGTTCATCATCGACCAACAGAACTTTTTTAGATATGTCATTCATTAACTGTTTTTACACACCTGAATTTACTCAAATTATGGGATAAATTATCGACAATGTCGAAAATTCACTCGTGAAGTGGCAAAGAAACTGAAAACTTCATGCCACCACGCACGCCCTTGGTCGCAGAAATACTGCCACCTTGACTTTCGACAATTCGTTTGGCAATTGCCAAACCTAATCCTAAACCGGTTTTTCGCGTGGTAAAGAATGGCTCGAACAAATTCGGCAAGGTATCTTCATCGACACCAGGGCCGTTATCACAAACGATTAATGCTATATAACCTTCGTGTTCTTCGCTGTCGATGACCACCTTGGGTTGATCAGTATTTTCCAGCGCGTGAACCGCATTGCTGATTAAATTAACAATCACCTGTTCCACTAATACGGGTTCGCAAAAAACCGTTCGATCATTACAGCGATTAACACAGCGAATACTCTTTGATTCCAGCTCTGGGGAGACAATGCTCATTACTCCAGAAATAATTTCTTGCAACTGACACGGGCGTTTTTCGGGTTGACTGCGACGGGCAAAAATACGAAATTGCTGAACGATTTTTACCATGGAATCAACCACAGAATTAATTTCTGCCAGGGTATTTTTTAAGCTTTCGGTTTTACTGAGTTCCAACATGCGAACACTGTTGTTGGCGTAGCTTTTTATGGCTTGTAGCGGTTGCGTAAGTTCGTGATGGAGACTGGCTGAGAATTCGCCCAGCATGGCCATTTTGGCGGTTTGAATCAATTCTTCTTGCGCTTGTTGCAGAGCTTGATGGGCGTATTTTTGCTCCAACGCAGACTGTTGCAGTTGTTGATTTCTAAGCTGTAAATCGCCGGTGAGTTCGTTAACTTTTAATTCCAACTGCCGATTCATGTCTTCTAAATGATGGCGCAGTTGGAGCTTTTTCTCCTGATACAACCAAAAAATATAAAGCAACAAACTTAACAGCGTATAACCTAACACCGAAAGGAAAACCGTGTAATAGCGCTTACTGGCAGGCACCAGCGTGGCAATATTAAGCCCCCAATTGTCTAAATACTTGTAGCTTAATCGCCAAACGGTGTTATGGGTTTGCGTGCTCGACAGACGAATTTCATCGAACTCGTTAAAGGTAATGGAGGGACTGTTGGCAACCACCTGCACTTTTTCACTGCCGTAGCGACGCGTTGCTACCAATCGATTTAATTCATCAACACTGTGGCTGACAATGGATTTATACAACCAGTCAGAACGAGAGCTAAAAAAGACAATGCCGTCGGCATCGTAGACCAAAAATTCAATGCCCGAATCTTGCCAAATTTCTTCGATTTGATTGAGCAATACTTTTACCGTAACCACACCCAGAATTTCACCGTTGTGCTGAACCGGCGCCGAAAAAAAGTAACCGCGTTTTCCAGACTGAGCACCCAGCGCCAAATACTGGCCGGTATTTCCGGCAATCGCATCTTTAAAATACGGACGAAACGAATAATCGCCGCCGACAAAACTGTCGCTTTGCAAATAATTACTCGAAGCGATGGTGACACCGTTGGTATCGAGCAAGTAAATGACATCGCTGCCCAATTCGGTATTAGTCTTTAGTAGTAGTTTATTAATTTCTTCAGGAGTTTTTGAAGACGGATTACGATAAACATTGAGGATTTCTTCGGAATCACTCAATAAACTGGGCACAAATAAATAATACTCTAAGGTTGTGCCGAGGGTTTCTTCAATAAGATGACGCTCAACTTCCAAACGTTGATTCAGTTTTTGCTCACCGTATAAATAGCCGACCACGATGAATCCAACCAAACCCGTCAGATAAAACACCAATGCCAGTTTTTTAAATTGTTTTCTATTTACAAGCTCAAACACGACGCCAGTTACATTCCATTTATTGTGATTATTTTCTCTATTATACCTTTGATCCGTGCAGTTGATGAATAACTAATCTAACTTACCTTTATAAAAAATAGCGCTGCCCACAAAAATGTAACCACATCCACCCATTAATTTTAGAAACCAGCAACAATCCGCCCAAAGCCTGGGAAGACTCAACCCCAAACCGCCCTATATGACTCGATTTAAGGATAATTTCCGATTGGTACACTTCTCGCTCTATAGATCTCGCCCTGCGTTGGATTTCTCCTCCACTGACGAAGTTAACTCGTTCAACAACGTAGAAACAAAAACATAATTAAAATATCGGGTAATGATCAATGAAGACTATTCATAAAAATTTAGCCATCATGGGATTAGCATCTGCATTTGCACCATTTGCACATTCAGAAGCCTTACAAAATGCGTTTGTTGACGATGCCAAATTGAGTTTACAAACTCGCTTTGCCGCATTGACTCGAGAATTTGAGGACGCCCCTCAAAATGATCGCGATATAGCAGCCGCAGGATTTCGCTTAAAATACGAAACAGGCACTATTGCACAACGCGTAAAATTCGTTACTTCGCTTTATCATGTTGAAGAACTCTTCTCTAGCGGTAGAGAAGCCAACGATTTATTACCTCTTAACCCACAAGGTGAACAAGAGGACAGATTTACAAAATTCGGCGAAGCCTATGTCGAGTTAACACCGTTTGACGGTTTTAAAGCAAAAATTGGCCGACAAACCAATCGCTCATTATTGAAAAGCAGCAGTGGACAGCGTTCCATCCCCGACACCTTTCAAGGTATCAGTGCAGAATACAAAATTGGCGACGTAAAACTCTACAGCCAGTGGTACAACAAATGGTCTCGCCGTTTTGACGAAGACTTTATCAGTTTCTCAACCGATATTGCCGGCAGTAAAATCGATCACATTTGGATTAACGGTATTAGCTACAAGAAAAATAAGCTCGCCATTGATTTTGAAGTGCTCGATTCAGCCAACTACTTACAAAAAACTGGCTTGCGCGCCAGCTACTACTGGCAATTGGCAGAAAACCAGCGTTTCACCACACGCGGTGGTGTGTTTACCTCAAAAGACTCAGGCAGTTTATTTGTGGTCGGCGCCGAAGCAGGCGAATTGGATGACGAAGACGTTCGCGAAGTGGGTGAGCGCAGCAGCAACGACGGTTTAGGTGCGTTTATTCAAGGTATTTGGCAAATCAACAACTGGAAATTAACCACAGCCTACAGCCAATTCGAAGACTCTTGGATTGAAGACAACTACTCCGGTGACCACGGATCAAACCCGTTCCCTACCCGTTCTATTGTCTTCCCAGACTTTGCCAACACCAACGAAAAAGCCTACATGGCGGGTGTTGAATACAATTGGAAAAAATTCGTTCCCGGTTTAACCACTGCGTTTAATTATTCCAAGGGTACCGACATTGAAAACAGTGAAGACGCTTCATTGGGTGAAGGTGAAGAAAACTATCGCGAATTATTTATTAAATACAAACCCAATTGGGCGAAAGGTTTAGCGTTCCAGTGGCGTATTCACGATTACCGAGGCAAGAAAACCGGTAATGTCGATGGCGTTAAAGGCGACGACCGCGATCATCGTATCTTTATCGACTATACCTACAAGTTCTAAAATCGATAGGTTTTAAAATCGATAGACCCTAATACATATTCTCCTTAATCTCCCTCTGGCACTCTAGCAATAACGGTTAACGATTTTGGTTAACCCGCTAGGGGCCTCTTTTTCTTTTCCATCTAGAACAATTCAATGATCCACTGGCGATTTGTTATTCACCAATTGCATTAAACTGGCTTCTGCCTTAGATAAACCACAACGCTTAGCAACATCGTCCGATGACATGCCTTTTTTCAATAAATTAAGCGCCGAGTTATACGAACCCGAATGGAGTTTTTCTTGAAAGTTAAATTCACTCTCGGATTGATCTTCAATCACTGATGACTCTGATTGAGACGGTTTTGAACTAACCTCAGCCTTCATGTTTTCAACGTCGATGATTCGTTTTCCCATTGCCGCTTGGGACTGAGTCATGACGGTGAGTTCTTTGTTAAATAAATGCTCTAGGCGATTAACGCGTCGTGTTTGAGATTTGAGTTGCAACCAAAGATACGCACAGGTTGAACTGGTGGCCAATGCGATTACCACAATACCGGCTATCACTAACGGATAATCAAACCCTTGCATTACACCACCATTATATATCGTCTAAATCGGCCCACTCCTGATCAGTTAATAATTTATTTAACTCAATCAGAATTAATAATTCATCGTTTTTGTGGCAAACACCCTGAATAAACTTAGCGCTTTCTTCGTTGCCAATATTAGGGGCTGTTTCAATTTCAGATTGTCTGAGATAGACCACTTCTGCGACGCTATCAACTAAGATTCCAATCACGTGTTGATCGGCTTCAATAATAACGATTCGCGTGTTATCGGTGATTTCGCCCGGTGTTAAATTAAATCGGTTGCGTGTATCAATAACGGTTACAACATTACCGCGAAGATTGATAATACCGATGACATATCCGGGGGCACCGGGAACCGGGGCGATTTCGGAATGCCTGAGAACTTCTTGAACCTGCATTACATTGACGCCGTAGGTTTCTCCCGCCAATTGAAATGTTACCCACTGTAAAATTGGATCTTCATTAGCTTTCGATTTTATATTGGTATTGCTTGCCATATTGGTATTCCCGATACTATTTGGCTAAGGGCTGTTGATCGCTCGCGCCGGAGAAAATACGTGTCAATCAGACCTTTTTGTATGAAACAATTTCTCTCAAAAAAGAATAGTTTAGATTCTAAAATAACACCATGTGCGACGACGTTTTTACTAGAGGAGTCTCTGATTAACCTCAAGATTACTCAGAGGCTCCTAATACTTATAATAAAATTACTGTTTGTAATGCGTCGAAATAACGCTTTGCTACAAGCGGTGTATTTTTAGGAACTTTCTTTATATGAACCTTGTTCATATAAACATTTTTATAGAAACCTTTTTATAAAAACCTTTGCTTAGGAGGCTTTTATTTAGGACAGTTCTGTTAACCGTTGATCGGCAGTTGCGTTTTTCTCTGGCGTTGATCGGTTTTATCGTAATTTGAAAGCTCTGTCTGTAACTTTACCGGATCTAAAATTGTGCACATGCGATCACGCAGGGTTCCGGTAAACCACGGCGTAGCCGATTCTCGGGTGCGCCATTTAATACGCTCTTTATCCAATCGAATCGATTCGCCAATTTCGTCCACCGCCAACGCCCACTTCGACTGATCAAACGATATAAGATAGGAATACGGTTTTGAGGCATGACGGGTATTTTGCTCGGGCAATAAAAATTCGGCGCTATCAACAACTTGGATCATGCCTTTTTTACTCGGCAACAAGCCTAAAACCCAGTGTATTTGCCCAAACGGTGCCGACAATGAATCACCGATTATTTGAACTCGTCCCAAGGTTACCAACGGTAAAGCAAGCTCTAAATCATTAATGCGAAATAGCAATATATCGATTTCGTCTTTTAACCAATGTAATGTTGGTACGGCTTGATGCTGTGTAATCTCTTGTTCGAGTTCTGTTTTTACATTCGTTTCTAGTTTTAGCGTCGCTTCGGTTTTTACACTTGTATCCGTTTTTATATCCGTTTCTAGCTTTGTTGCAGTTGCGGCTTTTGGTAGCAAATCGACATCTGTACTTTGAATGAGCGCGGATTTTAGTGCTGAGTCATTCAGTAATTTTTGCAATTGTTCATTTCGATTTTTTAAATCGATTGCGATGTCTAATTCATTGTTATCGGTTCGCTCTAGGGTTGGTTTTTCTTGCAGTTTAGGTTGAACAATTTCGTCTTTTTTATCTTCTGGATTTGCATTATCCGAAAAATTTATATTCGAAGATTTTCGAACAGAATTATTTGCGACAGGGTCATTTATATCAGGATCATTTCTATCAAAGTTATTGTTAACAGCGTAAGTCTTGATAGAAACAATCGGTTGTTTCGGTAACGTTATACCAATGGAATATTCAGGGTTAAAGTCAACGCTGTAAGCCTGCAATTCAACCAAGTTCAACCACTTTTTTAGCACTGAAATATGAACATTTACTGATTGATTAGCGGCTTTTGTTTTATCGTTATTCTCACTCGAAGGTGCAACATCGTGTGGCTCTGCTTGGGCAGCTGGTTCTTTATAATCGTCCGTTTTTTTTAGGGTTTCGGTTTTTTTGGCCGTTTCAGTTTTTTTAAGAGCGTTAGTCACATGACTCGACAAAGACACAATATTATCTGTGCCTTTGTGTCCGCTACTAAGGGCATTGCTTTTATCCAGACGAGCTTGTGCCAAACGTTTTTCTAATTCCGATTCAGTGAGTGCTGGATCGAGCAAATCGGAAAAATACGATTCGAGCGCGCCGCCGGATGTTTCCTCAGCGTCCACCTTAACCAACGCAACGTTCCAGTGTGGTTATTTCTGAAGGCGGTTGCTGGCGGGCAGATCGCTCCCCTAAAATGTACTTAAACAACGACGCATAAGCTGTCACACCCCGACTGTTAGGATCAAAGACGTGGGGCGCCAAACCGGCTTTACTGGCGTCTCGTAAGCGTGTATCAATGGGAATTTTTCCGGGCCAGGCTTCTTCCATGTAGGTATTTTTAATGGCACGCAAACTGGTAATAGAAGCGTGTGTGCGGCGATCAAACATGGTCGGCACAATCAGATATTCCAATTCGTTTTTTCTTGATCGGCTCATCATTTTTAATGTGTGCAACATCCGCTCTAAACCTTTTAAGGCAAGGTGTTCGGTTTGCACGGGAATGATTAACTTTTGGCAGGCGGCCAGTGCATTAATCATTAATACGCCGAGAATCGGAGGGCTGTCTACCGCGACGAGGTCGTAATCGTTTTCCATAAGCTGTGCGGTTTTTGACACCACAAGCCCCAAACCGTCTTTGCCGATTGCTTGCCGCTCTAACGTGGCCAGCGCAGTCGACGATGGAATAAAATCCAACCCTTCAACCGAAGTAGAGTGAATTAAACTTTTAATTCGGTCATTGGTGAGGGTTTTATTTTCTTCGAAGAGTGTATAAGTCGAGCTTGTGCAAGTGTCTGAATTTAATCCCCAGTAACTGGTTAAAGAACCGTGAGGGTCTAAATCCAACATTAACACGCGCATGCCAGATTCAGCGGCCAAACCACTGATTGACACCGTTGTTGTCGTTTTTCCAACACCACCTTTTTGGTTCGCAAAACTCCAAACTTGCATGACACAGACTCCAGATTTTAATTTAAGCTCAACACGCTCTTATAGCTTTTGATTGGTTTGAGTTATCAAAATCCAATCGAAAATGGTTATAGCGCAATGAGGCGGCAATCGCGTCAATAAATCGACGCTCGTTAACCAATCATTGCCGCTCTCTCGTTGTCTCTCAGACACATGCAATACAAAGGCCTACAACTGCTATCTAGCTATCGACCGTTTCGGTTAAACATTTATGGGATATAACACGCTATTGTTGGCGAGGTAATTCCGGTTCACTAGAAAACAATAAATTACCATTATCGAGTATAACCGGTGCCACCGACGAATTATTGTTATCTGTACTATTCGAGGAAGATGTCTGCGATATCGATGAAGAATTGCTCTCACTGGGAGAATCAGCAAGAAGATCTAATATTTCAATCAGCGACAGATTTTCCGGCGATGGCCCTAAATCAATTAAGGCTTGGTTTTTTTCAAGGGCAGATAAACTGGAGTTTGCCAATATCTGATTTTTTTGTTCACGAAATTCCCTTAACGCACGACGATTATCTCGGTTAACATCACTCACCTGTTTTTTTACTTTAATAACGATTCGTCGATTGAGCGCTCGGTTAGTACTGGAGTTATTGTCTACCAAAGGTTTAAAAGCGCCGTGACCGACTGCTGTTAGGCGTTGTTCGTTAACATTATTTTGGGCAAATATTTGAACAACCGTTGCGGCACGCGCCGTGGAAAGCTCCCAATTACTCGGGTACAACGCAGTAGAAACCGGCGTATTATCGGTATGCCCTTCTACTTGAATTGCGTTTTCAATATTGGCCAATGCACTACCAATTTCATCGAATACGGTTTCAGCCGCGTAATTAGGTTCAGCACTGCCAGACTGAAAAAACTTAGCCGTTTTTAATTCAATTTCTAGCCAGTGTTCTGTATGACGAAAATGCAATTGTTGGTCGTCTACGAGTTCGGAAAAACGGTTTTTCAGTTGATTTTCTAACGTGGCAAAATCGTTATCGTAAGAAGTATCAAACACAGGCCCGGAGTTAACCTGGCTATTGGCGCTGGGTAAATCCGATTGCCGTAAAAAATTCCCTGCCCCGTTGTCTAATTCTGAAGACATAAGCTCAATGGCACCTTCTTGCGCCGCCAGAATAGGGTCACCCACTTGAATGGGTTTTAAGGATTTTTCCGGTTGTGCGAACACACCCAAAAGGGCTTGGGAAAGAATACGTTGTTTTTCTTCATTAACCTGAGAGACAGAATACATCACCACAAAAAAGGCAAATAGCAGAGTGATAAAATCCGCATAAGAAACCAACCACCGTTCGTGGTTAACACTGACGCTGGCATCAACTCTCAAGCGTGACATGGATATATTCTCATGTTAAGTGATGTAACCGTTGAGTTTTATTTTTATCAATTTGGGGTTTTCACCTTCTGAAATAGACACCAATCCGTCAATCACCAATTCTCTGAATTTCGATTGTTGCGCAATGTGCTGTTTTAATTTATTGGCAATGGGAATCAACAATAAATTGGACAGAGCCACACCGTAAATGGTCGCCACAAAAGCAATGGCAATACCGGGGCCCACCTGCGATGGATCCGCCAGGTTTTGCATGACGTGAATTAAACCAATAACCGCACCAATAATACCAACCGTGGGCGCGTACCCGCCCATGCTTTCGTAAAAATGTACGGCCTGTAAATCGTGTTGCTCTTTTCGATAAAGATCGTTTTCGAGCACACGTTTTAAAGCATCAGAATCAGTACCATCGGCCAGCAGTAACAGCCCTTTTTTTGAAAAGCTGTCGAGTTCTTTATCGGCAATGGGTTCAAGTCCCAAGAGTCCGTCTTTTCTCGCCAGTTGTGCCCACTGAACAATTTTTTCAATACCTTGATCGTAAGCGTATTTAGGCGGTAGAAACACCCAAAATAATACTGAAAGCGCCCGGTGTAAGCTCGACCAAGGCGTTTGCAAAATAGCAGCGCCCAAAGTACCGCCAATAACGATTAACGCCGCCGAGCCATTAACAAGAGACGTCCAGCTTCCGCCCTCAAGGAAGTTTCCCCCGATGAGTGCAGCAAAACCCAAAATAACACCGATAAAACTGAGTTTATCCACGGTTTACCCTTGTAAAAACATTGGCTAACAGGAGAAATGGTCAAACAGAAGGGAAGAAATGGCGGAGGGAGTAAAAATTTAAAACAACAATTAGCAACCGAAGGCTTTTTTCAACTGGCCGGGAATTTCAGTCAAAGAAATTACGCGGTCGGTTAATTTTTCTTTGGCAACGGCCATTGGCATTCCATAAATAATACTGCTGGCCTCGTCTTGTGACCACACTACCCCACCCTTCTGTTTGACTATTCGGCTGCCTTCGCAACCATCATTGCCCATGCCGGTAAGAATTAACGTTAATAATCCTTCACCCCAAACATTGGCCGCAGAAGTTAACGTGACATCTACGGATGGCTTATACAGTAATCGGTCATCCCCCTTTAAAACTTTAATTCTTCGACCATCTTTCTGATTAATCATCATTTGATGACCGCCGGGCGCCAAATAAACCACACCATTTTCAATGGTCATACCGTCGTCGGCGTGAACCACTCGAACTTGACATTGGCTGTTGAGTCGCTCGGCAAAAGCCTTGGTGAAATTCTCAGGCATGTGCTGAATCACTAAAATAGGCAAAGAAAAATTTTGGGGTAAATGTTTTAGAATTTCTGATAATGCGATAGGACCACCAGTGGAGGCACCAATGGCGATGATTTTTACTTTTTCGTTGAGCTTGCGCGAGACTTGAGCGTTGTTAGGTGGAGCTTCCGCCACACGCGGCGTCGACGCTTGAGAAGCGCTTGATTTGGATTTGGTGTCGTGCTCAATTAATTTATTATTTAAGGCAAGGTTTCGCCGACGCGAAATTAATAGAATGCGCTGGTGTAATTTGTCTTTTAATTGTTCAGGATTTTTAGCAATTTCTTTAAAGCTTTTCGGCATGAAATCAACAGCACCAGCTTCCAGCGCCGACAAGGTTGTTTTAGCGCCGTCATAAGTCAGTGAAGAAAACATTAAGATCGGTGTTGGCCGCTGGGACATAATTTGACGGACGGCGTGAATGCCATCCATTAACGGCATTTCGTAATCCATGGTGATAACATCGGGCTTTTTTTCTAACGTCATCGACAGCGCTTGTTTGCCGTTGCTGGCAACACCCACAACGCGAAGTTGAGGGTGCTCTTCAATGATGTCGGTCAGTCTTTTTTGAAAAAATAGAGAATCATCAACGATTAACACCGTTATCGCCATGCTTCTAGACACCTTTTTGTGTTTAATAGGGATTTTATTGCGCACAAGCGATATACATTTATGAAAATTAAAAAATACAATACACTGAGTGCATTAGTACATAACATGAGTACGCAATATCGCTACGCCGCATTACCTGCGTAACATTTCAACATACTGGGTACGTCTAGAATCAAAGCGATGGTGCCATCACCGGTGATCGTAGCCCCGGCCATTCCCGGAGTTCCTTGCAGCATTTTTCCTAACGGCTTAATGACCACTTCTTCCTGACCAATTAATTGATCAACCACAAAACCGACTTTTTGAGTGCCCACCGACACAATCACAATATGTCCGACATCCGAAGGTTCTTTAAAGGCCGCACCTTCAATTAACCAATGTTTTAAATGGAAGATGGGAATGGCTTTTTCACGAATGGTGATGCATTCTTGGCCGTCGACAACATTGGTGGTGGTTAAATCCAAATGGAAAATTTCGTCAACGTTCACCAATGGCAAGGCGAAGGTTTGATCTTCCAACATAATCATTAAGGTTGGCATAATCGCCAGCGTCAGCGGAACTTTAATGTCTAGCCGTGTGCCGACATCAATTTCGGAATCAATTTCAACCGTGCCGTTGAGCTGCGTAATTTTGGTTTTTACCACGTCCATACCAACGCCTCGACCAGAGACATCGGAAATTTCTTTTTTCGTAGAAAATCCAGGGGCAAAAATTAACGCAAACGCTTCCTGATCGGGTAAGCGGGCGGCGGCGTCTTCATCGAGCACACCCTTGTCGACGGCAATTTGACGAAGCTTGTTCGGGTCCATACCACCGCCATCGTCGGTGATGGACAACAGAATATGATCGCCTTCTTGCTGCGCGGACAACACCACTTTACCCACGCGCGGTTTGCCTTTTTTCTCACGCACCTCTGGCGTTTCAACACCGTGGTCAACGGAATTTCTCACCAAATGCACAAGCGGATCGGCAAGGGCTTCCACCAAGTTTTTATCCAGGTCGGTGTCTTCACCCACCAGTTCTAAATTAATTTCTTTATTTAAGCTTCGCGCCAAATCGCGAACCACCCGAGGGAACCGACCAAACACTTTTTTGATCGGTTGCATACGAGTTTTCATGACCGCCGTTTGTAAATCAGCCGTCACCACGTCCAAATTGGATACGGCTTTCGACAGCGATTCTTCACCGCGCTCGTCACCCAATCGAACCAGGCGATTGCGCACCAGCACCAACTCGCCCACCATGTTCATGATATCGTCGAGGCGCTGAGTATCGACACGAACGGTAGTATCGCCACCGGCCGCAGGTTCTTTACCACCGGCTTTTGCCCCGGCTTTTGCCCCAGCTTTTGCTGGCGCTTTCGGGGCCGCGCGCGCAGGTTTCGGTGCAGCCGGGGGCGCAGCAGGAGGTGCGGAAGCGGCACCGCCAGGTATCGCCACTAAATCAGGTTTAGCGGTGTTGGCACTTGCCTGGGCAGTGCCAGTGCCCGGAACCGCTTTAACCGGTTCTGGATTTTCTTTTGGTTTTTCTTCTGCAGGAGCGGCTTTTTCGCTTGCAGGCTCGGCCGCTTTAGGCGTTTCACTGGCTCCTGCTGCAACACTTGGCCCTTGGCCTTGACCGTGAATTTCATCCAAGAGTTGTTCGAATTCGTCTTCGGTAATTTCTTCGCCATCACCAGATGCCGGTTTAGCACTCGGTTCGGGTGCACTCGGTTCAGGTTTATTGGACTCGGGCTTGGCTTCCGCTTTTGGCTCAGCGGCTTTGGTGGGCCCTTGGCCTTGGCCGTGAATTTCGTCCAATAAATTTTCAAATTCGTCTTCGGTAATGGTCTCTGGATCAGTTACCGGAGAGGCTTTTTCAGCGGCAGGTGCTGGTGCAGCACTGGCAGAGTCAGCTCCCACAGTTGGGCCATTGCCCTCGCCGTGCAACTGGTCCAATAACGCTTCGAATTCATCGTCGGTTATTTCATCGGATTCAGACGGTGCCGAGGCAGGCTTAGCCTCGCTAGCCGTTTTTTGTTCTGGACTAGACTGCGCTGGGCTGGATTGTTCTGGACTAGATTGCTCTGGGCTGGATTGCACCGGCGTTTCAGGGTTAGGTGCGCCCTCGTCATCGTCTGCAATGGCATCGAGCATATTGGCAAACGCGCCGTCGGAAATATCGAGTTCACCGTCACCACTTTCGGGTTCAGCAGACGCTTCGGGAGCGGCAACCGGTTGCGGTTCTTGGGGAGCTTCAACGACGGGTTCCGGCTCAGGGGCAGGTGCAGCAGCAGCGGGCTCTTGTAAATCTTCACACGCCACTAAACGGCCTAAACGATGAATCAGGCCAGGGTCTGCTTGATCGGGTTCTTGGCGAGCTTGCAACGCTTCGAATTGTTCATTAATGGTGTCGACGGCTTCGAGCACAACGTCCATTAATTCCGAGGTCACTTCGCGTTTGCCGGTTCTTAAAATATCGAAGAGGTTTTCGGTAACGTGGCAGCAATCCACCATCGGCCCAATTTGTAAGAAACCCGCGCCGCCTTTAACCGTGTGGAACCCTCGGAAAATAGCGTTGAGTAAATCTCTATCGTCGGGACTTTGCTCAAGCTCAACCAGCTGCTCAGAAAGTAGTTCTAGGATTTCGCCAGCTTCTACTAAGAAGTCTTGCAAAATCTCTTCGTCATCACCGAACCCCATTCCAAGCTCCTCTTGCCATACCGATATATTTCAATTTAACTCATTCGAACAATGCTATTAAAAACCTAAGCTGGAAAGGAGATCATCCACTTCATCTTGGCTAGCCATAACATCGGAACGTTGTTTTGCTTTAATTTGAGGGCCTTCACCGGAAGCGTTTTGTTCTGCCGCGGCTTCGTGATCGGCTTTAGATTTAAAGCCCGCTACGTCTTCGACCTGACCAGCAATGCGAACCAACTGCACTAATTCCGATTCGACGTCAGAAATCAAACGAATGACTTTCTTTAACACCTGACCGGTAAGATCTTGATAGCCCTGCTCTAAAATAATTTCTTGTAAGTTAGTACCTAACTGATCCGCGCCCGAGCCGATTCGCGCAAAAAATTCGTCCATTCGATAATACAACTGGCGAAATTCTTCGGGTTTCATCTCACGGCGTTTTAACCGCTTCCACTCTTCTCGTAGCTGACTAGATTCAGAACTGATATCTGCTGCAATAGGCGCACAGGCTTCGACGCGATCCATGGTTTTATCGGCAGCACCTTGGGTAAGCTCCAATACGTAATTGAGTCGATCGGAGGCGTCGCTAATTTGTGATTTATCGGAGAGATCAGAACCTTCTTCAGCTTCACCCGCATCAACGTTAAAATTAACAATCGCATTGTGCAGTGCTCGGGTTAACTTACCAACATTGTTGAAAATTAAACTGTCGCGTTGTTTGTTGATGTTATTAATGACTTCATTAGCTTCGTAATAATCGTCGTTTTGTAACTTCTCAATCAACGTTTCTGCCGCTGCACGAAGATCATCAACAGCGACATTTGGGTCTTTCACAAAGTGGTTTGAATCCATGACTATGCCTGTAATTTAGGGTTAACCAACTCGTTCAAAGATTTTTTCAATCTTTTCCTTTAAAGCTTGCGCGGTAAAAGGCTTAACAACATAACCGTTTACCCCGTTTTGAGCAGCCTCCACAATTTGCTCCCTTTTTGCTTCAGCAGTTACCATAAGCACTGGTAAGGATCCTAAACGTTCGTCTGCTCGGACCTGCCGCAACAATTCAATACCCGTCATTCCTGGCATATTCCAATCCGTCACCAAAAAATCAAAATCGCCATTTTTCAACATCGGTAACGCAGTTTGGCCATCGTCCGCTTCTTGAGTGTTAGTGAAACCCAAGTCACGTAGAAGATTTTTAATGATCCGCCTCATAGTGGAGAAGTCGTCGACAATGAGGATTTTCATATTTTTATCCAATGTAACCTCCATAGGCCCTGGTTAAGGGGAACCGATTCAATACATAGTCTAGTAGTAGTTTTTGCGGTATCCAGTTTTTATGGATGATACTTTCATGCCAAGAAATCCAAATCACGCACACAAAACCCATACAATAATGATAGATTAAATAGTTCGCTTAAAACGTGTTAGCTAACCTATTTATTGTATCGACAGAAATTCTTTCGCTTTTAGAATTTAAGCGCTTAATAGTGATTTTTTCGACTAATATCCTGATTTTTTTTGTGATGGGCATTGTCGACGAAAGATCAAATCCAATAAAAAGGTATATAGACGTTATGGCAATAGACGATCATTGACATAACAACAGAAGAAAATCAGAATCAAACCGGAGGAAAATAAGAGAAACTTAAGAACACACGAAAGCCTTTGGTTTTCACCAACAGCAAACGCTAATGTAAGAAAGGCTAAAGAAATCGCAAAACAATAAAACGACGTTTAATACATAGTTAAAATAAAAACTAATTTTCTGGGTCCCACTCTTTCAGTCGTCCACGCAAGCGCAGTGCCGCCTGACTGTGAATTTGGCTGACTCTCGATTCACTCACACCCAGAATCTGGCCGATTTCTTTTAGGTTTAACTCTTCATCGTAATACAGCGCCAAAACCAACTGCTCTCGCTCAGGTAAGGATTTAATGGCATCGGCCAAACACTTGCGCAAATTATTTTTTTGCAAACCGCTGTAAGGGCTTTGGTTTGCTTGGGCGTTAGAATCCTGAACGATACGGCTGTCGTCATCGCCCACCGCTTCTTCGTAGCTGAATAAGCGGGTGCTGGTGCTGTCTTGTAAAATGCTGTGATACTCTTCTAACGAAACCTCTAGGTGATCGGCCACTTCTTGGTCTGTTGCATCGCGACCAGTTTTTGCCTCTACCTGTGCAATAGCATCTTGAACTTTACGAGCGTTGCGATGAACGGAACGAGGCGCCCAGTCGCCGCGACGCATTTCATCAACAATGGATCCGCGAATGCGAATACCCGCATAGGTTTCAAAACTCGCTCCTTTAGAAGCGTCGTACTTTTGAGAGGCTTCGATTAATCCAATCATTCCCGCTTGAATTAAATCTTCGACCTGAACACTCGCGGGCATTCTCATCATCATGTGATGAGCAATCCGCTTTACCAATGGCGCGTACTGTTCAATATCGATCTGGGGCTGTATTTGCGTTTGATCATACATGGCTAGTCCGTCTATGGCAGTCATCATCACACTCCTACACTGGAGGCTTTAAGCAGACGTTCGACGAAAAATTCTAGGTGCCCTCTTGGGCCACCCGGCAAGGGCCAATCAATAATTTTTTGCGCGATGGAACGAATCGATTGCGCCGCTCGGCAACGCGGTGCATTGATAATTAATGGCGTTTGCTTTTGTACCGATTTACGCACGCTTTCATCAAAGGGAACGTGACCAATGTATTGCAACGTAACATCCAAAAAACGGTCGCACACTAATTGCAGTTTATTAAACAGATTTTGGCCCTCGTTGAGGGTTCGAGTCATATTAGCAACTACGCGAAAACGCGTGTGTTGGTATTCGCTGTTTAACAATTTAATTAACGCATAGGCATCGGTTATTGATGACGGCTCATCGCACACCACCACAACAACTTCGTTAGAGGCATTAACAAAACTGACCACCGTATCAGAAATACCGGCAGCGGTATCAACAATCATAATATCCAACTGTTGATCCAGGGTATTAAACGCATTAATTAATGCTGCGTGTTGCTGAACGTTCAGCTGAGTCATTTGCTGCACACCCGATGACGCCGGTACCACCTTGATACCGCCAGGGCCGTTGAGCAACACGTCTTCTATTTGACATTCGCCGTTAAGAACATCAGCAATATTGTGGGTCGATTTTAACCCCAATAAAACATCGACATTCGCCAAACCTAAATCTGCATCGAGCAGTACAACCCGTCTCTGCATTTCCGCAAGTGCGATACCTAAATTAACAGAAAGATTGGTTTTACCGACACCACCTTTTCCACCGGTAATTGCTATGACTTGAACAGGACGTGTTGAACTCATATGAACTCCACGACATATAAGTAAAAACTTACATGCACGCATTAAATTTTGATGAACTCACACTCAACAATGCAACATTGAGTATTTTTACTGACATTTTCTACTGGTTAATTTTTTGAGAGCACTGCAATACGCTCATAACCGCCGGAAATAAAATCGGAAAAAAAACCAGTGTTTAACTTATTGACTATCTTTTTTCTGTAGCTTTTACTACAAATCTTTAACAACAATCGTTAACTACAAACCTTTGACAATAATCCTTAACAACAGTCTTTACCTGCAATCATTAACCCACACTGATTAATCATCAGTTAATTACAAAAAAAGACCGCTCATTAATATTAGCAGATCGAAACTGCCATGAAGCAAATTAATTAAGCACCTAAACTCGCTTTAAATTTCAAACCGGAATTAGGTAATTCTGACTCCGTCTCTACCGCTAATTTAGATTGACCTAATTTCACCGCAATCTCTAACAGTTTATTGGCTTTCGCTAAATGAATGTCTGAGGGAATGTTTTGACCATTGGATAAATAAGCAACAGGAATTTCTGAGTGAATCACCGCTTTAATACTTTCACCCAAACTCAAACATTCGTCTAATTTGGTGAGTACAATTGCACGAGAATTTGCTTCTCGAGCGATGGACATTAATTTCGATTGGAAACCACCTTGAACATTAGTTGCAGTAACAAACAATTTTGAAATACTGTTCAGATTGTTTAAGGTGTTAAACCAAGAATTAGAATCGATATCGCGAATATTAACCCCAGGCGTATCAATCAATACCAATCGATAAGGGTCTAGGCTCGCCAGTACGTCGACTAACTCGCTGGGCTCTTCCACGGTTCTCATGGGAATTTGTAAGATATTAGCAAGGCTTTTTAATTGGCTTTGAGAACCCAACCGTTCGTTATCGGTAGTAACAATTGCAATTGATTCTCGACCAAATTCCAACACATAACGCGTGGCCAATTTGGCAATGGTGGTGGTTTTTCCTGCACCAGTTGGACCAATAAACGCCAAGCGGCCACCCGTGGTAATTAAATCGTAAGGCAACGTATTAATTTTTTTCGCCAGATAACCGAGCACTGGCCGCCAATAGGTTTGGGTATTATTGTCGCTGGGCGATTCGATATTACGGTGAATTTCTGCGCGAAACCCGCTGTCAAATCCCAACGCCGACAATCGTCGATCTACAACAATCTGTGATCCTTTCAAGCGTAATTGTTGACTCTCTACCAATTGTTGTTCGAGTAATTCTCGCATGTCGCTTAATTCTGATTGCAGCGATTTTATTTCTTGACGGTATTCACTGGATTCTACTGTTGTAACCTTCGGAGTTGGCTGCTTGGCTTCAATAGGTTTAGCTTCAAAGGCTTCTGCCTTGGTCTCAATACTGTCTAGAGTATCTGTTTGATCAGGCTGAATACCGCGAACATTTTCCTGCATCAATTTTTTAAAGAAGGAATTCTCTGAAAAATTAATGGTCTCTTGGGCAGAATTTATGGAATCGTCTTCGGCAACACTATGTCTGGTACTGGTATTAGTTTTAGCCTGTTTAAAGCGAAGTTTACTGTTTTCGACTTTTTCACGTTCGAGCTTATCGAGCTGTTCAGAAAGATACGATTTTTTATAGGCTTTCTGACGGCTACTGTTATCGGAGATATTGTTCGATACCGATTCTGAAGATGTACGACCAGCAATTGACGTTAACGTACTTTGTGACTGAGTCGATCGTGGTAAATCGCTACCAGCTTGCTGCTTGGAATCGTCAATTCTTTGATGATGATTATTGGCTTCTAAATCGAGATCACTTAATAATGCCAACGCGTCTTGATCGGGTTCGGCTTCGTATTTTGCAAACACACTTTTATTTTCTTGTTCTTTAGTGTTCGTTGCAAGCCAGGTAGAGCAGTCATCAGCGGTTGCCAATACTTCCACGTAATTACCATGATTAGCGTTGGATAAAATAACGGCATCGTCACCTAAATCCGTGCGTACCATTTCCAAGGCTCGTCGCATATCTGCTGCTTTAAATCGCTTGACTTGCATTTTTCAAGTCTCCCACACCGTTAAGACTTCCAATCTTTGAATACGTCGTCTAAACCGATAAACGTTTGTATTCAAGTCTTATTTACGTTGCACGGAACCGGTAATTGCGCCATCAACGTTTATGGATTTATTTTCGGGAATTTCTGCGTACGCCAAGACGGTTGCATCAACACCCATGGAACGAACAATTTTAACCACTAATTTTCTTAACCCACCGGCCACTAATATAATGGCTGGCTTATTGGCAAGCTCTTGCTGTTGTACACTTTCTTTAATGGACAACTGCATCCCTTCAATTAAAGAAGGATCAATAAACCCGGTTTCATCAGCGCCAGATTTTTGTGCTTGCATACTGGCTTTAAGCAGTATCTGTTCCAAATCAGGTTGCAGTGTGAGAACCGGTAGCGGTTCACCCCCTTTTGCAAGTCCATACACAATTTGTCGAGACAGCCCTATCCTTGCTGCTGCCGTTAATTGTTCTATGTCTGTGGTTTTTTCTGATATCGCCAACAACGCTTCACAAATAGAGCGAAAATCCCGAATCGGTACGTTTTCTTTTAATAAATTTTGACACACCTGCAATACCAAATTTAACGAGACTTTATCTGGCACGAGTTCAGAAATCAGTTTTGGCGAAGATTTAGCGAGTTGATCTAACAGCTTTTGAATATCTTCGTGACCAATTAATTCGTAAATATGTTTTTGCAACAATTGGTTAAGGTGAGTAGCGATGACCGTGCTGGTATCAACCACGGTATAACCAAGGGTTTGAGCTTCTTCTTTTTTATTAAATTCAATCCAAACCGCCGGTAAACCAAACGCCGGATCAGAAGTAGCAATACCGTCAATTTCTCCCACGGTATTACCAGGGTTGATGGCCAAATCTCTGTCAGGATAAATTTCTCCTTCGCCTAAAATAACACCCATCAGTAATATACGATAAGCACTGGGCGATAAATCGAGATTATCTCGAATGTGAACACTCGGGATTAAAAAACCTTTTTCTTGGGATAATTTCTTACGAATACCTTTAATGCGTTTTAACAGTTCCCCACCTTGGGGTTTATTTACCAAAGGAATTAACCGATAACCCACCTCCAAACCAATCATGTCGACGGGTTGTACATCATCCCAACTCAATTCTATGTTTTCAGGTTTTGCCTCAATCAGTTCGCCACCTTCGCCACCGCCCGGTAAGGCCGTGCGGGTTAATCGATTTGTCGAGGCATTCCCATCGGCAACTTCCACCACCTGATTTTTTTGCCGATAAATCAAATACGCAATTCCTGCACAAGCCGCGGCGAGACCAATAAAGGGAATATGGGGCATGCCGGGAATAACACCCATCAAAAACAAAACTCCCGCTGATACTGCCAACGCTTTTGGTGAGTCAAACATCTGACTCAACACTTGCGAGCGTACATCTTCGGCGCTATTAACGCGAGTCACCATAATGGCTGCTGCGGTTGACAATAGCAACGATGGTATTTGAGCAACCAAACCATCACCAATGGTTAACAAAATGTATTTTTCTAAGGCTTCGGTAAACGGCAATTGATGTTGCGCCATGCCAATACCCAGCCCACCGATAATATTGATCAGCAGAATTAAAATACCGGCCACGGCATCGCCGCGCACAAATTTACTGGCACCGTCCATCGCCCCGTAAAAATCGGCCTCATTCGCGACATCTTCGCGGCGTTGTTTTGCTTCGTCTTGTGAGATCAATCCCGCGTTTAAATCAGCGTCGATCGCCATTTGTTTGCCAGGCATGGCATCTAAGGTAAAACGTGCACTCACTTCCGAAATTCTGCCCGCGCCTTTGGTCACAACAACAAAGTTGATAATCATTAAGATGATAAAAACAACCAAACCAACGGCGTAATTACCACCAATAACCACTTCACCAAACGCCTGAATCACTTTACCGGCGGCATCACCACCGTTGTGGCCTTCCAACAAAACAATACGAGTGGACGCGACGTTTAATCCCAAGCGCAGTAAAGTCGCAATTAATAAAATGGTTGGGAAAACCGCAAAATCCAGCGGCCGCAGGGTATACACACCGACCAGCAACACCACAATCGATAAAGCAATATTAAAAGAAAAGAATACATCCAATAAAAATGCCGGTAATGGCAGCGTCATCATACCTAACATCATTAACAGCAAAATGGGAATACCCAAATTACCGTTAATCATCGACCGTCCACCGACAATAACGTGGCGCAGATTGGATCGATTAGGTTTGAATCTCGATAAATTACCGAGAGAATTCATCAACATAACAGCTCATTACCCCAGCGGATTTTTGACGCTACACGCCATTTATCTTCACTGGGGCAATATCAATACCATTAGAGATTAGGAGTTAAAAATATACTCTTCGGGAATAGGAAGGTGTTTTGGGCAAATCGGGCGTTTGGCCTGACCGCGCCGATATTGACGCAGTTGAAAAATATAAGCCAAAACTTGTGCAACCGCCAAAAATAAGCCGTGTGGGACTTCGTCGTCTACTTCGGTGGTGTAGTACAGCGCCCGAGTCAATACTGGCGCAGGCACTAATTCAACGTCGTGGGCATTGGCGATCTCTCGAATTTTCATCGCCATAAAATCCACCCCTTTCGCAACAATGACGGGTGTTTTCATTGTTTCGGGATCGTATTTTAATGCCACCGAAAAGTGAGTAGGATTGGTAATAATAACATCGGCTTCAGGAACTTGTGACAACATGCGATTGTTAGCCAGGTCGCGTTGTAGCTGACGAATGCGATTTTTAACCTCTGGCTTTCCTTCGGAATCTTTTAATTCATCTTTCACTTCCTGCAACGACATTTTTAATTGTTTTTTGTTTTCCCAAATTTGAAACGGAACATCAATAATAGCAATTAACAACGTCGACGCTGACAGCACTAACGCCGCAAAAATCATCAACTGAATGGCATGGGCCAAACCGTAGGTAATATCTTCATTAGACAAAGAGATAATCTCTCCTTGATGAAAATACAACAGTAAAATAGCCACCGTCATCACTACCGCCACCTTGCCCAACGCTTTTAATAATTCAATGACAGATTTCATCGAAAACATGCGTTTCAAACCCGATAACGGATTGATTCGACTGAACTTAGGCGCAAGAGATTTGGCACTCAACAACCAACCGCCCAAAGCAATAGGCGAAACAAACGCTAATACCATTAACACGGAAAAAATTGGAATTAAACCGACAAAACTTTCTTTGATGCTCAACCCTAATTGCACCAACAGTTGGTCTGTGTCGAAGGCAGTGGCTCGGTCGAACTGAAAATTAACGATAAAGATACCAGAGATTTTATCGGCAAAAAAATCCCCCAACAAATACAACGACAAGGTTGCCCCTAACAACACCGCCGAGGTTGTCAGTTCTCGTGAGCGGGGAACCTGGCCTTCTTCACGGGCTTTATCGAGCCGTTTGGCCGTGGGTTCTTCCGACTTTTCTTGGCTGTCGTTATTTTCTGCCATATTCCAGTCTCGTCAACCATCAGACTATTAGGTGTTAAAAGATTAAAACAAGGTTTCACGTATAAACGCCAACACATCGGAAAAATAGGTTGACATTTGCGGATAAAAATTAGTTAACCCAACCCAAATAATGAACAAACCAAACAGTAAGGTAATTGGAAAACCCACGGCAAAAATATTCATTTGCGGTGCGGAACGCGACATAACCCCAAACGCAATATTGACAATGAGAATTGCTGTAACTACCGGCAGCGCTAACACCAAAGCACCGGCTATCATCCAACCACCTAATTTTGCTAGTTCGTAAAACTTAAATTCAGGATTAATAAATTCACCGATGGGCATAAATTGAAAACTTTGCACCAATAATTCTAGAATGATTAAATGCCCGTTAATGCTTAAGAACAACATGGTCGCCAAGGTTAAATAAAATTGCGACAGTACCGTTACCACAACACCATTGGCAGGATCATTCAGTGATGCAAAACCCAACCCCATATTCATGGCAATGGTTTGCCCTGCAACAACAAACAGCTGCAAAAACAGCTGAAATACAAACCCGAGCATTACGCCAATGAGTATTTGTTGCAAAGTGACGACAAACCCCTGAATGGAGACCAGTTCGATATCGGGAACATCCAACGACGGCATAACAATAACCGCCAGTGGCAGCGCCAGGGTAATTCGGTATCGAGGCGGTAATGTACGAGCACCATAAATTGGCGAGGCCAATAAAAACGAAGAAATTCGAACCAACGGCCACAAATATTCTCTTAAATAATCGGATATTTGTGATTCATAAAGATCCACGGGTTATCAGCCAATCAGAATTGGAATGTCGGTAATCAAGCGAATGAACAAATCCATCAGCTTTGTTAGTAACCAAGCACCGGCGACCATAATTGTTAATAACGTAACGATAAGACGAGGCAAAAAGCTTAATGTTTGTTCGTTAATTTGCGTTGCTGCTTGAAACACGCTGACAATCAAACCGACAATCAAGCTCGGCCCAACAATTACGGTTATCATCATAACCGTAATCAAAAATGCATTGGCGAATAAATCCATCACAACTTCGGGTGTCATTATTACCTCTTCTATAAGATTTACAGCATAAGACGAAAATTTCGAGTTTAATTCACACACCAAAACTGGAAGCGATACTTCCGATGATCAGTGCCCAACCATCAACCAAAACAAACAACATGATTTTGAATGGCAGAGAAATAATCAACGGCGACAACATCATCATACCCATTGCCATTAAAACCGAAGCCACAACGATATCAATCACTAAAAACGGAATAAAAATAATAAAACCAATCTGAAATGCGGTTTTAAGTTCACTGGTAACAAACGCCGGAACTAGAGCAACAAACGGTACGTCATTGGGCGAAGCAATATTTTCATAGCCGCCAATATCTAAAAATAATTTTATGTCTGACTCTCGGGTTTGTGACATCATAAAATGATGCATAGGTTCGGCGATATTTTTAACCGCTTGGCGTGAATCAATCGACTCGTTAATGTAGGGTTGAATGGCGTTTTGATTAATCACCTCAAAAACCGGCGACATAATAAAAAGCGTTAAAAATAACGATAAACCAATCAATATTTGATTCGATGGCGACTGCTGCAAACCTAACGCCTGACGAAGAATGGCAAAAACAATGATAATTCGGGTGAAAGAAGTCATCATCATTAAAATCGCGGGAATGAAGGTCAGTGCCGTCATTATCGCAAGAATTTGCAGTGTTACGGTATATTCTTGCGAGCCATCGGGATTTGTCGTTACCGTTAAGGCAGGCAACCCCGGAATACCTTCAAGTGGAATTAGATCTTTATTGTTTTCTTGGTTACGGGCTTCTTGATTATTACCGCCATTCACAACCGAAGAAGAGTTTACTGATTTTGAGGAGTTACTGGTAGTAACGTTCGAGCTATCGGTTACGGTTTGTGCGTAAATATCAACGGGCATCAACAGTACTAGCGGCAACAGCCATTGCCATACAAGGTGTATCAATGGCCGTTTTGCCGACATATCACTGCTTATCCTTAATACTGATAACGTTGCTACAACCGCTGATAACCTCGCTAAAATCGGGCTTTTCCGGGCAGTTAACTTGCGTAGAGCTGGCGATAACTTTAGGCGATTCCAATTTACTTTTGTTAAAACGAGCCGCGTATTTTGAGACTTTTTCTATCAGCCATTCGATAGCAAAATAAATTCTAATAATATTTGATTCTTTTTGTTTATCTTTTAGGTGTTCATCATTACTTGACGAAAACCGTTCTTGATCCTCTAACACGTGCAATTTATTAATCGAGTTTGCGGTTACGCCGACAACAATGTGTTGGCCGCCCACATCAATAATGGCAACACGTTCTTTTACTCCGACCGGCAATTGGCTGATCAATTTTAGTTTGCCTTGCGCCGCGTACTTGGAGTTATTTTTTAAGTAGTTTGCCAACCATCCCAATACCAAAATAACCGCAACGATACCCACCAAGCCAATGATTACGTCTGCGGTTATCGTCTCATTGATTACCGACGAGCTTGCCGCTAACGCGGAGGACATGTTAAATAAATAAAGAATACCGCCAATCAATACACGTTTAATACTTTGATTAATAGTCATAGGTTTCACTTTAGTCGTTTAATTCGTTCAGACGCACTGATAACGTCTGTCATCCGAATACCGAATTTCTCATTCACAACTACCACTTCACCGTGCGCAATCAATGTTCCATTCACTAACACATCCAATGGCTCTCCCGCGAGCCGATCCAATTCAATCACCGAACCCTGATTGAGCTGTAATAAATTTCGAATACTGATCGACGTGCTTCCCACTTGCATCGAAATGGTCACAGGAATATCGAGAATAACGTCTAAATCGGGGTTGTCTGTCGGATTAACATTGGGAGCCTGAGAAAATTCATCGAGATCCATAGCCTCAGCGTTACTGCCAGATCCCTCCGAGCTTTCTGAGTCAGTTTCGCCACCGCCCTCTTCACTTTCCACTTGTTCCGACATAGCCGCGGCCCATTCGTCGGCCATGGCGTCTTGATCGGGTTCACCACCTTCTGGGTTGTCATCATCCGGAGTTTCTTCACTCACGATCTAAGTTCTCCGCTTCTTCCAATAATTGATTTTGTGTCAGCTGATTTTTTTCTTGAACTTTGGAACGTTCAACAAAACTCAGAATTTTTAACGCTAAATTACCATCGTACTGACCGAGTGTAGACCGAAACATGGGCACTTGATTGGCTGTCACCACGTGGTAAGGCGGCATTTCAATGGGGACAACGTCGCCTTCTTTCATGTTCATGATGTCTCGCAATTTCAAATCGGTGTTAGCAATTTCACACTCAATATCAACCGAGGCTTCTAATACATCTTCACGCAAGGCAACAATCCACCGGTCATCGCGATCGTCGCTGTCGCTTTGTAAGCCTGCATCCAACATTTCCCGAATCGGTTCTACCGTTGAATAAGGAATGGTTATTTGAAGTTCTCCGCCACCGCCGTCTAATTCAATGTGAAACGTACTTACGACAACTACTTCGCTGGGGCTGACAATATTCGCCATTGATGGATTTACTTCGGAATTAATAAATTCGAATTCCAACGGCAATACCGCTTTCCATGCTTCGGCCAAATCAATAAACGCTTGTTGCAATACCATTTGCACAACTCGCAATTCGGTGGGTGTAAATTCTCGGCCTTCAATTTTGGCGTGACGACCATCGCCACCAAAAAAATTATCCACCAATTTAAATACCAACTTTGCATCCAAAATAACCAGTGCCGTACCACGTAAAGGACGAAACTTCACCATGTTTAAACTAGTGGGAACATAAAGCGTGTGAACGTATTCACCAAACTTCAAAATCTGCACACCGCCTACCGAGACATCTGCCGTACGTCTCAGTAAATTAAACATACTAATACGAGTGTAGCGAGCAAAGCGTTCGTTGATCATTTCCAGCGTTGGCATTCGACCGCGAACAATACGATCTTGGCTGGTTAGATCGTATCCCGTAGCCGATCCGGGTTCCGCGTCCGATTCTACCTCGATGTCGCCATCGTCTACGCCGTGTAACAGCGCATCGATTTCATCTTGTGATAATAAATCTTGCACCTATGGCTCCACTTATTGCATGACCAAGTTTGTAAATAAAACCTGCTCTATTCCGGGTTCGTCAATTTCTTCGGTCATGATGTCTTGCACAACAATGAGCGCTTGTTGCCGCATTAATTCTTTGCCTTCTGGCGTTTGTATTTCCGCGTATTCCATGCCGCTAAATGCCAAAATAAGATCATTGCGAATGCGAGAGGAATGCAATTCTATTTCTGCGACAACGGTATCTGATCGAGCCATTAAGGTAATTTCTATTTGCGCGTAACGCTGACGGCCTTTATCGGGATACGTCAGTAAAATTGGTGGATTTAACGGAAAGTAAATCGCCGGTAATTTTACTTCTTCTGCCTCTTCTTCCTCGGCTGCTTCTTCGCCTTCGGCCAATTCTTCTGGTGGTGGTTCTTCTTTAAACATGGTAAGAACGGCAACGGTTCCGCCGACAGACAACAACACCAGCAGTAAACCGATGACAATCAATATGATTATTTTCTTCTTACCGCCACCACCGCCTTCTTCCTCGGCCGCTTCTGCTTCTTCTTCGTCCGCCATGTCAAAAGCTCGTCGTTTATTAAGAATTCAGTCTCTGGAATATAAGAATTGCAATAGATGTGCCTTCAAACAAAGGCAATTTTGAGGGGAATATAAAATTAGTGAACTAAATTAAGATTCGTTATTCTGAAAATAAAGAAACCAAATTTCAAAAAAGGAAAATTAAAGTATCTAAATTGTGAAGCTAAGCAGCCCCTGATTAGTTAATTCCACATCCGTGTGGAACTTACGAAATTTACGTTAGATATAATCGTCGACAATATATTGGCTTACTTTTTCCGGTTCACGCATCGCATTTTCTAACACTGCGTTTTCGTCTGTAACTAATTCTCTATCAGCAATACCTAATTCATTGGCGTCAGCATTTTGTCTTTGCTGCTGATGAGGATTGTCCGAGACATTAACGTTAACCAGGTCGATTCCTTCTCCAGACAGTAATTCTCGCAATCGTGCGACCGATTGTTCCAACGCATCGCGTACCTGGGAAGAGTGGCTGTTAAAAGTCACTTGGGCTTGGTCATTGTTAATACTCACCCGTGCTTGCAGCGGACCAAGTTCTGGTGGGTCTAACTGAATTTCAGCTTCTGACAATCCCTGACTTGCCATATATAACACTTTTTGTCCAATTTGCTCGCCCCAACCAGAATGAGAAACCGGCAGTGACGCCACTAAATTGGAATTAAATGTTCCCGAGCGGTCGCCTGTTTGAATTGATGTTAGTGCCGATAAAAAGTCGGCTTTTAATGGTGTGCTAGCCGTTTCTGCAGTCGTAAATTTTGATAAATTTTGGCCAAGCTCAACCAAATCAGCGGATACATCTGCGAGCGCGTAATCATTCAACAACACCGAATTCGATAATCCGAGCGGATTATTAACCCCGGCGGTTCTGAGTTGAGTATCCAACGGATTTAAAGATTTTAGTTGCGAGTCGGACAGTTTTACTTGCCCAGAATTCAGTGACAATCCCGCAAACAAAGACGCGCTTGGATTGGTTCCAGCGGCTTCTGGATTTATAGAGGCAACCAAACTACCGTCGGCATTGACGGTGTAGGCAGCCAAATTTAATCCAGAAAGTGACAATGGACTACTCACTAAACCATTAGGCTGACTCGCAGTTGAGTCGGTTAATAAACTTCGTATTTCTGACAGCGATTGTTCATCCAACGCTTCTCCATCACCAATTATTGGAGAATTTTCCGCTTGAGCATTCTCAGGATCTTGATGATTAATCGAATCTGACGAAGAATGGGCATCGTCTTTTTTCGCACTGGAACGCTCTTCAGTTTTATGAGCGTTTGCTTGTTCAAAGACATCAGAAAACTCTTCACCCTCATGAGAGGAATTAACCGATTTTTTCGTGTCCGAAGACGATGTTTCAAAACTTAAAGGGCTTACCGCTTTATCAATTGCACCTGTCATTTACTTTTCCTATGAAGTCAAAATGAGCGGCAACTTCATGCCGTTTAGAAGCCGTTACAATTCACGGGGAAGGAAAAGCAAAAGAAGAACCAATATTAGGGTAAAAATTAAAAGGAAGGGCGACTATTTTCTTTTAATGGCGGTGTTGGTTTAATACTCAATCGTACTAAACCCAGGCTTCTTACAACGTATATCTAGCAATGTATAGCTAACAACAAGTTTCTAACAAGGAATCGATTTCGAGCAGCAATGGTGTTTTCGATTCGAAAAACAAACGGCTGTTTTCTTCGATACTAGAATCTTCGTTGTCTTTAACTGAGGTTTCAAAGTTCTCACAAATTTTTGAAAACGCCAAGGCTCCTATGTTGCCGCTGGAGCCTTTTAAACTGTGAACGGATTTTAGTACACCCGATCGATCGTCTTGCTTTAAATGATGTAGGATAACATCAAAGTGCTCGCATACGTCTTTTCGGTAGGCACTGAGTAAATTCTCAAAATCACCGGCGAGAATTTCTTTCAAGCTCGAGAGTGCGTAGCTGTCAAAATATTTTGTTTCTGCCATAACCAAACACGTATGCTTATTTTAAATTCGTAATTAATTGATTAAGGAGCCTCTGATTAACCTCAAGATCACTCAGGCCAAGGAGTTTTTTTCTGATTAAGGCGTGCTTTTGAAGATCTAACGGGTTAAATCGAAAAAGCACAACGCAGAGCAGGAAAAAACTGGCAGGCCCTGAAAGGCGCGGTCTCAAGCGCACATTTGCGGCGTTGCCGTTTTTATTAAGGACTACGGCCATTAATTGCAAACGGCGCCTTGCAACTGCACGCTTGAAACCACGCTGAGTAATGTTGAGGTTAATCAGAGGCTCCTTAAATCTGAGAATGCTTCATCAATGTTGGGATAGGCAAACTCAAATTTATTATTCAACAACTGTGACGGAATAATTCGTTGACTGTCGGTCAATAGCTGAGACGATTCACCCAACAGTAATTTAAGCGCACATTTGGGAACGCGAAACGGCGCCCAGCGACCGCACGCTTTTGCCAGCGCTTTAGTGAATTGCGCATTGGTTACCGGGTTTGGTGCCACTAAATTGACTGAACCGGAAACATCTTCCGCGTCTAATACGTAATAAATCGCGGTTACTATGTCTTGCAGATGAATCCACGACATATACTGACTACCGGTGGCTAACGGGCCTCCGAAACCAAATTTAAACGCCGGTAACATTTGCGCTAGGGCGCCGCCGTCGCCCAATACAATTCCGGTTCGCAATAACACCAAACGCGAATTTTTAACGTTACAGGCTTCGGCCTCCCAATCGCGGCAAAGAGTTTGCGCGAAATCGTTTTGATTGTGCGCAATGTCTGAAAACTCATCGACTTTTTGTTCACCGGTGTCGCCGTATATCCCAATGGCCGATCCCGACAAAAATACCTCTGGCGCCGAACTCGAACGCTCAAATAATTCAACCAATTGTTGCGTTGTTTGAATCCGACTGGCTCGAATCTTTTGTTTTTGAGCGTCACTCCAGCGGCGGCCAACAATCGGTTCACCGGCAAGATTTATCACTGCGTCGAATTCATTCAAATCAGATAGATATTGCAGCGTATTGATTACTTTGACGTTTGCCGAAGCAAACACCGGAGAGGATTGGCGGGTAAGCACGGTAAATGTGTGTTGCTGCCCACTCGCTATTAGCTGGCGGCCAATAAACCCTGTTCCACCCGTCATCAAAATATTCATGATTCGATCCAATCCTTAGTTAGCGCCGCCATTACTGGATACCGCGCGTGCGCTAACTTTGTAAATAAGTTATATGTGTTTATTAAGTTAATGTAAACTGTCTTTTCTCAGGGTTATGTAAATAATTGCGTTTATTGCTTTTACAATGATTCATGATAACCACTAAAACTGCACTTGGGTTGATCGATCATAATTCACCTGTGTGATACGCCTTTTACATCCTTTCATTGTTACAGCAAGAATCTATCATTGGATCAATAATAATTCTCCAATCTTGTCTAAAGGAGCCTCTGATTAACCTGAGTACGAATACTATTAAACTTGGGCAATGCTACTGGAGCGGCGATCTGGCGGGGTTACGCTGGCTGTAACTGTCGTCGATGGATTGTTGTTGCTTTTTCTCTAACTGCGTTCTGTGGAGACGTTCGGCATTGCTAGCGGCTTCTTGTATTTTTTGCTTTCGTCGATGCTTTTCTAACCAAAAAGTTTTTGATTTTTCAAGTTGTTGACGAATGATCTCTAGGTTTTCGCTCTGAGATTTCAATAAGTAATCCAGTTGGTGTAAGTAATTCCGCCTAGACTCCAACAAGTGAAGATTTGCGTTTGTGGATTCAGACAATTCGCTTTTGTATTGTTCGTAATACTGCTCAATGCTCTCTACTTGTTGTTGCTGCGATAAAAAGTTGTCTCTCTGCTGTTGCAGCAACTGCGCGGCTTTGTATTCCTCTTTTTCGGCCACTTTTAACATTAAGACGTATTGGTTAAAGCGCATGGTACAAATAAACCTTTTTAAACATGCTTAAAGGGTAATTTTTTTAATTCTGACTCGGCGGTAGAATAATCAACCGCAACATCAATATCTTGACGAATAAAATCAATCAGCAGTTTGCGAGCGGCCACCGCTTCGTCAATCAACCCGTCGGCACCTGCCGAATAAGCACCCATACTGATCAAATCTTTGTTCTGACGATACACCGATAACAGTTGTTTAAATTTATTTGCTTTGCTCTGCTGTTCTTTATCAACAAGATGAGTCATTAACCGACTGATGGAAGCTTCAATATCAATGGCCGGATAAACGCCCTCTTCTGCCAATTGTCTCGACAGAACAATGTGGCCGTCTAAAATTGCGCGGGCGCTGTCGGCAATGGGGTCTTGTAAATCGTCGCCTTCAGTGAGCACCGTATAAATGGCGGTAATAGAGCCTTCTCCGGTTTCACTGTTACCGGCGCGCTCCACCAATTGCGGCAATTTAGAAAATACCGACGGCGGATACCCTTTGGTGGTCGGTGGCTCGCCGGTAGCCAAACCAATTTCACGCTGTGCTTGAGCGTATCGAGTGAGTGAATCCATCAGCAGTAACACGTGTTTTTTCTGGTCGCGGTAGTGTTCCGCTAAGCGTGTTGTTAATTGCGAAGCTCGCAATCTCATCAACGGTGGGTCATCGGCAGGAGATGCAACAACAACGGCTTTTTTGCGGCCTTCCTCGCCTAAGTTTTGTTCGATAAATTCTTTGACTTCACGACCTCTCTCGCCAATTAATCCAACAATAACGATATCGGCGTTGGTGTATTTGGTGATCATTCCCAGCAACACACTTTTACCAACACCGCTACCGGCAAATAAACCGATTCTTTGGCCTCTGCCCACAGTGAGCAACGCATTAATGGCTCGGATTCCCACATCCATGGTGTCTTGGATAAGCGCACGCTTCATGGGATTAATGGTGTGGGGCGTTAAACTGAGTCTGTTTTCAGCCAACCAGGTTTGTTTGCCGTCTAACGGATCACCTAAGCCATCAATTACTCGGCCGATAATATCCGCACCGATGGCAATTCCGTTGTTCTCATCCAAGGGTAAAACTTTTGCACCAGGTTTTAGACCTTCTATGTTTTTTATTGGCATGAGGTAAATTTTTTGATCGGAAAAGCCAACCACTTCGGCAGTAACGGTATGATCGCGATCAAGAAATATTTTGCACTGTTGCCCCAGTTGAGCACGAATTCCCACCGCTTCTAGCGTTAAACCAATCACACGAATCAAACGGCCACTGGCAACCGGCTCCGATTTTGATAACGACTGGTTGTGATAACGAGATAATCTTGACGCTAAGCGGGTTCGTGGGAACATGGGTATTATTCCCCTGGAATACAGACAAATGTAATACAGACAAAATTACGATTCATTTTCATCATCGCGGGCAACGCCAAGACCTGCTTGCCTAAATTGCGACATCGCAGATTCGATACGTTCTTCTAGATTGAATTCCACCAGACTTTCCAACGATTTGACTCGACAACTGCCTTGTGTGACTGAATCGTCGGCAACCAATGAACAGTCAAAGGTGTTTTCGTAACGATTCAATAATTCCAAATCTTTCGGATTTAAAAAAACTTCCGCCGATTCTTGACTGACCGGCAACGCCAATAAAGACTCACGAACAAGGTTAACAATATCGTCTTGGGAAGACGTTAATTCCCGTCGAATAACGGATTCCGCAAGTTTCACAATACAATTCACCATAAGCTGTTCGATTTCTTGATCCAACTCTTGACTGGCGTCAGAAATATTTTGGGTTAGTGATTTTATTTCAGCAACGGCTTCTAATAATTGCGGTTCAATCTCTTCTTTGGCTTTTTTCTCGCCCGATTCAAATCCGTGCTTTTCACCTTTTTCAAAACCACTCTGGTAAGCTTCTAATTCAACAGATTTTCGAATCTCTAATAATTCTTCTGCGGAAAACGGTTGTACTTGCGTGTCTTCTACTACTTCAATACTCTCTTCAATCTCAACGTCTTCTGCGACAGAAAGATTCTGTTCGGTGTTGGAATCTAACTCCGTTTGCTCAGCATTAGAATCTTCGCCGATGATTTCGGTAGATTTATTGTTTCCATCCTGAGTATCTTGTATTTCTTCAGCATCAGAGTGGTTGCGTTTTTTTACTCGCCGAATGGCCGGGACAACCGAGTCGGTATGTTCATCCAAACTCGGAACCGACCAACGATTCCAGGGTTCATCACTGTTATCCAAAACGCACACCAGTACTCATGGCAATAAACCCCTTAAAGCATTTGTTCACCGCCACCACCTAAGTTAATTTCGCCCGCATCGGCCATGCGTCTTGCAATAACCAGAATTTCTTTCTGCGCATTTTCAACTTCGGATAATTTAACCGGCCCTTTGGTTTCGAGATCGTCTCTGAGCAATTCGGCGGCGCGTTTCGACATATTTTTAAAGATTTTTTCTTTTAATGTTTCATCGGCACCTTTTAAGGCAATGATTAAGATATCGGAAGAAACTTCTCTTAAGAGTGCTTGTATACCTCGGTCGTCAACGTCAACGAGATTATCAAAGACAAACATCAAGTCTTGAATTTGTGTACCCAAATCTTCGTCGACATCGTTAATGGATTCAAGCAGATCGTTCGCCAAGCTGCTGTCAAGATTATTGACAATTTCTGCGGCCACTTTAATGCCGCCCATGGTTTTGGTTTGCGAGCCTGCGTTACCGGAGAATTGTTTTTCGAGAATATTATTGAGTTCTTGCAGCGCGCTCGGTTGCACGGTATCTAATGCGGCAACGCGCATCATAATATCTAGGCGCACTTTGTCTTGAAAATACGACAGAATTTCTGCGGATTGGTCACTGTCTAAATAAGCAATGACGATGGCTTGAATTTGTGGATGTTCGTTTCGAATAATATCGGCAACGGAACGCGCTTCCATCCATTTTAAGGTGTCTAAACCGGTGGTGTTGCCGCCAAGCAAAATCCGATCAATCAAACCATTGGCTTTGTCTTCACCCAAAGCAGTAATTAACATACTGCGAATATAACCGTCTGAGCCCATACCCAAACCGGTCAGTGTTCTAACTTCCTCTAAAAAATTCGATAACACCGCCTCAACTTCATTTTGTTGAACGTTAGAAAGATGCGTCATGGAGGTACCCAAACGCTGTACTTCTTTGGGCCCAAGGTGTTTGAGTATTTCTGCGGCATCGCCCTCGCCCAAGCTCATCAACAACACGGCGGCTTGTTCAAGCTTGGAACGATTATTTCCTTTTTGATCGTCTGCCTCAGCCATCTTCGTTTATCCAACCTTTAATAACCAATGCCACACGTCCGGCGTCTTCGGCAATCATGCCGCGAATTGCGTTGAGTTGTTGTTCGTAATTTTCATCTGGGCTCGGCAGTGCCAGTGCGTCGCCACCGGTAAGCGTGACGGCTTCATCGGATAAAGAATCAAACGCTTCTAAACCCGATGCTTCAAGTGCCGCCAGTTCTTTCGCCTCTTCTTCTTGTTTTGCTTTTAAGCCAGAGCCGGCCAAACTTTTTAGCACCGGTCTTAATAATCCAAGCAGTAAGGCGAGAATAATCAGCAATCCAACCACTTGCTTAATAACGCCTTGGAACCAAGGCTGTTCCCAAATTGGCAAACTAAAACCATCGTCTTCTCGAATGCCAGAAAAAGGACTGTTTAACACGTTCACGCTGTCGCCGCGCGCTGCCGAAAAACCAACGCTGTCTCTTACCAGTATAGTTAAGCGCTCTAATTCATTTTCTGTCCAGGGCACTTTTTCTAATTCACCGGTTTCGGCATTAGCAACGTATTTGTCATCGACAACAACAGCCACAGTCAGGCGATTAATTTTACCAAGCTGATGCTTGGTATAACTGACGGTTCTATCGAGTTCAAAATTTCTGGTGGCTTGTTTGCGAGTATTACTCGGCGGCGTATTTTCTCCACCTTCTTGAGGTTCTGCCTGCTCGGGTGCTTCTGCCGCACCGGGCGGTTGATTGGTTAATGCTCCGGGAATACCTGCGACGATTTCAGAACCTATACGTTGTTCATCCAGTGTTTGTTCACTTCGAACTGCGGGAAGGTCAGGATTATAAATTTCATCAGCTTGTTCTATTTCGGTAAAATCAACATCGGCGCTGATTTCGGCGCGATAATTTCCGTCGCCGACCAGTGGATTTAATATGCTGTTTACTCGTGCGATTAAATCGTTTTCTAAATCGCGCGTGTATTCTCTTTGACGTGCAGCTTCGGCAAGCTCTGCCATTTCTTCGCCGGCACTGAGTAAATTGCCTTTTTGATCAACAACGGTAACGTCTTCCAATTGCAACTCAGGAATACTGGAGGCAACTAAATTAGCCACGGCTTTTACTTGATTGCTTTTTAAATTACGGCCGGGAAATAATTCTAAAAAAACCGACGCCGTGGGCCGACGTGCGTTTCTAACAAACGCAGATTCTTTGGGAATGGCAAGGTGCACTCGGGCCGATCGCACGCTGTTAATACTGGTGATGGTTTTGGCAAGCTCGCCTTCTAAGCTTCGTTTATAACGAGCGCCTTCCATAAATTGACTGGTGCCCAAAGGCTGCTGCTGATCCAGTAATTCAAAGCCTACAGAGGATTCACCGGGAATTCCCGCCTCGGCGAGTTTTAATCGGGCTTTGTGAATGTCTTCGGTAGCAACTAATAAGCTGCTGGTATTGGGATCAACTTTGAACCGAATATCGTTGTATTCCAGAATCTCAACCACCTCGGCTGAATCGAGTCGATCCAAACTGCCGTACAGGGGCTTGTATTCATCGCTTTGGGTCCATAGAACAACGGCAAAACCAATGGCAACACTGGCTGCTAATCCCACCATTAAACCGGCTTGGCGAATTAAATTGAGGTTATTAAATCCCTCTAATAAATAATTACTCGCTACCGATTTCTCTGATTGCCCTTGTGTGTCCTCTGCCGTTGCTTCCGCCATAATTGATTACTACCTACTCACGCTGTTAAATTGGCATATTCATAATATCTTGATAGGCTTCTATCAGTTTATTTCTCACTTGCAGCGTCGCTTGAAATCCGACCCGTGCTTTTTCTCCGGCAATCATCACTTCTTCTATTTTTACGCTTTCATCGCCCATTGCGTAAGCTTTCGATAAATTTCCAGATTCTTGTTGTAAGTTGTTGACGCTGTCGATGGCGTTGGTGAGCATTTCACTGAAGGCGGGTGTTGTTTTATCAACGTTATTCACCACGTTGGTGTCTTTCACGTCGAGCGCAACATGATTAATACCCTGATTATGCATTTCAGAACGGATATCACGCATATTCATTAGCAAAGCATTAATATCAGGTCGATTAGTTACATTCACCGGTCATCTCCCGCAATGACGTTCAGTTAACGCTGACGAATACAGCTCGATAAATCCGCCAATTAACCGTCAACGAAAACAAGTGGGGAGAAAATTGCACAATCTAGGCCAGAGATTGACACAAAAGAAAACAGTAACAACAAAAGGGAAAAAGAATTTAGAAAAGGATAATACAGTGAATAATTCAAAGATTAAAAATGAGGGCGAGCATTGAACTGGCAATGCCGTAATAACAATAAATTTAGATTCAATAGATTCAGATTCATTGCGTTGATCATCGACAACTACATTATCGAATCATAAAGCGCTATAAATACACACAACTTATTTATAGTAGAACTGAATTTTGAGCCTAAGTTAATCAGGCTCTTTCTGATTTTTTGGATAATAAATTTTCCGATCAGAACTTCTTTTATCTGATCGGAATAATCGCCTAAATATTATTATTCATCCAAATCATCAAAATCGAAATCAAATTCTTGGATTTCTCGGTTTAACCGCCTTGCTTCTAACGCATCTTCTAACTTTCTGCGAGCGTCAATTTGTTCGTTTAACTCTGTGAATTCGTTAAGTTCGTCACCGATACCGTTCAAAATATCGTTTGTACTGATCTCTTCATTTGCCAGTTCATCACGCATGTTTTCTTCCTCTACAATCCAAACACAAAATAGTCGCTTGTATGTATCACTGTCAGGTGTGTTTGTTTGACCAAGGTTGATTGGTTTTGGTTTCAAACAAACTATTCAATATCCATCCGACGCTGTAAAAATAACTACAGTTGTAGCTCCAGGTCAAGAATATTTTTTACAGATTTTATGACAAACAGATTAAGACTTTTGGCATAAAGTATGAATATTTTAATTTTTTATTTAATTGTTTAATAAAAAATCCGTGTAAATTCATAAGCTAATCAACAGCGTGAATTTTATATGAACGTACTGATAAATATTTATACAAACCAATAACTAAAGATGTATAAAAATAGTTTTGCTTAAGCTTTTTTGGAATTTTTAACATTGGACCCGAATGGCAATTTTTAATCCAATGCGGAGACAATAGGATGATTATTTTGTGACTAAAAAATCACTAAACAATAAAACCCTTAATTTGGATCGATCAAAAAAGGGTTATTATTCAATTATTTAAGTTGTGTCTAATTTAAATTTGGCAGATAAAAAATCATTTACACATTTATCCTTAAATACAATCTTCCACGAGTAAACCCACTTCTCTAAAGCGCGCAATTTTATACCTGAGTGTTCTGGGGCTGATGCCCAAACGTTGTGCCGCACGTTTACGGCTGCCGTTTTCACTGCGTATAGAATTGACGATTACTTCAAATTCTCGGTGTTTTAAGTCGTTATTTAATTGACCTCTACCCATCTCAACGGCCGACGTTGATGCCTGCTCAACGCTGTTTTTATCGCCAAATAACGAAGATTTAGAATCAGCAGCAGGATAAATACCTTCTGATTCAGCATGATTAATCGGCATAAAAGCGTGAATTTCATCACCGTTGGTTGAAAAACCCGAATATTCCACAGGTTCTTCTTCGCGATTAATGGGCACTTTTGCGATCGCGGTCTCACTGTCATAAAGACTGTCAGTTTTTACATGGGTATCGTTCAAAGGCCGACGTTGCTCAGATTCACAATTATTCATTCCCTGCGTGATTGAAGCTCCGGTCATCATAGTGAGAGCCAAATCACATTCTTGAATTAAATTACCGTCTTGCAATATCAACGCGCGTTGAATAACGTTGTCCAGCTCGCGTACATTGCCAGGCCAAGGATAATTAAACAGCGCAGTTTTTGCACTTTGTGAAAGATTCACTCGGCCACGGTGCTGTTTTTTTGCATGATTGATCAATAATACTTCCGCCAAAGGCACAATGTCTGCGCGACGTTCTCGCAGCGGTTGCCACTGCAATGGCAGCACGCTCAGGCGATAGTACAAATCCTCGCGAAAACGGCCTCGTTGGACTTCTCTGAGCATTTCGCGGTTCGACGTCGCGATTACACGAACATCTAGGTCGATGGTTTTGCGGCCCCCCAAACGCTCTACTTCGCGCTCTTGTAAAACTCGCAGTAACTTTGCTTGCAAGCCTATGTCCATCTCGGAGATTTCATCGAGCAATAAGGTGCCGCCGTTAGCCTGCTCAAACTTACCCGCACTGGCGCTGTTAGCGCCAGTAAACGCGCCTTTCTCGTGGCCAAACAGAATTGATTCGAGCATGGTTTCGGGAATGGCAGCGCAATTAATCGCAACAAAGGGTTTGTCTTTGCGTGAAGAGGATTCGTGAATAAAACGCGCGAGGACCTCTTTACCCGTACCAGACTCGCCTAATATAAGCGCGGTTGAATCTGTTTTGGCAATTTTAGCGGCCAGTTTTAACAACTGTTTACTGGCTTCGTCGACAGCCACTGGAGCCGACTCAGAGCTGATGGAGGTTCCGCAGGCGTATTTTTTCACAGAATCAACCAACACGCCGGGATCAAAGGGTTTTACCAAATAATCCACCGCACCGTTTTGAATAGCTTTAACTGACTGATCAATGGTTCCATACGCGGTAATTAATAACACCGGTATTTGAGGAAACTCCGACTGAACCGCTTTAAGCAATTCATAGCCGCCAAGCAGCGGCATATTAACGTCGGAAATTAACATGCGAATGTCACTGTGACTGCGCAACACCGTTAAAGCTTCGCTGCCGTTGGCTACTGCAATCACATTAAATCCGGCGAGCAGTAATGTATCTGTAATGGCTTCTCTTAAACCGGGATCATCTTCGGCAAGAACAACAGAAAACGAAGATTGGTTTTGTAATGTCATAGATCACCGAAAAATAAAGTCCGATTAAACACTTAAAAAATAAATTGATGTATAGGAGCCTCTAAGCACTAATGCTCACAAAATCGGTTTGTGTGGAAATTTTTATGGTTGCTAAAACGCCAGGTTTTTTATTTTCCAGCACTAATTCACCGCCATGAGCATTAGCCACGGCACGAATAACGGCAAGCCCTAAGCCTGTGCCTTGCGGTTTGGTTGTTACAAAAGGATTCACCAGTTGTTTCATTAATGATTCGTTAATGCCGCAGCCGTAATCTCTTACGTCAATAAAAATGGTTTCATCGATTGAATAACAGGAAATTTCAATTAACCGAAAAGGTTCAACTTTGGATTGCCCACCCGAAGCCACCTGAGAATTTTCGTAAGACTGAATGGCATTATTCACCAAATTCAATACCGCATTAATTAACGCGTCTTTATTGCATTTAATTTGCTCCACCGCTATTGCATTGGTGAGCTTTAATTTAGAACCCGACGCATTAATTGGAAATTCTAATGCTTCTTCTAATTCTTGAATCAATTGGCGGGGTGAAATTGTATCGTTTAACGGTAAATCACCGCGCACAAATAACAACATGTCTTGAACTTGGCGCTCCAGATGCAATAATCGAGAACGCAGCTTGTCGGAGAATTCCGCTTTTTTCTCTGCATTAATTGTCGAGTCACACATGTGACCGGCATACAGTAATGCCGCAGATAAAGGCGTGCGAATCTGATGCGCTAACGCTGACACCATTTTTCCAAGAGAGGACAACCGCAATTGTTGATTGACGGTATCTTGCAATTTTCGGGTTTCGGTTTGATCGTGAAGGACAATGATTTGGCCGGGTTTACTGCCGTTAATGGCGGTAGTAGATATCAATAAACGTTTGCCATTTTTTGTCGAAATTTCGTGACCATCATCGTATTGTCTGAGAAAACACGCTTTTAATACGTCTCGCCAGAACTCGCCTTTTAAAGTGCAGCCCAACAAATTATTGGCCGCATGATTGTCTTCAATAATTTTTCCAGACGAATCCAATACAATAATACCCATTGGAGCCGCTTTCATCACGCCCAGCAAACTCATACCCAATTCATTACTTTGCTCATGCTCAGTAGCCAAACCAACCATAAAACCCACCCTACTGATGAATTTGAAAACGAGATCAATATAAAATTGACGTAATGCCCGTTATTAAATAATCACCAACAGTATTGCAAGCATGATACCAAGCAATAAACGCTTAATTTTCAAGGAGTTAAACCAGATATAATCGTCAAAAAAATAACAAAGAAGATAAAAATTGGTATTAACCTAATATAGGAGCCTCTGATTAACCTCAAGATCACTCAGGCCAAGGAGTTTTTTTCTGATTAAGGCGTGCTTTTGAAGGTCTAACGGGTTAAATCGAAAAAGCACAACGCAGAGCAGGAAAAAACTGGCAGGCCCCGTAGGGCGTGTCTCAAGCGCACACTTGCGGCGTTGCCGTTTTTATTAAGGACTACGGCCATTAATTGCAAACGGCGCCTTGCAACTGCACGCTTGAGATCACGCTGAGTAATTTTGAGGTTAATCAGAGGCTCCTATAAGCAAACAATAAAAAACCGACTTAAAGAAGTCGGCTTTAGAGAGTGAATTATTATTAGGTTTATTGAGGTTTTAGATTGTTTTTATGGACAACATCAAATCATGAAACCGAGGCTCGGTTTAATCCGTATTTGCGCATTTTCTCGACCAACGTTGTTCTGCGAATCGCTAATCGAGACGCGGCTCTTGCAACAACGCCACCACAGTCGTCTAGGGCTTGCTGAATTAAATTACGCTCTAGGTTAGTTAAATATTCTTTTAGATCAATGCCATCGTCTGGCAATAGTGCGGTATCGCCCATTTTGACGATGGTCGGGTGCACGGAAAATTCATCGGCTTCATTCGCTTCAAACTCTTCCTCTACCTCGACGTGGCGATATTTTTCCGGTAAATCTTGCACCCCAATCACACCGTGGGGATGCACAATTGCCATTCTTTCAACCAAGTTTGCAAGCTCGCGAACATTTCCAGGCCATTCGTGATGAGAAAGCGAGAAAATAGCCGCTGAATTAAAACGAATCGAACCGCGTTTTTCGCTTTCTAAGCGCGAGACCAACTCATTAATTAAAATAGGAATGTCTTCACAGCGTTCGCTCAGTGACGGCATTTCTATAGGGAAGACATTAAGCCGATAATATAAGTCTTCTCTAAATGTGCCCTCGCCAATCATGTGTTCTATATTGCGGTGCGTAGCGGCAATAACACGAACATTGGTCTTTTGGGGTTTGTTAGAGCCAACTCGTTCAAACACACGCTCTTGCAGCACACGCAATAATTTCACTTGCATATTTAACGGCATATCACCAATTTCATCGAGAAATAAGGTTCCGCCTTCGGCCAATTCAAATCGACCCGCTCGTGAATTTATGGCACCCGTGAAAGCCCCTTTTTCATGACCAAATAATTCGCTTTCGAGAAGTTCACCGGGAATAGCACCGCAGTTAACAGGAACAAAGGGCCCATGCCTGCGTTGAGAACTGTAGTGAAGATTACGGGCAACCACTTCTTTACCCGTACCAGATTCACCGGTAATAAGAACGCTGACTTCTTTATCAGCAACTTGAGACATTGACTCACGTACCTGAACAATCTTACGACTGGTACCAACCAAGCTTCTAAATAAATGAACAGGACGTTTATTACCGTTAATGCACGTTGACTTAGCTTCACGGTAACGTTGAGCGCGATGCAAAGTGTCCATTAAAGTAGCGTAGGAAGGATTAGCAGAAATGCGTCCTATAATAGACACGTTTTGCGTGAAGTCGTTTTCAGCGGATTCATTAATCAGCACAACCGGTAATGCGCCGTCCCATTGTGAGAGTTCATCGATCAGATGATTTCTGCTACCTTCTACAACCCCGATAATGGCGCAAACAAATGATGCCGACGTGTGCTCACCAGATTCAACCGTTTGTTTCCAACTTACTGAGCTGCTCACAACGGCTGGTTCACCCATAAATTCCAGAACAATACTTAGATTATGCCGCTGCTGATGGTCATCATCGATTACCAATACTTTTAGTTCAGTCCACATCTTAGGCAACCTTTATTTTTAATCGATCTCATTAACTGTAAGAATTAGAGAATAAGAATTGGAGAGATCGAAAATTACCGCTTAAATTAATGGCCAAATCTGTGTGAGTGACTGAATCAATGTATTTTCACCTAGTTAGAACTCATAGGGTGCTCACGAAATAAAATTACCACCCAACGCACCTGGAACTCAGTCAAATTACTGGCCTATGTGTTCAAAAAATTAGACCATCATAAATTGAAAGTCAATTTTTTGTCCTAAGCAAAAAAGAGGCTAGAAAGTGTGTACAATGAAAAAGTATTATTAGCTATTATTATGATTAATAGTCAATAACAATAAAAATCGAATGGATTCATGTCTGAAAGTAATTTTGCGTACAAAGTGATAAATAAATCATTAATTAAAATAGCCTTTGAAAATAGGCAGTTAGAATTTCATCTTAATAATGGAAACGCAATAACCATTATTTATAAGGTGTTATTTTCAAATCTACTCTCACTATTAATATTCCAAATAATAAAAACAATCCGTCAGAATTTCTCCACGAGCCATGCTTTTTGATTTTACATTTTCTTTACGTCTAATATTTTTTGAATATTCAAAACAGTTAACCGATTGGTTAGCATTTTCCGGGTTGATTTTATCGTCAGTATTCGCTGGATTATCCAATAACGCCAAAAGATCGGAGTAGTCTCTCGATAGTGATTCTAAATTTTCATAGCCAATGGATTCTAAATAATCGTATACGCGCTTAAATGAAATTGGATCTATCTGTTGTTTATTTATTGGTGTTTTTATTATTAGGGATAAAAGCAACTCTTCACTGGTGTAACAATCACCCTCGGTATTGAGAACCTTCTCATTAAGGCTATTTTCCAGATCTTTCACTTTCGGGAAATAGGCAACATGGGCAGCAGCGTAACTGAGGCTGCCTATAAATAAGCTGGTTGAGAATTCAGGAAAAATAAAGGATGACAAAACGGTGGCAAGACCACCGGCAGCAATAGGTTTTTTCTTACTGGAGGTTTCGAACGTTTGTTGAATTTTTTCCAGACGATCGTCTTTGGAGTCAAAACTAATATGCATAGTGTCTAAACAATTATGCTCTAATATTAGTGATTGATTATTATTGGGTTCACTAATATCTTGCTGCGCAACCACGGCAACGCAATATAAAGAAGTTATGCAAATGAACAAAAAACGAATACGCATCATAAATTTGACTCGCTGCTTTTTTGGTCGAACATTTATCAACCTTCAATGAATCTTTAGTCGGTTTTTAATCAACTCTTAATTTTCATTAGTTTTTCTTAAAGTTTCCTATTTATGTTCTATGTTATTAAAACGTCTATCCAGCAAAAATGATTATTGAATATACCTCTGGGATTCCGTTAACCCGCATTCAATAATCCATCGAAATAATAAATAGCATTCAGAAATGACTCAAAATAAAGCATATATTCTCTAACTCCTTTTTTTCCAAAATTGGCGGTTTTTTATCAGAAATTGTGAGAAGAAAAACCACAACTTCACCACTGACAATTGGCAATCTCAAGCTAGAATTAATTATAGGAGATGCTGACCTTTTGCAGCTTTTCCGAGACACAAGGATGTGTCACCAAAGACAATGGCAAACTGATAAAATGGAGTGTTACTAAGCCTTAAACAAGTATTTATTCGCCACACAATATGCATAATATTTCATACAAAAAAGCGATACGTTATGCAACCTATCTTTTGCTTTTTAGCACTCTCACCAGTTGTACCTTAGTTAAATCAGAAAAATTAACCACAACTGAACAACCCGAATCACATCTGGCAATCTACAACAAATGGCTTAAAACCGAAAAAGAATTTACCGGCGAACCCGACGAGCCACCTCAACAGAAAGATTGCCTAAACCCAGAAGCCAACAGTTATCGAAAAAAAGTTGCGTTTTTAGGGTTTAGTATTAATTCCACCAGAGACGCAATCGACCTCGGTGCTATACAATCGAGTTACCCCAGTCAACTGGCGGGCACATTAAACACGCCCACCCTGCTCTCTCGAAACCAAACACATCAAACGCTGCCCAGTTTTACGGGGTCCAGCCTTCTGTCTAGCAAAGATAGCGCAGCCGTTATTAAAGGAATTTCTGAATCACTCGATTCGCAATTTTTAATTGCGGGCAGGATTGTAAATACGGGTTTTCAAAAAGAAAAACAAACACCTAAAGATTGGCTATCAATCCAGAAATTTTCTCGGAAATTAAAGCGTCAAAAGATTCGGTTGTTTACTGCAGAAATCACCTTGTATGACGGCATCAGTGGTAAGAAGATAGACACTCATGTCTATCACGGTGAATCCTTTGATATTCAAACACTGAAAAACAAATCCAAAGCGTTTAGTAAACAATTTATTGACAGCGATTACGGAAAATTAGTAACCAACGCAGTGACAGAGCAAGCACAGTGGATTGAAAACACGATTAACTGCCTGCCGTTGCGCGTAAGAATAATCGCATTGGACGACAACGGTATTACCCTGTCTTCAGGCATAGAATCACATATAGTCCCAGGCGATACGTTTGTGATTATGACAAAATCTCAGGAACGGCAAATACTCGCAAAAGAAATTACCGATAAGTATTTGCCCAGCGGAGAGGTTGTGATCAAACAAGTGTATCCCAAGGGTGCCTATGCTGAATTCAAATCACAATCGCCCAAACATAGAATTTCAAAAGGCGATTTGGTTCAGTCACTTTCCCCTTAAACACTATTTGTTTAAGGGGCTTTTATTTAGGTAACTGTTATTTAAGTAGCATTGGCAAGATACGCGTTTTTCGCCTGTTGATTTTTCTTACTTTCTGCGATTTTCGCTTGTGCACTGTCTCGCTCTAATTGTATTAAACCAATCACGTGACGGTACAAACGGGCAATATGATTCACTTTATTGGATATGTTTTCTAAGGCAATAACACCGGATTCTACACATTGTCGAACCAAAGCATTCACCTGGTTATCTAATACCGACAATCGATCCCAATCTTGGTGTTCTATAATCAGTTCTAAATCTTCGTTTAACTCAACCAAATTATTTTCAAGGTTTGCTAGGCTGGCTTTCTTGATCATTTAGGTTCTCACTTTTTATGGCGACCCAGGCTTCTTTAATTGTTTTCATCAGGCCTGTTACCTCATCGCAGATTTCAACGTTATTTTTAGCGTTCGCTTCGACTAACTGGTGAATCATGTACTCATAAAGACTGTCTAACTTTTGTGCGATATCTTGGCCTTGCTCAAAATCCAACGCCGAGCGTAACCCTGAAAGAATATCGATTGCTTTGGAAATTTTTTGACCTTTGAGTTCGGTTTTATCATTGAGCATGGCCACACGAGCCTGTGCAACGCGCTCTATAAAACCCGAAAATAACAAGTCGATTAACTTGTGAGGATCGGCATCGGTGATAGAGGTTTGCACATTAACGTGGTTGTATTGCTTTAGCGCTTGATTGAAGTTCATAATTATCTCTCAATGATCAACTAACCATCTATCGGCCAAATTTAAAATCCCTTAACCCACCAGTAAAAACAGTGAGTAACAATTTTTAACACACACAATTAAGGAGCCTCTGATTAATCAGAGATTCTTATATTAACGCGCTTAATTATCGTCGTTACTACTTCTACTTGCTTGCAATGAATTGGTGAGAAAATTAAGTGTGCTGTTAAGCTGGCCCACCAACGCATCAGCAGCGCGATACTGCGCGTATAAACGATCTTCGGTGAGAGATATTCGTCGTTCTAAAGCTTCGCGTTGATCGTCAATACCGTTTAATGTGGTTTGCAAACCTTGCTGACGCAATTCAATCACACCGGCAGATCCGGTATAACCGGAGAGTGCATCAGTAAGTCGCTCCGATAATGCGCCGTCACCTGAAAATAAATTGGTGATGGAATCGTAATTATTGTCTAACGCATTGTTGAGAGTAGACTCATCAATAGTTAACCGGCCTTCTTGATCCGTAGATAATCCTAAATTTACCAAAAATTGAAAGTCATCTGGATTACTGTCAACACCGATGGATAACTGATTTCTGATGGTAGAGACGATGTTTCTGACCGTTGAATCACCGGTTAAAGCGCCGGTTAAATTACCAGTGTTGCCATCGTTGACAACGACCACCGTGAGTTGATCGACCACGTCGATAAAACCATTGTACACCTCAACAAAGTTTTCAATCGCACTTTTTGTGCTTTGCGTGTCGTTACCAACGGTTAAATTAATGGTATCGCCGTTGGTAAAATCATCGGAATTTTGCGCGTCGAGTACGTTGAGGGTTACCCCTTCGATCACCCCAGAAATTTCATTGCTAGCGCTGGTCGCAGTTAAACCGTCAATGTGAACAATGGCATCTTGAGCGGAATTTAATTCTAATCCAGTATGGGTAACACCGCCGTCGCCAACGGTTTCGATATCAGTGGGATCATAAACCAGCTGCGATAACCCGGTGGAGGCATCTCGGTCATCACCGTCGTCGTCATCAACAGTCACTGAAACGGTGTTTTCTACCCCAGTGCTCTCACTGGTTAAAACTAACCGGGCACCGTCATCATCGTTAATAATTGATGCGCGAACACCGAGGTTATTTTCGCTGTCATTGATTGCGTCTCTTATTTCAGACAACGTATTGTTCTCGGAGGTAATATCAACCGCAAACGAATTGGAACCAAGATAAACGTTTAACGTTCCCGTACCTACCTCTGTTGTGCCCGAGGTAACTGCTTGGGTGGCGATTTTTTCTGCGGTCGCTACTTGTTCAATTTGAATTTGATAACTTGCCGCCTCTGCGGTGTCTTCGGCGGTGGCATCTAATAGGTCTCGATCACCAATACTAACCGAGCGACTTTGAAAGAGACTTTCTTCACCCAACCCTTCGACGGATGCTAAAAATGTGTTTAACGCTAAGTTTAATTGGCCAATAGCCGATAATTCTTCGGTCGTGCTGGTTTCGAGTCTATTTAAACGATTTTCCGTTGGTGCGCGCTCGGCATTGACAATGGCACCCACAATGGAATCGATATCCAATCCAGACCCAATACCGTTAAATGTGATCGACATAATAACACTCAATTAAAAGTTCGGTCGCGCGCTTGTTTCGAACAAATCCACCGGCAATTTTTTGCCGAAGTTATAACGTACTGCGCACGGTATTTCAGGTTATCGGCGCAATCTTAAGGTTCATCAATATCGTTTAAAGCGGCAAACATTAAGTTTTCTGGCATTAACGAATAATCAGCAAAAACTACGCCGCACAGGAAAAATTCACCATCAATTATATTGATGTGATTTTATTGCATAAGAAATTACTGATATAAAAAACGAAAGATAACGCTATCTTATAAAAGACAACGCAAAAGAGATTAGGCTTTCACAGACGTCATTAAACTTCGAACTTCCGAAATTCGCTCTGCAATTTTCAGTGCTTCCTCAGAAGGAATTTTTCGAATTAATTCGCCGGTTTGTGAATCAGTGACTTCTACAATCACACGGCCAGTATCATTTTGCAGATTAAACGAAAGATCGCGACGAATAGACTGCGCAAATTCGTTGAGGTTGGAAACCACGGATTCGATGCGCTCAACAGGTTGGCTATCGTCTGCTTCTCTGTCTTCTATTTCTGGTGTCGCTGTTTGTGACGAAACGGGATTCGCCGAGCTTCTTTCTGCATTTAAATCCGTTTTTCTATTGGCTGCAGCAGTCGCTGTTACTGGGCGAAAATCTTGTCTGTTGTTAATTTCCATTGTTCACCCTCCGTTTAGATGTCCAGAAAACTAACACCTGAATATTCAGGTGTTAGTTTATGGTTTTATCTAATCCGGATTAACCGAGTAGACTTAATACCGCTTGTGGCAATTGGTTTGCCTGTGCGAGCACCGAGGTACCTGCCTGTTGCAGAATCTGGGCTCGGGTTAACTCTGCCGTTTCTGCGGCGAAATCGGTATCCCGAATTCGGCTTCGTGCAGCGGATACATTCTCGGCAATGTTCTGTAAATTTGAAATGGTATTTTCAAACCGGTTTTGAACCGCACCGAGTTGCGCACGCTGTGAGTCGATATTGGCAATGGCACCATCGACAATGGCAATCGCATCTTGCGCGCCTTGTGCTGTGGTTACATCAATATCTTCCACAGTTTGCAGTACACCAATGGTATCAGCGGAAATCTCACCAAAGTTAGCACCACCTACCGTGAACGGTTCGCTGGAATCGAAAGTGATGGTTCCAACAGCTTCGAACGAAGCGTTACCACCGTCAACAGTTACGTTGGACGTTCCGATTGTACCGTCAGCACCCACCGCCGTTAATATAACGCTGGAGCTGTTTGCTGTGCCGTCACCATCAACTTCAACGAAACTGTTGATTTCTATGTTGTCACCGTCTTGAGCGGTAAGCACCAAATTACCATTTTCGTCGATTGCCGCAGAAATACCGTTACTGCCGGAATCCGCATTGATGGAATCACGCAGATTTTCCAAGTCCTGCGCGGCATCGCCAGAAGCAGTTAAGGTAATATCCGTGGCAGAGGTTGGCGTTCCACCTTCACCGTTATTGGTGGCAATAGTAAAGGTAACCGAGTCACCCACTGAGTTGGCGGTGTCGAAATCCAAATCGAGATCGCCGGCATTAATCGCCACTTGTGTTACCGCCCGAGCGGTAACTCCGGTGGTTTCCGATAAAGCATTAATGGCGTCGGCCACTTCACCGGCGGTGTCTGTGTTCGACAAAGTAAAACTACCCGTACCGAATGTACCCGTAATAGTAACGCTGTCGCCGTCAGTAAATTGTGTATTACTGATCGCACTGTCGACGCTTCCGGCAACCGTACCCGCACTTTGTACTCGGTAGTTACCGAGTCGATCGGCTGAGGCATTGGTTAACGATACTTCAATGGTTTGGTTTGCATCAGAACCTACTTGGAACGCAGAAGTACCGAAGGTTCCGTCAAGAATGGTTCGACCACCGAAGGTAGTAGTGTCGGCAATACGCGTTAATTCTTGTTGCAATTGGTTAATTTCTTCTTGCAGAGCCGTTCGTTCCGTCGCTGAGTTACTGCCGTTGGCAGATTGCAATGCGAGATCACGAATTCGCTGTAAGATATCGGTAGACTGTTGTAACGCACCTTCTGCTACTTGTGCCAAAGAAATGCCGTCGTTCGCATTTCGAGAGGCAACTCCCAATCCATTAATCTGAGAAGTTAACCGGTCTGAGATTTGCAAACCAGCAGCGTCGTCCGCCGCGCTATTAATTCTAAAGCCCGTAGAAAGACGTTGGAGAGAGACATTGAGCGCGTCAGTCGAGCTATTCAAGTTTCGTTGCGTATTTAAAGACGCAACGTTAGTGTTGACTGTTAATGTCATTAGATGACTCCTGTGCCCTCTAACGGGGCTAATTTGACTGTGAGATAAAATCTTGCACGAAGGCTATCGGCGGATAGTCTTGGAACTTTAAAATTTATTGTTTATGTGAGAACGGAATGTTTACTAGGAAGTGCTTAAGATCTTTTTGAGAAGTGATATCTTATTTATAGAACAAGAATAGAAAAGGGTAAAACGTTTTTTTGATTTTTTATAAGAGAGCTTATCGACGCTAATATAAGCGCATTATTAAGCTAACAGAATAGGGTTTGTATAGTGCAATAGTAAAAACCATGATCGAGTAATCATTGTCTCGATCATGGTTTTAAAAAAGTTGATCAAACAAAATAAATAACGACAGACATTAAAAAGACACTGAGCATTCGATAGCCACTTTGTATTAATAGTAGCTGTGTACCCCATCCACAAAAAAGACTGTCTGACAAAAAGGCTGGAAAAATAATAAGAAAACCCAAAATTAATCCCAGCGTTATTGCCTGCCCTAATGATTGAACATCAATTAACGACGATAAAAGCGCAACACCAATGGCCGACAGTAAACTGGCAACCATGCTGCCAATCATTGGGCCGGTACTGCTGCCCAAAGTTTCTGGAGTTTTACCGATGGCTTTCATCCATAAATTACCAAACAGCAATGGTGAATACCAAAGCGCACCTAACATCATGCCGACAACTGCACCGGCAACAATTTCTAAAATATTTATATCAAACATAAAATACCGAGATTTAAAATTAAAAGAGTTTAACATAGAGTAAAAACCGGAAGTTAAAAGAATATTAACAACGGTTTCAATTAGTAAGGTGCAAACACAAAAAAAGCCGCATATAGCGGCTAAGTTCGTGAGATTGAAGAGGTAGTTGAACCTGAACTTCTTATTATCCTCCCAACAGACTGAGTACTGCCTGTGGAATTTGGTTTGCTTGAGCAAGAATGGTGGTTCCCGCTTGCTGCAATATCTGACTTCTGGTCAGTTCTGCCGTTTCTGCTGCAAAATCCGTATCTCTGATTCGGCTTCTGGCAGCGCTCACGTTCTCGGAAATATTATTTAAATTGGCAATGGTATTTTCAAACCGGTTCTGCACCGCACCTAAAATGGCTCGCTGACTGTCAATGGCCGATATCGCGCCGTCAATAATCGCAATGGCATCTTGCGCCCCATCGGAGGTGGTAACATCAATGGTTTCTACGGTTTGTAATACCCCGATGGTATCGCCGGTAATTTCTGCAATGTTGGCTCCGCTGAGTGTAAAAGGCTCATTGGAATCAAACGTTACCGTGCCGACAGATTCAAAGGTATTGGAACCCGCGCCTGATAAGGCAACATTGTTGGTGCTGATGGAATTATCCGGCAAGACCACACTGAAGGTAATGTTCGAGTTGTTCGCCGTTCCGTCACCATCAACTTCGGTGTAACCCGTCACCTGAATATTGTCGCCGTCTTTTGCGGTAATAATTAAATTACCACTCTCATCGATTTGCGCGGATAAACCGTTGCTTCCCGAATCAGCATTGATAGCATCGCGCAGATTTTCTAAATCTTGAGCATCATCACCGGTTGCCGTTAATACAATATCGGTGGAACCGGAATTTCCGTCGCCATCGTTGGTGCCGATGGAAAAACTCACCGAATCACCGACAGAGTTTGCCGCATCGAAAGCCAGAGAAATATCCGTTGAACTAACGGCAACACGATTTACCGCGCTTGCGGTAACACCAGTGGATTGCGCAGACGCGTTAACCGCATCGGCAACATCTCCGGCCGTGTCTCCCGTTTCGATATCAAACGTTGAAGTTCCAAACGGACCAATCACACTGACATTGGCAGCGGTAAATTGTGAACCACCAACGGAGTTGGCGATATTACCGGCAACAGTACCTTCACTGTCTACACGGTAATTCCCTAAACGCTCAGCGGATGCATTGGTCAGTGTTACTTCAATGGTTTGATTGGCTTCGGCACCAACTTGGAAAGAAGACGTTCCAAAAGTACCGTCGAGAATTCTTCGACCACCAAATGTGGTGGTATCAGAAATTCGCGTTAGCTCTTGCTTTAATTGATTGACCTCTTCTTGCAACGCTTGACGCTCACTTGCGGAGTTACTGCCATTGGCAGATTGCAAAGAGAGGTCTCGAATACGTTGCAAAATGTCAGTGGATTGTTGAAGCGCACCTTCGGCGACTTGCGCTAATGAAATTCCATCACTGGCATTTCGTGCGGCAACATTCAACCCATTTACTTGAGAGGTTAAGCGGTTGGAGATTTGCAAACCTGCTGCGTCGTCTCTTGCGCTGTTAATTCGAAATCCGGTTGATAAACGTTGTAATGATACGTTTAACGACGCGGACGAGTTATTTAAATTCCGTTGCGTGTTTAACGACGCGACGTTTGTATTTACTGTTAAAGTCATGGCTCTACTCCTAGCCCCCTAAGGGAATAAGATCCTCGTTACAATCATTCACAACCGGAACTTCGGCGTAAAAAAATTTTACTTTAGGTCGTTTTTTATTTTTTTATTAAAAATCTCAGCCCGACCAAAAAATAATTTTATTAATAAAATATTTTAATCAATTTATGGCAACAACAAAGAATCAGTAAATAGGAAATGCTAATACCGTTAAGATAATCTCTGTAGAACATCGTCCTTCTTTTATCTATCGCGCCTATAGAACAACAATGAGTACCCACCGGGTCTAGATCATTGGCATTGCAATTGCTCTATACCCAGTGTATCGCCAGAGCTGAAGAATAATTGACGCCGAAACTGCAAATGCAGCGTCTTATATAGCCACCTAATACTGAAAATTTGTGAAGCATCATGATTGAAGCGCTTGAAGCAGCCTTAAAGTCCGAGAACCCCGAAGCCGTGCGGCAAGCTATTGCCGATTTGGGCTCGAAGTCGGACTCTGTTCATGTTTTGGTGCCACTGATTAATTTAGCGCTGAAAAACAATTTTCTAGATGTGAGTTTGTCCTGCTTTGAAAAAGCCTTGACGCTGGGGCTGCCTGAGCAGCAAATTAGCCGCTTTATCAACGAACCTTATTTTGAAGAACACCAAAAAACGGCTAAAGAATTTTTAATGGTTACCAATGGGCAGTTAAAAAACTCCTTGAATTTAAAAGTCCTACTGATCAAGACGTGCATGAAGCTTGGCGAGTTAAATGAAGCCATCGAATTAATTAATACGGTATTAAATCAATACCCGCACCCAGAGCTACTGACTTTGCTTTGTGATTGCTACGCCCAAACAGGCGATTATCACAGCGCGAAAGCTGCCGCGCTTTTGGCTACCGAGCTCGCCCCCAGCAGTGCTGTCTATTTGGTCAAGTTAGCGGTTATCGAAAAGTCTTTGCAGCGCTACTTTGAAGCCGTCAATCTTTTGAGCAAAGCGATTGAATTAGAATACACTTGTGTTGACGCACACATACAACTGGCTTATTTAGCGCTGTTCAGCGGCCAGTTTACCCTCGGTTGGCAAGAATACGAATGGCGATTCAAAAACCCGAATGTCGTCCGTTGGAATCCTCCCATTCCTTTATGGGAAGGTAACACAGATCTAACGTCGCACAGCCAATATCATTTATTGGTCTGGGCCGATGGCAATATCTGCGAGCAAATTTTATTTTTGCGCTTAATCACTCGTGTTAATTGTAAGGTAACAGTGAAAATTAATTCGCCCGTAAAAGCATTAATTGATACAGAAAATTCCAACATCAAACTATTACCGAGTGACTATTCTCAGGACTATTCGGAATTCGACGGTTTTATTGCCTTGGGATCCATGGCGCAATATTTTTTCCGTGATTTTTCCGATTTAATGCATCCGAAAGATTACACAATGTTTAAAAAGTCAAAACCGACCATGCAATCAAACCGTAAGATCAGAATTGGTTTTTCCTGGAAAACAGACGCAGCCTCTGAAGCGCGAACTCAAATTGATCTGCGACACTGGCATCATTTATTGAGCAATACCAACTGCGAATTTGTGGCACTGGAAAGTGACATCAATTCAGAAGACTTAGGGTATTTAAAAACGTTGAATGTCACCGTGAATAGACAGGATTCAGCCAATCCTCTGATCGAATTATCGTCTCAATTGAATACACTTGATTTATTAATAACAGTCGATAACGTCACAGTGCATCTTGCAGGTGCCCTAGGAATTCCAACTATTTTATTCCTTCCGCCAATCAGCCATTGGTATTGGTTCAGCGATGAGCACGACGCTTGTTGGTATTCCTCGGTTGTAATCTCAAGATCGCTACCGACGATTAATTGCTCAGGCTTCGAGCCATCGGTTAATAACGCTATAAAGGAGTGGCAAAAAGACTCACAACAGCTTGTTGACGATCAATTATTGCGTTTATCAGGGAAAAAATGTGATTCACATACAACGGATTTGGCTATATAACTGGTATTGTATTATTCTGCGTTCGAGCCGCTGAGCAATTTCGGATAAGCACAATTTTAATAATGAATTAGCCGAGAACGACATACACGGTCTGGAACATCGCAATTAACACAAGAGCTTGCCATTACAAACCTGAATATGCAGATGTAATTTACGATTTACGAACAACCACCTATTATCCGCGGTACTTTATGACGCTGTATAACAGCCTGCTGTAACGAGATGTTAACCAACCAGTTAGAATTCAGAAACCTGTGGTGAAAGAACCTATGTAGTATATGTAGTAAAAGAACCTATGGTGAAAAAACCTCTGATTGGTACATACATCTTAATTTAAACAATTTTTTTTAGTTCAATTTACATTAAATAATACCCAAATTCTTCTTTCAACGAAGAAACAGGAGTGGCAAACTTTTCACTGTGTTTGCTCGACGACTGATTATTAATTTAATAACTACTTATTCAGGAGAGTACTATGGGCGCTTATCGGTATCCTCAAAAAAAGTTAATCGATTTAGACTCCTACGCACGCAAAGATTTATTCCACGTTTTTAAGCAATACGACAACCCCACCATTAGTGTCACCGCAGAGGTGGACGTCACTGATCTTAAACATGCGACAAAAGAAAATGGATTTAGCTTTTTTATTGCCCTGGTGTACTGTTTTTCTCGCGTAATGAATGAGATTCCAGAATTCAGACACAGAGTTGTCAACGACGAACTGTGCGAATTCGAATCGGTCGATCCTGGATACACCGTTTTATTGGAAGATAAAACATTCAGTTTTTGCGATTCGAAATACAATCAGGAATTTTACGCGTTTAATCAATCGCTCAGCGACGACATTGCCCAAACCCGAGAAAAACCGGATTTGGCCATTAAAGATAAAAATCATATGTTTTTTATTTCCAGCATTCCCTGGATTTCATTCACCCATTTTCAACAACCGTTTTTTTCTCACTACGGTTACAACCCGGTATTAACCATCGGTAAAAAAATAGGTTCGAGACGAAAAGATTTTATCGTACCCGTTGCGCTGCAATGCCATCACGGTGTCGTCGATGGTTACCATTTAGGGTTGTTCTACGAACACTTAGAGTTTCAAATAAAAGAACTGTCATCTGAGCTATTGAGACATTACAATAAGCGAGAAATCAGTTACAAATTCTAAGGACGTATTTTGGCAGAGAACAACGCAAACCTCGCGGTCGTCGTTACTGGAGGTACAAAAGGTATTGGTCGTGCACTGGTTGAGCGCTTTTTTCAAGAAGGTTATACCGTTATCACCTGTGCACGCTCTCTCGAAGATTTAGACGCATTAAAAAAATCGCTAGAACAAAACGGTTCCAACAAACTTTACGTTAAGCAGGCCGATTTATCGCAAAAGCCAGAAACATTCGCGTTTGCAGAGTTTGTTCTGTCGTTGAATTTACCGATTGAAGTACTCATTAACAATACCGGCGTATTTACACCCGGTGAAGTGCACACCGAAGACGACGGTGTTTTAGAATCGCAAATAAATACCAATTTGTATTCGGCCTACTATCTGACTCGCGCACTTATTGAGCCCATGAAATCGCAAAAGCGCGGTCACATCTTCAATATGTGCTCTATAGCCTCGGTGATGGCCTACAGCAATGGCGGCTCTTACAGTATCAGTAAATTTGCGTTGTATGGGTTTTCGAAGGTTCTCAGGGAAGAAATGAAGCCGTTTAATATTCGAGTGACCTCGTTGCTGCCAGGCGCGACCTACACCGACAGTTGGGCGGGAGTTGATGTTGCACAAGAGCGACTGATGAAACCGGAAGATATTGCCGAACTCACCTACACCACTTACTGCCTCAGCGAAAGAACCGTGGTAGAAGACTTATTGATTCGACCTCAGTTGGGTGACTTGTAATACAAAGCGTATTCACATCAGATTGATTACTTAAATCACTCGTTAGAGAAATATTCGAAAAAATAAAAGCCGGTAATCAGTACCGGCTTTTATTGATCTTAAACGTCTAATGTTTTACTAGAAGCTAGAATCTAGCAGCCAACAATTAACCCGTATTTCTCAAGCCAGCGGCAACACCAGCAATGGTGACCATCAAGGCTTTTTCTAGCATGGTACCGCCACACACCTCACCGCAATCGCGCATGCGCTTTAACAGCTCTACTTGCAAAATATTCAGCGGATCAATGTAAGGACTGCGGCCTTTAATAGACGCTTGAATTTGCGGATCGGTCTTCATCAATTGATGTTCAGGAACCAATTCAACCACTTGGTCAACGGAGTTTTGCAGCATTTTCCGCAGACGTTCGCCCCAGTGTTGCTGACTCTCATCCACCAGTTTTTCATCGTACAGCGCCGCCAACCAAGGGTCAGTTTTGGAAAACACCATTTCTAGCATCGACAAGCGAGTTCTGAAAAACGGCCACTGTTCGGTCATTTCATGCAACGCTTCTGATTGTTCGCGCAAGGCGATTTGCAGTGCTTCACCGGTACCTAACCAGGCCGGTAACATCATGCGATTTTGCGACCAGGCAAAAATCCAAGGAATCGCGCGTAAAGTTTCAACACCACCGCCGGGCTTGCGCTTGGTTGGGCGTGAACCTAACGGCAATTTACCCAGTTCTTGCTCAGGCGTTGCAGCACGGAAGTAAGGAACAAACTCAGGATCTTCACGCACAACCGATCGATACACGCGACAGGATTCTTCGCTGAGTTTTGCCATAGCGTCGCGCCAAGACTGTTTTGGTTTTGGCGGTGGAATTAAATTGCCTTCCAAAATTGCAGCGGTGAATCGCGACATGGATTGCACGGCCAGTTCAGGCAAACCGTATTTAAAGCGAATCATTTCGCCCTGCTCGGTTACGCGTAATCCGCCCGCCAAACTGCCCGGAGGTTGAGACAACAACGCACTGTGTGCAGGCGCACCGCCACGACCAACCGTGCCGCCGCGACCGTGGAATAGTACTAATTTGAGATTATTGTCTTCGGCGACTTTAATCAGGGATTCTTGAGCGTGGTACTGCGCCCAACCTGCGGCAAAGAAGCCTGCATCTTTGGCGGAATCGGAGTAGCCAATCATTACGTATTGACTGCCTTGAAGGTAACCGCGATACCAATCGTATTGCAGCAACTGGCTGATTACCGACTCTGCTCGCTCCAAGTCATCAAGCGTTTCAAACAATGGTGCAACGGGCATTCGGAATTGGCATCCGCACTCCCGCAATAACAGTTGCACGGCCAATACATCCGACGGCTGACGCGCCATAGAAATAATGTAAATACCCAGTGCTTCTGGATCGGTATCGGCAATCAGTTTGCAGGTATCGAGCACTTCTTGCACGGGTTCAGAAGCTTGCCAATCGGCCGGAATTAATGGCCGTTTGGAGGTGAGCTCAGTAAGTAAGAAATTTTGTTTATCGGATTCAGTCCACTGGGCGTAATCGCCAATGCCTAAATAGCGCGTTAATTCCGACAACACATCAGTATGGCGCTCGCTGTCTTGACGAATATCCAATTTCAGCAGAGGCACACCAAACGCGTAAACACGCCAAAGTGTATCGCGTAAGCGGCCATTGGCAATTGCGTCTAAACCAACTTCAACCAGAGACTGATAACACAGCTCCAGAGGCTCAACGAGTTGCTGGGTATTTTTAATGAGGTCTCGGGCTGGAGATTTCTCGTTCTTTAATACAGCGGCAATCGCGGCTTTGGTCTCGCCGATTTCATCGCGTAATTTACGCATGATGGCTCGGTAAGGTTCGGAGCTGCCTTCGGCTTTTGCCTTCAGTTCATCGTTGCATTGCCAAACAGATAACTCGGTATAAAGACGATCGATGTCTTTATAGTACAGATCCATCGCCATCCAACGGCTCGACAACAAAACTTCTTGAGTAACAGTGGCCGTTACAAAAGGATTGCCATCGCGATCGCCACCCATCCAAGAACCAAAAGTTAACGGCATCCAATTTAATGGCATGGTCGCGTCCATTTCGGATTCGAGCATTTTGTGTAGGCTGCGCATAAATTTGGGCACGGCAAACCACAAGGAGTGTTCGAAAACCGAGAATCCCCACTTTGCCTCGTCCACAGGTGTTGGTCGGCGCTCACGAATTTCATCGGTATGCCAAGCTTGGGTGATTAAATCGGCAATGCGCAATTCGATTTCTTCGCGCTCTTGGGCATCGCCAACCCGAGTTAAGGCATCCAAACAGCTGTTAATGGACTGATGTTTTTGGACAAGGGTTCGACGCGATACTTCTGTTGGGTGAGCGGTAAAAACCAGATCAATTGATAAGTCATCCAACGCTTTATAAAACTCCGCCGGATTGACATCATTTTTGGCTTTGATCAAAAAGGCCCGAAGAGAACTTTCGCCTGCGTGGGCAGAACCTTCTCCGGGTGTGATTGTTTGATATTGCTCGGCAATATTGGCGAGATTCAAAAACTGATTAAAAGAGCGTGCTACCAGCAACATTTGCTCATCAGAAAGAGAGGCGAGTAATTGGGTGAGCTGATTTCTAGCGTCGTCATTACCTTTGCGAGAATCTAAAGACATTTGCCGAATGGCTTCGATTTGTTCGAGTACTTCGTCGCCGTGGGCTTTAGAAATCGTATTGCCAAGGACACGACCGAGCATACGAATATTTTCACGCAAGACATCGTCACCCGATGTGGTCGGCTGCGTTAGTTCTGAGCCAAGTGATTGTTTCACAGACGTTTCTCTCCTTTCTATGAGCTTGGTACCTATAAGCTTGGTACACCTACCCTATCATTGAAGCTCTGAGGTTGAAATTGAAATAGCCTATTACAATTATTTAACACCAAGTAATAAGCATATTCAATTTAAAAGGAGTTTGTGAAGGAACTTTTCGGACTCACAACTTAAGCAAATCGCTACAAATTAAAGAACTGAGGAAAGAAAGCCGAGAAAAGAGAACTGAGAAAATAATTCAGAAAGCGATTTAGACAATAAAAAACAACGGAATGAAAAAAGGTGAAATCACAGGAGAAAACGAGCGTCGGTTAATTCATCACCTTACTGACTTATCAATCAATTATTCGATGCTCGTTCTATTTATGGATATCTATCGCTATCCATTGAAATCAAGCATCGAATATTTAAAAAAGCAGTTACTGGTCGTCTTCTAAAAGGTCACCGATAATTTCATAGATTTTCGGGCGATTTTTCTTGATCTCATCAACGGTAAGACCTTCAAGCGAAAATGGAAACTTCAACCACTGCTCGGTCTCGTGTAAATAATAGTCAGGAACACGATCCGTTAAATTCGATTTAGGCTTGTAATAAGGAACAGCAACGCGAATATCCTGAGGACAATTCTTTTTCGTTTTATTTTTAAGTTCCTTAATTAATGCATCAATGGTGCGGCCGGTGTCGAACACATCGTCCACAATCAACAGCGGATCGTCGTAATTGATGTTCTTCAATAAGTAGTTCAAACCGTGAATGCGAATGTTATCGGAACGCTCACCAATGCCCGAGTAAGAAGACGTTCGAATCGCGATGTGATCAGACTGACAATTGCCGTAGTAATCGATAAATTCTTGTACCGCAATACCAATGGGGGTTCCACCGCGCCACAGTGCGATGATAACTTTCGGCCGAAACCCACTGGCAAGCACTTGTGCGCCCAGCTTAAAAGAATCCTCTAACAGTTGTTGGGAAGAAAGGTACAGTTTGTCGGCCATGAATGTTTTTACTCAAGTTTTTGTCTCTTCGGTCAGTTATTATATACTTGCGTTCTATGTTAATGCGAACTTTTGCTGAATACCTATTTTTTCACTGAATTTCACCGAATACTTATAAAGACGAGAAACGTCCTGAATGATCAAACAATTTTTAACCGCAGAAGATACCCTTCTTGATTCCTACCGCCTTGCTGCAAAAATCTACAAAAGCGGCTTCAGACCGGATTTTATCGTGGGCCTTTGGCGCGGTGGCTCTCCAGTCGGTATTGCGGTGCAAGATTGTTTGGAGTATCTGGGCGTCAAAACCAATCATATCTCGTTGCGCACGTCTTATCGCGGCTTGAGCAGCTACAACGAGATGGTTGAACAACACGAGAACATTCGTGTTCACGGCACACAATATCTATTAGATAATCTCGAATCGCACCATAAATTGTTGATCGTTGACGACGTATACAGCACCGGCCTGAACGTGCAGGCAGTGATCAGCCGATTAGAGAAAAAAACACGTCGCAATATGCCCCAAGAGGTAAAAATCGCAACCTTGTACCGTAAACCGAGTTTTGAACGCGTAGAACGAGCGCCGGATTTTTATATTCACTCAACCGAAGATTGGCTGGTTCTTCCCTATGAATTGGATGGCCTGGACCAATCTGAGATTACGATTGAAAAACCGTTTATCAAAGAAATTGCCGACCAATACAACATTGCTCAGTAAATTTTAAAATCACGCGATTCTAATTTATTACTATTAGGTTAGCTCACCATGATCCAGCCCTTGCGAGTCTCTTTGGTTCAAACCGATTTAATTTGGCACGAACCGGAAAAAAACCGCCAAATGCTGGGTAAAAAATTCGATCAGTTATCGGGAAAAACCGATCTTATCGTACTTCCAGAAATGTTTACCTCAGGCTTTACTACCGAGCCTGACTTAGACATTACCGACAGCGCAGCGCCAACGCTCGCCTGGATGGTTGAGCAAGCCAATCGACTGGATGCAGCCATTTGCGGCAGCACGGCCTTTAATGATGGAACGTCCAATACCAATCGATTGTGGTTTGTGCCGCCTCATGGCGAGCCGGTTCACTATGACAAGGTTCATTTGTTCCGCATGGCCGACGAACACAAGCGTTATGCGCCGGGCGATCAGCGCAAATGCGTGACCTATAAAGGTTGGAAGATTTTATTGACCGTCTGCTACGACCTTCGCTTCCCGGTATTTTGTCGCAACAAAAACGACTACGACGCAATGATCTGTATCGCCAGTTGGCCTGAAAGCAGGCGTCACCCTTGGCGCAGCTTATTAATGGCTCGCGCGATTGAAAATCTGAGCTACGTTATTGGTGTGAATCGAGTCGGAGAAGACGGAAAAGGTTGGCGTTTTAGCGGCGATTCTATGTTGATCAATCACCGAGGTGAAACACTGATTGATCAACCGACACATCAAGAATTTATTGAAACAGGTGTATTGGACTACAACGAATTACACGCATTCAGAGAAAAGTTTCCCGCCTGGATGGACGCCGACGATTTTGACATTACGCTAAAACAGTAAACGATCCATTCATTGGTAATAGGTGCCCTCTCGGCACCTCTAATGTAATGCTACTGCTACTGCGCCCAGGACTTTTTAGCAAACAAAGACGCAAATACTGCCCCGGCAATAGCGCCAAATAAATGCGATTCAAACGAGATTCGCGCGTTAGTCGGCAACACACCAAACACCATACCGCCGTAAAAAATCACCACTAATACGGCAATCGCAATACTGCCAAATCGACGATCAAACCACCCCATCAAGATCAGCAAACTCCACAAACCAAACACCCAGCCACTGGCCCCCACGTGCAATGTGCCGCGAGCCAACGCCCAGGTAAGAAATCCACCAACGGTAATGATAAAAATCGAAGCCGTCAGCCAAAATCGCAGCGATCGCATCAGGCACAAAGCGCTGAAAATAACCAAACCAATCAGATTATTGATAAGGTGCCCCCAGCTACCGTGAATAAAGGGCGCCGTATAAATATGCCACAGTTCCGGCACATTTCTCGGGGCAATACCTAAGTAAACCAAACGTCCGCTCAGATAAATATTCAATGCGTGAATACCAATGAGTACCAAACACAAGATAATCAGCATCTTAAGATGCCGTTCTGCCTTTTTTATCACCCGCCACCTCGACGTATTAATTCGCAGAAATACACTGCTTTCATCCACTATTTTAGAGCGATTAACGACGAGCCTACAAATAGCAAACCGAGTACTGGTTAAAGCATAGGAGATAAACCACAGAAGATTATGAGGCAATCAAAACTGAGAGATTATTATTGACGGGTTAAAGCTCAAAACAGGCGGCTATTAAAAGCCTGCAAGCAAAAGAGAAAATGACGGAAAAAGAAGCGTAAATTTGCTGGGCATTAAAACGAAAAAAGCACGCCTGTAAGCGTGCTTTTAAAGCGTTTTTTAACTAAATAACTTAGTTAATAACGTCTACGTCGTACCAAGGAGTTGGGTTTAGCGGACAACGGAAACGAACGCCTTCTTTACCAACTTCTACCTTAGAAGTACGAGTTTCGCCTGGTTCAAGAAGAAATACGTCTAAGTTTTTCTTGTTAGAAAGATTTTGTACTTGGAAGCCAACTTGCTTTTCAGACTTGTTTTCTACTACGAATTCGTATTTACCTGGTTTTAGATCAGCTAGAGTTTCTTGTGCAGCGAAATAGCCACCGTGCTGATCAAGGTGAATTACAGTTACACCGTCTTTATTTTGCTTAGCAACCTCAGCATTGGCAAATACGCCACAAAGTACAAAGAAAGCCACCGCTAGAGTTTTTAAAGCTTGCATGTTTACCTCCGAGAGGATGAATTAATAGTTCTATAGATTTCGACGCCTGAATTCGCTGGCAAGCAAATTAGGCAGGCGCTACTATAAAGGAACATTTCATACGCAATGAATCAGTTAGTGCAATATTTATGTCCATTCGTACAGATTACTCGATAGATCAACCCGATGCCCTCAGCTCGGTTGTCTCCAAACTCGACTTGAGAGCTGAGGTGTATATGGACGGTCGTTTCTGCGGCAATTGGGCGGTTGATACCTCTGGCCATCGCAAAATGCCCTTTCACCTAATTGCCCACGGCGAAGCTTGGCTGCATTTTGAAAATCAGCCGCCAACCCGAATGGGTGCAGGCGATATGGTGGTTTTTCCAAGAGACGATCAACACATTATTTGTCACGGTCGCAATCCACCTGATCAAAAATGGATCAACCAACCACCAGAAGTGTTACAGCATTTAGAGGAAACACCCGATACCCGAATGATTTGTGGTTTTTTCGAATTTCGAAATCAAACCAGTTGGCCATTACTGGATTCTTTGGATTCTATGATTTTCCTCGGTTTGCAGCAGATGAGTGAAACACCTTCATTAAGATTGTTGATTGATTTATTAGTGGCCGAATTACAACGCAAAGACGCAGGCTTTCATGCAACGGTTAATCAGATTTCTTTTTTAATGTTTATTGAAATTTTACGCCTGCAAATTCGTCGCGGTTACGTTAAAGAAGGATTACTCACCGCCTTTTTTGATCCGAAACTCAGCAACGTGCTCACCGCAATTCACAATCAGCCTCAAGAATCTTGGACATTGGAAAAATTATCGAAATTAGCACTGATGGGCCGCTCCACCTTTGCGCAGTATTTTCACGAAAAGGTAGGAATTCCTGCTATGCAGTATTTATCGCAATGGCGAATGACCGTGGCAACCAACCTACTTAAAACAACCGATTTATCCATTGCCCAAATTTCTGATCAAGTTGGCTACGAAACCGAAGCAGCATTTCGTAAAGCCTATAAAAATCGTGTGGGAATACCGCCGGGTCAAATCAGGAAGACTAACTAGTGCTCAGATTCGAACGTGTGCATTCAGACTAAACACAATTTTTCAAACTAGATTTAATCTCCAGGCCAGACACGCACTCTTAAGTATTTCAATCTTGTGAAGAGTGGCCTGGATTATTTTAAATAGTAAAATTGAATATTAATAAAAATTTAATTCCCAATTGCTTTAGAAAACGAAATTGTACAATTTTGGAAATTAAAATAATCAGAAAACTTAACAATATTAAAAAAATAGCACCAAATCGGTGCATAAAAATCATAGCCGCAAATTAAAGAAAAATAATGCGCTGCAATTGCATCAGTTCTGCCTTGAAATAAAAACCTACTCTCTTAACAACATATCTGTTTTACTTTAAATAATTAATTTAAAGCAAATGGTTCTTATTTATAATTTAAAGTTTACAAAACGAATTTAATCGAACCATTTGAATACAAAAGCAACAAGCTTAACCGACTCACCGGTATTTAAATCAAAATAATTTTTCTTCAGTACAAATTTATTCAAAAAAAATCGCGTTAAATTCCATCACTAAAGTCGATTTAATACTTTAGTTGATTAATATAAAATCATTACTCATTGGTAATTTAAACGGCTAACACTCAATCATTTAACGCCGTTAAATACCCTGGCGCTTAAAAACAAATCAAAGAAAACAATTCACCGGTTAAGTTAATCGGTTCGCAGAACATCATGTTCAATAATTTTGTCTTCACTTTTCTACAAAATCGCCCACAATACATTTATCGATGAATGCGAACTTATTATTCGTTTAATACTTAACTATGATTTTGGCTTTATTAAAACCACAGAATACAGACAAGCAGTAAAAATCACCTATGACTGCGATTAGAAATTCTATATAGTACTGTTGATAAATTTCTAATTAAATGTATTCCAACGTGTAGATAATAATTCAGTGTTGGCAATTTTTATTTTTTGTATTTATACTCTGATCAAATCACGAAATTTAGCTTTCTAGCATCAGAGTTATTCCACTCAGAACCAATTTTTTGTACATCAGTTTTTGTAATACATAATGTGTAACACACAACAACTGGTGTCACCGATTTCAGTAGGTAGAAGCACTTGAGTCGGCAATGTAAATTGCCTAAAGAGTGATTGTTGGCTGTGGCACGGATGCCAGCCATTTTTCTCAGGAAGGGAACCTGCAGCTTACCTCTTTTATAAAAATTACTTCATCATTTCTTTTATTTTAGAAATATAATTTTTATAGCCAACATCATTCATTTTTGAATAATTTAAGTTCTTTACGATGTTTGTTAACTCCGTAAACCATTCTCGGATTTCGGTTTTGTCACTGCATTTAAGATCATAAACGCAAATCTCATCGATTAAATTTAATAGTGCATTTTGCCGTTCTAACGGTACTGATACGTCCACCGAATCAAAGGCATCTTGTTGTAAAAAGATTCTGTCGATGAATTCTGCCCTCTGATGTAAAATAAAATCATCAACTGTAATACCTTCTTCACCAGCGACCTGCATCATACTTCTGACATCTTCCCCTTTAGTGAGAATCTGTTTTAACTTATTAATCCTTGGTAACCAATCTTCACCCATATTGTTGACATACCAATCTTTTAATTGAGGTACGTATCGAGACCAAGAAATCAAAGGATCAATGGCAGGATAAAAACGGCGGTAAGCACGATCAGACGATAAACCTAAAAATGTTTTCACCGTCGACAAAGTAGACTGAGTTACGGGCTCCTCAAAATTACCGCCCGCTGGTGACACTGTACCGATCATGGTCAAACTGCCCGAACGAGATTTTTCGGTATTCATCGTCGTTAAAATTCCGGCGCGTTCATAAACCGATTTAATCGAAGAATCCAAATACGCTGGAAACGCCTCTTCACCGGGAATCTCTTCTAAGCGCCCGGAAGTTTCTCGCATGGCTTGAGCCCAACGAGACGTAGAATCGGCAATGAGCAACACATCGAGACCCATCGATTGATAATATTCCCCCAATGTAATGCCGGTATAAATGGATGCCTCTCGGGCGGCCACAGGCATCGACGAGGTATTGCAAATGATGATCGTGCGCTCCATTAACGTGCCGCCGGTTTTTGGATCTTGCAGATTGGGAAATTCTCGGATGGTTTCAACGACTTCACCCGCTCGCTCACCACAGGCCACAACAATGACGATATCTACATCGCTGTAGCGAGAAATCAAACCCTGCAATACTGTCTTACCGGCGCCGAAAGGCCCAGGAATACAAGCAGTGCCACCTTTAGCAATAGGAAAAAAAGTATCGATCAACCGAATTGTGGTGACCAACGGATGAGTAGGGTAACCTCGCTCGGCTTGGCTGCGCTGAATTAAACTTTTACCGATGGGAATACGAATTGGCCACCGCTGTTTTAAACCGATCAACCGAGGCGCTTGCACAGAATTCACCTCATCGGAAACCGGTACAATTTCTAATACGTTTTCCTCAACGGTAAAACTGCCCTTTTGAATCCAAGAAATTTTCCACGGCCCCAACAAATCAAAAGGAGCCATAATTAAGTGATTAAAACGAGATTCCGCCACCCAGCCAAGTTCGTCACCGGCTCGGACAATATCTCCGGCTTTCACCGACGGATTAAACAGCCATTTTCGCGAGTGATCTAATGCACTGAGATCAACGCCACGCGGCAAAAAAGTTCCGTATTGATTCGATAACTCATTTAAGGGGTTTTGCAAACCGTCGTACACGGTACCGAGCAAGCCAGGCCCCAATTCCACCGAGAGCAATTCATCCGTTTGCACAACACTATCGCCAACGCCGACGCCTGATGTACTTTCATACACCTGAGCATCCGCGCGATTACCGGAAATTCTTAAAACCTCAGCCTTCAGATATTCCTGGCGGCCGTCGTCAGCCAATCGCGAAGGTAAGATGTAAATCACTTCATTTTTGGTTAATGGATGAGAGCCATTCTCCGTAGTAATACTCTCGATAGTGACCAAATCATCCTGAACAGCAACGACTCTCGCGGTAATTTTTGGCTTGGTATCCATTGTCGACTCAACAAAGTTAATCTTTCTGTGTTTGGTAACGGTGAATTGCGCGCTGGGCAGAGTGTTCGAACATGTCGAAAATGGGATTCTCAGACGCGGTTAACTTGTGGTTTACCATTAGCCATTGCATGACATACATCGTTACGCTGTGAATATCAAATTCCGTCTCATTCAGTTTGTTATAGAGCAGTTTCCAAACGGATTGCATCTCCAGTTTTTTCAGTTCGGCAAACTGGTTACTTTCAATCAATTGCTCCATACTTTCTAGATACGCGTAGCGTAATTTAAAGATGCTTTTATCAATATCCCATCGACTGCGTACGTTCATTGCAAAGGTTTTATTAACCCATTTAGGGATCAACAATTCTTTATCGTAGGTTTTGTATGTAAAAAACAAGGCAAAGAATCTGAACTGTGACAAATAATTCAGCACGTCGGATTCAATCGACGGAGAAATACCAAATGGATTATTTAAATCGTATTCTTTCCGATGAAAAAACATATTATTCAGTGGTTTATCGAACAACAAAAAAGAAAATACATTGCAGGCATTGTTCAATAAACGGCGATCAGATTCGGTTAACGAGTTCAGGCGCTGATTCAATCTTGGTTTTGAAATCAAAGACGAATTCTTTTCCCATGTTTTGTGAAACCTGGGTAAACTGGACATCAAAAACGTATACTGATAACGCCTAGAGGACATCATGTATGAATAATTCCATCCAACACCGCGCGAAATCTTGGATTTAGGTACGACAGCAATAAATCCGAAATGGCTTTATCACTAACATCCACTTCCACCGTGTTGTCATTCAGCAATATTTTAATGCCCGATAAATTGTCGTTTCTCTTGGTAAAGAAAATGCCTTGCTCAAGAACATCTTTTTGCACAGAAAAAGCCAAATCAGCGATTTTTCCCTGAGCCGCTTTTTCGGGGTTCTCTTTAATATCGTGCAGATCTAGTGCTTCCCGAGATAATTGAACTTCAACTTTATCGTCGCTGTTGGCCCCAATATCACTGAGCAAATGTTTGCATGCTTCAACTACAAGTGTTTCGAGGATTTCCGTTTGATTGACGGTCGAACGCACCAAATGACTGACCTCTTCTGAAAAGCGATTCAGCAAATGCCCTTTGATATCTAAGATCATATCTCGATAAGCAACCTGCAACGCATCGGTAGCTGCTTGATGATCGCGCTGAATTTGTAAGCGTGCATCTAACAGAATTTTTTCAGCTTGTTGTTCGGCATTACGAACGATATCGTTCGCCTGATTATTGGCATCGGCAAGAATTTGTTTGGATTCTGATTTCGCATCTTCTACGCCTTCCGTGCGAATCCGCTCAATTAATTCTTGAACACCCGACGATATAACAGTCGATTTCATGGATGAGCCCCTTACGCAGAAAGATTACCAGAAAGCACCAAAGCAAAAATAAAAACAAAAACACCAAACCCTTCGATGATTGCTACGGGAGTAATCGACAAACCAAAGATTTCAGGTTTTTCTTTGATTGCATTAATCGCCGACACACACAACCGACCCTGCCAGAGCGCCGTCACCAATAGCGCAATGCCCGACAACACTCCAATGGCAAACAAACCACCACCTGAAACTGGGGACACTTGAGCTTGCAAGGTAAACATTAAAACAATGCCGTAAATCACAAACGTTGACGGTAGAACCGACAAGCCGATAAAGCGGCCGTAATTAGTATCGGTATCGAGGAGCGCTCCTATGGCCGCTTGACCGGCAAACGCACACCCTAAAACACTGCCAATGGCACCAAACGCAACCGGAGCAAAAACCCCAACCCAAGCCAACATATTGATAAAGCTTTCCACGTTAAACCTCTTTCATCATAAAAGGTACAAAGGCGTATCCCTCTCCGGGATTTGACCAATTATAAAACTCTATAAAATTCAGTCGTAAACCGTGAACAACCCCACTCATAATTCCTAAGATAAAATTAATACTGTGACCAATCAGCCAAATTAAGCAGCCACCAATTAAGCCTACGCCACCGTAATCGAACGCACTTTGAGACAAATCATTAAATGTTATTGCCAAGGAAGCACTGGCCAACCCCAAGGCAAAAAGGCGCATGTAACTCAACACATCACCAAATAATTTAGTGATATTGCACAATGCCAAAAATCCAGATTTAATCGTCAACCAGAATTTCTCGTTAACGTTTTTCTCTACCAACGAATCGTGACTGAACAGAAAAATACCGATCAAGCCCATTGCTATCATAGAAGCAAACATTCGAAATGCGCTGTCATGCGCAGAGAAAACCCAAGAAAAATAAGCACCAACCGACACTAAAATCCAACCAATTTTGGCAAGCCAACGATTATCAGAAAATGTTAAAACACGCATGTGTACGATGTTGGCAATAACGATGTGAACAACGCCAATACCAACCGCTAAAAACATCATGAGGTCATAGTTGTTGATATCAACCACAGGAGCTACACGGTTAGTGTCTATCAACGAATAGCCAAAAAAGCTATTGACCAGCACTCCCCAGACGGATGCCGCCAGTGCCATTGCCAATAACAGCGGGCGCAATACTTTCAGTGTTTTTTGATTCGACATCTTTTTCCAAAAAACCAATAACGCTAAAAGAGATATCGACGCGTAGCCAACATCCGATAAAATCAGCGCAAAAAACAAAGAAAACGAAAGGTATAGATGAATCGAAGGATCCGAAGAATAATAGCTGGGCAATTGATAAATTTTTGCCAACAACGATCCTGACTCAAACATACTGTTAGGCTTAAGTAATGTAGGTGGATCGTCTTGCTCCTTTGGCGTCTCAAGCGTCAACGCGAACTGCGCTTTTTTTGATAAAGCAGTCAAATCTTTTACATTAACTTCGGGCACCCAAGCTTCAAGCGAGAAAAATTCACCATAAGACGTTATATTGCGGATTGTATTGTCACGTTGACGAATATTTTCTTCTTTGTACGCCGCACTTCTGAGAGCATCGAGGTATTTCGTACAGTGAATTCGTTCTACGTTAAGTTCATCTAGTGTTAATAGTAGATTGTGTCGTTTCTCATACAAGACGGATAAACTTTCCGAAGGCAAATCCAACGATTTTTCCGGCAAACAGTCTTCGACTGGTTTTTGCTCGGAAATAACCACCACGTAAATCCGAGTATTATTCTGATTAACGACCTGATAAGGCAGCGACAACCGGTGGATTTTTTTCAAACTTGCCAAGGGTAAATCATAAAACCAGAATGTACGCCGAATATCAGCCTCTAACCCCAAAAGCTCGAAATCACCCCAGGGTTCCAGCTGCTTTATTTCGTGCATAACGTGATCATAGTGATTTTTTTCAGCATGAATATTGGCTTTTAACGCGCCGATTTTGCTGATCACCTCATTCAAATCGTATGATTGATACCGTTTTTCTTGTTTTATCTTTCTCTCAGATTTTTCTAAAAAATTAACGTAATCAATCATTCGACCGTAATTGTCGCTGTTACGGTTTTCAGTGTTATCTTGAGCTTCGTTTGGTTTTTCAATAATGTGTAATCGACCAAATTTTTGCAACGCCTCAACGACTTGCTCTACTTGATTGTTACTTGCCAAAACGGTGGCTTTTTTTAGCTTAACAATACTCACTGCGACTCGCCGATCTTTTCTTTGACAGTTTAGATACCACTACGGATTCTCTTGCCCTTTCTCCCAAACTGAGTTCGATGGTACTGATGAATTGCTCAGACCGGGGAATCAGCAGTTTTTCGAATAGATTAATGCGTTGGGTTACCTTTAATAAAGCCGCATTCAGCGTGAATATCTGTTGTTCCAAATTCTCTACTTGCAAAAGGAGTTTGACATATTTCTCCAAGCTTGCTTGATAGAACAATCCCCACACGGGCAAACGAGCAAAATCACTGCCTGATTCAGAAAACGTAACGTCCGTCATCTGAGAAACCTTTACGCCAGCAATGCTTTTTAATTCGTAATCGATGGTACTGATTGCCACTAGTTGGTCGATATCAGAGACATCAACGTAAGAACTTGGGATTAGGTTGGGAAGCGCTTGTTGAAACTGAGTTATTTTCTCGGTTAATCGGCGGATATCGGATTTCAAACCAACAATAGCGAACCTTAATTGCTGACGCTTTAAATCCAGTGAAGGCAAATACTTTTGATAAGCTCGCAGATCGTGCTTAAGTTTCAGCAAACTGGTTTTTGAAACAGATACCTTATCGGCCATAAGTTTTTCACTGCGTATGGGTTACGATTTTTTCTGGTAATAATACTTATCGATGAATTCTTTTTTCATCAGTAATTGCTCTGGGCTAAAGCAAGCTTTTAAAATTTCCCAACAGGTATCCAAAGCGGTTTCCAGAGGCATGGAAATATCGATGCCTAAAAATTGGCGCTTGAACAGCTCACCAAAACGCAACAATTTTTCATCAAATTCATTCAGCTCAAAGGCCATGGATTGCTTTTGCTTGGCTTCAATACTGCCGGAATAAAACCGAATCATAGTATTCATTACTTGATGATGGTCTTCACGCGTTTGCTTTCCAATAACCTGTTGTTTTAGGCGTGATAAGGAACCAAATGGATCGATAATGCCGTCGTGCAAATAAAATTGACCTTCGGTTATATAACCGGTGTTATCGGGTACCGGATGAGTCACATCGCCGCCGGGCATTGTTGTTACCGACAACACCGTGATTGATCCACCTTTAGTAAAATCGCACGCTTTCTCGTAGCGCCTTGCTAACTGAGAATACAAATCCCCCATGTAGCCGCGATTCGACGGCACACGCTCGTTTGCAATGCCGACTTCTTTTAGCGCGTCTGCATAAGCCGTCATATCGGTCAGTAAAACCAGTACGCGCTTATTGTGTTCTACGGCAAAATGTTCCGCCACAGAAAGCGCCAAATCAGGGATAAGCAATCGCTCGACAATCGAATCTGACGCTTGGTTTACGAACATGACCGATCTCGCCAGCATGCCTGCGTTTTCAAATTGATGTTTAAAATAGTGATAATCATCAAAGATTAACCCAAGCCCGCCAAAAACAATTAAATCGGCGTCGGCTTCAATGCCAATTCTGGCTAGCAGCGTATTGTAAGGCTCACCAGAAACTGAAAATATTGGAATTTTCTGGCTTTCTACCAAACAATTAAAAACATCGATCATCGGCACATTGGTTCGAATCATTTTCGATGCCACTTGCCTTTTAACAGGATTAACAATGGGCCCGTTAATTACGATTTTTTGCTCGTACTCTAACGACGGTCCGTTATCAATCGCTTCACCTTTACCACTAAAAACACGCCCTAAAATATTGTCACTGGCAACAACCTTCATCGGCTGATTTAAAAAATTCACTTTCGCGTCTGTAGAAAGACCCTTAGTCGAATCAAACACTTGCAGTGATACAACATTATTTTTTATATCGATAATTTGCGCCAATCGTGAATCAGAACCATCGACAGACAATACCGCCAAATCATTTAATCTTACCAATGGCGACGCTTGTTCAGATTGTTCCGGCAAACGAACTTTTACAATATCACCAACAATTTCAATAATTGTTTTATAGGATGTATAACTAGTACTCATAGCTCGTACTCGGGCGAATACATACTGTGTGGATTTCGGTTATAAGAGCAAACTTGGAATATCTACAATCGAAATCAATGCGCGCTTATGTTCACAAAAAACATAAACACAATCACTATTTGACTGTTTAACTTTTTATACCACGACCAACAGCCCGTCTCTATGACTCAATTTTGGCTATTTGCGGTATCTCAAAACTGAAGCAGTTAAACTTAAATTGTTTACACTACAAAAAACAAACTTATAAAGGTAAGCCTTTGATACGAAAAATATTAATCCCAAAAAACGAATACAGAAAAGAATGGCACAATGAGAAAGTAAAAAACCCACCAATACACGACTGTAATGGTGGGTTTTTAAGAATGGCGTTGATGAAATATTTATTTGTTTCGAATCAACCAACAGTTATGTATTTTTTGATTGCGTGCAAAATCGGGATCGAGGCTCTTTTTCGTGTAATCTTCGATTTCAAAATGCGACAAACTGCTTTCATCGAGTTTAAAGCTGCGTAAATTATTGGAAAAAATAAGTAAGCCACCCGGAAGCAATAAATCCATGCAACGATTAATCATAGAAACATGATCGCGTTGAATGTCCAATACGGTTTCGGTTTTTTTCGAATTCGAGAAAGACGGTGGGTCTAATAAAATAAGATCAAACCCCTCTCGACATTCATTTAACCATTTAACGCAATCGGCCTGTTCAAAACGGTGATTTTTACTGACCAGTCTATTCAGCTCAAAATTGCGTTTTGACCAGTTGATGTAAGTGTTCGACAAATCAACACTCACCGTTTCTTTAGCGCCGCCAATGGCTGCGTGAACACTGGCAGTCGCTGTGTAGCAAAACAGGTTTAAAAACTTTTTGCCGTGGGCCAACTCGCGAATTTTAAGGCGCACTGGACGGTGATCTAAGAATAATCCGGTATCGAGGTAATCCCACAAATTAATTTCAAACTTTGCTGCGCCTTCTTCAACGACCATTAATTCGCGTCTGTCTGCGCGCTCATTTAAGCGCTCATACTGTTGTTTACCTTTATTGCGTCTGCGCTGCTTGATACTGATTTTTGATTCATCGCCTTGCAGCTCTTGCTTCACTGCGGCGACTATATCGTTAAAGCGCTGTTTTACTTTTTCTTCGTCGACGGATTTCGGCGCTTGATACTCTTGAATGTGAACATGGTCGCCGTAAATATCAACGGCGGCGGAATATTCCGGCATGTCCGCGTCGTAAATTCGGTAGCACTCAATGTCATTCTTTTTGAGCCATTTGCCCAATTGTTTTTTATTTTTCGCCAAGCGATTAATCAGCATTTTAGCACCTTCGGTCACCTTATAAGGATCACTTGGACGCGTTAAAATGTGTTCGGGCGCAGGTGCATTCACAAACTGGGTTTCATTAACATCAAACAACAATAATTCGGTTTCAATGCTGCCGTTATAAAGCTTGTATTTTTTATTGCTGCGCAAGCCCATGTTTTTAGCGGCATCTGGATTACCGGTAAAAACACCCGCCTTCCAACCCACAAACTCTTCACGCAACGAGGTACCGAGCTGTCGGTACAGAGGAATAAGCTGCTCAAGATCCCCTAAACGCTCTCCGTAAGGAGGGTTAGTCAATACTAAACCCGTATCAATAGGCTTGTGAGTTGGCTTTTTGAATGCCGCTAACGGTTTAGCCGTCACACGAACCTTGCCAATCAACCCAGCTTGAGCAATATTGAATTCCGCCGCTTCAAGCACGGTTCGGTTGAAATCATAACCACGAATTTCGGGAATTTTATCGAGATTAATGCGCTCTTGAGCTTGTTCTCGCAGTTCAAGCCAAACGTCGTTGGAGTGATTTAACCAATGTTCGAACGCAAAAGACGATCGTTTAAGCCCAGGTGCGATATCCGCCGCCATCATGGCCGCTTCGATCAGAATTGTTCCTGAACCACACATTGGGTCGAGCAATGCGCCATCGTCAGCGGCGATTTCAGGCCAACGGCAGCGATACAACAACGCAGCCGCCAAGTTTTCTTTTAACGGTGCAAAGCCCTGTCGCAATCGATAACCACGACGATGCAAGCTATCGCCGCTCAAATCGATGGAAACGGTCGCCTTGCCCTTCGACAGACGTACATTAATGATTAGATTGGGATTTTCTTTATCAACGGAGGGGCGAACGCCGAATCGATCGCGAATCCGATCAACAATGGCATCCTTAACCTTTAAGGCGCCAAATTGGCTGTTGCGGATAAAACGGTTGGTACCGGCGAAATCCACCCACAAACGGCCATTGGGGCTGAGATGATCTTCCCAAGGAACCGAGGCAATCAGCTCATAGAGATCTTTATCATTGGCCACAGATGACTTCACCAGTGGCAACAGCACCTTGTTTGCCAGTCTCGACCACAAACACACACGATAAGCTACCGACAAACCGCCCAAAAACCATATTCCACCTATGGTTTCTCGTTTAAACTCACCCCCCAATTGGGTGATTTCTTCAGCCAATAACTGCTCTAGGCCTTTTGGGCAACTTGCGTAATATTCGATCATGTGAAGGTCTGTCTGGATAAAACTGCGATTCTACCCGGAATCACCGCTTTATACTAAGAAAAACAATCATTTAGCCCGCGCTTAAGTAGCGAGAGATTTGCTCATAGAGGCATCACACAGTAATGCCACGAATCACACCCTCTGTTGTTTAATCTCCGTTGTTGTTTAGTGTTCCTAATTAGTGAATATAAATAATCGCGAAAATAAATGGTCGTGTGTATAAATGGCCGTGAAAATAATTGAATTAGTGTTATGGGATTAACCCAAAATACCTACCGTTAAATCAACTGATATTTGTGTTTTTATTATTTAGAAGTTTTTTAATGCCATTGCGTCATGCAGGTTTTTCAGAAGTTAATTATCTTAAAAACCACAAATACAAAAACTCATCAGAAAAACTGTCGATAAGAATCAATCAGTAAAACGAATACAGTAATAATCAAAATATTTTTAATAAATATTCTAAATTAAATTATGAGACTCTTTTCTCACACAAAATCCGAATAACAATGATTAAATAATCGACGTACAAAACTGTCTCAGCGTTGCTAAAATTCGCTGGGATAATATGTTAAAGAGTTAATGTCTTATTAAATTTAGTGTTTTTAATACAACTATTGATAATTTAGAGCAATACGTAATTATTGTGGAATTATCGATAACAAAGTGAAAACCAATATTATCATTCGGTATATAATCTCAATCTTTTATAAATTTAAATTCATTCCCAAAGCATTCAATATTTGGTGTACTGAGTTTCCGGCTTCATAAAAGTGCAATTAAATCGGTGAACTTATTATTCGAGTTTCCACATACATTATCAAAGCATTTTCCGTGCTTTATTTTTTTAAACTTTGAGAATTACATCCCATCAATTAATTCGAATCATTCATGTTTTTATACAGTAATTTTAAACATTCAAGTTTATCTCCCCCAACTTTTTAGAAGCTTGGTACACAATATTTTTGAAATGGATAAACACCAACCTTGAGGTAAATTACATTATGAAACGTCAGAAGAGAAAACCATCTGAAAAAGCGTTTGCAAAGGGTTATGTCGTAGGATTTGAGGGTCGCTCTAGAAGCCTCTGCCCCCATGAAACCCAGCAAGCACGCTATGATTGGCTTAATGGCTGGCGTGAAGGACGGAATGATCAATGGAACGGTTTTAATCGCATGGCATCGGTTCAAAAACTCAGTAACCGCTAAATTAATTGCCGTTTTTATACGTGTTATATACTGTTACTGCAGCAATCAAGAAAACCCAAATTAATTTGATAAATAACAATATTTCCAATTTACACCGAATCAATATTGACTTACTCTTGATACATACGCAGGCAAAAGCAACACTAAAATTACTGCACCAAAAATTTTAATTAAATTTAATTTATAGAGGCAATCAAGCGCAAGTACAGAAACAAAGGCACAGAATCAAACACACCAATACAAACTCATACCAATACAAACGCATAGAGAGGTGCGAATTTTACAGGTTTGAACTGAACAGGTGTGAACTTAATAGGTGTGAACTTAACAGGTGTGATTCTTGAAGGTGTAGTTTTTGTAGATACAAATTCCTGTAGGTATCGTTTCTTAATCGTCATATCGACAAAAAAGGAGCAAAAACCCGATAAATTAAATGCAAAACTTTTAATTTAAATGTTTAAGCCCAAAGGTCTTCACTCAAGACCGCGAGCAGGGGTAATTCCCCTGCTCTTTTTATTTCTAGATCAAGTTTTTAGCCTTCCAGACTTTCCCAATCACTTAATTCTTTTAAACACCACAATTATCAAACAGTATTAATCGTTAATTTAAAACTGTCGCTCATTTAACGGCAACAGATTAATCGTTATCGTCAGCAGCAGAATACTTATTTGTGGCTTTTACCAAATCGGCAATCAATTCCGGGCCCTGATAAATAAAACCGGTGTATACCTGCAAAAGGCTGGCTCCGGCTTCCAGTTTTTCCATCGCAGAATCAACGCTGTTAATGCCGCCAACACCAATAATGGGAATATCCGACTGCAATTGCGATTTTAAAATTTTAATGGCCTGGGTTGATTTGTCTTGAACAGGCAAACCAGACAAACCACCCGCTTCGTTTGCGTGAACCGAAGCGGATACCGAAGATTTATCAATGGTGGTATTGGTGGCAATCACACAATCGATGTCTAACTCTAAAAAGGTGTGCGCCACATCAATAAGTTCTTGCTCAGTCATATCCGGCGCAATTTTTACCGCTACGGGAACGTAATACTCGTACTGATCCGCCAATTCTGACTGCTTGGTTTTAATGCCTTGCAACAGATTATGCAGTGTTTCACCGAATTGCAGGTCACGAAGCCCAGGCGTATTCGGTGAGGAAATATTCACCGTAATATAATCGGCGTAGTCATACACTTTTTCCATACAAGCGGTGTAATCTGACAACGCGTTTTCTTCGGGCGTTATTTTATTTTTCCCGATATTAATACCTAACGGATGTTTCAAGGATTTTCCCGCAACTCGTTCAACCAGGTAATCAACGCCTTTGTTGTTGAATCCCATCCGATTAATGATTGCCTCGTGTTCTGGCAAGCGAAACAATCGTGGCTGTTCGTTACCCGGCTGAGGTTTCGGGGTGACGGTTCCAACCTCAACAAAACCAAACCCCAACGTCGATAACGCTTGAAAGTAATCGGCGTTCTTGTCTAAGCCTGCCGCCAAACCAATGCGATTTGGAAATTCAATACCCATGACCGTCACAGGATTACTGGGAAGATCGCATGAGACCAACGATAAAATCTTCAAACGCTCACCCGCGGCGAGCATATCTAAGGAAAATTCGTGGGCAATTTCGGGATCGAGTTTAAAAAGAAGCTTACGCGCTAGGGAATACATTCAGGGCTTATCCTGTTGTGTTTGTTAAATTTGAGCTTTTATTCAGCTGAATTTTGAATGAGCAGCTGACCTTTGCCGTTTAGCTAAGGCGTTCAATTCTACTCAATCGATTGCTGTCATCAAAATAAATTACGAATAAACCGACAATACCGCTGTGGTTTAACCAGCGACGCAGAGAAGAGGCGGGAAATTGAATTCGGCGGCCGTCACGTGCTGTTGCGAGCACGTTAGCACGGCCACCGGATTGGTAGAGTTTTATAAATTCGTCTTTTGAGATGTTTAAATGAATCTCAACCGACTTCATCGTTCTCTAACAGTTAACACAAGCAGTTAACAGGCTTAATCACGCCGAAGCCTTTGTCGATTCGACTGCCTGCAACGGTGTACCCGTCGTGCACGCTGGCGAATCGTCGCCCAAGTTTTGGCAATAGCTTGAAGCCTGCGCCAAATCGTAAAGCTCACGCATGGCCACCGAGAACATGGCAAAGTCGGAAACACTGGTGCTTTGCAGCTCCAGCATCATCGAAATCCAACGATCGTACATGTCTTTGTGCTGCTGCGCCCAAACATCGAAGGTTTCCTCCAACGACATTTGCGTGGGCTGTAAGCGCACAAATGATTCGGTCAGCGAACGAATTTGGCCTTCCATATCGTCGAGGAACGACTCGCGCGCCATTGCCTGCCAATAGTTTTCAACCGACACGTCCGAAATTTGTTTCGAGAACCAATTCAAGCCGAGCTTATCACTCAAATAGAAGAAGATATGAGCAACACGCTTTAGATCCGCACCGCTGTGGTTGGCCGCTTCAACTACACCCAAACCTGAGTAAAGATTCGACGGCAACGCCGAAGCCTTGGCGTAGCGATCAGAGAAGCCCAATCCCAGCGATCGATCATAGGTAGCCTGCCACTGTTCCAACTCTTCTCCCGTCAACACGCTCGGCATGATGTCGCTGAGTTCGGTTAACGAATTGGAGAAATGCTCGATCTCTTCGCTCGGGTTCAAACGCGAACGGCGATTGCGCAAGAACCAACGCGTGCCTCGGCGAACTCGACGAACCAAGTCGTCCAATTCTTCCATTTGCACGGTGTTGGTTTGTTTGAAATCCAACGCCTCGATTTCTTTTCGCAACGACGGCATTTGGAAGGAATCGCGCGCGGTAACGTAGGCTCTGGCAATTGTTGTTGCCGGGGCGCCAGTGGATTCCAGCAAACGATGGAAGAACGTGATACCGCCGTTGTTCACCAAATCGTTAGCCAATTGAGTGGCGACAATTTCTTTTCTGAGAACATGATCGTAAATCTCAGAAGGGAATTTCTCGCGCAATAACGGCGGGAACGCCGACTCGATGATGTTAACGATGTATTGATCACCGGCGATATCATCGTTGGCCAGCAGTTCTTTCAGAATCACTTTGACGTAAGAAATCAGCACCGACAATTCAGGACGAGTCAGGCTTTTATTGTGGCTGTGACGCTCCAACAAGCTCTCTTCGTCTGGTAAAAACTCCAGCTTACGATTTAAGCGCCCTTCGGTTTCGAGCTGGCTGATTAAGCGTCGGAATTCCGCAAATCGTTCGTGACCGGAGTGATCCGCCAAGCTAATGGCTTGGGTTTGCTGATAGTTATTTTCCAGCACCAATTCACTCACAGAATCGGTCATATCGACCAATAACTGATTGCGGTGTTTTTCGGTTAAATCGCCCTGCGCCACCAATTTATCGATCAAAATCTTGATATTGACCTCGTGGTCGGAACAATCCACACCGGCGGCGTTGTCGATAAAATCGGTATTACAGGCACCACCGTGCAGGCAATATTCAACTCGCCCGAGCTGGGTCATTCCTAAGTTGCCGCCTTCACCAAAGACTTTACAGCGCAGATCTTTACCGTCGATGCGCAGCATGTCGTTGGATTTGTCGCCAACGTCGGCGTTGACCTCTTCGGACGATTTCACGTAGGTGCCAATACCGCCATTCCAGATCAAATCCACAGGCGATTTCATCAAGCGATTAATCAGATCGGTGGGCGAAAGGCGATCTTCAGAAATTCCGAATCGGACCTTCATTTCTGGAGTTAAGATAATGCTCTTCGCCGCGCGGGAGAAGACACCGCCACCTTTGGAAATCAATTTTGCGTCGTAATCGTTCCAACCCAATTGCGGATTCGCAAATAAGCGCTCACGCTCTTTGTAACTGGTAGCCGCGTCTGGGTTTGGATCGATAAAGATCGACAAGTGGTTAAACGCTGCCACCAAGCGAATGTGCTTCGACAGCAACATACCGTTACCAAACACGTCGCCGCTCATATCGCCAACGCCAATAACAGTGAAGTCTTCCTCTTGAATATTCACGCCCTTCTCTTTGAAATGGCGCTGCACTGAAACCCAAGCACCGCGAGCGGTGATACCCATGCCTTTGTGGTCGTAACCTTGGCTACCGCCGGAGGCAAATGCATCGCCCAACCAGTGTTTGTATTCAATGGAAATTTCGTTTGCGATGTCGGAGAAGGTTGCCGTGCCTTTATCGGCAGCGACCACGAGATAAGGGTCATCGCCGTCGTGACGGACCACTTGCGCGGGCGAAACGGTTTCACCGCCGACAATGTTGTCTGTGATATCCAACAAGCCTTTAATGAAGGTTTTGTAACACTTAATCGCCTCGGCTTGCATGGCTTGTCGCGTCGGCTCTTTTGGCGGTTGTTTTACCACGAAACCACCTTTAGCACCGTTGGGTACAATCACCGCATTTTTAACTTGTTGAGCTTTAACCAAACCCAAAACCTCGGTGCGGTAATCTTGCAATCGATCGGACCAACGCAAACCGCCGCGCGCTACCGGACCACCGCGCAAGTGCACACCTTCCATTCGCGGCGAATAAACAAAGATTTCATACAGCGGCCGCGGCTCTGGAATGTCGGGAATATCGCGAGGCGACAATTTAAAGGAAATATACTCTTTTTCCTCGCCCTCAGCGGTTTTTTGGTAGTAATTGGTTCTGAGCGTTGCCTTAATTAAATCCAAGTAACGACGCACAATTCGGTCGTCATTTAAATTATCCACGTTTTCGAGTGCGTCGATAATTTTGGTCTGTAGCCGCTCAATTCGGCTGACATCTTGCTTAGTAAATTGATTGACTCGAGGATCGAATTTTCCTTTAAACAAGGCAATTAAATTGCGCGTAATATCAACGTGAGAGCCCAAAGTATTAGCGACGTAACTTTGGCCGAAATTAACCACCGTTTGCTTCATGTAACGCGCATAGGCACGCATAATCGACACTTCACGCCAACTGAGCCGCGCGCCTAATACCAGGCGATTAAAGGCGTCGTTTTCTGCCTTGCCGAGCCAAATAGCCTCAAAGGCTTCTTGGAATATACGTTTGGAAGAACCAACATCGATGTCGCCATTGCCGTCAAACACCAAACTAAAATCGTGCAACCACACAGTTTTGCCAACCGCCGGTTCAATGTCGTAAGGAAACTCGCCCAAAACTCGCAAGCCCAAGTTTTCGAGCACAGGAACCACCGTTGACAGCTCCAACGGTTTTTCACAGTGGAAAACCTTAAAGCGAATTTCATTGGGTTTTGAATTTAGCGGCTGATAAAAACTCATCGCCACTGGACTGCTGTCGCTCAAATGGCTGAGGGTTTCAATATCCGATACTGCCGAGCGGGCGTCGTAAGATTCTCGATACGCATCCGAGAAAGCATTTTTATAAATCTTATACTCTTTTGTGCCGCGCTCTTCGCCCATGGCTTCCGACAGTGCCGTAAGGAAGTTTTCATCCCAGCCGCGGGTAATATCAACAGTTTTTTGTTCGAGTTTTTTTACATCGTAAGACACAGTCGTGTTTGGTTTGATTTTAAAAACCAAATGCGCACGAGCGAGAATGGATTCTGAAAAATGCGTGTTGAACTCGCATTCTTCGGCGTCGATTTCTGAGGCAATGAGCTCTTGGATTTTCTCACGCACTTGAGTGCTGAATAAATCCCTTGGTACGTAGACCAAGCAGTTTACGAATTTACCGTAAGGATCCGATCGCATAAACAAGCGCACTTGCGCACGTTCATTAATTTGCGCAACGTCAGTGATAACTCGCAGTAATTCTTCGCTCGAAATTTGGAACATCTCATCGCGAGGGAAGGTTTCTAAAATGCGAATTAGCGCCTTGCCTTCGTAAGAGTTTTCGTCAGTTTCGGTTTTGGTAATAACGTCATTGGCTTTGTCGCGAATCAGCGGAATGGCGCGAACTTTATCGTCGTAAACCGTGCTGGTGTACAAGCCAATAAAACGAATTTCACCGCACACCTCACCTTTATTGTTAAATCGCTTAACAACCACATAGTCGGAATAAACGCCGCGGTGCACGCGTGATCGTGAACTGGATTTAGTAAACGCAATACAGTCGGAAGATTGATAAAAGGTCTCCATGCCGGAGTTAAACTTCGACAGCGGCAACGGATCAACCTTTGTATTAGAAATAGCAAAAATACCCTTTCGGTTATCCGTTATTTCTTTCAACACCATTTCTGAATCGTTTTTGTTGCCTTCTTTAGCAATTTCGAATTCGCTGTACCCTAAAAAGGTAAAGTGTCCTTCACTGAGCCATTCCAAAAACGCCTGAGATTCTTTAATAGCGGCAGAGTTTGCTGTTTTGTTTTTCAAGGCAAAATCGAGATTGCTTTTTGCTTTAAAAACTTCGTCGCACATCGGCTTGTAATCGGTAACTACCGCTTGCAGTTCGCGAATGATCGCAACAATTGAATCCCGTAACGCCGACAATTCACTGCGATCAGTGTGAAGGTTTATTTCAAAATACACCAAGGCTTCGCGTTGAACGTGATGCTTACTCGAAAGCGTGCCCACTTCTGCGTTTCGGTCGAGAACATCGACCAACTGCCCTTTATCATCGCGAACCGATTGAATCACTTGGCTCTTTAAAAAGTGTACTAATATATTTCTTCGGTTCAGCTCCAAACGTATGGAGTCCGTTAAAAACGGCATATCGACAATGCGAACCTGAATCACCGAATGACCACAAAGCCAACTGTGCTCTTCTAAATTTGGGTTATAGACGTAAACTTCACTCTGACCGGGCTTGAATTTCTGCATGATTTTCCACCAACTGGCGAGAAAACCGTACATATCTTTATAGGAACGTCCTTGAATTTCGTTTAACGGAAACCGATTAAAGTAAAGCTTTGAAAATTTTTCTAATCGGGCGTGTTCTAAATCCGGCAGTTCGTCTTTTATGTTTTGGCTTAGGCGATCTAAAAAATGGTCTGTTGATTCGGTCATCACCGTGTTTATTTCCACAAACACCTCATAAGCAAATACATGGGATTCCATGTAAGGTCATTTATTTGATTGTCCATTTATAAGAAAAATGGGTATTTAGGAGCCTCTGGTTAACCTCAAGATCACTCAGGCCAATCAGTTTTTTTCTGATTAAGGCGTGCTTTTGAAGGTCTAACGGGTTAAATCGAAAAAGCACAACGCAGAGCAGGAAAAAACTGGAAGGCTCCGAAGGACGTGTTCTCAAGCGCACATTTGCGGCGTTACCGCTTTTATTAAGGACTAAGGCCATTAATTTCAAGCGTCGCCTTGCAACTGCACGCTTGAGATCACGCTGAGTAATTTTGAGGTTAATCAGAGGCTCCTTTATATTGAAATGATAGTACAGGCGAATAATTTCGTAAGGCGCAAGCACGAAAGTATGGTTTTGACCAGAAATGATACTGTTTGCTTTTGCAGGTAATACGCAAAACCAGAACTTTCGCTGAGAACAAGAGTCCTCGATTAGACACTGTATTGTTATAATATTCTACCAAACTAATTTTTATGGTTCTTAATTGCGAAATTATAATTCATCATTTCGCTAATCAAGACAGCAATAATGCTCAGAGTGTTCAACGTGGTAAGCAGTTTTTATGTCAAAGCAAAATGCAATTTTATCATTACGAGACTGGCTTAATGAAACAATTGTTGGCCAGCCCCATCTAATTGATCGATTATTGATCGCACTGCTGGCCGACGGCCACTTATTAGTTGAAGGAGCCCCAGGACTTGCAAAAACAAAGGCTATTAAAACACTCTCTGATGGTCTAGAAGCAAGTTTCCATCGCGTACAGTTTACGCCTGATTTATTACCTTCGGATGTGACCGGTACCGATATTTATCGACCTGAGAACGGAACCTTTGAATTCCAGGCAGGGCCTATTTTTCACAACCTTGTGCTCGCCGATGAAATCAACCGTGCGCCGGCCAAAGTTCAGTCGTCTTTACTGGAAGCCATGGCCGAGCGCCAGGTGAGTGTTGGCAAATCCACCTATCCATTGCCGGAGCTATTTTTGGTTATGGCAACCCAAAACCCGGTGGAACAAGAAGGTACTTATCCTCTTCCCGAGGCACAATTAGACCGCTTCTTGTTACACGTTGGCGTCGACTACCCAAGCGCCAGCGCCGAAAAAGAAATTTTGAGGCTCGCCCGCCAAGAAGCGCGCAACGATGAAATGAAACAACCAACGCCAATTACCCAGGCGGAATTGTTTAAAGCCCGTGAAGAAGTTCTGCAAATTCACATGGCCGACAGCATTGAGGATTACATCGTCAATCTTACCTGCGCAACGCGTAAACCCGATACCATCGATATGGATTTAGCGCGCTGGATTGAATACGGCGTAAGCCCGCGCGGTACAATTGCATTAGATCGCTGTGCGCGAGCAAATGCCTGGTTAAATTCGCGAGATTACATCAGCCCAGAAGACGTCCAAGCCGTCATTCACGACGTATTTCGTCACCGCCTCATTTTAAGCTTTGAATCGGAAGCCAGTGGCATTACCCCAGACGAAGTAATTGATCATCTTTTAGAGTTAGTCGCGGTTAGCTAATCAAGTTAATGCTGTTACTTGTTTAACACTTACTTGTTTAACACCGCCGTCGTGCGATTTCGAAATTTACATAAGTGGCTGAGTCTTGAGTTTAAATGAAGAACTGGCTCCTCGCGGAGCCTACTCAAAGTTACAAGATTTACTAAAAACCCGGTTCTTAGTATCAAATCTAACGCTTAAAATAACGCGCCCTTCGGCGGGCGTGATTAATGGTCCTTTACGCACGCAGTTTAAGGGCCGCGGAATGGAATTCGAAGAAGTTCGAATCTACCAACCCGGCGACGACATTCGAACCATCGACTGGCGCGTTACCGCTCGCACGCAAGTGCCTTATACAAAACTCTTCAAAGAAGAACGTGAACGCCCGGTGGTGTTGATTGTGGATCAACGGGCAAATATGTTTTTCGGCAGTCGCACCTGTTTTAAGTCGGTTTACGCAACCCACCTTGCCGCCATGCTCGGCTGGATGGCCCTCAACCAAAACGACCGTATTGGAGCGTTGATTTTTGGCGATGAAAAACAATGCGATGTGCGACCCCGGCGAGGCAAACACGCGCAAATGGAGTTGGTGCATCGCTTAATTGAATTCAACGAGCAGTTAACCTCACCGGTCGCCAGCGACAAACAGCAATCCCTAGAGCAAATGGTGATGGAAGCCCACCGCATTGCCAAACCTGGAACGTCCGTTCTTATCATCAGTGATTTCCACGACTTTACCGACGAATGCGAAAAACAATTAGCGTTGATGTGTCGCCACTGCGACGTGAATTTATTTCATGTTTTTGATCAGCTAGAAACCCAGCTGCCCGAAGAAGAATTGATGATCAGTGACGGCAAAAAAAGACTGAAACTCAGCGGTCACAATAAATCCTTCAACCAAACCTTTCGTGAACAATTTCAGGAAAAAGAAAACAAATTACAGAGCTTCGCGAATAAACGCCTGATTCCCTTAATTATAGCCAACACTTTGAACGAACCATCAAATTTAATTCGTGCAATTTACGGCAAGGGAAAAACCAACGCGAGCAAAAAGAAGAAAAAGTCGTGATTAATTGGCAAATGCTGGTAAAAGAAAAGTACTGGTAACAAGCAATAACCAAAAAAACATCGGCAATAAAAATTTAGATATGAAACTTTATCGGCTATGAATTCATTACTTCCAAACGGCATTCAGGCTCAGGCGCCCGCAGACGGAAACGCTGATCCTATTCCGCAGCTCAACGACATTATTCTGCCCGAGCAGTTGTACAGCTATTCGCTAGCGCCGGGATGGTTTTTGGTGGCACTCGCTGTCATTGCCATTGCAGTGATTGTTTTGCTTGTCTGGAAAAAACAACAATTTAAAAATCGATTTAAAAAACTGGCGCTCAAAGAACTCAACAATTGGCACACGGCCAATAAAAATGAAGCCATCTCAGTCGATGTTTTGCGCCACCTTAACGAATTGCTTAAACGCTACGTCATTACCGTATCGGGAAGAAAAAAAGTCGCCAATCTTTATGGCAACCAATGGCAGCACTTTTTAATGGAAAATGGCGGCGTGGAAGAGAGCTTCGCGCACATGCTGGCCCACGACCAATATCGTAACAACGCTCAATTCAACCAGCCTCTAGGCGATCTTGTCAGTCAGTGTCAGCGGTTTATAAACACCTACAACCCTGAGCTTTCGGATCAATCCACGCAAGAAGGAATCGTCAATGCTTGAATTCGCTTGGCTTTGGGTATTTCTGTTGTTGCCATTGCCGCTGGTAATACGATTGATTTTTCCGCGCCATGAAAAGCAGCAATCGGCGCTGCTGGTTCCGTTCTTTTCATCCGTGGCACCGCTGGTTCAATCTCAAAAGCAAGAAATAGCACTCAGCTGGGTCAAGCTGGTGGCTCTATCACTGATTTGGCTGTGTCTGGTCGCTTCTGCCGCGCGCCCCCAATGGGTGGGCGAACCTGTTGATCTGCCCTCATCCGGTCGCGACTTACTGCTTGCGGTGGATATTTCGGGCAGTATGGATACTCGCGATATGCGTACAGGCGGCCAAAACATTGATCGTCTCACGGTGGTTAAGTACGTGGTGGGTCAATTCGTCGAGCGTCGAGCCCAAGATCGATTGGGGCTCATACTGTTCGGCACCAACGCCTACCTGCAAGCGCCGCTGACCTTTGACCGAACCACGGTCAATACCCTACTGCAAGAAGCGCAGTTGGGATTTGCCGGTGAAAAAACCGCCATTGGTGAAGCCATTGGCCTTGCCATCAAACGTTTACAAGACCGCCCGGAATCGTCCCGCGTGGTTATTTTACTAACCGATGGCGCCAATACCGCTGGTGCGGTCGCTCCGCTGCAAGCGGCTGAGCTTGCTCAGCAAGCAAAAGTAAAAATTTATACCGTTGGCGTCGGCGCCGATGAACTGCAATCGCGACAGTTTTTCGACCCGCGTGGACGCAGCTTTAACCCGTCGCGAGATCTCGACGAAGACACCCTAACTCAAATCGCAGATCTCACTGGCGGACAGTATTTCCGTGCCAGAAACCCCGATGAGCTGTTTGAGATTTACCACAAGCTCGACGAGCTTGAGCCAATCGAACAAGACCCAGAAACCTTTCGCCCAATTCAAACCTTGTTCTATTGGCCGTTGCTGGCGGGAATTCTGCTAAGTGTGTGTTGGGCGATTCTATTGCTGGTGCGTTCGCCCGGATTAACGTCACAAAAATCAGACTAAGAGACTGCTGTTAGTTCTATGAATGAGTTTCACTTTCTAAGACCCGAGTATTTACTGGCCCTGATTCCGCTGGCAGTGATTACTTACCTATTGTTGCGCCATTTAGGCAGTCAAAACAGTTGGCAAGGTCTGATTAACCCCGAATTATTAAAACACCTGATCGATCAACCCAATCAATCCGCACGCCGCTGGCCAATCGTAGCCATTGGTGCACTCTGGTCGTTGTTAGTGATTGCCGCCGCCGGCCCCACCTGGGAAAAGCTGCCTCAACCGACGTTAAAAAAAGAGCACTCTCTTTTGATTTTGTGGGATTTATCCCCGTCTATGCGCGCCGAAGACGTGAAGCCCAGCCGGTTAGATCGATCGCGCTTTAAACTGATCGATTTGCTCAACAAACGCAAAGAAGGCCAAACCGGCTTGATTGTCTACGCGGGCGAAGCCTACGTTGTTACACCGCTGTCTGACGACACCGAAACCATCATCAGCCAACTGGATGCCCTGGTGCCAGAATTAATGCCCGTACCAGGCAGCAATACCGAAATGGCCATTGAACAAGCGCTGGAAGTCTTTAATGACTCCGGCATTGCCTCTGGCGACATATTGCTGGTGACCGATGGCGTGGTGCCATTGGCCGCTCAGACGGTGAAGAACTTTTTAACTGGAACCAATCACAGATTATCGGTCTTAGCCATAGGCAGTGAACAAGGTGCGCCAGTGCCAAGGGGCAATGAATTTGCTCGATCGGCCAGCGGCGATATCATTATAGACAGAACCGATTTCGACCTATTGGCCAATTTGGCCCGAGACAATAACGGTCGATACGCTCAATTGAGCCTTAACAATCGCGACGTGGACTATTTGACGCAAATGTTCGATAACCAAACCGGTGATACTCCCTTTGACGCCGAATCACAGAACGACCGCCAATTTGATTCCTGGTCCGAAGCCGGACCCTGGTTGGTGCTGATGTTGTTGCCCTTTGTTGCCTTGGCGTTTCGCCGAGGCTGGTTGATTCCAATGGTGTTGGTCACCACAACCAGCGTATTCACGGTAAACGACGCCTCCGCCCTTGAATGGCAAGATTTGTGGAAAACCAAAGATCAACAAGCCTACGAGCTATTTGAAGACGGTAAAAACGCCGAAGCCGCCAATGTGTTTGAAGATTCACAGTGGAAAGCAACCGCGCAATACAAAGACGGCAATTTTGAAGCCGCGAGCGAGCTTTTCTCCGGCGAAACCGCCAGCGCCTACTACAATCGCGGCAACGCCTTGGCTAAATCAGGCAAGCTTGACGAAGCCATTGCAGCCTACGATCAAGCACTGAATTTAAACCCAGAATTAAAAGTCGCCGAAGAAAACAAATCCATCGTCGAGCAGCTGAAAGAGCAGCAACAGCAACAACAAAATCAGCAGCAGCAAAATTCCGACGAGCAATCCGACCAAGATCAGCAGCAAGACCAATCCCAGCAACAAAACAGCCAGTCCGATCAACAAAACGGTGATCAATCCCAAGATTCCCAGGATTTCGCCGACAACGATCAGTCCCAGCAAGAGCAAGACGCACAGCAACAAGACCAAGACTCCAAAGACGAGCAGAAAGACGGCGAAGAATCATCACAGGAACAATCTGAACAAGAAGTCGCTGAAGATTCTCAGAATTCTGAGCAAGACGGTGAAACTCAAGAACAGCAACAAACCGCTCAGCTACAGGAATCGGATTTAACCGATGAAGAACAGCAAGCGTTGGAACAGTGGTTAAAACAAGTGCCCGATGATCCGGCAGGCTTGTTGCGCAGAAAATTCCAACACGAGTACCGCCAGCGCCGACAGGAATATCGCTCGGGCCAATGGAGTTTGCCAAGCAATAATGCGGCGTCTCGACTTTAGTAATGGTCGAGCTTGGCAAACAAAGATTGGCTCCGATTAAACCGTGTTTTTGCCAGAAACGGCAAACTGATTGAACAAAAAATAAAACGTAAGCGTTAGATATGATGTTAAAAAATGTGAGAATCAAACACTCTTGGTTCTGTTTCCTCTTGTTATGTTCTACGACTCTGTTTGCCATCCATAGCCAAGCACAAAATGTCAGTGCCAGCGTCGACAGAAAAAACGTAACCACCGAAGAAACTCTGACCCTAAAAATCCGCCAACAGGGACCGCACGATACCCCGCGCCCGGATTTAACGAACCTCGAAAAAAACTTCGAGATTGTCTCAAACACAGGAACCAAACAGTACCGAAACATCAACGGTCGCGAAGAGAGCTGGATAGAATGGAATATTGTGATTATTCCCAAAAAAGCCGGCACCTTACTGATTCCATCGTTTGAATCGCGGGGAGAATTTACAACACCGATTGAAATTAACGTCGAAAATGCCTCGCAAACCAATTTATCCAGCGGACAAGTGAACGACATTTTTGTCGAAAGCGAAGTCGATTCCAGTTCCGTTTACGTGCAGCAACAAATTCTTTACACCATTCGCCTAGGCACTTCCCTGCCAATTTCCAATCCGGGCATGCAAGATATTTCCCTGGAAAACACCAAAGTCGAACTCGTCAGTGAGCAGCGCTACCAGCGCCGCATTGGCAACAAAGAATTCGCCTTTCTCGAATGGGTTTACGCCATTTATCCGCAGCAATCGGGAAGACTGGTAATTCCGAGACAAGTTTTTGATGTCAGTATTGGTTCTCGATCACCGTTTTTTGGCCACTCTCGCCGCTCGAATTTACGCCGCTTAGTGGCCGATCCGCAATCCATAGAGGTTAAGCCGCGTCCAGCGTCGTACACCGGTAATACGTGGCTACCAGCAAAACAAATCACGCTCACCGACAGCTGGGGAACGGACATAAGCTCGGTAAAATTAGGCGAACCCATCACCCGATCGATTATTGTCTCGGTCGACGGATTATCCAGCTCGCAATTGCCCGAGTTATCCATTCAATACCCCGACGCCATTAACCAGTACCCAGAACCGATTAAAGACGACGAAGATAAAAGCGAAAACGGTATTCTGACCACACTGAGTCAAAGTCAAGCCATTGTTGCCACGCAACCGGGCACATTCACACTGCCCGAAGTTAAAGTGACTTGGTGGAACACGGAAGACGACCAACAAGAAACGGCAATATTGCCGTCGAAAACCATGACCGTGATCGGTGACGTGGTCAACGACAACACCACAAACAATGATTTGCCGCAAAATAATCCGGTGGCGCTCGATTCAAACACCAACGCCGAGCAACTGCTCCCAGAAACCCAAACCTCAAGCAATAACATTTGGTTGATTGCCAGTAACGTCATTACCGCCTTAATCGCGTTATTTTTCGCGCTGCTTTGGTTTACTCGATACAAACCCAGCCACGCAAATACAGCAAGCGCTGCTCAGCCAGAAAAACAAACGCCTTCTGCCAAACAAGCATTAGCGCAATTTGTAATGATTACCAAAACCGGCAATATCGAATCGATTCGCAACGGCTTAATCACTTGGACAAAAGCAAAATGGTCGCACGGCCCCTACAACCTTGCTCGCATTCGACATCTGTTGATCGACGATGACGCTAAACGCGTGCTTGATGATTTGGACAAATCCCTGTTCAGCGATGCCGAGATTAAAATAAACAGTTTTGAGCCATTAATCCAAGAACTCGAACGGCTTTCTAAACAAGAGCAACAGTCGAAAAACCAGGTTGCGCTCGAACCGCTTAATAATATTTAGAAACTCCACTTAATAACCAGAAACAAAAAAGCCAGGATCACTCCTGGCTTTTTTGTGTTCGATGATTTTATCGACTGACAATCAGTCCTCTTTATAGCCCGACCAATCCAAACGAATATCGTAAGTTGCTCGGTGTTGAGGTTCCAACGGTGGCACTTCCGTATCAATGCTTCTAAATACGTTAGTTGCAGGCTTTAAGTTAGCATCGCGACCGTAAACGTAATCTTGATCTTCAACGATCGTACGATACGCTTTGTTTAAAGCACGTGCTCGCTCAGGAGACGGTGTGATAAGTTCGTAAACGTCTTTTACCGCAGCCACTTTTTCTTTATTTAATTTACCGTGATCAAAATACAAATTTTGAATTTCTTCGTTTTCACGGAATTCATTACCACCGCCGACTCGCTCTAAGTATTCTAAGTTAGACGGTATTTCGCCACCAAACATAGGCACATCGGGCATACCTTTCAGATTTAAATACCCCCAACCTTGAGCACCATCCACTTTACGAGCAAAGGCAAAGGTTTGATCGATGGTTGAACCAATGGTGGTGTGACACCCCATACAAAACAGGTTTTCTTCGTATTTTTGTTGTCTTAACACGCCCTGTTCGTTTTCAATAAAGCCAATTAATTGCCATCCGAATTTATTGTCCAAACCTTCCTGACCAAGCGTTGCATAACGCGGCAGATTGCCTTCTTCCTTGTCCTTTTGTTCTTCTGCGTAAAATGCGCCAAGAGTCGACTTTTTATGGTCTACCGTTTTCACCATGTAACGCACTTCTTTCATTCTAGGTGGCGTGTAGACATCACCTTGATCATCAATACCAACGTAACGCACGGTGTGCAAAAACTCGGTGTATCGCGGGTATAAAAATGTTTTCACCGCAATATCCGATGCGCCACCCAAATAATGCGTTGGGCGTTTTAAGCTTTGAGTTTTTGTTAATTCGCCATCGCCATTTAAATCAATACCCAACGCTTTTTCGTCCATTTCTGGAATCGAAATTTCAGTGAAGTTTTTGATGGCTGCTTCAACAACAGACAAATTCAACAGATAAATATCTCGGCTATTTTTACCGTCAGCGGCTTGCTGAAAACCTTCTGGCAAGCGAATCATGACATCATCGGTAGAACCGTTGGTTGGCCAAAACGTACTTGGTAACGGCATATAATTAAACGCTACCCAGCCGCTGCCATCTTTCGCGAAACCTTGATCATCAAACGCATCAGCGGCCAAATGAAGATCTTTTAAATCTGGATACCAAGCATCCCAACCCTGCTCCATCAACCGCCCAGCCAAAGACGAATAATTGTCTTCGTTTACGTATTCATCAATTTCTTGATCTGAGATTTTTTCAATTCGAGCGGTGCGATCTTCGAATAAATTCAACCAGTGATTGGTAACGCCCAAATCAGAAAAACCGTAATCGCCTTGCAATTCACCATCGCTCATCCAATTAGCGCGACCTTCTCCCGGCGTAGCAAATTGGTGGCAGGTATAACAAGGGTTAAAGTGACCTTCCGTTTTTGTATAGCATTGAGGAGGAATAACCGCTTCTCGGTTAAACATATTCGACTGGCTGCTCACCGACGCAGAAATAATATCTTTCACAAACGCAGGGTCTTGCTCTAAATACACCATGTCTTCTTTTTTTGCTTCAGTATCAACCGATACCGACTCGGTCGATTTAGCTGTCGACTCAGGCGCATTCACGACAGGTTTTTTACTTGAATCATCACTACAAGCAGACAGTAGAAGAACGAATGTTCCAGGTACGACAAAGTTTATTGCTTTCATATCCCTCGACTCACATAGCTAATTATCACGGAGGCCACAATCAGCGTTAAAAATGCAGCGCTATTATTATCACCGTATGAATAAAATCTGGTACGGAGGGAAGGTAATCGAGAATTGTTACAATTTGCTACTTATTTCATAAATTCGACGCATATGTGTCATAAAAAGTGAAAGAGGCCAAAAAGGGGATAATAACAACAACTTGAACGATCAAAATTCGTAAAATCAATAAACTCAAAATGGATTTTAACGAAACTGAAATAAAACTCATGTAGCACAAACCTGCGCTTATTTTCAAAAGAACAAATACCATAAATCTGCGAGAGCCAAACAAGTCTATTCAGTCAGGTTTTGTTTAACAGATTGAGTTGTTGAATAGGTTTAGTTATTTAACGGGTTTTACTGCCTAAAATGGCGCTTACAGACAAAACAAAAACAAGCCACAAAAATCTAGAAAGAGCAACAAGTAGAGAACAAAAGAAAATAAAGAGTAGAAAAACAGAAGCACTAACAAAAGAACTAGCAGAAAAAACAAGGCTAAATAAAAAACTAATAAATCAGAAAGCCCCAACATTTTGGAGCCTTCTGGATTTTTAAAAGATTACAACAACGTTGGAATCGAAATCGACAACAGATAACCGATGGTGTAGCAAATCAGCAACGCCGGAAAATAACGCATATAAGCACCAAACGTCATTTCCTTAACCTTGCTCATGGTAATAATTCCCGCAGCCGAACCAATAATCAACAACGAACCACCAACACCCACAGAATAGGTTAAGCCCAACCATTGCGACGTTGTTAATTCTGGACTTGCTTTCAATAACGCCGCAGTCAAGGGCACGTTATCGAGTAACGCAGAAACCACACCCGCAATATAATTCGAATAAATCGGTGCTAATTCAGAATACCAACGAGCAACCTGCTCCAATACCTGTATTTCTTGGAGCATGCCAACCAACATTAAAATGCCCAAAAAGAACAACAAGGTGTCATACTCAATTTGACGGATGTACTCAAGAACTTGGGTTTGCTCAGCATCGGTAGATACCGTTCGACCAATCAAAAACATAATGGACAAACCCATTAAAAATGTTAAAACCGGAGGAATGGAAAAGAAAATATTAAAAAGCATGGTGCATATAATCGTCGCAAAAAAGACGATTGCAATGGCGATATCAACCGACGTAAATGTTCTCTGTACCACCTCAGTGGTTACTCGCCCATGCATGCCAAAACTGAATAAAATCGCCAGCGCGACCACACTCACGGCAGAAGGAATTAACAAGATTAATAATTGCCCCATATCCACGTGACCAGCTAGAAAAATCATCAGCGTTGTAACGTCACCGGTAATTAATGCAACACCGCCGGAATTCACCGCAAACACAGTGAGTGCGGCCATTTTTAACCGATCTTGTTTTTCTAAATCAAAGGACTGAATTAATCCGATAGTCACCAAGGTAGCGGTAACATTATCGCAAATAGCAGAAAGTACTAATGCAAATAACGCCACCAGTATTAATAACAATCTTTTAGATAACTCTTGGGGAAATAATTTTTGTACAAAAGTTTGAATCAGACCCTTGGCATTTAAATAAGCGACAAAAGTCATCGTAGACATTAAAAACAGCCAGAGCGTTGCTATTTCTAACAGGTTTTCATTTAAAAAATGGCTGATGTTTTCTCGTTCTTGAGCAGAATCAGCAAAGAAAAAAAGCAAAACCCAGGAGAGACAACCAAAAAACAGCGTAGTTTTTGCTTTATTGATATGAATAACTTCTTCAAACACAATGCTCAATAAAGCGAGCACGGCAAGGCCCATCAGAAAATAATGTAACATGGTAATAAATCCAGATTAGTACTGTTTTTAAACGGCAAACAGCAAATAATACAACTTTAGTCCTGGAAAAATTATTTTTATAGATAGAAACGGCAGGAACTCCTGGCAGCAAACAATACTCCTTTTTATAAGTATTGAAAAGCAGTTATCCGTTACATGCGAAAATTTATATATAAATTGTATTCTGATGAGCCTGTATAAAAGCTAAAAATTTTTATACTGATAATTACGCTTCGTAGTCACGAATACAGTCTTCAATGATTGCCATAACATCACTAACCTTTTTTGGATTATTCGCATCGGCGTGAGGGTTGCCAAAATCACCAAGGTCATTATCAAAATATTTACCCGAGGCATGGGCAAATTTTTCTGACAACGCAGCTTCTACCAAAATATTAGCACCTACTAAAATATCATTTCCTGAAATGCCAAATTTTTCTTTAACCATTTTACTGCCAAGCAACGAGCCAGGATTCACAGCAATAAACTCTGGCCCATTTGCGTATTTTTCCGCCAAAAAAATCGTCCACATAGTAATCGCCAATTTACTTTGCGCGTAGGCATCCATACTTTCTAGTACCACATTATTACCCGCAAGAGCAGACAGATTTATCGACGCTTGCGCCGCGGAAGACAAATTAATAATTCGGCTGTCTGACTCAAAATTCGGCATGAGCTTTTTAGTAAGAAGATACGGCGCAAGGGTATTAACCACAAAGCGAACATCGTGTCCGTGCTCATTCAAGGGTGTTTTCGATTCTAAAATACCAGCGTTGTTAATTAAGACATCAATCTTTGAGTACCGTTTAGCCACGTTCACAGCTAGCTGATTAACAGCCTGTAAGCTCGATAAATCGGCGATGACAGAATCCAAAGATCCTTTAGCAGAAAGCTCATCGACCACCGCCGCCATTTTCTTCTCGTTGCGGCCGCTTAAAATAACGTGATGACCTTTGTCGAGAAGTATTTTTGCTGTTTCTAAACCAATACCGTCTGTGGCACCGGTAATTAAAATTGTTTTAGACATAGTCATTTATCCGAAACGCCAGAAGCAAAATACCTCTGGCATAAGTTGAAAAAGTTTTTAAATCACTTAACCTCTTGCACATTGACCAACATATCCGGCCAATTACGCTGATTCTCTAATTCAAATTGCGCTTCGTTGTCGTCGGCCCATTTAAAACGCTTCAGTGCTGGCGTTTGACTGGTAGCCTGATAAAGCCAATACGCCTCTTCACGCAACGCCTCCCGGATGGGTAAATCAACCGAAGCGAGCACTGCCTTTTTAGTTGCATTGATAGATTCACAAGGCCAACGAGCGATGCGTTGCGCGAACGCATCTACAAACGGTCCAATTTCTTCGGGATCCAGTGCGCGATTAATGGTACCGTAAGCTTCTGCTTGGTCAGCATCGAAATCATCCGCTGCCAATACAATTTCTAACGCGCGACCCAATCCCACTTGCCGAGCCATTCTTGAAGCACCGCCGCCACAGGGAAGGATTCCCATCCCTACTTCCATTTGCATAAATTTAGCTTTGCCACGCGCAGCAAAACGCATGTCACACGCAAGCGCAAATTCGTGGCCACCACCACGGGCAAAACCCTCAATTTTAGCGATAGTTGCTTGCGGTAATTGGCTGATTCGTTCAAGCACAACCTGCAAATCCAACAGCTCCACTTCTTCACGGGATACCGGTTTGGCAGATATATCTTTCAAAAAATTAGTATCCGCATGGCAGACGAAAATTTCCGGATGAGCAGACTGAAACACAACAACTTTTATTGTTTTATCCGCTTCTAACTTTTGCGCCAGCATATTTAGATCAGCCAGCATTGGTAAACCTTGAACATTCACCGGAGGAAAATCAAACGTTACCATTAAAACACCATTATTAGCGACAGCTTCAAACGTTTTAAAATCAACGTAGTCCATAATACCCTCTTCATTAATCACAGCGGTTAAAGTCCGAGAATCATAGTTATCGGAACACCCATTGATAACAGTAAGAAAAGAGGAATCAGTTTTTAGAATTTATTGATAATCTTAAAATAATTACTTGGTTTTCATTTCCCGCTGCCAATAAGGCACGCCCGCAAAACGCTCTAAAAAGAAATCAATAAACACTCTAACTTTGGGCGCTAACAACCGTGAACTCGGATACACCGCCCAAATATCGGTTTTAGCAGACAGAGGAAATTCCGTTAAAATCGGTATTAGCTCGCCGCGTTGCACCTGCTGATAACAACACCACGTAGAACAAATAATAATTCCAAGACCATCAACGCAAGCGTCTCTGGCAACTTCGCCGTTATCGGTACGCAAATGATCTTGAGTTTTAACCAACTGCTTGCCCGAAGGCGTATCAAAACCCCAGGTTTCAAGCCCCATTAAATTCACGCATTGATGATGCAATAAATCTTGCGGTACTTTTGGCTCACCGTGCTTAGCTAAATAATCCGGCGAGGCACAAACAATGCGATCTACTGGCGCCAGTTTTCGCGCAATCAGCGTTGAATCGTTCAAAGCGGCATCTCGAATTGCGACGTCAAACCCGCCTTCAACCATATCGATAATGCTGTCACTTAACGACAAATCCACATGCAGATCGGGATAACGTTCAAAGAACGCTGTTAACGCTGGCAACACGTGCATGCGCCCAAACGATGCCGGTGCCGTGACCCGCAACTTACCTTGCGGCTTAGCCGCGCCACCGCCCACCGACGATTTAGCGGTTTCAACACTCTCTAACACCTGTTGCGCGTGCGGCAGAAACGCTTTGCCTTCCTCAGTTAACGACACCTGGCGAGTGGTTCTGTGAATCAAGCGCGTGCCCAGGGATTGCTCCAGCTTATTGATATGGCTGCTGGCAACCGCTGGCGACAAACCCAGTTCTTTACCGGCCGAACTGATGTTTTGGGTAACGGCAATTCGAACAAATAATTGTAAGTGATCAATATTCATACGCACGATTTTCAACAGAATCCATAAACTGAATCAACATTAATGCATATTATCAATTATTTCACGAACAATTATGCTGGGTTTTTCAACGATTACAGAGAACTCCCGCATGAAAGCAATGCTACTCAACACCTATGGCAGCGACGCCGTATTTGAACCCACCGAACACCCAAAACCCACCGTTAAACCCGGACACGTTTTGGTAAAAATTGCCGCAACCAGCGTCAACACCGTCGACACCATGATCCGCCAAATGGGCGAAGAACTACCGTTGTCGCCCGCACTACCGGCAATTCTAGGGATGGATTTCGCGGGCACCGTAGAAGCAATAGGGGAAGGTGTGACCGACTTTAACGTTGGCGACGAAGTGTATGGTTGCGCCGGAGGACTCGCAGACCTGCCAGGCACACTCGCTGAATACCTATTGGCAGACGCAAAACTCATCGCCCACAAACCCAAAACCCTGACCATGCACGAAGCCGCCGCCATTCCCTTAGTCGGCATAACCGCCTACGAAGGCTTAACCCGCGCCAATATCGGTGAAAACCAAACCGTATTAGTGCACGGCGGCAGCGGCGGCGTTGGTCATATTGCACTGCAACTGGCCAATTATTTTGGCGCCGACGTGTATTCAACTGGCGGCGGAGAAAAACAACTGGCACTGATCGAACAACTCGGCGCAACCCCCATCAACTACAAAACCGAAACCGTTGCCGATTACGTTACCAAACACACCAACGGAACCGGCTTTAACGTGGTATTCGATTCCGTCGGCGGCGCCAACATTATTAATTCCTTTGAAGCCGCCGCCTTAAATGCACACATAGCTACAACGGTTTCAATGGTAGAACTGGATTTAACACTCGCACACTTTAAAGGCTTATCACTGCACGTAGTATTTATGCTGATACCGATGCTGCACAACTACCAACGCGAACAACATGGAAAAATCCTAACTAAACTCGCCGAAATTGCAGATGCCGGAAAACTAAAACCTATTTTAGACGAGCAAGAATTTGGCTTAGAAGAAATTGGACAAGCGCATGAGAGATTAGCGAGTGGAAAAGCAATGGGGAAAGTGGTGGTTAGTGTTTAAAAGTTAAGAAATGCTCCTAATTCAATTAATGATTTAGGAGCATATTAATAAAATTTTTTATTTTAGTCTCTTAGCAATTCCACCTTCGACACGAGCACCATTTTGAAACAAGTCATATATCAACTGCCCACTCTGATTAGTTTTAGCCTTCATATAAGCAACTTTTCTTTTACCTGGCCTCATATTTCTCTCACACCAAGTACTCAATGTAGTACTAGCCACATAAAAAAACTCATACTCTTCTACCAAACCAGAATACTGAAAGGTAACTGAACAGTTTCGAGGCGATGCAAAACTCATCTTTGTAGATTTATCCTTTAACGCCAACTGAGTAATCACAATATCGACAACTACTGGCAAGCCATCAAATACCTGAGTAGTTTGCCAGTGACCAATCACCGATTCATCCGCCCTAGAAAATAGAGAAAAAAAGCAAAGAACACCAAAAACAAAAATCTTACGCACAAAACCCCCTAAATTAATAATTAATACCGATAAATTGAAACATCACCTAATTCTGTTGCACGAAACTTATTCACACTACTAATGGGATTAAAGTCAAGCGTCAACACCTGCTGAGAATCAGAAAAATTGAGACGTGCCTCTCCTCTACTGGATTCAATTTTATATTCAACCCAATCACCCCAATGATTATTGGCATATTGCGCTCGAATTTTTATTTTAGAAAGATGTAACTGGTAGTCTGAATTAGGTTGACCAATGCCGATATATTTAATGATGACAGGCTCAGCAAAGACCAATGTGAATTTAGCCTGCAGTGTTCGTTTTTGAGAGGGAAATTTGACTGTGGTATTTATATTACCGTCAATCAAATTATACGCATCATCACCTATACCAAGTTCAAAAAAGTTAGAGTTAATATCTACAAAATCCGCTATCTCAATATAATTTTTCGGAGTTTCAGATAGATCAGTATTTTTTTGTTCAGATATTTTCGCAGTAGTTTCTTGGTAATTTTTTGGTTCGTCTATCACCTTAGTTATTAACTCAGGCTTTATCTCTGGAGCAATTTCTGGAACAACGATAGGAATCTCAGCTTTGTTATCTCCCGAATCAACCTCACCAGTCGAACCTGAAAAAAAGTAAAATAGCGAGACGACAGCAGTTCCTAAAGCAGCCATTATTTTCAAGAAGGTCTCAGACGTGCTCAGAGGCGCATTGCTAAACTCCGTTTTTATTTTGGCAAACAAAGCCACCTCCGAAAGAAAAATAGAAACCATGCTTATTCATTGTTAGTGTTCTATTCTCTCAATATTTATCACTCACAAAAATAATATATTAGAATAAATAAAGAATAAGTTAATAACCCAAAATTGGTACCAAACAGATAAATTTAGCGCAATAAAGTTAATATTTAGATATAAATCATATAGTTATGGAATAATTCGGGCATCATTGATCTCAGGGTAATAATTCTAAGAAAGCAGAGCAATAGTAATATCTTCTTATTAAAAGATATAGGCACACTAGCCTTCACAAACAAACCAACTTTAAGCACTGCGCTGTTTTCAGACGACCAAAACTAACAGAAGGTGATTGACGCTTGGTAGATCCTCTAGATGTAATGCAAAGGTGAGAATTGATGTTATCGAAGGTAAAATCCAACAAGCCCGTAACTGATAACTCAGCACCCTCAGACAAAAGCAATAAATCAGACAGAGGTCTACGTGATGACTAAGAAATATAAGCCAGAACCAAGCCTAGAAGAAGCGAAGAAACGACTTAAAGAATTCGGCTACAAACATCGCGAGAAATACCCTGTTCCGCCTATTGACTCGACTGAACCAGAAGGGTTGCTAGCTGGCAACCCGGATAAAATAATTGATCAACTGGCCGATGAGTTCGAGGATGATTATGGCGAAGAAAAACCAGAATTGAAAATCGTTAAACCTGATTGATATTCAATCAGACTAAATATTGGAAAATCCATTTTAAATGGGTTATAACCGCGATTCTGTGCCCCTAAACAATCATAATATTATCACCTCATCTGAGTAGAACCAGTTTCCAATATATTTCTACAAAAGCTGAAATTAAGTCATAGTTCGAACATCAAATTCATGGGAAATATAAAAAACCGTTTTCTCAAATACTCCCATTTGAAAATCTTGAAATGCTTCTTCATGATCTTCATTGTAGTTTGGTAATTCATCGTCCCAATTAGGGTATTTTAATTGGGTATCAATTAATTTTGCTCTAACAGTATCAACGATAGCCTGTGCTTCAATTAAATCATTGATAATCAATTCATCATCACGGCCCCGTCGTAGTATGTCGATGATTTGTTGGTATTTATTGCTCGTTGCAATAGATAAAAGCTTAGCCTTTACTGATGATGGAAATGCTATCGTTTTCATCGAATTTTCACCTCAGTTTTCGTCATCATAGACGCTAATACCTTGAGCTTAGCCATCAAATCTAACACACTCATTTTATATTCCACATTGACCAAGGGATGATCTAATTCCTCACCATCAGACCTGACATCATGGCTTTGAGCACAACCAACACCTAAAACTAAGTATAAAATACGTAAAACTAGTATTTTTAAATTCATCAAGCAACTCTATAACACTAGATCAATGAACTTCACCAAATGACTCACCAATGGGATTAGCAAGATCTTTATGAAAAACAACACCGGTTAAACCCGCCGATTCACACGCTTGCTTAATTTCTTCGGAACAATACATTGCTTTATATGCATCGCGTTGAGTTTTCAAACAACCATAATTTTCGACAGCAAATTCATCAATCGCTAGATACGTTAGATTGCCATTGTCGTCGTACACGCATTTAGATTCATCATAGGCATTAAATTCTTCAACGGTTTTTAATGGATTAAAAATATAACCTCTACCCTGCTTATAAATAACAGGTAACAACTCGCCGGATAGCAACAATAAATCTTTTAAAACCTCATGCGCCCGCTCAGATAGAAACAACCGACCGAAGTTTTCTGACAAATCAGGAATATCCGTGGCTTTACTACCGGAACATTGTTTAAACTCTATGGTTAATGGCTGCCAGTATTCCAAATAGGCTTTTGGCGACGCATCAAAGGCAAACGTGCCGTACACTTCACCCAGCTTTCGCATGGATTCTACAGGAGGAATCACATGCATTAAGAATTGTTCATTGTGGGTTATTCGATAAATCATGGTAACTCATTAGCCTTTAACATTACATAACCAGGAAAAGTGGACGTTTCGAGTTTAAAACGAATATCTTTTAATGTCTTAACCAATGTTTGACTATCCTTAATAAGGCTCACATCAATTAACGTAGCTAACCATCGGTAATAACCATTGCGATGTATTCTACTGTGAGGAACCGCCTTACGTAAATAACTCGGCATTGTAGGAACTGCTGCGGTATTATGTGGTAACCAAACCCCATTGAATGGCATATCTATCCTCAGCTTTAACCACGCCAAAACGGCTCTCAATGGAACCGCGCGCGGGTCACCACCAGCAACAATCGCATGGCAATCACAATTAGATGTAGGCCTTGGATCACCATGGGTGCTCATGTGTCGAGCCAATCGGGAGGAATCATGAGCTTCGTCTATGAGTTGCTCGAACGACATAGATCGACTGCTCGCTTCATAAGCAATTAAATTCTTTTGTACTTGCGAAAGTGATTTAAGCTGGTTCCACTGCAACAATGAAGGGTTATCATCTTTAGCGAATCTGTCGATAGCACGATTAACAATAGAATCGTGAAACAAAGCCATAGCCGCATCCTAAATAGTAAATGATAAATTTATAAAGCCATCTAATTCTCTCAAATTTAAAGAATATCTATAGAATTACAGACGCCAATATATGAGACACAAACCACAAGTTTTAAAATTCAAATACCGTCAAATAATTATGATTAACAGAATTTGAATGTTAAGTTGATACCTAGGGTCTGCTCACACAAAATTTGATAAAATCTGCGCTTATGGAAATTACAAAATCGCAATTTAAAATTATTGAACATTTGCTCCCAGTGCAGCGTGGTAATGTAAAAGTACCGAATATACAGGTCATTAACGCCGTATTATACGTTGCAGAACACGGCTGCAAGCGGAGAGGTCTTCCCGAGCGCTTTGGTTAGTGGTATGCCATTTACATGCGTGTGAATCGTTGGGCAAAAAAAGGGGGGTTGAATCATGTTTTCCCAGTGCTCCAAAGTGCGGATGTTATCAATATCCAAGTCGATCAAGTTTCTCTGAATAGCACAATCATTAAAACTCATCCGATGGCACAGGAGCGTTAAAAAAACGGTCAACAAGCCATTGGTAAATCAAGAGGCGGATGGACAACTAAAATTCACATGGTAGAGGCTGACGATAAGACAGACGTGGCTTTTTCGTTATCGCCAAGACAGTCAGGAGATGCGCCTGAAAGCCGCAATCTGTTAAGAACTATGGAAAACTGTGGCTGGGAAAGGGCAAGTGTCATCATGGACAAAGCCTACGAAGGCGATGATACGCGCCAGCTTTTTTGGATTTAGAAGTGATGCCGGTTGTTCCCCCAAAGATACCGTGGGAATACGACAAAGAGATGTACATGAGGTAGAGCGTATGTTTCGACGATTGAAAGGATTTCGAAGAATATTCAGCCGTTTTGACAAGCTCGATGTTGTATTCAGGTTTTTCATCAACTTCTCACTGATAGCTGACAGTCTGATTAGTGTGAACAGGCCCTAGTTATCTTGCCATTATCCTTAACATTTATCATTACATCAATAATACCGAGAGGCTTGTTCGAAGAAAAATTTAATCATAGTAGACCCTGACTGCGGACTTAAAAGTAAAGCTAATTTCTCGAAACCTTAATTACGCTTATTAACCATTCCATTTACTTTTCTTATTTTTAATAGAAAAGTCACTCATCACTCGACGCACTATTTTTTCAACAGCCTTATCTCTAAAATGATAAGTCTTACCTTTATTCTTTTCATAAAGGAGCTGTTGATAGAAGTCTGTTAGTGTTCCAACACATCTAATACTTCCGAACTGCCATTTAATTATTTCATCATTCGCCAATAATTCCAAGTCAACTGCTCCTATCACATTGCTGTTGATCTCGAAAAGGCCAAACAAACAGTACCCAACAACAATAGGCCGGTCATCATTCAAGCCGCTCACAAAATATTCTTCTGAGTTTTCTGTTAGATCTAAAAATTTATAGAACGCTGCAAGCGGCTCAGGAGTCACAGCACCAAATCCTATGGCTCCTCTATAAATCGTTTTTTCATTCTCGATTGTTTTGATAAAGCTTGTCCAAAGACTATTTTTCAAATCCATTTCTTTCTTATTAAGTCAACTTATACAAAGGTTCAAGCTCTGTTATGGAAAGAGCTGGATCTCCTTCTACATCGAATATTTTAAAACCATCAACAGCTATAGAGGTCAAAACAACTTGCTTGCCGGACTCATGCTCTAATAAAAACTTAACAAAGAAATCAAAACCCTCCTTACCTTTAATTGCTCTCACTCCAATTTTATTTTCAAGTGAAGTAACGTCGATATTGAGCGCCCTAAATATCTTTGTTTTCTTTAGTAATCTCAAATCATTAAAACCTATCACCTGATAAGTAGGCACCCTAGAAGGTTTCCTAAAATTCTTTCCTTCAAGCAAAACACCCCAGTAGTTCAAATCATTTATTTTATAAAAATCGTCAAGGGAGGAAGAACCATGAACAACTAATTCTGGATAGTTCAGACTCTTCAAAACCTCGAGTGCGAGCCAATCAATCCGGTTTTTAACCATTGATGAATCAATAAATCTAGCTCTTTCCGCCACCTCATCGAATGAAGCTTTGCCAGAGAGCGCTGTATTTAGTATGTCTATAATTGTTTTTCTAACGTACTTACTGTCCATCAGGTTTATTCACTTTTGAAACTACTATAGGCATTCCTGCCGATTCATCATCAAAGACTGGGAGAATATCGGGTGAAAAAACCCCTTCTTACCCGCCCATAGCTGTGCAAAAACAATCCAACCCACACACTCTATTTATTCACACACAGACTTAAAAAAGAATATTCGACCATCAAAGGAAATCTGTAAAGAACTTTTGGCATTTATAGCGCATTTATAAACTTCTTCATTATTGCTTTTTAAATATTCAACAAATAAAGATACGCCACTGGCGCCAAAATCCTCCAGGCCGCAATAAAATAATAGATAAGACTCTTTAAAGAGTTTGAAAACAATCTCCATACTTTGTTAGCTATACAACGCAACCTCTGATCTTTTTATTTCATAAACAGTGCTGACACTATAGAAACTGTCCCGCAGATGGGTTACTCACTAACTTCTGATGAGTATGACTGCGGAGCCAAATTTGGCATTGATCCGATCAACAATATCGGTTAACTGATGGCTTTCGTTGTATTGGTGGTAATTTTATAGATGCCTTTTTATTATTGGCATGATGAAAAAATTGATATTTTTTGTCAACCATGATTAGAATTCATCACTCTATATGTTAAATTCAATTACCGCTTAAAACTACCAATCTCAAACAACACCCCAAACCCCAACCGATCATACAATGGCTTCCCTACTTTTGAGGCTTGCAGTACTATAAATTTTTTATTATCCAATTTATTTTGCTCAATAATTTTTTCCATCAGTTGTTTAGCAATGCCTTTGCCTTGTTGATTTTTTCGTACACCTACTTGGTGAACGCCTACGATATCTTGTGTGATATAAGTTAACGCTGTGGCGACGGGTTGGTTATTGATGTGCGCTAGCAGCAGTTGTATTTCGCTGTGGTTTTTTACTTGCTCAATTACGGATTGATCAATGCTGTAACCGAAGGCTTCTTCGCATACAGTTATCCAGGTTTTTATATCTTCAACGGATGATATTTTTTGCACGTTTAATTGATTGTTATTAGCAGCTGAATTAGACGGATAACTTTCTAAATCCAGGTACATGGCGGTTTGTTCTAGCGTTAGCTGCCAATTGTTGTTATCTAGGTATTGCTGTAGCCATTCATTGATTGCTTTATTGCTTTTTTCCGATCCGTTAACCAAAGGCAATATCGGTAACATTTTCGGGCTTGGCACTAAATTTATAAGTTTATCCAGTGTTTTTTCGAGTTGATTGGGCGTTAGGTTATCCACTTGTTCAGAATCGGTAATTTCAAACCAATAACGGTTCGGCCATGAACGATTGCCGCGTAATGTTACGCCATGAATAGATTCAATTGGATTTGCGCCGTATTTATTCCACAAGCCGGTTAGGTTGGTAATATTTAATTGATTAATAGTCATGACTCGATTCCCAATTGATTAATAAGATACCAACAACTAATGCGGCGGTTCCAATAATAACTTTGCTGTCGATGGGTTTTGTTGGTTGATCAAACCAACCGAAATGGCTGGATATTATCGCGGTCAGTATTTGCCCGGATAACGCGAATGACATCATCGAACCAACCCCCATTTTAGGAATTAAATAATAGAATACACCCACGCCAAATGCGGCGATGGCACCGCCGGAAAACCATAAATAAATCGGTACGGTTTTTACATCGGTTAATAGTGGGTATTGTTTGGATGACACAACAACCAGCACGGTAAAAAAACAGGCAAATAAAAATGCAATTCCGGTTCCCAACATGGAGCTTTTTAACAACACCCCCAGTTGAGCATTCATTGACGCCTGTACGGCAATCGCGCTGCCGGCACAAAAAGCCAGTATGGGTAGCGCGTTCACGTTAAATCTCCAACACCATTTCTTGGTGACTAAAGCGTACTTTCGGGCTGTTAGCACGCTGATCTTCCCAGTGGCGATAACCAATAGGACAAACCCAACTGCTGGTTAAACCTTTTTGATGTAACTTTAACACCTTGTCGAAACCGGAGGCATCAAAGCCAGTCATTGGGCAGCTGTCTATTTGCATTATGGCTGCGGCAGTGAGTAAATTTCCGAGGGCAATAAAACTCTGGTGATGCGCCCACTCTTGTTTTTGTTGTGCGGATTTATCTCGAAATACCGATTTAATATGTTCTTCCAACGCTTTTAATTCCGGCAATGATTGGCCGGTAGTAGCACTGTGCTTTGTGATGTATTGATCGATCAAGTGGTCATCGATAACGGTCTCTATCGCCATTACAATCAAGTGAGACGAATACAATACTTTGTCTTGATCACAGGAATAGTCCACCAACTGTTCTCGAATCGAGTCGGTGTTTACCACGATGATTTTATAGGGCTGAAGGCCAAATGCGGATGCGCTTAAGCGTGTTGCATCGAGCAATTGCTGAAGTTGTTCAGAAGAAACTTTGCGTTCTGAGAATTTTTTAACGGAATACCGCCATTGCAATGCGTCTATTACGGTCATGGGAATACCTCTTTGTTGTCCTGTTTGTAACAAGTGAGGCCAGGGTAATCGACGCAATACGCAAACGCATTTACATAGGTTGATAAACCGTAAATTCGGTTTTTAAACCACCCTACAAACTTTTACGAATACGGCTGAGCTGGGTGGGAGTAATGCCTAGATGTGAGGCAATATGGTATTGGGGCAAGCGTTCCACCAGTTTGGGAAAGGTATCGACAAAACGCAAATAACGCGCGGTGGCCTCTTCTTGAACAAGCTCAATCTCGCGGGCATCTTTCGCGAGTAACCAGTTCTTTTCTAAATAATGTATTTGAAATAACTTTAAATCGTCTTTTTCGAGTAACAATTGTCGATAAGCCGAAAAATTAATCTCGATAACATCGGATGCCTCCAACGCCTGAAACGCTAATTTCGACGGCGTATGGGTTAACAATGCCGTCATGGAACCCGGAAACATGCCTTCGTCAAAAAAGTTTTTATTGTACTCGGTGCCTTTTTCATCGCACACGTAACACCGAAAAAGCCCTTGATAAATAAACGCGTAAGTACTGGGAATATCACCGGCGTGGTACAACACGGTATTCTTTGACAATGAACGAAACCGACACACACTTTTTAACGCTTGCCAGGTACTGTCACTGATTGGGGCGTAAGAGGTCATCACCGCTCTCAGTGCAGCTAGGGCGTTGTCTTGCACCGTGTGTAAATCGGAAGCGCTCATAATATTACGTCTGTTTGCATAGGGCCTGTTCACACTAATTTAATCACACCTGCTGGAGTGTATTTTTTTCGTATTTTAGGCGCAGTGAGTGTGATTTGGTTATTCCAAATGAACGAGCTGCAACACGAAATACGGGAAAAATACGCCGAGCCCCTAGGGTCGCCCCTAAAACACGCCATTCGTTGTTGTTCGTCGCTTATTTAGCGCGCTAAACTGCACTCCTCACGCCTAGACTGACGCGTTTTAGGGGCGACAGGTGCGGTTAAATTAGTGTGAACAGGCCCTAGGGCTAGTACAAGTTAGGTTACATAGAAAGAAATATAACACCAGATAAACACAATCGGTAGCATTATGGCCTGTGCCATTTGTAACCAAAACCCCAATCTTTACAGATCCATAACAAGCACTGTATGCACCCGTGCTTGTTATGATCTACGTTATCAATTTTGCGGCGTTTGGTTTATTTGAATCAGGTTATTCAATACACCGTCTAAGCCACCATACACGGTTAATGTATCGATTTTGGTGGTGATTCTTTCTAACGCTTCCAATTCTTTTAAACGAATAATCATGGGGTTATTTTCCATAACTTTTGCGGTGTTGTGCATGGAGCGCATGGCTTGGGTTTCTTCTTTTCGCTTAATCAAGTTTGCTTCGGCTTCTTTTTGGGCTTGAACCACTTGGTTTAAAATCAGCTTCATATCGCCCGGAAGAATAATGTCTTTTACACCCACACTGATCAACTCAATGCCGTAGCTGCCTAACTTTTCGATGGCGCCTTGATAAACAACGTCGTTAATAACGCTTTTATCTTCTAAAAGCTCATCTAAGAGTTTGGTGCCCACCGCTTCGCGCAGCAATAACTGCAACTCTAAGTACATAAAACCGTTAAAGTCTTTTAATGCAGCGGTCGCCAATTCGGGATCAACCACTTTATAGTTCGCCGATAAATTAATACGCACACTAACACGATCTTTCGTTAAAATTTCTTGGCCGCTAACATCAATATTTTGCACTCGTAAATCAATTAATTTAATGGCGATTAAATGATTGTATTTCCAAAATCCGTACCAACCGTTAGCCAGCGTTTTTTCAAACTTACCGTCGACGTATAACAAACCGATATGACCTTCGGGAACGTCGGTAAAAAGAATGGCATCGGCGTGTTTTCGCAGATTACCGCTTCTTCTCACCGATCCAATAATCGGCACATACTGATCAGGCACTTGATAACCTTCTGATAACGACAGTACTTTTACCTTAATATCTTGGCTACCTTTCCAGGTTACATAAAGCGTTCCCGGATTAATAATATCGTGAAAATTGCCATCTAAGTAGACGATACCCACTTGATCATCAGTCAATTTAATAACATCGACAAACGGCTCGAACAATTGCGAATTATTTTTCAGAAAGAAGGCTAATTTTTCGTGCTCAAAGACTACGCGAGTAATATCGTAAACCTCAACATTAATGCGCTTACCCCACCCAACCAGCCAATGTTTGCCTGGGCCTAAAATTTTGGTGAGATTGTTATCAACAAACAGTAATCCACGTTCGTTGTCAGAAAGTATTTTATAAAACATTTGCATCATTCCATGTAACGAGACCCACCGTCCACACAAGAGAATATTATTTAAATACACAAGGGATTTATCGGAAACTAACGTTTATCGTTCTACCCATAAATACGTTGCGTATTAACCCATAACATTCAAACTTGGCTTCAGATCTCTGTTGAAAAATAAACATCAACAGAGTTATGAGTCTCTTTATCTATTCATTAAATAGGGAGTCGAACCCTGTCCTTTCGGATGACCAGTAAGGGAGTTTTTGGCGAGAATTGAACTCGCTACCAATCGATTAAATGTCCGATCGCTCTACCAGTGAGCTACAAAAACGGCTGGGCTTAAATTGAAGGTTAATTGGTATACATCGAGATCAGGGATTCGTGCACCAGGCTGACAAACAGAATCAGACCCGCTAATTACAATCACGATTTAAGCTCGGTGGGTATATAGCGAAGGACAGGCCAAGTAGCGCCAAAAATACAAAATACTTTATAAGCCTTTGTATTTATTGAATATTATTTTTATCGCCGCAGATTGAAGAGCAACACCACAAACAGAAAGTTATCCAAAAAGATATGTACCTATTTATTTTGATATGAAAGGCTTATTTTGATATGAAAGACAACCAACGGGTAATCACACCCAATTGACATCACAGGCCAACATATAACCCGCACCATATACGGTTTTTATCAGTACAGGGTGCTGAGGATCGGACTCGATCTTTTTTCTCAATCTCGACATTCGAACATCAATGCTGCGATCATAGGGCGCGCTGTTTTCACCCAACAGCTGGTCACGCGAGAGTATTTGGAAGGGATGCTTGAGCAGTGCCAGCAAGATCTCACCTTCTGCGCGACTGAGCGTTTCATCGCTTTTGTCGATTAAATGCAAGCTCAGCGATTCAGGCTTAAAAACCCAATTGGCAAAATGCGCTTGTTTGTATACCGTCACACTCTGCTGTTTTTTCTTGCGCAAGCGACGCAACAAGCTCTGTACTCGCGCCACTAATTCACGCGGTTCAAACGGTTTAGTGATGTAATCGTCGGCACCGAATTCCAAACCCAAAACACGGTCGGTTAAGGCATCGCGGCCAGAGACAATAATCACGCCGGTATCTTTATCTTCTAACTGCTTAACCAATTCCATGCCGTCAATATCGGGAAGGTTTAAATCAACGATACAAATATCGGGTGTTTGCTTATTAAATTCTAACAACGCTTGTTCGCCGCGAGAAAAATAACGAACCTGATACCGAAAACTGGTCAATGAACGACACATAAGTTCGCCAAGATCTTTTTCGTCTTCAATCACAAAAATGGAAGGCTTCTCAAATTCGCTCATAAACAACCCCATTATTATTTTTGTTCATACGGTTGGGTAAAACGCGCCGCAAGGCTTGCGGGTCAAACGGTTTGTGCAATAACGATATATTAAAATCGACGGGCGGTTCGGACTCTGTGTACCCGGTCATTAAAATAATAAACGCCTGTGGGTGGCACACGTTAACGGCGCTCGCCACTTGATAACCGTCGGCCTCTCCTGGCATAACCACATCGCTTACAACTCCAGCAAGCTGCTCTAACCCGGTTAACATCGCCAATGCTTCGTCGCCATTACCGGCTTCAATGACGGAATAATCCGAATCCATTAATTGTTGGCGAACCAATTTTCGAAGGTCGGCGTTGTCTTCTACCAATAACACCAAATTGGTGTCTGATGAATGTGTTAACGTGTTGTCTACCGATTCAGTAATCACTTTATGATCGGTGTGATCTGTGGTTATGGGCAACAACAAATCGACGCGTGCCCCCAACGAGTTATCGTGTCGATTTTGAATACGCAAATACCCTTTTGACTGTTTAACAAAACCGTAAACCATACTTAAACCCAACCCAGAGCCTGCACCGACGGATTTTGTCGTAAAGAACGGCTCATAAGCTTTGCTTAACGCTTCTTCCGAAAACCCTGTACCTTCGTCTAACACGCTAATCATCACATAAGTGCCGGGTTCAACGGTTTCGTCAAATGTGGCCTTTAAAATACACGTCGAATCGGCCTGAATAGAGGTAACCAATAATCGTAATTCGCCCCCATTAGGCATTGCATCGGCCGAATTAAGCACTAAATTTACTAAGGTATCTTCCAATTGCGCCGCATCCACATACACATTGGGCACATTGGAATGTATTTGGGTGTGCAAGCGAATATTTTCTGGCAAGGGCGCAACAAGCAAATCAATTAATTCGCCAATTAAGGTTTCTGGTTTTACAGAAGACGGCTGCAACGGCTGCTTGCGCGCAAACGCGAGTAAACGTTTGGTCATGTCGGCACCGCGTCTTGTAGCACGAATGGCAGGCGTTAAATACGCCAATTGTCCACCGTCCATAGAGTAATGGTTTTGCAACTGCATTAAATTACCCAAAATAATGCTCAGCAAATTATTAAAGTCGTGCGCCAAACCGCCCGACATTTGCCCAACCGCTTTCATTTTACTGGCTTCGGCCATGCGCCGTTCGGCCTCACGCTCGTGGGTAATATCAATCGATAAGGTAAGAAAACCATTGACCTCATTTTTATCATCCAAAAAAGGAATTAATGTTCGCCGCGTAATAATTTCTTTGCCCTGGTACTGCAATCGATACTCATAGACCGGATGCTCGCCTTTTTTAGCTTGATCAATATAAGGACAAATTGTTTGGTACATCTCTTGCCCGAGCACATCCACCAAAGCTTTGCCTTGAATATCGCCCTCAGACTGATGAAAAACTTCTCGATATTTTTCATTCGCAAATACAATATTCAATTGCGAATCGAAATACGCAATTTGTGCAGGTAGCGCATCCAAAATCATACGCTGGCGACGCTCAACAATTTTTAACTCAGTTTGTGTTTTTTCGAGTGAGTCTACCGCTTGCAATAATTGCACATTAGATTCCGACAACTCTCTTGTTCTTGATTTAACACGGACATTTAAGGTATCGATATTATCTTTTAGTCGATCTACCATTAAATCGAAGGATTCTGCCAGGGAACCGATTTCATCATTGCGGTTAATGCCAGTTTTTGCCGACAGGTTACCACGGCTGATTTTATAGGCCGTTAACGACAGTTTTTTAATCGGCGTTGTTAACCATTCGGCAAACAAAAATGCGGCACCAATAGCGGCGATTAATCCCAGCAAACCCATCGCCATAATGCGTTGACTTAACTGAACGGAACTGGCTTTTAAATCATCTAAATAAACCGACGAACTGATATACCAATCAAAGCCCGACAAATGCCGAACCAACGATAATTTTTCGTAAATGTACTGCCCTTGGTCATCTGGCCGATCCCACTTGTAGTAAAGCTCTTCACCAGAATCGGCGGCTTGAATTAAATCTAAGTAAATTGGATTTTGAGTCACGGGATTAAGCAAACGCTTAAAGTTGATGCCGTGAATATTGGGGTTGGGATGAAACAACATATTGCCTGCGGCATCAAACACAAATAAATAGCCGTTTTGGGCAATGGTGACATTTTCTAATGCCTTATTGATTTCTAAAATGGCTTGCTGCTTTTGCGCCTCAACTTCTTGTTCGATATCTTCAATATAAACACCTGCGCCAATCACAAAATTCCACTCGGGATAATTGCGAACGTAGGAGTATTTATCGATAACATCGGTGCTGTCTAAGCGGCTCCATTTGTATTTATAGAAGCCCTCGCCCTGCCCTTTCACCGATTGAATAATGTCGGGAATAATGCGTGTGCCTGTGGGGTCAGAAAAATCAGACATGTCTCGCTGATGAAACCGATCCGACGGGTGAGAAATCAGTTGGGCGTTGTAATCGGCAATCCATAAATAGTCATTATTGCCGAAATTAAATTGCCGCAATTCAGAAAAAATCGTCGCCCAAATTTGTTCTTCTGGAATACCCTGCTTACGACCTTTGTCTAAGGTTGTCTCAATAAAATTTTCGGTGACATTTAAAATTGAGCCCAGCCGCTGCTCGTGGGATTTCAACGTGGTGTCGACGTAGGTCTCGGTGCTGGCGTACATGCGGTTAGCCAAATCATAGACGATATTCAACACCTGACGATTGGCGTGCAGTTCCAGACTGAATACGTTGTCTTTAATCAGCGGAACTGTAAACCAATAAATCGAGCCAAAAATGCTCCCGATTAAGACCATAAGCATTAAAAATAAACGAATTGTAATGGGTGAGCGGCGATACACTATCTATTCTTATTGTTGTTATGTGAATAATTGTTGTGTGGATTTTTCTGTGCCAATCAATGCTCGTAAAGCACAACTGAGAATGTATCACAAAGTTAACAAACCGAGCAGTTTTGTTACATTTCGTTAGATTTCGATATTCTCGGTTAGATTTACCAAACAGTTTCGCAACGATTGTGACTTATCGTCTGCTCTTAACAATATGCAAGTAACGCAACTATTAATGCTGCTATTTAAGTAAATATCTGCGATATAACAATAAGAGCAACGACCCGATGACGCATGCAAAGCAAGATTATATTCTTGAAACTGAGCAACTCACCAAATCATTCAAAGGCTTCACCGCTGTTAGTAGCGTTAATCTGAACATAAAACGCGGCCACATTCATGCACTTATTGGCCCCAATGGCGCCGGTAAAACCACGGTTTTTAACCTTCTGACAAAGTTTTTGCGACCCACCTCTGGCACTATACGATTTAACGGCGAAGACATTACCCGCCTAGAGCCCGCAGCCATTGCCCGCAAAGGCGTTATTCGATCGTTCCAAATCTCCGCCGTTTTCCCACACCTAACGGTACTTGAAAATGTGCGCATTGCACTGCAACGCAAAGAAGGCACCAGCTTTCATTTCTGGAAACACGAATCCGTTCTCAACACGCTCAACCAAAAAGCTCAGGAGCTATTAAAATCCGTTGGCTTAGAGCGTTTTGCTGACACCATTACCGTGGATTTATCCTACGGCCGCAAGCGCGCCCTAGAGATCGCCACCACCCTCGCTCTCGAACCCGAATTAATGTTACTGGATGAACCCACTCAGGGCATGGGTCACGAAGACGTAGGCCTAGTCACGGATCTTATCCAGCAAGTTTCAGAAAACAGAACCATTTTAATGGTTGAGCACAATCTGCACGTTGTCTCCCAGTTAGCGGATCGAATTACTGTATTGCAACGCGGCGCGATTCTGACCGAAGGCGATTACGCCACGGTATCCAGTGATCCCGAAGTGCGAGAAGCCTATTTAGGAACCAGCGACGAAAACCAAGACCAACACAGCTCGGTAGAGGTGGCTTCATGAATCAGCACGTCAACATTGATCACCAAACCCAGGCCCAAACCGGCAATCACCGAGAAAAAATTCGAATCAGCAATTTGCACGCTTTTTACGGCGAATCACACATTCTTCACGGTATCGATATGACCGTTAATCAAGGTGAATTAGTCACTCTGATTGGTCGCAACGGTTCGGGTCGATCAACCACGTTAAAAGCCATCATGAATATGGTGGGTAAACGCAGCGGGCAAATTGTTATTAACGGACAAGACACGCTCAATTTACCAGCGCACAAAATTGCCCATTTAGGGTTGGGGTTTTGCCCGGAAGAACGCGGCATATTCGCGAGTTTAAATGTTGAAGAAAATTTAATGTTACCGCCCAAAGTCCGTTCCGATGGCATGAGCGTTGAAGAAATTTACACCATGTTTCCCAATCTGTTAGAGCGCCGCACCAGCCAGGGCAATAAGCTTTCAGGCGGCGAACAACAGATGCTGGCCTTGGCAAGAATCTTAAGAACCGGTGCCAACATTTTATTGTTAGACGAAATTACCGAAGGTTTAGCGCCGGTTATCGTTCAAAAACTTGGCGAGGTTCTCAATCAATTAAAAGAACGAGGACTCACCATTTTATTGGTGGAACAAAATTTCCGTTTTGCAGCACCGATTGCAGATCGACATTACGTGATGGAACACGGCCACATTGTCGAGGAAGTGAAAGCAAATCAGTTACAAGAAAAAGCTGAGTTATTAAATACATACCTCGGTGTTTAACCCCAAAAGACTTGCCAAAAAAATAATAAAAACTCATTGGAGCCAATCATGAAAACTGTCCGAAAGTCCATCGCGAGCGCAATTACCACTGGCGTTATCGCCACCGCCTTATCCATGAATTCCTTCGCCGTCGCAGATGGGAAAGTAAAACTGGGAATACTCGCCGATATGGGCGGCACCTACGCCGATATTTGCGGAAAAGGCTGTGTTACTGCCGCAGAAATGGCGATTGAAGATTTTGGTGGAAAAGTGCTGGGAAATAAAATCGAACTGGTGTCCGCCGATTCGCAATTAAAACCCGATATTGCTTCTTCGATTGCTCGAAAATGGGTAGAAAATGAAGGCGTCGATACCATCGGTGGTTTGGTTTCCTCGGCGGTTTCGGGCGCGGTTTCAAAAGTGAATGTCGACAATAAAAAAATCACTCTGATTTCTGGCTCGGCCTCAAACACCTTCACCACCAAAACCTGTAATCCCTACAATGTGCATTGGACCTACAACGTTGTCGCGTTGGCTAACGGCACGGTAAAACCGATGGTCGAATCCGGTAAGAAAAATTGGTTTTTCATTACCGCCGATTACAGCTTTGGTCACGCGTTAGAATCGGTAGCTTCAAAAGTAATTAAAGAAAAAGGCGGTAAAGTTGTTGGTCATGTGAGAGCACCACTGGGCACAACGGATTTTTCATCCTACGTGTTGCAAGCTCAAGCATCAGGAGCCGATGTTGTTGCATTGGCTAATGCGGGTAACGATACAGTGAATGCATTAAAAGCGGCCACCGAATTTGGATTAACCGAACAAATGGACATCGCCGGTTTGCTGGTATTTACTCAGAACGCACAGGCGATGGACCCAGCCGTTGCCAGTGGTATGCGATTAACCACGGGTTTTTATTGGGACATTGACGACAAAGCCCGCGATTGGAGCCAGCGCTTTGAACAGCGTCACGGCGGTATACCGAGTATGATTCACGCGGGTGTGTACTCTGCAACCACCCACTATTTAAATTCCGTAAAAGCAGTTGGCAGTGACGATTCCGACAAAGTCATCAAACACATGAAACAAACAAAACCCGATGATTTCTTTTCTAGAAACGCACAACTGCGCGCCGATGGTCGCATGGTTCACGACATGCTGTACGTTGAAATCAAAAAGCAATCGGAACGTAAAAATAAAGGCGACATTTATAACGTCATCAAGGTTATTCCTGGGGAAGAGGCGTACAACCCCATTCAAGCAAGCTGTAACTTTTCTTAACGACATGCTCGGATTTAGGAAACAAGGACGTTTCCCACCTAAAAACAGACACTATTTTTAAGTATTTGTACGGCATTAGAGATTTTCTATGATTACCGTCTTTGGTATTAATTTATTTGCATTATTTGGACAATTATTAGTTGGACTTATTAATGGTTCATTTTATGCGTTATTGAGCCTCGGCTTAGCGATTATTTTTGGCTTACTAAAAATAATTAACTTCGCCCAAGGGGCTTTATACATGTTGGGTGCCTTTTTAGCGTTATTGGCGTTAAAGTATTTGGGCATTAATTATTGGTACGCATTAATACTGGTACCCATAGCGGTTGGAATGGTTGGTATCTTAATGGAACGCTTTTTAATTCGTCCCATTGCAAACGAAGACCACTTATACAGTCTACTGCTTACCTTTGGCTTAGCGTTAATTATTCAAGGCGCGTTCACTCACACCTTTGGTTCATCGGGATTGTCCTATTCGGTTCCCGAAGCATTAAAAGGCGGCACTCGTCTACCGTTTATGTATTTACCGAATTACCGGGCTTGGATCATCGTCGCATCAATCGTTGTTTGTTTTGGCACTTGGTGGATGATCGAAAAAACTCGGCTCGGCGCTTATCTTCGCGCTGGAACTGAAAACCCAAAACTCATGCAAGCATTCGGAATCAACGTGCCATTAATGGTAACTCTTACCTTTGGCTTTGGTGTTGCGCTTGCTGGATTCGCGGGCGTAATGGCGGCACCGGTGTATTCGGTTTCTCCCGACATGGGTTCGAACGTATTAATTGTTGTCTTCGCCATTGTTGTTATTGGTGGCATGGGTTCTATTGGCGGTGCGATTATTACCGGGCTGGGTATGGGTATCATCGAAGGTCTCACCAAGTATTTTTACCCAGAGGCATCAAACACCATTATTTTTCTGGTAATGGTTGTCGTGCTACTACTTAAGCCTGCGGGCTTGTTTGGCAAAGAGGCATAATCATGAACGACACAAAACTCAATCTTATTCTACTTGCCATAGCACTCGTTGCACCCACAATTTTTTATCCGGTGTTTCTCGCTAAAATTTTATGTTTCGCGCTGTTTGCCTGTGCATTCAATTTATTGTTAGGGTACGCGGGATTACTGTCTTTCGGTCACGCCGCCTTTTTAGGAACCGGCGGTTACGTTACCGGTTATTTAATGATTAATACCGGTTTATCCCCTGAACTGGCGATTATTTTAGGGATGATTGCCGGCGGCATGCTCGGTGCAATCTTCGGTAAATTAGCAGTTAAACGCGAAGGCATTTATTTTGCCATGGTTACCTTAGCTCTCGCACAATTAGTGTTCTTCTTCTACTTGCAAGCACCATTCACCAACGGTGAAGACGGCATGCAAGGCGTTCCGCGCGGAGCGGTATTCGGTCTTGTCGATTTAACCAATAATTTCGCCATGTATTATTTTGTACTCGCCATTTTTATACTCGGCTATTGGCTGATTAATCGCACCGTGCATTCACCGTTTGGCCAAGTATTAAAAGCCATCCGTGAAAACGAAGACCGGGCGATATCATTGGGTTATGAAGTGAATCGCTATAAATGGGTGGCCTTTATTATCTCTGCCGCACTGGCATCACTGGCGGGCTCAACCAAAGCGTTGGTCTTTAATTTGGCGTCGCTGACTGATGTTCATTGGCATATGTCGGGCGAAGTTATTTTAATGACTCTCGTCGGCGGCGTTGGCACCATGCTCGGTCCAATTTTAGGGGCAGGATTGGTAGTAACCATGCAAAACTATTTATCCGGCGGCGAACTCGGCAATTACATTCACATTATTATGGGTATCGTCTTTGTTGTTTGTGTACTCAGTTTTAGAAGCGGCATTGTCGGACAATTCTTAAAATTCAAACGTAATAATTTTTAATCGCTCAATTTTCTGAGAGAGTTTCATGACCATTGAACATATTGGTGTTGTCGGTGCAGGACAAATGGGTTTGGGAATTGCGCAAGTTCTCGCAACCGCAGGTTTTAAAGTTACCCTGGTTGATTTAAAACAAAACGTATTAGATAACGCACTCGCAACCATCAACCACAGCCTAAGCAAGCTAAAAAAGAAAGCATTAATTGATAGTGATCCGCAATTAGTAATCGATAACATTCATTGTTGTACTGAGATTAACGAACTCGCTGATTGTGATCTCGCAATCGAAGCGGCGCCCGAAGACGAAACGATTAAATCGACGATTTTTCGGCAATTAGACGAAATCTGTCAAAGCGCGTGCATTATTGCTAGCAACACCTCGTCGCTTTCTATCACTCGCTTGGCCGCGCAAACCCAGCGACCAGAAAAAGTGATTGGTATGCACTTTATGAATCCGGTGCCCATGATGAATCTGGTGGAAATCATCAATGGCTTGCGCACCGATAAAACCACAACGGCTGCAATTATTCAGGTTGCAGAAAAAGCCGGAAAGGTTGCCATCCCCGTCAAGGATAAACCCGCTTTCGTACTAAACCGAATATTGTTACCCATGATCAACGAGGCAATATTTATTCTGGAAGAAGATTGCGCAAGCGCCGAACACATCGACGAGATCATGAAGTTGGGTGCTTCACAACCCATCGGCCCGTTAGCGTTGGCGGATTTAATCGGGCTGGATACGTGCTTAAGCATTATGAAAGTACTGTACGAGAAATTTTCTGATCCCAAGTATCGCCCCGCTCCGTTATTGCAACAAATGGTTGACGCTGGGTATCTGGGAAGAAAAAGCCAACGCGGTTTTTACACGTATTAAAACAGCGTGTTGCACGTTACTTGTAACACGCTGCAAACATTGATCGATACTCCTTGATGACCAATAACGATAAAAGAATTTAAGCGAGGCAAATAAAATGAATACCTATGTGAATAATGAAAACAACACAGTATTTAATGTTGGCTTAGAAAAAAACCAAGCCAATTACGCCGCTTTATCCCCAATCACATTTTTACAACGCGCCGCCAGTGTCTACCCGAATCGCACGGCCACTGTTTACGGAAGCGTTCATCGAACTTGGAAAGAAACCTACGACCGTTGTTTAAAACTTGCCAACGCATTACGCAGCCGAGGCATTAATCCAGGTGATACTGTCTCTATTATCGCCCCCAATTTACCGGAGCATTTTGAAGCCCATTTTGCTATTCCAATGGCGGGCGCCGTTTTAAATTCTATTAATATTCGCCTTGATGCCCAAGCCATTGCGTTTATTTTAGAACACGGCGAAAGTAAAGTGCTGCTGGTCGATAAGGAATTCAGTAGCGTCGTTAAAGCCGCTCTCGAACTCAGCCAAAATAAACCGCTGGTGGTTGACATTGATGACCCAACCTGGGAAGACGGTGAGACAATTGGTTCCATCGATTACGAATCCCTCGTCAACGAAGGAAATCTCGATACCCCCCACTTTGCCGTTCAAGATGAATGGGATGCAATTACCCTCAATTATACTTCCGGCACCACAGGTAATCCCAAAGGCGTTGTTTACCATCACCGTGGCGCTTATTTAAATGCCATCAGCAATTCCATTTCTTGGAGCATGAGCCCACACCCCGTGTATCTTTGGACCTTGCCCATGTTCCACTGCAACGGCTGGTGTTTTCCCTGGACCATTGCCGCAATGACCGGTGTTAACGTTTGCCTAAGACACGTAAGAGCCGACGATATTTTTAATCTGATTAAATCCGAAAAAGTTGGTTACTTTTGTGGCGCGCCCATCGTATTAAACATGCTTAATGCCGCCGACGACGACCTAAAAGCCGGAATAAATCACACAGTAGATGTTATGACCGCAGGCGCCGCGCCTCCGGCTTCGGTGATTGCCGGTATGGAAGAACTCGGCTTTAACGTAACCCACGTTTACGGATTAACAGAAACCTACGGCCCTTCGGTGGTGTGTTCTTGGCACGACGAATGGAACACAAAACCCCTGGAAGAAAAAGCCAAATTAAAAGCCCGCCAAGGCGTGCGCGCACCTATGCTTGATGGTCTTATGGTGGCCGATCCAGTTACGCTTAAACCCGTTCCAAAAGACGGCAAAACCTTGGGTGAAATTTTCATGCAAGGCAATTTAGTCATGAAGGGCTATCTAAAAAACCCTGAAACCACCGATGAATCCTTTTCAGGCGGTTGGTTCCACTCCGGCGATCTCGCTGTTTGGCACCCAGACGGTTACGCAGAAATTAAAGATCGATCCAAAGACATTATCATTTCAGGTGGAGAAAATATTTCTTCCATTGAAATCGAAGACGTGCTCTATCGTCATCCGCACATTCAAGAAGCGGCCGTTGTGGCAAAGAAAGATGAAAAATGGGGAGAAACCCCCTGTGCTTTTGTTGCACTTACGCCCGGTTCAGAAGGCATCAGCGATAAAGACATCATTCAGTATTGTCGCGAACATATGGCGCATTTTAAAGCACCGAAAAATATTGTCTTTGGCACCCTACCGAAAACCTCTACCGGAAAAGTGCAAAAATTTCTGTTAAGAGAAAAAGCCAACCATTTATAACAACATTAAAAATACCAAAAGCTTCAACCTTTAAACGCTTCGCTTAAGGAGCGTTTTTTACCAGCGGAATGAAAAATGAAAATACTAGTTGCTGTTAAGCGCGTTATTGACTACAACGCAAAAGTCAGAGTCAAACCCGACAACTCCGACGTTGACCTAGCCAATATAAAAATGGCAATGAATCCTTTTTGTGAAATTGCTGTTGAAGAAGCCGTGCGTTTAAAAGAGTCTGGGATTGCTACAGAAATTGTGGTGGCATCTATCGGTGAAAAGCCTTGCCAAGAACAGATTCGCTCAGCACTGGCTTTGGGTGCAGACAGAGGAATTCACGTTGAAACCGAAAACACCTCTGATTCTTTAAACGTTGCAAAATTATTAGCTAAAATTGCCGAGCGTGAACAGATCGATTTGATCATTCTTGGCAAGCAAGCCATCGATTCCGACAACAATCAAACCGGGCAAATGTTGGCTGCCTTACTCAACTGTTCTCAGGGAACCTTTGCCTCTAAGGTTTGCGTGGAAAACGAAAAATTACTGGTTACCCGTGAAATTGACGGCGGCTTGCAAACCTTATCACTCACATTACCAGCAGTAGTCACCACGGATTTACGCTTAAACGAACCGCGCTATGCTGCCTTACCTAACATCATGAAAGCAAAACGCAAACCCTTGCAGGTGCTTACGCCCGACGAACTCGGCGTAACACTCAAGCAACACACGCAATTAACAAGCGTTGCAGAACCGGCAAAACGCGAACAAGGCGTTATGGTAAACAGCGTTGATGAACTGATCGAAAAATTGAAATTTGAAGCAAAGGTAATTTAAGAGGCGTTTATGGCAATTTTAGTGACTGCAGAACACGATAATCACACCCTAAAACAATCAACATTAAATACCGTTTCCGCATCAACTCAATTGAACGATGAAATTCATGTGTTAGTCGCAGGCTTCAACTGTCAGGCCGTGGCTGAACAGGCGGCAAAAATTACCGGCGTCAGCAAAGTGCTGTATGCAGACAGTTCCGTTTACGAACACCAACTCGCCGAAAATATCGCCGCACTCATTACCGAGCTGGGTAACGACTATTATTACATTCTTGCTCCGGCAACCAGTAATTATAAAAATATTCTGCCCAGAGTTGCCGCCAAGCTCGACGTAACTCAACTCTCAGACATCACCGCCATTGTCGCCAACGATACTTTCGAGCGGCCAATTTACGCCGGTAACGCCATTGCTACCGTAAAATCCCTAGACCCAGTGAAAGTCATTACTGTGCGCAGTTCCGCGTTTGAAGAAGCCGCATTCAGCGACAGCCAAAACGCAGAAATTATTGCCGTGAACGCTTTACCAGAAACCAACCTTGTCGCGTTCGTTTCTGAACAGGTTGAACAATCGGATCGTCCTGAGTTAAGCAATGCCAATATTATTATTTCTGGCGGTCGTGGTTTGGGCAGCAGTGAAAATTTTGCCTTAATTGAACAGCTCGCCGATCAACTCGGTGCGGCCGTGGGTGCCTCCAGAGCGGCGGTGGATTCAGGCTTTGTCCCCAACGATAAACAAGTGGGCCAAACCGGAAAAATTGTTGCACCGCAATTGTATATTGCCGTGGGTATTTCTGGCGCGATTCAACATTTAGCCGGCATGAAAGATTCGAAAACCATTGTCGCTATCAATAAAGACGAAGAAGCCCCCATTTTTTCCGTCGCCGATTATGGATTGGTCGCTGACTTATTTGAGGTTATTCCTGAATTACGGGAAAAATTACCATAAGCCATCTAGGGCCTGTTCACACTAATTTAACCACACCTGTCGCCCCTAAAACGCGTCAGTCTAGGCGTGAGGAGTGCAGTTTAGCGCGCCGAACAACAACGAATGGCGTGTTTTAGGGGCGACCCTACGGGCTCGGCGTATTTTTCCCGTATTTCGTGTTGCAGCTCGTTCATTTGGAACAACCAAATCACACTCACTGCGCCTAAAATACGAAAAAAATACGCTCCAGCAGGTGTGATTAAATGAGTGTGAACAGGCCCTAGCCTAAAAAAACGTTTTAAAGGTTGAGTGATTTAATTCATCAACCTTTAAATGTATTCATTTATTTACCATCGCCATTATCCAGAATTTGGAGATTTCTCAATGACAACTTACACCGCCCCACTCCAAGATTCTGCGTTTGTGCTAGAACATGTCATTGGTTTCGACCAACTATGCGAAACGCTTAACCACAGCGAGATTACTGTCGATCTTGCAAAAACCATTATTGAAGAAGCAGGCAAATTAGCCAGTGAGGTATTGTCGCCACTGAATATTGTGGGCGATCAACAACATCCCGTCACATCCGCCGGACAAGTCACAGAAACCCCTGGATTTTCACAAGCCTACCAACAATATATCGACAACGGTTGGCCAACCTTAACCGCACCTGAAGAATTCGGCGGCCAGGCGTTACCGAATGTAATTGGAACCGCAGTTAATGAACTGTGGCATTCGGCCAATATGGCCTTTGCCTTGTGCCCAATGCTAAGCCAAGGCGCCATCGAAGCATTAATTGCACACGGCAGCCCCGGATTACAACAACAGTACTTACCCAAACTTATCAGCGGTGAATGGACTGGCACCATGAACCTCACCGAACCCAATGCCGGTTCCGACTTAGCCGCAGTCGCCTGCAAGGCCATTCCCGACGGTAATGCCCTTAAAATTATTGGCCAGAAGATATTTATCACTTGGGGTGATCATCAAATGACACCCAATATTGTGCATTTGGTATTAGCCCGTTTACCAGACGCACCTGCGGGCGTAAAAGGGATTTCTTTATTTATTGTCCCCAAATACATAATCGACGAAAACGGCCAGTTGGGCGAATTAAACGATGTTAATTGTTCGTCGTTAGAACACAAATTAGGTATTCACGGCAGTCCAACCTGTGTGATGAATTTTGGCGACCAAGGCGGCGCTGTAGGCTATTTGGTCGGCGAAGCCAACAAAGGCTTAAGCTATATGTTCACCATGATGAATCACGCTCGGCAATCCGTCGGCCTACAGGGTTTATCCATCTCCGAGCGCGCCTACCAACAAAGCCGTCAATACAGTCAAGAGCGCATTCAAGGCTTGAACGCCCAAGGTGAAAAAGCCGCCATTATTCAACATCCCGACGTTCGCCGCATGTTAATGGCCATGAAAAGCGGCACCGAAGCCATGCGTGCATTGGCACTGACCGCCGCAGCCGATATCGATCTCGCCCACAATAATCAATTTGAGCAAAGTGAAAAACAGCAGCAACAAAAACGCGTAGAACTGCTAACGCCAATCGTCAAAGGCTGGATGACCGAATTTGCCCAAGAACTAACATCATTAAATATACAAGTTCACGGCGGCATGGGATTTGTGGAAGAAACCGGAGCCGCACAGCACTACCGCGATGCGAGAATTTTACCCATCTACGAAGGCACAACTGGAATTCAAGCACTGGATTTAATCGGCAGAAAAACCCTGTCGGATAACGGTCAATCGTTAAAACAGCTGTTAGCAGAAATTCAGTCTACAGCGGAATTACTCACCAATCACGACAACAGCCAACTGCAACAAATTGGCGAAAAACTTGGCCACGCACTCGATCACGCATTAACAGCCACCGATTGGATTTTAGAGAACGCCGCTAATAATAAACTTCTAGCGGGTAACGTAAGCTTCGATAATTTAATGATGATGGGGTATTTAGTTGGAGGCTGGTTACTGGCAAAAAGCGCTCATGCCGCCAGCGTATTAATAGATCAAGAAAACGATTACGGGCACGCGTTCTTAGCAACCAAAATAAACACCGCAGTTTTTTACAGCCACTATTATCTGCCCCGTGTTTCTCAACACAAAGACATTGTCTGCACCGGTTTAGTCTCTATTTTGGATTTAAGCGCGGAACAATTCTGAGGAGAATCCATTATGGAACGAGAACACATGGAATTTGATGTCCTCATTGTGGGTGCTGGTCCTGCGGGATTATCAGCAGCTTGCCGATTAAAACAATTGAATGAAGAATTATCTGTCGCGGTTATTGAGAAAGGCTCCGAAGTTGGCGCGCACATTTTATCGGGCGCAGTCATTGATCCGCGCGCATTAAATGAATTATTCCCGGATTGGAAAAACCAACAGGCACCGGTTACTACCGCCGTGGTGCGCGATGAGATTTATCTGTTAAACAATGACAGCTCTGCCACAAAAATTCCCAATTGGATGGCGCCTAAGTCGTTACACAACAATAATAACTACGCGGTTAGTTTAGGTAACTTGTGCCGTTGGTTGGCGGCACAAGCTGAAGAACTGGGCGTGGATATTTTTCCCGGATTTACCGGCGCCGAAATTATCTATGACGACGACACCGTTAAAGGTATCTACACCGGCGATATGGGTGTTGGTCAAGACAACATGCCCAAAGATTCGTACATGCAAGGCATGGCACTCACTGCAAAATTTACGATTTTCAGCGAGGGTTGCCGAGGCCACTTGGGCAAAGAGTTAATCAACCACTTTGATTTGGATCGAGACCGCGACCCACAACATTACGCCATAGGTTTAAAAGAACTCTGGCAAATAGAACCCGAGCAACACACCCCCGGTCTTGTTATTCACGGCTCAGGCTGGCCTTTGGATAAAAACACCAGCGGCGGATTTTTTCTGTATCACACAGACGATCACCAAATTTCGGTGGGTTTAATTGTCGATTTAAATTACAGCAACCCTTGGTTAAATCCGTATGAAGAATTTCAACGCCTAAAACACCATCCCGTTCTGGCCAAGCATTTAAAAGGTGGCAAACGCATTGCTTACGGCGCCAGAGCAATTACCAAAGGTGGATTTAACTCGTTACCGAAAATGCACTTCCCCGGTGGGTTACTTATTGGCTGCGACGCAGGCACATTGAATGTATCGCGAATCAAGGGTACTCATACAGCAATGAAATCCGGCATGTTGGCTGCGCAAGCAATTAACGATGCAATTAACAATAATTCAACCCAAGCTAATTCTTACGAGCGCTTATTTAAAGACAGTTGGCTTTACGATGAATTATTCAATTCAAGAAACTTCGGTCCCGCACTGCATAAATTCGGCCATTGGCTGGGCGGTGCTTTTAATACCCTTGACCAAAATTTATTGAACAGTAAATTTCCCTTAACACTTCATGACCGACACGAAGACAACGCAAAACTTAAAGAAGCCTCTCAATGCGAGAAAATTCAATACCCTCGCCCGGATGGAATTCTATCATTTGATAAATTGTCGTCCGTTTATTTATCCAATACCAATCATGAAGAAGATCAGCCCTGTCATTTACAACTGAGCAAAGAAGAAATTCCAGTTACCGTGAATATGCCGCTCTACAAAGAACCCGCACAGCGATACTGCCCGGCCGGAGTTTACGAAATTATCGACAATCAGGCAGGCCCGCAATTACAAATCAATGCGCAAAACTGCTTACATTGTAAAACCTGCGATATTAAAGACCCCTGTCAAAACATTCAGTGGGTTCCGCCCGAAGCCGGTGGTGGGCCTAATTACCCTAACATGTGAAATCTATAATTAAAAAAAGCGCCGTTATTACAAGGCGCTTCTAATATTTGAATTCTGATATATTTTTCCATAGCCTTTGCTTTAGGTTTAGGTTTAGGTTTAGGTTTACGACGTAAAATTTTGAAAAGATAAACAGATTCAGAATCTAACAAACCAATGAATTTAAAAGATCCGAGAATTAACAGCCATAACAAATGTTATTAACCACCTACATATTATTTATCAGAGGGATCACTGTTCTCGAAATTCATAACGGCAATGTTTTCAGTTTTAATTCTATTTTAAAATCCGCTGTCTTGATCTAGATTCAACTTTCCTCAATTTCTCTGAATTTCTTTCCATTTCTCTTTATATCTCTTTATTTCTCTTTCTATTATGTGGCCCGCTATATTTCTTAATGTATCCTCAAATTTTGCGCGAACAATTTGAATAAACGATATATCTGAATAATTTTAGTTTTTCTTATAAATAATGCTTGCCCACTCAGATGAGAATATATATCATTTGCGAATAGAAGTTATTAAATTGTTATCTTAAATACCCAGCCAGATTAATCTTTGAACAGATCTTTGCCTGTGGCAGATTGATTTGTTGGCTATTTATCATCTGGAAAATAATGATTTAACGCATTGTCTTGATCGTTTATTCATTACAACAGACAAAAATTTACATACGTAATTTAATTATGAGAGAGGACCGATAGTTTGACGTCACCTGAACAACCTCATATGCCAATTTTGCAACAATTTCTCGATCTTTATTGTGAGCTTTTTAATCACGATGGCTTTGGAGAAATACGTGTAGAAATGCGTATTTTAAGACGCGGCCAAAAAGAAATTATCATTCATTGCGGCAAACAATACCGACACGTTTTAAATTGTGACAACGCACTTGCCAATGAATCAGCTTTAAAACATTTATTAAAACGAGACATTTTAGCGTAATTATTTTCGCTTTACGTTTTTATAAATTAAACAGAATTTAGGGAAAATTTTCAGGAAGATTTCAGCTGGTGAAGCTGAGTGTTAGCGCTGCTCCTGTGGGTGGAGACCGCTAATTGTTATCGCATTAAACACACTTTATTAACCAATCAGTATCAAGCAAATAACGCTTTGATGGTTGCGTGTTTGTGCAGCAATTTCGAGATCCATACTAGGAGTATTTACAATGAACTTAAATGCAAAAAATTTGCTAAAGCGCTTTAAAAAAATCGATGTTGAATCCATCCAAGACGATTCTCTACGTGAAAAAGCACGTAAACTAAAAAGCAAACAAGGTGGTTTCACCCTTTTAGAATTATTGGTTGTTGTTGCTATTCTTGCCGCCATCGCCGGTACTGCCACGATCGCTCTTCAAGACACTGACGCTCGTGCTTCTGCCGCAGCTCACGTTGCTATGATGGACGAATTAAACAAAGGTATTCACACCTTCCGTGTTTTGAATAAAAACCAATTCCCAGACACATTTGATTCTATGCTTGGTGTTGACCTTACTACTGACGGCAACGCCGCAGCAGCAACTTTCCCAGCAAACGAATTGGTTGCTATTGAAGACGCAGGTACCATCGCGTTAACAGCAGATACCGTTACAGCGCTTAACGACATCGGTATTAGCTCTCTTCAATACTTAGATTACGGCAACGCAGCTGACCTAGACGGTGACGGCGACACTACTGACTGTGCAGCAGCAAACGTTGTTGACACCATCGCTTCACGTGCAAACGCTGTTGTTTCTAACAACATCTTCATGACTCCTGCGGCTAACGGTTGCGGTGGTAACCAAACTCTTGCAGCGGGTGACCAAGTGCTTGTTTGGACCGGTGGTTATGAGCGTGTACTTGGCGCAGCGGGCGTTCCATTTGACGGTCTAGGTGGTCCAACGCTTGGTACTGGTACTCCAGGTGAAGCAATTACTGTCGGTGCTGACACCACACCAGTTCTTATGCTCGTTGGCCTTGGCCCATCGTCTACTTTGTTCAACACCAACGACCTTGGCGGTATGACCACAGTTCCTGTTTACCGTCACGTTTCAGAAACTCAATACGGTCGCTTCGCTGCTGTATTTAATATTGGTACCTTCAACGCAGCCACTGCGGGCGGTTACGACACTGCTGATCAAATTACTTTCATTACCGTAATTGATGGCGCTGGCGATACCAAAGAAGAAGAATTGGGTGAATGGGACGGAACTCGTAACACCATCTAAGTCTTTTATTGCTTAGTCTATAAAAAACGGTGGAACTTAGGTTCCGCCGTTTTACGTGCTGCCCCTATTTGATAATGCGAATTTAACGATGTATTTATCAAAAAAAAAAAGTCGCCCAATAACAGCGCAACAAGGTTTCAGTCTGCTGGAATTACTGGTGGTTATCAGTATTTTAGTAGCGCTTGCCGGAATTGGAATTTCGCTGTACGACGGCATTGATCAAACGGAACGTGAAAATTTAACAGAAGTAGAAATTGCCGAGTTAGCCCAAGCCATTCGCCAATTTAATGCCGACACAGGATTTTGGCCGGGATTAATTGATCTCGACGGCGATGGCGATTTTGACGAACACAGCATTGCCTTCGATTGGTCTATTTTAACCGACGTGCAATATTACAATTGGGACACAATTGCACAGCGCGGTTGGCGTGGCCCTTACCTGAGTGAACCGTTAAATACATCGACTATTATCAACGGATTGACGATTGCGTTGTCGGGTTTAAATTCAGGAGCAACGGGGGATTTTGGCCCCAGTAATACAACACTGCTAGATCCATTCAGTAATGCGTACTTATTACTGACATTAAATAATCGCTCCGTTATTGTCAGTGCTGGCATCAACGGTAGCTATGACGAATTTGGCGGCCTAGGTTTAAGTGCGGTCGCAGCAGACGAAGCAGATTTTTATAACAATCTCTGTTCTGGAAATTTTACCACCGACGATATCGTCGCCTGCCCATAAATACGGGCAACGATTTAACCAACATTTTTAACCTGTGAATAACTGCGTAACGCATTACATTGAAATAAGATGTAAGAGGCATTTTGAAATGATTTTTAATATAAGAAAATCCGCTAAAAAAATAAAAACATCATTTCTTTACTTTATTTATGCCGCAACAACTGTATTAGCAATAACAAGCACAGTGAACGCAAAAGGGTTACTTGTCGAAAAAAACTATCTTATCGAAGACCCTCACATTCGAATAGATCTTTCCGATTTAATCAAACAATCAAAGTCGGCTTACTCTGGCAAAATAGCGATCATTGCGCCCAACAACATTAAATTTTTGGCCACGTTAAAAACGCTGCCGGAAGAAAAGCAGTCGAGCTACATCTATACCGCATTAAGCGTTATGAACATTGCGCCAAATACCGAGATTAACTATCAAGCGTTTGTGTCGACACCTGCGGGTACTGAAAAGCAAGAAGTCATTGCGGTGTACCTTACCAATTCCCTGGCAGAAAAAATCAAAAAGACAGACCTCAGTGTTTTTAGAAATACGACGCACACCTGGCACGGCTATCATATTTATGATTACTCAAAAGGCCCGGCCATTGTTGTAGAAAATGTCGATATCGATAATCGCGAGAATACATTGTGAGAATGAATCGCGTATTAACATCAAAAATACCGCTCAAGAATTCCGGCTTTTCATTGCTGGAATTGCTTATTGTGTTGGGCCTAATCGCAACAGCGGCAACCTTAGCTTTATCAGTAGTGGACAATTCCGACAACCAAAATAGATTCGAAGAAACTCGCCGAAAATTAGCGGTTATACAAAACGCCATTTTAGGAACTGACCCAAACGCCAACACTACCAATAATGTCGATGGCTTTGTCAGTGACATGGGCCGTTTGCCATTAAGTTTAAATGAATTACTGACAGAACCCACCGATTGCAACCCGGACACCGCCGGTAACCAAACCTGTGCTTGGCAATTTGATGCTGACTCTGAAATTTGGCACGGCTGGAACGGCCCTTACATTCGCACACTCAACGCCGATTTTCGCGACGGCTGGGGTAATGATTGGAGCTGGGATTTATCCGTTGCCAATCAATTAACTATCGGCAGTTTTGGCCTAGATACCGACACCGATTTAACCACCAATAATTTAACCGGTACCAATATCGACTACGGTGATTCCACACTGCAAACCGTAGCGGTTACCAATAACCAACATCTCGTACCCCTACCGTTTAGTCCTTTATATCTCGATATAAATAGCCCATCGGTTTGCGGGCAATGCCGCGCCGATGGAATAACAACACAGGCCAGTTGCAACGCTGCTGGGTTTTTCTGGGATCCAGAACATTTGTACTGCGTTAATGATGATATCAGTGTCGATTCCGCTGCTGATTGCGACGCTGAAACATCAACGACGTGGGTGCCAGTTTACGGTGACTGTGATATTCCAGGCATAAACCGTGAGTCTAATTGCACATCGGCTGGAGGAACTTGGACTCCAGCGACGGCTTGCACAATACCTCATTACGATTTTACCGACGGAGAAAACGAAATCTGCGCGCGTGTAATTCGAGTCAATCATGGATTAATAACCAATAGCAGTCATAGATCGGATGATACCAATACCATCGATTTAACCGTTAATTTACCTTCCTCAAACGGTGATGATTCTTTTGTGTTTTCGCCAATGATGGAAACCGACGAAGCAACGCCTACTGCTGAGCTTACCTTAGCGCAAGGTCCAATCAGAATCGGTTTGTATATTTATAACGATTTAACCAATACCTGCACCACCAATCCTTTTCCCAGCGCCAGTGCACAAGGGTTATCAGACATTATTCAGTTAAATGCCCATACCGCACCCAATGTTGGTGTTAGCTCCAATCCCATCCAGATTGACTGGAGATCGTCCTTATGAACACTGTTTTGGCTCCGTTAAAATCTCGATGGAATGCGCTGCGCTACGCCAGTAGCGATGAGCAATTAATTGCCGTTCACAATGGCTACTGCCTTTGGTTGGCCCTAGTAAAATTTAAAAAAGTAACCTTTAAAAAAGTAACCTTTAAAAAAGCAACCTTTAAAAAAGTAGCGTCTGGAAAAACCGATAACGAAAATACCAAAAATTCCGATTCGGAAAAAACAGACTCCGAACTCAACACCGAATACCCGGTGATTGAACTCTGTGCACAAAGCAACGATACCGACCCTGCCTACGCGTTAAAAGAAGCCAAAGAACGTCTTGCCGAAAGCGCTGGCAAAAAATTACCTAAATCCGTGGTGTTTATTTCAAGCTTTGCCGTACCCGCGCTATTGGATTTACCCCTCGATCCAGAAAAACCTCGTAAACCTGCGCAAATGGAATCAATGCTCGGTTACGAGCTAGAAACACTGATCGCCGACACCAATGAATATTTTACTATCGGTGCCATTTTACACGGCCGTCATTTAATTACCGAACAGCAAAGAACCAACATCGCTAACGAACTGGAACTGCGTCGCAGCCAAGGCAACAGTCTGGCTCGGTTCGGTGAAGTTGCTATCGACCTTGGTTTTATCTCCAAAGAAGATTTGCACGAATCGCTGAATTATCAAGAGCGCTTGGCTCATTCAAAAACGCACATCGCCTGTGGTTGGCAACTGCACAGTTACGAACGTGAAGACGAAACCTATCACCAGTGGTTAACCGCCGGTATCGAAGCAAAAATTCGAAAAACCTGGTACAACGCCTTTGTACACAACGGTTTTAAAGTCAGCAATATCGTACCACTCGCCACCTGTGCATCTAACGTGGCGCACACTCATGGGATCGACAAATTTGCAATCGTCGAAACCAGCATGGATTACATTGCGGCTTATTCGTGTATTAATAATAAAATAACCAACTTACAAATCCAGGCTCGACCCGCCAACTCAAATTTAGACCAACAACTCGAATCCATCATCACAGAAATTACCCGTGAAGAGTGCGATATCGTTTGGTATACCAGTTATCAAGATCCGTCAGCCAAAACAACGTTTCTGGCAACACTTGCCAATAAAGTACAACGTGATATCAGAGTATTAAATTCAGTTCACTCAGATATCCTTACGTCGGAAACTGGTACGTCGGATACTGGTACATCTGTAATATCTACCACTAAAACGGCCACGTCTAAAACAGACACGTCAAAATCAGGCGGTTCGCATTTAGATATACCTCACGCAATCCATTGTGCCATTTTGGGATTGGCCATTAAAAACCATAAGTTTGGTATTTTTGGTCTCGAAAACGAACACATTAGCCTGCCGCTTATTCCACCAAAAGAACCAGCGCCGCCAGTGTGGAAAAACATCGACGTGTATCGATTGGGAATTCCCGCCGCATTATTTTTTGCATTAATTATTCACGGCGTTTACTCGGTTTGGCTGCAAGATGATTTAAAGCAAGAACTCGCCGCGCTCGATGAAGAATACCGACAAAAGCTCGCACTGAATCGACAACTCAGCAGCATTAACGGTGAATTCAAAAAGAAAGAGCAAGAGCTTGAAACGTTAGAAAAAGAATTTAAGAGTCAATCAGAGCAGCTGGATCGATTATCCAATCGAGTGATGTCTCGCACCCGTTTGGTACCAAGATTACTAAAAACAGTTGCGCTGAGCGTTTCAAATAATGTCATGATCGACAAACTGCAAGAACCCAGACGCAACAGTCGCGATCGATTCAATTTAACGGCTTGGGCAACCGACAACCCCAGCGCCACGGAATTTATTGAGCGCCTGCAACAAGCCGTTGCAAGATTAAACTACCGAGTCGTCGACCCTGATATTCAATCGGGTATCGGACGTTTTGGACTGAATGGCTACACCATTAATTTATGGTTAGTGCCCAATGTCAGTACCGCAAAAACCGATAAATCCGTCGTCTCGGCTCTTTCAACGATCAGTATCAACGAGAGGTCACCGCAATGAAATCTCTCTGGTTAAAGCTCAGTAAAACACAACAAAATCAATTATTGATTTTGATCACTGCCGTTATGCTTGCCGGTTACGGACTGTGGTATAGCGATGTCTATAAAGACATTGCCGACACCGAAAATAGAATAAACCGCCGTTTAGACCGCATTGAAAACCGGGCCGAAACCGTTGTTCAGCCGAAAAGTACGGTTGGTCTTGAAAAACAAATCGAAGAAATGAGTGGTAAATTCGAACAAGACAAACAGAGTTTACGTCGGTTATTACAGCGATTCACGCCCATCGAAAACTCGCAAGAACAGCAAAAGCTGCGCCGAGAATTAAGTGACCTCGCCAACAGTTTGGGCATGCGAGTGATTAAACTCGAAGGCTCACTGAAACGCTCTGACGATATTAACAACGCACCAGAGGTCGATCAGGAATCAGACGTAGACCGTGTGTACGGCAGACCCTTATTAATCTTTGAAGCTTGGGGCAGCTATTTTGCCGTACAAACTTTACTGGATGAATTAAACACGCTCAGCTACACGGTTGCACCGATTCGTTTTCAAGTGATCGCCGACGAACCCAATATGAACGCTCGCCAAGCGTTGGAAGTACAGCAATTGCTGCGCGTAGAAATGGTGCTCGCCATATGAATCGGTCATTACAAGCACTGTTAGAACAGGCAAGAAAACAAAAAGCCTCAGACATTCATATTTCTGAAAACGCACCCGTATCATTTCGGGTGCACGGTAAATTAATCACCGAAGGCGAAACACTGACGCAAGATGAGGTTAGATCACTGTTTCTCGGTTTAACCAGCCAGTATCAAGAGCCCGAAAAAACAGAGGCTAAAGCACACACATCATTGCCGGAAACTCAATTACAGCAAACTCTCGACTCCCACGGCAGTGTCGATTTTGGTTACACCTGTGAGCAAGGGCATCGATATCGAATTAACGCCTATCAGTGTCTGGGATCACTGGCGATTGCCTTGCGGCATTTAAACAATAATTTCCAAAGCTTGAGCGATTTGCATTTACCTCGGGCAATAGAAAATTTAACCGAGACACTCAGTGGCTTGGTGTTGGTGTGTGGGGCAACAGGTTCAGGTAAATCAACAACACTGGCGTCGTTAATTCACGACATTGCCCACAAACGCCCGGTTCATATTATTACCATTGAAGATCCTGTGGAGTTTATTCATCGCCCGTCAAAAGCTGTGATTCACCAACGGGAAATGGGACGGGATTTTACGGAATTCCCCCACGCCGTTCGCGCTGCTCTGCGAGAAGATCCCGATGTTTTAATGGTCGGCGAAATGCGCGATCTTGAAACCATTCGTGCAGCATTAACCGCGGCAGAAACAGGCCACTTAGTATTTTCCACGCTCCACACGAACGACGCGGTCAGTTCTATTGAACGTCTTATTGGCGCGTTTCCGGGTAACGAACAAGACTTGGCAAGAGTTCGATTGTCGCGTTGTTTGCGTGCAGTGGTTGCACAACATTTATTGCCGACCAGCAACGGCTTAGGCCGAGTCCCGGCGGTAGAAGTGTTACTGAAAAATTCTGCCGTCAGTAATTTAATTGAGAACGACAAGACGCGTCAGTTGTACTCCACCATAGAAAGTAATCGTTCACAGGGCATGCAAACTCTAGATCAATCCTTAGCAGATTTGGTGTCTAACCGATGGATTAGCTTAGAGCTTGCACAAAGTTACGCACGTCAACCCAATACCCTAAAAGAGCTTGTCGCTCAGGTGGGAGGACAATCCAGTGTCTATCAATGAAGCTACATTAGTGAACGCACTGGTGCACGCTAATTTATTAAAGCCCGAAGACGTAGCGCAAGCCAAACGCGTGGCACGACACGATCGGTTATCGCTGTCAGAAATTATCGGCAGAGATTATCGAATAGCACGCACGGTAATGTATCAAGCCGTTGCCGAGCAACGTAAACTGAATTTTTTACCGCTGTCAAAATTAAGTGTCGATAACGATGTTTTAGCAAAAATACCGGATCAACTGCTGCAACGGCGTTTGGTATTGCCCGTTAAACGCAACGAGCAACTTATTCTTGCAATGGCAGATCCCGACGATCACGTCGCCATTGATAATTTCAAACGCATACTCAATCACTCTTTTTCCATCGCACTGGCCGAGCCTGTTTCTATAAAATCGGTATTGCAAAAAGAGATTGCCATTACCAACCCTTTGGGTGATCAAGACCCGGTGGAATTGTTCGATGAATTAATGAAAGAAGCGTTTGTCTGCAACGCTTCCGATATTCATTTGAAACCCGAAAAAGACGAACTGAAAGTCTCACTGCGTGTTGATGGTCGCCTTATTCCTTACCCTAAATTATTGAATTCGGACGAAGCCGGATTACTGGTGAATCGCATTAAAGTGCTCGCCAGTCTCGATATTTCGGAACAACGCATGCCACAAGATGGCGGTTTTTCCTATGAAATCAGTGATTGGAATTTATCGGCATTTGATCTTCGTGTGGCAACACTGCCCTGCCGTTTTGGCGAACGCGTGACCTTACGTATTTTAGGGCAAGAAGCTGAATTGCTCGGCATAGAAAATTTAGATTTAAATCCTAAAATTAGAACTCGACTGGAAGAACTCTTAAATTATCCCAACGGACTGGTGTTGGTAACCGGACCGACGGGCAGTGGTAAATCGACTACGCTTTACGCCGCCCTACGCGAAATCGACCGAAACGAATACAACGTCTTAACCATCGAAGATCCCATCGAGCAAGTGTTAGAAGATGCAACACAAGTGCAAGTAAGCATGAAAGTTAGTTTTGCTCAAGCCTTGCGTTCTTTTTTACGGCATGACCCAGATGTTATTTTAGTGGGTGAGGTACGAGATTTTGATACCGCCGAAACCGCATTAAAAGCGTCGATGACCGGGCATTTGGTGTTGTCGACCTTGCACACCAACAATGCCATTGCATCTGTGAGTCGATTACAAAATCTCGGTTGTGAGCATTTTATGATTGCCTCAACCTTAAAGTTGGTCATTGCCCAGCGGTTAGTCAGAAGATTGTGCAGAAAATGCAAACAAAAAGAACCGCTAAACGCGCACCTACAAAATTTATTTCACGTTGATCATATTTATTCAGCCAAAGGTTGCCCGGCTTGCATGGGTACGGGTTACAAAGGCCGTATTGGATTGCATGAAATGTTTTGGGTCGATCAAGAAATGGCTCGATTAATTGCCTCCGGTGTCAACGAAGACGAAATAAGATCAAGAGCTACCGATCAATTGTACACGCTGTGGCAAGACGCCATTCATAAAGTGGTGCTTGGTGAAACATCCATTGAAGAAATTCGACCGTTCCAAGACTTAAACAGTTACAGCGGAAGCTTGGTTAATAACACCGACACACTGCAAATTGAAACCGGTATGTCGTCAATTAAAGAGGACATTGCATGACCAGTTTTGCCTACGTTGCCATGCAAAATCACAAGGAAGTTCGCGGCAGTATTGACGCTGCGAACGAACAGGATGCTGTGAAATTACTGCGTTCTCAAGGCATGTTTATTATCGATCTAAAATTGGGATCAAATTCCGATGGTATTAATTGGCGAGCCGCACTGGAAAAATGCAAACCCAGTTATTGGACGCCGACCAATAAGCGCGACTATATACAATTGTATCGCCAACTCAGCTTAATGCTGATGTCGGGTCATACTTTATTAGAAGCACTCGATCTGAGCGCGGATTTAGCCTCAAAAGCCAAACTCAGCGCAACCCTTCGTAGAATACGAACCGAAATTCAGCACGGAAAATCTTTTGCAGAAGCACTGGCGTTGTTTCCGAAAACGTTTCCACCCCAAGCCATTGAATTAGTACGCAGTGCAGAAATCAGCGGCGAACTTGATCAGGTATTGCATCGTCTGGCGATTGAGCAAGAACGAGCAGCAGATTTAAAACGACAGCTCGTTACCGCAATGATCTATCCGGTTATTGTTATTTCATTGACCATAGGTTTATTGGTATTAATGGCGGTATGGGTACTGCCAAAAATGAAAGTGTTTATTGAAGGTCGGGCATTGGATTTACCCGCAAGCACTCAAAAAATGATGGCTTTTTCAGACCTGTTAACGTACCACGGACTCACGGTACTTATTGTATTTATTGCCGGCATATTTTCTTTGCTTGCGTTCTACACCACCGCGTTGGGTAAAAAAATATTCGACCGTATTATTTTATCGCTACCATTAATTGGCAACGCGGTATTAACCGAAAATATGGCGCGCGCGGGTTGGTCATTAGCATTATTAACCTCCAGCGGCGTTACCATTATTGATTCACTAAAAATCTGCGAACGCATCAGCGGCAACGCGTCACTGAAAAAAAGCTACCACCGAGCAGCCGACAAAGTATTTAACGGATCTTCCCTTGCCTTAGCAATCTCGCAGCCATTTATTCCAGAGCTGTTTCGTAAAATGGCATCCGTTGGGGAAAAAAGCGGTGAACTCGAACGAGTCATGGAAGAAATGGGTAATTATTACAGCCAAGAATTACAAGCCAGTATCAAAAGAATGCTGGCGTTTATCGAGCCGACCTTACTATTGATGGTAGGCATACCGGTTGCGTTTGTTTATTTGTCCATTTTTCAGCTTATTTTTGCCGTTTCCACCGGAGGAAATTAACCGTGTTAGAGTCATCGAAAAACACGATCATACCCTGTACCTTCGTATTTTTAAGCGTGTTAACGGCTATTAAAATTCAGGCGCAAACGTCGCTTCCATCGCAGCCGTCTGATCCAAATCTTAACAATCGAGCGTTACCGATTTCCACGCAGAATAATCGAGATTACTCCGCCTTCACCGTTATTGGCCGCGATCCATTCGCCGTAACCCCACAAATGCTCGATAACGAAAATTTTAAACTCAAGCAAGACATTGACTTCGTACCAATCACGGGAGACTTAAAACTTCCGAAAATGCGCTTAAAAGGTGTTATTACTGGCGTCGACGAAAACGATCCACTCACTGCACTTTTAGAAATCGACGGCTTAGGCGTCTTTGTGGTGCGCGAAGGCGACACAGTCGGCTTAAATGGAATTGGCAATGGACGAGACGTAATTTTAATTGAATCAATTTCTCGTTTAAGTCTAGTCGTACGTACGGGATTGTACGGCGGTGTATCAGAACAGAGGTTTGTAATCCGATGAATCGAACATTTTATTCGACCATCCTAGTGGTTTTATTGGCGTCCTCAACTATCTCCTTCTCAACTATCGCCTTTTCAACTGCCGCTTTCTCAAAAGAGCAACGGCTTGGCACGGTTGAATTTAAAGACGCCGACGTCGGCGATGCGGTACGTGTTATTAGCGAAATGGCACAAGTCAATATTGTTGCAACCGAGGCCGCAAAAACCGAGAAAGTATCGATTTATTTAAAAGATACCACGGTTGAAGGAGTTATCGATGGCATCTGTCGTGTTAGCGGCTTGTGGTATCGCAGAGACAAAGAACACAACATTTACTACATTTTGACCGAAGACGAATTCAATCGCGAAATTGTTGTACAAAAAGATTTTATTACCAAAATTTACGAGCTAAAACATCAGAATGTCTCCGACGCTGCCAACGCTATTGAATCACTCTATGGCGATCGCGTTGAATTGACCGAGCCTAGCGAAAATGCCAGTTACGAATTAGAAGGCGACATTGGCGGTGGCGAAGGTGCCGGTGTGGGCGGTAACCGCAACAACGCCACTAATCGAAATAATAACAACCGAAACAATCGCAACAACCGAGTACAAATTGTTGGCGGTAACAACGCGCGCGATCAAGACGCGGTCGAAGTGAGACGAGACTTTTTCGACGGTAACCAGTTAAATTCTGGGGAATCCGTCAACATCAGTGAATCGCAGCTTATTCAATCAAGAGTTCGACAAGAGCCCCCTATTTTTGTCACTTGGAATTATTTGCACAATCTATTGTTAATTCGTACCAGCGACGCATCCGTTATTAGTGACATCAATAAACTCATCAAAAGTATTGACCGCCCGGCTCAACAAGTATTACTGGAAGTGAAAATATTAAGAGCTAATTTAGGGCAAGAAGAACGTTCAATTTTTGATTACGCGTATCAACAAGGTCAAATTCAAACAGGCCAAGACGGTGACGGAGATCCTATTTTTGCACCGCGACGATTATTGAACTTAGGTAATTTTCCCGTAGAAGGTGGTGCGTTCTTGGCACAGCTTACCGGTAGCGAATTGAGTGCAACCATCGAATGGTTGCACACGCAAAACCGAATCAATTTAGTGGCGCAACCGAATGTAATCTCGGCTAACAACAAAGAAGCTCGGTTAACCATCGGCGAGGATCGCGTCATTGTTACCGGTGCAACCACTGATATTATTACTAACGAATCCACCACTATTGTTAATATCGATCTAGAAACTGATACTCGAATTATCGGCACCGAATTAAGTATTTGGCCACGCATTAATGACGATAAAACCGTTACCTTAGACATCGAACAAAGCAGCACCACCCTAAACGAAGGCGTCACCAATTTACCGGTATCATCAGGGTTGGGCACCGTTACTAACGTTGCCATTGATTCGGTAACGGAATCGACCATTGAACTTACCGCAGTGGCTCGCCACGGCGCCACCATTGCCGTCGGTGGTATGATCGAAACCGAAACACAAGAAATTAAAGAAAAAGTACCTTTGCTAGGTGATATTCCTGCTTTGGGCAAACTGTTTCGTCGTGATCTCGATAACGACACTCGCAGTGAATTAATTGTATTAATCACACCTTGGATATCGGAAAACGCGTTAACAGCCCACGAAGTCAATCAAAAACGAATTACTCAGTGGACCAATAACAAAGACCTGAATCATCATCTTGAAACACCAGAAACGGATAAAAGCGAGGCAACACCTTGGCCCAATGCACTAAAAACCCGTGCCGTAGGTGCCATCAAATATTCAGCGCAACGATTACAACAGTTACAAACAAACTCAGAAATCGAATTACCCAAATGCTCAACAGAATTTAATTTCGGCCAAGCCAGATTTACCGATTGGAAAATCAATGAATGGGTTACCGTTGATGCAGTCGGGCATTGTCAAAATAACGATCTTTATTTAACCCACGCTATTGTAAAAAACGAGTCAAACCACATTCAGCAACTGCGACCAATTTTATTTAACCAGGGCTGGATTGCCTCCAGCGGTGAAAGCGCAACGCTAAAACCCAAAGAAAAAGCAACCTTGTTTTTAGTGTCTAGCCAACCGCCTGAGTGGATTTTGGAAAAGAGCAGCGAGCTGTTTTTCTACGGCGAAGGATCTATCACGCACTAGAGACGAACTAAAGATTAATACTCTAGAAACTAATTCTCCAGAAACTAATGCTCTAAAAAATAGAGTAACGGGAATGACAAATGACGACTAAGTTTATTATTTTTGCAATCAGTGCCTGTTTTATATTTTTGGTAGGCTGCGCTCAACATCCAGGCGCAGCCAAGACTGCCAAAGAAGCGGATTCATTCGGCAACAGATTGAACGACGATAATTCCGTAGTGATTTATATGTATCCTCAAGTGGGTAATGTCAATGAAGGAAAATACCTTCGCATTCCTATAACGGCTACTGAAACACAATAACAACTGCTTTTATCCAATCACCGTGATTTGGAGTTTACTATGGTTACCAATATTAAATCGAATTACCTAATTAAAACGAACGGCAATACTCAAAGTGATCAGTACAAATCACGCTATCAAAAAATAAAGAATGTTGTGCTGATTTTGTGTCTTATCGGCAGTATCGCAAGCTTGGGCTATGTGTATTATTTTTCTTACTGGAAAATGTACACCGGTTACGGCGACGATCCGACAGATTTATTAACCCTGGAAGATAAAGATCCAAAATCACTGTCGGCGGGCGATTTAACCCATTTTAAGTTTGGTAATATTTCCTTTGAGCAAGAAGCATATAATCTTCACTGGAAATTAGCGGCCTTGTTTGACAATGGTGACGGCGTATTCGAACGACCGTTCAGTGAAGCCATTGCCTCGGGTTATCGACATGACGCCGACGGCTTAGGCCCACTGTACAACGCGGAATCTTGCGAAGGTTGCCATATTGCCGATGGGCGCGCTGCGCCGCCGCAGGCACCGGGTGATCCCCTGGAAGGTTTATTGTTTCGAGTCAGCATCCCCGGGACCAACCAATACGGCGGCCCCAAAGCGCATCCAGTTTACGGCACCCAGCTGGCAGATAAAGCCATCAAGGGCCATTTACCGGAAGTGATTCCAACAATCCGCTACGAAGAAATACCCGGTACTTTCCCCGACGGAACAAGCTACCGTTTAAGAAAACCAATCTACACGTTTGAAAACGCGTTTTATGGCGATATCGAGGCCGATGCTATGACATCTCCTCGCATTGCACCGGCAATGATTGGTATGGGTTTATTAGACGCAATTAGCACACAAGAAATGATTGCCCGCTCAGACCCCGAAGATAAAAACAACGACGGAATTTCCGGCGAAGTCAATTGGGTTTGGGATCACGAAAGAGAACAATTAGCAGTAGGCAAATACGGTTGGAAAGCCGAGACGGCAACCTTGCGTCAACAAATTGCAGATGCGGCCATTAATGATATGGGTATTTCTAATGCCGTATTCACCGAGCAAAATTGCACCGCTGAACAAACACAATGTTTATCCGCGCTAAACGGCACCACCAATGATCCCCACGAACTGACCGATCAACAATTAAATGAACTTGAAATTTATTTGGAATTTTTAGCCGTTCCAGCACGCGATCCGGTCGATCATCCTGTAGCGTTGAAAGGAGAAAATTTATTTTCACAAGCAGGCTGCAACAGTTGCCATTTCGATACCTGGACTACTGGCGATGAACACCGTCAGTGGCGATTAAGAAACCAAGTAATTCACCCATACACCGATTTATTGCTTCATGATTTAGGTGAAGGTCTTGCCGATCATCGACCAACGTTTAACGCCAACGGTCGTGAATGGCGAACCGCGCCTTTGTGGGGAATTGGTATGACCGAACGCGTCAATGGTCACACGTATTTTCTTCACGATGGCAGAGCAAGAAATCTAGAAGAAGCCATTCTATGGCACGGTGGCGAGGCAGAAAATGCAAAGCAAGCTTACATGAATTTTTCAAAAGAAGATCGAGAATCACTCATCACATTTTTGAAAACACTGTAACTGCCGCTGATGTAAAAACAACAATGCTTTAATACAGAAATATTTATTGCAGTTAAGAGAGATAACCATGCAAGATACTGTCAGTCAGTTAAGAAGCGCATTAAATCGTATTATTGTTGGTAAAGAAGAGCACATCGAACTGCTACTGTGTTGTCTCTTTTCCGGCGGTCATCTATTACTGGAAGATCGCCCTGGAACCGGAAAAACCTTATTAAGTTCGGCATTAGCCGTGTTAACAGGTTTGGATTACAAAAGAATTCAATGCACAAACGACATGATGCCGAGTGACGTTTTAGGCACGCGAGTATACGATTTAAAATCCCAAGAATTTCACATGCACAAAGGTCCGGTATTTTGTCAGCTTTTACACGCTGACGAAATCAACCGTGCAACGCCAAAAACCCAGAGTGCTCTGTTAGAGGCTATGGCTGAACATCAAGTCACCATAGACGGCGATACCTTTCACTTACCTAATCCGTTTTTTGTTGTTGCTACACAAAACCCCAGCACTCACCAAGGCACCTTCCCGCTTCCTGAAGCTCAACTCGATCGATTTACCCTTCGATTAAGTTTGGGCTACGCCGAGGCAGACAGTGAAGCGCAAATTTTATTTGGCACCAATCCTAAGCAGCAATTACAACAAGAGACGGCGGTTTGTAATACCGACGACATTTTAAAAATTCAGCAACAAGTAGCGTCGGTACACGTCAGTGAAACACTGTGTAAGTACGTACAAAAACTGCTGCAATACACACGCGATTGCGGTGAATTTGAAGACGGATTGTCGACCCGCGCAGGCCAAGCGCTTATTCAAACCGCCAGAGCTAAAGCTTATTTAAACCAAGAAGATTTTGTTCTTCCCATACACATTCAAGACGTGTTTGACGCAGTGGCATCGCATCGATTAGTCCATAAAAATTACGTCGCCAATAATACGTCAAGCACCAACCATATCCTCGAAAAGGTTGCGGTGTGAGATCACTCCTGACGTCAAACTCCGAATCCGTTCAAAATAACAAATCAGCGTTTCGTTTCAATCCAACCGGCTTTGGTTGGGTTGTTATCGTATTGATTTGCCTATCGTGGACATTAGCCGTCAATTACAACAACAATTTACTGTATGCGGTGTTAAGCCTTTGGGTGTCATTGTTAATTACGACGGTCTTATTTTCTTGGTATCAATTTAAATCAGTAGAATTTTCTGGCTGGCAAACCGATCATATCTACGCGGACAATTACAACGAGATAAAACTATCGATTAATAAATCCAGTTTTGAAGGCAAATTTTATTTAAATAATCACATCAGTAACGCCCTTATCTGGATTTGTAAACCCTCCGATCCCGGCAGACAGACGTTAACGTCACCCGATTTAAACGCCATTGACAGTTTCGGCTTGTGGCGCTTTTCTAAGAATATTCCCAATCTGGAAAACCAGGTAGTTTTAGCCAATCCGTTAGAGCATCAAAAATTAGAAACCACCACCAACAATCAAGCAAACGTGCTAGAAAAAGAAGATATTGCCGCTTTAAAAAGCTATCACAGTGACGACAGCTACCGAGAAATCGATTGGAAAGCAACCGCAAGAGCGGGCGAGCTGATCTCAAGAGAATGGGAAGGCAATCAAAATTCGAGCATTCATCATCTGAGTTGGTGGGATCTAGAATCTCTGTCGGTAAAGCAAAAAAAAGAAACATTAACAGCGTGGGTAATTGAACTGTATAACCAACAACAGGGCTGGAGTTTAGAAATTCCCAATTACACCTTTGATAGTGATAACAGTGCCAAACATCGCGATCAGTGTTTATACAGAATTGCTGAGGCGAGTGTATGACGAACATTTTTCAACACTATAAAAAACCAGATTTTCTCAATCTTTGGTTAATCTTGGGTCTCGTTCATTCGTTACCGCTTTTTGTGATTCTTTTTTTAACACTCTTTTCCCTCAGTTATCCGTTTTTCTCACCGGCAATACGAGCAAAACACAAGCTCGTTATTTCCGTGAGCTTAATTGTTGGATTGGCGCTAATCACTTTTACTGTAAAACCCTTAGTTGGCGGGACCACACTTCTCGCATTTATTGCTCTAGTCAGCGTATTAAAGCGTGCCGAACTGCACACAGATCGCGATCGCTGGATTTACATCACCGCAATCAGTCTAACTGTGATGCTTAATTTAGTGCATTGGAACAATATGATTGCACTGCTTCATTTAATCGCACTGTTTTTACTGATTGTATTTTTTATAAAATCGCAGAAAAACCTCAACCAAAAAAGCTTCCACTCGCTAAAAATAGGCTTTTGGGTATTACCGCTAGCAATAGGTATTTTTTTGCTGTTTCCTAGAATAACAGGACCATTATGGAATTTCGGTATTGCGTTTAACATGCCAATCAAAGTCTATGAACATCAGTTGAATTCGAAAATAGAAGAGTCGGACGACGAGAACTACGACGGTGAGATGTCGAATTTACAAGCGCAGAATAAAGTGATTTTATTAGCAGAATTCAGCTTAACAACGCCCAGTAAGAAATCCCTGTATTGGCGCGGCCGAGTCAGCTACCGCTACGAAGACGGACAATGGCTTGATTCAATTTACCGAACCACACGCGCCCAGAGAATGTCGTCTGCCTACCGAGACATCGGTGAGTACCAGCAGCTTTTACAATACCAAAAAACGCCAGTGAGCCTGAAAGTCAAAGTAGCGGCCAATCGCCAAAACTGGTTGTACGCTCCTGACCTTCCACTGCACAACGTTCAAGAAAGCTTTATTAGTAAAGACGGACAACTGTTGTCGATAAGACCATTGCTGTCCGAATTTAACTACTCCATCAGCAGCGTTATTGACGGTAGTTTTCGGCCGGTTAAAAAACCTGATATCGACAAAGACATAGAACTCCCACCAAACCACGCAGAGTCTATGCAGCTGTTAGCCCAACAATGGAGTGAAGACTTCGCGGCGCAAGATCACTCCGTGCTTGCTAATCGATCACATTTTATCAAAACACAATTGATTCATTTACTGAACAACCCACCGGATTGGCTCGGCGTAAAACCGCCCTATTCGGCCAACAAACTGGAAAATATCATTGGTCATTCAATGCTAATGGTTCAATTAGCAGACATTCCAGCAAGAATGGTATCCGGTTACCGAGGTGGTGATTCCGTTGCCTTAACCGAAGTAGTTGTGGTGCGACAAAAACACAGACACCACTGGTTAGAGATTTGGGATAAAAATTTCGGTTGGACCAAACTCGATATCAAAGATTTACTCACCGCCAATCAAAATTACAGCCTGAATCGTCGGCAAAACGAATCCAATGAGACCACAAAAGAGAGTATTGAATCGCAGATAAGCAATCAAATTGCACTGGATAATAAAAACAGTCAAAGCTGGTGGAAATCAGTGGAAAACTGGTTGCAAGAATACAAACCTGATTCGGCTGGACCTAACGTTTCCAGCCCAGGATTGCAATCAGATAAATACGCTTCACTGATTAATATACTGGTGTATTGCTTAGCGATAGCCACATTGCTGTTAATTTGGGTGCTCGCATTCAACTTTTACAAAAAATACCGCAATCAACAAACACCCCATGAAAGAGCTTGGACAATGTTAGAAACCACATTACAAACGGCGGGCGTTTTACGTCAGCCTTGGCAATGCCCAACTGTATTAATCGACCAGGTAGAAAAAACAAATTCAAATTGGAACACTACGGCTAATCAATTGATATATAAACATTTAAAATTTACGTATGGTGTATCAAAAAATTCTGAGGAAGAACAGCAATTCTACAACGACGTTAAAGCATTTATCATTAAATTAAAAACTGTAAAGCGAAATCAAACCTAAATAAATCTTATAGAAAACGGCGATAGAAAAGACAAAAAAGACAGACAAAGAAAGATAGAAGGGAAAGGGAAAAAATAGAAGAAAGGAAAAACCAGAATAAATATAAACAGTAAGATAAAAAATATCTTTAAACATTTAACTCAGTAGACAAATATACTATTGCCACTGAGTTAAATGATAGAAAAACCAGAGAGTTAATTACTCAGATTTTTCTTCGATTAGAGGCTTGCTCCAACGATTGTGAGAAGCTTCTTTATCCAGCGGAGTACCAGCAATAGAGTTGGTGTAGTTACTGATCAACTTAACAGACAAAGCCAAAATAACTTCTAGCGCTTGCTGATCGTTGTAGCCTGCATCAAAAAACTCTTGCAGTTGCATTTGAGAAACTTTACCACGATTTGCAATCATACGACGAGTAAATTCACTCAACGCATTTTGCTTAGCGTTTGACAACTTACCACCGCCACGCAAAGCTTCGATATCGTCTTTGCTCAAACCGCTTTGCTCAGCCAAAATAGTGTGCCAAGGTACACAGTAGTTACATTCGTTTTCAAAGTTAGCCGTCATGTAAACGACTTGGCGCTCTTGCTCATCCAGTGAAGAGGTATTAAAACCATCCCACATGAAAGTATAACCAGCCAAAAGCTGTGGGCTTAAAGCCATGACTTTTTCAACATTTGGAATCAAGCCGAAGTTTTGTTCAGCTTTTTCTAACCATTCAACAGAATCTTTTGGTGCATTGTCTTTTTCAAACAACGGAAAGTGTGACATTTATCTCTCCTTTCTTAGCTTTTTATGAGCTCTTAACTGAGTAGGTGAAAGCAACCGAATTTATAATTGTATTGTTTCAGCTACTTAGATTTATCTGAATACCAGGTTTATCTGAATACCGGGTTTACTCTAAATACCAGGCTTATATCAAATAAAGTGTTATTGCTAATATTAGAAAACTCTGGGTTTACCGAGCTTTCTGCAATTATCAAAAATTACTCGGCCATTAATTTCTTAACATCTGCCAGGCTCAGTGCATTACCACCAACACCCCACTGGCCGTCTTTCACTTCTTCAATAACAACCCAAGTTACATCGCGTAATTTTTCGCTAGTAACTTCGGTAACACTGCTGGTAATTTTTTCGATTAAATCTTTAGACTGCTGAGCGTCTAGCTCATCTTCGAATACTTTAACGGTAATAAGTGGCATATTTTTCTCTCAAAAATGCAATTATGTCGATGAATGTACAAAAAGATAACCTCATTACAGTAACCAGTCAAACTATTTTTTAACAGTTATTTTAATAATTGTGATTGCGTCGGCCTACGAAATGGCTGAAATATATACTTCATAAGGATTTCACAAAACCGTTAAACTAGATCAAAAATCAATCACCACCACCTTCATGAATATGCCTCTAAATTTTGCAATACGTCGAAAAAACAAGCAGACACATAGAGACCTACATGAGAATCGCCTATAGATATTTAAGGGGGACTAACATCGATCCGAGATTATTGAGAGAAGGTATTTAATGATAATGATCAAGTGAGGGCAGCATTTGATAGCAAATGCCCCATATTGGGGAAGATATAACAAAACCTATTAGACGCTGAACCTGCTTCTTTCAACGCATACATCCCGATTCACTTTGATAAAATTTTTACTATTTTGATGGTCAATTTTTAATAAAAGAATCAGCTGTTTGCTTACAGTTATAGCAGCTGACTTTAATAATGCTATTACTAACACATCAAAGAAAACGGGTGGATAAAACTCAATCGAATAAGAATGGCGTAAAAATTATTGAGTAAAATTTACGTTAAATAAAAAGCAGCCTCTATTCTCTTAAAAAGATCAAAAAACAGAATCGTCATAGATAATAAAAACTAGTAAAAATAACAGTAGCCTAAGTAAATCAATAAAAAAGTCACATACATTTATTGTTATTTGCTTACACCAGAAGCTATGCCCTATAGAATCAACTCATCCTGAGACAATCGGTAATCTAGTGTAATTGTTTTACTGTTATAACAATCAGTACCATCATTTCCGATGAATATTCCTTTTCATCAAACGAGCAACAATTAAAGCAATAGATACGCTCTATATAAGTATGGTCAGTTTTTCGAATAAACAATTTGTTAACTATTTAGCCAAAAAAGTTTTGGGTCAATTAGCACACCGTAATTCAAACCCTAGGCAACATTAAATTGTTTATAAGCAGCGGTAAGTATCAACAATGACGAATCAACTTTCTTTTATAAAGGATAAAACACTACTTTCTGGAAGGTACGAAATTCTAGAAAAAATTGGAGAAGGTGGTTTTGGCGAAGTCTTTAAAGCTTTGCATACTGCCACTAATCAATACGTCGCCGTAAAATTTCTGACCATCAAGCCAACCAGTTCAATAGAACAAAAACAACGTTACATTGACCGATTCGAACGCGAAGCCGATTTCTGCGGCCAACTGAATCACCCCAATATTGTGAAATTACTCGATAAAGGCCAAACCGATGACCAACATCTATTTGCCATCTACGAATATATAGAGGGTGTTACGTTAAAAGATTATCTGCTTGAACACGGTTCGATGAGTACTGCGTTAACTGCAGAACTTATGATGCAAGTATTGGATGCGCTTTCTTATGCTCATTCGAAGGGCATCATCCATCGAGATATTAAACCCGCAAATATTATGCTCGTGGAGTTTGGCGCGCAAATACACGCAAAAGTATTGGATTTTGGAATTGGTGCAATCTCAAGTGATGCAAAGCATGACGATTATCAAAGTTTAACTCTCACGCAAGAGACACTCGGTACGCCGTCATACAGCTCCCCAGAACAATTGAGAGGAGAGCCTGTTAGTGATAAGAGCGATCTTTATGTATGGGCTTTGGTGTTTATTGAATGTTTGACGGGTCGACCTGCGGTTTCAGGCTCAAGTCTCGCGTCAATATTTCATAAGCAACTCGCCGCCAACAGTATTCCCCTACCAACCGCATTAATCAGTCACCCACTCGGCGAATTATTGAGAAAACTACTGATAAAAAACCGGTATGATCGCTATGGTAACGCCGTTCAAGTTTACAGTGATTTAAAAAATATTAATGTCAATACACTCGTTGGTGACATTCACCCTGCAAATTCAACCAATCAATATTCGCCGGATTCCATTACCCACCAAACGGACATCGATGAGACCCAATTAATATCTTTTCAATACACCAATTTAACAGAACGAAGACAAATTTGTGTATTGTGTTTTTCTCTGAATATCCATACAGATCAGTCGACAACAGATGTAGAAGTTCTGACAACCTTATTAGAAGATCAAAATAACTTGTGTTCTGACCTAGCTGCTCGTTATGGAGGTTATAGCTCTGGCAAGCTTGGAAACATATCAATGTTTTATTTTGGTTACCCCAGTAGTAGTGATAATGACAGCCGCCTTTGCGCACGTGCTGCTCTGGAAATACTGTGCGATATTCAAAATAAAAACAGACTTTTGACGCAAAAAAGAGGTTTACAGTTTTCTTTATCAGTGGGTATGCACACCGGTATTATGTCGCTATCGGATAATTCTATTCCAGTTGGCATGGTGGCCAATCTAGCATTAGAAATATGCAGTAAAGCTCCGAAAAATGAAATATTGTGCACATCAGAATTCGCAGAGCTCGTTGCAAAACAGGTCTTTATCGAGCAAAGCCAAGTAAGTTACGAACAATTTAACGGTGTCAAAAAAACGTGTAAAACCATAATTGGCGAACGTTCCACTGAAGCACTCGGTCTCGGTAAAGCAATCTATGATGCCACAGACTTTATTGGTCGCGATCAAGAAATATCCCATGTAATTGAAGCCATCAATAAAGACACTGGCAAAAACTTCTTTTTCAGTGGAGAAGCTGGCGTTGGGAAGTCAAGGTTACTTGCCGAGATAAAAAAACTCACCTTTCCAATCAAGCAACTGGTGTTTCAATTTTTACCCGAAAACAAACACAACGCCCTACAACCATTTATCGATTATATTACCCAAAGTCTCGATAAAACCTACAGTAGTAGTCACGATAAAATCGAATTCATTTCCGCTGTTGTAAAAGAGCTTTCACCAAAAGATTATTACTCGTCCATGCTATTAAGCTGTAGCTGGATGAATATTTCTGTAGATATTGAGCCTGACCAGCGCGAACCATTACCGCCAGACCAACAAAAGTCCATCTTGTTTAAGGTAGTAAGCACTATCTTAGTACGCTTATCAGATGATAACGACAAAGCTATTTATATCTGTGAAGACCTCCATTGGGCAGACCCAACCAGTTTAGAATTTTTGGCTTATCTCTCAATACAACAGAATAACAACGGAAACAAACAGTACTTACTGTGTTCATCTAGAAATCCGCTTTCGGAGCATTCCGAACTTTCTGACGATTATTTCTCAGAAATTAAAGTCAAACGATTTGACGAAGCAACCAATAAGGTATTCATAAATAACCGATTCAACAGTCAATCGGTATCTGAAAGCGTGGTCAATACACTGATCTCGAAATCCGAAGGGATACCGCTTTTCCTAGACGAACTGATATTGATGCTACAAAACAAGAAATTAGTTTCTGTCATCAATAATCAGATCAGTTTTAATAAGCAATTTAATGAAAATCTGCTGCCAGGAAGCTTACAAGAATCACTTCAGCAGAAACTAAGCAATTTAACGCAATCGTTAGAAACTGCACAGTTTGCCTCCGCTATAGGAAGAGAATTTAGCTATAGCTTGCTCACTTGCAGCATGAGTACCTCAGAAGAAAACATTCAAATTCAACTACAAGAACTTATTGAACAAGAAGTCATTTACCGTCAACGTATTTTAGGCAATGAAATCTATTTATTTAAACATGCTTTAATTCGAGATGTTGCTTATCAATCGACACCTAAAACGCTACTAACTGAAATACACGATAATATCGCAATTGCCATGCAAACTCACACTGGCTATCGGGATAACGTACAACGTATTGCTACCCACTATTCCCAAGCTGGTAAATTCGAAACCGCAGTAGAACTTGCCGATACTTATTTCTCTGCCCAAACAAACACATTTGCTAACGTGGAACTTGTCGAATTTGGTCACCAAGTACTTTCTTGGATTGATCATATTGAAGATCAGTTGGTTCAGTTGAAATATAATGTGTCAGTTCTTTCACTACTCTTGCCAGCAGAATTATCGATAAACGGTTACGGTTCTAAAGAACTCGATACATGGCTCAACAAAATCGCCGACATAGATGACAACTTAACAAACAAACTCTCCAGCGATGAAAAGAAATATCTAGAAACTCTTAATTATAAAAGAGAATGGAATAAATTCTTAGTCTATCACCACCATACGTTGAGAAAGGAAGCTCGATCCTATGGGGAAAAACTAGTAAAAAAGGCCATTGAAAGGAAAGATGTAATTACTGAACAACTGGTTTTATCTGGGTTGTCACAAGCTTATATGTTCGATGGCGACCTAGACTTGTCAATTGAAGGGTTTAATAAAACCCTTTCATTATACAAACCTGAACACCACAAAATTCTATCATTGGAATACGGATTTGATGTTAAACCCCATAGTTTAGCGCTGGCTTCTTTGTCTTATCTACATATAGGAAAAATAGAGTTAGCAATTCAAAGTGTTGAGAATGCAGTTGATTACTGTGAATCTAACCCTAAAATCACATCCCCCATATCGACAACAATAGCATATGTATTTTTAGCGCTATGCAATTACATGCTAGGCTTTGAAAATCGTGTCATAGAGGTTTGTAGAAACTACTACAACAATCACCACGATGTAGACAATCCTATTTTCTATGAGAAATTTATAGCGTGCTTGTACTTTTCAGCAACGAACGACCTATCAGTATCACACAAAGCTTTAGATGATCTGATGTATAACAGTCATGCATTTGCTACAGGTTGGTATTCTCACTTTTTAGCAAAGAAGTATTTATTAAATGGCAAGACCTCAGTCGCATTAAATCTAATCAAGGAATCAATTAAAGTCGTAGAAAAAGCAAACGAGAAATCTTGCTTACCTATTTCAATGAACTGCTTAGCGTTATGTGAATATAAAAAACAAAGTAAATTCACTAAAGATATCGAATTAATTCTATCAAATTCACTATCAATGGCCACCAAACAAAAAGCATCACTAATTGAATATGAAACATTAAAATATTTTAAACACATGCAACCATCTTACATTGAAAACAACAACCTCTGCGGACGCTTAGAAAAATTAAACAAAAAATTTGAAAAATACGAATCACTGAACAATTCAATCAATAAATTTTTCAACTAAAAACAACACCACATCAAGGAAAAACAATGCACACACCGAGAATGAACACAAAGAACTCAATGATGCAATTGAGGCTTGCTTATCTATTTTGTTTAACAAAATCCTGGGAAAATTCCGATGAAGGACGCATGTTTAGGGACCACCTCACTAGCGGAAAGGACCTGTTTCCTTTTTTTCAAAGTAAGGTCCCTGGATTTTCGGTTAACTGGACTCATCTTGAATTTTCGGTAACCAGAAGTGAACAATCGAATAATCATGTCCTGTGGAACCCTGAGTTGGTACAAGGCTGGGTTGGTCCTATGGACCATATGGAGTTAACACTACCAGCAAAGCCTAATATAGAACCAAATCAACTTGCCCACGCATTGGCTCAATATTATTTACTATTCCCTACTCCATTTGGGCCAACACAAGAAATAGAAGAAGATGATTCCGACGTTATGATGGAAGCACTGCCCACCGATTTAGGTGAATCGCCAGAATCGATTCTGGATTTTGGAGGTGTTATTCTTAGAGCTGTCAGTGTCGGTTGGAGTCATCCAGAATTTTTCGAAGAACTAATAAAAGCGTCTAATGAAACAGGAAATGCTACACCAATATTAACTAAATACCTAGGCTGGCAAAACCCATTTAACTTTCAACTGCGATTTAAAATATCGTCTGACTTTACTTATACACCTACTGATTCTCCGAATAAATTGGGTTGGAAAAACATTCCAACAACTAAAATTGGTGTTTGGTACCCAGAACCACCAACAGAAGCAGAAATTCAACCAATTGCTCTTACAGCGTATAACGAAGATGGCCCAGGGTATCCAATGAGTTGTAGCTAGTTGTAGGACTTATATCAATATAACTATCGAAGAAACAACAGGTTTAAAATTAACATGTTTAACGAAGCACAAAAAATACACGATTGCGACCGCCACTTAATCGAACCCAATAAAGTATGGTCTGAATACGTGGCAACTAAGTACTACAAACGCTCTCCCGTGGAGCTTCGTTTAGCATTGCAGAAGGGGATAACCCCTTCTGCTGGCTCAAAGACGAATACCAGTGAGTATTTTATCGCTGGCAAACCTGTATTGGATAATTGGACGGACACGTTATTATCAGGTACTAGAGATCAAAGTGATGAACTTGCTGATAACTTACACCAAACCATTTCAGGTTCCTCGCAACTTACATCAATGGATAAATCTGGAATTTATAGCGCCAGTATTTTCCCAACGTTTACTGGATACATTGTCAATCACAACGCTGTCGATTCTGAAACATCTATAGCCTACGCACAGGGTTATAATAATTGGCTAGAAGACTACTGTGACGCCGATAAAAATCGATTAATACCGGTGGGAGTAATTAGCCGTCACGATCCTTCTACTATGGTAAATCAATTGGAAACCATTCTGGAAAAAGGCTGGAAAAATATCACGCTTCGACCGGAACCTATTCAAGGGTTGACGCTAGGCGATCCGAGTTATGAGCATTTTTGGCAGTGTTGTGCCGAACATAATGTCAGTGTTTCGCTTCATGGCGGAACGCATCTAGCCCAACCCGATGTCGCCGGCAAACAACGATTTAATACACGCTTTGCCATGCATGCGTGTTCACATCCAATGGAAATTCAAATGGCCTTTTTGTCATTATTGGATTCCGGTGTGCTCGAAAAAAATCCAACACTAAAAATCGCTTTTTTAGAAGCCGGCGCTTCGTGGTTGCCATCGTGGTTATGGCGCTTGGATAATATTTGTTACCCTGAGTTTCCAAGCTTAATTAAAAATCATATCACTATGTTACCGTCAGAATATTTCAAACGTAATTGTTGGATAACGATAGAAATTGGTGAACCTTGCTTAGATGAAGTAATTAAAATAATTGGTGTAGAAAAACTACTTTATGGTTCGGATTTTCCACATATGGATCACATACAATTCGATCTTAATGGAAATTTAACGGAAAAATTTCAATTAAAAGAAGAAGAAATCAGCATCATACTCAATCAAAACGCTACAAATTTCTTTACTATTTAAAAACCAGTAGATCATAACAAACAATCAAGCTTCGAATACTATGCATATACCTCTACAGTTTCATCCTCGTTTTATAACATTCTCTATCCCTGGAAAAGGCGTATACGCTATTTCAGAGCTTGATTGCTTTTTTCTGACAGAAAAATCATACCCTTTTATTCAATCATTGTTTGATAAACACAAATCTAACAGCCAAGCCCTCAATTTTTCCGCATACAACTCACAGGTGTATGGATTAATTAAAAATAATATTCTCTGCCACACCACAGATGAGCATAAATACGTCACTCCGACGTCAATAAAGATGGCACGCCATACGTTCGAGCACTGGGATTTAGTCAATTATTCATGTGCACACGAATACTGGAAAAATCTATGGATTGAAATTGTCCACGGCATCTATAAAAAACACAAAGATACGCCAAAGCTAACCGTTATTTTCACTGACGATTTTCTAACTCCGAGCATTTCAGATCAATTTTCTAATGACAATCTAAATTGTGTTATTAAAATTACCGGGGAAAACTATTGGATAAGCCCGCTGTTTTTTGGTTCGAAAAGAGAAAACTTCAACAAGCTATGTCAACGAGTAGAAAACAATCAATCTGTAAAAAAATTCTTTCAACGTCAAGGTGTAAATGAAAGCTATCAATACTTTCCGTTTGAACAAAAATCAAAACTAGGACAGAAACAGGAGCAATTAATCGCACACTGTTTGGCTTCAATGATAGATGATTCCAGATCGACACTCGCTGTCATTAACAGTCAAAAGAATACGATTGACCACCATCCGGGTTTGCTTCCTCTCACTGATAAAAATAATGGCAACACCGTTGAAGTACAACTGAACGATTCTAGTAGCCAGTTTTCAGAAGACGGTGGATCGCGTATTGTTCATCCGTCCGATACGGTAGAGCGTATATCATCGTATGTGAGCCCAATCAGTGGTTTAATTACTTATTTTACGACCATCGGAGCCGAAACTAATCCTTTAATTACCATCTATAAAACTGCATTTAGCACGACTCCGTACCCAGAGACAGATGAGTACTCTATTGAGGATAGTTATCTGCAAATCTGTTTAGGAAAAGGAATCACCAAAGAACAAAGCCAGGCCAGCGCTTTGTCAGAAGCATTAGAAAGGCAAGCAGCTTTATTTGATGATCAGGATATCAAAGAATTTACCTTAGCTTCGCCTCAAGAAATTGAAGGACGGTATTATCTTTTTAATCAATTACACCATTTAAGCGATTATCAATACGATCACTATCGAGCAGAATACGAAAACTCCAGTGCAGATTTACGCACGTTGCGTTATGACAATACGCCTATCTATTGGAAAAAGATTTGGTCATTAACTCACAGTAACGAAGTGCAAATTCCAGCAGTGAAGTGTTACAAGTACACACCGTTATTGGATTCAAAATTCGGCCGTTGGAACTCGAATGGCTGTGCTTCTGGCAATAGCGTTGAAGAAGCTGTTTTACAAGGGTTGTTTGAATTAATTGAGCGCGATGCTTCGGCAATCTGGTGGTACAACCAAATTTCTAGAGCCTCCTACAATTTAGACCAAATACCCGGTAAGCACAGAGAAATATTCGAACAAACATTTTCGGATAAATACGAATATTGGGTGCTAGACATCACAAGTGATCTAGGTATTCCGGTTATGGTAGCCGTATGCAAAGATAAGAAGACTCAACAAATGTGCTTTGGTTTTGGTTGTCATCTACAACCGCTATTGGCAGCTCAGCGAGCACTGACGGAACTTTGCCAAATATTGGCGATTAAACATAAAAACAGTGCTGTATTTGATTTTAATAATTTTTATGAAAGTGAATTTTTATGCCCCAACGCATCTGCTGCTCCAGCCGAATACAAAATTCAACCAACCGGTAATTTCAAAACAGACATTAATTCCATAGTACAAGCGCTTTCGGAATGTAATATTGAAACACTCGTACTTAACTATAATAGGAAGGAATCACCATTGTGCTGTGTGAAGGTGTTCACACCTGGACTTTGCCATATCTGGCCGGAATTCGGAAACGAGCGACTGTATACGGTTCCTTTAAAAATGGGTTGGCTTGAAGAATGTAATACTGAGAATTCTCTCAACCCCACCCCTCTGTTGATATAAAGCTATCGGATATAAAGCCAGCCCCCAATAAAACCATTGGTACCGTAATTGGTACCAATGAATTGTCCCGAGAATTCTATCTTTGCCATTTGCGCCGTTGAGTCAGTAAAAATTGATTATTAACCGCGACTCTTAACAGTTCGCCCCAAAATAAGCCACTTAGCATTACCTGCCACAAAAACTCCCCATTTCAATCACTATTCAGCTGTATTGGATAATCGATTCAGGTGCACAAATAAATTTCAACCTCTAAATTGGTGCAATCCACTCCAATATTGATCTAAATATACCGATTAAATGGCTATTTGCTGTGTATATGCCTTTTGGCATTTTAATTGCGAGGTCTGTGTTGCCTCCAAATAAAACTAATGATTCTGAACCGCAGCAATATCAGTTGGCACCTTAACACTTATATTAGGAGTAATTTCACAATGGCTTATTTAGAACCAAGCGAGTTTGCCAAAAAAATGGTAGACGCAGGCGAGCAAAAAATATTTATGTCAACCAAAGACACGTTTATTCGTGCTTTTATGGCTGGAGCCATTCTTGGCCTTGCAGCATTTTTTGCTATCACAGTCATTACCAAAACCGGTAACCCAGTTCTCGGCGCGGTTTTATTCCCAGTCGGATTTATCATGTTGTATCTGATGAAGTTCGATTTGTTGACCGGTGTATTTACTCTAGTACCTCTCGCACTTATTGATAAAAGACCTGGTTGTGATATGTCTGGTCTGCTTCGCAACTGGGGTTTGGTATTTTTAGGAAACTTCGCAGGTGCACTCACGACCGCATTTTTTGCCTCGTTTATTTTAACCTACGGTTATCAAATTGACGGCGGCGCGGTAGCCGAAAAAGTGGCAACAATCGGTGAATCGCGGACATTAGGCTACAAAGAACACGGTGTTCTCGGTTGGTTTACTATCTTTATTCGCGGCATGTTGTGTAACTGGATGGTGTCGATGGGTGTTGTTGGTGCAATGATTTCCACCTCAGCAATCAGTAAAATTTTCGCGATGTGGATGCCAATCATGTTGTTCTTCTACATGGTTTTCGAACACTCTATCGTGAACATGTTCCTTTTCCCATTCTCTCTAATTATGGGTGGCGATTTTAACTTGGTGGATTACTTCCTATGGAATGAAATCCCAACCGCTTTGGGTAACCTAGTAGGTGGATTCTTATTGGTAGGATTACCAATTTATTTCACTCACGTTCGTGAAAGCAAAGCACGTACTGCAAAAGATAAAAAAGCAGATGCGGTAGCTGCACTGTAATCAATTTAGTACTTATTGATTTTTAGCTTATCCAAACCCAGGGTTCTTACAGAACTCTGGGTTTATTTATTTAGGAGCCTCTGATTAATCTCAAAATTACTCAGCGTGATCTCAAGCGTGCAGTTGCAAGGCGCCGTTTGCAATTAATGGCCCTTTCTATAACAGACAGTGTGGCCTTAATAAAAACGGCAACGCCGCAAATGTGCGCTTGAGCTCTCGCCCCCAGGGGCTTGCAGGTTTTTCCTGTTGTACTTTGTAGATTTAACCCGTTAGAACTTTATGATCAGGAATTATTAAGGAAAAACTCAACGGCCTGAGTGATCTTGAGATTAATCAGAGGCTCCCATAATGATGAATAACACACTAAAAATACGTACGGGCCAATTCAGTGATAAGGGCCGCAAAGCCGTTAACCAAGATTATCACGGTGTCTGTATTCCAGAAGACGCTGCACTCAATACCAAGGGCGTTGCCATTGCTTTGGCAGACGGCATCAGTAGCAGTAACGTCAGTCAAGAAGCCAGTCGCACCGCGGTTACCAGCTTTTTTGATGATTACTACAGCACGTCGGAATCTTGGAGTGTAAAAAAATCCGTACAGTGTGTGTTAAATGCGATTAATTCCTGGCTGTATTCCCAAACTCGGCGCAGCAGCTACCGTTATAATTTAGACAAAGGCTATGTTTGTACCTTCAGTGGAATGGTGATCAAGTCGTCGACTGCACACGTATTCCATGTGGGTGATTCACGGATTTATCAACTGCACGGTAATTCTTTAGAAACACTAACCAAAGAACACCGCATTTATGTATCGAGTAGCCAACATTATCTTCAGCGAGCAATGGGCATGGGGGAATTTGTCGATTTTGATTACTCCCAAATTGCTATTGAAGCTGGCAGTACATTTTTTCTGACAACCGATGGAATTTACGAGTTTTTAACCGATGAAGAAATGACGTCTATTTTTCATCAACACAGTGATGATCTGGATTTAGCCGCAAAGAAGATTGTTCAACTCGCCCACGACAAAGGCAGTAACGACAATTTAACCTTTCAAATTCTCTGCGTTGATGATCTGCCCAGTTTGGACGCATCCGAAATTTCGCAATCCGTGCACCAGTTGTCATTCCCGCCGGTATTGGAAGCGCGACAACAGTTTGATGGCTTCTCTATTATTCGCCCGCTCTATCACAGCGCACGCAGCCACGTTTATTTGGTGGTTGATAACACAACTAAACAACAAATGGTGTTGAAAGCGCCTGCGCAAGAATACCAAAACAACGAACAATTTTTAGAGCGTTTTTTAATTGAAGAATGGATTGCTCAACGCATCAACAGTGCACATGTGTTAAAACCGTGCAGGCTCACTCGTCCTAAAACGTACATTTACGTTGCTACGGAATACATTGAGGGGCAAACATTAACTCAATGGATGATTGATAATCCCAAACCCAGCCTTGAACAGGTACGAGAAATCATCGAGCAAATCGCGAAAGGTTTGTTAGCGTTTCACCGTTTAGAAATGCTGCACCAAGATTTACGCCCAGAAAATATCATGATTGATAATACCGGAACCGTAAAAATTATCGATTTTGGTTCAACTTGGGTTGCCGGACTGGAGGAAATTTCTTCGACGATGAGTCGCAACGAAATTCTAGGTACGGCTCAATACACGGCACCGGAATACTTTATTGGCGAATATGGGACGTCGTTGTCAGATCAGTTTTCGCTTGCTGTGATCGCCTATCAAATGTTATCTGGACGACTGCCTTACGGTACTGAAATCGCCAAAACCCGCAGTCGTTCCGCACAAAAACGGTTAAAGTATCGAAGTGTGTTGGATGAAAATAGAGAAACGCCAGCGTGGGTAGATTTTACGTTACGCAAAGCGCTAAATACCGACCCAGGCAAACGTTATGAGGTAACCAGTGAATTCTTAACCGATTTACGTTATCCCAATAAGGCCTTCGTCAACCAAACGAAGGCACCATTAATTGAGCGAAATCCGGTTTTATTTTGGCAAGGGCTGTCTGCTCTTTTAACGGTCATTATTATTTACTTACTGTACTCTCAACAGTAAGTAAATGCTAAATAATGATTCTTTGGATTAATTGTAATCGCCAACATCCAGTTCATTCATAAATTTCAGTAGAACCCCGTTGGTCCAACCAAAACCTTCCTGAACGGAATATTCTCCCCCAGAACCTGAACAACCAACGGATTCTACGTTGTACTTCTCCCAAAATTTTCCTGTCGTGTGATAGGTATCGACATTATTTTTCACCCATCGTAATGCACCTTCAACGGCATCGTCATTAAATCCATAATTACGTAAACCTTGATACGTAAACCATTGCATGGGCGCCCAACCATTGGGGGAATCCCACTGTTGCCCAGTGACCTGTTCTGTCGTCACCCAGCCGCCGAGTTTTAACAGTTTTTCTCGGATAGTTTTTGCAACCGCCTCGGCTTGATTATCGGTAGCGACCTTAAAAAATAACGGCACTGAGGTTGCAATTGACAATACCGGAGACTGCGAAAAATCATTGAGGGTTAAGTCCACAAAGCTCTCTTGCTCTTCACTGAAAAATAGCTCTTGAATAAGTGTTTTGCGGCGTTTGGCTTGCTGACTTATGCGATCAGCGGCTGAATGGTTATCCTCCAATGTGTACGATTTAGCCAATACAGATTCCAGCTTAAACATAACAACATTAAGATCGATGGGAATAATCTGGGTTGTATTGATGGAATGTAACGAGGTGTAGTCACTCAACCAGCGAGAAGAAAAATCCCAGCCCGATTCGCACGCTGCTCGTAAGTTTCTGAACAGATCCGACGCTTGGCAATCACACTCGTTGGCTAAGCGAATGTCTTCCAAATAGCTTTCGTCGCGAGGCGCACAGGATTCATCCCAATACCGATTTAGGAAAGTATCTTGGTACTTAATAACCCGTTTTTCTGAGTCTCCGTGATTCAACAAAGACTCCGCCCCTGCCATCCAAAATGCGTATTCTTTTTCTAATTGCGGTAGATATCGAGTGTAGATCGCCTCGTCTTGTTGCTGCTCGGCGAACAGTTCAACCATCAAGGCAAACAAAGGTAATTGCGAGCGCGTGGCGTAGTAAGAGCGGTTACCATTGGGAATATGCCCAACGTGATCAATCAAATAAGCAAAGTTTTCGATCATACTTTCAACCATCGACAATTTGCCCGATTCAATTAATCCGAGCATGGTGAAGTATGAATCCCAATAGTAGATTTCTTTAAAACGGCCTCCGGGCACTATAAACGGTTTTGGTAGACTGATTAGGGAAGACTGCGCATCGATTTTTTTATCGCTACAGGTTTTATCATCACGTGTGTTATTGCCGCGAGACAACTGTTGCCACAGATTTTCAATTTCGCTTCTTACAGATTCTAATGAGTTATTCGAAGGTGATTCGACCTCGTGATAGTGAGGCAACTGAAAATTGTCGGTAACAAAATGCAATAAATCAAAATCAGGTTCGGCAGATTGAACCTGGTAATCCTGATTAATTTTTTCACAATCGTATTTGGGAATTGCATCAACAAACGTTTTTGAATCTGAAAATATTTCAGATAATTGCACGTCTTTAAATAAATCAGCGTAAATCGTACTCGGTTTATACACAGTTTTTACTCAATTAATACATTAATGCGTAGAGCCGACAGCACCGGCACTATTCATAGTGTTCGAGGAATGTGATGTTTTTTTCTTCAAGCAATACAAAGAAAACAACAACAAAGAAATCGGTAACAGGGAGAAATAAAATGCAGTTTTACCGCCAAAAAATTCAAACAGCGTTCCAGTAACTATCGATCCTGTAGTGCCACCTAAAGCCGAAAATACAACAATCAAACCCGTCATAGGCGCGTGCTGACGAACCGGCAGGCTGGAGAGAATCACGGAATTGATGGCTGGATAAACTGGCGCTAAACAAAAACCAACCAACGGAAAAATAAACGCGGCAAGCGGTGCATCTGACCAACCGGTAATCACGGTATTGGACGATTGCCCAGCCAATGGCAAAACAATCAACACAAGCACGGCTGCCAGTACCAGCGCAATAGTGAGCGTTTTAAACCAGTCTACCCACTGGAAAACTAACGCAGCAACGAATCGGCCCAAGGCAGTCGACGCCGCCAAGATACTGGCCATTTGAATGCTTAACGATGTCGGAAGATTGAGAATGGTATTATTAAACGTCGGCAACCACGACATAATGCTTTGTTCAATTAATACATAAATAAATGCACAAACAATAAAGATCAGTACCAACGGCTTGATACTTAATTGAATCATTTCGCTAAAGTCTTCAACCAGCGAGGGATTGTCACCTTCGCTGTGAATTTGCGATTCATCCAAACGCGTAAACAACATCAACAAGAATGCGAAGAATGTTAAACCTGCAATTAAGTAATAAACATCTAACCAGGCCATAGAGCCAGGGTTTGCGTCGTCCACAAACTGACTAAAAACAAAAAACCCAGACAACACACCAACCATAAAAAATGATTCTAAAAAGTTCATCCAACTGACGTGATCTTTGGAATCAGACGTGACTAAACCAAGCGACGCAAACACAGAGACCTTGATTAATGCGAAGCTAATACCGATAGCAGCGAACATTAATTTGGTCATCCAAAATACAGGAATTTGCGGCATTAACAGAGAAACCACGGTTACGATTGCCAGTGCCAACAACATGCATTTTTTATAGCCAATGCGCACCACAAAAGAAGCCACTAAAAATGACGTAATTGCGATGCTTAAGTCTTTGAATGCCTCTAAGACGCTCGCCGCCGACTCGGTTACTCCGTAGGTGTTTTGTACCTGCAAAATAACAGTGCCGACACTGTTGAGCAAAATACCAAAGACAAAATAGTTGATGAACAAAGATAACTTGATCGTCTGGTTATTCATTCTCGTTTCTCTTTAAACTTAGCGGGTTGTTAGGATCGTACTTTTTACGACACTCTTTTTACAACACAGTAACGGTAATATTGGAAAGAAAAAAACTCGCAACCAACTGGGGTTACGAGTCAATCACAACCAACCTCTCGATATTTACTAGTGATTAAAAAGTGTAACCTACGCTAAATTTTGCAGAGCGCGGTAAAATGGTTCTACCGTTTTCAGCGACGCCCACAACACGCGGATCACCTTCGGTTAAGGCATCTTCATCGGTTATGTTATCGATCGCCAACTGAAAGTTGAGATTTTCAGATACTTCTAGAATCACACCCAGATCAAACTTTTCGTAGCTGTCCAAAACCTGCTGGTTTTCTGGGTCAGAAAAACGATCGTCAATAACGGTCGCTGATCCATAAACCGTTGCAATTACATCTTCGCTGATGTCGAACTCGTAGCTCGGTGTTACGCGCAATTGCCAACCCGGTTGTCTGGGTGCTTCATTACCTTCGTTTGCTGCGGTGGTAGATTCCGTAATTTCCGTCTCTTGGATTGTTGCGTTCAATGTGAGTGAGAAACCGTAATCGGTCACGTAATCGGCGTCTAATTCAAGACCGTAGGCTTCGTTCTTGGTGACTTGAACTGGAGCACCCGGTTGCGTCACGCTTTGCGCACCATCAACGGTATTAAAAAATGTAGTTGCATAAAAACCGATATTATCGGTCGCCAATTTGTAACCCAACTCGTATTGATCGATGTCTTTAATTAAATCGCCACCGCTTTGGAAGACATCGAAATTATCGCGAAAATCATCGAAGAAAGGCATTTTGCTACCGGAATTCACCCGGAAAAATACCCCAGAATTTTCGTTCAGTGATAAATTAGCGCCCAATGTCCAAGACAATTCGGTTTCACTGTAATCGACAAAGTTATCAATGGTGCCGTCTAACCCCTGATCGGCAGTGTATTCAATTTCATGGGTTTCTCGACGTAAACCGATATCCAACGTGATGTTATCGGTGGCAAACCATTCACTGGCAACATAAAACGCGTCGGTTCGGCCATCGCCACTGCTGTTTAAATCAAAATTAAATCCGCAACCTAAATCGGCCAAAATTCCCGGTGTTGTACAATCGATATCGGTAATTTCACCGCCGGGGGCAACCTCAAGATAACGATCGTCGTTACCAATGGACCACCAATCGTCGGAAGAATAGGTTGAGGCGTAATAACCTACCGTGAAGCTGACGTTGTCCCAAGTTTTTGACAAGGTTAAATCATTGGTGAAGGCTTCAATTTCTTTTTGTACCACCCAAAAACCGACGCGTTGTACATAGGTGTCTGCGTCTAAGGTTCGTCCGGTACCAACGGTAGTTGCACTGGCTAAACCTAAATCACCAATTTGTCTTGCTTGACCGCTGGGCACCAGGCCGAGGGTATTGGCATCGCCACTGGTGTAACTGAAGCGATCAACAAAAGTCCAGCCGTCACTTAAATCAAATTCAACACTACCGCCAAAGACATTACCGTCCCAACCGCGGCCATCGCCAAAATTAAACGATTGCGATGTGTTGTCTGGGCCAAACTCGATTGTGGTTTGTCGATTTAAGGTACCTACGTAAGTAAATTCGCTGTCCACGCCCGGAACACCAATAGGCGCAGGTAAATACCAGGTTCCGTGATCGTCGGTATCGCGCAGCCAAAAATTAATTTCGCCGTCGTCCAATTCTTTGGTGATATTAACCGTAAATTGTCGGCCTTCTTCTGCGTTAAATCCTGCATCCCGAATACCCGGCGAGCTAGAAATGTAACCGCCAACCATATAATACAAACCGTCGGAAAGCGCGCCGCTCACGACGCCGTCAAAACGTTGTAGGTCGTAATCAGACGTTGTGTATTTAACCGAACCTTCGGTCTCTTCGCCCCCTTGCTTTAAAACAAAGTTGGTTGTTAAACCCGGTTGGCCATTCGATAACACGGGGTTTGGTCCACCGCGTAAACCTTCGACTCGTTCAATGGTATCGTCAATTCTAAATAACGTGGTATTTTCTAAAAAAGATAAGGTTGGCGGCGGAAAAATAGGTGCGCCATTGACTTGAACCGTCACAAATTCCGCATCGCCAGATGCCGGGAATCCGCGTACAAAAATATTGGCACCACTGACGCCACCGGAGCTTTCAACAACAACGCCCGGAATGGATTTTAATAAATCGGCTGTGCTTTTGGGTGAGAACTTGGTGATGTCATCAGCGCTGACCGTGCTAATGGCAAAGCTAGAATCAATTTTACTTTTTTCCAGTCCCCCAGGATTACCGGTTACTACCACTTCTTCAAGTATTGAAGAAGTCTCGGCTGCGGTCGCCCCGTGTGCTGCAATAACCCCTGCGATTACCATTGCCAAGGTAGCGGGTGGAAATTGAATGGTGTTGAAGAGTGCTGTTTTTTTTATTTTCATATCGTGCCTCGACCTAGTTTAACAATTGGCTCCACAAAAAATGCCATAGTTGCTGACTACGCGACGATCACATCCTTACTGCTTAAAAGGCTGCGACGGTTGCCGCACAGTGCTCTCTCATGTGATGTTGGGTAAGATACAACCTTATGAAATGCATTTCAACAATTCAATGAAATGCATTTCATTATTTTTTCAGATCTTATTGAATCACCGTTTCAGGCGTGATTTTGAATGATTGTAGTCAATTATGCAGGTATCACAGATAAAACGCGGTTCACAACGGCAATTTGAATTGCCCAAATTAGCAATGCCATTCATTGGCATTTGAAGTAATATTTAAGGAAAAGGTAATAAACCTTATACGGACGCCTACATACTGATAAAAACGGCGGCGTATTCATAACAAGATTGAATTAAGGTGGTCTATTTGTATCAGATACGTCAGTTGCAAGGATTAAGTTATGTCTGCTAAGCAACCTGTTACCATGGGCGATATCGCTCGACTAGCGAACGTCTCTAAACCAACCGTTTCAAGAGCCCTGAGCGACAGCCCGTTGGTAAACGAAGAAACCAAAGAACACGTTCGGGCAATCGCGCGCAAACACGGTTACGCCGTTAACCGCAACGCTCAAAAACTACGACATAAACGCACCAATACCATTGCGGTATCTCTCGATTATCAATCATTAAGACGCAATCACGTGGCCGACCCCTTTATTTTTGAACTCCTTGCCGGGGTTTCAGAAGTATTAGGCGAAGAAAACCAAGATTTATTGCTGTGCGCGCCTAGCCACAACAACATAGAAACCTTTCAACACATGCTTGCCTCTCGCGGCGCCGATGGTTTTATTTTTTTAGGTCAAGGCCATCGTGAAGATATGCTAGAAGCGCTGGCAAAATACGGCGCCCCCATGATTGTATGGGGAGCCAGTTCTGAAGATACGCCCTATTGTGTTGTTGGCAGCGATAATTTTTTAGGTGGTGTTTTAGCTGGGCAATATTTATTGCAACACCAACGTAAAAACTTTTTATTTGTTGGCGATACAACATTTAAAGAAATTTATGGTCGCCGCAACGGTTTACAAAAAGCCATTGACGAAAGTAACCAAACCGTAGAAGTCAAAGATTTAGCGCTCAATAATTTTTCGTATGAATCTGTCTTCGAACAGGCGAATATTTTTTTAGATAATAATAAAACCTATCCAGACGCAATTTTTGCCTTTAACGATAACGCTGCCATGGCATTTATTCATGCGCTTCGATTACGTGGCGTTTCTATTCCAGAAGACGTATCGATTGTTGGCTATAACGACATAGCGCCAACACGCTACTTTAATCCACCCATTTCTACCGTTCGCCAAGATCCATATCAAGCAGGAAAGCTGTTAGTAAAAAAATTGATGGAAAAACTCGACGGTAACACACCAGAATCTGAAGTGATAAAAACCGAGCTGATTGTGCGTGAGACTTGAGGAAGTTGGGCTTTAAAAGCGATTATTTACAAGGACGTAAAATGCCTATCGTAAAAGCAGCGATGTTTGCTTCTTTCCTTCTTATTACTTTAATTATAGTGCTGCATTTCGGGTTAAATTGGGTAGCATTCGATATTGTTGTTCTATTGATTATGGGCGTGATATTTATCGTCGGCTCTATTTGGGGATACAAACAAATGTATTCAGAGAATGATTAATTGCTTATTTTCTAACGAAAGCTAACTGTCACAGATGTTTTCTATTTCTGGACTTTTAACGCACGCATTTTCGCTTTTAAAGCCGCGTTAATCGCTTTGGCTTGAGACGTATTAGGATTAGCTTCTTGAGATAAAACGGTATATTGTTGTTTCTCACATTTACATGTGTATCAGAGTGTTTTTTACTCATACATTATTATCTCCGTCCATTACTTATTCATCACCGGAATCGGGTATGACCATATTACCATTTTTGTCCGATCGGCCTGACGCTAACTGATCTGGCTCTTCGAGGTGGCGCTTAGTTTTCATATCCGCCATAGCTCTTTTAGCTGTGGCCAATGCTTTTTGAGAATCAGATTTTTGACTATTTGCCTTTTTTTGTTTTTCTGACAGCTGCTTTACATTGCTCACTATGACAATCTCCGGATGCATAATCTTTAGGTGGTTTGCTCCTATATCTATGCAAAAACTACCCCGCACAAAAATTCGAAACTTCCTGCTTTGGAATATTTATCTCATCAATATTTATTTTTCCGTCAGGATGCTGAAATGACATTGAGGTTAATTTAATTCGAACCCAATCTGTATAAGAAAAAGAACCGCTTGTGATACGAACCAGCCCTTCCCCTTCAGATGCTTTTGTAACAATACTCTTATCGGCTTCACATTGAATATCATTGCCTTTGTATAGAGAAATTTCACACTCTTTATCCTGATAGTGTATTAAATCAATGAGTTTAACAAACTCACCTGGATTGAATTCACCATTCGTTTTCGGCAAATCTATAATTAACAACCATCGACTATCTTCGGACGAGGCGTAAAAGCTATGGCAGGCAGACCAAAATTCTGAGAATTCTCCTAAGCTTTTGTCATTGTGATTAACGTAAAAATCACTATTACTTTGGTTTATAGAGCAACCAAGCGATAAAATTGAAAGTGTTAAAACCAAGAAATATCGAATCATAAGAGTTATTAATCTGCCATTTAAACTTTTTATTTCATGTATTTATCGAACCATTCGATCATCATTTCTGGATGTTTACCAAAATAGTTATAGCCATCGAAGCGCTTATTGGTGCCTTCAATCCAGAATAGTTTTTTATCTTCTTCATTCAGAGGGAGATTATCAAATGTTGTTTGCACATCAAGTGGTTGTTTGCCTCCCCCAGGTGGGTTGAGTTGTTACATTAGTGGTGATGGAGTTAGTGACTAGTTGTTTGGATAAGGTGCTTTGTTACTGGCTTAATGTTGATGAATTAGCGATCAGAAAGAAGGGTTATAAGGCTTTAAATGATTATTTATTGGCCTTTTTATATTCTGTTGATGTTGGATATGGTAGCTTTGTTTGTGCGCGCGCAAGTAGTGAACATTTGATTGGGATTAGGGGTGGTTGTGCATGGTGCCTTTATAGTGTTGCTTAGATTGCTTATTCGAACTTAACTTATTGATATTAAAAGAAAATAAATAAGCAATTGGCAAAAGCAACGTGAAATAAGCATTGCTTTTAAACATTTACAGGCTAAATTTCTGTTGATATCTAATCAATAAATGATCGACATTTTGAAATGTGCTCGATCATTTTAACATGTCGCTCGATGGGTATATCTGATGGTTTGTACTGCTTGCGGTAGCTTCAATAGCGATACACAATAATGCTTGATCACCTAGCCACTAACTGACTTCAACAAACAAAATAATTAGCAGGGAGCAGCCCGCAACATGGATGACCAAACCGATTTGATCGCTAAGAAACCTGTTTATATATTTAAAAGATTGAAACTTGATCCTAAGAAGACAATTAAAGCTCTCGGAAAGGCTGTAATATCTGGCGTTAAACAAGATTATTATGGTGTGGCGACCAATATATGGGATGGTTTGACAGAAGTAAGTCCAGCCGTAAAAGCCCAATATGCCGCTTGGGCTTTAATCTATAACGCTCTTACACGATCCATTGCATTACTGGTTGAAGATTACCGTGACCTGTTTGATTTGGAATGCAGCGAATCTACTCTAGAGTCTGTAACTCACCGCTTAGACGAAGAATTACAAGACATTGAAATAGACTTAGACCTTAATTTTTTTAACCAACCAGACAAATTAGAGTTTTTTATCTATCTCGAAGCCCCTCTATGTTTTTGGTTGACCGGTTTAGGATTAAAAGAACATGAGGCCCGAGCTTTCTTTTATCGACTAAAAAATCATTTTGTTATCTCACTACACAAATGTTGGTTAGATAAATCAGCAGATTATCAAAGTATTGAAAACGCTCTTGCAACGCCATTTGTACAAGCGCAAAAAAAACAACGAGAATGGATTCAATACAATGCTTGGTTAAAAGATCAAGTAAAACAACGTATGTTTGCCGAAGCATTTAGCTTGGAACAAATCTACGTGAAGCTTAGGGCCTTTTACCTCCGAGAGAGTGTAACTAAAGACAATGATATTAAAACTGTTAATTTAGGTATTGAAGCTAACCTAGAAGCTACCTTAGCTAACTCAGAAAAAGTTGTAGTAGATATCCACGAAGAATTACTACAGTGGGTAAATAACTTTAACTATGATGATTCTATACGTGTAGTCAGCGGTGGACCGGGTTCTGGTAAGTCTTCATTTTCCAAAATGTTTGCAGCACAAATCGTGACTGAGGTAGTTTATGTACCAGTATTATTTATTCCATTGCATCACTTTAAACTTAAAGACGATTTAATTAATTCTATTGAAAGTTTCGTAAAAAACCATACACATCTATCTCATAACCCCTTTGCATTTAACGGAGGAGAAGACCGGCTCCTATTAATATTTGATGGTTTGGATGAACTCTCAAATAGAGACAAGTCCTCGACAGATACAGCAGAACATTTTCTTGCAGAAGTGATTGAAAATTTAAATATATTTAATGAAAAAGGCTTAAAACACCAAGCTCTTATTACAAGTCGTGATCTAGTCATTGAAGCGAACTCTCATCAATTATATAAAGACAAGCAAATTCTTCACTTGTTACCCTACTATACTAGTGAGGACGATTTAGAAAACTATATCGATAAAGAACGACTATTAGTAGAAGATCAAAGAGATCTATGGTGGGAAAAATATGCCAAGGTAAGTAATAAAACATACAAATCAATGCCCAACGAATTAAAAGCAGACAACCTAGCTCCCATTACTCAAGAGCCGCTACTCAATTACTTAGTAGCATTAAGTTATGAAGAAAACCAAATACAATTTAAGGAAAGCACCACATTAAACAAAATTTACGCCGACCTTCTAAATTCTATTTACGAACGCCAATGGGAAGGTCAGTCATCTCTAGGCAGAAAACATGCATCGATTGGCAAATTAACACATGAAAATTTTGAACAAGTTTTAGAGGTGATTGCGCTTAGTACTTGGCATGGCAACGGTCGCACTGCTTCAGAAGAAGAAATCTATAGTAATATTAAATCTGACGGATTAAAAAATAGCTTAGAAGCATACCAAACAAGTATCGATAAAGGTATTAGCAAACTGTTAACCGCTTTTTACTTCCGCCGGAGTAATAACTCTGAACTAGAAAACAAAAGTTTTGAATTTACACACAAAAGCTTTAGTGAATATCTTGTTGCAAAAAGAATAGTTAGATTAATTAAACAAATTAATCTGGAGCTAAGTAGGGATAATATTCGCTCAAACAATCCCAACACTTCAAAAGTATTAACTACCTGGGTAGAGGTTACCGGACCAACAGAGATAAATAGAAATATCTATTTATTTTTGCAGAATGAAATACAAAGTTACCCATTGGACACACTTAAAATATGGCAAAAAACCTTTGGTGACTTACTACAACTCTGTGTTTGCCAAGGGGTTCCTACTGCCGGACTGGAAAAGCTAGACTTCAAATGTATACTAACCTACTTGCGTAACGCTGAGGAAATGTTATTGGTCGTTCATTCGGCTTGCGCTTTAATAACGAAAGAGGTTTTACTCATAAATTGGCAAGGTATGTTCTCTGAATGGCTTTTACGAATCATCGGGAACGAATCTGTATTCCTTAAAGCCGCTAAACTCTGTTTACAGTATTTAAATTTAGAGTCTGAGAATTTTGCTTTTTATAATTTCACTGACGCAAATTTGACTGGCTCTAACTTGAGGAATACGAATCTATATCGAGCAAATTTACACTCGGCCAATTTAGACAGTGTTGATTTTACTGATACCAACCTTAAAGGAGCGGTGTTAACCAGGTCAAAATTACGTAAAGCTAAGATTATCAATGCTGATCTTAAAGGTGCACAATTCGGAATAGACTTTCAAGATTGTGGCGCAAGCTTGTATCGTCGTACTAGAATCCAGAGGAGAGGTTTAAGGGATATTTTAGAGGATGCGATCCTTGATGGTTCAGATTTAGAAGGTGCTTTTTTGAGAGGAGTAAGGTTTGCTGGCACATCCCTTAACGGCACCAACCTCAAGCACACTCGATTAATAAGTGATAGCGTAGCAACTGATAAATTTAATGAACATACCGTTTTTCCAGAGGGTATAGATAGGGATGAATGCCTAGAGGCACATAAAGCTTACATTCTTCGTCTCCAAGAAAGGGAGTTATATCCTGAGATAAATACTGATCATGAAGACGATCAGATAAAGTAAATTTAGGTTGCTCACTAATAGCTACCCTCAAAACGAAAACAACCAACTGGAAGCAATACAGCCTTTATTTTATCTAATGTAGTGATGAGCGAAGCACCACCTTTTTCAAAGGATGAAACTGTGGTTTGTCACATTCCTGCTTTTCCGAGGGTAGCTTTCCTAGCCAGTGTGTAGACTGGAAAGCCAAAGGTGCCCTCCAAAGTTTCGGGGGCGATTTCCAGCGTTAAACGAATTTCCAGTTGCCGGATATTTCACTTGGAGCTGGATGGCGCATTACAGGTGTAATTAATGATTGGTTTTCATATTAAATTCCGGTGGGAACGGATGACTTACATCGGCGGTGAATGTGATTCCAGTTAGCTGTTCCATTTCAATTATTTTTTTAATTTTTTCTGATACAAAAAAAGCGTCTAAATCTATTTCGCAGCGGAATATGTCAATTCCAGATAGCTTGTTTTCATCAAAAACTATAGAAAATTTATCGTTTAAGGGGGCGTGCATACTGAGTTGATTGTTTACCGCATTATGTTGTTCTGCCAACTCTAAGCAATTAAAAATATATCCGCTTCCGCCATCATAAATAACGGGTAAGAACTCACCATACGAATCAAATAAATTCTTTAATACTTCGTAAGCTTTATTGCTCAAAAATAGCTTTCCAACTCGCATTGAAATATCAGGAACGGCCTCTGCTTCCGAATCGTCATCATAAAACTCAATAACCATCGTTTTCCATTGATCACGATAAGAAATTGGGCTGGGATCAATATTGAAATCTGTATTCTCCCCCAACACTTTGCGAGCTTCTTTTCCGTCAATATGTAAACATAAGAATTTATCAGTTGAAGGATGAATACGGTAAATCATGATGTAACTTTTTCTCCTGCGGGTAACATGACGTAGTCCGGTAAACTATCCATATTTAATAACCGATCTTTGATCATATTGAGCTGGAATCGACAATAAGTTTCGTTGTTGGTAGCGGGAAGCCGTATATAAGTATCCATCCAACGATAATAATTTTTACGATGGATTCTACTGTGAGGCACAGCTGGGCTTCTCATTTTTTTCTTTGCCTCTGTATTATTAGGTAACCAGCAACCATTATCAGGGTCATCTATACGTATTTTATACTTAGCAAGAATACCTCTTAGAGTAGCTGCTCTCGGGTGCCCACCAGAAACAATTGCATGAGCCTGGCATAAAGTGGGATGTGGCTTTTGGTTGTTAACAAGATTCATACGTTGGCCAAGCTTTTTAGAATCATGAACTTCTTCTTCAAGCTCAGTACGAGATTTTTTGGTATAGCCGTCACGTAAATAAGCCAACAACTCTTCTACACCTGCTTCAACCTGCCCAGCTACTTTTAAAACATTGAGATCGCCAAGAGTTGGGTTTTCAATGCCGACAAATTTTTCTATTGCACGCTCTGTCATACTCTTAAATGCATAAGGCTTCTTTGTTGGCATACTGTGATGAGGCAACATGTTTGATCCTTAATTTCGAGAAAATTAATTCTTAAGGATAACAGCAGTTAAACAGCTCTATGGGAACATCAAATGTTATCAAAAGGCCGCAAGTTAAAAAATAGGCGCCAAATTTACGTATATGTGACTTATACCCCATAGAGTTGAATATAACTGGCGGCAATTCAGATTTTCATTAACTTGCGCTCAAAAGGTTTTTCTAGGCACCGGTAAATCATATCGCTTAATTTAAAACCAGTGTAACTCATCACAGACTTTAACTAGCCATACCCTTGGTAATACGTAGATTGGAAAAAGTAAACTGAGTACTGCACAGCGGTGTTATGTGAAGATAAGAAGTATTTCTTACAGTGAATTCTCTATATTGAAAGAGATTTAAGGAAGTTTGATATCGTCAAAGATATCAAAAAAAGAAATGGTGCCAAGGCCGGACTTGAAATATATCCATAAATCATTGATTTATATACGTTTACCCAATTCAATTTTTGAAATATAGCACCAAAAGTAGCACCACTTTCGTTTCGCTGGGCTTACACCTGCTTTTCTGTGGTGATGACTTATTCTCAACGATTTATCTCATTTACCCTCACATTCACTCTTATATTGTTGGTTATTCAAACAATAGCCATACCTTCTTACTTTAAACCGGAACCGGAACCCCCTATAAGAGCCACTTCGGCTGTAAAAATTCTGCGCACTAGCGCCCCCGTAGCTAATACCCACTAGGAAGGACCCATGAATTCTTGGGAATGGTTGTCTGTTGGTGGTTGGTGACTGGTTAATTTGCGTTCAGCATATGAGGTGACGTGGGTTTTAAATAACTGTTTATTTATTGGCCTTTTTATGTGTTGTTGATGTTGGGTTTGGTGACGGTTTTTGTGGGTGCGCAGGTGGTGAACATTCGGTTGGGGTTAGGGGTAGTTGTGCATGGTGTCTTTTTTGCGTTGCTTACATTGCTTAGATTGCTTTTAAGCAATTGTAGGCTGAATTTTTGTGGATATTTGGTCAATAAATCACCGAGATTTTGAAAATGCTCGGTCGTTTTAACGTGTTGCTCGGTGGGTTTATCTGGTGGTTTTTACTACTTGCAACCACCGTAGGAGGGATACAGAATAGGTTTTGATCACTTATTCTTAAACTGGCTTTGCCATTGGAATTCAGTACATCAAGGAACCGCTCTTCTATGCCCACACCACCAGCCAGCATTACCGGTGAAAAGCCCGTTAACGCTCTGTTTCGCGATCTAAAGATTTCGCCTAAAGATAGCTTTAAAGCGTTAGGCAAAGCGCTTCTCTCTGGCGTTAAACAGGATTATCTCGGTGTGGCTGGCAATTTAATGGATGCGCTATTCGGGATTTCGTTTAAGGGTAATACCGAGCACGCAGCTTGGTTATTAGTATTTAGAGCGTTGGTCTTATCGATTAATAATTTATCTGTAGAGTACAAAGATGATTTCGATAAAGACATTGACGATAAACAGCAAGACGATTTTTCGAAAACGCTTAGCGATAAACTGGAAAAGCTGAAATTTTATTTGCCCTATAACTTTTTTAGTAACCCAGAAGATTTATCTTTATTTAACGACTTACAGCCAGCATTCACAAATTGGTTAACAAACTTAGGTATGTCGCAAGATAAGGCAAACGAATTTTTTCGCCGATTAAAGTCGAGCTTTAGTTTTTCGCTGGGTAGAACTTGGGCTGCTAACTCAAAAGACTATGAATGTATTCAAACTGCACTTTCAGGGCCTTTTGCAGAAGCTGAAGCATTAGCCTTAGGCTGGATGCAATACAAAGGCTGGTTAACGGCTGAAACACAACAAAGTATCTTTGATGAACCCATAACGCTAGAACACATTTACGTTCCATTACGCGCTTTTTATTATCTAGATAAACCAAAGAGCTCTATAGATGAAGATGAAAATCCACAAGAGACCACCAAAACCCCAACTGCTCAGGTGGTTGATTTAGAGTCTGAACTTACGGATTGGGTTAAAGAGTTTAACCGGAATAACGCCATAAAAGTGATTAGTGGCGGACCGGGTTCTGGTAAGTCATCCGCTACTAAAATGTTTGCTGTAACTGTCGCACGTAGCATGCCCGATATTCCGGTTTTATTTATACAAATCAATAAGCTTAAGGGTTATGATTATAATGCTGTAATAGACTTTACCAGTAAATTGAATTACTTCCCCCGAGGTTTTAACCCTCTGGATACTAGAGTAAGTAAAGGTCGATTATTACTCATTTTAGATGGCCTTGATGAGCTTTCAAGACGTGGTGATACAGCCGCTGCCGCCGCAACCGCATTTGTAGACGACGTTATCAACAATGTAGAAAACGCTAATGATCATTCATGCCGATGGCAAGTGCTAATCACTGGACGTGACATTGCCGTTCAATCAACTAGCAGAAACTTTAAACGCCTTGCCCAAACATTGTATTTATTGCCATTTATCGTTAATAAATATCACGATAAGTTTAATGACGAGAAAATACAGTTTGAAGATCCCAACAACTTATTACGTGTAGATCAACGAGATTTATGGTGGAGTAAATACGGTACAGGTATAGGACAACAATATGAAGGTATACCCAATAATTTTAAAACGGATAGCTTACTCGAAATCACCCGTGAACCTTTACTTAATTTATTAGTTGCTCTCACTTATAAGCCGAATGACTTTAACCTCGAAAATATAACCATCAATAAAATTTACGACAAATTGTTCCATAAAGTTTTTGAACGTGATTGGTACAGCGAAGGCACTCATCACGGCGCAAGGCATTTAGAGGAGGATCAATATAGACATGTGTTAGAGGAAATAGCACTTGTTGCTTGGCATAGTGGTGACGCCAGAACAGCAAAAGAATCGCAAATAGAAAAACGTTGTAAAACTGAAGGGATCACGAATTATTTAAAAATTTATGTCGAGTCTGCAAAAAAAGATATTAGCCAATTACTAACTGCATTTTATTTTTCAAGAAGTCATGAAAACATTCTTGGTGAAGACACCTTTGAATTCACTCATAAAACGTTCGGTGAATATTTAATTGCTAAAAGATTAGTAAGAGAGCTGAAATTACTCAACAAATTAAAGGTTGATGGTAAAAACGAGAAAGAGTTATTAAAGCGCTGGGCGGAAATCACTGGTCCTGTAGCTATTGACATATTTATTTTAGAGTTTATCAACGGTAGATTCACGCAAGATTCTGTTGAAGAAAATAAAAACCTGCAAGATACCATAAGCCATTTGTTAAGTGCTGCTTCTCAACACGACCTACCTATGGAGCTATTCGAAAACCTCTCTTTTAAGGATATGCTCAAACAATCTGGAAATGCATTAAAGATGTTATTTGTGGTTCATCACGCTTGCAGTTTATCGACAAAAACCATCTCTTCTACGAATTTCAGAGAAGAAACAAACTTCATTAAACAAGTAATTAATCGGAAGAATGATGTAACTTCAGAAAGACTTATATTGTCCTCAATGGCATATTTAAGTTTGTGCAATCAGGATTTGTCTTATCAAAATTTGAATAATTCGAACTTTCAGGGGGCTGATTTAGACAAAGCTAACCTCCAAGGAGCCAATCTCTACAGAGCTAACCTCGAAGGAGCTAATCTCGAAGAAGCTGACCTCCAAGGAGCCATTCTCTACAGAGCTAACCTCGAAGGAGCTAATCTCGAAGAAGCTAACCTCAAAGGAGTTAACCTTCAAGGAGCTAACCTTCAAGGAGCTAACCTTCAAGGAGCTAACCTTCAAGGAGCTAACCTCGAAAAAGCTAACCTCGAAGGAGCTAACCTCGAAGGAGCTAACCTCGAAAAAGCTAACCTCGAAGGAGCTAACCTCGAAGAAGCTAACCTCGAAAAAGCTAATCTCGAAAAAGCTAACCTCGAAGGAGCTAACCTCGAAGAAGCTAACCTCGAAAAAGCTAATCTCGAAAAAGCTAACCTCGAAAAAGCTAACCTCGAAGGAGCTAACCTCGAAAAAGCTAAACTCGAAGGAGCTAACCTCGAAGGAGCTAGCCTCTACCGAGCTAATAACCTCAGAAGAGCTAATAAGCTTGACGGAGCTAACCTCACTGGAGCGCACCTAGAAGGAGCTTACCTCAAAGGAGCTTACCTCGACGGAGCTAGCCTCAAAGGAGCTTACCTAAACAGAGCTTACCTTTACGGAGCTAACCTCGAAGGAGCTAACCTCGAAGGAGCCAACCTCGAAAGAGCTAACCTCGAAGGAGCCAACCTCAAAAGAGCTAACCTCAAAGGATCTAACCTCAAAGAAGCCAACCTCAAAGAATCTAACCTCAAAGGAGCTAACCTCTCTGAAGCTAACCTTTACGGAGCTAACCTCAACAGAACCAACCTCAACAGAGCTAACCTCAACAGAGCTAACCTCAACATAGCTAACCTCGGAGAAGCTAACCTCATTAGAGCTAATCTAAAAGGAACTACTCTCAAAGGTGCTGACCTTGAGGGAGCTGATCTACAGGGAGCTGATCTACAAGGAGCTGATCTATTTAATATTAAATATAATAAAGAAACCATTTTCCCTGACAGATTCGATATAGAAAATCATATGAAACAATACGATTCCAACAAGTAAGGCTTATTTTGGTACTAGACCTGATTTACGTCATCTACAAATACACCGTTGTCACCATCAAATCGTACCCTTCCAGTTTCCAATAAAGCGTGTTTCATTTTATCAACCGTAGTTGTTAACGCAGCTCCGCCCTTCTCAAAGGCTGAGACCGTCGCATGCCTAACTCCAGCTTGCTCGGCCAGAAACTTACCCGACCAATCTAATCCAGCCCTAGCCATTCGGCACTGTTTAGCATTCATACCCACACAACCGTAATTTAATTTCTATTTAGAGCTATAAAATGTTGTAAACAGCAAACGACCGCTGTAATATTACGCTCAACCGTTGGAAAGTTAAGAATGTTATCAAATTAGACAGTAACTCAGCAAATAACAGAGGTCAGCCATGAACAAGAAGGAATTTGCATTAACCGGTATTCAGTTTGATTTGGTCAATAAAATTGGCGCTGTCATTGTCGAGTCTGATGATGGCAAGGAAGTAAAAGAACCGGCTGAGTTTTTGGAATCGATGGATAACCGTTCACGTATGATTTTTTTAATCGGTTATTTGCAGTCGATGAACGATAAAAACAAACCACAAGATTGGGATTTTACGCCGGGTGTCGCCTTGGTTGAGTAGGGTTCTTTTAACGCATTTAATACGCAGGTGATGTTATGCAATTGGGTACTTTTGAGATTACCGCTTTTCATCTTAGTTTGACGAGTGCAGACAGTTTAATTTCTGTTACCAGCGCTGAGGGCGATCAAAAGCTACGACCGGAATTATTAAAGCCGTATTTAACCGAGCAAGAATTTGAGGTGTATTTGGCGGGTTATATTCAAGGGTTTAATGACCGCAATAAAGAGCGGTGTGTTTTTCCATCGCAAATTCTTAATGGTAGTGCCGCTCAGCTATTAAAGCGTAATTGGGATGATGTTAATAACGTGGTGGCTATTCGCACGGAAAGTTAATTAATCAATACAGGTGATGTTATGCAGTTAGGCAGCGTAAAAGTAACGGGCTATTGTTATTGTTATATTGATTACGAGCACATGATTTCTATATCAGCACCCGAAGGCCAACGGATGGTGGAACCGGAATCATTAAGGCCGCATTTAACCGAGCAAGAATTTGAGGTGTACTTGGCCGGTTATCTTCAGGCGTTTAACGATCGCAATAAAGAGCGGTGTGTTTTTCCGGTTCAAATCCTTGATGGTAGTGCCGCTCAGTTATTAAAGTGTAATTGGAATGACGTTGATAACGTGGTGGCCATTAAACGTTAGGCAACGCCTTCTATATCGTCGGGTTTATTGTCGTCATTTTCGTTGAGCACATCTTGCAAGGCAGACATTTTAATAAAATACACTTGGGTTTGGCGGCTGCCGGTACCAGGTAATACTTTTTGGTAAAGATTTCCTTTGCCTTTACTGGTAATTAGCGCACCACGTTTTTTTAAGAGTTCACAGGCGCGTTTGTAGTCTAGGTCTTTGCAAATTTCTTTGCGGAATACTTCTTTAAAAATATACAGTTCTTCTTCGCTATAAGACTGCTCGCCATAGGTGTGGTTTTCTTCAATTTTCCGAAATCCCCAACGAGTCATGCTGCGCGGCTGATGGGTATCAACTGACGGCTCTTCTTTGTCCCAACGGGTAAAGTTAGATTCTGCTTTGGTTTGCAGTAGCATGGTAATTTGTTCGAGTATAGCGCGGTCTTCTGCGTTACCTTCGCCCCCACGGTCGGCTAAGAAGTTTTTAAACAGCATCGACGCCGCAGCACGAGCCTCGCCTTTTTGCCATCCGGTAATGCCTTGCATGGTGGCTAATTCACCGCATTCACCTACCAACGCAAAACCCATAGCGGCACGCCTTGCTTGCCCACTGGCAGCATTGGTTAGGTGCTGCCTTTCAAACTCCATAACCATGCGATCTAAATACGCAGCAACCTTGCTGCGCTCTTCTGGTGTTGCAGAGGTTAACCATTGAATAAACGCTTGAAAGGCGTGGCCGTGGTTTTTAGTGGCTTGTTTTTTTAAGTGTTCTGATAAGGCAGCACCGTTTGCAAAGGCGTGTAGGTTTTGATAAATGCCTTTGCTGGCACGTTCTTTTTCGTTGGTGTGTAAATCAGCGCGAATGTGCAATAAACGCATTTCTTGACCTGCTTCGGTAATTTTACCCACGCGGTTTTGAATTTCCTTCAAAGAGCGCTCACCGTTACTTAACCAGACTAAACGCCATTTGTGTTGGGTGCGCGTACTGCTACCGGTATCGGTTGCACGGGCTTTACCTTCTTCGTTTCCTAATTGATAAACAGTATGGCCAACGCTAAAGGGGTCGGCTTGGTTGATTTCATCAAGAATTAAAATGGAATCACTGTGTGCTGATGCTGTGGATTCTAACGCCGCTGAGGTGGTATTCCATGTGTGCACGTAATTAGGTGCACCACACACAGAACCTGCCACCACCGATAACGAGCTTTTGCCTAGGCTGGAATTACCCAGCATGTGAAAACCCAAGGTTTTATAACCTACCCACTCTAACAATGGGCCAGTAAAGGCAATGGATACCGCAAACATTAATACCGGATTACCTGTGCAATAACGGGCAATATTGTCTTGCCAGCCTTGTAAACTGCCGGTGACTTGAGCGCGGTTTAAACAGGTGCGCTCGCTGTAGTAATGCATGGGTTCATCACTATCACCAATAACACCAACCGGTGACATATAAGCGCTGCCGTGCCAGCCCATACGATTAACAAGGCGCATTCGTTTGGTAGTAACACGAGAGGCTTTTTGCAGGTAATCGAGAACACGATTTTTGCTGTTACGGTGGCTGTCTACGGCCAGGCCACGGCTGTAGAGTTCTTCAAGCACCTTGGCACCACGATCAGACGCAAATAAGCGCATAGGTATGCACAGCTCGCAGCGTTGATTGTCGCGGTCGTGAAAGACCAACATAACGCTCCACTCGGTTCGCTCACTGGTACGCGCAAGGGCAAGCACTTCTAGATGGCCACAAATCCAAAATAGACTTTCACCGTCGTCGCTGTCGGGATTAACCCAATAGACACCACCATCACGAATCACGTAACCGGCGTTCAGTTGTCGATCATCCGGCGGTGGGTTGTCGTCTGCAATGTGTGCATTTGATACCGCGTTTTGCGGTTGTTGGTGCTGTTGATTGGGGTCATCTTTATTGGGGTGCTGCCAAGACTGAATGGCGCCATTAATTTGCGTGGCCACGGCTTCAAGCCCAAGTTGCACGTGCAGATCGTTAAAGTCTGAATAGGCTTTTTTGGTGTTGGGCGGTGGGCACTGAGTAAAGCTGGGTACAACGACATTACCAGCGGCAAGACTTGCAGCCTTGTGCGCGTATTGAATACCGGTAGTGTCGTCATCGGCGGCAATAATTACCATTACCTTCGCAAAAGCTTTGCGTAGCGCGGTGGTGACCTTGGGCAAGTTGCCTGCATCAAAGGCAATCACAACCGGTAATTGCGTGGCCATGTGCAAACTTGCGGCGGTGGCGTAGCCTTCTGCAATGATTACGGTCTGGCTTTGGGCAATATCACCCAATACGTGCATAGCACCGCCTTTGGGTGTGCCGGTTAAGAATTTCTTGGTACCGTCTGACGCAATAAACTGCAAACCTACTAAGTCACCGTTAACCTTTCTTACCGGAACAACCACAGAACCGCGCGAAAAACCTAGTTCAAAGGCGGCAACCTTTTTACGATTAAGGTAATCGGAACGTCCCTGTTTAGGTAATTTTTGCCAAATATCAGCAGCGCGTTTAGCCGCGTTTTGTTGTTTCGCTTTGCGTTCACGATCAGCCGATTGTTGAGCTTGTCGCTGCTTTTGTTTAATAGCTGCCTTGTCTTCTTCACTTAAGGTTTTGCCGTCGTATTCAATGTTTGCGCCTTTTTCTGGTAACGCTGGATTTTTCCAGTTGCCGTAAGAGCCGACGTAATACGTATTACCCGCCTTACTGATCACACTAAAAACACGATACCAACCGGAACGCTTTTTACCTGTGTCACCGTCTACCTGAACACGAACAATGCTGTTGGTATCTGCCTCGAATGAATCCAGCAAAAGACCAGCAGATTGAAGTTGTTTTAATACAGAATCATACATAGTGTTTACCTGTCGCCCCAATCCCCATAAAAACCAAGAACGATTGCGCCAAAATGCTGGAGCGCGCTTAAAAACGCATCGATTACGGTGATTTTTGTGGCCTACAATTGCTTAAAAGCAATGGCGATTTTGTGTAAGCAAGCTACATTGCTTAGATTTTTATCTATAAAAATCAACGATTTAAGTGCTAAAAAGCAATCTAAGCAACGTAAGCAATGAAAAAAGTAAGGGGTGCGTAACTGCATTGAGTTTTTGCCGCGCTGCGGTGTCGCTTAAATCCCTGTATTTGAGCACGAGTAAGTGCGTCTTGGTCGCCCTTCAACATGAACAAAAGTGTTACCAACATGAGCTGCATGGTAGAAGGAATTAAGACGACCAGGCGGAATTTGAATGTCTTCACTGGTGGTATCGTCGTAACAGACGATCCATGCGTGATCACTCCAAACAAAGGCAACAACAAAATTACGAGCTTTATTGAAAGCTTCCATGTGATTAAAAGCGTCTTTAAATGCATCGCTTTTGAGCACGGAATTAGGCATGTGTAATTTAAATTCAGCGGCAGATTTAAACGCAGTTGGTGAGGGATTCATTAGGCTACTCCTTTGGTGAGTTGTTGACGCTTCTCAACCAAGTGATTAACCAACGTACGAATATCATCGTCAGATTTACCCGCCACCATAAAGGCGAGTACTTGATCTAATTCGTGTTCGGGCCAACCCTTAGCACGAACGCCCAACGAAACAGGAGGAGGAAGTAAACCGGCTTTAACACGGTCATGAAACCAAGTGCTTTTGGCACCAAAACGCTTTAGTGCATCAGCACGGCGAAGAAGAATTATTTGATATTTGGATTTAGACATAACTCACCTCAATGACAATAACGATAGTTAACGGAGTGAGAATATGTTCTTACAATAGTTATGATGTGACGATGTTTGAGCCTGGTTAAAACATGTTTTAACCGGCTAAAACATTTTATGAGATTAGTATTTTATACTTCAGTGCTAATTTTTTTCTTAAGTTTGGATATTACCCTTTTTATATGGTCAGTTGCTTGTTCTTGATATTGCCAACCAGCCCCATCAATTTCTATACGAATATCATTTAATTCTGACCACCATCGACGAGCTAGCTTGACGTTGCCAACATCCATATTTGTTTTAATGTCCGCGCTGAAAAGTTCTTCAATCCTAGTTGCTACAGGGTCTCTCCAACGGTTTCTTTGTTTAGCTTTATTACTTTGGGATTTACTTAGCGCTGCTGCTTGCTTCTCTTCAAATAAATTATCTTGCTCTTCTTCTGTCTTGTATTTTAGAGCCTTGCTTAAGAAGCCTTGCGCTTCGCCGTAGTAGATTCTGGTATATTTATCATCAAGCGTTTCGTCATGATATTCCTTATGCCAGACATCAGCTAATGCGTAAAAAGCGTTATAAATAGCAAAGGCTGAGAATATATGTGATTTAGGAAGGCGTTCATCCAACTTACAGCTTGAGCGGTAGTCTCGAACGAATTTCAATACCCAATAGTCCGGTAATTGGCAGTCCAAATAAGCTAGGGGGGCTTCAGGTGTCTGAAACTGTTTTGCTCGACTTTCATTTTCATATCTATTAGCGTACTGAAAAACAAAACTGTATGAATTCTTTAGCCGCGCTGCCTGTTCATGCTTCCATTCTGGATAGTGACCTTCATCATCAACCCAAATATTGCGAGCCTTTTGGATAATTTGGGCTAACTGGCCTTCTGTTGTGCTTCCGGCCATATCACCAATTTCTGGAATCTCGCTTGATAAAAGGTTATAGCTGCCTGACGGAAAATTTTTAGGCGATTCAACTTTGTGTGTTCGTAGAAGTACTTCAGAAATACCCAATAAATGAACAATTCCTTCGTTAACATTTTTACTTTTAAACGCTTCAATTACATTGAGTAAACGAACGAGAGCGCTATACATGGTAAGTAAATAGTCCGTATCCTCAGTCAAATCACTGTCGTATCTACTTTTTATAGCACCAGAAATATTTTTTAATTGATGAAAATCTAAAGTGGTGGCATCTATTTTTATTTCGTATTTTTCGAGTTCAGAAGCAATTTTGTGTAAAACCTTTCGCTCCAATATATTAATTAAATCACTCGGTATTGTTTCTTCATCAAAGGTATGACTTTCTAACCCTTCAATAATTTTTTGAAACTCCGAAGGCTCAAAAAGCCGGTTGTATACCTTCATTATCCGTACCCCTACGGAACCCATAATTAGATTCAAGCCAAGGCGAGTGGGTGCTCGCCCTTTCAGGAGCTACCCTAGGCTTGAAAACTTGTTAACCCTGTTGTGAGAAGATTGGTACTACTACACCAGGGTTTTTAAGACTGTCTAAATAATCGGCCCACCATTGCATTAACTCTTTTCGTTCGTCTAAATATTTAGCGTGGTGTGTGTATGCACCCCTAACAGCGTTCCTTTCCATGTGAGATAACTGCCGTTCGATAGCATCGGGATTAAATCCGGTTTCATTTAAAATAGATGAGGCGGTAGCACGGAAGCCATGAGGGTTAGCTTTACTTTTACCCTCTTCGTTACCGTCATAACCAAGTTTAAAAATTGCTCGCCTCATTGTGTTGTCTGACATAGGTTGAGACCGGTTTCTTTCCGAGGGAAATAACAAAGGGTAGGCGCCAGAAATCGAACGTATTTCTTCGATAATTATTAAGGCTTGGTAAGATAAAGGAACAATATGGTCTGTACCCATTTTCATTCGTTCACCGGGAATGCGCCAAACTCGCTCTTCAAGATCAAATTCTTCCCACATAGCACCACGAAGCTCACCAGGGCGAACAAAAGTTAAAATTAAAAGCTCAATAGCAAACTGTGTAAGTTTTCGCCCTTTAGTCTGATATTCAGATAAAGCCTTTAAAAATAGCGGTAATTCTTCACGTGGTAGTGATGCTCTGTGTTCGGTTTTCCGACCTTTTAATATTCCTTGCAGCTCAGAAGCTGGATTAGTTTCTAGAAGTCCGTGCTGTACCGCATACCTAAACACTCTTCGAATATCTTGAAGTACACGCTGTGCAACATCTGGTGCACCACGATCTTCTGTTAAACGAGCAATTTTAATAATTTCTTGGGGGCGTATTTCTGTAATTGGTTTGTTACCAATTAAAGGGAAGGCATTTTGTTCTAAACGTAATAAGACGCGGTTAGCGTGGTCTGGCTTCCAAGTGCCTTTTTGATGGTTCCACCAGTCTTTTGTTATTTGAGAAAACAGATTACCGGCATTCTCCCTTGCACTTATCTTCTCTGACTTGCGGTGTTCGCTTGGATCAATCCCACTTTCAATTTGATTGCGTGCTTGTGCGGTAAGTTGGCGAGCCTCTTTTAAGCTAATTTCGGGATAAACACCAATAGCCAAGGTTTTCTGTTTACCAAGGAATCGATATTTAAGGCGCCAGTATTTACTGCCATTGCGCTTTACCAGCAAGCGTAGCCCGTTAGCATCGGATAACCATTTGTCTTTATCTTCCGCTGTAGCATTGCGAACTTGAGTGTCTGTGAGAGCCATGTGGTGCTACATTTCTAAATTGAACTGATGTAGCACCAAATGTAGCACCACTTTGCTGCGGATAGCAACGGATTTCAGCGGACAGTAACGAAACGTAATTTAGTGTGAAGTGCAGTGTTTATGGGGTCTAGCGGACGATTACGGACTGTAACGAATGTTGATATGGTGCCCAAGGCCGGACTTGAACCGGCACGGCTTACGCCACTACCCCCTCAAGATAGCGTGTCTACCAATTCCACCACTTGGGCAAGGGAGTTAAATACTTTCTTAGAAAACTAAAGTTCAAAAACAAGATGGTCGGAGTGGCCGGATTTGAACCGACGACCACCACACCCCCAGTGTGGTGCGCTACCAGGCTGCGCTACACTCCGAAATCGGTGCTTTCACGTCCGTTAATTACTTGGGTTAAAAGTGATTAACTGGATAAAAGCCCTGGCAAATCTTTGTTTTCTAAGACATTTAACAGAGCGCGAGATAATACACTCTTGGATTTGTTTTGCAAGCTTCAAAACAAAGATTTTTCTAATAAAAACGGCTGGTTACATAAAGCGCTCGCTTTTTCTCCAGCCGAGATCAATTTTTGTGTGGGTTACTGTTTTTAGCTTTTTAAAACAGTGAGAACTTCTTCCAGCTCAACAATCATTTGTTGCACAATTTGCTTAAATTGCGTGTTGTCTTCCACCGCTTCCTCGCCGGTCATACGCTGACGTGCACCACTGATGGTGAAACCTTGGTCGTATAACAAGCCCCGGATTTGGCGGATGGTAATAACGTCTTGACGCTGGTAATAGCGGCGGTTACCGCGACGCTTCACCGGTTTTAACTGGGGAAATTCTTGTTCCCAATAACGCAAAACGTGCGGCTTTACCGCACACAGTTCGCTGACTTCACCAATGGTGAAGTAACGTTTTGCCGGAATCGCCGGCAGCTCATCATTGTGGCTTGCTTCCAGCATAGGCCTCCACCCTTGCCTTCAGTTTTTGACCAGGACGGAACGTCACCACACGCCGGGCAGAAATCGGGATTTCTTCGCCGGTTTTGGGGTTGCGCCCAGGGCGCTGACTTTTGTCTCGAAGGTCAAAATTTCCGAAGCCGGAAAGTTTCACTTGTTCATTACACTCGAGCGCCGTTCGAATTTCTTCGAAAAAGACCTCTACGAGTTCCTTTGCTTCACGCTTGTTAAATCCGAGCTCTTCATAGAGGAGTTCGGCCAAATCCGCTTTTGTCAGTGCTCCAGCCATAACAGTGTAGCCTTATTCAAAGCAACGCCGCCAATGGCTGGAATCAGCCCGCTAGCGAAGCGTTGCGTTAAGCTCCACCTCCAGATGTTTAACTACGGCATCAACGGAGGCGTTGATCTGTTCATCTGTAAGATTGCTCGAAGGATGCTGGAACGTCAACCCTAAGGCGACACTTTTTCTTTGTGTATCAATACCTTCGCCCACATATACGTCAAAAATCTTTAACTCTGTGAGCCATTCACCCGCGCTCGAACGAACCACTCGTTCCAAATCTGCGCCGGTAACGGATTGATCGACAACGACGGCAAGATCACGTCGAACCTCTGGATGCTTCGACAATGACTCAAACTCTGGCACTCGCGCTTCGGTTAAAGCGGCTTGGTCTAGCTCAAAAACGAACACAGAACGATCAAAATCCAACGCTTTTTGAGCTTGTGGATGCAAACTTCCCAAAATACCAATCACCTTGCCACCGCGCAGCACTTCAGCGGTTTGCCCTGGATGCAGAGCAGAGTGTTTGCCTGGGCGGAATTCGATCTTTTGAGACTCTTCCAAAGACTCGGCGCCGGCAAGTGCCAGCATAGCTTCTACATCACCTTTTAGGTCGTAGAAATCGAAGTTAGCACTTTTGCCATGCCAAGATTCAGTATTTTTAGCGCCGTAAATAACACCGGCAATAACCGGAGTTTGGACGAGCTTTTCTAATGAGCCGTCTTCAGAAACAAACTTCAAACCGGTTTCAAACAACTGAGCGCGAGTTTGCTGACGATTCAAGTTGTGCTTCAAGGCGCCTAACAAACCCGCCCACAAGCTGGTACGCATAACGGAAAGGTCAGCACTGATCGGGTTTTGCAAGGGTACAGGCTTGATGTCAGGATCAATCACAGACTGAGACTTTTCGTCGACAAAGCTGTAACAAATGGCTTCTTGATAGCCACGTGCAACTAGGGTTGAACGCACTCGGCTAAGCGGTAACTGGGTTTCCGTTTGACGCTTAAATTGCGCGGGAATGGTCATGGATGTGACCGGAAGGTTGTTGTAGCCGTAGATACGCGCAACTTCTTCCAACAAATCTTCTTCGATTTGAATATCAAAACGATAACTCGGCACCTGGAAGGTCCAGCTGTCATCATCGGAGGACAATTGGGTTAGACCCAAGCGCGTTAGAATTTCTAACACTTCGTCGTCAGCAAGGGTAAATCCAAGGCCAGATTCGATGCGACGTTTGCGCAAAGTGACTTCAGCAAGTTTCGGCAAATGTTCGTTTTCTGCCACAACCACAGGACCTGGTTCGCCACCGGTGATATCGATGATCAATTGCGTAGCACGCTCCATGGCTTGCTTAGCAAGATCGAAATCAACACCACGCTCAAAACGGTGAGAGGAATCAGTATGCAAACCAAAGCGACGGGCACGATTAGCAATGGCCAACGGATTAAAGAATGCCGCTTCCAGGAAAATATCTTTGGTTGTGCTGGTTACGGAAGAAGGCTCGCCGCCCATGATACCGGCCATCGCAAGAGCGCCAGACTGATCGGCAATAACCATAACGTCGTCGTTTAGCTCAACTTCTTGATCGTTCAATAAGGTGAGCTTTTCTTTGTTTTCCGCCATGCGAACAACGATTTGACCATTTAGCTTGTCGAAATCGAACGCATGCATCGGCTGGCCAAGTTCCATCAACACGTAGTTGGTGACATCAACGATGGCATCAATGCTGCGCACACCGCCGCGACGCAATTTTTCTTGCAGCCATAACGGGCTTGGTTTGGAAACATCGACGTTTTTAACGATACGACCCAAGTAGCGCGAGCAAGCATCACCGGCTTCTAAAGAAACGGAGAAGGTATCGTCAATGGTAGGCTGAACCGCTGGAATTTCAGGAACGGCAACGTCCAAACGATTTAATACACCGACTTCACGAGCAATGCCTTTCACGCACAAGCAATCGCTGCGGTTAGGGGTTAAATCGACCTCGATGCATTGATCGTTTAGCTTTAAGTAGTCGTTTAGATCGCTACCAACAGGGGCGTCTAACGGCAATTCCCACAAACCGGAATCGTCTTCACCGGCTTGCAGTTCAGTTTGCGCGCACAGCATACCGAAGGATTCTACACCGCGAAGTTTGGCCTTTTTGATTTTAAAGGCTTTGCCATCGTCGCCTGGCGGCAATACCGCACCAACGGTGGCAAACGGAATTTTGATGCCAACGCGGGCATTCGGTGCGCCGCAGACCACTTGTTTGGTCTCGTCTCCGTCGCCCGCAACGGTGCAAACGCGAAGTTTATCGGCATCGGGATGTTGTTCTGCGGCGATAATTTCGCCGACGACAACGCCGGTGAACTGACCAGCTACCGGCTCGACAGCGTCCACTTCAAGACCTGCCATGGTGATTTGATCGACTAGCTGTTGCGTGCTGATCTCTGGGTTGACCCATTCACGCAACCAGGATTCTGAAAATTTCATACCTAATTCTGCTCTTTTGCGTTTTCTGTAGCGTGTGGATTAACGGAATTGCTTCAAAAACTTTACGTCGTTTTCGAAGAATAAACGGAGATCGTTGACGCCATAACGCAGCATCGCCAATCGCTCAACGCCTAAACCGAACGCAAAACCGGTGTATTTTTCAGGATCAACGCCGCTGGCACGCAATACATTGGGGTGCACCATGCCGCAACCGCCTACTTCCAACCAACCCGTTTTGCTGGATTCCCACTGAATATCGAATTCGGCGGAAGGCTCGGTAAATGGGAAGAAGGACGGACGGAAACGCACTTCGAGATCACGCTCGAAGAAGGCTTGTAAGAACTGAACAATGGTGCCTTTTAGATCGGCAAAGCTGATGCTTTTATCGATGGCCAAACCTTCTACCTGATGAAACATCGGTGTGTGGGTTTGGTCGGAATCGCAGCGATAGACGCGGCCAGGGCAAATGATGTAAATCGGCGGCTCTTGGCTTTCCATGGTACGCACTTGCACCGGTGAGGTGTGAGTGCGAAGTACATGGTTACTATCGATGTAGAAAGTATCGTGCATAGCACGCGCAGGGTGGTGCGCCGGAATATTCAACGCATCGAAGTTGTGGTAGTTGTCTTCGATTTCTGGACCTTGCTCAACGTTATAACCCACTGCTGCAAAGATGCGTTCGATACGCTCTAGGGTACGAGTCACTGGGTGCAAGCCACCGAGTTCAGCGTCGCGACCAGGCAGGGTAACGTCTAGGGTTTCTTCAGCAAGCTTGGCATTGATAGCTTCTTGTTCGAGAGCATCTTTTTTAACGTTAATTTGCTCTTGAACTTGCTGCTTAGCTTCGTTGATTTTTGCTCCAGCAGCGGGACGCTCTTCGGCGCTCAGCTTACCCAAGCCTTTCAATAATGCGGTAATTTGGCCTTTTTTGCCCAAGTATTCAACGCGAACATGGTCTAGCGCTGGCAAATCTTGAGCGTTTTTAACCAAGCCCAGCGCTTCTTCAGTGAGCGCGGCCAGATTATCCATGGGAATTTCTCCAAATGGTCTCACAGTTAAGGTGTGAGTATTGTTTTCTTACTTCTATTACGAATTCATGACACAAAAAAAGGGAGAAGCTTAAGCCCCTCCCCTTTTTGGCTATCCGCGAAAAAGAATTTTACGGATACGAACTGGGTTTACGCTAGGGCTGCTTTCGCTTTTTCAACGATGGCAGCAAAAGTCGCTTTGTCGTGAATAGCAAGATCTGCTAATACGCGACGGTCCAATTCAATGTTGGCCTTCTTAAGACCGGCGATCAAGCGGCTGTAGCTCATGCCAAGTGCACGAGATTGTGCATTGATACGAGTGATCCACAAAGCGCGGAAGTTACGCTTTTTAACGCGACGGTCGCGATAAGCGTACTGACCGGCTTTAATAACCGCTTGCTTAGCTACGCGGAATACACGTGAACGCGCACCGTAGTAACCTTTCGCTGCTTTCAAAACTTTTTTGTGACTGCGACGCGCCACAACACCACGTTTTACACGGGCCATACTCTATTCCTCAAAATTCGTGTGATTAAAACGGGCCAATTACTTGGCGCGAAGCATACGGTCTACCAATGGCTTATCTGCTGCATTTAACAGAGATGTACCGCGAAGCTGACGCTTACGCTTGGTAGTCATTTTGGTCAAGATATGGCTTTTGAAAGCGTGCTTGTGCTTGTAACCGCTTGCAGTTTTTTTGAAGCGCTTAGCAGCACCACTGTGTACTTTAGCTTTTGGCATGGGGTAAAACTCCATTACACGAACCCTTAAGACTCTTTACTGAACAGGCCAATAAAGGGGGCTCAACTGTTAACGATGTAAAGCGGGTCGGTAGCTAAAAACCTGGCCACTTTAGTTTTTTAACAGCGCATAAATTTCGATACGCCATTAACAGTTTGCCCCAGAGTTCAGTTACAACGCAGAACTCTGGGGCAAATTGAGTAAACTTGCGAGAGCGTGATTCTACACGGCTCTTACAAGAAACATCAGCTTATTTTTTCTTTTTAGGCGCAAGCACCATCAAAAGTTGGCGACCTTCCATTTTCGGGCGCTGCTCAACAACACCGTACTCTTCTAGATCTTTCTCGATACGCTCTAGCATTTCCATACCGAGTTCTTGGTGAGCCATTTCTCGACCGCGGTAGCGAAGAGAAACTTTGGCTTTGTCACCGTCTTCCAAAAAGCGAATTAAGTTACGAAGCTTAATATTGTAGTCGCCGATATCAGTACCCGGACGAAACTTCATTTCCTTAACTTGCTGCTGTTTTTGCTTTTTCTTGGCCGCAGCACGTTGTTTCTTAATTTCAAACAAGTGCTTGCCGTAGTCCATCACCTTACAAACTGGAGGATCGGAGTCGGCCGCCATTTCAACCAAATCTAAAGTAGCAGCACGCGCTGTACTCAACGCTTCGTCTAATGAAACAATTCCGACTTGCTCACCACCTGCACCGATCAATCGAACCTGACTGGCTTGAATTTGATCGTTAATCCGGGCTTTTTTTGAACGACCGGCAGCTGAATCTCGTTTGATAGTTGTGTCTCCTAAACTATGAGCTTACGCCCTTTACTCTGTTGCTTACGCGTCAACCTTGGCTTCAGATCGACCGCGCTTGGCGATATCATCACTGAGTAATTGAATGAAATCGTCAATTGACATAGTACCGAGATCGTCACCGGTACGAGTTCTCACTGCAACAGCATTTGTTTGTGCTTCCTTATCACCGGTTACCAGTAAATAAGGAACTTTTTGCAAAGTATGTTCTCGAATTTTAAATCCGATTTTTTCGTTTCTCAAGTCACACAACACTCGGAAACCCTTCGCTTTGAGCTTTTCTTCTACACTTTTCGCGTAATCAGCCTGAGAATCAGTAATATTCATGATGGCAACCTGCTCTGGCGCCAACCAAGCTGGGAATGCACCCTCATAGTTTTCGATCAAAATTCCGATGAATCGTTCGAAAGAACCGAGGATTGCGCGGTGTAGCATAACAGGAGTTTGGCGGCTGCCATCTTCGGCAACAAACTGCGCTCCTAAGCGACCAGGCATTGAGAAATCGACCTGAATAGTACCGCACTGCCAGACACGACCAATACAGTCTTTTAAGGAGAACTCGATTTTCGGGCCATAGAAAGCACCTTCACCAGGCAATTCCTGCCAATCTAATTCTTTTGCATTCAATGCATCGGCCAGCGCTTTTTCTGCCTTATCCCAAACTTCGTCCGAACCTACACGTTGTTCTGGGCGAGTCGATAAACGGATAATAATGTCTTCAAAACCGAAATCGCGATAGATATCGAACAACAAATCGGTACAGATCGAAACTTCTTTTTGAATATCCGCTTCTGTACAGAAAATATGAGCATCGTCTTGAGTAAAGGCTCGAACTCGCATCAAACCCTGCAACGTTCCAGACGCTTCGTTGCGGTGACAAGTACCAAACTCGGCTAAACGCAACGGTAGGTCACGATAGCTTTTCAAACCTTGGTTATAAATTTGAATGTGACCTGGGCAGTTCATTGGCTTAACCGCAAAATCACGCTCTTCAGATTTAACGGTAAACATATTCTCGCGGAATTTATCCCAGTGGCCAGATTTCTCCCAAAGGGTACGCTCAAGAATTTGCGGCGCTTTGATTTCATGATAACCGTTCAAACGGTTAACTTCGCGCATGTAGCCTTCAACGGTAGAATAAATCGACATTCCTTTAGGATGCCAAAATACCATTCCCGGAGATTCTTCCTGTAAATGGAAGTAACCGAATTTCTTGGAAAGCTTTCGGTGATCTCGTTTTGCTGCTTCTTCGAGGAAGTTTAGGTGTTGCTTTAGCTGTTTTTTATCGGCAAAGGCAGTGCCGTATATACGTTGCAGCATTTTATTGTCGGAATCACCACGCCAATAGGCGCCTGATACGCGCTGCAATTTGAAATGCTCACAAAAGCCCATGTGCGGTACGTGAGGGCCGCGGCACATGTCGATGTATTCTTCGTGATGATAAAGTCCAGGCTTATCATCTTTAGGAACGTCCCGATCTAGGATTTCCATTTTGTAGCTTTCGCCACGCGCTTGGAATGTCTCGTACGCCTCATCCCAACTGACTTTTTTCTTAACCACCGAGTACTTGGTTTTTGCCAACGCTTTCATGCGCGTTTCAAGCGCTTCGATATCTTCGTCGGTTAAGCGGTGTTCTAGGTCAATATCGTAGTAAAAACCGTTTTCAATGGTTGGGCCGATCGCCATTTTTGCGTCTGGCCACATTTGCTTTAACGCATGACCTAAAAGGTGAGCACAAGAGTGGCGAATAATTTCTAAACCATCTTCGTCTTTAGGTGTGAAAATTACGAGATCGGCATCGTCGCTGATAACATCAACGGCATCATGACGCTCGCCATTAACACGGCCACCTAAGGTAACTTTGGCAAGACCAGGACCAATATCTTGGGCAACTTCTAGGATAGAAACGGGATTATCAAAACTGCGTTTTGAACCATCAGGGAGAGTGATGACAGGCATGAGGGATTCCTTGCTTCAGTGGTGACTCTTACCAAAAGCCACATGAGAACTTTTAATTCAGTAAAACAACATCCAGATAGAAATTTGGTACGACCGAGTGGATTCGAACCACCGACCCCTACCATGTCAAGGTAGTGCTCTAACCAACTGAGCTACGGTCGTACAGCATGCTCTTCGAAAGAGGCGCGCACTTTACCAATTTGCTTATCACTTGGCAAGTGATAAAAAGCGTTTAAAAATTAATGGCTTAGCGTGAAACCTACCGCTAACATTGAATTTCTGTTTTCGGACAGAAAAATGCAAGTCAAACCCGGCGGATTTTTAGCCCGATAACGCTGAAAATACCGTGGTATATTTTGAATTCGAACGACTGGCCATCCGGTAAGATTTTGACCCATTCCACAAACAACTCCATGAACATTGCAATAACTGGCGATACAGGACTCATTGGTACAGAGCTAAAAGAGTATCTACGGGATAACTGCGCCACTACGGTGAGCTTATCGAGAAACAACGTCGATATTCATTCGATCACTGAATTAAGCGAGCGGCTTTCAGGAGTGAGCACTGTTGTTCATCTTGCCGGAGTTGCCCACAACCCAAACGCCAGTTACGACGACTATTACCAAGGCAATGTTGTGTTCACCAAAACCTTGTGCCAACACATTGCAACAGCAAACAGCAGAAACCTTTGTAACGTAACTAAAATCATCATGATCAGCAGCATTAAAGCTATGGGTGAATCAACCCGTCCTGGTGAGCCGTTTCGACACAACGATGACTGTGAGCCCGAAGATGATTACGGTAAAACGAAGCTAGCAGCAGAAAAGCAACTCAGCGAGATTTGTGACAATGCCGAAATTGAATGGGCTGTGATTCGGCCACCGTTGGTACTTTCAAAAAAAGTGCGAGGGAATTTGGGTTTAATTCAAACTATCAGCCAAAAAGGTATTCCAATACCGCTTGCGGGGATCGACAATAAGAGAGACCTTGTTAGTATTCACAACCTTTGCAGCGTCATTCTGGCAGCGATTAAAAACCCAAACAAATTGAGAGAAGTTTTCTTGGTATCTGATGGTAAACCGTTATCAACGCCAGAGATTATCGAGTACGCAACAAAAACAAGTTCGAGACGAGCCAAGCTGATCAAACTACCCCAATTTATACGCAACACCTTGACTCGACACCAACACAAACATGGTTTGCTTAGACGATTGTTTGGCAATTTAGAGGTTGATATCAACCACACAAGCAAAACACTCAACTGGCATCCCAGAAAAGAGCCTTAATGTGACAACACTGTTCGTTTTTTCTGCAATCGCTTTTTGTCTAACACTTTGGCTGACCAACGTGTATCGCAAATTCGCGATACACCAAGGCTTACTGGACAACCCGAATCACAGAAGCTCGCACACCATCCCAACACCCACTGGCGGCGGAATCGTTACCGTATGCGCGCTAATCGGCGTATGGCTTACCGCCTATTTGACAAATTTATTAACGTTAAAAGAAGTATTAGCCCTGGTAATTCCGGGAACTATTATCGCCGCAATCGGATTCTTTGACGACAAACACAACTTACCCAAACGTTGGCGATTTTTAGGGCAAGTACTTGCGGTGTGTATTGCTCTGAGCCTACTCTACCCGCTTCCAGAACTGGTTTTATGGCAGGGAGTGAGCATCAACTTCAATGGCATCGGCCTACCCTTTGCCGCGATAGCATTTTTGTGGCTTACCAATCTCTATAATTTTATGGATGGTATCGATGGCATTGCTGGAGGAGAAGCAGTAACGGTTTTGGCAGGTGCCAGCTTAATTTGTTTTTTAAACGGCAATACTGGACTAGCAACCCTTTTACTGGCCACATCTCTGCCAGTTTACGGGTTTTTGTACTGGAACTGGCCTCCGGCAAAAATCTTTATGGGCGATGCATGCAGCACTTTCTTGGGATTAAGCTTCGCAACTCTTGCTGTGATTTCATCTAAAACAGATGCCATCAATCTTTGGAGCTGGTTTATACTGTTGGCCTTATTTATTGTCGACGCCACTTGGACATTGGCAGTTAGAGTTGTCACAGGACAGAATTGGCGAGAAGCGCACAGGACGCATTTGTATCAGAAGTTGGCACAAGCTTTCAGCAATCACTTAAATACAAGCCTAGGAATTATACTTTTAAACTTGCTCTGGCTTACTCCCATCTCAATTTATGCAAGTAAATTAAAAATACCTATTTATTCGCACATCTTTCTAATTCTGTTGTCGATCACTCCGATTCTACTAGCAAATATAATTTTTAATGCAGGAAAAGCAGCGACTCAATTACCATCGAGCAATGACTCATAAACTTTTGCATACTCACGCCCCAATGCTGGCCCTGAAAAGAGCTCTTCGTACCGCAACCTAGCGGCTTGACCAAATTGGGTTAATTTTTCATCATCATGAATCAGTGAATTTATAGACTCACTTAACGCAGAAGCGGATTTTGGCTCTACTACAAGCCCAGTTACTTTGTGTTTATTAACAAAACTAGTTCCAGTCCCAAGTTCACACGTAATCATTGGCTTAGACATCATAGATGCTTCAACCAGTGTCATACCAAAAGCTTCAGATCGCTCGCAAGAGGGAAGAACAACGATGGAACTCAGCCTCATTAATTGAAACTTGTCTTCATCAGAGATATGTCCCAGAAAAGTGACATTAGTCAATTGCAAAGAATCTTTTAGTGAGAGCAGTTCATCTTTCTCTCTACCGTCGCCAGCAATAACGATATGAAAACTTTGCTCCTGCGCCGCCTCTAACAAATAACGCAAGCCTTTGTAGTAACGAAGAACCCCAACAAAAAAAACAAACTTTTCAGGCAACGTAGAAAATTTTGATTGCTTATCTATAGCTACATCTTGTTGATTTGAATTCCCCTCGCTAATACCGAGAGGAATTACTGAGGTTTTGTCAGAATAATTCGGTAAAACCTCGCTCGTATCAATATAATTTTGTGAAGTCGCTATAATTTTATCCACTCGCCCCAAATACCACTTCTGGAGAGGCTGATAGGGCTTCATCAATAATTTCTGACGCACAATATCCGAGTGATATGTTAAAACAGTGGGAATCTTAGACCTAGATAAGAAAAGCAATAAATCAGCAAATGGCCACGGGTAATGAAGATGAAGAATATCCGCCCACTCTAGATTAGCTTTTAATTCGCCAAGAGCAGAAAAACTCCAATCACAGGAGGCTATCTCACCATGACGCTGAAAAGATTGTACCGGTATTGTCTTATGATCGAATGAACATTTACCGTCATTGCTGGGAACCAAAACCCGAGGCTCAACTCCGTAGTGACGAGTGTTAGAAGATATTTGATAGATAGATTCTTCTAATCCGCCCTGAGACTCAGGAAAGAATGTTCTGTATAAGTGCAGTACTTTCAAAAAATAAAGTTCCTTCAGGTTACATTAGGGAACGGAAGACTTTTTCCATTAATTTCGCCGATGTATCCCATGAATACCTTGAAGAAAGAGCTTTCGCATTTTCTGATAAAGACGCTCTTAATGCCTTATCATTCGTGAGAGTTAAAAGAGCTTGCGTTATACTGTTAATATCAAAAGGATCTATGTATAACCCACTTTCACCCGCCACTTCAGGCATCGACGATGAATTAGATGTTATTGCCGGCACCCCTAAAGACATAGCCTCCAATATCGGAATACCAAACCCTTCATAAAGGGAAGGTAAAAGTAAAGCATAAGCCCCTTGGTATAATTCATATAATTCGTTATCAGAAACAAAATTCAGAATCTCAACACTTTCAACTAAATCGTGCTTATTCAAAATATTAGTTAAATCGTCAAGCTTCCAGCCTTTAAGACCAACGATTTTCAACCGTAAAGAATCTTTTTGAGCGTAACGATATTCGCCATAAGCAACTAATAAACGCTCTAAATTTTTCCTCGGTTCAGCAGTGCCTACAAAAAGAAAATATGATTGTTTAGGCTTTTTAATTTCAGAGCTTATACAAAACTTGCTACTAGGAGGAACCACATGCACATCGCTTAACTGCCCAAACTCCAAGTTCAAACTGCGCTCAGTTGATTTTGATACTGTACATATTATGTCCGAGTTACGAATGGAAGGAGGCATCAATAGCTTTTCAGCCATTTTTCCCATTAAAGTCATGGTTTCAGGATAATAAACCCAAACCAAGTCATGTATCGTTAGAACTTTTTTTATAGATTTTGGAAGTGCTAAAGGTAAGTGATGTCTGGGAGACCAAAAAACATCAATCCGATCCATTATCGACCAAATTGGATAGAGTATTTGAGATAAGAAAGTACTAGAACTCGGAGGTACCTTACCAACATGGCGAACCGTAACATTGTCGATTCTCTGCCATTTTTCATTTATATTTGAGCATGAATAAAAATACCACTTCCATGTTGGCGTGAGGTCAACCAACCTAGTTAACAACTCATCGCAATACCTACCAATCCCAGTCAAAGGAGCACTGAGAGGCCTAGCGTCAACCGCGACAGACAGAGTGGATTTCAAAATACGGCTCTTAAGGAATTGAATTTATATAGAATAATGTGGTGTACAAACACAATCTATTCTCTAACCATCCAACTCAATGTCTCACTGAATGGAGTTATCTCAACGGAGCCGATTTGATTTTCTAAAAGGGAAGGATCACCCACAAGCACTTTTACCTCTGACGCCCGGACAAAGTCAGGGTTAACTTTGACTCTAATCTCATGCCCGGTTAATTCTGTCAAGTTTTGTATAACGTGATGAAGCGAATATGAATGACCCGAACACACATTATAAATAAGCTGGCTGGTAGGAGATGTTAGAAGCTCAAAATAGATGCGAGCAACATCCCTAACATCAGAAAAGTCGCGCTCAACATCAATATTACCTAACTCAACAATCTCGGATTTTTCTCTAAATGCGTTCACTATTTTAGGAACAACAAACCGCTTATTTTGCCCTCGACCTGTATAATTAAAAGGCCTACTCATGACTACTGGCACCTTATCCTGCCAAAGGTTTACGACGTATTCCATTGACAGTTTACTAATAGCGTAATCGTTGGCCGGCTCCGGTTGGGCATTTTCCTGTATCGGCCCAGAACGATATATATTTCCATATACATTTGCGCTACTAGCAATTAATAGCTTTTTAAGAGGAAATGATCTCTGAGATAAAGCTTGCAATAAATTTCGAGTACCACAGATATTTACACTGTAAAATGAATCTACATCGGAATCTGCTACAAAGGCTTTTGCCGCTAAATGAACAACGTAATCTGGTTTTATATTTTCAACTAATTTTGAGACGCTAGCCATATCCAGCAAATTAATCTGATAATAATTAGGATCAGAATCTACAGATTGCGTTCCACAACCAAACACCTCCCAGCCTTTGCTGGAAAAAAATTCTGAAACGTATTTCCCAGTAAAACCCTTAACACCAGTTATCAATACTTTCATGCGACAACTATCTCTATCAAATTCTGTTTCGTTCTAAATCCGCTTCAACCATTAAACGACAAAGCTCTTCAACAGAGGTATCAGGAACCCAACCAAGCTCATTTTCCGCCTTTGAGTAATCACCAATTAGTAATTCTACCTCACACGGTCTGTAGTATTGCGGATTTACTTTTACTAGCACCTTACCAGACTTCGCAGAATGAGCTAATTCATTAATACCTTCACCATCCCAAACCAACTGCTCACCAACCACGGAGAATGCCAACGAGATAAAATCGCGAACTGTCAAGGTTTTATTAGTAGCTAAAACAAACGTATCGGGCTTAGAATGCTGCAGGACCATATGCATGCCTTTCACATAATCTTTAGCGTACCCCCAGTCCCTTTTCGCGTCTAAATTACCAATTTCAAGATAATCGAGTTTACCATGGTAAATTTTAGCGACAGCATCAGTAATTTTTCGAGTGACAAACTCAAGCCCTCTTAATGGGGACTCATGATTGAATAAAATCCCACTCGAAGCGAAAATATCATATGACTCTCGATAGTTTACTGTCATCCAATGAGCATATAATTTGGCAACACCATACGGGCTACGCGGATAAAAAGGAGTGGCTTCAGTTTGAGGAATTTCTTGAACCTTACCAAACATTTCAGAAGTTGAAGCTTGATAATATTTGATACCTGTATCAATTATTCTTATGGCTTCTAATAGATTTAACGCGCCAATTCCGGTTATTTCAGATGTAGTAACAGGTTGAGAAAAAGATACTCCAACAAAACTCTGAGCAGCTAAATTATAAACTTCGTCAGGCTTTATCGATTGAACCATCGAGATACAAGAAGCCAAGTCTGTGAGGTCGAACTCAACTAATTTAAATGCTGGATTTTTCAGGACATCTAGCTCTTCAAGCCGCCAAAAGTTAGAAGAAGATAATCTTCTATGCGCACCATAAACTTCATACCCAAGCTTTATAAGCAATTGAGACAAATAAGCCCCATCCTGTCCAGTAACACCAGTAACAATTGCAGTTTTAGCCACTACGCCCCCAAATATATTATTTAATAGATATTATTTTACATCATTTAGTAACAATATAGGTGACTTTATCAAACAAGCATATTGTCGATCAGCACCCTGATTGTCACTCAAGTCTATATTAGTGCTAATTTCTATTCTATTTATTCCTTTTTTCAGCTCCAAAGCTACTCTTTCTTGCGTATCGAATTCTTTAGAAAAAAGGCCGAACTTCAGCTCTAAGGACGCAATGTGTGATGCAGGTTTCAATGTAAACACTACCTTGTTAAAACCAGGGGAATAAAAATAGACCAAACTTGAATTTCTATTCGGTATCTTTATATCCCTTGATGAAGTTAGTGTCATTCCTTTAGTATATATGTAGTCAGTGGCTACTAAGGTATGGTCAGGTTTGGAGTATTTCAACTCCCCACACTTTAACAACCAAACTTTAAAAGGCATGCGCTCAAATAACGTAAGCCCATTAAAGATTAGATCCTGATCTAGGTCAGAACCCAATGACTTCAATTCGCTATTAATCGTGACCTCAAAGTCTCGAATGACAGACACAGCATTCTGAAACTTTTTCTCTAAAGCTTCATACTGGGAGGCTCTTTGTACATTTTTATGTAACGAAGGCCATACGTCCTCAATTACGTTTAAATATTCGACAACTCTTCTAGCTGACTTTTTTGACTCAGATAAATATTTACTTCTCTTTTTTTCCTCAACCTCACTATCAGGTAGTCTTTTCAAGAGCAGTTGGATATTTTCGTTACCTTCAATTGGGACTAAGCTCTGTGATTCACAATAATGAGCGAGTGTCGCTAAATTAAAATTGTATAAATGTGCATGGATCGAATATCCCGTATAACAATAGTTATAATTCGCCCGAGTATGAATGGATAATATCCCCGGCACTTCAATATACATAAGTCCATTAGGCGTTAAAGATCGAGACAATAAAGACAACAAGTCTGTAAAATCATGGACATGCTCTAATATGTGGCTAAGTATGATCAAATCAAACTTTTTCTGCCCACCCAAATCACTATCATCTAAAAGAGTAATATTCTTACTTTCAAGCACCTCTTTTGCGCGGCTATTTTTTTCAATAGCGAATAATGAAGTGTTATTGGAGGTAGCAATTTTAGAAGATATATAATCTAGGACATCTCCAAACCCCGCCCCGTAGTCTAAGATATTTAACTCATTCTGGAGTGATAGATAAGGCTCTATAAAATCATAGACGGCTTCGCCTTGGCTTTCAGAATACAAATAACCCAGACTGTCCCCTTTTTTTACACTTGACAGTAGATCCGGGTATATCTCTTCATAATAATAATCCAGGCTCGATCTACTCATTCGAGGTGACGTAATAACCAAACCGCACTTAACACAAATTTGGCTCGGAGATTCAATTGCAAACCTATCTATTGATGCGATTTTCAGCATCTTTCTCGACCCACAGACACATTGATCTACAGATTCTAATTCTATAACACCACTTTCTATTTGATTTAAAAATAACTCAATTGCTTCCTTTTGCGATTCCGACCAGTCTCTCCATTCAAGCCTTTCCAGCAATCTTTGATCAATATCTAAATCAAATTTTAGACTACCAATTTTTCTATTCATAAATCCATTCAGCTTCTGGAGTGAAAAACCCAAAGACTCTTGGAGTACTAACAACCTCAAAAGAGAAAGCGGGAAGTCGATATAAATACTCTGGCCCATCAACTATAGCTAAAACAGCATGGTATTTACCAGGATTTAAATTACACATTACAGAAATAGTACTCTTATAAGTACGTCCTTTCATATGAATTGAATCCAGCGGAAAGTCAGAATTTACTGCAGTAACTAACCGACCTTGGTCATCCCAGATAGGAATACCGACAATTAAATTATTAGGATCAAACGAAAGCTCAAATTTTAATGAAATAGACAACTTTTCAAAGACTTTGAAAGAACTCTTGTTTATTTTTACGTCTACACATTGAATTTTATTTTTATTATCAAACGACTCACCAAACATTAACAATTCTGAGTCGAGATTATGCTTTTTTTGTGTCATCCCAATACGAGACATGTATTGAGAAACTGCGTCTTCTATTCCTCCATTAAAAACGGATATCCCATTCTCTATAACTAAGCCGCAGTCGCAAAATTGTTTCAATAAATTTACCGAATGGGAAACGAGCAATATTGCAGCCCTTCTCCTTATCGCGTTGAAATATGAATGACATTTCTGCTGAAATATGAAATCGCCCACAGCCAAGACTTCATCTACCAACAAAATTTCAAAGTCCAGATTAATAGCCATGGAAAATGCAAGCTTTGCTTTCATTCCAGAGCTATATTTTGAAACAGGGTCATTAATTTCATCTTTGATTTCAGAAAATTCAATAGCTTTAGTAATTTTAGATTTTAATTCAGAACCAAGATATCCCTTTAGCTTGTAAAACGCGTTTACATTTTCTTGGCCTGTCAAACCAGGTTCTAAGTTGGAATTAATTTCAATTATTGAAGCAACCTTACCTCTTTTAATAACCTGACCAGAATCATATCCAATTGACCCATTCAAGATCTTCAAAAGTGTAGATTTTCCGGCGCCATTCCGGCCCAATACCCCTAGACACTCCCCTCTCTTGACACTAAAGCTAACACCTCCTAAAACTCGCTTAGAATTACTACTTTTTCTTGAGAACAATTTTTTCGAATAAAACTTTTCGAGTTTATTCACTTCAAGAAGAACATCACTCATGTAATTTCCAGAGAATTCTCTGCCAAATCTTTAGTGCAGAAATACAAAACTGCAGAAGAAATTAGACTAATAAAGACCAACAGGAAAACTTCAACATATAAGGCATTCGAAACCATACTAGAGTTATCGAATACAGACACTAAAAGATAAATAGGATTGAAATCAGCTATCAACTCAGAAAGATGGCTTGAGTTTGGAACCCAAATAATAGGAGTAAACCAAAAACCAAATTGCAAAAATGTAGGAATAACATTGCTCGCTGGCTTGAATATAGCCGTTAACATAAGGGTTAAGACACCATAAAACCACGCATGAACAATTCCTACAAAAAAAGTTGATATAAATATAGGCAGGTATTGCACACTAGCTCTATCAATCGTAATCAAACCTATAACTGATCCCCAGTACATCACTGTATAGTTAACAAACACTAAGCCTAATGGGATAAAAACAATCAAAAGTGGAGGAACACTGTGATTCACCATCCATACTTTAGATTTCTTCATTCTATTTATAGACCCGGATACAGTTTCCGAGATAAGCAGCCAAATTGAATAAGCCCCAAGCATACGCAAGTAATCATAGGTGGAAATAGCTTTGACATCTCCACCCCTAACACCCATGTTTACAACCATGTATATAGCCGAAACAAACAAAAGAGGGCGCAATAAAAACCATATTAAGGCGAAAGCATTTGCACCATGTACTCTCTTAAACTCAATCGTTGATAGTACAAGCAGCTTAGCAAAGTTATTTTTGTACATGCTTTAAATAATCCACAAAACGTTCAAACAAGCTATAATTCCGGATATAAAAAAACAATATACACATAACAAATACTGCACAACCAACAATATCTGTTGAGGCTGAACTGTAAGAATCACGAAGAAAGAAAACAGAAGTAACACTTAGTAATAGAGCTACTAAAACCTGACTTATTGAAATTCGAGCCCGACGAATAGAAAAGAATTCAGAACGAAGTTTCATCATAAAATACTTGAAAGGATACTTTTTAGAATCCGTCAGCATTTGAACATTCACTTCTCTAGGATTAACAAACTGCTCATTCTGATAAACTGAAAAAGCTTCATTGTTACCCGAAAAATTCTTGTTTTTACATTCTACATAGCTATTTTCTACTCTATTATAAGCCTCTGACCAAGAGTATTTTTCTAATGATTGCACAACCTCTTGAGAAACATTCGGAAGTTTATCGGGTTCAGTTACCCATGCATCTACAACAGTTTTAATCCCTTCAATGTCAAACGGAGATACAAACTCTACGAGAGGTAAATCTATTTCTTGAAGTGAAGAACAACATGAAGTGATAACTGGCACCCCGTAAGCGGCACTCTCTAGAGCTGGCAAGCCAAAGCCTTCGTAAAATGGTAAGAATATAGAAAAGTCACAACCTTTCATCAAATCCAGTTTATCGGTATCATCGGGATTCTCATGAAGCTCAAGATTACTTATGTTTAGTTGTTTTGCATGAGCTTCTATTACTTCCTTTTCACCCTTCGGAACAATGAGCACCATTTTCCACCTTCCATCAAGCTCATTTAGGTGAGATGCTATCTCTAGATATACTTCTTTATTTTTTCTTGGATCATTTTGATAAATAGCGAAAATACGACGTTTTGATTTATTACAGTGAGATATTTCACCAAACTCAATTAGGTCCGCACCTAAAGGAGCAACTCGACAATTCGACGGATCCGAAATACCAAATGATAAGAAATCCCTCATAGTTGCTTTTGAATCACATAATACAAAGTCATTTTTTCTAATAGACTTCAATACTTTATATATGTGATATTTACTTTGAGGAACACTTTGATCAGGGTAATATTTGCTTAGTTTAAGATGTACTACATCATGCAAAGTGACTATTCTAGAAATACCAATGCTTGAATCTAGGGGGTCATGGGGCGAGTGAAACAAATCATAATCATTGATATTGAGAAGTTCATCACCTTTGTAGTACTGCCAACCACCACCGTTTTTTACAACTGCAGTGAAGTGCACCCTCTTACTCTCGCAACCTCTCACTATAATCTCATTGACATATCGAGATATCCCAGTGTGCTTCAAATTACTTTTGAGCAATCTAGTTGCATCAAATAAAACCTTAACCGAGTATTCACCGCTCACTAGAAGATTATTTTTTCTAATATCCGTAAGTTTTCCACGGCATAAATTTAACCAATCATCAACAGAAGCATGAGACTCAAACAATGGGAACTTCAAAGTAGAGAAAACTTTATCTAAAAACAAGTAAAATGGAGAGCCTGTATTGTATACAGCACCATTTTCTATTTCAAAATAAGCTGATTTTGCAACCTTGGGTAAATATCTCTTAAACTTTAATAGTTTGGCTTCAAGGTCAACTTGATGAATTGCATCAGATATCGCGCTAGGGATTTGATCAAAACTTTGAGGTTCGTAACAAGCTTCTGTTGCTAAAACAGGATTAGCTCCTAAACATACTACAGGTTTTTCTATAGCCAACGCATTAAATAGAACTTTACTATTCCAACCTACAACTACATCAGCTATTGGAAGTACAGACGACAAGGCTCCATCATAAAAGCGAACGCTATGAGGTAGTTTGAGTTTTTTTGCCTCTTGACATGAAGGGTGAGGCTTCACGATTAGCGTTCCTCCCCAACTTTCTACAGACTGATTTAACTGAATAATTGTTTTTTCAATATCATGAAATTCGCGATAATCATCTAAAAACCTCGTTACACTTCCAGAAAAACAACCAGTCCATAAAAAATTATCCAAAACCAATAATACTAGCGGCCTGGCATACTCATCTTCCCCCAACTCTATAGATTTAGACTCGTTCTTTCTAAAACCTTCCAAATCATTTTTTAATATATTTAAATAAGAAGCAGCCTCGAAATTAAAACTATCATCTTCATTTGATACACAACAAGAATGAGTAACAGAGTTTGAAAATAAGCCTTTAGGTTCGAACCACACCCCCATAAATGGAGATCGCTCTAATATAATGTAAGGAATACCATATTTCTTTGCAGCCAGAACCGCCAACCTCTGAGGATGGTCTACTTCATTGTATACAATAACTAAATTTGGTTTGTGACTTTCAAAAAACAGATCGATAGTCTGAGCAATTCGAATGACACCTTCTTCAATTTCATTTTTATCACTATCATTTAATGACCATCGTTTTTGCTCCCAAAGAACAGAAAATTCTCTCTCTTCTTCCGTAAGCCAACTTGGTACAGATATAACAGAAAATTTAATTTTTTTTCCGAAATCTTTAAGTCTAGCGGGAAAAATATAACGAATAACACCTTCAAATAAATCTGGCACCGCTCTGCATTGGAATTCAACAGGGGTAAAGCCATGATTTAACATGTTGCGGTACAATGAATCCCAAAGAGAAACTTCTTGGGGGTGCTGATATGATGGATTGAATAAAGCAATATTTTTCATAAACAAGGAGAATCAAAAACTATTAAAAAGCAACATATTAGGCTAAGGGGTCGACCAATTTACCGGATATTCCACCATCTATATTTAATGTGACCCCATTTATAAATCCATCAGTATCATTCACGAGATAGGTAACTAGCTTGGCAACGTCTAGAGGACTACCAATTTTTCTGCTAGGGTGAGAATCTGCAAGTTTATCATATGCAGTTTTATCAGATTCGAATCCAGCTAAAAGCATTTTAGTCTCAATCGCAGCAGGTGCAATACAAACTGCCCTAACGCTTCCAGCCCAATCCAAAGCCATTGACCGAGTGACTGATGACAATGCAGCTTTAGACGCAGCATAAATACCAAAATCTTTCTTTGTTTGCTCAGAATGAATACTACCGATGTTAATCACAATTCCTTTCGATTTTTTTAAATCGCTGTAGAGGAAACCTGACATCAATACAGGAGCAAAACAGTTGACTTGAAAAGTTTTTTGCCATTCACTGCACGTAGAGTCCTGAATAGAATTTAGTATTTGTACGGCTGCAACATTGACTAATGCGGTACAACAACAATCCAACTGATTCTGAGTATTTTTTATTTGCTCTTGTATCTGTAAACGATAACTTTCATCGCTGGACAATTGAGAAAAATCCACCTGCATAAACTTATGCAGCTTGGAAGAAGTTTCTTCACATGGTGGGACAATATCAATGCCTACCACCAAACCTAACTCACACAATTGGGAGACTATTGCTTCACCAATGCCTCCCGAGCATCCTGTTACGTAAAAAACATTCATTTAAACGGCTTCACTGGATAAATACTTGTTTATCTGATCAATCGCCTTATAACTCGTTCTAACAACAGCTTCGACCGTGTTGGATGAGTTATGAGTTCCCAAAACACATCTAGGATGCTCAAGTAAATAAGAATCTTGAGAAATAGGTTCCTCTTCGAACACATCTAAAGCAGCGGAGTATAAAACTCCTGTTTTCAACCCATCTTCCAATGACTTTTCATTGATCAGCCCACCACGACCAACATTTACGATTCTTACTCCAGGTTTCAATTGTTCTAGAATAGAATCATTAAACATATGATAAGAACTTTCTGTTAGTGAACATGTGAAAACCAAAAAATCAAGATCACCAACGTTATCTGGCCACATCCTATGAACTGTATTTACATTATCATTGTCAAATTTTGCATATGGATCATAGATAGTTACGTTCATATCTGAGGCTATTAGTCTCTTGTGAACATTTTTACCAATATCCCCAAAACCAACCAACCCAACATTTTTACCCTGCAAAGAAATACCAGCTGGTTTTACCCAATTCCCGAGACGTACTTGCCGATCAATCAGGAACGTTTCTCGCGCCAAACCAATTATGTATCCCATAGCAACATCAGCTACTTCACGACCAAACATATTAGGAGTATTCGTGATAGGAATGCCTAAATCTTCACATGCTGTAAAGTCAACATTGTCAGTACCTATACCCCATTTCACAGCAGCCCTTAGCTTTCCCATACGCCCAGCTTGGAATACAGCTTTAGTAGCTGGATCATCGCCAATGATCCAGCCATCCACATTAGGGACTAAATCAATCAACTCTTGTTCACTCAAAGTTTGAACAACCTCTGGCGCGACTACATCTAAGTCATAATTTTCAAACTTTTCCAGACATAGATCCAAGGATTGAAGCATAGGAGGGCAAGTAACAAGTATTTTTTTCTTCATAATTATTTCTGTAATTTTCTAGCTATTTCCCAATCATCAGGAGTATCAATATCTACCGACTCACCTTTAGGAGTCTCAAATAAAAAAGGCTTTTTACCGATTCTAGCTTGAGTTGACTCAAAACTCTCTTTAGTAAATAAATACAGATTTGAATTCTCTTCAAACCAAGGCTCTAAATCTTGGGTCTTAATGAGCTTATCTGGGTTATGATTTATTGGAGTTCCATCTTTTTTATAAAATCTAGTTTGGATTTTATCAACCGAAAATAAGGAATCATGCTCACCGGTAGATAAGGATTCAGAAAATTTAGACAAAGCGTCCACAATAGTTGATCGGCTTAACATAGGATTAGTGGTATGAGTCATCAAATAAATATCACTATCAATTGCAGCGATATCGTCACCAATGACTTTATTCATTGAAACATCATCACCGCATATTTCCTGCCTTCTATCCCGAATTAAAACGCGTTCAGAGCTTTCCAAGCCATAGGTAGAAAGTATATCTCGAGCATCTGTGTTGATAATTACAGAATCTATGATGTCAACACTCAGCAATGTATCTAAGACCCATCTAAAAAGTGGTTTTCCATTCAGGTCTTTAAAGTTCTTACCAGGGACTCGCTCACTATTAGCCTTCATTGGCAAAAGTGCCACTATCTTTTTCTTCATCGAACCGTGCCGACCTCTTTGGGTAAAAATATTCTTCTTTCTGTAACGCAGTTAACTTTTTATTACTGCGGTTACCCTTAAAACTTCCCCTATACTGATAAAAACGGTATTTCAAAATAGGAATTAAGTTATTAAATAATACTCCAGAACGCAGCGCACAAGATAAATCATGAACAATACTAGCAATTAAGTAGCGGAGAAAATCCACCATAGAAATTCTTATTTGAGGCATAATTTCTTGTAGTGCTATCGCTTCTCGCTCAAATCTACGTTCAATCTGTGACCAACTTTCTTCATGAATGTGATAAACACATGCAGAGCTGACATAAGCAACCTTCCACCCCTCGCCCACTATTGCCTTAGCAAGGTACATATCTTCTAGACCTGTCAAATCCTCATCAAAAAGAAACTCTTTCCACACATCCCTACGTATGACACTGTTCGCATTGTTACAGAAGAAGCCTGATTGGGGGACTGCATCGTGTTGGGGGAAATATTTAGAAAATATTCTTTTCTCACTAAAAAAGCTTGATGAATATCCAACCTGGCGACCGTATACATACCCAATATTTGATTCGTTAAATGGTTTACATAGATTCGCCAGCCAAAATTCATCTGTCGGAACACAATGACCACTTATGATGGCCAAATACTCTCCGCTGGCTGCTTCGCATCCAATATTCAATGAACGCCCAAAGGAAAACTCACTTTTACGAATATTGACAATTTTGCAGCCAAAGCTCTTAGCAATACTAACTGTATTATCGTCTGACCCAGAATCTACTAATACAATTTCAATATCAAAACCCGGACAAACTTGGTTCTTAATTGAACGCAATAATTCACCTAGGTATTTTTCCTCATTTAAAGTTCGAATAACTATACTAACTAGCATTGTGTCTATAATTCAGTAGGGTTAATTAACAATTCGAAATCAAAATTAAAGTCTCTATGAACTACTTCTAACTCTTCTTTAGAAACAGAATGAATATGAAACATATCCCCGTGAGAAGGAATAACTTTTTCAATTTTCAGTTCATGAGCTAACGTGAAAGCCTCTCGAACCGACATGTTTCCGATCGTTCCAAACCGCTCCTTAAAATAATTTCGCTCATTAATTGGCAGCATAGCGACATTTATTACAGGCAATTCTTTTAGAAAATCATATAACTCATCTGTAATACAAGTATCACCAGATATATACACTAGCTTTCCTTCAAAGGACAAAAGGAAACCTACACAACAAAAACGGCCGTTTTCGTCACGGGTAATTTCAGGGTGAGCAGCAGGAGTAATTCGTATGTTAATACCATCAGCCAGAACTTCATGCTCGTTTTCAGAACACAAAACTAATCTGGATTCATCAAAACCCCAAGACCTAAGCAACTTAATGACGGAGATAGGGCCATAAAATTTACAAGAAGGAGAATGAATTGCTATTTTTCCGACCGTCTCAGGATCACAATGATCTAAATGGTCATGAGTCAGTAACACCCAATCAGCATCATTAATTTCTTCAGGATTAATCGGAATAGGGATTAATCGTTCTAGCTCGGGAGAATCAAATTTTCGAACTGAATCAGACAGATATGGATCAATATATAATACGGTATTATTAAACTCCATCCTGAAACCAGATTGCCCTAACAATCTTAGGCTAACCTTCTTATCCTTATCACTACTCATCTTTCAATCACCAAAAACAAATTAATAATCGCTTGATATATTACCAAAGCCGCACCATTAGTTAGCAGTAACGACTTGCTCAAGGACTTTCAATAAATACTTCCCATAGTTCGTTTTTTTATACTTCTCTGCAAGATCGAACAATTGATCTCTACTTATCCACTGATTTGCGTAAGCAATTTCTTCCGGACAACAAACTGCAAGCCCCTGCCTCTTGACCAAGGTTTCAATGTAGTTCCCAGCTTCCAATAATGAATCATGAGTACCAGTGTCTAACCAAGCGCTGCCACGACCTAAATCTTCGAGTTGTAACTTGCCGTTATCGAGATAAATTTTATTTAAGTCAGTTATTTCTAGCTCGCCTCTTGGAGAGGGTTTCAATGATTTGGCCAAGTCAACTACTTGGTTATCATAAAAATACAAACCGGTAACTGCATAGTTAGATTTAGGCTTTTCAGGTTTTTCTTCAATTGAAATAACTTTGCCACTTTCATCAAACTCTGCTACACCATATCGTTCTGGATCATTGACCCAATAACCGAAAACTGTTGCGCCGTCTTCTTGCGAATTTGCAGATTTGAGCTTTTCACCTAAACCATGGCCATGAAAAATATTATCACCCAAAATTAGACACACTGGCGCACCATCTAGGAATTCTTCACCTAGAATAAAAGCTTGTGCTAGGCCATCTGGAGAAGGCTGAACGACGTAAGTAAACTCAACTCCCCATTGCGATCCATCACCTAACAATTTTTTAAACTGATGCTGATCGTCTGGCGTAGTAATGATTAATATTTCCTGAATACCCGCCATCATTAAAATCGAAATGGGGTAGTAGATCATCGGCTTATCATAGACTGGCATTAGCTGCTTACTGACAGCTAAAGTAAGTGGGTGAAGTCGAGTACCTGATCCACCAGCTAAAACAATCCCTTTTCTTTGCTTATCCATTTTCACAAACCTTTATTAATAAATTTTTCTAGAATAAATACGCTTTAGACACTTCATTTTGAGGCAGCATTTTTTAAATACTAGGTATTTAGGCCTATTCGGCCACGGTCATATTTATTTTTCGTAACGGCCTCACACCACGGCTTGTTAGCTAAATACCACTCCACGGTTTTACGGATGCCACTTTCAAAGGTCTCTAACGGCTTCCAATTTAGCTCCTCGCTGATTTTGGTAGCGTCGATTGCGTATCTCTGATCATGTCCTGGTCGATCAGCAACATAGGTAATTTGATCTTCGTATTTACCATCTTTGGGCACCAACTCATCGAGTAACGAACAAATCGTTTTAACTACTTCAATGTTTTTCTTCTCGTTGTGTCCGCCTATATTATAGGTAGAGCCAACCGCGCCTTCGGTTACCACCTTCAACAGCGCTCTCGCGTGATCCTCTACATACAACCAATCTCGAACTTGTGAACCATCGCCGTAGACTGGTAAATCTTTACCGTCTAACGCATTGAGAATAACCAAAGGGATAAGTTTTTCTGGAAAATGGTAGGGGCCGTAATTATTTGAGCAGTTAGTTTGAAGAGTCGGAAGGCCATAAGTTTCGTGCCAAGCTCGCACCAAGTGGTCGCTTGAAGCTTTAGATGCGCTGTAAGGGGAATTCGGAGCGTAAGGTGTATCTTCGGTAAAAAAGCCTTCAGTACCCAAAGTTCCAAACACTTCGTCAGTGGAGATGTGATGGAATCTAAATTGGTCTTTTTTCACATCGGTAAGAGTGGAATAGTATTCTCTTGCGACTTCCAATAGAGTAAAAGTGCCCATGATATTGGTTTGCATAAACTCAGATGGGCCATCAATAGAGCGGTCTACATGGGATTCGGCGGCAAGATTCATGATGATATCTGGATTAAAGCTGGCAAAACAGGCTTCTACAGCCTCTCTGTCAGAGATATCAGCTTGCACAAATTGATAACGTTCTGAATTCTCTATGTCTGCCAGGGATTCTAGGTTTCCAGCGTAGGTGAGTTTATCTAGGTTGCATATTTCGTGATTGGTTTGTGTAATCGCTTCCCTAATAACTGCTGAACCAATGAACCCGGCACCTCCAGTAACCAATATTTTCACAGACTTCCTCCTAGATAGATTTTATTTGCTGAGTTAGCTCCAAGCTAAATCAACAATATGGCTTTCAGACAGCGTTGAACTTTATCATCACGACTTATTAGCCACAACTTTAACAGGCGTACCTATCCTAGAAGGAATCGAAGTGTAAAACTTAATCCTTTAATAGCCCAGCTTATCATTTTGGATCCAAAATGATGCATACAATATTGAAACAGTACAACTCACAAACATTTAAATGCATATCAAAGAAATTGCAGTAAAAATGCCGGTGCAGGATATCAAATGCTACTGTAAACTTGAATAAACAACACAAATTAAAGCTGGTATTCGCGCCTAAACACCCAAGACGAACAGTTTATGAAAGTTTTGTGAAAACTATTAATAATATTTCACAAATTTGCAAAGTGTGGTGTGAAATTGGGGCCGAACATACAATACCATGCTCACTTTCCATCAACCCTATTTTCTTGACGCATCAAGATAACCTATAGGTACCTTTCGTTGCTCTTAAGACTATTATCTTCATCAAGACCCATAAAGCGCTTGGTATCGGTAAGTTATGACGCCCTTGTCATTCCTCTGGCAATTTATCTCGCCATTTATTTCCGGGTAGGAGAATCGTTTTCTCTGATTCAACCCAAGTTACTTACCGTTGTAGTGATAACAACCGCTGTGACACTGGTATCTTTTATAAAGCTTGGACTTTACAGAGCAATACTGCGATTCATGGCACATCAAGCAGTAATCACTGTTGTTGTCTGTACGTTCATATCAGCGCTAACGCTTGTTACTACTGCGTATTTTTTCCAGCTGACGATAGACATACCAAATAGAGGCGCCATCGAGCTACCGAGATCGACACCATTCATTTATGGATGTTTTACACTTGTGGCCTTGGGTTTTCCGAGGATGTTCATAAGAACCCTGGTACATCTTTTCTTGACCAACCGCCGACTCATGAAGTCAGACGACCGCGAGTCTATTCTGATTTATGGCGCAGGCCATACAGGCTATCAAATAGCTAGCAGCTTGATGCAAGCTAGAAAGTACGAGGTTATCGCCTTTATTGACGACGACAAAAAGCTAACCAATACAACAGTTAGAGGGGTCGCGGTCCACTCAAGTGATTCAGTCGCCAATTTAATAAAACTCTACAACGTTAAAACAATACTTTTAGCTCTCGGGCAGACCACTAAATCAAACCGCTCATCAATTGTTGAAAAGCTGGAAAAATTCGAAGTCAAAATTCAAACAGTACCTACACTTGAGGACCTACTGTACGGCCAAGCGCACGGACAAGAAATAAGGGATATAGAAATAGAAGACCTCCTTGGGCGAGACCCTATCCCCCCTCGAAAAGATTTGCTTGACCAATGCGTTCGCGACAAAGTTGTTATGGTCACAGGGGCAGGCGGCTCAATTGGCTCTGAACTGTGTCGACAGATACTGTCAGAGAGTCCCAGCAAACTTATTTTGTTTGAGCAAAATGAGTTCAACCTATACAGAGTCGAATCAGAACTAAAACAGCACTTTCCCAACGAAAATTTATTTTCTGTGCTCGGCACGACTCTAGATCGCACGCTCGTATCATCCGTTATTTGTAATTTCAATATACAAACAATCTACCATGCCGCAGCGTACAAACATGTGCCCATGGTAGAAAAAAATATTGTCGAAGGCGTTAAAAATAATGCGCTAGGTACTTGGGAGTGCGCGAAGGCCGCAATTGAGCACTCTGTAGAAAACTTTGTATTAATTTCTACCGACAAAGCCGTGCGCCCCACCAATATTATGGGGGCATCTAAAAGGCTTGCTGAATTAATTCTGCAAGGGCTTTCAAAAAAAGAGAGCAAAACGAAGCTCTCAATGGTTCGCTTCGGTAACGTATTGGGCTCATCAGGCTCTGTAGTTCCGCTATTCAAACAGCAGATAGCCGGCGGCGGTCCCATCACAGTAACCCACAAAAATATAACTCGATATTTTATGACAATCCCTGAGGCTGCTCAGCTGGTTATCCAAGCCAGCGCCATGTCTATGGGTGGAGATGTATTTGTACTGGATATGGGAGAACCCATACGAATCTGGGATCTCGCTGAGAGAATGGTAAGAATGTCAGGCCTGAGTGTTAAATCAAACACAAACCCAGATGGCGACATAGAAATACGACAGATCGGATTAAGGCCAGGAGAAAAACTGTACGAAGAATTATTGGTCAGCAATGATGTAAGAGGAACTGAACATCCACTGATAATGCGCGCGACAGAAGCAAGCTTAAGCTGGCTTGAGACACAAAAACTGATCGAGGAACTGATTCAGCATTGCAAAGACTTCAATGCAGTTAAGCTGAGAGAGCTTATTGCAAATGCACCAACCCACTACAGTTACGACGGCATTAATTACGATTTACTGGAAAACCAGAAAGAGAAAATTGTTTCAATAGATTCTGCCAAGCTGACTCGCCTGCGCCCGGGTAAACAGAATACCGACTAATCAGGGGAACGGAGTTAAATACTCTCGTTAACCCTGTCTCTCATCTCTTTACCTGGCTTAAAGTGAGGAACATACTTGCCTTCCAACTGCACAGCCTCACCGGTTTTAGGGTTTCGCCCCAACCTTGGCTCGCGATAGTGAAGCGAAAAACTTCCAAACCCTCTCACTTCTATTCGATCACCAGATGAAAGAATTTTAGACATGTACTCTAAAATCAGCTTAACTGCCAATTCAACATCTTTAGAAGACAGTTGATCCTGTCTTTCTGCAATCCGCTCGATTAACTCAGATTTAGTCATACCTCAGCCCCCAGGAGTGAACACGAATCAATTCGGGTTACAAAACAACCAATGACCAACCTAAATTCGCTAAGTACCTGATTTATATATCATTAAATGAGCTACTGCAAGAAAGATACTCGACAAAACTAAAAATCTTTGCAAAACGCTTCGAATTAGAACGAAATTAAATATAAATACTTCTTACAGACACAAAAAAAGCGGCTATAAGCCGCTTTTTTCGAAAAGATCAAGTCTACATTAGTCTTGATTTTCCATTTGAGCCTTAATAAGGTCACCAAGAGTCGCAGGAGCTGCAGATTCAGCAGACTTGTTAGAGTGCTCTTTGATAGCAGCCTTCTCTTCGTCTTGATCTTTCGCTTTGATCGACAAGTTGATTGCACGATTCTTACGATCAACGCTAACAATCTTAGCTTCAACAGACTCGCCTTCAGACAAGACATTACGTGCATCTTCAACTTTCTCGCGGCTGATTTCAGACGCTTTCAAAGTTGCTTCAACATCGTCTGCCAAAGTAATAACCGCACCTTTCGCGTCTACTTCTTTAACAGTACCAGTTACGATTGCACCCTTGTCGTTCTCAGTAACGAAGCTGCTGAACGGATCAGTTTCTAGCTGCTTGATACCTAGAGAGATACGCTCACGCTCTGGGTCGATTGCCAAGATAACGGTCTCAAGCTCATCGCCTTTCTTGTACGCGCGAACCGCTTCTTCACCCGCTTCGTTCCAAGAGATATCAGAAAGGTGTACCAAACCGTCGATACCGCCTTCAAGACCAATGAAGATACCGAAGTCAGTGATAGATTTGATTTTGCCAGAGATCTTATCGCCTTTAGCAAACTGACGACCAAATGCATCCCATGGGTTTTCTTGACAGTGCTTGATACCAAGAGAAATACGACGACGCTCTTCGTCGATATCAAGAACCATTACTTCAACTTCATCACCTAACTGAACAACTTTTGATGGGTGAATGTTTTTGTTGGTCCAATCCATTTCGGAAACGTGAACCAAACCTTCAACACCTTCTTCAAGCTCAGCAAAACAACCGTAATCGGTAAGATTGGTAACAGTCGCTTTAACACGCGCACCTTCTGGGTAACGCTGAGTGATTGAAATCCATGGATCTTCGCCAAGTTGCTTAAGACCAAGTGATACACGATTGCGATCGCGGTCAAACTTAAGAACTTTAACTTCGATTTCATCGCCAACATTAACGATTTCGCTAGGATGCTTGATGCGCTTCCAAGCCATATCGGTGATGTGAAGAAGACCATCAACACCACCAAGGTCAACGAATGCACCGTAGTCGGTAAGGTTTTTAACCACACCTTTAACCGCAGCACCTTCTTGTAGGTTAGCTAGAAGCTCTTGACGCTCTGCAGAGTTTGCTTGTTCTAGAACAGCACGACGTGAAACAACAACGTTGTTACGCTTTTGATCTAGTTTGATAACTTTGAATTCAAGGTCTTTGCCTTCGAGGTGCGCAGTTTCACGAACTGGGCGAACATCAACCAAAGAACCTGGTAAGAATGCACGAATACCGGATACATCAACAGTGAAGCCACCTTTAACTTTACCGTTGATAACACCTTTAACAACTTCTTCAGCAGCGTGAGCAGCTTCAAGAACTTTCCAAGACTCAGCACGTTTCGCTTTTTCACGAGAAAGGCGAGTCTCACCGAAACCATCTTCTACAGTTTCTAGAGCAACTTGAACTTCGTCGCCAACGTTCAGTGTTAATTCGCCATTCTCATCCAAAAACTGAGAAGATGGGATAACACCTTCAGATTTAAGGCCTGCGTGCACAGTAACCCAATCTTTATCAACATCAATAACAACACCAGTTACGATAGAACCTGGCACCATGTCGACATTTTTTAAACTTTCTTCAAACAGTTCTGCAAAGCTTTCGCTCATTACGTTACCTATAAATAAAGGCTCATCCAGCCAAACGATTATGCGTCGGGGCTAGACTGCGCAATCCACATATCCAGTTACGTGGGTTTGTTTTTAAATAAAAGCTTGGTATTTTTTACTGGAATTCTACAAAGCCTTCTCGAATATCTCGCTTCATGCAATACAAAGGCGAAAGCAGTTATTTTAATAGATTCATTGGATCTAAAAATCCAGCAATCAAATAACGCTTAACCACATTTATATTATGGGCGTCTAAAAAATAGCGCCGAATTCTACCAGAAATGAGCATTTATAGCAATTGCGAAACGCTTCTGTGAATTTCCAATCAAGAGAACGAATTCAATAAAGAAAGAAAGAGAGGCAAACCTGAAAACCGAAATAGCAATACTATGAGTAACGATTAGATTTAAAGGATTTTGAATGGCTCCGGCACCTGGGATCGAACCAGGGACCAATAGATTAACAGTCTACTGCTCTACCGCTGAGCTATGCCGGATTTGATGATCGCATCAAGTGCGATTTGAAATAAAAAAAGCCAAGACTTAATCTTGACTTTTATATATGGCTCCGGCACCTGGGATCGAACCAGGGACCAATAGATTAACAGTCTACTGCTCTACCGCTGAGCTATGCCGGATCAATTCTTGCGAAGCAATACGCCTCTTAGGAATGGCGCGTATCTTATAGAGCACCATGAGGGCTGTCAACAAAAACCAATAAATAATTTAAGTAATTGTTTTTTATAGTTATTTCCGATCAAAAGACGAACAGATTACACTTTTTTTACTCGCCATCTAAGCCTCTAACAGCCTTAGTTGTTCCCCAACTTTTACAGCTCGGACAAAGCCAATGCAAATGATTGCCTGAAAAGCCACACTGCCCACATTGATAATAAGACTTATGAGTCACAAGCAACTCCAATAGATCTCTAACCAATACCTGGCTCTTTTGATTCTCAAGATCACGATCTTTCTTACTTGATTGAAAATCCAAGAATTTGCCAATCACCCTCAGAGACGGTCGAATTTTTAACTTTTGATCTAACAGCTCAACCGCTGCACTCTCACTTTCATAGTTTTTAACCAAATCTGCCAACGAGATAAGCAACGAACTACTAGGGTGTTGATCTTGAAGACTCTTTAAATACTTGATCATATCTGGGACATGATTCAAGGAGCGATAACACTCCAACATCTCCGGCAAGACTTCTGGAATATAGTCGGGGTCTTGTCCAGGCACACGCTTAAAATGATCGATAGCAACCTCAAAGTCTTCTCGATCCTTAGCCACTCTGGCCCACTCAATGCTGGCGCGTGCACAATTGGGATCACAGGATACAGCTTTTCTCAAAAACAGCTCTGCTCGATCTAAATTTTCCAGATTTTTTGCCCCGAGCGCCAACTCACAATAAAAATGCGCCTGGCGCTGGCGCCACAAATCCTTCTCATAATCCGGTAAATCAGACAGCAGCTTATTTACCGCATCAATAGCTTCGGGCCAATCACGCTCGTCACGATAAATTTCGACCAAATGGGTCAAACTAACAATTCTGATGTGAGCATCATCACTTTCACGCAGCTGTAGGAATATTCTCTCGGCCTGATCCAAAACACCCGCCTTTTGGAAATCCAACCCCAACTCAACGCGCATTCGATTGCGTTGAACCTGAGAAAGTGACGTATTTTCTATCAAATTCTGATGGAATTTTATGGCGTGCCCCACTTCGCCCCGCTGGCGAAGTAAAGAACCGAGCGATAAATGAATCTCAAAAGTTGATTCATTGACATCAAGTAGCTCCGTCAACGTATCGACAGCAGCGTCAGGTTTATCGGTAAGAAGAAAATTTAAGCCCTGCAGATATTGGGAAGCAGCCTTTCCGTGGAGCTTTTTTACAGACTGGGATGAAAGCGGGAAACCGTATTTTCCGAGGAAAAAACCAATAGCCAGAGCGATAAGCAACAATATATAGATAATTCCATTTTCCATCATGCTTTCACTTATCGACTCTCTAGAGATTAAAGTTATTAACTCAATGCAGCAAAAATAAAACTCAGACGATCACACCCGTTTTAGCATTAACGCAAACCGGTAGAGCAAACAGATTAAATAATTTTTAAGCTCTGCAAATGGGAAACTACTGTCTGACAAACCTCATCAATACCCATAGTGCTACTGTCAATGAGTAACGCGTCATCAGCAGGCGCTAAGGGCGAAACAGCCCTGCCGGCGTCATTCAAATCACGCTGTTCAATATCAGCCAAAATTTGCGAATAATCCGCCTCACATCCGGCCTCCATCAACTGATTGTAACGGCGCTTAGCTCGATCTTCGGCGCCAGCGGTGAGAAAAATTTTGGCATTAGCATTTGGGAAGATTGTGGTACCCATGTCCCGGCCATCGGCAATAAGGCCGGGGTTGCGCGCAAAGCTTCTTTGGCGTTCCACCAGTGTTTCACGAACAGAAGGGTATGCAGCGATGGTTGAAGCCATCATACCAATCTCTTCGGTTCTCAATGATTGACTGACATCTTGGCCATTAAGAATAACCGCCACACCCGACTCCGTCGGTTCAAATTCAACATCCAAATACTGACAGATATTAGCCACAGCACTTTCATCTTCAATATTGACATCGAGCAGCTTCGCCGCCAGCGCACCGAGGCGGTATATGGCTCCGCTATCGAGCAAATGAAAACCGTATTGCTTGGCCAAAAGAAGGCTTAATGTCCCTTTACCGGCCCCACTCGGACCATCAATTGTAATTACAGGATAAGTCACCCGAACTCCTTAAGTTACAACTAACAAATAGATTCAAAAATCTTTTGACACGCTAAGGCAGGATCTTCCGCTTGAGTGATTGGTCTACCAATGACCAAATAAGAGCTGCCCTGCGCCAACGCCTGCTTCGGCGTCACAATACGACGCTGATCATCCGACGAAGAATCAGCCGGTCGAATTCCTGGAGTCACCAAACAAAATTGCTCTCCAAACCGACCTCGCAGCATCGTACTTTCTTCGGCAGAACACACAACACCATCGAGTCCAGATTGATTGACCAAATCTGCCAACGCCAACACTTGCTCGGCAGGTGTTTTATTCACACCAATTTGGTGCAAGTCTTGATCTTCCATACTTGTAAGAACAGTGACTCCGATGAGCAACGGCTTTCTAGGATTGTTACTTTGCTCCAAAGCCTCTTTTGCCGCAGACATCATGCGCACGCCACCACTGGCATGAACATTCACCATCCAAACACCGAGATCAGCAGCGGTTTTCACCGCTTTAGCACAGGTATTTGGAATGTCATGAAATTTTAAATCGAGAAAGACATCAAATTGGAGGTCACACAAAGCACGCACCACATCGGGGCCTGCCGCGGTAAAAAGCTCTTTTCCGACTTTTACTCGGCAACGAGAAGGATCGAGTTTTTTAGCGAGAGCTAATGCTTTATTTGAATTATCAAAATCAAGAGCAACTATGATTTTGGGATCTGAGATTTTGGGATCTGAGCCGCTGGTCACATTACCGTTTTTAGTGTGAGGAGCTGAGTTATCCATAAAAGTATCATGTCACAGGACTGTAAAAATTGGGTGGGCCAATTTACAGAAAAATATATCAAAGTAAAAGCCTTGGATGGTTTTTAAACGGATTTATGAATAAAGTAAAGAAAAAGAAAGGGATCTACCGAATATACAGGTATTAGAAATAACATTAAAATTCAGCTAATTAGCCTTTAACTTTGTGTGTTATTTAGGAAATTTGAGGATAATTCCATCTCGAATCGTAATAGCGCACGAAATCGATCATAAAAATATGAATTTCTATCATCAAATAAATTTGATAAAAATTAGAAATCCCAAAAAAATAGTTAATTCCATATTTCGAAGCATATATTTTCTAACACAGGAACAGTTAATAAGCCCCAAGAAACAGATATTCAAATAAGGTATAACGAACAGACCCAATTAAAACAAAGATCCGAACGCAAAACTCCAGAAATAAAGGTCCACAATCAGTGATCTAAAAACCTCGTAATACACAAGCCTGCCAGTACTACACAATATTAATTATCTCCAGCAGACCGTGTTATTAATTAATCTCTAACTTTAGTCAATAGATAATTTGCCCGAATTCTTTTCAACCGTTTTTTCGCCAATACCTTTCACTTCTACCAATTCATCCACGTGTTGAAACGGACCATTTTCATCTCGCCAAGCAACAATCGCTGTGGCTTTAACCGGACCAACACCGATAAGCGCTTCTGACAACTCTTCAGCTGTTGCCGTATTGATGTTAACCGTTGTTTGTTGCTGCACTGATTGTTCGGACGACAATCCGTCGGGACTTGTTTGCGCACTGACAGAGAAACCAGAAAAAAGAGCCACGATTAAAATTGCAATAGCTGAATAATTTACTCGCATAATTTATTACCTCAAAAAGATTAAATATAGAGGGGAAAATCATGATTCGAATTTTATTTTTTCAACAGAGGTTTTTTCTGAAATTATCAGGCGAGAATACTTACAAACAGATGATGGGCGCCAAATACAAAAGAGGCAATAAAACACACAACAAAGAATTAACCACGCTGGTTTACGGAATGCTTAGCACGAAACTACCACCACCTAATAAACTGTTATTATTTATGAAAACCTGACCGCAAACCTCACTAGATTTATGCAAACGCGCTATTCGCATTGCCAAATACAATCCTAAATGAGTACGTTCAGAAAATTCAACATTAACCCCCGTTTTATCATCAACCAAACCCAGCATATCAACGGGAAAACCATCACCATCGTCGTGTATCGCTATCTCGGTAAACTCATCTACTGCTCGAACAACAATTAAAATGCGTTCTCGAGAATATCGCGAACTATTAACAAGTGCGTCATTAATCACACCACCTAACAATTCAAAATCAAAGAAAGCCGTTAGAGAGTCGTCGCAATCTATGTCTATTGAAATATTTCTACTGGTCAGCAAGGGTTGATTTTTAGCAATTTGATCTTCGATAAGGTCAATCACATGATGCTCGTCAACATTGATTGGCATTCGATCATTTTGAAAACGATAAACAGACAGCAACCGCACTAATTCGGAGTTTATTCTTGCCGCTTCGTACTGCAAAATTGAAAAATCATTTTTGCATTCAGGATTAATACTATTGACCTTGGCCATCACATCCTCAAGCGATGCCAACAACATTCCCAAAGAATTTTTCATATCGTGAACACTTGAAGCCAATACCAAAGAAAAATCATTCAGTTCATTTTTTTCAATATTCATCACGCATTTCTCTTAAGTCTACATTTTGCTCTTCATGTCCTTAAATTCTGCCTCCAAGCAAGCAAACCGTTGGTATTGTTGGTCACCCACTTGAATAACGGCACGAACAGCGTTCAGCGATGCTTCGACCTCAAGCATATAGTCAGACCGCATTCCGTGTGATTTCATTTCTTCATACAAAACCTGAACCAGGTTCAGATTGATACCCAAATGTTTGGGGAACAGCTTCCGTGCTCGCAAAAAAAGCGTTGCCGCATCGGAATAATTTTTTTGTTCGTATTGAGCAATTCCCCGTCTATTCATTGCTGCCACAATGGCTTTATTTTTATGACTAACAGGTTCTGCCAAAAGCTGATCAAGAATTTCTAATTTTTTCTCTTCATCCTGATATTTAGAGCACAATGAAATTAAATATTTTTCTGCCGACTCAAGTTTTTCTATGGATTTAAGAGTAAAAACATAATCAACTTCACATTCGAATGGAAGGTCCTCACCAATTTTTGAAACATTCAATTCGACATCGGAAAAAATGTTCAATGCTTTTGCGTGCTCACCTAAGCCACTCAACAATTGCACAGAAACCATCTGATTTTGCAAAGAATCAGATGAATTAGCATTTTTATTCTTTTGACCAAACCAGACTTGGGCATCTTTACAAAAAGCGAGACCCGCTTCGGGATCTTCTGTGGTCAAAACAGCAGCTGTACGCGCGTAATCGACAATCTGTTCCGGCTGATGATAAACAGAGTTTCGACCCAAGCGCATAATTTTTTTGTAAGCACCGGCTGCCACTAAATAATTTTTATTTCCCAAAGCCGTCTCTGCGAGACATTTTTGCCGGGCAAATGACAATGGAGAAACAGCCACCGCTTTTTCCATAATCTCTTGCTTGCAATACAGGTCTTGCTTGGAATCATAAACCTGATGCAATTGGTCGTAAGCTTTCATTACAAATGGATTTTCATTAATAATACTTTTTAAGTTTTCTTCAGCATCGTCATATTCTCTCAGCTCAACCAGCACATTCGCGAGTCCCAAACGAGCCCAATCCAACGGCCGCTGAAGCAAAATAGATTCATAATGAGATTTGGCGGTGGGAAGATCACCCAATTGAATCAATAATTCTCCTAGAACTTTTTCACAAAACGGTGCGTAATATCCGTGGTGTTCAATGTGCTGACGGCAAGCGTCAATTGCGGCACCAGTGTTGTCTTTGCCGAGATATTCGTAGAGCTTGTTTAGCTCTTTCCGCTGCTTAAAAATTCGAGCTAATCGCGAACCCAAATTATGCGTGGTAATCGGTTTAGCGATATAAGCGTCTGGTTCGACATCAGTTGCAGCCAACACTATTTGCTTGTTATTTTCAGCCGAAATCAACATGAATACTTGTTTCGGTTCCAATTCATTGTGAAACCGCAACGCTTCTAATACTTGCAGCCCGGTTTTTCCTGCCCCTAGGTTAAAATCCGTTAGAATGGCATCGTAGTATCGATTCCGACACAGCTTGAGCGCTTCTTCACCGGAATGAGTGGTATCTGCGCGAATATTGCCCTGCTCTTCTAACTTGCGAGCGATAGCGAGACGAAATCCCTCGAAATCATCAACGACAAGCACTCTTTTACCTTTCGCAGAAAATGCTTTCATAAATAACTATCATTCCCACTGTAATAAGCAGTGTAGACCAACCGCCATTATCGGAAGCGACATTTCAGGCAAACGAGATTTTTTTGCTTTTTGTGAGACGTACGCACCCCTCAGAATCGTATACAGACTCAGTACTCTGCTACAACATTGTTCAATTGCGCCAAAATACGCTCTGGTCGAAGCACTCAGAAATACATAGAATGACGTGCTTTAATAACGGCAAAGAATTTAGTAAAGGTTATGGCAAATCCGAACGAGCCAAGAGATTCTCAAACTTCGCGAGAAGACAACTTATTTGCAACGCCACTGGAAGATATCCAGCGATTTTCATTCAATAAAGCGGTGGTGGATGTCTTTCCAGACATGATCAAACGTTCCGTTCCGGGATACACCACCATTATTGGTATGATCGGGGACTTTGCTCGGCGGTACGCCAGAGAAGAGACTAAATGCTACGATTTAGGTTGTTCATTAGGCGCGGCAACACTATCAATAAGACATAATATAAGCGTTGATAACTGTGAAATCGTCGCAATAGACAACTCCCAAGCGATGATCGATCAAGCAAAAAAATTAATTGATCGCGATAACAGCCCAACACCAATTACTTTGCTCTGCGACGACATTAATTCTATAGAAATCAATAACGCATCCATTGTGGTTCTTAACTTCACACTTCAATTTATTCCAATAGCGGTACGTGAAGCCCTCATGGAAAAAATATACAACGGCTTGATTCCCGGTGGCGTGTTGATATTGTCTGAAAAAGTTGCGTTTGAAGACCCAAGCCACAATCAATTAATGATTAACCTGTATCACGATTTTAAACGCGCAAACGGTTACAGTGATTTAGAAATTTCGCAAAAACGTGAGTCTCTAGAAAATGTGCTGATTCCAGAAACATTAACAACTCACAAAAACCGACTTAAAAAAGTTGGATTTAGCGACGCCGATGTTTGGTTTCAATGTTTTAATTTTGCATCAATGATTGCGCAGAAATCCCTATGATCGAACACTTCCAAGATTTAATTGACCAGCTGTCAGGAACCAAACTAGAACGCTGGGCAACATTAATGCCTGAGCAAATTGAAACCGGACTCAGTGAAAAACGTTTCGGCGATTTATCAGGCTGGAAAGAATTTCTATATAGCTTACCGAAAATAAACACCGAAACAATCGACATAGAATCGGAAGTTCGTTTTGGCAGCAGTGATGAACACGATGAAGCAACGCGCTCACAAATAGAAAGCTGTTTAAAAGGACTCATTCCTTGGCGTAAAGGCCCGTTTAACATACACGGAACGCATATTAATACCGAGTGGCGCTCCGATTGGAAATGGGACAGGCTTACGCCGTACTTAAAACCCTTAGAAAACAAATTGGTTTTAGACGTTGGTTGCGGAAACGGTTACCACTGCTGGAGAATGCTCGGAATGGGCGCCTCTAGAGTCATTGGTATCGATCCTTCTCCTCGGTTTGTTATTCAATTCGAAATGATCAAACACTTTTTCAAGGGCGCGCCAATACACGTTTTACCCGTCGCCATGGAAGCGGTTCCAGAAAAACTGCAAGCGTTTGATACCACTTTCAGCATGGGTGTTCTCTATCACCGTCGCTCCCCCATAGACCACCTGAAAGAGCTAAAAGATACTCTAAAACCCGGCGGTCAATTGATTTTGGAAACGCTCATCGTTGAAGGTGAACTCGGTTATTCGTTAGTGCCAGAAGGTCGATACGCAATGATGAATAACGTGTGGTTCCTACCATCGCCATCAACGCTGATAGGCTGGTTGAAAAAGATTGGATTTACTTCGGTTGAATTAGTCGACATCAATGAAACCACCACCGAAGAACAACGAAAAACACCTTGGATGAAATTCCATTCATTAGAACAATTTCTCGATCCAGAAGATCAAACAAAAACAATAGAAGGTTATCCTCGCCCCAAAAGAGCGATATTTTCGGCAATTAACCCTTAATTAAATACTTTTTAATGGCATCATTTTGTGGGCGCGTTTTGACTGACGCAAAAGCGCTCACCCACACAATTATTCTTCAACGTAAGCTATATCGATCTAGAGCAGCCTGGGTTAGCCCTCTAAATTAAACCGGTATTTAATTGGAATTTTATTGTTGGAAAATGTCGGTCGCCAATAAACTCTCGTTGTTCACTTGAGGCACTACCTGAATTTGCTTTTGACGTTCTATTCTCAGCGCTAGATTTTCGCAGGGTTTAATAACAACCTCATCCAAACGCAAAACATAGGCGCCTAAATCCGACAATATCGAATAATCTTTTAAATGCGCTTTTGCAGAATCCCATGAAGGGTAAACACCATAATACACCGCTTCTAAACCGTTAGATTTTGTGCGGCAATACAGGGGCATGTTGGGTACAGTGTGAATGAACTGACTGGCCTTCGCTGAAGTATCGAAGGCGGCAACTTGAATCGTATAAACCTGCTGGTAATAAGACCCTTTAGAGCTTAATGGGAAAAGCGAGCAGGCAAAAACAATCAACAGCCTAGCAACTAGGCAATGCAGATTATATTCAGACTCATTTCCTCTTGGTAACCGCTCGAAATCCATAGTTCTTCCCAGCCGGACTAGAAACTTATCCCGTTCGCTTCTAATTCTTTAGTTCAACCCGGAATTTATACCAAGCAAACTCTCAACGCAAAAGCTATACGCTTTATTTAATAAAAAATGATGGAATCTATCGCTTGCTGTGCTAAGTCGGATACTAGAAAGACGAATAAGTTACTAGGGCCTGTTCACACTAATTTAACCGCACCTGTCGCGCCTAAAACGCGTCAGTCTAGGCGTGAGGAGTGCAGTTTAGCGCGCTAAATAAGCGACGAACAACAACGAATGGCGTGTTTTAGGGGCGACCCTAGGGGCTCGGCGTATTTTTCCCGTATTTCGTGTTGCAGCTCGTTCATTTGGAACAACCAAATCACACTCACTGCGCCTAAAATACGAAAAAAATACGCTCCAGCAGGTGTGATTAAATTAGTGTAAACAGGCCCTAAGTATCGGAAAATTGGAGCGGTTAACACAAAGTGAAAATGCTCTGACAAGAAAACCTAAAAATCGAACTCTTCTAATACAACAATACCCGATGCAAATCTAAACTTGAATCGGGTATTGATCAATATGGAGTGTGACTTCAAGAAAGTAGGGAAAGGGATGAGTCCAATTCAAATTCCTTATGAATTTGTTCGCACCAACGATTAAGCCTTTCAGTCGTCATATGCTCTTGCTGATCTTCATCAATGGCGAGACCAACAAACGTATCCGAATCCGAAATTTGAGCTTTTGACGCTTCAAACTCATAGCCCTCTGTCGACCAATGACCGACGATTGCAGCGCCGTTTGCGACAACAACATCGTGCAACATACCCACTGCGTCTATAAAGTAATCACCATAACCAAACTGGTCACCAAGTCCAAACAATGCAACCGTTTTACCCGAGAAATCTATCTCAGATACATCGGGCCAAAACTCTTCCCAATCCGATTGAATTTGGCCGAAATCCCATGTGGAGATTCCCAATATAATTTTTTCGTAGGAGGCAAACTCTATTTGAGTAGCATCTGCTATGTCGTAGACATCGACAACATCCGCTCCCAAGCACTCTTGAATTTTATAGGCGACACTCTCTGTATTGCCTTCATCACTGCCAAAAAACAGGCCAATTTGAGCCATTTCAACCTCGCACAGTCAAACTTTAATAACCTAAGACTTTCTCGTAGGAGCACAATAAAGGCCGGATTATAAGGAAAACCAACCTATTCAACTAGGAAGTTCACAAAAGATTAAATGAACCCTTCTTTACTTGAATTTTTAATCAATCTAGTATTTTAGAACTATCTAATCGGTTAAAACAATTTAAAATAATCTAAAGTCATAAAAAAACGAATTTTTTATGAACTTAACGAATAAAAAGGAGGTTTTTTTAAACTAAATTGTGAGCCAGTGTTAAATTATGTTCATTTATTGGTGCCTAGATCTGTAATTAATTACCGTTCTCGGGCAGAATAAGTGACAAAAGGAATTAATAATTTTGACGAAGTGATACGCAACATGAACTCTATTTTACTTGTCGATGACGACATGGATCTCTGTAACCTCCTTGAAGAATATCTGAGCGAAGAAGGATTCAAGGTAACAACCGCAAACGATGGTGCTGCCGGATTAGCACAAGCTCGAGAAAATCAGTTCGACGCAATTGTTCTCGATGTTATGTTACCCATTCACAGTGGTTTCGAAGTTCTCAATAAAGTAAGAGACTTTTCCAACGTACCCATCCTGATGCTTACCGCAAAAGGCGACTCTATCGATCGCATTGTTGGTTTGGACATGGGAGCAGATGATTATTTGCCTAAACCGTGCAATCCACGAGAGCTCGTGGCGCGCATCAATGCGGTATTACGCCGACTTGATAAAAAACGTGAAGGCCCACAAAACCCTGACTTTTTGCAAGTTAACGGAATTACCTTAAATCGCGGTAACCGCAGCTGCTCTTTCCAAGGAAAAGCACTGAACATTACCGGTGCAGAATTCTCAATTTTAGACCAATTGATGTCTAAAGCTGGAAATATTCTCAGTAAGGAAGTTTTAACCGAACGCGCTCTGAGCCGAAAACTAACCCCATACGACCGAAGTATTGATGTGCATGTGAGCAATATTCGTAAAAAGCTCTCATCAATTGGTGTAGATAAAGACCAAATCATCAATGTCCGCGGTGCGGGTTATATGTTTACGGTTACAGAGCCAGCAGAATGACAAAACTCTACTTTAAAATATTTCTCTATTTTTGGGCGCTATGTGGCTTGATACTCTTTTCAGGCCTCGTCTACGACAGCACCCATAATCGCACCCCGTTATCGATAATTTCAGCGCAGAAAAAAACCGTTTCCCCTGCGATGAAATTGTCGGATGATTTACTCTCGACCATTGTCGGTCATGACCTGCAATCCCTTTGTATTGCGATGAGTCAAAGCCCTGACCGCATCACCGAGCACATTTACCTTCTAGACGAAAATAACAAAGACCTATTGCAGCGCCCAATACCTGCGTCTATTTCGCCGATGGTAGAAATGCTGGGTTCCAACATGCGAACTGCCCAAATCGGTTTGAATGTCGGCCGCTTAGTTACCCTAACAGACGGCACAGAATTAAAAGCGATTACTCATATTAAAGATAAATCAAACATCTTTTTTAAAGTGTATTTCTTAAATGCTGCACCTTGGTTTATTTCAGGTTTGCTGCTAAGTGCTATTGCCTGCTATCTGTTTGCGAGAAAATTATCCAGCGATGTAAGCACACTGAAAAAAGCCACACGAAGCATCGCCAGCGGCAATCTTTCAACTCGCATTTATCCGAAATTTAGCCGCAGAAACAACGAATTTTCTGACCTGGCACGTGATTTTGATCACATGACGGAACGCCTTGAAATTGCCATGCTGCAACAAAAGCGGTTAATTAAAGACGTTTCTCACGAATTACGGTCACCACTAGCGCGCTTACAAGTCGCTCTTGAATTGGCCTATCAACGCAGCAATGGCGTTGTCGATAAAGAACTCAATAACATCCGCTTGGCCACCGAATCTTTAGAAGAAATCATCACGCAGATTCTTGCGATGCCGGTTACCGAACGCGATACGTTCGAAATGACCGATACCATCGACGTTTCTCTGTTGTTAGCTGATTTGGTTGATAACTGCAAAAACGACGCGGCGGAAAAATCCGTTAAAGTTGAGGAAGATTTCTGCTGTGGAGAGATTCTCATTCAAACGCGCAGCAATATTCTAACAAGCGTATTTGAAAATATTCTTCGCAACGCGATTCGCTACACATTCAAAGGGTCTAACGTCAACGTTAAATTACAATGCGTTCACGGCGGTAAATGCGCCATGGTGACCATTGCCGACCAAGGTCCTGGTGTACCTGAGGAAGACCTGGAGAAAATATTCCAGCCATTCTATCGCTCAGATAGCGCGCGTTCACGAGACAAAGGTGGTTACGGTTTAGGATTGGCGATTGCCGAACGCACGGTTCGATTGCACAGAGGAAAAATAATCGCTAAGAATTTACCCGACGGCGGCCTGAGCATCAGCGTTATATTACCCATGACTCAATTGGAAACGTTAGAAGACGAGCCTCTGGAAGAGTCGAATTTCGCCATCGGTCACGCTTAATATTGATCACTGATCAATATACGTTAAACCTCTTTACCGCTCTGTTTTCCCACTCTGTTGTTTTATGTCGTATAAATTCAGCAGAGTGGCCATCCAACACAATTTAATCCGCTAGGAATCATCAAGGTACCTGTGATCGTCGTAGGTTTTTACCAAATGCGGCCACAGTACTGTCGTCGTTGATACAATTGCACCGTTGATAAAACCTTCTGGGAACAGCGACATTCCGTACAGCCACAGATGGTCTTTTATAACCACCGTTAAGCTCCAGGCATTAAAAATGCCAAACAAAGCCAATCCAGATGCGACCGTTACTAAAACACTTAAAATCGCGCCAAAAAATCCACCGCCTAAAATAAACACAAATAAATTATTAATTGGCACTAGAGCAACAATTTTTAGAGCAATGTAGGTGCCTACAGCGGGCATGACCACGGTCAGTAAAAAATTTAAACCCAGTACATCCCACATAAAAGGCGATACTAATTGGTGAGCAAATAATCCAAAAACACCCGCCAATATCGCCAAACGAAAACCGAACAAAAAGACCGCTGCGGTCATCATCGACAAATGAACCGAAAATACATCAGCCACTTTCACTTCTAACAACCATACCGAAGCCAATGAGAACGCGTAAAAAAGCCACAGCAATACGCGCTGAGAAACGGAAAAAAACGCTCTCCAAGGTGCAAACAGCACAATTAACAGCATGATCAAACATGCGCTTATAGTGCTAAACCACATTAAAGCCGTGCCCGGATAAATAAGTACAAACATAATTTTATGTGTCGGCTAGGTTATTTGATCCAAACAGACGAAAGCCAATTCAGAGTGTACAAGAGGCTGTTAACTCGCCCCAAAATAAAAGTATTATCTAATAAATATGAAACATGACCCAGTCCGATGGCGGCATATTAATGCCGGTTTTCATTCAAACTTTTGTCGCCTACCCAAGTCAGTAGGTGAAAAACTTCCTTCACACTCGTCAATAGTTTGACTGCCGAATCTAGAAATTAATTTAAGAAATTATAAATCTTTGATTTTCATACTGTTTTTATTTTCTTCGAAAATGGCACACATTTAGCGATAAGACTTCCCAAACTGTTATCCCTAAGTCGATCAATAACTCATTATTGACTCAGGAATTGTTAAGGAAGGAATCAATCATGTTGTCATCTACATCTACTGTATCAGTGCTTGGAAAACGCAACACATCAAACGCTATTACCAATAAGCAACTGACAGTCGCTACAGAAGATGTTTTACTCTTGGTGCAAAAGCTGCAATCAAGTCTTGAGCTAGAAGTTATATTTACCCATCTTCTGGATCATATTCGCTCTCTGGTTCCCGGTTGCCGCCTCCTCTATTCCTTACCTGAGTCTAATATTAATCTTCCCATCGGTGGGCCAGTGTTAAAGCACCAGTGCTTTTACCAGCTGAAAGCCGAGCAAGAGCAGCTGGGTGAAATACGCATCAGTAATTCCTCCAAGCTCACCGATTATGAATTATCGATGGTTGAGCTGTGTCTTTCACACTTGTTGTACCCGCTGAGAAACGCTTTGCTCTATCGAGAAGCCATTCGCAACGCGCGTCAAGACGCGCTGACAGGCGTTGGTAACCGCTTTGCGTTTAGTCGAAACTTCGAGCGTGAGCAACGGCTGGCTCAACGTTACCACCAAGACCTGAGCTTACTGGTGATCGATATCGATTACTTTAAACGCATTAACGATAAGTACGGCCACCTCGCAGGCGACGAAGTATTAAAATCAGTCGCGGAATGTTTAAAGTCTGTTATGCGCCAAACCGATATGATTTTTCGCTACGGTGGTGAGGAATTTACGGCGATCCTAACCAAAACGGATCGCGAAGGCGCGCTTGTGATTGCAGAGCGAATTCGAAAAGAAGTTGAGAAACTGACAGTCACTATTAGTGGTAATGACATTAAAGCAACCGTCAGTGTTGGCATCGGCAGCTTGAAAGAAGCGAAAGACAGCCAAGCCTTATTCAATCAAGCCGATGACAACCTATATTTGGCAAAACGCGGGGGACGAAACCAAGTCCGTTAATTAATAACGCTGACCTTTTGATCGCAATTTCTTTTGGTGACGATCGTAGGCTTGTTTTTCTTTGACGTGCATTGGTCGCTTTTTCGGGGGTTTAATGCCCGCAGTCAAACACAAATCACCGACTTCTTTCGGTAATAGTTCGATCCATTGACCAACACGAACGTGAGATGGAATAAAAATGTTGCCGTAGCGGACGCGCTTTAGGCGACTGACCTTAACGCCTTGGGATTCCCACAACCGACGCACTTCTCGGTTGCGACCTTCCATAACCACACAATAGAACCAACGGTTTCTGCCTTCACCGGCACCGTCAACAATGTCGGTAAATTTGGCGGTACCGTCGTCGAGTAAGACTCCCGTACGCAACCGCTCTTTCATGTCGTCATCGACATTACCTTGAATGCGAACCAAGTATTCACGATCGATAACTGATGAAGGATGCATCAGTTTATTTGCCAGTTCACCGTTATTGGTAAACAGTAACAAACCGCTGGTATTAAAATCCAAACGACCGACAGAAATCCAACGACCGCCTTGTAATTTAGGCAAACGATCATACACGGTTCGTCGGCCCTCAGGATCAGACCGAGAACAGATTTCACCTTCGGGTTTGTTGTACAAAAGTACACGCAATGTTTCTTTTTCAGAAGTGACGGCGACACGCTTACCCTTGAACTGTAATTTATCGTCCTCGGATACACGGTCTCCCAATGTTGCTGGCTGACCGTTAACGGTCACCAAGCCATCGGTAATGGCTCTCTCCATTTCTCTTCGGGAGCCAAAGCCTGCGCGGGCTAATACTTTCTGAATTTTTTCGCCTTCTACCATAGAATGGGCACTACTGTTATCTATCATTAACTTATATCAAATAAGGACTTAGCCTTGTGCTCTACTGGCTTTTCGTCTTCTTCTGATTCCTCATCATCCACCAGTTGATCCTGGTTTTCCGTCTCTACGCTGGACGGTTCAGCTTCAATCTCAGGCTCATCAATAGCCGGTTCACTGACGAGTTCAGTCTCATTCTCCTCGTCAATTGGGTCCTGTGGCGCCAGCGATAAATCCTGTTCATCGTCAGCATCAATATCTACTTGCTCTGATTGGGTTTCGGATTCTTCCGACACCACATCAGGTTCTTCGTTATCTTCGGTCGATTCAGCATCGATTGCATCCGAATCCACCGGGGCATCAAGCACATCGCTCTCAAACTCTCGTGATTCGACCGAGTCAATCTGAGAATCAACAGGGCTGCTGGTTTCTTCGCCAACAACGACCTTTTCACGGTCAGCTTCATCTGTATCGGATTCAGTAACTAGTTCTTCAACAAGCGCTTCATCAACAAATACCGGTTCATCCACGTCTGTTGTTGAATCAGAGTCTTGTGTTTGCTCTGTATCGGCCGATTCAATATTTTCAGACTCGTCAAGATCAACGCCTTCCGACTCTGGGTTTTGTTCGGAAACATCAGCTTCTACGTCAGCAACATCTCTATCAGCAACATCGCTGTCAGCCGCAGTTGCGTCTGCTTCACTGCTGTCGCTGCCTTCAACCTTATTGTCAGTATTATCGCCGGTATTTTCAGGCTTAACTTCTAAATTAAGCTCAGAATTCAATTGTTCGATGTCGGCCAGCTCACCTAACGACGGCAATTCTTCGAGACTCTTTAAATTGAAGTAGTCCAAAAAGGTTTTTGTCGTTGCGTACAAAGACGGTCGACCCGGAACATCGCGATGACCGACCACTTTAACCCAATCGCGCTCCGACAACGTCTTAATAATATGCGAACTGACCGCTACGCCGCGAATCTCTTCAATATCACCGCGGGTAATAGGCTGGCGATAGGCAATCAACGCGAGGGTTTCGAGCATTGCTCTGGAATACTTTTGTGGTTTTTCTTCCCACAGGCGATTAACCCATTGTGCGGTCTCTTCTCGGACTTGAAAGCGCCAGCCGCTGCTGACTTGCTTGAGTTCAAAACCGCGACCTTCACAATCTTTAACAATAGCTTCTAAAGCAGCGTCAATGTCTTCAGCGGTCACTTTACCCTGAAGAATTTCCTCAGAATCATTAGCGAAAAGCTCCAATAAACGCTTTACGTCTAAAGTTTGGCCCGCGGCAAGCAAGGCACCTTCAATGATTTGTTTTAACCGATTAGCGTCCAAAATTATTGCGCTCGCGACTTAACGTGGATAGGTCCAAAAGGCTCATTTTGAATAATCTCAACCAAAGATTCTTTAATGAGTTCCATAACAGCCAAAAAAGTAACGACAACGCCTAAGCGACCTTCTTTAATGCTGAACAAACTCACAAACGGCATAAATTGCTGATGCGACAACTTATCGAGCACCTGCGCCATCCGCTCACGAGTGGATAGCTTTTCACGCTCCACTTGGTGGCTGGTAAACATATCTGCGCGCCTCAACACCTCAGACAGTGCCAACAACAGCTCTTTCATATCGACATCAGGATCTTCGCGCGTAATGGTTTTGCTCGGCGCCTGAGCTTGCGCCGTGTGCACATCTCGGCCAATTCTCGGCAGAGAATCAATATCCTCAGCGGCTTTTTTGAATCGCTCATACTCTTGCAAGCGACGAATGAGCATTGCTCTTGGATCTTCTTCCTCTTCGTCGTCTTTGGGAGGGCGCGGCAACAGCATTCTTGATTTAATTTCCGCAAGCATCGCCGCCATCACCAAATACTCCGCCGCTAACTCAAACTGCAGAGCATTCATCATTTCTACGTAATCGATGTATTGGCGAGTGATGTCAGCGACATTGATATCGAGAATATCAATGTTTTGCTTTCGAATCAGATAAAGCAATAAATCCAACGGACCTTCGAAAGCTTCCAAAATCACTTCCAAGGCGTCAGGTGGAATATAAAGGTCTTTTGGAATTTCCGTTATTTCTTTACCCGCAACAATAGCGAAGGGCATCTCCCCTTGACTCGGAGCCTCAGATTCACCGCTGCTATCTGCCGCAGATGCCTGTTCTTGTACCACAGGCGAATCAGATTCGGTTTGAGATTCTGAGGGCTTTTCACCTTGGGGATCAGGCAAGGTGTCTTGAGAAGAATCGGTGTGACCAAATAATTCGTTTTCTTCAGCCACTGTGCGCCTTTAGTTTTGTTGGATTATTGGGCATTTTTTCATCTGTTGGAAAATCGGCCGGGCATTATACCGAGTAAAACCATCTCATCAAATAGCGATTCTACAAGCAGCAGCGCAGGCGAATTTATCTTCAATAAACCACAGAAAAGCTGAGCAGCTATCAATCAAATTCGATATCAAACCCAGAAAGGTCGCCAAGCCCTTTTCGAATGACTTTAGGATGATCGTGCGTGAAATCGATTACTGTGGTGGGTTCCATTGCGCAGTAACCGCCGTCAATAATCAATTCTAGCTGATGTTCTAATATGTCACGAATTTCATAAGGGTCAGTCAACGGTAATTCTTCGTTTGGCATGATAAGCGTACTGCTCATCAATGGCTCACCCAGCTCTTGCATTAGGGCAAGCGCAATCGGATTGTCGGGAACACGCATACCAATAGTTTTACGTTTTGGATGCATCAAACGTCGAGGCACTTCCGACGTTGCCGGCAAAATAAACGTAAATGGACCCGGCGTGTGCGACTTAATCATTCGAAACACTTGGTTGTCTACTCGGGCGTAGGTTGCAAGCTCAGAAAGATCGCGACACATCAACGTGAAGTTATGATCTTTATCTAACTGGCGAATACTGCGAATACGATCCAACGCCATTTTGTCCCCAATATGGCAACCCAACGCATACGCAGAATCTGTAGGGTAAACAATCAGACCACCACGTCGAACAATTTCTACCGCCTGGCGTACTAATCGCTGTTGAGGGTTTTCGGGGTGGATTTGAAAAAACTGAGCCACCAAGGCCTCCTAATTCAATTAACCTCTTGGACGAGGACTATTCTGATTCTAATTTTTTATTCAATCAGCCAATCAGGCTTTTACTGTTGGCTGCTCCAGCTGGACCACACAGGCGTACACGATAGATTGGGTGTGCCAATGCACCCCAACTCCTGCCAAGACATCCCCTCTTTGTGAAAATCACTGCCCACTGAACCCAAAAATTCAAAGCGATTGGCCAAATCACACAACGCTTTTGTTTCAGCCGGAGTTTGATGCCCGCCGCTGATCACTTCAATTCCGTGACCACCGCACGATCGAAAATGCGCACACATTTCTCTCAATTTGGTTCGTGTGAGTTTGTATTTCAGAGGATGCGCGATAATGGCGACACCAGAGGCTTGACGAATCCAACCAACAACCTCTTCAAATTCAGGCCATTGTTGCTTTATGTCGCCGGGCTTGCCGGCACCAAGATACCGCTTAAACGCTTGGTTGAGGTTTTTCACGTAGCCTGCCTCAACGAGATATTTGGCAAAGTGTGGCCGCCCAATTTGACCGCCTGCAGCATTGGCTTCGGCCTCAGCGAAGGCATTTTCCACACCGAGCTTTTCGAGTCGTTCCGCTATTTTTTTTGCTCGACTGAGGCGGCGTTCATTCATCAAACATTTGGCCGCTTTCATGACAGGGTGTTGAACATCAACGTTGAGTCCAACAATGTGGATATTTTTGCCCTTCCACTGGCAAGAAAACTCGACCCCAGAGATTAATGTCACATCAAGCTCTTCGGCCGTTGGTCGCGCTATTTCATAGGCATCGAAGGTATCGTGATCGGTAATGGCTAAGCACTGAACGCCCTGAGCATGGGCTCTTTTAACGACATCAGCAGGCGATAAGGCGCCGTCGGAACATGTGCTATGGCAATGCAAATCATAACAAATACTCAAAATACGCCCATTTACCCGTGTTGAATTCGCTAAACCCGGTATTACACCACAAAGTCAAAAGCTTTTTCCAAAAGTTTCTATCAATTAAACAGACAAAACAATGAGTTATACCCGTCAACACCGGAAACTCGTTAAAATCACCGCCATCACGATCAATGTAAGAACCGACGAAACAATCAAGAGTAGGCGGTGATTCATTAAAAACGAAAATGCGTATAATGGCGGCTTTAAACATGCCCCTGACACGCGCGTTTAAGTGAGTGGTTACCAGCGAACCTTATTCTTAAAAAAAGGTCCATCTGGCAAAGCGGCAAAAACCAAGACGTAGAGTATTTGAAAGGCGAAAACAACGCAGATGTAACGAAACCAGTAACTATGATCGTGTGGAATTGGAATTCCAACGCTAATGTTGCTTGTTTAAGAGAACGCCAGAATACACGGAATGAATCCGAGTACCCTACATCTGCCTACTGTTCAGCGATGAAACAATTGATTACAAACACGGAACATCATGACTAACAAAGACACGGAAAACTTGACCAGCGAAACAGTTAAGACAGAACCCCCTGCCAAAGAAAACATGTGGGTTAACCTTGCGTTTAACATCATTCTACCCACCGTTATTCTGATCAAACTCAGCAAAGAAGAATATCTCGGACCAACCTTGGGTCTGGTGGTTGCTTTAGCCTTCCCGCTCATCTACGGAATCATGGATTATCGGGCGCGGAAAAAATTCAACCTGTTTTCAGGCATCGGTATCTTTAGCGTAATGGCAACCGGCGGCATCAGTTTATTGGAGCTAGACCCCAAATACATCGCAATTAAAGAAGCCGCTATTCCAGGGATTCTCGCCATTGTTTCACTGGTTTCTATTTATACGCCATTCCCACTGATTAAAACCATCATGTTTAACGAAGCCATCGTCGATGTCGATCGAATTAATCAGGCACTGAGAGAACATTCCAATCAAGCACGATTTGAGAAAACACTAAAAACCGCCACCTATCTGGTTGCACTCTCATTTTTTGTGTCATCCATTCTCAACTACGTTTTGGCAAAATGGATTGTGATCAGCCCACCGGGAACGGAGCAATACAATTCCGAACTTGGCAAAATGCAGCTGTTGTCTTATCCGGTTATCGTACTTCCCGCTACCGTTATTTTGATGGGCGCATTTTATTATTTATTCAAAAATTTAACTCGTTTAACCGACCTGACTCTTGAAGAAATTATGGTCGGAGCTTCAACTAAATAGGACAGTATTATGTGGTACAGCATTGTAGGAATCGACAAACCCAACAGCCTTGAAAAAAGACTGGCAGCGCGTTCAGAGCATTTAGCGCGACTTGAACAATTACAAGCCGAAGGCCGTCTGTTTGTCGCAGGTCCTAACCCCGCAATTGACAGCGAAGATCCAGGCCCTGGCGGTTTTACTGGAAGTATTATCATTGCTGAGTTTCCATCTTTGGAAGAAGCGCAGTCCTGGGCCGATAAAGATCCCTATATTTCTCACGGAGTTTACGAATCGGTCACAGTAAAACCGTTTAAAAAGGTGTTTCCTTCATAATATAAAATCGCATTTACTGAAGATGTTATGCGTTAACTGTTAGACTTTAATTATTTCTTGGATTAGTAGTGAAACAATTTATACTCGTTTCTTTCATAGTTTTAACCACCCTTCTACACACCGACAACACTTTTGCAGAAACTGGCTATGTATCAGACATTCTTTATGTTCCACTCAGAAGCGGAAAAGGCAATCAGTTCCGTATTCTAGACAGCGCAATGAAATCCGGCACCAAGCTGGAAATACTCGCAGAAGATACAGAAAATGGTTGGTTTACTGTTCGCACCAGTGACGGCAAAGAAGGTTATGTGAGAGCGCAGTACATTATTAAAGAACCTACTGCCCAGTTGAAATTAACCAATGCAGAGCAACAAATTTCATCATTAAAACAGCGAACTCAACAACTGCAAAGTGAGCTTGATCAACTACAGCAAAATAATAAAGATCTCAATTCACAACTTAACAGCAGCATTGACGCAAAAAGTGAAACGGCGAGAGAACTCGAAGAAATTAAACGTGTGTCTTCCGATGCAATTGAGTTAAACCATCGCCATCAAGATTTGCTGAATCAACATCAAATGCTGCAAAACCAGGTCGATATTCTAAAGGCGGAAAACAGCCGTTACAAAAACGACAACCGCCAGACCTGGTTTATTTACGGCGCTGCCGCTGTCTTTCTCGGAGCTTTCATCGCCGTAATCATACCGCGGTTCAATTTTAAAAAGAAAAACTCAGAATGGATAGAGTACAAATGATGCTACCCAATAATAATATTTTTAGCGTAACTCAGTTGTTAGCAAAGAAAATACTCATCAGCTTCGCATTCATTGCTGCATTTTTTACGCAAGCAAATGCAGAGACCGTTAAAATAGAAACCGACTTAGGCGAAATTACGGTCAATTTATTTTCCGAGCAAGCGCCAGCTACCGTAGAAAACTTTCTAACTTATGTTGACGACGGATTTTACAACGGAACCATTTTTCACCGAGTTATTCCAGGCTTTATGGTACAAGGTGGTGGTTTAACGTTCGATTTTACTGAAAAAGAAACCCGTGAGCCCGTAGTTAACGAATCGCACAACGGTTTACGCAACGCAAGAGGCACACTTGCGATGGCACGTTACTCTGATCCCAACAGTGCAACCGCTCAGTTTTTTATTAACCTTGTTAATAACCCGCACTTAGACAATTATCCCGGCCGACCCGGTTACACCGTTTTCGGTGAGGTCATTAGCGGTATGGAAGTGGTAGACGAGATCGTAACTCGCCCGCCAGGCAATACACGTCGATACCCGAACGCTCCTTCGGAACCGATCAGAATTTTAAAAGCGTATCGAATTGAGGCTACTGGCGACAACCAAACTGGCGACAATCAAAAAGAAGAAAGCAAAAAAGTAGAAGTTAAAACAGTTCAATTTGATTAATGCCAGACACCCATCATGCAGATCTTTTTATTGTGTCATTAGAATCGCAGTAAAAAGATCTGTGGGTTATGATTGCTACTCCTAAAATGTTCGGAAATCACCATTATGTCTTTTGCTCTCAGTGTTAACTTAAATAAAATCGCGCTGTTGCGAAATTCTCGCGAAGGAAATTACCCCAATGTGGTTGAGCATGCGAAGTCTTGCATAGCCTTTGGGGCCAATGGCATAACCGTTCACCCTCGCCCTGATCAAAGACATATTCGCCCAGGTGATTGCACAGAACTTTCAAAACTCGTCAAACCTCTGGCAGACGTAGAATTTAATATTGAAGGTAATCCGTTTGAAGGAGCAATTGGCAGCTATCCAGGATTACTGCAAATTATCGAACAAAACCTTCCCGACCAAGCGACATTGGTGCCAGACCAAAGCGATCAATTAACCTCCGATCACGGGTTTGATTTAGAAAAAACCGGTAAAACGTTAGAACCCATCATTAAAAAACTGAAAGACTTAAATATCCGAGTCAGCTTGTTTATGGACCCGGATATAAAACAAATTGATCTAGCAAAAGCGGTTGGAGCCGATCGAATAGAGCTCTACACAGGCCCTTTTGCAGCGGCTTTTGGGCAAAATAATTGGCAATCTATTTTTGAACAGCACGCCAACGCCGCCCAACACGCCACAGAGATTGGTTTGGGTGTTAACGCCGGTCACGATCTTAATTTAACCAATATGACTGAATATCGTAAGCTACCCGGATTACTGGAAGTATCGATTGGTCATGCATTAACGGTTGAATCATTAGAGCTTGGCTTGAAAGAAACCATGACTCGTTATGTTGCTCTGTGCAAATAACAAAACACACCCCTACCTTTGCTGATTAATAAGAATTCAAATTTGTTAAAGCCCACTCAATTACCTACGCTTAGCATCATCGGCGCCGGAAAACTCGGTAAGACTCTGGCGCGAGTGTGGTTTGACAATTCAACTGTTAATATCCAACAAATTATTAATCAGACACAATCCAGTTCACTTGCGGCCAAAGCATTTATCGGCAGTGGCACTCCCTGCGACACCCTATTCGATTTAAAGCCGTCCGATTTTTTATTGATTGCAGTGCCAGATTCAGACATTGAAACCGTCGCCAAGAAACTGCTTGCTCTAGAGCTCAACTGGACAAACACAGTAATTTTCCACTGCAGTGGCTCGCTTTCGTCTTCGGTATTAAGTTGCTTAAAATCGGACAACACCCACATTGCCAGTGCCCATCCATTACACAGTTTTGCCGATCCAGCACACAGCATTCAACAATTACAGCACTGCTTTTGTTGCGCCGAAGGTGATGACTATGCGCTTGAGCAACTGCACCCTCTTTTTCAATCGTTAGGCATGCACTGGAAGGTAATCGAACAAAGCCAAAAATTGGTCTATCACGCTGCTGCCGTTTTTGCTTGTAACTTTTTACCTTCTATTATTAACGCCAGTCACGAGTGTTTAGAGGTCTTGGGTTTTAGCCCTCAGCAAGCCAATGAAATGCTCCTGCCGTTAGCTCGGCAAACGCTTACCAACATAGAAAAAACGTCACCAAACGCGGCATTAACAGGCCCAGTGCAACGCGGGGATGTATCGCTAATTGAGTCGCAAATCATGGCGTTAGAAAACACGTCTCCTGAACTAGCGAGCTTCTATAAAATGCTCAGCTCAGCAACTCTCAAGCTCACTGATCACAAAAACACCTCACCAGAAACACACACTGAGCTCAGTCATCTATTCAATTCCGATTCTGACCAAACTTGAATCAACAATTCAAAAAACACTCGAACCAGTGATTCGACGTAATTTATGGTAGTATGCTGCGCTCACAACAAGCACTATAGCTGAGCAACAATGGCCAAGAACAACAGTACCAGCGATTCCCAACAATACTTGGAAAAAAAAGCGCTCTTCCGCTCTCTGCTAACCGTTTACGGAAGAAAGCCTGTGCTTGAGGCGTTACAAGCGCCTGAAACCAAACCCATAAAATTACATTTAGCAGAAAGTAATAAAGAATCGGAAATAATTCGCGAGATATTGGCCTTAGCGGAAAATAAGAACGCAGAAATTATTTACCACACACGACAGGCATTATCGCGGATATCGAAAAATTCAAAACAAGACCAAGGCGTGTGCGTTGATATTCAATGCCCCAATTATTTAACGGATGATCAATTCATTAGTGCCAACAAAAACAAACCGTTCGAGTTGATCGCTTTAGATGGCATCAGCAATCCGCAAAACTTGGGTATGATCATCCGATCTGCAACAGCAGGATTTATCGACGGAATTATTCTCCCCGAAAAAGGGTGTGCTCAAATTGACCCACTGGTAATAAAAGCCAGTGCAGGAAGCGTATTTAAAGCTCCAATTGTGCGCTGTGAAAATCTCACTAAAACGCTGGAAAAGTTTAAATCTGCCTGCAATACCAAAGTCATTGGTTTATCTCTTGATAGCTCTCGATCAATAGCAGACATTAATACAATAAACGAAGCTAAAATTTTTGTACTTGGCAATGAAACATCGGGTGTTAGCCAAAGCATTGAACAACTGAGTGATTACGCGGTAAAAATTCCTATGAATAACAACGTTGAATCTTTAAACGTTGCCGTCACAGCGGCATTATTATCATTTCGCTCGGTCTTTAACTCGTAGTTAATCAGTACCTTTTTGTGATTGAACAAATCGAGTAACCGAAAGATAAACACCACCAAATACCAATCCCCAAAAAGCGCTGGCAACGCCCAGTATTTGAATACCAGAAGCAGACACCAAAAACGTAATAATAGCGGCATCTCGGGTGGAAGTTTCTGTGAGCGAACTCACCAAGCTGTTAGCGATAGCGCCCAACAGTGCCAACCCAGCAACAGTAATAATTAATTCATTCGGCAAAGACGTTAACAACGTAACAACGGTAGCTGCAAAAACACCCGCCAAAAGATAAAAAATACCCGCCCACACGGCAACCCAATAGCGTGTTTTGGGATTGGAATCGGCGTCTTCGGACATACAAATAGCGGCCGTGATTGCTGCCAAATTAAAAGCAAAACCACCCAATGGTGCCAGTAAAATTCCGGTTAATCCTGTCCATGTAATGATTGGCGAGGCTGGAGTGTGGAAACCATTTGCCCGCATAATGGCAAATCCGGGCATATTTTGCGACGTCATTGTTACAACGTATAAAGGTATACCCACGCCAATAAGCGAAGTTAAATTAAAATCAGGAAAAATAAATACAGGTTTTGAAATCTCCCAAGACACGTTTTCCAGATGAGTTTGCCCTAAAAAATACGCCACAATAAATGCAATTAGTAGCGTGATGGGAACCACGTATTTTGCTGACAACGGCCGGACAATGGTAAATACAACCAACATAATGCCAACCAATAGCGTTTGATTTTTTAACGCGACAAAAATATCTAAACCAAACTTTAATAAAATGCCACCTAACATGGCCGCAGCAATAGGAGCTGGCACAATTCGCATAAGGCGATCAAATATGCCTGTGACTCCGGTTAGGAAAATCAAACACGAGCTGAATAAAAACGCACCGATGGATTCAGACAGTGATAACCCCGACAAACTCGTTGCAAGTAACGCTGCACCAGGGGTGGACCAAGCGGTGACAATTGGATCTTTATAGCGCAAAGACAAGCCAATACAGGTGGCGCCCATACCAATACCGAGCGCCCAAAACCAGGAAATAATCTCTTCCTCAGAGGCGCCGGCACCTTCAGCCGCTTGCAGAATAATGGCAGCAGAACTTGCATAACCTACCAATAACGCCACAAATCCCGCACTCATGCGAGAAATACTAAAGAGCATCACAGACATAGATAAAAAAGACCTGATTGAATTGGAGGCCTAGATTAGCTCATTGAACGCCAGATTTAAAAGTGATATTCGAGAAAAGCGAAAGGTATTTTAATGAACCTAAAAATCCTCAACCCCTACCAATGATGACTCTGAAAGAAATATTTATAAAAATTTCATCGATGAAATCAGAATGTGGCCAACGCGACAAAAAGGCAACAAACCGACAAAAAAGACAATAAGTTAACAAAAATAAATTTTATTTTTTGTTAACCCCAAATTACCAAAAAAATGATCCGTAATGATTCCATTAAAAAATAATTGCCCAAAAACAGTTACTTTAGACTGAAGCGAATTGAAGCTAAAACAAGCTCAAAATAGCGCAAGCGGCGATCGAAATAATATTTATTCTTATTAAAGAAAATACAAATCATAAAAGATTTATTATTTTAACGGGAAAATAATTCTCCAGCAGAACCGGCTCAGAGCAGCAAAATCGAAGGAATACAGATAGAGAATTTACCCTACACCACTCAATTTTTAGGCAAAATGGCGGTAAATTCCTGAAAGTTCGCCTTCAATTCAAGAAGAATCTTTTTACATGCTTTAATAATGCTTTTAACAAACTGCGTAATCTAAAACTCTGTTGCGTTTAAACAATCTAAACAGAGAGGGAGATAAACGGGTTAAATACGGAGACGAGTATGAAAGCAGCAATTCACCCAGGTGCTCCGATCAATAATGCCACCAAAATGTAAAATTGGTATTGCAGTTATTTTATCTCAAACGATCAGACCGCTTACAAACTGTATAATTATTGCAAACCGGCAATACGTTTGTTAACAAGTGATAAAAAAAGTCTATCAGCAGACAATTTTTGTTCGATAAAATCGGATGAACTGGCACCTAGATTAAGGTTTTAATGTGAATAAAGTGCTTAGTATTCACTCTGAAAAACAGGATATAGCCTGTATATAAATAAGTTTCTTAATTTTTCACATTTTTATGCTATTTCATATTCTGCATGTGATTGTCTAAATCAGACAAAACGTTATCTTTACAAATCAATAATCTAGACCAACAGAAATAGCCGCTGAAATTCTGAAAAATCGGACGACAACAGTGTAATTTACGGGAATATCTTTATATTTAATTCTGTCTCAGCGCTAAACGTGTTATATATTTAGTATTGGCAATAAAATTTATAACAGCCTGTCTCGATTTCAACTGACTGCTAACCAATGAATAAGGTGTGTAGTTTTTACACTGAGTTACATTTATTCATATCAATAAATTTGTTTGCTGCATATAATTGACTTATCGCGCACAGGGGATTATTTTGATGCCAGATATCGCCAGAGCATTAAAATATATTTAAGGAATTTAGCTCTAACCACGGATATAGCGAAGCGTTCACTATGTACTCAATAAAAAGCTATGGTTTCGAACCACATGAAATTGACGTCATAAAAAAACAGGTCCGTTTAATTGCTACACGTACCCAACACGGATGGCAATACACTGGTGAAGGTATCGACGGCGACGTCGTACTTGCCAAGCAACATACTGACCTTCACCCTGGCTCAAAGCTCGTACTGGTGGGCGAACATCCAGATTCATCCTCTGAGCTGGTATTAGAATATCCAATTCGCATTATGAAGTTCATGGAACTCCTGCAACAATGCGAACCTTCCGCGAAACATTCCTCAGCAACCGCCGTTGCTGAATTAATGAAAGATAAAAGTGCTCACGAAACTGTACTTTTGTGTAATCAGAAGTTAGTAAGATTTAAAAGCGATAATGGAAAAGTTTATTTAGAAAATGGCGATGAACACGATCTAATTGATGCCATTTTAAAAACACCGCCATCTGCTATAACAGAAAAAAACGAAATTCCAATCAAAGAAAAGCTTGTTTGGAGCAGCTGCATTAGTTTGAAAAAATTATTGTGGAATTTGGCTCGCAAAGAGATAGGTTTTGCGCGCTTACACTGGTCTTTAGATAAAGGTTATAAACTCATCAGCTGGCCACAGATCAGCGAATGGGAGCCAAATCCACAAATTTTTAAATTGGCAACCTTATACTCAAAGCAAAGTATTTCAATTCGTGAAGCAGCCAAAATCTGTCGTTTGGATAACGAACAGGTTATGACATTCTTACATGCCTGCAACGTGTGCGGCGTTTCAGTGAAAGCTTCAGACATTAGCTCATCAACACTTGGAAGTGTTACTGAACTACAAAACAAGCAAACACTTGTATGGCTAAGAAAGAAAATTCAGTCTTATTTCGGATTATCTCATGGCCATTAAAGTAGTATTTGTAGGCCCGATGGGCGCAGGTAAAACCACGGCTATCACCGCAATCAGCGATATCCCCACGGTAAAAACAGAAGCAAAAAATCACGATAAATCGGTATATTCCAAAGCAACCACCACGGTTGCTATGGACTACGGAGAATTATCACTAGAAGATGGCAATAAGTTAGCTCTGTACGGAATTCCGGGCCAACGCCACTTTAGTTTTATTTGGCCTATCGTGGCAAAAGGCTCTTTAGGCAGTATTCTGTTACTAGACTGCAGCCAAAGCAACTGGTCAGATGAGTTGGAATATTACATTAATGCATTCCGTTCTCATGCCGACACAGGTGCAATGGTAATCGGATTAAACAGAGTCACTGATTCCGATGACGTGTCCGATACCATGCAACAATTTTCACTTAATTTCGAATTAGCTCTACCTTACTTTTTTATGGACCCAAGAGAGTCCAGTGACGTTAATCTGCTTTTAGAAGCATTAATTGTCAACGCGGAGCTTGATCTTTTACTGCAAGAGGAATAATTGCTTGAATCTACCGCCAGAATTAATTGAAAAAATTAAATCTCACCTCAATGATTCCTCATTAACTCGTGACGACATCGAAAGCCTTTTACTGTGTTCATCCGACGGACACGAAATAGCAAGCGCAAATTACCGAGGCTCTGCAATAGAGCCGACACAATTATCTGCTATGGCCGCATCTTTTGCCGGGTTAAGCTTGACGATAGCGACAACTTGTGGGAAAAAAGACGCCCTTGGAGGAATTGTCGAAACCGCTGACGGACTCATTATCTTCGGTCTAATTAACACCACTGAAACAGACTATGTTCTCCTTGGAATTTTTGCCAAAGGCGTTCAACACGGTTTAGCACTGTGGAGCTTTAGAAACCAGTTAGCCGGTTTCCAAAACCTCTTAGATTCAAATTAATGACCAATGATGGAATTAAACAATGGCAAACATTGATACAGTTTTAAAAGAGTTGCTAGAAGTCGACGGCGCAATGGCAGCAGCAGTTGTGGATTACAACAGCGGCATGTTACTTGGCGGTGCAGGAACTGGAATTGACCTAGACGTGGCAGCTGGCGGTAACACCGAAGTTGTTCGCTCGAAAATGAAAACCATGAAAATGTTGGGTTTGAGTTCTGAAATTCAAGATATTCTTATTACTCTATCTGACCAATTCCACCTAATCCGACCCACTCAAAAGTTGGACGGATTGTTTCTTTACTTCGTACTAAGCTCTAGCAAAGCGAACTTAGCATTGGCTCGCTTGCAATTAAAAGCGGTTGAAGAAAAACTAGAAATCTAATTTTTCTTTATTTCAGTCCCTTAATGTCAATTAACCTTCACATTAAGGGATTGCAACGCAATTCACCCTTCTTCTACTCTCCTCTCTTCCACCTTTCAAACTCTTTACCATTCATCTTTTCAATAACTTTATTAATTTCGTTATTCAAATTTTTAGCGCTAATTTAGATAATCTCAAACCAACACGTTATAAATTGCTGTTTTTTATCGTCGCACATTAAAATGTGGGTTTATCTAAAAAATTCGATCCCTAGAATTAACTTACCCTTACTATTAAAATTACAAACTTAAAAACCTGCAATTCCCGCCAAAAAAATCAAAAACACGCCACAGCAATCGATTCTCGGCTTTCTCATTCTGTCAGGTAGTTCAAATACCACTCGTCTTGTAGATTATGTTTCAGTCTTTATTTTACCGTTAGCGAGAAACCGTTGGAGCCCTGTAAATGTCCCGCAAACTATTGATTCCTATGACATTCGCCGTACTTTCTGCGTTTAATGCAAACGCTGATTCGACACTAGCAAACGTTATCCAAAAAGATTACGACAACTATCTTGATCCTCTTTTTAAACACTTTCACGCCAATCCAGAATTAAGTTTGGCAGAAACACAAACGGCAGCTCGTTTATCAAAAGAGTTGGAAAAAGTCGGCTTCTCCGTTTCACAAGGTATCGGCGGCACTGGCGTTGTTGCTGTAATGAAAAATGGTGAAGGTCCACTCGTAATGATGCGCGCAGACATGGACGGCTTACCGGTAGAAGAAAAATCGGGGCTACCCTATTCCTCTAAAGCTCGTCAGATCGATCCAATTACTGGCAATGAAGTTCCCGTGATGCACGCGTGCGGCCACGACATGCACATTACCAGCTTAGTAGGAACTGCCCGCAGAATGCAGGCGATGAAAGATCAATGGTCGGGCACACTCATGTTAGTGGGCCAGCCCGCCGAAGAACGAATCATTGGCGCAAAGGCCATGATGGAAGACGGCCTGTGGAAGAAATTTGGCGTACCCGATTACGCTCTGGCTTTGCACGTATCGTCCGGCTTAGAAGCGGGCGTGATTAATGTCGTTGAAGGCAGCCCTTATGCGGGATCAGACTCTGTAGATATCATCATTCACGGAGTTGGTGCTCACGGCGCGAGCCCTCACGCGGGCAAAGACCCCATTGTTTTAGGCTCGCAAATTGTACTTGCATTGCAAACCTTGGTTTCTCGCGAATTGTCTCCAAGACAACCGGGTGTTGTAACGGTCGGGTCGTTCCACAGTGGTACGAAACACAATATTATTTCTGACAGCGCACATCTACAATTAACTGTTCGCAACACAAACCTAGAAACTCGCCAAATTCTGCTTGATGGCATTAAACGCATTGCCGAAAATATGGGACGAGTCGCCGGGCTTCCAGATGATAAATTACCTGAAGTTATTTATTCGAAAGAGAGCGTGCCACCGACGGTAAACAACCCAGAACTTGCACGTCGATTAAAATCTCTCTGGGTTGAAAATATGGGAGCAGAAAAAGTTTCTAGCCTTGAACCTTCGGGAATGGGTGCTGAGGATTTCCCCATGTTTACCACCGACCCATACATTCCCAGTGTTTATTTTGCCGTTGGTGGAACCCCCGCGGAAGACTTTGAAAAAGCTGCCGCTGGCGGGCCTCAAGTTGCCAGCCACCATTCGCCACTTTTCAAGATTTCCCCTGAGCCCTCGGTAACTGCAGGCGTTGAAGCGACTGTACTGGCGCTACTGGATTTGATGCAAAAGTAAGAAAACAACCAGCTCGTATTCTTACGGGCTGGTTTATTCACTTATAGATAAAACATTAATCTTCTTCACGGCGATAAATTTTAAAATTTTCATCGTACTCATTAAAATTATCTTTTAAATACTCGCGAAACTGATCTAAGAAAAACTTTTGTGAGTCTTTAATGTCTTCACGAAACTCATCGCGAGTTTCGCTGTTTGCAGCCACAATAAATGCGCCCCACCGTGCACTTGCATACATTAACGCTTGATGCACATCACCAGGGCTTAATCCATCCTCACACGATGAGTTGGCCATATCAACGAACTGATCAATTAAATTCCAAATTTTATCTTCGTGATTATCAGTCTCAGACATAATAAAAAATTTCTCTTTTTAAAATTCTCTGCAAACGTTTTTAAATATTTTTATTAACAAAACAATCAGCAAAAATTAACGTTTTTTCCGGGCAAAATTAATGAGTGGCAAAATAAAATCGAACCCAATCAAAAAAGCCTCTATAAAAGAGGCTTTTTAAATACATTATAGTTTTTAAGGTATTAAAGAATATCAATCAATTCAACGTCAAAAATCAATGTAGAGTAAGGTCCGATTTTACCACCCGCACCACGCTCACCGTAGGCTAGGTTGTAAGGCACGTACAAACGCCATTTAGAACCAACAGGCATTAATTGTAATGCTTCAGTCCAACCGGGAATAACACCGTTGACAGGAAACTCTGCTGGTACACCGCGATCAACAGAACTGTCAAAAATAGTTCCGTCAATTAATGTGCCGTGGTAGTGGGTTCTAACGGTAGAAGCGCTGGTAGGTTTTTCGCCATTACCTTCAACCAATACTTTATATTGAAGGCCAGATTCTAGAACCACAACACCGTCTTCTTCTGCGTTCTTCTTAAGGAATTCAGCACCCGCAGCACCAAGAGTTTCGGCTTCTTTTTTCTTCTGCTCTTCAACTTCTTGCTGAATCACAGTGAAAGCGGCATTGATATCGTCAGCACTGACTTGTAACTCTGCGCTGTTCATACCATCAACAAAGCCAGCTAGAGCAGCTTCGGTATCAAAACTGGAAAATGGTTTCTCTGCAATACGGTCACCGAGTTGACGACCGATACCATAGCTCGCTCGGGCTTCATTGGATTCAAACTTATTAGACATTCAATTGTACTCTGTTAAATGAGTGAATTTAGCGATAACACTTATTAAATTGGAAGACGCTATCGAAACAACTACGAGGAAAATTAACGTTTAATTCACCGGTTTTCATAAAAGCCAGCGAATTAAACATAAAGCCCCCAAGTGGGCCTACGGAATTTAATCGACAAAAATCCGCGCGTTTCTAAATACGCGCATCCAAGGAGCATCTTCTTGCCAATGATCCGGGTGCCAAGAGTTACACACCGTGCGAATAACACGCTCTGGATGAGGCATCATGATGGTTGCTCGACCATCGGTGCTGGACAAACACGTAATACCTTGCGGAGAACCGTTTGGATTCGCTGGGTAATTTTCGGTAACTTCAATGCCGTTATCGACGTAGCGAAGACCCACTGTGCCGGAATCCTCACAGGCTTGCAAATGCGCTTGGTCTCGAAATTCCGCGTGACCTTCTCCGTGGGCAACTACAACCGGCATGTGAGAACCCGCCATACCGGCCATAAGAACAGACGGCGTAGATTCAACTTTCACTAGGCAGGTTCGCGCTTCAAATTGCTCAGAAAGATTGCGCACAAATCTCGGCCAGTAATCAGCACCCGGAATAAGTTCTTTAAGGTTGCTCATCATTTGGCAACCGTTACAAACACCTAAACTGAACGTATCGGAGCGAACGAAGAATTCCGAAAACATATCGCGTACACGAGCGTTAAACAAAACAGTTTTTGCCCAACCTTCGCCTGCACCCAATACGTCACCGTAGGAGAAGCCACCACAAGCAGCCAAACCTTTAAAACCTTCTAACGTCAGTCGTCCTTCAAGCAGGTCGCTCATGTGAACATCAATGGCATCAAAACCGGCTCTTTGGAAGGCAACGGCCATTTCGACCTGACCATTAACACCCTGCTCTCGTAAAATCGCCACCTTTGGTTTTACCGAGAGATTTAAATACGGCGCAGAGACATCTTCGTTAGGATCAAAGGTCAAACTCGCACTTAAGCCATCGTTGCGACCCAAAATTCGGTTGAATTCTTGTTCCGCACAAATAGGGTTATCGCGCAATGATTGAATTCGGAAACTGGTTTCGCTCCACAATTGTTGCAAGTACGATTGCGCCTGCTCGAACACCAATTCTTCGTTGCGAGAAATTCTAACTTGCTTATCGTCGTTGAGTTTTCCGATCGCGAAAACTTGCAAACCTGCATTTCGGTAGCTGTTCAACACTGATTCTGTGTTTTCCGATGCAACCTGAATAACAGCGCCAAGCTCTTCGTTAAAGAGTGACTCCAGCAACTCACCTGGCAATTCGGTTAAATCAACATCGATACCAGTGTGACCGGCAAAGGCCATCTCAACCAATGTTGCAAACAAACCACCGTCTGAGCGGTCGTGGTAGGCAATTAACTGATCTGCAGCCAACAGCTCTTGAGTTGTCGAGAAGAAATCCGCCAACCACGATGCCTGATCTAGATCTGGAACTTCATCGCCAAGCTGCTGATACACCTGAGCTAAGATCGAAGCTCCCATACGCTGCTGGCCGTTAGCAAGATCGACAAACACCAAGTCGGTTTCACCCAAATCGGTACGCAACTGTGGCGTCAGTGTTTTGCGAACATCCAATACTGGTGCGAACGCAGAAATCACCAACGACAACGGAGCCGTAACGGATTTGCTTTCACCGTTGTCTTCCCATGCGGTGCGCATAGACATAGAGTCTTTACCCACAGGAATGGTAATGCCCAGCTCAGGGCACAATTCCATACCGACAGCTTCAACCGTGCGGTAAAGTTTTTCGTCTTCACCTTTGTGGCCAGCGGCACACATCCAGTTGGCAGATAACTTAATATCACCAATAGCACCGATACGCGTGCTGGCAATATTGGTAATCGCCTCAGCGATGGCCATACGACCGGAAGCCGGGGCATTAATTAGAGCTGATGGTGTGCGCTCACCCATCGACATAGCTTCACCAAAGTAGCTGTCGTACGAGGACGTGGTGACAGCACAGTCCGCCACTGGCACCTGCCAAGGACCAACCATTTGATCACGTACTACCTGACCGGTGATAGAGCGGTCACCAATGGTAATTAAGAAGTTTTTGCTGGCCACCGTTGGGTGTTGAAGAACGCGTTCAGCGGCTTCGTTCAGTTCGATATTCTCGGTGGCAAACACCTGAGTAACACCCGTGTGTTTTTGTCCGGTTCGATGCATCTTCGGCGGCTTGCCAAATAACAGCGACATCGGTAGATCGACTTGTTTAGCATCGAAGTGGCGATCGTTCAGAATCAATCGCTGCTCATCAATAGCTTCGCCAACGACAGCAAACGGCGCACGTTCACGTTTACAAATGTCTTCGAAAACCGATAAATTCTCTGGGCGAATCGCCATCACGTAACGTTCTTGGGATTCGTTACACCAAAGCTCCAGCGGGCTCATTCCTGGCTCATCGTTAGGCACATTGCGCAATTCGAAATCCGCGCCACAACCGCCATCTTTGGCAAGCTCTGGGAATGCATTTGATAAACCACCCGCACCCACGTCGTGAATAAACGCAATGGGGTTATCGTCACCCAACTGCCAACAGCGATCGATCACTTCTTGTGCGCGGCGCTGCATTTCAGGGTTCTGACGTTGCACTGACGCAAAATCCAAATCTTGTGAAGAACTACCAGAGGTGACAGAGGAAGCAGCACCCCCACCCAAACCAATCAGCATGGCAGGGCCACCGAGAACCACCAGCTTACAACCGGCATCGTAGGTGTTTTGGTCAACGTGCTCAGCTTTGATATTACCGTAACCGCCCGCAATCATAATCGGCTTATGGTAGCCGCGACGCTGACCGTCAAAATCCGCCTCAAAGGAACGGAAATAACCGCACAAATTGGGACGCCCAAACTCGTTGTTAAACGCAGCACCTCCAATTGGGCCTTCAATCATGATATCGAGAGCCGATACGATACGATCGGGCTTGCCGTAGCTGTTTTCCCACGGTTGAACGAAATCAGGAATCAACAACTGAGAGACCGAAAAGCCTGACAGACCGGCTTTTGGTTTGGAGCCGCGACCCACTGCACCTTCGTCGCGAATTTCACCACCTGAGCCCGTACCTGCACCTGGGAATGGCGCGATAGCCGTAGGATGGTTGTGGGTTTCAACCTTCATCAAGATGTGAATGTCTTCTTGATGGTAAGAATAACTTTGTGACTGGTGATCCGGGTAAAAACGACCCGCCTTATGACCGGTAATTACCGAAGCATTGTCGGCGTAGGCAGAAAGTACGTTGTCACCTCCGCACTCATAGGTATTTTTGATCATCTTGAACAGACTGTGCGGCTGATCTTGATCATTTAGCGTCCATGAGGCGTTAAAAATCTTATGGCGGCAATGTTCTGAGTTTGCCTGAGCAAACATCATTAATTCCACATCAACGGGATTGCGCTCCAACTCAGTGAAGCCTTTAACTAGATAATCGATCTCATCATCGGTGAGAGCTAAACCTAAGGTTTCGTTGGCGCTGACGAGTGAGTCTTTACCACCACCTAATACGTCAACGGTTGAAGATGGCTTTGGCTCCAACTTGGTAAACAGTTCAGATAGCTGTTGCAGATCGTCAAATACGGTTTCGGTCATTGGGTCGTGAATCAGTGCTAGCAACTGATCACGCTGCTCGTTACCGCCTTCAATATAGAACGCCTTTACGCGTTCAACTCGGGCAACGCCCTCTAAACCCACTTGATGGAAAATATCCGTCGCCTTAGACGACCAAGGAGAAATAGTGCCGATTCTTGGCGCCACAATATATAAGTCACCGCTGCCAGAGGTCTGACCAGCGGAGGGGCCGTATTGCAGCAATTGCTTGATAACGTCGTTCTGCTCTGGGGTTAAATCGTCTTCAGATGATCCATCGTTGAAATCAATTACATGCATGTAAACAGCACAAACACTCGATACACCAATTTCGGATTCGTTGAACAGCTTCAGGAGTTTTTCGCGGCGAAACTGGGAGAGTGCTTCGGAGCCAGGCAGAATTAACATTGATATATAAAGCCTCAATAACTTTGTCGATAGGTAAAGCAAGTATTGACCAGATTTTCTGGGGTCAATTTTGCGGCGCATTGTACTTGAATTGCCAAGGCCTTACATCCGACCTCCAGGTTTATTTTTCAGGCGTGTTAATTTTTAGTTTGGCACCTGCCGACTCTGCATGAAGGAACACTTTGTTAGGTTTAACCGTTTAAGGTGAGACTTAAGGCATAAGATTGTCACTATCCACATCAATTAGTGTGCACAAATACAAAGATTAACTTGTATAAAAAGCGTGTTTTAGATCAAATAACAACCATTGAATGTTTCATTCCTAAATTTTGAACGAGATCACACGTAAACTTTTTTTAAACTTTATTCGTCTTAAAACAAAATAGTTAATAGCTTTTTATTTTTTGAACGAAACCAGAAATATAAACCGTGCGTAGCTCACAAAGTTAGCAGGCGCTTTTTAATCAGGTTTTTATTTGGATAAGAAATATACAAACCATTATTCAAAACAGAAACTTTTTGGGCGCCTACTATAATTTTTCATTATTTTCAATCTAGCGTCTCTCGAAATTGGCCGTTAAAATTCGCGCACTTTTTGTTCAACAACGTTCATTAGCTATTCATCTTGGTGCACCTAACGTTAGTTCAATCTAATAGAAAAGGAAGACATCTAACTTATGTCGATATTTGGTTTGTTTAAGCGAGTACTAAAATTGTCGGTTGCTACTGCAGTAGTCGGCGGCTTGTGTGCGCCTTTAATCAGCAGCCATCTACCCACAGAATTGGAAAAGGTCTACGCCAACGGAAAACTGGACGTCATATCCCGCAACGGCCCAACCACCTACTATGAAGACTCTAACGGCTACACCGGCTTAGAGTACGATTTATCGAAGGGTTTTGCCGACTATCTCGGTGTTGAACTTGTTATTCACGAGCAAGAAAACATTGGCCGTGTGATTTCAAAAGTCGCTGATGGCCAAGCGCATTTTGCCGCAGCTGGATTAACATCCAATCCTGAGCGATCAGAAAGCGTGCGTTTCGCAACCTCTTACCGAGATGTACAAGAAGTTCTCATCTACAACCGACGAAACCCTAAGCCAAAGAGCTTAGAAGACTTGGTTGGCAAAAACATTCTTGTCATCTCCGACAGCGCTCACTCCCAGCGTTTAAAAAACATTCAAGCTGAAATTCCTCAGTTGCAATGGACTGAGAGCCCTGAGGCCGAAATGATCGAGCTGATCGAAATGGTCCACTCAGGGAAAATCGATTACACCATTGTCGACTCTCACGCATTCGAAATGACCGAGAAGATTTACCCAAGAGCCGATATTGCCATTGAGCTCGAAGGTTCTCAGTCACTCGCCTGGGCGTTCCCAAATCACATTGACGACAGCCTGTTCGAAGTTGCTCAAAACTATTTGGACTCAGTTAAAGCCAGTGGGCAACTGGATGAATGGGTCGCCAAATACAACAATGACATCGATCTGGATCGCGGCGGCGCACTTACTATTTCGGGCAAAATTGAATCTCGCCTGCCCAAGTGGGAAAACCACCTGAAAGAAGCCGGTGAAGAATTCAATATTGAATGGCGATTGCTGGCGGCGATTAGCTACCAAGAATCTCACTGGAATCCCAAAGCCCGATCACGTACGGGTGTGCGTGGCTTTATGATGCTCACTCAAACTACCGCCAAAGAAATGGGCGTGGATAACAGAATTGATGCGGTGCAAAGCATTTTTGGCGGTGCAAAGTACTTCAAGAAAATATTTGATCGCATTCCAGACAGAATTCAAGGTGAAGACCGCACTTGGATGGCTTTAGCCGCCTACAACGTGGGCATGGGCCATTTGGAAGATGCGAGAGTGCTAACAGAGCATCTCGGCGGCAATCCCGACAAATGGGACGATGTTAGAGAAAATTTGCCACTGTTAGCAAAGCGCAAATATTACCGCTCGCTTAAACACGGATACGCACGCGGTTGGGAGCCGGTGCAGTACGTTGAAAACATTCAGCGTTACTACACAATCCTGACCTGGCACGACACCTTTAAAAATCAAAATCGCGCCTTTGCATCGACTCGCAAAGATCCACATTCAGACGTACAGCCGGTAAGATTCCAAAACGACGACTCACTGGAACTCTCTCAACCGATTCTGTAAATCTCTACTGCTCAGAAGCCTGCTGTTGTTTTAACTGCTGCTTCAAGCGCTTCTGAGCTTTAATTTGTTCGCGACGCTGAGCAAAAAAAGCACTCAGCTTCTCAGAACAACGCTCCTCAAGAACACCACCGGTTACGGTTAAATAATGATTCCCGTAACCCTCTTCAATTAGCTTTAATCGACTTTCTATCGCACCGGCTTTAGGCTCTTTCGCGCCGTAGATTAAACGCTTTACTCGACTGTGAATAATCGCGCCCGTACACATTGCACAGGGTTCTAACGTGACAAACAGCTCGCAATCTACCAAGCGATAATTGCCAATGGCCTGAGACGCTTTGCGTATCGCCAACACTTCCGCATGGGCGGTAGGATCACACGTGGAAATTGGTTGATTCCAAGCCTCGGCAATTAGCTCCCCTTCTTTTACCACAATTGCGGCTACGGGAACCTCACCAATCGAAGAGGCTTGATCGGCTAACGCCAAGGCACGTTCCATCCAATAAATATCGTGTTGTTCAGTCATGTCGTTTAAAACAAGTGATCACAAAGTTTGCGGTAACATCGTGGTTTTGAGAATGTAACCAAAGTGTTTGATCTTCCGGACGGCTGCGCCAATACATCGGCGTCATCGCCAACAAATCCTGTTTATTTTGTTCGGATTCTACACGCAGCGAAAAATTTAGCTGTTTTTCCGCAAGGCGCTCAAAGCCCTCAGGATCAGGCCAAGGCTTGTGAGGTTGTGCATCCTTAAAAATAATAGAACGCATCTCCTGCAAATGCTGAGTACCCGGATACACACGAATCCAAATACCGCGCTCGCTCAACACTCGGTCAGATTCCGAGTCTGAGGCCGGAGCAAACGCTTGAAAAATACAATCAACAGATTGATTAACGACAGGAAGATCCAAACTGTTGGCCACCGCAGTTTGAGTCTTGGGAAACCGCTTGGCTGCCAATTTGACGGCTTCTTTTGAAATATCCGACAACCACCAGGTTACCTTGCCATTGGATTTTTCTGTGCCCTGATGCTGATTGAGATAACTGGAAAAATAGCCGTCACCCCCCCCCAAATCCAACCCCGTTAACGGCTGATCAGACTCAGTAATTTCTGAAAAATAATCGTCAATCATTTCACTGATGGCTTGGGCAAGGGGCTCATAAAATCCTTGCTGCAAAAAGCGATTTCTTGCTTGAATCATCATTTGAGAATCGCCCGGATTTTTGGAATGTTTTTTTTGCACGGGCAACAAATTAACGTAGCCCTGGCGAGCGATATCGAAACTGTGGTTGTTTGAGCATTTTAAACACGAATCGTAAATAACCAATTCGCTGTTACACAGAGGACAATTCCAAATCATAGGTTGGCAATTTTATGGTTGAGTTCTACACGTTCCTCATCGGCCATTTCACCAATGTACTCGAATCGTGGCACAGGTTCGTTATTAACCAGCACCGATTCCGTAAACATGCCTAAAGGCCGAACCCAAAGGTCATAATTGCCATACAAACAGCGATAAACCACCAACTGTTCTTCGGTTTCGCTGTGTTTAGCAACATCCATCACCAAATAGCGTGGGCCTTTATAATGTTTATAGATTCCAGTACGTAGATTAAGCATAAGGTTACATCGTGAAACAGCGTGAATAAGTGAAAATAAATCGTTGTCGATAAAACTGCGGGCATGAAACACGATTTACCCGATACGTTCAATCACTTTTAAAACAAATCACTCAGAAATTCTCGCCTGTTCAAGATAGCGACAAACCTCTTGAGCGCCCAATAAAATACGCGCGGTATGTCGTGAAAGCCAATCAGCATTCACCGAATGAACACGTTGATTAGCAACCGCTGAAATCATAGGCCACTCGCTCCAGGCCGCAGGCCAAGCAGGAGAGTCATCAAACGCGTGACTGCCTAAAATAACTTCGGGGTTTTTAGCAATTACTTGCTCCATGGCAACTTGAGGAACCGTTGCTAGCGCTTCGGCAAAAACATTAACGCCACCACACAGACTGATAACATCATTGATTAATGTATTCTTATTCAAGGTTTGTAAAGGCGTTGACCAAACCTGATAAAAAACCGGAATTTTTTCGCGTGCTTGGTATTGGTTCAGGCTCGCTAATGAACGATTAAACGCGGCAATCACATCGTCAGCTTTTTGGTGCTTGCCCGTTAATTTTCCAAGGTGATTAAATTCCGTCACAATTCCAGCAATTTTATTAGGCTTGGACCAATACACGGGAATACCAAATTTTTGTAACTGACCTATGCTGGTGGTATCGCCGCCATCGACCCAGGCAACGACTAAATCCGGTTGCAACGAAATAATTTTCTCGACGTTGACGTGTTGAAAATCACCCACACTGGGAAGCTGTTGCGCTTGTGGCGGAAAATTACTGAATGCCGACACTGCAATCACAGAGTTACCCGCACCGATGGCAAATAAATTTTCCGTTAAATGCGGAGCTAAGCTGACAATACGTTCCGCTGCTTTTTCCAACCGCACGGTTTGCCCTAAATCATCAACCACGACGATTTCGGCCATAGAATTTGATGACTGAATCCAGCAAAAAATTGATGTAATTAAAATCGAAACAAACTTCACTCTTTTACCAAAACTCCTTTTACCAAGACTCATTAGCGAAAAACATTAAAAAGTCAGCTGATGCGTTATTATTGCAAGCTGTGCTTAATTGCTTTAATTCGTGCTTGACGAATTTGCTCGGCCAAATCTTTTCCTTTGTAGCCTTTTTCTAACAGCGGTTTTACTTCTACTGATTTCGCGGCAATTAAAGCATTTTCTAAAACAATTCTTTGAGGATAAGGTGACTCTTCCAATCCCAATCGACCCCGAGCATCCGCTTCGCAAGCATTAATAAATAAGCCGACACGTTCAGGACGACGAATGCCATCGAGGCTCTCGATCAGTTTCATTATGGTTCCCGCTTTCATAACCTTCAATTGATGTGCGCGAAGATGATGTTTGGCAACGAGAGCGGAAATTTCACCGAGTTCTTTGGGTGTTTTTAATCGCTTATTCACCTCTCGAACTAACGGCTCGCCGAGGTTTTCATGGTCGACGTGACTGGGCCACTGCTCTTTTGGCGTTACGCCTTTACCCAAATCATGCAACAGCACCGCCCAGGTTACGGTTAAATCATTAAATTGTTGGCGGGCGTAATCGAGGCAAAGCATAACGTGCTCGCCGGTATCTATTTCGGGGTGGTGCTGTTCGGGTTGTGGAACACCAAACAAACAATCAAGCTCGGGCATAATAGATTTTAATGCGCCACAAGCCCGCAAAACACGAAAAAATTCGCTCGGTTTTGGCTCGGTTAAGGCTCGGGAAATTTCCTTCCAAACACGCTCAGGTGTCAGTAAATCAAGCTCGTCGTTTTGCGCCAATACCGACATCAATGCCATAGTATCGGAGTGAACCGAAAACCCTAAATTTGCAAATCGGGCGGCAAACCGGGCAACCCTTAAAACTCGCAGAGGATCTTCAACAAACGCGGGAGAAACATGCCGAAGAACACGATTATTAAGATCATCGATGCCACCGTAGGGATCAACGTAGTCGCCATTGTCGCGCTTAGCAATGGCATTAATCGTAAGATCTCGACGCAGCAAATCGTCTTCTAAAGAAATATTAGGATGGAAGTCGCAAATAAATCCGGTGTGCCCTTCACCACTTTTTTGCTCGGTTCGAGCTAAGGCGTACTCTTCTTTCGAATCTGGGTGTAAAAAACACGGAAAATCATTGCCAATTTGGGTAAAGCCCAAATCGATTAATTGCTCCGGCGTGGAACCTACCACAACCCAATCGCGATCAGCCACCGGTCGCTGCAACAGTTCATCTCGAACCGCGCCACCGACTAAATAGGCGTTAATAGAAGAAAGGTTTTCGTGTGTCATTGCTTACGTCGTTTAATAAATACGTTTTAGGAATGTTATTTTTCGTAACTGATGGAATTAATTATCCATTCGACGGTGCCTGCTTCGGTCACCACTTCGGCTTCGTCGTCGACTTCTTTTTTTAACAGCGCACGCGCCATGGGAGAATCAATAGAAATATAATCTTTTCGATTAAAAATTTCGTCATAGCCAACAATGCGAAATTTTTTCAATTCACCGACTTCATTTTCTACTTCAACCCAGGCGCCAAAGAATACCTTGCCTTCTTGCTCTGGGTGATAATCCACAATTTTTAGATGCTCTATCGATTTGCGCAAATAGCGAACACGGCGATCAATTTCGCGAAGACGTTTTTTATTGTACTGATAATCGGCATTTTCACTGCGATCACCTAGACTTGCCGCCCAAGAAACTTTCTTGGTTACTTCCGGTCGTTCCTCTCGCCATAAATAATCGAGTTCTTGCTTTAGGTTTTCAAAACCTTGGCGAGTAATCAGCGGTGTTCTCAAGCGTTGCTCCTATATTTTATGGGGTGACTCACCGTATCTTTTCGATGCCAAAGATTGAACTCAGTGTTCGAAAACTCACTCTTTGCATGAATTCGGTTTTCCATTACCTTAACCTCATGTAACCACCAAACTCTTAAACCCCAAACGGCTAGACTATGATTTTCAATTTAGACGAATTATCGCCCAATCAGCGTTATTTTACGCTAACACAGAGCATTGTACCTCGCCCAGTTGCGTGGGTTCTTACCGAAAACAGTAACCAATCGCTCAATTTAGCGCCGTTTTCTTATTTCAGTGGTGTATCCAGTGATCCACCGCTCATCATGATTTCCGTTGGCAAGAAAAACGACGGCAGCATGAAAGATACGCGCGCAAACATTATCGAACGAAACGAGTTTGTCATCCATATTCCCCACAAAGAAATGGCCGCAGCCGTAACCGAAAGCGCCCGTCCGTTGGCCAATGGCGAATCGGAAATAGACGCCCAACAACTCGAAACCGTCGAATTTGAAGGCTCCAGGCTGCCAAGACTGAAAGACGCACGAATTGCTCTAGCTTGCGAAAAATTTCGTGTAGAAGACATTACCGACTCTCAAGCCATGATTCTCGGACTTATTAAAGCGGTATACGTCGATGATGAATTGATCACATCCAACGACAACGGACGTGTGACTATCGATGCGGAAAAACTATCACCGATCGGCAGATTGGGAGGTAACGATTACACCGGCCTTGGCGAAATTATCACCATTGAACGGCCGAGATAAAAGCTAAGGTAACGAATACCTAAACGCTGACTCCACCGGGGTAAAAGTGTTGTTTTAAGGGCAGTGCGGCGGCGCCAATTGCGCCGCCGTCGGTCAAATCGGAACTCATCAATTGCGGTAACGGACGCGGAGAAGCCCGTCGCGCATCGTCGTAAATTTCTAACCTTGATGCGACTTTTTTACTCAGAGAAGCCGGGATACGCCCGCCAAAAACAATGGCTTCGGGGTCTAAAATCGCCGATAACGCCGATACAATCAACGAAAAAGATTCCTGCGTTTTATTTAACCACTCTTCCACACCCGGCCAGTTAACATCAAAACGTGACAACAAGTCGGAAATGCCATCAACCTCGACGCCATTTCGAGTTAATGTTTTCTCCAACAAACTTAAATTGGGCTCCAAATACATGCCACTGGGCAGAATTAAGCCCACTTCGCCGCCGTTACCGTGGCAGCCGCGAAGAAGCTCGCCGTTGATAATCACACCACCGCCGATACCCGCCGCCAGATACAAATAAACGAAATCTTTGTAGGTTTTGCCCGCGCCCATCAAGCTCTCGCCGACTGCGGCGGCATTAGCGTCGTTTTCGACCCAAACCGGGAAACCGAAATCTGTGGTTAATACTTCTACCAGATTGATCAGCGCCCAGTCGCCCAGGGCTCGGGGAGGATTGTACATACCCGTACCACCCAGGGAATAACCAGAAATGGCAACACCAACACCGACAATTCGATTGGCATCAATTTGATGTTTACTCAGGAGGTTTTCGAAGATTTCATTGATTTTCGCAACAATTCGCGGACGATCCATGGTGGCTTCATGGCAGTGAACTTCTTCTAAGACTTGGCACGAGAAGTCCATTAGCACCACCGAAAAAGAATCGGTCATGATGGCGACGCCAAAAGTGTACGCAAACTCTGGCACAACTCGGATGGAAATACTGGGCTGGCCTCTTCTGCCGCTTGAGACGCGCTCACCGACAATGGCACCAATATCGGTGAGACCTTTGACAATACGCGACACACTTTGCTGGGCCAAGTCGGTGTAGCGGCAGATGTCTGGCTGGGAAACAAAGTGCCGTTGCAAGACAACACTCAGTACTTTCTTTTCGCTAAGAAGGTTCTGTTTAATATTATTTTTTTCAAAAAATGAAGGAACAACCATTGTTAAAAATAACGTTTCCCGAATAAATAATTCTTACGTAACCAGTTTTCCAAAACCGTACTTAGCCAGATACAAACAGCCCATCACACCCGCATTGCCGTCAAGCGCAACAGGGCTTACAAGCTCGTTTACATTAAGATTGAATGCGTCTAACTGAGTATAGCCCTTGTTTAATAGGTTAAAGTGAGTACGAATTCTATCAAACAAATGGCTTTGTTTCATAACTCCACCACCCAGTATCACCTTCTGAGGAGCAAACGTACTGACTAAATTAAACGTCAGTTGGGCCAAGTAATACGCTTCAATATCCCACAGTTCGTCATCTTCAGAAATTTCATAACCGGGCTTTTTTGAACGTGCTTTGATCGCAGGACCAGAGGCAACGCCTTCAAAACAATGTCCGCCGTGATACGGGCACACACCCTTAAAATCAATATCCTTTGGATGCGGTTTACACATCATGTGACCGAATTCAGGATGAGAAATACCAGAGATCAAACGATTATTAGTAATGGCACCACCGCCAATGCCAGTACCTACCGTTAAATAAACAACCGAATGTAACCCTTTTGCAATCCCAAAATAAAATTCACCCAATAAGGCTGCATTAACATCGGTAGTGACATGAATCGGAACCTTAAAATTAGCCGTTAAATAACGATAAATATTAAAGCCCGACCAGCTTTCCTTGGGCGATTCTAAAATTGAGCCAAAATTCTCATTGTGTTTTTCTAAGCAAATTGGGCCAAATGCTCCCAATCCAATCGCACGGATGGGCTCAGGAAATTGCTGCTGAAAAAATTGCTTAACCTGAGCCATAGTCTTTTCTGGCGAGGTGGTATCTATTACCGCTGATTCAATGATATCGTCGGGACTATTTCCAACAGCACACACAAATTTAGTTCCGCCCGCTTCAATCGCGCCAAACATACTCTCTCTCCAGAATCTAACTACGAACGACCGTATTGATCATTGAACCTTTGTATATCACTTTCATCAAGTGCACTGCCCGCTTGAACCTCAATAAAAATAAGTTCAGAGTCACCGATATTTTCGATACGATGCTTAACGGTTTTCGGAATGAAAACATTGTCGTTTTGATTGAGCTTAAGTAATTCTTCACCCAAAGTTACCTGAGCAGAGCCTTCAACAATCACCCAATGCTCATCGCGAAACTGATGGCTTTGCAACGACAATTTTTCACCGGGATTAACACTGATGCGCTTAACAATATGAAAGCTGCCAACATCAACCACCTGCCATTTTCCCCAAGGACGATTGTCACTTTGACCTACTGCGTATTTTACGTCTGAACTCATGCTCTCCCCCAACTTATTAATCAACGTACATCAAAATAATTCTTATATCGTTCACATTCGTGCCCGTAGGCCCGGTGACCACCAGATCATTAATCGTTTTAAAAAATTCATACGATTGGTTACTTTGCAATTGCTCGCTAACACTCAAACCAGCGGCTTCGCTTCGATCTAACGTGGTTGTATTAACGTAACCTCCGGCGTTGTCTTCGGAACCATCAATACCGTCGGTGTCACAAGCCAACGCTTCAAAATGAATTTTTTTATCAATGCCGCTCAATAAACCCAGTAAATATTCGAGATTAGGCCCGCCTGCACCATTGGGATTATTGATAGTAACGGTCAGCTCACCTCCAGAAATAAAGGCATATTTTCCTTTACTTAGCGCCAGCCGATTTATCAACTCTGCGTGATGCCGACCCACTTCTTGAGCTTCACCTTCCAAAGCATCACCCCAACTTTCGACTTGCCATCCACCACGCTCTAGCGTGCGTTCAATAGTGTCTAGAGCGATCGAGCTTTTAGAAATAATGTCGTAATTTGAGCAGAGTACTTCGGGCGTAGAATTAGCGCGCATCGACTCGATAATATTTTCAGACAAATCAATATCGTACTTAGCCAATATCGACAAAACTTCGTTAATATCCGTCGAGTTATTAATCGTAGGGCCAGAGGCAATGGCTTGCGGATTATCACCAACAACATCCGATATCAGAAAGCTCATAACATTCGGACAAGCACAGCGACTGATTAAACGCCCGCCTTTCACACGTGATAAATACGGCCTAACCTTATTGATTTCCGAAATAGACGCACCACAAAACAACAATTGTTTGGTAATGCTTTTTTTATCAACGAGTGAAATTCCCTCCGCCGGGGCGCACAGTAGCGACGAACCACCACCGGAAACCAGAAAAATCACGACATCGTTTTCAGTCGCTTTTTCTAAAATTTCGATTAGCCTTAATGTTGCTTTTGTGCATGACTTATCGGGCACAGGATGAGAGGCATGCATAATTTCGATGTCATTAATCGTTTGGTTATTGCCGTAACCGTGCCGAGTTATTGCAACACCTTCAACGGGAATCGTGATTTGTGCTCGTGCACTAGCCACCATTTCAACTGCAGCTTTTCCAAACCCCAACAAGTACGCTTTTTTGTATTCGGATAAATCAGGTATTTTTCCGTCCATTGCGACTTCGGGCAAACAAGCGTTGACGCCTGTTAAAAACAAATCGGTAAGACCAGACTTCCCAATCATATAAATACCCAAATCACTTAAACAATATTTTCTATCACAATACTAATCGACAAAATGATGGCGAAAAATAAAACCAGAACCGCAGAACTTATTAAAACATCTTTACCAACAAAGGACTCTTTTGACTTAACAGCATCTTGCAGGCTTTCAAGAGAGACTTCCGAAAATTTTTCACGACCAGAGACAACAATATGAACAAGGTAGGTTGCTAAACACATAACAGCGAAACCAATAACGTTCCACCACATCCAAAATACATTTTTAACAGCCAACCAAAAAATTAAATTAACCACCAGCCCTGCTGTCAAACCAATATTAATCGATAAAGATGAAACTTTTTTGGTTAAAATGGCAAATAAGAATACGCCCAAAATAGGTCCGTACAATGCCGAACCTACTTTATTAATGGCTTCGATAACGGTTGGCGCGATGTTTCCAGCAAAAATAGAAAGCGTTAACGTTAATACCCCCCAAAATAACGCAATCACTCGTGACGCTAAAACCTCAGAGTTACCACCTTTTTTAAGAAGCCCAAGACGTTGGGCATCTTCAATAGAGACCGCAGACAAGGAATTAATGGTTGAGCTTAGCGTTGACATTGCTGCGGCTAGTATGGCAACCAGCAACAAACCAATTAAACCGTTAGGCAAGTATTCAATAATAAATACTGGCATCATAAAATCGGGCTTGCCTTCAGGAATTTTGGACAAAAACTCCGGCGAACTCAACGCCAATACTCCAACCGACAAGCCAGCAAAACAGTATAAAATTGTAATTGGAAAACGCAGCAAACCGTTGGCAATCAGAATCTTTTTAATATCATTTAAGCTTCGCGCAGACAGTGCTCTTTGAGCTTGGGTTTGATCACACCCGTAATAGGACGCGTACAATACAAAACCACCGAACAGCATGGGAAGAAAACCAAATTCATCGCCATTAAAACCCATTGAACCGAAATCAACAGCAACTAGCCGCTCTTTATCGATACCGGATAAAAACGAGTCCACACCACCCAAAGCTTGCACCGAATAAAACACACACAGAATCAATCCGAGAATGATTAGAATCATCTGAATGGCATCGCCATACACCACCGCTTTCATGCCGCCTTGCAAGGAATAAATAATGGTGATGACACAAATAATTAGAATTGACTGCCAAAAAGGAACACCCAATACCGACTCGATAATAATTCCAGTGGCATACACCATAATCCCAGTACTAAAAGATCGTACTACTTGGAATGACACACTAATATAAAAACGCGTTGTACGATCAAATCGTCGTTCTAAAAATTCGTAAATACTTACAACGCCAGATCGGTACAACGGCGGAATAATAACAAAGGCCACTAAAATCATGGCCAAAGGCACGGCCAGCTCATAGGTCAACCATTTTAGCCCACCACCTTCACGCAATCCTACAAATCCGGGCGCAGAAATAAAACTGATCGCCGATAATTGCGTTGCCATGGTCGACAATGTTAGAGGTGCCCAGCCTAAAGAATTACCCCCTAAAAAATAGTCGTTTTCGTTGCTTTGCTTTCTAAGTGTGTAACCGAAACCCAGCATTGCAGCGAGGTATCCAAAAACAATCAAATAATCCAAGTAATTCATTCAACATCAACTTAATAGTTTGGAAAAAATTCAAAAAAAGGCGGACGAACCGCCAGAAACATTTAGCTGTGGAGCAGCTAAAAGAAGATTGCCCCGATAGACAACATTACTAATGTCAATTTAAACGACTATTGAACACTCAATAAGAAGCTGAATAAAAAATAAATTTAATGATTAAAATAAAAATAGTGAAATGGTAAAAAGGAGCGGCCGAAACCGCTCAAACTCATAAGGACATACAACAAATTAAAAGGTATAGGTTAACTTCAATGAAGCGCGACGAGGTAAGATTGGCCGTCCAACAGCAAAATCGCCTTGCGGACCCGTTCCCGCTCTTGGGTTACCCTCGGTCAACCCTTCTTCGTCGGTTAGATTGAAAATACTGAGCGCAATACGCAATGAATCATCACCACTTAGCGGCAAGTTATAACCTGCCTGCGCGCGCCAGAAACCAAAACCATCCAACTCACGGTTATTACTGTCATCGCCAAAACTGTCGCCGCGATAACTGTAAGACAAGCTTGCATCAAAGGTATCGGTTTCGTACTTAAAGTTCGAACCCGCTAAGAAGTTTGGTTGACGACGAATTTCATTACCGTCATTCGGTCCTGCGGTAAACTCGTGATCGGCGTAGGTTAAATTAACATCAACACTGAAATTGGAACCAAAATAGAACGTACCGCTGGCATCAATACCGGTTGTGTCAGTTTCCTGCAAAATGGCTTCTACCTCGAAGGTTCCGTCGTCTTGCTCAACTTGCCTAAAAGTGGTGCTATCGCTTAACTGCAAATTGTACAACCCGATAGAACCGGTAAATAATTCGGTATCAAGCTTTAAGCCCACTTCAATTCGATCGATGATTTCTTCTTCAAATTGGTTTTCGACAAAGGCAATGGGATTGTCAACACCGGAAACATTGTTAACCTGTCCTGGTAAGGTTCTCGCTTGCGGCCAGAAAAAACCTCTCGATAAGTTACCGTAAACATTTAATTGATCATTAATGCGATACAAACCGGCAATAGCGCCCGCCCAAGCCGTTGCATCAACATCCAATCGCGTAAAAATACCGTTACCAATGGTGTCGTTTTGTAAATTCGCTAAGACAATGTCGTCATCACTGATTGCGTATAAACTGGGATCAATTGCGGCACTTTGAGAACCTTCGTCAAAGTATTCTGCAGAAAAGCGCTCAAACCTAAATCCGATATCGAAATTCCATCGATCAGCTTCAATTTGATCGGCAAAATAAAACGCCTGACGGGTTGCTGAACCACCCGCGTTAACGTGACCACCAGAACCGGCAAAGCCGTTAACGGAATAATGGCGTGTACCGGTTTCGGTTTCTGCAGTATTTAAATCATCGCCACTGACACTCAAAGCCAGTAAATCTGGGCTGTCATTAAATTCGCTGAGATAAAAAACGCGATTGTTAAAATCATCGGCATCAGCGCGCGACAACCAAATACCACCGGTAAAGTTGTGCTCCAGCCCATTAATTTCAAACGATTTACTCAAATCAAACTGCGCAGTTACATCTTCTACTGGACGGCGTCGGTCCCACGCTTGAGTGCGATACACCAAATCACTGTCACTTAAAGTTTGACCCGTATTTAAATTGGTGAAGGTTGCGTTTTCAAAACCGTCCAAACCTTGCTGAGCCAAAAAGGCGTCTGTAGACAGAACGGCGTCACCACCGGCAGGAATGAATAAATTAAAATAATGGGTGTATTCAGAATATTTCGCTTTTGCGCCAAACGCCCAGCCACTTTCGTATTCTTTATTAATTTCGACTGCAATGGTGCTACCACTGGTTTCCACACCATTGCCAACGCGCAAATCTCGCAGTCCATTAGCGGTAGGGTAAACAAAATTGTCTAATGCATCCGTTTGAATGGTTCTGACTTCACTGCCATTATTGCCGCGTGCAAATTCGTCGCTATCGGCATCGAGTGGTAACGGCAAGAAAAACTGTACGTCGTCATCAATTACTTGTCCGTATACCGCGAAATTACCCGAGCCATCTTCAAATTCGTGCAGGTAATTACCTTTAATTTGATAACCCTTGGTTTCTAATCCGGTATCAATTGGGCCTTCGTCGTATCGGTAATAACCAGACAACGCGTAAAAGTCACTGGTTGATTCTCCAACCGGACCGCTCACAGCAAAATTGGTTGCAACGCGCCCTTCTTCAGCAACTTCCAATTCAACTTTTGCTTCTGGATCAATAGATCCTTTTTTACTGATGAAATTAAGAATACCGGCAACCGAACCTGGACCAAATAAATTCGACACACCGCCGCGAACCACTTCAACCCGCTCCAAGCCGATGTCAGAACGGTGATAAACGTCGAACGAAGAAGAGTTCAAACCAAAATAACTGACTACCGTAAAATTATCATAATTTAGAGGTGTAAAAGCGTATTGACCCGCGGCTGGCAAACCAGGAACAAATAAATTCACGGCCACTTCGCCGCCGCCACCCTCGGCGGATATTCCAGGTACATTTCTTAAAATATCAGCGTTACTGCTAGCAGCGAGGCGCGCGATTTCTGTTTCGTCAAAGGAATTCACGGATAAGGGCGTATCAAAGGACGTTCGCTTAACAGAACCAACACCCGTTACCACTACCTCTTCTATGGGGCCCGCGTTATTTTCAGAAGATAAATCTTGGGCAAAAACATGCGAAGCGCTCATTAATCCGGTTGTTGCGAGACTAACCGCAAGACTTAGATTACTTATTTTCATACGGATCTCCGAAGGATCATTATTTTTATATTACCTAAGGGCGACTATTCATTAGTCTTAGCCAGGGAAGCAGAGAGAGCCCCTTAACTTCAGAATTGGCTTGTAGAGAATATAACCGCAATAAAACCCAAATACAACTCTTCATGAGTATTAATAATAATTTATGCTCATATGAAAATAGGTATTAAATTCTAAAAATGCATAAAAAGTACGTTTTTCGTGCAAAAACAACAGCTAATACAATACACATAGAAACATATTTTGCATAAATATTGATAAGCAGCTAAAAACCACACAGACCAAAAAGCCAAACACTGCATTTAACACTCATTATGGGTATTAAATATTAAAAAGATAAGTGATATAGTTTTCCCATACCACCTAGACAATAAAAGCTCATACAAAGAGGTGCTGAGCATGGCCATCGATGAATTCTCAAGTGACGTTCACCTGCATTTAGATCCGTTACACACCAAACCCTTAGACATAGGCACGGAAGACTTCGTCGCGTCGATCGATTTATCGGGCAAACTCATTAATTTTGGTAAATATCATCAAAAACAGGGATTTGCAGGATTTACAGTCATCAAACCGTTCGAACAGAGTGATCGCTACTCAGAAGTTGAGGTTCGTAAATTCAGAAAAAGCGTAGCCAATAGCGATGGCTTTGGGCCAAAACTTGAAGGCGATATCACCAACAGAGAGTGCACTTTAATTGCTGGCTCTTTCCCTAAAATAAAAATCACCAATCAGCACGGGGATTATGCGCAATCTATATCTGTCGCAACCCAATACGGAATCATCCAACAGTGGATTTCAAACAAACAGCATTTAAATTGGTGCGGTAATGCTTCGGTACAAAGAGCGGCTTACACCCAAATTACTGAGGGTGGCCCACTTGAAGACATTATTCCCAATAATATTATCGAGCAAACCGGTGATTCTCTTAAAATTACGGATGACAATTTAGGATGCACTTATGTGTGCGAACAGATCTTTCTCAATTCAACATCCGACAACCGCTCTAAACAAGAATTTGAATTTTATGTTCTTCATGCGGTTTCAAACTCCACCCATTCTGCTCAGACAGACATCGATCAATTAAAATCGCTTTTAAACAATGAAGGTTTTGATGCACTGATAAACAGACTCGCCCACCTCGAAGATCAAAAGCTACAAGGCACCCCCAATGACACAATATATCGCCGTGGAATTACTTACGCCGAACAAGTAAGTATTCCTCTGTCGGATCATCCCGATGCCACCTGTATTCTCACCGACCATATGTTATTGCCATTATCGTGGAATCGAGATGCTTACTTTGTCGCCAGAGTTCTTCTTGATAAATCCAGCGAAGGAAGAGACATTGTTCGCAAACATATTAATTGGATGTTTGATGTTGCTGACCGAGGCGAATCCAACGAATGGGGTCGATGTTATCTTGCCAATGGAAAAGCAAAAGACTTGGCTTATCAGTTAGACCAGCAGTTTTTTCCTATTTTAGAACTTGCAGAATACACGCTCACCAGTGGTGACACCGAAACGTTAAACCGCTTTGCCAACCAAGTTGATAGCATTATCGATGCGGTTATGAAACGAAAACACGAAAACTGTTTTTTGTTTCCCACCGACGAAACACCCGGCGATGACCCACTGGAATATGCTTACCATTTTTCCAGCCATATTTTAATTTGGCACACCTTAAAAACCTACGCCGAAGCTTCTGGAAAAACAGACTATTTAACCCTGGCTGAAAATGTGAAAAAAGATTCGCTGTCTCAATTCACTACCAGCTGGGAAGGCAAACCGATATTTTCTTACGCCTGCGATACGTTAGGTAATCACTTACTGTATCACGATGCCAACGACGTACCTTTAGCACTCGCAATCCAGTGGGATTTTTGCGATGCGCAAAATACAACGTGGCTAAACACCCTGGATTTTTCGTTTAGCCAAGCCAATGCATCCGGTATTTTTGGATGCAACCAATTAGGCTCCGTGCACACCAAAGCACCTTGGCCACTGGGCGATATTCAAGAAGCCATCATTGCGAAAGAAACCAATAATCAGGAACGCTTTAATGCGACAGTAAAGCGCATCAATCAAGCAGCACAATTTGACGGCGCGCTACCAGAAGCTTACTCAAGTGACGATAACTCGGTATTTTCTCGACATTGGTTCGCCTGGCCCAACGCTTTTTACTGCATGCTAATCAACCGGTTTGGCAATCATTAAGTTTTTATATTTCCGTTAATTTCTTCGCACACAATCAAAAAAGGAGCTGAACTCAGCTCCTTTACACCCCCAGTTTTTAGATTACGCATCAATGCGCTCTTCACTCACACTCAACGATTCTAGCAATGGGATTTACTCTCAATTTACCGCACTGCGTTATGAGTTTACTTATGTTTAATCATCGCAGGAGCCCGCGTGAAAAAATTTCTTTCCATTCTCGTTTTACTTTCAATATCACACTTTAGTTCAGCAGATTGCACAGCAGATAGATGCACAACCACGGTAGATCGTGTTTATCCGACCGGAGCTAATAACGGTGGGGTTTATATTAAACCTGCCGGGTCTTTGGCAGGAATTAACTGCACACCATTAGGTGGTATTTATTTTACTATGTATAAGAGCCACAACGTATTTGAAGAAACCTACTCGTTATTGCTAACGGCATTGGTGACTCAAAAAGAAGTGACCATCAGAATTATTGAGGGCACAGACTCTTGTGAAGTAGCGTACGTTTACATCGATAATTAAATAAAAATTATCGACTGCGAAACATCAACCCTTTTTCTTGATACTCGCGCACGCTCACATTAAAAGCACCGTCTGCGTGAGTATCTTTAATTAAAAAGCATTTATCCAATTTGCCCTGTTCAATTAACGCTAAATCAATGATTTTTTCTTTAACAGGCACTTTATTAGCATCCCGTAAAATAATCACCTTCGGCAATTGGCGATAGCGTTGATTGGTTTCAACCACAAGCCCAATCTCACCATTCACAAGCTCCACAACAGACCCAGGCGGATAAAGCCCGACAGTTTTTAAAAAAACTTCGGTCAGCTCTTTATCGTAGTGCGTTCCACGCTCATGAAAAATTATTTTTAACGCTTTGGTCGCAGGAAAAGCCGGTTTGTACACTCGGTGCGCTGTCATTGCATCAAAGGCATCAACAATGGCAATAATTCTGGCGTAGCGACCGATTTTAGAATCGGTAAGCCCTCGTGGGTAGCCTTTTCCGTCCATTCGCTCATGGTGGCTCCAGGCAACGTCCACCGCTTGCGCCGCGCCACTGCCTGCCGACATCAATAAATTGCGGCCATAAGTCGTGTGCCGCTGCATGATTTTTAATTCTTCGTCGGTAAGCCTGCCGGGTTTATTCAAAATTTCTAGAGGCACTTTCATTTTGCCAACATCGTGCAAAAGACCGCACATACCAATGTCATGGAGTTCGTTTTCAGCGTAACCCAATTGACGGGCAAAGGCGATGGCGAGAATACAGACATTCAAACAATGCTCGGCTGTGTATTCGTCTTGACTGCGGATTTTAGACATCCACATTAAGGCATCAGCGTTGCGCAGAATACTATCGACGCATTCGTTCACCAGACCTTTGGCTTGTTCGGTATTGATCACCGACGACAGCCTGGCTTCATCTAACAGACTTTTGGTGATGCGGCGGGCTTCCCGGTAAACACCGAATACCTTTTGGTTTTCTTCTCGGACGGGAATTTTATTGATGTAGCGCTGACGTTTAGGCGCGTTTTTGAGGGTTTTATTGGAAAAGTTATCGACCCACTGCTCTTCGTGAACATCCACCCAAACGTGTTCGCAAAACTCAGCCAGGGTTTCGATATCCTCCATGGATTCAACCAAAAACCCTTGCATCAGAAACGGGGTTTCAAGCCAATCTCGATCGAGCTTGGAAACCCACATTCCGATTTGAAGCTCGCTGATGTGAAGCTTCTTAGTTTCAGTGTTAGAAACAAAATGTCCGCTGTGTATCTCGCTGGACATGTAAGGCCCTCGAATCCGTGAGAGCGGCTAATTTAGGTCACTCTCACACGTTTGTCATAACTTAACCACCTCAGACACTGCACGGCACAGGTAAGGCAGATTGCCAGGGTTAATTCCAGCAACGCTAATGCGACTGGACTTAATGATATATACACTATAGTCCGTCTTTAGGCGGTCTACCTGGGTTTCGGTCAGGCCTAAGAACGAAAACATTCCGAATTGCTGTTTAATAAAACTAAAGTCTCGATCACAGCCGAGTGCAGCAATACCATCGGCAAGTGCAGAGCGCATGGCCACGATTCGTTCGCGCATCGCGTTAACTTCGCTATGCCACATGTCTCTTAAATCTGGATTCGATAAAACCGTTTCAACTAAGGCCGCACCGTGCGCTGGAGGCATGGAGTAAATCCCGCGGGCAACATTCAGTGCCTGATTCATAACCGTTGATGTTTGTTGAGCATCGCTGACAACCACCGACAAACTGCCGGCGCGCTCTCGATAAAGACCGAAGTTTTTCGAAAATGAATTACACACAACTACTTCAGGCAGATGCTCCGACATGTAGCGGATTCCGTAGGCGTCGTCGTCCAACGAGAGACCAAAACCCTGGTAAGCCATATCAATAAAAGGAACAAAACCGTTCTTTTGAGCGAGTTCGGTCAGTATTCGCCACTGTTCTTTGGTTAAATCTGCACCACAGGGATTGTGGCAACTTGCGTGAATTAACACCAAATCGCCAGCGCCTGCGTTTTCAAGGGTCGACACCATTTTATCGAATGAAACGCTGTGCGATTCGCTGTCGTAGTATGGATACAACTCAATATTGATACCGGTACTGCTTAACAGAGGGAAATGGTTGGGCCAGCTGGGATCGCTCAACCACACTTTTGCGTCGGGATTTGCGCGCATGATCAGTTTGGCAGCAAGATGCAACGAGGCGCAGCCTCCGGTCGCTTGAACCGTGGCAATTCGGTTGTCTTTTAACGCTGGATGGGATTCGCCGAAGATTAATTCGTTAACTTTACCGATAAAGTTCTCAGTACCACCCGGAGGTTGATACACCTTACTGGTCTCAGACTCCAAATAACGGATTTGAGCCTCTCTTACCGCAGCCATAACCGGAGTGTGGTTACTTTCGTCTTTGTATACACCAACACTTAAATCGATTTTATTAGGATTGTTATCACGCTTACATTCAGCAACCAACCCTAAAATTGGGTCGGGTACTAATGTCGGTAAAGTTTCGAACATTCTGCACTCCAATCACGGCACTCCCAATTTTTTTACTGGGATGTGTCAAATAGTTGTCAGCTCCGCCAGCTCCCTTAAATTCGGGAATGAAGGGAACTGAATTTTTGGCGAATTCTCTAAGCTAACAGCTGTTAAGAAATTCTTAAAGTAAAAAAATAGCCAATGTTAAGCATTTTTTAAATCTAGTTCTATCATTAGTAAGAACCTATCAATAGTTGGATCGAGGCGTATGTCTTCAACCACAGATATCGATGATTATGATCGCAAAATCCTACGGGCACTCCAAGAGAATGCTGATTACTCTATGGCAGAATTGGGTGAAAAAGTGGGGCTATCTCACACTCCGTGCTGGAGAAGAATCAAGCGTTTAGAAGCTGACGGTATTATTCGCAGCCGCGTCACACTTCTCGACCCGAACAAGCTCGATTTAAGCGTTAGCTTGCTCGCTCAGGTGAATATGTCCAGACACGACGAAGCAACCCGCCAAGCGTTTGAGCAGGCGGTGCTCGAAATTCGAGAAATTATTGAGTGTTATTCAATCAGCGGCGATAACGATTACGTTCTAAAAATTACCGTTAAAAGTGTTTCCCAATACGAACAGCTTTTGAAAAACACCTTATTGAATTTACCGGGTGTTGCTTCCATCAGCTCGGATTTCGCACTAAAACAGGTGAAGTACACAACCCAATTGCCGATTTAAACCCGTTTATGAGGCTCAGAAATTTCGTTATTTACACGCGTTTTATTAGGGTGCTTTTTTATGAATTTAAACACGCGTAAACAAGCAATAGTTATTATTTTCGAATAAATGACGAATGGCTTTGAGTGTTGCCAAACAATTTATAAAATAAAATGAATAAAACGGATTTAAAAATACGCTGCTGCGAGAACACAAATAACTAAAGCTGACTGTGAAGCGCTTTAGCCGCCGCTGATAACGCAAATCGAGTCCGCCAAATAACACCCACACTTCGCTCTATTTTTGGCGTTAACAACGGCAAACACACCGCCCCAGACTCTTCCATTTGCTGTTCACACATTTTCGGCACCGTACTGACGCCCAATCCTAGAGAAACCAATTTGCCCACCGTTGCCAGCTGATTCACTTCAATTGCGGGAGTAATTTGTAAATCGTGATCGGCCAAAACTTCCTCAATGTACAAACGCATGCTCGACGGTTTTTGCAACATAATTAAGGTATCGTCGACCAATTCGGCCCAGGTAACCGACGCCTTTTTGGTTAACGGATGTTTCTGCGGCACAACGGCAATTAATTCGTCGTTAAACAATTCTTTAAAAATTAAATCATCGGATTCACCGGGATTAAAACAGATGCCCAATTCAGCTCGCCCCTGACGCACCAAATCGATCACCGATTCGTTCAACACATCGTGCAAGAGAATATTAATATTGGGAAATTGGTTTTTAAACGTCGCAAGAATGCTGGGCAACCTCGCCACCGCAAACGACGGCATGGCGGCAATAATTAAACGACCCTGCTTTAAATTGAAGGAATTGACGACATCACCGAGCGCTTGATCCCAATCATTGAGCAAACGCAGAGCCACTGGGTAAAAAGCCTCACCTTCGGGTGTCAGATGAAGCGAACGTGTTGATCGGCTGAACAAGCCACCACCGAGGGAGTCTTCCAAGTTCTTGATCGTGATACTCAGCGCTGGCTGCGACAGATGCAATCGCTCACACGCTTCCGCAAAACTTCGACATTGGGCCAGCGCTACAAACGCGTTAATCTGCTTTACGGTTACATTCATTATCACGGCCTCTTTGGTATCTCAGAAGGTATTGTTAGCCGAATAACCCACAACCAATAAATTTAAAATATAAATGAAACTATAATTTATTTATATTTGATAAATAAATCAACATTCGCAATGATAAAGCCACTCACCGGTAAAAAGGGCGTTTGCAGCGTTTTTCTGAGAACATATAAACATAACCACTCACTAAAATTTGCAAACAACGGCTTTACCACCCAGGCTTAAACAGCCAGGTCAAAAGTTAGTTACAACAACAATCACTGTCATCACAAATACATCAAAGGAGACGTTATGTCCGGTTTTGATAAAGTTGTGTCCAGCTACGAAGAAGCCATGGCGGGACTGACCGATAACATGACCATAGTTGCAGGCGGATTCGGTCTCTGCGGCATTCCCGAAGGCTGTATCAGCCAAATTAAAGCAATGGGTGCAAAAGGATTAACAATCGTTTCCAACAACTGCGGAATCGATGGGTTTGGTTTGGGCATCCTGCTTGAAGATCGCCAAATTAAAAAAATGGTGGCCTCCTACGTTGGTGAAAACGCGCTGTTCGAACAACAATTGCTCTCTGGAGAACTGGAAGTCGAACTCACACCACAAGGCACACTGGCTGAAAAAATGCGCGCCGGTGGCGCTGGCATTCCAGCATTCTATACCGCCACAGGTTACGGAACCCCAGTTGGCGAAGGTAAAGAGTCGAGAAGCTTTAACGGTCGCGACTACATATTAGAAGAATCCATTGTCGGTGATTTCGCCATTGTTAAAGGTTGGAAAGCGGATCGCTTCGGCAACGTTGTTTACCGCAACACCGCACAAAACTTTAACCCAATTGCGGCAACTGCCGGAAAAATCACCGTGGTTGAAGTTGAAGAAATCGTCGAGCCAGGAGAAATCGAGCCTGCGCATATTCAAACGCCAGGTATCTATGTCGACCGTTTAATCAAAGGCACCTTTGAAAAACGAATCGAACAACGAACTGTGCGTGCAAGCTAAGGGGAGATGAACAATGGCTTTAACTAGAGAACAAATGGCACAACGTGTTGCCTGTGAACTTAAAGACGGCTATTACGTAAACCTTGGCATTGGGATTCCCACGTTAGTTGCGAACTACATTCCCGACGGCATGTCGATCATGTTCCAATCCGAAAACGGTCTACTCGGCATGGGACAATTCCCAACCGAAGACGAAGTCGACGCGGATATGATCAACGCCGGTAAACAAACCGTGACTGCAATTCCAGGGGCGTCGATTTTTTCTTCAGCAGAATCTTTCGGCATGATCCGAGGCGGCCACGTAGATTTGACGGTATTGGGTGCATTTGAAATTGATGTCAGCGGTAATATCGCTTCTTGGATGATTCCCGGCAAGCTCATTAAAGGTATGGGCGGCGCCATGGATTTAGTGGCGGGTGCGGATAACATCATTGTTGTTATGACACACGCCAGCAAGCACGGTGAATCAAAATTGCTCACTGAATGTACTCTGCCATTAACCGGAGCAGGCTGCATTAAGAAAGTTCTTACTGACCTTGCGTATCTAGAAATTAAAGACCAAAAGTTCTGGCTAAAAGAACGAGCGCCCGGCGTTTCAGTGGAAGAAATTGCTGAAAAAACCGCAGGTGCTTTGGTTATACCGGACCACGTTCCTGAAATGAAATTTTCCGTTTAATTGCCATTTCAGCTTTGCTAGAGCCATCTTTGGATGGTTCTAGCTTTTTCCCATTTCGTCACAATTCCTCAACACGTATTTTCTCCAAAACCGTCAACGTACCCTCCTCCATAAATCTTCTTGTGAATTTTTTCTTTGATCTAGGGGCTCGGCGTATTTTTCCCGTATTTCGTGTTGCAGCTCGTTCATTTGGAACAACCAAATCACACTCACTGCGCCTAAAATACGAAAAAAATACACTCCAGCAGGTGTGATTAAGTGAGTGTGAACAGGCCCTAATATCCTAAACATCGAATGCATCAGTTGGGATGCGACAATAAGTAGCCGTCTAGAAAAATCTCTGATTAAAAATAAAATTGATAACCGTATCGCAAAAGATTTTTCTATTTATTTTTAGTTCACCATATAAAAGATTTTAAAATTAGAAATAAATTGCAACTCGAAAATTTCAGTTTATTTAACGCGAAATTAAAATACAGTCTCGCACTCGCGTTTTCATTAAACACATACTTTCTGATAATTAATGCAATAAACGCGAACAAAATTATTCCAGCTGATTTTTATAATCGCCAGTGTCACAAGACACACTAGGATTACAATTCTAACGATGATTAAGCATTTTTATAATTCCCAGTAATATTACAGAATCATGAAACGATACATTGTTTAACGGAGAGGTTTTCAATAAATGAACATATGTCACAAAAAATAGGCGCTTAAAAAGCGCCCAAGCAACACCTTAGGGAATGTGAGATATAATCTCGCTAGGAAACATTGAAAAATTAAAGCACTTAATTTCACAACGTATCTCTCAGACTTAGGGGCACTATATAAGTTCAAAATATTTTCGAATTTATTTGCCAACTACCTAAACAGTGCAGTAAGTCACTATTTAATCTCAGTTTGCGTTAATTTTCCGCACCGCCACATGCAATTTAAGCCAGAAAATTCAATCAGTTAGACGATATTACAGATAAGTTCCCGGATTTTGTCGATAAATTCATTAATTTTTGAATTTATTCATACTGTCGCTTTTATCAGGAGGCTTGATCAACAATAACGCATAAGAACGAGTAAACCATCAAAACTCGCCATAGCAGGTTTCATCAATTTACCTAAGCATATTCATTTTTGTTACAAAACTGATCGAAAACCAAACAAAGAGAGAAATTTCAAACCACATCCGCTTACCGCTCCCGCGAACACAGAAAAAACAACACACTATTTGGTTTTTAAATAAGAACAAAGAAGTAAAAAACGATTTCAGCAAGAAGCCAGTGAGAAGCTCGTGAATACCAATCGTTTTAGGGCCTGTTCACACTAATTTAAGCAGAATAACCAAGCCTGGCATAGTCTGACAAAATAATTAATTCAAGGTAATTATCGAGAATGAGTTCAGCCTTATAACCACTGACAGAAAAATTTTACCCGTCTTGAAAATTTACGAATAACCAATAATTAAACCCCGAAACTTTTTCAATAGCTCCAGTTTCAGTGGCTATAGTTTTAGTAGCTCTCGTTTTGATGGCTCTAGTTTTAGTGGATACGGTTTTAGTAGCTACAGTTATCGTGTGATACCGAGTTATCCACAACCAGATCTGCTAACAGGCTGAGTTATGTTTGGGCATAAATGATGCTTACAGATGGAATATTAGAAAACCAAATACTAAAAACAACCGTGTGTTAAACAAGTTGTACCGAGTCAATAACCGTGAACATTACTCGTACTCAACGCAACTTCACACTGTTCGATTATATAGACACACCGTACTGATTAGCGTACTGAACGCAATGGAGAAGACAATGAGTGACGTTTCTGTATTTAATAAATTAGGTGGCGCTCCAGCCGTTGATGCCGCCGTCGATATTTTTTATCGCAAAGTGTTAAGCGATGATCGAATCAGCCACTTTTTCGATTCCACCGACATGGAAGAACAACACAACAAACAAAAAGCTTTTTTAACAATGGCTTTTGGCGGTCCCAATAACTACAACGGCAAAGACATGCGTGAAGCTCATAAACACATGCAATTAACCGACACACATTTTGGCGCAGTCGCAGAAGCCTTGGTTTCAACACTAGAAGAACTTAACGTGCCTAAAGAAGATATTGATTCCGTCGTAGAAATTGCGCTGAGCGTAAAAGACGATGTTCTCAATGTATAAATAGAGAAAAAGATCACACAAACGCAGCTTACTCGAGCCGCTGCGCTTTTTAAGCCGAAACAACCCAATTTTGTCAGCAATGACAAATATCATTACACTGTTTAATTGAGTAAACTCTAATAAATTAGGCGAGACCCTCTTAATGAGTATAGACCACTCAAACGTTATAAAACCGTCCCAAATAACGTTTAACAAGAATTCTATTACCTTAAAACCCGAGGAAAGCGTATTGGAAGCCCTTCTGCGTGAAGGACATGCCATTCCAAACAGTTGCAGAGCTGGCGCGTGTCAATGTTGTTTAATGCAAGTAACCCCAGAGGGCAAAGCACACTTGCCTGCGTCGAGCCAACAGGGTTTGACCTCGCCTGAAAAAGAACTGGGCTATTTTTTATCTTGTAGCTGCGTACCCAGCAATCCCATCACTGTGCAGCTGCCCAGCGAAGCTTCGGACTCTGCGATCACCACACAAATTACCGAAGTACGACCACTCAATAACACAATATTGAGAGTGCGTTTCTCGGCACCGTTAGATTACCGCCCAGGACAATACCTGAATTTACTGTTCACCGACGACGCTGGCGTGCAACACACACGCAGTTATTCCATAGCCAGTGTTCCCGAATTAGATCAGACGACTGTTGAGCTGCACATAAAAACTTACGAGAACGGAGTGTTTGGCCGGTGGATTAAAGGTTCTAGTGTTCAAGATCAAAATATTGAAATCCAAGGCCCGTTGGGCCACTGCTTCTATTCTGATTCACTCGCCCATGACAACACCAACACGCTGCTCCTTGCGGGCTTAGGTACTGGCCTTGCACCGCTGTACGGTATTGTCCGAGATGCGCTGAATCAAGGCTTTGACAAACCTATCCATTTGGTCGCTGGAGCTCGAAATAGCAACGATATTTATCTCATCGAAGAGCTGAATAAATTGGAAAAGCAATTTCCTAATCTTCACGTATCGCTCGTGGCATTAGAGGGTGAAGAATACGAGGGAATTAAAATAGAAAACATCTACGATTTTTGCAAAAATCTAGACATTGATTTTTCGAAAACTCACGCATTTTTGTGCGGTGCACAATCGTTTGTTGGCAAGTTAAAAAAGCAATTATTCTTGAGTGGCACTCCCATGAAAAGCATTATGAGCGACCCTTTTCTACCGGCAAAAAATCCCTAGGTTTTGTTAAGGTGAATTAAAGATTGGGTGAATGGGTGATTCTCGAAAAATATGATCGGTTAAATGATTAATTTCTAATTGGTAATGGTTGTACAAACCGTCAATGGCTGCTGTGCCCAAATTAAAATATTCGTGCGGCATTATTGACGGTTTTCTAACAATAATACTGTCGTCAACACTCGATAAAAAAAGATCAATATCACGCTCCAACTGCTGATTGTTTAGAATATTCATCCACAAACAATCCATGTTCACCTCAATAGCACGCACCAATTCATGCAGGCGAACTCTATCTTCGTCACTATGATAACCCGCAGCAGCAATACCGGTACCCAACGCCCTGACTTGCCCGAGTAATTCCGCTGTGGGTAGTAATTCTTGCCATAAATACCCGTAGCTGCGGTCTGTATCGAATGTTTGTAACTGGATTAACTGATATTCAGTAACACTGAGATCAATACAATCAAGTATTAGCTCTACTAATTCATTATGCTTTGAAAAATTGGCCTCGCAAATCCAGGTTCCGTGAGGATTCGTCAATTTTGCCCAGGTTTTTGTTATCGTCCCCCAAGAGTCGGTGGTCGATAACCATTGATTAGAATGTTCGATTCTATGAATATCTTCACTGATGAAATGTTTTAAATCCAAAATTTGGCAATCAAGCTCATTAGCGCCTTTCATAACGCCGTAATTCAGACCACGATGGCGCTGAACGTGCGACAGCATTCGCTGTAGAGCTTGAATAAGATTGAGTCCTTCACGCTGTCGACTGCGCAGACGGCGCTGATTAACGTATCGGAACGACAATAACGAAATCAGCCCTACTGCCGCCAAAACCAGCAAAAGAACAGGCATTAAATTATCCATCGAAGGCGCTTGCTAATTTAATTTTCTAATTATTTTTTTCTAATTTAGCTCTTACCACACTGATAAACGGCTAATGAGTAATTCGAAATCAGCACAGAGCGACCAGAGCATCACACAACTTTAGCGCAAAACTCAGCATTTCAAAATAATATACTTTTTTTAAAAATTAAAAAAAGCAATCGATTAGTAATAATTATAATTAAAAGTAGGAAAGCTGATAACCAAAAGAGCAACAAAAATACGATTCATCAAATTTTTAAAAATAAACCGTAAATTTGTCACTCTTTGGCGATAACTGAGAAATGGCAGTAAACCGTTGTAATTTAAATAAAATTACAGGTTACTGATCCAAAGCGTTTGGTAAGGCTGAACTTCTATTCCAAGTTCAATAGAGTCGTAAACTGTACCTGTGATTAAATCACACCAGTTGTCAGTACTGATTAAATTGATGTCGGACAACGATAAATTAATCACTTCGTCACTGATATTATTAATGCAAAATATACTCTGACGTCGGTCCATACTTTGACGCCAGAAGCCAAACATTTGATCGCCCAGATGTAAGGTAAACTGAGTCGCATTCGGGTGAAACGCAGGTTGTTCCGCACGCAACTTAATTAAATGCTTTAATCGCGAGTAGGTTTGCGCGTGCTGGGTCCATTCTTGGCCCAATTGATTGACAAGCTCTTCGTAATCCCACTGATGGCGATTGATGGAGCGATTATGATTAGTATGTTTTACCTTTTCATAATCGTTGCCTGTACCCAACAAACTGTGAATATAAATACCTGGAATGCCTTCAAGAGACAACATAATGGCGTGGGCACAAATAAAGCGATCAATGCCCCATTTATCTGGACCTTTTACGGTTCCCTGCAAGGCATCGATCAATGCGATATTAATTTCGTAGGCTTTATTAACACCGCCGTTGGTCGCTCGCCAAGAAATTCGACCCCCAAATGATTGCATGGTGTTAATCAATGTATTCAGTTCTTCGTCTTTGAGAAGACCTTCTGCTGGACGCAAGCCGATACCGTCGTGAGAAGCAATAAAATTAAAATACGCCGTCCCGTTTTGCGCCGGCGGCATACTCATCATCCATTGTTTTAAATACTTACAATTACCAGTAACCAATGTATTGACGAGCAGCGGCGGCAATGAAAAATTGTAGATACAATGCGCTTCATTAGCGTTACCGAAATACGTTAAGTTTTCTCGGTTTGGAATGTTGGTTTCGGTAATTAACATTGCATGTTCAGATGAATGCTCAACCAGGGTTCGAATCAAACGCACCACTTCATGAGTCTGATCTAAATTAATGCACCGAGTCCCTAATTTTTTCCACAAGAACGCGACTGCATCTAAGCGAAATATTTTCACGCCTTTATCTAAATAAAGCCGAATAATCGCTATAAATTCTTTTAATACCTCAGGGTTTTTGAAGTTTAAATCCACTTGATCGTGGCTGAAGGTACACCAGACGTGTTTGATACCCTCATTAGTTTGCGTTTCTCGCAACAGCGGGCTGGTACGTGGGCGGACAACCTGTTCTATATCGTCTTTGGGATCGGCGGTAACGAAATAATCCAAACCAGGTTGACGCCCCAGTTTAAAATTTTCAAACCACAAGCTGCGACTGGAACAGTGGTTAATAACAAGGTCAGCCATTAAATGGTAATCGTCTGAAATCGACGAAATGTCTTGCCAGTCACCCAAACTCTCATTAACCGCTGAAAAATTAATTACCGAGAAACCATCGTCAGATGAGTAAGGAAAAAACGGCAGAATATGCACACTGGTAATCACATCATTACAATAATCTTGTAAAAACCCATGCAATGTCTGTAACGGTGGTTGATTCTCAGTTTTAATGCTATCGCCATACGTAATTAATATGACGTCTTCTTGGCTCCAATGGTTTTGATGAGCAACTGGATTACACACCTCACTATCGAGACGCATTATCGACATAACTTCGTCGGCAAGCGTATCTGTGGTGATGTCCAACGTAACATCGGAGTAAATAACCGATAAATGATGAGCGACTTTTTGTTTTAAGTGATCCATTATCTCACTCATAGATGTCCCAACTCCCTGCAATCGACAGTGTGCAAAAGTGAATTATGAAGCAGTTTTTTATTTGTTGTAAACACAAATATCGTTGCACTTAGTACTCAAACGAGATTTAAGGAACCGTTAAGCAGCCTTTGCCGTTTTAGAGCCGAATATTTCTATTACACAATCATAATCAACGTTTAAAAACTCACTCTTTATCACTGCCAATCACATGGAATTGAATCAAAACCGGGCCCACGCATTATTTACCAGAGAACTCCTTATAATCCAATTCTACTGCTTCCAATAACCGTTCTAGAACATCCGGCATCGCGCTGACTACTCGGTTCCAACTCGGAATAAACGGTGTTGTATTAGTACTGTCTAAAAACACTTGCCCGGCTTCCATAATATTTCGAGCAAACATTTCCACCGATTTCTCTTCTTCGTGCAGATCGTGTTTCAGTCCGTTCATCAACGCGTCGTTGTGATAGGTTTCAACAAAATCCAGAGCGATTCTAAAATAGGTTGCTTTAATACTGCGGAAAGTTTCGGGCGTAAATACTTCACCTTGCGTTGCTAATTTTCTAAATAGGGCTTTGGCAATATCAATTGACATGCGAGACAATCCGGTCGATTTGTCTCGTAAAGACAAATCCTGATGCTTATGATCGTATCGGTGTGCAATATCAACTTGGCAAAGTCGGTTGTGAGCGTAGTTGCGGTGCATTTCGGATAAAACACCAATTTCGAGCCCCCAGTCACTGGGAATTCTTAAATCGGTTAGTACATCTCGTCGAAACGAAAACTCTCCGGCAAGCGAATACCGAAAGCTGTCCATGTACTCTAGATATTCTCGATAACCCAAGACTTTCTTTAACGCCCGTAATAACGGTGTTACCAACAATCGACAAACGCGACCATTAATTTTATCGGCCGCAACACGCGCGTAATAGCCTTTGCAAAACTCGTAGTTAAAACGAGGGTTTGCAACGGGATAAATTAAACGTGCAAGTAATTCTCTTGAATAGGTCGTAATATCACAATCGTGCAGAGCAACCGATTCTGCTTTATCAACCGCCAGTGTATAACCCATGCAATACCAGACGTTACAACCTTTGCCTTTTTCTCTGGGCGCTAAACCTAATTTTCTTAAATCGTTATCAAGGGCCTGTAACCGAGGACCGTCATTCCAGAGAATTCGATGCTCTTGCGGTAACTCAGAAAAAAAGTTAACCGCTTTTTGGTATTGGGATTGATCGGCTCGGTCCAAGCCAATAACGATATGATTCAAATACGGTACTTTGCCTAATTCGCTCAAAATATTGGGCATGGCCGGGCCTTCAAGCTCGGAATACAAACTCGGCAAAATGAGCGCCATCGGCCGTTGCTTGCTGAATTTAACCAGCTCACTTTCAAGTTCTTCCAACGGTCTTGGAGACAAGTTATGAAGCGTAGTAATTACACCGTTTTGATGAAAATCAGCCATCGTTGTTAACCTCTTTCGGCGAAGTCATTACGCCTATCATTTTAAGTAATTCTTTAACCGCAACGTCCCAACCTTCAGGGCCGGTTGCACTGGTAATCATTGCTGGAACCCGGTTGTTCTCTGTCTGCTGAAACAACGGCGGCTCGTGAACAGGAGAGCGGATGATTACTGGAAAATTTGCCGCTTGCAGCATGGCAATGTCGTTACCGCTATCGCCGAGCGCAATCGACTTAATTTGTTTGCCATTTTTTTTCTCATACAACTTTTTAAGCCACAGCAACGCTTTACCCTTATCGACATTTCCAGACACGTGAGTAAAGCGCCCTCCTCTTAGCGTAAAACCACCAAGCTCGGTTATTCGGCTGCAAAACTTCTCTAAATCTTTTGCGTTACCGGTCCAATACACCGGTTCTCCATATTGGCGATCCACGGCAAGTTCAGCTTGCCCTAAACTTAACCCCGTAACTTCTGCCACACCTTCAACGCCCAATTCTGAAAAGGTTGAGAACTGACACGGAAACTCATCTTTAATGGAGAAAATCAGTGATTGCCAATAATGGCGATTGGGACAGAAGGATTTAATCCAGTAATCTCCCGCATCTTCAATATCATCCCCTTTAGAAATCATAGACGCTAATGGAAATGCCGCTTTAGGTAATACAACCGCAGCACCATTTTCAATGACAAAAGGACAAGCGCTTTTAATTTCTAATCGTAGTGGAATTAATTCGGAGAAAGTCTTACTGGTAATTGGAATCACAGGTATGGTTAGCTTTCGCAAGTCGACCAAGAGTTCATCTACGGGTTTATGACTGTAACTGTAGTGATCGAGCAACGTACCGTCCATGTCAGTAAAAATCATAACTTCCATGACGCACACCTAACACCGTAACTTAATATAACAACCATCAGCACATCTACTTATATACGTATTATATTTTTCTAGCATTTATGAGCCTAAATTTATTGCGTTAACCGCCCACAGGCTTAACAACAACTACACTAGAATAAAGAGAAGAATAAAACAATAATTAGAACCAATTGTTATCAGAACTGTGTTTTATATCTTCTCTAGTCAATGACTATAATTAAAACTTACTCACAAAAAATTTAATTGCTTTTAACTGCTTGCACCTCTCGGTTTTTTCCGAGATCAAAAACACAGTCACATCGATCCGGTAAATCATCCAGTAAATGTTCTGTAATTCTTTGGTAATACTGAATGAATCTTCTTATTTGCTGAGGACTCATAAATGAATAACTGTTCTCTTTTTTAGAGGCAGAAAAATTGGTATCGCTTTTCAAATGAGTTTCTAATTTTCTTTCTTGCTCTAAACGCCACTCGAACACGCTTTCAAAAGAAGGTGCTTTCAGCATCATCCAATAATCGATTTTAGAAAACAGCTCTTGGTATTCGCCTTGAAGACACTGATTGACATAATCACGCCAAATACCGCTTCGGTCCTCAAATTCTTCCAATTCATTCACTGGCGATTTAAGTTGTTTGTCATTCTGAGCGGTAGCACCCAAACACCAACCCTCTAATACAATCACGTCAGCTGGGGGTTCAACTTGGGTCCACTCATTTTCGTCGTAACGGTCGTCTAACGCTTTATTAAAGCGCGGAACCTTAACCTCACCAGACTGACTCGACAGTTGATTGAGCGTAGACGTTGCGAGTGAAACGTCGTGAGTTCCCGGAACGCCTCGAGTTAAAAACAAAGGATGAACGCGATCAGCCAGCTGTTTTCTTTCTTCAAGGGTTAAATAAAAATCATCAATGGAAATAGCGACGCATTTCTTTTCATATAATCTCGTGTATATATGAACGATCAAATCAGCCAGCGTACTTTTACCCGAGCCCTGGCAACCGTTTATGCCAATGACAAATGGTTCAGACCGAGATTCAATACGAGACAGCAACGCTTGAATTTGGGGGAAATACCAACGATGTACCGTATCTATGTAGGATTTTTTTAAACTGTGTAATTCAATAAACTCATTCAGTACTGTGTCGAGCTCTTGATTATTAATATTGTACAAAAAACCATCCTCTCTCAAAGTATTGCAAACGGAACATTTGACATTACATTATTGTGGCAATCTAAATACCTTAGATTTTTGCGCTGTTTCATGAAATACGATAATACCTCTCCTTAGTCCGCTCATTAATAAAATCGAAGCAAATAACACAAAAACACCATAATTTTTGCCATCAATGTTTATCAATTAAGTACTATCAACAACGTACTATTTTGAGCTGTTATGTATTTCTACCACTGTATTCAAACGAGTAATGCGATATTAATTTCTATATACAACCTAGAAAAATGGATTTCATTTATTCTTGGAGCATGTTTCATGCCGAGTTGATGTCGTTTTTATCTAACGTTCAATTATGCGGTTTTCACCGCACAAGGAAGTGACCAAAAACTCAGAGACGATCAAAATATTCGTTTGTTGGCAAACCAGTAACCTGCAGAATTAACAGCTGCTAAGTTTTTAACCCAATAATCTTGGTTCTTTCATAAAAAATTAAAGATTAGTTATAACGAGCGTTTTATTGCAGATTAATTAATCAGATGCTCCTTAACTAAAGACTACAAACCCAGAGTTGTTCGCTGAAAATAAATCGTAAAAGTGGTTTTTCATCTTGGTAGGTAATAATTCGGGAATATCGCGCACGAAACATCGGAATTTATTTCATACTCATTTAATTTATAATCAGCATTGCGAATAACACAGACACACCATTAATAAAATAAGATGGGATATTTCAAAATAAAATAATCAGCTTACAGAAGCCGGTATTTTTAAGTCGAAAAAATATCAAGTAGGAAGAATTTCACACAGAAGGTAATTTGCGACGGGCAAAACAGAATAGAAAATTCAATAGAATTTTACAAATAGAAAAGCGCGAATTATTACTTTTAAAAAATAATGGAATACCTGGCAATCATACAACGCCTAAATTCGCTTACGTAAAAACCGAGTTACGTCAAAACAGTTAACAAGGTCAGTTACATTAAATATTTTCTAACTCTCTCAGATGAAAAAACGGGGCCAGTGCACAGCCCCTTAAGAGCAAGCTTCATGAGAGAATACCCAATGAGAAGTCTCATAGGGTACGATTACTAGAGCAGTTACCGTGCCACCTTCGACTTAAGTTCTAAATTTACTGCGCTCGACTCCTTTTTTGGTAGCGGTTTACGGCCTACCCAAAAGAATTCTTGTCGGCTCAGGTAAAAAGGAAAGTGTTCTATTCACAATAAATGGCGCTACTCGTACAACTTGCTCACAGTCTGTTCGAATTTTTACCACTTCCAAGGATGGAATACCCCTAAGTACGGACCAATATCCAGCTTGATTAACAAGGGACCAATCAGAGGACCCTTAACTAAGTTCCAATATTGGGCGTTGGATTTAAGCCAACAAATAATTGCACCCTATTGAGACAGAAAAATTTAAAGATACCAATGATAAAAGTGCGTTGTTACTCGTCTGATGAATTGATCACGCATAAAACAGAAAAAACCGGTGACATCTTCTAAAAAGCAAACACTATCTACATCAGAGCATCGTTTATTCGATTATTTTATAACTCAAACTGTTCCATTCCAGGATCTGGATCAGTGAAAATAGAACAACCAATACAGATTCGGGCACACTTAGTGCAAACAGAATTTGAAAGCACCAAATTAGTACGACAGAAAATTCTGATTGGTTCCAATATTTGCTGCTGCAAGCTCAATGGTTTGCTTGCAAGGTAAAATTTAAGGTCGCGCTCATTGAGATTCAGTCGTTTTTCCTACTTTTGCTATTCCTGCTTTTATTAGTATTCAGTTGGGTATTAGTATTCGGTTGGATATTGGTATCTGGTTGGATTTAGTACTTGTTTGGTGCTTGGTTGGATTTAACCCGTTAGACCTCCATTGCCTGTTTTCCCAGAAGAAAGCACATCGTTCGTGGAGTTAACCAGAGATTGCCCTAATTTATGAAGACAGATTCCGATATTCTCTTTCACCTGGAAGAAAAACCACCCATCGCTCAATCCGTTACCGCCGCTGTTCAACATGTATTGGCAAGCTTTGTCGGCATTATTACTCCTACCTTGGTTATCGGAAGCACTCTCGGCTTGCAAGAGGAAATACCTTATTTACTGAGCATGGCGTTAATCGTCTCGGGTATCTCCACATTTATTCAGGTAAAAGGTATTGGCCCTGTAGGATCTCGATTAATTGCTGTGCAAGGCACCAGCTTTGCCTTTTTAGGTTCGTTGATTACCGTAGGCTTCACGGTCAAAAACAGAGGTGGCAGTAACGAAGAAATTATCGCCATGCTCAACGGGATTTGTTTCTTCGGCGCTTTTATTGAGATTGTTCTCAGCCAATTTATTCACAAACTTCGAAGAATCATCACACCTTTAGTGACGGGAATTGTTATTGTCACTATCGGCGTCTCGCTGATAAAAGTGGGAATGACGGATATTGCCGGCGGATACGGCGCCGACAATTTCGGGGCACCCTCCTTTTTAGCCATCGGCTTTTTTGTGCTTCTCATCATCATTGCACTCAATGCCAGCAGCAATAACTGGCTTCGGTTGTCGTCAATCTTAATCGGCATGCTCGTCGGTTCTGCCACCGGCTATTATTTCGGCATATTCGAATTCCAAGGCATTGCATCCACATCAACGTTTGTGATTCCGATTCCCTTTAAATACGGTTTTGCGTTTGATTGGCAACTGTTTTTACCGATTGCGTTTATCTATTTATTAACCGCCATTGAAACCTCGGGGGATCTCACCGCAAACTCGTTGTTTTGTGGCCTGCCTATTAAAGGCAAGAGTTACATCGAACGCATACGCAATGGCGTTCTCGCCGATGGCGTCAATTCGTTAATAGCCTCTGTTTTTTGTACATTCCCAAACACAACCTTTGGGCAAAATAACGCCGTTATTCGCTTAACCGGAATCGCCAGTCGTTACGTGGGCTTTTTTGTCGCGGCAATTATTCTTCTACTGGGGTTTATTCCTTTTATCGGAAACGTTTTGCAACAAATTCCAAAGCCTGTATTAGGCGGCGCCACACTGGTCATGTTTGCCACGGTCGCTGTGGCCGGAGTGAACATATTGGCGAATATTGAATTCGATCGTAAAAAATCACTCATCATTGCAACGTCTTTGGGGTTAGGTTTGGGTTGTATGATGGTTCCCAATGTATTAGCCAAAACGCCTTCTATTATTCAAATTTTATTTTCCTCTCCCGTTGCCATCGCCGGTATCACTGCAATCGTCATGCAGCTTATTTTTAGCGACGAAAAAACAGAGACAGAAATACTGAGTAACGATATCGCAGTCAACAGCGAAAAATAAAAACTAACCGCACGCATTAAACATGACTACTTCAGAAATGATTGCTTCACCCCAATCCAACCAAGTGCAACAGACTTTATGGTTGAAAAATGCTGACGCCGTATTTACCGGCAACCACGAAGATGCCACTAACGGTATTGTCGTCCAAGGCGATAAAATCGTAGAGTTAGTTGCCAGCAATAATAAACCGACGGTTCTCGTCGATCAGGAAATTGACCTGAGCGGCCGTGTACTCATTCCCGGATTAATTAATTCGCACCATCATTTTTACCAGACATTAACACGGTGCCTACCCGCCGCGTTGAATAAACCATTGTTTCCTTGGTTAACCAGTCTTTATAAGGTCTGGCAAAATCTAACCCCGGAAATGATCGCCATATCGTCAAAATTGGCCGCGCTGGAATTAATGTTGTCCGGTGCAACTACAGTGTCTGATCACCATTATGTCTTCACGCCCAGCATCAGTAACGCCATTGATATTCAAATAGAGGCGTTAACATCGCTCGGTTGTCGCATGCATCTCACACGTGGTTCGATGAGTTTGGGCGAATCTCAAGGCGGATTACCGCCGGATTCCGTGGTCGAAAATGAAGATGTGATATTAAAAGAAAGCGAGCGTTTAATTACCTCTTACCATGAACGCAAAGATGGAGCGATGATTCAATTAGCACTGGCTCCTTGTTCACCTTTTTCAGTTTCAAAAAATTTAATGATTGAATCGGCTCAAATGGCAGAACAATACGATGTCTTGCTTCATACACACCTTGCCGAAACCGAAGACGAAAATGATTTTTGCCTGGAAAAATACGGTGTGCGACCTCTGGATTATCTTGAACAGTGCGGTTGGTTGAATTCACGAACTTGGTTAGCTCACGGCATTCATTTTACTGACGAAGAAATTAAAAAACTCGGGAATGCAAAAATAGGTATTGCCCACTGCCCAACATCGAATATGTTATTGGCCTCGGGCATGTGCAAAACATTAGATTTACAGCAGGCAGGTTGTCGCATCGGTTTAGCGGTAGACGGTTCGGCATCAAATGATTGTTCAAATATGATTACCGAAGTCCGGCAATCACTTTTGCAGCAACGCCTTGTGTACGGTGCGGAAAAAATCACCGCCGAAACTGTGCTCGGTTTTGCCACATCAGGCAATGCTTCTGTGTTTCATCGCTCGGACATCGGAGAATTATCCGTGGGTAAACAAGCGGATTTGGCCATTTTTAATTTGAACGAACTCAGGTTTTCGGGCGCTGGCGATCCGCTTGCTGCATTAGTAATTTGTGGTGGTCATCGCGTGGAAAAATTAATGGTTGCCGGGCAATGGGTTATTAATAATTTTGAGCACAGCGCAATCGATGCAGAAGAATTAAAAAGTTTGCACGGTCAATTAGCCAAACAATTAAGAAACCACTGATAAATTAGGGTTTAGAAATTTCTGATAAATAATCGCTTTATTCGGAAGTTCTTTTCGAGTGATTCCTTTTAAAAGGTTTTTTTGAGAACTTCTTTTCAAGAGGTTCTTTTTTTACGAGACTCTTTTTAAGAGCCTCTTTCTTTAACAGACTCTTGTTAAAAAGTCGCTGATTTAACAATTTCTGCCCTAATAATTTCCTAACATCAGAAGAGTAACACCCATAAATTTACGTCAATCAAGCTAAAACATTATCTAAAAAAATTCTAAATCATTTGCACCAAAATACTTCACCTGCATCGAGCGTGCATCATGATTGAAAGCGCACTCACTATTAACGACTAGAAATTTTAAAAGTTAGGTAATACCGACACTTCTGCGGCGCTTATTTCATCAGCTTTCCGCATTTTCTGACCACATAGACAAGTATATGGCACCATTTATGCAAACTAACTGCTGAATTATTGGTGAACATTACTTAGAATTCGCATTAACCGATTCAAACGCCGAGTTGTACTCATTAACAGTTAACGCTGCTTTGTAATTGAACAAAACTTAAACTAAACCAAGACAAAGAAGCTTGGTTAAAACACTGAAGAGTTTGACTTTTATATCAGGAAAACTCATCGCTATCCGTTACATGCCGAAGTATGTAAACACCCAGGAATCATTTTTACTCGAGCCATCCACAAACAACGGCTCGGTAATCTATTACACGCCTTTAGGGGGAACCATGAAGAAAGCAACATCCTTTAACCTATTGCCACTTACAGCGGCCGTGGCACTCGCTTCTGTAGGAGCAATGACTTCCGTCGTCGCGCAGGCCCAAACCAACACTGACGGAATTGAAGAAGTGATTGTTGAAGGTTCTCTCGGGAGTTTGCCTGGTGAAGACGTAGAAATTTTTGGTTTCGGAAAGTCTCTTTTAGAAACACCAAGATCCGCGTCTACCATCAGTGCTGAACAGCTTGAACGTTTTAATGTCGACGATATCGACGAGCTGGTTGCCTTTGCACCAGGTACATTTACACAATCCTTTTTCGGTGTTGCCGGATCATTGGACGTTCGCGGTACTCCGGGCGAAACCTATTTCCGTGGCGTAAAACGTCTGGACAACCCAGGTAACTACCCAACACCCATTGGTGCATCTAGCCGTGTTGATATTGTTCGCGGTCCAGCGTCACCGATTTTCGGTCCAGCAAAAATTGGCGGTTACTTAAACTTCAACCCTAAATCTTCCCGTGCCGATGGCGGTCAATATTTAACAGAGCACGAAGGTGCAGTGAGTTATACAACCGGCAGCTGGGACAAAGAAGTTTTCACAGCAGAAGTTGGTGGCCCACTGGCTGAGAACGTTGGTTACTACCTCTACGGTGAATATGAAGATTCTGGCAGTTACTACGACAATACCGCAACCGAGCAAACCATTTTGCAAGCGTCATTTGATATGGACGTTAGCGACAACCTTCGCCTGCAATGGGGCGGTATGTACCACGATTTCGAAGGTAATCAGGTTGCCGGTTGGAACCGCTTGACTCAAGATTTGATTGATAACGGCACTTACATTACAGGTACACCAACGCCGCTTGATACCGACGGCGACGGCTTTATTTCGCACCAAGAATATTTTGCAGCACCAGTTAGTCAATTCTTCTTTGGACAAGATTCAATTACCGCAGAAGCACTAAACCCAGAATTAGCACTGCAAAATGTTGGCACCGCTCAGCTTGATGGCAGCGACGTTCTCGTAGCCGAAGATGATACCTTAGAAAACGAAGCAATTACGTTGTACTTCGATATCATCTATACCACCGATAGCGGTTGGGAAATTAAAAACCAATTGTTCTACGATGCCTACGACAACTTAAATGAAAATGCTTACGGCTTTTCTCAGTTCCACGATTCATTTGTTATTGAAGACAAATTAGTTTTTTCAAAAGCGTTTGAATTCGACACATTTACAACTTCGTTGCAGTTATCACCTTCTATTCGTTACACCGACTTTAAACACGGCGATGACTTTACCAATGAATTTTTTGACCGCCGTGATCTAACCGGCCCATCCACCTCATTGGACCGCAGATTATTAGCCACACAAATTAACGATGATTACACCGAATACTACGAAGGCGACTACATCGACTACGGTCTTGCTGTGTTAGCCGATTTTAGTTTTGATTCAGGAATCAGCGTTGTCTTAGGTGCACGTTACGACTTTATCGATATTGAAAGCAGCACGCCGGTAGACTTGTTATTATTAAATAACCCTACCTCCGGTTTTGGTACTGTTTCTCCTGACGGCCAATTCTTAGTTAGCCCGTTCGCAGCTGATCCATTGAACCCAACCCCTGGAGACATCACTGCACCTATTAGCGCAGAAAATGAAGAAGACGCGGTTTCTTGGAACGTCAGCTTAAGCTACGACTCTCCGATTGGTTTAATTCCTTACGTTACCTTCTCAGAACAAACTACCGTTATTGCCGGTCAAGGTGCGGAAATTAATACCGCAAACGTTGCTAGCGGTGCGTCGGTTGACTCCTCAACTCTTGAAGAATTTGGTTTAAAAGGCAGCTTCTTAAACGATAGCCTTTACTTTGCTGTTTCTTACTACGAGCAAGAGCGTACCGACTTTAACGCCCAAGCCATCGTAACTAACTCTGCTGATTTAACCGAAGGTTTGGAAGCTGAAGTTCGTTGGGTTGTTAACGAAAGTCTTGTATTAACCGCAGGTTATACTCGCGTTGAAGTAACTAACTTGGATGCGGAATCAAACGGTAACGGTCGCTTTAGTTTCTTTGGTGCCGAAGATTTACCAGAAGGTGTTGATCCTTCGTTAATTTACGGCGGTGTTGTTAACGGTATTTCGTTCTCACCAAATGCTCGTAAAGCCGGTATTCCAGAAAACATTTATACCTTAACCGGTACTTATGATTTCGGAAATGGATTTGCGGTAAACTCCAGCATTATTCATTCTGAGGAAACCTTCTCTGGCTTCTCACAAGCCGTAGAATTACCGTCTTACACACTTGTTAATGCCGGTGTGTTCTACGAAACAGATCAATTTACTTTCAGCCTTACCGGGAAAAACTTAACGGACGAAGAATATTTCCGTGCTAACTTCCCGAATCTGTTCGGTAGCCAAATTGTTTTACCAGAACTTCCACGACACTTCCAAGCAAGTGTTGCTTACAAGTTCTAATATCGGATAGACGATAACAACGTCGGTGTGGACACAGTGTATGTGTTCACACCGACGGTAAGGCCAAATGTAAAACCTTCTGAAGTACTCTTAAAGAACACACGCTCAACATTATTGTTTGCTTCAACAATTAATACCGACACCCGGATATCAATACAACACCACCTAAAAATAAGTTACTCAGCATTCACTGAGATAAACTTAAATTTAACTTAATCCATGTTTATTGATAGATTGAAAGCCTGAATAAAAATATTTTATTTATTATTCAATTCGGTAGGCAGTTCATTCAAATTAAGAATTTAAAACGCATCATATTAATTTGAAATTGATTCTTGATCGGTAAATTTTTCTACAAGACAGAACTAATTTTTATCGATAACTAAGTCTCATAATTCATTATTATTATTGAGTAACTTAAACACTAATTCGTTTCACTAAGTAAGCAACTAGTTTTATCTGAACCTATTTGCTCGTTCGTGATCTCTCCTGCAGCCCTCTTCGGGGGGCTTTTTTTACGCCTTTTATTTTAATCTTTCCTAATCTAACTTCTGATTAATTTTAAACAGAAATTCAAAAATAAGATTTCAAAATTTTATTCTCAGTAACAACAAGAAATTATGGTTATTCTTGTCGCTACCGAAAACAATCAATTTATTTAATAACTCTTATTTTCAAGTTTTATACTTTCTCCGTCACAGCTACTGGTGCGCCAACCTCGTCGAGGGTTTGGTTTTCGGAGACAGCTTTCTTTCTTTTTGAAAACAAGTGAATAATATCTTCACCCACCAAATACAATGCGGGTACAAGCAGTAGCGTCACGAAGGTTGCCACCAGCACACCGAATGACAAAGAAATAACCGTCGGGATTAGAAATTGCGCCTGAATTGATCGCTCAAGCATCATAGGCAACAGTCCAACAAACGTGGTTACTGAGGTCAGCAAAATTGGGCGGAAGCGACCCACCGCCGCAATAATTATCGATTCTTTTGGCGATTTTCCTGCTTCTCTTGCACGATTCACCGCGTCTAATAATACGAGGTTATCATTGACAACCACACCCGCTGCGGCACCAATTCCAAAATAAGAAAACAGCGCCATGGGAACACCCCACAAAATGTGGCCAAACACAGCACCCATAAATCCAAAGGGAATTGCGGTTAACACTAACAATGGGTGCCAGTAGGATTTAAAGGCAATGGCTATCAGTGCGTACATTAAAAATAAGGCAATCACATACAAGCTGGTAATTTCTTGAATAAACTGTTTTTCACCTTCGGCTTCACCAATCGCCCCTAGCGCCACGCCCGGAAAATCTTGCTTCCATTGCTCGAAGAAATTTTCATCCAAATCGGTTTGAATTAAATTTCTTTGATCGCCTGAAATTTCGGTACTGACAACGGCGGAACGCTTTCTTTCGCGCCGATCAATGCGATTCACACCAGGGAAGGTTTCGATTTCAACCACGGCTAATAATGGTACTTCACGGCCATCGTTCAAACGCACTCGGAAATTTTCCAAGCTTTCTAAATTTGTACGAGTACGCGAGGGGTACCGTACCATGACGCGAACGTCGTCGCCGTCTCGGGCAAGCCGCTGCACTTCTTCACCGTAATACGCCTGACGAACTTGGCGAGAAACTTCGGCGAGAGTAATGCCCAGTTTTTCTGAACCCGGCAGTAAGTGCAGTCGGTATTCTTCGGTGTTGGCTTGAAGGTCGCTGCGAACATCGTAGGTGGCGTCGTACTCGCGCAGTTTTTCTTCCAACGCTGCAGCCGCCTCACGAAGTACAGACATATCGCTGTGACTGACCGAATATTCCAGATCGGGCTCCCAGCCGTTTAGCGAATGATTAAATGAAACTTGCTCAGCATCGGGAATTTCACCCACTAATTCGCGCAGGCGATCAGCGGTTTCTTTTGCCGTTAAATGACGAACCTCGGGCGGAACAAGTTTAACGATGGCAATAACATTGTCTCGACGTGATCGCGTATACCAATTTTCGATTAGTTCGCCACTGCCACCCGATTCTAGCGAAAGCGATTTAACTTCAGAAACCAATTGCTCTTCGGCCGTTTGCAATTGTTTTAATATTTCTAAAGCTCGGGTGTAAGGTGTGCCGTCAGGTAAATTAACGTCAACCACCACCACGTCGCTTTCAATATCGGGCATAAAATCGAACTTCAACCAACCGCTGGTAAGAATGGTTAAACTCACCATGAAGGCGCCGAAAAATATTGCCACCGTGGTGTAGCGATGAAATAAGGCGGATTCCAACCAACGACGATACGTTGTGTCGGCGAAGAAAACTAAGCTGTGTTCAATTCGACCTTGAAGTCGCGTAAACCAGTTGGTCTTATTTTTGGGTGGCTCTAACTTACGTAAATGCGCAGGAAGAATTAAAAACGCTTCAATTAAAGAAAAGCTCAGCGCGCAAATAATAATGATTGAAATTTGACGCGTAATTTGTGCATCTTCGCCAGAAATAAACAGCCAGGGTGCAAAAGCAATCATTGTGGTTAATACCGCAAAAACCACCGGCTTAATCACCAACTGCGTTCCAAGAATGGCGGCATCAGCGCCACCGTTGCCCCCGCCTTCACGGTGAATACTTTCACCAACCACAATGGCATCGTCGACAACAATACCCAGAACCAATAAAAACGAAAACGTGGAAATAAAATTAATCGAAACGTCGGTATAGGGCAGCAAAATAAAAGCACCGCAGTAGGCGGTTGCAATACCAACGGATACCCACATAGCGACTTTAGGCCGCAAGGTAAGTAACAACACCAAACACACCAACAACAAACCATACAGGGCCGAATTAGTGATGGTTTTCATGCGGCTGTTGTAGGCATCAGCGCTGTCGTCCCACAGGGTTATTTTCATTCCTTCGGGTAACGTTTGCTGACGATTATCGATCCATTCGCGCAACGATTTACTGGCCAATACCACGTTCATATTTTCGGTGGTCATCGGCTGAATTAACACAGCCGGTTCGCCGTTTAACGTAGCTAAAATATCTTCGTCTTCGAAGCCGTCAACAACTGTAGCGACGTCTTTGATTCGAATAATACCGCCAGCATCATTTTGACGAACAATAATGTTTTCGAACTCGTCTTGAGTGTTGGCAATATTTTTGGCGCGCAGTTGGATGTCACCGGTATTGGTGCGAACTCGCCCGGCAGAGGTGTTTACCGAACTGGCTCGAATGGCTCGTGCGACATCATCAAAATCAATTCCGTACTGTCGCATTGCCGCTTCGGATAATTCCACCGAAACTTCTTCTTGGCGAATACCAAATAATTCGACCACAGAAATTCCTGGCAACAGAGCAACTTCTTCTCGTAAATCTTCAGCCAGTCGTTTCAGTTCACGTTCGGTAAAGCCATCTCCGTGCACGGCGATACGTTGCATTTCGTTGCGGTAGATATTTTGGCTCACACGCGGTGGTTCAATATCAGAGGGGAAGCTGCGAATGGCATCAACTCGCGCGCGAATATCATTCATAAACTGAATGGTGTTGGTACGCGGTAAGCCCTCAACGCGCACCGTTGCCAAGCCTTCGCTCGCGGTAGAACGCAATCGCTCAACGGAATCCATATCGGTGATTGCTTCTTCAATACGCATCACCAATTGTTCTTCCACTTCTTGTGGCGCCGCACCCGGCCATGTGACATTGATAATGGCTTCGGTTACACGAATGGTTGGGAAAAATTCCCGCTCCATTTTCCAAAAACCTAACATGCCAGAAATAACGATCCCGATCATTAACATATTGGCGGCAACGGGATTTTTTACCCACCAAGCAATGGTTCCTTTCATTACTGAACTGCCTCCGCTTGACCGGCCGATTGAAGCGCCGAACCCGACTCTAACGGCGATACTCGCATACCTTGGATAGGATCGCGGACCGCAGACACAACAACCTGCTCACCCAAGCTGAGCCCCGCCGTAACAATTACTTCGTCTTCCGAAGAGTGCTGGATAGTAACCTGGCGAATATCGAGCTTGCCGTCGTCAACTACATACACTTTGCTGCCGGTACGTAGGGCGTCTCTCGGAATCGCTAAGCCCTCGTCCACGGTTTGGCCTTCAATTTCTACGGTAACGTATAGGCCAACGGCCAGAGGCATGCCTGAAAGGGCAATGGTTTCTTCGCTGTAGGGTTGATCAACATGAACCGTTGCAAAAAGAACACGTGTATCGGAATCAAACGCCGATTCAACACGAATCAGTCGACCTTGCCACTGGCGCACTTCGCCAGCGACCTGAGCAAACACACGCGCTTGGGGGGCATATTCTTCGGAGGATTGGAAACCGATTGGCAAACCTAAGGATTGCAGCTGTGTATCAGTAAGAGGCACACGAATTTCGGCAAGTTCGGTTGAAAAAGCTTCGGCAAGGGTTGAACCGGCAGTAACGTATTGGCCCAAGCCCACAGATTCGGATCGGATTCGACCGGAAAACGGCAGCGATACTTCAGTTCGCGCTAAGTTTAATTCTGCCTGTTGCAAGAGCGCTTGTGCCGCTAACAGCCCCGCTCGCGCTTCAGCTAACTGCGGTTGCTTCAATCCGAGAGCAGACGCATTTTTGCCCGCCAACTGTTGTCGGGCAACTTCAGCGTCGGCAATGCCTTGATCGACAATGGTTCTCTGGCGCGCAACTTCGGCTTGAGCATTAATCACAGCAATCTGGTAATCGCTATCTTCTATTTTCAGTAGAGTTTCGCCAGCCGAGAACACGCCGCCTTCGGTAAATTCAGGAGACACCGAAACAATTTTTCCGCTCACCTCTGCAACAAGGTTAATCTCGGTACGCGATTGCACTTCACCTTGGGTGACGATATTAAGCACGCCTTCGCCAGTTTTAACTCTGTCGACAAACACCGATCGAGCACGCGGCTCCTCAACACTGGTTTCAGGTTCCGGCTTATTGGCATTTAGAACAAACACAACAGCAATAGTGATTACTATTACACCAACAGGTAATAATGCGCGGGGCATCCGCATCATGAGAATCACTCCATTTACAGGCTATACACAAAGAATAGAAATTATTTTTTATCTTGGGGGCTTGGACGTCGGTAAATACGAAAACGTTTATTAACAACCACTGTTATTTTTGTAGTGCGCGATCGACAATCACAATGGACAGCAACCTGCGGTTAGACCATTATTTTTATTCAACCAGTAGACGATTGAACTGGGGTAACTAGCAAACCTACGCATATATTAGTAGCTGCGTATTCTAATTATAGGAACCTCTGATTGCAGTTAGAATGCTAATACAAATTAATCAGTGAATTATAGACAGCAAAAAAATCAGCCCACAAACCTGTACAATGACGCAAATTTTCCACCTTGATTAAATCTGTTCGCACAACACATGAAAAACACCCACTCCATTCGCGTTATTGACGTATTACTGACCTTTTTAAAATTAGGATGCACATCGTTCGGTGGGCCTGTCGCTCACCTCGGCTATTTTCGTAAAGAATTTGTCGAGAGAAAAAACTGGCTAAATGAAAACCAATACAGTCAACTTTTGGCAATTTGCCAATTCCTGCCAGGCCCTGCGAGTAGCCAAATGGGATTCGCCATTGGCTTGATTAAATCGGGCTGGTTAGGTGCCATCTCTGCTTTTATTGCATTTACGTTACCGTCTGTTCTGCTCCTCGTAGTATTCGCAAGCTTGTTACCTAGCCTAGAATCCGACATCGGACAAGCAGCAATTGGCGGGCTTAAAATTGTAGCGTTTGTGGTCGTTGCCGACGCAGTGCTGGGCATGTCGAAAAAACTGTGCGCACATACACTCACCCGGCTGTTGGCGTTAGCATCCGCCAGTGCTGTCTTGTTGTTCGACAGCGCCGTGGCTCAGTTGCTGGTGGTCATCATCGCCGGTGCAATAAGCAGCGTTTTTCATCATCCAGAGAGCACCCCACAAAACCACAGCTTGCCGGTGAGCTACGGACGGAAAACGGGAACCGTATTATTTGGTATTTTTGCGGTATTGTTGGCGGTGCTTTTATTAGTACCTTTTAATTCGGTGCTAGTCACAATTGCGGAAGTTTTCTATCGAGCGGGCGCTCTGGTGTTTGGTGGTGGCCATGTGGTGTTACCGCTTTTAGAAACCTCAATCATTGATAATCAATGGCTCACTCAAGAACAGTTTCTGTCGGGTTATGGCGCCGCTCAAGCTATTCCAGGTCCCATGTTCGCACTGTCTGCTTACGTTGGTGCTTTGGTTCCCGGCGCTGAAAATTCAACGCTTGCCGTTGCCATCGCCGTAGCCTTTATGTTTTTACCGGGTTTTTTACTGGTATCGGCAGCGCTTCCTTTTTGGCAATCAATATCGAGTAACGCAAAAACAAAAGGCATTATCGCAGGCGTGAACGCCGCCGTCGTCGGAATTTTAGGCGCAGCACTTTATGACCCAATTTTTACCGCTGGGATTCCCAGTGTTAACGAAGTGATTATTGCAATTATTGGCTTTGGTATTTTGAACAGCTTAAAACTGTCGCCACTATATTTGGTGATTTGGTGTGTCCTTGCCAATATGACAATGACATTAATTTAATAAAAATTTAAAGAAAACAATGAAACCAAGAATTGCACAGTGCTGTTGCGGAAAAACAAAAATCCAAGTTAAGGCGAACCCTGTTATCCACAGCGTGTGTAATTGCAATAACTGCAAACAAAGAACCGGTAGTGCCTTTGGAATTTCTGCGTATTTTTACGATGAAGACGTGAAAATTATTGAAGACGCAACGTCAGTATACGTACTGAAAAATGATCTCGGTGAACAAAAACGGTATTTTTGCCACCAGTGCGGAACAACCTTATTTTGGAAGGCAAGCGTCTTCAGAGGAATGACAGGGATCGCCGGCGGGTGTTTTACCGAAGATCCTCTACCACAACCAACATTCAACGCTGATCTAAATAATCAATGCGCCTGGGTTAGTTTTCCGCCTGAAATGAACAAACCTCTTACCAAAGACGATTTGCCTACTTAGAATTTGTTATTTCAGAGGGTTTGTTTTTCAGGAGGCTGTTATTTCAAGTTTTTTATTTCAGGGGCTCGTTCTCAGTCCATAACAAACTGAAATTTACCGGCGTAGTATTTTATCTCTTCCAAATTTAACGACGACTTTTCAGGAACAACAAACAAAGCCTGGCGGCCACAAACATCGCTGCGCTTGAGATAACGTTCCACAAAATGATAATGCGGTCGATTGGTGTAATCGTCGAAGATAATTTTTGAGCCTTCACGAGCAGACAGCAAAGAGGTTAAAAAGCAGCAAACACGAAAACGGCCATCGACAAGAATTAAATCTGGTGAAATACCCTGCTGCCAAACCCAATCGGTATAATCAGAAAAGTTTTCACATTTTTCATGACTGATTGGACGCCCCCACTTACCGAGCTGTCCTAAATCGGCATGGTGCAAGTGGATAGCACGATCACTTGGGCAATCGTCTTTTACTTTTTGAATCCATTCACCGCTACTGTCTGTGCTGTAAATTTTTGCAGTTGTATTGTTGGCTACCCAAATTGTAGAAGCACCACAACCGTATTCAGCGTAAATTTCGCAGTCTGAAATAACCGACTTGAAAATTTCGTCATCGCCTTTAAACAATGTTGAAGGCGTTGTTTGTTGGCCTGCTATTTTCGCAAGCCCTAATGTTTTGTAGAGTTTTGAGGAATGAACTCGACGCCGTATTTTCTTTATCATTCACGCACTTCCAAAGGTTCAAACAGGCGTACACTTTAACCTTAACCGCCACAAACCTACAATGCTTGCTGTCACGAGTTACAGATTTAAACCCATAAAAATAGACAGCAATAAAATTTTGTCGATGAATTTCAACGGGTTAGCAACTTAACGCTTTGCACAACTTTATTAACGCAAATATTTTGATTTTAAAAAAGCCAATTTCTTATTAAAAAACATCAATGTATGCACTTATTTGACGCACATTCTGATTAACCAAGATAACTGTCTCAAAAACTCACATATTGTTAAATCAGAACCACTCTTAACTTGGCGTGACGTTAAAAATACTTCCCACGAAAGAATAATCTAATAATGTGACACAAATATCATTTTCTTTAATTACTGCTGGCGAAATCTACACAAACCCTTGTGACAAAAATACTCAATAAGTGAAACAATTATAGCGCCAAGCAACGACTGTAGCGGATCATAGAGATAGGGATATTAAAAGAAATCCCAAAAAGAAAAGCCCAGATAACTGGGCTTTTTTAGTAATGTTATCCCAACCTGAATTGCGGATGAGGTGATTTTATTTTTATTTTCCGTATACCCAAAAAACCAAATTTCTACCAAGAGCCAAATTTTCCCAATCAAACTATATTGTCGAGTAGGTTTTCGGCAGCACTGATTGCAACATCTTGGTGAGGCTGTAACTCTTGCCCTCCCATGACAGACATCAGCCCATAAAACGGATCTTCCACACCAGTTTTTACACCTGAAAGCTCCTCCATTACAGCCAGAGCATAAAAAGGTGTATTTGCAGGACTATAGCCGCCTTCGTGAAACATCAGTAACTTACCATCGCACAACCTCTGCGCAGCAGTCATCAGCTTTCGAGTTAGGCTTCGATAACCTTCACTGTGCATAATCATCCTACCTAAAGGATCGTGCGCTCCGGCATCAAAACCACTGGGCACCATGATCAATTGAGGTTTGTAGGCTTCCAACGCAGGTAAAACAACGCGATCAAAGGCCGCTTCGTAGGCTCCGAAACCCGATCCTGGCGGCAATGGAATGTTGATATTAAAGCCCTCCCCCTCACCCTCTCCGTTGTCCTTGATATTTCCAGAACCCGGAGGGAAACAATTGTCTTGGTGTACGGATATTGTTAATGCTCTTGGGTCGCTATAAAAAGCAGTCTCCTGACTGTTCCCATGATGTACGTCCCAATCAACATACGCGATGCGCTCCACATTACATTCATTGAGGGCGTGCAAACCGGAAATTACTCCATTGGCAAAAATACAAAACCCACAGGATTCATTTGCCAAAGCGTGATGCCCAGGAGGTCTAACGAGAGCGTAAGCATTATCAACATCGCCATTTAATACCGCTTCCATAGCGGTAATGACACCGCCTGTGGATAACAACGCAATCTCATAGCTACCTCTGCCCACCATAGTAAAACCACCAGCATCGCCACCATGACTGTCACTCAGCTTTTTAATATGCTCAAGGTATTCAGGCGTATGGAATCGAAGCAATTGCTCTGTGCTTGCAGGTGTTGGTTTAAGGTGCACCAAAGATTCACTTAAACCGGATACCTCTAATAAATTCCGAATACGACGTTTAGTTTCTGGGTGCTCATAATGAGAATCTGGTTGAACGGGGTTACCATCTGGCATAATTCCCGCGTAAGCACCTGTGTTGTGCCACATATATAATTCGTGAGATACAAAGCCGGTCGTCACTTCAAAACTCCAGTAAACTTTTTTAATTAACGCAAGACTGATTTAATTGCTCACGCACATGACAATTTTTATTTTTGGAACAAGATAATAATTCCGCTGAGGCCAAAAATGGCCCTATCATACAGTGGCCATCTTTAATTAAAATCGGTAGCCAACCGTTAGACCTGCGGTGCGTTGTTCGCCATAAATATTGAGCGCAAAGCCGGGTCCAGGAAGATTGTTAATGTAAACAAGGTATTCTTCATCAGTTAGGTTTTTAACCCAAACGGAAAAATCCCAATGCTCGTCGGCGGACTGAATTCCTATATTTGCGTTCACAACGGTGTAAGCTTCTGCGGTATCGGATCGTTGATTGGTGACTTCTAAAAAGCGATCGTCTACCCAACGAAAATCCAAATAAGCAGCCCAATTAATATCGTCATTAATAGCACCCACATATTCGAAGGAACCATTGAGCTGATGTTTAGGAGAATTAACCGGAACATTACCTTCCAGAGCAACAGGACCACCTAAAGCAATGGTCGTCACGCTGCGATCAGTTTCAGTGAACTCGGCATCCAAATACGAATAACCCAGTTTAACTTCTACATTATGGCTAGCTAACCAGGTTAACTCGGCTTCAAGGCCATACACGTCAGACTCACTGATGTTACGAGTGATGGGAACGACAGGAGACACAGGATCATCAACGTTAATTTGACGATCATCGTAGGTATAGAAAAAACCTGCTGTATTAAAACGGAGGGTATCAGAAAGGTCGGATTTAAAACCAACTTCTAACGACTGAACAGATTCTTCTTCAAACTCAACAATCGTGCCGCCAAAGGGAACACTATAACCGCCGGTTCTGAAACCGCTCACCAAGTTGGCATAGAGTAGAGTGCTGTAACCAAGATTGTATGATAATCCGAGACGATAGGACGTGTCTTTATCGGTTCGATCATCATTTACTGAGTCAACCGCAGCCAATAAAGTACCATCTACCAAGGCCGCACCTGTTACCGCATCAATCTCGGTTTCATCATTAGTATGGCGTCCACCGAGAGTGAACACTAAATTGTCAGTAACGTTGTAATCCAAATTAAAATACACCGCTAACGACGTAACTTGCTGGTCAAATCTGCCGAATAATGAAGGCGGCAATCCGGCTGAAATCGGAGCGAGGTTAAATCCTGTTTCAGAAAAATCCAGCACATCTTCCTGAAATAAATCTTCGTCAGAATAAAAAATACCCGCAACGTAATTCAAACGATCATCAAGTGCTAGGCCTGTGAGACGTAACTCCTGACTAAACAATTCCAATTCGTTCCGATAAAAAACATCATTGCTGGCGATTGGTGTGCCATCGGCGTCTTCTTGATTAAAGCGATCGTATTTATCAAACGCAGTAATTGACGTAAATGTCGCATCTCCAAAGTCATGCTCGACACGTAAATAACCGCCACTAAAGTCATCGTCTTTTTTGGGAGCCGCATTTTGGTTGATGGTATTTATGTCGTTAGGCTCACGTTCGATACCGTCATCACCCGTTACACCCAAAAATTTAACACAAGCTCCTGGGTTAGCTTGGGCAGCGCCCGACAAAATTTCCGGACAGAAACCACCGCCGTCTGCCAAACTATTAAATATTCCGGGGCTCTTATACCCCTGTAATTCAGATTGGTCATCGCCGGCATAAATCAGCGTACGAACCGTCGTCAAATCGCTAACGTTCCACTCTAACTGAGCCCGAACTTCGGTTACATCAGGTTCACCATGATCATCTCCAGTAAACTCATTAAATTGGGCACCACCGCTACCAAAGCCACGGTAAAACGATAAACGGCCGGCTACAGAATCAGACAACGCACCGGTCAATGCGCCTTCTAAGCTGAAGCGAGAATGCTCATCACCCGAGGCTCGAACATAACCTTCGGTCACATCGCTGGGTCGATTGGTATAGTAATTCACCGCACCGCCAGTGGTATTGCGTCCAAACAAGGTGCCCTGCGGTCCTTTCAAAACCTCAATTCGACCGATATCAAATGACGGCCTAGCATTGGCCCAGTTTTTACTCACATAAACTTCATCGTTATGCACTGCCACCGGAGGGTTGTAGTTACCTGAGAACTCATTCAAGCCAATGCCGCGAATAAAAAAGGATTGGAAATAGCTGTTGTTACCGTAAGATTCTACTCCTGGCGCTTGACCAGCCAATGCGCCAACATCCGTAGCAAAACGAGTCGCGTCTTCCTCGTCAAAGGCATTCACCGCAAACCCAACATCCTGTATGGACTGTTCTCTTTTTTGAGCTGTTACGACAACCTCCTCCAGTGAAGGAAGAGCACCACGTTCTTGAGCAGAAATAGTTAAAGGGGCAAGAAGTAATGACCCAGACAACGATAGAGTTAAACAATTACCGCCATATTTAACCAAACCAGACATTTTTAATCCCCTAATCAGTCATTGTTAAAAAAGCTTTTGTATTGATTACGCGCTCTATAATTCGCAGTTCGCATGCTATGACATTAATTATTCTCGACCGGGGAATCACTGACAGTCGCGGACAAAGTGATGACATTATCGGCAATCGTGTCAATTTTTTATTTTCGCGATTGCACGGTGAAGGGAAATAAAAAGACTCGTCTGGAAACTTTCTTTTCTACAGTAATTCAATGAATAAATTTAAGAAGGAACACTTATTGGGTAGGTTTCGTTAGATTTATATTCAGCAGGTGTTTTACCCGTCCAAGAACGGAATGCACGACAAAATGCACTGGGCTCCGAAAAACCAAGTTCGTAGGAAATTTCTGTGACAGATAATTTGGTGTATTTTAAAAAATACTGCGCACGACGTTCTCTTGCCTTCTTTTTCATTTGTTTGAAGCTCAACCCCTCTTCCAACAAACGCCTTCGAAGTGTTCTTTCAGTCATCAATAAACTGTTGGCGACTGATGTCATCGTTGCTTCCTGTTTTTTTATTTGCAGCAAAATTTCCCGAGATACTGTATCGAAAAAATCATAATGGCCACTGCCTTGTGAGTAATGATTTTTTAGAGAGTTGCAAAGAATCTCATACAACAAATTATTTGCGGTTGATAAAGGTTTCTTAAGAAATGACTCGTCAAAAAAAATACCATTTAGTGGTGCTCTGTAGCGCACAGGTGCGCCATAGAGTTCACTCATAAAATGTCTTTCGTCTTCACATTCGCTGCCAGAATGCGTAAACCAAATATTCTTTATTGGCATAGTCATTCGCGTAGCTTTTTGCATAGCAAAAACCACATAATAGATAAGATATTCGTTGAGATACTTTAGGTTGCAACCGGGAGGTGAAATTAATTGAAGTGAGAAAAAACTTAGATTGTTCTCTTTTGTTAAATCTATACTGATTGCGCTATCTACGTATTTATCATACCGCACAAGAGTGGACAGACTATCCTCTACCGTGGGCGCAGCCATTAACGCTAACGTAATAACACTGGCGCTTTCAAAATGATAACCCCGGCTTAACTCTACGCCAAAACTGGGATAATCAGTGGCGTTGGCAACCACCTCAAAAAGCTTAGCAATTTTGCTAACGGGTATAGAGGGCGCGAGTTCACCATCATCGCAAACGGAGAGATTCGCCTCAGCAAAATAAGGTCTAGGATCGACCCCCCGATCGAGTAAGAAGTCGCGAATATAGGCGATAAACCGTGGTGATAAAGAAGGCTCAACGTCCATAAACTCCTCTGCAAATATTACAGTGGTTGCTGGTAATAAGAGTTAGCGACTCGCGGATAAAAAGCATTCTTTTATCGAGTAAAATGACAACCCAAAAGACGTAATCCGCTGTATCAGCTAAAAAGTTTTTGCGCCAATTACAGCAACGCGATTTTATTTTTTAAATGGCAACGATCTCGAGTTTAATCGCCATACCCGAAACCGATGCTCATATTACTCAAAGCAATAACCTGACCATTTTTATAGAAGATAGACAAGACAAAAGACATAGATGGACTGATGAAAGCCCAATCAAATTTAATAAACACCGTTGCTATCGCGTATCCAGCCTTTCGAACTGAACACGTTCGGCTGGTCAATTTGTCGATGAGTAATAACCTTAAATCCTTCTATGGTCACAGCACCAAGCATCAAACAGAGCACTTTTTAATCATTTCTCAGTAGCATGCCCAAAATCGGGCACGCACTACAATCACCTTAATTAAAGAGCAATAAGATATGGTTCTTGAATTAATACATAACCAATAAATCCCGAGTAGAAGCTCAAAAAATGCCGTTAAAAGCGATTAAACCGATAAGGAGCTGGATCGACCAAAGGCTGGTTATTGCATACTAGGTCGGCAGCTAACTGGCCCGCTGCCGGTCCGGTACCAAAACCGTGACCTGAAAAACCGGTAGCAACAGTCAAACCCACAATGGACTCAATGCGGTCAATCACAGGAGTGGAGTCGGGTGTGATATCCATTTGACCAGCCCAAGCTTCGTCAATTTCTGCGTTTTCGAACATTGGCCAAACCTTACTGAGGTTCGCCAACGCTTCAATATTTACCGCCGAATTGGCGTTAGGATTGATCGTTCGTATTTTTTCAAACGGCGATAGATCATCACCCTTCCAACGCCGCGCGAGCTTGAGATCGTCGATAAATGGCCTGCCTAACCTAATTCTCAATGCACTCCCAAAAGCGCCAAGCTGGCTCATGTAATGCCGACCAATCAGTAAATGATCGAGCAGAATTGGCGAATCAAGAGCACTGCGCTGGGTAATAACGTAGCCGCCATCTTTATGTTTGCGAAAGGAAAAATCCGGCCCCCCCGTAGCAATATTGGTGGGACCGTTAATTGGTTTGGTACGTAACACCGATAAAATCAGCGGCAACGTAGGCAAAGAGATACCATGATTGCCTAAAAACCGACGAGACCAAGCACCACCGGCAAGCAGAACTTGGTCACAGCGAATTTCGCCTTTTTCAGTCAATACGCCTGTCACCCTTCCGGCACTTTTGACTAAGGTACGAACCGCACAGTGTTGCACGAATACCGCACCTTGTTTGATCGCCGCACTCGCCATCGCGCTGGTAGCTAAAGCAGGTTCAGCCACTCCATCGCTGGGCGTATAAATCGCACCCAACCAATTACCCTGGCAACCCGGCGCTTGTTGATCTAACTGTTTACGACTTAACAGTTGCGAACCCAGATCCAAGTCTTTTACCGACTGTAACCAAGTTTCATAACCGGCAACATCGGCTTCACTGCCCGACAGAAACATAATCCCACGGCGCTGATAACCAACATCACATCCCACACGTTCTTGCATTTGTGCCCAAAGTTGATCGGCCGCTTGAGCCAAAGGCACGTCACTGGCGTGGCGGTTCGTTTTGCGGACCCAACCCAGATTGCGCGAAGACTGCTCACCGGCAATATGACCTTTTTCGAGTAGCACGACAGGAATATTGCGCTCTGCCAAAGTAAGTGCAGCGCTCACACCCACAATACCGCCCCCGATAATCACAACGGTAGAAGAAGCAGGCAACTTATCTTGCGTTGACACCGATCTAAGAAGTAATGACATGTTTACTTATCCAGGTGAAGGTAATTAACATCCGCTTTAGAAGCGCCTCGATAAGCAGTCACTTCTACTTCTACCTGGTAACTATCGGAACCCAATGGCGGACATGTCGCAGTATTAGTTGGATCAATACCACGATACTTGGTACCGATATGGGTCATCACTTTGTGAATATCCTCCCGGTTTTGGATAAATACGCGCGACTGAACCACATCCGCTAACGTGGCATCAACGGCGGCAAGAGCACGCTCAATATTGTTAAATACCTGATCGACCTGCTCGAAAATATCTTCGGGAATTTTCCCCGTATCAGGATTACGACCAGCAGTATTCGACACCAGAATCCAGTTATCCACCACAACCGCACGCGAATAACTGGCGATCTCTTCAAATTTGGAACCGGTTTTAATTTTAGTAATGGCTGACATTGGCAACACTCCGATCAAACTTATTTAAGAACAGGCTCGTCCCACAGATTGAGCTTTACACCAATGTTTTGAGCAATTGCGTTACGATAAATTTTGGTGCCCCAGGCAACATCTTCGACCGGTATTCCACCCACAGAGAGAATAATAATTTCCTCTTCATTTTTTCGGGCAGGCGTATCACCGGCCACAATTGCACCCAGGTCCTCAAGTTCACTCTTATCCATTAAACCGTCGGCGATCATGTCCATAAAACGCATGCCCACTAAAGGAATAACATGGTGAGAAGGTTTAGGAACTTCTTCGTACCAGGCTTCATAAAGGCCAATGCTGTCCATAACTTTGCGCACACCGGGGCCACTCATGCCTTCGTCAAGGCTGCAACTGGCAGGCATAGCCAAAAATGCACCGGGTTTCAGCCATTCACGTTTAACAATCGGGTAGGTGGATGGATCTCCAACTTCACCCGAATTGCAGTAGGTAACCAAATCAGAATCACGTGCCACGGCTTCCACGGAATCGACAATCTCAATATTGATAAGCTGCGGGTATTCGGCTTTTACCCAGGTTAAAAAGCTGTCGAGACTGGCCTGACCACGCGCCTTAATTTTTATCGTATCTAAATTTGGGCAAGCCGCCATGAAAGACGCGACAGTGGTTTTACCCATCACACCAGGCCCGAGCAAACCAATCACTTTAGAATCTTTGCGTGCCAGGTATCGAGCCCCCACTCCAGGGATCGCACCGGTACGGTACGCCGACAGTAAATTGGCTGACATGTAAGCCAATGGCGCTCCAGTATCGATGTCGTTGAGGATAAACATCAAAATTGAGCGCGGCAGCCCCTTTTCACGGTTGGCAATATTTGAGCCGTACCATTTCACACCACAGGTTTGAAAATCTCCGCCAAGGTAAGCAGGCATTGCCATTAATCGGCGATCAGCGGTAGGTTTGGGCATCGAGGGAAAAGGTGATTCATCGGGAAAAGTAATCATAGCTCCATGAGAATCACTGTTTGGCCCCGCCATGCGATAATCGCCGCGGTGCAATAACTCAAACATTTCTTCCATTGTATCGACACAACCTGGCATGTCCGTTACGCCGGCTTTAATCATGTCTTGTTCTGATAGGTAGATGAAATCAACTCGTGTGTTATTAGTCATAATGGCCCCGTCCCGTAGAAACGCATTTAGATGCATATTTTTATGCTCAGTAGCGCTTGAGATTGTTACGTTGAAATTTGAAATCGTCGCTTTAATTTCCAATTAGCCTTCACGCGTTTAAAACGCAGAAAACCTTCAGAACCCGTTTTATTTAACGCGGCTCTGAGAATTAATAAGTATGGCGAGAAGTATTAAAGGGAAATTTTTAAGGGATGGGTATCATCTATACAGATGAGTTTGGCGCTTAATTGAGTGAGTTCATTAACTTAGATATCAGTTCACTGGTGGAATGAACATTAGTCTTACTGTAAATATTTTGTAAATGGGTGCGAAGTGTGGGCAAGCTTATTTTTAATTGTGCGGCCAAAACTTTATTACTGACTCCGGTTAGAGCCAACTCGACCACATCAATTTCTCTAGCAGTAAGATCAAAATCACTGACGAGGCTCTGACGATTGTGCATTCTCTTGGGAAGATAAACCTGACTAAGTGTGAATTGAACAAAAGGCTGTAAATTAGTCAGCAGTTCCACTTCGTGCGGTGTGAAAGGTCTGTGCATGTCTCTTCGCAACAGCGTTAAAACAGAAAATATTCGCCCTTGCTGACGAAAGAATATATCAGCGTCGTGAAAAAAATTATGAGGTTGAAAAAAACCTAGGTAGATTTTGCTGTTTTTCCAGTGGATATCCGGCATTAATTGAGTGTTGGTAACAATAACTCTGCTGCTGTCTTCAAAACGGGAAGGATGCATCGGATCGCAATGCCAGGCTTCGTCGGTATATGCTCGGGTCATATTGATTACATCCTGACAAGAACCTACTTCCGCCTTAAACCCGCCATCGCCAGGAACATAAATGTGAAAGCGCAAACCATCCACTGGAACTAATTTATCAACCATTTCAAACAACGGCTGTTGAAACTGCATTGGTAAATGCGCTGATACTTTCATTCAAGAACTCCCACTCAATTGTCCTCTACGGTTTCAGCAAAAATAGCGCCAGTACACGACTAAAATCACTGTGGGAGAGCGGTAAAGAAATAGAGACTCAAAGAAAATCCGTTATTTACAGCTTATTTAAAGCTATTTTGTTTTTGCTATTTGAAGCCAGGAATTCAAAGGCGGGAGTTAATATAACCAGTGATCAGTGCATCTGATCTGCACTCTGATGGATCGGCAGCAGACGTTTGATATTTTTGAGAGAATTGATTGTAGTTTTCAAACGAAAAACCCATTGATAACAATGGGTTTTTATTAAATAAATTACTGTCTGAAAATATCCGACGCAGAAAGACGCAAAATTATTCCCACTCAATCGTCGCAGGTGGTTTGCTGGAAATATCGTAAGTGACCCGAGACACATCTTCAATTTCATTGATAATTCTGCTGGATACTTTTTCAAGCAACTCATACGGCAAATGCGCCCAACGAGCCGTCATGAAATCGACGGTTTCAACGGCGCGAATAGCAATAACCCACGCGTAGCGTCGACCATCACCGACGACACCAACCGATTTAACCGGAACAAATACTGCAAATGCCTGACTGGTTTTATCGTACCAGCCGAAGTTGCGCAGTTCTTCGATAAATATCGCGTCTGCTTCGCGCAAAATATTGGCGTATTCTTTTTTCACTTCACCCAGAATACGTACGCCTAAACCCGGCCCAGGGAATGGATGACGGAAAACCATCTCATGCGGTAATCCCAGTTCAAGACCAATCGCTCGCACTTCGTCTTTAAAGAGTTCGCGTAAGGGCTCTACAAGCTCTAACGCCATATCGTCTGGCAAGCCGCCAACGTTGTGGTGAGATTTAATAACGTGCGCTTTGCCGGTTTTCGCCGCGGCAGATTCAATAACATCAGGATAAATCGTGCCTTGAGCCAACCATTTCACATTGGACAATTTCGCGGCTTCTTCATCGAACACTTCAATAAAAGTATTACCGATAATTTTTCGTTTCTGCTCTGGGTCTTCTACGCCTTTTAAGCGTGATAAAAACAGCTCTTCGGAATCCGAACGAATCACTTTAACGCCCATGTTTTTGGCAAACATGTCCATAACTTGGTCGCCTTCGTTCTTACGAAGCAAACCGTTATCGACAAACACACAAGTTAATTGATCGCCAATGGCACGGTGCAATAAAGCTGCAACTACGGATGAATCAACACCGCCAGATAACCCTAAAAGCACTTGGTCGTCACCAACTTGTTTTTTCACACGGGCAATCGCATCATCAACAATATTGGCAGGTGTCCAAAGCGGATCGCAGCCGCAAATTTCTAACACGAAATGTTCAAAAATTCGTTTGCCTTGTTTGGTGTGAGTAACTTCGGGGTGAAATTGAACACCGAAAAATTGTTTTTCTCGGTGAATCATACCGGCAACTGGACAAGAGTCGGTGGATGCAAAAATTTCAAAGCCTTCAGGAACCGAAATAACTTTATCGCCGTGGCTCATCCAGACATCAAGCAACGCGTTACCGTCGTGATCAACGTGATCTTTTATATCGTGTAACAGTGGATTTTCTGAATTTACGGTGATCTGCGCGTAACCAAATTCACGGTGCTCGGAACCTTCAACTTGACCGCCCATTTGAGCCGCCATGGTTTGCATACCGTAACAAATACCAAGAACTGGCAAACCGAGTTCGTAAACCACTTCTGGTGCTCGGGGTGAATTCTGTTCCGTAACGGATTCTGGACTGCCTGCGAGAATGATGCCTTTGGGGTTAAAGTCACGAATCTCTTGTTCGCTCATATCCCAGGCTCGAATTTCACAATAAACGCCAACTTCACGAATTCGGCGCGCAATTAACTGTGTGTATTGCGAGCCAAAATCCAAAATAAGCAATCTGTGTGAGTGAATATCATAATCAGTCATAGCAGGTTCCCAAAATATGCGACCGTCGTTTGCGGTCATTAATCCCACCACCCCTACTCAGGGTACTTTCGAAAAGAGTTAAAACCTCTGATACACACTGAAAATCTATCAAGACAAATCAGATTGTGTGTAAAAAAGGTTTCCTTAAAAACAAAACGGGGCCGCCTGGGCCCCGGATTTCATAATAAGCGTTCTGACTAGCGCCCGCCGATTGGATAGTTAGGCGCTTCTTTTGTAATTTGAACATCGTGTACGTGGCTTTCGCCCATGCCCGCAGCCGTAACTCGAACAAATTCTGGCTGAGTGCGCATTTCCGTAATGGTAGCTGAGCCGGTATAACCCATTGCAGAACTCAAACCACCCATCATTTGATGAACAATCACTGACAAAGGACCTTTATAAGGCACTCGACCTTCAATACCTTCAGGCACTAACTTCTCTACCGCACTGCCATCTTGGAAGTAACGATCCGAGGAGCCTTGATTCTTCGACATTGCACCCAACGAACCCATACCACGATACGATTTGTAGGTTCGACCTTGGAACAGCTCAACCTCACCCGGCGCTTCTTCGGTACCGGCAAACATCGAACCCATCATGACACAGCTAGCACCGGCAACAATGGCTTTGGCAATATCACCAGAATAGCGAATACCGCCGTCAGCAATCACTGGAACACCGGTATCTTTTAGCGCTTCGACGACATTGGCAATGGCAGAAATTTGCGGAACACCAACACCACTAACAATACGCGTGGTACAAATAGAACCTGGACCAATACCGACTTTTACGCCATCTGCACCAGCATCCACTAATGCGAGCGCACCAGCACCAGTGGCAACGTTGCCGCCGATAACTTCAACATTTGGGTAGTCTTGCTTGATCTTTTTAACGCGATCGAGAACATTTTTTGAATGTCCGTGTGCAGTATCAACCACAATAACATCAACACCAGCGTCAACCAGAGCAGCCACACGGTCGTCAGTGTCAGGACTGGTGCCAACCGATGCACCAACACGCAGGCGGCCTTCTGGATCTTTCGCGGCATCTGGGAAAGCTTCGGCTTTATTAATGTCTTTAACGGTGATTAGGCCGACAAGATCAAAATCGTCGTTGACCACCAACACTTTTTCAATGCGATGCTTGTGCAGCAAGGTTCGGATTTCATCCGGTGACGCACCTTCTTTTGCAGTAATTAGCTGCTCTTTTGACGTCATAATATCAGACACGGGGGCATCTAGATTGGATTCAAAACGGAGATCACGGCTGGTCACAATGCCCACCAAATCGCCGTCTTTTAATACGGGAACACCGGAAATATTGTGCTCTTTAGTCAAAGCAACCAATTCACGGATTGTCGCGTTGGAATTGATGGTAATTGGGTCTTTAACCACACCGGCTTCAAACTTTTTAACCGCTCTCACTTCGCGGGCTTGTTGCTCGATGGTCATGCTCTTGTGGATGATGCCGATTCCACCTTCTTGTGCCACAGCAATCGCCAAACGAGCCTCGGTTACTGTGTCCATCGCCGCAGAAACAAGCGGGATATTCAACTGAATTCCGCGCGTGAGTTGGGTCTTCAAAGACACGTTTTTTGCGGTTACTTCCGAATAACCTGGAACCAACAACACATCATCAAATGTTAGGGCTTCTTGAGCAATGCGTAACATAGAAGCTTTTACTCCCGAATATATAAATAGTATGTAGAAATGACCGTTTAGCGAGTCACTTCTACTCGACCTCTGTGGGTACGTAAAAATCTAGGAAATTTTGATACATGTTAATTATCGTAATAGAGAATCAGAAATTCCACTGACGCCCTGTTAACCACATGCCATCTGAGTGAGCACTTCAATCAATGCAAAATCTACTGATAAATAACGACAATTACAGCGAATAAGAAGTCATTATCGATCAACTTGCTTACCGCTATTAGTAATTCCTTACCTCACCAACCTTATAATAGCTGCGGTTAATGGGTAGCTCTTAAATAAAACCGGCGATTATAAACGCCCTGAACACAGTTGAAAAGAACCAAAATTACTGAGAATTTGCCATGTTTCCCTTTCTCAGAGGTAAACCTTAGTCTTACAATACGCCGCCATGAATACAACGAATCCCTTCCAACAGCCACAAGCAAACGACAGTCAACGAAAAATCTTATCGGTGACTGAACTCAATCGATTAGCCAAATCGACACTCGAACAAATTCCGCTGTTGTGGATTGAAGGTGAAATCTCGAACTTTGCCGCACCGTCTTCCGGGCACTGGTATTTCAGCCTAAAAGACAAGAGCGCCCAAGTCCGCTGTGCCATGTTTCGCAACAGAAACCAGTCGGTTCGCTTTCGCGCCAAACAAGGCACCCAAGTTCTGGTGCGAGCAAAAATTAGCCTCTATGAAGGTCGCGGCGATTACCAGATAATCGTTGAACACATGGAAGAAGCTGGACTTGGAAAACTGCATCGAGAGTTTGAACGCCTAAAGCATAAGCTGTCTGAGCAGGGACTGTTTTCGGCCGAGCATAAAAAACCGATTCCAGAATGGCCGTTGCACATTGGCGTGGTAACTTCACCAACCGGTGCGGCGGTAAGAGATGTGTGCTCGGTATTAAAACGCCGCTTCCCAGCACTGCCAGTGACGGTGATTCCAACATCAGTTCAAGGTAATCAGGCCGCACAAGAAATCATCGCTGCACTTAAACTGGCAGAAAACTCCGGTTTGTTTGACGTGATATTACTGACCCGAGGTGGCGGCTCGCTGGAAGACCTTTGGTGCTTTAACGATGAGAATTTAGCGCATGCAATTTTTGATTGCCCTATTCCTGTAGTGAGCGCTGTCGGACACGAGATTGATTACACTATCTCGGATTTCGTCGCTGATTTGCGCGCACCGACACCCTCGGCAGCGGCAGAAATGCTCAGTCCGAATGTGAATGAGTACATCGCTCGATTGAATACTCAGGTTAATAAATTAACCCAATTAATGCGGCATTCAATTACGTCACAACAGATGACGGTAACCAACCTGCGCGCGCGCTTGAAACATCCGGGTGAAAGGCTTCAAAACCAAGGCCAAAAACTGGATTTATTGGAACTCAGAATGCATCAAGTGATTCAAAACTTATTAACTAAAAACAAACAGTCGCTGACAAGTTGCAGCCAACGAATTGCGTTAACATCGCCAGAAAAATCCATTCAACAAAATAGACAAGCCATTAATGCACTGGATAAACGATTAACACTGCAAATCGACCAACGTTTAATTGCTCAAAACGCTGCCATTGAAAATGCAGCAAAACGATTACATTCGGTGAGCCCGTTGAATGTCTTGAATCGTGGTTACGCAATGGTTACCGACCGAAATACCAAGGTAGTGACTGATTCCAATCAGGTTGCCGTTGGCGATCGAGTCAATATTCGCCTGGCAAAGGGTGAACTGAATTGTGAAGTCGTCGAGCTTCAAGATAAATAACATGTAACAAAAATGAAACACAAACCAATTGATGGCCAATAATCAGCAACAAACTGCAACTTGTTAACACTGTTAAGTTGAAAACATTCAACGTATATTGTCTTCGAATATAAACGCAGCAATACAATACGCAACTCACGACTAAAAAAGGAATTTAGTGTGAACTGGGACACATTTACAAACTTAAACATTCATTGGCATCCAACCATCGGCGATCCGACACCGGCGGGATGGCTAACTGTTGGCCTTTATCTTTTCTCGGCATTGCTCGCATTGGTCATTACATTAAATTCCCAGAAAGTTTTTTTTGATGAACAAAATCGACAAAAAGCTTTTTGGTTTATTGCATCGCTAGTTTTGCTATTTTTATCCGTTAATAAACAACTGGATTTACAAACGCTATTTACCGAACTGGCTAGAGCAATTGCTATCGAACAAGGCTGGTATAAAGAAAGAAAAATAATTCAAAAACTGTTTATTTTAGGTATTTTTGTTTTATCGATTATTTTATCCATTTACTTAATCTATTTTTTCCGAAAGAGCCTTAAATACAATTTAGTCGCTATTTTAGGTATTTCTTTGGTATTAACCTTCGTTATTATTCGAGCGACTTCTTTTCATGCATCAGATGTATTAATAAATTATCGCTTATTCAATTTAAAAATGAATTGGATTTTAGAATGCTCGGGAATTGCTCTTATCATTATTAATGAAATTTCGTTACTAAGTCGGTTCAAAACAAATACCACCGAAATTCCTACCTCATAAAACTCTATAATCACAAATACCCACAAAATTCATTCGCGGAGTTTGCTAATAAAAATTCAGCAAACTCTGCTCTTTAGCCCCTCTCTTGTTAAGTTATATAAAGCTCCCCATACATACATTAGCTAAAAACTAAATACCGAAAGAAATAATAAAAAAAGAAGTCATTAAAAATAAATTGTGTCATTTCTTACAGCTTAACCAGTGAATAATTTTTTTACACTATGTTTCTTAATCTCTGACTAAGATGAAAAAATACTATCCCGCTGATCTTTTGCATCATAAACCAAGCAAATTGCTTAAAAACTATTAGATTGATTAACAGCAATTATACGATCAACACAAGTAAATCACGGTTATCGTAGATAAGCGGTAAAAAAAGAAAAGTAATTAACGCTAAACAGCGACTACTGTTTGCGGAACACCTAAATAATTTAAAATATTCATATTCGAATAAATTAATAACTCGCAATTCATTATTTTATTCTAGAAGAATAATATCAATGCGTACTTTATGGAAATCTTCGAATCAATAACAACAAAGTTAAGAACACTTAATCTATCGCGATTGCCTCTGGTAAGACAAAAGCAACACTGTGACTGCGGAATTGCCTGCATGGCGATGATTGCCAACTATTACGGCAGGCATGCGCACATGAGTTCTATTCAATCGACGCTTGAAACGAATGAGAACGGTATGTCTGTGCGAGAAATTATCGAATGTGCTAATCAGTTAAATCTCGACGGCCGTGTACAAAAAATAAACGCAAAACAATTGAGGAAGATTTCACTGCCGGCCATCCTGCACTGGAACGGCAATCACTTTGTTGCACTAAAAACGGTCAACTTTGTCGGCGCAAAACTACACGACCCCGCCATTGGAAAAAAATTTGCTTCATGGAGCGAAATTAATCAACGCTTCACGGGCATTGTCATTCACTTAAAACCAAAAGAAAACGCCAACGCAATTCGAGCCCCCTTCCTAAACTCATACAACGAGTTATAAAAATTCGGAAATCACCCGATATTTTCTTACGCCTACGAATAAAAATAGACTCACATTTAAGCAAAGCTCATGTAAACTAACCAACGGCTTTTGTTGTCTATTACTCCCTACAAATTTTATTAGTTCAAATTATAAGCATTAATAATCGATAATTATTGATTTCAATAAATAAATATCGTTTTGGACTATTAGATTTCTATAATCATTAATTATATTTAAGATCGATTAATATAAGACGAATAGACTCTGTGCTTCGTTAAGCAGATAGTTTAGTATCGGAAATTAAAGCGAAGGATAGTTTTGGACTCGAAAGGGGTTATGTCGAACACAAACACTATATACAAGTTTGGTCCATTTCAGCTAGAAACGGAATCTGACATTCTCTACAGGGAAGGAAGAGAATTGTCTGTAGAACCCAAACTTATCGAAGTACTCTGCTACTTAATAGTGCAGCGTGACCGTTATGTACCACTGGCTGAACTCCATGACGAGTTGTGGGCAGGGCGCATCGTCACTGATACAGCAGTAAGACGGACGATTAGTAAACTGCGGTCTATTTTAGAAGACGACACATACAACCCACAGTTTATAAAATCTCTTCCCAAACGCGGCTATAAAATGGTCGCGTCAGTAGAAATCTTGTCAGAGCTGACAGGTATACAGCACGATACTATCACGCAGGCCGCTGCTGAAAACCTTTCGGCGCCAAAATCATCAAATGACTACATTAATGATGATAATAGTGCCAACAAAGAAAATTTAGGTCAAAGTAAAAACTTACAGGGTGAGACAAGCCCAACTTCGCAAATCCCGGAAATCTCAACAACGGATGAGAGCGATAAGCCCGTTGACAGTGCTATCCATACACCAACGCATTCAGTAGACGAGCAAGTTTTAGAAACTCGTGGGGCTGGCGTATCACTTGCAGGTAATGCCACATCGCAAATTAACCGTCCAGGTTTTAAAATAACGGCATTGCAAATATGGTGTATTGCAATACTCGCCATCGTAGTAACCGCACTAGCAACCATTGATATTGATCAGGTCATAGAACAACAAAGCTCCGAAAACGATTCTCTCGTTAAGTCCATTGAAGTCATCGAAACCTTCCCTTCCAATAAAACCGATTTTGATATTTCAGACGATGGAACCAAACTCGCCTTTACCGCAAGAATGTCTGAAAATATGGGTTACCAGTTGTTTATTAAAGACTTGGTGTCTGGATCGATAGAACAATTAACCGATAGAGAAGAAAATTTAGAAGAAATTCAGTTTTTACCGGGATCTCAGGAAATTGTTTATACCTCAATTGAGGAAGACTCGTTTGCCCTTAAAAGAAGGGCGGTAAATAAAGATAATAAAGAAATTGTTACAACTCTTTATAAATCTGAAAGCTTTATCGCTGGCCTTTCTAGGCAAGATTCAAAGTCCTCAATATTTTTCAGAAATTACGATTTAGAAAATGGGCACGAAAAAATAAGAAAATTGAATACTTTATCTTCTTCCTTAGAAGAATTTAGCATTGTTGACAATTCTGGAAAAAGTATAGAGCAGTTTCGCTATTCACCTAATGGAGAAGCCTTAGCTTACTCCATTCAACATCAAAGAGATAATCCTGAACTCCAGTTTATAGTAAAACACCTGGATACAAACACAGAACAAAATATAGATTTTTCAAAAAACCTAGGTCCTCAATTTCTAAGAAAGTTTGAGTGGTTAGATAACAGACACATAGTCGTATTAACCTCAAAAGCTATCTATAAATTAGATTCAATTACATTAAAATACGAACAGATACTGCCAAATTCTTACAATCGTTACTGGAATTTGGAGGTAATATCTCCGACAGAAGTACTACTTATTCGAAACGAGCCTCTCAAACGCTACGTTATCGAATTTGATACAGAAACAATGGAGGTTCTCGACCAATTTAATATAAATTCGCTTAGGCGGCCTACCTATGGTCCTAACGGGTCTTTTTACGCGACAAGATTCAATGAAGATGACTACACACTAATAAATTACGATCCTAAAACCAGGAAAGAACAAACTCTGTTCAACTCGGAAGTTTTTCTGTTAGTAATTGGCAACTTAGATGATCGGTTTGAAGATTTGTTAATTAAAACTGCCGATACAGCTTTTATATATAATACGAAAGACAAATCACGAAAAATAATCATCAAAACCGGCTTTCCAATAATTACCTTTGAACTATCTAACTCAAAAACACGAGCTTTTTACAGTGAAATTATCGAAGGCATAAGAAAAGTAGGGTACTTTGATCTGCTCAGTGGAGAAAAAGTATTTTTGATGGAAAATGTTTTAATGGCAGCAGAAAGCAACGAAGGTGGTTATTTCTTTGTCCAAATCGATGGATCAGTTTTAAAGACAGACCAGAACTTAAACAAAATTGCAGTAATTGATACACAATTCCCTGACAGATTCAGAGACGTTTCTGGTAACTATCGACTTCAAATTCGTGATAACAAAGCATTTTGGGTTCAAATTAAAAATGCCGAACGAACTTTTAACGTCCTAAATTTAGATACAAACATACTCAAGATTCAGAGCTTTCCCCTACAGAATACTATACCCATAACATTCATTTCGCCTGACGCAAAGAAAATGATTTTGATTAGGGAAGAAGAACGTTTAGAAATCATTGAAAAATTGACGTTAAAACAATCACCATAACCCTTAAAGGTATGAAATATTAACCATCGCTAAGATAACATTCATAGATCATAGAATAGTTATAGCAAAACTAATTTTTTAAAACATATAATCAGAATAAGTTTGAAGAATATTTTTCTGCTGCGAATATAAACTGTAGTTGGGAACTACCAACTCTACATTTTTAAAACACATTGGAGACACTTACATGAGCAATGTAAAGAGTGCTATTTTATTTACAGTGGCCGCAATTATCTTGGGATTAGGTTCAACTGTACATGCGTCAAATACAACCTCAACACCCACTTTTGAAACATTTAAAATTTCTATCTCGTTTGGCCCTACCCCATCAGGAGCGACTACCAACCCAGATTTAGGTTGCGGCCCCTGTCACGCAAGATAGATCTTGATAAACAAATCTAATAAATACTGAGTCAGATGCTCACTCGTACTCCTCGTATCAGTGAGCGGTCTGATACACCCTCTAGCCGTAAACCCTCCTTTTCAATACTCTTCAAGCCATAAATATACACTTATGGTCAATTATCAAATCACTTCTTTAAGTATTACAGCTATCTAACAAAGCAAACCTCTCCCTGCCACACACCAAGCACTCTAAGTAATCCGTTTATTGCAGCTCAATATTTTATCAGCTGCCCACTCGATTATTACCACTAGGCTCACTTACGTGTTACTGGGTTTTAGGCGGCAACAAATCACATCACAAAAATGACGTTTTCAACACTGTTGGATCAAAAGATACACAGTCGAAAAAATAACGTGAGCTATAAGGAAGTAAGAACTTGTGTAACGGCCAATATTCTTAACAGCAATGAAACTAAAACTGCTTTATAAGCATTTATAAAAATTGGCGATTAAGTATACGAAAAAAGAGAAAGTTATCTTGGTTATACGTAAATTTCTATAACCAAGCTATAACCTTATAAGAAAATAGCTAGAAAAAACAATAAGTTAAAGGAGTTATCACAAAATCTCAGATAACTGTCAGAAATTACACCCAAGTCATTCCATCGTTATCGCCTATGACCACTTGCTAACGTAACTTATGTCATCAGATGCCAGCGAGAGAGATTCTATCGATCTCATTAATTATCGTAACTGTCAGTTATCAGAGCTTTTATTACGAAATGGCATTACGAACAAAACACAGTAAGCGGTGTAATCGCGACAAAACGAAAAATATTTAATCATCTGTAGTTACTCGTTTTCCCGCCTTGCATCGTTACTCAAGCTTTTAAGTTGTTTCAGTTATATAGGTGCGTAGTTTATGGACAGGCTAGAACATTATATTCGTGAGTTCGAAGGAATCACTGACGCTGAAGATTTGCAGCATACTTTCTTAACCATAGCGAATGATTTCCAATACGCTAGTTGTGCGTTAATCAATTCCAGCGAAGCCGACGAACTCAAGAGCGATCAAACCGTTGGTATTATGTCTGACTACATGGCTAGCTGGATTAACAGCCAGTCACACCACCTAACCCGTGCCTTCAACACTGGCAACTGCCCGATTATGCTGAAAGCCGTCAAACCAAACTTAGATGCACCCAATGGTTTTGCGATTGCTCTCGGCAGCGCTAACTATCAACGTTCTGTCGTAGTAGTGGAGTTTCCAGAACAATACTCCCAGGAGTTAATCGAAAAAGTTTCCTGGTTTTGGCTAATTTTAAGCCACTATGCACTGAATGCGCTCAGCCGTTGCAGCGCTAAGATGGCGGTGAATTTCACGCCGCGTGAAATTGAATGTTTACGCTGGGTTTCTAAAGGCAAAACTTCCTGGGAAGTCAGCAAAATATTGGGTGTCAGTGAAAGAACCGTAAATTTCCACATCCAAAATTGCATGAAGAAAACAAACAGCGTCAATCGTCAGCAGGCAGTCACAAAGGGTTTAATGGGCGGGATTATTTGATCGCCCCGGTTCAGAAAACGACAACCCATACCAACGCATTAGCCAATTGAAACAGCACGAATTATCCGTATTTGAGGTAACCCAGATGAACGCCAAGGTACAATTTGATCGCTTAACACAGCACGATTCTCACGCCGCGCAAACCGTTATTAATGTTAATACCCAATCTAATGACGCCCGTGAGGAACACAGAGAAGAATTGAAATCACTTTTCCGACTGGAAGAACTGATGGTTTCTTGCTCAAAATCGTAAGCCTACATCTGCGCTGAGCTTAGAGGCCAACTATTGACTGATTTGGTAATAAACGTATTGTGTTGATTTGCTGTCCAACACTCACCTTTAATTACTCACAATCTACACAATGACGGTCTCTCCCTACACACTTGAAAGTTATAATTCGATAGAAGCTTGGTTGTACCACTGGGGATGTCAGTACAAAGAACATTTCCAGTCAGCTCGCAATCGTATCGAGCCTGTGTATGAAGCTGAATTTGCCAGTTTTTCTGCGGTATCTAAACGACACTGGCATCACCGCCGTGATATCCCCCAAGATTTATTAACGCTGCCCAGAAGCCTCTGGCGTGGCGCGAATAAATTGGTTAAAAGAAATACAGAAGAAACTTCTGCAACACCGACCACCGGTAAATCAGAAGCAGTTGCGAATATCATTGAGCACGAACTCCTCAAACTTACCGATTTGCAAACTGCCTTTGCAGACCACCTCATTAAACACCCCAATTTTATTCGAGCGGATTTAGAATCTTTAGAAAAAACTCTGTCTCAAGTGCCGGTTGATATCGCCCGACAGAAATTAATGCGTGGCGTTGATAGCTTGTCTCAAACGCATGAAGGCGGCAGAGATTTTTTATTGTTTGTCGCCATTGGTTTGTTAGGAAGAGGTATTGTCGATAAGGCCGCGTTTGGCAGTGCGGCTGCTCTAGGTTCTGCTGCGGCAACGTCCATCTATTTAAGTAAGCAATCTTTTCTTGCCAGTGTTTGGATGAGTTGGGCGGGCACGCCAACTTGGGTCAGCGCAGCAGGCGCCATCGGCGGTGTTGGCTCCACAATCTTACTCACCCCATTAATCGCGCCACTAACCGAGTACAGTGTCAACAAATTAAGAGCGAAAAAATTATTGCACGGCATTGTTAATCAGGCAGAAAGTAAAGTTGCCATTAACGAAAAAGATCTCGCCAAGTTTGCCGGCCAATTTGGCACCTACGCACAATTGTTACCGGATTTGGTTCAGATTCTTAAACACCTAAAATAAAAAACCCCGTAATAAACCTCACAGATAAACTTATAAGATTTCTCACGGGGTAATCGAGCTGACATTGAATCCGGAATTTAACTCTGTAGCTCTCTCAATACCAAAGCAGGCGCGACGGTAACGGTTCTTCGACACGCAAATGCGCCTAAGGCACCGATAAAAATACTGCCGGCTACGGGGCCAATTAACCACATTAACCCATGAAAATACGCGGTTTGACCGAATATTTCTGACTGCAGAAAATACAAAATTAATTCTGCGCCCGCTGCGGCCATTAAACCTGAGAAAAAACCAAGCACGGAAAACTCTATCCACAAACTTCCGACAATTAATTTTCCTCCACTACCCAGAGCACGTAATATACTGGCTTCTTGCATTCGTCGCGCCATACTCGCGCTCACAGCGGCAATCAGCACCAGAACGCCACCCAGTAAAACCACCCACAAAACGAGTTCAATACCCCGACTCACCTGATCAACGATGGCTTTGATTCGATCAATAATTCGATCAACTTCTAAAATCACCAACGTTGGGTACTTTCTTAAAAACTCGTTGATGAATCGCTTATCTTGGTTGGGTACATAAACACTGGTTAAATAAGTGGGTGAATACCCTTCCAAGGCACCCGGTGAAAACAAGAAATAAAAGTTTGGGGTTAACGCATCCCAATCTACGGTTCGAATGCTGGCAATGGTCGCTTTTAACTCTAAGCCGCCGAGACTAAAGTGTAATTCATCACCAACTTTCGCCCCCAATTCTTGAGCGGTTTGGTATTCAATGGAAACACCGTATTCAGCATCGTTCGGTTGCCATTGATCCCACCATTGGCCATCAACAATTTCGTTGTCTGGCGCCAGTTCGTCTGCCCAACTCAAATTCAACTCTCGTTGCAGTGAATCGGAGGTATGGCGATCGTCTTCCTGATAGCGGTACTCGTTTTTTCCAACCAATCTTCCGAGCACCATAGGATACAAAGGATTAAATTCGAAATTTCTGGCTTCGAATTCTTCGGTAATAGGATCGCGTTCACTGGCATTGATGTTTAACACAAAGTGATTGGGTGCGTTTTCTGGCAGTTGCAATCGCCATTCATCAATTAAGCTGGTACGAACCGTAAACAGCACCATCAACAGCATTAATGCGCACGAAAACACGACAATTTGAGTTGAGCTGTGGCCGCGATTACGCCGCAAATTAGACATTGCCAAACGCCAAGTGCTACCGGCTTTAGAACCCAATTGGCGACTGGAATTTAACAACACCAAACTTAAGCTGACGGCAATTGCCAAAATTCCGATTAAGCCAACGACTACGGTTAATGTCAGTTGTAAATCGCGACTGTAGAGACCAATCAGTAAGACAACGGCAGCCAAACCGATAAGACCACGTGTCCACACGCTTAATTGCTCAATGTTAATTTCACGTCGCAACACACGCACTGGCGAAATTTTGGGTAACGGCCACAGCGGTGGCAACGCAAAACACAACAGACTCACTAATCCGGTAAAAATACCCAGTCCATAGGCCTGCCAAGAAGCGCCAATTAATACAACGTTAAAAAGTGTTGCTAAGGAGCTGGCAATAAATCGATGCAAGATTTCACCGGTAACCAGCCCGGCAAACGACGATAACAAGCCCAGGGCAACCAGTTGCGAAAAATACAAACGCCGCACTTTTACCGCGCTGGCACCTAAACTTTTGAACAAGGCAACGGCGTCAACATTTCTTTCGGCAAACTGCTGTGCCGCGATAGCAATAGCAACACCCGCCAACAGCACACCAATCATTCCAGATAACATCAAAAAGCTTTTGCCGCGATCCAGCGCCGAACTGATACTGCGCTGGGAATCTTGCAGTGTGCGAATTCGATAATGGTCACCCAAAACCGGGGTGATGTTATCAACCAACTGCTCTAACGCTGGCTCCTCACCCGAGAGCAACCAGCGATAAAAAATACGACTTCCCGGCTGAACGACACCTGTGTCGTCCATATCTTGATAGTTCATCATTACCCGAGGACCGGCAATTGAAAATCCTTGGCCGCCATCGGGCTCATGGATCACAACCTGACTGATCCGGAAATCTTTGTTGCCCACCGACAGCGTATCGCCCAACTCCACCCCTAAAATAGGCAGTAAACGAGAATCTACCCAGACTTCTCCCGACTTCGGAATTCCCTGAGCGGCGACGACATCGTTACCCAGTGCAAACGGTACGTCACTGACTTCCAATGTACCGCGCAGAGGATAACCCTCAGCCACGGCTTTGATGGACGCCAATTGCATTTCGTTTCCGGCAAAGACCATAGAGCTGAATCGAGCTGTTCGACTTTGCTCAATCGCAGATTCATCAATATACGTTTGCCAATCTTCGGGAATGGGAAAACGACCGGAAATCACTCGGTCGGCAGCAAGGTAGGCGTTGCTCTGTCGTTGCAGCGATCGATCCATACGATCGGCAAACACGGCAATGGCGGTAACGACTGTAACAGCCAACACGATTGCACTGGCGAGTACTTTCAGCTCTCCGCTGCGCCAGTTACGCCATAACAGCTTCAGCGATAGTTTTAACTCGTTCACTCGCTAAGCTCCAATCCGATTGCGGCGTTGCTGCTGTTTAAGTCAGAAACCACGTCACCTGCAGACAGCGTAATTTGTCGCTGACATCGATCCGCCAGACGCTGTTCATGCGTCACCAATACCAGCGTAGTTTTCTGCTCAACGTTGAGGTCAAACAACAATTCAATAACTTTCAGGCCAGTGGCGCTGTCGAGATTGCCGGTTGGTTCGTCGGCAAACAGAACCTTGGGCTCACTGGCGAAGGCTCTGGCAATCGCAACACGTTGTTGCTCACCGCCGGATAGCTGCTTGGGATAGTGGTTGATACGATGGCTCAAGCCAACGCGTTCTAGGTAGGTTTTCGCCCGGCCGCCCGCATCGGCGACACCGTGTAATTCCAGCGGCAACATAACGTTTTCAAGCGCGGATAAGCCAGGGAGAAGTTGAAACGACTGAAACACAAAGCCAACACTTTTTGCTCTGACCTGCGCCCGCCCTTCTTCGTCCATGCTCGTGATGTCGTCTCCGGCGAGTTTTATCTGGCCCGAGCTTGGCACATCAAGACCCGCCAATAAGGCCAGTAAGGTCGATTTCCCTGAACCCGAGGCACCCACGATGGCAATGCTTGTTCCTTCTTCGACATTTAAATCCAAACTCTCAATAATCGTTAGATCGCCATCGACGGAGCGGACAGTTTTATTGATATTTCGTGCTTCAATAATGTGCAATGGGTTCTCCCTAGGCCAGAACAGCTTTCCATAATCTGGCGAATGTTTAATGTTTTGATATCAACGAATAATACTTAAATGGCCGTTCAACTGACCACTGTCAATCGATAAAATCACCGTTGCTTAAGACTAACTGCCGTGACGCTGTTGCATTAAGCAAATCACCCTCCACTGAGGTGAATTTAGATGAGCCGTTTCAATAGACTTATCGATCACCAGTACTGTCGATCACAAGTACTATCGATAACCAGCACCATGTTCAATTGTGTACGAATAGAAGTGCTTACCCAGTTTGATGAACAAACGTATTTTCAGCTCTTTGACGCACAATTCTCTTGCTAGGTTTGAATTGGTATACACTTTGTAAAAAGGCATATAAGAGCCATCAAGAGTTGTTGAGAGCCATTGAAAACTAGTAAAAGACATCAATTATTGCCTGCTCAGGCCCTAGAGTTTAACTTAGTATTAGAACTGAACCTTGAAGCAATTGTGAACTTTAACAAGCCGCATGAATCCATGTTTAACATCGCGTGATCATCGTATTTATAAACGGCCAAACAATAATTATCATGAATTTTATGCACCACAACATCAATGCAAAGCACGACACATCACGCCGAGTCTTCTCACTGACTCTGACACTCATCGCCGTATTTTTTTCAACAATCAGTTACGCCAAAAGCGTGTTGATCCTAGGAGACAGTATCAGTGCGGGGTACGGAATAAATCCGCATGCAGGCTGGGTAGCATTGCTCGAACAGAAATTATTGTCGGTTTCTGACGACAACGAAGTCAATGTCATCAACGCCAGTGTCAGTGGTAATACCTCCAGCGACGGCCTTGCCAGACTGCCAAAACTCATCGAGGCACACACTCCAGATATTATTGTTGTAGAACTGGGCGGCAATGACGGCCTTAGGGGACATCCATTAAAAGTGATGGAATCGAATTTAAATTCGATCATTGCATTGGGGAAAAATGCGGGCTCAGAAGTTATCTTAGCCGGTATCGAAATTCCACCCAATTACGGGCAGCGTTACACCGACGAATTTAAAAAAGTGTTTGTGCGTGTCGCAGAAAAAAATGACGTGCCATTTATTCCATTTATATTAGAAGGTATCGCACTTGAGCCTGAACTTATGCAAGATGATGGCATCCACCCCACAGAAGACGCGCAGCCGCTGTTGCTAGAAAATATATGGCCAAGCCTAAAAGAAATATTAATTCCCAATCTTTCAGAATAAAGTTGTAGACCTAAACTAAATTACCAACTGCTACAATAAAGAAGGCTACAACAAAGAAAAATAAGAGACAAAATTCAACAATAAAAAGTTAAAAGGAACTGCAAAAGAAAAATGGAAAAAAGAAAAGAAAAGAAAAGAAAAAATAGAAATAAATTAAGACAAAATACTAGAAATCATATGGGATGAGTTAATTCAACAATAAATGATACAACTAACCCATTCAACGTCCATGTCACTGACAACTCCATGCACTGTCGCCAGCGAATCATTTAACTTGCAATCGAATACATCTGCTCATCTTCGACTTTGGTGACCAAAGCGTAACATTGATGTTCCAATGCCCAAGCAAGTGTTTGTTGCCAACGTTCAGCTTTCTCAGAATCGGTGCTGTTAGCCCAGAGATCAACAACTAATGGTTTCGGAGGATGCGTTCCTTCCTGACCATTTTCAACCCAATTCCTTTTTAACTTTACGTAAATCTTATTCCAAATAAGTGGATCTGGACATATTTTTTGCATGCCGCCCCCTTTTACCTTATTTCAAGTTAAAGTATGAACAGTAGTTTGTAAGCACGGGAGAATACTAGCGACTCGCTAAATGTTTGTGAAGAATTGATTGTTACAGAATTTTGTCAAAAAGATAACAAACTCAAGAACTGGAAGGATTAGTACAAATATTTTATCTATAGAAATCAGGTAATTAAAAACATTTTTGCATAAAAACTAAGTTTTATGAAAATTTTTTAAATGCAGTATGAATTTTTTATTACAAAAAATAACGTATATACCTCATATAAACATTGAATTCCTTTGTATATCCTATGAATTAACATTACATTCACAAGAGATTTAACGGATCGTTAAACCTCAAAAATGAACCAACTTTCAAAGCGAAAAAAACGTACGATATTCCGTCGATTTCCACACTGATTGTTAACACTACAAAGAGGAATCGAGTGTTAACAGAATCAAAACTTGTACGAAACTGCAACAACCTTTAATTAAAGGCTCGTTTTTTGCTCAGGGTAAAATTACTACAACGATAATAATTGAGTCTTAACTTTACGGGCGTATTTTTGAAGTGCTGCGGTGTTTTCTGGCCCCATTCGTATCATCAATTTATCGAGTTGTGACAGTGACTCTATTTCTTCATCTGCAAATTGATAACTCACCGTTTTTGCAACAAGCTCAATATCACCGGGAAAAATCGGTGCTTTTAAAATATTATCTAAAGCTTTGATGACCGTATTGTCCAAGTTTTCCGGTTTATTGCCCAACAACCCGTAAGCCTCTTCTAACAATGGGCGAAAGAAATGAAAAACATTCGCAAGCTCTTCGGCAGGTACTGACTCAATTAACTGGACGTAGTGATTAAATCGCTCGTAACCTTTTGTATCTAAAAAATATCGCTTACCATTTTTTATTACAGGAAACTTCTCTTTCGGCGTTTCAACAGAAACAATGCCACGAATTAAATTGCCTTTAGACAATCCATCAATAACTGTAATCCAACGTTGGATTAATTGTGGCGATTGCAGCCATAACAAAAAATCCGTCGATTCATTAACCCGAGTTAATTGCTCACGAACAACGGTATCGCTACCGTCTAAATCGGGCAGTTCGGCGACCTCTTCTTGCGATTCAGTAACTTCTGGTGTTTGTTTTTCTGGAATGTCGGGCTCGGTTGGTTCCACAACTTCGGCAACCACAGGTTTGGGGTCTGATTGAATTGGTTGTGCCGCTTGAGGAACTTCGACGTCAAGAGAAACAACAGTTTCACTTTTTTCTTCAGTAAAAATGGTGGAATAAATCCAATAAGAAATGCCCGAGAGCAATAACAGCCCTAACAGTAAATAAACCCAAACTCCCGAATTCGATGTTTTATTTAACTCAGACATTGATTTTCCCTTTTACTTTTTTATTACTCATTCAAGAGCTTGCAAAAATTCAATACGCAGTTGAACTGACTCTTTTCCCCGAAATTCGTTCACGTCCAATTGATAAGCCGCACGAATACGCCGTACGTTAGGATCAGGCCAACACTGTAAATTAACGTTAAAAGCAATTGCATCAATAACCGTTTGCGCATTCGATGCAGGAGCCACTGTCATTTTAAGATGTTTTTCACCAACCAAGCGCTGGGTCAACAATAAAAATTCACCATCAAATGTGGGTTCAGGAAAATTTTGCCCCCAAGGACCAGCATTACGCAATTGGTGTGCATTTTCCAAATTAAATTCTTCGGGTGTTAATTCTCCATCAGAAAAAATTTGTGCCGTAAAATTTTCTTGCTGGGCCACTCGTCGAATTTCTGAATCAAATGCCGCGCAAAATTCGGAAAATAGATGTTTTTGTATGGTTAAACCCGCAGCCATTGCGTGGCCACCGAATTTTTCAATTAACCCGGGATTACTCGTAGCTACCGCGTCTAGGGCATCGCGAATGTGAATGCCTGCAATGGACCGCGCCGAGCCTTTGATTTCATCGCTGTTGTCTGATTGAGCAAAGGCGATTACCGGGCGGTGAAACTGATCTTTAATTCGAGACGCTAAAATACCAATAACCCCCTGGTGCCATTGTTCGTTGAATAAACACATGCCCCAGGGTTGTTCATCTTCGTGCAAATTTTTTAATTCTGCTAAGGATTTTAAAGCTTCTTGTTGCATCGAAGATTCGATCGCGCGTCTGTCTTGGTTAAGATCATTCAGTTCAGACGCCAACTCTCTGGCCTGATCGTAATTTTCGGCAAGTAAACACCGAATGCCAAGACTCATATCGTCCAAACGCCCGGCTGCGTTAATTCGAGGAGCAACACCAAAACCAATATCCGAGGCAATCGCCGATTCAATGGAACGTTTTGATACATCAAATAATGCTCGAATTCCGGGTCGAACACGACCAGCACGCATTCGCTGTAAGCCTTGATGAACAAGCAGCCGATTTTGATCATCCAAGGTAACGACATCGGCAACGGTGCCAAGAGCAACCAGGTCTAAATAATTTGCCATATTTGGCTTTTCAATTCGTTGTCGCTCAAACCAACCGTTTTGATCCAATAAAGATCGAACTTGCGAAAGCACGTAAAAAATGACGCCAACACCCGCCAAGCTTTTGCCGGGAAAATTGCAACCGGGTTGGTTAGGGTTAACGATCGCCTGAGCATTGGGCAAGGTATTACCCGGCAAATGGTGATCGGTAACAACCACACGTATACCTAAGGAATTAGCGCGCTCCACGCCCTCTACCGAAGAAATTCCATTGTCTACCGTAACAATAACGTCGGGGTTTTTCTCGGCGGCAACATCGACAATTTCTGGCGTTAAGCCATAACCGTAATCGAACCGGTTAGGAACTAAATATTCGATCGATTGAGCACCCATCGCATGTAACGCGTGGGTTGCTAACGCACTGCTGGTGGCGCCATCGGCGTCGAAATCACCAACAATTAATATCCGCTCACCTTTTTCAATTGAGCTGGCCAGAATTTCACCCGCTTTTTTAGCCCCCAACATAGTGGCGGGAGAACACAAATTACTTAAACGGTAATCCAATTGGCTTTGATCAGTAATACCCCGGTGTGCAAAAACTCGCATTAATAACGGTGAAAAACCATCCAACTGAATGGCTGACGATTGGGAAAATTCGCGGCGTTTTATTTGCGGTTGTTTCTGATTCATTCACTCGATGCCTGGGACGCTGACTTGCGATCAAAAAAATGTCGATACTTTAACGAATTCACTGAGATTAAGTAACTCATCACACTCACTAGAGTAGATGATAGCGGTAGTAACTCTTTGATAGATCATTAATTTCCTGACCAAATGCACAATCGCTATTGCGTATATTGACTAATCTGACATCTCTTCAAAACAGTTAAGTTATGTTATATCGCTATATTCTTCGCGATTATAGGTGAAGTTTATAAGCTTAAATTCGTCTTGCGCTGATAAAACTACCAAGACGAGCTACAAACAAGAGGATCTCCGATTGAATTTTTCACTACGAGTATTGTTATTAACATTAACTATTAGCTCAAGTTTTAGCCAAATAGTTTCAGCGAATGTTGTCCAACAAACGAAAGGAGACTTCGAAGACAAATTTCGACAACTGGACGAAATTCTGCCAACCCCGAATGTCTATCGCAATGCCGCAGGTGAACCCGGAGTCCAGTATTGGCAGCAAAAAGTCGACTACAAAATAGATGTAGTCCTGGACGAAGACAAACGCTCACTGTCGGCTAAACAGGTCATCACCTACCACAACAATTCTCCGTACAAATTAAAGTACTTGTGGATTCAACTTGAACAAAACCGCTTTAAGCCCGATTCCATCGCCGAAAAAACCGTAACCTTCGGCGGTATTGGTCGACGTGGACCCAGCACTCGTTCCGCATCAGACAGCAAGCCTGCCGGTATCAGCCTTGGCGAATTACGTCGCCAGCAATTTTACGCCGACAATAACCCCGGCTATAAAAAGATTGTTGTCACCGACGCCTCAGGTGAAGAACTTAATTACGTTATTAATGGCGCCCAATTGCGTTTGGATTTAGCTAAACCGCTGGCCGGTGGTGAATCGACTACCTTTAATATCGACTTTGCCTTCGATATCTTAGAAGAAGACGCCGTCAGAGCACGTGCTGGTTATGAGCACTTCCCGGACGACAAACGCAAAGGCGGCAACGACATATTTCTACTTGCGCAGTGGTACCCACGCGTTGCGGCTTACTCAGATTACGAAGCTTGGCACAACAAAGAATTCTTGGGACGCGGGGAATTTACCTTAGAATTCGGTGACTACGATGTGTCTATTACCGTTCCTGCCGATCACATTGTTTCCTCGACCGGTACCTTGGAAAACCCAGACGACGTTTTAACCAAAGTACAAAAAGAGCGCCTCGAAAAAGCGAAAACCGCAAAACGCCCAGTATTTATCGTGACCGCTGAAGAAGCACTTGAGAACGAAAAAGCGGGAACGTCAAAAACCAAAACTTGGCGCTTTAAAGCAGAAAACGTGCGAGATTTTGCCTGGTCTTCATCGCGCAAATTTATGTGGGATGCGAAAGGTCATCAGCAAGGCGGCGACGAAATGCCGTTAGTTATGGCCATGTCGTTTTACCCGAAAGAAGGCGGTGATCTCTGGAAAAAATACTCCACCGAAGCCGTTGTTCACACACTAGAAGTGTACTCACGTTTTTCATTCGATTATCCCTACCCGGTGGCACAGAGCGTTAACGGTCCTGTTGGCGGCATGGAATATCCCATGATTACCTTTAACGGGCCGCGCACTAAATGGCATAAAGACAAAACCCGAACCTACACACTCAAAGAAAAACGCTTTTTAATTGGCGTAGTGATTCACGAAATTGGTCATATTTATTTCCCTATGTTGGTGAACTCTGACGAGCGCCAATGGACCTGGATGGACGAAGGCATCAACAGTTTCCTCGATGGTGTTGCAGGTCGTGAATGGGATCCCAATATTCCTTGGCAAGTTGAGCCTCGCGATATCGTCGATTACATGAAATCGAATGTCCAAGTACCGATCATGACGCAATCCGACAGCGTGTTAAAACTCGGACCGAACGCGTACACCAAACCTGCTGTGGCTCTGAATATTCTGCGCGAAGTGATTTTAGGCCGAGAATTATTCGACTTCGCCTTTAAAGAATACGCTCAGCGTTGGGTGTATAAGCGCCCCACTCCTGCCGACTTCTTTAGAACCATGGAAGAAGCTTCAGGTGTCGATCTTGATTGGTTCTGGTACGGCTGGTTCTACACCACCGATCACGTCGACATTTCCATCGATAAAGTCTACAAACTGCGTTTAGATACTCAAAACCCAGACATCGATTTTGATCGCCGCCGCAAAGAAGAACTGGACAAGCCACCTTCACGTTTTGTTGAGACCAACAAAGCCGAAGGACGCGAGCTTTGGATTGATAAAAACCCAGACATTCGTGACTTCTACGACGAAAATGATCGCTTCATCGTTACCAACAAAGAACGCAATAAATACCAGCAAATGTTGGCCGACTTAAAACCTTGGGAGCGAGAAGCATTAGAGCGTGCCGTTAAGGAAGACAAAAACTACTACGTTATGGAGTTCTCCAACCTAGGCGGCCTGGTTATGCCGATCTTATTACGCTACACCTACACCGATGGCACTCAAGAAGACGAAATGATTCCAGCGGAAATTTGGCGTCGCTCTCCTAAAGCGGTACAAAAATTATTGGTTACCGATAAAGAGCTAAAAAGTGTGGAAGTCGATCCGGGTTGGGAAACCGCTGATGTCGACGTAGAAAACAACCATTATCCAAGACAAATCATTCCGTCACGAATCGAATCGTTCAAAAGTAAGAAAGACGAACGTCCGGTTGCTCGTGACATTATGCACGACATCAAAACTAAGGTTGAAAAACCCAAAGTTAAAGAGTACAAAAAATAGTATTGTGCAAAACCCTAAAAACGCCGCTTATTGCGGCGTTTTTTTAAGTCACTCTATTAAGTAACTCTCTTAAGTAACTCTGGCTTCAAGTAAAAAAGAAACAAATTTATGCATCAACACACGTTTTCTCTAAAATCGTTATTGTGGATTATCACTGCGTTCTGGCTTAGCAGTGCGGCGATGGCGCATCAGCAAAAATACGCAACCACCACAGTCAGCCTTAACGCTAGAAATGGAAACCTAGAAATCGTGCATCGGTTTTTGGTTCACGACGCAGAGCATGTGGTAAAACACCTTTTTTCCAGCGACGCAGACTTTAACAACCAACCTGAAACGCAAAAAAACTTTGCTAACTACGTTGTTGATCACTTCAATATCAAATTAAACGATCGAGTACCTGCATTAGACGTAATTGGATTTGAATCAGACGAAAAATTCTTTTGGGTTTACCAAGAAGTTGTAAAACCCGAAAACATTACCCAAATACAAATTCGTCAAACCGCTCTTCATGAAACCTGGCCCAGACAGGTTAACCTCGTAAATATTGAAGGTTTTGGCAAGGTTAACAGCATGGAATTTCGCAAAGGCGATCAATGGAAAACTCTGGATTTGTAACCCAAATGCCCAGCTGTTTTACAGCAATTGTTTTTGCTCGTACACAATACGCTCGCTGAACTCTTGCTTTGAGCGATCACGAAAAGACTGCGCTGCGCATATTTCTTCAAACCAAGCTCTGGCATCGGTAAAATCCAATTCACAACCATAAACATACAACTTAGCCATTTCGTATATGGCTAAGTTTGCATTTTTATCTAACGACTTTTTGTAATAAGCTTTATTTACCACGGAGCGATAGATTTCTGCGTTGATTCCGTCACCGGCCGCACGTGTAAAAAATTCAAACCAGCGCTTGTTGTACGCTTGTATCAAATCTGTGAACTTGGAGTTTTCATCTAAAAACTCCAGCATATGATTCACTACATCCACAGAATTTAAATTTCTAATCAATCGCTGCAACGCGTAATAATCTGGCGTCTCGGTATTTTCTACAAATAAAAACCGGCTGATAGATTGCCAATAGTTTTCGACCAAGGTATCGGGAATAGATGCCATATGATCGCGAATGACTTCTCGGCTTCCAGGCGCTAAGGTAGTATCTTGCAATCGACCTTCGAGTTGTCGAAACGTTGCCTGGCTGGTGACTTTCCAGTCTTGCTCAGAAAATAACTCGGAATGCTCTCTGTACAAAGGCGACAATATCGACGCGCGAATCACCGGATCTAACGTGTTTAAATCTGACAGCGAATAATTCAAACTTCGATTTAATGTAAGAAAGGACTCAACAGAAAACTGGTGATGTCGGTATAAATCGAAAAATAATTGAATATTATTAAGTTGATCATCAGATACATTTAATTGCTGTTGGATTTTTTCAAGACTTAAATAATCACCAGGTTCATCGCCAACCTGACTATAAATATCTGCGTCTTTGAAAAAATACACCAAGATGGTTCGAGCAATAATAGGGAGATTTTTATAATGGGAAAGCGGTGGATATTCCCGTTTGCTGTCTGAGGCAGTTACAGAAACCAGCTTTCCGGGAATATCATCTATATGAATCGCAACACCAGAAGAAACCGCCGAATCCGAATAACAATTCATCGATGAACGTTCGTCGTTCATCGACACCCAACCGGACGGTAAATCAATATCAATTTTGCTGGTTTTACTCAACGATAAAGACTCGCGAATGGGCGCGTAATTCACCAAATACTGAGTACTCTTCCAATTGGCTACAAAAACGGTTTCTGTTTCGTAGAGGTTTGCAATTAATTTAAATATCGCGTGACACTGCGTTGTTGAAACCATTGGCCCATTGATCGTGACAATATAAGGAACGGTTTTTCCCTTAACACGAATTTCTATCAGAAAAACATAACCAATGGGCGACTGGTCAGTCTCTACATCGTTGAACACCCAAAACAAACGAGTTGATTTTAATAAACCGTAAAACGGCACCGTTACCATACTGCAATCTTTAGCAACTGCGCCGCGTAACGGTGTGTAAACCGGCGGAACATCTTCCAATCGCAAAAAACGGCTTTTTAAATTTTTACGACTCACCGAATGCAGGCGTGTGGCCGGAATGATGGTCTTTGGAATGAATTGATTTTGCGTATTGTTGGAGATTTTCTCGATCTCCCCCATTCCCGAAATTGCCTTACAACGATGAATTAATGGCTGTAAGTGCACATTAAAATGATCGGTATACAAAGCCTGTAATTCAACGGGAGACACAGTGCGCGCGTAGTTACTGTTGAATAATTGAGGATTAATTGCTTGGCCCAATTGATCGTAGATTAACGGCGAACAACGAATGAGCTTTTTAGCTAACGCTGAAAAATTTGGCGATTTATTTTTCAGCACTAACAAATCGTTTTGAATATTATCGAGATGAGATAAAAACGGTTTCAGCTTGGCAAAGCAATCGTCGTAAAAACAATATAAGTCGGAGAGTTTTCTTTCATCGTAGGCGGAATCTGAATTTTCAACATAGTGAGCCGTTACCGATAATGATTCTCCAACATCTAAGGTGTGGGTAATATCAGGATGCAACAGCGATTTCTCAATCGATTGATCAACAATTGAAACGAAATTTCTATTGTACAGCGCATTAGCAGTGGGAAATTCAGGAAAACGAAGAATCAAGGGGGCGAGAATATCTAGGATACGCCGGGAGCGATTGCCCACTTCACCGCCATCACCATTGTGCATAATCATCTCCGAACGTTCAAAAGCCACTCTTTTGTTGTTAACGCTTTTATTGTCACTAAACCCAGCGAAGCTAGCCTTAGCATACAAAACAATCCCATGAATATAAAAGGAATTAACGGGAATGAAAGCGGTAACTGAGATGTTGGTTTCTTAAATAAGAGGAAGTTGGGCAAAAGACAGAAGAAAGGAGCAAACAGAAAAGATGGGAAATTAAAGGAGAAAAAAGGCCGCGAAAATGATTCGCGGCCGGGATCGTATCAGTAATTACAGAGCATCAGAAATGTAAGAGTGCACTTTTTCAATATCGTTTTCTAAAACGGTGTATTTTTCTTCGCGTTCAAACAAATCGCTCATGTGATGCGGTAATGGTGGTTCAGCGATATCAACCGCTTTTTTGACCGCATCAGGGAATTTAGCCGGATGCGCAGTTGCTAGGTTTACTACCGGAGTTTCTTGATCTGCCCGAACTTCACGGCCTGCCTTTAGGCCAATAGCCGTGTGCGGATCTAACAAGTATTCGGTTTCTTCAAACACTTCGGCGATTACCTTAACGGTTTCGTCGTCGTCCAAACGGTAACTGCTAAACTGGCTTTGCAAACGCTCCATCACGGTGTCGGTCAATGCCATACCGCCAGACTTAAAGCCGTCCATTAACTGCGAAATTGCAGAACCGTCACGGTCGTACAAATCAAACAGCAAGCGCTCAAAGTTACTGGAAACCATAATGTCCATAGACGGCGACAGCGAATGCACCAAGGTCTTTTTGGTGTGATCGTTGGCGCTGATACAACGGTGCAAAATATCGTTTTGGTTGGTCGCGACAATCAACTGTTTGATCGGCAAACCCATTTGCTTAGCGAGGTAGCCCGCAAAAATATCACCGAAGTTACCCGTTGGAACCGAGTAAGACACTTCACGATTAGGAGCCCCTAGCGCGATGGCCGAATAAAAATAGTAAACAATTTGCGCCATGATTCGGGCAAAGTTGATTGAATTCACAGCCACCAAGCGTCGGTCACTCGGTAAAAAGGACTGATCGGCAAAGCTTGCTTTGAGCATGTTTTGACAATCGTCGAAGTTGCCTTGCAAGGCAATATTGTGAACGTTCTTGGCGATAACGGTCGTCATTTGACGGCGCTGAACATCACTCACTCGCTCATGCGGGTGCATGATGAAAATATCCACGTTATCGCTGTGACGACAACCTTCAATTGCGGCTGAGCCTGTATCGCCCGAGGTTGCACCAATGATAACAACCTTTTGATCGCGCTTTTTCAAGATGTAATCCAGTAGATTACCCAAAAACTGCAACGCAAAATCTTTAAACGCCAAAGTTGGCCCTTGGAACAATTCCAACACCCACTCGTTGTGACCGGTTTGCACCATCGGCGCAATGGCTTTGTGGCGGAACGTTGCGTATGACTTATCGATCAAAGACTTAAGGTCTTCCTCAGCCATGCAATCGGCCACAAATGGCTTCATCACTTTAAACGCCAGTTCTTGGTAAGAAAGACCAGCCCAAGACTGGATTTCTTCGGCACTGAATTTTGGCAACGACTCAGGCACATACAGGCCGCCATCAGAAGCAAGACCGGTTAATACGACATCCTCAAAATTTAAGGCAGGCGCTTGTCCACGTGTACTTATGTATTTCACTGCTGTATTCCTGAACGGTTTATTTTAGAGATTCAACGCGAATGTGGCGGACATCACCAACCACAGACGGCAAGCTCTGAATTTTTTCTACCGCTTTCATTAAGTCTTTTTCAATGGTGCGGTTTGTTAGAAGAATCACTGGCGCAGTCTCGGCGGATTCAGGTTGTTCTTTTTGAATCAACGCTTCGATACTGACCCCAGCATCACTCAAGATTTGGGTAATCGTAGAAAGCACACCTGGCTTATCCACAGCACTTAAACGGATGTAGTAAGAAGTTTCCGTTTCAGTGATAGGCAAAATTTCTAAGTCGTTGAGAAGATCTGGCTGGAAGCCTAAATGCGGCACGCGGTGCTCTGGATCGGCAGTGAGTGTGCGAGCAAGATCAACGACGTCAGCAATAACAGCAGAAGCGGTTGGCTCATCACCAGCACCAGCGCCGTAATACAGGGTTGGCCCCACTGCATCACCTTGCACTAATACAGCATTCATAACGCCATCGACGTTAGCAAGTAATCGCTCTTTAGGAATCATGGTTGGGTGAACACGCAATTCAGCGCTGTTACCCACACGTCGAGCAATGCCCAAATGCTTGATGCGATAGCCTAATTCTTGAGCGTAGGCGACGTCTTCTTCGGTAATTTTGGTGATGCCTTCGGTGAACACTTTGTCGAATTGCAAAGGAATACCAAAGGCGATTGACGCGAGAATAACCAGCTTGTGAGCAGCATCGATTCCCTCAACATCAAATGTTGGATCTGCTTCGGCGTAGCCAAGCTCTTGCGCTTCTTTTAACACATCTTCAAAGGCACGACCCTTGTCGCGCATTTCGGTAAGAATGAAGTTACCAGTGCCGTTAATGATGCCAGCCAACCATTCAATTTTGTTCGCCGCCAAACCTTCTTTAATAGATTTGATGATTGGAATACCACCGGCAATACCGGCTTCAAAGGCGACAGTAACGCCCTTCTCTTTTGCAGCCTTAAAGATTTCATTGCCGTGCTCGGCAATCAATGCCTTGTTGGCAGTCACTACGTGTTTGCCGTTCGCAATGGCTTTTAGAACTAATTCTTTGGCTACCGTTGTTCCGCCAATAAGCTCAACAACGATGTCAATATCAGGGTTCACAACCACATCGAAAATATCGCGGGTGATAGAGATTTGACTGGTGTCGCAGTTAGGATTGTCTCTTCGGGCACCAATTTGCTCGATAATAATATTGCACCCAGCACGAGAGTTAATTTCACTTGCGTTGCGCGATAGAACGTTAACTGTACCACTGCCAACGGTGCCAAGACCGCAGATGCCAATTTTTACCGATTTCAAAATCTCTTCCTCTGAATTACGTGGCGAGTCACCCCAGTTGAATAGCAATTGACCGCCTTTTAAAAGGGTAGGCAACATTACTGAGGCAAACACTTACTGTCAAATGAGCAGAGGAATTTGGCACAATTTTATTGAAATCAGGTTACTCGTCCTGAAGTTTTGAAAGTTTGTTTTTCGCTTCAATCCACTGAGACATAAACTGAGTTGCACGGTGATGCTGATGCCTCAGAATCTGACCCACGAAATTACCCGAGCGATGCCGATCAACATCGGCGCTTATTTGAGCAATAGCATCAACCAGATTTTGTCCCCATTGATCCGATCCATAGCGTTCTTGAGCGATCATTAATGACAATTCGTGACGACTCTGCCAAGCGGATTTATTGGTGTACAGCTCCACGGCTGACTGCGCAATCTCATTATCCGACTCAGCCAACAGACCGGGCCACTGATCATCCGTCATGGATTCTGCGCCAACGGCGGTAGTGACACTGGGCGTGCCCGCCGACATAGCAAGTAATAACTTCCCTTTCAGTCCAGCACCGAAGTGCAGCGGCGATAAACACACTCTGGCTTGCTGCATGACCTCGTAGGCATCATCGACCCAGCCGTGAACCAAAAACCCTTGTTTTTGGTTGTGAAGCTCCGAGGCTTTTTTCGGTAGATAAGCGCCATAAATATGCAAATTAACACCGGGGAGCTGTCGTCGAATCTCGGGCCACAGCTTTTTCAACCAGAGAACGGAATCCCAGTTTGGCGGATGACGAAAGTTACCAATGGTGATGAAATCTTTGCGCTGTTCAAACTCTGGGGTTTCTTGACTCGCGACCTTAGACTTATGAGCCTGGGGTAAACAAAACGGTAAGTGATGAAGAATACTCTGCGGCAACTGATAGGTGTTCTGGAGCAATTCAAACTCCGCCTTGGAGATAATCAAAGACAGGTCACAGCGATAAATAGACGCCACTTCTCGTATGCCTTTGTCAGAATGAAGCTGCGCATTCTCAGATAAGGCTGTGTTGTCGTTATTGGAGCCCGCCTTGGCTTGTTGTTGACGATATTCGCGCAAACTGTGTAAATCTTCGGTATCCAATACCCGAATTGCGTCAGGGCACACCTTCTCTACCCGCCAACCAAATTGCTCTTCCATCATGTAGCGATCAAACACCACTAAATCGGGATTGAGTTGCTGTAAAAACGCGTCGAAAGACGCATCATTAACTTCGATTGCCTGACAATGAACGCCGATGGATTCCAGTGGCGCGGATAAATCGGTCTTCTGAGCGGGACTGGCGAACGTGATCTGGCAACCTTGCGCCTTCAACAACTGCAAGATAGACAACATGTGATCCCCGGCCGCAGACGCTTTTGGCTCAGGCCACACCCAGCCAATCACCAACACATTTTTTGGGAATTCACCGTTTAACATTCACTAATCCTTCCTACTCAGACCCTGTGGTTTTTACCGAACACTTAAAACAAAAAACCCCGCATAAGCGGGGTTTTGACGACATGATAGAAGCTGAATTAGTTAACAGCAACACCAATGCGCTCGGCCAATTCTTTCGCAGGTAAATAACCTGGTAGCAAAGTGCCGTCAGCTAGCAATAACGCTGGAGTACCGCGAACACCGATTTCATTACCAAGTGCGAAATGTTTCGCTACTGGGTTGTCGTTACAAACATTAGTTTCGATAGTTTCACGAGACTTAAGCTTATCCATGGCTTGCTGTTGATCTTTTGCACACCACGCTGAGGCAATCTTGTTGTACGAATCACCTTGAAGACCGCTGCGTGGGTAAGCCAAGTAACGAAGCTCAATACCTAATTCGTTGAGCTCAGCAACTTCACGGTGTAAACGCTGGCAGAAGCCGCAATCAACGTCGGTAAATACGTTAACGACGCCTTTTACTTCACCTTTTGGTGAGTAAACAATCAAGTCTTCGTGATTCTCTTCAAGGTCTTTTGCCAGTACAGCGCGCATTTCTTGGCGCTCAACTTCTTGAAGGTTAACAAAACCACCAGCGACAACTTGATACATATCAGTAGCTAAAACGTACTGGCCATCGCCACTGACGAATAACGTCGGGCCATTTTCGATGTGAGCCCGGTACAAACCATCAACAGGACTCTTGGAGACAGATTCTACAACCAACTGAGGACGTGCTTTGCCGATACCTGTGATAATTGCTGTTTCTACTTCTTTTGAAACGCTATCACTTTTCTCCTGAGCAAACGCAAAACCCATGGTGACAGCCGCAACTACCGCAATTGCCGCTTTCATTGAAGAGCGAAACGCAGCGCGACCATTTGAAAACAATTTGAAACCAGCTTGATTTTTACCCATTTTGATAACCTTTGATATTTCTAACCGCGTCGAATATTCGCGATTCAATGAGTTTTGCACTATTAGACTCGAAAAGCGTTGTTAATATCTAACCAACATTCGGGGATTTGGAACACTCGACCTCAATGTGGTTCCACACAATAACAACATTTCTTTAAATTTAATCGAATTACCTAATATAGATAAAACCACAACGTAGAAAATCGACCGTAAAAACGAAAAAAGCCGGCTATTGCCGGCTTTTTAAGCGATTAATCTATCTTAGTTAAGCTTTTCTTTAATACGAGCCGCTTTACCAGTCAAGTTACGCAAGTAGTATAGTTTCGCTTGACGAACATCACCACGACGCTTAACGGCAATGCTGTCAACTAACGGGCTGTGTGTTTGGAAAGTACGCTCAACACCAACACCGTGAGAAATCTTACGAACGGTAAACGCAGAGTGTAGACCACGGTTACGCTTACCAATAACAACACCTTCAAAAGCCTGAAGACGCTCACGGCTACCTTCTTTTACTTTTACTTGAACTACAACGGTGTCGCCTGGGCTGAATTCTGGAACGTCTTGCTTAATCTGTTCGCTTTCGAGTTCCTGAATAATCTTGTTAGTCATCTTATGCTCCTAACCTTAGCATGGGTGTGTAGCTTCACAGCTATACAAATTAAATTCTATATCAGTCTTTCAAAACCGCTGCTGTCAGCCTTTAACTCGGTGACGCTTGGTCTTGAAGATAGTCATTCAGTAACGCGCTTTCTTCTTCACTGAGTGTTCGATTGCTCAGGAGATCAGGTCGGCGCTGATAAGTACGAATTAATGATTGCTTTAGTCGCCACTTGCGGATTCTCTCGTGATCCCCGGATAACAATACCTCCGGTACTCGCTGACCTTCGTAAACTTCCGGTCGCGTGTAGTGCGGACAATCCAACAAACCTTCAGCAAAAGAATCTTCTTGTGCTGACGCACTGTGCCCTAAAGCACCAGGTAATTGACGAATCAATGTGTCGATTAACACCATTGCCGGCAACTCACCACCACTTAACACATAGTCACCAATAGAAATTTCGGTATCGATCATCGAATTAATAATTCGCTCATCAATGCCTTCGTATCGGCCGGCAACTAACACCAAGTTATGAATTGGTGAACTCGTTAAATCATTCACGATCGACTGATTTAACGGCGCGCCTTGGGGGCTTAAGTAAACCACGGTCACTGAACCAGTTTGGTCGCTGCACCACGCTTTTGCTGAATTGATTGCATCCTGTAAAGGCTGAATCATCATCAACATACCTGGGCCGCCACCATAAGGGCGGTCGTCGACTGTTTTGTGTTTATCCATAGCGTAATCTCGAGGATTAAAACACTGAATATCTGCGATACCTTGCTTTATTGCTCGGGAGGTAATCCCGTAGGCAGTAATAGCGTTAAGCATTTCAGGAAACAGTGTCACTACCGCTAAACGCAACCCAATCACTCCTTTACGTTATCCGAAGGTTTCTCACCGATTTAGAATTCACTATCCCAATCGACGAGAATCTGTTCATTGTTCAAATCAACTTCAACAATGAATTGCTCGGGCACGTATGGAATTAAGCGCTCGCGGGTATCAATACTGTTTTGGTCGCCTAAAACAACCAGAACATCATTTGCGCCCGTTTCAATAATGCGCTTAACAACGCCGAGATCTTTTGGTTCGTGACCACCGAATTGGGTTGCTACACGAAGCCCGATTAACTGACTCCAGTAATATTCACCCGAATCCAATGGCTCAAGTTGTTGCTGGTCAATCGCAATCTCAACACCCACTAATTGTTCAGCGGCGTTTCGATCATCTACCCCTTTAAAGTGGGCGATTAAACCATTTCCGTGTGGCTGAAATTGATCACACTCATACACTTTGACGCCGTGTCGAGTTTTCAACCACCAAGGATCGTACTTAAAAATATTCTCTTTTGGCTGAGTATCAGAATGAATCTTTACCCACCCTTTAATACCGAAGACTGTGGTAATTTTTCCAACCGGTATTAAGCCAGACTTCTTAGCAACCACAGGTTTCAATCACTTATGCAGCTTTTTGAGCGTCTTTCAAAAGCTTGCTTACGCGATCTGATACTTGCGCACCTTGGCCAACCCAGTATTCAATACGGGCGGTATCGATACGCAAACGTTCTTCTTGACCACGTGCGACAGGGTTGAAGAAACCCAAACGCTCAATGAAGCGACCATCACGAGCTTTACGAGAATCAGTTACAGTCACGTGATAAAAAGGACGTTTCTTAGAACCACCGCGAGCCAATCGAATGCTTACCATTGAATTTTTCCTGTAATAAAACCTTTTTGTGCCTTGCCTCCCGGCAATGCGAATTTACAACGTGTAAATAAAAAGAAAGAACAACGACGAAAACCAGTTTAGTAAAAGCCAATTTTTACGTTGCTTAGTTGCGGGCTAAAACCAAAAAATTGATCCAGAGCCCGCGAGGCGCGCGATTATAGAGGAATCGCGCAGAATTGTATAGATCTGAGAAGAGATATTGGCAGGAATTAGCGACCAAAACCCGGTGGAAGATTGCCACCGCCAGGCATACCACCCATCATGCCGCCAAGGCCACGCATCATTTTGTTCATGCCGCCGCCTTTCATTTTTTTCATCATTTTTGCCATTTGCTTGTGTTGCTTTAACAAACGGTTCAAATCTTGAACATCAGTACCAGAACCCATGGTGATTCTGCGTTTACGAGAACCATTAAGAATGTCGGGGTTTCGGCGCTCTTCGGGAGTCATGGAGCCAATAATCGCTTCCATTTGCTTAAACTGATTAGAAACGTTGGCCTGCTCAGCCATTTGCGCCATATTGCCCATACCTGGAAGCTTCTCCAACATAGAAGACATACCGCCCATGTTGGCCATTTGTTGCAGTTGGTCGCGCAAATCTTCAAGGTCGAACTTCTGACCTTTTTGGACTTTCTTAACAAGCTTTTCGGCTTTCTCTTTATCAACCTTTTGCTCGGCTTGTTCAATCAGTGACATGATGTCACCCATGCCGAGAATTCGCGACGCAATACGCTCTGGGTGGAATGGCTCTAAGGCATCAACCTTTTCACCAACCCCCAAGAATTTAATGGGCTTACCGGTAACATTTCGTACCGATAAAGCCGCACCACCACGTGCATCACCATCCGCTTTGGTCAGGATAACGCCAGTGAGCGGCAAGGCTTCATTAAATGCTTTCGCCGTATTCACGGCATCTTGACCGATCATGGCATCGATAACGAAGAGTGTTTCTACCGGCTTAACCGCTGCGTGTAAGCCTTGAATCTCTTCCATCAACTCTTGGTCTACGTGCAAACGACCGGCGGTATCAACGATAACAACATCGAAAAACTGGCGTTTTGCATGATCAATTGCGTTGTTGGCAATATCGACGGGCTTTTGATCGGCACTGGATGGGAAAAACTCAACCTCAATTTCGTTCGCTAAGGTTTCGAGCTGATCGATCGCGGCTGGGCGATAAACGTCCGCACTGACAACCAATACTTTTTTCTTTTGACGATCTTTGAGGAATCTTGCTAATTTCGCAACAGAGGTAGTTTTACCCGCCCCTTGCAAACCGGCCATAAGAAGAACCGCCGGCGGTTGGGTTGCCAAATCCAAAGATTCATTGGCCTCCCCCATTACACTGACTAACTCACCTTCAACAATCTTCAAGAATTGCTGACCAGGATTCAGTGCTTTAGAGATTTGCTGGCCTAACGCTTTCGAGCGAACTTGGGCGATAAAATCTTTAACAACAGGCAGCGCAACATCCGCCTCAAGAAGTGCTTTTCGAACTTCTCGCAAGGTTTTTTGGATATTGTCATCGGTAATTCGAGATTTACCGGTAATTGAACGTAACGATTCCGTTAGGCGATCTGAAAGACTTTCAAACATAGAATTAGCAAATTGGCTGAAATTAGAATGAATTTTTAATTGGCGGCAAGTATACCCAATGCGTTGGGAAATGCACGGACAAGCGCAACATTGCCGCAGATACTGAACCAAACGGCAACACTGATCAATGACAATACCGTAGCCTCAATTATTGCTAGTAATGGCTGCTAATAAACAGAAGCAATCGACCCCCAAATAAGCTCCCAAAGCCCGTGAGCCGTTAGAATTTGATCATTATCCCCCAAATAAGAAATTTTCTTGGTAAGGAGCCTCTGATTAACCTCAAGATCACTCAGGCCAAGGAGTTTTTTTCTGATTAAGGCGTGCTTTTGAAGGTCTAACGGGTTAAATCGAAAAAGCACAACGCAAAGCAGGAAAAAACTGGCAGGCCCCGAAGGGCGTGATCTCAAACGCACATTTGCGGCGTTGCCGTTTTTATTAAGGACTAAGGCCATTAATTACAAACGGCGCCTTGCAACTGCATGCTTGAGATCACGCTGAGTAATATTGAGGTTAGTCAGAAGCTCCTTAAATTCTTACCACTGAGAAAATTACACCTTCAATTGATACTAACCTTATGACACACTTGTTAGCTTGATTCCAAACCCATGTATTAAATAGTTGAAACCCTATCGAAATGATCGCTTCAGCGCCGAGTATTACAGCTATCTTGCTTTATCTGGTTTCCGGTGGTTATTTATCGGTCCAAATCGCTAAACTTCAACAAATTCAACGCAACTGGCTGATTCCACTGAGTTGTATCGCCGTTGTCGCCCATGCCCTTGGAATCTATCACTTAGTATTTGTAGACGAAGGCTACCGACTGGGTTTCTTCACTGCGTTGTCGCTGATTACCTGTGTGGTGAACCTGCTGGTTGCTTTGAGCGGATTGCGGCTGCCTATTCTTAACCTATTTGTATTTTTGTTTCCGTTTTCAGCCTGTGTGGTCTTGGCATCACTGTTCACGGAAAGTCCAATCACACCGTCGCACAACATTTCTCCGGGATTATTTACCCACATAACCCTGTCGGTATTGGCCTACAGTCTGTTGACCATCGCTACTCTGCACGCGCTGCTATTGGCGTGGCAAAACCATCAGCTCAGAGCCAAACATATGACCGGCCGCGTGCGCTTACTGCCGCCGCTACAAACCATGGAATCACTCCTGTTTGATGTCGTCTGGGCCGGACAAATTACTTTGACATTGTCTATTTTTTCCGGTTTTCTCTTCCTGGAAGACATGTTCGCACAAACTTTGGTACACAAAACGATCCTGTCCATTCTCGCCTGGGTACTGTTCGCCATATTATTGTGGGGAAGGCACATTTGGGGCTGGAGAGGTAACAGCGCAATTCGTTGGACTCTGGCGGGTTTCTGTTCGCTGATGGTGGCGTATTTCGGAAGCAAGCTGGTGATTGAGTTTATCTTGAATAGACCCATCGTTTAGACCGAAGACATATAACGAAAACACGTTATAATCGCGACCAGATTACAAAATTCACATAACAACTAATTCACATAACAAATATAGGTTACTCCCTGCTTGAACGACGTACCCATTAGCATACTATTTGGTGTCCTTGCCGGATTAATCGTGTTGTCAGGTTTCTTTTCAAGCTCTGAAACCGGCATGATGTCTATTAACAGATATCGTTTAAAACACGCCGCCAATAAAGGGGAGAAGTCCGCAATGCGGGTGATGCACCTATTAGCCCGTCCTGATCGCTTGATTGGCGTCATCTTAATTGGCAACAATCTAGTCAATAATATTGCCGCCGCACTCACGACCATTATTTGTATCCGCCTTTACGGTGAAGGTTACGTGCTCCTTGCCAGCACCGTTTTAACCATCGTCGTGCTTATCTTTGCGGAAGTAACCCCCAAAACAATCGCAGCACTGCACCCAGAGCGAGTCGCCTACCCGTTCAGCTGGGTTTTGTTACCCCTGTTAAAATTATTTTATCCACTGGTATTGGTCGTTAACTATTTGTCCAATTCTTTGGCAAGAATTTTTGGCGTCGATCCAGACAAGGCTTCCAAGCAAGACCATTTGGCGCCGGAAGAGCTTCGCACCGTGGTCGACGAAGCTGGCGATCTGATTCCTGATCAACACCAAGGCATGCTGCTGAACGTTCTCGATCTGGAAAAGTCCGTGGTCGAAGACATCATGATTCCACGCAACGAAGTGGTAGGACTCGACCTAAACGCAGACATGGAAAGCTTGATCGAACTGATTCGCTCAACGGATTACACACGCCTTCCTGTTTATGAAGGCGACATCAACAATGTGATTGGTACGCTGCATTTAAAACACGCCTCGCGATTCTTAACCGGTGACGACAGCACCGTCACCCACGCATCGATTCGACGTTTCACTCGCAAACCCTACTTTGTCCACGAAGGCACGCCTCTGAGCAATCAGTTGCTGAACTTCCAAAAAGAGAAAAGCCGAATGGGTATCGTGGTGGACGAATACGGCGAGGTGCAGGGTTTAGTTACCCTGGAAGATTTGCTGGAAGAAATCGTCGGTGATTTCACTACCAACACCGCAGAGGACAAACACGAAGATATCACCGAACAGGAAGATGGCTCTTACTTGATTGATGGCAGCACATCAATCAGAGACATTAATAAGCTTCTCGATTGGAATTTGCCCACCGAAGGCCCAAAAACCCTAAACGGTTTAGCGGTAGAATTCTTACAATCCATTCCAGATGGCGTGATATGTTTTCAACTGGCGGGTTACGTGTTTGAAGTTACCAAACTTAACGAGAAGATGATCGAAAAAGCCCGAGTTGCACCTATCAAGCAATAACGGATTTAGATCAAAGCACTAAAAACACTAAAGAAACGGATTCATCTTGCGGGCGCGACCGTGACACTCACTGAGCACGGCGCGCTTGCCATCGTTGTCCAACCGTCCCCACTTTGAAATCTCTTCGCCGGTTCTGTAACAACCGACACAAATATCTTCGTCGTTTAACACGCAAACCGAGACACATGGCGATTTCACCATCGCTTCGGCAGGTGTCGCCTCGACATGGCCGGTAACTTGAGATTTCGAAGACTTTAAGGTTTTGAACGTCATAAACAACTGCGCACTTAATAAAATTTGGCGAAGTCTACCAATATTAGAACGTTAATTGAAAACCCTTTCTGGCGCGGAATGCGATCGATCCAGCTTGACGCCGAATCCGTAATCGAGCAAATCGACGAGAATTCTTGCGGTTAAGCCCCAAACTTCAAAATGTTCGAACTGCCACGCAGGTGCCCAATGACTGGCACCGCCGCGCTTGAAAACATCGGTTCTGATGCGATTATCGGATACGAGGTATTCAACCGGAATCAGAAAGACCTCATCCAACTCGCCTCTGTTCGGGGTAAACACCGGTTGGCCTTCAATCACACCAACCACTGGCACAACACGAACCCCCAGTTTTGAGATTCGCTCAGGCAAACAACCGACAACGTCAACCAGATGACGGGGTAAATCAACCTCTTCTTCCGATTCTCGCAATGCCGTTTCAATCAGCGTTGAATCGTTTGGTTCCCACTTACCACCGGGCAAAGAAACTTCACCGGCGTGTGAGTTTAAGTGCAAGGCACGCCGTGTTAAGACGATGGAATAACCGCCAAACTGCTGGATTAAACCCACCAGCACAGCAGCCATTCGAGGCGAATTCGCTTGAACAAGCTTATTTTCTTTAGAAATCAAGTTATTTTCTAACAATTTAGACATAAGACAATAAAGTTACTGAACTCCTTGAAATTAGCCAACATTGGAACGAATTTCTAGATCCCGTTCCTAAAGGAATGATAGGTATCCTTTAAGAGCAAAGATGATCACTTTTGGTTCGATTAAATTTCTTTTCGTTATAATAATTTATTATTTAAAACCTATTTTAACGATTGATACCATCAAATGCGTTAAGTTAATTAAATTCTAGAAGCACAACCCAAGGATTGAAAAATAAAACCAAGGATTGTTACAAATGGAGTCGATTATGATCAGTGAATTACCAGACTTTGACACACTAATGGAAATGGCCAAGTCAAACCCAGAAGGCCTAGAAAAGCTTCGAGAACAACACATCCAATACTTGATCGAAAACGCCACACCAGAACTGCAAAATCGTCTTCGCGGTTTACAGTTTCAAATAGACGCGAAACGAAAAATCAGTGGCACACCTCTGAACGCCTGCATCGAAATATCGCAAATGATGCACGAAAGCTTTTTTGAGCTGCGCAAAGCCCTTAACGAAGGCATGGAATCCGAGCAACCTGCACAGCCTGAAAACACGACCAGCGCAAAAATTTTATCGTTTGAGGCACCTGCAGCCGTCCACTAAATTAGGTTATACTGCAAAACTCATTCTCGGAAGCAGTTCATGAAATTTTGCAGTATTTGCGGCTCAGCCGTCACGTTGAAAATCCCACATGGCGACGACAGACAGCGCTATGTTTGTGATGAGTGCAACACAATCCATTACCAAAACCCAAAAATTATTACTGGGTGTTTGCCCGTTTACGAAAATAAAGTGCTGCTTTGTAAACGTGCGATCGAGCCTCGCTCTGGGTTGTGGACTCTGCCTGCAGGTTTTATGGAAAACGGCGAATCCATGGAACAAGGTGCTGCGCGTGAATCTTGGGAAGAAGCCCGTTTAACACTGAAAAACCATACGCTTTATCAAGTTTTTAGCCTTCCACACATCAGCCAAGTTTACGTTTTTTACTTGAGTGAAATCGCGTCATTAGATTTTGGTCCTGGCCCCGAATCTTTAGAAGTCGAGTTATTTACCGAAGCAGAAATTCCTTGGGATAAGCTCGCCTTTCCAGTAGTAAGATCAACGCTAAAAGACTACTTTGCCGATTTTCCTAACAAAGAATTCCCCATCAGAAACAGCACCGTTACTACAAACGATTAGTAAATTTCTGTTTTTCTATACAATTTTTCCACACAAAAAGTATTGGAAAATTTTTTAGAAACTGAACATCCATTTAATTACAAATTTTCCAACGTAAAAAAAGGAATAATTTGATACGCAGGTTGTTCATAAGGATGAGCAACCAACATGGATGTTATCGCTGCTTTAATACACTGCTCAGTGCAAACCAGTTCTAACTTTGTTTCTTTGATCTGTTCAACCTTGCCAACAACACCTATAAATGGGTCACTGCCCTCACCCGGTTTAAATTGACCAATCCCTTCACTCTGCCAACAACATTGTTCGTAATTACCTATTTTCCCGGCGCCACTGTCAAACAAAGCACGCTTCACTGAATCAACGGATTCACAAGGAACATAAACAATAATTTTGTACATACATCACCTAGGGCCTGTTCACACTAACCAACGTGGAATAAATGCACGCCAATAATCATACAAGAGAAAGAAAACAGAGGGCAGTGTAAATAAAAAAGAAAGGCGGAGAGATACGAGGAAAACGAACAATAAAAGGAAGAATAAAAAAGTGGGGACTAAACGTCCCCACTAGCCAGGAAAGGTTTCTGAACGATGCTCATATAATTCAAAAAAACCCGGAAAATAATTTGACGTCAAATTATTGGAAGTTTGACACCATTGAAATCATAACGCCCGCTGCAACCGCAGAACCGATAACACCAGCAACGTTTGGACCCATCGCATGCATCAACAAGAAGTTGTGTGGGTTTGCGTCCATACCCACTTTATTGGATACACGCGCCGCCATTGGAACCGCCGATACACCCGCTGAACCAATAAGGGGGTTAATTTTCTTCTCACTGAGTGCGTTCATCAGTTTCGCCATCAATACACCCATGGCAGTACCGATACCGAAAGCGACAATACCCAGCGCTAAAATACCCAATGTTTTTGGATCCAAGAACTTATCAGCTGCAAGTTTAGAACCGACGGACAAACCCAAGAAAATAGTGACGATGTTGATCAGAGCATTCTGAGCAGTATCGCTCAAGCGGCTAACCACACCACACTCTTTCATTAGGTTACCGAAACAGAACATACCTAATAACGGTGCCGCTGACGGTAGAAATAGCGCAACCAACACCAATACAACGATTGGGAAAACAATCTTTTCGCGCTGAGAAACCGGACGCAACTGGCTCATTACGATTTTGCGCTCTTCTTCGGTAGTCAGAGCTTTCATAATTGGCGGCTGAATCATAGGAACCAACGCCATGTATGAGTATGCAGCAACCGCAATAGCACCCAACAAATCAGGAGACAATAAAGAAGCCACGTAAATCGCGGTTGGGCCATCAGCGCCACCGATAATGCCGATTGCAGCTGCATCAGCGACGGAGAAATCCATGATACCGAAATGCCCGAGTGCTGCCGCACCCATCACCGTAGCGAAAATACCGAACTGAGCAGCGGCCCCTAAAAATAGGGTTTTAGGATTCGCCAACAGTGGACCGAAATCGGTCATCGCACCAACGCCCATAAAAATAAGGAGCGGGGCCACACCAGAGGCAATCGCAACAGAATAAAAGTTGTACAACATCCCGTTGCTGTAGTTGTAGTTGGATGCGATTTGCTCCGCAGTCAACAACGCCTCAGCGGATGCATTTCCGTATGCCTCTTTGAGAAGCTTCACGTTTTCCCATTGCTCAACCCCAAAAGCGGCTGCCAGGGCTTTCAGCACCTCAGGATCACCACCGGCAATCGCAGATTCGGTGGCTGAAATTGCCAACTCAGCACCTGGGATATTGGCTAAGATACCGCCAAAACCAATCGGTACAAGCAATAGAGGTTCAAAGTTTTTGTTGATAGCCAGGAACAACAGCAGCATACCAACGACGATCATGACTAACTGACCGCCGGTGAGGTTATACAGGCCAGAGTCCTGCCAAAGAGTAAGTAAACTTTCCACAACAGACTCCGCTTATGCGATGCTCAATAGACAATCGCCAACAGCAACGGCATCGCCGACTTTGACGTCAATGGTGGTAACCGTGCCAGACTTAGGTGCGGCAATGTTGGTTTCCATCTTCATAGCTTCAAGAACGATGATTGTTTCACCTTCTTCAACCGCTTGCCCTGGCGCGGCAATAATCTTCACGATATTCCCCGCTAAAGGCGCAGGTACTGGATCACCGCCAGAAGCAACAGGAGCCGCAGAAGAAGACGCAGCCGCTGGTGCAGAAGCGCCACCTACTGGAGAAAGCGCAGAAATTTCACCGCCGTTGGCAACAGCTACGGTGTAGCTTTGACCTTCAACAGTGACTGTGTAGATCTCTTCGCCTTTTTCGTTTTTAACCGGTTCTGGCTTACCAGGCTTCGGTTCGAACGCATCAGGGTTGCCACGGTTTTCTAGGAACTTAAGACCAACTTGTGGGAACAAGGCGTAAGTCAGTACATCGTCAATCTGACCTTCACCTTCGGTCAATGAAATGCCTTTTTCAGACGCAAGACCTAAAAGCTCGTCGGTCAATTTCGAGACTTCTGGCTCTAGCACGTCAGCAGGACGGCAAGTGATTGGCTCCGCGCCTTCAAGTACTTTTGCTTGAAGTTCAGCGTTTACTGGCGCCGGAGTTGCACCGTACTCGCCCTTCAACACACCTTGAGTTTCTTTCGAAATAGACTTGTAACGCTCGCCAGTCAACACGTTCAGTACTGCTTGAGTACCGACAATTTGTGAGGTCGGCGTTACCAATGGAATAAAGCCCAAATCTTCGCGAACGCGCGGAATTTCTTCCAATACAGCGTCGAATTTATCGGTTGCACCTTGGTCACGAAGCTGGTTTTCCATGTTGGTCAACATACCACCAGGGACTTGAGCCGTTAGAATTCGGGAATCAACACCGCGCAAAGAGCCTTCAAACTTAGCGTACTTCTTACGCACTTCACGGAAGTAAGCCGCAATTTCTTCAAGGAGTTTCAAATCCAAGCCGGTATCGCGCTCGGTGCCTTCAAGGATTGCAACAACAGATTCGGTAGGGCTGTGACCGTAGGTCATGGACATCGAAGAAATCGCGGTATCGATGTTATCGATTCCAGCTTCGATACACTTCAGAGCTGTCGCAGTAGAGAGACCCGTGGTTGCATGGCATTGCATGTGAATTGGAATATCGCACGACTCTTTCAAGCGCTTGACCAATTCGTAGCCGTAATACGGTTTAAGTAGACCTGCCATGTCTTTAATGGCAATGGAGTCAGCACCGGCATCTTCGATACGCTTACCCATGTCTACCCACATTTCTAAGTTATGAACCGGGCTGATGGTGTAAGAGATAGTGCCTTGAGCGTGCTTACCGACTTTTTTAACGGCTTTCAAAGCGGTCTCAAGGTTACGCATGTCGTTCATTGCGTCGAAAACACGGAATACATCTACACCGTTAACGGCGCAGCGCTCAACGAACTTTTCAACAACGTCATCGGCGTAGTGGCGGTAGCCAAGAATGTTTTGACCGCGAAATAGCATCTGCATAGGAGTCTTAGGCATCGCTTTTTTAAGCTCGCGAATACGCTCCCATGGATCTTCGCCCAAGTAACGAATACAGGCATCAAACGTTGCCCCACCCCAGGTCTCTAAAGACCAAAAACCAACTTGATCGAGCTTCTCAGCAATTGGAAGCATGTCGTCTAAGCGCAAGCGGGTCGCAAACAAGGACTGATGCGCATCACGCAGCACCACATCGGTTATTCCTAGCTTATTTTTCGTGTTAGCCATAACTAATCTCTCAACTTCTCAAAAAGGCCGCTTATTGTTTGCGGTGTTGATCTATCGCTGCTTGGATAATTTTCATTAACTTCGCATCAACTGTCGGTTTCGCAGCACCTGGTTTTGGTGCCTCTACCATCTCTTCGGCGGGTAGTTTTGCTACCACGGAAGACATAATCATGGTTGCTACAACTAACAACGCTAGGAACACAAACACCGTTCCCATGCCGTATAGCAATAGATCAAAGCCTTGCTGAATGAGCGTATCTTTCATAACTGCGTTACTCGTTTTTGTTCTCGTTCGCGTAGGAAATCTGGATTAAGAAATTTCCATGGTATTCGCGGCGAAGCTTGCGTAATCCTTGTATTTAGAGGTTTTCTATCGGTTATTTTGAAAATAAAAAACTTCTAAATAACAAGGGGTTAGCACCCTAAATTAGCGTCGGCCAATGTAGCCAGGAAAAAATTTGTAGGCAAGTAACGAAAAGAACTACAAAATCAAAATAGACAAAATATATAAAAAAAAATTTTTATATTTCAAAAGGTTACAGACTAAAGAAATTAACCGATAAAAAATTTATAATAGCTAAAATCAGCCTAAATGTAGTTAAAACAAACTATCACTACAAGTTAAAAACCGGGGACAAACTCGCAATTTTATGAAGAAAAAGAAAAAATATTTTTACCTCAAATAAAAAATTAGAAACTGCGTGTTTTTAAAATATGACCAATCAAACAACTTGATCCTCCAACGCCGTTATTACCGAAAAAACAACATGAATGTACTGCTCGCACCGATGGAAGGTGTCATTGACTTTAATATGCGTCGCATATTGACCCACATTGGCGGTTTTAGCCGTTGCGTTACTGAATTTATTCGAGTGACTGATCACGGTCTGCCCAATCGAGTATTTTTACGACATTGTCCAGAATTAGACCAAAATTGTGAAACCGCTTCGAACGTTCCTGTAGCCGTTCAATTACTCGGCAGCAATCCCGAGGCAATGGCGAGTAACGCCCACAGGGCTGCCATTCTTGGCGCAAAAACCATCGATATCAATTTTGGTTGCCCAGCAAAAACAGTGAATAAAAATGAAGGCGGAGCAAAACTTCTGAATTCACCGGAAACCATGTACCAAATTGTTCGCCACATAAAACAAAGCCTCCCCGAAGGTATTAAGCTTTCAGCGAAAATGCGCCTGGGCTACGAACAAAGACACGGCTATCTGGAAAATGCGATTGCCGTAGAAGCGGCAGGGGCCGATGAACTGTGCGTGCACGCGCGCAGTAAGACCGACGGTTACAAACCACCGGCATACTGGGACCTAGTCGACAAGATTCAACAACAACTGTCTATTAACGTGGTGATAAACGGCGAAATATGGAATCTTGACGATTGGCAAGAAGCAAAACGTCAAAGCGGATGCAGCGATACCATGATTGGTCGAGGAATTCTTGCCCAACCCGACCTAGCAAAACAAATACAAGAATTTCAACAAGGCATATCACCAAAACCATTAACATGGGAAGAGATTATGGTGTATGTTCACGAATACTTTTTAACAACAACGGTATGCTACCCGAAAAAATTTTTAGGTAACCGGTTAAAACAATGGCTATCCTATTTAAAAATCAATTATCCTCAAGCGGCGAGATTATTAGAGAACATAAAGCGAAGTAGAGATTTTGAATTTATAGACCATCATCTTAAAAATGAAATGAATGGCAAACTTTAACGCCTCAAAATTCGAAAAATAAATAACTGAAGAATTTCAAATAATAACAATACATATTAATTCAAGCTTTTATTATCAACTACAAGCACCGCAGGTCACAGTTATGAACATGGTATTTCCAGCGACAACACCAGCAACATTACCCGTTGTTGGCAGTGACAATCGATTTCCGGTAAGAAGAATTTATTGCGTAGGCAGAAACTACGCCGAGCACGCTCTCGAAATGGGCGCCAACCCAGACCGAGACCCACCTTTTTTCTTCACAAAACCTGCCGATGCCGTGGTGCCACCAAACCACAAAATCACTTATCCCACAAAGACCAACGAACTGCATCATGAAGTCGAAATGGTGGTTGCTCTGCAACGTGGCGGCAGCAATATAAATACCGACGACGCCTTACAAGTAATTTTTGGTTACGCCGTTGGCTTAGATTTAACACGACGCGATTTGCAACGAGCTGCCAAAGAAAAAAGTCATCCTTGGTGCACGGCCAAAGCATTCGACCATTCAGCCGTGGTCGGTGCAATAACACCAGTGCAAATTTGTGGTCACCTCGATAAAGGTGCCATCTCTCTAGACGTTAACAACGAATTACGTCAATCAGGTGATATTAATCAAATGGTTTGGAGTGTAGCCGAGATAATCTCTAAATTATCGGAATATTTTTTATTACAGCCTGGAGATTTAATTTTTACCGGAACACCCGCTGGTGTTGGCGAGCTAAACAGAGGTGATCGACTCGAAGCACAAATTGAAAACTTAGAACCCTTAACAACTCAAGTTGAATAAAGAAAAAGAAAAAAGAGAGAATAAAAAAAGCCCGGGAAACCCGGGCCACAACTACAAGCGCTACAACAAGTTGATGGATATTAAAAACAGAAAATCTGACGTTAATTTAATATCGAAAACTACGAACTAAACATAAAAACTCAATACTTTAAAAGGTGTTGCATTAAGTGTTTCGTATAAATTCAACTTGAATCAATAATAATAGCTGCTAGCAATTCGGTAGCCGTCAATGAAAATCAATTAACGGCAATTTTAAAACTCATTAGACTTCAGCAAATTAATTTGAAATAAAAGTGCTCAACTCAAAACTCGTTATGTTAAATAATTAGAGTTTACGTTAAGCGTAATGAATCTGGATTACACACCAGATTCATTACCAATTTAGGCTGTTGTACTGCTTGACTCAGTTGCTGCTTTCGCAGGCGCTTTAGATTTAGCAGGAGCTTTTGCTCTTGTTGTTTTTGTTGCCTGCGGCGCTACTGCCGCATCAAACTTTTTTATTTCTGAAAATGCTCCATTAACAATCTCGGATACTTTTTCAGAGGTATCAGTCATAATTTCGTAGGTTTCTTTCGCATTAGTCATCATTTTCTCTTGAAGACCTTCTGCGTAAGTTTTTTGAGTCTCATAGATGCCAGCAAGATCTTTTTGAGACGCTAGATCTTTAGCATACTCGATACCGTCGTTCATCATACCGGTGAACAACGAGGTTTGTTTCTCAGCCAACTTTTCCATAACTTCAGCATTGATGCTCATGATTTCGCTAAATGGTTTAGAGGCTGATTGCGCTTGTTCTACAATTTTGTCAAACATGGGTTATCTCCTGGTACTTATTTCTATTAATGCTGCAATGCACAATGAAGCTGTTGAGAATAATAAGACCATAGGTTTCTATGTTCAACCACTTTTTGCTGCAAAGCAGCAAAAAGAAAAGACAATTTTATAATAAACGCATTTTCGATTATTCCTTAGGGTTTTTATCCTCTTCTTTAGCCGCCACATTGCGCCAAAAGTCCATATTCTTCTCGAACATTTGACCAAATATCCCAATTGGAGAGGAATCCAGAATGTTTTTCATGACATGCTGCATTGCGTCTTGCTGCTCCAGGAAATTGGCCATGCTCTGCTCTAAATACATTCGCAAAAACACTTGCATATCGGAATCGTAGAAACGGATAAGCTGCTTGAGTACTTGATTGGTTAACACAGACTGTTGATCGTTCGTTTCTTGTTCAGAGATGATTTGCAGCAAGATACTCTTGGTCAAATCTTCCTCAGATTTAGAATCAATAATCTGAAACTCCTGGTGCTGCATGACCAGAGTCTTGATGTACTCTAAATTGATATACTGGCTTTGCGAAGTATCATACAAACGTCGATTTGGGTATTTTTTGATAATAATCACAGAGATTCTCGCATTGGTATAACTATGCCTGAGTATAGCGAGTTTGATGAAGGTGTGACAAAAAGTTGAAGGTGGTTAGGAGGACTATTTTATATTTCAGCACGCCTATAAACCGGTCGTGCTCCAGGATCAACGGATGAATCCCTTCATAATGTTGCGGGAGCCAGCATTCACCGGCCCCCTCAAACTCAAACCCTAGTGGACAGCATCAGCGGTTTCTTGCTGACTGCTTTTTTCAGATTCTGACTTCTCAACTCGTACCTTCACATATCGACCTGGTGCGGACTCAACGATGGGGTACTTGCGGCTGCCAGACACAGGCTTAGCGTCGATTTGATCGCCAGATAGCGGCGCCAACCAATCCTTCCAATCCAACCACCAAGAACCGTCGTGTTGCTTAGAACCAGTGAGCCACTCTTCCGCCGATTTTGGCATTTGAGTGTTGGTCCAGTGACCGTATTTACCATCGTCTGGTGGGTTCACAACACCTGCTACGTGGCCAGAACCGGCCAAGACAAAGCGCATTTTTGAATTGGAAAGCACTTTTGCACTTTCATACGCCGCTTGCCACAAAACGATATGGTCGTTGGACGTCGCGAGCGCATAAACGGGAACATCAATCTGAGACAAGTTGATGTCAACTCCGGCAATGTTCAGTGCATCGGGAACTCGAACCTGATTATCCATGTATGTATTGCGCAAGTAATACAGGAACGCCTCGGCAGGAATATTGGTCGAATCACTGTTCCAATACAAAATATCAAACGGCATTGGATCTTTGCCTTTGAGGTAGTTATCCACAAAGAACGACCAAAATAAGTTATTTTCTCGCAGAAGACTGAAACAATACGCCAGAATTCTTCCGTCAAAATACCCCTTGGTGCGAGCGGTTTGCTCAACCAACGCGTAGGATTGCTCGGAAATATAGTTGCCCGCCTCACCCGGCTCAGAAAAATCGTACAGGGTCGTCAAAAGTGTCATGGAATTGATTTTCTTGCTGCGCTTTTTCTTCAGCACAGAAGCTGCGATCCCAAGCACCGTACCACCAATACAATAACCCAAGGTGTTTACTGGTTTGCCGCCACTAAGCTCAGAGGCGACGTTAATTGCAGTGATCACCCCTTCGGTAACATACGACTCAAAGGTCTTGTTAACGTGGCGAGAATCTGGATTTACCCACGAGACAAGAAAAACGGTAAAACCTTGGCTCGACAGCCAACGAACCATCGATTTACGTTCGTCTAAATCCAATATATAGAATTTGTTAATGAATGGCGAAACAATCAGCAAAGGCTTTTCATGAACCTTTTCTGTCAGTGGTTCATATTGAATCAGCTGCAACAAATCGTTTTCGTGGACGACCTTACCGGGCGTGGTCGCAAGATCGCGCCCTACCTCAAAATCGTCAACGCCAACCTGGCCAATTTTGAACGCTTCAAGAGGACTGTTTTCTAAATCGCGAATAAAGTTATCGACGCCTCGGGCCAAACACTCGCCTTCGGATTCTAAAATGTCACGACACACCTCTGGATTGGTCAAAACATAATTAGACGGAGACATGGAATTTATGTATTGGCGAGTAAAAAACTTTAATTGTTCTGCGGTTTTTCCATCTTCGAATTCAAACAAATCGACCATGTTTTGCATCAGTTTAGAATTCAACAAATACGCTTGTTTGAAGTAACTGAACATTGGGTTGCTCGCCCATTGATCGTCTTTAAAACGGCGATCACTGCGATGGGGTTCAACAATGGATTCTGGTGGTTGATTATTCAAATAAGCTTGAGCAGTACTTTGTAACAGAGCCATTTGCGACTCAATAAAACTCATTTGCTCTTGTAGGATTTTACTGGGATCAACTTTTACCCCACGGGATAAAGCAGTCATAAATTTATCGGCATTTGTTAGCGGATTGACTTCAGCCTTACCTCCAGCTAAGAACCGTAACATCACTTCATTAGTAATCTCGTTGAATATACCTCGATATTTATCTAAATATTGTAGGATTTGTTTCTGTTCTTTTTGATCGACTTGATCCACCTGGACTACCCCCGAAGAATATAGCGCTTGATGTCCTTACTGCATAACTCGTTTTTATTGACTACCTCTATTACCCCAAAAACCAAGATTTACCACTTTATAATTCGAAAAAATAATTAAAAAATATTTTTTAATTATTTTTCAGATTTATTTGACCCAACAGTCTCCATGCTCTTTGTGTACTTTTCTACCGCTTCTCTACTTTGATTTAAAAACGTCTGATAGAGATCAAACAGCGGATGAGTTTCTTGAGACGCTTGATTTTGCAGAGCATCAAAGAAAAAGCGCTGGGCATTGTCCATAGCGCTCATTCCAAATAACTCGCGCGCTTCTTGCGGTGTCAAATCAATTTCAACATGAATTTTCAAATTGCCACCTCCGTTAATCTCTAACCAACTCTAAAATGGCGTTAAGCAATTCTAGAGTCGATTAGTATTTATAAATTTACCGAGCAGTCCAAGCGCCATCAAGCACTATTGTTTGAGCGGTCATATTTTTTGCGACAGGTGATATTAAATAATCAACAGCACCACACAATTCTTCAACAGAAATAAACGATTTCTTAGGCATTGGTTGTAACATAATATTATTAACCACTTCCTCCTCAGAAATACCGTGCTCTTTTGCCGACGCTTCAATTTGTTTTTCAACCAACGGCGTTTTTACATAAGCGGGACACAAGGTATTTATCGTAATATCAAACTCTGCTACTTCTAAAGAAATTACTTTAGAAAAACCCAGCAAACCGTGTTTTGCCGCAACGTAGGCACTTTTAAATGGCGAGGCAATTAATGCGTGTATCGATCCGACATTAACAATTCGACCTTTACCCGCAGCTTTCATACCGGGTAATACCGCACGAGTGAGCATGGCGGGACCAGTTAATAAAATATCAATTAATAGTTTCCATTTATCAACGGGAAATTCTTCGAGGCGAGCGACATGCTGAATGCCGGCATTGTTCACCAAAACATCTACTGTTCCAGCAAACTCTATCGCCGCATCAATGTCTTCTTGGCTGGTAACATTAAGCGCAAATGGCGCAGCCACTCCACCAGAGGCAACAATTTCATTGGCAGCGCTTGTCGCGGCATCAATATTTATGTCGGTAACCAATACTTTATGGTTTTGTTCCGCGAGGTGTTGAGCAATACCAAAACCAATACCACTTCCGGCTCCGGTGACGAGTGCTAACGGTAAATTGGACGACTGAAATTCTGAAGTTGACATAAAAATCCTCTGACGAAATAAAGCGAGTAATGTGAAATGCCAATAATAATATGCACAAATAGGAATGAGTCTCCTACTTTAATAGGATTCCCATCGATTACCGTACGATTATAATTTTGTTACTGTGCCTTTTTGTTGGAGCAATAGACAGTAATTAAAAGCCCGACAAATACTCAACTTATTGTTTTTATTTTCAATGATTATTTCTGTGCAATGTGCACATTTAACCCTACACAAACCCTTAAACAATCGCAATTGAATTAAGAGGCCAGTTTAACAGTCTGCTGAGCTGGGGCTACTGAGAAAAGCTTTAGGTTGCAATTGGCCAAGTAACCATTCTGGATCATCCAACGGCAAGTCATGGCCTGCGGTGGGATGAACCAAAAGGCGGCCCTGGTAATAAGATGCCAAGGTGTGGGAACACACCGGAGAAACCAACTTGTCACAATTGCTGGCAAGAAAGGTTAAGCGGCAATGCTGCAGAAGCTCTGGGTTAACCACTGGTGCTCTCGCGGCCAAATACAATTGTCGAAGCACTTGTTTGATATGAATGGGTCGACGACGAGCAATCTCTGACCACAAGCTCAGTACCTGTTTGGATTTCATCTCGCAATTACTGACAATCGACAAAATTTTCTCTTCTCGATGGTCTTCGTTTTTATCGCCAATGAAAAAACGCATCAGCTGCCAAACTTTCTGGGGTTGAATTCGTTGATGAAAACGATTTAAGCGCGAACTGGAGTTGACCGCAGTTACCGATGCCACACGGCTATCAGCACCCGCCCAATTCAATGCCACCAAACCGCCTAGCGACACCGCAAGAATATTAATAGAAGTGAGGTGTTGAGTTTGAGCAATGAGAAACGACACCATTTCTCTCATATCGATGGGACAGTTTTTGTCGGCGTTGCGACCGAAACCTGGCAAATCGATGGTAATCACACGCTCCCCCAGCGCTTCTTCTGCTCGCCGAGGCAAACCACCCCAATGCCCAGATTCCCGTGCCAAACCCCGTAACCACACCCAAGTCATAACAGATCCTGATACCAAAGATTAACCGCTGATTGCCACAAGCTGTCGCGATTGTGGTCGTTGGGCAACCAAGATTCGTAACTGGCGGCTGCACTCAATAAAAATTGCAGCAACATCTGATGGTCACGCACGGCCCTGCGCAACCGATGAGGAACCATCGGATGGAACAATCCGAGTCGACGAAACAACTGGCTCGGACGTTTGCGCACCCAATTCCACGATCCCAATTCCAACGTTAACGGTAAAAACAAATCGTCGTCGCCCATCTCCAAGTGCAAGTAATCCCAAATGTCACCGTGCGTTAAATACTGGCTCGATTGCGGCTCAAACTGGTAGTTGTGGTGAGGGCAACTGCGCTGCCACAACAGCTTAAGCGCCATCGTCTCAGACAAACACGACCAAGGCGTTCGACAATGGGCGTAGGGAAACCAAATACGGTCATAAAACCCAAAACCCGAGTGCACATCCAAACTGATCGACGCCGGCCTGCCACTTAAATTTCGCTGCACCAAATTGCGTAGCGTGACGTTTTCGGGTTCGAGCTGATCGGTATTGCCGCGATACCAAGGCAAACGCGAGGTCATGGTTTGGCCACCGGCCAACCAATGCGGTCGCTGACGATCAATAAAAGGCACATCAACTGGCGAATTACGATTCAGATCTACGCCGTTTTTATTGGCTCTGGTGCGCAAATACATGCCGCTGGGATTGAGAATGGGCACCACAGTGAGCGATAAACGCTCAAACAGCATTTGATAATTTTTGTCCCACTCCAAACGCTCCAGCAGCGCCTGCAAAAAACCAATAATGACTTGCGTACCAATGCGCTCCACGCCGTGCATACCTGCGGTAAATAATATCGCAGGATTGGTTTTATCGGCATTGCCGACATTGACAGAGTAAATAGGTAGCTGAATCTCTTCGGTGAGCGGTATTTGATGTTCAACACGCCAATGAACCGAGTCATTGGGTTTGGCGATCATCTGTTCGAGGGTAAGTAGCTCTGGCAGGTTGAGTTGCAACAGGCGCTTGGCACTGCGCGAGCGTTCGGGTATTCGAACCGATCCCGGCTCGCTGGGAACACAGGGCTTGGGAACAGAATTTAAAAACGCCGATGGATTCAAAAAAGCACCCCGAAACAAGAGTCGCTTGTTCAGTATAGCCAAACGACTTGTTAATAATGTGCTTTCTAACAGAATTCGCGGTGACAAATCGGTCGGAACTTTCTATCATCGCCGCCTTTATAGCGCAGCGTGTTCTTCCGTGCACAAAGAGCACGCAACTGCGTCCACCAAAGTCGTCATTCGGTGGATTCAAATGAGCCGCACCGTTCATTAGCATCACAATAAACCAAGCAGAAGTGGAGAGAGTTTTGTCTGATTTTCAGTACGCAGTAGGACAAAGATGGGTAAGCAACGCCGAAAAAGAATTGGGATTGGGAGTTGTTATTGAAATACAAGAACGACGACTTACCGTTTCCTATCCTGCTTGCGGAGAATTGCGGACTTACTCGGACAGAAACGCTCCTTTAACTCGCGTGCGTTACGAAGAAGGCGATTTTGTCTTCGATATGGACGACAAACGCTGGAAAGTGATTTCTCTCGAAGAACGCGGTCACATCGTTTATTTAGTCGAAGACGAGGACGGCAACGATCAACCATTGAGCGAAGTCGAGCTGAATCCCTTCGTTCATTTCAGTGGCCCACTGGAACGCCTGTTGGCAGGCAACCTCGACAAGCCACGCCATTTTCAACTTCGCCTAGACACCCTCTCCCACCACCAAAGACTGCAAAGTGCCGGTTCAAGCGGCTTACTGGGCGCTCGCGTGGATTTGTTGGAACACCAACTCTACATCGCCAACGAAGTAGCCAACCGTTACGCACCGCGCGTATTGTTGGCCGACGAAGTGGGCTTGGGTAAAACCATTGAAGCCGGATTGATTTTACATCACCAGCTGCACAACCAACGCGCCGAGCGCGTGCTTATTGCCGTACCAGACAGCTTGGTGCACCAATGGTTGGTTGAGATGTTGCGCCGATTCAATCTCAAGTTCGTGGTTATGAGCGAACAGCGCGCCCAAGACATCGAAGAAAGCCAAGGCATCAATCCATTCGAATCCGCGCAGTTGGTATTGTGCCCATTGAGTTTATTTGTCGAAAACGAACTGCGACTCGACCAAGCCTGTGCTGCGGGCTGGGACATGCTCTGTGTTGACGAAGCTCACCATCTAGAGTGGAGCGAAGAAGACGCCAGCGAAGATTATCGCGCGGTGGAAGATTTGGCCTCGTGCAGTGAAGGCTTACTGCTGTTAACCGCAACACCAGAACAGCTTGGACTGGAAAGCCACTTTGCCCGCCTGCGCTTACTGGACCCAGATCGATACCACAACCTGGCAGCGTTTATTGAAGAAGAACAACGCTATCGCCCGATTAACGACGTTATTCAAACCTTGCTCAGTGACGACGGCGCCGATCAGCTCATTTCCAATACAACCATTCAAGCCCAGCTCGCGGAATTTGTCGGCGCAGATGTGGTAGCCGATCTGGTCAAAAAACTGCAAACCTTAAATTCCGAAGCCGAAATTCAAGAATGTATTTTTAGCCACGTTCGCGAATTGTTGGATCAACACGGAACCGGTCGCGTGTTGTTCAGAAACACGCGCTCCAGTGTACAAGGCTTCCCAAAACGTCTGCTAAATACTTACGCGTTAGAGCTGCCTGAAGGCTGGTCAAACACGAACCTTTACCCCGAAACCGAACAAGACAGCGATTGGCTCGAACACGACCCACGCCTACCCTGGTTAAAAGAATTCTTGAAAACCAAAAAACAAGAAAAAGTTCTTTTAATTACCGCCAATGCCAATACCGCACTGGATCTCGAAGCCTACCTGCGCCTTCGCCAAGGCATTCGCACCAGTGTTTTCCATGAAGGCATGAGCCTATTAGAGCGCGACCGCAGTGCCGCTTACTTTGCGGATTTCGAAGGTGGCGCTCAGCTGTTGATCTGTTCGGAGATCGGCAGTGAAGGCCGTAACTTCCAATTTGCCCACGACCTGATCTTGTTCGATCTGCCCAATAATCCCGATCTATTGGAGCAACGCATTGGTCGCTTGGACCGAATCGGTCAAACCCAAGACGTTCAGATTCACGTGCCTTACTTTGAAGAAAGCGCCGGTGAAGCACTTTGGAATTGGCTGCACAAAGGCATTAATGCCTTCGAATCAACCTGTGCCACGGGTGCCGCCATCAATGAAAAATTTAAGTCCGAATTAACCGAGTGCTTAAATAATCCACAAGATCATCAGTTGTTGGACCAACTCATTGATAAAACCAACGCCTACAACCAGTCACTCTCCGAAGAGTTACAGTCTGGTCGCGATCGCTTGTTGGAATTAAATTCGTGTAATTCACAAGTTGCACTAGAAACTATCGCCAGTATTCGCGAAGCCAGTGCCGAAGACCAACTGCAAGAATACATGTTGCGCGTTTTCGACCAGTTTGGCGTCGATCATCAAGATCACAGTGAACAAACCCTGGTACTTCGCCCTAGCGAAACCATGCACAGTCCGTTTCCTGAATTACCCGAAGACGGCATCAGCGTTTGCTTTAATCGCGAAAAATCCCTCAGCCGAGAAGAGCTATCATTTTTATCCTGGGAACACCCCATGGTCACGGCGGCAATGGACAACATCACCAGCGGTGAACACGGCAACGCCAGCTTCTGTACACTGAAATTACCGGCACTTCCGGCGGGCACTTGGTTGTTGGAAGCAAACTTTGTCACCCATTGCCCAACCTCAAAATCACGACAATTGAGTTATTACTTGCCAACAACACCGATTCGCTTATTGCTGGATCAATCCGGTAAAGATCTCAGTGGCGTTATTGCCAGCCAGCAACTGACGCAAATGGCGAAAACCATTCCGCTAAAACAAGCTCAGAACATCATCAAACACATACGTGAAGATGTTCGCGATCGATTGGAGCTGGGTAAAACGCAAGCGGATAAAACTGCGAAAAACATCATGGATGCGGCGCGTAAAAAGCTCGAAGAATCTCAAGCCTACGAACTTGGCCGACTCGAAGCCTTGGCGAAAGTAAACCCGAACATTCGCCAGCAAGAAATTGAGTTGCTAAAAACTCAGAATGACGAGTTAAAAGCTATTTTGGATCAGGCACAGCTTAGACTCGACGCTATTCGAGTATTAGTACTAACTGAATAGCATTAACTGAATAGAACCAAACCCTAAAAAACCTCCATAAAATAAAAGCGAGTTAATACTCGCTTTTATTTTTTCTGAATTCTCGATCGCAACTTACAAGCTTACTCATCGAGTGTGCTGTAAAGCGTGGATACCCAAACATTGGCTTTAATACCGCCTTTGTTCCAAGTTTTGTCGTAATCAGCCGTCGGCGCCTTTGCTAGAACCTCTTGCCTGGACAATCCCTGCGCTTTCATATCAGCAACGCGCTTTAGCGTTGTTTTCAGCATATCCAAATACGCCTCAAGATCGGCACGATTACTCAACGGGCCGTGACCTGGGATAATCTTTGTTTTGCCGTCGGCTTTTTCCAGCATTTTCTCAACCGCCGAAATCACACCCTGAACCGAACCGCCGTTGCCAATATCAACGAACGGGTAAACACCGTTAAAGAAAATATCACCGGCATGAATCACATTCTCTTTTTCAAAATAGATCACGCCGTCGCCGTCGGTATGGGCGCTGGGGTAATGTTGGAGAGAAACGGTTTCGTTGTTAACGTGAAAAACCATGCGGTCATTAAAGGTGATGCTTGGCAAGCCAACATCGGCTGTGGCTTCAAAAGTACTGTTGAAAGCTTTAATTTCACCGCCTGTTGAGAGTGTTTTTCTGACATTATCGTGGGCCACAATGATTGCACCGGTTTTACCGAAATGCTCATTGCCACCAGTGTGATCGCCGTGAAAATGCGTGTTTAACAAATATTCCACCGGTGAATCGGTAATTTCAGCAACCGAAGCAATAATAGGCTTTGCTAATGGCGCGAATTTATCATCGATTAAGATGGTAGTATCTTCGCCAAAAAATAGCCCGACATTACCGCCACGTCCGGTAATCATATAAATAGAATCCGTCACCTTTTCGGTCGAAACCTTCGGCTTTTTCTCTTCGCCATAGCTTTGGGCGGACAATGTTGTCGCTGCGACCAAAGTCATCGCGTATCGTTTTACTAATCCCCACTTCATACCGGTTCCTTATCTGTTTTATGCTAATGACACTAAATTTCTCACACCGAGCGTACAACCTACCGCGCTTATGCGATAATTGCAGTTTGATGACGGCATTACGGACCCTCGTTTTACCTCAGAAGCAACCCCAGCCAAACACAGCTGGGTAATAACTGAGTAAAACCGAGGTGCCTAAGCCAAAACAGGGCTTAACGCTGCCGCTTATTAGACGCTCATACTTCATTGAACCATAATTCGTTCAAATTAAAGTCACGCCGTTTGTCTGTACCGCTAAGCTTTTAAAATTCGTTATACATTTGAGGCCAGCCTTGAGCGAACCAACAACCACTTTCAGTAACTTCAATTTCGATCAAAAGATTAACGCAGCGCTTGCGAACCTAAATCTTTCTGAGCCGACCGCCATTCAGCAACAAGCCATTCCTACCATTCTCGAAGGCCGCGAAGTCATTGCCTCGGCACAAACGGGAACAGGAAAAACCTTGGCGTTTTTGCTACCGATCATGCAAAAAATGCTGACTCAGCCCTCGCCTCGCACCGGTTGCCGAGCACTGATCCTGACGCCTACGCGTGAGCTAGCCGAGCAAATCGGTCAGCAAATCAAAAACTTTGCAGCGCACGTGCATTTGAATTACACCTTGCTTACCGGTGGCGCAGAATTTAAATACCAAGCGGCATTACTGCGGAAAAATCCCGAGTTTATCGTAGCAACACCGGGCCGACTCACCGACCATTTACGCCGCAATTCCACCGATCTCAACGATCTGGAATTTTTGGTTTTCGACGAAGCCGATCGAATGTTAGATCTCGGCTTTAAAGACGACATCGAAGCCATCGCCGAACAAGCCAACGACCAACGCCAAAATCTGCTGTTTTCCGCTACATTAGAAAACCCTCAACTGGTCAGAATCGCCCATTCGATTTTAGACAATCCAGTGACCATCAAAGATCGCGAGCGCCTAAAGAGCAACTCAAACATTACGCACCAGTTTGTTTTGTGTGACGATGAAAAATTTAAGCAAAAAGCGATTGATCAGCTGCTAAAAACCAGCGACTTCGAAAAATGCATTGTCTTTACCAACACCAAAGCACAAGCCAATCGCTTGAGAGGCGTGCTCGATTATTTGGGTCATCACGCAGGTTGCTTACACGGCGACATGACTCAAGATCAGAGAAAGCAAATTCTCAAGGCATTTCGAACCCATAAGTTTAAAGTACTGGTTGCCACCGATGTTGCCGCGCGAGGATTAGACATCACAGGCGTTAAAGGCGTTATCCAATACGACATGGCCCGCAGCACCGAAGACTATATTCACCGCTCGGGAAGAACAGGCCGCGCCGGCGCCACCGGTTTATCGGTTTGTTTTATTTGCGCTCCAGATTGGAACAATAAAGCGCGCTGTGAAAATGCCGTGGGCGAAACCTTTACCAAAATATCGGTACCCGGCCTGACAGCAAAATACAAAGGTCCAGAAAAATTAAAATCGTCAGGAAAAGCCGCCGGTAAGAAAAAAACTGCATCGAAACCTGAGAAAAACGCGAAACCCAAAAACAAAGTTAGGGCGCGTGACACACAAAATAAAGGTCGACCAAAACGATTTGGTCCTGCGCCGAAGAAATCCCAAACCGCAGAAAAAGCACCAGATCGATCATTAGACGACGGTTTTGCGCCCTTTAAAAAGGCAAAAAAAGATTAAATAGGCAACTTCAAAATATAGGCACGCATCAATCAATGATTTGCCGGTACTTTAAAGCCTTTAGCTAGATCCTAGCTAGGAACCTCTGAGTAACTCCAAAATTACTCAGCGTGATCTCAAGCGTGCAGTTGCAAGACGCCGTTTGCAATTAATGGCCGTAGTCCTTAATAAAAACGGCAACGCCGCAAATGTGCGCTTGAGGCCACGCCTTACAGGGCCTTCCGGTTTTTTCCTGCTCTGCGTTGTGCTTTTTCGATTTAACCCGTTAGACCTTCAAAAGCACGCCTTGATCAGAAAAAAACTCCTTGGCCTGAGTGATCTTGGAGTTATTCAGAGGTTCCTAATCAGCCTCTGAGTAACAATAACGTTGACCAGAGGCTTTTTTGTATCGAAATTTTGCTCATTTCCCTCAAATTAGAAACACATTTCTTCTCATACCCCACAAATGGCATAACTATTGAAAGCTCTATTCAATATGAACGATTAGACCGAGAGCACTATTACTCAACAATTTTCATGTCGAGTGAATCGGAGTTTAAATCTAATTTCGCCTTTACCTAAATGAGAGCAGTGTTACCATGCAACTGACCAAGCATACTGATTTTGCCTTTCGAACTCTGATTTATTTGGCGTCTCACGATGAATCACTGACAACCATACAATCCATTGCCGATACCTTTGAATTATCGAAAAGCCACTTGATGAAAGTAGTCAATAAATTGGTCAATATTGGTTGGGTGGAATCTGTTCGAGGAAAAAAAGGCGGTATTCGCTTGGCCGTGGCACCACACGAGATTGAAATAGCAGACATTATTATACGAATGGAAAAAACGCTTTCGCCGGTAAATTGCGAAACCCCTAAATGCACACTTAGCAGCAACTGTTCGCTAAAAACCTATTTATGGCAGGCACAACGAGAATATTTAAGGCATCTAAAAAAGTATACCCTTGCCGATGTCGTTAATGATTCAACAATGCAAATTTTGAAATTTGCTTAGTGTGATTACCATCAAACTGAATCGCAAATAACGTTGATACGCCTAAAAGTAATCAAGCTACTCCGCAACTGGGCATACAAGTCATTTTAGAACCAAACGTCTGCAAAAGCCTTTCAATAAAATCGCTATTAAAACGCATTAAACTCAACAGACGTTGTGATTTTAAAATGACTTCACCAAGCTGAACAAATCAGCGATCTAGTGTAAGAAAATAATCAAAAATTTCTGGCACATTGCCACTTCCCATATCGGCGTTTACAGCGGCGCTCAAATTGGACGACGTTCCTTCAGCAATTAACGCACGCGTACCCAAGTCGTTAACCATTTCTAGGAAATAACCCAAATCTTTGTTGGCATTCGCAATCGAGAAACCTAGATCACTCACGCCATCAACCGCGTAGTTCTTACAAAATTGCATGAAAGGAGAACTCGACGGACCCGTCGACATAATGTCGAATAATTGTTGACGATCAACGCCCGCGCGATCTGCGACAGCAAAGGCTTGTGACATAGTACAAACGGTCGTCATCCCCATAAAATTATTGATAAGCTTTGTGGTATGGCCTGCGCCTAACGCACCAAGGTAAAAAACATTTTCGCCCTGAATTTCTAACACTGTTTTAACCTTGTCGAAATGTGGTTTATCTCCAGCCGTCATAATATTCAGCAAACCCTCTTTGGCGTGTGCAGGAGTACGCCCCAGTGGTGCATCTACCATACCTGCACCTTTCTTCGCTAGATCGGCACCTATTTTTCGGGTAGATGCGGGAATTGACGTGCCGTAATCAACAACAACCGCGCCTTCTTTAATACCCGCTAAAATTCCATCTTCCGCATACATTAATTTTTCTACCACCGCAGAAGTGGTCAGACAGAGCATGATAATATCACACGCCGACGCAAGCTCCGCAGCGGATGTTGCTTCCGTTGCACCACGAGCAACCACCGCAGCAACGGCTTCTTTATCTAAATCCATTACTATGGGTGCAAAGCCATTTTTTTGCAGGCATTCAACCATATTACCGCCCATAAGGCCCAAGCCAATAAAACCAATCACAGGTTTAGTCATAATAAACTCCTAATATTTTAGACTTTGCTCGTAAATCAATATCTATTTTTGAGACAAGCGAACCCGTCACGCCCAATTAATCGAGCGAAGCGAAATAGAAGTTGATCTGTAAGCGGTTAATGACTTCCAGCAACACCCAGAGATTGTCAGTTAGCTGGTTTAAGGCGTTAGCCTAAGTCGTTTCGTACTGTTTAATTTACTTTCAGGAAAAACGGCCCTTGCCATTTGTAGGTTGTATTTGAGATTTTAATTCGATGACTTTTGGAATCATTGGCATCGGTGTTTGCAACGATCAATAGCATTTGTCCACCGTTGACAGTTTTTATATCAACCGCCGTGTAATGTTTGTCATCGCGCACCACATTTATACGGTCAACATTACTGTTGGAATTAAGTGATAATTCCGTCACAGGACTGTAGCTACCATGAGGTTCGATAATAGACGCAAAAACTGTGTTGCTTGTATTTTTTCTGCGCAGCATAAAACCTGCGTCTCTGCGAAGATTAAACTTCGGATCATTGGCACCCAAACGGGTTAACAAAAGTTCGTCTGCTTGATCAACCACCGAGGTTAACGTGTAATATTTGTGATTTCCCAACCAGGTGAATTGAACATTATCGCCGGCAGCAGACCCTTTGCCTTCTAAATACAAATGCTGATAACCGTTGGATTTACCCAGTGCTTGCAGCTGTTGCGGTGATTGATAATCAAAGTTGGTATCAATCATTTGTCCTAGATAATAAAATGGTAAATCGTATTGGTTTTTACGCTTTGACGAAACTTTTAACAGATCTAATACGAATGGCTTTTCGAAATCGTGGTGTTTAATCATCGCCATCGTGCGATGAAGTTCAGTACCTGGATAAGCGTTAGTTTCTTTAGCACTGACAATTTGAATATTTTCGTTGTCGTCATTGTAAAAATGCAAAAACGAATGATATTGGCTGCCAGTGGCATAATCGCCGTTAAAATGGGACGTTTCGTTTTGAACCAGGGTGTTATGAGCAACGGTTTGCTTTGCCCAGGTATTATTTTCTTTTAGATAATTGCCACCACCTTTTTGCTCAATGTTAACAAAACGCACCAGTCCGTAATCTTGGAGAACTTCATTACCGTGTTCAAAAAGGGAGAACGATAATTTATCGTAATGACCGTGGCTTAGCCCATGCGCTGTGTATTTAAACACCAGCGATAAATCCTCATTACCATACCGAATAACGCTCACACCACCTTGGTTGCCGCCAGGGCCATCCGATAGATTAACTGACTTCTTAATAAAAGTTTGCGCTTTACCTGAATGAAGGTCTTTCGCCACAGCCAACCCTGCTTGATCTAACGTAACTTGATTTTGCGCTTTGGCGACATCCAGCAATTGAGGATTAAAACCACCGTAATAATAAGCAATGTCGACCGCTGTCACTAATTCACGTGATTTATAAGACATTCCCTTTTGAGCATCATTCAGGAGAAAAAACTCACCATCGGCGTCCGACAGGTTTAATAACGCAGTAACGGCTTTCATTAATACGCCATTTTTGTGCTCCAGCACAGCCAACTCCGGCTTTTTATTGTGCATTGCTAATGAAAAAATAAGGAACGGATACATGGCGTAACGCTGATAATACGGACCTTCGGTAAAATAGCCATCGGGCGAAAATGGCTCCTCTAAATTCGCCAGAAAACCGGCTTTTTGACCTTCAACCTTAATAAAACCGCCATCGTTATCTTTTAAACCAGCCTCAAGGCCATCGTTTTCAATTCCGTACAGAGCCCTTTCAATGAGTTCTTGATCGTCAAGCACTAATCCGAGCATTCCGACGGCAGCATTACCCCAAGTACTGTGATTATGAATTCGATTATAAAATTGAGGGTTTTCTATAGAAATAAAATCGGCAAATGGACGAAATAAATTATTTTCTAATTGCTGACGCTCACTTGGTGAAAGCCATTCGTAAATCGTATCGTACGCTTGGCTCATAAAAACCAGCCAATTGCTGTCGTTCAAGCACTGCCAAAATAATTTTCCGCGAGCATAAGATCGTGTCTGCGGATGAACAGGTAGATCTTTGTACATAGCTTCATATTGAAACAACATATCGCGAACGTATTTCGCATACTTTTCGTCTTGAAGAATTTGAAAAAGCACACCCGCTTTTTGCGCAACAATGAAATTTCGCTTATGTCGCTCATGGGTATAACCGCCCGAATAATCTTTGGGAATCGGCATGTAAATACCTGTGGCAATCTCAGCATCAATCTCTTCTTTGACATCACGTAAGGTCTGATCAAATAAAGGAACGCTGCCCAAATTCGTTCTTATTTCTTCGACGCCCGATTTTGTTAAAATTAATCCCGGATGATTTTGAGCCTGTGAAATCACTGAAAAACACAGTATTGAGGCAACTAAAAATAGCTTGATTAAACCCTTATTGTTCATTGGCGCAGTCCAACTTAAACCGTTGAAGATGAATTAGGCATGCTATGCATGGGAATAATAGCCCCGCGGTGCTGAATCACTACCGATGCTAAATTGTGGCCTTCCAATGCCGCTTCCTGTGGAGAACTGCCTTTTAATCGAGCCGCCAGATAACCCGCGTTAAAAGAATCTCCGGCAGAGGTGGTATCAATCACATCGACTTTATGCGAGGCAACCAATTCACTCTTATCATTACACACCACCTGACAACCGGTGCCGCCCATCTTCAACACAATTTCTGAAACGCCCCATGTTTTAATTCTGTTGATAATCTCGTTTTTATCGTTATCACCAAACAGTGCTTGTTCGTCTTCGAGCGTGGGTAAGGCTAAATCAGTTAGCTGATACATCGATTGATACGCTACCTGGGCACTGGCCACGCTCTCCCATAATTTGGGGCGATAATTACTGTCGAATAAGACTTGTCCACCGGCAGCTCGATAACGGGCAATTAAATCAAATAAGCGTTGACGCGATGACTCTTGATAAATTGCCAGTGTAATTCCCGATAAACAGAGCCAATCGTATTCTTTGAGCTCAGCAAATAAATTTTCCGATTTTTTTTGATCGTCAAACAAACGTCGAGCCGGTGCGCTGTCTCGCCAGTAAGAAAATGATCGTTCACCAGAATCATCAACTGAAACCAAGTAAATACCGGGCACACTGTCGTGAATACGCTCAATTAATTCACAACCCACGTTTTCATCACGCCATTGCTGAATCATCCAAGCACTCATGGCATCATCGCCCAAGGCGGTAACGTAATCTACATCGACGCCTAAGCGAGCCATGTAGACGGCGGAATTTAACGTATCGCCACCGTAGGATAAATTCATGGATAAATTACCGGACGACAACTCACGAGATTGTCGAGAAAGCTCCAGCATGCTCTCTCCGATTAAGGCGACTTTTTTAGACATCGGTCATTACTTCTCAATTTTTTGCGAATCAGAATGGAAATTGACAATCGTTGCGTTTAGGAAAATAGCAAACCGCCATTCACATCTAAATTAACACCGGTTATAAAACTCGATTCATTAGATGCTAAATAGGCAACAACATCCGCCACTTCGCTTGATGTTCCCTCGCGACGCAACGGTGTTCCACTGGCAATATTTTTACGGCCTTCCAATGTATTGAAGGTATCGTGAAAGGTGGTACTGATTACGCCACAGCACAAAGAATTAACGCGAATATTTTTCGGTCCTAATTCTTTTGCCAATGAACGAGTAAAGGTAGTTACCGCGCCTTTAGACGCCGCATAGGCAGACGCCCCAGGTCCTCCACCATCTTTCGCTGCTTGAGACGAGAAATTAATAATCGAACTACCCTCAGGCATATAAGGAAGCACCGCTTTGGTGACCAAAAAAGTACTGTTTAAATTGAGCTGAATAACGTTATTAAAAAATTCGAGATCCATTTCAGGCAGGGTTTTACGAGCAACCAATCCCCCCACTACATTTACCAAAATATCAATAGAGGCACCAAATGCCGCTTGGGTTTTTTCAACCATTGCCTGAACATCGGCTTCGACAGTCATATCACCCTTGAAGAGAATGGCTTCACCTCCAGCGGATTGAATCTCCGCAAGTGTTTCATCTGCCGATGCTTGGCTTCCGTAATAATTCACCACCACCTTCGCGCCTTGAGAAGCTAAACGCAAAGAGATAGCTTTACCGATATCTCGGGCACCGCCGGTAACCACCGCAACTTTGTTGGTAAAGTTCATAATCATTTGTACCTCTAGATTACTTTTATAGCGTTAATGAAATGGATACTAACTTGTGGCCGTATTTTTAGATTGTTCATCGTCACGAGAGGACTGCTTTGGCGAAAGCGGTCCGATGTTGGGGCATAAAATCCAAATGCTTGCCATGGCCGTTACCGCGAGCGACGCACCAATGACAAATGCCGGTGTGTAATTACCACCGGCTGTCAGCCAAGGCACTAAAGAAGTTAAAGCAGCAGCGCCTAATTTTGCTGCCATGCCCGCAAAACCGGCTAAGGTGCCAACGGTATCACCGCCGTAAAAATCGCTCGGCAGGGTTTGTACGTTGCCAATAGCGGTTTGAAAACCGAATAAAATAACAGCCATAAGTATTACCGCGATAACCGGCTCACCTGGGTTTGCCATAGCGATTAATGTTGGCAACATAATTAAACAACCAAGCGTAATCGTCAGCTTTCTCGCCCGATCAACACTCCACCCTATTTTTAATAAATTTTGAGCAAGCAATCCGCCAAACCAGGCACCCAACATGGCTCCTATATAAGGCACCCAGCCGTAAATACCGATGGTTTTTACGTCCATCGCGTAAACTTCTGAGAGATAAATAGGTATCCAGAAAACAAACAGCCACCAGATTGGGTCGATTGCCGCAGAAGCGATAATGACGCCCCAACTTTGTTTACGCGATAACATTTCCTTGGTTGAAGGGTTGTAGCCCTCGTCGGCATTGCCTTTTTCATCAACCGAGACATTTTTTTGGCCCGTGAGAATGTACTCTCGTTCTTCTGCCGTAATCCACGGATGAGTCTTAGGCGGTGCTTTCACCAAAATTACCCAGGGAATTAACCACAACAATCCGACCAAGCCGACTAAAACGAAAATGGCTTTCCAGCTAAAATAAACCGATAAAAAGGCAATTAGTGGAATCGAAATAATTCCACCAATAGCAGCACCCGAATTAAAAATACCCTGGGCTAGTGCTCGCTCTTTCGTGGGAAACCACTCAGCGTTTCCTTTTGTTGCTCCCGGCCAATTACCTGCCTCTGCGATACCTAAAATTGCTCGGAAAATACTGAAGGTAATAATGCCTCGGGCAAACGCATGAAGCGCGGTAGCAATCGACCAAATACCAATCGAAAGCACAAAGCCCAGACGCGTACCAACCCAATCAAAAATTCTTCCGAAAATTGCTTGGCCAAAGGCGTACGAAAAAACAAATACTACGGAAATAAAGGCGTAAATTTCCTTTCGTTCATCGGTGGTTTTGTCCGGATAAAGATCAACCGCAATCTCAGGCCAAAGCACATTCAATGATTGGCGGTCGATGTAATTAATAACGGTGGCCAGGGCAATAAGAGCAATGACCCACCAGCGCAAATTTCTAAGCTGCACTACTCGCCTCCTTTTAGAAAGTCTTCTCTAACGGGGCTAAAAACATCAATTAATACGCCTGACTGCTTACAAATGGCACCGTGGGCAATGTTTGGCTCCATAAAAAAGCAATCACCAGCGGTTAAGGTTTTCGTTTCATTACCAACGGTTACTTCAAATTCACCTCTTTCTACATAAGCCACTTGAGAGTGAAAATGATCGTGAATGTAACCTTGACTGCCTTCTTCAAAATACACTTTGACCATCATAATTTGGTTATTGAATCCCAGTATCTGACGGGTAATGCCTTCATCAACCATTTCGTGTTTAATTTCTTTACCAAATAAAAACGGAGCGCTTTGCATAATCTTTCCTAATTTTTAATGTTCGATGATGAATCAGCGATTGTCGTTAGCAACCAAACCTAGCCATCATTACTGGTATTATTTTCGATTAAAGCGGTATGTTCTTTGTCGCTAAAGTGAAACTCAACAACCGCGGGCAACGGCGTATTAGAGAACGAGTTATCAACAATATGAGTTTTTGGATCGCCAACAGTGTGGTTAACCTTAATGGGACTACTGTTGATAAAGCGATTATTTTGTAGGGTCGACACTTGAACACCGTGCAAATAAATAGAGGCTTGAGACTTATTTCGGCTACCCAAGCCAACACGGTTTAACACAGAATTTGTTAACGAAAAATGCGGACCAAAGGTGCTTTCGTCAGTGCCACCACGATAAAAATCAACCAGTGATCCCTGAATATTTTCGAAGCTTGAGCCAGAGATAGTGACGTATTCAGCGTTATAAATTCCAAAATCGTCAGACTCTTTATCCAGCTTTAAAATTGACCCACTGACATTGCGAAAATTAGAATTAATAATCTCAATGTTATCGGCCATAGTGCTTTTGGAAACACTCAAAAAATTGAAAAAGCGATTGACGTCTAAGTCAGACACCTCACAGTCTTCAATTTTTATCTGGTAGTTATTCAACATGGAATAACGACTGGTTCGAATCACCGAATTACCAACGTAATCAGGAGAGTTCTTACCCGTTATCGACAAACCTTTCAGATACAAGCTGCCACCGTTAACAATTTCAAACAGAGTGGATCGCGCAAACTCGACCGTTACCTTACCGTTACCAATAACAGTTAATGGTTTATCAACGGTTAGAAATTTATTAACCAAATAATTTCCAGGTGATAAATAAATACTGTCTCCCGTTTGAGCGTTGGCAACGGCACGCTCAAATTCTCCCGCGCCTGGAGTAACATGAATTGTCTTACCGGTTGAGAAAGTTTCCGAGGCTTCTGTCTTGGCATACCAAGACACACCTGTTTTATTTTTCGCGATAGGATCCAGTGTTCGCGCCACACCCACATCAGAGAAAGATTTCTTAGTTGGGTAAAAAAGCCTGTTTTTAGCGCGTTTTATTTTTACGTTTTTACTCTCAAAACCTTCTTTTATCTGAAAATCTTTAACCTTGTGCACTAGGTTATTATTAAAACTGATGCCACTGATATCATCGTACACAGTAAACGTGTTTTTCTTATCTTTGTGATAAAAAAGGTTATTGTTAAATTGAGTACGAACAGGAACCGCGCTTCGTTCAGAGTCACTACCTGCAGCCAATTGCACGTGATCACTGTTAATTAAGGTGTTGTTTTCAATAATAGAATCTTCAACACGGTCGTAGCGGTTTATTGGTGAATTAGGCACACCATTCATCACCACAAGTGCGCCACCAAAACGGTACCCGGCAAGCCCTTCTAAATAGTTGTTTCGAACCGTTTGGCGCTTGTTAATCACCCGAATACCGCCGGTATGATCGGCGTTGTTGCCGAAAAACACGTTGTTTTCGAGAAGATTATCGTGGCCGTGACGAAGCGTTAGCGTACCTCTTGATTGATAGAACACGTTTCCTCGAAATACGTTACTGCCGGATTTGTTAGAAATAATTTCTAATTCACCGTCGCACCGATCAAAATAATTATTTTCAACCGTGGTGAACGAGTTACTGCGAGAATAATGACTGGTGCCAATTCTCAGCGTTTCACCACCATTGGAACCCAAGATGGGTCTTGGACCAAAATAATTATGATCAATACGATGGTAATTTTCTCGACTGGCTTCTGAGTCTAGTCGTACCGCTAAGGTCACACCTTTATTGCGTTTACCCTCAAGGTGATTGTGATCAAAGCGATTGTGTTTACCATAGATTGCCACCCAATAATCTTGTTCAAAACGCTCTGGATTATTAAAGCTGTCGATGACAACTTCTGTTACTCGAGAATAATTGGCTAACTGGATTTTACTCTTTCTGAAAGAAATAACGGAATCGGTTGGCGTATACCCGTCTTTAAAAATTAAGCCTGAAACAACCAGGTATTCACCGGTCAACTTTAAATTCGATTTCCCGGTAATAAAAACACTGCCTTTGTTTTGTGCTTTCAAGGTAATTGGTTGTTCTGCCGTTCCGTAGCCTTCAAAAACGATTTCAAAATCATTCCAAACACCGTCTGCCAAAATTAATGTATCGCCAGGCGCTAAGCCTTGGGCACGACTGTGATAATCGCTTTTATTTTTTACAACGTATTCCGCCGCCACAGCCACATTGGAGATCACCAAGGTGAGTACGACAGGAATGATTATTTTTCTGAAAATATCCATGAAATTAATTGTTCCGCTGACGTCATTATTTTTATTTTTGTTTCTTTTATGTTGCACCCAGCTTGTTGCTACCAAGTAGCAACTGAGTCGCAATCAGGAGACTCATATTAGACATAACGCTCAATCACGCTGAACGACCAGAATTATCTTTTCCAAGTGCCTATGAGCGACGATTGAAAGGCACTATAAACCGCTCAAGATTATACTGTCAACAAAATTGGTCTTAATTTTTATCTTTAAATTGTATTACCAATTTGGTTAAAAACCAATAAATCAACGTACAATGCCGCTTTTATACCCAATACTGGCATTAAAAATAGGAAACAACGCCGGCAAATGCCAAAAATGCGTAAGCCAATGAACAAAGAGGCATAGAGAAAGAAGCACAGAGAAAGAAGCGAAGAAAAACAGAGAAAACAGTAAAAAATAGGAAGGAAAACAGTGGAAGGAAAAACATGACAAGGCTCTGAAGAATTTTCAGAGCCTCTCAACGGTACTAACCTCAACCCATAATGCTTGCGCCAGAAGAAACGAACAATAAAAGCCGAGATTTACAACGATTCTATCGTTCCACCTTGATCAACATTGACCAAACGGTCTGACGAAAAACGCTCTCGGGTTTCAGATAACTGACGACGAACCGCTGCCACCGCTTCGGCCTCAGCGGCATTGTGAAGAGCTTCAATACCGCGCGCAAAATGCTGACGCATCGCCATTCTTGCTTCGTGAGAATCACCCGCTTCGAGCGCCTCAACTATCGCCCGGTGTTCTTTTAACCGCTGTATGGGATTTTCCTGACAAAGCGATAAATGCGCCTGCTTGATATTGCGCTGCTCTTCTTGAGCGGCCCACAAATTCTCAACCATCCAGGAAAGCACTTGATTATTAGTGGCCTCAGAAATAATAGCGTGAAATCTTCGGTCGGCGTCATCGGAGCCAAATTCGCGCTCTTTATTTTCATTTTCCATATCGACCAAAACATCTTTAAGTGCAGCAATTTGTTCCGCTGAAATCATCGACGCCGCCAGCGCAGCAACCTCGCCTTCCACCAACACTCTGGCCTCCAGCAACTCAAATGCACTCAGCCGAGAGCTGATATCTCTGGGCTGCTTTTTATCGGTGACGTAAATTCCCGAACCAGTTTTCACTTCCACTCTTTCATTGGCTTCTAACGCAATGATGGCTTCGCGAATGGTAGGACGACTGACGCCAAAACGTTCGGCGAGTTCTCGCTCAGGCGGAAGACGAGATCCTGCGGGAAATTCGCCTGAATTAATTAACGCCGACATTTTTTCCACAACCTGTCGGTACAACCGCTTTTCACCCATGTCTCAATCCTGAATTTGTGCGACCTAATGATGTCGAGATTAACGTATTCATCATAATACACCGAATTATTGGTAAGACAATACAGAGCTAAGGTTCTTAAAAACCGTAAGACTTATTCTCTCACTTACCGTTAAAACCAAATTTTAACCCTCTCTTTTGCCTTTTCCATACAACAACCCTCTCAATGAGCACATCAAAAACCCAATAAAACACGCATTGCATTGCTTACCAATAACTGTGATCAGCTAACAACCAATCGCTCATTCAACACAACCTACAGTAAGATCACTCAGTGAGATCAATGGTCCAAAAACACTCAAAAAGAGCAGAAAAAACATCAAAACCTAATTGGTATTACCAATTTAATTGACTAAAAAGACCCTAAATCGGCGCTATTCGTAATTTATTTTGCGTCAATAACTATTAAAAAATAAATGATAAATAACGACTTAATTACTTGTTTTTTATAGCTTTAATCACATAAACCAAAACAAACCATCCTGTTTTTTGAACGCTTTTCGAACATAATCGAGTTGACAGGCGATTTATCAAGCGCGAGAATCACTTTGCGCTACAAATACTTACCAATTTGACTACCATAAAAATAAAATTGGTAAACACATACAAAACCGCTCTGATAATAATTTATTCAAGGGAGCATCTAATGAGTAAATCTCGCTATACCAAGCTAGCACTCGCTTGCTGTCCTCTATTTCTGATCAGCTGGAATACAGTTGCACAAGAAGAAGAAAAATTGCTTGAAGAAGTTGTCGTTACTGCTAGCAGCATCCGAGACTCCCTTCAAAGTGCGCTTGACCAAAAACGCGACGCGGCGAGTTTGGTCGAAGTAATTAAAGCCGAAGATATCGGTAAACTTCCCGATCAAAATCTTGCCGAGGTGCTTGAAAACGTAACCGGCATACAAATTACTCGAACAGCCGGTGTCGGCACCGGTGTTCAAATTCGCGGAACCAGCTCCAATCGCACCGAAATTAACGGTGTCTCTACAGTTGGTTCTGGCACCGGGCGCAGTGGCATCAGTTTCGAAGACGTTTCTGCGGCAATTATTGCTAGTGTAGAAGTCGTTAAATCGCCAGAAGCCAAAACCATTGAAGGCTCTGTCGGCGGAACCATTAATTTAAAAACCATTCGTCCGTTGGATCTTGATGAGCCACTGGTTGCCGCACGAGTTCAAGGCGAACAAAGCAGCTTGTCAGAAGACGGCGGCACCTCACCGCGCTACTCCGGCACCTTTGGTAATGTTTGGGAAACCGAGTACGGCGACTTTGGCGCAGTCATCAGCGCGAGCTATTCCGAGCAAGACGCCAACGCGTTCCGACCTCGCGCAGACCGCGATAATTTTGTGGCCGCAGGCGAAAGCGCCAGCGCCGATTTTGATTTTCTTCCCGCTCAATTTTTTGTGCAGGATTACGATGACTTTGAATTTGAAACCACTAACTTCGCCGGTGCTTTCGAATGGCAAGCCAACGATAATTTAAAACTGTATTTTGATGCAGTGTTAAATGATCAAGAGCGCAATGAAGAAAGTTCACGAGTTCAAACCTCGGGAATCAGCACTCAACGATTCGCGGCAAATATTACAGAATTTGAAACTGTCGATTTTGGTTCTCTTCAAGGCATCAACGGATCACAAGATTTAGGCAGTATTGCCGCTGCGGTTCGCGGAATTATTCCAGCGCAAGTTGACGATCGCTTCGACCCTAATTTACGTTTATCCGGCGACACCAATTCGCGAAATACTGAAAGTGAAATTTTCCGTTTCGGCGGCGAATGGGAAAATGAAACATTAAAATTACGCGTAGAAGCGTCGACATCAACTTCCGATACTCGCACACCCAGCATTAATACCACGCTCAACTTTATCAATCCGAACACACCCATCGGCGACGATAACGAAAACGCAACCCCTATTGAGTTTGACCTTACCGGTGGATCACTCACGTTTGGTATTGCCGAGAGCGAAGCGAATGCACCAACCACAGCGCAATTGCTTGATCCAGCAAATTATCGTTTGCGCGATGTTAATGTACGACGCGATATTGCCGAAAATACCGAAGACGCTTTCCGCATTGATTTATCATATTACCTAGACTGGAAAGGTATTCGATCAATCGACGTTGGTTATCGTTACAACGAAACCACAAGCCTGCAAGACCAAGTGCGATCCAATCTTGGATTACGCAGCTTGGATGACTCGCCATCGGGTGATACTTTTGCAAGCCTTTTAACCGCCGGACCGGATAACTTTGATGAAGCCGACGGCAGAGATTTATTTTTCCCTGATTTTCTTACTATCGATCCATCACAAGTAATTTCTAATCAGGACGCAGTATTAGAAACTTTAAACGCCGCCATTCTTGCTCACCAGGCAACAACAGGATCAACGCGCGGAGGTATTGATTCTCCGTCATCAAGTACCGGAGCATTTTTTGATGTTACCGAAGAAACTGATGCGTTTTACGCCCAAGCTAATTTTGATTACGACGTAGTGCGCGGTAATTTCGGTTTACGTTATGTCGATACCGAAATTAATTCGCGCGGTAACGCAGTTCTCGACGGCGTTGCGACACCAACATCGTCAAGTGCAGACTACGATTTTCTTCTTCCACGACTTAATTTATTAGTGGATGTTACTGAAAATGTATTGCTACGTGCCGGTTGGGGAGAAGACATTAGACGGCCAGATTTCAACGATCTATCGACCGCATTTTCTTTTAGCACCAGTCCAAACCCTGCCGTTAGCTTAGGTAATCCAGGCTTAGTGCCCGAAGAAGTTGAATCGTTTGATATATCCGCAGACTGGTATTTTGCTCCTGCCAGTGTAATCAGTATTGGTTATTTCCATAAAGAGCGCGAAGGTGTGTTCACGGTACAGGATTCAGATCCGGTTGAAGACGCAAACGGTTTCCGAGACACAACAGATCCCTGTGAAGACGGCGGTATTTTTAATCCCATTGCCGATCCGAATGTTTTCGCACCACCAGGCACACCGCCCGGAGTGTGCGTTCCAACCTCACAAGTGGTTAACGGCTCGGCAGAAACCACCCAGAAAGGTTACGAAATTACTTTCCAATATGACCTGGGTCAGTTTGAAGAACAATTGGGTTGGGCATCGGGCTTTGGGTTTATTGCTAATTTAACCGAGCAGGAATTCAGTCGCAGTGGCGGCGATGAATTTTTCCAAGCAACCTCGCGAGCACAAACGATCTTTAATTCATTGGGTGCAATAGACACCGTAACTTTTGAAGCGCCTCTCGTAGATTTGTCCGAAACCGCTTACAACTTAACGGTTTATTATGAAAAGTACGGACTTTCTGCTCGCTTACGTTATACATGGCGAGACGAACACCGATCCAATGATTTTGGCAGCACTCAGAGTCGGCCCTTTGGATTCCCGGTCGTTCAGGAAGAAAGAGGACAACTCAACGCCAGCATCAGTTATGACATTAATGAAAAATTTAATATTGGCTTAGAGGCGGTTAACATTACCGAAGAAGAAACCGAGCAAAACTGTGTTAACTCGGGTTCATTATTGTGTTTCCAAGGCTTAACTGATCGCCGAATTACCTTTGGGGTTAGCTACCGAATGTAAGGCAGCAAGAATTGCATCAATCCTTAGGCGCAAGTGTGTTTCGTTGCGCCTCTTTTTTTGCGGACTATGGCACCCAGTCTTTGCTTAATGTTAGAAACATTAATGCAAAAGCCACGCTGTTCGTCCTGAAGAATCACGTTTAGCTTTCTTCTCCTATTCAGGACGAATCTATTTTCCACGCAGGTTGCACCCGTGTTTGGTGCAGCCTTTTTTCAACGACCGTTATTTCAAAACAGCTATTTCAGAAAATCTAATTCAGCAAACTCTTAAATTAAATAAACCATAAATTCTCGGTCAGCAAACTTCCGTTAATTTTTTATTGTCGATAAAACGATAATTCACCGGACAACTCCCGCTTGCGCACACATATACAAAAACCAAACACAAATTAAACATAAGACCGTTAACACCCAATCACTCGCCGCCCTTTTATTTACGCAACATAAAGTTATGTTTACTTAAAACAAATAACTGCCCTCACAAATAATTCACACAACTTATTCTTAAGTTTCGAATCCTACTAATAAATAAAATTCTTCAGAAATAATTACAAAGCTTATAAAAAATCACTCATTTTCCATAGGGAGAAAAATAATTTTCTAAAATAAAAAATATTAAAATACATATATTCATATATTAATTTTAATATTTGCACCAAATACAAACAACTTATTCGTTTCATTCAATATACGCCATGGGAAATTTATTTTTTTAAATAATTTCTAAACACAAATCGACATTAAAAAAACAAACCTAAGAAAATAATTTTTTCCAAAAATCACGCAATAAAATATCAAATATGTCATCAACCATATTTGGAATATTCGATCAATAACAAATGTGTAATTTTCCCGGTGATAAAATTTTTCCTTCCTATCAACCGAAGGTAAATAACTACAATGTTAAAAAACTTGTCTATAAATAAAAATTGCTTTTCGTCGTTATGCAAAAGTGTAACTGCGGCCAGCGTTTTATTGCTTTGTTCACATACAACAACTGCGCAAGTTGATGTCCCTGTACACTTAATTCCGGCCGACGGAAGCTATTATTTATCAGCTCGATCTACCGACGAATTACTTGAAAACGCCTTAGGAAAAGGTGACGAATTTCTCGATTCCATTGATGAACAAGCAGGCGACCTTCCGTTCTGTGACGACGCCCCTCAAGCTGGGTTAAAACTGCTTGAGTCTTTCTTTAAGTTCGTTCCCGGCGCAGGAAAAATACCTGAGCTTGTTAAAATATTTACTCAGTTTGGTGTTATTGCGACGTGTAAAGGTGGCGGTCTTAATTACACCTGGGATGAGATCATGGAAGCGGTCGATAAAAAAATCGACATTGCTCTCACGGATTTACAACGCCGTCAGATGAAAGATTTATACGGTTACTTTTCACTAGAATTTGCTTCTCAAACCGACTTGATAGAACTTGCCGGTGAAGGCCAGTTGTCCGAAGATGAAATTCTTCTCGTTATCGGCCAACTTGAAAATATTATTACCGATGTCGAAGCCGCTGAGGTTATGTTTGGTGTCGGTAAGAAATGGGCGCAAGTAACCTACCTGCCCTACTTATACTCTTTAAAGTACAACATTCAATTGGTTTTGGTTGAGCTGTATTCCGCTCATGGAAATTTAGAAAACTTAGCGCAAAATCATTTGAATCTTAGTATTCCTCAATCGCGTATGAGAGCGATCAAAAATCTCGAAGAAGCCAACGATCACTATGGCCGATTTGTATACGATTACAGTAAAGCAAATGCAACCTATCAACTGAAAGTGGGTCAAACTGGGCCATTCAGCAGCTACGAGCGCTTCTTTACTCTCGATATCTACCAGCCTAACGGTGATCGAAATCGATACGAAAGCGAATGCCACGGTGCTCTGTGTAACGGTTCGGTGAGCAGCTGGTACAACCACGTTGACGACAAACTTGCCGATGCCGCTGACACCTATAAAAACATGTGGAAAAAAATCTACTCCACAAGAGATGAGACTTTCCGCGATTTTGTTGAAGCCAGCAATTATTTTAAAGGGGAACAATTAGTTCTGGTTCCGTTCAGCTCAAACATCCCGTTTGCTGGAGAGCGCAACGCTTGTATGCGTGCCGATAACCACAACTACAAATCAGCTGATGTAAAAATGGCAGTGTGCGAAATGAATCAAGGACACAACCATTTGAGCGGATTAAACATTGATGATCGCAACAATAATCCAGACACCTGGCGTTTCCACGACAAATCAGGTTTATTGATTAACGAAGCAACTGGTCTTTGTTTGGACATTGCATCGAACGATTCAGACATTGTTCTCAATCAATGTAACTACGACTTAGACCCAGAGCGCGAAGAAAAAACCAGCCAAGAATGGGCGGTTCTCGAACACGGATTTATCGTAAACCGCAAGACAGGCCAATGTTTGAATACGCCGTCTGACAACAGTAGCTTTGCTGTATTGGGTACTTGTAAGGTCGCCAATCTAAAAACCAGAACCGTTGATTTAGGCGATCACATATTCAGACCAACCCAGGGTTATCGATGGAAAGTGCTTCGAACTGAAAACTGTGACGATACCGGTGCTTGCGAACTTGATCGTAACAACTGGCCTTACTCGACCGAAACCTCAGTACCAAGTCGACGTGAGCAGGCGAAAGATCGTTTCGTATTGCCAGCGGATACTATCGATAAATTCCACCGTTATGCACGCATAGATGACGTAACCAATGGTTTTACCGATACCGGGTTTTTGGAGATGTCCAGAGACAAAGACTACGCCCAATGGGAAGACCTTGAAGTTATCGCCGGTAAATACCAAATGACGGTTTATTACAACGGCGGTAAAAAAGGTACTCGCAGCGGATTGACTATTGATCTTAAAGTTAATGAACAACTGATTGATGCTAACTTAGCGGTGCCTGAGCTGAACGCGGGCGATACCCAAGCTGAGACCTACATTATCGACCTGCCTAAATTCGGCAACAAAGTTGCTCTTGCTTCAAGCGGTAACTCGGGAATTTTCTTGATCGATAAAGTGATTTTCACTCCGATCTCGGAATAATACCAACAAATCGTAAATACTGATTAACGCTTAGAACCCTTGGTTTGCTCAATAAAACCAGGGGTTCTAACGCTTAACAACATTGCCGATACACGTAAACGGTGAATTTTCTCAAAGACGAGAAATACCAGTCGAAAGTAATTTTTACACTAGTCGTTAGAATAAATTTTGGCAGTTGTTTTTCGCGCACTTAATTATCGAACCGTCGATAAATTAATTCGAAAGCTCTGACACCAACGCGGCGAATAATTGCTCTATTTTCTCAAGCACTGGGTGGCCTTCTAGCTGATAATTGCGGCAGTAATCTTCAGTGGTCATATGAACAACCAAGGTGTCGCCACCGTCTTCTACAACCGAAATACGAAGCGGCAAATCCAAACTCGCAGCAATGTCTTTTTGCATGAGCTTGGTTCCGGCCAACGGATTACCAAAAATCAAAGCTCGCGCAGCGGGTAGCTCCAAATCGACGGAATTGGCATTAGCCTGATGATCAATATCACAAAAGAGGGTGAAACCTTTTTCCTGCAGTGATTGCTTAATGCGCTCAGCGGATTCAGCTACTGACAAATCAACTTTGACCTTTTTCATTTTTTATTCCTGTATTAACTTGCTCGTTAGGGATTTGAATGAGTCAACGACCGCTCCGTATTTGAATAGTTTCACAATGGCAGAGAGAATATTTTCAGGTAGAAAAATAAAAAGTTACACACTTCGACTTTATTGATACACACAAAAATATATTAGAAATTTGTAGGGAATATAAAAAGAGAGGAACCAAGTTAATAACTATAAAACAAATAAGCTTAGGCAAAACTGCTTGAGAAGATAACTCAGGGTTTAACTATCAGAGAAACTAAATTTTAAAAGTTCTTAAAGAATCAGAAATGATTTTAAAAACTATTTTAGAAACAATCTTAAAAACAATTGCAGAAGAAGAAAATGGTGGGTCGTACTGGATTCGAACCAGTGACCAATTGGTTAAAAGCCAACTGCTCTACCAACTGAGCTAACGACCCGGAAACAGAATTCAACCTTTCTGTGGAGGCAGCTTAAAATTACCGAAGTAATTTCACGCTATTTTAAAATGGTGGGTCGTACTGGATTCGAACCAGTGACCAATTGGTTAAAAGCCAACTGCTCTACCGACTGAGCTAACGACCCCGGAAGAGGCGCATATAGTACTGATATAAAAACAAAACTCAAGTAGTTTTTTCGATTTATTTTTTATAAATATTCACTCGAAACAAAGGCTTAGCATCATTGGCTAATTTTGATACATAGTGGGGTCATTTACACCAGCATCAGCAAAACCTTGCTTTCTTAATCGACAACTATCGCAACGTCCACACGCTCTACCCTGCTCGTCTGCCTGGTAACATGAAATAGTCTTCGAGTAATCGACACCTAGCTTGCTGCCCTTTTGAATAATTTCAGCTTTGGTTAGGTTGATTAACGGCGTCTGGATACGCAGCCCTTTGCCTTCTACGCCTGCTTTAGTGGCAAGATTCGCCATACATTGGAAAGCGGCGATAAAGTCAGGGCGACAGTCTGGATAGCCAGAATAATCGACAGCGTTCACACCAATAAAGATATCAGATGAGCCTAATACCTCGGCCCAACCCATCGCTATCGACAAGAAAACGGTATTGCGTGCCGGTACATATGTGATCGGGATTTCGCCTTCCGCAGTTTCTTCCTCTGGCACAGCGATATTGTCGTCAGTCAGAGCAGAGCCGCCAATGGCACTGAGATCGAGTTTGATGACTTTGTGGCTCTTCGCCCCCAAAAGCTCGGCGGTATCGTTAGCCGCACGCAACTCTGAGCGATGGCGCTGACCATAATCAAAGCTCATGGTGTAGCATTCAAACCCTTGGGACTTGGCAATTGCCAATACTGTGGTGGAATCAAGTCCACCGGAAACTAAGACGACAGCTTTCTTCATTGTTTTAAATAGGTTTCGGTAATTAAGACTGGATAACAGTCAATTTAAGGGATGAGCAAACCGCCGCAATTAACGACCCGGCTCATCTCCCCAGAGAATTTTGTGCAACTGGAGCTGGAAACGGACATTCAATTGATCTTTCAAGATCCACTGAGCGAGATCAGCGGCGTCTACTTGTCCGAAACTCGGTGAAAAGAACACCGTTGTAATAGAGTCTAGACTGCATTCAGCAAGCTTAAAACGGGCCCATTCGTAATCGTTGCGACTGCAAATGACGAATTTTAGCTGATCGTGCGGAGTTAAATGTTGCAGGTTCTGCCAGAGATTTCTGTCGACTTCACCGGAATCGGGGGTTTTGATGTCAACCACCCGTGAAACTCGAGTGTCAACGTCTTCAATGGGCATCGCGCCACTGGTTTCTAGCGAAACCTCAAATTGTTCGTCGATGAGTCGGTTAAGCAGCGACAAACACGCTTTCTGCGCAAGCGGCTCGCCACCGGTAACACAGACATTGCGTGCATTGTGCTGGCGCACTTGCTCAACAATGGCGTCTATCGATAAGCGTTCACCACCGTGGAAAGCGTATTCAGAATCACAGTATTGGCACCGCAAAGGGCAACCGGTCAGCCGCACGAAGACCGTAGGCACCCCCACCGTTAGGGATTCCCCTTGGAGCGAATAGAAGATTTCTGTAATTTTTAAACTCAAATCAGGCATGAACGATGTCGACAACAGATCAAATATAGGTTTCTCCACCGCGGCGGAAAAGCGGCGCAGTTTAGCTAATAATTGACCAATTGAGCAACTACTTCCAACAGAAATTTACGGGAAAGTTCAGGAAAAACAACACCATAAACGGTGGGGAGATGAGACTAAAAAGGCAGCCAATAAGCGAGCTGCCTTTTTATAGAATCGTATTATTTGATCGCGGATTAAAGCTGATTGGCGGCCATAAAGTTGCGAGCCAATTCAGCAGCAGCGGTTCCGCTTTGAGATACTTCAACCAATAACTGGCGCGCGGTTGCGGTATCACCCTGCTCAAAGTGGATTTTGCCCAACTTAAATTTCGCGTCTGGAATTTTTGCGTGTCCGGGATAATCATTCAGTAATTTGCTGAACCAGCTTTTCGCCTGTTCAGTCTCGCCATTACTCAAATGGATTTCGCCCAACCAATATTGGGAATTCGGAGCAAATAAGCCTTGCGGGTAGTATTCCAAGTACTGTTCCAATCGCTGTGCAGAACCTTGGAAATCTTTCTGTTTGAGCAGCAAATCAATAGCTTGGCGATACAACTGACGTTCGCTTGGAATGTCGGCTGTGCCCGCAGTAGCGGTTTGATTGTTCGGCAAATCAGGTTGCGTGTTTTGCGTCTGATTTGGCAGCGGATTAATGCCTGGATTGATCGCAGGAACAGCTTTACCGTTGAGTAGTGCCGAAATTCGCTGATCAAGATCGGTGTAGTCATCCAAGCGCTGTTGTTTCAAACGCTTTATTTCGAATGCTTGTTGCTCCACCAATCCCCTGAGTTCCAACACTTCTTGTTGCAGCAGCTCCATACGGGTGAGCAAATCTGCGCCGGGAGAAACCGGTGCCACGGCAGTGGTTTGAGTTTGTGCGGCGGTTACTGGGGAGGAATCAATGACTTTGACTTGCGCGTTACTCGGCAAAGCGGCGACCGATAATGTCGCCGCAAAGACCCAGAGTGTAGACCTTATTGGGTTAACCATGTCTGAGTTTATTTCTCACTTCTCGAAGATTATTACTTGATTTCTACGCGACGGTTTTGAGACCAAGATTGCTCGTCACGGCCAAGAACCGCTGGCTTTTCTTCACCGTAGCTTACGGTTTCAAGCAAGCTGCTATCAACGCCTTGAAGTACTAGGAAATCACGAACCGCGTTAGCACGACGCTCACCTAGAGCAATGTTGTATTCGCGAGTACCGCGCTCATCGGCGTGACCTTCTAGACGAACAGAACGTGGGTTAGCTTTTAGCGCTTCTGCGTGTGCAGTCAAAACAGAACGGTATTCTGATTTGATGGTAAATTGGTCGAAATCGAAATAAACAGTGGTTTCCAACGCAACTTCTGTAGGCTCGTCAGTGGTTACAGAAGAATTATCAACTGCACTGGATTCTGCACTTGAAGAAGTCTCAGTAGCAGAAGGGGTACCGGTGTTGCCGTCAGTATTAGTAGCTGTAGAACTACAACCCGCTAAAACAGCTGACAGAACAACTAAACCTAACCCTGTCTTAAAAACATTCATGGTCTTACACTCCCAATAATTATTGTCGGATCGACTCTTAATTTGCGTTGAAAATAGTAACGATAAAAATAAATTATCCTTAGCGGTTACTCCACTAATTATTAGTAAAAATAGTTAGTGATGAAAGAAGTGTGATCACAAGGAAACCTAATTAGCTGGAAAACTCATACATACTGACTAAATTTCGCACAAATTACACTTCTTACCTTTAGAGTTTATCCACTAATTAAAAAATGGAGACCAAGCGGGTTCTCGAACATCACCACGCTTTGATGGTAATCGGAATTTTACCCCAGCATCCAAAGATACCGCGGCAAGTATACCTTTACCGTTGGCCTGTGTCGCGTACAGTAGCATAGCTCCATTAGGAGCGATACTTGGTGATTCATCTAACTTGGTTTCCGTCAATACTCGAAGGTCTCCGGTCTTCACATTTTGCGCAGCAATGTGAAAGATTCCATTTTCTCGATGAACCATGACCATTGTTTCGCCATCGGGCGACAAACTCGCACGCGCATTGTAGTCACCGTAGAAGGTTAAGCGTTCTATGCGACCACTGGCAAGGTTCATTTGATAAATTTGCGGCTGGCCACCACGATTAGAGGTAAAGATAATTCCCTTGCCGTCGCCAGAAAAGCTTGGTTCTGTGTCGATACCAAAGTGACGGGTAATTCTTTGGAAATTACCGGTGTTTAAATCCATGGTGTAAATTTCCGGGTTGCCATCTTTCGACAACACAAACGCCAATTTTTGACCGTCGGGCGACCATGCAGGTGCACCATTTAGACCTTTAAAATTCGTCACTTGTCGGCGCTCGCCGGTACTGATGTTTTGAGTGAAGATCGCCGCGCGCGACGTTTCAAACGAAACATAAGCCACTTGTTTGCCATCGGGAGACCAGCGCGGTGACAACAGTGGCTGGTCCGACTTTAATAATTCTCGCTCACGAGCGCCATCGGCATCTGCGTGAATTAAACGATAGGTTGCTTTGGTTGGATCGTTTGGATTACGCAACACTTCCACATAAATAATTTTGGTTGAGAAAGCGCCGCGAATTCCGGTAATTTGTTCGTATATTTCGTCCGCCGCGTAATGTGCCAAACTTCGTAAATCGCCAGCACCTGCGGTGGCAAACTTTTTAAAGACTTGTCTTTGATTGAGTACATCGTAGAGCTCAACGCGTAATTGATAGCCGTTAGCCACACGCTCTACGCCACCAATCACTAAATACTCGGCACCTAAAATGCGCCAATCGCGATAAAATACATCGGCTTCTTTTTGCGGCAATGACAATAAATTCTCCCGATCAACCGGGGCGAATTGTCCGCTGCGTCTTAAGTCTGCCGAGACAATGGATGCCACATCTTCGGGCAGAGATTCAATTCCCTGAAATGGAATGACTGCGATGGAGGTTGGATTATCCACACCACGGGTAATCTCAATGGTTAATTGGGCAAAACTCATTGAGCTAAACAGGATTAAATTTAAAGCGATCAGTAGTCGCTTAAAAAATAACATCACTAATTCCACCTTTTATTTTTTATAAACGCAGATCCTGGGGATTAAACACAATTCGTAATTCACGAAAATAACGTTCAAACACCTCGGGTTCCAGTTGTTGTAATTCTCTAAATTGTTCTGCTTTCAATACGGCTTGCTCTGCGGAGCGATCAAAAGCGCTGTTTCCGCTGCTCGATGCGATACTGACATTAACAACGCGCCCGGTGGGCACTAACTGAATAAGTAATTCACATCGCATGCCGGTTCGCGCCGATGGCGGTCGACTCCAAAATTGCTCAATTCTCTGAGAAATTAACGCAACGTAACTCTGTGCGGTTGCCTCTGCTTGTTGCTCTGCAATTAGCGCCCGCTCGGCGGCCTCTGCAGCTTCGATTTCTTCCTGCAATTGTTGTTGAAGCCGCTCTTGCTCGACGCGCTCCAATTCTTCTTCCAACGCTTTTTGTCGCTTTAACGCCTCAGCTTTAGCCAGTTCTTCCTGTTTTCGTTTTTCTTCGGCTTTCTTTTTCGCTTCTCTTTTTTTCTTTTCTTCTAATTCTTTCTGACGTTTCTTTTCCGCAATTTGTGCTTGGCGTTTTTTCTCAGCCAATTCTGCTTCGCGCTTTTTCTTGGTTAAGTCGATTTTTTTGGGCTTGGGTTCTTCCTTGAGCTTTGTCGCTTGGGTCGGGGCTTTTTGGGTCAATTCAACAATCGTAGCTTGCACGACTCGAGGCGGGTTTCGCACTTCGGACTGCTTGGTTTCTTCCCAACCCAGCGCCACGAGATAAATTAATATCCCGTGAAAAATCACGCTCACTGAAATAGAAACCATCAATCCGGGTTTAGCCAACGCCGTGCGCATTATTGTTGTGGCTCCGTCACTAAACCGACCGACGGCGCACCAGCAGCTTGCAAACTGGTCATAACACCGACGACTTCACCGTAAGGAACGCGATGATCACCCCAAACGAGAACAGGCGTTTGAGGTTTCTCTCGCAAAACTTTGCCAACGATGTCTTGGATTTGTGTCATGGCTTTGGGCGAGTTTTGATCTTGCCCTAGGTTTAAATAAAAACTGCCGTCTTGTTTTACCGACACAATCAACGGTTCGTCTTGCTCGCTATCGAGAGGTTCTGACGGCGCTTGCGGTAAATCGACTTCCACCCCCTGCATCAACAAGGGCGCAGTAATCATGAAAACAACCAACAGTACCAACATCACGTCGATGTAAGGTACGACGTTGATCTCAGCCATGGGTTTGCGTTTTTTATTTCGTACGGCCATAGCGCAATAACTCAGGCAACGTTGGAGTGAAGTTTACGGTGCAAAAACGACGACAACTCTTCAGAGAACGTCTCGTAATTACCGGCCAAAGATTCGGCTCGGGCAGAGTAGCGGTTGTAGGCAAGTACCGCAGGAATCGCGGCAAATAAGCCCATCGCAGTAGCAACCAAGGCCTCTGAAATTCCAGGCGCAACAGTTGCTAAGGTTGCTTGGTGAACATTGGCCAGGCCGCGAAACGAGTTCATGATTCCCCAAACCGTACCGAACAAGCCAATGTAAGGGCTAACAGAAGCAACACTGGCGAGGAACGCAAGGTTGGCTTCTAGCTTTTCTTCTTCGCGGGCAAGGGCAACGCGCATTGCCCGTTCGGTTCCTTGCATGACCGCTTCGGCATCCACCGCACCTTGCTGGCGTAAACGAGAAAACTCTTTAAAACCCGCTCTAAAAATATTTTCCACACCGTCAATAGCGCCGGCATTCGCCCGATTATTACCTTGTTTGTAGAGCTGGGTTAGATCAATGCCCGACCAGAACCGCTTTTCAAATTCGGTATACAAGCGTTTTGCTCGACGTTGATACATGCCGCGATTGACGATCATTACCCAAGAGACCACGGACGCTAACAATAAAATTGCCATTACAGCTTGAACAAGAAAACTCGCTTGTACAATAAGCGACCATATAGAGAGGGATTCTGACGCCTGCATGGGCTGAGGTAACTCCAAATGACTGAATGTTAATTATGGACAATAGTATCAAAGGATTAGTTTAGTGTGGGAAGATCAAAAACGAACCAGTACGGCACTATAGCTTGAAATGAATGTTTGGACATTTATGTGTGTTTGGGCATTTAAGTGGTTCACAAAATGATGGGTAAACTTTTATTAACGCCGCCTGACCCAATCGAAAATACAACAAGATGCATGAGCGCTGTTAGGGTGCAATTCGAGCGAACGGTTCCACCGTATTGAAAGAATTGCCCCTAATAAGAGTCAATTGTCGAATTAAGAGCGGATTTTTTCCAACATTTCTTTTGGCAACGACATGGGCCGCTTTGTAGCACTGTCAACACAGGCAACCTTGATGGTTCCAGTGCACAGTAATTCATCGTCGCGCCACACTTCTTGCTTAAACACCACGTAAACCCGAGCCACTTTTTCTATTACAGCAGTGACTCTAATTTCGTCGTCGAGGGTCGCAGGGCGTTTGTAATCGACATTAACCGATGTCACCACCAGTAATCCGCTCTCCCCCACCAATGCAGGTTTTGGGAACCCGTGACTGCGCAATAATTCCGTGCGCGCACGCTCCATATATTTTAAATAATTCGCGTAAAAAACAATGCCACCGGCGTCGGTATCTTCAATGTACACACGCACGGGGATAAAAAAATTCGACATAATGAATGATCAGTTGAAATACTAATGGGAAATTTAGGCGTCTGAGTCTGGATCAGAAGCGATGCCGAAGTGATCGTAAGCACGTTGTGTAGCGATTCGACCTCTGGGTGTGCGAGTGATGTAGCCCTGTTGAATCAAATAGGGTTCAAGCACATCTTCGATGGTGCCTTTCTCTTCACTGATGGCGGCGGCGAGACTTTCTACACCCACTGGGCCTCCGCCGAATTTCTCCATGACCGCAAGCAGCATGCGTCGATCCATATGGTCAAATCCGAGAGAATCTACATTCAGCATATTTAATGCAGAATCGGCTATTTCGGCCGTGATAACACCGTCGCCTTTAACCTCGGCAAAATCGCGTACCCGTCGCAACAGTCGCAGAGCAATTCGAGGAGTGCCCCTTGAACGTTTGGCAATTTCGTGGGCGCCGTCTTGCTCGACCGAAATCGACATCAATCGCGAAGCGCGCAGCACAATGTGAGTCAAATCACGAACGCTGACGAATTCTAAACGCTGCACAATTCCGAATCGATCGCGCAGCGGCGAGGTTAGCAATCCAGCTCGGGTGGTGGCACCGACCAAGGTAAACGGCGGTAAATCAATTTTGATCGACCGCGCTGCGGGGCCTTCGCCGATCATAATATCCAGCTGAAAATCTTCCATGGCCGGATAAAGCACTTCTTCGACAACAGGGCTTAATCGATGAATTTCATCGATAAACAAGACATCACCAGAATCTAAGTTGGTCATTAAAGCCGCTAGATCACCGGCTTTTTCAAGCACCGGGCCAGACGTTGTTTTCAGTTCTGTTCCCATCTCTGCGGCAATAATGTTGGCGAGCGTGGTTTTACCGAGCCCGGGTGGGCCAAAGATTAAGGTGTGGTCGAGAGCTTCACCGCGTTTTTTTGCAGCACCTATAAATATTTCCATCTGCTCGCGAACCACAGGCTGACCGACATAATCGGCCAACTTTTGCGGCCGAACCGTTCGGTCAAGCACCTCTTCGCGTTGATCGGCAACGGAGGAAACAATTCGGGGAGCGTCGATTTGATCTTTATCGATCATACAATGGCAATGGCCTCAATCTAGAATTAACACAGCTACGCAGGAAGCATGCTCTTTAGCGCCAAACGAATCAGTTCTTCACTTCTCGATGGCGTGTGCTCTTTACACACTCTTGCGATCACTTTTGCGGCTTCGGTAGGCTTGTAACCCAGTGCGACCAGCGCACTTTCAGCCTCGGCGATCATATCATTTTGAGAGAGGCCTTGTTGGCCCGGATTTTCGCTGGCCGATGTGTCTTGAGAAGATTCGGTTGGCGCAACCGACCAATCTTTGAGTCGGTCTTGCATTTCCACCACCAAACGTTCAGCGGTTTTTTTTCCCACACCGGGAATTTTCACCAACCGCGTACTTTCGCCATTCAATACCGCTTGCACGAATTCGTTGGCTTCCATCCCCGATAAAATCGCCAGCCCTAATTTTGGGCCGACGCCACTTACTTTTATTAGATGGCGAAATAACAACCGATCATCTTTATCTTTAAAAGCGAAAAGCTGCTGAGCGTTTTCGCTGACGGAAAAATGCGTAAACAAGGTGACTCTTTCACCGAGCGCAGGCAATTGATAAATACTTGTCATGGGTGCCTGAACTTCATACCCCACACCGTTGACGTCAATCAGCAAAAAAGGAGGTTGCTTCTCTGCCAACACACCGGTTAAACGACCAATCATAATTACGATAATTCCTTATTTTTACGGTGTATAAGCCACTGAACAAATGGAATTCACACTAAACGACCACGGCGATAAGTCACCGAACGCGTGCTGCGAATCAGCTGTTGTTGTGTGTGTGAGTGACACAATGCAACCGCGAGCGCATCGGCGGCATCTTCTTGCGGCACGGAAGAAAGTTTTAGTAGGTGAGTCACCATGTGCTGCACTTGGAATTTATCCGCAGCGCCCGTGCCCACCACCGATTGCTTCACTTTTCTGGCTTCGTACTCAGCCACGGGTAAATTTTGATTCACTCCCGCCACAATCGCCGCGCCACGCGCCTGTCCGAGCTTTAACGCAGAACCGGCGCTTTTTGCCATAAACACTTGTTCGACGGCCATCTCATTGGGCTGGTACTCAATAATGACATCGGTAACGGACTGAAAAATAATTTTCAAACGTTCGGGCAAGGATTCATTCGCTGGCAGGCGAATAACACCGCTGGCGACGTATTCATTTTTGCCGCCAACCGAATTAACGATACCGAAACCTGTTTTTAAGGAACCCGGATCGATTCCCAATACCAATGCCATAGATAACACCTGAATTTATATCCAGTGTAAGTCTGTCAGGCAAAGTAAGGTCGGTCAAGAAATGGAATCAGATTGAACGAAAGGAGGAAGGTATTCAGGCGCCCGAACAGCGCCTGAATTGGGGGTAATGTTAAGGGTTTTCCGTTGCCGGCATCACTCGAATAAGCTCGCCATTGGATTCAACGATTTGGCTGGATTTGGTGCTGATAGGAGCGTCACCAACGACAATGGGTAAGGCAAAACTGCGCGATTGCTTATCGCCTTTTACCATCGAATCAACCATAACATTCAGGTAATAGCGACCTTCAGAGCCTGATTGAATCAGCACGGGAATGTTCACCGGTTGTTGACCGATTGCCGGCCCCTGAAAAGAAATATCGCCACCGACCATGATGCCATCCACTGAGGTGATGCGTACGCGTAAGGTTTCCATATTGAACGAAGGCAATATTTGTACATTGACCAACTCTTGTTCCGACACGTCGGTTTTACCGTCGTAGTCGTGATCAAACAGTACCGCCGCGCCTGGTTTTAAATAATGACGACCAAGACGTAAACCACTTTGTTCATCAACGGTTTCGGTATGTGAATCTACCTCGGGGGCAGAAACCGACGCAGTCAGTCTGTCATCGCTCGATTCACTGCCGCAGCCAATCAAACCAACTCCAAGAGTTAATACTAAAGGCAATAATAATTTTGACGTATTCATAAGATTTAACCCAGTGGGTTGCCTAACTCATTTATGTAATTGCTCGCAAAGTACGCTTTTACTTTACCCGCTGTTTGTATTTTCCAATTAATTAAAACTCACCCGATAACATGCATCAGCACGGTTAAAATCGAAAACATTGAGCACAAAATTACCGCTGGGTAATTGGCCAGACCAGAACTCGGTATTAGCAGCCCCGGTTTGCGCAGCGGCAACAAAATTACCCGACTGCAAAATAAATAAATCTGGGTCTGTCACCGGGTCACCGGAAATACGGTCAACTCGAATCGTGTAGTTACCAGCAGTTAAACCTTCGAGCAAAATATAGCGGAAGTTTCCTAAACGATTTTGGGGTCCAAAATCATTAATCAAGCAAAAGTCTGCCGTTTGCCCCTGGCTTAGCATCATATAAACCGGCAAGGTCACAGGATTACCACCATCGTTAGTCTCACCTGTAGCTATGGCGTCATTAACCGTAACATCTTGGCCTGCGGCCAAGCGGTCAATGGCATCGGCATCACCGGGGAAGACCGCTTTGTATTCGGCCAAAAACAGATGCAAACTGGTGAGCAGGGGTGAATTAACGTATTCGTCGCTTCTTAGGATTTCGTAAATTGGCGCAAGCCCTGCGGAAATTTCATCGCTGGCTTCGGGATCGCCGACAGGCACAACGGTAATTCCATCGAAGATATCGTAAATAATTGATTGTACGGTGCCTTCATTAAACCAACCAATATTAACGTTATCGTTGCGTTCTACGTCAATTTGAAAACCAAACAGCTGTCTGACACCCAAACTGTCAATATAGCGAGAATCATTGAGAATAATGCCAGATAGCGCATTACCGAATCCTTCACTGAACGCTAAACGCATGTCTAGTCGATCATTAATTGAGTGGGAACCGCCTAAGGAATCCGAGCGCGACATGATGTCCTCAAAATAATGTCCCCACTCGTGAACAATCACGTGACTGTCGTATTCGTCCGTGTCTTGGTCAGCACCGCCCAAGATATAAATCACCTGCTGAGCAGGACTGTAAAAGGAGGTGGAAATCATTCCGTTGGCTAAATCGGTGGCAGATCCATTACCCGTTGGCACATTGTTTTCACTCCAACGCACTTCTAAGGCCGGCAATTGAATGGTGGAGTCTATGGCAACAAACGCTTGAATGGCTTCGTAAATAGCATCCAAAATAGCAAAGGGTGCAGCCGCTCGCGGATCGAGATAATCCATCTGGCTCAGATCCCAACCAGATGCAGCGTGGAGATTGCGAGTGACGTCTGCGTCGCCCGAATTAAAAGCTTGGCCATCGAGAACATACAAAGCGTTGCTGTTGGTGTTATCGGTAATGGCCACTTCCCACGAAGAAGAACCCGCTGGCGACAATAATTCCGCACGGGCGCGAATAAACACTTGAGTGTCGACGCCAACTGTCAATAAATAATCGCCATTACCATTGGTGACAGTTTCATCAATCACAGCACCGTTAACATCAATGGCCTGAACAACAACACCGCGTGCGGGTTCGATGGTGGTCGATTCAAAATCAAGACCTAATGTGAGTGGATTATGGGGTACGCTATCAAATGTTACGCTGCCTGATACATCAACAAACGAGGGTGCGTCCGATGATGTTGACGACGAACCGGTATCGCCTCCACCGCCACCGCCGCCTCCACCACAAGCTGTTAAAGCAAAGGCTGCAACGAGAGCGAATAATTTGGAGTTCCGTTTAATCATATTAATTCCAACATCAAATTAAATAAGCGAGGTAATCGTTCGTGTGAAGATTACATACTGAATATAGGAGCCTCTGATTAACCTCAAAATTACTCAGCGTGATCTCAAGCGTGCAGTTGCAAGACGCCGTTTGCAATTAATGGCCTTAGTCCTTAATAAAAACGGCAACGCCGCAAATGTGCGCTTGAGAACTCGCCCTACGGGGCCTGCCAGTTTTTTCCTGCTCCGCGTTGTGCTTTTTCGATTTAACCCGTTAGACCTTCAAAAGCACGCCTTAATCAGAAAAAAACTCCTTGGCCTGAGTGATCTTGAGGTTAATCAGAGGCTCCTCTAGGTTTTCGGCCAAAAATTTCGAAAAATTACTTTTTGATTCGAAATTTTAAATTACTTATATAAGCGGCCGACACCGATAAAATAACTATCGACTGAATTGATATTAGTTTAGGTCATCTTGACATTAATTTAATGAGCAATGATCCGTGACTTACAAAAAATCGAGTTTTTCAACGGTTATAGATTGTTAAATTTAAATAACTAAACTGCGCACGTTCTAATATATTCGTGAAAGTTTTCCCCAACAGAAATGCTTAAATAGAGTGTAAATAAACCCTAATTTACGCGTTAAAAATTTAGGTAGTATCAAACCTCGAATTCAGGAAAATAGTGATCACAATTTGTTAAAATATTCGAAAAAAGCGAAATAATTTTTATACAAAGCAGATGTTTTTTCTTTAGTGATCTACCACCATTTTTATTTTTAAACATCGCTCAAAATTAACCAACATTAACAGTCCATATTTCATCATTGTGAAACAACAATGAAGGTCAGTATTTAGACGCGGATAAAATATTCTCTGAGTTTCATAACATCTCGTCTAATTTAAATTTCTTTGATTCTTTTCCAATTACAGCGGCTGAGCCGATTTACGTTTGCTTGGGCTCTGTTACACTAGGGCCTGTTAACACTCATTTGAAAGTGCCCTGCTGTTTTTATTACTGGCTACTGATGTTACTGGTCATTGATGCTGCTCGTTACTGATTTAGAATGACTAAATCACGTGCCTCGCGCCTCAATCAGGACATATTCAGAGACAACAGAAACGGCTTAATGAGTATTAACAGGCCCTAGCCTTAATTTAGAATTAGAAGACTGACTAGAATATGAATCTCAATGACTTTTCTCTAAGAAAGCTGTTCCCACTTGCGTTGATCAGCACCTGTCTTGCCGTACCGTTAGCAGGTTGTGACTTCCAGTTAGGTCCAAGCGACGATAACAACAATGGCGGTAATAATGGCGGCGGAAACAACGGTGGCGGTGGCAGCATCGGCGGTGGCAACGACGGTGGCGCGACTATCGGCACTCTCACTGACGCCTCTGACCTTGAGGTTAATTTCGACAGCAACTTCTCCCTAGGCAACATTGATATCTCAATTGATGACATTCCCGCCGTCTCTTCAGATTTAGAAGATGGTATGGTCGTCACATTAATCATCGAAGACGGCGCGCCATCAAACCTAGCAACGGGCACGGTGACAAGCCTTGAAGTGAATCACCTGTTGGTTGGCCCTGTTACCAGCTTGAACCCATTCGAGGTGTTATCTCACGAGGTGATCACTACTGCTGACACCGAACTTCGAGATATTTCTGGTGAAGATGTAACCAACTTAGCCATTGGCGATATCGCCCGAGTGAGCGGTTTTGCCAATCGCCAAAACGGTATCTTGGCGACCCGAGTTGACTTGCAACCGGGCCAATTCAGTATTTGGAAAATGACCGGTACTGTTGAGAATTTAACCGCCAACCAATCATTCACCATCGCCGATCAAAACATCATTTTAAATGGTACCTTCCCCGATTGCGGAACTCGTGAACTTGCCGAAGGAGACTACGTTGAAGTTACGGCAATTCCCGAAGAAAACTTCAGTCCGGGCGATGACCTTTCCACTCTACTTGCCGTTGAATGTCTAACCGTTGCCTTACCCGCACTGCGCGCCGACGACGATGACATTGAAACCCTACCGGCGCAAATGGAAGGCACAGTCACCAGCATTAATTCGATCACCGAAATCTTTGTCGACGATCAGGAAATCGAGCTGGGTTCAAACGTTAGCTATTTAGGCGGCACGGCAACCGATTTAATTGTCGGCGCAAAAATTGAAGTAGAAGGCGATCTTGATCTCGATACACAAGTACTTACCGCCAATACAATTATTTATCACGAGCGTCGTATTTTGATCGAGGCGCCGTTAGCGTCCAGCGATGTTACCGTAAACACTTCGGTAAATTTCTTCGGCTTAGATATTCCAATCACTAACTTAACCGTTGACGACGATTTAATTGTTAGCTCAGGTATTGCTGATCGCCAAGTACGCCTGTTTGGTTTTACCGACGAAGATCAAAACCCGTTCGCAATTTCATTGAGCAATGAAGGCGTGATTGATGACGAAGATGTTACTCTTCAGGGGCCGGTATCGCGTGTGGGTGGCAACGAAATTGAAATTATCGGCATTTCGGTTGACGGCGGCAACGTACTTAATATTCAAGGTTCTGTTGAAGAAGAAGACTTAGTAATTGTTGAAAATGCCGAAGTAGATGGTAGCACCAGTATTACCGACGGTGTTGTCAGCGAAATTGAAACTGTATTCGAGCAAAGAGAAAATAACTAATCTTTTGCCAATCTGGCAACCCATCCAGATTGGCAAAGCCATAAAAAATACCGAGGGTATTATTATGAGTCAGTTTATTATCACCTACTTTGGCGGAGAACATCCCAAAACCCCCGAAGAAGGCAAAAAGCATTTCGAATCTTATCAACAATGGTTGCAATCATTAGGCGAAGACGTTGTAAAGCCAATGGTGCCTTACAAAAACAGCCGCACTCTCAATGCCGATGGCTCCCTGATGGAATCCAGCGCAACGAGCATGAGTGGTCACACCATCATTAAAGCTGCAAACATTGACGAGGCTATTGCAAAAGTAAAGTCATGCCCATTTTTCGACATCAATGGCACGCTTGAAATTGCAGAAATTGTCGAAATGTAATTTTACGACTCAGTAATCATATCTCTGGCTATTAAAAAATTTCTCAGAGTACAAAAACAAAAAAACCGGCAGTTGCCGGTTTTTTTGTAGAAAAGAGTATAGAAAATTATTTAATTAACCTTCTTTTTCCTTTTCTTTCTCTTTTTTGCGCAACTGAATATTCAACTCTTTAAGTTGATTTTTATCAGCCATTCCTGGCGCGTCAGTCATAACACACGCTGCGGTTTGCGTTTTCGGGAAGGCGATAACGTCGCGAATTGAATCAGCACCGGTCATTAACATGACTAAGCGATCCAAACCAAAAGCCAAACCACCGTGTGGCGGTGCACCGTATTTTAGAGCGTCCAACAAGAAGCCGAATTTTTCGTTTTGCTCTTCTTCGTTGATACCAAGCGTTTCAAAAACAGCTTGTTGCATTTCTTGACGATGAATACGAATCGAACCACCACCTAATTCGGTGCCGTTTAAGACCATATCGTAGGCAACAGAAAGCGCTTCAAGCGGCTTCGCTTTTAGCTCTTCTGGTGTGCAAGAAGGTGCGGTAAACGGATGGTGAAGTGCGGTCATGCTGCCATCGTCGTTTTCCTCAAACATTGGAAAATCAACAACCCAAAGTGGCGCCCACTCAGAGGTTAATAGATCGAGGTCATGACCAACTTTGATTCGAAGTGCGCCTAACGCTTCGGTCACAACTTTGGTTTTGTCGGCGCCGAAGAAAACGATATCGCCATTTTTAACATTCAGGCGTTCCATTAATTTCAACGTAACGTCGTCGCCAATAAACTTGATGATTGGCGATTGCAAACCTTCGATGCCTTTTTCAAGTTCGTTGACTTTAATCCACGCCAAACCTTTAGCGCCATAAATACCGACAAACTTAGTGTAATCGTCGATTTGTTTTCGAGACAACACCGCACCGCCATCAACTTTTAATGCTGTGACGCGACAAGCAGGATCATTAGCCGGACCTGCGAACACTTTAAAATCAACATCTTTTAAGTATTCTTTGATGTCGACAAGCTCTAGTGGAATACGCAAATCAGGTTTGTCAGAACCGTATTTTTCCATTGCCTCAGCGTATGGCATTCTTGGGAATTCACCGAGATCAACACCCTTCACCTCTTGGAATAGGTTTTTGATCATTTCTTCGGTTAAGCCCATGATTTCTTCATCGTTTAAAAACGACGTTTCGATATCAATTTGGGTAAATTCCGGCTGGCGATCCGCACGTAAATCTTCGTCGCGGAAACACTTGGCAATTTGGTAGTAACGGTCGTAGCCAGAAACCATCAACAGTTGCTTAAATAACTGAGGCGATTGTGGCAACGCAAAGAACTTACCGTCGTGGGTACGCGAAGGTACTAAGTAATCGCGAGCACCTTCTGGAGTAGCGCGAGTTAGAATCGGCGTTTCGATGTCTAAAAAGCCGTTTTCGTCGAGGAACGTGCGGATAGCACTGGTAACTCGGGCACGCAAGCGAAGGTTATTTTGCATTTCACCGCGGCGCAAATCGAGAAAACGGTACTTTAAGCGAACGTCTTCACCAACATTGGAGTGCTCATTTAGCGGGAACGGAGGCGTCTCAGCAGCGTTTAAAATTTCGAGGTCATTGCCGTAAACTTCAATTTCGCCGGTGGCCATGTTCGGATTCACGGTCTCTTGCGAGCGCGCACGAACACGTCCGGTAACTTTTAATACGTATTCACTTCGAATCTTATCTGCAGTTTCAAAGTCTGCGCTATCAGAATCAAAAACTACCTGTACGATACCATCGCGATCACGCAAATCGATAAAAATGACACCACCGTGATCACGTCGGCGATCTACCCAGCCACACAATGTGACTTCCTGATCAATGTATGAAGCGTTAAGAACGCCACAATACTGAGAGCGCATATTACTTTCCTGTTGTTTACCAATGAGCCATTTGGCTGCTTAAATTTTGTCGAGAGCGACCCGTTGCAAACTTAACTGGTCGCCGCTGGTGTACTTTTTGTCTTACTCGAACCTGAAGACTGCGTTCCAGACTCTTGGGATTTGCTATCAGACGAAGAAGTGAGGTTTTTCTTCTTACCGGATTTGAAGTCTGTTTCATACCAGCCACTGCCGGATAACCGAAAACCTGCCGCTGAAATCTTCTTGGTCAAACTTAAATTATTACACTGTGGGCATTGAGTGAGAGGGTCGTCAGACATTTTCTGTAATGCTTCAAACTCATGGTCACACGACTTACATACATACTCATAGATAGGCATAACAATCTCCTAGTCCTTCCACATACCGCTTTACACGTGGCTTCGGCGAAGCTGGAATACAACTCTCAAGCCCGAAACGCTCGCCTAGCGTCAATCGGCGCCTGAACCCTGTGCAAAGTATTTTACATCTGCAAAAGCGGCGCATTATAGCGCAATAGCCAACGATATAAACATCAAAAAACACCATTTAACCGTTGTATAAATAGCTTTTGCCTTATCTCGCAGATACAGACTATTTCGGGACAGTTAGCGCTATTTTAAAGGTTGATGAGTTCAACTTTTCGAAACCGGTGCAGACCAAAGACCGAAAACACAAATAAATCCCACCCAGAAGACTAACCGAACAAATTATTCACCAATATCAAATTTTTGATTGTTTATTACACATATAACTCACTGATTTATATACTAAAGTCTTGGTAGCTACTGGTGAAGTAAAAGCGTCATTTTCCTCTGCTAGTCTGAAATACAACAATTCAAATTGGCTCGATTCTCTCGTTTATGACGCATAAAGCCAAAGGAACGGCAGCAACACGCTTTTCATCAGAGGAGTCTCACAGATAATGCTATTTAGCTCGCCAGAATTTCTAGAAGAAAGTTCAGGAATGGACCTGCTAGAAAATATTGATCAGTTTCATACAACCTGTACGCAATTGCTCTTGCATCTTGAATTTTCCCCCAATGACAAATCGGCACTGGAAAATTTGAATCAATCGGTACGTCAAATAAAGAGCTTGTTGTTAGTTGAGCGAGTTAACGTTTTATCGCCACTGATTCAAAGTGTAGAAGACTTACTGGAAGAACTGAGTTCAAACACATTAGCGTTAACTACTGCGCTTAACGATGTCTTGCTGTTGTGTTTGCTGCTCATTCGAGAAACTGTCGAGAAAATCACATTCGGTAAAATTGAAGAGCACGAAAGCCAAGAAATTAAAGATTTGTGTCGACACACAACAAAAATTGTTACCGCCGATGAACATCAAGTAACACAACAAATTGAAAATGCTCTGAGCCAGTTATTACTCGAACATCAAACCGTCCCAACTCAGTTACTGCCGACATCCGCAACAACAACCACGCTTGAAAAATTGCCTCAGTGGTTGACCAATTTTGGCATCGACCATCACGACGATTTACTGTTGATGCTCAATCTTACACCGGCTGTCGAAAGTCGATCGCCGCGCTGGGCAGGTCGAACAGAATTAATTACTAAATTATCGCTACTGATGAATCAGAAGGCGAATAATCCGTCAGACCCAAATCAATTAGCCATGGCGGCAATCGCCCACGATCTTGGAATGACATTTATTCCGCTTGAGATTCTGCATAAAAACCAGCCGTTTAACGACTTAGACCAATGTACTATGCGAGACCATTTACGCTTGGGAGCAGAACCGCTAAAACGACTGGGTTGGCTCGAAGCCAGTGAGATGGTTTTACAGCATCATGAGTACCATGATGGCTCCGGTTATCCGGTAGGCTTAGAAGAATCTCAAATTTGTGACGGCGCTAAAATTCTCGCCATTGCAGACAGTTATTTTGCGTGTAGTGTTGGTAATGAATATCGACAACAACGTCAAAGACCCCAATATCGCGCGATCATGGAAATCAATCGTTTCAGCGGCACTCGATTCAGTCCATTTTGGGTAAAAATGTTTAATCAAGTGACTACTCAGTAATTTTTTATCGAAAAAAATAGGGCAAAAACGTATTTTTTCAAATAAAATTATTGCGGAGCTTATTTTTATACTATATATAATGTGCTGCGGGCGCTATTGCGCGTCTAAGATGTAATTCTATACTTTAAATACAGTATTTCTTAGCCACAATAAGCGCACCTGTAGTTTTAAATTTCAACCTGCGCCCGTGTTTCAAACAAATATCAACAACAAGGAACCCAGTATGGCCGTCCGCAAATCTCCAGCTGCCGCTAAAGCAGCGCCTGTTAAACGTATTAAGCCTATTGCAGAACGTTACACTAAAACCCAAATCTTGACTCAAATCTCTGAAAACACCGAAGTCCCTAAAAAACAAGTACAAGCTGTTCTTGACGAATTATCGGACATCATGGCTGGCCATCTTAAAAAACGTGGCGGCTGCGGTGATTTCGTTCTTCCTGGTCTCTTAAAAGTAACTACTGTTAAGAAGCCTGCGAAAAAAGCACGTAAAGGTATCAACCCATTCACTGGCGAAGAGACCGTGTTCAAAGCAAAACCTGCTAGCATACAAGTTAAAATTCGTCCGCTTAAAAAATTAAAAGAAATGGCCGAATAAGTGCCGCCTGGCCAGACTCTGGGCTCACACTACACGCTACATCTGTTGATGAAACAAAAAAAGCAGCGATAACATCGCTGCTTTTTTGTCTTTATTTACTTACCTTTTCAATCGATCATGAAACTTTCATGACAATTTTCAATACAGAGTTTGTAATTTGTTAATAACCAACTGATTGCACGTACAATACATTTAATTAAGTTTTACTCTCACCCTTTCGAATTGACCCAATCAAGAATCCATCCCAGATAAACAATCCACTTTACATACCAGTGTTTGTTTTCAGCTTGTCGAATATCCTCAATTGCGCATCTCACAAAAATCTAGATGCTCGCCATCAAAACCCATGTTACGACTTACGTAGAATCCCTCTGGTAAAAATACCGACAGAACTTTTTGTGGCAGAGCGTTACTCGCCTTGCAAACAACACCCACTCTTTTTTGCAGTGCACAATTTGAGAGTCACAAGGCTTGGGGTTAATCACAGGTTTCTTAAGAATGTGTAGAAAACGTTTTACCACTGGCGTAACAGACCGAAATTATTTCTACCGGTGTCCCAGCTAGGTTCTTCAAGTTTGATATGATAGTCATCACACACGCCCGACTTGTTGTATTACCGAGGTTGATTTGACTCCAGAACAAACCCAAGCCTACTACCAAGACAATTCCAAAGCCCAAATCTACGCCATGCTCGTTGTTAGCTTTGGAGCTTTTTTGGGCCCGGTCACCTTGGCTACGGTCAACGTTGCTCTGCCAACGATTGCCAATGCATTAAATGCCGATGCGGTTTTGATCGGCTGGGTTCCGACTATATTCTTGCTGGGTAATATCGCGCTGATGCTACCGTTCAGCAAATTGGCCGATAACATCGGTAGAAAGCGCGTGTATCTGATTGGCATTATTACCAATACCGTCGGCACATTATTGGCTGCGATGGCCAATGACATTTACTGGCTGATCGCTTGTCGCTTTATTCAAGGTGTCGCCAGCGCCATGATTTTTGGCTGCTCCATGGCGATACTGACTTCCGTGTTTCCACCCAACAAACGGGGCCTTCCCTTAGGTGTTAATGCATTTGCACTTTACTGTGGTTTGGCCGTCGCGCCTGCGCTCGGGGGCTGGGCAACGGAGTATTTAGGTTGGCGAAGTGTTTTTTGGATTCAAGTTCCAGCACTGTTTTGCTTGATGATTGCCATTACTCGATTAAAAGGTGAATGGAAAAACCCGAGCGTCGGCAAATTTGATTGGCTCGGTTCCAGTATTTTTGCGGTTTGGAGTGTGTGTTTAGTCGTGGGTTTATCCGGCTTACCCAAACTTGAATATTCCGCCTTGTTACTGGTGGGCATCGCCTGCTTAGTTTGGTTTATCAAACATCAAAAAACAGTCGCGAATCCGCTGGTCAGGCTCAGTTTATTCACAGAACACAAAGGTTTTACGCTGTCTTTGATTGCGACTGTGGCAATGTACGCCGCCAGTTATCCGATTTCGATCATTGCCAGTATGTATTTACAATACATTCAAGGCATGAGCCCAAGCCAAGCCGGTCATATCATGCTCTTACAAGCCGTCGCAATGGCGCCACTAGCGCCAATTGCTGGCAAACTGTCTGATAAATTCAATGCTCGAATCATCGCCGCTATCGGCTGTGTGTTCGCGCTCGCCTCATTTATTTCATTCTCACAGGTACACGCCGATTCACCGGCAATGGTGATCAGTTTAATTATGCTGGGATTGGGGGTTGGTTACGGCTTCTTCACAACACCGAATAACAACGTCGCCATGCATTCAATTGAGCGAAAAGAACTGGGGGCGGCTGCAGCACTGATCAACTTATCGAGAACAACTGGCAACACTATTGGCATGGGTATCGTGACGCTTTTGATTAGCCACTACATCGGCTCTACGCCCATTACCGAGAACGAAAGTCCATTATTGTTGCAAACCATTCAAACCAGTTTGGTATTTGCCTCGGTTTATTGTTTTATCGCACTGTGTTTATCGCTGGCGGGAAAAAAGGGACAGTATTAAGATTGGATTGGCTACGCTGATTATGGTGAAACTGCAATCAGCGTTACCAATAATGGCACCAGAATGTGATTAATCTAACGCTTCAATTTTATTAAAACCGCTGAAAGCAACGCGATGCTGCTTTTCTCCTGACTCTGAAATTTGAGTCATAATTTTAAGCCGAATCATTCCGGCGAACGGAATCTCAAAAACTCTGAACTGCTCAAACGGCATTTTTAAAATATGCAGCAGCAACACACGCATCGCCGCCCCATGCATTACCTTTAAAACATGCTCGCCCAAATGGTCATCCACCACCTTCTGCCACGCAAGCGCCAAGCGTTTTTGAACATCGCTTATGTGTTCACTGTTGGGAGGAAAATAATTTTCAGGGTCGTTATAAAACTTTAATACAAACTCAGGATCGGCCTTATAAATTTCTTTCGTTAACTGACCTTCCCAATCGCCGAAACTCATTTCGCGGATATTTTCTTCGATTCGAAGAGGCACATTCCACTGCTCGGAGTGATGCTTGGAAAAAAGCAAGCAACGCTTTAAAGGCGAAGAAATAATTTGGCTCCAAGGAGCTTTGCCGTCATCGTTGAGTAACGGCTGCAAAGAATTAGCCATCTGCTGCCAGCCCAACTCAGTTAATACAACATCGGTTGAGCCCCGATAAATTTCACCGCCCTCACACTGACCGTGACGCAAAACATCAACCACGGTTGTTATCGTATTTGTTGAATTCATACTCTAGATTCTGTTTAATTTTAACAAATCAGTTAAGTTATTGATCGATACCACTACCCTAGTTTATCGGTCTCAACACTACATCGTCCAACCAAACTGCAACGCAGCGGCACTTGAATCACTACTTTCACTGATCGCTGCGTCCATTAAGAATCGACGCCAACGAAAGCCAAATCCTAGAGAAACTTGGCTGTCGGCGTCCGATGCCTGATCCTGTCGAAATCCAGCGCGCAAAGAAAACGTACGCCATAACTGCCAATTAAAACCGAGCGCAATTTCTTGGGTTTCAGACTCAGTTCCGACGGGTTTAATCGGGATTAAATCGTAATCTAAACCCAATTGAAAACGCTCACCTCGATAGGCAAGGCCCAATCTTGGCTTGGTACCAATAAACACTTCGTTGCCCAATTCGGTGTCGATACTGCGCTCAAACACATCTTTGACGGCAATACCAGCGGCCCAAGGACCGTAAGAGCTGGCGACACCAACGTCCAGATTTAACACTCTTTCACTCTGATCCGAGCTTTCAGTAATCACTTCGTTGTTTTGAATATCGAGAATCGCTTCGTAGGTGAAAATATTTGAAAATTTCGGCGTCAACCCAAACGCCACTGGCTGCCCCCAAACATCAAATTCGTAAGCAAAGCTAACCCCTACCTCAAGCGCTGCTGCACCCACAGCGCTGGCGCCACTGGTTAAACTGGTTCGTGGATCAATCAAACTGCCGTCGGCATTGAACAGTTCCGGGTGCGCCTCTCCTCGCGCACCGGCACTGGCGATGAATTCAAGCCCTTCGCTGTAATCGTTAAGAAGCTCCAGGTCTTGTGGCGTAATATCAATTTCTCCGCCGCCGAGACCACGAGCACCTAGGTAAAAACCGCCACCTTGGCGCACACCTGGTTCCACCAACGCTACGCCTGCGAAGCCATCGAGGGATAGATTTGAGTCTGATAAATTATTCAATGCAGACAGTAAATCATCGGCAGAGACTACCACCGCCGAGGCATTATCAACGCCTGGAGCGGCGTTAAATTGATCCACAGAATCGCTGAGTTGATCAACTAATTCGTCATCGTCAATGTCTTGAATATCAAACGCTGCTTCAGGAATTTGAATACTGGAGGTGGGCAGATAAAAGCGCCCGGTATTTTTAACGTCTTCGTCGGTGTCGTGAAACGCAAGCAACGCCGGGTTATAAAATTGGGCGTTGTCGATAGAAGAAACTGCAACGCTTGCGCCACCCATAGCTAGCGCCTTCGGTTCAAAAATTCCGAAACTGGAACTATGAGCGTGCTGAGTAAAAACGGTCACCGCAGAAATTACTGCAATTGCTCTGATCGGTTGAACAGTTTGTCTTAAAAGAGATTCCCAATAACTGCATTCCATTTGATGTGTTCCAAACCATTGATTGTCGAGCAGTACCTAAAAAACCGCACTGTCTGTTATTAAATCGAATAAATCCTAATATGGTACGAAATTCGTTACAGAAGTTCGCACACAGTTCATGGTTTTTGAACATTTAAATCGTTTCGAAGGGAGTTAATGCTGAAACCTAGAAGCAATCGACATTTCTGACTATTGATGAGGGAAATCGACAGAAAAGGAAACTTATAAAAACGCAGCCGATAAAATAACCACCCGGCTATTTTAAAACTACCGCACAAATTTCAGACACAAAAAAGGGTAGCAACGCTACCCATTAAGACAGAGAACAACTTTTGGTAAAATTGTAAAAAATTAGCTGGCTTTAATTTCTATTGATTCTCCGTTTTTACGCACAGAGAACGTTTTAATTGACACCTCAGAGTCTTCGACACACTGACCTGTCTGTAAATCAAAATGTTGCTTATAAAGCGGGCTAGCAACAACAATTGATTCGCCAATAGAACCAGTCATACCACGCGCCAAGACATTGGCATCACCAATAGGATCGTAGTTACTGACTGCAAATAATTGGCTGTCTTTACGAATTTTAAAAACAGCAACTTGCTCACCTTCAACCAAGGCACACAATCCCGTTCCCGGAATTAGATCTTGATCTTGACAAACTGCAACCCATTTTTCAGACACAGGACTCTCCTCTACCACGAATTTCAATGTGATATGTAATGACTAATCAACAAGCTCAATTAAATTGACTTTGTCTTCACGTTCTTGTTTTGTTGCCGGACGACGCTGACCACGTTCAGCGACAAAAGCAATATTGCTATCGGATTCGTCAGAATTAATAAAATGACTAAAGCGCTTTAATTTCTCGGGTGACTCTAGTGTTGTTTTCCACTCACACTGATAATTGGCGATATTATTTTTCATTTCAGCTTCAAGCTCATCGCCAATATTTAAGGAGTCGTCTAGGATCACTTTCTTGAGATAATCTAAACCGCCTTCAAGATTTTCTAACCATACCGAGGTTCTTTGTAAGCGATCTGCCGTTCGAATATAAAACATTAAGAAGCGATCAATTGTCTTAATTAAAGTTTCAGTATCCAAATCAGTAGCGAATAAATCCGCGTGTCTCGGACGCATACCACCGTTACCACAAACGTATAAATTCCAGCCGTTATCGGTTGCGATAATACCAACGTCTTTACACTGAGCTTCGGCACATTCGCGCGTACAACCCGAAACCGCAAATTTTAATTTGTGCGGAGCGCGCAAACCTTTGTAGCGATTTTCGATATCGATAGACAAGCCAACGGAATCGTCAACACCGTATCGACACCACGTACTGCCAACACAGGATTTAACGGTTCGAACTGATTTACCGTATGCGTGACCGGTTTCAAAACCTGCGGCAACAAGTTGTTTCCAAATTAGGGGTAACTCGTGCAATTGCGCACCAAATAAATCGATACGCTGACCACCGGTAATTTTGGTGTATAAATTAAATTCTTTTGCAACTTCACCAATTACAATTAATTTATCCGGTGTAATTTCACCGCCAGCAATACGAGGAACTACCGAGTAGGTTCCATCTTTTTGCATATTGCCGAGATAAATGTCGTTGGTGTCTTGCAAACCGATATGATTGTCTTCAAGAACGTAGTCGTTCCAGAAAGACGCTAAAATAGAACCAACGGTTGGTTTACAAATATCGCATCCGTGGCCTTTACCGTGACTTTCTAGCAATTCATCGAATGTGCGAATTTTTTTCACGCGCACAATGTCGGCAAGCTCTTGACGTGAATACGCAAAATGCTCACAAATATCGGTATTAACTTCGTAACCCAACGACAACAAAGACGCATCCAATACTTGTTTTGCCAGTGCCGCACAACCACCACAACCGGTCGAAGCATTGGTGACTGATTTAATCGCACCCATATCCGTTGCACCTTCGGCAACAGCGGCGGCGATATCGCCTTTAGTAACATCAAAACAAGAACAAATTACGGCGGTATCTGGCAGTGTATCCACACCCAGACCTGCAGCTTCGCCACCTTCAACCGACGGCAATATCAACGCTTCTGGTGATTCTGGCAATTCCATATCGTTGAGCATTAATTGCAGTAAACTGCCGTACGCGTCAACGTCGCCAATCAATACAGCGCCAACGACTTTTTTGCCGTCTTCAGAAACAATAAGGCGCTTATAAACTTGCTCGACATCATCGCTGTAGGTGTAGCTCAAACAACCGGGTGTTTTCCCGTGAGCATCACCAATACTTGCTACATCAACACCCAACAGTTTTAGCTTGGTGCTCATATCGGCGCCAAGAAATTGCGATTCTCCAGATTCAGTGATGGTCTCGGCCGCCACTTTTGCCATGGAATACCCAGGAGCAACCAAACCAAATATTTTTCCGTCCCAAAGCGCACATTCACCTACGGCATAAATATTGGGATCATTGGTTTTACATTGATTATCAATAACAATTCCGCCGCGCTCACCAATCTCTAAACCCGATTGTTTCGCTAACGCATCTTGTGGTCTGATGCCTGCGGAAAATAAAATCATATCAGTTTCTAGGTGAGAACCGTCGGCAAAATTCATGCGGTAACGACACTGTTCGCCCGCAACGATTTCGGTGGTAGCTTTTTCAGTATGAACACCTACCCCTAAATCTTCGATTTTCTTTCTTAATAATTCACCGCCGCCCTCATCGAGTTGAACCGCCATTAAGCGCGGTGCAAATTCTACAACGTGAGCTTCAATGCCAAGATTTTTTAACGCGTTTGCCGCTTCTAAACCCAGCAAACCACCACCGACAACAACACCGACTTTTGAACACTTCGCCGATTCGGTAATCGCCTCAAGGTCTTCAATCGTTCGATACACTAAACAGTGTTCTTGATCGTTACCCGGAATTGGCGGAACAAATGGATAAGATCCGGTAGCCAGCACCAAAGAGTCATAAGCTTCTTTTCTGCCACTGTCGGTAACTACGTATTTTTCTTCGCGATTAATTTCAGCAACGCGCTCATTGAGTACATAGTTAATACCGTTATCTTGGTAGTAGCCTTCGCTCGTTAGCATTAAATCATCTGCCGTAGCGCCAGAAAAATAACTGCTTAACTGAACACGGTCATAAGCCAAGCGAGGCTCTTCTGAAAAAGTAATAACTTCATATTGATCTATGCTAGAAGTTGCAAGCATGGAATCAATGAATTTATGCCCAACCATGCCATTACCGACAACCAATACGCGTTGCTTCGCCATAGTTATATCCTGTGTTAAACCAAATGTAGGTGTTGCTGAAAAGTATTAAGATTTTTTAATAACGTGAGTTCTTTCGCGACGGAAATAACCTTACCCACCACAATCAAAGCGGGCGCCGATATTTCGTGCGTGCTAACTGTTTTGAATAATTTATCCAATTGATCGGAATAAATTTTTTGATCAGGAGTGCAGCCTTTTTCTACGATCGCAAATTCTGTGGTTGCCGGCATGCCTGCGGCTATTAACTGCTCTTGAATCAAACGAGCTTTGCCAAGCCCCATATAAAAAACAAGCGTGTTGTTACTTTTGACCAAGCTGGACCAATCCACATCTAAGTGTTGTTCCAACCCTCGCTCCGTGCGTGCGTGCGCAGTAACAAAGGTGCAACCATGAGAAATACCGCGATGAGTCAGTGGAATACCCGCTGAGGCAGTACAACCAACCGCAGCGGTTATGCCGGGAATAACGTGCCAATCAATTCCAGCTTTCGACAGAGCTAACGCTTCTTCAGAACCACGCCCAAAAACAAAAGGATCACCACCTTTTAATCGACACACAGTTCGACCTTGTCTGGCCTCTTCGATTAATAGCTCACACAGTTCTTCTTGACTGACACTGTGATCCGAACAGCGTTTACCGACATAAATCGCCTGAACATTGGCTGGAAATAATTCTTTTATTTCTTCACTCACCAAGGCGTCGTAAAAAATTACGTCGCACGATTGAATTGTTTTAAGTGCTTTTACAGTGAGTAAATCAGGGTCCCCTGGCCCTGCGCCAACCAGAAACACACGGCCAAGATTAATGTTGGTTTGATCGAATGGCATTTATCACGGTACCAATTAAAAATTAGCTTATTGTTTGATTCGAATGCACCGATTTTCTGCCTTATAAAAGGTTTCACCAGAAAACCAGGTTGTATCGGATTTATTACATGCACTCGTAATTTCTGTATTCACTAACAGCAAGCTAAATGCCACTCTATTATTTTTTCCAGAGCATTAAATTTTTTCTATATATTTCAATAAGTTAACAAAACTCGAATTTTACTTACCGATTTTTCTGGGTTATTACGCCAATATCATTTTGCACCACATAAAACCAATAATTATGGAATACTTATTTTATGGTTTTATTTGGTGCAATTATTAATGTTATATTTTGCACCAATTTAGATCATTGATATTTTCACCATTCCAATAAAGGTACATAAAACCGAAAATACTCAGATATACCGGGCAATCTTCCTATAATAGGTGCTAGTTTCGCGCCATAGCCGTGCAAAAAAATGAATTTGGTTCGCTTATTGCACTTCGTTTCTCTTATAAAACTTCATGAGCTCAATAAATCAGGAGAAACGGGGTGAGCCTGACTTCATCTGTTAACTTAGACTGGATAAAAACCACGTGCGCCTATTGCGGCGTGGGCTGCGGAATTGAAGCGAAAGCAGAAGAAGTTTCGCCCGGCGGCGAAATTATTGTAAAAGTCAGAGGCGACGAAGATCACCCAGCTAACTTTGGGCGTTTGTGCTCTAAAGGGCTCGCGCTGGGCGAAACCGCAATCTCTGATGGCAGATTATTAAAACCCAGCATCAATAATGTCGATTGCACTTGGGATCAAGCGCTGGATCACGTCGCGGATAAATTTAAAAATATAATTGCTGAACACGGCCCGGATGCTGTGGCTTTTTATGTAAGCGGCCAGTTGCTCACCGAAGACTATTATATTGCCAATAAATTAATGAAAGGATTTATTGGCACCGCCAACATCGACACCAATTCCCGATTGTGTATGTCTTCGAGTGTGGCTGGGCATAAACGAGCGTTTGGATCAGACACCGTTCCCAATGTTTACACCGATTTTGAATTATCAGATTTAGTTATTTTGGTCGGTTCGAATTTAGCTTGGTGCCATCCTGTTTTATTCCAGCGATTAAAAGAAACCAAAGCACAGCGCCCAGAAATGAAAGTTGTTGTGGTTGATCCAAGAGCAACCGATACCTGTGCTATTGCCGATCTGCATTTAAAACTGCAACCGGGAACAGACGTCGCTTTGTTTAACGGGTTATTGGTTGAACTGGCAGAAAAAAATTGCCTCGACTCAACATATATCGATTCGTTTACCGAAGGTTTTGAATCCGCATTAACCAGCGCACGCAATGAATTTTCATCTCAACAAGCGCGCAGCGAGGCTTTAGGGATTCCTTTAAATGATCTACAACAGTTTTACGATTGGGTTTGCGCAACCGAAAAAACACTGACGGTTTATTCCCAGGGGGTTAATCAGTCAAGCGCAGGCGTCGATAAAGTTAACGCCATTATTAATACCCATTTTGCCACAGGCCGAATCGGTAAACCTGGTTGTGGCCCGTTTTCGATTACCGGCCAACCCAATGCAATGGGCGGCAGAGAAGTGGGCGGACTGGCCAATACCTTAGCGGCTCATTTAGAATTTAACGACGAAACCGCGTACAAAATTGTCAGTGAATTTTGGCAAACCGATCGTCTGGCACAAAAACCCGGTTTACGAGCGGTTGAATTATTTGACGCTATTGATGAAGGCAAAGTAAAAGCGGTTTGGGTAATGGCGACCAACCCTGTGGTCAGTTTACCAAACGCCAACAAAGTTATTTCCGCACTGCAAAAATGCGAATTGGTTGTGGTCAGCGATTGCATTGAACACACCGATACCGCCGAATACGCACACGTAAAATTACCCGCCCAAGGCTGGTCAGAAAAATCTGGCACAGTAACTAATTCAGAACGCAGAATTTCAAGACAACGCAATATTCTGCCCCCCAAAGGTGAAGCGAAACCCGATTGGTGGATTATGTCGGAAGTCGGCAAGCGCTTGGGCTTCGAATCGGCGTTCAGTTACAACAACGAAGCCGAAATTTTTCAGGAACACGCGCAGTTAACAGCGTTTAAAAATAATGGCAGTCGAGATTTAAATTTAGCGGGACTGTCTTCTTTAAATCTCGAGAAATACAATCAGTTATCGCCGGTACAATGGCCGTGTGACTCCCAAGAAAAAATTGCCGAACAAAACACCGACTCAGCACCCATTCGATTATTTTCTGAAGGCGGCTTTTTTACACCGTCGGGTCGCGGACAATTTATTGCTGTTGAACAAAAAGCGCCAAAAACAAAAACCTCAAAAGAATACCCACTGGTTTTAAACACCGGGCGCATCCGCGACCAATGGCACACCATGACTCGTACCGGATTAGCATCGCGTTTAGGTGCTCACAAACCGGAGCCGTTTTTATCCATTCACCCACAAAGCGCTGAGTCTATTAATGCCAAAAAAGGCGACATTATAGAAATCACCAGTCGCTGTGGTTCTGCTCTTGCCCGCGTTAACATTACCACCGATGTATCGCCCACTCAGGTGTTTATGCCAATTCACTGGACCAACATGACCTCCTCAGCCGGACGCGTGGGTGTGGTGGTAACACCAGAATACGATGATATTTCCGGTCAGCCTGAAGCTAAATTCACACCGGTTAACATCAAAAAGCACGATGTAAACGCCGAAGCGATGGTCGTCTCTAGAGACGATTTAGACCTGCCGTCGTCGATTTATTGGGCGCGACAAACCATTAATAACGGTTACTTATATTATTTGGCCACGCAAGACTCCCCACAGCAGTTGAAGCAAATCATCGACACCGTCCTCCCCCAAGAGGCCGACGTGAACAAACTTCAATTCAACGACAGTGGCAGTAATGGCGGATCGCGATTCGCTCGAATTCGAGCTGAGCAAATTTTGGATTGCGCCATTGTTGCTGAAAGCTTGGCAGAGCAAGATTACAGTTGGTTGGGTGAATTGCTGTCATCCAAACCGGACATTGAAGCGAAGCGATCGATCTTGAGTGGAACACCAAGCGGCCGCTTGGCAACCGGTAAGCTGATCTGTGCCTGTAAACAAATCGGCGTTAAAACTATTCAGTCGGCGATTGAGTCTAAGAACTTGTCGACAGTAAAAGAAGTTTCCTTGGCAACAACGGCAGGCACCGGGTGCGGCACCTGTATGAGTGAAATTGAACAAATTTTGAAAGAAACACTCAGTGCTTAGTGTGTAGTATTAAGCGTCTTTTTATGTCATGTTGGCGTTGATCTCCAGCATGACAGAAAGAACGCTCTTATATTCAATATTTGTTATTCAATAGGTTAGCATTTGTTTGGAACAACTCAGTCATCCCATGAGAATCGTCAAAATAACGCGTTGATTGATTCTTTTGGTAGAAAAATCAACTACCTACGCCTATCGGTGACTGACCGCTGTGATTTTCGTTGTGTCTACTGCATGGCCGAAGACATGACATTTTTGCCCAGAGCCCAGTTGTGTACGCTTGAAGAGCTGGTACACATTAGCCAGAGCTTTGTCGCACTGGGTATCCGTAAAATTCGAATTACCGGCGGCGAACCCTTAATTCGCAAAAATATACAGAGCCTATTTCAAGCGCTCGGCGAGATTGAAGACCTCGAAGAGCTGGCCATTACTACCAACGGCGCTCACCTTATTGAGCACGCGCAATCACTGCAAGCTGCAGGCGTAAAACGCATTAACGTCAGCCTTGATAGCCTTGATTCGGCGCAGTTTACTCAGCTAACGCGAACCGGAAACCTCGATAACGTGCTTTCAGGTATCGATCACGTTAACAAGCTCGGATTCGCCAAGATTAAGCTCAACGCAGTAGTTCTCAAAAACCGAAACGTTGATCAAGTTATTCCTCTCGTTCGCTTTGCCATCGATAACGGCCTTGATTTGAGCTTTATCGAAGAAATGCCTCTGGGCAATATCAGCGAGCACAATCGCAGTGAAGAATTCATCAGCAGTGAAGCCTTGCGCGAGTTAATACAATCGCAACTGAGCTTACTGCCCAGCTCTGAATCCACCGGCGGCCCTTCCAGATACTGGCAGGTGCCCCATTCAAACACCAAAATTGGCTTTATCTCCCCACACAGTGAAAACTTCTGCGACGCTTGCAATCGCGTTAGAGTCAGCGCCGAAGGCAAGCTGCTACTGTGTTTGGGCAATGAACATGCCGTCGACTTAAAACAGATCATTCGTGCGAATCCAGGCCAGCCGAAACAGGTTCAACAGGCGATTATTAAAGCCATGGAGATCAAACCCGAGCGCCATTACTTTGATAATGACGATGTACAAATAGTAAGATTCATGAATACCACTGGCGGCTAGCCGATAATTTTCACGTGTAATGAATACAATTTATGACAGCAGCAAAAGAATTCACACCGCTTAACATCGCGGTATTGACCATCAGCGACACTCGCGACGAATCCACAGACACCTCCGGCGACCTCTTAGTGAAAGGGGTAAAAGACGCAGAACATAACTTTGTCGAAAAAGTCATCGTCAAAGACGACATCTACCTAATTCGCCGCGAACTCTCTCGCTGGATTGCAGACCCGACTATTCACGCGGTGCTCACCACTGGCGGCACCGGTTTTTCCGGCAGAGACAGTACGCCCGAGGCCGTCACGCCTTTGTTTGATCAAGAAGTGGTTGGATTTGGCGAGTTATTTCGCAGTGTCTCCTACCAACAAATTGGCAGCTCAACAATTCAATCACGCTGTGTTGCGGGAATGGCGAATAAAACCGTAATTTTCTGTCTTCCAGGTTCAAACAACGCCTGTGCAACCGGCTGGAACGAAATCATTAAAGATCAATTAGACAGCCGACACCGACCATGCAACTTTGTCGGTCAGCTCACCTAATCATACAACTCACCTATTTACGTATATAACCTATTCACGTACATAAATAGGAATTCGTACCTGCACCACAAGGGTTCGCATTTATTATACGTTTCAGAATAATGACCAATTTCGAGTCAATTTGCGTCATTATTCTGAAAAACTTGCCGTTTAACCCCTATTTTCATACTTAGGTGTAGACTTATCGCCTACTTTTGTCTAAGAATACGGCACAATTCACGTTGCAACAGACAACGAACTTCTCGATCGGTATCTTTAACAGCCCCGGCCAGTTTGGTTACCTGAGAGAGAAACACAAAAATACAGCGGTCTTAGGGTTCTACCATATCCACTTTGAGCATTTCGGTATTTGGTGATGAACCTAAAATACACAATTACATATCCTTATATTTTCTATGTCCGTCAACTCGTTGTGACCTTAGTGTCACTGGCTTTGATTGCGACATCCACGGCGGACGAAAACAGTAACAACCATGAAGAATTACCACTATTTATCGTAACCACTCCGTCGCCGATCACCGACTACTCAACGATCTCAAACTCTCATATCCACATTTTAGAAAGTGTTTTCGAAAAGCTCGGTTTAAAACTGCAAATGCAATTGGTGTTGGCTGAAACCACCCAGAAGCAGTTCAAAGCGAATCGCTACGACGGCAGCATCTTCATTGAGGGCAAAAGTGAGCACGCTGGCGGAATAAGAATTGAAGAGCCTCTCGAGTATGTTTACTTCGATATGTTCTGTTTAGTGGAATCCTGTAAAGATCCTCACAGCATTCCCAACAACGCCGTTATTGCCGCAACGGGCCTTGGCAAAAACATCATTGATCGCTACTTCGGTGACAACAACTTGGATGTTGTGGTCGCCAATCACCCAGAACACTTATTAAGATTGGTGAAGTCTGGTAGAGCGCAATACGGGTTTACCGGCAGACCGCTGCTGCGTTCAGCGTTAGCGCGTAACGAAAACAACAAGAGTCTATTCACGACTGTGAAAGGTGCGTCGATAAAACGAGGCTTGTACTTGCATTTATCCAACACTAACGCCGAATTCACCGAACGGCTCGAACAATTGTTGCTCGAAGATTATCACCCGAAAGCGAAACACATCAGCAACAGCGACTAGTCACTGAATTTCCATGGTTATATCTATCGTTATGCCGATCGTTACATGACATCAATCGTTGCGTGAAAATCTGACAAATCAGTCTTGATCTTTCAGGTAGTTTCCCTAGAAACTACCTGCTACAAAACCTTTATTTCCTAGTCGACGTATTACCCTCAGTCATGCATAAACTCGAACAAATACTACCCTCAATTCTCGATCAAGCCACACCATCAACCGACGTTGAAAATACGCCACTTGCCGACGCCTGCAACTCTGTGGTGGCACAGCCGCAAATATCCCAAATCAATGTGCCACCGCAAGACAACAGCGCCATGGACGGGTTTGCTTTCAACTACGATCAGATTGAAGAAAATCAGCCCGTAACAGTCAGCCAAATTATCTACGCGGGCACCAGCCCAACACCATTAGCACCGAACACGGCCGCGCGTATTTTTACCGGCAGCGAAATTCCCGCTGGCGCCAACACCGTGGTAATGCAGGAAAACTGCGAATACGACGCAGAATTAAAACAGGTTATTATTAAAAAATTGCCTGCCGCTGGAGACAACATACGTCGCCAAGGCCAAGACATCGCCATTGGCCAAACCGTCTTGGCTCAAGGAACACGCCTTAAACCTCAAGATATTGGCATGTTGGCATCCATTGGCATTGATAAAATTCCAACCATCAAAAAACCCACCGTGGCTATTTTCTCAACCGGAGACGAACTGGTTGAACCCGGACAAGCGCTGGCGCCTGGAAAAATATACAACTCCAATCGGTTTTTATTGGCAACCTACTTACACGCCCTTGGCTGTAACACCGTTGACCTTGGCATTGCCAAAGACACGCACGAAGATACCGTCAACATCTTAGAAAAAGCCAGCCAATACGACTGCATTATTACTTCAGGTGGAGTCTCGGTAGGAGAAGCCGACTTTGTTAAACAGGCGGTTGAACACTTAGGTAAGCTAGATGTTTGGAAGCTCGCCATTAAACCGGGCAAACCGCTGGCTTTTGGCAACATAAACGATACGCCCTTTTTCGGATTACCCGGTAACCCGGTCGCTGTATTCGTGACTTTTTTGCTGGTGGTAAAACCGTTTCTTCAGAAAACTCTCGGCAACAACACACCGCTTACTACCCGAAAATTCCAAGCAAAATTTACCGTGAAAAGACCGGGTATTCGTCAACATTATATGCGAGTCAAAATAAATGCCGAGAATCAATTAGAATCGTTTCCTAATCAAAGCTCGGGTATTTTATCGTCTGTTTCGTGGGCCGATGGCCTAGCTATTATTCCCATTGACACAACCGTACAAGAAGGTGACTGGCTAGACGTTATACTGTTAAACGATTCCGTTTTTTAAATAACGGTAAACAACACTCACACTTCAAGCACTTAAATTTGAAACACTTACATTTAAAACACTTATATTGAAAACAATAGCAACCTTTGATCCACACAAGTGATCTTGGCGTTTATCAAAGGTTCTTACACACAGCTTAGGGTAAGATCATGTCAGAATATTCTCAAACCGAAATTGAATTACAAGCAGCCGCCTTTCGTAAATTATTAAGTCATTTAGACAGCCGCAAAGACGTTCAAAATATCGATTTAATGATTCTTGCAGGATTCTGCCGAAACTGCCTCAGCAAATGGTACATGGCCGAAGCAAAAGACAAAGGTATAGAAATGGATTATGACAAAGCTCGAGAAATAGTTTACGGCATGCCATACAGCGAGTGGAAAGAAAAATACCAACTCGAAGCCACACCCGAACAAATGGAAAAGTTTAACGCAGCTAACAAAAAGTAAGTTAGTGATTAGAAACATTTACGTATCAAAATAAGTACACCAGCCAAGTACGCCATATAATATAGAAAGTTATACGTACCAATAGAAACTCAAAAGCAGAAACCCCATAGCAGAGAAACTTGAGAACCAATAAGGGCCAATCACGTCTCTCTGCTTTTATCCAATAACGGATTTTTCTGTAAGGCAGCTCAGAAAGAAAAAGTTAATCTAAACAATCATTGGTTCTGGGAATTATTACTCAGAATTGAATATTCGTTTCCTGATTTTTAAACCAGTAAAAAAACTTCAACAATTCACCCGTATTTTGAGCTCACGAAAAGCACCCTAAAGCGGATTTCCGCTTCCGATAACATCCATCTAAGGTAAGCACATGAGAACAACCAAAATACTGGTTAACCTTATTCCATTGTTGCTTGTTGGTTTCTTCTCCAACGCAGCAGTGAGTGAAGCAAACAGAGAGTTTAATAAGTCATTTAAATTTAAACCCACCGCCCAAGTTGGCGCCAGACCGCAATTTTTAATTGATGGTTTACCCAATGGCAAACTAAAGCGAACCCTGCAACGGTGTGAAAACCGACGATTTGTGAAAACCGATTTTTCCATTGGTCATCGCGGCGCGCCGGCACAGTTCCCAGAACACACCAAAGAATCATACCAAGCGGCAGCAACAATGGGCGCGGGAATTCTTGAGTGTGACGTTACCTTTACTTCTGATGGCGAACTGGTTTGCCGTCACGATCAATGCGATCTTCATACAACAACCAATATTATTACCACCGACTTGAACAATCAGTGCACGGTTCCTTGGAACGCAGACGCTCCCAATCCAGGTTCGGTAAAGTGCTGTGCCAGTGACATTACCTTAGCACAGTTTAAAACTTTACAAGGCAAAATGGATTCGTTTGATCCCAATGCCACAACCGCAGAAGAATTTCTTGGCGGGGTTGCGGATTGGCGAACCGAATATTACGACAGTCGCGGTCAATTGATGACCCACAAAGAAAGTATCGCACTGTTTAAAAAATTAGGCCGAAAATTCACCCCAGAATTAAAAGGTCCAGATCGAGACGCCAACTTACAAATTGAAGACGTGTTCGGCTCACAAGAAAACTACGCCCAAAAAATGATTGACGAGTACCGAGAAGCAGGCGTGTCTCCCAGAAAAGTTTTTCCGCAATCGTTCAACTTGAATGACATACTTTACTGGATTGAAAACGAACCCCGTTTTGCCAAACAAGCGGTATTTTTAGATGGCCGCTACGCTACCGGTATTGATCCCAATAATGCAGAAACATTTTCGCCCAGCATGGAAGAATTAGTTTCTCAAGGTGTTGAAATCATTGCGCCACCAATTTTTATGTTGCTAGCTGTAGAAGACAACGGTGATATCGTTCCGTCGGTTTACGCCAAAGAAGCGAAAGCCGCTGGTTTAGAAATTATTACCTGGTCGCTAGAACGTTCTGATATTCGTCAAGGTTCCCGCACTGGGGTTGATGGCAACGGCAACATTACTGCGGATTTCTATTATCAGTTTGACGTAAACCCAGAAATACAAACCGTTAACAACGACAGTGATATGTACACCGTGGTTGATGTTCTGGCCCAAGACGTTGGTGTTATCGGAATCTTTTCCGATTGGCCTGCTACCGTGACTTACTACGCAAACTGTATGAACCTTCGATAAATTAAAATAGCTTCATAATTTATCGACCTCAAAAAACCAACAGCGCGAATACATGCTGCGTTGTTGGTTTTTCGCATTTAAAGAACCTAAAAAGAGCCTAAAACACTTTAGAGCTCTTCTGGCGTGCGCAAGGATTTCAAAAAGGCAATTAATTTAGCCTGATCTTCATCGCTTAAACCTCGGAACGCTTCGCGCTGATCAAACGCATCACCATCGTGCTGTAAAATGGCCTCAAACAACGTAGGAGCACGTCCGTCGTGCATATACGGCGCGGTATCGGCTACCCCCCAAAGGCGCGCAGTAATAAAACTGCGATTGACTTCATCCGAAACGCCACTGGCTTTTTCTTCCAATCGCGGCCCCATATTATGCACTTTCAAATCTGAAAAAGCGGGCACCTTAATTCCACCACGACCATTAGCTTGAAAACCAATGGTGGTTAAATCAACTTCGTAGAATTTGGTTTCAGGCGTAAATATTTTTAAGCCAGGCGAAAACTCTGGGAAATGGTAAGACAGAATTTTGCTTTTAGATTGAAGTTTCAATTTATGGCAATCCGCACAACCAATATCTTTAAATAAACGGCGACCTTGGCGCGCTTCACGACTTAAATGTTCCTGAAATGGCGGCGGTGTTGTGGTGTTGAAAATCGCCAAGGCTGACATCTGACCAATGGTAATTTCTTTTATGTAACCATCGCCGTCGTGGTCTTCATTGCCGAAGATTTCTTCTGCTTCAATACCGTGGTGAAAATGCATGGCATCGCAATCAAATTCGCGAGTTGTCACCCGGCTGGCTTTGCGACCAAAAGGACGAATGATTAAATCAGCTCCCACGCCCTCAACTTTGGAAACGTCCAAATGCAAAACAGAGCCGTATTCATTTTCTGCCCATTGGTCTGGAATCTTGTGTCGCTCACCAAAAATTGGGCTACCAACAGCGAGACTGGTTCCTTCAGGATTACACGCGTGAGCAAAACGCAATTGACTTTGATCTTTAACTTTCGCTAAAGCTTCTGCGGTTGCCTCATGCTCTTGCCAGCGGATTTTACCGAAATTCACACCGTGGGTTTTAAGATCATAGAAAACGCCAGGATTTCTTTTCGCGCGGGCTTTAATGCGATGCAACCTTTGGGTCATTTCCATCGCAACCAATTCAAGACCACCGGAGCCAAAAACAAACGGCGGATTAATTGGCCGACCATCGACGCGGGCGTAACCGTTACCGGCTTCGTCTGCGATATCAAAATCCGTCGTCGCCAATACATTATTCGAAATACTGCCGACACCGCCGACGGTAAATCGCATCGGAATCTCTGCCGCACTGCCAATACCATGGCACTCTAAGCAGGATTGAGCATCGCCACCGTTCACCCGACGAGGAAAAGGAAAGATAAGATCATCGTTGGGTTCAACGTAGGAAGGCCGACCACCCAGTGTTGCATTATTTTCTTGATTTAACGGTCCATCACCTAAGCCATCAAAGGTATTAAATGGCGTGGAGAACATTTGCATACCTTGCTGAAATATCGTGCCTAATGGAATTTCCCCAGAAGCAATTTCTTCTTGAGTAATGCTAACGGTATTATTGGCAGATTCTCCTGGAGGAGGAAGTAATGATTCATCCGTTGGATCAACGGGTTCAGCGGCAAATACGGAAGATGACGATGCACAAATTAATACTACTAACGATTTTTTGCGTAGGAATTGTGAGATAAACATCAGCGATATCCTTGGACTTTTCCGTTTTTTATTAGAAGTAAACTCAAAGTCTTACAACAAACAGGAGAACACCAAGGGAGTGGAATAGAACAATGAAGGGATTGACAGAGTTGTTAAATAACAATCATTAAAAGACAGAAAAAATTAATACACTAAATACCGATTACTTTTTTTGCATTCAGAATACAGGACAGAAATCGCCAAACTTGGCAAAAAAGAAAAACGTTACATAACCGATAAACCACTTGCAACTCTATTATCCTTGCAACCAATCCAATAAAAACCTCCAACCACGATTAAAGACTTACACACATTTTTCACCAGGAAATATAACGATTGCCAACCACCTTGTAAAGCGACACAAAATGAATCACAGCCGTTATGGTGGATAAATTCATTAATCAAATTCTTTATTTCAATCGCCGATATACATTGGCATGCAAAAAATTGAATCAGAACTTTTCTCGACTAACAATTCAAGAAATAAAAACAACATCTGAAAATTAAGCAATAAAAAAGGCGAACCAAAACAGTTCGCCTTTTTGAAGATTTAATCCAAGCTAATTATTAATGGTTGGAATGCGCTACCTGAGAATCTTGCTTTGCACTTTTTACCCAAGCATCAATTTTAGCTTCCAACATGGATAACGGCATTGGGCCATCTTCCAAAACCAAATCGTGGAAACGGCGAATATCGAACTTGTCACCAAGTGCGACCTTGGCACTTTCTCGCAATTCCAAAATTTTGATTTTACCGATTAAATACGCCGTCGCTTGCCCCGGATAAACAATGTAACGCTCGATGGCTTTAACGGTATCGTTTGCAGGGTTCGGAGTATTGTCTTGCAAATATTGAATCGCTTCTTCGCGGCTCCACTGCTTTGAATGAATACCGGTATCGACCACCAATCGACACGCACGCCACAATTCCATAGCTAAACGACCAAAGTCAGAATACGGATCTTGATAAAACCCCATTTCTTTTCCGAGGTATTCGCTGTACAAGCCCCAGCCTTCGGTGAATGCAGTAAAACGCGCGTTTTTCTGAAATTCTGGTAAGCCTTGTAATTCGGCAGTAATCGCTAATTGATTGTGATGACCGGGAATTCCTTCATGGTAAGCTAGAGCTTCCATTTGGTATTTCGGCATATCGGCCATTCGGTACAAATTAACGTAGTAGATACCAGGACGACTGCCATCCGGCGGTGGTCCTTGATAAAACGCCTTACCGGCACTTTTTTCTCTAAATTCTTCCACGCGTTTTACGGTAAGTTCTGCTTTCGGCAAAATACCAAAATATTGCGGAAGAACCTCGCGCATTTCGTCAATGGCTTTAACAGAGGCCGCTAAATAATCGGCGCGACCTTCGTCGGATTCTGGATAGAAAAACTGCTGGTCTTCACGCATGAAGGCAAAGAACGCCTGCAAATCGCCCTCGAAACCCACTTGCTTCATAATCACACGCATTTCGTTGTGAATGCGTTCAACATTTTCAAGACCTAGCTGGTGGACTTGCTCTGCATTCAAATCGGTTGTGGTGTAGTGGTTCAATAAGCGGTTGTAATAGGCTTCGCCGTTAGGCAAACGCCAAACACCGTCACCTTCTGGAGCCACTTCCGCTTGGCTTTCTAGCTCAGCTATAATTTTATGGTAAGCCGGTAAAACAATATCGGTTAGCGCAGAAGTCGCTTTTTCAAGATACGCCACCGAAGCTTCGTCATCTAACGATAAACTCTCAAGCTTTGCTTTAAAGTCAGAATAAATTGGGTTCTCGGTGTTACTGTCTTTATCGAAGGGCACGCCGCTAATGATATTTTTCGACGCCTCTAGCATTTGCGGGTAACTCCACTGGGGAGGATAAACACCCAATTCTGCTTGAGCCTTCATCAATGTGATCACTTGATCAAATAACGGACCGACCTTTTCTAGCCGGGAAACATAGGCTTGCAGTTCTTCTTCCGATGACACTCGATGTATATTGATCAACAAGCTTGGAACCAAGGTATGCCAAGCTCGGAACTGCTGCATAACGTAATCGTTATCACTGAATTCGTAGATTTTAATCGACCGATCCAAACGAGACTTAGAAATTGCCAAAGTGAGCTTGGCTTGATCGTCGAGGGCACTTTCATCGATTTGATTCAAGGCTTCACGTCGATTCAGATTTATTTGATGAGTTTCCTCGTCGTATTCGGCACTCAAATCACCCCACTGATCGTATCCCAGCTTTGAACCGCGAAATGACGCAAAAATAGGAGACCGCTCAAGGTTCTCTTGATAGTAACCGTCGAGTAATGCAATCAGTTTTTCTTTTTCAGAGACCACGGTTTGTTCGTTGGACGCAGTTTTTTCTTGCACTGAAGATTCTTGCGCGGACGTTTGTGCTTGTTGGGAAGAATCACAACCCGCCATAATCAGTGAAACCGTCGCGATCACAGCCCCTAACGCAGTTTTCATATAGATATTCATATCTTTTATAATCCCATTGATGGAAAAATCATCTCGCCCTAAAGGGTGACACCTGCAACCATTTAATTTGTGTTAACAGGCCCTAAGACAATGAACGAAACTAAGCCCGTCGACCTCAATAGCAGAACTAGAATCAATATCAACGAAGGTCTCGTTAAAAACAACGTTCAACAGATCTTTTATCTATGAAATAACCGGATCGTCTGAGAAGAGAATTAAGGCAGGAACTGAAACAAGAATTAAGGCGGAAACTGAAAAATAGACTTGGAGAAAATAAAAACTCTACGTAAACCGTCAAGCAAAAAGTACGACTGTAAGCTCAACTGAGAATACGATTAAAAGTATAATTAAGAACACAACTAAAAGACAAAGCAAGCCAGTTAAGCTTGCGGTATTTTAATCACTTTGTTTTATTGAGGTTCAATCAAACGATCGCGCGTAATCCATTCTTCAAAGATAGAAACCTTCAACGGTTTTTCGGGCTCAAATTGTGTGACGATATAATATTCTTGTGCTTCTTCGATGGGTAAATCAAACAACTGAATCAACTGCCCTTCTCGAATGTAATCGTGCGCTTCAAAGGTATTACACAAAGCTACACCGTACCCTAGGCGCGCGGCGGCTAACGCTTGGCTGGTATTGGAAAAATAAATGTTGGAATTCAGTTCTTCAATATTAACGCCGTACTTTTCAAACCAGCGCGACCAAAGCACTTCGCCATCGTGAATAATGGTGAAGTTAGTAATATCTTGCGGGCGCGACGCCGGTGCACGCCCCTGCAACAAAGCGGGACTGCAAACCGGAAATAACGGTGGTGCACCTAATTTTTTAACTGCGCGATTACCCGAATTTGGTCGGCCGTAGCAAATGGCAATATCGACGTCTAAGGGAATGTCTTGTTGTAAGGGTTCAATCTCTCGAACATGCAACTCAATGGTGGGGTACTTTTGGTAAAATTCGCAAATATGCCTTGCCGCCCAACTGGCCGCAATGGTTTGTGTGCAGGCAATGACAAGAGAGCCGCTTAACTCTTGGGGATTAATATTGCGAGCACCATCAATTATTTTATCGAACCCCTCTTTAACCGATTGATACAATCTTTGCCCGGCAGGAGTTAGCGCCAACTTATTGTGAGCGCGAGAAAATAATTTTACGGCTAATTGCTCTTCTAAAGCACGAACCTGATGGCTGATTGCGCCGTGACTGACACCCAGTTTTTCGCCAGCTCGCCCCAGGTGTAGGCATTCAGCAGCGCTCTCAAAAGCGCGAAGTGCAGACAAAGGCAATGTTCTGCGATCCAAGAGTAACTCCTAGAAATGAAATAATTGGCTGTTTATGATTTTTTAACAAAGGGTGAATAATTTTCACTAGAAGAGATTAATACGATTGATAGATTTTAACAAGCACGGTTAACCACAATTCTATATTACCGAGCGCAACATCAACTTTGTTAGTGAAAGCTAATTAATGCGAACATCTAAAAATATAATGGGTTAATAAATTTTTCAAAAATAAAAAAGCCTGTAAATATAGATTAAAATTAATAACACCTTTAATGACAGGCATAAATATTTCAAAACAGAAAAACACGATATACGTAATATCTAAAAATATATTTTACAAAACGCACTTTTAATCAGTCATTGAATTTAACAGAGTCGCCAAGCGTATTCCCGCAATCTGTAATCTTTGTCTGACGTAATTAGCATGCTTATCTGCGTATTGGGTCGTTACTTTTTGTGTTGAATCCAACTGTGCATAAATCAATTTAACCTGCTCGTAAGACTCTTTTGCCCATAGGTGAACATCTTGTTGCTCACTCCACGTTTGCTTTTGAGAGTTTGAAATATTTTTATTCAAAGAATTTGCAGCTTGCCTCCAATCCGACAATGACAATGTCTCTAACAACCAAGAATCCCAAATTTGGTGCAAGTTACTTGCTAGTACAGCACCAAATTTATTTTCCGCTGCCATTTTTATCTTGTTACCACCCCAATCCTGGGCGTAGCTGACGTGTAATGGTTGGTGAATATCCCCCACAAAATGAGATAACAGAAGCAAAGATTGTGACAAGTTTTTTCGTTCTGTTTTCAAATTAATTATGTGTGTGGTGATTGCTTTGGTCACGCAGGATTTTTTCCCACATATTGCAATTTCTTGGGAGTATTCACCGGCGTTTTTAGGAACGTTGACATAATGCATCGGCGCCAAATAGTTGAAACGATCATCACCGCGAATTTGATCGGCCCAGTTGCACGATTGGGCAAAGGTATCGAAACCTTTTTCCTTGTACAAAGGCTCAACCCAAGCTTGTGTTTTCTCAGTTAAATTTTGCCAGGCAATTTCACAAATAATTGCGTGCCCCGAAGATCCCCACGCCGATGCGCGAGTCGCGGAAAACATGAACAGAATTAAAACGGGTACCATTAAAAAATAGTTTGAACGAATCACGATTTGCATTCCTTGTTAAGCACGGTTCGCACCTGTCAATTTTTAACAGTTAATATGCATTTTTCACAGGCGAAAAAAAACCCGCCGAAGCGGGTTTTTCATTTGCGAAGCAGTTACTCTTCGCCAGCGTTAGAACCGTTAGATTCTGGCGCTGGTTGTTCAGGTGCTGGCTTTTCAAGAGTCTCTTTGATCGACAATTTAATGCGACCACGATTATCTACGTCCATGCACTTAACCTTAACGATTTCGCCTTCTTTTAGATAATCAGAAACGCTGTTGACGCGCTCATGAGCAATTTGAGAAATATGCACAAGCCCGTCTTTGCCCGGCAAGAAGTTTACAAACGCACCGAAATCAACAATGCGAACAACCTTACCTTCGTAGGTTGTGCCGATTTCAGCTTCTGCTGTGATCTCTTGAATGCGATCAAGAGCCGCTTGTAGAGACTCGCCTTCACCGTAAACTTTTACAGTGCCGTCGTCATCGATATCGATAGACGCACCGGTATCTTCGGTAATAGAACGAATGGTTGCACCACCTTTACCGATGATGTCACGGATTTTATCCGGATCAACTTTCAAGGTTTCAATGCGCGGTGCGCTTTGAGCAACAGAACCGCGAGACTCAGAAATAACTTTGTTCATTTCAGCAAGGATGTGCAAACGCGCATCTAAAGCTTGCTTCAATGCAATTTCCATAATCTCTTCGGTAATACCTTCGATTTTAATGTCCATTTGCAATGCGGTAACACCGTCGGCGGTACCAGCAACTTTAAAGTCCATATCACCGAGGTGATCTTCATCACCAAGAATATCGGTCAGAACAGCAAAACCGTTGTCTTCTTTTACCAAGCCCATTGCGATACCCGCAACTGGAGCTTTAAGAGGAACACCTGCGTCCATTAACGCAAGGCTTGAACCACAAACCGAAGCCATGGAGCTAGAACCGTTAGATTCGGTAATTTCACTCACAACACGCATGGTGTATGGGAATTCTTCTTCGCTTGGTAATACAGCACCAACACCGCGACGAGCAAGACGGCCGTGACCAATCTCACGACGACCTGTACCACCCATGCGGCCGGCTTCACCGACAGAATAAGGAGGGAAGTTGTAGTGCAACATGAAGTTGTCGCGACGCTCACCTTCTAATGCATCGATAATTTGCGCATCGCGAGTAGAACCCAAGGTTGAAACAACCAATGCCTGAGTTTCGCCGCGAGTGAACAACGCTGAACCGTGAACTTTTGGCAACACACCAACTTCAACCGCGATAGGACGAACGGTTTTGTTGTCACGGCCATCAATACGTGGCTCACCGGCAACAACGGATGAACGTACGGTGGTTTTCTCCAATTTGGAGAATTCTTTTTTCACGTCATCAGCGCTGTATTCGCTTTCTTCGGTAGCGATAGCTTCAACAGCTTGGCCGCGCAATTCACCCAACTTGGTGTATCGCTCTTGCTTATCGGTAATTCGGTACGCTTCGGCAACTGGAGCGGCCATCAATTCAGAAACAGCAGCTTTAAGCACCTCATCAACTGGCGGAGCAACCCAATCCCAAGCTGGCTTGGCAGTTTCACGAGCAAGCTCTTCTACGGCTGCGATTACCGCTTGTAGCTCTTGGTGAGCGTACAAAACAGCGCCGAGCATAATGTCTTCTGGAAGCTCGTTCGCTTCAGATTCCACCATTAATACTGCGTCTTTGGTACCCGCAACTACCATGTCTAGCTCAGAAGATGCGATGGCAGAATAGGTAGGATTCAGCAAATAACCGTCTTCTTGGGTATAGCCCACACGCGCAGCGCCAATTGGTCCGTTAAACGGAACACCTGAAATTGCTAGAGCGGCAGAAGTACCAATCATAGCGGCGATATCTGGATCGACATTTTTGTTTGCTGACAATACGGTACAAACAACTTGCACTTCATTGAAGAAGCCATCTGGAAAGAGCGGACGAATTGGACGGTCAATTAAACGTGAAGTTAATGTTTCTTTTTCACTTGGGCGGCCTTCACGCTTGAAAAAACCACCTGGGATTTTACCTGCTGCGTATGCTTTTTCTTGATAATGCACAGAAAGAGGGAAAAAATCTTGGCCCTCTACGGCTTCTTTTGCACCAACGACTGTGCACAGTACCGACGTGTCACCTACGGTCGCAATAACTGCACCGCTTGCTTGCCGAGCAACTCGGCCTGTTTCAAGGGTTACGGTGTCATTGCCGTATTGAAATGTTTTTATTACAGGATTCACGACAATATCCTTATGATTAAGTAGGTGCGCTCATTCGTGTTGATATCCACGACAATAAACAGAGCACACCAGAGAACTGAGAAATAACAAAGTGCCCGCAAAAGCGGGCACTTTGAATGGGATTAACGACGAAGACCCAGCTTTTGAATAAGAGCTGCGTAACGATTGACATCTTTCTTTTTGAGGTAGTCAAGCAACTTACGACGTTGGTTTACCATGCGGATCAAGCCACGACGAGAATGGTGATCTTGTTTGTGGTCGGCAAAGTGACCTTGCAACTTGTTGATGTTTGCCGTTAAAAGAGCAACCTGTACTTCAGGAGATCCAGTATCAGATTCTGAAAGTGCGTGTTCTTTTACGATTTCCGCTTTTTCTTGAGCACTTAGTGCCATGGTATTTTCCTCTAAACATTTAAAAATATGCCCACGATCAACTGTTAAAAACACATGATCATTCATTAGGCCTGCCCGCGCATATTTACAGACAGGTCAATACACTTGGAGCCACTACTTTTACTGCTCCAAGCTAGGAAGCCCTAAGGCTCCACATTCTTGCTACGTTGCTGAGTATTAAGCCTTGCTGATAATACTCAGCAAATCGATCAAACTTTGCAGTTTAACCACAAAGTACGGCTCAAAAACAACCATTCAATGGAACGCTGGCCTGGAATGACTTGCCCAGTGACCAGTTAAAAACCAAACCTATAAAACAACTAGGTTTATAAAACCACTAAGCGTTTCGGTTGAATTCGGCCATCATCGGTCACCGAACCCAACCCTAAAAACTGACCGCCTGTGGAGAAAACACGAACGGATTGCTCCACCGGTAATCCGCAAAATTGAGCATCGAACACGGATTGACCATGACTGAATTCTGTCTCGGTAAAATCAGGTAACGTCACTGACTGCAAATCCGCCACTGGTGAATCAATCGGCATTAAAAAATCGATTGAATCATCGCCGTCTTGCTCAAGTTTAGTGGATAATTCCTCCAAACTCATTGTTTGCGACAAATCGTAAGGTCCAGCCTGTGTGCGCCTCAACGACGTAACGGTTGCGCCAACACCTAATTTAAATCCAAGATCCAATGCCAACGATCGAATGTAAGTGCCTTTAGAGCAGGCAATCTCAACATCAATTTGGGCTTTTTCACCGGGACGAAAATCGTGCAGTTGGTAGCGATACACTCGAACACTGCGCGCTTTTCTTTCAACCTGGACGCCATTGCGAGCCAATTTGTACAGCGGCTGACCTTGGTGTTTCAGTGCTGAAAACATCGGCGGAACCTGTTCAATATCGCCAGTAAACAGCTCAATCGCAGATTCTACTTGTTCAACCGTGACCTGACTTGCATCGCACTCTTTAACGATTGGCGCATCCAGATCGCCACTTTCGGTTTCTAATCCTAGCTGAAATGTGGCTAGGTAGGTTTTGTCCGAATCCAATAAATATTGGGAAAATTTAGTCGCTTCCCCAAAACACAAAGGCAAAACGCCTGAGGCTAAAGGGTCAAGTGCGCCAGTATGTCCGGCTTTTTTTGCTCTTAATAAGTATTTTGCTTTTTGAAGGGCTTGATTGGATGAAAGCCCTAACGGTTTATCCAATACCAGCACACCATGAACTGGTCGGCGTTCAATACGAGGTTTTTTAGACATAAACTTCTGTATTAATCGTCGTCTTTTGAATTTGCACGATCAGCCGCAACGGCTTTATCGATAAGGTGTGATAACGCCTGACCTTTGGTGCTAGTTTCATCAAAAATGAACTGCAATTTAGGCGTAGCGCGAATATCCAACTCTTTTGCTAACAGTGATCGCAAAAAGCCAGCAGCTTTATTTAACGCAGCTACCGATTCATTGCGCTCGTCGTCGCTTTCGCGATCAACCAAGGTGACATAGACCTTAGCAAAAGAAAGGTCGCGGCTAACCACGACCTCATTAATGTTGACCATCCCAATGCGGGGGTCACGAACTTCGTTTCGAATAGTCGATGCCAAAATTCGCATAATGGCATCGGCTAAACGATCAGTACGATTGTATTCTTTAGACATATAAGTGATTCAGTTTCCAACAATACGTTTCAGAGATTAAAGCTCGCGAGCGACTTCTTTAATATCGTAAACTTCGATTTGGTCACCCACTTTTACATCGTAATCTTTCACGCCAATACCACATTCCATACCGTTTCGTACGTCGGCAACATCGTCTTTGAAGCGACGAAGTGACTCAAGCTCGCCTTCAAAAATTACTACGTTGTCGCGCAAAACGCGGATTGGCTTGGAGCGATAGACTGTACCTTCAACCACCATACAACCGGCAACCTGGCCGAACTTAGGTGATCTAAATACTTCACGAACATCGGCGATACCAACAATTTCTTCCACACGTTCTGGTGCCAACATACCGGCAAGTGCAGATTTAACTTCGTCTAATAGTTGGTAAATAATGCTGTAGTAGCGAATTTCAACCGAAGACTCTTCCGCCAAGCTACGCGTAGCCGCGCCCGCACGAACGTTAAAGCCTAAGACAACCGCACCGGAGGTTACCGCAAGGTTGACGTCGTTTTCGGTAATTCCACCAATACCGGAAGAAACAATGTTCACTTCTACTTCGTCGTTACCAACTTCAAGTAACGCTGCGGTAATGGCTTCTAGAGATCCGCGTACGTCGGCTTTTAATACAACAGGAAGAACTTTCTTCTCATTGCCACCGATATTGGCAAACATATTTTCAAGTTTAGCCGCTTGTTGACGACGCATTTTTTCTTGCTGTTCACGTTCTGCACGCTGCTCAGCCACTTCACGGGCTTTGCGCTCATCGGCAACAACAATGAAATCATCACCAGCATCAGGTGGTGCATCCAAACCGAGGATTTCCACAGGAGAAGATGGACCCGCTTCCGTGGTTGCCTTACCAAATTCGTTGGTCATTGCACGTACGCGACCGAAGCTCTGACCGGCCAATAAAATATCGCCGCGCTTCAATTCACCGCTTTGTACAAGAACGGTTGCTACAACACCGCGACCGCGTTCCATACGAGATTCGATGACCACACCGTTTGCAGGAACACCCACTTGCGCTTTCAGCTCAAGTAATTCTGCCTGGAGAGAAACCGCTTCAAGAAGATCGTCAATACCTTCACCAGTGTGAGCAGATACATTGATAAATTGCGTATCACCACCCCACTCTTCAGGAATGACTTCCACGGTGGTTAATTCATTGCGAACGCGATCTGGATCGGCTTCTGGCTTATCAATTTTGTTGACTGCAACAACGATAGGTACGCCAGCTGCGCGGGAGTGTTCTACCGCTTCACGAGTTTGCGGCATCACACCATCGTCGGCTGCAACGACAAGAATAACAACGTCGGTACACTGCGCTCCACGAGCACGCATAGCGGTAAACGCAGCGTGCCCTGGTGTATCTAGGAAAGCGATTTCGCCCTGAGAGGTTTTAACTCGGTAAGCACCAATGTGCTGGGTAATACCACCCGCTTCACCGGAAGCAACTTTGGTATCGCGAATGTAGTCGAGCAAAGAAGTTTTACCGTGGTCAACGTGGCCCATTACGGTCACAACCGGCGCTCGGCCAACGGTTTCGCCTTCAGCGTCGCTAACAGATTGGATTAAGTCGTCTTCAAGTTGGGTTTCGCTGACGTGCTTAATTTTGTGACCCATCTCTTCGATGATCAGCTCTGCAGTGTCGCGATCAATGGCTTGGTTAACCGTAGCCATTGTGCCCATCTTCATCAGATGCTTAACAACTTCTGCGGCTTTAATCGACATTTTCTGGGCGAGTTCAGATACGACGATCGTCTCACCAACTTCAACTTCATGCACTTTTTTACTCGTTGGCTTCTTGAAGCCATGTTTGTTTTTACTGCGAATCGGCGCTTTAGAACGACGGCGGGATTTACCATCTAAATCATCGTCATCGTCATCAGCGTAATTTAGTAAAGCTTTAAGGTTGGTTTTCTTCGGCCCCAAACCTTTAGGCTTAGCAGCCTTACCGCCCTTCTTCTTAGGCTCGTCACCATCATCTTCAGCAGTTTCACCATGGCGCTTCTTGCCAGGTTTTGCTGTAGTAGTCGCAGGAGCTTCAGCTGTTTTTGCCTTAGGTTTAGGCTTAGGCTTGGCAGCGTCGTCTTTTTTCTCTGCGGCTTTGGCTTGATTGTTTTTCTCTTCTAGAGCGCGTTTCTTTTCTGCCAGCTCAGCAGCCGCTTTTTCATCAGCTTCTTTGCGTGAGCGCATTGCTTGCAAACGGCGTTCTTCAAAGTCATCTAAGGTAAACGATGGTTTTGGCGCTTCTTGTGGTGCTGATTCCGGCTCAGCTTGTTCAGCTGTAGGCTCTTCTTCAACAGCAGATTCAGGCTCTGATGCTTGCTCTTCAACAACCTCGGCAACAGGCTCTGGTTCTGGCTCAGGAGTAGGCTCTGGTTCAACCGCTTCGGGTTCAGGAGTCTCTACTTCAGCAGCTTCCGCTTCGGCCACTTCGGCTTGTTCGGTCACGGTTTCAGCTTCGGCTTCTACGCTTTGCTCAACAATTGCTTCTGCAACTGGAGCTTCTACCTGACTCTCAACCACTTCATCGACAACCGCTTCTGATACTTCTTCAGCATCAGCGTGTTCGGCAACAGGCACGTCAACATTGCGTTTAACGTAAGTACGCTTTTTACGCACCTCTACGTTTACGGTTTTCTTGTTGCCGGTTTTCAATGTTGTGGTGGTTTTGCGTTTGAGGGTAATTTTTCGTGGCGCCTCAGACGCTTCGCCATGACTGCTTTTCAAAAATGACAGCAGTTTCTGTTTCTCTTCGTCGGATACCAATGAATCCGGGCTTTGATGCTCTAATCCAGCGTCTTTCATTTGACTCAGCAGGCGATCCACTGAGGCACCTACTGATTTGGCAAGTTCGCTTACTGTTACTTCAGCCATTATCACTCCTCAGTCTTTAACTATCTGCGCTGTCTGAATCTGAAAACCACGGCTCACGAGCTTTCATAATCAGCGCGGCGGCACGTTGTTCGTCCATGCCATCGATATCTAACAATTCGTCAACCGCCAACTCAGCCAAATCGTCCATAGTGGCAACACCACGGCTGGCTAGCAAAAAGGCAAGGTGACGATCCATTCCTTCCATATTCAGAAGATCTTCAGCAGGCTCTGCGTTTTCTAGCTTCTCTTCGCTGGCAAGCGCTTGAGTAAGCAACGCGTCTTTAGCACGTGCGCGAAGTTCTTCTGCAATATCTTCGTCGAACCCTTCGATTGAAAGCATTTCATCGAGAGGTACGTAAGCAATTTCTTCGAGGGTGGTGAAACCTTCTTCGACAAGCACTTCGGCGATATCTTCATCGATATCCAACGCTTGCATGAAGGTTTCCATGTAAGTGCCAGTTTCAGCTTGCTGCTTGCTCTGCCACTCATCCAAACTCATGACGTTGATCTCCCAACCGGTAAGATCACTGGCCAAGCGAACGTTTTGTCCACCGCGGCCAATTGCCATAGCGAGATTGTCTTCTTGAACGGCGACATCCATAGAATGGGCGTCTTCGTCCACGACGATAGATTCGATTTCAGCCGGCGCCATTGCATTGATCACAAATTGCGCTGGGTTATCGTCCCAAAGCACAATGTCAACGCGCTCGTTGCCTAATTCGTTAGAAACCGCCTGTACACGAGAACCACGCATACCAACACAAGCGCCAACTGGGTCAATGCGGCCGTCGTTGGTGGTCACGGCGATTTTAGCGCGTGAACCTGGGTCGCGAGCAGCGCTTCGAAGTTCGATCACTTCCTCGGCGATTTCCGGCACTTCGATGCGGAATAATTCGATGAGCATTTGCGGGCAAGAACGGCTTAAGAACAACTGAGGGCCGCGCATTTCGGTGCGAATCTCAAGTAAGATAGCGCGAACACGATCGCCCATGCGGAAGATTTCACGGCCGACCAATTGGTCTCGCGGCATCAAGCCTTCGGCATTATTGCCAAGATCAATGATGATGTTATCGCGCGTTACCTTTTTCACGGTTCCGCTGATCAATTCACCAACACGATCACGGTATTCATCCACCACTTGAGCACGTTCAGCTTCGCGAACTTTCTGAACAATAACTTGCTTGGCAGTTTGAGCAGCGATTCGGCCAAAGCCGACGTTTTCTACTTTTTCACGGTAGACATCGCCAACCACTAATTTGGGATCTTTTTCGATCGCCTCTTCCGTTGTAAATTGGGTACCAAGTTCCGCAACGACGTCGTCACTTACCACTTCCCAGCTACGGTAGGTTTCGTAATCACCGGTTCTGCGATCGATGATAACTTCGATGGTGGAGTCTTCGTCGTAACGTTTTTTAGTTGCCGTTGCTAAGGCAATTTCGATTGCTTCGAAAATTAAGCCTTTGTCGACACCCTTTTCATTGGATACCGCGTCGGCAACCAGTAGGATTTCTTTGTTCATTCTCGCCTCGTTCTACTCCACCCCTAAAACTGGGGAACAATTGTGGCTTTTTCTATGGAACTGATGGGCAATAGGTATTCCTCTTCGTCAACGGCTACCACGACGTCTTCGTTTTCGACGCCTCGCAGCTGACCCTTAAATTTGCGTTTTCCGTCAAATGCGGTGCGCAAACGAATACTGACTTGCTCGCCAATAAACTGTGTGTATTGCTCAAGTGTGAATAAGGTGCGGTCAGCACCAGGGGAAGAAACTTCCAATACGTACTCACCGGAAATAGGATCTTCAACATCTAGCACGCTGCTCAACTGTCGACTGACGCGTTCGCAATCAGTAACACTGACGCCGGAAGATTTTTCGATAAAAATGCGCAAGGTACTATGGCGACCTTGGGAAAGGTATTCGATACCCCAGAGGTCACAATCTAATGCCTCAACGGAAGGCTTTAGGAGTGCGGTTAACTGTTCAAGTCTCGCTGACATATATGTGCTTAACAATCTCTCCAGTGAGTAAGAAATAGGGATGTGTCGTCCCCAGAAAGTAAAAAAGGGCCTTAGGCCCATTTTTAGCTCCCGAACGACCGGGTAGAAATTTTAAATATGAAAAAGCCCCTAGACATTGAGGGGCTTTTTCATAACTAAAATTATAAGTGCAAGAGAGTAATAACCACTTGCAGCGAGGAATTAGCAATTCATGACTTAAGTCACACCTAAACAGGTTAACGAAGTAGGAAGCAATCCGACTTCACAAAATTATCTACGCTGCGACTCCAGTCTTGGAATCCACACTGAATTTACCCGGCACGTTACTTTCATAGAACCTTTGAGCGACTGAACAGATTAACATTCAGACCAGCTAAGTCTCAGATCAATTCAACTAAATCTCAGATCGACTAAGTTGTGTTGAATACTTAGATTGTTTCAGTAATAACGAAGTTACTTAAAAATAACGATATTACTTAAAGGTTCTTTAAGAGGGAGCCCGTACATCAGGTCGCGGATTATAACGACACAATCACGTTAATTCAATAACATCACCACTGTTGAAGCAAATTCTTATCGGGTTGTGAAACCGCATTCAATTCTCTGTCGCAATCGAGTAATCACTTTCTGTTTGCAAAGATTTTAGCGCGGTATTAACGTTTCCAACTCGGTACTCATAAGAGGGCTTTTCGCCCACCTTTAATGGCCTCTGAGGCGAGAAAAATCTACAACGATTTTCCCATCGGAATCCAGAAAACACGAGTAACTCAGTTTGAAACGGGTTTAGAAACCCCAAGCTGTCGACTTAATCCTTAGGAGATTCAATGACTTTCACTGCATGTATAACCGGTGCAACCTCAGGTTTCGGCAGAGCAGCCGCCGAAAAATTTGCTCAACAAGGTTGGCACTTGTTATTAACTGGGAGACGCGAAGAAAGGCTGAAAGAGATCAAAGAGCAGTTGTCTCAATACACGGTTGTTGAGACGATGGTTCTCGATGTTCAAGATACCGAAGCCTGCAAAGAAAAGCTCTCGCAGCTCCCTCCATCTCTCGCACCGTTAAAAGTACTCGTCAACAACGCCGGGCTCGCATTGGGTACCGCGCCTGCTCAAGACGCGAGTTTGGATCAGTGGCATCAAATGATAGATACCAATGTGAAGGGCCTATCAACAGTAACCTACGTTTTACTGCCAAAGCTCATCGAATGCGGCGCGGGCGCAAGCATTATTAATATTGGCTCAATAGCCGGTTTGTATCCTTACCCAGGCGGCAATGTTTACTGCGGAACAAAAGCATTTGTCGAACAATTCTCAAAAGCATTGCGCTGCGATTTGTTAGGCACAGGCGTACGGGTATCGAACGTAGCACCGGGTATGGCGGAAACTGAATTTACCCTGGTCAGAACCAGCGGTAATCAGCAAGCCAGCGATGACCTCTACAAAGGTGTTGATGCCATTCAAGCAAGCGACATTGCTGACACTTTGCTGTACTTGGCCAACTTACCAGACCATTTAAACATCAACGAACTGGAAATCATGCCGACACAACAAGCGTGGTCGCCTTTTGCAGTAAATAGAAAATCGTAAATATTTTATTGTTGTGCTTTTCATTTGAGCTCAACAGCCCTGAATGCAAGCTTCGATAATTTTTCAATCGAACACACATTCAGGGCGCTCAACACGCAGCGCTAATCCAAATCAGCAAATGGGTTTTTACTTAAACCCTGGGTATTGAAGTGATCGTCAATATGCATGGAAGTAACCGACTGAATATTGTTCGGTTCGTACTGAGGGTTTTTGTCTTTATCGACCAACAGTGCTCGCACACCTTCTCTGAAGTGACTTAAACGCAAGCAATTCACGGCAATGACCCAATCTTGATAGAACACTTCTTTCAGCGACATATGCAACGCTTTTTGCAGTAATACAGGCACTAATGCAACCGTAACTGGGCAGCCATTTTTAAGTGTCTTAGACGCTCTTGTTAACCACTCATCTTCGCCGCTGTAGCTGGCGATATTTTGGTAGGTCTCTTCAAACGTAATACCAGAGGTCAGCGTTTGAATTTCATCGAAATGCTCGCGAACAATGGAATCCGGGCGGTCGACAGACTGCGCTTCAAACTGAGTGATCAAACGTGAAATCTGAGTGTGATGCTCACTTGAATCACCCCACGACAGTGAAATCAAGCCGTCGAAAAAAGAATCCCACTGATCGTTATTTAAGAAATGATCGGCAAGACCAACAAACAAGGTATCGGCGGCATTAATTGGAACGCCTGTGAGCGCCATAAACAATCCCACGCGACCCGGCATTTTATTCAAAAACCAAGCAGCGCCAACATCGGGGAAAAGACCAATGGTCACTTCTGGCATAGCCAGGCGTGTAGTTTCGGTAACAATTCGATGGCTCGCACCCGCCATAAGACCAAGCCCGCCACCCATAACAACGCCGCTGCCCCAAACAATGATCGGTTTGGAATAGGTATGAATCGTGTAGTCTAAACGGTATTCTTTCGCGAAAAACTCCGCACCGACGCCGTCGTTGGCAATGCTGGATTCACGCAAGTGCACAACATCACCACCGGCGCAAAAGCCACGTTCACCCGCACCGCGCAATACAACACAAGCCACACTGTCATCAGTCTGCCACTGCGCCAAACGACTGAGCAGCAAATTAACCATTTCAAAGGATAATGCGTTAATGCTCTTAGGCGCATTTAGTGTTGCCACAGCAATTTTCAAATCGTTTTGACCGATAATTTCTTGAAAATCAACAGGCGACTTTAACTCTGTATCTGACATTAAGCCTCCGCAAAACAATGGGTTATGTACCTATAGGAGCTTCTGATTAACCTCAAGATTACTCAGGCCAAGGAGTTTTTTTCTGATCAAGGCGTGCTTTTGAAGGTCTAACGGGTTAAATCGAAAAAGCACAACGCGGAGCAGGAAAAAACTGGCAGGCCCTGAAAGGCGCGGTCTCAAGCGCACATTTGCGGCGTTGCCGTTTTTATTAAGGACTCAGGCCATTAATTGCAAACGGCGCCTTGCAACTGCACGCTTGAGATCACGCTGAGTGATGTTGAGGTTAATCAGAGGCTCCTATAGATCCTATATATACGTCTCAAATGATGTTAGCGGTTAAAAGTTACCAAAAACAACCCGACAAAAGTGCAACAAACGGTTAACATTTCTTTAAGCGCAAATAGAAACATAAAAGCTGTGCCGACAAAGTTGACCAAAGTCGCTTTTCGGCAGCTAAAAATCCATGTCCGTATTCCGCCAGAATTGCGGCGGTTGTCGGTTTAGTATTGGCACTATGCAACCGATTCCTAACAATTACCTTAAAGCTTTTTTTTCTCGCGACGAGCGATTTGACGGCATATTTTTTACCGGCGTAAAAACAACCGGCGTTTACTGCCGTCCTATTTGCAGTGCTCGTAAACCCAAGCAAGAAAATTGCATTATGTTTGATTCCGCCGCGCAAGCAGAACAGTCAGGTTTTCGCCCTTGCCTTCGTTGTCGCCCCGAATTAGCACCCCTGCCAAGTTTTCAATCCAGCGAACAAGACAACGCTCAACGAATTATTGCTTTTGTGCAAATGAATTTATCCTACGGAAAGGATTGCTTAACGGCAACACAATCCAATTTAGGCATTGGCGAACGGCAATTGCGCAGAATGACGGCGGAATTATTTGGTGTTACACCCACGCAATTAATTCAAACCTATCGTCTATTACTTGCCAAACAATTACTGACCGACACACAGTTGCCAATTACCGATGTCGCATTAAGCAGTGGTTTTGATAGCATCAGGCGCTTTAACGAAGTGTTTAAATCAAACTACAAACTAACACCATCGCAATTACGCCGCGAAACCGTCAATCACGGCAAGAAAAGCCAAACGGTAAAACTCAATGTAAGTTATCGTCGGCCTTTTTTGTGGTCTCGCTTATTAAATTTTTTAAGCAGTCGAACATTAAAAGGTGTCGAACTGATTCACGGCGACAGTTATTTTCGTACCATCGAAATAAATAATCACCGCGGCATTGTTAATGTGACCAACAATGAAAAACGCTCGGCATTGGAACTCACCATCAGTGAGGAATTAACGCCGGTCATTTCACAGGTTTTGGTCAGAATTAAACACCTATTTGATGTTAACGCGCAGCCAGAACTCATCGCCACTCATTTAAATCAAAAAAACTTACCGGGTAATTTCAGTGAAAACAGTTTTGGCTTGCGAGTTCCCGGCGCTTTCAACGGATTTGAGCTAGCCATCCGCGCCGTGCTCGGGCAACAGGTAACGGTCAAAGCAGCGAGAACGTTATCGGGAAGATTCAGCGAATATTTTGGTGACCCAATCGAAACCGATTTCGAAGAACTCAACCGAATGAGCCCATCGCCTGAAAGAATTGCCAGAGCAACACTCGATGAAATTTGTTCATTAGGCATCGTCAGCGCGAGAGCCAACGCCATTATTGAAATCGCACAACGTGTGTTGGATCAACGACTGACATTAGAACCCGGAGGGGATCCCAATTTAGTCATACAACAATTACTCGACATTAAAGGTATTGGCCCTTGGACCTCGCAATACATTGCCTTTCGAGTTTTACGCTGGCCCGATGCATTTCCGAAAGAAGATATCGGTATTCGCAACGCCTTGGGCAGACCAAGTCCTAAACAGGCACTGGAAATTTCACAAAGTTGGAGTCCTTGGCGCAGCTATGCGGTACTCCATTTATGGGATACATTAAATGACCAATAAAGTTTTAGATACAGAAGTTTCAGCCGTAATTGCAAGCCCACTGGGAGAATTGATTCTCACCGGAATCCCACTCAGTGATTCAGAAGTGGAATTGACGGGAATATTTTTTCCGGAGCATAAAATTTACGATCGCGTTTCTGAGTTACCCAAAAATAAAAAATTATTCGAAAATACGATCATACAATTAAACGAATATTTCGAGGGTACTCGACAAGAGTTCGATCTTCCGCTGCGACCTCAAGGCACCGAATTCAGAAAAACGGTATGGGAAAAGCTCGTTAATATTCCTTACGGAGAAACGCGAAGCTATCACGACATCAGTGTCGAAATAAATAACCCCAAAGCTTGTCGAGCAGTGGGCGCCGCCAACGGAGCCAATCCAATTTCCATTATTATTCCCTGCCATAGAGTGATTGCGCAAAACGGCGCATTAACAGGTTATGCCGGTGGCATGGACGCAAAACAATGGCTTCTCACACACGAGAAAAAATTCTCGAACAAGCAGCGTTAAAAAGTCAGCGTTAATAATCTACGATTAAATTATCTAAAGTTAACACAAGATTTACATTTAAATTTTCTTTATAAAATTAAATGTAAATCAAACACAATAATTATTAACGCTGCCTGCGGCAGAATGTCACACTTATTTTTAAGCCCCAGCCATTATTATTTCACACATTAAATTTTTGATTTAACGGTGAAACAACAATGGCCATCAAAAACCGAAAACTTCCTGTAAAATTCAACGCACTTTTTTTAGCAACCGCGGCTTTTTCTTGCTCACAAGCTTTCGCGCATCCAGGTGCGGCTATCGCCGGTAATGTTGATGCGATTAACGCAGATTCCCACGCCCCAATTGGTGTTATGGGCGATCACATGCACAAAGCAGGCGAATGGATGTTGTCTTATCGATACATGGAAATGGAAATGGACGGCAACCTCAACGGTGATGACTCCATTACACCCACAGAAATCGTAAATACTTTGGCAAATCCATTCGCTGGTCCGGCCAATGTTCGCGTAGTGCCAATCAACATGACCACCAAAATGCATATGATTGGCTTAATGTACGCGCCGACTGACAATCTAACGTTGATGGCAATGGTTAATCACACCACCAAAGAAATGGATCACATCACATTCCAAGGCGGTATGGGCACAACAGAACTGGGCAGATTCACCACCAAAGCCTCGGGTATTGGCGATACTAAAATTGCTGGTTTATATCGACTGTTCGACGATCCAACTCACCACGTGCATTTAAACGTTGGCTTTAGTTTACCGACAGGTTCTATCAAAGAGACTGACGATGTTTTATCGCCGATGAATACGCGTCCGAACTTGCGTCTGCCTTACCCTATGCAATTAGGCACCGGCACCTTCGATTTTGAACCAGGATTAACCTACACAGGAAAACGCAATCAGTGGGCTTGGGGCGCACAATACAAAGCGATGATTCGTCTTTCTGAAAACAGCCAGGATTACACGTTTGGCGACGCCCATCAGATTTCAAGCTGGGCGAGTTACAGCTATTCACCCTCAATCAGTTTTTCTGCACGATTGACTGGTAAAACCGTCGATGAAATTGACGGACAAGACGACAACATTACCGCCCCGGTTCAAACAGCAAATCCAAACAACCAAGGCGGCGATTACGTAAATCTCGGCTTTGGATTTAACTCAGTATTTCAAGAAGGTTGGTTGCGAGGGCACAGAATCGCGCTTGAATATTCAATGCCAATTATGCAAGACGTAAACGGCATTCAATTAGAAATGGAAAATATGCTGACTTTTGGTTACCAATACGCATTTTAATAAATAATTAAGAATACTGTGATTAACACAACGGACGCGTTAATCACAGCACTTCAATTACAGCGGGTATTTATGGGTAATTCAAAAAAGTTACAGTAAATTTTTTGCGTGGAATTTAATATGTTCGCCAATAAAACTGGCGACAAAAAAGTAACTGTGATCGTAACCAGATTGAATACGCAAAGAAATAGGATAATCCGCAGCCATTGCGGCTTGCTCTAACAATTTAGGCTTTAATTGTGCTTCTAAAAAGTTATCGGCGTCACCTTGATCAATTAAAATGGGCAAACGCTCAGTCGATTTTCTAATTAATTCTATGGTGTCGTACTTTTTCCAACGGCTTTCGTCGTCACCTAAATAATTACCGAATGCTTTTTGCCCCCAAGGACACTGCATTGGCGAACAAATTGGCGCAAAAGCAGAAACTGAACGGAACAGTTCAGGATTTTTTAACGCAATGGTCAGCGCACCGTGACCACCCATTGAGTGACCAGAAATAGAAGACAAATCGCTGTTGATTGGAAATTCAGAAGCAATTAATTGTGGTAATTCATGAACGATGTAATCGTACATGTTGTAATGTTTAGACCAAGGCTCTTGTGTAGCATTTAAATAAAAGCCCGCACCCAAACCAAAATCGTATGCCTCTTCTGGATCATCTGGTACATCTATTCCGCGAGGGCTGGTATCTGGCGCAACAATAGCAACACCAAAATCGGACGCGTATTCTTGCGCACCGGCTTTGGTAACAAAATTTTCATCGGTACAGGTTAAACCAGACAACCAATAAATAACTGGAACGGCACCTTCTTTTGCTTTTGGCGGAAGGAAAATAGAAAATTTCATTTCGCACTGCAAAACATCTGAATAGTGGACGTATCGCAACTGCTCACCGTCAAAACATTTTGCACTGCTGATTTTCTGCAATTTCATTTTTCGACTCGTAACCATTAGAGAATGACAGATTACCGTTTACTGTATTAGGTACAACGCATTTGCGAGTACGCCATTGTTAGCAAGAAAGAATAAAAAACAACGGCCCTATTACACCAGCGGATAAAAAATGTCGCAGATTACTGAATTAATCGATTAGTTCAAGTAGTTTTGTACCTGCCAACCGTATTATTTTTTGAAAGCCGATTATTAACCACACAAACAACCATGATTAATAATCCAAAAAAGCCTCTGACTAACTCCAAAACAACTCAGCATAATTCATCAAAAACAATGAATTAGCGTGAACAATCTTGAAGTTAGCCAGAGGCTCAAACACCCTACTACCCTTTTTTATTTAATCTTAATCGTATAAAACAACCGATCGAATACTTTCACCCGAATGCATCAAATCGAACGCTTTATTAATATCGTTCAATGGCATGGTATGAGTAATTAGATCGTCGATATTAATTTTGCCATCCATGTACCAATCAACAATTTTTGGTACATCTGTTCTACCACGCGCACCACCAAATGCCGTACCTTTCCAACTGCGACCAGTCACCAATTGGAATGGACGTGTACTGATTTCTTGGCCAGCACCGGCAACACCAACAATACAGCTTTCGCCCCAGCCTTTGTGGCAACATTCCAACGCCTGACGCATCACTTCAACATTGCCAATGCATTCAAAACTGTAATCCACACCACCGCCGGTGAGCTGAATGATGTGATCAACCACATTGTCGACTTCTTTTGGATTAATAAAATCAGTCATTCCAAAACGCTTGGCTAATTCCACTTTTGACGAATTAAGATCGATACCAATAATTCGCGTGGCGCCAACCATTTTCGCACCTTGAATAACATTCAAGCCAATGCCACCCAAACCAAACACGGCAACTGTTGAACCGGCCTCGACCTTCATGGTGAAAGCAACAGCACCAATGCCGGTAGTTACACCACAACCGATGTAACAAATTTTGTCGAAAGGAGCGTCTTCGCGAACTTTTGCCAGGGCAATTTCTGGCAAAACGGTATAATTTGAAAAGGTTGAACAACCCATGTAATGCAAAATTGGCTGGCCATCTAAGGAAAAACGGCTGGTGCCGTCAGGCATTAAGCCTTGCCCCTGAGTGGTTCTGATGGATTGACACAAATTGGTTTTTGGATGCAGACAGAAATTGCACTCTCTACATTCCGGAGTATACAACGGAATCACGTGGTCGCCCGGTTTTAGGCTCTTAACACCTTCACCGACATCAACAACAACACCGGCACCTTCGTGGCCGAGAATGGCTGGGAACGCGCCTTCGGGATCATCGCCCGATAAGGTAAAAGCGTCTGTGTGACACACACCCGTGGCTTTAATCTCTACCAACACCTCTCCAGCTTTAGGGCCATCCAGGTCGACATCAACCACTTCCAGTGGTTTACCGGCTTCAAATGCAACGGCCGCACGAGTTTTCATATCACGGTATCTCTTTTATGTAACGTTTTAATATGAGGAAGCATATCGGTTTCAGAAAACAGTATAAATATGCTAAATTTCATAACACTGTTGCACCACAGAAACAATAATAGAGAATCACGATGAGCCGCTGGGAAACCATTGAAGCTTTTGTCGCCGTGGTAGAAAACGGCAGCTTTTCCAAAGCCGCGGATAAATTAGAGGTGTCTAAATCTCATATCAGCCGACAAATCAGCCAATTGGAAAACCGATTGGATGTGCAGCTGTTAAACCGAACCACCCGCGTTATTTCCTTAACCGACATTGGCCAGAGTTTTTTCCCAACCTGTAAAGAGATTTTGGCAACCCTGGAAGACGCCGAACGCGCGCTGATCGACCAACAGCAGAAACCTCGCGGACTGCTAAGAATCAGCGCTGCCGGTTTGTTTGGTGAAGATTTTGTCGCGCCAGCGGCTATTCAATTTATGCAAAAATACCCAGACATTAAAATTGACATGGATTTTAGCAATCGCGTTGTCGATGTAATTTCAGAGGGTTATGACATTGCTATTCGAGCTGGCCGACTTCAAGATTCATCATTGATTGCCCGCCGAATTGCCCCACGCCGATTGGTGGTTTGCGCAAGCCCAAAATATTACGAAAAAAAAGGTAAGCCTAATAACATTCACACGTTAACAAACCACAATTGTTTAATGGGCACCCTACACACTTGGCGTTTTAAAGAAAATCAACGCCACATTGACCTTCGTTTAAGCGGAAGCTGGCAGAGCAACAATGGTCGTGCGTTGGTTCACGCCGCCTTAGAAGGATTAGGATTGGTTCAGTTACCGCTGTTTTATGTGGAAAAATATTTAAACCAAGGCTTGCTTGAAACCGTGTTAGAAGACAACAACCCAACAGACACAGGAACCTGGGCGGTGTACCCAAGCAGCCGTCACCTGTCACAAAAGGTTCGTTTATTTATTAATTTTTTGGTGGAAGAATTTTCTAAAATCTAGGGCCTGTTCACACTAATTTAACCGCACCTGTCGCCCCTAAAACGCGTCAGTCTAGGCGTGAGGAGTGCAGTTTAGCGCGCTAAATAAGCGACGAACAACAACGAATGGCGTGTTTTAGGGATGACCCTAGGGGCTCGGCGTATTTTTCCCGTATTTCGTGTTGCAGCTCGTTCATTTGGAACAACCAAATCACACTCACTGCGCCTAAAATACGAAAAAAATACGCTCCAGCAGGTGTGATTAAATTAGTGTGAACAGGCCCTAGAAAACTTCTTATAAAAACCGCTGACAAAAAACCTAATATTATTAACAAAAAACGAACACCTAAAATAACTCCCAGAAACATTCACATCGCTCTAACATTCTCGCTATTATCCTTTCACACTATAAAAACCCACTTAAAACCAAAGATTTTAAAATAAAAAATAACTGCCTAATAAAAAGTTATTGTTTCGTTAATTCTTAACCATCAATTGGCACCAATGAATCTTGTTCGAAATCATTAACGGCGATAATCTTGAAGTGATCTCCGCTGGAACCGAAACAACTCGGCACAACACATCCAATTACACCAGCAAAAACTTTAATTTTTCGATCTAAATTCAGTAGCGCATTACACACCTAACTTCATGCACTTGGTTTCGTATACTTAAAAGGAATAAAGCTGTGCCTACACACGGAAGAATCGAGTTAATTGATATTATTCGAGGCATCTCTATTTTATTGGTGATTATGGGGCATTTACCCAGTGTCTTTGGCTACGGCGGGCCGTTATCTGATTTGTCGTTATTTAGAATGCCGCTGTTCTTTTTTATTTCCGGCACGGTGTTTTCTCTTAACAAACCCACCACTATTTTTGTACTTCAAAAAACTGACCAATTACTTAAGCCCTATTTTGTTACCCTGTTTGCGCTTGTTGCCCTAGAAACTGTACTGACTCATCAGTTACCGTTGCAAGCAATCATGGGCGTTATTTACGGAAATCGAGACACCATAGAATGGAAGCCGTTATGGTATTTAACGCATTTATGGTTGGTGTTTATTTTTTGTTTTTTATTCAGCAAATCAATTCAACTGTTTCATAAAAGCCTTTTCCAAAAATCACTTGTTATCAGCACATTATTTTTGACAGGGTATTTTATCAGTTACTCTCTATCGCCTATTTCAGTTTCATTGCCAATTTTTCAAGAAGGTGCAAACCCTAACACTTCATCCGGTTTGCCATTCAGAATGGAATCTTTATTCATCAGTGCGAGCTTTTTTCTCGCCGGATCAATAACCAAAGAACGCGTAAAAAATTACCAGCCTAACATTGTCTATGCTGCTTTCTCGGCAATCGTATTTTTAATGATAGCCATTTTAACACCAGCCTACGTAGACATTGGTAAGGGAGAATATCGCTATCCTTGGTATTCGTTACCGGCATCTGTAGCGGGAATTTATTTAGTGGTTTATGTTTCTTACTTTATTAATCGAACCGTATTTGCAAAACGATGGTTGATTTTGTGTGGAGAATCGAGCCTTTTTATTCTTATTTTTCACTGGTTTGTGCAATTCAAAGCCTACGCTATTTTAACGAAGTTTTTTGGCGAAGAGTTTGTTGTTATCAACTCGATAATATCGTTTTTATTGGGCGTTTTTATTCCGGTGATGATTCGCTTTGTTGTTAGAATGAGCCCTTTACTCTCTATTTTTTACTTACCCGTGGTTGGTAAACCTATCTCCATTCAGTTGATAAGAAAACCGATTAAAGTTGATTACTCATAAAAAAACCGCCCTAAAAAGGGCGGTTTTTGCGCGTTTAGCATTGCAGCAAGGCAAGTTTTTGAAAACAGAAAACGTGTTATTCAAACAACACCTTGCTTTATCAATTGCTACTTAGCCAAGATTTGCAGCAGCGAAATCCCAGTTAACAAGATTCCAGAATGCGTCCATGTATGCAGGACGAGCATTGCGGTAATCAATGTAGTACGCGTGTTCCCAAACATCAACAGTCAACAATGGCGTTACACCTTCGTGAGTCAATGGGCAACCTGCGTCGTCAGTGTTAAGAAGATCGAGAGAACCGTCGGCTTTCTTAACCAACCAAGTCCAGCCAGAACCGAAGTTGTTGATCGCACTGTTGGTGAATGCTTCTTTAAAATCAGCAAAAGAACCCCAAGTTGCGTTGATTGCATCAGCTAGCGCACCTGTTGGCTCACCACCGCCACTTGGGCTTAGGCAGTTCCAGTAAAAGGTGTGGTTCCAAACTTGAGCTGCGTTATTGAATAAACCACCGCTAGAAGATTTGATGATTTCTTCTAATGATTTAGACGCGTTTTCAGTACCTTCAACCAAACCATTTAGCTTAACCACGTAAGTGTTGTGGTGTTTTCCATAATGAAAATCAATAGTCTCTGCAGAGATATGAGGAGCCAAAGCATCTTTTGGGTAAGGTAATGCAGGTAATTCAAATGCCATTGTCATGATTCCTATCGTTAGTTAGGCTGAATTCAGCGGTTTTGTTATTTAAGGTAAATACGTTCGAAAACAACGCAATACCTCTTATAAAAGTAATAATGTAACGACTCTAAATGACATTAATCTGTTGGCAATTGCTTGTTTGTGTATCTTTAGACTAAAGCCGTTACTCCAGTCGCACAATCATCGTCACAAACGGCAACGCTCTCAGAAAAGTCATCGTAATGAGCTAATCCAGAAAGAAAGTTTCTCACCATGCTATGTCTATATCAAGGTGAATACGGGTGGTGTCTCTATTGCCATACATCTCGGTTACTCAATAACCAATTCACCCAGAATTTTTTCGTAATTGAATTATTAACCTTTTATTTTATAAGCGTTAATACCAAAAATTACGGTACCCTTCTTTCAAACTACCATCATTGTTTGTGCCAAAACCGAAATATCAAGTCTTGCTCAGCATTTAATTTCTGGAGCGCGACCTTGTAGGCATGATTTTTTTGAGAATAAAAATCATTCTTAAAAAATATTCCAACAAACTCCGCTGACCAATAGTTGGTATTCCACTAAGGTGACGAGGACGATTCTTTGTACTCATCACGTACGCTTGCCGCTGGAAATCGGACCGTTACTGGCTCAGGTAAACCGTGTTCATTGATTATTTGGACGTGATCTGGATTTAATTGTCTGGGATCTGCGACGCCACAGGAATGCGCTATAACACCCACTTCTTTTATCAAATTAAGGGCGTAATGCTTTACCCGTTCCGATTTTTCCGTCGGGTCTAAACCTTTTTGTAGCTCTTTATTGTGGGTCGTTATACCCGTTGGGCACGTATTGTTATTGCACTGCAACGCCTGAATACAACCTAGCGAGAACATAAAACCCCGCGCACTGACGACAAAATCTGCACCCATCGCTAGCGCCCAAGCAACGCGCCCTGGATTAATTAATTTGCCACTGGCGATAATTTTAATTCGATCACGTAAACCGTATTCCACCAAAATTCGGTTTAACGTGGGTAAACTTGACTGAATAGGCAAGCCCATAAAATCGATTAAACTCTGAGGAGCCGCACCGGTTCCGCCATCGGCACTGTCGAGCGTAATAAAATCGGGCGCGTATTCAAAACCTCGCTTATGAATCGCTTCGCAAAATTGAGTTAACCAAGCGGTATTACCCAACACCAATTTAAACCCGCAAGGTTTACCGGTAACGTCGCGCACACGCTTAAGCATGTTGAGCAACTCATCAATATTGGTGATATCGACATGGGAGTTCGGACTGATCGAATCCTCGCCTTCTGGAATATGTCGAATTTTCGCGATTTCAGGCCCCACTTTTCGCCCAGGTAAAATACCGCCTTTGCCGGGTTTCGCTCCCTGAGATAACTTAATCTCAAACATTTTTACTTGAGCGTGAGAAGCCACATCTCTCAATTTGTCTTCGTTCAGGCGTTTGTGCTCGTCTTGCACCCCGTATTTTGCTGTTCCAATTTGGTACACCAAATCACAGCCGCTTTCTAAATGATAAGGAGAAACACCTCCTTCACCGGTATTCAGCCACAAACCAGCCTTAGCAGCACCGTTTGCCAAGGCGAGTACCGCCGGCTTCGACAAAGCACCGTAGCTCATTCCTGATACGTTAAAAAAAGACTTGGCTCGAAAAGGACTGTCGGCATAGCCAAAACCAATGGTCATTGAATCCGGCTCAACATGATCTTCTGAAATGGTCGGAAACAAACAATTCAGAAAGATAAAATCTCCGGGTTGGTTTAATGGACGGGTTGATCCAAACGCAGTCGTTGAATCAAGATTTTTCGCAGCGCGATAAACCCAGGTTCTCTGTGCCCGATTGAACGGCAGCTCTTCTCGATCTTGAGCGAAAAAATACTGGCGAAAGAATTCACCCAGATACTCAAAGTAATAACGAAAACGGCCAATAACAGGATAATTTCTGCGAATCGCGTGGGATTTTTGAGTGACGTCACTCCAATACAAAGCAGCTACCCAGAGTAGCCCACCACCAACAACAAAGATAAAAATAATGGCAATAACACCGAGAAAATCCAAGGTAAAATCGGCAAGAGTTAATTCATTCATAATGATTATTAATCAGATAGGTTGAGTAAAAGCACGGCTTGTAATGACCGAATTCTATCGGAACCAGGTACTGACTCAAAGCAGGTATTCAAAGAAGGAATTCAATAAAAGCAGATAAACTTGCCGACATTAACGGTCGAACTGCATAAACCGGATAATATCAGCAAATTTTTGGGCGAATTAAGCCTTGGGTAAGACTAATTTTGAAATGGGAGCCGAAAATACGTAAGAAAGACGAAAACGATTGAACAGGTAAAGAGCAATCAATGGAACAATTAATCCTGCACTAAAACCCGCCACCAGGTGTATAACAAAGCTGTCGACACCGAAAAATTTATCCAATATAACGCGCGCGCCACTGCCGGTGAGTATGTGCATGACGTAAATGGCCATTGACGATGAGCCCAAATACAAACACCACTTACTGGGTTTTTGTGCAGCCCAAACCGATATCGCAACAACCAATAAAATTCCAACCACTGCCAACCAAAGGGTAAATACGCCGCGTTGCTCAAAATGCATATCCATCACAAAATGGAAGAAATATTGGCTCAATAGAAAGACCGCGAACAGCGAACCAATCCACTTGGGTTGCCCCAAGAATGAAATGTCATCCAATTTTCTGAACACGGCACCCAGCAAGAAAAACAAATAATAGGTCGAGAAATAAATAAATATCATTCCGTCCAGTTCAAACAATGGAGGAAATAAATACAGGATTAACGCACCCACACACGCAAGAGTCAGCGATGCGGTAAATGTCTTATAAAAAATAACGATAGAAAATAAGAAAAAGAAAAATAAAGCGTATAAGAACCAAAATTGACCGGCTGGCTCCCACAAGATCGAGACTAAGGTATTTAAATTACTGGGGTGATTGGTGTACTGCGATAATAAGATTGCAAACGACAACTGAATAATCGACCAGACAAAATACGGATAAACAACGGTGTCCACCTTATTAGCCATAAACGAAATAGGACCGCGCTTTTTAAAAGAATCAAAGAAAAATAAACCCGACAAGAAAAAAAACAGCGGCATATGAAAACTGTAAACAATACTATCGCTGTAATGATAAAAACTTTCTGATAAAGGAATTCCCGATTCAAAAATACCTCTGAGTACATGACCAAACACAACCAGCACAATGCCAATTGCTTTAGCATAATCAACCCAATAATCCCTCGACAAAGCCATTAAGCTCTCCAACCTTAAATTGGTAAATCCTTTTTCGAATTAGGAAAAATAAATCCTGCCGCATTGTACGACACAATTCACATTTTACGAATGTCCATATCAAAGCACCGGATTAGTATTTGATTAATTTTACATCAATACATTCATTACACACTGAAGACAGTAATAACAATCTAGTACTTGTAATAATTTTAAGGAATATAATGAAGATGATTGTGAGATCTTTGTAAAAGATAAAGAGAAGCTACCAGAACAAAAAAGCATTAAAAGTTTAAATTAATTTTATTCTGGTAGTAAAAACGGGGAATTCAAACAAATATTGATCTTAAATTAAGCGTTATTTCAAAAAAACCTTAGTTCTATCGATCAAATAAAAATAATTAATAACTTTCTAGCCATTGACCCAACGTATCTCTCTCTTCCTGAGTCATACCTGTTAAATTACCGAGGGGCATATATTTACTGTCGACCGAAACAGACCTAATTCTATCCGCCAGTGCGCGTACGTGTGATTCATTTTCAATCACAATACCCGCCGGTGGTGCGGCAAAAGCTGGGTTACTCGGCTGAACAGCATGACAACCTGAGCAATGAGTGTTAACAATGACCATTGCCGGATTTTCATTCAGCGCAACGGAGCTTTCCACAGAACTATCAACAGATGCTGCCTCCACGTTTGATTTTGGTGCGGCCAATACAACCAACGCCACAATTAAGGCTCCGGCTATTACAAGAATTTGTGGTTTTGTAACGCCTTGGTTTTTCAAATTAAAGAAATGTCTAATATAAGCGCTGAGCACACCAATCGCGACAATCAAAACCCAACCCAATTCGTGGCTGTAAACAATGGGGTAATGATTCGAAATCATTAACAGCACCACCGCCAGCGTAAAATAGTTGTTGTGCAGTGATCGTTGTTTTGCAAAAGCCGCCGTTGCAGCATTCGGTTGTTGGCCACTTTCAATTGCACGCATAAACGCTTTTTGTGCCGGAACAATACCGAAGAACACGTTACCAGACATAATCGTTCCGATAGCCGCGCCAACGTGCAAGGCCGCAGCACGCGGTGAAAACAACTGAAAGGCAATGTAACTCAACCCTAAAAACACCAAAGACATAACCACGGCAAAAATGGCGCCTTTGGTTACAATGGGTGTACGAATAAGAATTTCGTAAATCAGTAATGTTGATGCTAAAAAGCCAATACCCGCAGCGACTGCTTGCCAAGACGCAGTAAACACACCATCAACAGGCATTAAATAAGTACTGGCTTGGCTATAATAAATAACCGAAACCAAAAGAAAACCCGACAACCACGTGGTGTACGATTCCCATTTAACCCAGTGCAGCACTTCTGGCATTCGCTCAGGCGCTAATTCGTATTTTTGAAATTCATAAATACCGCCGCCATGAATAACCCAAACATCGCCTTTAATGCCTTTATCGGCTTTCCATTGCGGGGGTTTCCTTAAATTATTATCGACCCACACATATTTTAGAGACGATCCAATCCAGGCAATGGCTGCAAGTACATGCAGCCAACGAAAAGCCATACTAAGCCAATCCAACAAATACGCCGAAGACATAATATTCCAAACAACAATTAATATTTAATAAACACACTCGCCATGAACATAGGTATGTTTGATGTTTCGATCATCACCCATTGTCATGAATAAAAAGAGTTTTTCTGATAGGGACTGACACAGCTGATAGCGGTATTCAAACACGGAAGAACTGTCGCTGCCGAGCACGATAAAGTCGGCGTATTTACCCGTGTTGAAATTGCCAAGCTCGTCGTCGATATTCAAGCTTTTCGCATTTGCTAAAGTCAGCCAATAAAACGCCTGATATGAATGCAGTGGATAATCTTGAAGTTGCGTCACTTTATACGCTTCGTTTAGCGTTTGTAACTGACATAAACTGGTGCCCGCCCCCACATCGGTAGCAATACTGGTTGCAACACCAAATTTTTCGCTGCGGGCTAAATCGTATAATCCGCTGCCTAAAAATAAATTCGAGGTCGGACAAAAGGCAATTTTCGATTGAGTGTCAGACAAGCGCGTTAATTCGCCATCCGATAAATGAATGCCGTGACCAAAGGTACTGTTTTCACTCAACAAGCCGTAATGATCGTAAACGTCTAAATAATTTTCGTGATCAGGGTATAAGCTTTTTACCCACTCAATTTCAGAAACGTTCTCCGATAAATGCGTTTGTAAATAAACACCCGAATTTTCCCGCAATAATTTACCCGCAAATGCCAGTTGTGCCGGTGTTGATGTCGGCGCAAAACGCGGCGTCACGGTGTACAGCGAGCGGCCGTTTTTATGCCATTGATCAATCAATGCCTGCGACTGTTCGTAGCTGCTCACCGCGGTATCTTGCAAATTTTCTGGGCAGTTGCGATCCATCATCACCTTGCCCGCCAACATACAGGCGTTGTAGCGGCTGGAAGTAGTAAAAAATGCGTCGACTGACTCAGGATGCACCGTGCAATACACCATAGCGGTGGTAGTACCGTGACTGAATAGCGATTGAACAAATTGTTCAGCAACCACTTGAGCATAGGCTTGATCGGAGAACTTACTTTCTGCTGGAAAGGTGTAATTGTTCAACCAATCGAGTAATTTCTCGCCGTAACTGCCAATAATATTAATCTGTGGAAAATGCACGTGGGTATCGATAAACCCAGGCATAATCAATTGCCCAGAATAATCCACCAAATCTATATTTTCTTGCTCAATTTTAGGCAGTAATTTTTCCGCCGAATCAAGCGCAGACACACGCCCTTGTTCAACCAATAAAATCCCGTCGTCAAAAAATTCAACGCCACCACCGTCGAGTGTCGGTTCAGAAACAAAATGCAGAATACTGGCTCGATACGCTTTCATTGAATTCATGCCTTAACTGCCACGGTAAGTTGAATATCCGTGCCCGCTCAACAACAGCGGCACGTGGTAATGTTCATCACAAGCAGCAACTTGAAAGCTGATGCTTACTTCAGGATAAAAGCTTGCCGTATTTTCTTTCTCAAAATATTCAGCCGTAGCAAAAATCAACTGGTAAAGGCCCGGTTTAAATCCATAGTCTTGGCGCCAGGATTCAACGCGACCGTCACTGTTGGTGGTAGCATCACTCAACAACTGCCACTGACCGTCGTGTTTATAAAAGAGCTTGACGTTAACATCTGCCGCAGGTCGGCCTTTATTTGTGTCTAAAATATGGGTAGTAATAGGAGGACGAGTAGTCATGATTTTATGTTTCTAAAAAATAATTTTTTGGCTAATTGGTAATACGGCTGGATAAACGCAAGTGAGTAATTTTACCCTGTTCAACAGCACCGTTTTTCAATTCGTCTTGTCGGGGATTGTCTAGTCTAGCTAACAACAAGGTCAACATCTCTTCGGCCGATTTACCCGTTGCACAAACAATAAAAATAAAGCCATTTTTATCGAAGTATTCGTTGTTTTTAACCAGCAGCTCTTGCAATACACGTTCGTCGGCCAACGCAACCTGGCCCTGCTCTTTTGATGCCGCACTGTATTTTTCTTTCATGGCCGATAAATCGCCAATGCGGGCATGCCCCTGAAAAGCTTCTAAAATTTCTGCTTCACTGGCCTCAGACCAAAGCGCCTCTGCCACAGATAACACCGCCGTCAAATCGGTAAATGGTCGTGCAGCACACATGTCATGTGCCCAGCGTTGGCAATGACAAATATGCGTAAAAAATGTTGTTGCTTCATCAGTATTCAATGCATTTAACTGATCAATGGAAATGTCTGTTATCACGGAACTTTCAACCACTGTGTGACTTTGAATTATTGGGATTAATATGAATTTCTTGACCGCTGATCTCGCCAACCTCGCTGAGGTTTTTCTTAAGATCACGCCAAGAAATGCCTCGTCGATCTCGCGTTGATTGCGGATCAATCTGTTGACGAGCAATTAATTGGGCACAAATCGACACCGCAATTTCAATCGGTAATTTTCCTTTGACTTGTGGAATACCAATAGGACACACAAATCGCGCAAGAGACTGCTCATCAACACCGTCTTTTAGTAAACGTTGCTCAAATCGATTGGATTTTGTGTCCGAACCAATGGTGCCCACCAAAGAAATATCGTCTCGCTGCAAACACGCTTTGGTCAATTCATAATCCAATGCGTGGTCGTGGGTTAAAATTAAAACATCCGACGTCGCAGGCAATTGCTCAACCGCGAGAGACACCTCTTCTGGAATCAACCGCAGCTTTATGTTTGTCTCAACGGGAATCGATAAAAACTCTGGGCGTTTATCAAACCAGTGCACCTGACAGGGCATGCGCGATAATATAGGAATCAATTGCTGAGCTACATGACCAGCACCAAAAACCGCGATCTGCCAGGCAGTGGCGGCGAAGGTTTCGATCATGACACTCACCTGGCCGCCGCAACACTGTGCAGCTTCGGCAGCAAGAGGAAATGCACGAATGACGACATCGGTTTCGTTTTTTTCCAACAGTTCTCGCGCTTGCTGAGTCACTAAAAATTCGAGCTGACCACCGCCGATGGTGTCAAACGTAGATTCCTTTGTAATAACCATTTTTGATCCCGGATCTCGCGGTGTTGAACCGGAAGTTCCCAACACCGTTACCAGGGCAAATGGTGCACCGTCTTCTTTGCAATCACCAACGGCTAAATACCAAGGTCTGTCCACAACGTTTTCCTCACTGTCTCGTGTTAGAAAAACACACAAAATTTACGAATGATTCGATTGAAATGCTCGCGCATATTCTATTGCTGCTAATACTTTTTCGGGCGTAGCCGGTGGGTCCAACGGCGGACTGCACTGATAGTTTGCCACACTCGAACACGCGTCTCTCAAAGCTGACCACACACTGATGGCCAACATTAACGGCGGCTCACCCACTGCTTTCGAATTAAACACGGTATTTTCTGGATTTGCGCTTTGATAAAGCGAGACATTAAATTCTCTGGGCACATCAAACGCGGTTGGGATTTTGTACGTTGCCGGTGTGTTCGATAAAACTCGGCCTTTTTCGTCCCACAGTAATTCCTCGGTGGTTAGCCAACCCATACCCTGAATAAACGCGCCTTCAATTTGGCCAATATCGAGTGCAGGATTTATGGAATGACCAACGTCGTGAAGAATATCAACGCGCTGAACTTTGTATTCCCCGGTTAAACAATCCACCAACACCTCGGCGCAAGCAGCACCATTGGCAAAGTAGAAAAAGGGATGACCTTTACCTGAGGCACGATCGTAATAAATTTTCGGGGTTTTATAATGCCCGTGCGCCATTAAAGAAATTCGATTCATGTAGGCCAATTGGCAAAACTTCGCAAAAGTATAGGATTCTTCGCCCACAAAAACGCAGCTGTCTTCAAAGCGCACGGATTCTTTTTCTACCGAAAAATGCTCAACAGCAAATGCAATTAAGTTGGTTCGAATTTCATCACACGCTAATTTCGCGGCATAGCCGTTCAGATCTGTACCAGAAGACGCCGCCGTGGGCGATGTATTTGCCACTTTATCGGTGCGAGTAGCACTGACCTGCACGCGGTCGATATCGACGGAAAATTCATTCGCCACAATCTGGGCGATTTTAGTGTGTAAACCTTGCCCCATCTCTGTACCGCCGTGATTGACCAAGATGGTGCCATCGGTGTAGATATGAACTAAGGCCGCCGCCTGATTCAAATGCTGGGCCGTAAACGAAATACCGAATTTTACCGGTGTTAACGCCAGACCTTTTTTCACGTACGTATTTTCGGTGTTAAAGGTTTTGATGGCCTCTCGCCGCGCCCAGTAATCGGACGAGTTTTCTACCTCGGCAATAATATCCTGCAAAACCAACTGTTCAACGGGCTGGGAATAATGCGTAGTATTTGCGCCCGGTCGATACAAATTTCGCTTGCGAACCGTCAGAGGATCAATATTGAGTTCACGAGCAATATCATCAATCACCGCTTCAATGGCGACCATACCTTGCGGACCACCGAAGCCCCGAAATGCAGTATTCGATACTGTGTGGGTTTTCGGGCTTAAACCAACAACGCGAGATTGATTGAGAAAATACGCGTTATCGGCATGAAACATAGCTCGATCGACAATGCCCTGCGATAAATCCGGCGAGCAACCACACAAACCGGCCAAGGTCATGTCGATACCATTGAAAATTCCGTCTTCGTTAAAGCCCACCGAATATTCGTAACTGAAATCGTGGCGTTTACCGGTGCGTTCCATATCGTGTTTACGCGGCATACGGTATTTAATGGGTCGATTTAATTTCACCGCCGCCAATGCCGCAGAACAGGCGAGCGCTGCTGCTTGAGTTTCTTTACCACCAAATCCGCCGCCCATGCGTCTTACTTCGGCAATAACTTTGTGGCTGCCAATGTTTAAAACTTCGGCCACTAATTTTTGCACTTCAGTAGGGTGTTGGCTGGAGGTAAACACATGCACACCACCGTCTTCCAGTGGCTGAACATAGGCGATGTGCCCTTCTAAATATAAATGCTCTTGACCGCGAATATAACCACTGCCAGTAAGCGTACGAGCGGAGGTTTTAATAGCGTGATCTGGATCGCCAGATTCAATGGTGTGTTCCGGTAAAACGAAGGATTGGTTTTTTATTCCTTGCTCAACGGTAATGTCAGGGGTTAACTCTTGATATTCAATATCGGCAAGCTCGGCGGCAGCGCAGGCTTGCTCATAGGTTTCGGCCGCCACAACAAACAGCGGCTGACCAACAAATAAGGTTTCGTTTTCTGCAAACAGTGGATCGCCGGGGAAAACCGGGCCGATGTCGCTATTTCCAGGGATATCGTCTTTTGTAAACACAGCCACAACACCCGAACTTGCCAACACGGGTTCTAAATTCATCGACAGAATTTTTGCCCGAGAAAATCGACTGCCGCCAGCGGCCATGTGCAATGTTCGCGGTAATTCCGGCATATCGTCGGTATAAATCGCCGAACCCAATACATGTTTAATAGCACTTTCATGGATGTATTCTTTACCGGCAACACCTTTCGAAGACTTTATCTTTTTTGGTCGTTGGCGAATGGCATCGGATTCGGTTGTGGAATTGTGTTGCGCTTTTTTTGCGAGTGGATCGTAGGGGCGAGTATTACGCATAATCACCTCCAAACTGTTGAGAAACTTTTCTCTCTACATTGGGCTGCCAAACATTTACGCATTGCGTCTTGGCCGCGTGATTATTAGAAAATTCAAGCCAGGCTTTCATTAATAAATTCTCGATCACCGTTATTCGATAATGAGCACTGGCGCGTACATCGCTGATTGGTGACAACTCGGTTTTAAAAAGTGCTTTCGCAGTCGAAATAGTTTCTTGGTTAGCAGGTTGACCTTCAAGAGCATTTTCAACGGACACAACGCGTTTTGCAGTACTTGCCATGCCACCCACGCTCACACGCACGTTTTTAAAATAATTATTGTCAACGCTCCAACGAACAACCAATAACGCCGCAGAAATATCATCTTCAAAACGTTTTGAAATTTTATAACTTTGTACAAAGTTGTCGTTAGGAATTTCAAACAAAACACGGCGAATGTACTCGCCCGGCTGTAATTCCGTTTTTTTGTAATCTATAAAAAAGTCATTGAGTTCGACAACACGAAGTCCATTGGGACCGTTCAATTCCAACGTTGCATCAAGGGCCAACAAAAACGGCGGCGAATCTCCAATCGGAGACGCATTGGCAATATTTCCAGCCAGCGTGCCTTGATTGCGGATCTGACGTGAACCAATTCGATGAAACAACGCAACCAAAGAAGGTAAACGGTCTTTTAATTCTCGTTCCAAGTCAGAAAAAGTAACGCCGCAGCCGACACTGACGTTATTATTGGTAATGGTTATTTCACGGAGACTGTCGATGTGTGTGAGGCCAATTAATTGCGGTAACGATTTAAACGCTTGTGTTTTCTCAAGCATTAAATCAGTACCGCCAGCGACAAATCGCGCTTGTGGGTGCTGAGTAATTAACTGAATTAATTCTTCTTCGCTCGCCGGGAAAATGCATTGCGCTGTGTCTGTTTTAAAGCAGGCTGTTTCTGTCGTATAAGTTTTTTCGGGTGTGGTTTGTTTTGAATAGTGGCCCACTTTTGAATACTGGCCCGCTTTTGAATATTGATGCGCTTCTAGTCCGGCATCAACAATAGGACGATAACCGGTGCAACGGCATAAATTTCCCGATAACGAATCCAGAATTTGATTTTCCGTCAACGCGGCTCCGCCATTATTTTCATAGGCAGTAAATAAAGACATCACAATACCCGGCGTACAAAATCCACATTGCGATCCATGATGTTCGACCAACGCTCGTTGTACAGGGTGTAAGTGCGACAAGCTCGCCTCACCCTCGTAACTCTCGGCAATTCCTTCCACCGTAATAATGTGTTTACCGTGAAGAGAAGCCAATAAGGTGATGCAACTGTTGATCGAATGGTACTGCCAAGATTGAGTTGCCTCGCTGTATTGAGCAACAACCACAGTACAAGCGCCGCAGTCGCCAGAAGCACAGCCCTCCTTTGTACCATTTTGACCAAGTTTGGTGCGTAAATAATGCAAAAGGGTTTCTGATGGATCAGAATTTTCTAGTTCGAGCCACTGTCCGTTTAGACACAGTTGAATCACAGATGAATACTCTCAGTACGGGTTAATCACGAAAAATACTATTTTTGTGGTGCGTTAGGCACCGGTTCGATTATTACTATCAAACTCGTCATAGCAGTAATCATGCAGGATTCTGACCATTCGGACAAGTTTTTAAATAAAAAACGACTCGAACATTCAAAAATGGCTCTTTCTTTACTTTTTAAGCGGCAATGGTCAAGAAACTAGGTTTCAAACGCTTAAAAATGCGTTAAATTACTGGCAAATTTTTTGCTGATTAGATTCAGAATGTAACTACTTAGACAACTAATTTAAATTACACACCATGCGAACAACCATAATCCAACGAAACTAATTGCTTCTGTACCCAAAACCAATCTAAGCGTTACAAAAAAGCCACGTCATTTTCTGAATAACGAAGCTTTTTCTTCGTCATGGTTCTTTTGTGTTTTAAACCGAATGACTTTGTTTCAGCTCGACCAATAAGGCCGCAAATCATCATGCTCGACAATTTATTTAAACTTAATCAAAACAATACCACTGTGCGTACAGAAATTATCGCCGGTTTAACCACCTTTGCTGCGATGTCGTATGTTTTGATCGTCAACCCCGCAATTCTTTCCCAGAGCGGAATGCCTATTGAAGGATTAATTACCGTTACCGCAATTGCTGCCTGTATTGGCACATTGATGATGGCTTTTTTCACCAACTACCCCATTGCGCTCGCTCCGGGCATGGGACTGAACGCGTTTTTCGCCTTCACCGTTTGTCTTACCCGAGAAATTCCCTGGGAAGGCGCGTTAGGGTTGGTATTTTGGAACGGCATTTTATTTTTACTGCTGTCGGTAACCGGGGTGCGAACCAAAATTGCTAACGCCATTCCCCACGCTTTAAAAATTGGCGTGCAGTGTGGTATCGGTTTGTTTATCGCCTTTATCGGATTGCAGAACGCACAATTGGTTGTCGATAATCCCGCAACCTTAGTAACACTTGGCGATCTGTCAAAACCTTCAGTGCTTCTTGCCTTAGTGGGTATTATTCTTACCGCAGTTCTAGTGATTCGAAAAATTAATGCAGCCATTGTTTTATCCGTCGTTGCAATCACCGTAGCCGGTTTTTTCATTCCCACAGAAGAAGGCACACTCACAAAAGTACCCGATGCCATTATCGGCCTTCCTAACAGTATGGCAGATACTTTCTTTGCAATGGATTGGATGTATCCGTTTACGCACTTTGCCGATACCTGGGACATTGTTTTTGCAATGGTATTCGTCAACATGTTCGACACAATCGGCACCCTGCTGGGGGTCTCTCGTCGCGCAGGATTACTCGATAAAGAAGGCAAGTTGCCAAAAATGGGCGGCGCTATGACTGCAGATGCAGCAGCGAGTGTTGCCGGTGCTGCACTGGGTACATCACCAGTAACCTCTTATGTCGAATCGGCTGCGGGAATTTCTGCCGGTGGTAAAACCGGTTTGACCGGTGTTGTTGTTGCAATCTGTTTTATTCTGGCTTTATTCCTAACGCCAATCATGGAAGTTATTCCGACAATGGCAACCACACCCGCACTGGTTATGGTAGGAATACTTATGATGGATTCCATTCGCCAAATTGATTTTGATGACCTAGCATCAATGGCAACTGCGGTTGTTGCACTGGTAGCAATGCCACTGACGTTCAGTATTTCAGAAGGTATTGCACTCGGCTTTATCGTCTACGTTGGCGTTAAACTTGGTACGGGTAAATTCAAAGAAGTTTCCCCCATCACTTATGTACTGGCTGCAATATTTGTTGCGCGTTACGTTTTCGATTTGAAATAAAATTAACGCCCAACTCAAGATATCTGAAGATTATTGTTATTGACCAAGCCTGCCGACCGGCTTGGTCACCTGTAAGAAACCCGTAGTTTTGACAGATTAGATAAAACCTTCATTCCAGACTTTTACGTCTAATTCGTTTTTAATACGTGGAGTTGAGTGATTGAAGGTTTAATCTCTGTGCCATTAAGCAATAACTCTTTCCAGCAATCTCAGCTGAGAAAATTATTCGTTTGGGCTTCACCCACTGAAACAAATCGCAATAACCATTTAGGGTGTTAAATAGGTTTTATATCACGGAAGGAGCATCATAAAATTGGAACTCAACCTTTGACACTCGCTAGATAAAATATCTACGAGTCAACACTTATGACAACAACCACGAAGAAGTATAAACCTGGGAAAATTCGGGAAAGAAACGAAGAAATTATTCTAAAAGCTGCGGAACAAGAATTCGTTTTGCACGGCTTTAAAGGCACTAGCGTACAAGCCATTGCGGACCGAGCCGGTTTGCCAAAAGCAAACATTCACTATTATTTTAAAAACAAGAATAATTTATATCGCGCGGTTTTAGAGTACATCACTCAACTGTGGAATGAAGTACTGTCTGGAATTTCAGAGGACGATGATCCAGCAACCGTACTGCACGAATTCATTCGTACTAAAGTCGAGTTATCCTACTCGCACCCACGCGCGTCAAAATTGTTTGCCATGGAAATTATCCAGGGTGCACCTCACATTCGCGAATACATTCGCAGCGACATGCGCAAATGGGTGCGCTCAAAAACCAAAGTGTTTGATGCCTGGATCGAATCTGGAAAAATGGACCCTATCGACCCGGTACATTTGATCTTTATGATTTGGTCAACCACACAGCACTACGCCGACTTTGAAACACAAGTCCTGACATTGATGAACCGAGCAGAATACGAGCGAGAAGACATCGATCGAATCACTCAAATGCTGTCTCACATCATACTGAAAGGCTGTGGCTTGGAAGTCCCTGAACTGACCAAACCCGAAGTTCAACTTGAGCCAACACCAGATTTGGTCGAGTAAGAACCGCACAGCCATCACCGTTGCATTGGCAATTGTGATGGCTGTTTCAATCACACAAAACCGCCTTATCTTCCAAAATTCAGCACAACCCGCCTCTTTTCTGTACAAAAATCACACAAAATCAAGGATTAACGCTTGGGTTAACCCACAAGCACCGCTAAACTTACGCTCCCAAAATGAGTCGCGATTAACGCACCTATAACGATTATCTTGCGTATCAATCGGATAATCGAATACTGCACGTGAATTGATGTGAGCCTATTAGAGTTATGATTCCTGCCATTAGCCAAACTTCCCCCGTACAAGGTCTGTATTTATCGTTCATTGATACCCTGAAAAGCTGCGGGTTTGAGGGGGATTTATCTCCGGATTACGCTAACAGAACCGTACTAGCCACCGACAACTCTATCTATCAAGTTTTGCCGCAAGGGGTTTTGTACCCCAAAAACATTGACGATTTGGTCAAAATTGCCGAAGTCTCCAACATGCGACAATTCCAGGGCGTCGTGCTTTCTCCACGCGGCGGCGGCACCGGCACCAATGGTCAATCGTTAACAGACGGTTTGATCGTCGATATTTCCAAACACATGAACCAAATTTTGGAAATAAACGTGGAAGAAGGCTGGGCGCGTGTACAAACCGGCGTGGTAAAAGATCAACTCAATGCCGCAGCCAAAGAACACGGTTTATTCTTTGCCCCGGAATTATCCACCAGTAACCGCGCCACCATCGGCGGTATGATTAATACCGATGCCTCCGGCCAAGGCTCATGCGTTTACGGTAAAACTCGCGATCACGTGTTGGAATTAAAAACCGTCTTACTCGATGGCACAGAGTGGGTATCGCACGCAATGTCTGATACCGAACTCGAAGCCGTAAAAAATCAGCCCAATCGCGCCGGACAAATTCACCGCGTAATCGACGACATTAACAACAATTACCGCGATGAAATCGAAGCCAAATTCCCAAAATTAAACCGCTGTTTGACCGGTTACGATTTGGCTCACATCCGCGATGACAACGGGAATTTTAATCTCAATAATATTTTGTGCGGCAGCGAAGGAACATTAGGTTTTATTGCCGAAGCAAAAATTAATTTATTAAAAATTCCCAAATACACGGCGTTGGTAAATTTACGGTACAGTAATTTTGACGCTTGTCTTCGTCACGCATCGCGATTAATGGCAGCCGGTCCAACGTCAATTGAAACGGTCGACTCAAAAGTCATGTCTCTGGCGCAAAGCGACATTATTTGGAATACCGTAGGCCACTTCTTTGACGACGATTCCGACAACGAATTGGCGGCAATTAATCTTGTTGAATACACCAACGACGATGAAGAACAATTAAAATCCGATATTAAACGTTTGACCGATCAGCTCGAAGGCACAGATGCTTCGAACCCAAGTTACGGCTACTCCATTGCCTACGGCGCCGACGTTGGCAAAATTTGGGCGATGCGGAAAAAATCCGTGGGACTGTTGGGTAAATCGAAAGGTGAAGCTCGTCCCATTCCTTTTGTCGAAGACACCGCTGTACCGCCGGAAAATCTTGCCGATTACATTCAAGAATTCCGCGCATTATTGGATGAAAACAATCTGAAATACGGAATGTTTGGTCACGTTGATGCAGGTGTTTTACACGTGCGCCCAGCGGTCGATATGAAAGATCCTGATCAAGAACCTATGATCAGAGACATCACCGATAAAGTGGTTGAACTCACCGATAAATACAACGGTTTGGTTTGGGGTGAACACGGCAAAGGGTTTCGATCTGAATACGCGACAACGTTTTTTGGCGATTTGTACCCACAATTACAGCGTATTAAAGCTGAATTCGATCCACGCAACCAATTAAACCCCGGAAAAATTGCAACGCCAAATTCTGGAATTCCACTGATTAAAGTGGACGAAGTGGTTACACGCGGCCAAGAAGATCGAAAAATTCCGGTGAAATCTTGGCAAGCTTATCAAGAAGCGGTTTACTGTAACGGTAACGGCGCGTGCTACAACTACAATCCAAACGATGCAATGTGCCCAAGCTGGAAAGCAACGCGCGAAAGAATTCATTCTCCCAAAGGTCGTTCGTCATTAATTCGAGAGTGGTTAAAGCAACTTGCCGAGCGCAATATTGATCCGCAAGTAGAAAGCGAGAAAGCAAAACAAAAAAGTTTTCTTGTGAGCTTACTGCCTCGCATTCAAAACACCGTAAAAAAACAAAAAGGCGAATACGATTTTAACCACGAAATCCACACCGCCATGATGGGCTGTCTTGCTTGTAAATCCTGCGTTGGTCAGTGCCCCATTAATGTCGATGTTCCCGAATTTCGCAGTAAATTTTTGGAGTTGTATTACGCGCGCTATTTACGCCCTTTAAAAGATTATTTTATTGGCGGGCTTGAATTCACCATTCCTTATTTAGCGAAAGCGCCTTGGTTGTACAACGCCCCGTTGTCATTGAATCCGGTGAAAAAGTTATTCGCTCAATATGCAGGCATGGTAGACAGCCCAAAACTCAGCGGTATTCACCTCGACCAAGCCTTAGCGGAGATCGGTGTTTTATACGCGGTACCAGAAAATATCGCCACTTTGGACGCCGAACAAAAAAATACCTCGGTCATTATCGTACAAGACGCTTTTACCAGCTTCTTTGAAACGCAATTTTTACTCGATGCGCTCAAGCTTTTAAAAGCACTCGGCTTTAATCCAATGTTGGCTCCTTACAAAGCCAATGGTAAGCCGTTACACGTGCACGGATTTTTAAAGCAATTTAAAAACGTAGCGAGCAAAACCGCCGATTTTTTAAATGGCTTAAATTACTCAGAAATTCCCTTGGTTGGGCTCGAACCGTCAATGACGTTGGCCTACCGCTCGGAGTACAAAAAAGTCTTGGGCGAAGACGCTCCCAAAGTGCAACTCATCCAAGAATGGTTGGCCGAGCAGGATTTGTCAGATAAGGCCGATAATTTCTCGGGCGAGTCCTTTACGTTATTTGGTCATTGCACCGAAAAAACCAACGCCGCAGCGAGCATGAAAGATTGGAGCAAAATATTTTCCGATCTTAATTTAGCGTACAAAGAAGAATCCGTCGGCTGTTGCGGTATGGCTGGAACCTACGGCCACGAAACCCAAAACGTCGACAATTCCAAAGCTATCTACGCACTGAGCTGGGAACCTAAAATCGATCAACTCAACGACACTACACAGGTGATGGCAACGGGCTACTCCTGTCGCTGCCAAACCAAGCGCCTAAGCGATGTGGAAGTCCCTCATCCTCTGCAAGCACTGCTCAAGGCCTACCAGCAATAGAGATAAATCGTATCCGCTAGTCCACAACCTCTGATGCACACCACAGTGAGTCAGAGGTTGTTATCAATCTCTCTCATGAATGGTCGTGGTCAGGATAGCTATAACTTTACGTGCTTACAAAAAGGCGAGTTAACCGAATAAGCTATAAGATTGCTTAAAATTCTTCCACTCTTCTCCTCTGAATAAATCGTTACAAATTCGTGATAACTTTTAGGCTACCCGTAGGGATAAAACCACGACAAGATAAGGTCCATGCAATGTAGCTAGTACTTAAGATTTAACATTCTCGGTGTATTGTCGAAGAGATCAATAAATCCTTTTTCGCGAAACACCGAATATTATTATTGAACAAAGCCACGTACCAAGCGTTGGCAATTAGTTAATTAAGAACAGGTAATTTTCAATTATGGCAACTGAGTTTAAAATTCGTACTTATGCGGTAAAAGTTATGGCAATTTTTGCTATTTTATTTGCCGGTTTTGCTAATGCAGCTGATCCAGTTTTCAGCAACAAAAAAGGTGCCATTGCTGGAGCTGACCCTGTTGCGTATTTTTCACTTCTACCTGGCGAACAAGCCATTCTTGGTAGCGATGACTTTACTTACGAATGGAACGGCGCAACCTGGAAATTCTCTTCTGCAGAGAACCGCCAGAAATTCATCGACAGCCCAGAAAAATACGCTCCACAATACGGCGGTTACTGTGCTTACGCAGTAGCGCACGGTTCAGCGGCTAAAATCAGCCCAAATGCATGGAAAGTTGTTGATGACAAGCTTTACTTAAACTACAACAAATCAATTGCTAAAAAGTGGGTAAAGAATCAAGACGATTTCATTAAGCGTGCTGACGAAGCATGGCCAGAAGTGCTAAAAAAATAAACGGATCTTAATCTCCCGCCGTTAAAAATAACCCGATTCGCTCGGGTTATTTTTTGTCTTCTAAAAACTCAAACAGAAAAATTTGTATTTTTATTTGCTTTTCATTTAATCCAATCTAATCACTCACCTATTCTCTATTTCTCACCTTCACCTTCTACTTTTCTTTAACGCTTAATTTTTCATTGTTAATTCAAGTACGTAAAAAATCGTAAAATCAATAACATACAATATTAATATTTTCACCTTGAGAAATATCGTGGCTTAACCAATAAATTTAACCGATTAAAATAATTAAATTAGGATTGAGTTATTTGTCAAACAAGAAAAATTACGCCAACATAAAACTCGTTTGAAGAATAATAAAAACGGCAAATATAAGAGCAGGTTTATCATAAGAATAAAGGCAGACGGTAAAGCAAATCGTATTTTTTAACCATAATTAATCGTACAACCTTGTTATTGCTTGTTTTTAGGTATTTAAAACAGCAAATTAACCCACTCTAGAATGATCAATCCAGAAAATCTGATCATAGTGAACGAAACATCAAATTTAAAAACGTTGGTTAATTAGTACAAAAACTTCAGATGAATCCGAAGTAAACAAATTCAATAAAAAATGCTTTGCCTAATTGCAATCCGCCATTATTATAGCTCGGCGGCGTCTCAAGCCTCAGATATTGGACATGATCGCTTGGGGAACAATATTTGCTAAGATAATCTGTAACTAAAATGGATTTGGAAAAGTGAATACAGACAAACAAACTATGAAGCAAATAATTTCACAGGATGCTGATGTTCTGCGTAGCTTAGAATCTGCGACTAAAGATCTAGGCTTTGATCTAGAAGAAGAAGTTATAAAACTGGGTTTACCGCCGAGTTTGCTCAATGATCCAGACTTGTTTGTGCCCTCCCAGTTATTTAACTGCCTACTCGAAAGAATCGCCAAGAGCTTAAATTGCTACGATTTAGGCATTCAAATGGCAAAACATCTAAGTGCGCCCCACCTTGGTCTCCCCACACGAGTCATGTCACTTTGCCAAAATGTTAAACAAGCGCTCGATAAAGCGACTCATTATAGTGCTTTCTACCGAGATACCGGACCTTGGCAATATCAGGTGAGTGACGAGACGGTAAAAGTGTTTAAAGTCCAAGATTGCGAAGATCAACAGAAATACCTGCAACGCAGTTTGTTTGGCACAGCGCAAATGTATTCTTTGATTATCAAGTTATGTGATTCTCAATGGAAACCTGCAAGCGTCAGTTTCAGCCATAAAAATCCGGGCGGAAAATTCGCTCAAACCTACCATGATTTTTTTGACTGCCCAGTATTATTTGATCAAGCATTCGAAGGTATTTCGTTCGACGCTGAACATTTAAACGATGCAATCGTATCTGCGGATAACGAGCTACTGTTCAATATCGAACAACATATTGAAAGTTTGAATAAAGAAATACTGTGCGGTGGTGATATTCTATCGAATGCTCGCCAGATTATTAATCAGCGATTAAATTTTGCCAATTGCACCTTAGAAGAAGTGGCACAATTTTTATCGCTCAGTCCAAATGACTTTTCAAAACGACTCGAACAGCGAGCAATTTCTTTTATTTCCCTGCTAGAAGAACAGGTTTGTGAAAAAGCCAACTTTTATTTAACTCAGTTAAACGCACCAACCGAACTCATTTTAAGTACTTTAATGCCAGGCAATGAACCACGACTCAACGAACTGTTAATGGATAAAATTGCAGCGAGTTCTCAGTGGTAAACACATTGAAAAATTAACGATGTATTTTCCAGAGTGCAGCTTATGTCTTACCAAAATTCATTAGTACGCATTACGAAAAAACCAGCAGTAACCTTTAAAAATTCTACCTTCGCATTTTTACTTACCACCACGCTGACGGTAAGTGGCGTTTTTTCTGCGCCATTGTTGGCAAGCCCTCAGCCTCTAGGGGTTCTTAAAACTAATCAATACGTGATTCATCTGCTGACCGATAATTCTCAAGCCAAGTACGCGGTTTTTGATCACGATGGTAATTTAATTTTATCGCCGTCGACGGAAGAAGAATTGGTGGCAAAGTTACCCGAATTACACGGTATTATTACCGAAGGCACAGCGGTTAAAGACGCAAGTTTAGGCCCAGAGAAATCACCGCTGTTTGAACAACAATAGAAGAATTGCCGTTTTATTTATTTAAGTACAAATTGTAAGGCGGCAAACTTTCGATCAGGGTTTTACCGTAACGGCGCGTAAGCAAGCGGTTATCTAAAACCGTGATGGTGCCTTCGTCGCTTTCTTTTCTCAATAACCGACCACACGCTTGCACAAGCTTAATCGCAGCATCGGGAACACTCATTTCCATAAACGCGTTGCCACCTTTCGCATCGATCCATTCCGCCAAAGAGGCTTCAACGGGATCGTCGGGAACGGAGAATGGAATTTTCGCAATAATGACGTGCTTACAATAGTTACCCGGCAAATCCAAACCTTCGGCAAAACTTGCTAAACCAAATAAAATACTGCCTTCGTCATCGTCGATTCTTAATTTATGCGTTCGAATCGTTTCTTGCTTGGAGCGCTCGCCTTGCAACAAAATAATCCGCTGCATTCGGCTCGGTAATCCTTCAAAAACATCCTGCATTTGTCGCCGAGAAGAAAACAACACCAGCGAACCTTCGTCAACGTTAATTAATTCAGGTAATTGCTCAATCACCGATTGCGTGTGCTGCTCTGCTTTACTGGCATCAAATGCGGTTGCGGGTACTTGAAAACGTGCATTGGCGAAATTAAACGGGCTCGGCACAATTTGATACACCGAATCTTCCGGCGTGCCGGAGCGCATGCGATAACGCTCAAAATGGCCCAGCGCTGCCAAAGTGGCCGAAGTAACTACCGCAGCACAACATTGATTCCATAAATTCGTGGTTAAATTATTCGCGGCAAGAATCGGGCTGGAGCAAATCTCGATATCAACATAAGCGCCGGTATCAAATAACGTGAGCCATCGCGCTTTTGGCATTAGGCTAGCCGCATCTTTGTGGGCGTAACTCGACCACAATTGAATGCTCGCCTCAGCTCGGCCTGACCACAATCCCAACACCGGAAACCAATTTTCTAAATCAACCTTGGGGATAGGACCGTATTTATCTTCCAATAAGTCTTCAACTTCCTGGCACAGCTTTTCAAACTTGCCGTGCAGGCGAACAAAATCTTGATGTAAATTTAACGCCAGTTCTCGCAGCCGCTCCGGTACTTCGCCGCCAGGAAAACGGTATTTAGGGCTTTTTTCTTGGCTGTCGGCGAGATCACCTGCCAGCGCTTGCAACTGCGGCCAAAGTAACTCCATATTGGATTTGGTCGCGGTAAGATCATTCGGCAACGACTCGACCAATCGACTGACCTGCATCGATTCACCCAAATCACTCAGCAAGGGCCCTACGCTTTTAATGCACTGGTCTAACCATCGCGTTGTGCTGATGACTCTAACGTGAGATGAGAAATGGTTGAGTGCTTTATCTGGTAAATGGTGACCTTCGTCGAACACGTAAATCGAATCTTCCGGTGCCGGTAAAATCGCGCCCCCACCCAGAGCCAAATCGGATAACACCATATCGTGATTGGTAACGATAATATCGACGTTACTTTGATCGTCGCGGGCCTTAAAAAAGCTGCATTGGCTAACGTTGGAACATTTTCGCCCAGTACATTGCCGATGATCGGTGGTTACTCGAAACCACACCTTATTTTCAAGTTCGTCTTTCCAGTCGTCTTTGTCGCCATCCCAATCACCACTGGCAAGAGCATCCATCATGCTGCGATAAAGAACGATGTCTTCTTCGCTAACATCGGGCATTTCATCTTCGTAGAGCGCGCGCGTGGGGTCACTGGCCGATTGCTGTTCGTGAAGCACTCGATCCAATTGATTTAAACACAAATACCGGCGTCGGCCCTTGGCCAACGAGTAGGAGAATTCAAGGCCAGAGTGTTGTTTCAGCTCGGGCAAATCTTTGTAAACAATTTGCTCTTGCAGCGCGACCGTCGCCGTGGAAACCACGAGTTTTTTATTCAGCAATTGAGCAACCGGAATGGCCGCCAGCAAATAGGCGACAGTTTTACCGGTACCGGTTCCCGCTTCTACAACACACACTTGGCCGTCGCTGACTCGGCGATGATTTTCGTCGGTTTTAATACCTGCCAAGGTTCGGGCAATTTCAGCGATCATCAATTTCTGACCGTAGCGTGCTTTTAAGCCTTGGCTGGTTAGGAACTGGCTGTACGCACCTTGAATGGTTTGCTTGATTTCATCGCTCAACATAGACGGTTTGAATACTGTGACTACTTTATGAATTTGGCGTAAAGACTAACGCTAGTGCTCAGATCATGGCAATGGTTAGGAATGGAGGCGGCTGGATTTCACCGCGCTAGAGAACAGCTCTCAATAAAACTGTGGGCAATTGCAGGGTAAATACTCACCCTGCAATACTGATTCTAGGTATTCATGGCAGATTCAAGACCGGAATCGTTATCGGAAAACGAAAACTTGGCAATGATTGGATTGGCGTAACCTTTCAAAAAGATTTCTCGCTCCCCAGCCGGAAGTGCTTTTAAGCGCTGATCCAACTCCTCTTCCGCGGCAGCGTATTGCGCTGGCTCAAAGGTTTCTCGGGCCAAGGAAACCTCGGGCTCCTCGCCGTACAAACGAATGTACGCGGCGACATTGCTCGGATGAATCAAGTAATTATTTTGAATTTGGCGCTCAATTTCGGTCGATACTTCTTCTGCATCGCTGAAATCCGATCCCAACACTTCACCAAACGCCAAGTGAACCTTACCTTTCTCACCTGAAATTCCTTTGGCAATGCTGGCGACGTCTTCGTGCTCTTGCTTTTCGTACATGCCGTCCACTTCAAGCCGATGCAGTTCATGGGCTTTCGCAGAATCGCACGGATCCCATTCGTAAGAAATAGACACCGGGACAATTTTTAATTCTGCAATGTAGTCGCCAAAAGCCATCTTTTTCGGCTTATTTAGCGAAAACATACTGATGATTGCACGGTTGGTGATGTCTCGACCGTCTTTGGCTCGCCCTTCACGTTGGGCAATCCAAATGTTGGAGTGATCCTCTGTTAGGGAATGATGAATGTAGTGCGACAGATGTTTGGCTGCTTTCAGCTTTTCTCTCGGCGAACTCGCTGAACGATTAACGATGAACGCTTTGTTCAAACGCATCAAATCCGAGACATAGGGTTTGGTGAGTAAGTTATCGCCGATGGCAATTCTTAAAGTGGTAAATTCATGGTGATATAACGCCCAATTTACGCACGCAGGATCCATTGAAATGTCTCGGTGATTGGAGACAAACAAGTAGTTCTGTTTGGGGTCGAGCTTATCGAGTCCCGAAACCGACAAGCCTTTGGTGGTGGTATTCAAGGTGCGTTTTAAATAACGCTCCAACACCGCCTGAACTTCGTCAATTCGACTTACAGAGCCAAACTGATGGCGTAAGTACAGAGAAACAATAGGCTTAATTAACCACGGACAGCGCTGGGAAAGCTGAGGAAACCGGAAGGTCGCTACAGTATCGAGCAACTCAGGATCTTTTAACAACCGGCGAAGGGTTGGTTTTACTTCACTATCCTCGTAAGGACGAATATCATCAAAATCTACCATGCGGAGTATTGTTTTCCACCCTATCTCGCAAACATTAAAAGCGAGTCTTCGCTCAATATTTAGCCCGTTTTGTGAGAAGAACCACTCACTTTACCGGGACATAAAAATGCGCAAACATACCTAAATTTACAGAAGATTACTACCAACAATCCAATGCCCAATTCAGATCGCCAAGGCGGCCCTAATTTATGCCCGTGTGGCAACAATGCCAGCTACGAAGAATGCTGCCAACCACTCCACCTTCGACAAAAATCCGCACAGACCGCCGAACAACTGATGCGCTCTCGTTTCTGCGCCTTTGTGAAGGAGCAATGGCAATATTTACTCGATACCGCCCACCCCAAAGAAACCGCTCCCAATGCCATTGAAGAACTGAAAAACTGGTCCACAACCAAAACCTGGGGAATGCTAAAAATCCTCAAAACTCGGCAGGGTAAAACCAACAATGACACGGGCGAAGTGGAATTTGTCGCGTTTTATCAAGAGCCTTCTGCGTCTTCTGGTTCCGAGGCGAAACCGATACTGCACCAGCACCACGAATACTCGCATTTTGAGAAGATCGATTCACGTTGGATGTTTACTCAAGGTATTGCTCAGGAACCCATCAAAATAAACCGCAACGAACCCTGCCCGTGTAACAGCGGTAAAAAAGCCAAAAAGTGCTGTTTAGCTTAAAGAGTTGGCCTTCCAAAATCAGACAATTATTTTTTGATCATGCTGACCGTTTCTTTAAGCGCAATAATGGCGTCGGTCAGTTGTTCATCGCTTAAATAAGGTGCCGGTCCAAAACGGATAAAATCGCCTCGGTTGTCGCAAATTACGCCAATATCGCGCAGTTGCGCTTGTAATCGTTGCGAATGAGGCGTTCGAAAGGCAACAAAACTGCCGACGTTATTTTCCTCAGCAAACGCCGAAATCATGTCGGGATCAAAATCCTGATCGTGGAATGTTTTCAGCAAAACGCTGATTTGATGCTGATTAATCGCTTGTAACAGTGCTTGGTTGAGCCCTTGGTTTTTAAAAAATTCGAACACTTTCTCGGCACGAAAATGCGGCAAGGTATCTTTGGTGGAGCCATCAAAGCGACTGGCAACAATATCGGCGTAAATCAACGGCTCTTTCGCCGGGGAATCCAAGGCTAAATCAAAGACGCCGTACCAGCCGGTAATCGTCGGGCTCAAATTGCGATGCGGAGGCACGTGCATAAAACAAACACCGTCGCCCATTTGGCAGTATTTTGCGCCGCCGCCAGCAACAAAGGCTTGCTTCAAGCCGTTGTCTTGTAAGTTAAAATCCAGCACATTGACGCTCAGATAAGCATCGACAAACAACTCGATTTCGCGCTGATGACAGCGTTCGATCAAGACATCAAGATCATCAATTCGTTGCCCCGTCACGTGATTAACCGTAGACACACACACGGCGGCGGTGTCATCCGTTAACGCATCCGCCAAGCGCTCGGTGACCGTTGCCGCGGGTTGGCTATCGAGCACCACAAGCTCCACGCCCTGTTTTTTTAACGCCACTAATTGCCGAAGAATGGAAGGATGCTCGTCAGAGGTGGTGATAATACGTCGGCGCCGAGTGATATCTAAACACGACAAAAAACGGATGAAGAGTTCGTGAATACTGCTGGCCAGCGCAATCTGGTGTGATTTCGAGTGAATGAGATGAGCGAACGCGTCGCGTATTCGCAAGCTTTGATCAAACTGTAAATCAAAGCATTCATGGCCGTATTTGCTCACGTATTGCCAATGTTCGGAATACGCATCGCGGGCGATGTCGGGTAACGCCTGTTGAACGTGTCCGGTTAACAGCAGTTTTAATCCGACGCTGGCGTCTTCGTAATGCGAAGCGAGCACGTTGGGAGATTGTCGATACGGAGAGATATCAGTCATAGGAGACATTCTGGCAATAAAGCACGTCGTTATTGATTTTCGGTTATTGATTTTATTGGGTGGTTTTCATCCTATGAGTATAGTCAAGCCTGTCGCTTTTCTATCGCCAACAGCAACTATCCCGTGATTAATCAGGTACAATGCCCGGCTCTCAAAAGTTGGACGGGCGTCCAATGGATAGCAAGCACATAAGCATGAGGTCGTGATGGTGGCAAAAGTTGAAGGTATTAGAGGTTTTTTTGACTACCTAGGGGTAAAAGCTTCGTACTACGATTTGGGCAGAAGAATTCGCCCGCTCAGCAAAAGCAGCTTTGAAGCGGCCGATGATCTCTCCAAACCCTACCCACTGCCTTATTTGAAATCCGCTTGGTTGGGCGTTGTGTTTTGGAGTAAAGAAAATTTTCAAAGCCCAATGGTGTGGACGCTAAAGCTGCCACTCGACGAAAAAGGGTTTCTGCAACCCAACGACCGTGATCAGTTTTTACAGCAACTGCTCATCACCATCGGCACCAACATTCACGCCGCCCGCACGGGCAAGGAACTCAGCGCGGTATTGGATAACAATCCCTACGCGTTTGATCTTCCCGAAGACAGAAAAGCCGCCTTTCACGCAAAAATCAGTGCGCAACTGAAAAGACCGGCAAGCCGTTTTTACGAACCCACCTTAGCGTACCTAGAAAATCCGACGGAAGACGGTTGGCAATCGCTGGGTATTCAAGGTTTGGCCGACGTCGCAGCACGCTGGCAAGACAACGATGCACTGTTGCGCAAAGCCTTAGAGTCCGCACCTAACCCCGCGTTTATCGGCCTTGCACAGTTGCTTGAGCACGAACAACTCAACGCCAAAGTCACTCAGTCAATCATCGATCGCCTAGAAAGAGAGTTAAAAACCGAAGCGCCGGCAGGCAATTTGGTGGCCGCGGCAATTCGCGGCATGTCTCACAGCGAAGCCAACGGCTTACGCCAGCAAGCACTGACCAAAGCAATGGCCTTAATGGGCTCCGCCGACGTTGAAGTGGTCGCTGCCATCGCTTCTCGCTGTTGCAATGATTTATCGAACCCTACGTTGGGCCTGCAATTTCTTGAACTCCTGGCTAAGCTCGGGCACGAGAACTTTATCCAAGTCATCAGTGACTTAATGGCACTGAGCGAGTTGCGCCCTCACCTGCTACAAGCCATGCGTCAACCCAATCGATCACAGGTGTTGATGGAAGCTATTGGTGCATTATTCGAAAAGATTAACCAACTTGCGGCAAACGCAGCGCAGTAATCTCGGCAATTGAACGGCTGAATTGCTAATAACTGGATCAGTATTAGCTAGATTAATAACGGCCAGATTTAGAAATAGAAATGTGTTGAGACTGCTTTTCCAGCGAATACGGAAAACGCAGTCTCAACAGATATGATAAACAACCGCTAGTTAGATTGCGTTCGCAGGCAGAACACCCACAAACAGCGAGTTTTATACTCGATTTCAGACTGTGCAGCTTTCACTTCAGACTCAGAAATATTGCCGTCGCCATCACCGTCAATGCTGGCGAACAAGCCTAGGTATGAGGTGTATTCTTCACCGTCAATAATGCCGTCATGATCAAGATCCAACTTGTCAAACCGCGCTTTTAGCAAGGTTTCACGGCGCTGAGCGTCGCTGACGATGTACTCATCAACACTGACGGCTCCGTCTTGGTTGGTATCCATAAACTGGAATACGCGCAGTTTTTTAGACGTTATTTCCTCCGCAGTAATGGTGTCGTCACCATTGAGATCATACTTAGCCAAAATCCAACGATGGTCTGACTGAGAAGTATCATCTGCGTTAATTGAGAAAGAAAATCCGGTAACTAACGTTAACAACGCGGCTTGCAAACCACGAACGTGTTTTGATCTTTTGAAAAACGGCATCATCCTAGCTCCCACCGATAACCCCTGAGCGGGCCTGATTTATATTTATGGTAGTGAAATTTGCCGTTAATGCACTTTCACTGCTTAATAAGACTACAATTAGCCCAAAAAATTACCATAAATACAAACAGCTCACGGGTTAATTATTATTAAGTATTAGAAGTGTTAAATTCTGCGCCAAATCAGCATACTCTAACGTGTCCCTACATTTTGTCGGTTCACTCACTCTGCATGTTCTAGAACTAATACATAAGTGTGAACAGACCCCAATAATCATAGGGGAAAGTTCATTCCATAGAGTGTCTACTTGGTCACAGAACCATCATTCATATAATTAATAATTGGAGCAAAAATAGTGCTCAAATAACCAAAACGCATAAAGCTTTAAAAACATTCTGTATTAAAACCAAAACCAATTAAAAGCTAACGGTTATAACCGAATAATTATCGGCTGCCGGTAAACCAGCGAACGTCGTGAGCGTACTTATCAACCAGATCTGCAACGTCCAAAACCAAGGCAAACAAAGCCATTCGCACCAAAATGCCGTTATCGGTTTGTCTAAAAATAGCCAAATTCGGGTTTTGATTGAGATCGTTGTCTAATTCATTGGCGTCTGCGCGCGAGTCTCTCGGTAATGGATGCATAATCACCGTGTTAGGCTCGCAAAATTGGGTGTAAATCGCTTGGTTTAAACGGAAACGGCCGCGGTACAAATCAGCTTCATCTTTACTGGTGAAACGCTCTTCTTGAATTCGGGTGGAATACACAATATCAACGTTTTTGATGCTCTCGGTTAACTCGTCGGTTACCGTAACGGAATGGTTACGCTCTCGCATTAACTCAATAATCGACTCAGGCATCGCCAATTCTTTGGGCGATACAAACACCAACTGCAAGTTCTCATAAAGGCTCAGTAATTTAGCCAACGAATGCACGGTTCGACCGTATTTTAGATCGCCAATCATGGCGATTCGCAAACCGTCGATACCGCGACTCTTTCCCGCCAGCTCTCGGCGAATGGTGTACAAATCTAACAAGGCTTGGCTCGGGTGTTCGTTGGGCCCGTCCCCGCCGTTAATCACTGGAACTCGGCTGGCTTCGGCAAATTCTGCCACAGACCCTGATTCGGGGTGGCGCATGCAGATTACATCGCTGTAACCGGACAACACCCGCGCTGTATCGTAGAGGGATTCCCCTTTGGCAATGGCGGAGGTTTCAAAACCGGTCGTTTCACGAACATTGCCACCGAGCAAATTAAACGCACAGCCAAAACTCACCCGCGTGCGGGTACTGGGCTCGAAAAACATGTTTCCTAAGATTGCGCCTTCAAGCACACGGGTAACTTTCTGCCGAGCGGCATAGGGTGCCATTGAATCAGCGACATCGAATATTCTATCGATGGTGGCTCGGTCAAATTGAGAAATAGACAAAATGTGGCTTCCAGTAAGCTCCACGGCGACTCCTAAACTTCGTATCTGGTGTTTTTGAGCTATGCTTTGTTCGAAAAGGTATAGCGCGTATTAGGTAATTTTAACGCCTATCGTTAAACATTGGTGCAAATTAAACGTGAATTTCCATCAATCACGCTAAAAAATAGCATTCAAAATCAATCAATGAGCTTGACCAACAAGCAGTAAACTTATTTTAACCATTGCCGATAGTTAGACTGTTGCCCAAAGCACGGTCAATAGCGGGGCACCAATGAAGCTTACTTTGTGTGAAAGGATAGCCTGTGGCTGATCAAACGTCTGATTACTTAATAAAGTTTTGTTCGGCCCAAACGGCTGACAAAATCCTTTCGACACGAACCCTTCGTTGGAGCGCCCCGCACCATTTTGAAGACCCGTTAGAATTGACCTACCAATCAGAACTCAATTTCTCCTCCTCAGAACTGCTCAAGACTTTGGTGAAGCGATCGTTGACCTTGATCTTTCAATTTGAAAAACCCACTGGCAACAGCAAAGTCATTCATGCCATCAATCGCTGGCGAGAAGAAGAACGCTTCGATGAGCAAGAAGAAGCCGAGGAAGTACTGACGGAGCTACTCTCTCAGGTCGTCACGGCAAGAAAACCCGCTTTAGATAAGTTGCTCAATAATTGGAAAAGCTATGCGTTACGCACTCGCATTTGCTGCTTTAGCGAACGCGTTGATAACTTAGTTGCGTGGCAGCGCTACGCCGACGCTCACACGGGTGTTGCGTTTAAGTTTCGATCGGGAGAAAACACCACATTGGGTGTTGCAAAAAAAATACTCTATCAGGATGATCGCCCGGAGATAACAACGCTCACCGAACAAGTCTTAGAAATTATGCTCGGCCGGGTTCCTAAATACGCAGAAGAATTTCCAAAAAAATTCCTCAGCAAACCCAAACCGTTTGCAGCCGAGGCCGAACTCAGATGTTTTCGTTTGCTGGCCAATTCGCCAGACATCATTTTAGATTCTAAAGAATTCGGCACCACCGATATTGGCTTTCAAGAAAACGATATTAAAGAAGTTTTTTTGGGCGCCGAAATGAACCCAAACGTCAAACTGAAATTGATTCAAAAAATCAGGAAGATCAATCGGCAAATTAAAATTTACGAAGCTCACATGTCGCCCCAGAAATTCCAGTTAGACTTTGTCGACACAAAAAAAATAACATCACAAAAACAAGAATCAAAAACAAAAGAAAGCACACCCAACACAGCTCAGCAACCCAGCTAATAAAATAGCGTTATATTTGCTTTTTGTTATCTGATTGCACACCAAAAATATCTCTTATTATTTTTTATTTCTATAGAACCAATTAATACTTTAGTCTCAAACACTCTCTGATTTAATCACCGTCACGCCATCAGCTTATTTCTTCAAAATCATGATGGGTTATTTTTAACTCAACGACACCTCATCAAAAAATTAATATAAATAAACTAAAGTGTTAGACGATTGATTAAATCAAAATCCTTTTTCTTTATCCTCTGCAAATTTGTTTAAGAAACAATTGAAAGACTATATACTCGCGCCGAAATTTATTAAGGAGAGTTTCATGAAAAAGGTATTAGGTGCATTCGCACTGTCTTCCCTATTGTTCACCGGTTGCGCATCCATCGTAGGTAACCCAAACCAAACGTTACCAATTTCGAGCACACCGAGCGAAGCAAACATCGTTATTGTTGATGAAACAGGCAAAAAAGTCTTTAAAGGCATCACTCCAACCAGCGTTACCTTACCGAAAAGCGACGGCTCTTACTGGGGCGGAAAAAGCTTTACGATTGAAATCTCAAAAGACGGTTACGCAACCACCAAAATCCCTGTTAAAGCGAAAGCAAACGGTTGGTATTTAGCCGGAAACCTAGTTTTCGGTGGTTTAATTGGTTGGTTTGTTTTAGACCCATTTAGCGGTTCAATGTACACACTTTCTCCAGGTGAAATTGAATCCTCACTAGGCGATCAAACCGCAGAAAACACCGGTAAAGATGGCAGCATTTCCATTGTTTTATTGCAAGATGTGCCAGAAGAACTACGCAGCAAAATGACTCGTGTGAACTGATGCTAACGTGGAGCCCAGGCTCCACTGCTGGCCGTTAACATTCAATTAATGAGCAGTTAGCTCATCAATAATTGTTCATTAATTGGAATGTAATCAGTAGCAGAATTAATCAATGAAGAAGCGGTTAATTGCGGAACACCGTAAACTTTTACCACCTTACTTTTTTGGGTTCTGACTTTATTTACCAACAAATCAAAGTCGCCGTCACCGGATACAAGAATAACGATATCGACGTCATCGGCAACATCCATCACATCAAGAGTAATACCGACATCCCAATCGCCTTTGGCAGAACCATCCGAACGCTGAATGTAGGGTTTTAGCTTTACCTGAAAGCCAATCGCTCGCAAGATATTCTGAAATTCTTCCTGCTTACGATCTCCTCGATCAATCGCATAAGCGTAGGCAGTTACCACTTCACCCAATTCTGAAACTTCAGACCAAAATTTATTGTAATCGAAGTTGCGCCGATAAGTTTGTCTTACCGTGTAATAGACGTTTTGCACGTCTACAAATACCGCCAATTTTTTCATGGATTTACCCAATTCGCATTTATAACTCAATGAACGTCATCCTAATTAAATTATAACTAACCAGTATAATTGAAAAATTTCCTAATACTATACACCATAGAAAAAAAGATTTAGAAACTTTTTGTTCTAACGAGCTTCTGCAATACCCGCCTATTCATCCAATTTTTATAACAATTGAAAAATTGAATTTTTATACATTTATTTTTTTATATATCTCACTAGAATTTCGCTTCAAATTTACTGTTAACAAATATTTTACGAATTCCTATTTATTGATGATTTTATTCTGAATAAGTTAAACCTTTTAGATTTGGCATCATTAAATATAACTAACAGTGACAGATAGATTTTCTATACGGGAGGCAAACAAGCATTGCCACCAGAAATACAAGATTTAGAGAAAAGTTTTCAGGCACATTTAACGTAAGTAACCACAACAATAAAAACAGCACCAAAAGAAATACATACTTTTTACAAACTATATTTGCTTTATAAGGAATCATTTATGCAGAAAGATTTAATTGCTCCATTTAAGCTGTTTGTTTTTACAGTTTTACTGAGCTTTGTTAATGTAAGTTACAGCCAAGCAAGTGAGAGAGTCGTCGTAGGAAACCTATCCAATTTAGCAACCAAAGAAGAACTTAGAAGTTTATTCACCACGTACGGTGAAGTTCTTTCGGTTAGTATTGCTAAAGACAGAGAAACTGGCAAACACCGTGGATTTGGTGTTGTAGAAATGAGTTCAAAAGAAAGTGCAGAAAAAGCGATAAGCACGCTCAATAAAACCAATTTTTTTGACAAACGAATTCTCGTTTATCAATCTCGAACGCAATATTAATAATATCGCCACATTTATTAGGGCTATTCAATCGCATAACGTCAATCCAGTAGACTTGAGTAAGCCCTAACATCCAATGCTTTTTCCCTTCACTTATTTTCAGTGTTATAACTGGAGGGATTCCTCTCTCTAACTTTCTTTACCAAACAACCGCTGTTAATCCCGCACAACTAATTTCTCTTAACTCGATTTAATTCCTCTCAACTTAATTCTATCTAACCTGATTAAATTCCATCTAACTTAATCCTACCCAATTCCATCGTCTTAATTTTTAATTTCATTATTGATACTAAAATTTTATTCTTAAATTTCTTTTTTCAATAAAAATTTATTTGTTTTTCAAGCAATGTAAATTAACTCACTCCTTTTGTAAAACGGCTGTTTTTATTCATTTTTGAGAGAGTAAAAATCGCCAACACTTGCACAAGTAATAATTATTCAAGCGCAATATATAAATCAACAAGGAGTTTGTTCTCATGATAAAACACAGTGCCGTTTTACTTTTAGAAACATTAATTTGCTATCACGAAAGCCATGATGATCCCGGTAAAGGCGACGACGAAACCTACATCAAAGTTTACGCTGATGGAAATTATTTGGGTCGTTATCCCGAAGGTGCCAGTGACGAAGTTTGGGATATGAATACTGGTGACAGAGACAGCATTGATTTAGAGATTAATGTCACCTATACCAACGAAATTGAAATTCAGGTATGGGATCAAGACTCCTCTACCGATGACGATAAGTTAGTAACACTCTACATCAACCGTGATACTAAACTCGACAGCAATAACTGTGGCGAAGTTAGAAAGCACCAAACCTCTGGTGATGCCGAAGCCGAATACGGAGTTAAATTCCGAGTCATTAAAAACCCAATCCCTACCGTACGAGTTCTTGGTATTCGCTGTGAAAAGTCTTCGGCTGGCATGAATACCAACGTTGCCGACGCTGTTGCAAAAACTGCAGAAAAAGCCTGTAAAGCGGCAGCTAACGTTATTGGTAAAAGCCCGCGCCCAAGCCGAAAGTTGATTGCCGATGGTTTTAAAGCAGCCTCGAAGGCATTAAAAGAAGTGGAAGAAATTGTTGTTTGGATTGCGGGAATTATTGAAGGCAAAGACGACGTTTATATGAAACACTTGGTGGAAACTCGTGGTCACGATGGTGGTTTTTTCCCGAAAGATTCTGCTGTTTATAAAATGGATGACGGCGATGAAGTGTACTTCGAAGATTTATACGGATCTTATTTCCGTTTTCCACTCGATCAAGGTCCTGTGACCATTCAACTTAGAGAACACGATGATATTTTAGCGGATATTAACATTGGAACCTTGACTATTACCCCCGACAATTTACGTGTCGACACACCTGACGGCGTTAACGGCACAACTTGCAACGGTGGTGTTGCAGAAATGGATGGCCCTGCGGTTATCGAAATTGCCGACAGCTACGGTAAACGTGATGGTGAAGGCGCGGTCTATCATATTTGCTACAGCGTTGGTATGGAAAACTGGTGTGCTGCTGCAAATTCCGAAGCTCAAGCCAACGCAGAAGTTCAATCTCTGCATAAACCCACAGCGCAGGATCAATGGAACTATAACCATGCTTTAAATTACTCTAATTCGTTACATCATATTCTTACCTTAGATGAAATGCGCGATTTAATTAACTGTGACTTCCCCAGAGCACATGGATGGCCGGACTATTGCGATTATTGGGTTCACAAAGAAACCGATGCTGGTAAGCGACTCGCATTCGACATTAAAACAGGAGTCGTATATTTCGTTCATAAATCAGAATACTTACATTACACTTGCCCAACCGATAACGGTTATTTGCAAACTGATGAAAGTCACTCATTTGATTACGCACTTAACAAAGGTACGAACGGAAAATTATTAAGTTACCAAAAAATGAAAAAGCTTTACGAGGAAGGGGAATTTAATAAATCGGGATGGAACAAGAACCAGAATTACTGGGTAACCTTAGATGACGACAAGGCTCCGGTAATTAATTTGAATACCCAAGAAGTGTCTCTGAAGAGTAAAACAGACGCTTATCACCTATACAGCTACAGAAAATAATATTTTTTAATAAGACGGAAAACTCTGAACCATCAGAGTTTTCCTTTTTAAGCTGCTACAAAATCATATCAGAATAATTAGAAACATCGTCTAACAGCTGAATCTTTTCCATGGAAAGCTCGCCGCTTTCTTGCAGAGAAAATATCAGCTCGTGCAGCTCATCTAATGTTAACGAACCAAAACCGGGTTCAGTTAAAACTTTCACCCGATACTCATGCCACTGCTCCTGTTCTTCATAGGACAAAGACTCAGGATAATTTCGTGCGCGATAACGAAACAAAATATCGTTCAGGCGAGAATCATCAAAGACAATGCCAGAGCGAGCGATTTCTTCACCCGTTGAACTGCGCACTTGCAAACATTTGGATTTATCAGCATCAGAGACAAAACCGTCATACAAAGCTTGCTCGGCTAACGTTGATTTAGAAAATGGGTTCGCGGTGAACACATCATTCATTTTATGGACCAATGTGTGCCCTTTTAACTTCTGCCAATTGGAGCGACAGATATTTAAATCAATTCCTAAACGATTGGCCGATGCCTCATCGAGCAATTTTGGCGTGGCTATTACTGGGCTTTTATTCAAATGAATTTCTTTTAACGCAATACGTTCTTCACCTTCGGCCAATTCTGCCGTTGGTGTGTATAACTTCTCTAAAATTTCAGCACTAGATAGATTAAACAGAGGCTCAGGATCACAGGTTAAATCAAAACAAATCACCGAGTTTTTATTTTTTGGATGCATTGCAATGGGTGCAATCAGCGATGCGCATCCTCGTATTGCCGGAAATTTTGAGGAAACATGAAACAGCGGTTTTGTGTTAGCGACATCAAACAACTCAAACGCTTTTCGTTTGTTGCGCAATCCAAAGCAGTAATCAAATAATTTCGGCTGTTTTTGCTTAATGAGTTTTGCCAACTCAATCGTCGCGTACACATCCGACAAGGCATCGTGAGCGGATTCATGGCTTAAATTATTAGCAGCCGATAACAACTCAAGTTTAAAGCTAACAACGCCGTCTACCATTGGCCATTCTATGCCTTCGGGTCGAATCGCGTAGCAAAGCCGAACCATGTCGATAATGTCCCAACGACTGTTGCCATTTTTCCATTCGCGCTCGTAGGGATCGTAAAAATTGCGCCACAAAGAATAACGAGTGACTTCATCGTCAAACCGAATACTGTTATAGCCAACACCACAGGTATCGGGCTGCGATAATTCCGCATGCACTCGCTCAATAAAATCTTTCTCGGGCATACCATGCTCTAAGGCATGCAGCGGATTAATTCCAGTAATTAAGCACGCCTGAGGGTGTGGTAAAAAATCGGGTGTGGGTTTACAGAGAATATTGACGGGATCATCGATAATATTTAAATCGAGATCGGTACGAATTCCGGCAAATTGCACAGGGCGATCTTTCGATGGGGTAGCGCCCCAGGTTTCGTAATCATGCCAAAAGAAACTACTCAAAACAGACCTTTACTACGTTTTAACATTAAATTATTAGGTAAAAACAGTGAACTGATTATAAGTTGCTGAAAAACTAATTGCCGTATTCCAACTCAACTTTTGCAATTCTAATTTTATAGCGGCTGTACCATTGTTCTCGACCAAGTGCTTGAGCAACTTGATGTTCCGCGTTTTGTTTCCACTGTTTAATAGAAGCCAGATCTTGCCAGTAAGAGACGGTCACACCAACGTCAACTCGGGCGGAATCCATTCCAATAAACCCCGGTTGTTTTTTGGCAAGCTCAATCATTCTCGCGCTGGTTTCAGCGTAACCTTGATCCTCTTCAATTTTGATGGAGGCAAAGATTACCGCGTAGTAAGGCGGCTCTGGCGTTTCAGCCAACTGAGTCATCTTAGCTGTACCTTACCGCCGTTCCGCTCACGCTGACCATCATCATACTGCCTTTTTCACCGACAACCTCGTAGTCGATATCGATACCAATAATGCCGTTGGCACCTAATGCGCGCGCTTTCTCTTCCATTTCATCGAAAGCGATTTGACGGGCTTTTCCCATTTCTGCTTCATAAGCGCCAGAGCGACCACCAACGATGTCGCGAATAGCACCGAATAAATCTTTAAAAATGTTCGCACCTAAAATAGCTTCGCCGACAACAACATCTAAATATTCAGTAATTTTGTGACCATCAATATTAGAAGTGGTAGTTTTTAACATAATAATCCTTATTTTTAATTCGCTTTTTGTAGGGTCCGTTTACCAAAACCCAATCAGTCTTAAATATTCTACCTATAGCAAACAGAAAATTTCTGATTATTGGGGAACAAATAATAAATCATCGGTTGCTCTGGCAAGATTAAAATCGGTCTCACTCAGGCCGTTGGCGGTGTGAGTCCACCACTGAACCGTCAGCTTTCCCCATTCGATAATCAACAAAGGGTGATGGTTGTGTTCGTCCGCCAAGTCAGCCACGCGCTGAGCGCTTTGAACCGCTTGCTGATAGTCTCGGTAACTAAAAACTTTTTCTAGTTTGGCGATTCCTTCAGACTCTATTTTGATCCAACCAATCAGACGTGATAATTCTTGATCGATATCACGTTCATTCATTTGAGAATATTGACTCATGATTAACCCGCCCCTTTCGTTATTATTTTTATCAGTTTGAAAAACTTGAGAATACTACAATGCCGATAAAACAAAAGCGGATTTATCAAAACTCAGGCACGTTCCCAATAACTTTTTAACCTGTCATAAGGTTGTATTGAGTCTTTGGAGCACTTTGCGATCTCATTAAAGAAAAAGGCCGGTTAAACCGGCCTTTTTTCGTGGAAGCTTATTGAACTTCGATGGTGCCTTCTTCAATTTTTGCCTTCCAGATTTGTGGGCCCGTTTGGTGAACAGATTCACCTTTGGAATCCACCGCCACGGTAACGGGCATATCTTCGATTTCGAACTCGTAGATAGCTTCCATACCCAAATCTTCGAACGCAACCACTTTCGCGGCTTTAATCGCTTTAGAAACCAAGTAAGCAGAACCGCCCACCGCCATTAGGTACACCGCTTTGCTGTCTTTAATGGCTTCAATGGCCGCAGGACCGCGCTCAGCTTTACCTACCATACCAGCAAGGCCGGTTTCTTCGAGCATAGTGCGGGTGAACTTGTCCATACGCGTCGCGGTAGTAGGACCAGCAGGACCAACCACTTCTTCACCAACAGGATCAACAGGACCTACGTAGTAGATCATGCGGTTCGTGAAATCCACCGGCAATTCTTCGCCTTTGGCGATCATATCGACCATACGCTTATGGGCGGCATCACGGCCGGTTAACAACTTACCGGACAACAATACGGTTTCACCGGGTTCCCACTCAGCAACGTCTTCTTTGGTCAGCTCATCAAGATTCACACGACGCGCAGAACCCACTTCCCAAGTGATTTCTGGCCAATCGTCTAGGCTTGGCGGTGTTTGCAACGATGGGCCAGAACCGTCTAGCGTGAATTTAACCAAACGAGTCGCGGCACAGTTTGGAATGATGGCAATTGGCTTGTTGGCTGCGTGAGTGGGGCAATCTTTAACCTTCACATCAAGAACCGTCGTCAAACCGCCAAGACCTTGGGCACCAATACCCAATTTGTTGACCTTATCCATCACTTCTAAACGAAGTTCTTCGGCACGGTTAGAGGCGCCGCGTTCTTTCAAATCTTGGATATCAATCGGATCAAGCAAGGCTTCTTTTGCCATTGCCATGGCTTTATCGGCAGTACCACCGATACCGATACCTAAGATGCCTGGTGGACACCAGCCAGCACCCATGGTTGGCAACATTTTCAAGATCCAATCGACGACAGAGTCAGACGGGTTCAACATCGCAAACTTAGTTTTTGCTTCACTACCGCCGCCTTTTGCGACAACGTGAACGTCAACTTTATCGCCAGGAACCAGTTTGTAGGTGATCATCGCAGGCGTATTGTCGCCAGAGTTTTTGCGAGCACCGTCTGGGTCAACTAACACCGAGGCACGAAGTTTGTTGTCTGGGTGGTTGTATGCTTGGCGCACACCTTCATTGACGATATCTTCGATGCTTCGATCAGTATCCCACTGAACATTCATACCAATCTTCATGATCACACTCACAATGCCGGTATCTTGGCAAATTGGGCGGTGACCTTCAGCACACATACGAGAGTTAATGAGAATTTGCGCCATAGCGTCTTTCGCGGCGGGATTGGCCTCTCTCTCATAAGCTTCATGTACGGCTTTAATGAAGTCTTTCGGGTGGTAATAAGAGATAAACTGCAGGGCGTCAGCGATGCTATCGATAAGATCTTGTGGACGGATTATAGTGGTCATTGCGCACTTCTCTTTTCATTATCGGCTAGGTTTTGGTTGATCTGGCGCAATTCTACAACATCCCAAAGAGCATTGCTGCTAGACTTGTGGGTAACCTAATGATTTATGTGTGGTTATTATCTGCACGCATAAAGATTATTTTTTATACAGCATAGTTAACTACTCAAAGATTCTACTTTCGCAAGTAGCGTTACATCTCCTGCCCACTGCTCCAACCTGTGTGTGTTCTCGTCGCAATGCAGTCGTTTAACTCCAACCGTGTAATACCATTTATATGCTGTCGAATTAAATTGGCGAGTTGATTAAAAGACATTTAAAAATTGTCGATTAACATCTGAAATACTCTGCCAAATTTCAAACATGTAATTGTAAGTGAAGATTGAAATTAATTGCTTTTTTTACGACAGACTGAAAAACAGTTGACTCATTAAACCGTAACAAACCGCCTAAAAGGGACTTAGAATTTTGTTACTGCTCACTACTTTGATAGTTATGTGTATTTGTTCCAACGAAATCTGACAACCACCCACTTATAAAAGACGCCTGTCAGATTAAATTTAAGCTACTTTCCTAAAATTGATACACAAACAGCAAATCAGCAGCAACCTACACAGTAGTATCTTCTACTGGTCGTACGGTTACGATATCTTGGTCTCCGGCCCAAGTGAGTACATCTTCCCGTTTTAACGCGGTTGCCATTAAATCGGGGAATTGATCGGGTGTGCAGGCGAAAACTGGTGAACCAATGGCGGCAAATTCTTGTGCTAAATGCGCACTGTAAGAAGGTTTTCCATCGTCGTTTAATGCCAATAAGGTAATAACATTTACGTCTTGTCGAATTAAATTGGCAACGCGGTTTTTCAATTCGTTAGCATCTCCACCTTCGTACAAATCGGTTATTAAAATTAAATGGGTTTTACTCGGCCGCTCGATTTTACTTTCGCAATAGGCGACGGCTTGGTTAATGTCGGTACCACCGCCCAATTGAACGCCAAATAATACTTGTACCGGATCGTTCAATTCTTCGGTTAAATCTAAGATCGCAGTATCAAAGCAAATCAATTGTGTTTTAACACCGGGCAACGAGGCCATCACCGCAGCAAAAATGGAACTGTAGACTACGGAAGTTGCCATTGAGCCGGATTGATCGACGCATAAAATCACTTCATCCAAATCAACAACGCGACGGTGTTGACGTTTATACCCAATTAATTTTTCGGGAATGATGGTGTTTAAATCTTCTTGGTAGTGGCGTAAATTTGCGGTAATTGTGCGATGCCAATCGATATCGGCGTGTCTGGGCCGAAAGGTTCGTTTGGATTTGTTAAGCGCACCTCGCACGGCTTCGGCGGTTTTTCGTTCGAGTTTTTCGATAAGTTCATCGACCACTTTTTTGATCACTTCACGTGCGGTATCGATGGTTTTTTCGGGCATAACCGAACGCAAACTGATGAGATCGGCCACCAAATGAACGTCAGCCTCTACTGCGGCAAGAAACTCGGGCTCGGTTAACATTTGCTTGAGCCCTAAACGGTCAAACGCATCTTTCTGGATCACCTGAACGACAGAGCTTGGAAAAAACTCTCGAATATCGCCAAGCCATTTCGATACTGTTGGCGCAGAGCGATTTAAGCCTCCACGCGCGCCTCTGCCGCCATTTTTACTGGAATTATTATTTTGATACAACGCATCCAAAGCAGAAGCGATTCGAACATCGCGCTCCGAAAGACATTGGCTTGAATCTTGTGAACCTAATACTAACCGCCAACGACGTTCTTTTTCATGATCATTATTCATTGGTTTTGAGTCCATTTAGTATCTCGGCGAATCAGTTTACTCACCGCCGTAAAGTGTTCCGTCCAAGAATCCGTTAATGACAGATCCGGCGTTGTCCCACGGGTTGCATTTTGTTTTCCGTTGAGTACGGTATCTAAAAAACGTCGATTTTCCATTGCATCCAATTGCGAGAAAACACGCCTAAATAACGGTAGAAACTCAACAAACACGTCTTCGTCTAAATCAATCAACCAATTTTCAACGGTTTTTCGAAGAGATGTATCAAACAATAACCGATCAATAACACCGTCAAAAAACCCTTCAAAAAATTTCGCCGATTCAGACACTTCAACCGACGAAGACAACATTCTCTGCAATAAAATATGCAGACGGTCAGCGTCTATTTTTTCGGAAACATACAACAGCCGTGCACTTAATCCGCGCACTTGAGCATCGGCAGAATCCAACGCCATAACGTCACGAAGAGAACTCCACCACTCGGACATTAAGTCTTGCTCAAATTCCGCGATCAGAATGGATTGATGCGCTTGGTTAATCACACGACAATAATGAATGGCTTCTTCTTGATTTAAATTGCGGCAACTGTAAGGAAGTGACACCGCCGCTTGCACCATAAGCCGCTCGACTAATTCGCCAATTTGATGCAACGACAGTTCGCGAGCGGTTCCGTAACGAACAATCGAAATTAACGGCGATAAGCTGGATAATAATTCGAGCGTGTCGGTGGTGTGGGTTGCGTGTTCATCGATACGTTTTAGCCCTACTTCCGCAGCCGCGTTTAATTGTGCTTCCAGCGCCAACTGAACTGAATTTGCCAACTGGCTGAGCTGATTTTCTTGGTTGAAGGCTTCAATTAATTTATTGTTTGCGGCCAGTTCTATGGTGTTTCCGTAGACTAAGTTTTCAATTAATTGCACTGAAAACTCAGGTTGCCAACATAGAATCCAACGTTCTCGAAAGGTACCGCGACTGTTCCCTGCATCCGTAATTTTACCCCAAGGCACATTAAGCACGGTCAGCCGATGAAGCAGAATTGATTTTGTTAGCCCCGCACTGGAGCGTAAATCCAGCGCTAAGTTTTTTTCTAAGGCTTCCGGTTTTAAACGCAGGGCTTTTTGTTGCTTTTGTAAATCTTCTAACAACGGAATAAGCGGTGCATCGTCGGGAATGGAACCGACCTCGTTGCCTAATAACAATCGCTGTTCGATCTCTCGCCACTGCAGTTCTTCGCCGAAACATACGCTCGATATAACCGAATCGCGAACTTCTTCGAGCCCAACATTGGGTTTATTGCGAATCACAGCCAATGCTTGATACAACCTAACCGCCTCAATAACCGATGCTGTAGAAACAATATGGCCTTTCTCTCGCAACGTTTGAGCAATTTTGCCAAGCCACAACGACAGCGACTGTGGGTTATCTCGGTGACGCCAAAGATGTTGATACCACTGCGGCGCTTTAACACCGGCACCGTAACCGGAAGCGACGGCCAAACGCGGTGACGTCCAGGGCACCCACGCCGATCTAACTTTGCTTTTGGTCAGCTTTGGCGGTAGCGATTTCAGTATTTCTCGATTGGCTTTTAAGGTGTGTTTTTCTTTTAGCGCAGGCACATGCCAAGCACCACAAATAACCGCAATTGGGCCTTCGGTTTGTTTACGCGCTTTATCGATTTCTAAACGCATGTAAGCTTCACGCTGAATGTCTCGATCAGAAATCTCCGTGTGAGCACGCAGCTCTGTCATAATGGTTTCGATCAATTCAAAAATCAGCGACTGGTTATCGCTGTTTTGCTCAATAAAATCGTTCCACCAAGATTCGCCGTCTTCGTAACCCGATAATTCTGCCAAATAAGAAAACGGATCTTTGGAGATTTCCGATGATTCGTTCAAGGGATTATCGGAACAAATAGGCTCTTCTGTTTCAGATTTGGCTTCGGGTTCTTGATCGGATTTTTCCAGCGTAGCTTCCGAATCGTCAAGCGCTGACTCTTCCGCTTGAGGTTCGGGCTTCGCCAATTGAATGGCAACGGGCAAGTCAATAAAAGCAACGTCAAGCTTGCGTTGTAATGCAAATAAGCACGCTTGGTACTCTGGAGAAAATTCCGCGAATGGGTAGTACAAACTCGAACCGCTTTGCTCTGCGTTATAAGCGAGTAACGCAACCGGCGGCGTCATGCCGTGCTTTGCTAACCATTGGATGTCTTCGGAACAATCACTGGGCCCTTCAATTAAAATCTTGGCAGGCTTTAATGTTTCTAATTCAGACAACAAACGCTGGCAAGAACCCGGTCCGTGATGACGAATACCAAAATAGTGAATGTCGTTTTGTGCAACTGCCATAACTACAACACTTCATTAATGTTGTGATAATAATCGGCAAAATCTCGACGTTTTTTAAGAACGGTTTCTAGATATTCTTCTAACACGACTTTGTCTTGCACGGGGTCTTTCACAATAGCGCCAACAATATTAGAGCTAATATCTTCAGCGCTTAAACTGCCACCGCCAAACCAGTTTGCTTGGCTTAAACCACCCACCATAACGGCAATGGCTTCGGCGGTGGATAAATTACCGGTTGGCGTTTTTAAGGTAATTTTTCCATCTAAGGTTTCACCACCGCGAAGCTCACGGAAAATGGTAACCACCTTTTTAATTTCTTCCACGGCATTTTTCGGCACTGGAATATCCAGGCTTGCTCCCATTTCCGCAACTCGCTGATTAATAATTTCCAGCTCTTGGTTAAGATCATTTGGCAACGGTAAAACCACTACGTTAAAACGTCGTTTTAATGCAGACGATAATTCATTAACACCTTTATCGCGATTGTTTGCGGTAGCAATAACGTTAAACCCACGTTCGGCAAAAACGGCATCGTTGAGTTCGGGAATCGGCAACATTTTTTCGGACAACACGGTAATTAACGTATCTTGGACGTCCGATCCCATTCGAGTTAATTCTTCCAGCCGGCACAGGGTGCCCGATTCCATTGCGCGATACAAAGGCGTGGGCACTAAAGCATCTTTGCTCGGCCCTTTTGATAATAACTGAGCGTAATTCCAACCGTAACGAATTTGATTTTCGTCGGTGCCAGCGGTGCATTGAATCACCTGCGTACTGTCGCCACAGATTGCGGCCGATAAATGTTCAGACACCCAAGATTTGGCCGTACCCGGTACCCCCAACAATAACAATGCACGGTCGGTGGCTAAGGTGGCTACGGCGGTTTCAATCAACCGACGGTTGCCGATGTATTTTGCAGAAATTTCCTTGCCAGAAGGCGATTTACCGCCCAACAAATAGGTAACAACAGCTTGCGGGCTCAACTGCCAATTACTCGGCTTAGGACCGGTATCTTCTGACTTAAGAATATCCAGCTCAGATTGAAAACTCAGCTCTGCAGGTTGTCGAAGAATATTACCCATAATTTTATCCTTTTGTATTTTCGCTAGACTCTAACTGAGTATTCAATTTCAGACACATCAGCGCGGGGTCAGATTGACTCATTCCAAGATCAATAATATGTTTAAGTGCTTCGGTGGCGCTCGGTTTCGGCAAATACAAACCCAATGTTTGTAATGACAGAATCAGTGAGCCTTCAACAAAGCCGCCAACGTCTGTTTGTTCTTTTAAATCGTTTATTAAATTCTTCCACGCTGAACTGGATTTAATATCAGCCCAGGTTATTTCTGTAGAAGGTTTATCAAGCAGTAATAGTACGTCGTGAACAAGAGTGTCTGAATCATTCTTCATCAATAAATTTATTACATACAACTCTCGTTTTTGATCGGTAAATCTATGCAGACAACGACTCAGCCAATAGATTAAATTGTTAAACTTTTCATCAGAATTCAAAAAATTCGCCACCAGTATTTCTAGTTCTTCCAGCGGCATGGATTCAGCGGCGTTTTCAACGAACGCAAGATTATCGTTTTGTGTATTAGCACCAAAATCCCAAATCGAGGCAAGCTCTGACAAAGAAAGATCAAATTCAGCTGCCAATAGAGCCAATGGTATTGTGCCAATCGTTTGTGTTCTCGTGCCACGCTGTACGCTATTTTTCAATTTTTTTGGCACGAACTTTTTGCTTTTACGGATGATTCCTGTGCTTGTAAGATCGTAAACTTGCGACAACTCTTGTAACGTTTCGGCAAAAGGTTCTCGATCTAATGGTGCAGATACGCTCGATAATCGCAATAAAAATTGTTGAGCAAGCGCTGTTACTTTTTTCGAACGATCAGACGCTAGAGTTTTCAGAAAATCCGCATCGTCTTGCGATAAATTCACGCTCAGCGTTTCAATTAATTTAACGCGTTTGTCGGCGGATTCATTCACTGCGTGCTTTTCAAGTAATAATCGAGCTTGCTCAGCATTATTAACGCGCATTTTTTTAAGCAGAGACAAACGCTCTGCTGGCAACCAGTGGTCCCAGTTCTCGCTGGTTAATTCCAACGCCTCGGTTGAACGAAACTGACTGATGTTTGATTGCCACCTGACCCAAGGCCAGTAAACTTCGGGGAGTTTATCGTCGGTGTTTTTGGGCAGCCAATCAAAAGGATGGCTCACATAACCTCTGCAATAAACCAAATGCAACAGCACCGAATCTAAATTGTGATAAGTTGTTTTGGTGACAGATTCTAAACAAGAACGAAACAAAAACCGTAAATGCTCCGGCAAAACCGGTAACGGCAATTGCGGTAACGTACGGCCAGACAGAAATTCAGACTCAGGATGGGTTGATCGAGCCAGCAGTGATTTCTGCTGCGCAACCAGTGCCAACACTGACAAATTACGCCGTTCTGGCGGAAGACTCTCAATCAATAAGCGCCACGAATTAGGCAGTTGGGCCGCGTCATAAAGCGTATCACCGCCGATTAACCAGCGTTGCTCCAGTTGTTGGCCACGATTAATTTCATCGATAAATTCTTCTTCGCTTAACACGGCATAGCCCCCCATTGTTTCGCCACCGCACTCAACAACAGCGCTCTGCTTCCGTCCCAAAGAATAAACGCACGCTCAATTTCACAACCCAACAAAACCGAACTGATTGTGTTGTTAGTCAGTAAATAGTGTTCTTCAAGATTATTGGATTGCCACCAGTATTCACCTTCTTTGGTCACGGCAATTCGGCCATCGGCTAAAATAAAAGGAATATTGTCTAGCCAAGGAATTTGAGATTGCAGCGTTAAAAACTGAGTCGGTAATCGCTGGGAAGTTGCCGGCCACAGAGATTCGCTGGGTTTGGGAATAATCTCGTAGTTCTGTAATACTCCACGCAGATTCACCCTGGACGGATAAAACACGATATCGCCGTGAACACACGATTTAAAACCCGCACCAATCATTTTGCGACCTGATGCCGCCGGAAAATGATCAACCAACTTCGCAAATTGCGGTTCACTGCTATTAATATTCAACAACCAAGTGGTTTGAGTAATTAATCCATCGCGACGAGTATAGCTTTGCTCACCGATGGTTTGCCAAATACCGCTGACGGCGTTGGTATCGGTATTGGCGTTAGTATTTGCGCTTAACAACTGATCTTTCTTTTCTGCCGAAGCAATGGCTCGGCGAGCGTCAAGATCATTGTTATCAGTAAACCAAGCGTTACAGAGCAGCACCAACCGCCCGAATTCTCGAACCACAATCGACGGCTGCTCTTCAATGGGATATTCGAGAATTTTCGCTGGCAACTCATCCAAGGTAACGCCTAAATTGGAAGCTTTGGAATCAATTAAACGAGCAGAAATATTGCGGCAACGACTGTGACTGTCTTTTAAAAACTGGCTGATGCCTGATCGTAATTGATCTTCCATCCACTGTTGCAGCTCTTCCAAACCCGCACTGATCAACGCATCGGTCTTGGCCTTTAAAGACTCAGCGCGTTTGCGTTTTTGCGCTTCGCTTTTTTCATTGATTTCAGGCGCTGTGGATTCGATTGAGGCGTCATCGGCATCAATAATTTTATCGATGTTTTTGTTAGTACTGCTATCAGTGCCCTTAGAGGATGTAGAAGTAGAAGCTTGAGAAGACGATGTTTTTCTGCGCCGACCGTGCCAGTCTAAAACCCACTGTGGGAGTTCTTGTTCCTGAAAATCGTGCAATTGTTCGCTGTATTGCCACAGCAACGCCAAAACATGCTTACACGGGAATTTTCGCGATGGGCAGGTGCATTTGTAACCTAAATTAGACAGATCTGCCATCGTATAATACGGCTTTGATCCCGACCCCTGACACATACCCCAAATGGTTTTATGCGCCTCGGATTGCCCAACACTTGGCCACTTCTGTTTTTTTAACAACTTCTTTGCGGCGGAAAGAGAAGATTGATCAGGTGCTAGCTCCTGAATACTCTCTAAAGATACTTCCATATTCACCGGTGCCTTATCTTTAGTTTAATGTCCTTTTAACCCGATAATAACAAGAGTGAAAAACAAGAGAAACCGTAATTAAGCCAAAGAGAGACCCAGTTTTTAACGTTAATTTATGTTATTTTTTGTCACCTCAAAACTAATACTTTAGTTTACTATCGCAAGCTAGAGGAGCCTCTGATTAACCATAAAATACAACAGTTATATTTCTAGTACACACCCCAAAAAATGGCACTTTCAATTAAGCATCTCTCCTGCAAAGAAAGAAGGAGTCGGTAATAAAAAAGTACGGAAACAATATTTTTATATTTGGTAAAGTGAAATAGACATTAATTAAAATTATTAATCTTTAGGATGGCAAAAGATTCACAATATAAAATGATGATATTTTTGAAACAGATATAGCTTCGGCGTGAAATACAGAATAATGAATTGTATGCCAAAAAACTCGAATTCAGAAATTACAGTCTTATTTTATGAGATATTTTCCTCAAACAGGTATAATAAATGAGTGCATATTCACGAAAAAACGACGTAGCAGTAGTTCAGTTCATGTGATTAGAAATAGAATGCATTTTGGATTTTAATTTCGCCCTTTGATCTCCAAAAAAAGAAAACAAAGACATTAGAAATCACACGCAAAAAAATTCTATTACGGACTAAATGCGGTGTAACTCGTCTAAAGTGCGGTGGTATAATTTCAACTGAAAATACAGGAACGAGAAATCATGCAAAAAAGAATGACGTTTCCGGAATTCAAAGAAAAATATTCCAATTATAGGGAGCAAGTATATAAAGCAGTACCTAATGTTATTAATATGCCACATGTCAATCTTACACCTATTAATAATGAAGCGTTAGCTCAAAATACTTCTTGGCACTCATCCGGTAGAATACCTCCGAATGGTGGATGGGATTGGGAATCGTGGGTAAGCGACTATAGAAGAAAGCACCATAAACGCTTCGAAGCTGCAATATGGTACGGAAATCAGCTTTGCGGCTTATGCTTGGGAAAAGCCTCAGGGGAAAACATTCACGTTCGACTTGAAATTCTTGAGGGATCTCCTAATTACAGACACCCTTTACGAGGAAGGATTGCTTTTATAGCATTAACAGCTACAGAATTATATGGATATGCTTGTGGAGCGAGCCAAGTAAGAATAATCGATCCAGTTCAGGGTGCAATAAATTCATATAAAGCATTAGGCTATGCACTGAAGTCCGGCAACAAGAATGAACCAAGGTATCTAGTTAAAAATTTAACTTGAGGGTAAATGAATGAGTAATTCTTCAAAAAAAGATAAAATAAAAGATGTTTCTGAGATAGAATTTTCACAAAAACTTAAAGAGTATGCTAAGAAAATTAAGAAAGCAAATAAGCCACTTATACCAAACGAACCCATAGGTCATATAAATACAACCAAAGCAATTGACTAACTTAGTGAGGAATTCTTCTATGAGCGATGATTGTAGCAATAGTAAGAAAGAGTTGAGCGAAACCGAAGGTATCGAACGACTAAATAAGAAAATTAAAGAGTTGAAAAAAAGAAATATCACGCCACCAATTGATGAAGATGAACCGACTGGGTTGTTATCAGGCGGCCCAGAGCATTTAGACCTTGATAACGAGAAGTAGCTAGAAATTTCAACAGAAATTAGTATTACTCGAACTGTAGACTGTAGTGGTTCGATATTTTTATAAATAAAGACCTGGTGTTGATCGTTATCCATAGTTTGAACACCGATTTTCTCTGTTTTGATTCTTATAAATCACTACAAAACCGAGGACTTTTTGCTCGAAATGAGTGCAGCGAAAAAACTCTTAATACATAAACGTAAATTTTACCTAACAAATTAATAATTAAAACAACTATAAACAGAAAAGAATCATAACTGATTTTTCGAAGAGATTTAATTAATACTTCTGAATTCTGGCATTTTATAATCAACCAAATTTATAAAATAGACTGTTACGAATTTATAAAAAATGTACTGACATCAAAAGATGAATTCAATGCCAAACACATCGAAATATAACCTTGATAGATATTACAGGGTTACATGGGGAGACACTTCCCCAAACCAAGTCTAACAGTGATAATACATTCTGGAATGTGTATTGAATTAGGAAAAAATTATTAGGACATTTATTAAACCGTTAATCTTCTACTCCCAATAACAAATAAATAATATGTCAGAGATTATACAAATAAAACTGAAAGGGAAGGAAATACGTCCACACAAATCTATCGTGTCCCCCGAGCTAACGGCCAGAAATGTACTTACCAATAGCCCCTGGGACTTTGTTGATCTGTGGATGAAGAAAGAAAAGCAGAAGAACGCGTTGTTTTACTGGAATCAAGCTAGGGTATTTCATGAAGCGTCAAAGGGTTTACCTACACAGTCAGCCCCACTTCTACACTATTACTCCTTTATGAATGCCGTTAAAGCCCTATTAACTACTAAAGGTATTAAATTTATAGAACAACATGGTGTTGTAGCCAATAACTTACGTAATCCGGGCAGTAAAATTAGCCTTACAAATGAGGGAGTAAAAATAAAAGAAAACGGCATATTACCGTCACTATCCACATATTATGGCGAACCAGAACAAGCCACTAAATTTAACTTGAAAGAGTTGTTATTTAACTTGCCGTACATCCATCGGACCTACTGCTTAACTTACCCATCACAAACGGATATGTTCATCCCCATAAAGGATGCGGAATTTGTCGTCGATAAATCAATTAAACGAGCATATTTTAGAGCCAAGCTCTCGAAAGATTTCTCAACCACACAGGTTATAAAAAGATTACCACCAGCTTTCACTCAAACCATCGATCAAGGAATAATTTGTTCCTCGGAAACGGTATCGTTTTTACGACCTGGAAAACCTACAGCTACTGATATTAATAACCTTCTAAGTCTTCACAAAACTCTACGTTACGACTTGCAGTACATTAATGGAGCCCAAACTTTATGGTATATAAAGTCTAAGGTTTCAGGACCCAAAAGAATCTCTAAACTACCTTCAACTTTAACGCTTGCAGCGATGCATAGATTAAGTGAACTGAGTCGATATAAACCTCTAGAACTTGATTCTTTTCTGTCAGGGCAAAAAAACTGGCTTCTGAGTGAATTTATACAACAAGCGCCAAATCAGTTTTTCGATGAAATAGCTTCCGAAATTACAGGGTATCAATTTCTAATACCAAATGTAAGGTCTGCAACCTAATGAACATCTACCTAGCATGTGCCCTAACACACGTCCCTGAATACTCATTTGAAGAGTACTCCAACCTACTAGTAAGCATTGCTGAGTACTTAACTGCTTCTGGTAATAAAGTTAAATATGCTCTTGCAAACAGCGATCCCCAACTGGCAAATCGAGAAGAATCCTGTAAAGCAGGACTATGTTATCAGTGGGATAGAGACATGGTACTTTGGGCTGATTTGATAGTAGCTGAGGCTAGCTTTCCTTCAACAGGAATGGGAATCGAACTCCAATTAGCTGACAGCAACGAAATTCCAATTGTAATGTGCTTTAGGCCTGATTCAAGCTACAAAGCTAAACCAAAAAAATATAGAGGTATTGATAATATTGATCATGAGTTGCAAATAGGTGAAGGTTATATTTCGTTGATGGCATTAGGGCTTCCATCACTACAAAAGATAATGAAATATAATTCCATAGAAGATCTATTTTACCAACTAGATAACGTAGATTTAAACCTAATAGGTCAAAGCACTCAGACCTAGAAAAACTGAAGCAGTATTTAAGACGTTAAATCTTTTTCAAACAACTACTTTCATCAAAACAAGGAAAAAAAATGAGCAACAATCAGATATTATTGTCGTACCCAGACTCAGGAAATCAAATAAGAACAATTACTGAAGAATCCGTAATTTACTTTTCTCTTATTGATGTCGTTAAAACTCTAGCGGAACAAAATACTCAAATTGCTCAAGGAGGTAAGGGAGACGGCCTTAGTGGAATGATAAAGGCTCAAATTGAAGTCCTTGAAGAAGATGAATGCATAGACGTTCAAGGTGAGTTGTACGTAACAGAACCAGGTCTTTTTCGGATTATATTGAGAGATAACAGTGCTGCTTGTAAACGTTTTCAACGCTGGGTATTACATGAAGTATTACCATCGATTCAGAAATATGGGACTTACCCGCCTCCGCTAGTAGAGCAAAACTCTGATGTTAAGCGAATCGTTCAATCATTATTGATGGAAATTGAGGAAAGAGAAAAGTTAGAACAAAGAACAAAAGAGCAATTTAAAAGGCATGAAAACATGCTAAATAATTTAAGTAAACAAATTGCGAATTCATCAACACCTCAAACTTCACAAAAATTTATCTCAGTTTCGGAATACTGTGAATCAAATGGAATTGATTTGTTTCATGAGCAGCATATTTTTGGTTGGTGCCTAAAAATAATCGCCGAAGAAAGTGAACCAAGCAGCAAACAGCTAGTTGATGGAAAAGAGGTTTTACATTTTCCTGAGCATGTTATCGCGAAAGCCAACAAAAATAGAACCGCTTAATTTGTTCTTAGTTGTGCAAGTAATTTCAGGTAAAAACACCTTCCTACTTTAGCAGCCAACTTTTGGAGCTATTATAGTTACTCATGAGAAAACAGCCTGAAAAATAACAACTAATAATAAATCCCACGTTTATATTTAATACACCCTACCCTATCCCTCCAAACCACAACGGGTACTTAAGCCACTAACAAATCCCTCTTTAGAATAACTCAAACACCCATCTATCGATTTTCCCATTAATTTAGTTTTTCGCTTCGGTGCATTGGTCTACCAAATAAACAATGGATTGATAATCAATGCCCGAATGGTGGCTTAATCCTATTTCGCAGGTGCGGCTGGTGGAATAACCGGTGTTACAATCTTTTACTTGGTCTGCCAGTGTGCTTAATGCCGATTCATTTAATTCTGGTGTGCTAAAACCTTTATCACCGGCAAAACCACAACAAGTGATTTGATCAGGAATAACTACGTTGGTGCTGCACGCTTGCATTAATTCTACAATTTTTTGGTCGAGCCCCATTTTACGTGCGGAACAGGTAATGTGTAGGGCGACTTTTTCGTCGGTGGGGGTAAAGTTTAATTTATCCATCATAAAGGTATGAATAAAGTCGACGGGTTCGAATAATTTAATCCGCGAATCTAGATGATCTTTTAATTGCATGGTACACGGGCTGGTGTCGCAATAAACTGGGATTTCACCGTTGTTGCTGGCTTCAAGCAAATTGTTAATAGTCTCTTCTGCTTTTGCGTCGGCTTGGTTAAACATACCTTTACTTTTAAACGGCATACCGCAACATTGATTTTCCAAGTTGTTAGGATAAATCACTTCAAACCCTGCTTTGCGTAACAGCGCTTCGGTTTTTTCTGCCAGTGGTGTTTGTTCTTTGGCATCGCGTGCGGGGCCCATGGTTCTGCTCGAACAACTGGGCAAATAAACCACTTTAAACTTAGAGTCGGTTGCTGCCGGGCGATCACTGGCAATTAATTTTGGTGCCGGTGTTGGCATTTCTGGGCTCCAATACCCCATTTTATTGCCCGACAATTTACGTGCGGTGCGTGTAACGGTGCCCATGACCTTACTGCCCAAAACGCCGTGGCTGACATTGGCAACACCAAACGCGGCTTTGGCGACACTGGTTACGGTACCAAAATGATCGGCAATCCATTGCGAAACCCCTTCGCGGTCGGCGTTACGATCGTGACGAAGTTGTCGCACTAAATCGCCGGTATTAATTCCCACCGGGCATACTGTTGAACATAGGCCGCATCCGGCACAGGTATCGATGGCCATGTAATCGTATTCGTCGGCAAATGTTTTTTGATTTTCGCCATCCAATAACGATAACTCGCGTTTACCAATAATGCGCTGACGAGGGCTGAGTGTTAAATTTTTCGACGGACACATGCGCTCACAAAAACCACACTCAATACACTGGTCAACAATATCGCTCACTGCACCCATTGGTTTTAAATTGCTGATATGAAGCTTAGGGTTGCGGGTGATCATCACGTCTGGATTGAGAATGCCTTGCGGATCAAAAATACGTTTGATCTCCAACATAATGTTGTAGGCTTCTTCGCCCCATTCTTTGCGCACGAACGGTGCCATATTACGGCCGGTTCCGTGTTCGGCTTTTAAAGAGCCATCGTATTTATCCACGACCACATCGCACACCTCGTCGATAAAACGTTCGTAGCGATCAATTTCTTCTTTATTGCTGAATCCTTGAGAGAAAATAAAATGCAGGTTTCCGTCTAGAGCATGACCGTAAATAACGCCGTCATCGTAACCGTATTTTTGCATCAGATTTTGCAAATCAACCAACGCGTCTGCCAGGGTTTCGATGGGAAAAGCGACGTCTTCGATCAGCGCAGTTGTACCTTTTGGCCGGGTTGCACCCACGGCGGGAAAAATACCTTTACGAATGGTCCAATAGGCTTGGTACTCTTCGGGTTTGTCGGTAAAACTTGCCGGAACCACTAATTCTAGATCGTCGATTTCTGCCAAAATGGTCGCCACGTCGCGCTCTAAATTTTCTCTCTCGTCGGCTTCGGCTTGAACCAAAATAGCGGTGGCGCCTTGGGGTACGTCGGCAATGTAATCGGGTACGCCATCCATATCTTGCACTGCTTTTAGTGCGTAGTAATCAATCATCTCGGCGGCGGTTACCGGCGTGTTGTTCATTTTAAAGCGCATAACCGCGGTACTTGCGGTTCGGATATCAGGAAATACCAAAAACGCAGACGCTTTCAATGGGTATTTGCGAATGGTGTTGTGAGTAATTTCTGAAATAAAACCCAGGGTGCCTTCCGAGCCGATCATCAATCGAGCGATCATGTCGATGGGATCGTCCCATTCGAGCAGTGATCGCAAGCCGTAACCGGTGGTGTTTTTCACTTCGTATTTACGCAATATGCGCTCGCTCAGCGCGGTGTTACTGCGCAATTGCTGAGAGAGCATCGACACTTCCGCAATCATGGTGGCGTGACTTTCTCGGAAAGCATTACGGCTTTCTTCGGAGCCTGTATCGAGCACCGTACCATCGAGGAAAACAAAGCGCGCCGACTCCATCACGCCGTAAGTGTCCATAGAGTTCATACCGGCGGCATTGTTAATGGCAATACCGCCTACGGTGGCGGCGTCAATCGACGCAGGCATGGGCGCTAGCTGATATTGCAACGGCGCGAGGTATTTGTTGGCATCACTGCCCAAAACACCACACTGCATACGAATCTTTTTACCGTCTTCTAGAATCTCATAGTCTTTCCAGTCCGGCGTTAATCTTAAAAGAATCGAGTCGGTAATTGCTTGCCCCGACAAACTGGTGCCTGAAGCGCGAAAGGTAATGGCAAGACTCAGCTCGGTTGCCAACGCCATCAAACGAATGACTTCATTTTCATTAGCAACTTGAACGATCACTTTCGGCAACAACCGATAAAAACTGGCGTCGGTGCCGTAGGCTAATGTGCGGAGATAATCCGTGATGATGCGATCTTGAGGAATGAATTCGGCAGCGCGAGTTTTGAATTCTTCGTACTTGGCGGAGTCTGGCATGTCGTCACCTTGGGGCTAAAACGTAGTTATTATGATTGGCGACAGATTAACGGCATTCCTATATATTAATTAATAAGCAATAATGAATTTGATTGATTCCCTAAGTTGATTAATAAGCCGTTTTTTAATAAGCATTGACTAATAAGAGTGACCAATAAGAGCCGTCATGAGTAATCTCGATGATATGCTACTGTTCGTTCAAGTAGTTAAACAGAAGTCGTTCCGGGCCGTCGCAGACCAAGAAGGCATCGCCAGTTCTGTGGTTAGTAAGCACATATCGCGTTTGGAAAAACGCCTCGGTGTGCAACTGCTGACGCGAACAACACGCAAACTGAATTTAACTGAGGCCGGTGAAGAGTTTTATGACCACTGTCTGCAAGTGGAAAACGGTATTAAGTTGGCGGAGCTGGCGGTTTCAGAACACACCAAAGAGCCCAAAGGCAAACTGAAAATTTCTGCGCCAATTGTTTCTGGCCATTATTTTTTGCCGCGCGTGATTAGTGAATACCTTAAACAGTATCCGCAAATGCAGGTAGAGATGGTCATTGAAGACAGCTTTCAAGATTTGGTTTCTGCAGGGTTTGATCTGGCCATTCGCACGGGCACATTATTGGATTCCAGCTTGCGAGCAAAGCTTCTGGTGATGTCGCACTGGAATGTGTATGCGTCGCCGAATTATTTAAAAGAATTTGGTCGCCCTGACAGTATTTTTGATTTGGAAAAACACAACTGCCTGCAATTCAGTTATCAAGAAACAGGCGCCAACGAATGGCCCGTTACGGTGGATGGCAAAGCCGACAGCATTCGTATTACCGGTAGCTTTCAGGCCGACTCACTGGTAACTCTACGTGAAGCCGCGTGCATGGGAATTGGCCTCGCATTTATGCCGGTTTATCTTGCTAATAATCAAGTGAAATCCGGAGAGTTGGAACCGGTTTTACAAGACTATATATACCGCGAAGTGGGCATTTATGTGGTTTATCCCAACATTCGCTATGTGCCGAAAAAAATCAGTGCATTTATTGAAATTTTAACTGAGCTTTACGCTGAATACAGTTATTCGTTTCAACACAATCTTCAAAAATCGGATGATTAAAAAGCCTTTGATTTACCTATAAATTAACCGATTTAAAATAAACGTACCTGAAACTCACAAAAGCTCGATAAATTCCGATTTATCAACGGACAAACCGGAATTTATTGCTACGCCTTTTTGACTTATTGGTAAATCGTTTTTAGGCCGCTTTATCGACGCTCGACAAATACTTTGGTGACCAGCCGCTGAGATAACGGCTGAGAGATTCATCCAATAATTTTCCGGTTAAATACAAGGTTGTATCCGCAACCTGGGCTACCGCCTGCATTTCTTCTTTGGTATGAACAAAGCCTGCGATGGCTTCTTCAACTTCCTCGGAATGCTTTTCATCAATGGTAGAATGCGCGACAAAAAAGCTCATGTCTTTATCAACCAACTGTAAGTCGGTGCGTATTTTTGTCAATAAACCATCGATATAACCGTAGCAGTCTTCGGCCCAAAAGCTGTACCCTAATCGGGCTTTTGCGCCTTGATTAAGTGCAGTTTGATAAATAAACGCGGTTAGCGCGTTGGTTGGCGGTAGCGGTAAAGACTCAACAACCACGTCTGGATCAACGCCAACGCGTTTTAAATCGGCAAGCACCATGTTTTCATGACCTAGCTCTTCGAGCGCGTGCTTGTATGCGAATTTCAACAAACCACGATCTTCGGGTGACGTTGCATTTGCCGCAACAGCTTGGTTAATCGAGTTATGACGCGTGTAATGATACAACTCGTACATAAAACTGGCGTAAAGGTCTTTATCCATTTGATTTTCACCAATGTAGGTAAAAAAAGCACCTTTATAAATCGATTCCCAACGATTTTTTACCAACACATTAAGTTCATCAATAAATGCAGTTTCAGCCATCTTTAAATTTCCTTAAGAATTAAATTATAGTGTTTACCTGAAATATCAAACTCGCCAACCACTGAAAAACCGAGCCTTTTATACAGACTCAAAAATCGACTCACACTCGATGCAACAATCGTATGGCAACTGGTTTCTCGCCCCATCCATTCGATGGTATCGACCAGATAGGAATAAGCCGCATCACCGCGGCGATAATCTTTTATTAATACCAACCGATTTGCTTCAAAACAGCCAAATGGATTACTGACGCACTCAACTATATTTGAATGCAACTCAGTGAACGTTAACCCGTGCCCTAAAGGACTGAATCGAATACCGCCAACAACGTTATTGTCGTTATAAAAACCAAGACTGTACGAACACCAATCGCGGTGCTCTTCCCTGCGTTCAATGTTTATTTCTTTACCCGGGTTTTTCCCCAACAACTGGTTTTTTATCAATTGAAAATCTTGATAGGACGGCGACGATGGTACTATTTGGTGTATTTTATAAGGAATATTTTCGTGCATCGATCACCCTTGCTGATTGCCACGTAGATTCAACGCCTTGATAAAAACCTTGATTTAACCCACCTGAAATGATCACCGTTGCGCGAACGCCCAGCTCTTTGTAAACATTCGTCTCAACTGACTTTATAAACTGTTTTTTATCAGCGATTTTTTCTGAGTCGATTTCCATACGAATAATCACAGTGTTATTTTTGCAAACCATCAAGTGGTAACTTAAAACATGAGTCACACCCTGCAAAATCGCTTGCTCTACCTGAACATTGGTGAAAGCACAGCGGTCTAAATTCAATTCTCTTGAAGACTGTTGATTCAAATTTGAATCAGTATCAACCGTTAAATCAACATTACAAACAAGATCTAAACCCCAGATTGATTTTAAATTTTTTATCATTGCATCAGATATTGAAAATCCATCAATCATCAACGCTCTAACACTGGAAATACTGCTGAGGTTTACGCCTTTTTGGTGAGTAAAATCAGCCAAAAGCAAAAAACTGTTAACAGACGCGATAATTACCGATACTTTTTGGCAAAAAATCAATTCCAACAAAAACTCTAATGATCGATGATTGGTTAGAGACTTAATATATAAGAAAGAATCATCTTCAGAATAAGAAAAAGAACGGCTGTAATTGACCAATACTTTTTTAGCATCCACCTGAAGACTTTCAAAATCAGACGTTGGCCACGGAAACTTTTTATCATCCGTATGGCTGAAATAAAAAATACTGTCAGCACAACCATCATCGATAATTTTCTTGAATACAACAGGATAAAAATCATTAACACTCTTAGATTCAATAGATGAATCTATTATTTCAAGTTCTGCTCGACATGAATTTAATCGCATAACTGTCACCCACAACCCAGACACGCCCGTTCAGCACAGCGCACGGAATTTAATAACGTATTTTTACGAATTAGAAACTTCGGGAATAACGAGAGACGGAACAATAAATCAAACAAAAGAAAAAATGCAGATCATTTAATCGAACTCTGTGTTTTGTTTTTTTAAACGCCAAGCAAACAGGAAAACCAAACAGTAATCAGTTCACAATTTCGATAATTTTCACCTACAAAAAACTGTAACTTCTTTTTAAAAAGCAATAAAGAAGTCATAAACACAAAAAAGTTAAAATTAAAAATTAAATAAAAAAAGAAACCAAAACAAGAAAAATTCTTTTAACGTTAAATCAAATAATTTTATACATTTATAGAACATATATCGCCAAGCAATAAAAATACGTCGGCAACATTTGTTTTTACAAAAATTTCAGGCGTTTAATCAAGAAGGAAAGAAAAATTTTGAAAAAGTGAGAAATTCAATCAAGGAGAAAATAAGGCAGGGCATTTATTGACAAAAACACTAAGTTATAACCATTTATTTTTTAAAACTTTATCTAAATAAACGGTTATAACTGACTGAAAAATTTGAATTACTGTACGGACACTTTCTTTTGCAGATCTACCAACTGGCGATTGATATTCAATCGGTAAGCATCAATCGCATCGATAGCCTCTTCGTTATTGGTAATGCGGCTGGTTAAATCGTCTATTTTGGCAAGCTGAGATTTTAAGCTGGCAATTTGTCTTTCGAGTGATTCAATATCGCCGTTATCACTGACAAGTTCGGAAAGCACTTTTTGCTCATCGGCAAGAGAACTTAGGCTTGATTCAATATCGGTAAGACTCGCTTTCTGTGATGACTCCAAAGATTTGATTTGCGCCAGAGCTTGTTGATCGCCTTTGTCGATTTTACTGGAAACCGCACCGAGGGCACTTTTGTTATCGCTGATGGCTTTGCGATTCACATTGCGTGTATCCCACAATTTGCGAATCTCAGACTCGGCGAATCTCAATTCGGCGGAGGTTTTCTTTAAGTTCGCCTGCAAAGCGGTCACTGATTGAGTCGACTCGTCATCGGAAAGCTCTAAGCGCTGCTCAAGACCGACGATTCGGGTTTCGGCATCACTCAGTGCGGTGCGGGTTTCATTGAGTTGCCAAAACGCGAACGCCGCAAGCCCCAGCCCCATCACACCAACAAATAGGGCAAAGCCCGCTAATGCCCCACCCCCAGATTTTTGAACGACTACCGGAGCAGCGGCTGGTGCAGCTTGCGCAGACGGTCTCGACGGTTTTTCGCCAGCTTTCGCAGCACCGGGATTGGGAGCCGCTGTTCGCTGCTTGGGTTTTGCTTTTCTTTGCGGCTCGTCGTCTAAGGCAGTATGGATATCAGAAGATAAAGTGGGTTCTTTTCTGGACTGCACCATAATGCGAGTATTCCTGTAACTTTAGATAATGAGTGTTAATTAATAACTTGATAGTAAACCAAATTTTTCGTGATTGCTGGTTAGAATCTACACCACGATCTTAGTTTCACCAAGATTCAACCGTGCTTGTACCAAAAGCCTTAATGCTTTGAATCAACGTGAACGCCACACGTGATTTTTAGGTACAAAAAAAGGCCCTTGAATGAAGGACCTTTTTTGACAGCAGGTAAACATAAGCTTGCCTGCTGGGGAACAGTGCCGGAAAGCGTGATTTACATCATGCCGCCCATGCCACCCATTCCGCCCATGCCACCCATACCTGGCATACCACCTGCGTCTGCGCCGCCGTCTTCTTTCGGAGAATCAGCAACCATTGCTTCGGTGGTGATCATCAAACCAGCGATAGAGCCCGCCGCTTGAAGTGCAGTACGAGTTACTTTCGCTGGGTCAAGAATACCCATTTCTAACATGTCGCCGTACTCACCAGTACCTGCGTTGAAGCCGAAGTTGCCTTCGCCGTCGCGAACGTTGTTAGCAACAACAGACGCTTCTTCACCAGCATTGGTAACGATTTGACGAAGTGGTGCTTCCATTGCACGACGTGCAATTGCGATACCTGCGGTTTGCTCTTCGTTGTCGCCTTCAAGACCAGCAATCGCTGCAACAGCGCGAACCAACGCAGTACCACCGCCAGGAACCACACCTTCTTCAACCGCAGCGCGAGTTGCGTGAAGTGCGTCTTCTACGCGAGCTTTTTTCTCTTTCATTTCAACTTCGGTTGCTGCACCAACTTTGATAACTGCAACGCCGCCTGCCAATTTAGCAACACGCTCTTGAAGTTTTTCACGGTCGTAATCAGAAGAAGTTTCTTCTACTTGCGCACGGATTTGAGCAACACGCGCTTGGATTTCACCAGCGTCGCCAGCACCGTCAACGATTACAGTGTTTTCTTTGTTCATGGTAACGCGCTTAGCAGTACCTAGGTGCTCTAAAGTAGCTGCTTCAAGGTCAAGACCAACTTCTTCAGAGATAACAGTCGCGCCAGTTAGAGTCGCGATGTCTTGCAACATAGCTTTACGACGATCGCCAAAACCAGGCGCTTTACACGCTGCAACTTTAACGATACCGCGCATGTTGTTAACAACCAATGTTGCCAACGCTTCGCCTTCAACGTCTTCAGCGATGATAACCAAAGGCTTGTTGGCTTTTGCAACGTTTTCTAGAACTGGAAGCAGCTCGCGGATGTTGGAGATTTTCTTGTCAACCAACAACAATAGCGGGCTTTCCGCTTCAACAGTCATGTTGTCTTGGTTGGTGATGAAGTAAGGAGAAAGGTAACCGCGGTCGAATTGCATACCTTCAACAACGTCTAGTTCGTTTTCTAAACCAGAACCTTCTTCAACGGTGATAACACCTTCTTTACCTACTTTTTCCATTGCTTCTGCGATAACATCACCAATGTTGGCATCGCTGTTTGCAGAGATAGTACCTACTTGAGCGATAGACTTGGTGTCTTCACATGGCTGAGCAACAGAACGGATGTTTTCAACAGCAGCAGCAACGGCTTTGTCGATACCGCGCTTAAGATCCATTGGGTTCATGCCCGCAGCAACAGATTTCAAACCTTCGTTTACAATCGCTTGCGCCAATACGGTTGCAGTGGTGGTACCGTCACCTGCGTCGTCAGAAGCTTTAGAAGCAACTTCTTTAACCATTTGTGCGCCCATGTTTTCGAACTTGTCTGCAAGCTCGATTTCTTTTGCAACAGATACACCGTCTTTAGTTACGGTTGGAGCGCCGAAAGATTTGTCTAGAACAACGTTACGACCTTTAGGGCCAAGGGTAGTTTTAACAGCGTCAGCAAGAATATTTACACCCGCAAGCATTTTTACGCGAGCGTCATCACCGAATTTTACGTCTTTAGCGGCCATTACTTTTTCCTTAATTTAAACTTTTTCAGATTCAAACGTAGTGTTTGCAAGCGGTGAATTAGACAACAACCGCTTTGATATCAGATTCACTTAAGATGAGAAGCTCTTCACCGTCTACGTCAATAGTGTCGCTGCCTGCATACTTACCAAAAACAACGATGTCACCAACTTTTACATCTACTGCGCGAACTTCGCCGTTATCCAAGATACGACCGTTGCCTACTGCTATAACTTCACCTTGGTTAGGCTTGTCAGTAGCGGAACCTGGCAACACGATACCAGCAGCAGTAGTTTTTTCTTCTTCCTTGCGGCGAACCACAACACGATCGTGTAAAGGACGAATGTTCATTTTTCATGTCTCCTGAAGTATTAAGATGACCCGTAATCACGGATTATCTGTGTCTGCGTTTATCAAGTAGATAGGGCGGAGCTTCCGCCAAACTTGGCTCTGGCCATTCTTTGCCAAAAGCCATTGAAACTCGTGGTTGAGAAAATGGGGATCACCGGAATGATTTCAACACCTTCAAGGCAAAAAATTTTGATTTTTTTCGTCTTTGTCGGATTTATCGTGATCTTGGTGGCTAAATTCGCCTTCGTAGGTATTTCCTTGGCGATAACGACTGTGGGCGCTAAAGCGATCGCCTGACAGAGCACCAAATTTACGCAGGATAAAACCAGCCAGTGCACCGCGCACTCCGGGAATGAGCAGAACAATACCGAGGGAGTCACTGACGAAGCCGGGAATTAACAAAAAAATCCCCGCTAAAAATAACGCAATACCCTCAAACACTTCTTTTGCTGGCGACTCGCCCTGGGCCATTTTTTCCTGAGCCCGCACCAGCGTTTTTAGCCCCTGGCGCTTAACCAACGCGATACCAATAATTGCCGTCAGCAGTGTGGCTGCAACGGTAGACAAAGCTCCGATTTCATCACCAATTTGAATTAAAACCCAAAGCTCGGTGATAAAAGCCGAAACAATAAAAAGAAGAATTAGGGGCACTGTGATCCTCGATTTCGTTATTAAAATTGCACCCAGACGACCAGTTTAGCAAAACTTTACATCAAAAAGACCTAGACCCTAGCCAACATCCGGGATGCGTTGGAAAACCCGTAGCTAGATAATTGGGGCAAATTCACAATGATCAACAGTTAAAAACGAATCGACGTATTTGTAAGGAAGCGACTGTTGTTTCCAACAATCAGGTTCAGAACAGATAAAATATTCATTCAAGGTTAATTGGGCCATTTCATTGCTAACACTCGCCAGTTCGCAAACACATCCTATAATTTTTAGTGAATTTCTGTAGTGAAGTTTTATGGATGCGATAAACTCCCCCGCCAAAATCTGCATCTGTGAACCGATCAATCGTCACAAGTAAGAACACAAAGGCGTTACTCAATGCAAACTCGCTTCTTACACTGCCATTGTGATTGGCACAGCCACTGGGCAGAAATTCGATTTCTACAGGAAATTGTTTACTATCAATATTTGATTTTCATGAAAGTTTAATTTTGGCAATTTCTTGCATGATGATCCAAAGATTAATCTAAGTTAGAACACACGGCGGTTCTCGACAGGAGTTATGTTTTATGCGAGCCCTTTTTACATTTTGCACCCTATTACTGACCTTATCCCCCACATTGGTTTCCGCCCAATGGGACGGCGTTGGCGAGGCTGGGTTAATTATTGTCGATGGTAATTCGCAATCAAAAACTTTAAATACCACTATAAAGCTGAGTAAAGCCAGTAAAAGATGGGAACACTCTACTGAACTTGCGGCAACCTCCGCAGAAAGCGAAAGTGAAAAAAGCGCCGAATCCTACACAGCCCAGTGGGATACCAAATTTCTCTTGAGCGAAAGGCTTTTCTTGTTTGGTGATATTCGTTATTTCGACGACAAGTTTGATTCTTTCGATTCCATCAAAACTGGCGGTGTCGGTGTTGGTTATAAGGTGTTGTTGTCAGAAAAAACACAGTGGGATATTTCCTCCGGTATTGGTTTTCGAAAAACCGAACTCGAAGATACCGGTGAGAACCAAAGTGGCTCAACGTTCTTAAGCACATCAACGTTTAGCCATCAGCTGACAGAAACCACCACACTCACCAACGACACTCGTTTGGAATCTGCCGCTGACAATACCTTTGTCCAAAACAAACTCGGCCTGAATGTTGCGATTAATTCGTCTCTGGCGCTAAAGCTCGGTTACGAAATTCGCTACAACAGTGAACCTGCCGAGGGTGATGAGAGTCAAGATACTATTACATCAGTGAACCTTGTTTATAGTTTCTAATGGATTCTCCCGAAATACTGTCTCTTTACGCCCAATTAAATAAGGTACCTAAAGGTACCGTCGTCACCTATGGAAGCTTGGCAAAAATGATTGGCAAACCCGGCGGCGCTCGCTGGGTGGGCTATGTGCTCAAAAATTTACCCGAAGAGACAAAACTGCCCTGGCACCGAGTGATCAACAGCCAGGGCAAAATTTCCCTTCCGGGAGAGAGAGGCGAAGTGCAAAAAAGGCGGCTTAAAAAAGAAAACGTGGAATTCACTAACGATAGAGTCAGGCTTAAAGCCTATCATTGGAATCCATAGCTGAGGTATTTTCAGCCAAATCGCCCTCTTCATTTCGAGTCTGAACAAGCTCAATTACCGTTATATTCATCGAGTCAATGTATGCATAACACCTGGAAAGATTCATTCAAGCTCTATCTCGATAAAAGGATGGCGTGGATTTTTCTGATGGGGGTTTGCAGTGGCTTTCCCGCTGCTTTAATAGGCAGCAATTTAAGCGGTTGGCTCAAAGACTCCGGTATCAGCCGAGGAGACATTGGCCTTTTGGGCTCGGTTTCTCTGGTTTATGCCATCAATTTCCTTTGGGCTCCGCTGCTCGATAAATTCCGTATACCGGTTTTTAATCGATTTGGTACTCGTCGCAGCTGGGTACTACTGTCGCAGACCTTTATGCTGTTTATTTTGTTGGCGATGGTAACGGTTAATCCGGCCAACGAATTGTTTATTTTCGGCGTACTCGCCTTTTCTATTGCCTGTTGTTCAGCAACGCAAGATGTTGCCGTCGATGCGTTTCGAATTGATCAATTCGGTAACAATGAAGCGGAAAAATTTCCCGCCGCCGCCGCAATGAGCGTTATCGGTTGGTGGACCGGTTATTCCGGGCCTGGGTATTTGGCATTTTCCAACGCAGATGCGCTGGGTTGGAACATGGTGTATCAATTGATGATCGTCGTGTTGATTGTTTTGATGCTCGCGGTCATGGCCATTGGTGATAATTCACCCGACCGAAGTAAGAATACCGCTACGGTTACCCCCGCAAACAACACGCCTTCCCATTGGTTTTATGAGACTCTGGTTCAACCCTTTGCCGAATTTTTCACCCGCAACGGCGTTAGAATCGCACTAACACTGCTTCTGTTTATTTTCCTTTTCAAAATCGGGGAAGCGTTCTTGGGCCGAATGTCGGTGGTGTTTTATCGAGAAGTCGGTTTCAGCAACGATCAAATTGCCACCTACAGCAAAGCCTTTGGCTGGTTTTTAACCGTTATTTTCACCTTGTTAGGCAGCCTATTTAACACACGCTTTGGTGTCATCAAGGGCTTACTGATTGGCGGAGTTGCCATGGCCTCAAGCAACTTATTGTTCGCTTTGATTGCTAAAGTCGGGCCGTCGGAATCTCTGTTTGCCATCACACTGGTGGTGGATAACTTCACCGCAGCGTTTTCATCCGTTGCTTTGGTGGCTTTTTTGTCCGCCATTACCGGGCGAACATTCAGCGCCAGCCAGTACGCGCTGTTTGCATCCATTGGTAATTTTGGACGAATCAGCTTAGCCGGAGTAAGTGGTCACACAGTAGATTGGCTTGGCAGTTGGGAGCTTTTCTTCATCATGACGTCAATTATGGTGTTACCGAGCCTACTTCTGCTTGTGAGTATTCGAAAAAAACTCGCCGCAATCATTCAAAATGGCTGATCACCATTTCAGCAAAATTCCTTAAGAAATTTTGCCCTGTCACACTCATTGAGTAATATTCATTGTTTATTTATTCATTGTTTATTTATTCATTGTTTACTGGCAGTTTACATTCACTCAGATAATCATTGTTGGAACCCACTACCCGTTATGTCGGCTATTTTAGAAATCAGAGATCTCCACAAGCAGTACAAAAACGTCAACGCCGTTAACGGAATCTCCTTTGAAATCGAAAAAGGAACCTGCTTTGGTCTGCTCGGACCTAACGGTGCGGGTAAAACAACCACCATTGAAATGATTGAAGGTATTACCCCACCCTCTTCCGGAGAAATTCGCTACAAAGGGGTGCCAAACAATCCACAGTTCCGCCACGAGGCCGGTATTCAATTTCAATCCACCGCGCTGATGGATTATCTAAAAGTCATTGAGGTGTTGGAGCTGTTCGGCGGCTTTTACAAAAACTCGCTGCCCATCGAAAAATTGGTAGAACAGTGCGCACTGTCAGAGTTTTTACATCACCCAGCATCAAAACTCTCGGGCGGACAACGCCAGCGTGTGCTGCTGGCAATTGCTTTAATTAACGACCCGGAAATTATTTTCCTCGACGAACCCACCACCGGTTTAGACCCACAATCGCGCAGAAACTTTTGGAATCTGATTAATAACATCAAAAACCTGGGTAAAACGATTGTCTTAACCACTCACTACATGGATGAAGCCGAATCCTTGTGTGATCAATTGGTGATTGTCGATAAAGGTAAAATTATTGCCGAAGGCACACCGCAAGCATTGCTCAATGAGCATTTTGGCGTGTCGTACATTTGTTTGAGAGACGGCGATTTAAGCCCTGACCAGTTTGATCAATTTGAAGTCACATCGACTGAAAAAAATGAAATTACTATCATCAGTAAAAATTTAGAGAGCACCCTTCAGCAATTGATTAATTGCGGCGCAAACCTATCGGCGCTGCAAGTGCGAAACCCAACGCTTGATGACCTATTTTTAAAAATAACCGGTCACAGTCTTCGCGATTGATCAGATTGTCTTTTTTAGGATTTTTCATGAAACGAATTTTGAGCTTATTCTTGGCTCGCAACAAAGAATATTACCGTGACCGCGCCTCACTGATATGGTCGTTTGTCATGCCACCTTTGATTATCGCGGTGGTTGCTCTGGCGTTTTCTCGTGGCGAGCAACCTTTGTTTAGACTTGGCGTTCTCGGTGAAACAACCGCCGAAATCAGCCAAAAAATTGATCAAAAAGGCGTACAGGTAATTCGCTACGATGATCAAGAAGAAGCGCTGCAAAAAATAAAGTACCACCAAATCGATTTGTTGATACAACCGTCCACCGAACAATTTTGGGTCAACCCTATTTCCCAAAAGTCGGATTTTGTAAAAACGCTGTTTATCGATCACGCCTCGTTCGAATCAGGTACCAGCAATTGGCAAGAAAATACCGTCAGCGGTAACAAGGTTCGGTACGTCGACTGGGCCATTCCCGGAATTATCGGCATGAACCTGATGTTCAGCAGTTTATTTGGGATTGGCTATGTGATTGTTCGGTACCGAAAAAATGGTGTGCTAAAACGACTGCAAGCGTCTCCCGTACGCCCCATCGAATTTCTTACTGCTCAGATTCTCTCGCGCTTAATTATTATGATAATCGTCAGTGCGATTGTGTTTATGGTGGCGAATTTCATCTTGGATTTCGTGATGCTAGGCAGCTACTTTAATCTGTTCCTAGTGGCGGTATTGGGCATGTTATCGCTGTTATCGCTGGGATTGATCGTCGCGAGCCGACTGGCCAACGAAGAATTTGCCAACGGTTTGCTCAACTTTTTTGCCTTCCCGATGATGCTGCTGTCAGAAGTGTGGTTTTCTCTTGATGGCGCGCCACAATGGATGTCGACGATAAGCTCGTGTTTACCGCTGACGCACATGGTGCAAAGTGCGCGAGCAATCATGCTCGATGGCGCAGGTTTGGCCGATATCAGTCACCACCTGCTGGTACTAGGGTTAATGACAATGGTATTTATGATTATCGCCACCAGCATTTTCCGCTGGCGAGAAAGTTAGCAAACACTTACAAACATGCTGGTAAACATGCTGTCAAACACAGGAGCCTCTGATTACTGTCGCTAGTAATCAAAGGCTTTTCTCTGCGAATTAATCCCTGAAATTATTGAATTGCAGCGGTAAATCGATATCGGCTTCTTTCAAAGTGGCGATAACATTTTGAAGATCGTCGCGCTTCTTACCGGTTACGCGTACTTGATCACCTTGAATTTGTGCCTGAACCTTGAGCTTTTTATCTTTGATCAGCTTGACGATTTTCTTGCACAAATCGGATTCTAATCCGGTTCTAACCGTCACTTCTTGCTTACATTGTTTACCCAATTGGTAACATTCCGCTTCTTCTAAGCATCGAATATCAATGCCGTTTTTGTGCAGAGTCGATTTTAAGATATCGAGCATTTGCGTAACTTGAAATTCCGCGTCGGCTCTTAATGTAACCAAATAATCTTTGCGTTCGAATTCGGCGTCAACGCCTTTAAAGTCAAATCTATTTTTGATCAATCGGTTTGACTGATCCACAGTATTGGTAAGCACTTGTTTATCAACTTCCGATACCACATCAAATGAAGGCATAACTGACTCTTATCTCTCTGAAATTTGCTGTTTTTAGTCGTTTTAGAATCGTAATTAGAAAACTAACGACCACACGGCGATAGCACATACCCATAGAATTAAGGTGCGAGAATACAACTGCGTCAGCTCATTGAGTTCTTTTTCACCACACTTAGGGTTTTCAATGTCATTTTTTGTAACATTTAAAGCGCTTTCAACGTAATAAATTAATAGACGAATCGAATTTTGCTCGCTGCACCAGAAATGCTGTTTCCATCGGTAAAAGCAGCTGGCAAAGTTACCGGTCAACGCCATGGATAGACCAAAAATACGAACTGGAATCCACTCAAAAAGCCACAGTATTTTGTCTAATTTTTCGAAATCATCGTTACTGTCGGTTTCAGCCTTGTAAAGCGCGAGCAATCGATAGGCAAGTGCACCGGCGACACCACCCAGTAACAACCAAAAAATTACCGCAAACATTCTCTCGAAACCGCGATAAGCAAGCGCTACCACCATTTGGTGGTTCAGATCACTCCAATCATCGGGCTCAATTTGGTGAACATTCACTTCTAAGAATTTTGCTTGAGAAATGGCGCCGTCCCAATCCGATTGTCGGTAAGCCGCAATGTATGACTTCGATAAAGAATTGAATTCACCTCGGCCAAAACTGTAAGTCAGAACCGCAATTGCCGCCAACAATCCCAACACGGACACAATGTGTTCTAAAGCACCGATAACAAGGAGAACAAAAATGACGGGTAGCAGAATAACGAACAGTATTTTAACGTAGCTGTTCGCTTCAAATATTTCCCATTGATTAACACGGTCGATCCACTGAAAAAACCAAGCATCTTTGTGAAACGGCTTTCCCGATCCCCAAATTTGGACTAAGAGTAAAGCGCCAACTAGTGTGATTAAAATCATCGCTGTCCTTTATTAAGGTAAATCACAAATTACGTGTTTGTTTTAATATCAATGAATTTTTCTACCTAACAACCCAGTTACTCGTTAAGAAAGAGTTGTTAGTCTCGATTTATATCGGTTCCAATCAAAAACATCACCTGGATCGGTTTTGCGCCCTGGAGCAATGTGTTCGTGACCGGTAATTCGCTCTTTTGTTATTTTAGGATATAACGCCAATAATAAATTGGAGACTTCAATCAGTGATTCGTATTGATCATCGGTGTATGGTATTTCATCTGTTCCTTCCAACTCAATACCAATAGAAAAGTCGTTACAATTCTCAATCCCAGCAAATTCCGATATACCCGCGTGCCAAGCTCGTTCGTTAAAGCTAACAAACTGAGTGCAATCGCCATTACGATCGATCAATAGATGACTGGAAACTTTAAGGCCTTTTAAGGAAGAGAAGCTTTCGTGCTGGCGGGGATCAAGAACGTTGGAGAAGAGCTTTTCGATATTACCAGCGCCAAAGACACCTTTTGGCAAACTGATGTTGTGAATAACCAATAGATCAATATCACAGTGCTGAGGTCGAAAATTGAAGTTGGACGAGTGCCGATGAACCACGGCAAAACGGCCCAATTCCATTAACCAACCACCATGATCGATCATCTTATTCTCCAGCGAAAACTGGACAATAACACAAACGGAAATCAAAGCACTAGAAATGCCGCAAAGGAATAGATAAGGATAAAGAATAAGATATTGATTCTAACGATTATCGAGATTGACATTGAAACCGCTAGAATTGAGCAGAAAATACTGCCGAGGGCAGTAAAGGCTTAGCTTAAGCCTTTACTTTGACGCAAATTGCTAATCACGGATTCTAACGCGCGATCAAATAGCATGCTGTTATCAAGCATTCGAACCTCACCACTGCGAAGGCAAATAGCCAGTTCGTTTCTGTCTTTTTCAGCGACTTTCATACCACTGCGATTAACAAAGATATACTTGCCTGTTGGACGAATAATCGCTGCGAGTCGACAACGAATTGGCACCGGACCTTCTTTGATTTCAAACCAACTGCCTTGAGACAAGCTATCAACTTGATCTAAGAATTGTGGTTCTGGGTCATTCGATTCTGCTTCTTCAACCGGCTCTTCTTGTGGCGACGTACTAATTGGGTTGCCAATGTTTCGGTTAACCAACGATTGTGCGTGAGCTTCGGGCGAAATTGGACGCTGATTTAAAGGATTGCGTTCAGCTACAGGTGTTGCAGGAACATCTCCGTCTTCGGCTTTTTCTGCCGTTCGACGATCTTGTCGTGCTTTTGCCAGCTTAGCCAACGCAGATTCAGAACTGCGCACCGGTTTTGCTGCTCCCGGCATATTCACTTTGGGCTCTGGGCGAGGCTGGCCTTTCAATTGCGCTAAATGCTCAGCTTCTAACTGCTTGAACAATTTGCCCATGTCGTAAGCGTTGTAGCTGATACTTTCGAGACCGGCTCGCAAGCGCTTCAACAATTCTGGTAGTAATTTGACCAACTTAACGCGATTAGAAGAAGTAATCTTAGACGTTAAACTCCACACAAGATTACGAACGGTACTTTGTGCAGACACCCACTTCGGGCTGTCCGTCCCTTCTTTTAAAGCAATTAGGAACATGAAATTTGCCCACGCTTCGTGCACTAGGGTTTGCATGGGCTCAGACAATTGATCAACGTTATTCAGTTTAGCAATTGACTCTTCAACAATGTGACGTGCGGTTTCAGCTTTTGCTTTACCAGCTTCGGCGTCTAAAGTTCTTTTTTCTAATATAGCGGCTTGCTTCTTCTCTTTCTCTACGAAAGACAAAAAGTCAGTCAGCATTTGTTCGAATACGTCAGCGCCAACGTTCGGGTCATCGCATATTTTATCGACAGTCTCTTCAACTTTTCCGAGCAGATTGTCGCGACCCTTAGCATTGGGAACCCAACCGAGGGCTGCTGTCGCCATTTCATTCAACAAGCGTTTCGCCGGATGGCCACCGCGATCAAAGAATTCTTTGTCGGAAATAGCAATTTTCAGCATTGGAATTTGAAGGCGACTCAACAGTGCCTTCATTTCAGCAGCCAAGTTTCGGTCATTAACAATAAACTCAAAGAGCATATTGATTAAGTTAATGACATCTCGATCCAATTGACCGATGGCGCCTTGATTGGTCGCTGAAACAATCTTTTGAAGATTGTTAACGTCTAGATTGGCTGTGTTGTTTTCGCTGGCCGACTGTTTTTTCTGGATTTGCGACAGCAAGTGCACAAGTGCACCTTCATCGATAACAACACTGTCTTCCTCAACTGGCGCTTGTTGACTGAGATCAGCTTCGGCATTGCCGATTAAGTTGCGGAATGTTTGGAGAACATCTTGAGGAACAAAACTGCCTTCTTGCGCCCCATTTTCAGCGCCGTTTTGATCGCCTTGTGGTGCAGGCTTGCGATAGCCGCGCGGAGAATTCGGTTTTGCCGCTCGTGCAGAACCGTCGTTTAATTCTGGCAGTACATCGCGCTGAATAAGGATGTCATTCATTTGGCCATAAAAGCCGCGCAAACCAGACACTAAGTGACGATCAAATAACTTCAACAGCACTAATTTAACTTTGATATTCGCTTCAAGTGACTCGGACACTTTCAAAAACGAATTGCAAATCTCACTAGGACCAATGGGGTTATTGCGCTGACTGACTTTAACTGGCACAAGGCTGTTAACACGCAAAGTAAGATTTTGCAGTGCAGTAGACGATTGCTCTACCGCTTTATTAACCATGGATTCAACGGCAACGTTTTGCTCAAGTTGATCGTTGTTGATTAGCGCGAGGTTATCTAAGTCTAGATTTTCGTTCCACTCTTGTTCCTCAGCGCCCTCTTCTTGGGACTGAGCTAAGCGGTCGAACGAATCGTGAATGCGTTGGATAAACTCCGTTTCCATCTCGCGTCGTTTCAGGCGAACCTGACGCATGGACTCGAAGTACAAATTTTGATCTTGGTTATTATTTGACTTATCGGCAAGCTCGAACAGGGTATCGTCTACGTTATCGAACAACGCAAGAAGAGAAGATTGCAAAAAATAAGTTGCTTTTTCTTTAACCAGATGAACTGCAGCGGGTAAACGAACCATTTTATTCGGACGTCTGCTAGGAGTGCTCGCCGGGGGCCTCAGCTCTACAACATTACCTTGGGATTTATGAGACATAAAACCTAACCACTTACCAGATACAGTTAATGAAAACGTTTAACTTGCAGGCAGCCGCGATACCCATTGCAGCGTAACCATTCCTTCGAGAGTGTTCGTCAGAGCTTTAGACTAAGCAAACTAAAAAGAGACAAGCTATAGCATTTTGATACTGCTTTCTTGGTTAGGGTGCTTAACCTACCAAAATACCTCATTGGTTGCCAGTTCCAATACCATCAAATGTTTGTGTTTTAATGTGTATTAAAAAGGCGCTGAGAATATCACGCAGATATCACTTAAGCTCTTACGAATTGAACATTTAATAATAACGTTATACCCCTAAATTTTGCTGCCGTATAACCCCAAAACTTTAGATCGAGATGAGTTTCACACAATCTATTTCATTGGGAGTATTCTTATTCCTCAAATTGCAAATCGCGGAAATAACCGACAATAGCGGGAATAAAAACAACAATCAGAGCCATAAAACAAGACAATCAATCTGATTGAACGACAACTAATTATGAACAATTTAGGGATGTATCTAAAAGAGTATTACCGCAAATAAAACACAAATTTTACGCTTAAAGAACAAATTCCAAACAATCATTTATTGATATCCGGAATTAAAGCCAAAACATGAACACGTAACACAATAACAACACACGTTATTATCAACGGGTAAAACATGTTTCCGTCAGTACATCAAACTCTTTGCGGTTCTTTATACATACGATACATACGTTGTAGCGCAAATAACTTTTGTATGGCTCTACACCCAAAAGTTATTTATTAGAGATAGAAACAATGGAAATCGAACGAACAGTGACATTAACACCGCTTTAAACTTTGTTTTAAACTGTTAGATAATGCAAATGCGATTTTTGACGCATTAATTTTTTATTTCATTGATCCAGCTGCTGCATAGAATTATTTTTTTACTAATTTATGCAAAGAGACTTAACAAATTGATATTTATATCAATACGATTGGAAAAATAAATTATTTATGGATGAGCATCATAACGAGTCGACAAACCCGTTTGCCAAAGCGATGATTTGGGGATTGTGGGTAGCCATCTTTTGCGTCATTTTCCTGATGTTATACCTTGATAATCGCAGCGAAGACTCTTTGGTTATCAACGGTTTTAACGGCTCTTATTCCACCACAGGCACCATCAACGATTCTCCCGTCTACTTTCTTTTAGATACAGGCGCCACTCACGTCGTGGTTTCTGACGAACTGGCCAACACACTTTCTTTAGAAAACTTGGGTCAAACCCGAATGCATACCGCAAATGGCATCGCCGTTGGTTACAGAACCGAACTTGATCAAATCACGTTTGGCCCGATTAAACTTAAAAATATTGAGGCTATTGTTAACCCGGCAATGGATGGCAAAGAGGTTTTGCTAGGAATGTCGGCGCTGAGACGAGTTGAGTTTTCTCAAAAAGGCGCCAACTTAACGATCACCCAGATTAAATAGGAAGCTCATTAACAGAGCTCCCACCTACCGAACAACCCCACCAAAACATAAAAAACTCTTTTTATTTCAAAGGGTTAAAATTCCATTATAACCATATAACCAAAAAACAAATACATTACAAGACATTTAATCGATTCTGCAGATATACAATAACAACACTACTATTTAGATGTCTCTGTACATTGCTGCTACAATCTCGCGCCCAGACCACTATGGGTCCTCAGTATTTTTAATTTTCCTTCAATTTAGCAACGGTTTATGGCGGAATTTGCAGCGATTTTACTCGGAACAGTGCTCGTAAATAACTATGTGCTTGTTCAGTTTTTAGGGCTATGCCCATTCATGGGAGTTTCTAATAAATTAGAAACTGCTATTGGTATGGCTGGAGCAACCACATTTGTACTGACCCTAGCATCCATTTCCAGCTACCTGGCGTACACCTTTATCCTTGAACCGCTCGGGCTAGAATATCTGCGCACGATTACCTTTATTATGGTTATTGCAGTTGTCGTGCAGTTTGCCAAGATGTTTATCGAAAAAACCAGTCCGCTGCTGTACCGCGTTCTCGGTGTCTTTTTGCCACTGATTACCACCAACTGCGCTGTATTAGGGGTTGCCCTTCAAAATACCAACAAAGACCTAAACTTCTTCCAATCGAGCCTGTATGGCTTTGGCGCTGCGATTGGATTTTCACTGGTCTTAGTATTGTTCTCTGCAATGAGAGAACGACTTGCAGTCGCAGATGTTCCCGTACCGTTTCAAGGTGCTGCAATCGGCATGATAACCGCTGGACTGATGTCTTTAGCGTTTATGGGCTTCGCGGGATTGGTGTGAGGTATCCACAATGATCGAGTTAATTACAAACCAACCGATAATCGCAGCCTTAGTGGCTTTGGGCTTACTAGCCCTCTTTTTCGGCGCTCTGCTTGGCTTTGCCTCCGTCCAATTTAAAGTTGAAGGCGATCCCATTGTTGAGCAATTAGATTCTCTATTACCGCAAACCCAATGTGGCCAGTGCGGTTATCCAGGATGTCGCCCCTACGCTGAGCAGATTGCTCAAGGCGACGAAATCAATAAATGCCCGCCCGGTGGACAAACCACCGTTGAAGCAATCGCAGAATTGATGGGCGTGGAAGCACCGCAATTAGACAGCGGCGGCGCAGAATCCGCCGACATAAAACGCGTTGCCGTGATTCGAGAAGACGAATGTATTGGTTGTACCAAGTGTATTCAGGCGTGCCCCATGGACGCCATTCTTGGTGCAGCGAAACAAATGCACACCGTAATTTCTGATGAATGTACCGGATGTGACCTGTGTGTTGAGCCTTGCCCAGTCGATTGTATCGACATGCTCCCAATTCCAGTCACGTTGCAAAATTGGGCATGGCAGAAGCCGAACCCAAACATTATCGCAACCGACAACCCTCAACACCAGGCAGCATAAATCATTAGCCGAAGGAAACATTAGTGACAGCAAAACCTATCACTACCGAATTAATCGCCACCAGCGCACAACACGCACGGAAAATCTTTCCAATCGCTGGGGGCGTACATCCGCCGCAAAATAAATCTCAGTCTTTACAACGACCGCTGGTCAGCGCACGCCTACCTGAAAAAGTCATTTTACCGCTGGCACAACACATTGGTGCGCCCGCAAAACCGCTGGTCGCTGTTGGCGAGCGTGTACTTACCGGCCAACTGGTCGCCGAAGCAAAAGGCTTTGTCAGCGCTAATATTCACGCCAGTATTTCAGGTACTGTCGAATCCATTGAAGAATTACCCATTCCGCACCCTTCTGGCTTAACGGGGCCATGCATCATTATTCATTCTGACGGCAAAGACGAAAAAGCCGCTCAAGATGAGTGTGAAAATTACATGGAATTGGGCCGCGAAGAACTGATTGAAAAAATTCGCTCCGCCGGATTGATTGGTATGGGTGGCGCAGGTTTCCCCACCTCGGTCAAACTTGCCGGGCAAGCTCCCATCGAACACTTGATTATCAACGGTACTGAATGCGAGCCTTACATTACCGCTGACGATATTTTAATGCGCAACTACCCCTATGAAATTATTCACGGGGTGGAATTGTTGGCGCATTTGCTGGGCAATCCTAAAGACATCGTCATCGGCCTGGAAGAGAACAAACCCGAAGCACTGGCAGCACTGCGCGACGCGGCGATGGGCACGAACATTCAAGTGGTTTCCTTCCCCTGCCAATATCCATCGGGTGGTGAAAAACAACTGATCCAACGTTTGACCGGTAAAGAAGTACCGAGCGGCAAATTGCCTATCCACGTTGGTGCTGTGGTTCAAAACATTGGTACTACCTATTCAGCATACCGAGCGGTGCGCTACGGCGAACCTCTGATCAAACGCATAACGACCATCGTCGGTGATGCCTTAGAACACAGCGGTAATATTGAAGCTAGAATCGGCACACCCGTGAGTGACTTGCTCGATCAGTTTGGCTTCAAGGCTAAAAAATCGTCCCAGCTCATTATGGGCGGTCCCATGATGGGCTTCGTTATTCCAAACGCGGACGTACCTGTTTTAAAAACCACTAACTGCATTATCGCCCCCAGCAAAAAAGAAATGCCTCCGGTAACACCGGCACAGGCGTGTATTCGCTGTGGCATGTGTGCCGAAGCGTGTCCCGCGCAATTGTTGCCTCAGCAATTGTATTGGTACGCACGCTCAGACGATCACGAAAAATTGCTGACTCACAACCTGTTCGATTGTATCGAATGCGGTGCCTGTTCTTACGTTTGTCCTAGCCATATTCCGCTGGTGCAATATTACCGTGCCGCTAAAGGTGCTATTCGAACCGAGCGAGAGGAAAAAGCAAAATCGGATCGTTCGCGTAAAAGGTTTGAATTCAAGCAAGAGAGAATCGCCAAAGCCGAGGCCGAAAAAGAAGCCAAACGTTTGGCTCGTCAAAAAGCGGCGCAAGAAGCTAAGAAGAAATTAGAAGAACAAAAAGCGCAATCGGGTTCTTCTGAGGCAACGCCAACAAAACCGGCGGCGCCTAAAGTCGAAGACGAACGAGCAAGGCTTGAGAGAACCTTGGCTTCGGCACAAACTCGTTTGGAGTCTGCAAAAAACAAACATCAAGAAGCAGTCGCAGAAAACAGCGATCGAGTTGAGCAATTAGCGGCGAAAGTAAAACAAGCAGAAACCCGCGTTGAGGACGCAAAATCCAAATTAGCCGCGCTAAAAACTGCACCGGCGAATACCTCAGCAGACAATTCTCAAGTAAGTGCTCCAACATCCAGCTCAACAGACGCCGACAATCCGGTTGAAAAAGCCATTGCAAAAGCTATGGCCAAACAATCCATGTCGCCTTATGAGAAAGTAAAAAGCTCGGTTGAATCACTCACCAACCGCTTAGAAAAAGCACAACAAAAACACGCTCAAGCGGTTTCAGACAGTGGCGATAATATCGATGCCTTAGCGTTGGGCGTGGAAAAACTGAAAGAAAAATTAGACGCCGCCCAGCAAGAGCTAAAAGAGTTAGCACCAGACGAGCCCTCTAAAGAAGCAGCTCAGAAAGAAGAACTCGATCCCGCTCAGGCCGCTATCGAAAAAGCCAAGGCAAAAGCACTGGCCAAACAGTCCATGTCGCCTTACGAAAAAGCACAAAGCTCGGTTGAATCACTGACTAATCGCTTAGAAAAAGCGCAACAGAAGCACGCTCAGGCAGTGTCGGACGGAAGTGAAAATGTCGACGCACTGGCATTGGGTGTCGAAAAACTGAAAGAGAAATTAAACGCCGCGCAGCAAGAACTGAAAGAGTTGGCACCGAAGGAGCCCGCCAAAGAAGCAGATCAAAAAGAAGAACTTGATCCCGCGCAGGCCGCCATCGAACGAGCGAAAGCGAAAGCTGCGGCTAACGCTCAGTTAACGCCAAAGGAAAAACTCGCAAATCAGATTGAGAGTTTAAAAACCCGCATTGGTAAAGCGCAAATCAAATACGACACCGCAGTAGAAGAAAACAGCGATAACCAAGAAGCTCTGTCGCTTGGCTTAAACAAGCTAAAACAGAAATTAGAAGCCACCGAAAAAGAACTGGCGGAGTTAGAAGAGTAAGCATTCATGAGTTTTATTAGCCAGTCCTCCCCACACGCTCACGCAACAAACAGCACGCAAAAAGTGATGCTGACCGTTGCTGCGGCAACCACACCTGGGTTTATCGCTCTGGTGTATTTTTTTGGTGTCGGTGTCATTATCAATCTTGCGCTTGCGATTATTTTTTCGCTCGCTTTAGAGGCCCTTGTTCTTTACTTAAGAAAACGGCCAATTAAATTTTATTTATCCGACTGCAGCGCTTTAGTGACCGCCATTTTATTGGGCCTAGCACTGCCGCCCTACAGCCCGTGGTGGTTAATTTTTGTCGGCTGTATCTTCTCTATCGTAGTCGCCAAACAATTGTACGGCGGTTTGGGATTTAATCCTTTCAATCCGGCAATGATTGGTTACGTCGTTCTGCTGATCTCTTTCCCCGTCAACATGACGCTTTGGACTGCACCGGTTGGATTTGCCAATGCACCGTCTCTAGCCGAAGCCTTTAGCAGCGTATTTCTAAACGCCCCTTTAGACGGCTACACCGGCGCAACACCATTAGATGCCTTCAAGCAATCACAAGGTGAAACCGTTGCTGAGATTTATCAAAATGAAAGTATCTTTTCAGACGCGGTAATTGCAGGCGCCGGTTGGGAATGGGTGAACCTCGGTTTCTTACTCGGCGGATTATTTCTGCTCTGGCGAAAAATTTTCAGCTGGCACGCACCCGTAGCCATGCTTGTCACACTCACTGTGTGTTCATTCTTATTTTATAACGGTGGATCTGACAGCGGCGCGCCTGTGCTCACGCACCTGCTTTCAGGTGCAACTATGTTAGGTGCATTTTTTATTATCACCGATCCAGTCAGCTCGGCGGTTTCACAAAAAGGCCGACTCATTTTCGGCGCTTGTATTGGCCTGTTGGTATTTATGATCAGACACTTTGGTAACTACCCTGATGCCATCGCGTTTGCTGTTTTGTTAATGAACTTCGCCGCGCCGTTTATTGACTACTACACACTGCCACGCAGTTACGGCCACAACAAGTCACGACGAGCAACCGAAAAGGTGGATGTGTAATGATCGGTCAGGCAATCAGTAAGAACAGTTTCATTCTCACAGTTTTTGCTCTGTGCACAGCGGGCCTGTTGGCAGTGACCTTTCAGGGCACCAAAAAAAGCATCGCCGCCAGTGAGCGTTCAGCGGCGCAAAAAGCTCTGCTCGAAGTCGTTGCCCCAGACCAACACGACAATGACATGCTGGTCGATTTAGTGGCAATTCCACAGGCCAACCTAAAGCAATTGGGACTTCGAAGCCAAGAAAACATACATATCGCCAAGAAAAACAACGAGGTTGTCGCAGTTATCGTACCGAGCGTTGCCCCAGACGGTTACAGCGGTGCCATTCGTATGATCGTTGGTGTTTGGGAAAACGGCGACATTGCCGGTGTTCGAATCCTAACTCACAACGAAACTCCAGGGCTCGGCGATAAAGTAGATTTGAAAAAGAGCGATTGGGTATTGAGCTTCAACGGTAAGTCTCTAACAGCCCCTTCTTTATGGGCAGTTAAAAAAGACGGCGGTGAGTTCGATCAATTCACTGGCGCAACGATTACGCCTCGTGCGGTCGTGAAGCAAGTTGAAAAAGCTTTGCAGTTCGTTCAAGCAAACCATTCAACACTTTTTGACCCTACTCCAACGACAGAGCAAGCGAATTCACAATGAGTGACGTAAATTACAAAGAAATTGTTCACAACGGTTTGTGGAAAAATAACCCGGCACTGGTGCAGTTACTTGGCCTGTGTCCACTACTGGCCGTCAGTGGCTCTGTGGTCAATGCGCTCGGGCTATCGATAGCCACAATTGTTGTTTTGGTTGGTTCTAACTTATCGGTTTCTCTGATTCGCAACGCCGTTACCGATGCCATCAAACTGCCCGCGTTCGTAATGATCATCGCCTCGTTCACCACTTGTGCTGAATTATTAATGCGAGCGTTCACCTACGAGCTGTACCAGATTCTCGGTCTGTTCATCGCTCTGATTGTTACTAATTGTGCAATCCTAGGCAGAGCCGACGCCTTCGCGTGTAAAAACAAACCCGTACCCGCAGTCATTGATGGAATCATGATGGGCTTTGGGTTCAGTGTTGTGCTTGTTATCGTTGGTGCCATTCGTGAGCTACTTGGCAACGGAACCTTATTTGCCGACATGCATTTGTTGCTCGGTGAATTCGGTCGAGGTTGGACTCTTCAACTCAGTGAAAACTATCCAGGCTTTTTGGTCGCCGTACTGCCACCGGGTGCGTTTTTGGTCACCGGCTTTTTGATTGCGTTAAAAAATATTATTGACAGTGAATTGCAGCGCAGAGAAAAATTGCGACAAACGCAAGAGACCGAAGCCGTTAGTCGCCGAGTCAGAACCACTGGTAATATTACTTAAGAAATTTTGGGTAACGTCTAACTTCAATTCCTTTATTTAGATGACACTTTTATTAAGTGTCACTAAACCTCTCTCGATTCGGTTCCGATTACATCAGTCAGTTATTGTGAACCGAATCCGATTTTAAATCTTTCTTCAATAAATATTAACGCGGTTTGATTTCCTACCCTGTTAGCCTGCACTATTCTCAGCCATACTGTTAATCGTATGTTCGTCGATATACACATCGATGCCTGTACTGACCATAACGCTATAGCCATTCACTATGGTTCTGAAAGCTTTGTCGACCTAAAAAATAATGACCAATAATTCAATAAAATTTTCTTGATGGTTTGATTCAAATTGAATTTATTGTCAAAAAAATAACTCTCACAACCACACTGTGTTTTACAACTTATTTTCGATTTTGGTCTAGATTAGATCCTATGCTTACAATTATATTGAGCGGTATATGCTTTATCTGACTTGAATATAAGCGGCTAATAATAACGAGTTCAAAGAAAACGGAATTACTTTTTTTAGACACTTTACCAACAGGAGCAACGCCGCTAGTTTAAAAGGAAATCGAGTCTGCTCACGATTGCATTAGCAATGAAAACTGAATGAGTGAGCAAACAAGAACCGCGTGTGAACCAGTTCCAATGTATTTGAAACGCTTACTTGAACGTCAACACGCACCGACGCTGAAACTTAGCTACTGAGTTCAGCAAACACTAGCAACCGATTTTAACTTTGCGAGCCAAATATGATTCAATTTTCACCGTCTGTCGTTTTGTTTTTTGGCGTTGGACTCATGTTCGTATTATTGGCATTGGTAAAATTTAATCGTCCGGATGACGAAGAAAGAAGGTCGAAACCGTCGCCACACAGCCGAGGCAACGGCAAAGATGAGAATCCTTACAAGGCGGTTTCAATTGTAACGTTACCGGGTTGCTGTCACGCGGCTAAAACCATTCAAAACAAAATGTTCCTCACTAACGAGGCCCCTTCTCTGCCACTGAATAAATGCACGCAACCGGATTGTTTGTGCTCCTACCGACATTTTTCTGACAGACGTCAGAATCCAGATCGACGCAATTTATTTGCACTATGGAAAGAACGAGGCATTCAACAAGGTGCCGCGCATGAGCGTAGAAAAACACGAGAACGCCGCAGCGTTGTATAAGAATTTTTATCAAAAATAAAAATATTTGCTCGGGATTATTTATTTTAACTATGCTTCTGTGCAGCTCTCTCTTGTCCACCAGAGCTGATACTAAAAACCTAAGTGTCTATTCCAACGTTTATTTAAGTTTCTATAACCTTAAGGATAAGAAATCAGACGATTTCACGGGTTGTCCAAAAAAGTTGGCATAACATCAATCTCTAATAAAACATCGTGCCTCAAATTAAGCCATAGCTTAAAATTCATTCCAAATAAACCCTCCCCCAATCTGCTTCCTTTGCTTTTTTGTCGTCTATACTTTAGGCAGATCTGATCTGTTGGGGACGGTATGCTGACACGATATTTTAAACTGAGTTCGCCTTTCAAAGCGGCAAAATTAAACCCGAGAAATAAAAAGAAAGAAAAAACCGTTTTCAGTACAGAAGTGCTGCAATCACTGTCGCCGTTTAATTCTGCAAAAGAAGTGACTAATATTCTGGCGATGGGTATTTACGAGTTACTGGAACTCAGCCAAAACAGTAAACTGCTCGACATCGGCATGAACGACGATTGGGATTACTATTTACTGTCTGGTTCCGCAAAACTCATTGCTGGTGATGGCCGCGAATCCGTTATTGAATCGACATCGACAAAAGCGTTGCAACCACTGGCCTATTTACGCCCCAGAAAATTTCAAATTCGCGCCAACGGCAAAGCCAATATTTTTCTAAAATTGCCGCACGGATTTGTCAGTTCTATTATCGACCAAAATAAAAAAACCACGGAATATCACAGCAAAGAAATTGTTTATTTTGGCCAGATTTCTAAAGAATCTCTGCTTGATAAAATTCAGCAAGAAATCAGGCTGGGAAATTTGCTATTACCTTCACCACCAGAGGTTGCGGAAAAGGTTCGTCTCGCGTGTGAAAACGAAGATTCGAATACAGAAGATATTGCTTATATTATTTCTCACGACACCTCTATTGCCGCAAAATTGCTGGCTGCCTCTAACTCTGCTCATTACGCAGGATTAAAAGAGATTACCACGTTGGAAGAAGCCGTTAATCGACTCGGTCGTGGAACGGTTAAAAACCTTGTTATTTATTATTCGACCAGAGAATTGTTTTCAACCAAAATTCCTCTGCTGAAAAAACTGTTTTTATCCACTTGGGATCGCTCATTTGAACGCGCCATGCTCGCTAAAATTTTAGCGCAGCATATTGGCGAGCCTTTCAATCCAGAAATTGCTTTTTTGTGTGGCTTGTTGTTTCGGCTCGGCGATTTAGTGATACTGCAATACGCGTCGGAATTCATCGAAGATTTGAGCGAACTCGATAAAATTCAAAAAATCAGTGATTTGCAATCATCCAATATCAGCGAACAAGTTTTGAATCATTGGTGCATTCCCGAACTGGTCAAAGTGAGTTTAAAATACGGTGGCAACTGGGCGTACAATTCCCACGCAGAAAAACCTAATTACGCGGATCTCATGGTAGTGACTAACCTGTATTTAAGAATGTATCACAACCAATTCAATGGCATCCCAGAATTCAGTAAAATTCCCGCACTGAAAAAAACGCTCAATAACAATTTCACTCCTCAAGAAAGCATTATTAACGAATGCAAAAAAGCGCTGAGCGAATTCGGTAATTTTTAAAGCCTTTGATAACACTCAACTTGTAATGCCCACAAAAAAAGCCTCGTAAAAACGAGGCTTTTTATTATCCACGGAATATCTAATGGACTTATTTAAAGACCAATACAAAATTCGTTGGAACCACTGGATTAATGGATTTTAGGTTTGCCAGCTCACGTAATTTCTCAACACCAGCTACTAGGTCGAAGTCACTTGCTTTCACCAAGGTAGGACGCAGTGTGCTCACCAAAATGCCGTCGTCGGTTTTTACTGCCAATACATCAAACGATACTGGAACCGATTTACCGTGCAACGACAGCTCACCGCTAACCGAGGCTTTAGCAGAACCGGATTTTTTAACGTCTTTTAATACGCCAGCAACATCGGCCGTAAAGGTAGCTTGAGTGAACTTCGTGGTTTCGAACAAGAACTTTTGCATTCTTTCGTCACGAATTGGAATCGCGGTATCAACACTGGCAAGATCGATACTTACCTTGACCATGCCTTTGTCGTCGATTTTGCCTGTTAAGGTTTTAAAAGAATGGACTTCGGTAACCGCAGAATTTTTCGAAGTGATGAAAGAAAGGCTAGATTCATCCCCAATCAGTGATTTGCCTGCATGTGCTGCACCAGCAGCCAGTAGACACACACTCACCAATGTCGGTTTAATCGCTTTAGCAACAAAGCTTTTAATATTATTATTCATTGATATTTCCTATCTGTTTTTTTGTTTAGACGCCAATAAATCAATCACTTGCCAATACCAATAGGGGTTTTACTGGTATTGTGATCACTACATAAAATTCCTGCTCAACGTTATTTTTATAAGGTCTGGTTTTATCAGAGCTTTGCATCGCGACTTTTCTGTTTGCGACCGCTCTATTTACAACCATTCTATTTGCGACAAGGTTACGGCTATTTCAGCACAACTTGTTTACCTATTTCATAACTACTTTTTCACAATTTAAATTCCACCAAAGTCGCACAGTGCAATTTTTCTTGGTAACCAAACAATCTTTACTGAGAAAAACCGCGATTAATCGCCAATTTAAGCGCTGTTGTAGCAATTTTGTAGCAATTGTGCCGCAAAGTAGCGTCTGAATTTTTCCTATCCTTTCCTGCCATTTGAGGTGCTCCATGTCCCGAGTAAGGTCATTCGCTTCGCTGGGTTTAATGACAGCTGTTGTTCTTGCAAACCAAAGTTTTGCTCAATCGTCTGAGCCCACTTCTGCCGATATCGTAGAAGTGATCGTAACCGCTCAGAAACGAGAGCAATCCATTCAAGACGTACCCATCACAATTTCTGCACTCGACGGAGACACACTGAGCGCACTCGGCATTGATCAGTTCGACAAACTGTCTGACTTTATTCCGGGCTTAGTAGTACAACAACAAAGCGTAAACAACAACGGTTACGTCATCCGTGGTATCACCTCTGATGACGGCGGCGCTCCTATTGCTCCGCGCGTATCGGTTTACCTGAATGGAACCGACGTATCTCGCTCTCGCGGCTCTTACTTCGAAGTGTACGATATGGAGCGTGTCGAAGTTGTAAAAGGTCCACAGGCGACTCTGTTTGGCACTGCGGCATCCATTGGTGCCATCAGCTTTATCACCAACAAACCTCAAGAAGAATTTGAAGCGCAAATTAACGTGCGTGCAGGTGAATTCGACACCCAAGAAATTGACGGCTTTGTCACCGGTGGTAATTCCATCGTCCAAGGACGTTTGGCGGTTTTATCGCGTGAGCGCGACGGTTACGTCGACAATAATGCAGAAGATGATTTAAACGGCTACGAGCGAATCGCTGTGCGCCCAAGCCTGCGCATTCTGCCGAGTGACACGGTCACCATCGATCTCGTCTACAACTACGAAGATGCCGACGATCCTGGCACTGGTTTTGTCGCCGAAGATTTACTCTTTACCGACAACGCAGCACTGAGTGCTCCGATTTCTTCAAACCTCAGCAGTAATAACATTGGCATTCAGCGCGAAACAAACGATTTTAACGCCACTGTTAACTGGGACTTCGATGAAAACTGGTCATTCACATACATTGGTGCTTACCGTGATCACGATTCCGAAGAAGTCTTCGACGCCGACGGCACCTCACAGGAATTTTTGAATTTTGCGGAGCTGGCTGACGGCGAACAGTACAGCCAAGAAGTTCGCTGGAACTTTACCGGTGATCGCCTCAATGCATTTTTTGGCGTGAGTTACTTCGAGGAAGAAGCGACCCAAACTGTGCCTTTCGCGACCGAAGAAGGGCTGTTTCTAAGTTGTAATGCTGGATTTGGAATTGCAGGCTGTAATCTAGGTACAACGGCCGCCGCAACCAATGGGTTAGTCCGTGCTCTTCCCTATGAATCGTTTTTCTCCAACAGCTCAGATAACCAATCGCTGTCGGTATACGCTGACGTTTCTTATCAATTTACTGACCGCTTAGAAGTTACCGCAGGCGTTCGATTTGTTGACGAAAAAAGGGAATCTTCTTACACGTCAAACGTTCCAGCCTCAGTGTTGCTAACCGGTATGTTTGGAGCCCCGACAGATTTATTTTTCGGCGCCGTATTTAACACCAATGGCGCAACCATTAGCGGTGATACCGACGACACCATCGTCTTGCCACGCCTAAATGCACGTTACCAGTTAACCGATACCGTTAATATCTACGCAACCTATGCACTGGGTGAGCGTTCAGAGGTATTGGATTTCTCAAACGGCTCTCCTAACTTGGTGCCATCAGAAGAGATTTCAAACTTTGAAATTGGCGTGAAAGGAACAGCATTAGACGGGCGTTTGAGTTACGCAGCGTCAACGTTCTATCAAGATTACGAAAACTTCCAGGTCACCGTGGTTGACGACAACACCGGTCAGCGCATTCCAGATAACGCCGGAGACGCAACCAACTTGGGGATCGAAACCGAAATTACGTTTGTTGCCAACCAAAACCTCACACTGTTGGCCAACTACGCATTTATCGATGCCGAAATCGATGACGATGCCGAAAACGGCGAATTTGCTGGCAACCAATTCCGTTTACAACCGGAAAACACTGCTGCGTTTAGCTACATCTACAAGCGTCCGATTTCCAACAGCTTACAATTTACATCAACAGGTAGCTGGACCTATCGCGACAATGTATTCTTCGACATCGAAAATGAATTTGAGGAAGACGCCGTTAGCCTAGTCAACCTTAAAGTGGGTATTGCCGCTTTGGACGACAATTGGTCGTTTGAAATCTTCGCCAATAACCTGTTCGATAAAGAATACATTATCGACGCGGGCAACACTGGCGACGCCTTCGGCTTCCCAACCTTTATTGAAGGTGCTCCACAAATTATCGGCGCACAATTTACCAAACGCTTTAACTAAGGCGTAACCAGAATACTTATTGACCATTAAAAATAAGTATTGGCTCCACGGCACAAGGATGTGCCAGCTAAATTATTGGTCACCCAAGCGGTATTTGCTGTTCATCGAATGAAACTCCGCAGTAAACAGTATCACTCAACAGCGGCCATTGCTGAGTAAGGAACAATTAAGGCAACCGGCCACCCCTTTCGGAAACAGAAATTAAATTGCTATCATCTCCGATCTAAATACACGGTAATTGAAGGGATTTTTATGTCAAAGCTTAACCGTCGCCAGTTTATTACCAGAGTTTCCGCAGCAGCCGGCAGCACGGCAATGCTGACCGCCTGTGGTGCACCCGAAAATGAAAATTCCGTTCGTATTAGTTTCGACCACGGCGTCGCCAGTGGCGATCCGTTAAGCGACCGAGTTATTATCTGGACGCGCATAACGCCGCAAATCACAGGTCCCGGCGCACCGGATGAGTACGACGTTGTTTGGCAGATTGCAAAAGATCCCAATTTTAATTCCGTGGTTTACGAAGACGTATTCAAAACATCCGCTGATCGAGATTTCACAGTAAAAGTAGATGTGAAAGGCTTGCAGCCAAACAATCATTACTATTATCGATTCAATATAGAGAACACACTCAGCCCAGTGGGAAGAACGCGCACATTGCCGTTGGGCGATGTCGATTCCGCAAAGCTTGCGGTAGTGTCTTGTTCAAACTTCGGGCACGGGTATTTTCACGTTTATGAAGAGCTGGCAAAAAACGACGAGTTATTAGCCATTGTTCATTTGGGTGATTACATTTATGAATACGAAGTTTCAAAATATTCCGACCCGGTTTTAGTCGGTAGCTCACGCGCCATACTGCCAGAAGGCGAATTATTGGCGTTGGACGATTACCGCCAAAGATACAGCCTCTATCGTCGCGATACCGCATTGCAAAACGCGCACAGCCAACACCCATTCATTTGCGTTTGGGACGACCACGAACTCGCAAACGATGCTTGGATTGAAGGCGCTGAAAATCACCAACCCGACGAAGGCGATTGGGAACAGAGAAAACAATTTGCCGTTCAAGCTTACCGCGAATGGCTACCTATTCGTGATTATCAAGACAGCGCCAACCCAGCAGTTACCTATCGCAATTTTGAAATCGGTAATCTCGCCGATTTAATTATGCTCGATACTAGAATTATCGGTCGCGACAAAGCGGTTGATTATTTAAAAGAAATGATCTGGCAACAAATTCCGTTTGATGTTTCTCAAGTGCCTTCTGGTGGCGCAGGAATTCCATTGCTTGACCCACAAAAGCTCAAAGACACCAACCCAGCTACCATTCAAATGATTACGGTACCGTTTGACGTTACCAAAAATCCACCGGTACCTGTTTTGGATTGGAACACAATCACCAAGCTCGATCCTAAAAACCTGCCTGCCGGACAAGCATTCCTGCCCGACGCCGCAGCCATCAAAGAAAAATTATTAAACGATCCGAACCGCAACTTATTAGGCGATACTCAAGAAGCTTGGTTAGAGTCGACTTTTAAAGCGTCTAAACAAAACGGTAAGCCGTGGCAAATTCTGGGACAACAAATATTAACCGGCGAAGTACTGATTCCAGAAGTTCGAGACATCCTTTCTGACGACGCGTATTTATCAAAACAAATTGTCGATGGTATTGTTACTTTAGGCAAACTCGGTTTGCCATTTAATACCGACGCCTGGGATGGATACAACGCTGCACGCCAGCGCCATTTACAATCGATAAAAGCAAACGCAAACAACGTGGTTAGCCTTGCTGGTGATACCCACAACGGTTGGGCGTTCGAATTAGTACCGGATGGTGAGGAAAGCCCTGTCGCGGTAGAAATGGCGACTGCGAGTGTCAGCTCACCGGGCATGGAGAACTACCTGGCAAATACCGACCCTCAAAAATTATCGGAACGATTGGTTCAAATAAACGAACATTTACACTACCAAAACAGCCACCAACGCGGCTGGTTAGAAGTTAAGATCACACCGGATCACGTGGTTGGTCAGTGGTTCTATGTAGATACCGTAAAATCCAAAACCTACAACATCATTACAGGGCCGAGTTACCAAACCGACGTTAACTCTCACACCCTTAAAAAAGTGTAAGGTTTTTTGTTGCGTTCAATGACCTAACACGCTGTTCCATAAATACTGTTAGCCCTGATTGATTCAGGGTTAACAGCGTTCAAAATCTTTTATAAACATCGCAAGAAAAATCTAAAGAAAGCTCGAAACAACTCTTTAACGCCTCTTAGTTAAGCGTATTTTTATCCTTAATTTCACCCGTCGCCCAGCGTACATTTAATTTACCTTTTTACGTATCGCCCGCCCATTAAAATGATTATTCCTAATGGAATTTTCATCCTAAAAAGCTTCCTATTTTTACAGTTATCGCGTTTAAGAATGGTTTTATAATGCCGCCATAAATTAAATCGAGCATGCTCATCAACAACATTTTGAACGTAAAATTTATAACCACATGGTCAAGAATTTGCTTTTAATTAAACACTGTAATTTTCTGTTTTAATCCAACATGTTATTTACAGCAACACATAAACACTAACCACCGATTTGAAATCTGAGGAATACCATGAGATTTATTCGCCAATGTCTCGTTTTGGTGAGCTTTTCTGTCATTATTGCAGGCTGTACTCCGCCACAAACACAATCAACCGACAACGCAAACAACGTTAATTACGGCCCGAGAACCTTCCAAGAAGATACTCCCCAATTTACGGCCGTTGTTGTCGCCTATGAACCCGAACTCAATGGTATTTTAGAAACCCTCGAAAAACATGATCAAGCTGACATAGATAAAGACCTAAAATTCAAAGGCATCACCTATCGGCTCGGCCAATTTCGAGGCGAACCTATATTGGTTTTCGCCACCGGAATGAGCATTGCCAACGCGGCTATGTCAATGCAAATGGCGTTTGATTATTTCCCCATCAAGCAAGTGGTTTATATGGGAATTGCGGGTGCGGTTAATCCCAAATGGCAACCCGGCGATGTGATAGTTCCTGCTCGCTGGTACTATCACGACGAAAGCGTGTACAGCAATCCACACCCTGAAAACCCGCAAGAATTTGTTATTCCCGAGTATTACCAGCGGTTTCTTAACGAACAACCGCAACGCAAAGCAAACGACCCTAACCTGCCCAACTACAAACCGTTTGGCTTAATTCATCCAGACGAAGTGGTTGTAATTAAAGACGGAATGGACAAACCCGAAGACAAAGCTTATTTCTCGGCATCACCACGTTTATTAACTGCAGCAGAAAATGCCATTAATAAACTCCCCACACAAAAAATACTGGATAAACGCGAAGCTGTATTAAGTGTAGGCGGCAACGGAGTGACCGGATCTGTTTTCTTAGATAACCGAGAATACCGACAATGGGTGAGAGACGTGTTTGATGCCGAAGTAACAGAAATGGAATCCGCATCAGTCGCGCAGGTGAGTTATATTAACAACGTAGACTGGGTAGTGATTCGAGCAATCAGTGATTTAGCCGGTGGCCAGGAAGGCGTTAATGTAGAACATATTTACGACGAAGAGGTTTCAAGGATTGGAGCAAAAGTTCTGTTCGCAACACTGGAAGAAATTATTCCAGAAAAGTGATCGATACACTTTTTAAAAGCAAACTACTTTTCAGCTTTTACAACCCCTCTGACTGAGTTTAAATATCAGAGGGGATTTGTTGCCAGGTAGACTTTTAGGCTTTGCATTTTATCTCAACATCTATTATTTCGACTTAATCTCAGCTCTATTGCTTACTGCTTTCTTCTTCAATTAATTCACGAATAGTCTCTTTGGCATATTGAGCCGTATACTCAAATTGCTCACTAACCATATCGTAATATTTACTTCCAACTCCTTTATACTCCTTCCTCATTTCTTCACGATTTATTGCACCCGCATCTTCCAAAGTATTCAATGCTCGATTAAAACCATCAGATATTGCACTTATCAAAATATTTTCGATTTTTCTATCCAATTCATCAGACATACTCAACAACCTTTTTAGGTTAATATCAACTCACCATGTTAGCACTAACTTACCTAACATATTCTCAGCAGGCACCATGCCCCATGTTCTACTGTCTAATGAATTATCGTGGTTATCCCCATAACAAAAAATGTATCTCTGGAATTGGCTTTAAGCAGCAATCATTGTATAGCGTACGAAAAAGAGAAATGTGTTCACGTTGAATTTGACTAATTTTTCAATCACCAGGCACTACCTAGCGGGTGCTCAAACCAGTTCTGAATTTAATGGCAATCACTCATATTTTCGCCATACAACTAAAGCACAAAAAGCAAGCATCTACTTCTTAAACACTTCTCGAATCTTCATAAGCACCATAATCAACACTAACACCTAATCACGAACTCGGCCGAATGCAGAAATTAAATATTTACACCAAGCACCTACCCTTATTCACGCATTAACAGCAATCCCAATAAAAATACGCTTTTTCTAACTCTCCGTTAGCAAGATTTTCTGGGGATATAAAGAGATGACCAACGCCACTATCTCCAAACATGATTTCATCATCGGTATCTAACTGCAGCAATTGGATATCAGTCGCCTGATCAGCCGAATAATCTCGTGGATCACCTTGCGTGAAGAATCCGTAACCTCCAATTTTATGCCCTTCGCTGGTGAAGAATTCGTTAAATGACTCTTTCTCTTCCTCAGTTAGAGTTTCCTCAAAATCCCAATAGTCTTTGCCGCCAAAGTCAAACGAGAACTGGCAATCTTCACTACTGCCAGTATCGAGTGCTTTTTTAAAATCCAACTTATGGATTTTCCAAATTGGAAGTTCTTCGTACGATTTTATATCAAGCGTAGGGCAAGCGTTGCTTTGACTTTTATTTAAGTTTTCTTCGGTTATATAAACGATTTTTTCGGTACCTGGCATATCCCACCATTCAGTGGTACTAAAATACAGCTGTAAAATACCACTTGTTGGGAAACCGTCTAAATGAGGTAATTCAGAAAAGTTGATTTGGGCAACCAGAACCATAGGATTACCGCCTTTGTCTTTTGGGTATTCCATGCCTTCTGGAACAAAAGGTTTACCCAAAAATTTACTTTGTTGTAATTCTAAGGGGTCTTTATCTAAGTTACATTCTAAGGGTGTGGCATTAATAGAAATATAGGGCCTTTGCTTTTCGGTTAGACCTTGTGAAAACTGCGCTAGCACTTTTGGTATTATTACTTTTTCCATAACATTAATCTCGTCTTCAACGGTGCATAACACTTAGGTAAATTTCAGTTGAGTAGTGAATCAATACAATAGACTGGTATTTCTGATCGATGTAACATTACGTGTTATTTCGCCCAACCGATATCGCTTGCACTTTCTATTGCGTGAACAACTTCTTCTAATATCATTCTAGCTTTATCTTCTGGCGTACGATTAGCTTTGCCAAAAACAACTTTGAAGAACGGAATCTTCTGCTCAGGCCAAATCTGCCATAACGCGGGCGACGACGGCTCCTGATTTCTACCCATATAGAACACCACCCTTTCATCATCAATACGCGATACAACGCTGCACATGAAACCAGCATCAATGGGTTTTTCCAGCTTCAAACCTTTTTCGGACAGCTTGGCGACAAAGTAATTTGCCATATCTTCATTTGAAGAAAACTCATCCGTCTTTAAATAAAGATACTTAGTCATGATAGATATCTCGATTGGTGTATAACGCTTAATGTATACGGTGAGTGAAGCGGGGGCAAGTACAGTGAAGACTATGTTTTACAGCAATGATGACTCCAAAAGCGTATCTCGTACGATTGTTCTTATACGCTTATTGATCATAGCATATAGCTGACCAAAAATTAGACTCCTCGCCTTTTAATGTACACCATTTAGGAAGTGAGCTATCGGAATTTGAGTGCTCTTTCATAGGAACCTATATCTCAATTGATATAACCTATTTATTAGGCCTCAACATTAGATGTATAGCACCTCAATCTCGGGTAGTAACAGAAAATATCTCCTTTGGATTACACAATTCACTTAGCAAGTTTGATATCGTAAGTATTATTTTTGCTCGCAATTAATCGGATATTCTGATTGATCGCAGAGGTTAATAACGTCGTGATACGAATGTAATCATTACCTCCGATTGCCAGTCTAAGAATATTCAGTACGTAACCGTTGTATTCATCGCTCCATTCAGTGTTCTGTTCGTAGATTTCGATTGGGCTATATTCTTCCCATAATATTTTTTTGACCCCTTTTCCAGAGCTTTTTCTGCTTTGAAGATGATCTTCTAATTTTTTATTCACAAGCGTTTTCAAAATAACAAAAGATTAAACACCTAGTACATATTTGCTCTGAATTTTTATGCCTTTTTTACTCTACGCATTGAATTGAAATATTTATATAAACGGCTAAAAAATTGTGCAATTAACACATTTAAAATGAGGGAAGAAAATAATGCCCAGAATGGTGTACAGTCACCTTCAGAAAATGCCGTATACACGGAGAAAGGCCAAGGGATTACTGTTGCCGAACCACAAATTATTGTTCCTGGAAACACAAAAACCGCAAGGAATAGTTTTAGATATTTTCTTAATTTATACTTTTGTAAAATAGAAATCACTATTACACAAAAAATCAACCAAGTCACAAAATTTTTAGGCGCTATGATACCCCAATAGATCAAGTAAAATGGGTATGTAATAAACCCCAAGAAATAGGTAGTTAAAAATTCAAAAAAGTATTCCATCAGTTTTCACCTATAACTAATGTTCCTTTATTGATTAGTTTTAACCACTTTAGTGCCGCCGACATAATCATGAATACAACGCTTGGATTTAGAAAATATAAATAGAATGTTAACCATACTAAAAAATTGACCAATTAAAGGTAATTGGGGTAATCCCCAGTAAAACCCATAACGCTTCGCCAGGGTTTTCAAATCAGCGTGATCGACATGAACGGTAACTATCTTAATCTTTTGTAATTTTTTACCCTAAGCTTGCCCATCCCTAAGCATGATTTTGCCATTTATCATTAAAAATATTATTGCGCTGACTACTGCTATGCCTATTGTATAGAGTAAAGATAACGATTGACTTTCAGAAAGATTCTCGAAACCACCAGTGACGTACAACAGCAAAATCGATACAGGAAAAATTATTAAGGTATCAATAATTGACGCTACTAGCCGACTGCCTCTCGACGCCAATTCAGCACTGCTTTGATTGATTTCGGGCTCTAAATCAGCATCTGGCGTTTTGTAGATTTCGTTTTCCATTTTCACCTCAACAACTATTGTAAAGATATCTCTCTAGAAAATTAAAATACAGAATAGCTCTGAAACCACTCAATTTAACATGAATTTAGTGAGCAAAAGAATAAAAATTTACTGGAATTTTAAATATAGGCGAATGGGAGTGTTTATGATTGGTTGCTGCGACAATGGGTTAATACTTTAGTTTATCCTAACCTGAAAAATAAAAATTGTAGAGTTAAACGCTGGAAAACATTTACTCTACAATAAGAATATTAAAATATTTATTACCTGAAATCTTGGAAAATAAACTGGATTACAAATGTCGACTGTTAGCTTTATCAATTAAGAAACACTCTTAGAACCTGCCTACCGACATCGGACAGCCTTATTCTAAGTGTTCCACCAAATATAATGAACCACTTGTTAATTACGATTGTTGCCGTCGAGTTTTTGTTTTCACGCTCGATACTCAAATACTGCCGATAAACACCACTCGACTTCCCAACCTTGGCTTTCACCTCACCAATGTCTTTCATCAGATATCTAATCTCTTCTAGATCTGTCTTAGATAAATTTATCTCCATTTTTTTATGGAAAAGCTTTGACTTTTTAGAGAACACCATGAACTGATATCTTTCATTTCCTAATTCCGATACTTTTATCGTGTTTTGTTCATTTTCGTAACGGTACGTATATTCCATAACTGAGTTTTAACCTGATGTAGTCGACATGCGCTTTTTCAGCCTTCAGCGAACAATATTTAACACTTCGTTAGGCTCTGAAAGAATTCATACAAAGCGCTTTTATAGAAATTACAAAATTCAGAAATTCCTCCTGGCTCACCTGATTATTCCCCAGGTTAACACTTCATGAAACCATGCTTGTTTTTGATTAAACTGAAGAAATTTGGATTTATACTATTTTCAATACCTAGAAAAACCGCAACTTAATATCGATCAATAAATACTACGGAAAAATAGTCATATACGACTGTAAGAGCATCTCTAAATTTGGTTCATTTATTGGCAACATAACACCTACCAACAAAAAACAGATGACGAAACAAACGCCAATCAAGCTGCTTTTCAATCTATCAATCGACTGGATTAATTTTATATAATCCCGAGCTATCAATCCAAAAATTAATAGCATACATGTAAGCAAATAAAACCAAACATAAGTCAATAACTATAAAGTTAAAACAAATAAAAGACATGTAATAACCGACACATAGACTATTTTGAGTTGACATATATCTAACCGACGGTAGAGGTACTATTAATATCGCTAACCCAACTACTGGGTAGAGGAACGGTAAGCGTTTCGAATAGTAGTATGAAAGCCATGACTCGTAAAACGCTAAAAACGGGATGTATGAAATCATCTAACCAAGAATGATCATGCCTACGAAAATTAGCAATTCCTTCTTATTGGTCAAGAGACATAGCGCTAAGATAACGGGTAAATATACGATACAGAGACAAGCATGTTAAGCGCTCTTCTGGCTATCCTACGCTACTGTTATTCAGACAGTAATTCCATACTTTATAAAAGTAAAAAATATAGCCTAACCCAAATGTAATTATTGTGATAAAGATCCAGAGAATAATATGACCGATACTTCCAAACAGATCTACATCACAGGTTAACTTATGACTAACACCGTTTGAGTCAATTAGCTCAGTTCGATTTATTACAAATTTAGAAAACGAATACGCAAAGAAAAATGCACCTATGCCGAAAGTGAGCAACACAACAAAAAACCACAATACTAAATGGCCTAAAATATCTAAAGTTCCAACATTTGCTTTTATGTTCATGAAAACTTCCTTTTAGGTAATAAATGTCACAGCCTCTCTATAAAAAGCACAGCTTTCGCTGTGCTAAACGGAGTGTAGCGAAACGACTTTTAATTATGTTTACTCACCTTGATATCTCTCTGGTTCAGATATTTCCATTCCCGCTAATTTCATAGCAGAACGAATATCTGGATGAACATCTTCTATATCCCAAGTATCCATATCGCCCTCCACAAATAACTTTAGAAGCTTTGAAGTGAAGTCAATTAACTCATCTTTATCTCTAATTTTCGACTGCAGAATCGGCCAGAATTCTAAGAATATTGCACTTCCTGTTCTCCAACTCATAATGTTCTCCAATTTATTTTTGAAATATAGCGTCTAATAAAACGACGCGCTTATACATCTGCTTACGTTACTTGTTAAGACTATACTGGTAATGCAACGGGATGCTTGAAAACTGATGCCGTTGTTAAAGGTCTATTATATTGACGAACGGGCTTAATACTTACTTTCAAATTTCGATTTGTCTCACACACAGAATCTGGAACGGCTACATAAACATGCTTTTTGAATTCAATATATGGCCAGCCTTTCGAATAAACCCACTTGGCGCTTTTTCTTGTATTACCACCAAGAATTGCTATCTTGTTTTCAGTTGAGTTTTTTTAACAAAATTGGAAATAGATAGTTTAAACCTCGCCATACTGAAAAAATCTACACCCACACCGGCTTTTGCATCGAATGGAAATTCGTGCTGAGGGGCATGTTTGGATTTCTTGTTGCGAGGAGAGATACCACCTATCCTCATGGATTTATGACCGACTTTTACCTCAATAAAAAGACGAGTCACTTTACTCCAGTCATGATGTTTTTCGAGTTTCTGTTCGCAAGAGCCAACCGTAATTGAGAACATATAAACTTTAGAGTTGTTTTCATCAATTTTGCCATCAAGGACTAGTTCCTCTTTGATTTTTGAATCAAGACTTTCCCAGCTAATCTGAGTACCATCATCAACATCAAATTTAAATAGCCCTGCAAAACTGTCCATTACCGTCTCCTGATCAAATGTCTAGATTACAGCTCTTTAAATTGTCATCCCTTTGTTATTTAATTATGACAACAACCCCTTAGGCTAGAAATTTTCTAACAGTTTAATACACACCCAAACAACACATTTTCCCAAATACACCGTCATGGTGACGCATATCTCAGGCAAATTTTTCTCAACGCTATCTCGAAAGTCGTACTAGGTCAACGTTCTGAACAATTTGGCACGTAAATCACTTTTTGCACTACATTGTTATAACAACCACCTACAAAACATTCGATTTTCTATAACTTTTTTCGCCTTAATTGTGTATTTCAAAAATTTTTAAAAACGTCAGAAAACCTAGCTTTAAGCTGTATTAATCGTCCAAGATTTTCCTGTTACAAATAAAAATTAGTTCTTTTGAGATAAACAAAAATATTCAAATACCAGCCAATTTACAAAACACAGACACCCACTCGGTTAAGAGTGGCTAGCATTATTTGATGAGTCACTTGTCGGATTTTTTGACGTTGAGGTAATACAACCGTCTTTGACGTAAACAGAAAGTTCGATGTCTATTGTGAAGCCGGCCTCATTGAGCCAGTAGCCTTTGAGCTGTATTAAGGGGACGGTTGGATACTTTTGTACCGATTGGCGTAGGCATCGCCGGGTATGTAGGGGTAAAAGCTCTTTCGAACCTTGAGCTTGCAGATTTTGGAAAGTTTTTCCTGGGTCAAGCGGCGCTCTGGCGTACCATTACGTTTAGCCGTGATTAATATCTCGAATATCGATTGTGGTTAGCTGCTTCCGTGTGTTCCCGCACCTAGAACTAGCGACTTGTTAATACTTAATTACACGTAAAAATCACTGTAAAAAACTAATTTTATTGCAGTAAAACAAGCACCCATTACTCACTAAAAAACTGTATAAATTAACAGAATAATCACGCAAGCAATGGCGTTAGTTTTAAACAATTAAAAACTCAAATTACTGAATAAAACCACACAAATTTTTTGCGCATAAACAGATTGTATTTATTATTGGCAATACTCAGCGATTAAACTCTTTTTTTACGGCATCAATAATCTGTAATTGATGTTCGCTAGGTTCACCGTCCATTTTGGCGGCGGATTCCATCAATTGAAGTAAAGAATCAACTTGTGCCAAGGTGAAGTTTGCTTTGTTGGGTTTAAGAATCGACGGAATTTCTAATTCGGCCGTGGTTACGTCTCGGGTTAAATAAGCGCAACCGTGATAAAACTCATCAGCTTGCGATTGCGGCACATGAAGCTGCTTAACAAACAATTGAATAAGTTCTTGTTTGGCTTCGCGGGTTAAATCGCTTTGACTTTTAGCGGTCAGCACCAGAATAACACCCACGGCTTCAAGCGGGGTTTCTAATTGGTGTAATGGGTTGGAACCGTATTGTTGTTGCCATTTGTATTTGCGATACCAAACGAATGGATTTAACGAATTAAGATCCACACCGGCTCTGTGCAGCCGAAACAATATCCAAAGTAAACCGGTTATCGCTGTAATCAATGCAAGTAAGATGTACATGGCATTTTTACCCAATAGTCTTCAATTCAATGGTATTTGGCGAACTGATCGTTTCTTGATGACATCAATACACTCAATTCTAGGATCAAGCAACAGTTCACACAGGAACAGTAGATATTTCATAGGAGCCTCTGATTAACCTCAACATTACTCAGCGTGATCTCAAGCGTGCAGTTGCAAGGCGCCGTTTGTAATTAATGGCCCTTTCTATAACAGATAGTGGGGCCTTAATAAAAACGGCAACGCCGCAAATGCGCGCTTGAGACCACGCCCGGCGGGGCCTGCCAGTTTTTTCCTGCTCCTTTTATTTAGGAAAAGGTTGTGCTTTTTCGATTTAACCTGTTAGACCTTCAAAAGCACGCCTTGATCAGAAAAAAACTGATTGGCCTGAGTGATCTTGAGGTTAATCAGAGGCTCCTACTCCAGTTTATTGACGATTCACTAGAATTTGCTAATGGGTAATATTTGAAAGGAATCCCGATTCGCTGAGAAAACGAATCGGAATTAATACAGAGGTTGGTTAACAATAAGAAATTAGTTAACAATAAAGATAACGCAGGATGCGGTAAGCACGCCCAATACTCGATTAAACATTTTGGCTGCTTTTGGCGATCGCATTATTTTTTTGATTTGGCTACCCAGCAATGCCCAAGTAGACGAGCATGGAAATACCAATAAAAATTGAGTCATTACTACAACAATTAAACTCAACCACAGTGCATCACCTTTTAAGCTGAATGCAGAAACCGCTGTAATTGACATAACCCAGGCTTTTGGATTTACAAACTGAAATGTTAACGCTTGAAGAAATGTTGTCGGCTTACTGGTTTCTCCCTCTACATCAACACCGCCTGAAGTAAATATTTTATAGGCTAACCACAACAAATACAGTGAGCCGATAATTTTTAAACCTGTGTGCAACAGCGGATAAGCTAAGAAAATATTACCCAAGCCCAAAGCGACTAAACTGAATAAAATCAAACAGCCAAATGCAATCCCTAAAATGTGCGGTACGGTTTTTACGTAACCGTAATTCATACCCGAGGCAGTCACCATAATATTGTTGGGGCCTGGGGTGATGTTAACGGAAACTACATAAGTTACTAACGACGAAAAATAACCGATGGATAAACCAGCGTAGGTTGTACTAAAACTTGGATCAATCACCGCTATCGCCCTCGCTTTCTAAATAACATTCACCTTTTAAATAGGTGATGGCTTTTCCTTTGAGCAATACGCGATCGCCCACACGCTCACACGTTAAATACCCACCGCGTGGAGAGGCTTGAAAGGCATCCAGTATTTCTTTATCGAGTTTATTACACCAGTATTGAACGATGGCACAGTGTGCAGAACCGGTCACGGGATCTTCTTCTATACCAATTTCTTTAAATCCAAAATAGCGCGAAATAATATCGAGGCCGTCGGTGTCTGTGGCTTCCGCCGTTAGAATCACACCGTGATCACCACTAATGTCGTAAAAGCTGTCTGAAAATTCTCGAACGTTTTGCTCTGTGGTTACCACAACAATAAAATCGGATGAACGCAATAAATCTTTAGGTTCGAATCCTAAGCGTTCGCGAATATTATCGGCAATTTCTGTGGGCTGCGGTTGATACGTTGGAAAATTCATTTGGTATTCATCGCCGATACGCTGCACGGTTAGCGCTCCACTGGCAGTAGAAAACTGAACAGAATCGGCATCAATACTATTTTCAGAAAATAAAACGTGAGCGGCTGCTAAAGTGCCGTGGCCACACAAGTCCACTTCGGTTGTTGGCGTAAACCAACGCAAGTGATAGCCGTCTTCGGCAGGCCATATAAATGAGGTTTCCGATACGTTGTTTTCGGCGGCAATTTGCATGCACATGGAATCTGAAAGAGCGTCACGGCTAATGACCACCGCCGCCGGATTCCCAGAAAACACACGATGAGCAAATGAATCGACTTGGTAAATTGGCAGTTTCATAATAATCTCCTTCAAGAATTGTATGCATACAATTAAGATGACAGTGAATACAAACACCGAATAACAAGCGAGCGCTACCCCCACTGGCAAGTGGTACAAAAAAACTCTACTATAGGGGGTAATTAGCGCTGTTTTCGGCGTGTAATGATGAGTTTAACTTTTAATTTCTATAGGTCAATTGGATTTTTGTCACCATGACAATTTGGAACCCCGATATCAGTCAATACGATCTTCCTAAATACAAAGCCTTGGCTACGGCCATTGACGACGCGATTGTCAGTGGCGAATTAAAAGCGGGTGACAAATTGCCTACTCATCGACGGCTCGCCGACACACTCTCGGTTACCGTAGGCACGGTTACCCGAGCCTACGCGGAGGCTGAACGGAAGCGTCTGATTGAATCTCGGGTCGGCAGCGGTACATTTGTTAGGGCACAATCAAAAATGGGCGATTTTGAAATCAATCACCCAAGTAAAGATGTTATCGATTTGAGTTTCAGTTTCGCTTTAGTTTTGAATCAAACGGAATTACTGGCCGAAGAACTGAAAGAACTCAGCAGTGATGCAAAATTACTGAGAGAAATTTTGGATTACCAAACCCCAGGCGGCATTTTGCGTCACCGCGAAGCCGGTATTAAATGGCTTGAAATGACGGGAGTTTATTCCGGCAATACCGACCGAATTATTATTACCAATGGCGGCCAACACGGTTTTCACACGGCAACGGCGGCGTTGTGCCAGTCGGGAGATACGGTGATTTCTTGCGGGTTAACTTACCCTGGGTTTTCGGTGGTAACGCAGCAATTAGGATTGCGTCACATTGGTATTGAATGGGACAGCGAAGGTATATCACCCAAAGCGCTGCGTTTAGCGTGCTCGCGGTTTAAACCAAGAGTTTTTTACGTTAATACACGCATTAATAATCCGACGTGCGAAGTTATGACTGAACAACGCATTGACGAAATTGCTGAAATTCTGCGGGAACATCAAATTTGGGTGATTGAAGATGACGTTCAGGGCTGCCTGCAAAATAAAACCATTCCGACGTTTGCCAATCGTCACCCAGACATTACGGTTTACATTACCAGCACCTCGAAGGCACTGACCGGCGGTTTGCGCATTGGGTACATTTTACCGCCGCCGAGTATTGATCGCCCTATTCGTCACGCGTTAAAAGCCAGTTGCTGGATGGCCGCGCCGATGATGGCAGAAATCACGTCGCGATGGATTGAGAAAGGTTTGGCGTTATCGATTATTCAAACGCAGCAACGAACCATGAAGAAACGCCAACAGTTGGTGGCTCAATATTTGGATCAGTACCATTATAATTCTGCGGAGCATTCTTATAATGTTTGGCTTAAATTGCCAGAGAGCCGAAACGCACAGGAATTTTGCCAATCACTCGCGGCGCAAAATGTATTAGTAAAACCATCAACGGCTTTTGCCGCTGGAAACTTTGTGCCACCGCAAGCAGTTCGATTCTGTTTGGGAGGCGACACCAACCGATCGGATTTAGAGAAGGCACTGGAAATTATTAAGGCAGAACTTCAGCAACCAGGGCCAGAAATTGATTTTTGCTTTTAACGCGATTCACTCTCAATAAAAACATCCCATTTTGGGAGGTTTATTCTAAAAACGACAATTTCCCTCCTTGTCGGGCTTCTGTAACATTTTGAATTTACAGTCACTTTTTCTTAAGCCACTCTTATTGGTAATTTCCACACAAAATATATTTCTTTTTTTGCTAATATAGGCTGTGACCTGTTAACACTCACTAAGCCATTCTGTTGTTCCTGAAAAGGCCCTGATTGAGGCGCGAGGCACATAATTTAGTCATTCTAAATCAGTAACGAGCAACAAAGAGCAGGGCTTTTTCAGGAGCAACCCTTCGGGCCGGGGTAATTTTTCCGTCAACGGTGTTATCGGTCGCTCACTTGGAATAACCAAGCTTTGCTACCTCTGCCGTGTTGACGAAAAAATTCTCTCCGGCAGAGGTGGTTTAATAAGTATTAACAGATCCCAAAAAACACTTGACCTTTATCAACTTTCATTTAATACTTTCAGAAATTTCTGAAAATTGAAAACTGCAATATGACGTTAACAGAACAAACACGCGCATTCATCATGCATTTCGGCGAAATGGGCAGCCGCTGGGGCTTTAACCGTACCGTTGGGCAAATGATGGCGCTGCTTGTTATCCATGAAGAAGCGTTAAACGCGGATCAAATTGCAGAAGTTTTAGAAATTAGCCGTGGCAACGTCAGCATGGGGCTAAAAGAGCTTCAATCGTGGCGATTGGTAAAGTTGCAGCATAAGCCGGGTGATCGAAAAGATTACTTCACCGCCATTGGCTCGGTTTGGTTAATGGCCCGCACGGTAATGGAAGAGCGGCAAAAACGCGAGATAGACCCAACGTTATCTTTATTGCGTTCTAATTTATTAGATCAAACCGACAACAACATTGATGAATACGCCTACCATCGCATGGAGGAAATTCATAATTTATTAGAATTTGTTGTTCAATGGACCGATCAATTAAGCAGCCTAAGCCCGGCGCAATTAGAAAGCTTAATGAAATTAGGTTCTGGCGTGTCTAAGTTGCTGGAATTAAAAGGCAAAGTGTTAGGCACTAGCGATAAATAAATTAAATAGCATTAATCGCTAATCGCATTAACTGCATGTTATTTTAATACAATATTTGACGTCAAAATTTGGCCATAGTTTTTATATTTTTAGTTGATATTCGTTTTTGATAAACACTCCTTTATTTATAAAGAAAAATTTCATCAACGTTTATCCGTATAGCCAAATAATTTTCTTATAAAAACTCTCATACAAAAAATAGAGACACAACTAACATTCTCACTTAAAAAGCGGTGCTTTTTGCAATAAAGAGCATCAACAATACGAAACATTGATTTTCGTTTTTATGAATCATTCTAAAAACAATAATCAATAAGTAAATTTTTAAGTGGTTTAATGCTCTATTAATACCAATAAAATGATTTTCTGCTTGAGATATCCGCAATAGATTTCAATACCTTAATATTAATGTGAATTTAGTTTAGCCAAAACAGCTTAACTGCAACTCTCTGAGCATTAATGCGTAGTGCAAAGCTCAATGCGCGTCTACGCCTGTAAAAAATTATTATTTAAACCATATTTAAAAACAATTTTAGCTTCATACTGGAGGAATTCGCATGCTCGATACATTAATGCTGTCTCGAATGCAATTTGCAGCGAATATAAGTTTCCACATTTTATTTCCAACTATTAACATTGCGTTATGTTGGGTTCTTTTGTATTTCAAAGTAAAACATGATCGTACACAAAATCCGGTGTGGATGAGGATTTATCGCTTTTGGGTAAAAGTTTTTGCGTTGTCTTTTGCCATGGGCGTTGTTAGCGGTATTACTATGTCGTTTCAATTCGGTACTAACTGGCCGGGTTATATGGAAACCGTCGGAAATATTGCCGGGCCATTATTAGGTTACGAGGTATTAACGGCATTTTTCTTAGAGGCAACATTTTTAGGCGTTATGCTCTTTGGAATCAATCGGGTTTCGAGCCGTGTACATACCTTTTCTACGCTAATGGTCGCGATAGGCACGTCGTTTTCCGCCTTTTGGATTTTAGCGCTAGACAGTTGGATGCAAACGCCCGCCGGTTTCGAAATGCGCGACGGCGTTGCGTATGTGACCAGTTGGTGGGATGTTATTTTTAATCCGTCATTCCCCTACCGACTTGCACACATGTTAATTGCCTCGGGTTTAACAACGGCATTTTTTATTGCGGGAATATCGGCTTATCGATTGCGAAAAGGCGACACAAAACTTGCGCCTAAAGTCGCTCTAAAAACCGCGCTATACATGGCGGCTGTATTGGCACCATTGCAGGCGTTTGTCGGTGATTTACACGGCTTAAATACTTTGGAGCATCAACCGCAAAAAGTCGCGGCGATGGAAGGTGTTTGGGAAACGCAAGAAGGCGCGCCCTTACTTTTATTTGCCATTCCTGACGAAGAATCCAGAGAAAACCATTTTGAAATTGGCATTCCAAAATTAGCGAGCCTTATTTTAACGCACGAAATGGACGGCGAAATTAAGGGCTTAAACGATTTTGAGGGAGATCACCCGCCCGTAAAAGCGGTATTTTTTAGCTTCCGGGTTATGGTGGGTATCGGCGTAGTCATGATTATTGTGGCTTGGTATTTTTCTTACCTAACCTACAAAAATAAATCGTTAGTACACTGGCAATTACGCACACTGGAAATACTGACGTTCTCTGGCTGGGTTGCAGTATTGGCAGGTTGGTACGTGACAGAAATTGGTCGTCAACCATGGTTAGTAACCGGCGTATTAGCAACCGCTGATGCCGTTACCACGCAACCAACTGGCAACGTGCTTGCGTCGTTTATTACCTATCTGTGCGTGTACGCAGGATTGCTGTGGGCCTATATACATACCCTACGAGTCATGGCGAGAAAATCCATCACGGTAGAAGAGTTCGAAACTAAAGAGCTTTCTCCCACCGGTAATACTCTCGCTAATAACGCGACACCCAACAAACATGCAACAGAACCTCAGGGAGCGTAACGATGATTAATGAAGAAACATTACCTATTATTTTCATCGGCTTGATGGGTCTGTCGGTTTTAATCTACGCGATATTAGATGGCTACGATTTAGGTGTGGGAATATTGTTACCCATGGGGGCCGATCAAGAAAATGATCGCGATATTATGATCGCTTCTATCGGTCCATTTTGGGATGCAAACGAAACCTGGTTAGTACTGGCCGTGGGATTAATGTTAATAGCTTTCCCTGCGGCACACTCGCTTGCGTTTTATCACTTATATATTCCAGTATTTATTTTACTGGTTGGTCTGATTGTACGCGGCGTTTCTTTCGATTTTCGGGCAAAGGCCGCCGTCGACTTTAAACACACTTGGGATTGGTTATTTAAATTAGGATCACTGCTAACCACGTTGGCGCAAGGATTTATGCTCGGCCAATTCGTGATGGGCTTTAGTTATACTCCGGCCAGCATCGCATTTTGTTTACTCAGCGCGTTTGGGGTTACTGTTGCGTACAGTTACCTCGGAGCAGCCTGGTTAATTATGAAAACCGAAGATGAGCTTCAAAGTAAATCCATTCGGTGGGCGCTTTGGTGCGGACGTTTAGCGTTGATTGGCGTTATTGCTGTATCGATTGTTAACCCGATGATTAACAGTGAAGTTTACTCCCGTTGGTTTGCAATGCCGTTAGTTATGTTCGTATTATTAATTCCGACAGTGTGCTTTTTAGCATTCGTGTGGAACGACCTGCTTTTACGTCGCTTGCCAAAACCCAACGACCGATATTGCTACGGACCATTTTTACTGGTGGTGGTTATATTTACGTTGTGTTTTATTGGTTTAGCATTTAGCTTTTTCCCGTACATTATTCCCAACGAACTGACTGTATGGGAAGCCGCCAGCGACGTTGAAACCTTAAAGGTTATTTTCTACGGCGCGGTTGTGGTAATTCCAATTATCTTAATGTACACCATTTTTGCTTACCGAGTTTTTCACGGTAAGGCAACTTCACTTCGGTACCATTAAGGTTTAAGCAACCTCTGATTAATTTTTACCACGGTGGATTAACGAAAATTCGTTAATCCACCAAAATTAAAACAATAAATTTCGTTATAAACAGCCTTTACTAAAAGGCATTTACGGCAGTAAAACTTGACAACTAAATAATTAGACTTCTAAGTACCGTGTTTAAACAACGGTGCTTATATCAAATTTTTGAATTACAGAAACAACCCTGTAATAAAAATTCAAAAACCAATAACACGTTCACACATTTGCATGCAACTAAACCGTGTAATAACGCGGTAATAGTTTTTTACATTATTACCATTGCACTATTTATAGCAAATCGCCTAAGTTTCAGTTTTGTTAAGTTTTAATTCATTTGCTGAATAAAATTATTAACTCCTTGAATTTCAAGATAAAAAATAATTCGCATTGTTAATTTTTTTGATTCATTAAAAAACCAGTAGATTTAACCTAAAAACAGTGCCATATTGTAAGATCCCCTCCAAATCACCCCCACAATTTTTCTGCTTTTTATCGGTCTAAACACTGGCAGTTTAGAAATTTCAGTGTTATAAAAGTCTATAAGAGAGTGCTTTAAAACAATATTTCACAGCATTTAATTATGTTAAATATTGTATTTAAATACTTTGCGACAAGGCTTTTTATCTCATGCAAGAGGAATCGTTGCTTATGGGTCAAGCGCACATCGCCATAACAAACCACACCCCTCAACCCACTCGATACGTTTTAGATACGAACGTCCTTATCCACGACCCCACAGCTTTATTAAAGTTTGAAGAACACCACATTATCATTCCAATCACCGTACTTGAGGAACTCGACAAACTTAAAAATGGTAAAAACGCAATCGGCGCAGATTGCCGACAAGCGATACGTGAAATCGATAAAATATTGGGTGGTGCCGATCCAGAAGCCGTGGAGGCAGGCATTCCAATTCCAAGAGCAGAAACCGGCGACAACGAAGGCTTGCTATCAATCTTAATGCCAAAAAGCCCAGAAAATGTCTCGCTCTTACCCACACATCTCAACGACAATAAAATCCTTAATGACATTCACTCGTTAAAACATGAATTTGCTGAACAGCGAGTCGTATTAATTACCAAAGACATTAACATGCGTCTTAAAGCGCGCGGTTGTGGTATTGAAGCTGAGGATTATCACAACGATCAATCCATCTCAGATATCGATCATCTGCATCAAGGGTTTATCGAATTTTCTGGGAATTTTTGGGATTTAATCGAAAAAGTAGAAACCGTGCAGGAAATGGGAAGAACCTTGCATCGCCTGCCAAAAGAAGATCCCATTGACGACATTTATCCAAACCAGTTTATTTTAGACGAACTCGGTTTCGTTGGCCGTGTTACTGAAGTCAACGACGATGAAATAACGGTGTTGCACCTAGACAAGCGACGCTTACTGGAGACAGAAGCCTGGGGCTTGGTGCCTCGAGATGTTTATCAAGCCTGTGCTTTAAACCTACTGCTGGATCCAGAAGTGCATTTGGTGAATCTCACCGGCGCGGCAGGTTCTGGTAAAACCATTTTGGCACTCGCTGCTGCCATTGAAATGACCATGGCAACGAAAGCCTATCGCAGAATTATCGCTACACGCAGTATTCAAGGCTTAGACGAAGACATTGGCTTCCTACCCGGTACTGAGGCTGAGAAAATGGAGCCTTGGCTTGGCGCTATCACCGATAATTTAGAAGCTCTGCACTGTGAAGACGAAGACTGTGATGGCAGTGTTGACTATGTTTTAAACAAAGTTCCTTTACACTTTAAATCATTAAATTATATTCGCGGACGCAGCTTTCAACACAGTTTAATCATTATTGACGAAAGTCAGAATTTAACCCCTCACCAAATAAAAACGATTATTACTCGCGCTGGTAACGGTTCTAAGGTGATTTGTTTGGGTAACCTGGCCCAAATTGACACCCCTTATTTGAATGCTACAAGTTCCGGCCTAACTTACCTTAACGAACGCTTTAAGAACTTTATTTTTGGCGGCAGCATACAATTACAAGGCGTCCCTAGATCCGCTCTTGCAGAATACGCAGAAGCCAATCTATAGCATTAAACCGATTACTGGTTATCGTCCTAAAATTACTTTCCTACGATAAGTATTCTACTTTCGTAGGAAAGTCCAACCTCGCCGCTGCGCACTTCCCATTTCTCAATTTGGCACACAGCTTGTTTATAAAACAATGCACAAAAACCAATACGGCCTATCGATTTAGAAAACTACAACTTTTTCATGCATTAAAATTTCAACAATTTTCTGAATGGGTAAACGTATACGGAAAAAACATCGTCATACAAAGGTTGTGAATTGACACATCACAACGTAAAGAACCTCGGATTAACCGGTTGCAATTAACGAACAGGTTCGAAAATTTTGAACAATGAAAATGTTGTAGTATCACAAAAATGACATCACACAATACGATGAGCCCTTTTAAATCAGGGAAATAAGCTCTTTTATGAATTGAAACTGACTTGCCATCGGCTCCGCGCTATTTTTCTATTTTTGTAAATTGAAAAACCATTAATTAATTCATGTTCATTTATTGTTAATGGTTGGGTGAGACAATTAATAAATGTTTATCACATAAACACACTGTATGTGATGCAACGTTATTAAAAGCAAATAGAAATGCTTTAATGCGAAATATTTTCACTAACAAGATTTTTTCTTGGAAGGTATCATTTTATTTTCCGGTTTGGGTTGCAATTGCGAACTTTGCCACTATTTCGGTTAATCCGTAATAAAGGCAAAATCATTCGAGAGTCTTTGATTTTAATTCTGACGACCGAACAATCAATTGATTATGCTTGAGGTTGAAATTTAGACGCGTTCATGAATTATTCACATTGCTGTCTAAATAATAAAGCTGACTGTTTTATAAACACACCGTTAAGAGCCGTGAATAAATCAGTGGTGTAGAAAATAAAAAATCAGAGGCAAAAAATATTAATTATTTTTTGAGGCTGGAACACAATATTTCGATTATGTGATATATTTCACACAATCGAATTTGAGGGGATTATAGTCGGAGTACACACAGTAGTCTTTACGCACATTATTGCTATAATCCGGCCCCCAAAAGTACATCATAATTATTACTAGCCTTCCTTTAAGTGTTTTCCACTTAAAAGACTTTTAAAGGGAACCCAGAGATTGGTTTATAAAGCAACCAATTAATTTGTGGCATGCCCTGATTTTTAACTTACATAAAAATCAATCTCTGTTTGCGTTACAGATTTACTTAATAAAATATCAATCCCTTTTCATTGGAGGAATACTTTATGTGGATTAGCAAGAAACAATTATCCAGTGCAGTAATCATTGCTTCCACTTTAGCGCCAGTAGCAAGCTTCGCTGCGGACGACACTGTAGAAGTTAAAGTTGGCGGTTTCATCCGCGCTGACTACGGTGACGGTGACCGTTACTCTGAAGAGCAAGGTGAAGACCGTTTAGGCGTTACCAAAGCTGCTTTGGCTGCTCAATCTACTTACAAAAACGTAACTGGTGTTTTGGTATTCGGTACTGAAATCCTTACTGACGGCGACGAAGACGCTGACGGTAATGTTGACGTTAAAGATGCATTCATCGTTCTTAACAACGTTGGCGATTCTGCAGTTAGCTTCTCTGTTGGTGCACAGCCACTATTGTTCGGCTTGAAGCCAGAAGGTTACCCAGGTGACCACAGCATCCAAGCTTCTATCGAATACGGTGCTGGCGGTTTGTTCGCTACTTCTAACCAAGCGGGTCCTGCGATCATCTCTTGGGTTGATTTCGGTGAGTTCACTCTACGCGGTGGTGTTTTCGATCTAAACAGCACTTACGACGACGTAACTTTCGCTGACTTCGACGACGACGGTTCTTCTGTTTCTGACAACCTATTCCTACAACTTCGCGGTACTAACATCGCTGGTACTGGTTTGTACGGTGTAATCGGTGCAGAGTCTATCTTCGTTGATCCAGAAAACGACGGTGAGTCTATCACTACTGTTGGTTTGGGTTGGACTAACGATGTATTCGACATCTCTGCTGAATTCCAACAAATCGACGAAGCAATCATCGAAGCTGGCGGTATCGCTCTTGATGATGACGAAACTTACTTGATCGTTGAAGCTTCTGTTAAAGCAAACGACAAGCTAAGCTTCTACGCAGACTACTCCGAAGCTGATGAAGTTGAATTCGAAACTTTCCGTTTCGGTGTTGACTACTTGTACAACAAATTCACTGTACTATCAGCTGAATGGTCTCAAGATGAGTTCGATGACGGCGACGACATCGACAGCATCGACTTCCGTATCGCTTTGAAATACTAATTAAAAGCTGTACAAAGAAGTTAAAAAAACCCGGCATTGCCGGGTTTTTTGTTGAGCGAAGAAAATATATAAAAAGCTAAAAGGCAACGAAGCTATCAGGCTTATAAATTTCTCTTATTATTTAATCACTCATTAATAATCGGTAAGAAAGCCACCTGACTGATGCCGCCACAACTGAGCGTACAATCCGTTTTGTTGTACTAGCTGATCGTGATTGCCCTGCTCAACAATTTTTCCTTGATCAAACACCAACAACCGATCCATTGCCGCAATGGTTGAAAGTCTGTGCGCTATGGCAATCACTGTTTTGCCTTGCATTAATTGATCGAGACTTTTTTGGATACTCACTTCTACTTCGGAATCCAACGCCGAGGTAGCTTCATCCAAGACTAAGATCGGCGCATCTTTTAACATCACGCGCGCTATCGCGATTCGCTGTCTTTGCCCACCGGAGAGTTTTACACCCCGCTCACCCACGTGAGCATCGTAACCGGTTCGGCCCTGGGAGTCAGAAAGCGTTAAAATAAAATCGTGTGCTTCGGCTTGCTTTGCCGCCAAAATCATTTCTTCGTCGCTGGCAAAGGGACGCCCGAATTTGATGTTCTCACGCACGGACCGATGCAGTAACGACGTATCTTGCGTAACGATACCAATATGTTCACGGAGACTTTCTTGCTGAACGTACGCGATATTTTGGCCGTCGATTCGAATGTCGCCTTTTTGGATATCGTAAAAACGCAGCAATAAGTTTACGAACGTAGACTTACCCGAACCCGAGCGGCCGACAATACCGACTTTTTCACCGGCAGAAATTTCAATGCCCAGGTTTTCAAATACCGCAGGTGCATTGGGCTTATCGCTTTCATAGGAAAAACCCACGGCATTAAAAGCAATTTTTCCTTGCTCAACAGTCAGTGGTTGGGCGTTGTCTGCATCTACCACGTCATGCGGTTTCGATAATGTGTTCATGCCATCGGTGACTGTGCCCATATTTTCAAACAAGCTGCTCACTTCCCACATAATCCAATGCGACATTCCCGTAAGACGAATTGCTAAGCTCATGGCAATAGCAATGGCGCCTGTGCTAATGGCATCTAACATCCACAACCAAATGCTCAAAGCCCCCACACTAAAGACCAATAACATGTTGATGACCCAAACGGAAAGGTTCAGCCAAGTCACTAATCGCATCTGTGGATGGACAGTTTCCAAAAAGCCCTCCATGCCTTCGCGCACATAGCTGGCTTCGCGATTGGAGTGCGAAAATAATTTCACCGTTAAAATATTGGTGTAGCTATCGACCACGCGTCCAGTCATCAACGATCTGGCATCGGCTTGCAACTCCGATATTTGTTTTAGCTTCGGCACAAAGTATCTCAGTACTGCGATGTAACCCAGTAACCACACCACCAACGGCAGAGCAACACGCACGTCGGCACCAGCCAACAACACCAATCCGGTCGCCATATACACGCAGGCAAATAAAATAACATCGAGTAATTTCATCACCGACTCGCGCACAGCAAGGGAGGTTTGCATCACCTTGGTGGCAATTCGACCGCTGAATTCATCCTGAAAAAAACCAAAGCTTTGGTTCAGTAGATAACGGTGCGCTCGCCAGCGGACTGCCATAGGGTAATTACCCAGCAGCGACTGGTGAACAACCATTGAATGAAGCACCACAATGATTGGCATGCCCACTAATATGAACAAGCTCATCACCAGTAACTGCGGCCATTGCTCTTGCAAAAAGGTCGATCGATCACTTTCTACCAGCCAATCAACCAATTGCCCCAAAATGCCGAACAAAAAAGCCTCACCAACGGCGAGTAACCCCGTCAATAACGCCATGATGATCAAGATTTTCTCGATACCCCGCGTGTAGTGACGGCAAAAGGCAAACAGTCCTTTGGGCGGCTGTTGAGTGTGCTCGGGAGGAAACGGGTCTACAAACCCTTCAAATTTACGGAACATAAAATGACTGCATCGGGGAATAGAAAGAGGTATCACTGCAATGTTGGCCTGCAGAATGAAAAAATTCGCACAAGACCTATTTTTCTAAAAGAAATTTATACGAAAAACTGAAGTGAGTACTATGACAATTTTGGCCATTTTACCTCATGCACCTAACAAATTCTCACAAACTGTCTTTGCTCGAATCTGTGTAGGCTCAAGTATTAAAACATAAACTTAACCGGTTTATTTGTATTCAACACCCATTTTTTCAATACTTTTCAGGATATTAAGCTTATATATTTGTATGGCATAGCCACAGTTTTAAAAAGAACAAAGTGGAATTTAGCTTCATCTTGTGCGACATATCCTACAAAACTTTTGTATTTGTCCTACATACGCCACCCCGGTTGAGGAGCACAATAGATCCATAGCTTGAAAACAGAAATAAAAAGCAGCTGTAATATTCCAGTCAAACAAGACAGAGATAATTACAGAAATATAGTGAGATACCATAGGATTTGGACACACTAGTAGATTAAGCTGAATTTCTTCTGGTTTTTGAGCACAAGTATCAAAGGATGATACTTCATAAATAGGACTCACTGGATAGCTGAATGAATCAGCTGTACAACAAAGGAATTCACGGAAGAGACCAAGGATTGGGACATTACTAAGGACAGTAACAGCACTAAGGATAGGAGCTGTAATCAAGGAAGGAAGCTGTAATTAAGGAAAAAGGTAAACGGAATTACACGCTCACGGATTTGAGTGAAACAGGAACCAGCACAGGGATTTTGAATAGGATTTTCAAATTGTGCCAATCATCAAGGAGGTGTCGCAGGAAGCATAAGGATTCAAGGACGCAGGCAGGAAGCTTGAAAGGGAAAGATTTAACAAGGAAAGAAACGGAACTTTACATTCAGGAAGAATGTGTTTTTAGGTTAGATACGGAAATCTTGTTGAATAATGGAAGGGACTAATAGAAAGGATTACGGGCTCAGGAAGGGCTTTAGGCAAGGGATATTGGTTCAAGGAAACGCGCAGGAAGCATAAGGGAATAACTGACATAGACCAGGTAAGGTCAAGGGAAGCTGGTCAAAATTCAAGAGGTCCATGCAACTTGCCAGTTGCATGGACCTGATAATTCTTTTGATCATTTTATTTTACTGTTTTTATTTTTAAACAGATTTTATTGCAATAATGTAGGCCGGATTTGGTGTCCTTATTTGGCGCTCTTATTTGGCACCCATCAGCACTTTTGCTGCCAAAACAAATGTATTCTTTGGAATGCTGACGAGCCAATTCCAACAGAAACTCCCCTTTCAGACAGAGCAAACTCTCTGCTGTTCTTTTATCTATTTATTCTCCAGTGATTAATTTCAGTCGATAACTAGCATTCCGTTAACTAATATTAGTGGCTATTACCGTCGCGCGATTCTCAACTGCTGCATGCCCTTCATGATCAGTTATACAGTTGGTCGAGCTAAGGTTGCACGACCCATTCTAACTCGCCGCAATCTCCGGCAATAAACTCCGCTTGAATCAACGCCAAAGCACTGGTTCCCATGCGGTAGCGCCCGGTTTCAAGGCCCGCCAGCCAATCCAAGAAAGTACCCACCAATGGTTGGTGCGTCACCAAAATCAATGAATCGACCCCGCAAGTCTCTAGTGCTTTCGCTAATCGCTGGGGGTTGGCATCGGGCACCAATAAATCGGTGGTATCAATGGATAAATCGGGGACACAGCGTTTAACAATCTCCGCCGTTTGTTGCGCCCGAACGTAGGGGCTTGCCCAAATGGATGTTGCATCACTCAATTCGGGCAGCTTGCGATTAATGATGGATTCCGTTTCGGCAATCCCTCTGGCGGTCAGCTTTCGACCGGCGTCATTTTCACAATAGTCTTCGGCTTGGCCATGTCGCAATAAAAAGAGTTTCATTGCAATACTCCCAATCATTAAAACTAAGTATGCGGTACGCCCAACTTGGCAAAGTTAACGCAAGCAACGTGTTAATCGTGGCTATTATCCGCTTTAGGCTGCGGCCAATCAGAAAAAGGAAAAGGCTTTTCTTCCGATTGGAAACACAAAAAGCGAAAACCCGTCGCAATTACCTGGGACAAAGCAGCGCCAAATGTCTTAAGGTTTTCGTTCGCTTGACCAGATACCGCGGTTATCAGTATTTGTACGAGTATTATCAGCCAACAGATGAATACACTCACATAAACCACCAAAGCGGTGATCACCATGAAGATGACTCGAATCCAGAGCGCTTCATTAAATATCGAATAATGTTTAGTGGTCATAGTGTTTAACCGTGAACTCCACGTCGTGATTTTGCTCGCCCTGCATCAGCTTTTTGGCAACTTCTGCAACCGGTAACCCCTCGAAAAGCACTGCGTGTAAACCGGAAACCAGTGGCATATACACTGCCAGTTCATCGGCTTTTTGCTTAACGAGTTTTACGGTATTAACCCCTTCGGCAACCTGACCAATTTCTTCAATGGCTTGGTCGAGCCCTTTGCCTAAGCCTATCGAAAATCCAACACGATAGTTGCGACTCAGGTCAGATGTGCACGTTAAGATTAAATCACCAACGCCAGAGAGCCCCAAGAATGTCAGCGGATTCGCACCCAGCTCAACGGCAAAGCGGCTCATTTCCGCGAGACTACGGGTCAATAGCATTGCCTGAGTATTTTTACCTGTGCCCATCGCTTCAGCCATTCCGCAGACAATGGCGTAAATATTTTTAAGCGCACCGCCAAGTTCAACGCCGTATCGGTCGTGATTTCCGTAAACCCGGAAAGTCGGCGAGCTAAGCACTTCTTGTACAGAAGTTACTAATGCGTCATTTTCACTCGCAATCACCGTACCTGTTTGCTGATTTTGAAGAATTTCCTTGGCAAAGTTCGGACCGCTTAACACGGCAATCGGGTGCCCTTTCAATTCCTCTTCCAAAATCTGGCTCATAAGCGTGAAGCCTTGTGGTTCAATACCTTTCGCGGTACTGATAACGCCAGCATTGGGCTCTAGCAGCGGTTTGATTTGCTGAACCACCGAGCGAAATGATTTACTGGGAATAGAGACAAAAACCAACTCGGCGCCAGTCAGGGCCAAGCCAAGGTCGGAGGTAACCTGTAAATTTTCGTTCAGAGTAAAACCCGGAAGGTATCGAGCGTTTTCTCGACTTTTTTGCGTATTGAGCGCTTGTTCTTCATTGCGCATCCATTGGTAAACATCGTGACCGTTGGACGCAGTGAAGTTTGCGATTGCCGTACCAAAACTCCCTCCCCCAAGCACCACGATCTTTTTAGAACCAGGCATGGTAATCCTTGAATTATTGTTTTGAGCCACTTTTATAGGACAAGCCAATAAAAAAGCCAAGCAAATGCTTGGCTTTTTTGCTTAGTTGGATAATTCCAACAACAGTTTATTCAGCCTTTGAACATAAGTTGCTGGATCAGCTAAGGTTCCGCCTTCGGCGAGATTCGCTTGATCGAATAAAATCTTAATTAATTCGCCAAAGCGATCCTCATCTGGCTCCATATCGAGCTTTTTAACCAAAGGATGGTCTGGGTTTAATTCCAGATTAGGCTTAGATTCTGGCAACGCCTGACCGGCTTGCTCCATCAGGCGACGCATCTGCGCACCCATGTCATGCTCGCCCACAGCTAAACACGCAGGAGAATCAGTCAAACGATGAGTGATACGAACGTCAGCGACGTCGTCTTTCAACGCTTCTTTGGCTCGCTCAATTAAGCTCGCCATTTCTTTTTCGCTTTCTTCCTGAGCTTTCTTCTCTTCTTCGGTATCCAAATCACCAAGATCGAGCGCACCTTTTGCTACGTCTTGGAATTGCTTACCGTCGAAGTCCATCATGTTGCCCATCAACCACTCGTCAACACGATCAGACAGGATAAGAACTTCGATGCCTTTTTTGCGGAAAACTTCTAGGTGTGGGCTATTTTTAGCCGTATTAAAGTTCTCAGCGGCAACGTAATAAATCTTGTCTTGGCCTTCTTTCATACGCTCAACGTAATCAACAAGTGATTGGTCTTGTGCGTCTGAATCCGTTTGAGTCGTCGCGAAGCGAAGCAACTTGGCAATCTTTTCTTTGTTAGAGAAGTCTTCAGCCGGGCCTTCTTTTAAGACTTGGCCGAATTCAGCCCAGAATTTCGCGTAATCTTCTGGCTCCTTCTTAGCCATTTTTTCCAACATATCCAATACACGCTTGGTCAGGGCCGAACGCATGGCGTCAATGTTAGGATCTTTTTGAAGAATTTCGCGGGAAACGTTTAGGGATAGATCGGCAGAATCGACCACACCTTTTACGAAACGCAGGTACATTGGCAAGAACTGCTCTGCGTCATCCATAATAAAGGTACGTTGAACGTACAACTTCACGCCACGAGAACCGTCGCGGTTGTACATATCAAACGGCGCCTTAGAAGGAAGATACAAAAGGCTGGTGTAATCTAGCTTACCTTCAACACGGTTGTGGCTCCACTTGAGTGGTTCGGCAAAGTCGTGGGAAATGTGCTTGTAGAATTCGGTGTATTCTTCGTCGGTAACTTCACTGCGTGAACGTGTCCAAAGCGCGGTTGCCGTGTTGATAACTTCGTCTTCTGGCGCTGGTGGTTCGCTGTCGTCGCCCTCTTCTGGCATAGGCTGCTCTTTCTCCATCACGACCGGAATCGAGATATGATCAGAGTATTTTTTCACGATGGAACGCAAACGCCAGCCGTCAGCGAATTCAGTTTGATCGTCTTTCAAGTGAAGCACAATGCTGGTACCACGATCTGCTTTAGCGACCGTTTCTACCGAGTATTCCGCTTCGCCGTCACACTCCCAATGCACACCTTCTTCAGCAGAAGCGCCAGCGCGACGTGTAAATACTTCAACCTTGTCAGCAACAATAAACGCGGAGTAGAAACCCACACCAAATTGACCGATCAAGTGCGAGTCTTTTTTCTCGTCACCGGTTAAGTTCTGTAAAAACGCCGCCGTACCAGACTTTGCGATGGTGCCTAAATGCTCGACCACTTCGTCACGGGACATACCGATACCGTTATCGGAAATGGTCACGGTTTTCGCGTCTTTATCAAACTCAACGCGAATTTTTAATTCACTGTCGCCCTCAAACAGGCTGTCATCTTTAAGCGCTGCAAAACGCAATTTGTCGGCAGCATCGGAGGCGTTTGATACCAATTCACGTAGAAAGATTTCTCTGTTGGAATACAGAGAATGAATCATCAAATGCAATAATTGTTTGGCTTCTGTCTGGAAACCACGGGTTTCCTTCTGGGCAGCTGTCATCGAGAGTAGCTCCTCAAATTATCTGTCTTTGCTCAATCTAATTCTGGGCGGAGCGGCTACTCCACCATGGTATGGCAGGTAGAATGGGGGCTGTTAAATGAATTTCAAGGAGTGGAAATTTGTTAATTCGAGCCTTGTGTAAAAATAAATCAACTCAACCGTTCAAGGCTCGCCGTGCAATCATGAGATTAGGACGACGGTAGTTCCAATGGTTCGGTAAGGAAATTGGCCCGAGCAGTTGCAATGGGTTGGGAGGCGTCATCTTGCCAAGCAGTAATTTGAATATTCGCAACCCGCGCACCTTGTCGCATGACCTCACACGACGCAAACGTATCGACGATCCTGCCGGCTCGCAAGAAATCAATCGAAAAATCAACAACGCGAGGGATAATTAATCGCTGCGAACAAAACAGCAAATACAACGCTGAAGAAACTTCCATAAAGCCAGAAAGCGCACCGCCGTGAATGGCAGGCAGGGTTGGATTGCCAACTACATCGTGGTTAGCAGGTAATACAAACAGCAACCGGTTTTCTTCTTGGGTTTGAATTTCCACACCCAGTGTTTGCGCGTACGGAATCAAACCAACCAGGTCTTGGGCATTGCCTGTTTGCTTGAGCTTTTGCAGAGTTTGCGGAAAATCTTGCATGAGGGCCAATCTGTCTATTGAACTAAAACCTAACGCTTAATAATGTAGGTAGTTGTTGTTATATTTTTATTAGCTGTTGTTACGTTTATAATTAGTTGTTGTTACGTTTACATTGTAGAAACCTCTGCCAAAGATTACTAACGTCCTAAAAAAGATTACTCACGCCCTAAAATAGCATAGATACTTTCTTTCATAACAGCCGTGTGTTTTGGGCTCAAGCGTGCAAAATTAGCGTGTACTTGTGCCACAGGTTTTTCTCGATTTTGATAAGCGATACCGCGCGCAAAAATAATACTGTCTGTCAGGCGATAAATTTCTGCCTGCGCCCAGATTTCACTTTGGTTATCACCGCGACTTAAATAATCAACCCGCAAATCCAACGTGGGGGCGAAAGAAAGATCCTTTAAAACACTCAACGCCGCGGCACCGCAACAGGTATCCAACAAAGTGGTAATTGCGCCGCCGTGCATAACGCCGTTTATTGGATTGCCGATTAAGGATTCTTGAAATGGCATTTTCATGACCACATCGCCCCGATCGATTCGGTCGTACTCCATTTTTAATTGGCTGACGTGATTAGGAATTTCGAGCCCGCCCAACACTTTGTAGCAGAGCTCGCGCACCTCAGCCATGGGCACGAGATCGGATTCATCACCGTAGTCAATTTTAGAATTAAAACCGGAGCCAGACATATCTTCACCACTGCATTCAAACACATTCTCGACAGATTTTAAGCATACCACTGTTACTCGCTAAATACGTAGTGGGCTTAAGTATTAGCGCTCGCCTGTTCACGCCAATTTTGAGGTTCATTGCAAAAAGAACTAAAAATAATCAACGTGAACAGGGTTTAGCTCATACGCTACTGGTAAAAATGTTTGCTGCCGTCGTTCGCCATTTCCCGCAGTGTATCGGTTACTTTGTACATATTACCAAACTCGCTGAATTTATCCGCCAAAGCAACAAACTCAGAAATACCTAAGGTTTCAATGTAACGAATGGGGCCGCCTCGAAATTGCGGGAAACCCAATCCGTAAATCATTGCCATATCCAAATCAACGGGTCGCTCGACAATATTTTCTTCCAAACATCGCACCGCTTCCAAACAGAAGACAACCATCAAACGTTCGGCTATGGTTTTTTCATCGACGTTTTTTTCGGATTCCGTTATTGAAGATAACAAGGTTTTAATTTCTTGCTTGTGTTGCTTGGTGATTTTTCCACGTTCGTCTTTTTCATAATGATAAAAACCGTGGCCATTTTTTTGCCCTAAGCACTCATTTTTCAAAAGACGCTCTGCTGCCGTGGTAAAGTCATATTTCATACGATCTGGAAAACCATCGGCCAGTACATTGGCCGCGTGCACGGTGGTATCCATGCCAATCACATCGCATAAATACGCAGGTCCCATTGGCCAGCCAAAAGACTCCATGGCTTTATCTATTTGTATAAAATCAACGCCCTCGTGCACCATTTGCATAAACGCACCTAAATAGGGGAACAACACGCGATTCACCAAAAACCCTGGGCAGTCTTTAACAACTACAGGTTTCTTTTTCATCGCTAACGCATAACCCACCGTCTTTGCCACCGCCGATTCGGAGGTTTGAGTTCCGCGAATAACTTCAACCAATGGCATTTTATGAACGGGATTAAAAAAGTGCATGCCTAAAAAATTTTCAGGGCGAGCCAACGGTTGCGCCAAATAATCAATTGAAATAGTCGAGGTGTTAGACGCAACAATTGCGGTTTCTTTTACTTGGGATTCTACCTCGGGTAGAACTGCATGCTTTACCTTTGGATTTTCAACCACGGCTTCAACGACAATATCAACTGCGTTAATTTCTTGGTAATTTAAGGTCCGCGTAATTTTATCGAGAACGTGCTGTTTTTTATCGGCGGTAATTTTGCCTTTGGTTTCGAGCCCATCGAGTAATTTGGTAGCTTCGCTAATGCCTAAATCGATACCGTTTTGCTGAATGTCTTTCATAACGATGGGCGTGCCAGTATAAGCCGATTGGTACGCAATACCACCGCCCATAATACCGGCACCAATAACGCCCGCTTGCTCAATTTTGGTTTCTGTTTTGGCAAGATTTTTAGCGTGTTTCATAACTTGTTGATCGCCCAAGAAGACATTAATCAACTGTTTGGAAGTTTCCGTTTTTGCCATTTGCGCAAAATAGCGCGCTTCTACTTTTATTGCTTCGGTTCGGTCCAACAAAATGGATTTACGCATGGAATTTACCGCCGCCATAGGCGCGGGATAATGGCCGGAAAACTTAGTCTGAACAAACTTGGCTGCGTTATCAAATAACGTGTTAAGTTCTGAGGCTGATAAATCATAGGGCGATTGTTTTTTCGCTCTAACATCACGCCAAGCCAGCGCACCCGAATTTGCATTTTCCAGAAATTCAATCGCCGGTTTCAGTAAATCGTTCGACGCAATTGTATCTACCGCACCTATCGCCAATGCTTTCGAGGCATTATTTTGCAAACCCGTGGTAATCCAAGAAATTGCCGACTCAGGACCAATCACACGCGCTAAACGCACCGTGCCGCCAAATCCAGGAATAATACCAAGGCTGGTTTCGGGCAATCCGATTTTTGCCGATTCACTCATCACCCGAAAATCACACGCCAGCGCGACTTCGAGACCACCGCCAAGCGCGATTCCATTGATTGCCGCAACCGTTGGGAACGGTAAATCTTCTAAGGCATTAAACACTTCTCGGTTAATGGTTAAAAATTCTTGCTCTATTTTTTCTGGAGGATGAGAAAACAGTTCTCCGAACTCTGTAATATCCGCACCAACCACAAAGGTGGGTTTTGCACTGGTGACCACCAACCCTTTAACCGCAGAATTTTGTGTTAATTCATGACACGCTTCTTTCAACTCAGTAAGACACCGCTGATCGAATTTATTAACCGATTCATTTTTCCGATCAAAACGCAACTCAATAAAATGATTCGGTAATTCAATCAGCGATAAAGTTGATTTTGAAAACATACGCTCAACCTCTTTTTCATGGGTTCGGATTTGTTGCAAATCTGCAACATTTACGTTTTTTTGAATATTTTCGAAAACTTTTGTCAGGAAGCCCAGTTTTGAGTTTCCATCGGCAAACTAAAACACCACAAAACTCAGTAGTATCAATGCGTTGAAATTATTAAAAATTTAGAAATTCTGTTTTCAGGCGTTTCAGATTAAATTTGAACTCGCCCTCTATTTTTATGCACAACGGTAAATCTACCCTAGTCGCGAGCGAATTAGTACTTTTGCGGCTCGCGAATGACTATTTCAGCCAAATCCTCAACGCTTACAGGGCTTAAATCAGCTTTCCTTTTTCCGATCAAACGTTAGAATAGACGCCATCCTAAGGGGTGGTTTTTGCCTGAGATGCATGTCGCAAACCCTTATGACCTGATCCGGTTAATGCCGGCGTAGGGATAGGAACTTCTTATTTTCCGCCTGATTCGCACCCGCATTCCGGGTCTCCTAAACGAAGCATGTTAATGGGAGGCTCCATGAAACTTTTCACTAAAAAATCCGCCACTTGTTTGGCCATTTCAACGCTATGTGCGCTATCGACAGGTGCTTTTGCAAACAAAGCGCCCACCATCGAAGAGATTTTGGTTACCGCAGAACTGCGCGATACCAACCTGCTTAAACAGGCCTCCAGCGTGAGCGTCTACACGTTAGCAGATATCGAAAAACAAAATGCGACCCACTTAGAACAAATTTTACACAATGCACCCAATGTCAATTTTGCCAGCGGTGCATCACGCGGTCGATTTATTCAAATTCGCGGCATCGGTGAACGCTCTGAATTTGTTGAGCCTGTTAACTTCTCCGTCGGTGTGTTGGTTGACGGTATCGATTTCACCGGTATCAGCACCACAGTCACCACGCTCGATATCGATCAAGTGGAAATTCTGCGTGGCCCACAGGGCACAGTGTATGGCGCTAATGCGCTGGCGGGCTTAATTAACGTCAAAACTCAATCGGTCACGGATGAGTTCAGTGGTAACGTAAAAACAACCCTTGCTGAGTACGACACCCGCAACATTGAAGGCGTTGTTAACCTGCCAATCAGCGACAATTTAGGCGTACGAGTAGCGCTGCAAAAAAATGAAAGCGACGGTTACATCGACAACACTTTTTTAAATCGAGAAGATACCCAAAATATCGACGAAACCGTGGCTCGCGGTACGTTCTCTTGGCAGCCCAACGAGCAACTGGATTTAGATCTGGTTCTTTTCTATGCAGATGCCGATAACGGCTACGATTCTTTCTCGCTCGATAATGGTCGAGAAACCCAAACCGACGATCCTGGCCACGACCGCCAGGAAACCTTTGCTACATCACTGACCAGCACTTGGCATTTAGCCAACGGCCAACGGTTAATCAGTTCTGTGAGCCGAGCGGATTCCAACATCGAATACGGCTTTGATGAAGACTGGACGTTTGTTGGCTTCTGCGATGGTTTAGCCTGCGACGAAGCCAATACGGGATTTCAGCTAGAGTATTCTTCGTTTGATAACTTTATCCGCGATAACGAAAATACCGCGATAGATGTACGTTGGTTATCTGACGAAGGTTCTGTCACGTGGTTGGCCGGTGTTTATTATCGCGATCAACAAGTGGATCTTCGTCGTGTTTACACATTTTTAGATAACGACTTTTTAACCGAATACGAAACCGAAAATACTGCCGTTTACGGTGAGATCAGTTTTGCCTTAAATGAAAAGCTCACGCTAACTACCGGTGCTCGAATCGAACAACGTGATGCCGATTATGCGGATAACGACGGCGTGGTTCTCGATGCCGATGAATCCGATTGGGGCGGCAAAATTGCACTGGAATACAACGTCAGTGACAATCACTTTATTTACGGTTTAGTATCGCGCGGGTTTAAATTCGGCGGCTTTAATCCAAACAACACGCTAGAACCTGAACAACGAGAATTCGATTCAGAAGAATTGTTAAATTACGAAATCGGCAGCAAAGGTTCTTGGTTTAACGGCCGTTTACAGAGCCAGGTGTCTGTATTTTATCAAGACCGCGAAGATGTTCAGCTTTCAGCAACCAACGTTGTTTGCACTGATGGGATGGATCAACCCTGTACCTTCAGTGATTTTGTCGATAATGCAACGGCTGGCAATAGCTTAGGATTAGAAGCGCAACTTAATTTCGCACTAAACGACAATATCAACGTGTATTCAAGCCTCGGCTTACTCGAAAGCGAATTTGAAGATTACGTCAGCTTCTCTCACGTTGATGCCAATCCTGAACAAAATATTGGTGTTGATCTTGACGGCCACGACTTGCCACAAGCACCCAACTATACGTTTACGGTTGGCACCAACATTCAGCTCACCAACGATTTAAATTTAGATGTGCAAGTGCAAGGAAAAGACGATTTCTTTTTCTCAAACGATCACGAATTTAAAGCCGACGGATACGAGCTGCTGAATATGCGTTTGGAATATGCTGCCGCTGATTGGGAATTCGCCGTGTGGGGCCGTAACATTACCGACGTAGATTATGAAGTTCGTGGCTTCGGCACGTTCAGTAATGACCCGAGGGATTTTTTCTCCGAAGTTGAGCTTTACACTCAATTGGGTGAACCACGCGTACTGGGTGTTTCTGCCAGTTATCAGTTTTAATAAAACGAAAAGCACGGATAAGGTTAATATCCGTGCTTTTATTAATGATAGGAGAAGACATTATGATGTTATCGGTAGAGTTGACGATGTATCCATTTAATGGCGATTACATTCCTCCGATCAAAGCGTTTATTGAAAAAGTAAACACTATCGATAATCTGGAAGTAAAAACCTTTCCGACCGCCACCATTATTATGGGCGAATACAATCACGTGATGGATTCGTTGAAAGTCTTGTTTAAATGGAGTTATGAAACTCAAGGCAAGGCCGTATTCGTTGCTAAATTCTTACCCAATACCGAAGTATTGTCTTAATTTTACCGATTAAAAATTACGGAGAGTTCTCCCATGCTTGAATCATTGTTTACCTGGGAGAATCTTGCGGTCTTACTGGCCGTCTCTTATCTGCTATTGATTTTATTCGAAAAACGCATCGGTTGGATTTGCGCATTTATCAGCACGTCTATTTACATCATTCTCTTTTGGGAAGTGTATTTATTTATGGACGCCGCGCTTAATGTCTATTACTTAGCGATGGCGGTTTACGGTTGGTTACAATGGAGCAAGCAAAAAGATTCTGGTGAAACGCTAAAAATTCATTCTTGGCCTTGGCAAAAACACGCTTTAGCCATCAGCGGTATTATTGCTGTATCGGCCATCAGTGGCTTTTTACTCAACAATAATACCGAAGCAGCTTGGCCCTACGTTGATTCATTCACCACTTGGGCGAGCGTATTTACAACCATTCTGGTAGCGAGAAAAGTACTGGAAAACTGGTTGTATTGGATTGTTATCGACGGAATTTCAGTGTTCGTTTATCTAGAACGAGGCTTAACCTCCACCGCGTTTTTATTCGCAGCTTATGTGGTTATTGTTATTGTCGGCTGGTTTAAATGGCGGGCGTTAATTGAAGCTGAAAAAAAAGAGCCTGAAAATCAAATTGCTTCCCAAATATAACGACTGGAAAGCAAAAATTAGATATTTTTAACTCTTACAATATTTCATCAATAGCTTTTAACTGTTGCTCTAGACCCGCCAAGTTGTTATAGCCCAGAGCAAGCGGGTACGCTTGATTGTTATCATTAATGTACAACAGCGCTGGAAAGCCCTGAATCTGTAATTGATGAGTAATACTTAAATGCTGCTGAAACCGCTGCTCAGTTTCTTCTGATTTAAAAACCTGAATAAATTCCTTTTCATCTAAACCTAATGAGCTAGCACAGCCAATCAGCGTTTCTTCTAACGATGGGTTTTTGGCTTCCAGATAATAAGCCGATTGGATGGCCTTAGCCATTTGCTGCGCACTGTTCGGCTTTAATCGCTCTGCAGCAATTACCGCACGGCAAGCTGGATACGTCGAGCGATAAGGTGTATTTAGCTTCCAAAAGTCATGGTTAAAAGTTACTTGAGTTTTCTCTTCTATTTGGTGCCAATAAGAAGAAATTGTTTGTTGTAAGCTTTCGTCCATGGGCTGGTTTGAGTCTGGCGCTAATCCACCCATAATCCAATCCACCTGTGCAGCTGGGTACTTTTCTAAAAACTGCTCTAGCTCTGGCTGAAAACCATAGCACCAACCACACATGGGATCCATTACGTACAATAATCGCATCTTCGCCTCAATTTTTATATACAGGAATTTCTGATCAAATTATCTCAATCTCCAATCAGATTTGCGGCTACACAATGGATTTCGCGTAGCTTTCTCGGTCGATATCGACAATTTCAACAGAAATAGAGCAATCTTTAAGAGCCTTGGCTTTCAAATTTTCCAACACCAAGTGTGAAAGTGCAGATTTCTGCTCTAAGTTACGTCCAGATAAAATTCTTAAAACTACGTGTACAAAACTGATATCCACACTGCCTGTTTTATAGTGCGAATAAGAAATAGCTCTTACTTTTATGTCGCTACCTTCTGGAGTAAATAATTCCGAGTCTAAAGCGCCCTGATGAACGGCTGATATTAAATCTGACCCATCAATGTCAGATGAGTGTTCGATGATACAATGTGGCATTACTCTTCCTTTAAAAGCTCTGATGTGCTCACACATTATACCGATAGAAATCGCATTGAGAGTAATACTATTATCAATAGCACTAAAGGAACGGAACTTCTCGTGCTTCAAAAGAAAGAGTGAATGAAATCAGACCGTCTTAGATCTATTTATTTTTCGAATTTACCCGGAGTGATCGAAGCAATGGTGCGAAACTCTCGTGTCATATGCGCTTGATCACTGAAACCAAATTGCACAGCCACTTCCGCCAAGTTTGCATCTTTGTTCTCACGCAAAAAGTTAATCGTTTTTTTGATTCGCAAAATACGCTGGTAGTATTTTGGCGTCATATCAAGCCAAAGTTTAAACTGACGCTCCATCTGTCTCTGGCTTAAAGCAATACTTTCATTCAGTTTACCAGGTGCTTTGCCTTGCTCGATGGCCTTCATGCCTTTTTCGACGGAATCGGGGATAACATCGGTAAAGTTTAGGTTTTCATCCACCCACTGATACAGGATTTCGATTCTACTGTTGTTGTCTTGCTTTGTTTGAAGTTCCGAAAACACCTGATAGAGATTAAACATCTGATCTTGATCAGGAGCCAATAAGGTGGGCTTATTGAGATGCTGGCGCAGCACGCCATAACCAACGGCTGGATGAAAGCGGATACCCGCTAAATGCGCACCGGGGGGTATTGCAACGGTTTTTGCTTGTTTACTCACCGGAAGGATGATTACCCCTTCGGGGATAATTTCATCATCAATGGCTAAATCGCTGGAAAAATTAAATAAAATACCGTTGCCTGCATCAGAGTACAGCGGCTTGACGACAGGGTCGGTATCGTTGACCGATGCCGACCATATTCCTTGCACAAACGAAGACAGCTGTCCCGTGGGCTGGGACAACTGAAAATTTAATGCAGGTGTTGTTGAGCTATTATGGCTTATAACTGCCTACCTCTGGCTTGAATGTTTTGGCAACTCGATTCCAACTGTTAATGGCATTAACAGCAATGGTTAAATCAACAACAGATTGCTCACCTAAGCAGTCTACCAAGTTTTGGTAACTCTGGTCATCAATGCGGTTACCATAGGTTAGGCTCTCGGCAAAATCCAGCGCGGCTTGCTCGGTCTTTGAATACATAGGCATATCACGCCATGCACTTAAGCCGATAATGCGTTCGTGGGTCTCCCCTTTGCTAACTGCATCAGTAGTATGCATATCAATGCAGAATGCACATTGGTTAATTTGTGAAACCCTTAGCTTAACCAGCTCCCAAGTCGAAATCGTGACGGTTTCAGAAACACTGAATTGAGCCCGTAAGTATTCTTCCTGACTCAGCAGTATTTCCATTGCTTTCGATGCTAACTCAAAGTAATTCGTACGCAATGCCATGTTTTGCCTCCTTAGATAGATAAACGTTGGAAAACAAACTAACTTTCAATTTTAGTCAGGTATTGAACAATTTCGACACAAGTTTTCTTCTGAAGATTTTCTCAAAATGGCAAATTATTCGAATATCTCAATCAAAGAAATATTGCGGTAATACAAGAATGGATTGAGAAAAATAACGATAAGACCTTTCGCGCTTTATATAACTCATATTATTTATTGATAACAATTTAGTTGAACAATAAAAATTGACATAAGCACCTATAAAACTTACACCAAAAACAAATAAAACAGTCAAAAATACAATTAATTTAAAAAAATAAAAAATAATTTTGTATCCGAAAAACCTTTCACCCAATATGAACCATTCCTCCACTCAACCTCGCCCTCACCACACACAATTGACCAATCCTGAAAATTAATTAGATTTTAAAGAACAAATCATTCTCAAAAATAACCACCACCTTACACCCATTAAAATAAGCTCAAAATAAACGCAACCACACAAACAAACACAACAATCCATTAATTTATCTTGAATAAAAAATCACATAAAAAATAAATTATCGCTTTAAATAAAAAATATAAGATTTCATACCCACATTAATTCTCTGACATTATTATCAGGTGAAGAATATAAAAAGCGGAATATATAATTAACCCAATAAGTTAACAAACGAATTATTAAAAGCTCTAACTCCTGCAGCATCTAAACTAGCAAACGAAAGAAAACGTGCTATCTGCCTGATAACGCACTTAGCTTTCCAGCATTATTTTATTGAATTTCTCAAAACAGTCAGAAAATTGAAAAATAAATTTCTGATTATTTATTTTATTTACACATTTAAACTTGGATGAAATTACACATCCAAAATTTAATTTATCGCTTTTTGACTATTTAAAAGGCAAAAAATCATTAAATAATTAACAAGCGCACTACTAAAATCAACAAAAAATTAAATATTAGGTTACTAATTTTCAACCGCAATAATTTTATATGCGGGACGGGCCACCATGACCTTTAAAAAATTTAAAAACTATAAAAACAGTACAACCAAGCAATTAAACACCAAAAACCGAACAAGCATTAATAAAATCGCAACACCAAATTTGAAAATAAAAAAATTTAATTTAGGAATATTATTTTAATGAAAAAATTATTTACCGCAGCATTGGTAACTTTATCTTTTTCATCAACTGCTATAGCAGAATCGATAATTGTAGATAATCAATCACCAGAATTCAGAATCACTTCAGGAAACTGGATTCCTAGTCAATTTAGCCCAGGTTTTTTCGGAAACGACTTTCTCCACGACAATAATTCTGACTCTTTTTTCGAAGCTCAATGGGAAATCCCCATTGATGACAGACAAAATTACGAAGTATTTGCTCGTTGGTCTATCGCTCGCCTAAGAGCAACCAATGCAACTTACATTGTTACTCACGCCAATGGTGAAAGTACCGTTCAGGTTAACCAACGAGAAAATGGTGGAGAATTTGTTTCATTAGGTACATACCTAAATCCAACTTTAGTCACCATCAATAACTTAGGCGCCGACAATCGAGTGGTTGCCGATGCAATTATGGTTACTTTGAATGCAGATTTAACCGATACCGACGGTGATGGCTTATCCGACGAACAGGAAATTAATGTTTTTTCATCTGATCCAAATAATGCGTTTAGCCTAGATGTATCGGGTTTTTTAAATGACGCACATTTTGATTCAGATGGTGATGGGTTTAGTAATATTGACGAGCTTCGACGTGGATTTGATCCGTTAGATTCGAATTCTGTACCTCCGATTTCATCGAGCGATAATACGTTTGATGGCAATGTAACCGTTGAAGGCGCGGTATTATTAACTCCGCAATTAACTGAACCTTTCTTTTGTGAAGCCGATACCCGAGGTGCCATTTATTTTGATGATTTCCTAAATGGGCCATTAATTTGTAACGGAATCGAGTGGTTAGAATTTAGAGGCCCGGCCGGAATCGACGGTGCAAATGGAATAGATGGAGAACAAGGACCAATTGGTTTAACTGGTCCGCAGGGTCCCCAAGGTGAACCAGGCATTATTGGATTAACCGGACCGCAAGGGCCTCAAGGCGTTATCGGTTTAACAGGTTTACAAGGCCCTCAGGGAGAACGAGGCCTAACTGGCGCAACTGGTCCAATCGGTCCTCAAGGCCCGTCAGGCACTAGCTCATGGACTGATCGCTCTGGCCGAGTGACTACCAATATCAATGTAGGTATTGGCACCACCAACCCAACCTCAGCATTACAGGTTATAGGGAATGTAACAGCCAGTAACCCTACCGCTCCGCAACATTTGGCCACTAGAGAATATGTGGACACACAAGTTGCCAACATTGTTGCAGAAATTCCTCGACAAGTTGGATTTGCAACCGTTGCTTATGCTACTGAATTAATAACAGGAAATACTTCATTCTTTTGTCAGGTAACCACAACTCTAACAAATAGTCAGGGAACGCCATATATACAAGGCGGGCCCATAGGTTGCCGATGTTTGTCTCCATCCAGATTAGTATCACAGTCAATAATTGAAGGATCTCTGCCTGGCACTCGACTTATCTGCGTTTTACCACCCAACTAATAACATGTAATCACCAAATGGGGGAATGACTTAAATTCCCCTTCCAACTTAAATTAAATTTATATTAAACTCATGAAAAAATTAAACTACGCTTTATTTATTGCATTATTTGCATCATCAACTGCTATGGCAGAATCGATGATTATCGACAATGAATCTTCAGGCTTCACTACTACTTCAGGAAATTGGCTTGTCAGTAGTTTCAACGAAGGATTCTTCGGCGAAAGCTATCTTCACGACAATAATTCTGACTCTTTTTTTGAAGCCCAATGGGAAATTCCTATTACTGACGGACAAAATTATGAGGTGTTTGCCCGCTGGTCTTCTGCACGCTGAAGAGCAACTAATGCAACTTACATTGTTACTCACGCTAATGGCGAAAGTACCATTCAGGTTAACCAACAAGAAAATGGCGGAGAATTTTTTTCGTTAGGCACATACCTAAATCCAACTTTAGTCACTATCAATAACTTAGGCGCCGACAATCGAGTAATCGCCGATTCAATCATGGTTACTTTAAATGTAGACCTAACCGATACTGATGGTGATGGCTTAACGGATGAACAGGAAATTAATATTTTTTCATCCGATCCGAATAATGCATTCAGTCTGGACGTTCGAGGATTTTTAAATGATGCTCATGTCGATTCAGACGGTGATGGATTTACCAATATTGACGAACTTCGACGTGGATTTGATCCAGTAGATTCAAATTCTGTACCCCCAGTTTCATCAAGCGATAATACGTTTGATGGCAATGTAACCGTTGAAGGTGCCGTGTTACTTACCCCGCAATTAACAGAACCTTTCTTTTGTGAAGCCGATACCCGAGGCGCCATTTATTTTGATGATTACCTAAATGTTCCATTGATCTGTGATGGTATTGCTTGGAGTGAATATCGAGGACCAGTTGGTGAGCAAGGCCCAAGAGGTGAACGTGGTTATACGGGTGAACAAGGCCCCATTGGCTTAACTGGTGTTCAAGGTCCTCAAGGTGAACGTGGATTGCAGGGTGAACAAGGTATCCAAGGTGAACAAGGTATCCAAGGTGAACCTGGTAGAGATGGTGTTGATGGAAGAGACGGCATCGATGGCGAAGATGGTGCTGACGGCAGAGACGGAATCGATGGCGAAGATGGTGCTGACGGCAGAGACGGAATCGATGGCGAAGATGGTGCTGACGGCAGAGACGGAATCGATGGCGAAGATGGTGATCGAGGTCCCAGAGGATTCACGGGCGCTAGAGGACCCAGGGGCTTCACTGGTGACGATGGAGAAGATGGCCGCCCATTTAATGGCTTACGAATTGTAGCAGCAGGTGCTTCTGATGAAAGATTTGACAGTCTCGGTCGCATTACACAAACACAATGCAGAGTTCAAATCTCACTGAATACCGCCAGCGGAGGGCCTCATTTACCAGCAAGAAACGGTTTTAGATCAGGTACCAGCGGCGAATGTAGATGTGTAGACGCGACACGAATAACACTTGATTTTAGAAACACGTCAGATAATACGGCAATTAGAACCATAATGTGTCTAGCTTTTCCAGAATAGATTGAAGAAATAAATAAGGCAGCCGAATTATCGGCTGCCTTATTTCAACGGACAAATGTTAAATTTCGATTATTCATGCCGACTTAGTATTAAAAGTATTAGTAATTTTATAGTTTATGAATCATCTTAATAACTTACCCGATATCCATTCCTGAAAATATTTCCAAACTAAGAATGCTTTCATAATCTGAAAACTCTACTGACAGAATTGACCATTTATGCTCGAACAACCTAGTCAATTTTAAGTACGCAATTGAGCCTTACTGAATTACTAGTGTGCTTCACAGGAAGAAAAGTAACACATTATAAAATATTCCTTCAGAACTTTTGACTCATTTTAAAATAAAGCACACCACTCTTATAAAACCTGTCACCTATAGGACTAAAACCAAATCGTTGATAAAAACCGAGTGCGGACTCTCTTGCGTCAAACCATAAGTGATCAATTCCAGATTCTTTTAAGTGACTCAATAGATAGTTAAGCATATAACTACCAACACCTTTATTTTGATGCTCTTTTAATGTTGCGAACTTTCTTAAGCGGGCAGAATCTTCTGAAATATAAATTGAAGCCACACAAACTAATTCTGCTTTTAAAAATGCGCCGTAATGCGATGCCTCGAAGTCGCCATCAACGATACAAAATTCTGGATTTTTATCTGGCCATAAAACTTGGTGTCGAATTGGAATGGTGTCTTCCCAAGTTATTTTTTTAATTTCCATCATACTTTTCGATTTAAATCTTAGCTGGTTATAGAGGCTGTTTTGCTCGTTCTATGGCTCCTCTAATTGCATTTTTTGATTGCGGGCTATTTTTCCAGCATGTGGAATTAAGCATGTTTGCTATCATTTCGGCAACATCGTTGGTTTGACACTTCTTTAACTGATCAAAAGAACAAATGCCAATTTCTTCAAATCGTTGAATCACCGTTGGACCGACACCTTTAACCGCTAAAAGAGCTTCTTTTTCTTTGTCCGTAAAACCCATACCCACTCATACCTCTTAATTCGCAATACTGTCGCGTCTTATTGTTCGTTCAAAATCAAAATTTCATCATACTGATAATACAGCCGTTAATATCGGACGTCTAACGATACTAAAAAGGTACTGGCCTTCGGCCAAGAAACACTACGAGATATTCTGTTTTAAGAATAGGAAAGGAAAGTATTGAGGTTTACTGAAATTTTGATGAAATTAATTGGGTAACGACGCCACTTTACGTGGCGCCATAAAATAATGTTTAAGCTAGCTTATCGCTTTAATCAAAGCGTCCGCCACAACGGATGAAGACGCTGGGTTTTGTCCTGTAATCAGCAAACCGTCAATTATCACAATTGGGTTCCAATCATCCGTTTTTTCATACAAACAACCCAAAGCAGTCAACTGATCTTCTACAAGACAAGGAACGATTTCTGTCAATCCCACAGCAGCTTCTTCAGAGTTACTAAATCCGGTAACTTTTTTGCCTTTAACGAGGGGCTCACCAAGATTGTCTTTTGCCTTTAACAGCACGGCTGAGGCATGACAAACCGTGGCAACCGGTTTTTCTGCGGCAATAAAACCCTCATGGAATCAGAGTTACTGTACGGATCCCACAACGGTCCATAACCACCGGGATAAAATACTGCATCAAACTCTTCATTCAACAAATCAGAACGCTACGTATATTTGGAGATTTTAACGGAAGGAGTTCGAACGGAATTAACCTGATGCGTACTAAGCTTTGTACCAAGTTTCGGGAGAACTGTTAATACAACAATTACCGCCGTTATTATCGTTAAACGAATTTAGTAAAGATACTGAACAATGGATTGAAAGCACACTGCGATTTATCGACCAAGAAGCTAGAGAATTAAAACCCGATGGCGAAACCACCATTACGCGTCTGGCGGATATATTAATTATTCAATTAATTCGTCAATGATTGGAGCAAGCGCTCGAAGCCAATTCTGGCTGGTTAGCCGCGTTAAAAGATGAACATATTGGACGCGCACTGAGAGCCATTCATTATCAACCTGAAAAGAAATGGACGATGATTTCATTAGCCGAGGCCTGCGGGATGTCACGCTCGGGATTTTCAGCAAGGTTTACCGAAATCGTCGGCATCAGCGTAAAAAATTATTTGATCGAATGGAGAATGAAGCTCAGATAATTAACCTTGAACTGTCAACCTCTCAATTTTAGTCGATTGATGCAACCAATCTGATTCCAACACCCCAAATGGTCGAATCGAATTAAACCATTTATCATGGCCTATCTTTTTAATGAAAAAATGATAAACAGTCCAACTAAACGCAGGCTCTTCAGTGATAATACAATGACTATAGAACTACTTTTTTCGAGTAGCTCTATAGTACCAAATTAATCAAACGGGTTCAGTGTCGATAGTAAATCAACGCAAAAGAATACAATTTGGCATGCACTTTAATTATAATTTTTCTTTTGATCAAAATATCAACCATTACCCCAATCATTAATATCTGATCGATTCGCGCTTATGAGGACCGAGGGTAACGGGTTGGTATGATCGATTTTTACATATGCATCTACTTTAGTGGCTAATTCATACAACCTCGTAACTCCTGCCGCTTTATCAACAGTTTCACCATCATCATTAATTGGATAACCCGTATACTCTGCGACAATTCTCGCGGAGCGGCTTTCATTTTGATTATAAAGGACAACATTAAATTGCCCATCAAGATTAAGACTGGGAGGAATAACAAATGTTGTCTCTAAAGTACCAACAATGAGACGTAAAAGTCCCCAATAGTTACTTTTAATTCCAAGTCGCATCATGCGAGCTTGGGCCTCACCTTCACCTATAGGAGGCATAAGAGCATAGGCAGCAGCAGCCATACCTCCCATTGCCGCAGCGTTGATTAGTGCTGGTGCAATTATTGGTAAAAGTGCTGGTACAGCGCGGCTCCCTCTGTTTGCTTCCAATTGTTCATTGGCTTGGTCTGTTACATTTTGTATGTAAGCATTGAGACTATCGAAACTCGTTGGATTAGACATTATTCTATTTTCCTTTTCACTTATTAAAGGGAGAAAGTTCACAACTCATCAATAGAATAAATTGAAAATAAAGATATCGATATTACACGCCATTACACGCCACTAATAAACAGTAAAACAACGTGATTTTTATTAAGGTATTTTTGGAAAATATGGCACGTAATGCAAGCCACATCAGTCATATACACATCGAAAATGAAAGAATTAAAAAGGAATTAAAAAGGAATTAAAAAGACATCCAATAATTAAAATTCATATCGACGCGGAAAACACACCAAGCAACGACAAGCAAGATTCAAAAAACTGGCTTGGGGCTCTGCGAGCAGAGCATAAAGAATTAATTTGAGATGCGTTTAAAGTTTTATTGAAATAAAAACAGTCAGGTTAAGTAGTGGTAAACCAAGGCGAGCTTTAACTTAACTAGCAATCTAGGCCATTAGCCTAATACCTTTATACCAACGCTTATTGTCTTTATCGGACTTGGCTTTTAAGGCATTTTTCGAACCAGCATTTGAAGCGTACAAAGAGGTGAAATTTTTGACGTGCGTAATCCACTGTTCTGGACTAAGCCCAAGAGCATGTATAGTTTTTTCAGATACCTCGGAAATAAAATCCCGTTTGTCGTCACGAATACACCGCCCGGTAATTTCGACCAGTTCTAGGTAATCAACAAATGTAATTGGAATGGCTTCAGCAATATCAGTATGTACGCTGCCATGAAGTTGTTTTAAACAAGATTTAGGAAGAAACTCTAATTGGAGCTTTGTTCGATTTTTTCTACTTTCTTATCTTTAATTGGATTCGCTTTTGATTGCTTTTTGTTAATTTAAGATTGGTTTTTTCTCATGATTATCTGGATTTTGTTTTAGTTTTGAATTTTTCTCAGCTTTATTTTTAATATTGACGAAATCAAAAATACGCTGCTGAATAGAAGTAAAATCACTATCAATTAAGTCGTCAGCTATACCAGCGCGGACTGGATTCAAATCAACATAAGCCATGCAAATCAATAGTGCTTGTTCATCAAGCAAGGCTTGAGATTTAAACCGCCCTTCCCAAAATCGGCCCTTGCAGTTATCTTCCTCGTTTGCCATCCAAGCAATAGTTTCATTTACGCCGTGCATAAACCAACTGATTGATGTTAATCGCTCACGCCACTGCTGGATAATTTTTTCGGTTTTTTGTAGTTCAGCTTTCGACATCTCAGCACGAAAAACAATCCACTTTTGAATTAATTTATCGCCTTTATACAACTGCAACCAGCGCTCAACAACCTCATCCAAACTCCATCCTTCGGCGCGAACATTATCGACATGTAAAACCACGTGGTAATGATTACTCATCACCGCGTAAGCACAAATATCGATAGCGTAAATGTAGGATAAAAAACGAAGACGAGAAACTAACCATTGTTTGCAATGATCAAAATTCTCACCAGCTTCATGGTCATCACCACACAAATAGCACAACGCACACAACGAACCATGCAGTGGTAAAACGGCGTGTCGTCGATGGAGATTTGTGCGGAGCGGGGTTTAATCATGCTTTGGGGTTATTGCAGGGATTGGAAGGAAAGTCAATTTCATGGATGTCCTTTTTATTGTCGGTTGATTGTGTTGTGGCTGCGTAGCGACCACCACATAAACAAGAGACGGAATAGCCGTAAGGCTTGACCGCTTTGTTAACCGCGTACGCTGAACCGAAAAAAGTGCATTTCGACACCGTCATCTAACTCAAACGAGTGTCGAAAATTACCGCCAGTTACAGCACCAACGGCGCTATTCCAAAATAGAAATCCCCTCTCATTCTCCTTCATAACTCTAACTATCCATTTACCCGGGAAGAGCTCTAGAGACCTATTAAAAGCGGCGCTTCCAATCCCCCATACGAGCGAACCTTTTTAGGACGAAAAACTGATCAATATCGAATACACCATCTTCTGAAGGGTAATGTCGAATGAAGACAAATCCAGCTATCTCTTCATCAGCAAGTATAAAGTAAGGGTAATGATTCTCCTTTTGCCAATATCGGTCGATAAGCTCTGTGTTCCTTATGTAGCTACCGTCCGGTTGTAATTTGCTTCTGGTTAAATCAGAAAACTCGTACATATAATAATTGAACAAGGAGGCTAATACGGGCTTTTCATCTTTTTCAATTATCCTTAATAGAATTTCCACTTATGCCTCTTGAGCGGTTAACGCTTGGGTCAGGTGCGCCGTAGGCGTCACCTGGACCCACTTGTTATATTTTCTCTGCGTATAACTCTCTGTTGAATGGTGGCTCTGTTTTTGTGCTGTCGTACAGAACATATTTAGCTACTTGGCTATCATTTTCATCAATCTCTACTAGCTCATATGTATCTGTGTCATAGCCACCTTTTACTTTCCATTTTGAGCTGCGTTCAATAAGCCTATGGTTTTCAGGAATATTTAGATGCTTTCTGTATTCTTCACTGGCTTGAATTGTTGTTGGCTTTTTAGGTGGCTTGCTGAAATCGAGTTTATGAGTGGCTTGTCCCTTAACCTCTTCTTCTGAACTCTTGACCGTTTCAACTACCTCTATATCTGCTTCAAATAACTCTAACAACCCGGACAAGCTTAATATGTGAAATGATTTACCATCAGTTACTTCTCTAAATTCATCTACTAACTCAAATCTAGGGTAAAGAGGTTTTTTCCCGCTTTGATGCCACCAATCTGCTTTTTCATCGCCTGAAACGAATACCACATGTTGTGATTGAGTTTTTCCCAGCTCTAAAAGTTCATGCCAAATAAGTAAGTCCCCAGCTTGGTTCTCATCTTTCGATTTGTCCTTGTACCCAGGTGGAATATTCAGTTCATTTCGCCGTTTCAGGTCTGTTGAAATATCATCAAGATTCAAAGCGGCATCATCGAGAACTCTTTCAGACAGCACCTCATGATACATTTTACTTACTGGGTCATTCCAGCCCCAAGCTTGTACTGCCCCCATCGTTTTTCGTATTCTATTTTGGTGTTCTCTTATTGCTTCCTTTAATAATTTCTCTTGCTCAAGAATATCTTGATACTCAGGAAGGCTTTCAAGCAAGGGATACTTACCGACATAGTTAAAATTTTGATTAGATTTTTTTGAAAGGCTTTCATTAATATTTGACAACTTGTTTGATCTGTTATCCAAATATTCTCTTATTGCTTGTGATGGAATAAAGATCTTATTACTGCCAACTAATCTCAAGTAGACATCTTTGATGGCATCAAGGCTTTTTACATCTGTTGTGTACGGAAGCAATAACACATTTGCATCTAATACATATAAACAGTCGTTCTTTATTTCTGATAAAGGTTTCAGAGTGAACATAAACGACTTTTTAGGAGACGGATAAATGTCTCGCTTTTTAAATTCTTTACTCATAGTTTACTGCTTAGTTTGAGTGAAAATATAACGCCCCGCTAAAGAGCCGAAGCGGAGTGGATTATTTTGTGCTATTAAAGCACAAAATAAGACGCGCAGCGAAGGTCCAAGCAGCTTTTGCTGCTGCTCTTTGAGCGGATTGTTAGATGTTTGCCTGATTAAAAACATATAGCCCGTAGAAGACCAAAAATATCGTAAATAAAATTGTAGGGGCGATACCCGACCAATAAATGATACGCTGGCGCAGCACCAATTGTTTTCCGTAACGTGGCTTTGCCAGCCCGACCCAACCTAGTATTAAAGTAATTAATCCGAACAGTATAAAAATTACTAGAGAGAAGGTGTAAAGGATCATTTGAATATCTGTCAAAACCACATCGCCCGAAGGTTCAGTATACCCAGGGCTAAAAACAAACCAGCCAATAAACAGAATTAATATCGAGTATGTGCTGACTATCCCTATCTCATCTTTCTCCATGTTCACTTTAGCGCTCTATTCGAATACATCTAACAATTTAATAGACGTTCCTACGACGCAGGTTCCAAAATCAACTGTCACCACGACGCTTTTACTCAAATGCACCGTCGTTCGTACATCTATCTGGAATAAATTTTGTCAACGCTAACTTGCAACCCGTACCACGTCAATATTTCGGCGATTTTTGGCACGCAATTCATTTTTATTTTCTAAATGACTGGTGCATTTATCCAGAAATACGCTGTCAGATTATTTTACTGGTTTGAGGTGTCCTTAATTACCTCTAAATTTAATCAGTATCGATTTATCTCAATGTATAATTCATTGTTTTACTACAAATAATATTTTCTCGCCCAAGCCGGGTATGAATTTCACTTCTTGTTTACACAATATGAAAATAAAAATTATAGGTCGATTTAGGGACAGCTAGATGAATGTATTAGTGGAAGGCTTTTCGACGATTTATAATTGAGAATGGAGTTCCAAATTTAGCCACATGTCGGAATTTTACTCCGTTTTTTATAAAATTTATCGGCCCTAATAGTTACACGGGTTATGATAATTAACACAAACAGTATAACGCTTATAATCCATTAATTCCTATTCGACTTATACAAGCTACACCCACGCAATTTATTATTTTAATTGTAACGTGGGTATAAGAGTTTTGAATTTTCTATTACGCTTTTTTAACAAACTTTGCTGTTACCATCATTTCTCCGGCACCATCCACTCGGCAATCCAATTCGTGATCCTTGCCATCTACAATTCGACGAATCATCGCTTTGGTACCAATTTTAAGCACTTGGGAGCTGCCTTTTACCTTTAGGTCTTTGATGAGTGTTACTTTGTCGCCTGCATTCAACTGTGTGCCGTTGGCGTCTTTTGCTGTGGGTTCGTCTTCATCAGCGGAGGTGTCCGCTGGATTCCACTCATAAGCGCATTCTGGACAAACGAGGTTGTCTTGGTCTTGGTATACGTATTCCGAGTTACATTGTGGGCAGGGAGGTAGTGACATGGATAATTACTTCGTTAATGACTTTTGCGCGATTATACTATGATGACGGCCAAATCGGGGAAGTAGTCTCCCTCATGTAACGTCGATAAACGGAAATTTCATGAATAATTGATCAAGGACACCGCAAACAGTCTCGTTGAACACATTTGCATCAATACAGTATGGATTTTCGATGATTTTATTGACGTTTCTATCAACGACGATTGTTCATGAAATATCGATAAACCATCCAATAGTCTGGGCTCTACATTTTGAATTCTACCGAAGAACATAGTTTACTAAATACTGCGTTAGCGACCTGGAATGATTGGCGGCTACCTTTAGATCGGCGTCCGTCAGTTATTTCAAAATCGGAACTGGGTTTAACTAACGGTACTTATTTTTTATCGTCTAGGTCGGATAAAAAAATAGAATTTACGTTACGGCTTTTTTCGAAAAAATCGGAATTATTTGGAATCAACCGATCCTATGAACGTATTATTCAATCTGCTGTTGCGGAAATTAATTTAGCGCCGAAAATTTATTATTACGACGAGACTCTTGGATTTAGCGTTTGCGAATATGTACACGGCTACGTTACTGACGAAAAAGAATTTAAAAAACCAAATCACCAAAATTTAGTAATCCATGCGATAAAACAGTATCAAAAAATAAAGCTTGAATTACCTAAGTTTAATTATTATCGGCATCTAAATAACTATGCTTCGCATTTGCAAAATCGTTTCACTGCCGAAGAACAACAACAGTGGTTAGATTTTTCAAAAAATTTACAAGTTTGGCAGGAAAATAATTGGCAACCGACTCTTACCCATCATGATCTTAATCATGCCAACGTAATTTTTACGGAAAACTCTTTATCAATTATTGATTGGGAATACGCGGGGTTTGGTCACGGGCAATTTGATCTAATCAGTATCGGTTCTCATTCAAAAACTGACTCAAAAAAAGACCAGGAATTTATCAAACAAATACAGCAATGGCTGAATACACTTTGGTTCAAATTTTAATGACTTTTTAATGAGATTATTTTTATACGTGCGCCACTAACCTAGTAATTCCAACAGTATTCCACAGAAACACTAGGGCAGTTCTTATGGCTGAGTTAGCACTCGACGACAGAAGTATTTCAGCGCTTTACAAGCTGGATATCGAATTTAAACGTGCAACCGGTTTACATCATCGCTTGTCGAGCGAAAGCGCTATTTTGGATCTCATTAAGAAAGCGTTTGTCTCTCAATCCCCGAAAATCAAAGCAGCGTATCTGGAGTTTATTGATACACTCAGTATTCAGCAAAAGACCAAGTTGAACGATGAAGGCATTGTGCCAATTCGCCTGAATTCACTGTCTAACAACAACGCTAAGAAAGGCTTTTTGAAGCAATTATTTGGATTTGGAAAAAGCGCATAGTCATAACTTTACGGTTTGCGCTTTTTCTCAATGGAACACCGCTCTAATCTTCGCTAATACGCTGACCGCGATAAATCACTGCTTTCTTATCTTTTAAAGTGGATTCTTGGGTGACACTTTTATCCGCTTGAGAAACCACACCTCTGTACACTTTCGGCTTATCAGAACTGACGCTTTGTCCGGTATGCTCGGCTTTATCGAATTTAACGCCACGATACGTGAGGGCTTTCTTTTGGTCGAGGTCGAGACTGGTTTCGAAGAATTTAAACGCTTTGCGAATTTTGGAATTTCGCGAGGTGCTGGCCATTTGAATTAATTCAAATAATGAAGCGTCTTGTGACAAGTTATGTCTGACACCAAATTCACGGCGCATTTGCGATTCAAGCTGGTTTAACGCAATTAAACTGGTATTTGAAAACGATAGAACGGTCATAGATTTCCCTTTTTATCCTAGTGCGGCTTCTGTCCTGTAGCGGAAAGTCATTAATAACTTTTTTCTGCGCCACACTTACCTTTTTATTATGTTTGTGCACTTAAGCATCAAGTGCTCTCATTACGGCTTAGGGCTTGCGGAATCTTTTTTTATTATTATGAACATCGTTATAGTAAGAATAAAAAAAGGCGACTCCAAGAGCCGCCTTTTTTATGCTGCAAGTATTTACAGTTAATTGACTGTAAAACTTACCAACCGGTAACTTCTTTCAAAGTTTTACCGATATCTGCAAGGCTGCGACAAGTCGCAACGCCTGCGTCGTTCAATGCAGCAAATTTCTCATCAGCAGTACCTTTACCACCAGAGATGATCGCACCGGCGTGACCCATGCGCTTTCCTGGAGGAGCAGTTACACCTGCGATGTAAGAAACAACTGGCTTGGTTACGTTCTCTTTGATGAACGCAGCTGCTTCTTCTTCTGCAGAACCACCGATTTCACCGATCATTACAATCGCTTCGGTCGCTGGATCTTCTTGGAACAACTTCAAGATATCAATGAAGTTAGAGCCTGGGATTGGGTCACCACCAATACCTACACAAGTAGATTGGCCGAAACCTGCGTCAGTGGTTTGCTTAACCGCTTCGTAGGTCAAAGTACCAGAACGAGAAACGATACCCACTTTACCTGGCAAGTGAATGTGACCAGGCATAATACCGATCTTACACTCTCCTGGAGTGATAACACCTGGGCAGTTAGGGCCGATTAAACGTACGCCTAGCTCATCACACTTAACTTTTGCTTCAAGCATATCCATAACTGGAATGTGCTCGGTAATACAAACGATAATTTTGATGCCGCCGTTAGCTGCTTCCAAGATAGAATCTTTACAGAAAGGTGCAGGTACGTAGATAACAGAAGCTTCTGCGCCTGTTGCTTCTACTGCTTCTGCAACAGTGTTAAATACAGGAAGACCTAGGTGAGTTTGACCACCTTTTCCTGGAGTTACACCGCCAACCATTTTCGTACCGTAAGCAATTGCTTGCTCAGAGTGGAAAGTACCTTGACCGCCAGTGAAACCTTGACAGATTACTTTAGTGTCTTTGTTAATTAGAATACTCATTGTGCTTTCCCCTATTAACCTTGAGCCGCTTTAACTACTTGCTCAGCAGCGTCGGTTAGGCTGGTTGCAGCAATGATGTTCAAACCACTATCTGCAAGTACTTTAGCACCGAGGTCTGCGTTGTTACCTTCCAAACGCACAACTACAGGTACTTTAACGCCTACTTCTTCAACTGCGCCAACAACGCCTTCTGCGATCAAATCACAGCGTACGATACCGCCGAAGATGTTGATCAATACAGCGTTAACGCTGTCGTCAGCCAAGATAATTTTAAACGCTTCGATTACACGTTCTTTAGTAGCACCACCACCAACGTCTAGGAAGTTAGCTGGCTTGCCGCCGTGTAGGTTTACGATGTCCATGGTACCCATTGCAAGGCCAGCACCGTTCACCATACAACCGATGTTGCCGTCTAGAGCAACGTAGTTAAGATCCCACTGTGCAGCGTGAGCTTCACGAGCGTCTTCTTGTGAAGGGTCGTGCATTTCTTTCAATTCTGGGTGACGGTATACCGCGTTACCATCGATAACCACTTTAGCGTCTAGACAGTGAAGATTGTTTTCGTCAGTGATCACTAATGGGTTAATTTCCAAAAGAGCCAAGTCTTTCTCTTGGAACATTTTCGCAAGACCCATGAAAATCTGGGTGAACTGCTTGATTTGAGCGCCTTCCAAACCTAGTTTGAAAGCAAGCTCACGACCTTGGTATGGCTGTGCGCCAACAAGTGGGTCAACAGTTGCTTTAAGAATCTTCTCAGGAGTTTCTTCTGCAACTTTCTCGATTTCAACACCACCTTCGGTCGATGCCATGAAAACGATGCGACGGCTAGAGCGGTCTACAACAGCGCCTAAGTAAAGCTCGTTAGCGATGTCAGTACATGACTCAACTAAGATACGGCTTACTGGTTGGCCTTTTTCGTCTGTTTGGTAAGTTACCAAACGCTCGCCTAACCACTTTTTAGCAAACTCTTGGATTTCTTCTTTGGAGTCAACTAGTTTTACACCGCCCGCTTTACCACGACCACCTGCGTGAACCTGGGCTTTAACAACCCACTTATCTCCACCAATTTCATCTGCGGCTGCTGCAGCTTCTGCTACAGTTTCAGCTGCAATACCTTTAGATACAGGCAGGCCGTATTCACGAAACAGCTGCTTGCCCTGATACTCATGCAAGTTCATGACTATTTTCCGTTTTGACTGAGTTAGCGAGTTACGATGACCAGGTTACGATCACGCCTCTTTCTAACCCGATTGACATCTATGAGGTTGATACCTCACGCCTTGGTTGCCCGGAGCAAGCACGCTTATCGGCTCCGAGCCTCACTCTCACTTATATCGCGAGTTGATGAGTTTGACGCCCAATTTAAAGCGCTGACGTCAAAGCTAGAAATCTGCCGTCTTAATGCGGCTTGGTTATGGCTTTTTAACCAATTTTATTTTTTACGCTTTGGACGGTTAGGCATGTGAATCGCGTGACCGTTAACTGCAAGCGCTGCTTCTTTTACTGCCTCAGAGAACGTTGGGTGACCGAATACAGTCATACCGATATCTTCTGCGCTGGTGCCGAATTCCATTGCCAATGCAACTGACTGAACAAGGTCAGACGCACTTGGACCCACAATGTGGCAACCAAGTACACGGTCAGTTTCTGCGTGAGCAAGCATCTTAACTTTACCTTCTGCTTCGCTCGCAGCTACCGCACGACCGATCGCAGTGAATGGGAAAGTACCAGAGTTGTATGGAATACCATCGGCTTTCAATTGCTCTTCAGTTTTACCAACTGATGCAACTTCTGGGTGGGTGTAGATAACGTTTGGAATGATGTCGTAGTTAACCAAGGTTTTTTCGCCAGCGATACGCTCAGCAACCATAACACCTTCTTCAGAACCTTTATGCGCAAGCATAGGTCCACGAACTACGTCACCAACCGCCCATACGCCAGGAGCATTGGTAGAACAAAGGTCGTTTACGTAGATGAAACCGCGCTCATCTAGGTTTACGCCACTGTCTGGAGCCAATAGACCTTCGGTAAATGGACGACGACCAACACAAACAATCAACTTATCGAAAGTTTGTTTTTGCTCTTCACCTTTCGCGTCAGTGTAAGTAACTTCTACTTCACCGTTTTTGACTTCGGTACCGGTTACACGACAACCTAGACGAATGTCCAAACCTTGTTTGGTGTAAATTTTCTTCGATTCTTTTGCAATTTCCTGATCCATAGTGGATAAGAAATCTGTCATGGCTTCAAGCAATACAACATCAGAACCTAAACGGCTCCATACACTGCCAAGCTCAAGACCGATAACACCAGCACCGATAACACCTAAACGCTTAGGTACTTCAGAGAATTCCAATGCGCCAGTAGAATCAACGATGACATCGTTATCAACTGGAGCGACAGGAATAGCAACAGGGATAGAACCTGATGCAAGAATGACGTTTTCAGCTTCTAGTGTAGAAGTGTTGCCGTCAAAATCAGTGTACTCAACTTTTTTACCAGCAAGTAATTTACCTGTACCGTAAAGCGACTTAACTTTGTTCGCTTGGAACAATGCAGAAATACCGCCAGACATTTGTTTTACAACGCCATCTTTACGAGTAATCATGGTTGGCACGTCAATCTTAACGTCGCCCGTGCTAATACCATGACCTTCGAATGCTTTGTGTGCATCGTGGAATTTGTGAGAACTATCTAAAAGTGCTTTCGAAGGAATACAGCCAACATTTAGGCAAGTACCGCCGTTTACACCTTTACCGTCTTTATTTTTCCACTTTTCAATACACGCAGTTTTTAAGCCCAATTGCGCAGCACGGATCGCGGCAACGTAGCCAGCAGGACCAGAGCCGATGACGATGACATCGTATTTATCCGACATACTAAAATTCCTAATTTGAAAATACTTACAACATGATGAGGGCGATAAATAACAACGTTATGAACGCCCTCGTATTTGCACTGAGCTTAAAATTAAACTTGAAGCAGAATTCGAGCTGGATCTTCAATCATGTCTTTGATCGCAACTAAGAATTGAACTGCATCTTTACCGTCCAGCAAACGGTGGTCGTAGGATAATGCCAAATACATCATTGGCAAAATTTCTACCTTGCCATTTACTGCCATTGGGCGATCTTGAATTTTATGCATACCCAAAATTGCTGATTGTGGTGGGTTCAAGATAGGAGTCGATAACAATGAACCGAATACACCACCATTAGTAATGGTGAAAGTACCACCCATCATCTCGTCGATTCCGATTTTGCCGTCGCGCGCGCGCAAACCGAAATCGCGAATACCACTTTCGATGCTAGCGATGCCCATGTCATCAACGTCACGCAATACAGGAACCACCAAGCCGTTTGGTGTAGAAACCGCAACACCGATGTCTTGGAAACCGTGGTAAACGATGTCGTCGCCGTCGAGAGAAGCGTTAACTTGTGGGAAGCGTTTTAGTGCTTCACAAGCAGCTTTAGTGAACATACCCATGAAACCTAGACGCGCACCGTCGTGAGTTTTCTCGAATAGATCTTTGTACTCTTTACGAAGATCCATCAATGGTTTCATGTTTACTTCGTTGAACGTGGTCAACATAGCGGTTGATGAAGTTGCATCCAACAAACGCTCAGCAATACGCTTACGCAAACGTGTCATTGGTACGCGTTTTTCGATGCGATCGCCGGCTGGTAACGGTGCTGCCGCCGCTGCAGGTTTCGCTGCCGGAGCTGGAGCCGCTGCTGGCTTAGCAGATGCAGAAGCAACGTCTTCTTTGGTGATACGACCGTCTTTGCCAGTGCCGGCAACAGAATTTAGGTCGATACCTTTTTCGCTTGCCATTTTGCGTGCTGCAGGGCTTGCAACAGCGTCTGAGTTGGAAGCAACTGGAGCTGCTTCGGCAACTGCTGCCGCAGGAGCTGCGCTGGCTGCTGCGCCTTCGGTGATTGCACCAATTACTTGGTTGCTCGCAATAGTCGCACCTTCTTCAGCAGAGATAGAGGTCAATACACCGTCTACTGGAGCAACAACTTCTAAAACTACTTTATCGGTTTCAATATCAACAATTAATTCGTCGCGAGATACTGCAGAACCCACGGCTTTGTGCCAGTTTGCAATGGTGCCGTCTTGTACAGATTCTGGGAAAGTTGGCGCTTTGATTTCTACTGCTGCACCAGACGCAGCTGGCGCTGCCGCAGGAGCTGCTTCAGCAGCAGGTGCAGGAGCCGCAGCGGCACCGGCTGCTGAAATATTTGCGATAACTTCGTTACTTAGAACGGTATCGCCTTCTTTTTTAAGTACGTCGCCCAAGACACCGTCTGCTGGCGCAACAACTTCTAAAACTACTTTGTCGGTTTCAATGTCAACCAACAATTCATCTCGACTGACTGCTTCGCCAGGTTGTTTGTGCCAGGTTGCAATTACACCGTCTTGTACTGACTCTGGGAATGTAGGCGCTTTAATATCTGTAGTCATTGTGGTTGATCTTCCTTCAGGATACAGCTTCGTTGTGGAGTGTTTATTTTTGCGGGCTCGCGCCCGCTTAGATTATGACCTTATGAACTCTTTGTGCTCATTCAACGATAAGCGCTTTGTTTACCAAAGTAGTTTGCTCTTCTACGTGCGTAGACATATAGCCTGCAGCAGGCGCAGCGGACGCATCTCGACCGGCAAATTTCAATGGTACATTGAGTTCTAGCTTATTAAGCACGCGGTACATTCTGTGTTGACAACTGAACCACGCACCTTGGTTCATCGGCTCTTCCTGACACCAAGTAAAGTCGACGATGTTTTTGTACGGCTCAAGAGCCTTGTACAATTCTTCTTCAGGGAAAGGATAAAGTTGCTCGATACGAACAATAGCAACGTCATCAATTTCTTTCTCTGTACGCGCTTCTAGTAAGTGGTAGTAAACCTTACCACTACACATCACAACACGTTTTGCCTTGGCTGGATCGATTTGATCATCGCCAATAACATTCTGGAAACTTCCTTCAGACAGCTCTTCCAAAGAAGAAGTCGCTAATGGGTGACGAAGAATCCACTTAGGACTCATCACAACCAACGGGCGACGCATTGGACGAATCGCCTGACGACGAAGCATGTGGAAAACCTGAGCCGGTGTGGTTGGGATACACACTTGAATATTGTGCTCAGCACACAACTGCATGAAACGCTCAAGACGTGCAGAGGAGTGCTCTGGACCCTGGCCTTCATAGCCGTGCGGCAATAGCATGGTCAAACCACACAAACGACCCCACTTGTGCTCACCACTGGTAATAAATTGGTCGATAACAACCTGGGCACCGTTAGCGAAATCGCCAAACTGAGCTTCCCAAATCACCAAACCTTTTGGTGTGGTGGTTGCGTAACCGTATTCGAAAGCCAGTACTGCTTCTTCCGAAAGGTATGAATCGTAAAGATCGAACGCCGGTTGATCGTCTTTAATATTTTCCAGAGGAACGTAGCGAGTCGCGTCTTGTTGACTGTGCAAAACGGCATGGCGGTGAGAGAACGTACCACGACCACAATCCTGACCGGTCATGCGAATGGAGTAGCCTTCTTCTAACAGCGTAGCGTAAGCGAGAACTTCTGCCATTCCCCAGTTAAGTGCGGCACTGCCAGCGGCCATTTTGCGGCGATCTTCGTAGATCTTAGCCACTTGACGCTGTACTTGAATTCCGTCAGGAACATCACAAGTTTTCGCTGCGATTTCGCTGAGTTTTTTGAATTCAACGCGAGTATCGCCTTCAGCGGTCCAGTCATGACCGATGTAAGGAGACCAATCAACGAACAGAGAGCTGTCTGGCTCAGAAATTAAGCCGTCAGCAACCGATTCACCGCGATCCAATTTCGCACGGTATTCTTTCGCCAGAGTGTCGGCTTCTTCTTGAGATAAAACGCTCGAAGAAACAAGATTTTCTGCGTAAAGAGTACGGGTGGTTTTTTGACCGCGAATTTTTTTGTACATCAATGGCTGTGTTGAAGACGGCTCGTCGGTCTCGTTGTGACCACGGCGACGGTAACACACCAAATCAATAACAACGTCTTTCTTAAATTCGTAACGGTAATCCATCGCCAATTGAGAAACGAAGATAACCGCTTCTGGATCATCACCATTAACGTGGAATACAGGTGCTTCGACAAACTTAGCAACGTCAGTACAGTATTCTGTAGAACGTGCGTCTTCTTTGTTATTCGTCGTAAAGCCCACTTGGTTATTGATAACCACGTGTACTGTTCCGCCGGTTTTATAAGCGCGAGTTTGAGACATTTGGAAAGTCTCAAAAACCACACCTTGGCCTGCAAATGCAGCATCACCGTGAACAGAAATAGGCACCACTAAATCACCGGTTGCGTCGTCTCTGCGATCTTGGCGAGCACGAACGGAACCTTCCACCACAGGTGAAACGATTTCGAGGTGAGATGGGTTAAATGCCATCGCCAAGTGAACTTCGCCACCTTGGGTCATCACATTTGAAGAGAAACCTTGGTGGTATTTAACGTCACCGGAAGTATCAACCAGTTTTTTACCTTCAAACTCGTCGAACAAATCGGTTGGGTTTTTACCAAGGATATTCACCAGGGTATTTAGACGGCCACGGTGAGCCATGCCCATAACGATTTCTTTTGCACCAAACGCACCAGCGCGCTTGATCAAAGCATCGATTAACGGGATGAAACTCTCGCCACCCTCAAGACCAAAACGTTTGGTACCTGGGTATTTACTGTCGAGATGGCGCTCTAAGCCTTCGGCTGCGGTCAAGCGATCTAATAATCGCAGCTGAACTTCGCGGCTGTAATTTGGATTTGCACGCACACTTTCTAAGCGTTGCAATAACCATTGGCGTTCAGCAGCATCATTAACATGAGTAACTTCTGCGCCAATTGAACCGCAATAGGTTTGTTGTAGAGCGGAAAGAATGTCGCGTAGAGGCGCTTGTTCAATACCCAACATCAAATCGCCAGTTTGAAAAACTGTATCCAAATCTGCCGTGGTCAAACCATGATAATGAATATCAAGATCCGGCACGTCTTTAGGAGGCGTAAGTCCTAAAGGATCAGTCTTAGCAATCTGATGACCGCGTGAACGATAGGAATTGATAAGCTGGACAACTTTTATCTGTTTAGACTCATGCTCTGAACTGACTGCACCGCCAGCAGAAGCACCTAAAGTCCCTTTATCGCGAACACGATCTTTTGCAAGTTGTGCAAATTGTTCACGAATAACAGAATGAGGAGTATCGGCGCCGATAACACCCTGAAGTCGAGGAAGCTGGTCAAAATATTCACGCCATTGTTCCGGAATGGCGTTCGGGTCGTGAAGGTACGTATCGTACATTTCTTCAACGTATGCGGCGTTTCCACCTGATATATGGGAAGTACTCCAAAGAGCTTCCATGATGCTGTCTTGCATTTCTGCCCACCTTTTAACTGGGGCATCCTACCTGCAAGAGGCGCTAAAATGTCATGGACCAATACCTCTAATCTTATTATTTTAAGACTTAAGGTTCTCTGACCTTGGCAATTATTTCCGTTCTGGGAACTACAAGGCGAAGCTAATCTTTTATTCCGCTTTCATCGTATTAACTACTAGAAAACGAACAATCGGCATAGAAACCTTGAGTGTCAGAACGTTTACCGCCTGACTTTTACAGATAGGCCGACGACTGTCGGCGCACCCCTATGATCGCTAAATCGCCGCTAGTTACAACGACACAGTTAAATTTGCCCAAAAAATAATCAGGCTTTTAGTTTCGAACAAAACAAATACCTGTTCGAATTTAGCTTCGTCGCGCAATGTACGCCTATGACAATCTAAGTCAAGTATTAAACCAAAAGACTGTGATATTTTTAATAATGAGCAGGTCTTCGGCCGTCTACAAAACAAATCTCAAAAACGTAAACGAATTAAAAATTTATCAGAGCACTCCACATGTGAATTCACAGTGAAGTGCTTATTTATAATTATATTAAGTAGCGCTGCTGAGCAACATGTTGCGAATGTGGCCGATTGCCTTGGTAGGATTCAATCCTTTCGGGCAAACATTCACACAGTTTTGGATACCGTGACAGCGGAATACGCTGAACGGATCGTCCAAATTCGCTAAACGATGCTCTGTTTCCGTATCACGGCTATCTGCCAAGAAACGATAAGCTTGTAACAAACCTGCAGGTCCAATGAACTTGTCTGGATTCCACCAGAAAGACGGACAACTGGTTGAACAACAAGCACATAAAATGCACTCGTATAAACCATCCAGTTTTGCACGCTCTTCTGGAGATTGTAGACGCTCAATAGCAGGTGCAGGAGTGTCATTCTGCAAAAACGGCTCAATTTTTCGATATTGCTCGTAGAACTGAGACATATCGATAACGAGATCGCGAATAACTGGCAAGCCAGGTAATGGACGCAAAATTAATTTGTTGTCTTTAACACATTCAGACAACGCCTTAATACACGCCAAACCATTTTTACCATTGATATTCATACCGTCAGAACCACATACACCTTCACGGCACGAACGTCTGAACGCAAGACTTGGATCTTGAGCTTTTAAAAGCTCAAGAACGTCAAGAACCATTAGGTCTTTACCCTGAGTATCTACCTCATATGATTTCATAAAAGGTGCTTTGTCGGTATCAGGGTTGTAACGATAAACTTCGACTTTCAACATAACCATTACTCCCGAAATTAATAGGTACGAACTTTTGGCTCAAAACGTTCAACCGTTTTTGGCGCAAAGTTAACCGCACGTTTTGCAACGCGTTTTTCACCAGGGAAGAACAATGAGTGACATAGCCAGTTTTCATCGTCACGTTCAGTGAAGTCTTCACGAGCATGAGCACCGCGAGATTCAGTTCGAACTTCTGCTGCAATCGCAGTCGCTTCTGCAGTTTCCATCAAGTTTTGAAGTTCAAGTGCTTCGATACGAGCAGTGTTGAATGCAGCGCTCTTATCTTCAAGGTGAACGTTTTCAATACGCTCACGAAGATCAGCCAGCTTCTTAACACCTTCTTGCATGTAGTCACCGCGACGGAATACACCGAAGTGGTTTTGCATAACAGTTTGCAACTCTTTGCGAAGTGCAGATGCATTTTCGCCAGAAGTAGACGTGTTCACTTTGTTCAAACGAGCCATTGCCGCTTCGATATCGGAATCGCTTGATTCGCGGTTATCGATGCCTTCACGCAGTGCTTTCTCGATGTACAAACCAGCCGCACGACCAAATACAACCAAGTCAAGCAGTGAGTTACCGCCAAGACGGTTAGCACCGTGTACAGATACACACGCAATTTCACCACAAGCGTACAAGCCTTCGATTACTTTATCGTTGCCCGCAGCGTCTTGAGTCAAAGCTTGACCGTGAATGTTGGTTGCAATACCACCCATCATATAGTGACAAGTTGGTACTACCGGTACTGGTACTTTTACAGGGTCGGCGTGTGCGAAGGTACGTGATAATTCACAAATACCTGGCAAACGGCTTTCAAGAACTTCTTCACCTAGGTGATCAAGTTTCAAGAATACGTGGTCGCCATCAGGACCACAGCCACGGCCTTCAAGAATTTCAAGAACCATAGAGCGCGCAACAACGTCACGGCCTGCAAGGTCTTTAGCGTTTGGCGCATAACGCTCCATGAAGCGTTCACCATCTTTGTTGATGAGGTAACCACCTTCACCGCGACAACCTTCAGTTACAAGAACACCTGCACCGTGAATACCGGTCGGGTGGAACTGCCACATTTCGATGTCTTGTACAGGTACGCCAGCGCGAAGAGCCATACCAACACCATCACCAGTGTTAATATGAGCGTTAGTGGTAGATGCGAAGATACGACCTGCACCACCAGTAGCAAATACAGTCGCTTTCGATTTTACGTAAACGGTTTCGCCGGTTTCGATGCTAATAGCGATAACGCCAGTTACAACATCGTCTTGGTTTTTCACAAGATCAACAGCGAACCACTCGTTTAGGAAAACGGTATTGTTCTTTACGTTGTTTTGATAAAGAGTGTGAAGCAATGCGTGACCGGTACGGTCCGCCGCTGCACAAGTACGAGCAGCCTGTCCACCTTTACCAAACTCTTTAGACTGTCCACCAAACGGACGTTGGTAGATACGGCCTTCTTCTGTACGAGAGAATGGAAGACCCATGTGCTCTAGTTCGAACACTGCTTCTGGACCTACTGAACACATATATTCAATAGCGTCTTGGTCACCGATGTAATCGGAACCTTTAACAGTGTCATACATATGCCAACGCCAATCATCATTTGGATCAGCTGATGCGATCGCACAAGTAATACCGCCCTGAGCAGAAACGGTGTGCGAACGGGTTGGGAATACTTTAGTGATTACAGCGGTTTTGTAACCAGATTGAGCCATCTGAAGTGCAGCGCGCATACCAGCGCCACCGCCACCAATAACGATGCCATCAAATGTAATAGTTCTCATATTAGCCATGACTTACAGACCCCACAATATTTCAACACCCCAAACGGTGTAAGTAATAGCTACAGCGCCAAGGATTACCTGAGCCACAATTCGAGCAACTACAGCTTTCGCACCTATTGCACGAGCGGTTAAGTAGTCTGTCAATACAGACCATAAACCAATCCAAGCATGAGCAATGATAGAAAGCAAAGTAACTAAACTAAAAACTCTCATCCATAACTGATCGAAAAGACCAGACCATTGATCGTAGGTCAAACCGGGGTTTGCAACCAAATACACAACAAGAAAAATTGTATATGCCGCCAACACTACAGCGCTGACACGTTGAATTAACCAGTCGTAAAGACCACTTCGACCAAAACTTGTAACTGCTGTTACCATACCCAAACTCCTGCTAACAGAATCAATACAATCGCTACTGCGATGACGACTTTGGCTCCAGCTTTACCCCCTTCGAGGGTTTCACCAATGCCTGCATCCATAAATAGATGGCGAACGCCAGCTACCAAATGATACGCAAGAGCTGCCAAACTGGCCCACATAATCAACTTAACTATAGGACTAGAGAAAACTTCTTTGACACTTTCAAAGCCACTTTCGGAACTTAAGCTCGTGCCCAACGCCCAAAGTAGGAGCGCGACAACGCCAAACAGAATGACGCCCGAAACACGGTGCAAAATCGAAACGTAAGCGGTAATTGGAAGGCTGAAGGTTGAAATATCTAGATTTACAGGTCTATTTTTGTTCACGGTTAGTGCTACCTTTTTCGCTACCAAACGGAAGCCATTTCAAGAAAGGCCATTTTTTACTCGGCGGGAAAAGCCTTGCTCACAAGCTACGGAATCAAGCGAATACGCACAAAATTCCCCCTGTAAGAACGCGCGAAATTATAGATATATGACTTCGAAATTACAATTAGTCAGACTATAGAGTGAGGTTCATAACCTTAGTTTTCAAATAACTAAAAGCCCCTATTTATGCGATAGTTATAGGTAATTCAAAGGTTTGAATGAAATTTTTGGCGTCAAAAAAAATTAATTAATTTGTTTCCAAAATTGTTAAAAACCGGTTTATCTACAACAATGAACATAGAAATTTTCACAAAATTCGGCCAATTCAGCGTTGTTGATCTTCCGTTTAAGAGCAAAAATGCATTGTATATATGCAATTAAATTTAACAGGTTCATTACTTGTTAAATTGATTTAAAAAAGTAAACTATAATTACACTTACGCAAGCGTTAGCCACATAAATTTAACAAGGGTCCAGTAAAGTTAACCAGACTTTAGTAGTAAATTTGGAAAATTTTATACGACTAACCGCTACCGTATTTTCACATATTACCGCAGTAAAAATTTGCGCTAAAAACAGTAGTAATGAGGTTCTGAAATATTGGATAACCCTGTATTTCAGAGGGTTCAAATAGTTTTTCCAAGAAACTTTAGGCAGGTTATTAAGTTTCTAGTATGGCATTTTGGCGCAATACAGCCTTTTTTCGACTCCCCTGTTCCAAATTAAACGAACAGATGTGGGCCACAGCTATACATTGACTTTCCACGGCACGGCCGTATAGTTTGCCAGCCAGCCCAAAAGGGCAGCTAATTCAAATAGGATGCCAGACGTCCGATAAATACAGGTGGCTGTACTACCAAAACAGCTACCATATAAAGTATCCAGAAAGATTTTCTTCCCACAGCCTGAATACTTACCAATGGCTTAGACAATTTGCAATTATAGGAGTCCGTTATGACTGATAAGAAAGCTTACCTTACGGTCGAGGGTTTGGACGAACAAGTAGAGCTGCCAGTATATTCTGGCTCAACAGGCCCTGATGTTATTGATGTTCGCGGCTTAACCGGCAAAGGGTATTTCACCTATGACCCCGGATTCGTATCCACTGCATCATGTGAATCTAAAATCACTTATATTGATGGCGAAGCCGGCGTTCTTCTCCATCGTGGTTACCCAATCGAACAACTCGCCGAGCACTCCGACTTTCTAGAAACCTGCTTCCTCCTCCTCAATGGCGAATTGCCAAATCCCCAAGAAAAAGAAGAATTCGTAAATATCATCACTAACCACACCATGGTTAATGAAGCTATGGCGCGCTTCTTCCGAGGCTTCCACCACAACGCACACCCAATGTCTATGATGTGTGGTGCAGTTGGTGCAATGGCATCTTTCTACCATGATTACCTAGACATCACCAATCCTGAGCACCGCGCAATCTCTGCACACCGCTTGATTGCTAAAATGCCAACTTTGGCCGCTATGTGTTACAAGCACTCTCAAGGCCAGCCGTTCATGTACCCGAACAACAAGTTGAGCTACTCAGAGAACTTCCTACACATGATGTTCGGTACTCCATGTGATGACCCAGAAGTTAGCCCTACTTTGGCACGCGCAATGGACAAAATCTTCCTATTGCACGCCGACCATGAGCAAAACGCATCTACTTCTACCGTTCGTCTAGCTGGTTCTTCTGGCGCTAACCCATTCGCATGTATCGCTTCTGGTATCACTGCACTTTGGGGTCCTGCGCACGGTGGTGCAAACGAAGCCGTTCTTAACATGCTTGCGGAAATCGGCGATGTTTCTAACATCGACAAGTTCGTTGCTAAAGCAAAAGACAAAAACGATCCATTCCGTCTAATGGGCTTCGGTCACCGCGTTTACAAAAACTTCGACCCACGTGCGAAAGTAATGAAAGCGACCTGTGACGAAGTATTGGCTGAATTAGGTCTTGATAACGATCCACTACTAGCCGTTGCTAAGCGTCTAGAAGAAATCGCCTTGGAAGATCCATACTTCATCGAGAAGAAATTGTACCCGAACGTTGATTTCTACTCTGGCATCATAATGAAAGCCATCGGCATTCCAACTGAAATGTTCACTGTGATCTTCGCAACTGGACGTACTGTAGGTTGGATCGCTCACTGGGCAGAAATGATCAGCGGTTCATACAAAATTGGTCGTCCTCGTCAGCTTTACACTGGCTACGATAAGCGCGACTTCCCAGCTTAATTCTCATTCGAGATGCAAGTCTGACAAAATAAAGCCAGCACCACGCTGGCTTTATTTTTATCTCCAAGATTTCCCCATTAACTCACCTGCTCTTACCTCATTTCTTTCCAACGTAATCCATTTCATATAATTGAATTTAATTCGAACAGACAGTTCTAGTGCAATTCGATCTTAATTCGTGTAAACCTTTTATTCTTCTAGCTACGTCTTAGCACCCAAAAGGAAGGAATTAAAAAACCATTGGACAAGACAGAATCGAAGCTTGTTAAAGCTGCTCAAAATGGCAACACCAAAGCCTTTGAGCGACTTTATCGAATTTACAGCGGTAGAGTTTTTGCTCTCGCGTACCGACTTTGCGGGGATCGACACTGGGCCGAAGATTTAAGCCAGGACGCCTTTGTGCGCGCGTGGAGCAAGATAGGCAGCTTCAAAGGAGAAAGCCAATTTGGTACATGGCTGCACAGAGTCACCGCCAATGTTGTTATCTCTGCGTTGCGACGCAGTAAAGCCAATTTAGAAGATGAACTTGATACCAATGAGCACGATGGCCAAAGCCAAACACCCCCTGACCTTGATGGCGATATGGAAAAAGCCATTCAAAAATTACCAGAGGGCGCTCGCTCAGTGTTGGTTTTGTACAGTATCGAAGGATACACCCATGAAGAAATTGCCAGCATGCTCAACATTGCCGTCGGCACCAGCAAGGCGCAGTTGCATCGCGCTCGAAATACTTTGAAATCGTGGTTTGCCAATGCTGAATAAACTTAATTTAAACAAACAGATTCGTTGTGAACATGACTAACGACCAAAACAAATTAACTGATGATCAGCTCGACAACATGTTGAGCCAGCTCCATAAAAATCCGCCGGAACTAGAGGCAGATTTATGGCCTGGAATAGAACAAAAACTGCCGAAACAAACTCATTGGTGGCAGCATGCCTCTGGCTTTTCGATTGCAGCCTCATTATTTGTTTGCGTATTAAGTTTGGGGTACTCAGTCTTTTTACACCAGGACAACAACCAACTCAGGACCCAACTGGCAACCGCAGTAACGTCTGATATTTTAACCCCACAAAACAATACCCAGGCCACGATATCTGCGATTCCCGTAAGCTTGGGTAATCAGTCTTGCTCTGAATCACCAGAAGAAGCCGTTATTCGTGAGAATTTACTCATCATAGAAATGGCGTTAGTCCAAATTAAAACAGCATTAAAAGAATCACCGAACGATCCGACGCTAAATAAACGCCTTTTAGATTTATCAAAACAACAAATTAATTTAGTTAACCGTGCAAATACAATCGCATTGTGAGGAAGAGATTATGAAAATTATTATGAGCTGCTTAGCGCTGACAATGCCTTGTATCGCCATTGCTGCCGGCCAAAGCATCGATGAAATTAAAGACACTGGCAGCAACCCTAAAATCCAAATTGAAAATGTTCGCGGTAATGTTTCTATCCAAGCTTGGGATAAAAACCAAGTTGCTATCAGCGGCACCCTAGACGAAAATACAGAAAAATTTATTTTTGACGCCAGCGAATCTCGAGTCAATATTGTTATTGAATCCGACCAACCTCGAAGCGGCTGGGGACACAACGCAGGCAATATAAACGGCAGTGCTCTTGTCATTAAAGTACCGTCAAATTCAAAAATCGATGCCGAAGGTTTTTCTACCGATTTTGTATTAGAAAATATTTTAAACGATGTGCAAATTGAATCCGTAAGCGGCGACGTCGACATTTACGGCAATCGCGCCCGTTTAAATATCGACACCGTCAGCGGCGATATTAATATTGAAGATCACGAAGGCTTAGTGTTTGTCGAGTCAGTCAGTGGCGATATCGATTACGAAGGATTAGCCACACGCATTGAAGCTGAATCTGTACAAGGCGATATTGATATCAACAATAAAGGCGAGCTTCGAGAAGGTGAATTCAGCTCCGTCTCGGGAGACATTGACACAAAAACCAACACAGACAGCGATCAATTGTCTTTGGAATGGAATGCCGTTAGTGGCGATATACAAGTCTTTTTCTTAAACCCAGTAAGCGCTACATTCCAAGTTGAAACCATGAGTGGAGACATCAGAAACTTACTGACTGAGGCCAAACCAGATAAAAATCGATGGGTCGGCAGTTCACTCACCTTTAATTCAGGAAATGGAGATGGTGACGTTTCAATTTCAACCGTCAGTGGAAATGTCAGGATCAAATAATTCTAACGGTCTATTGCATCGCAAAGAGTAATCACCGACTCTTTGCGATGTTTACATAAAAAATATTTAGGTGTTATTTTCTTTATTCAGATAGTTAATGTTATCGGAATTTTCAAATTCGCGAATTTCCTCACTCATTAAGTCACAACTTTTCGACCAATGCTCCAACCATTCACCTTTTTCGGGCGGAGTATCATCAAAACCAAGCTCTCGAAAAAATTCTTGTGGCGGCACGGTGTAACTCCTAGTTTTAAAAAGGCCACGTACAACAACAACACCAACAATGCGCTCATTACGCACAAAATAATGTTTAAAATAAAACCATTTTTCGTCCCAACCAATGATTTTTGTGTGTATTTCAAACGCTTCGAACAACTTTAATTCTTTACGAAATTTTCCCCAAGTATCCCCAACAACAGCTGTTGCCTTGTGTTTCCACGCCACCTTATGAGTACCGGTCTTCAGAGCAAAATCGATTCGAGCAATATCGCCAAAAGCAAAATAACGACCATTGGTAACATGGCGATTTAAATCCAAATCTGTCGGCCACACTCGCAATTTAATTACCGCCACATGGTCTTTATTAGTCACTTTGGACCGCCAAGGTCTACTGAACAACAGACCTATCAGCCTGAACCATAAATTCATTCATCTCTCCTAAACTCATGCAACCTTTAAGAATGCACAATAAAAACTGTTCTCACTGTTAACCACCAACACTCTTTACTTTTTTGGTATTTCTTTCAATAAAACGAAGTGGTGTGGCTCGTTATTCCAAGTCATAAAATTATAAAGTCATAAACCAATAACAAAACAAACAGAAAGCACGCTTACCCTTTTTGCCCTGTTATTGAGAAATCTCTACACAAATGATAACCGAGCCAATCTAAATCAAGTGGTACAAAAAAGAACTGATGAAAAGCGTCAACCTACTAACAACATCACTCTCGTGCAATTTGACTCAATAATATTTACGAAAAATCGTGTAAAGTATCATTAAGAACTCATTAATCGTTGAATTTTTAATCTGGAAGAAGTCATGTCTGCTCTGCACAAACTATTTGCCCGCTACGTTCCAACCATGTCTCCAGGAACCCTGAATTGGATCGGTTTACGGCCCGCCCGAAAAGCCCCCATGATCATCGTAGAGACAGCAAATGCCCTGGAAGAACTCGGATTAGAAGGCGATCGCCGCTGTGAGGCAACCCCAGGCTCGGCAAGGCAAGTGACCATCATCAATCAAGAACACATCGAAGTCATAGAAAAATTACTGAACATTGACTCCATCGATCCAAGCTTATTACGCAGAAATTTAGTGGTATCGGGTATCAACTTACAAGCGTTACGGCATCAGTATTTTCAGATTGGCGATGTGATTTTTGAAGCAACCGCACAATGCCATCCGTGCCGACGCATGGAGCAAAATCTAGGGGTTGGCGGCGCTGCTGCCGTATTAGGCCACGGAGGTATCTGCGCAAAAATTATAAAAGGTGGAAAAATCAGTGTAGGCGATCAAATCTTGCCGGTTTTAAAAGAAGAACCAAGCAACTAACAAACACAGAATAACCGCAAGACAATTAAGACGAATAGAGTTTTTCTGATTAAAACGTACTGTTGAGGATCTAACAGTTTAAATCGAAAAGGCACAACACAGAGCTGGAAAAATCATAACTTTAGAGCACAAAAAAACCCAGGCATTGCCTGGGTTTTTTCAGAGTTCTTATGTAATTTTTAAATTACAAAGAATCTTCTACAGTCCAACCTTCGAACCATAAGGTAGCAGCACCTGGCTCAACAGCACCCGCGTAATCAGTGTCTTCGAAGAAGTCACCAGCTTGAGAAGCCATTGATTCTGGGTGAGTTGCATCGAATGCAGTGAAGTCGATTGGCATTAAGCCATCAGCAGCAGCAGCAGCAGAAGCGTAAGTAGTTTCGTCAACAAGACCAGCGGTCAAAGTAACAGTAGCACGATCTAGCAACATGCTTGGAGTACCATCAGAGGTTTCGAACTCAGTACAATCGGCAATAACATTGTTATAAGCAATTGCTTCGTTCATTGCATTAGTAAGAGTATCTGCATCTTCAAGCGCAACACACACATCAAGAGGCATACCGCTAGCACTTGTTAGTACTGAGTTGTGGATAAAGCCACCAGTAGAATCTTTCAAGCGGTGTAATTCAGAGAAACCGTCACCAGCACCTAAGAAAGTAGCGTTTACAACAGTAGGAGCAGAAAGGAAGGTTGGGTTACCTAGAGTATCTGCTTCAATTGCGTGGTCAGAACCATCATTCTGAATAACCAACGCAAACTGGATGTTACCAACGTAACCTTCGTCCCAGTCAATAGACTCGTCTTGGTTACCAGTTAATACTAAGTGAGACGCGTTAACCGCACCACCGTAGAACTCAACACCGTCATCCGCATTGTTGTGAACTTGGATGAAGTCAACTTCAGTGCCAGAACCAACTGCAACAAATGAAATACCATTGATTTCGTTACCAACTGAGAATTCGAAGCCCGCTTCAGCAACAACAACGTAGTTCAATACACCACTGCTGTCAGTGTTGTCGTGACCACCAGCAAAGCCGGATTCACCTTCACTGTCGATGTTACAGTCAACTGGCATACCGCCCATGTCTTCTGGGTAATCACACACGTTATGCAAACCATAACCGTGAAGGATCAAACCACCCCACTCGCCAGAACCCTCTAGATCAGCATCAGCAGAACTGAATACGATTGGCTCAGCAGCAGTACCCATAGCCATGATTTGTGAGCCACGAGTAATAATTAAGTTAGCGAAGCTATCGTTCTGAGCAAAGACCTCAGTACCAGCTTCAATTGTTAATACAACTTCAGCAACAGGAGTATCGTCAGCGTCTAAGATTCCATCAGTAGCTGACATTTCTTGGTTACCATTACCAACAGTAACTCGGCTAGCCATAAACCAAGGCACATCTGAAGTTAGAGTAACATTTTCCATAATGGTCGCTGGAACTTGACACATTCCAGTATTATTAACAGTAACTTCTAGTGCAAAGTCAGGACAATCAACTGATGTTCCGCCATTACCGCCATTGTTACCAACAACAGTATCACCTTCGATAGTGATAGTTGCGTCTTCATCACCAGAGCAGCCGTATAATCCGCCCACAGCACCAAAAATTACTGTTGCCAGCATTAACTTTTTAATTTCCATAACATCTCCTAAAATGTCACGTTTAAATTCAAATTTATTTAAATGACTTTATTAGTTCCAACTGCTCTAGCTAGAAACTCCAATCGATACCGGCTTCAAACTCGATACCTTTTTTATAGCTTTGGAAAGTTCCGCCGCCCTGACTGAATTCAACTTCCGAATCCAATAGATTTTTTACTTTTGCTGTAAACGTTAAGTCACCGGCAAAAGTTTTCTTATAATTAATATTAAGATCGGAAAATGGCTCTAGTATTACATCGCCCTGATTACCGCGACCGGAATCTTTTTTGGTATCACCACTTTGGTTGAACAATACCGTTAATTCTTGATTATTCTCTAAGTCATCCCAACCAACGACCAAGTTAAAGGTATAGTCTGGCACACCTTCTAGATCACTAGTTTCACCACCTTCCAACTCAATTTCTGAATCAACTAAACTTGCATTCGTAGCGACAAATACAGATTGTGTGTATGCAGAGTTCAAAGGGAATTCAATTCGAGTGTCTACTTCAATTCCGATCAAATCAGCACTCTCACCATTTTCGAAAGTTCGAGAATTACCCGCTGTACCTGACGCATCCAAAATTACACGTTCAATAGGATTATCAAAATCTTTATAGAAAATAGCGACACTGATGTTTTCGGTATCCGACCAATAATATTCCCAACGGATGTCCGCATTCAGTACTTCTGATTCTTCAAGATCTGGATTACCGCGAACACGAACATTCAGTTCTTTATCAAAGAAAGTCGCGTTGGATACTTCTTTAAAGTCGGGACGACTGATTGTTTTGGCTAGAGCAAAACGTATTTGCTGTTTATCGGAGTAATACCAGTTAAAGGCTAAAGACGGTAAAAATATGTCTTCATCGATACCCGCTGGATCAAGCTCTTGAGTACCTGTCAGAAGGAAAGTATCGGTATTAAGCTCAAAATCTTCGTATCGAGCACCCAGAATAAACTGGTACTTAGAATCTAAAAATAAATCGTAAGACAAATAGGCCGTGGATAACGTTAGATCAGACTCGTAGGAATCACTAGGCAGTGTTCGGTCAAAAAACTGAATTCCGTCAGTAGGGTTACCAGAAACATTAGCATCATTAATAACATCAGAAACCAATAAATCTTCAGATATTGTTAAATCCGGAATGCTATCGTTATGGCGGAAACCATAAGTAGAAGATTCTGAATCGCGCTCACGATAAATGTATTGCAAACCAAAATTTAAAGTTTGATCAACACTTCCATCTGAACTAATTAGCCATTCGTAATTATTAGATACGTCGTAGTTAAAGTCTTCCAGCTCATCGTAACGGCGAATAGTCTCAGACAACTGTAGACGGAACGGCTCGTTCGGCTGTTCTAAATTAAATTGAACTTCACGTCGATCGGGGGCATAACGAGTGGCTTGGCTCACTGTAAATTGCCAATCCGTAGAAAGATTACCAGATTCATTTAGAAAATGTTCACCTACGAATTGCTGAGAAACATACTGGCGTTCTTCATAGTCAATAGTGTATTGGAAGCTCTCTTCGCCAGAATCACCCTCAACACCTTCAGACACGCGAACCTGATTTTCTGTTACTCGAGAAATTACAGTGTTCGATACAAATGAACTACTACCTAAATTGTAACCAACGGAAAGTAATCCGCTAATGTTAACGCTGAAGGTATTCTCATCAAAACGAAAATCATCTTCTACATCGCCACCACCTAAGGTAGAGAAGCTACGTGAGATACCGTCTTCTTTTTGCTCGTAACCTGTTTTGTAGTTAAGCGCAGCGAAATATCCCAGTTCGTTATCGCCAACGTAGAACAAGTCACCATAATTACCAGAAATACTGACATTTGGAGTCGCGGTGGTTTCATCTAAGTCAAAGTCATCAACCAAGAAAAACCCTGCCGCCTCACGTAAACTCTCGTCCACGTCTTGGCTAAACAATTGCGCAGGCAATTCCACATCACCGGGGTTCAGTCCTAGAGCAAGTACAGGGTCCAACAACGTTGCAATTGCTTCAACGGCAGCCGGCTCACGGCGAGAACCATCATCAAAACCTAAGAAATCAAAATCACCATTCGCTGGATCAGAAGCGACGGTATCACCAGTTAATCCAGCAACAAAACCGGTTTTGATTGAGAATTTACCAGCCCCTTCATCAGGAAAAGTACGGGTATTAATTTCCAAGTTACCGCCAGTACTTTCACCAGGTAAGCTCGACAAGAAAGTTTTCTTAACATCCAGCTGGCTAACGATATTACTTGGGAAAAGATCAAGAGGAACCGAACGTCGATTTGGGTTGGTACTTGGTAGTGTTGCACCGTTTAATGTTGTCGTTACATAACGACCACCTAAACCGCGAATAAATACAAAGCTATCGTCTTGAACAGTAACCGATGGCAAACGAATTACGGAACCTGCAATATCAGAATCCCCAAAACGTGCTAATTGCTCAATACCTAAAGTGTCAATAACGTTTGCAGAAAAACGCTCACTTTCTTCAAATGCATTTGGGTTGTATTGCGCAAGAACAGTAACTTCTTCAATTTGAGGGGTCGCAATGTTCAAACTTGGAGTTGAGCTACGACCATTCATGGTGAAGTTCAAACCTTTAGCAACGTTTGAAATCACTCGTACGTCGTCCAATTCAACCAACTTCATGTCTGGGTGACTAATGGTTAGGTTATAGACACCACGCGCCACTTCTACATCGTAGTTACCGTCTGCATCTGTGGTCGTAGAAACCGCAGAATCACTGGTAAGAGTAATGGTCGCGTTTGCAACAGGAACACCGCCGGAAGTAACACGACCTTTAATAGAGCCGTTAGGAGCAGATCGTTTTTCCGCTGCGGTTTCTGTTTTATAGAAAGACTCAACCGCCACTTTAGGAGAAGTACCTTCTTCTATAGCAACATTAATATCCGTTAACTGGCCTTGGGCACTATCAAACCGAAAGCTGTGGATAGTGGTGCCGTTTTGAATCAGCTGAACACTGTGCCCACCCGCTTCTAGATCGAAGGTAGCTGAGCCGCCACTTAGGGTTTGCTTATCAGTTTCACCATCTAACCGAACCGTAATATCTGACGCTGCTTTGCCATCCTTGTAAACGTAAATTACTAGCTCGTCGTCGGCTAGTGCAGAAAAAGCACTTAGCACAAGCGCACTCGCGGCTAAGCCATTGATTAGCGACGTTTTCATTGACACCTCATTAATTGTTCCGGCAGATATTGGTGTGCCGTAGCGGCTGTTTGAATTGAATCGTCAAATTAGATATGAGCGATGTATCAAATTTTGGGGCTAGATTAGTGGCAATTTATTACACTAATGTTTCAAAAGGCGCTTTTTTGGGGAACTAAACGGAAATAAAATAAATTACTGATGGAAAAAGAATTTTGACGTTACAACACTGACAAAAACTGAGCAAAAGATAAGCAAAAGCTCAACAACTTAAAACCGTCCAATAAATACACTTAAGCGAATATTCAAAAAAGATAAATAAGAATTTATTGATAAGAAAATTACTTGCTTTAAAAACAGCGGATAAAAATTAAGAATGTTTTTTCAAAATTATTCTAAAAAATTAGATTATTTATTAATGAGCAATTTGGGCCACTCGTATTTTTTATAAATATGTTTCTAGCAAACTTTTTATTTTTAATTTTTCTTCCAAATAACCAAATAGAAATAGCAATAAAAAATCCCATCGATTTGCACACCAATCAAAACTCACCCATAGAGTCAACTTTTAGTAATTACATTCACAATTACGTCCAGCCAATTACCCATAAACAAGATAGGGATTCTTACCTCAAAAGCGGATTCAAAAAGAACCAACATTCAAGTCACTCACAACTCCACACACAAACTGTTACTTGCTCAATACAGCTTATCTGTCAATTATATTTAAAACTGAATGTAACTAATCACCTGAGAAAATAACTGACAATTAATCATTGAAAAATTAATTCATCAAAATTTTTAAAAATAGAAAATACAAATACACTCTCCCGATTTATTTTCATAAAAATAAAAACCGAATATAAGTCGTTCAAAAAATACGGGATTTTTAACAGGCAAATTGGGCCACTATTAAAATCACTTTAATAAGCAAACCCAATTATTTAACGAAGCTATTTTGAACCCAAAATGCATAACAACAATAGATTTTGAATCATCATTTCGGCGCATTTTAATGCGCTACAATCCAACACCAGTTGAATAAAAATAAAAAATAAACTGGCGATACTTTTTAAAACCAAAAAATCAAAATATTGGTTACCTTATGACTGGAATGTATTAAGAAGAACATTCTCTCGGCAACAGAATCTAAACCCGGCAATACCATAAAAATAAATGCAGACTTGAATAGATTAACTATTGCTCTTACCCCACATATACTATAAAAAGTTACTTCGCTAAGTTTCGAAATATTTACGCGCTATATCAATGCCTGTGTCATTCAGTAAGTGCTCACAGTCATTTAAACAATACCGAAAAAAATTCGATCTGAGCTACCATTAGACAAGCACAATTATAAATTGCAAATTTAGTAACAGTGATTACAACCACGCACTAATTGAACCGCCCGTAATACACGGCCAGAAATAATCAGGCGTCTATTTTCGATAAATTCGTAAGCTCGAAGCCAAATACGATTAATTGTCGTCATTACGGCCGGCTAACTTTGCAATAAACGCTTAATTTAACAAGCAACCTTGATATCTCGAATTTTTTCTTTGAGATAAAATAATCAACAAACGGATGATCAATGGGAGATCTCACCATGGATGAAGCTCTCGCACTAACAGAGAGTGCTGTCGCCAATTTTCGAGCTAAAGTAAAAAAGTATTCTCACCAAACAGCGGCGATTACTGCCGATAACGGCGATACTTTAACGTTTTCGGAATTGCACAACCTTGCTGAAAAAATTGCCCTAGTTATCTCCGAGAAACTAAAAACCAAGAGCGAAAAAAAACGCCCATTGGTCGCGTTGTTGATTGAGCACAACACCGATCTGCTCGTCACTATGTACGCTGTTAATTTATCAGGTGCAGCGTTCATGCCGTTGGATACAAGAAACCCTACCGAGCGTATTCAACCATTACTCGACGAAACCAATCCTTTTATCATTATTGCCGACAACAAAAACTTACCAGTCGCAAACACACTTGGCTGTGAAGATTGCACGGTACTGCCTTTCGCACAAATACTGGATACAAAAGTTAAAGGCACGCTTCCATTAGTGCCTGATGAATCTCCGGCGTATTTATTAACAACCTCAGGAACAACAGGTAAACCGAAGGCAATTTGTCACACTCAAACCAGCCTCTATCGAGCTGCGTATCACTACCAAGAAGACTTGAAAGTCAGTCAATCCGACAACGTTGGCCTAGTTTTACCCTGTCATTATACGCCAGCCGTTTTCAGTGTTTTTGGAGCCTGGGCCTCCGGTGCGACTATTGCGCCATTTGATTTGAAAAGTTCCGACGTTAATAACTTGATTAACTGGATCGAGAAAAACGAAATCACGCTGCTTTATGTGACTCCAACCATTTTCAAAAAAATCATCACTCAGTGTGAACACCCAGAAAAATTAGCGTCAATAAGAAATGTTCAAATGGCAGGCGAGCCGTTATTTACCGCTGATTTAAAAGAGTGGCGAGAAAAATACGCCCATTTATTCTCCCTTTACAATGGCATGGGAACCTCAGAAACCAGCTGTTTAACCCGGCTTACCATTCAAGGTAAAGAGGATTTCACCACCAATCGTGTGCCTGCAGGCAAACCGTACGCTGATGTCGAAATCTTAATTGTTGACTCAAACAACAATCCGGTAGATCACGGCGCCGAAGGGGAAGTACAAGTTGTTGCCGATTACCTTCCAGAAGGCTATTTAAACAGCCCAGAAAAAACCGCAGAAAGATTTCAACATTTAACGTCCGGAAAAACCCTTTATAAAACCGGCGATCGCGGATATTTCCAAGATAACGGTAACTTGGTGATTCTAGGCCGAGCCGACGGCCAAATTAAGATTCGCGGCCAAAGGGTGGAGCTGTCGGATATAGAATCCAATTTATTAACATTCGATTCCGTCAATAACGCTGCGGTTGCCTATTACGAGCCCGAAGGCAGAGACCCGTTTATTGCCGCTTTTGTCAGCCCAGAAATAGAAAAATCTAAGTTGCGGGAATATTTATCCAAAAAACTGCCTCCTTATATGATTCCCACTCGAATCGTTTCAATGGCCCAGTTACCGCAGTTGTCTACCGGAAAAATTGACCGTAAAACCCTACAAGGTTTTAACTTTACGACCAACAAATCCACTCCCGATACCGTTCAAGAACCAGAAAACATTTTTGAAACACGGGTTTTAGACGCTTTTCGCGATGCTTTAAAAGATGACAGCTACCAGCTCGACGATGATTTTTTTGAGCATGGCGGCGATTCATTTACATCTGTTGATCTAAGCATTAACTTGTACAATCAACTGTGCATTCCAATTAACGTTTCCAGTTTGATTGAAGCCCCTACTCCACGTTTGTTAGCGAACTTAATCATCAAAAATAAAAATGATGGTAAAGGCCATTCGCTCATGCGCTTTAGTAATCATCATTCTGAAAGCTCGTCGGTATCAAATGCCGTTCCTATTTTTTGTGTTCCCGGCATGTTCGGCAACGCATTATCATTCCGTGCGTTAGCTTCTGAATTAGTGGATACCTATCCCGTTTACGCCTTTGAATATCCGGGTTATTTGGATGGAAACATCACCTTTAGTACTGTAGACGAACTGGTCAACTTACTTTACGAACAAGTTGTTGAAGTACACCCCAAAGGAGACTGCTGCATATTAAGCTACTCCCTCGGCGGCGCTATTGGCTTCGAATTGGCTAAAAAGCTGATTGCCAATGGCAGAACAATCAAATCTTTTATTATGCTCGATTGTTTCTCTCCGACCACGCTTTCTATTCGTCATTATAAACAAGAGCTCGTCCGTTTTATTGGCAAAGTCACCCATAGAAAACGCGCGGTTTGGGAAATTCGAGACGACAACGTCAACCGAGCTTTGACTACGGCAATTTTAAATCACCGTTTTTCTCCCTGCGAGATTCCAAACACCACGCTAGTCATTGCACAAGACGATAAAAACTACATTAAAAATAAATTGGATTTTGGTGATTGGCCAAAACTGATCAAAAACGACTTCCAAACTATTCGCACGGCAGGTAATCACCTAGACCTAGTCATGCCAGAAAAGGCAGAAGAAGTCAGCCAGCTGATTCGCCAATGCGTCGGTGAAAGCACCGGACCGATTGTGTCTCCGGTGATCACAACAGAAGATAAACTGAAAAAAATATGGTCGTTCGACAACGAACAACGAATCGAAACCAAACAGGCAGCGTCAGATTCAATTCCGACCACTCTGAATCAATATTTAAAAAATTCTGAGCAGTTAACTCGGTACTTAGAAAGGGATTTGAACGAAAAAATATCACCCATAACGATGAAAAGCGTTCAGGTAGGTAATTTCTATTATCGAAGAGTGAATCTTGAAACTCAAAAGACCAACAAAACTGTGGTTTCAGCGGTCCTCAAGATTTCCATGTCAGATTTACCAAAAGCGGTCGTAAAAGACATTATTGATGCAGAAACACCTTTTGGCAGAATTTTAGACCGCAACGCCATTGATTACTCCTGTAATGTAGAAGACGTATTTGAGGTCGCCGAAAATTCCAATCCTGGATTCAATGGTCAAACAACATCAGCAAACCAAAAGTTATTTGGTCGATACAACTGTTTTAAAAACGCCAAACAAAAGGTATTTGCCGAAGTTGTTGAAATTCTTACGCCGGACCTTCAGCATTTATTGAACAGGTAATAAAACAACTCATTCACCTGTTTCTCAGGCAGTTTTTCCATACTCTGAATATTTCTTTCAGGGATATCTTCAGGGTTGGGAAAATGCTTGAGAGCAGCCTCAAGGCTGTCTTCACGTAACAAATGAAACATCGGATAAGGCGAACGATTGGTCAGATTTTCTCGGTCACTCGGTTCGGTGCCCGAAAATTGGTAATCGGGATGAAAACTGGCAACTTGAAACACCCCTTCCCACTGATTAATTTTTATTAATCGATCAATCGAATCAAAATACAAATTGTATTCGTAAAAATCGTGCAGACAATTCGGCACTGCCACGAGCGTGGTTTCAATTTGACTAGTGTCACTCTTTTCAAGTGTGGTCAGTTCCTGCTCCAAAAAACCGAGCAGCTCTTCTGTGTCTGTTCCCAGAAACGCAGTAATACGAATGGTGTTCTCTTTTAGCGGCAACGAGGCAAATGGGCACAGGCCCAATCCAACCACAATATTTTTCAGCCAATATTCAACATCTTGATGAACAGTATTTGTTGTTTGATTCATTCACTTATCACAGCTTTTACGTTAAAAAATACATCATTGTTAACTCAGAGATAACCCAAGCCAACGAGTTAATAAACAAGGTCATTAGTAATAAAATAGGGTTATTAGTTACGAAACAGAGTTATTAGTTACGAAATAGAGTTATAGGGAAATTTCCCGATTGTATCAGTGCCGCACAATCCATACACAAAGCAATACCTGCATGGACAATAACGCCACCCCAAATGGAACGCGAACGCAACGCCAAAATTCCAAGGAAAATTCCAAAACCGATGGCACCGGTTGCTTCTAACCAAGGCTTGGGGAAATGCAACATCACATAGGGAACCGACATAATGGCGATTGCCACGCTGCCAAAACGAGGCTGTAAACTCGACAACAAAAATCCACGAAAGAAAAATTCAACGGTAATAAATTGAGAAATGTAAATGCATTCCCATAACAATAAATCAACAATTGAAAGTTTAGCGTCGGTATAAAAAGGATAATGATTGACAAAATCCGGCCGAGAACTGGCAAGCACTGCAAACACCATAATCGGTGTTAATAAAGCAAGATAACCCAACCAATGTTTATGTGTTTCTCCGAAGCCCCAACCATATTCTTTTAAATTCGACTTAAATCCCCAGCGAATTAATAGCCACGGCAAAATGAAGAAAAACAGCCAATGCCACATTCCCCACCATATATTTTGCAATAAATTGGCGTAAGGTAAACGCTTAAACTCCGCTATCCATTGCCGAGGTGACTCACCGAACAAAGACGCAACCAAGCCGATGCAATCATTAAGGGCAGAAAAAAACTTAAGGTAATTTAACCCCAGCAAACAGGCACTCGCCAGCAAAAACATCAACCACAGTTGACCGTTACTTAACGCAGGCTTACCTTGGGTTTGATCTAACTCGGTGAAAACATCACGGATGGATCGAGTCAATGTTGCCGACACAGCCCTGTTGCGAAATGACATCAAGGAGCCAAGCGTTGAATGTCCCAACGGCCATCATCGTCTTTTTGATAGACAAACCGGTCGTGTAATCGGTGACTGCCGCCTTGCCAGAATTCAATCTCGGTAGGAATAATGCGGTAACCACCCCAAAAATCCGGCAGCGGTATTTTTCCTGATTTAAACTTTTCCTTCATGCGCTGAAATTGAGACATTAACAAAGTTCTCGACTCCACCGGATGGCTCTGGTGAGAAGCCCACGCCGCCAATTGGCTTTCTTCGGGACGAGAGGAAAAATATTTTAAAGATTCGGCCGCCGATACTTTTTCTGCAACGCCGCACACTTTGACCTGGCGCTCAAGAGCGTGCCAAGGGAAATGCAAGCTGACCTTAGCGTTCTGACCGATATCCTGCGCCTTCTTACTGGCGTAGTTGGTGTAAAAAACGAATCCGCGATCATCCAACTGCTTTAGCAGTACGATTCGCTGAGAAGGCTGCCCTGTGGCGTCGACTGTTGCCACTGTCATTGCCGTAGGATCTTTTAAACCCAAGTCAATCACTTGCTTCAACCACAGCTCAAACTGCTCAATAGGATCACTCAGAAGCTCTTCTCGCTTCAGTTCTCCTAACGTGTAGTCACGACGTAATCCGCTCAATTCATCTTTCACAGCAATCTCTCTTGATGCAAATGGACAATCAGACCACACTATTGCGCAGTCCGGTCTTAAGTTGTTGTTTAATTATCAGTGAATTTACTCCCAATTTACACCAACTTGCACCGATACAGATCATAAGTGCGATTAACTGTTCAAAATACCATCAACATCAATATGAAATCCCATTCATCTGACAACACCAACCTCATCGGCTGTATTCTCGCTGGTGGAGAAAGCCGCCGTATGAATGGCGATACCAAAGCGCTAGTCACCTTGCAAGGCAAGCCAATGATCGCTCATATAGAACAACACTTGAAAGACGCTGGGATCGAGCGCTGGATTGTTTCCACCAACACAGACAACGACCAGCCGATCAAACAAGTAATTGATGAAGGCTCTGATACTGTTGTCGACACACAACAGGCTATCGGTCCATTGGGCGGCCTATCGAGCTGTTTTCAATGGCTGCACACACAAATGCCCAGCTGCCTCATTTATACCTGCCCCTGTGACACACCATTTATCAATGCTGAGGTTGTACATCAACTTGTTACACGCATGTTCGAAGATCAATACGACTGTGTTATCGCTCAGGCTCATTCCCGATTACACCCCACCATCGGTGTGTGGCGATCTGAGTTAGGTAATGTGTTGAATAATTACCTGGAAAACCAAAAAAATTATCGATTAATGAAATGGATTGATACGCTCCATTACACCACTTGCGATTTTTCTTACTTGCCAGAAAAAACCTTCGCCAATATTAATTCCCCAACTGACTTGTTGAACAACCAATAAAAATAATTTTTACAGTTTTAATAAATCCCTGATCGGTTGATAAGCTCACACTCATAAAAATACCCACTCGATTTATTGCCCCCTACTGGCATTCTCCAGAATTATTTAGAACCCGTGCAAATTTAGACCCCATTCAAATAAGGCATAAAACTAAGCCCAATAAATTCATGCATTTTATATTCATCAAATAAAAAATGAGTGTCGTAACAATTTATCTTGTGAGAACTGACCTACGCGTAATAAAAAACATTCTTCTCAATTAATAATAAAGTACCAATTTGGCACCAAAACAATGCAATTAAAAAGTACTGGTAAAAATAATCAGCAAATCTTTTTTAGTTTTTCTCACTCATAAAGACAAACACAAGACATGAATTATTTTTAATGCACCATCAAGAGTCATTTTTACAATCATTAAAAACACCATAATTGCACATATTTTTTTATTGCGCTTTTTTTGAGTGCCTATCAATTTATCACTTAAGCCATAAAACCATCCGCTGACGCCTCAGTAATCACCTGATTTATAAGCATTTTTTTTTGATAATGCGCCAAATTGTGACCTTGGCAAGACTTTTGCGAAACAAGAATCAGAGTGAAACCAATACTAAACACCATAAATGGGGTATGAAGGAGTCATTGATGGAAAAGCAAAACAACAATGCACCGACATTAACGAAGCGACTGACCTCGCTACAAAAAATGATCGGCGCCACACTTGCTAGCGTTACCTTTACATTAGCAACGCCCGCTTTCGCCGAAGAATTAGAGCTTGAAAAAGAAGATCTAAAATTCGGATTTATTAAATTGACCGACATGGCTCCGCTCGCAATCGCTTATGAAAAAGGTTACTTCGAAGACGAAGGTCTTTATGTAACATTAGAAGCACAAGCGAATTGGAAAGTGTTACTGGATCGCGTTATTGACGGACAGCTCGACGGCGCACACATGCTTGCTGGTCAGCCATTGGGTGCAACCATTGGCTTCGGCACTCAAGCACATGTAATTACAGCGTTCAGCATGGATTTAAACGGTAACGGCATTACTGTTTCAAACGAAATTTGGGATCAAATGAAACCCAATATTCCGAAGGACGAATCCGGCAAACCTGTTCACCCAATTAAAGCAGACGCGCTAAAACCTGTTGTTGAGAAATACAAATCTGATGGTAAGCCGTTCAACATGGGTATGGTTTTCCCAGTTTCTACCCATAACTACGAATTGCGTTATTGGTTAGCCGCTGGTGGTATTCACCCAGGTTATTACGCACCGCATAAAGGCGACACCTCCGGCACAATTGACGCCGACGCATTATTGTCAGTAACACCGCCACCACAAATGCCAGCAACACTTGAAGCAGGTACTATTTACGGTTACTGCGTAGGTGAACCTTGGAACCAACAAGCAGTATTTAAAGGAATTGGTGTACCGGTAGTAACGGATTACGAAATCTGGAAAAACAACCCAGAAAAAGTATTTGGCGTTTCCAACAAATGGGCCGAAGAAAATCCAAATACACACCTAGCAGTTGTTAAAGCGTTAATTCGCGCCGCTAAATGGTTGGATGACAACGACAACGCTAACCGTCCTGAAGCAGTAAAAATTCTTGCGCAACCAAACTACGTTGGTGCCGACTACGACGTCATTGCAAACTCAATGACGGGTACGTTTGAGTACGAAAAAGGCGACAAACGTGAAGTGCCAGATTTCAACGTGTTCTTCCGTTACTACGCCACTTATCCGTACTACTCAGACGCTATTTGGTACTTAACGCAAATGCGTCGCTGGGGCCAAATTTCTGAGGAAAAACCAGACAGCTGGTTCCACGAGATTGCGAAAAAAGTGTATAAGCCAGAAATCTATTTAGAAGCTGCTCAGCTATTAATTGATGAAGGTAAAATGTCAAAAGAAGATTTCCCATTCGATACCGATGGCTTCCGCGACCCACAAACACACTTTATCGACAACATCACTTACGATGGTCGCAAACCAAACGACTACTTGAAAAAGTTCAGCATTGGTCTTAACGGCGACACCGTACTTTAATGTTTAAATTTCCGGCCGCGCATACTCTGCGCGGCCAACACAAACTCTAATATAGCCTAAGCAACTTCATAAACAAATTTAGCCGCACACCACCCAACGGCTACCAGAAAAAACCTAGAGGTAAGGAAATGTTGAATCGCAGTATCCGGTTTTTCGAGTTAACCGGTATGAATTGGTTAATACCCATCGCCAATTTACTTGCCGGAAAAAATCCTAAAGCTCAGCTGAATCAATTACTTGCCAGCATTGGTGCACCGTTGGTGGCATTTTTAATTTTTCTTTTACTGTGGAGCACGGCAGCTTCCAACATTAAAACCAGTCTTGGTAACCTCCCAGGACCATCCCAAACGTGGGAACAATTCGAATCACTCGTTGATGAACATACCGCTGCTCGCGATAAAGAAGCCGCATTTTATCAACGTCAAGAAGACCGAAACGCAAAACGTATTGAACAAGGTAAAGAACCTAAAGACATTCGACCTTATACCGGTGCGCCTACGTTCTTCGACCAAATTTTTACCAGTCTTTATACCGTTTTTATCGGATTTGCCGTTGCAACTATTATTGCTATTCCCGTCGGAATTATCTGCGGATTAAATTCAACGATTTATACAGGATTAAACCCCTTAATTCAGATTTTCAGACCCGTGTCGCCACTGGCATGGCTACCCATTGTCACCATGGTTGTTAGTGCGCTTTACACCACCGACGATCCATTTTTCGCGAAATCATTTATTACTTCTGCGCTGACCGTAACCTTGTGTTCACTCTGGCCAACGCTTATTAACACCACGGTGGGCGTATCTACCATCGATAAAGATTTAATCAACGTGAGCCGAGTTTTACGTTTAAGCTGGATGACACAAATATTTAAAGTCGTTATTCCTGCATCTCTGCCTATGATTTTCACCGGTTTAAGATTGTCACTCGGTGTTGGCTGGATGGTATTGATTGCCGCAGAAATGTTGGCACAGAACCCAGGTCTTGGAAAATTTGTTTGGGACGAATTCCAAAACGGCAGCTCCAACTCATTAGGCCGAATTCTAGTTGCTGTGTTTGTTATCGGTATTATCGGATTCTTACTGGATCGCATCATGCTGACGTTACAAAAATCCGTATCGCACGATAAAACGCAAGAAATACGCTAACACCCAAAAGACACATAACAACGTCATTACTCACATTGTTAAGAATCACGAATACAGAATTTAGAGGCGAACATGGCAAACTCCTATTTAGATATTTCGGGTGTATCCATAGAATTCCCAACACCGAATGGTCCGTTTAAAGCGCTTGATAACGTCAACTTAAAAATCGAAAAAGGCGAGTTTATTTCGTTAATCGGTCACTCTGGCTGCGGTAAATCTACCGTACTCAACATTGTTGCCGGTTTGTACAACGCCACTCAAGGCGGCGTTATTTTGCAGGGTAAAGAAGTATTACAACCCGGCCCAGACCGCGCCGTAGTATTCCAAAACCACTCGTTATTTCCTTGGTTAACGTGTTACGAAAACGTTCGCTTGGCAGTAGACAAAGTGATGAAAGGAAAACCCAAAGCCGAGCGTCACGAATGGACCGAATATAATCTCGAACTTGTGCACATGGGACACGCAATGCACAAGCGTCCCGATGAAATTTCCGGTGGTATGAAACAGCGCGTCGGTATTGCGCGTGCGCTTTCAATGCAACCGAAAGTTCTATTAATGGATGAGCCATTTGGTGCACTGGACGCGCTAACTCGGGCGCACATGCAAGATTCATTAACCGAAATCCAAGCAGAATTAAATAACACCGTTATCATGATTACTCATGACGTTGACGAAGCTGTATTGCTTTCCGATCGTATTGTAATGATGACAAACGGCCCAGCGGCAACCATCGGTGAAATTCTTCACGTTGATCTTGAGCGACCACGTGAACGATTAGAGTTGGCCGACGACCCAACCTACAACCACTATCGCGCGGAAGTTCTTAAATTCTTACACGAACGCCACGCGAAAAAAGACGTTCCTCAATCGACCAAAAAAGCTACCACAACCACAAGCGACGCTGCTGACAAAAAGGAAGAAGATAAGAAAGACGTTGCCGCGTAATTTTTTATCCGAGCAAAAGGAATTGCTATTTTTTAACAACACCTAAAATAAAAAAACTATTGCATAAATAATCACCCCGATTATTTAAGATGAATAATAGTTAGTGAGTAATTGAGAGTAGCACATAAAATAATTGAAAATTTCTAAGCCAGAGAACAGTCCTTATTTAGCACTTCTGGAATCGACTCGTTAGGAGAAAATCACATGAACAAATTTAATAAATCTCTCATTGCTCTGGCCGTATGTGCCTCTAGCTTCGGCTCAGTAAACGCCTCAGCCGATATCCTCACAGAAATGCTAGAAGGAGCCGATCTTTACGGTAACCTACGTTTACGTTACGAAACTGTAGATCAAGACAATGCCTTGGATGACGCAAGTGCATTAACCCTGCGCACCCGTATTGGCTTTAATACCGCTGAGGTAAACGGCTGGTCTGCCACCGTTGAAATTGAAGACAGCCGAGTAGTCCTTGGAGAAGACGAATTTTCAGTACCGCCTTCTGGCTTCCAAACAGGTGAATTTTCTGTGATCGCCGATCCAGAAACCACAGAATTGGACCAAGGTTTCCTTAAATACAGCACCGATAAAATCACCGCAAAATTAGGTCGCCAAGTATTTACCCTAGACGGCCACCGTTTTATTGGTCACGTAGGTTGGAGACAAGATCGTCAAACTTTTGATGCGTTAACCGTAGTTGCCAAACCTGCCGACGGCATTACTCTGACTGGTGCGTTTATCGATAACCGCAACCGTATTTTTGCTGAAGACGCAGACATTAACTCTGAAGATTTTATCGGTAACGCAAGCTTCAAAACCCCAATTGGTAAAGTAACCGGTTACGCTTACCTGCTTGAAAACGAAGAGAACGATTCTGAGTTAGACACCTACGGTATCAGCCTAAAAGGTTCTGCACCAATTGGCGATGCGAAATTCTTGTACCACGCAGAATACGCAACACAAGAAACCGACACCGATTTTGATGCCGACTACCTATTCTTAGAAGGCGGCGTAAAAGTATCTGGCGTTACCGCTAAACTGGGTTACGAATTACTGGGTTCTGACGATGGCCAATTTGGTTTCTCAACCCCGTTAGCCACGTTGCATAAATTCAATGGTTGGGCTGATATCTTCCTAGGTACGCCTGCACAAGGTCTTGAAGATACCTACGTAAGCCTCTCTGGCAAAATTGGTCCGGGAACCGCTACCGTGATTTACCATGAATTTGACGTTGACGAAGACAGTGCAGCAATCTCTGATGCAGGCAGCGAGCTGGATCTTCAATACGCATTTAAATTCGGTAAAAAATACTCCGCCGGTATTAAAGCTGCGTTCTACAGCGCAGACGACATTGCCGTTGATACCGACAAAGTCTGGGTTTGGGTTGCCAAATCATTCTAATAACAACCCACAGCAATAAGAGCCTCACCTAACTCTTATTGTAACGTTGATAAAGACGTTATTTTCCCCCTGCTAAGCCTTCGATATTTCGAAGGCTTTTTTTGTTGTAAATTTTCTCTAAAGCATTAGGCCAGTTGATGACTCGTTTAAATCACAACGGCTCCAATGCATTTTCTCGCCAAGATTGGCGAATCTGAGCCATAAACAATGACTCTTCCGGCACTTGGATTTTACCTGCAACTTCATCAACAAAAGTTTTTATTTGACGACCTAAAGCTGCGTCGGCTTCAAACGTTGAACGAAACTTAATAAATTTATCTTCTTCCTGGTACAAATAGATCACGGTTTTATAGCGTTGTTTTTCTTCTGTTAAGTAATCACCAGACAAAGCGGCAAAAGAGACTTTTCCTTCGATACTATTCACTGAATAAAATTCGGGCTCGTCAAACTCCGCCTTTGAAGAATTGGATTCTTGCAACAATAAATCAATTTCGTTTTTAATAATTCCAATTTCACGTTCAATCAATGCTTTGCCGTTATTGAGATCCCAATGTCGAACTGGATAGACAAACACATCAACGTAATCGAATAAAAATTCTTGATGGGTATATCGATTAACCACACCGTTAAGAGGGTTGTGGAAAATAATATCTTCACTGAACTGATACTCCCCCACAAATTCGGGCAACGTAAGTTCGTCACTGTAATTACTGGATTCAATTTCTTTACTTAAAAATTCCGGCGTAAATACCTCAGATTCTTGAAAGCTTTTCATTAAATAAGAGGCAATGCTTTTTGCCATATCCGATTCAGGGTTGCGATTAGTACTGAATAAGCTGGCTTTTGCGGTGAAAGGAATGTCGTATTGATAACGCTGGATGACGTGATCTTTCCAGGTAATGGCTGCTTCGACTTTAATGTCTTGAGGATTAGTTAATGGTGCCAATAATAATGTGGCGCCAGCGATAGCAGCCCTGCCCAAATCTGCACCACTGCTGTGGTAGTAATTGGCAGTACTAATAAGCACTTTAAAATCAACGTCTTTTTCAGCGTAATAAACGTTTTCGAATAATTTAGAATCATTAAATTCATCGTAAAAATTTTCTAAATCAATAATATTCGTAAAGCAGTCATGAAGTGCCGACTTTTCTTTGTATACATTACAAAATTGACGCAATTCATCCGGTGGCGTTTGATAATAAACAGAAATAGGCGGAAATTTTTCTTCAACGATTTTTTCATACTCAGCCACAACAAATTGATTATTTGTCGCACACCCTGCTAACAATAAAAAACTTACCGAAGCGATCAATGCTTTAAAAGTCATACGGTTATCCATGTTTATAAGTATTTTTATAAGTTCTACCATTGTGTCGGCGCATCTGCAACTGACTCACTGAGATTCATCTTAAAGGCCAACACATAAATAGCCAGTCACACCAGAATCTAAGGCTGTCGCTCTTTTTTAGTTGGTGAACACTTTTGCATAAAAGTCGCACTCAGAAAGCAAAAAAGCGCAGCCTCTGTCTAGAAACTGCGCTTTTGGTAATAACTCTACAATGTTAAGAATACTGACTTAATTAATAGCCTGGTTATTCGTACTCGTACCCCATCGCAGTAACACCTGCAATTAATTCGTTCATTGCTAAACTGACTTTTTCAGCATTACCTTTTAATCCTAATTCGATCTTACGCGTTCCACCAACCACCATCGGTAAACTGAATAATTTCAGCTCTGGGTATTTACTGACTAACTCTTCCATCAACGGTGTAACCGCGCTTTCGATGGCACCAATCACTAAAATATTTTTCTCAACGTAGTTTTTATCCACAAGGTGACTGAGTTTGTTATCAAGTACCCATTCCATCATGGATTCGGCCATCGACGGAAAACCGGGTGTAAAAAAGTGATTATTGATCGCGAAACCGGGGATTTTATTGACAGTGTTTGGAATAACGTCTGCACCGTCAGGAAATTCAATCATTTGATAATGGTGCGGTAAAAGCTCACGATTATGGTCACGAGCAAATTCTTCCAATAACTGTACACCAACGGGATGTTGCACAAGTGGTAAACCCAGAGCTTGTGCAACAACGCCACGCGTTAAATCATCGGGAGTGCTGCCAATACCACCTGTGCTAAACACATAATCTGCACCGTTAAAACTGTCTTTAAAGGTGTTTAATAATAACTCGCGATCATCGGAGAGAATTTTTACCCAGCTCAACACCAATCCACGCGGTTTCAGCAAATTAATTAAATTACCAAGGTGTTTATCGGTTCTTCGCCCCGAGAGAATTTCATCGCCAATGACAATTAACCCAATACCCACAGTGAGCACTCCTTGTTTTGGGTTGGTTTTTAATGAGCAAGGTTTTTACGATTAAAAACCTTGCTTAATGCAGCGAGGTAGGAAAATTAACGACTAAAAACGACAGTTTTATCGCCGTTTAATAAAACTCTGTGTTGAGCGTGCCACAGCACAGCACGATTTAGCACCACGCGTTCGACGTCTCGACCAATTTCCACCATTTCTTCAGCAGAATTCGCGTGGGAAACACGCTCGACCGATTGTTCAATGATTGGTCCTTCATCCAAATCTGAGGTAACGTAGTGAGCCGTGGCACCAATCAGTTTTACGCCGCGTTTAAACGCTTGGTGATAAGGACGGGCGCCTTTAAATCCTGGAAGAAATGAATGATGAATATTAATTGCGCGGCCTTTGAGCTTTTGGCAAAGGTTGTCAGACAAAATTTGCATATAACGCGCTAGCACTAGGAAATCTGCCGCTGTCGATTCCATCAGTTCTAAAATCTCTTGCTCTTGCTGCGGCTTGGTTTCTTTATTAACCGGTAAGTAGTGATACGGCACTTCGTACCAATCGCACAGAGAACGCATTACTTCGTGATTCGACACCACACCAACAACGTCAACTGGCAATACACCGCGTTTCCATGAATTTAGTAGGTGTTCCAAACAGTGGCCCCACTGAGAAACCGCAATCAAGACCTTGGGCTTGTAGCAATAGTCGTGAATTTCCCAGTCCATTTCATAGCGAGTTGCTAGAGGCTCGAAGGCAGAACGTACTTGCGCGAGGTTTTTTGTACCTTCACAAGAACTTAACACGGTTCTCATGAAGAATTTATCGGAGTCCGGGTCTTCAAATTGAGAAGATTCAATAATATTGAACCCTTGAAGGGTAAACATGTTGGCAACAGCAGCAACAATGCCCGGTTGATCCTTACAACTAAAGCTAAGTACTACTTCTTCGACATTTTGAACGGATACTTCTTCTATTTTCTTGGTCATGACGGCTTAACTTTTCAAATTCCTTTCCAAAATCGCACCGCAATATACCACAGCCGCCTGGCAAGTCGATGAACGGGTACCGGTTTGTGTCATCGATTAATCAAACCGATTTGTTCGATAAAGCGTCTAACTAAGACAACTTTTGGTAAGCCAACGTCAGCCAATAACCTCAGTTTCAGGCGATACGGTTAAGTGCTCGAACCCGACATAATTATCTTTGCTATTTGCTTAAAGAACTTCAAAAGCAGGTCGATGAGAAGGTTAGTGGATTAGCTTGGCAGGGTATGTAACGGTGCAGAAATTATGCATTAAATGGGTGCGCGATAAATATAAAAGTACACTGTATTACATCGCTTAAAATTCATCACAGTTGAATTTTAATACCGATCGAATAGGTGCAATCGCGAGACAACATTTTCAGATTATTGTTGTCTGATAGCTAATAGGTCACGCTTGAAATATCGAAAATTAACCAAGTACTTCTTTCTGTTATAAATTTTTTATTGTTTTTGCGAGTAGTGATAGAAAAAGAATCAATATTCCCAATTATTTGAGTGTTTCAAAACAATTTATTGGATTAGATATCTTACAATTTCACTTCTGGCGAGCAAATTTGGCACTACACTTAAGGGACCTCTGGCGACCGCCAAAAAGACTCAAGCCAATCAGATTTTTCTGATTCAGGCGTAAATTTTGAGGCTCTGCTACAACAACAAAACAAAAACACGAACTCAGAATAAATAAGCAATCGTTGATTTAACGTGCACGAAAAACTGATACACGCCTATCGCGCCAATAAAAAATTGCGACTTGCATTCAATTTACTCGCCAACTAATGCATACAAGCGCAATATCAGCCGCGCATAATTAATGGTTGACACTTTCCGTAACAGGTACGGATCAATTTAAACAAATTTGATGATTTAATCGGTTTGTATTTAAAAGTGACGGTTTTCGCATTTCCAACAATATGTTAGAAATTACACAGCAGTTTGGAATGAAAAACACCCTTTATCAATAGACAACGAAATAAGAAGCGTTCATCTTTTAAGGTTTTACTGTTGGTGCAAAAGTTAGCATTTCAAAAACACGTCAAGACACATTCAGTTTTTCGAATATTATTTTTTTGTAACTCATGCGCCCCGTTTGAACGTAAAAGAAGACTTCAACTCAGAGTATGGGCTCTTTGACCTATGATTCGTTCACTGCCTACTATCAATATTAATACAAGCAACACTTATACAAGCAACAATTTATACAAAAGCGTCAATTTTGTTTTTTGCCTCCTGATGATTGCCGGTTATTCACTGTCATCTGCTGCCGAGGTTGCACCGAACGATCTTACTGACTCGACAAGCTTTACCGAATCAGAAACAGTCATTGATTCTGCTTCCGTTGAAAAACAAATTCAGCGCATTGAATCAGAGCAAGGACCATTCGGCGCGGGTTTAAGTGAGCATTTACAATCTCTTGCCACTCAGTACCAAAACGACGGCCTACACGAAGAAGCATTGACCGTATTTAACCGCGCCATACATGTACAGAGAATTAACGGCGGGCTGTACGATTTAAGCCAAGCTCCCATGATCGAGCAGGCAATACAAAGCCACATTGCCGTCGGTGATTGGGGCGAAGCCAGCAAACGCCACGAGCACCTATTTTGGTTACACCAGCGCAACTTCGGTCAAGACGATCCGAGAATGCTGCCAATTTTGGAAAAGTTAAGCTCCTGGCATCTCAACGCCTACTCGCTTAATCGAGGCCCTGTTGCCTCGCATTTATTGAATGCCTACTCGCTGTTGCAGTCTTCGGTATCCTTGATCAGCACCAACTTTGGCGAAAACGACACGCGCTTAATCAATCCATTGCGTGGCATAGCCATTTCTAATTATTACTTCGCGACTCTAACACTCGACCAAATCCAGCAAAAAGCCACAATATCAACCGGTCCAAGCAACGCAGCAGAAGCAGAACGCAGAGCCAGGCTGGAGCAATTTGCCCGCAATTCGTATTACAGCGGCAAAACTGCGATGTTGAAAATTTTGGATATCTTCGAGAAAAACGAAGGCACAGATCCGGTAGAAGTCATGGTGGCTCAGGTGCAATTGGGCGATTGGTACACGATGTTTAATCTGCCAAATTCCGCGCAAAAAGAATACGAATCTGCGCTTTCGTTAGTGCTAAAAAATGACAGCCACGAACCCCTTGCCCAGACTGCACGCGACCTGTTCAGCAAGCCAGTGGCACTGCCTGATCTGCCGGTATTTGAAACCGAGGTGTTCGACAACAACGAACCTCACGATTACGTGTTAGTGAAATTCGATGTTAACGAGCGCGGTCAAACCCGAAATATCGATATTATCGAATCTGAACCGAGCGACAGCGTGGGGTTGCGTGTGAATATTCGTCGCGCCTTGAAATCGGCGAAATTCAGACCGCGCTATGAGGACGGCAAGGCAGTCAAAACCGAAGGGTTAGTACACCGCTACGTATTCCCGAAAAAAAGCTAGCCGCCATTCACCTTTTGCGGAAATTTCACTGAACAGGGTCTTTTTCTATAAGCCGTCAGTTATTCCGCAAAAGGAAATTCAAGAGTTTCAGTCATTGAGTCAAACTGAGCACCACTTTCCTGACGTATTTGGTAGAGATCGACAAACTATCTATCCTCGTTTGAGTCAAAACGAAAAATTAACAAATTTATAATGGATGAAATCGTTAAAACCAAAGGTTCCTATATTAAGCTTTGGTAAATGTTCATCACCTATGCTTAAGCGTAAGCGTTGTTGTTTTCAGCGGTTAAACAACAATTCGTGAGGTACACCGGTTTCAACACAAACAACTATTGATGCCAACCATAGATTAGTTTATAGATATCAATTCAAAGAGCATTGAATATCCGCACCTAATCTGGCATCGAAGACGCTGCTTCTATGCTGCGCAATTACCTTTTTTGGTTTAGGGGAAATTAATGAGCTCAAAACGCGTTAGAATAATGAGTCTTTCAGTCATCACTGCCGTTATTCTGGCCGGTTGTGGTGCCCAAAGTCAGCAACAGTCATCGACGCCTAATCCGCCGAGCAGCTCTTCCTCTGGCAGTGCTTCACCTGCGAGTCAACCATCGTCCAGTGGCTCACCCAGTCAATCACCCTCAACCGCGTCGAGTCAGTCTCGACAACCCAGTGCTCCGGGCCAACCGTCTTCGAGCAGATCATCGTCAAGCTCGTCTTCATCCAGTAGTTCCCCCTCAACCAGCAGTTCAACAGGCCAAAGCGGCGGCCAACCCAGTGTCTCGGTATCGACCAACGGCGTTGAATTACCGGGAACCGACGTGTTTTCAGAAGGTACGGCTCCCACCGCAGGATCAGCCAGTGAAACCTCCAATTCAGGCGAATCCGGTTTTCCAGGTGAAAACGATAACTTCCCCGAAGACCAAGCGCCCTCCGCTGGCAATGGTCCGGAAAGTGACGAGATCGACTTCTCCGAAGAAACCTCGGGCGGCGGCAACAGTTCCGGCGAAGAAAATGCACCCGGTGGCACCGTCGGTACTGGTGGCTCAGGCCGCAGCGCTGCAGAAGAAGTCGCCGCTAAAGAAGCCATCTTTCAGGGCAGCGTCAGCGACTACGACGGTTTTATTCTCAAAGAGCGAGAGTACATCGCCAACCGCCGAAACCAAGCCGGTAGTGAAGACGACTTAGAAGATTACGAAGGCCCACTGTTTGAAGAAGCAGGCGGCCCAGGCGGCAGTTCACAAGCAGAACAAGAAGGCCCTGGCAGCGCCTATGAAACCAGTTCTTCCGGCGGCGGTTATCGTCCAGAAGGCCCCGGAGACAACCGCCAAGGGGATTTTGAAAATACACGAGTTTCAGCACCGCCACCGGCCGACATCCCGAGCGGTGATGACGACGACGTGGTTGCCCGACAAATTCGTGAAGCCGCGGAAAAAGAAACCGACCCACAATTGCGCGAAGCTCTTTGGGAAGAGTACCGAAAATACAAAAATCAGAAAAAATAAATCACTTAGTTTTCTGTTTTGGACAAATTAATCATTAAATAAGGCAAGCCATAACAGGCCCTAGGCAAACAATCACTTTTGATGAATCGGATTGACCAATGAAATCGTTAACTCATTGTCTTAAATTAGGAACCGTCTTAATCGCCAGCGTCGTTTTTGCATTACTGACAGGGTGCGCCAATAAGGTGGTTAAGTCGACGGCACAAACACCGTTGGAAGTTGAAAACGCGAGTATTCCCGAAAGCGAGTTACTCGATGTGGGCATCGTTATTTTTGATCCGGGTTTAGACTTAGAATCGCAATCGGTTATTCCGGTTTTCCCAGAAATTCGAAAAGCCGAATCGCAATATTTCCCTGTTCAACTGATGGAAGCCATGCAACGCAGCGCCGCCTGGGGTGCGGTGCGTGTTGTGCCTAACGATCAAGCGGCCGTGGATGTCACGGTAACCGGAGAAATCGGTTCATCCGATGGCGAATTGTTAATCCTTAAAGTGAACGCATTCGATGCCACGGGTGAAAAATGGTTTAGCAAAGAGTACAGCCAAAAAGCCAGCCGCTACAGCTACGATCCCGCCGCCCGCGTTCGGCGCGACCCGTTCTCGAGTGTTTATAATGAAATTGCGAATGATTTATTAGTCCACAAACGCAACTTATCCGCCGATTACGTGCGCAGAATTCGTTTAGTAACAGAATTAAAATTTGCGCGCGATTTTTCTCCCGAAGCGTTTAACAATCACGTCAGTGTAGATCAACAAGGTTTGTATACCATCAATCGACTGCCTGCCGACGATGACCCAATGTTGGAACGTATTCGCACAATTCGCGAACGCGATTACCTCTTTATCGACACACTTCAAGAATACTACGGCACCTTCGTTAAAGAAATGGAAAACCCTTATCAAGAGTGGCGCAGCCAAAGTTATTCCGAAGCCATTGAAGTGCGAAAATTACGTTCGCAAGCGCTCGGTCAAACCATTGCCGGTGTCGCATCGGTTGTTGGCGGTGTGTTGGCAGCGGGTTCTTCCAACAGCAGTGCACGCGCAGCTGGCTCAGTTGCCGTTGTCGGTGGTGGTTACTTAATCAAAGAAGGCTTTGATCGTCGTGCAAACAGTAAACTGCACGTTGAAGCGCTGCGAGAATTGGGCGAATCGTTGGGTTCAGAAGTTGAGTCTCATTACTTTGAACTTGAAGACAGAACCATTACTCTAGAAGGTAGTGTTGAAAACCAATACGACCAATGGCGCAGAATTCTAAGAGACATCTACGACATAGAAACCGGTGGCGTTGCACCTTAGATTTTATTGACATCAATTTGAGTCATTCTGTTGGTTTAAAAACGCTACTTTATCGAACACAACAATATGGCGCTGAGTGATTATTGTAACGTTGCGATTGTATCCAACGTTTCGTTTGAGCGGGTTTTGCTTTAGTTGATTTTACTAGGGTTGGGTCATTAAATAATTTTTTATTGACTCAATATTAATCAAAAAAATTACTTAAGCGTAAATAACCCAAGAATATTCACTCCGCCATATCGAAAACTTTTTTAAACAGTAGAACCAATCAAATTAGTGTCAACAGGCTCTAAGTTGATGTCACTGAAAGGCGGTAAGTTAGGGACACAATGAGCGACCTAAATTCAAATACTCCAAACGATAAAAAAATAGAACCGGCTCCCTGGGCGCAATCGCCAGTGATGACCGCACCAGAGAAACACTGGTGGCAAGATCCTAAAACACTCATACCGCTGGTGTTATTGGTCGTTTTATTGGTATTGGTTGTGTTTTGGTTACCCACACTGGTGTCGCCCCCAAGCCAACAAAAAGAAGAAGCCGTTGTTACCAACAGTTCGGAATCCGCCGCCGCAACCGCTGCTTCCGGTAAATCATTGGAATCTCCGTGGAGCGAAGCGCAACTGGCCAAACAACGGCGCGAAGCGCAAGACATCTTGGCGAAAATTCTAGATCAGCAGCGCGCTTTAGAAGCCGCGAGTGTGAATCGCTGGGAAGCCGACGGTTTTGCCGAGGCAATGGCAACGGCGGCCGAAGGCGATAATTTCTATCGCGACCGCGAATTCGAACAAGCCAAAACCAATTACAACACCAGCTTGCAGCAGTTCGAAGCGCTGGTTGCTAAAAAAGATTTAGTATTTGAAGAAAAGCGCAAAGCCGGTTTGGACGCTCTCGAACAACACGATCCGGTTGCATCCGTTGAAAATCTCGATTTAGCACTTGCCATAAAACCCAACGATAAAGATGTCGAAGCGGCATTAGAACGAGCCAATAACCTAGAGCAGGTTCTCGATTTAATCAAAGTCTCAAAACAATTACAGCAGCAAAACGAATGGGAGTTTGCTTTAGAAAAACTCAACGAGGCAAAAACCTTAGATTCCCAATCAAGTCTTGTTAAAGATGAGTTAAACAGTTTATCTCTGGTGTTGCTCGACAGAGATTTTGCCGAAAAAATGTCAGACGGTTACACAGCGCTAGACAGCAATCGTTACAGCTCAGCCATTACCGCCTTTAAAGCAGCGTTAAAACTCAAACCCAACGCCGCCGACGCAAAATCGGCACTGCTGCAAGCCCAAAATAATCAAACGCAATCCACCCTTAATCGACATTTGGTATCGGCGCAACAATCCGCCAGTGGCGAAAATTGGCAAGACGCCATCGGAGCCTACGATAAAGCATTAGCCCTCGACGCAAATTTAATCGACGCGAAAATTGGTAAAATCAAAGCCCAGGCTCGCTTAAAATTAGACGAATCGATGCAAGCGTTATTGTCCGACCCGCTTCGACTTTCAGACAATAACGTCTCTCAACAGGCGAGAACTGTACTCGCGGACGCCAATGCCATTCCCGATGCCGGACCGAAATTATCGGGACAAATTAGCCAATTAACCCAGGCTCTAGCAGTAGCACAAACGCCCATTACCGTGCGTTTTCAATCCGATAACGAAACCCAAGTAACACTCTACCGCATCGGCCAGTTGGGTAATTTTGAGCAGCACTCTATGGCACTTAAACCGGGGAAATACACCGTTGTTGGCTCGCGTCCCGGATATCGCGATGTGAGAAAAGTCTTTACGGTATCACCGTCTAATCAATCGCCCATTGTGAGAATTCAATGTGAGGAAAAAATTGCGAGCCTATAGCGCAAATACCATCGCCTAAAAATCGCAGCGCCAGACTAGGCAATATAAATGTGAGATTTGAGCGCGAAAAATTCGAGTAATATTCGCCAATAAATAAAATTAATTCCCCACGAATGAATTTATGGAACAGCAAAAACCCATCAAACGCCTCCAAGCGGCCGAATTTACACCAACGGTCACCGCAGTACAGAAAAATAAATCACCAATAAAACCCGTACACATTTTTTTACTTGCCTTATTTTTGGTGATTGCTGGTATTGGTTGGTATTTAGTAACCGCCCGCTCGTTAATTGTCTACCCAAACCCGCCAGAGTCCGACGTGTATTTATCCGGTGGTTTTCATTTAAAAATTGGCGAGAGTTTTCTATTACTTCCCGGTCAATACACGCTAGAAGCCTCCCACGATGAGTTCTACACCTACACCTCTGAATTCACCGTGACCGATGAAGACAACCAAACCACCGAAATTCAGTTAACGCCGTTGCCTGGCGACATTCGTTTAGTATTAAATCCCGAAGTAGAAGCAGAGGTTTTTATCGACGGCAATGAAGTCACAGTTGCCGATGGTTTAATTGCCGACATCGCCGCTGGAAATCACACCTACAGCATCACCACGCAACGCTATCAACCGACCTCAGGCGAAATCAATGTTGAAGGTCGAAAGAAAGAACAAAACCTAGAACTCACCTTAGAGCCTGCCTGGGCAGACGTAAAATTAGATAGCTTACCCACGGGTGCTGAAATTTATTTAAATGAACAACTTATTGGCACCACACCCAGCACCGTTGAAATTTTAGAAGGCGATCAAACATTAGATCTCCGATTGACCGGATACAAACACAAACAATACCCCTTTTCTGTCGTTGCTCAGAAGCCTCAAAATTTAGGCACCTTGGTTTTGGAAAAAATCGACGGGCTTATAAAATTAACGTCTTCGCCTTCTGGCGCCAGCGTTACCATTGATGGTCAATACGTTGGCCAAACTCCTATTTCCGCGCCCGTAAATCCGGCAGAAAAATTATCCGTGCGTTTATTTAAAGACGGCTATAAATCCGTTTCTCGTTCGGTGTCGATTAAATCGGGCGATGAAATTGACCTGAACGTTTCTCTCCCCGTGTTATTGGGAGAAGTGAAAATAAAATCGCAGCCTGAAGATGCTCTGTTGTACGTTGACGGTCGCTTAAGCGGACGGGCAAACCAGTCGTTGCAATTGCCGGCGAAGCAGCATCGCATCGTTATCAAAAAAGAAGGTTACGTTGATTTCACCACCAGCGTTATTCCGCGCCCAGGTTTGGCTCAAAATTTAAATCCACGCTTAAAAACCCTGGAAGAAGCAAAATGGGAAAGCGTGAAATTGGAATATCAAAACGTCACTGGGCAAACATTAAAACTGTTCCGGCCACAAGATACATTCACAATGGGTGCGTCTCGTCGCGAGCAAGGTCGTCGTTCTAACGAAGCCATGAAAAAGGTCCAATTAACGCGACCGTTTTACCTCGCAACTCACGAAACCACGAACGAACAATTTAAACGCTACAAGTCATCTCATTCTTCCAGCCATGTCTCTGGCAACAGTTTGGACAACGGCACTCGCCCTGTGGTTAATGTGAGCTGGACGGACGCCGCACTGTTTTGTAATTGGCTCTCTGAGCAAGAAAACCTACCGCCCTTTTATGAATTCGAAGAAGGAAAACTGGTGAGCTTTAATCCCCAATCGAACGGTTACCGCTTACCTACCGAGGCCGAATGGTCTTGGGCTGCGCGCTTCAAAGACGGAAATATGCTGCGCTATCCTTGGGGTAATGCCCTACCGCCACCGGCAAAAGTGGCCAATATTGGCGATCGATCTGCGGCCTCTATTTTGGGAGTTATCCAAGCCAGTTACGACGACGGCTACATTGTTACCGCCCCGGTAGGACAATTCCCAGCCAACCATTTAGGACTTTACGACCTCGGCGGCAACGCAGCTGAGTGGGTTCACGATTACTATCTCATTACCACCGGCGTCAGAGCAAAATCCGAAGTTGATCCACTCGGCCCGAGCGAAGGCGACTATCACGTGATTCGCGGAGCGAGTTGGTCCAGCGGCGGTATCACCGATTTGCGCCTGTCTTATCGCGACTACGGCAATGATCCTAAACGCACCATAGGTTTTAGAATCGCACGCTTCTTGGAATAACATCATGATTAACAATTTCATCAAATCTATACTGTTAATGAAAAGAATCACGACTTTGTGTGTTCTAAGCAGTCTGCTGGTTGCGCAATCTGTACACGCACAAACCAGCGCAGACAGTAACGATGCATCAGCAGTAACACCAAACGCCGAGCAACAAGCGGAAACAGAAAACGACGACTCAGCCAAAACCGACAATGACCCAGGGTTTGTTCCAACGGAAGAAATCTCTGAAGATTTATCGGTGTCATTTCCGACGGACATTTAAGGAAGATTTATGAAGCGCAATGCCTCAACCGAATTTTTGTATCAATTATTTGCGCTGATTACGGCGGCGATTTTGGTTCATGCTGTATACGTAACCCTGGTTCGCCCCCAAGCCGAAGCCATTGTGCAGCATCAAATGGAACTGCAAGAACAAGGTGAAGCGTTTGTCACCGAACGCTCACTGTTTGTGGTGTTAAAAGATTACGAACAAGAGGCGTGTTTTATCTTAATGCTCTGGGCGCTGGCCATTATGGGGTACAAGGCCCGCGAAGTGATGTCTGAGCGCAAACTGCTGCAAGCCTCTATTTTGAATTTACGCGAAGGCGTAACCATTTTGCCCGAAGACGCTCGCGACCTATCGCGCCCCATTCAATCGCTACCGATCACTCAACAGGCCATGCTATTACCGCGGTCACTCCTTAAAGCGTTGCAACGCTTTGATTCCTCAAAAAGCGTTACCGATGCCGCCAACGCCGTGCGCGAAACCTGTGAGACCGAATCCGACCGTCTAGACAGTGAACTGGCGATGATTCGCTACATCGCCTGGGCCATTCCTTCGATCGGATTTATCGGAACTGTACGCGGTATTGGTGAAGCCCTGGGCCAGGCCCACAAGGCCGTAGAAGGCGATATCGCTGGCGTTACCGTGAGTCTGGGTGTCGCGTTTAACTCTACGTTTATCGCCCTGGTAATCAGCATTGTGGTGATGTTTTTCACGCATCAATTGCAGTTGATGCAAGAGCGATTGGTGTTGGATACCGAAAACTATTGCGACTCGAATCTTTTGCGCTTTTTAACCGTACGCGACTAGTGCATCGATTAGGAAAACTGACGTGACTCAAGCCACTACTTTTATCCTAGAACTGAACGATCATCAGTTGTGCTTAAACAGCGCCGACGGTTACCAATGCCAACCTGGCTACGCTATTTTTGACGACAAAGGCGTAATGACCGGCGAGCCCGCAAAAGCGCAATATCGCCTGCGCCCACTCAATGCCAGCAATCAGTTTTGGGATCAGGTCAGCGTTGATCCCATTCGCAGCAATACCCCTCACGTTACTCACAACGCAGATTTGGTGTATCAACAGCTTAAATCGCTGCTGTCGTCCGTGCAGTGCGAAACACTGATCATCGCGGCACCGGGCAGCTTCAGCGATCGTCAATTAGCGTTGATCTTAGGTATTTGCCAAAGCTTGTCGGTACGTGTTGCAAGCGTTGTAGATTCTGCCCTGCTGCAATCAGTGAACTTACCCGATGGTAGCTACTTTCATTTGGATTTTTTACTGCATCAAGCGGTGATCACCCACATTGATATTCAACAGCGAACGGCTCTAAAACAGAAAACCTTACTGGTGCCCGGGTGCGGCATGGCCCAGTGGGAAGATATTTGGGCACGTGCCATTGCCGATGAATTTATCCGCCAGACGCGCTACAACCCACTGCACAATGCCGATAACGAACAAGAACTGTATTTGCAACTCAATGCTTGGATGCAAGGCTTAGAGTCAGGAGAAAGTGAAATTGATTTGGCCGGGCAATCCATCAAACTCAGCCTAAATTACCTGTTGGAAGCCAGTCAGTCGCTGTTCAAAACCTTAGATCAACACCTGGCCAGTATTGTCGATAGTTCTGGCACACTTGTACTGAGCCCAGTAGCCTCAGAAATTACGAAAATGTCGGGCAATTATGACCAGGCACTTGCTCTTACGAACGAGCAGATTCGCCCTGCAGCTTGCCAATATTTCGATCAGCTCAGCGATGACCACGGCGAAACCGCATTAATAGAAAGTTTAAAACTCCCCAACGCCTCCGAAAAAAACACCGACAAAACCACTGGCACACCTGTTGAGAAAGCTTACTCAGCAAGCTCGGCACAACCCACCCACATTCTTATTAATGCAACTGCTTATCCGTTAAATAGCAAGCTAACGCTGTCGCCAGAGTTCAACGTAAATCAAGCAAGTTCAATGGTCACTTTTGCAATAACGGCATCGGGTATTGTGGCAACCAGCGCGGATGACTCTGTGTTAGTGAATAACGCTCCCTTGCAGCCAGAAACCGCATTAAACATTGGCGATACCCTTCGCTACCAAGATCACCAAGCCACGATGATTCAGGTGCTTTGATATGGCGCGCTCCCGTCGATTTAGCACATTCAGCTTATCGTTTTTGGACATTATGTCTTGCGGATTCGGCGCCGTTGCTTTGATTTTCTTGATCATTAAACACGACGTCGACAATCAAATTGAGGATAAAAATCCTGAGTTGATTGCTGAAGTCACACTGTTGGAAGAAGAAATCAAAGTCGGTCAAGAAAACCTAGTTCGTGCGAAAAACACCGTTTCTGATGTCGACCAACAATTAGCCGAAGCACGAGGTCTGGCCAGACGAATCAACGAAGACATCAATGCCGTGCGCGGCTCTATCGAACAGCTCAACTCAGACGATCCCAATTCCGCCATTCAATCGTTAAAAGATAAATTAAAAGAGCTTGAAGAAGAGAAAAAACGCATTGAGGAAGAAGCCAAGCAAAATGCCAATAACGTGCGTCGTTTTGTCGGCCAGGGCAATCGTCAGTATTTAACCGGGCTTAATCTCGGCGGCCAACGCGTACTCATTTTGCTGGATGCCTCCGCCAGCATGCTCGACGAAACCCTCATCAACGTTATCCGTCGCCGAAATATGGACGATGCAACCAAGCGTCAATCGGCCAAATGGCAGCGCTCCCTCGCCATCGTCGAATGGCTGATTGCTCAGTTACCCGAAAATGGTCAATACCAGATTTACGCGTTCAACACCGACGCAAGTTCGCCTCTATTGGGCACCGAGGGCGATTGGCTCAACGTCGGTGATAAAGCACAACTGGAACGCGCCATCGATAATTTACGCCAAGTGGTCCCCAAAGGTGGCACTAATTTTTATCGCACCTTTAGCACCGCACAACTGCTGAATCCGACGCCCGATAACATTTTTCTTATTACCGATGGCTTGCCCACCCAAGGTCGTAAAGCTTCGCGTAAAAATACCGTCACTGGGGCTGAGCGTTTGAATTTATACAACGAATCGGTGGAATTATTGCCCAGGGGAATTCCCGTCAATACTATTTTGTTGCCGATGGAGGGCGACCCATTTGCGTCTTCTGCCTTCTGGCGACTCGCACAGATATCCCAAGGGGCTTTTCTCACGCCCTCAAAAGATTGGCCTTAACTGTGCGTGAGCTAGTGTTAAATTAAGTGAGCAACAATGAGTAACAATGACCAACACTGAGATCAACAAAAACAGGAGCACTAACCCGTGGCAATGAAGAAAAAACGTCGCTCCGGCGAAGAATCCAGCATGTCGTTTCTCGACGTGGTGTGCTGTGGCTTTGGCGCCATTGTTCTGTTGTTGATGATCACAAAAACTGTCGAGCCCCAGGTTTTAGAACAAACTGAAATTAAACTCGATGGCATTATCGCGGATTTGCAAAAGCAATTATTCACCATTCGCGGCGAAACTCAGGTGTTTAATCGCGAACTCACCGCCAAACACGAACAGCTCGATATCGAAGACAAACGCATCGCCATTTTAAAAGCTGAACTCGAAACACTGGAGCAACAATACGCCGCACTGAATCGCTCCAATACCGTCGATAACGTGGTTAAAGGTGAGCTTGAACTGGCATTGCAATCACTCACCGACGAAATGCAGCGGCTGTTAGGCCAGGGTTATCAAAGTAAAAACAATTTAGTCGGCGGTATTCCGGTCGATAGTGAATACATCATCTTCATTATTGATACCTCTGGTAGTATGTTTAACTATGGCTGGAATCGAATGATGCAGGAGATGGTGAACATCCTCGACATCTACCCCAATGTGAAAGGCATTCAAGTCATGAATGACATGGGGGATTACATGTTCGATAGTTTCCGAGGTAAATGGATTCCCGACACTCCGGCAAGACGTAACATTATTTTGCAACGCTTACGCACCTGGAACCCATTCAGCAACAGTAGCCCGGTGGAAGGCATTCAAAAAGCGATTGCGACCTATTATGACCCTGGGAAAAAAATCAGTTTGTACGTCTTAGGGGATGAATTTACCGGAACATCGATAAAACAAGTTATCGACACCGTGGATCGGCTCAACAGAAAGGATTCTCAAGGTGAACGCTTAGTTCGAATTCACGCCGTGGGTTTTCCGGTTCAGTTTTCCAGACCCGCGAATTTGCAAACTACGGGTTTAAGATTTGCAGCACTCATGCGAGAACTGACCCGGCGCAACGGTGGAACCTTTGTTGGTTTAAACGATTTTCGAACCTGACGATTGTGAACACCTGCGCAATATTGCATAGATTTGGATCGTCAACATTACTGGCTCAGTCGACATTACCCCTAATAACATAGGATTGACTAACACCATGCTAGGTCACATAAATATAAAATTCACATTGTTTCTTTTGTCGGTATTAGCGCTTTCCGGTTGCAGCAATTCACTGGTTGTTAACGCAAAATTCCCCAAGCCCGTCTCTGAGCCCATTGGCATAACCATGGGTGTGGTCTACAGCGACGAACTCAAAAATTACACCTACGAAGAAAAAGAAGACGAGCGCTCTAAGTGGAAAATCGGCATTGGTGAAGCGCATCAAACACTGTTTGAAAACGTATTTGAAGAGATGTTTGCCAACAGTCAAAAGCTGAGCACATTAGAAGAAAATTCCGCTAATCTCGATCTTGTACTCTTCCCCACCATCAGTGAATTCCAATATTCGTCGCCGCGCGAAACCCATTCAAAAATCTACGAAGTATGGATCAAATACAACATGCAGGTGTACACCGGCAACGGCGATCTGGTCGCAGATTGGATTATGAGTGCTTACGGTAAAACCCCGAGTGCATTTTTAAAATCCAGAGAAGATGCGATGAATCAAGCCATTGTTATCGCTTTGCGAGATTTGGGTGCGAGCTTAGTTTCAGGTTTTACCAAGGTGCCGGAAGTGAAAAGCTGGCTGGAACAAAAACGCGCGCCGCAATCCGATGACACCGACACATTCGAAGACGAAAGCAGTGGAAACCAAGCCGCATTATTGACGTTAAATCGCAACCACAATTTCAACTGAGGTACGCATCCATGAAAACACGGGTAATGAATTGTTTGGTTGTCTTTGCCAGTATCCTGTTTGCAGGCTGTACATCACTAACCATTGATGAGCACCGAACCAGCGAAGACAGAATTAACATTGAATCCGACCAAACCGTAGTCGTTCTCGGCCGACGTCATTCCAGTGAATACGAGACCGAACCGAGCTTAATTAGCTGCGTTGGCAACGTCTTAAAACGCGGCAGCGACGGTTTAAATGTGATGTCTGAAAGTGAATTCGTCGACGCACTATACCCGTGGTTTGAACCCAGAACGGCACCGTTACACGTCAATGATTTGGGACGATTTTTGGATGACTCCACCATTCACGGCACCATGGAAGCGCTCAACGTTTCTTACATTATCTGGATCGATGGCCAAACAGAAACCACCGACAGCTCAGGCTCCATCGGTTGCTCAATCAGTGTTGGCGGCGCCGGTTGTTTTGGTTTTGGCACCTGGGATAAAGAGTCCGATTACGAAGCCGTGGTGTGGGATTATCGCAACCGCAAAACCGAGGGCCAACTGAGCGCCGACGCCTCTGGCACCTCGTATATGCCCGCGATTATCATTCCAATACCCATTATTGCTCGGGTACAAAACAGCGCCTGTAAAGGCATGGGTGCCCAGTTAAAAAGCTTCTTTGCAACCCAAGAATAGAGGAGCCTCTGATTAACCTCAAAATTACTCAGCGTGAACTCAAGCGTAAGTCTGCAATTAATGGCCTTTTCTTTAACAAACAGTTAGGCCTTAACAAAAACGGCAAGACAGTAAATGTACGCTTGAGAACACGTCCTCCGGAGCCTGCCAGTTTTTTCCTGCTCTGCGTTGTGCTTTTTCGATTTAACCCGTTAGACCTTCAAAAGCACGCCTTAATCAGAAAAAAACTCGTTGGCCTGAGTGATCTTAAGATTAATCAGAAGCTCCTAAATACAAAAAATTATCTGTCTAAACGGCTTTATAAAAAGCAAATCGCAATCATCGATAGAACTCATTGTTGCGATTATCCACTGTTGAATACACTCAAAAACAGTTTCTTGCCATGAAAAAAAAGATGCCTTTTACGTTTAAAAAACGGTTTCTGAACCTTGTTATACCAGCAACCGTTATTTTAGGTGCAGCTGTTTTACCCGGCTGCGCCATCAACCCTGCCACAGGCAAAATCGATACGGTCACCATGACCAACGCCCGCGAAATTTCTTTGGGAAAAGAGCTTTACGAAGAAATGATTAAGGGGCTACCGATCTACACCGATGAAGAATTAAACGCGTACGTCGACGAAGTCGGACAACGTGTTGCCGCCGCCGGCGATCGCACCAATATCGAATATCACTTTACCGTTGTCGACAGTCCCGATATCAACGCCTTTGCCCTGCCTGGGGGGTACATTTTTATCAATCGTGGCCTGATTACGTATTTACAAAACGAAGCGCAACTAGCGGCTGTTTTAGGTCACGAAGTTGCCCACGTTACCGCGCGTCACGCCGTGCGCCAACAGTCTGCTCGCGCCGGTAGAAACGTGGGCGCGGTGTTCGCAGGTATCCTCACTGGCAGCTCTACCGTCGCCTCTGCCGCAGCTCAATGGAGCGATGCCGCCATTGCCGGTTACGGCCGAGAAATGGAGTTAGAGGCCGATGGCTTTGGCGCTGAATACATCCGCAACGCGGGCTATTCAGGCGAAGCCATGATTGATGTTATCGGCATCTTAAAAGACCACGAACGCTTTACCAAACAACAAGCCAAAGACCAAAAACGCAGCTTTGTTGCCTATCACGGCGTGTTCGCAACTCACCCCAGAAACGACAAACGTTTACGCGAAGCCGTGGAATCGGCAGACGGTCAAAACAATCGAGGCGAATTATTCGAAGAGAGATTCCAAGAAAAAACCGAAGGTTTAGTTTGGGGCGAAAACTTCGATCGCCCGGCTACCAAATCGGCGGATAAAAAACAGCCCAAGGAAAACCGTTACACCCACAATCGCCTTGGCTTTACTCTGTTGTTTCCAGACGAATGGACGGTCTCGAATAAAAACAAAGCCATTGTTGGAGAACCCGCAGATCAATCCGCCAGTCTAAATTTAACCGTTGCTCGTGTTGATCCGAAAGGAAATTTCGAAGACGTCTTACGCGATAAATTTAACGTCAATCTATTAAAGCAATCCGAGCCATTAAATCAGTTTGGTCTTCGCGGTCACACAGGTATTAAATCGGGAGAAGGCAACGACGAGCGAATTGCCATTTTAGTCCACGGTAATCGCGGCTACATTCTTCAAGGTAAAGTAGAGCAAGCAGACGAATCCGTTAATTACGATCAATTGTTCATGCGATCGATTCGCAGCTTTCAACCGGCGCGACCACAAGCACCACAAACGGCGAAAAAACGCAGCTCTAAAGTGATTAAATACGTCACGGCCAATCAAAACACCACCTTCGCTCGTTTGGCACATCAATTAAAACTCGGCCAATACGGCGAAGAACAATTGAGATTGATCAACGGTTATTACCCTCGTGGAGAGCCTCTGCCAGGTGAACGAATCAAAATTGTTCAATAACACCATTAGTGAGAAAAATACGCTTTAATCCACAATCTATTATCCAAACCCTGTCTTGATAAAAACACCCCAACGCTTACTGAGAATCAAAGTAACGTTGGGGTGTTGTATTGAAAGCCCATTTAAATTCCTCCCTCAACATCACTTCTTGGATCGACGTAATTTCTGCTAGCAATAGAAACCGGTTGCCTTGTGATCACACTCGTTCCTGCCCAAGATGGATTCGGCGACAAATAAGTCAGCTGAATTGCTTCACACGGGAGCTAACGTATTGTCGAAACGAGAAAAACTGAGATGCCGTCAGGCTTTCCTTCCCCCCGAAGTTTTACACCTGAAATCATCATCTCCAGATCAATTAACCGCTTTCGAACCTAGATCAAACAACATTCTACTGGTTGGTTTATAAATAAAATGTCTTTCGGATTTTTCTAATAAGGATTAGCAAGAAAAATAGAGGTATGAAATCTTACATAAAGCAATCCTGACGGTGGTCCATCAGCTAAAGGAAGCGAAACAATGAAAACTAAAATCGATAGCAAAACCCAGTTAATCAATACCGCTTACCGATTGTTTTTAAATAAGAGCTATAACAGTACAAGTACCAGTTTAATCTGCGAAGAAGCCAGCATAAACAAAGGCACGTTTTACCACTTCTTTCATTCCAAAGCAGACTTATTAATTGCATGCATTAAATTGCACGGTGAAAATATCACAACCGATATTAAAGCACTTGAGAATTTACGTTTATCGGGCAATGAAAAGCTCCAGAAATTACTCGCTTTATTAACCCAACGAATTAAAGAAAAGTTTGACGAAGAAGGCAAAGTCAGCGGATGCTTTCTGGGCAACATCACCTTAGAACTCAGCACCATTGACAACAAAATTCGCAACGAAGTCATCAACGAAGCAACAAAAATTCAACAGGCAATGGCGTCGATCATCGATCAATATGCGCGAGAAAATAATCTTGCCATTGACGTAAAAAACGCCGCTGAGCAAGTTTATTCTTACATCCAAGGTTTGGTTTTAATGGCAAAGTTACATAACTCGCCATACAAACTGAAAGAGATAGAAAAAGTTATTCCACAATTAATAGAATCTTTTTCGCTAGAAAGTTGTGATGTGTAACGCAGTTGTTAATGTGGCGTAAAAAAACACGACACTGAAATTCTAATAATGAAAACTTAAGATCCAACAAACAAGTGGCACCAAATGCCCAATTACTGAAAACTATACAGTGCCACTTATCGATCTGGTTTTAAACTATTGAATAACAGCCGCTGGATACGCGTTAACTGGCAAATTCAAAGCTTCTTCCCACGGCAACCAAGGTAATGAAGTACGGACACCATTAAGCATGTGTTCGTAGCCTTGGCCAAGGTAACCATAAACACGAATTCCGAATAAATTCAGTAATACGCTGGTGGTTTTACCTTTTGATTCTTCAGGACTCTCGCTCGTTTGCAATGCTTCTGCAAATAAATCTTCGAAGTGCTTTAACTGCTCAACAACAACAGTAGCAAGTGCGTCATCGCCGCTTGATTTAAGCTCTAATTGACTCTTAACAAGAAAACAGCTGCAGTATTCTGTTTCTTGTGCTTCACGCATCATTCTTAATAAAACGTTGCAAATACCGATGTCAATTGAAGACGCTTCGCTTAATTCTTTTGTTAAATTTTCAAAACTGGTTTTTGAGTAGTAGCGCAGTGCTTCCTCAAACAGACCTGCTTTGCTACCAAAGGCATTATACAAGCTACCTGGCTGCAAACCGGTGGCTTGAAATACATCTTGCATAGAAGCGGCTTGATATCCGCGTTGCCAAAACAGTTGCATTGCAGCATCTACCACTTCCGTGCGATCAAATTTTGCTTTAGCCATGATGTATTTCCTCTCTACCTAAAAAGGCCAAAAAAGTAAATGATATTATTGTAAATGTGTGTATCTAATATTGCGCGTGCGTTCAAAAAGCAATTATACGCGCCACAAAAAAAAATTAAACCACTATTCAAAGGAATTTAAGCGCATTTAATCGAATAAACCCTGCTTGTCTAAAAAACTGTATTCACAGGAAAACAACCATCATCCTGAACACGGATTACAAAAAACATTTGTAATTTCAAAGGCGTTTTAGCACGATAAATTTTTACACTTAATACGCAAAAATTGGTAAAACCAACATCCTAATTAACCATTCGCGACAATTGTTACTGCTGATATTTTCAGAGTTTTTATGAACCTTGCTTGGATCTACACCATCAAACTCGATATATAAAATTCAATAACTGATATTTTTCAGCAATAAAATTGATCGAAATTACCGTCCGACAAAACGCATCTAACACTCATAAAAAATCGGATAAATAGTAGTCTCTAATAAAAGAGATCACTTAACTTCAACACTTTTATTAATTTGTGACCAAATTATCCAAATGTAAAAAATAAATCAGATACAACCTTGAGCAGTTAACGCGTATTTTACAGCGGAGCCAATACAGCAGCCTTCGTTGGGTTATCGAAGCATTTATTCGTAACAACACGAATTAAACCAAGATAAACAAACCGCAGCTAAAGCAGTGTTACCCACTAAATAGAATCGCCTATCTAGTAAAGTACTCACCTAATAAATCCGGGCATTTAATCGGGAAAACGACAAAAACCGTGTTTTCTATATTACTAATCCAGTTTAACCGGATCTCCAGCCTGCCTGTTACCGATAAACCCACTGCGGGTTAACCAGGCTCATCTTCTATAGATAACTTCTATAAATACAGAACCTTAATGTATCTGATCCTTTAGTCGTTATCTTTAGCTATTAGATTCGTACCAAAGAATAACAACCAATGCTTTGTTATCGGCTAGTCTTCCAAAGCTTGATAAAATACAAAATTAAATAACGCTATTAAGGAAAAATTAACTCACGCTAAATTTAATGAAAAATTTCTTATCAAGAAAACTATCGATTATCGGTATTAAATTTATCTGAAAAATAATACCGAATAAAACAATGACAAAAATTAAACAACAAGGTTCGAAATTATTTATAGGACACTATTCATCGTACGATTTAATGTTTCGAAAAATGATCAAACCGGCTTACAAGTTATTTTAGAAATTAGCTTTTATTTTTAGGATCATCGAATATATCAATAAAGATATGCATCTCAGAATACAAATGAATTATAAACGACAACCTAAAAAACAAACGGTATTTAAAACCGGTGTTTACAATTATTTTACGCATGACGTGAGATAAATGATATTAACGTTTTTCTACTGAATAAACACAAATCTATGGAATACCAAGAGAAAAAGATTCCTGACATTAAAGAAGCAAACTAATCTTGTGCATCTGTCAAAGAAAATTGATACGCCGAATTATTTAATGTGTGTATTCAGGTTACGTTTATCTTTAGCAAAAAGTCCTTACCAAAAAGTCTTTACCAAAAAGTCTCTATCAGGTGTATTTCTATCAAGATCTTATTTTACAAGGTCTTATTTTAGAGTAACCAAACACTGCCTCGTTATTTTTCACATGTTCTCTAACAATGTAAAAATTAATCAAATCAGCATTCGAATTAAATCAACAACTTAAATTAACAACTAACCTCTAAAATAAAAATACAATTACAGCGCCTACTTAATTCTAAATAACCTTATTAGTTTTAGGTAACCCTAAAGCCCTCTATATAAAAAGCTGTAGGAAAAACTATATTAATTAGGCCACTATTAATTATAAAAATATAAATAAACTCAACTAATTTAAGAATATAAATAAACTTAACGACTGTTTATAAAAACACAGCAACGGAACCGGTAAGATTCATTGAGCAAATATTTTGCTAATTATGTATTTAAACTAAGGAGAGCTTAACCACACCAAAACCCGATAACGCATTGTTATGCCAAATTTCTAACAGTCTACTATTTTTAATAATAGTTCCAAAACAGTAAACTATCAAATAATCTCACAAGATTCCAACACCTTTACAATTGCAAACCTGTAACTGCAATTGAGAACCGATCCTCTTTTTTTGGGTTTGCTTGGTGTTATTATTTATTAAGACTGGGTAAATATTAGCAGTATTTTTTTAATAACCTTGCTATCAATATTTAAAACATCGGTAATATCAAGACCACCCCGTTAGAACAGATTAACTCAGCTCTTAATGCATTAAGCCACAAGCATTTTATTCAGATCATTAAACAGAAAATTGATTTTCCAAAACGCAACAAATCCTTCGTCACGTCAATTTATCATTTCTAAACATTTTTCCTCGCGCACTCAATTTTATATTTGAAAAAAGAAATATAAATACCCTATTTTCTCTGTACACATTCATAAAATCACTGAAAAATACTGGCTTTACTTTTTACATTTATGCATCACAGCTACGAATAACTTTCACAAATGAGACAATAACTCTGAAAAAGTTAAAGAAGACTCAATAAAGATAAGAATAACAAGCGAGTAAAAAACAGTTGAAACCGGCAGTTTAGAACAGACAAATGCACCAACGGGTGCGCCAACAATGACAATTGGCATGGCAGCAAAAATACAATTAATAACTTCCTCAGTTAATGTTTTATTAATAAAAAAATTAAAGCCGCTAGCAATCACAGAAATAACCGCCATTACCACTACCGAGGTTGCCGTTGCTTTTTTTAAGTCTTTTTTTAGTAACATGGTGAGTGTTGCAAACAGGATGATGTCTACACCAGAACCAACAACACCACTGAGAACACCGCCTAAAAACCCAATTGCGGGAAATAACCACATTTCTTTTATGTCATTATCATCACACTTCATCCGATGATGACCGAGAAACATCAAAATAAACGCAAACGACAGCAACAGAGAACTGAATACCGTTTTCGTCATTAATTGCGGCAAGCTGTCGGCAATCCAAATTAAAGAAATCAGCACCCCTGGAATAGCACCAACAAGAGTATGTTTTGCCGCTTGGCTGAAAATGGGTATTTTACGGCTAAAGATAGTAATGCTCGCCGCAGTCATGCCAAAGCTTTGAATGCCCAAAGAGAATAATTTTGCCGTAATTGGAGTGATAGAGAGTAATTTCGTCAGCACTGGGAAAGCCACAGCACCACCACCTAAAGCTGTGCCTCCAGCAACAAATGACCCAAAAATCATGGTGATGGCAATGGACAAATGTATCTTGAAGTTTTCGATGGCCCAATCCGGGCCGCGGTAACTCAGCCAGAAACCTAATATAAGGAGCGGGAAAATGACAAATGCATAATCTCGTGTATAGCCAATGAATCGCTGCATTACATTACAGGAACCTCTAATTAACGCCAAAACCGTCCGGATAAATTGATATCTGACTCATTAGATATATTAGCTAATATTTTGCTGCTCAAGTGGATTCTTAACGCACTGACGCACTTCCAGCTCGCCAAATAGAATTTAAGAAATGTCCTTTAAGACACGCCGTTAAGAAATACATAAGGAGTACATGTAAGGAGCATATAAAGAGATACGCGAATTTCCCAAGGGAAAATTCACGTTACAGATTAGGGAAAGACAAATAGATAAGATAAACGAAGCAAACAGGCAAACAAACTTGTTAAAAACCCAAACTGCTTATTTAACTCAGAGTGTCTCGGGCAATACTTTTGCTATTGACCTAGGAAACTTGCGAACCTTGCAATGCGTTTTGAGAATAACTTAATTCCAATAAATTAATAGCCTGATACAACACCGCCAGTGCGCTGGCTACGTCCTCTGGAATCACAGCTTCGTCAGGGTGGTGACTCAATCCTCTCGGACTTCTCAAAAACAACATCGCCATCGGGCAAACTTCTGCCAAGGCCATGGCATCGTGACCCGCACCGGAAGGCAATTTTTTCACGGAAAGTCCATGACCAAATGACTGCTCGATAGCGTCAGAAAAAATAGCCTGATACTCAGCATCACACAATACCGCTGGTGCTTGGTGGGTATGATTCCAACTCAATTCTAAATTGCGCCGTCCGGCAATCGCTTCTGCAACATCGTTAATTTGGTCAATCGCGTTATCCCGAACTAAATCGCTTTGCGAACGAACATCCAATGAAAGAATGGTATGTCCGGCGATAACATTCACGGCACCGGGCTTGGAAAACACTTGCCCCACCGTTGCCACTAAATCACCACCAATGGTTTTGGCAATGCGCTCAATGGACAAGATCAGCTCGGCGGCACCGGCTAAGCTGTCTCGCCGTAAATGCATTGGCGTCGTCCCTGCGTGGCCAGCCTGCCCTTTCAGTTTAATCATTGAACGTTTGGCACCGGCAATGCCAGTCACAACGCCCAGAGGTAAATCTTCGGCTTCAAGCACGGGCCCTTGCTCTATATGAAGTTCCCAAAAACCCAGTACCTGATCGGGGTTGAGTTGCGCAGACGCACAATGCTTGGGATCTAAACCAAAACGCTCCAGCGCTTCGCGCATGGTTACGCCGGAGTCATCTTCAATGGCCAACCAATCTTCTTGCCATTGCCCCGCCAGTGCCTTAGAACCAATTAACGTGGTGCCAAAACGCGTGCCTTCTTCATCGCAAAAACCCACCACCTCAATAGCAAACGGTAATCGACGATTCTCCGAATTTAATTGCGAAACCAATTCAATCGCGGCCAACACACCTAAAATACCGTCGTAGCGACCGGCGTAAGGAACGGTATCTAAATGCGAACCGATGATTAACTTAGGTGCGCCTTCAAGAGAACCTTCGTATCGCCCCCACTGATTACCCACCTGATCCTGCCAAGTGGTCATTCCCGCTTCAATCATCCACTGGGAAACCTGAGCATTGGCTTGGGCATGCTCGGGCGTGAGATAAGCACGTAAAATACCGTCGCTCAATGCCGAAAAACCTGCCAAGGTTTCACAGCGATTCAGCAACCGATTAGCACCGCGATGTCGATCCAGTTTTTTTTGCATACCTTAATAATCAAACGTTGTTGAATGAATTAGACTCGGCATAAACTTCCAGTGCCGCCATGATGCCAGCGCTGGCCGTAAAGGAATGTCCGCCGATTCTGAGTAGAGTTTCGAGTGCTGCTAGGGTGGTTAAAACCGTGTCTTTTCTGGCGTTGTAACCCATAGTGCCTACGCGCCAAATTTTGCCCGCCAATGGGCCAAACGACGTCCCAATTTCGATACCAAAATCCAACAACAACACTTTGCGTAATTCTTCGCCGTCGATACCGGCGGGAATATTCACGCCAACGACGTTAGTCATTTTATGACTTTGATCGCCGAACAATTCCAAATTCATGGCCGACAAACCTTTTGCCATTGCGTGACCGTGAAGTTGATGACGAGCGATGCAATTATCCAAACCTTCTTGCAAAACAATGCGGGCGCATTCGCGCGCGCCGTACAACATGGTTGTTGCTTCGGTGTGGTGATTGAGTCTTTCTTCGCTCCAATAATCCAGAATCATGGGTAAATCAAAATAATTAGAGCGGATGCGCGTACCTTCGCCTTCTTGATGGTGATCAGCGCGGATACCGGCTTCCACGTGGTGGCGTTTGCGAATGTGCTCAACAAAGTTGTCGCTTAAGGTAATCGGACCACTGCCCGAAGGGCCACCCAAACATTTTTGCAAACCACAAGACACGGCATCGAGTTGCCACTCGTCCACCAACATGGGATTACCAACAATTGACGCGGTAGCATCGCAATACAACAGAACGCCATTTTTCCGACAAAATTCGCCCAATTCTTCTAAGGGCTGCAACATAGTCGTAGAAGTGTCGCCTTGGACAATGGCCAACATGGTTGGCTTAACTTTTTTAATCGCCTCTTTAATGACACTGGCAGGAAATACCTGTCCCCAAGGGGCTTCAATCGTGTGCACATCAGCACCGGCACGCTCGGCAATTTCCGTTAGCAAATGACCGAAGCGACCAAACACCGGAATTAAAACTTTGTCGCCAGGATTAATTGCAGACACCAAACACGCTTCAATCGCTGCACGTGATGTGCCATCAATTAACAATGTCCATTGATTTTGAGTTTGAAAAATATCGCGATACAGACTCATGGTTTCGTTCATGTAATCCGTCATTGCTGGGTCGTACTGCCCCACCAATTGCGCAGACATTGCTCGCAACACTCGCGGATCGGCGTTAATTGGACCGGGACCCATTAACAAACGTGCAGGAGGATTAATTTGGCCGTGTTTTTTGTAATCAAACATAATTTATCCTCACACTAATGCACTGATAACTTGAATTAACATACGAACACCCGTAATTGCCAAAACAACGGCAAACACTTTTTTCAACATGGCACCATCGAGCTTTGCGCCAATTTTTGCACCCACTGGAGCAAACAAAACCGTCAGAGGCACAATGGCAACTAAGCCAGGAACATTAACTAAACCAAAGGTATATTCAGGCGCATTAACCGGAGTTTGGCCTTGAATTAACATCATTAACGCACCGGGTAAGGCAATCAATAACCCGAATGCCGCGGCAGTTCCTACTGCTCGGTGTGCGGCAACATTAAATGCTGTTAACGTTGGAACACCCAGCGTGCCACCGCCAATACCGACCATTACCGAGAAAAAACCAATTAAAGACGCAATAACACCTTTTCCAGGACCTCTTGGTAAGGATTCCGCCAGAGGTTTTGCTTTTGCGCGAAACAACATATTGGCAGACACCAAAACGGCCATAACACCAAACAACGCACTGAAGAAATGCCCGGTAACAATGGTTACCAAATAACTGCCAACTAATACGCCAACAACCATAAATGGCGCAAAGCTTTTTAATAAATCCCAATCGACATTGCCTTTACCGTGATGTGCACGAATGGACGAAATTGACGTAGGAATAATTGTGGCTAACGATGTACCCGTTGCAACCACCATGGCCGTTGCAGGATCAACACCCAACCCTTGAAACACAAAATACAACACCGGAACAATAACAATTCCGCCACCAACACCTAACAAACCTGCCAAAATTCCAGCAAAAATCCCGGTAAAAATCAGTGCGATAAAAACCGGTAACAATTCCATTATTTGATCCACAAACAACTCCAAAAAAATACGTAAAACATTCTGATGATTTGATAACTCGGTGCGAATTTATTAATTCACAACCGCTTGCAGTGCCGCACCGTCACTTCGTGGATCGGTTGCTACTTGTAAATCACCATTACGATCTAAAATAATGCCACCGGCGTGTCCCATCATTTCAATTTGACTGGGCACACTGGCAACTTCATGACCGAGTTTATGCAACGAGTCACCCACCTCGTTAAATAAATTCTCTTCAATTTTTAAATTATTACTGACATCACCCCAGGTTCGTCCCAACAACCAACGATCTTTCGCAATGGCTTCGTCGAGAGGTAAACCTTCATAAATATGACGCGCAAAGAGAGTTGCTTGCGTTTGCGGCTGACCTTCACCGCCCATAGTTCCGTAACTGAAACGGCGCCCGTCGTCGAGCAACGCAAAAGCGGGATTTAGGGTATGCAAAGGTTTTGCGTACGGGGTTAAATGGTTGTGATGATTTTTATCCAAATTAAAACTTAAACCGCGATTATTCCAAACCAATCCTAAATCAGGAATCACCACACCGCTGCCAAATTCCCAATAAATACTTTGAATAAACGACACCATAGTACCGTCTTTATCCAACGCTCCCATCCAAATGGTATCTCCGTGCTCGGCAGGCTTCGGCCAAGGTAAAGCAGCGTTAGAATTAACATTCTCCGCTAAGGAATCTAAAAATTTGGGATCTAAAAATTCTTGTGCCGCTTTATTCATACGAGCGCGATCGCACACGTACTGATCACGAATTAAAAACGCTTGTTTCGTACACTCAACAATATGGTGTACTCGCTCGGTTTCACTCCAACCTTTTTGATAAACGCGATCGTACAAACCCAAAATCATTAATGAAGCCAACCCTTGAGTCGGCGCGACCATGTTAAACAATTGGCCTTTCGAAATTTTTGTGGTCAGAGGGATAACTTGTTCGGCGTTAAATTTAGAAATATCTTCGCCAGTAATTGGGCTATCAACATTAGCCAAACCACTGATGACCGATTTAGAAATATCGCCGCGATAAAAATCCATCAACCCCAAATCGGATCGAATTAAATGATCGATCATATCCGCCAAACAGGGATTTTTGAGCGTACCACCAGCTTTTAATGTTTTTCCATCATCAAGATAAACATCTGAAAACGCCGAAAAACCGTTTAATTCATCAAAGGTTTTTTCAGAAGCCGCTTGTAAGCTCTCCGTAATCGTAATGCCTTTTTTGGCAAGTTCGTAGGCAGGATCTAACAACCGAGATAACGGTAATGCCTTGCTGTTATTAGAAATCTCACGCGCTAAATGCCACCCGGCAATCGTTCCCGCTTGAGTAATGGCCGCTAATCCGCCTCGGTTGGGAATGGCCTCTAAATTTTTCTCGGCCAATATTCTTTGGTAATGGTCAATAGTCGCCAAAGAACCAGAGCTGCCACAAGCATCGATTGCGACAGGTTCGTGACCCGGTTTTTGAATCACCCAAAACCCGTCGCCACCTAAACTGTTCATATGGGGATAAACTACAGCAATCGCCGCCGCTGCCGCGACCATAGCATCAACGGCACTACCGCCTTCTTTTAAAACAGACAAGCCAATTTCGGCCGCTTCACTGTGGGGCGCTGTAAACGCTACATTTGCCATAATAAATCCTGTATCAAATTCTATTTTTAGATATTTTTATTGTTAACTTCGCGGTCGTCGATCAATTTAGCCAAATTCAACACGGCTTGATCTGATAAATACTGGCCAATTAACGAAACACCCCACGGAGCGTGTTGATCATTCATTAATGGCAAACTGATTTGCGGCGCTTTTGCCAAACCCGCAGGCGCGGTAAGTCCCATTAAATGATTTCGATAACTGGCTAATTCATCGTCTGCCATTGTCAGCTTAGGCGCAGCACCGGGTGTGGTTGGGCACAAAACCGCTGTTGCTGAATCAGTAATAAATTCCTGCTGCCAATAGGCCAAAAATTCCTGCGCTAACAGCTCGGCGGAATCTTCATCCGCTTGAGTTAAGCTTTTGCACCATTGAAGCCGCGCACTAATATCGTCGGCAAAGGTGGGCTCAGCACCTTCAATCCAATCACCGTGTTCCCGCCAAATTTGTCGGCCTTGCAGTGCACGAAAGGCATCGCTGGCTTTGGCACACATTGCTTGTGGTAACTCTTTTACGCAGACATCAGAAACAATTGCGTTCAGTTTCGGTAATAACGCATCCACAATGGCTTTCCAATTCGATAACGCCTGTACCGATAACCCTTGTGGTAACGCCACCACCAACCGTTCAATCTTACTCGAAGGCTGTTCTGGCACTAGGCAGCTTGTAACACGGTGCAAGGTCGCAAAATCCCGTGTTAGCCAACCGACGGTATCAAACCCCGGTGCCAAACCGACCAAGTTATCCACAGCCACAACACCATGAGACGGGCGGAAACCGTACAGCCCATTATAACTGGCTGGCACGCGAATAGAGCCGCCGGTATCGGTTCCTAAACCAATATCTATTGTGCCATTGGCAACGGCGACCGCAGAACCGCTGCTGGAACCGCCGGGAATGCGTGTGTTATCAGCTGGGTTGATCGGCGTTCCATAATGGCTGTTCACACCATTCAAGCTGTAAGCAATTTCATCGGTGAGGGTTTTTGCGGTTAGCTCAGCACCCTGCTCGATCAATGTTTTAACCACCGAAGACGTCGAACTAGGCGTTGGGTGAGTCTTCAACCAATCGGGATTGCCCGCCGTGGTTGGTAAGCCCGCGATATGGAACAAATCTTTCACACCCAAACGCAAGCCGGACAAACTACCATTTTTATCTGTAATACAGTCAGGAATTTGGTAATTGGCGCAATCTAATTGGATTTCGGCAGCAGTGTTCATAGCGGCACGCAATGGACCTCGGGTTCAATTTACAAAACAAAAGATTCTTACAAAACAATAGGTACTTACAAAGCCAGTAGGTACTTGCAAAACAAGGATTCGGGCAGGATATAAGATTGATAAATCAATCTGAGTTTGGCATAACCTGACCAATTGATCAACTTTTAAATCGCAACTTTTCTAACATGTGCCACTCGAAACAAACAAATGCCACACTGAATTGATGAATATTAATTGAATAAAAAGAGTTTTTAAGTTGATCGACCAAACCGAAATAAAGCAACCTTTGATAAAGACCAAAATTATTTCGCGGTGATTAATTTCATGATGATCAGTTTCTAGGTTATAAAATCTAGAAATCTGACGAGTGTGTGATTGGTAGTGATTTTTTCTAAACAACCACTACCAACTACACATGCTGCTTTAAAGCTAATTGGCGCTAATTAGATTGAGCGACAGAATCGATTTTATCGAGCCAGGTTTGTTTTTCTTGATCAGTTAAAAAGCTGGCTAAAATACTGTTTTTTGCCAACAAAATAATTTGTTCTTTAGAAGGATTTAACGCTTCATCAACCGCATGGAAATTCTGATTCATATAACCGCCGAAATACGCCGGGTCATCTGAATTAATCATCACGCGCAAACCACGATCGAGCAATTCTAACAGCGGATGCTCTTGCATTTGTGAGTACACACACAAACGCACATTCGATAACGGACACACCGTAAGCGCAATATTGTCTTTGGCAACGCGATCCATTAATTCATCACTTTCGGTAATTCGAACGCCGTGATCAATGCGATCAATCTTTAAAATATCCAACGCTTGCTCAATGTATTGCGCTGGGCCTTCTTCTCCGGCGTGAGCAACCAATTTCAAACCCGCTTGTTTTGCTTTAGCAAAAACATTGGCGAATAAATTAGGCGGAAAGTCACGTTCAGAAGAATCCAAACCGACACCGCTGATTAAACTGAGCCAAGGCTGCGCTTCATCCCACGTTTTTAAAGCGTCTTCCTCTGGTAAATGACGGAGGAAACACAAAATTAATTGGCTGGTAATTCCGAGTTTTTCTTCACCGGCAACCAGTGCTTTGTGAATACCTTGAATTACATCAGCAAACGGTACACCGCGACTGGTATGGCTTTGTGGATCAAAAAATATTTCGCAGTGAACAACATTATCCTCTGCGCAATGTTCCAAATAAGCCCAGGTTAAATCAAAAAAGTCTTGCTCAGTTTGCAGAACATCGGTTGCCTGATAATACAAATCCAAAAAGGACTGTAAATCACTAAAATTGTACTTGGCTGCTAATTCTTGTGCATTCGCATAAGGCAGTTTTATATTATTTCTCTCGGCGAGCTGGAAAACCATTTCTGGTTCCAAAGTGCCCTCAATATGCAGGTGTAATTCTGCTTTTGGAATTTTTTTTATGAGTTCTGAATTACTCACGGTTTGTTCTCATGTAATTAGTATTAAATTCTGCACTTGGCTCAGAAAACTTGCGTTTACTGAGCCTTCATTAAACAGGTTTTTATTTTTTCTCAACTTCGTAAGGAAGCTGTTGTTTATAGACGTCCCAATTGTTGACGATTTCATGAACGACTTTACTGCCAACAATGTGCGCGGTTTCAAGGGATAAACCCAAACCTTCGTAACTTTCGCCTTCACTGGTCAAACTTTCCACCGCAGTTTTTCCTGGCTCAGGAATGGTAAAGTTACTGGCAGAGCGCATAACCATAAAACGATCGTAGTCAACTTTTCCGGCGCGGTCTAAATAAAACAAAGATTGCGCAGTACCAGTGTCTTCCATCGCAGAGGATACGAATTCACCCTTGCCTTCAGACCAGTAATCCACCCAGCGATTGGCCCACTCATTTAAAATTTCGCCGTGCCAGAATGTCATCGCTGCTAAGTTGTCACCTTTCAATACAAACGGCGGTTTTTGAGCGTTGGGATACTCGGTGAAATGCGCACGAGTTTCTGCGACCGCAGGGTCATCGGGCAAATCGATGTCTTTGGTCATTTCAAATGCCCAATTCGCTAGCTCACCATTAATCTGGAACATTTCGCCCTGATTTGGCGGACGTTTTTCAGGATAAGGTCCGGCACTGAACAGCGGGAAAAAGCCTGTGTCCCAATCTTCGGGAATTTCTCGGGCATCGATTTCGTGGCCGAAATCACCATCGACTAAGTATTCCGCCCAAGCCACCGAACCAATAGAAGCGTCTTCTGGATCGAAACCAGAAATACCTGCAACCAACCAGTACGCGTTGGTGAAATCAAAACGAGGATCTAAGCCCAACGCCATTACCGCAGACGTCGATTTCATGGTACCCATACCGGTGACAATACCCATCACGCCGGTTTCTTCGTTCATGTAAATGTCGTGGAATGACTGTGGGAATTCAAAGCGAGTGTTCAGCCCTTCACGCTCTTTCCACAACTGGAATTCACCTGCGGTATCGCCTGAGTCTTCACCGATTTCAAACATGGTAACAACAACGGCTTTAACTTCGATTGGTGCAGGTGCTTCAACAACAGGGGAAACCACCGCTGGTTCTGCTTGGTCTTTTGAGCCACAGGCCGACAAAATACCGCTGGCAACAATTACCGCTGGCACAAGTGACTTTCGGTGCAATAATTTCACGCAACTATCCTCAGATACTCTAGATTGATAAACTTAAAAACCAACCAATTGGTCAATATTTTGCTGTTTGCAATGCAAACTGCGTCCCAACAGTGTAAAGGAACCCGTATTCAACGCCCAAATGACTCGATATAACCTCTTAAATGCACGTATTGACTCGGTTTAGCCAAAGTCGATGACTCAACGCAGGTCATTCATAAAGAAAGCGAATATTGAAAACACAGACATAACCTGAGCTAAACCATTTTGGGGTTAAACAGATTCCTAAGCGTTATTTATGATCGTCTATTGGGATTAATAATTTGGGATCAAAGCATACACGAACATCACTGTGAATAACTCATGAAAAAGTGCCCAATAGAAACCGAAAAGCACCACCAATGCGCATTTTAAATCTCTGATCAGTCAAGACGCACAAAAAAGATTCTAAATTGCTAAAATCTAACCCAACATAAACACAGGCTCTATGAAAGAATTAACTCGCGACTTAATCGGCTACGGACAAACGCCACCCAAACCTAACTGGCCTAATAATGCCCGCATTGCGGTGCAATTTGTCATTAATTACGAGGAAGGTGGCGAAAACTGCATTCTCGATGGTGATCCTGCGTCTGAAAAATTCTTGTCGGAAATCGTCGGTGCCGAAGCCTATCCTGGCCAGCGCCATATGAGTATGGAATCCATCTACGAATACGGCTCGCGAGCCGGTTTCTGGCGATTGCATCGTTTGTTTACCGAACGCAACATGCCGGTTACCGTGTTTGGTGTCGGCCAAGCACTGTTAAAAAATCCCGATGCCGTCGAGGCTATGCTCAAAGCCAACTGGGAAATTGCCTGTCACGGTTTAAAGTGGATTCACTACCAAGACATGAGCCTAGAAGCCGAACGAGAAATGCTCGCCAAAGCAGTAGACGTTCACACTCAGGCAACCGGCAGCCGGCCTCTGGGTTGGTACACTGGCCGCGACAGTCCCAACACCCGCGCATTAGTGGCAGAATACGGCGGTTTTAAATACCACGCAGACTCCTACGCCGACGACTTACCGTATTGGTGTCACGACTTCGACGAACCCCTGCTAACCGTGCCCTACACGCTCGACAGCAACGACATGCGTTTTGCAACGCCTCAAGGATTTAACAGCGGCGATCAATTTTTTGCGTACTTAAAAGACAGTTTTGATTTTCTTTACGAAGAAGGCGAACATGCCCCCAAAATGTTAAGCGTGGGCCTCCATTGTCGATTGGTAGGTCGACCTGGACGAGCAATGGCATTGAAGCGATTTTTGGATTATGTGCAAAGTCACAGTAACGTTTGGGTGTGCACCCGATTAGAGATTGCCGAACACTGGCATAAACACCACAGCTCAAAACCGTAATGTATTGATAGAGATATTTGATTAAACCCAAAATAACTTTTTAACATTCATTTCATAACCTGATATGACCATGAAAAAAATAAATCTGGCTGAGAAATTCAGCAATTTTGAAGAACAATGGACGCCAAAAATAATCGCCGAGTCTAACGGTCAGTTGGTAAAACTGGCCAAAGGCAGCGGTGAACTTATTTGGCATGCGCACAAAAATGAAGATGAATTATTTTTGGTGGTTAAAGGCAAACTCACGATTAAACTTCGACAAGAAAATTCTGAACTAGAAGCCATTGAATTGAACCCAGGGGAATTATTCGTAGTTCCCAAAGGCGTTGAACATTGCCCCATCGCCGAAGATGATACCCACTTTTTAATGATTGAACCGGCAAGCACGGAACACACTGGCGAGCACAAAACCGACGTTACCGTTGCTCAAGAAAACCAAGCATGGATTTAATGTTGTGCTTATTTCCAACTCTATAAAATATCTATCTGAGAAAAACCAAAAAACTAAGAATTAAAAGAAAGAAGAAAATTAAGAGAAAAAATCTGAGAAAACAAACCTAAAAAATCATCCATTAATAACTCCTAAATTTGAAAGGCAAACTTATGTCACACCATATCAACCCTATCAGCATTATTTTAGGTGCGTTACTTTTGATTTCACAACAAACTGCGTTTTCAGAAACCTCACAGACACCATTTTCTTCCGATGAATCGGCGACAACCACTATGACTGACGTATCCGAAAATGATTTATCGATCCAAGCACTGGTAAAAACGCTTAATTTAGAGCCGCATATTGAAGGCGGTTATTATCGTAGAACCTACCAAGCAGACCACCGAGATAAACTCAACACAGCAGAGGGTGAGCGATTTTTGCTGACCTCTATTTATTATCTTCTAACACAGGATTCCGCCGTTGGCCATTGGCACCACAATAAATCCGACATCATTCACTATTATCATCTCGGTTCGCCAATCACTTATTACCTGATTCACGAAAACGGCGAACTCGAAGTGGTTCGAATGGGCAACAATCCGTTAGCGGGGGAACAGCTCCAACTTGTTGTTAAAGGCGGCACTTGGAAAGCATCGCATTTAGAAACCGGCAACTACGGATTAATCAGCGAAGCAGTCGCACCGGGTTTTGACTTTAAAGACATGTCGTTAGGGGTAAAACAAGAATTGTTGGCACAATTCCCTCAACACGCAGACGTTATCAATCAGTTCAGTAAACATTAAACAAGGTTTTGCAGTGAAGTATTTTCGATCTCTATGTTCAACATTAAAATTTACGGCCTCCGCGCTGGGTATTTCTTTTTTGGCCGCCTCAAATCACAGCCACGCCAAAGAGTCTGTAGATTTCATTGTATCCGGTGATTACGTTGTCACCATGAACGAAGAACAATTGTTGATTAACCAAGGTTCTGTGGCAATCGCGGGCAATACCATTGTTGCCGTTGATGAGCAGTCGGTTATTAGCGAAAAATACACTGCGACGCATTACATTGACGGCACCAATAAAATTGTCATGCCAGGGTTGATTAATGCGCACACCCATACTGCTATGACATTGTTTCGAGGAATGTCTGACGATTTGGAATTAATGGCGTGGTTAACGAAGTACGTTTTTCCATTTGAAAACGAATTTGTATCGCCAGAATTTGTGAAAGTCGGTGCAGAATTGGCGTGTTATGAATTAATTAAAACCGGCACAACCACCATCGTAGATATGTATTTTTATCCTGAAGTTATCGCTCAGGTAATGGTCGATTGCGGTATGAGAGCAATTTTAACCGCACCCATGATCGATTACCCAAGTCCAGGGTTTAAAGGCTGGGATGATTCTTTTGCCGCTGGAGTAAAATACGTCAATACCTGGAAAGACAAACATCCGCGTATCATCCCTGGATTTGGCCCACACGCGCCCTACACCATCAAACCTGAAAACCTACAAGAAGTTGGCGAAGCCGCTCGCAAGCTGAGTGTGCCCATTTCAATCCATATTGCAGAGACCCGCAATGAAAAAGCAATTATTGAAGAACGCTACCAAAACACACCCGTTTCACACGTGTTGGCAATGCTGGGAGACAATTGGATTATCGGCGCACACATGGTTCACCCTGAAACCAACGAATACAATAAAATTCGCACGTCTAAACTAGGGGCCATTCACAACCCAACCTCCAACGCAAAACTCAGTTCGGGATTATCGCCTGTACCTGAAATGCTGGCCGCTGGCGTGAACGTTGGTTTAGGCACCGATGGCGCCGCCAGTAATAATGATCTGGATTTATTTCAAGAAATTCGCATGGCTGCTTTAATGCAGAAACTGGTTTCCTACGACCCCACCAAGTTACCAGCCATCGATTCCGTTAAGCTAGCAACCAGCAGCGGCGCGAAAGCCATTCGAATGGAGCAAAAAATTGGGCAGTTAAAATCAGGGCTGGCCGCTGACATGATTCAAATCGATATTAGCGATGTGAAATCACGACCTATTTACGACGTTTTTTCGCACTTAACCTACGTTATTAATTCTGACCAAGTGGTAACCAGCATTATTGACGGTAACATTGTTATGGAAAACGGCGAAGTCGTTAACATCGATGCAGCTAAGCTGTTACCCAAAGTTGAACACTATTCGAAAGCCATCGCTAAAAAAATAGCTGAGGTTAAGGCACAACCGTAAATTCCAATTCAATGCCTCAACGATAAAAAGAATCCCAGTTCAGGATTCTTTTTGTCGGCACTGATATTAGCGCTTACATTGATACCTTTATAAAAAGCACTTTTACATTGAGTACTTTTATATTAAACCTAATAATATAAAACCTAAAAAGCCTCTAATTAACCCATTACCGGGGTTAATAACTCTCGAATAAAAGCTTCAAATAAAAAGATTCAAAGCTCTTATCTACAACTCGCGCAAATCGCCTTCACTCAAACCCGCCATCAGTGGCAACACAGCACAACGTTCGTTCTGAAACGTTTTAACTTTGAGACGTGCTTGCCTCTTCTGACTTTTTAATTTCTTTACGAACGTGTTGAATAATGTGTTTCAACGCGTAGCCCAATACAACACAAGTGGCTAATACAGTGATAATACCGGCAATAATAACATCGTCTAAATACATGTGATTTCTCCTAAGGCTATTTATATTAATTTCGGGGAGACCGTGCGTTTAAAATACGTGGAAAAATTCATTCAAACCGGCGTGAAGCAAAGTGCGTCTTCAGAAGTTTGTTTCCATTTCGTGATAACTTTACGACCCGTTCAGCCGTTTGCTCTTGATTCATATCAACCCAAAATTCTAAGAGAACTATAGAGTTGCTCCTTGGTTGATCCAGGCCAAATTGAAGAGACTGATTTGCTTTTTAGTTAACAAACCAGAACCAAATGTCTGATGAAGATTGAGCAATAAAAACGTTTTGGTGAAATTAACAACGATCAAAACTAATGAAAGAGAACTCGGGTTTATGCCTGCACACACTTCTACAAATTCAGACTTGTTAACTAGACTTGAATCGTTTCAGTCGCGCCTGTCTCCCTATCCGCCAATAGAAACGTTTAGCGAACTGGATTTTTCCCACGAAGCGTTATCAGAGTACCTAAATTTCAGCCAGACTCCCGCCATTAATATACACATCCCGTTTTGCAAAGAATTATGCAATTTTTGCAACTGCAATATTGTCGTGACACGACAATACGGGCTGGCGGCGCAATACGCCGAATTTTTACGGCAAGAAATACAATGGTATCGCGACGCATTAAAAGCACAGAACAAAGAATTTCCGGCACCCAATCAACTTTATGTCGGTGGAGGAACGCCCACATTTTTACTGGCCGACGATTTGCGTCGTGTCATGCTGGCCGTTGAAGGCGCCTTTGGAACCAATAAATCAATCGATCGCGATTACTGCATAGAAGTTGATCCACGCAATGTCGATCACGAAATCATTTCACTGCTAAAAAGCCTGGGCTTTAATCGCCTGCATTTTGGCTTTGAAGATTTTAGCAACGACGTTCAACAAGCCATTAATCGCAAATACTCGTTTGAGCGCATCAAACAATCGGCGTCCATCGCAAGGGCTCAGGGAATTCATTCGATCAGTATCGACATGACCTATGGTTTACCAGAACAGTCGGTTATTACTTTTTCCAACAGCTTGAAGCAAATTCTGCGACTGGCGCCATCGCGTATTGTCTTACAGCGATATTCCCACAATCCAAAGATCTTCAAATCTCAGCAATCGATTGACAGCGACACCTTACCGTCAGAGAAAGCCATCCAAGACATGCAAGAATTTGCGGTCAGCCATCTCAAGGAAATTGGCTTTCACGCCGTTGGCAGCAATTGCTTTGTCCACAATGAAGACCCGCTATCGGACGCGACCAAAAAAGGACGCATTCACTGGACCTATCGCGGCTACAGCAAAGAGCCGTCAGATACTGTGTTGGGCTTTGGTTTATCGGCCGTATCAACAACGCCGTCAGCAATTTGGCAAAACCAGCTCAGTTTGAGAAACTACACCAAGCAGGTTCGCACACAAGGTCACGCGGTATACCGTGGCACAGCGTTGAGTTTGGACGACCAGATTCGTCGCGATATCACCTTAAAATTGCTGTGCAATGAAGAAATCGACAAAGAAGCTTTTCAGGCACGCTGGAAACAAAATTTTGATACTTACTTTGCCAACGAACTTGAAACCATTCAGGAAACTTTTGGTAAACAGTTATTGATCAATAACGATCACGAACTAAAATTGACAACCTCCGGCCAGTGGGTTGCCAACCAGTTAGCAACCGTTTTCCAAGGTCATTGGCAAACCCACAATACCTAGCTGTATTGAACAAAAATTTCAGCTAGATGGAATATAAAATTATCTGAATATTTCAAATCGGTAAAACAAAATATTCTTAATTTAATATTAGTAATACAAGCTTTACGCTCAGTGGCTTAACCGGTAGGTTAGTCAATTTAACCAAAACGGCTAAAACAAAATACTGGTGATAATACTGACAGTATTACTGGGTTATTACCTGCAGGGTATGCCTGATAGAAACCCAACAACAGCAAGAACAAACGGAAACCTAAGAACAAAAAATAGCAGCTATGCAATTTTGCTTTTACCAAAGTCTAGGTTTTTATCAGGCAGGTGCTGAGCAAACATTTATATTTTATGATTTGATCTTGCTTTATAAGCACGATAGATAAACGCTAATCGCGTTAATACGATTAGCGATATATGCAGATTAAGAAGTTTGTCGAGATCCGCCAGTCAGTACACAGATCGTTCCACAACGATGAAAATTTTGACGACAAGTTGTTGAATATCAAGGCAACAACCTAGTAATTTAGTAAGACAATATGGATTAAATTTCGAATAATTCGTTAATACGGTCGACCAATAAAGGTGAATACCGTATATTTCTAATTCGTAGATTTAAAACTATGCACACCCGGTACACCCAGAAATTTTTACCGGGCAAATTTCGGTAGGAAGGCCCTCATGACTGTTACCTCATACGTTCGTTGCAGCAATTGCGCAGTAAGTAAATTTTGTCTGCCTCATACGTTGTCCAGTGAAGATATCGGACAGCTCGAAGGCGTCGTGCAGCAAAAACGAGTGCTCCATGCAGGGGAAACGCTGTACCACACTGGCGACCATTTCGAAGGTTTATTCGCCATCAGCTCTGGTAGCTTCAAATCTGTTGTTATCGCCACTAACGGCGACAGCCAAATTACTGAGTTTTCATTTCCGGGTGAAATACTCGGATTTGACGCCTATCACGGCAAAACACACAACAGTTTCGCCGAAGCACTAGAAACCAGCAGTGTATGCTTCTTACCGCAAGCGCAATTAGACCTGCTTTCTCAGAAAGTACCGGCACTTCAGCAACAGCTCTACAATCTGTTTTCCGCTGAAATCCAAAGCAACAATGAATTCCTATTAATGATGGGTAAACGCTCCGCAGAAGACCGTTTGGCCGCGTTATTGATCAATATTTCGAGCCGTTATTCACAACGCGGGTATTCAGCTACCCATTTCAGACTTTCCATGTCTCGCACCGATATCGCCAACTATTTAGGGCTCACCATTGAGACCGTCAGCCGCCTAATACGCCGCTTCCAAAAGGAAGGCCTTATCGAAGTATCACAGCGCGACATCACCATTATCGATCTGGTTGGCTTGAGTGAACTTGCAGGTACTCACTGTACCTACGAGGAACACGTACTTGATGCCTCATCTGGCACCGCTTAATAAAACCTTGATCAAAAGAGTTCTATGGATCAAAAGAGTCTCTAATTAAAACAACTTCAAATTAACGCTGTTTTTGCGATAAACATTTCTTTTGCGGCTATTATTTGGCAGTAAAAGTATTTCGCAGTAAAAAAGTCGGAAATTGAGGCAAACTGAAAGATCCGCAAAAGCCCAAACAAGAGCCACCATCAGCGATTCTCAAATAACTGACGGTGGCTTGCCTCAAACACCACAATTTAAAAACATCCGTATTAATAATTACCGCATTGAGATGATATCAACTGTTATCTAACAGGTTGCCGCTGTTGATGCCGGTTGAAATTCACGTTCCCCACCAAAAAGCAACACATCCCTGTGCTGGACTCTCCAAAGTAGTGGATTCAGTTAATCTCAATTTTCCTTTGTTCTGAGCTAGACTCAGTAAGCTTGGGAGCTTTAATAAGCAAAACGCCATCGACCAAACTGGCAGAAATATCACTCTCCTGCACTGCAGCCCCTAAGCTAAACGTACGCGTAAAGCTGCCTGCCCTTCTCTCCCTTCGAATAACTTTTCCATCTTGCTCTTCGGAATTTTCGCTTTCCATTTTTGCGTCCAGAGAGAGAACACCATTGTGTAACTGAATGTGAATGTCTTCTTTTTTTACTCCAGGCAAATCGGCCTTGATTTCGTAGTGATTATCCTTTTCAACAATATCAACCCGAGGCATAAATACAGAGTCACTCGGATTGTGTACGTGAGGAGCAAAAAAATTATCGTAAAAGTTGTCAAAATCGAAAAATGAATGACGAGGAATAAGGCTCATAATTCAATCTCCTATTGTCTGCATTAAAAATTAACAGAATTTTCTTAATAATTAATAATCAACAAATAATGATAAACAACAATTTCAAATAACGTCTCACTAATTTCAAGTACACTGTATTACGCCAAGAAAAATCCACATTGAGGTAAGTCAAGAATAAAATTTAATTATTAGTTTAATAAAAAACACACCAAAACGAAAAAAGCGCACTTAATCTAAATCAAATGCGCTTTTAACCTAAAGGAGCCAGCTTTTAATATTACTTCAAATTAACCTTGAAGTAAGTTATCTGCAGCTTCATCCCATATCTTTTCAGAGTCTTGAGTATTGTGCTTTAAAAAATTAGGATTAAAAGGAACCGGATGGAATTTCTGATATTCATCAAGCACATTTTTCCAAACATCCTTAATGGCTCGACGCACCAATATACTTCTTGGGCTATTTTGAAATAATTTAAGCTGAACATCTTTCGTAGGAAAGATAGATCGATCATCCCTCAACAACGGCTCAACGAACGGCAGCGACTTGGGAACTGGATTGGCGTAGCGGTTGTTATTGGTATTTTTCGCGGCTATTTCTGGGCGAGTTAAAAAGTCGATAAATGCGTGTGCAATATCGGTATTTTCAGATAACACAGGGATCGATAACATATCTACCCAACGGAATGTTCCTTCTTTCGGCAAAACATAACGCAGCTTAAGATTACTGTTTTCTGCCTTCGCGTCTTTTATTGCCTTAGCAATATCACCACTCCAACCAACAGCAACGCAGATTTTTCCAGACGATAAATTATCAAGAAATTCTTTTGAATCAAAAACATTCACATGCTGAGCAAGCTTTTTAAGATAGCTTTCTGCGCTTTTTTTATAATCACTTACGTTTGATGAGTTGGGATCTTTTTTAAGATAGTTAAGTACAAGGGAAGTCATCTGAGTGGATTCTTCCAAAAAAGAAACACCACACGCACTGAGTTTTTTAAGGTTTTCAGGTTTGAAAATCAAATCCCAAGAATCGATGGGAGCTTTACTGCCTAGAACACCTCGAACCATCGTTTCATTATAACCGATACCCAACGTTCCCCACATATAAGGAATACCGTGTGTATTCTCGATATCTAAGGTTGAAACACTGGACATAAAATCGGGATCAAGGCCGTCGTAGTTACGGATTTTTTGACGATCAATCGGTTGAAACAAACCTTGCTTTGACTGAGCCGCCATAAAATTTAAAGAAGAAACAACAACATCGTACTTGTTGCCACCGCGCAGGATTTTTTCTTCTACCTCAGAACTGGAATCGTACGTATCGTAGATAACGTCAACACCTGTTTCTTTTTCAAATGCCTCAATCACACCGTCGCCAATGTAACCACTCCAATTATAAACTCGAAGAGTTTTTGATTCTTCTTGAGCAGAAACAATTTGGCTTGAAATCGAAGCCACAATAACGGCCAATAAACCTAACATCCTCATTGGGTTAACTCTCCATACCACAAATTCTTATTTTACATTGTAAAAATGATGGATCAGTAACTGCAAAGCGTGCTAACACTAAAATGATTTTATTATCTTCAATAAAAACTGACACTCAACCAAGACACTGTTTTTCTTATAACTGATTAAATGACAATAGACTGAACGACAATAAATTGTTGGCAGCAGCGCTTAAAGTTACCCTATTTATCAATAACGCTTACACACGGTATAGGAACCAACTCTAACGAATATTATTAAACGCGCAACGCTTCTTTTATTTATTCTTGTAAATAAATAGCAAAAAAAACCTTTAGACCAATTATTTGTATTTTATAGATTCTTAAGTAGTAACTCTTTTCCACTAATACTTAAGGCGCACATGAAAAAACACTCAAACATTTGAGCTTTTTAATTTAACGCACAAGCGTTTTAACTTTAAAAACAAAAGTTAAAATTCAGAGAAAAATGCATTTAATTGCAAAGATGGTAGAAGAAAGGGAAACAACAAAAAGAAAAATGAGACAATTAACGATAAATCGATCGTTGATCAAACCCAAAACGGGGTAATAACCTCTTGGATTTGATTCAACATAACCTGTATCACACTTGTTCAGATAAAGAGCACTCACCAACTCTCACTTAAAAGTGCATCAGCACTCGCCACACATAGATTGAGTCATTAAACGACCAACGTCTTTTGCGGGCAAGTTTTGAGCGAGCAACCAGTGCAACTTAGTAAAAGCCGCCTCCAATGTTAGATCAGCACCGCCAATAACACCCATTTGATTAAATATCGCGCCTGATGAGTACGCACCTTGAACAACAGGCCCGCGATGGCACTGACTTAAATTCACAATAACAACACCCGACTCAATAGCCCGTTCGAATTCTTCCATCAACGCAACATTGCGATCCGGGGGGTTGCCGACTCCGTAGTTTAATAAGATTAATCCACGCAAATTGGGCGTAAGCAACGACTGAATGGTTCTCGCCTGCAGTCCCGGATAAATCGGTAAAATCACCACAGCTTCGGGATCAAATTCGGGGATGACCGGATTGAATTTCCCCGCAGGCATAAACAACTCTTCTCGCAGCTGGAAATAAATACCGATGTCTCCCAGCGCGGGAAAGTCTGGCGAATCAAAGGCATTAAAAGACGTACTATGAACCTTAGATGCGCGGTTACCACGCAACAGCTTGCCATCAAAGTAAATCACAACTTCGCAGAGCGTTTGATTGGCAGCCAACATAATACTGGTGACAACATTACTCAGTGCATCGCTTCTGGGTTGCACCAGCGGTATTTGCGAGCCCGTTACCACCACAGGGCGATCTAACCCCTGGAGCATAAATGAAAGCGCCGAGGCGGTGTATGCCATGGTGTCGGTGCCGTGCAAGACAACAAAGCCATCGTATTCTTGCCAATAATGGTTTATTTGCTGAGCGATAAAACGCCAATCTGAGGTCTGTAGATTCGAGCTGTCAATTAAATCATCAAACTCAATAATATCGAATTCAGGCAACTGAGCCGTCGAATCAGCCAATTGCCGACGAAATCGCTCATCAAATCCCGCAGACGGGACATACCCCGCGTCCGACGGCACCATACCGACCGTACCGCCGGTGTACAAAATAAGAATACGTTTGGTCATGTTTATGCCTAAATTACAATGAGCCTAATGTCTGCGTGGATAATCAATGATGACACGAGTAATAACTACCGCCATTTATCGTCAATACCCATGAGCAAATGTCATCCATGAGCAACTGTCGCGATTGGTATACGCCCCCATTACACGGCTGCACATAATACTCTATTGTTTGTGGTCGCCAAAACAAGCTTGATAATTGAGCATCCAGCACCGCGACTGGCAAGTTTGCTCAACCCATCGCAGGGCTTATGGATCAATGAGACACCACCGGCGACTCACGCACTAAATAACGATATCTGAAAACTAGAATTAGAGGGAAAGATGTTGGATATAAAAACAACGGAAGATTTAATCAATTACCTAAATACAGGGCACCAAGTTAAGTATGTATTTTTTTGGGGCCACCAAACCGCCAAATCAAAAGTGACAAAAAGCTGCTTTAGCCAATGGTACGAGGCTCCATTTAAGGTCGGCAATAAGCGTTTTATGACCGCAGAGCATTATATGATGTATCAAAAAGCCGTACTGTTTGAAGATCACTCAGCAGCAAATCAGATATTGTCAGCTGACAAACCGGGGAAGGTTAAAGCCATCGGCCGCCAAGTAAAGGGGTTCGACCAAACCATTTGGGAGCGAGAGTGTTTCAGTATTGTTGTTGAGGGCAACCTCGCTAAATTTAACAGCAACCAAGAGCTGAAAAAGTTTATTGTTGGTACTGGTGATAGAGTTCTTGTAGAAGCGAGCCCAGTTGATAAAATTTGGGGAATAGGCTTGTCACAAGACGATCCAAAGTGCGAAGACCCTAACCTTTGGCGAGGTAAAAATTTACTGGGTTTCGCACTAATGGAAGTGCGCAACCAATTAATTTAATAAATTTATAAAACCATAGAAAATTGAAAATAAAAATTCAATTTATTCTACTTAAATAAAAGTTAGACTCTGTGTCTAGCAATTAAAGAAAATAATTACACCTAATATAATTAGGGATTATGCCTCTAGCAACTCACTTTTACACGCTTGAGGCATCGATCAAAAAATAACTTTTCATTGAGGTTCCTCTTCACTAGTAATTTTTTCATTGCTAGTCACTGAAGTCTCAGTAACAAATACCAAATGCAGGAAGCAAAATCGTACCGGCATCACTTGCTGATGTTTTGGCACGCACTATGAACATTCAAAATACACAATTAAAAATACCAGTGTGCAAGATCCTTTAAAACTGAAATAAATGACTGTTAGTACAGCAAACATTTTGTTATCAGATGCTCTCCATCTGATACAAATACTTTTTATTGAATAAACAATTTCATAGACCCAAAACCAGCACCAATACAATTACAACAGAAGCAAAATTACGGCATTAGCCCGACAAAACAAGATACAAAAAAACAAATAATAAACACCGAAGAATATTTTTATTTATTAAAACCAACAATAAAAATATTAAAATCAAAACAACGCTAATTACAAAAAAGTATTCAACAAACAAAAGTAAATATTATTTTTTATAAGACAAAAAACCAAACACAATAAATACATCACAAAAATTCATATAACCCATAATAGATATTGGAAACGCTTTCTAAACTGACAAAAACTTTAGCTATACTAATCAACCAACAGCCTTTACCTTAATTTAAAAATAAGGAACTGATTAACTTCAACTCCTATTCAACTGGCAAAAGGTCAGCTAATTTTTAATTACGAATTTAAATCTATTTATTTCGTGGTTAGAAATACTGGAAACGCTAAGAGTTTCATCTAAATTAGGAATCAACAAACAAATCAATACTGAATAAATTTATTCTGTATTGTTTTATTGTTATGCAGTACCGATTCTTGTAGAGCTTTATACAAATAATATCAACGTCATGATCTGTTGTCGGTATACCCACCTTTATCGGTGTTTTCTTACCAGAAAATCAAATACGTAAATTATTAACTTTGCGTAGTTATTAATGTCTGTTTTTAATACTGCTTTACGCAACTAAGCACTATTACAAAGATGAAAAATTAGCGCATTAAAAACAAAAAATAACCTAAACCGAATAAAGGGTTTTTTATGTCTAATTTCAATAAGAGCAATATTCTTACTTCATTTTTATTTAAATTGTTTTTTGTTGTTACTGCGAGCCTCGGGGCGTCAACAACCGTAATCGCAGCATGTATTGATAACGTAGTCTTAGTTCACGGTAATACCGGAGCCCCTGACGACTGGGATTCAACTTACGACGAACTGCTCAGACAAGGATGGTTGCCCAACCAAATTTTCCGACCAAACTGGGGTTCAAAAACCTGCCCAGGATGTAACGATCACAGCGGCTCAGAGGAATTTCCCGTTCGAAACGCCATCAACAGCGCACTCGCCAATTCTTGTACGGGTAGAATCGATGTCATCGCCCATTCCATGGGCGTTACCCTAGCCGCACAACAAATCATCAAACTAGGACAAGCCAACAATGTAAACTCTTTTGTTGGTATCGCGGGTGCTTACCGTGGACTATTAACTTGCGGTGTCTACCCATTTAATGTTCCTAGCTCTACCTGTGGTAGCCAAGGTTTATCAGTAAGCAGCCCATTCTTAGATTGGTTAGACGGCAGAAAAATCGCAAACCGCGTTTATTCAATGAAAAGCTGGGTAGACCAAATTGTCTGTGGATCGGGTACGTGTTTGGTATTCGGTGTTCACGCCAGCCAAATCGACAACGAAAACAACAGCTTTACCTACAGCTTCGGTCATTTCGGATTGCAACAATTCACTTCACGAGATCAAGTGAATTTAATTCGCTAAATTCTGTGATTCCATCAGCACAAGGATGTGCTGTTACAGGTTTAAGAAGTCTCTGATTAACAACAATCAAGCCAATAAACGTTTAATTACCGATATTGTATATTAGTAATCTCTACCTATTTTTAAGCCTGGTAATATTACGGCTTTTCAAAACAACACACTGCGTCGCCCCCCTGCAGGTGCTGCTTGTTTATTCCCTCTTAGTTTTTACGCTTCCTTTTAAACCACCGCGCTAACACTAATATACCGCTCTCCAAAACTCTCATTTTTCACCTACACTCAAACCTAATTACAGCTTCTTAACAGCTAAGCTAATACACCTTGAGTTTCAGTAGCAATATTCCCGGAACATGAGTATTTGAACATGGTTTTCATAAAAAATTGGTCTTTTAAAACAAAGATGTTACTCCTAGTTGGACCGACAACACTGGTTTTATTAGTACTTGCTGCCATAGCCTTGTGGGGCAATTTAAGTGCAATGCGCAGCGCATCAGACACCCAGATCTTATTGCGACTCACCGCTACTAGCAGTTTACTGGTTCATGAGTTACAAAAAGAGCGCGGAGCAAGCGCGGTGTATGTGGGTTCTGAAGGAAATAGATTCAAAAGAGAATTGGATTTACAACAAGCGGAAACCGACAAAAAATTAAGTGCTTGGATCAGTGATTACGACAAACATCGAGACAATATCCAATACAAAGAAATACAAAACGTTATGGATATAATGCGCTCAAGGTTACAAAATTTAGAAAAAGTCCGTACTCAAGCAGAAAACCTGTCTGTGCCCGCAAAAGAAGTGATCGCATTTTTTACCGATACTAACGCCTACTTTATTCAGGGCATACCGTACATCGCCCGCATGACTCAGTATGACGAGGTTGCAAAAAATACCTTCGCGTATTACAGCTTTTTAGCAGGTAAAGAACGCGCCGGAATCGAACGCGCGGTAATGAGCAACAGCTTTGCGGTAGGCTCATTTTCTCAAGATTCACTGTACCGATTCGTACAATTAGTCACAGAGCAAAGTTTGCTTTTCGAAAATTTCTCGCGCTTTTCCACCCAAGAACAACTCGACTTTTTTGAACAAACCATGGCACATAGCTCGGTAAAACAAGTGAACGATTACCGAGCAATTGCTTTTGAGAAATCTTCTGCGGGGGGTTTTGGCGTTAACCCAGCCGATTGGTTTAATGCCGCCACTGCCCGTATCAATCAGTTAAAAATTATCGAAGATAAAATCAATCAGGATCTAATGAACCTGGCCGGAGACATCCACAGCAATGCTCAATCGTCTTTTTACAGCATTTTATCGATTGCATTAGCGGCTCTTTTGATAATCAGCATTTTTAGCTATGCGGTTTTCTCTCAATTAAACCAACAAATTTGCTCGGTAAAAGATACCATTCAGAACGCGGTTAAAAAGAAAGATTTAAGATTCCGAGCACAAGTTTTAGGCCACGACGACTTGGGCTCTATGGCGCATCAGCTCAACGGTATGCTTTCGGTTTTTTCAGATGTGTTGCATCAATTATCTGCGGCAAGTTCGGAATTAAAAACATGCTCAGAAAAAACATTGTCACTAACCCTAAGCAATAAAAAAGATTTAACAAAACAAAGTGAGGATTCTGCCCAAGTTGCCGAATCCAGCGAACAAATGGCGATCACTATTGCCAACGTAGCAAAAAACACTCACAGCGCCGCCAGCGCGACCGATAAAGGCTCTGTTATTGCTAAATCAGGCGCCGTAGCCGTCAAACAAAATACCGATAACGTACGTAAAATGGCTGATGACATCGAACAAGTTGGCACAGCTATGTCGCAGTTAAATGACAAAAGTACCGGCATTACCAATGTTGTGGAAGTTATCAAATCCGTTGCCGAACAAACCAACCTGCTCGCGCTAAACGCTGCAATCGAGGCAGCGAGAGCCGGCGAACACGGTCGCGGCTTTGCGGTAGTGGCTGACGAAGTCAGAACGCTCGCTCGACGCACACAAGAATCCACCTCAGAAATCAGCGCCATCATTACTGAATTCAATGAAACAACCACACAAGCATTTCAGGCAATAACAAGAGGAACCGAATCGGCACGCTCTGTTTCGGAAGAATCGGCGTCGGTGCAAACAGTGTTGTCAGAAATCGAACAAGAAGTGGGTAATATCAATGTTATGGTGGATGAAATAGCGTCTGCCTCCGAACAACAAGTAACAACGACTGATTCAATTTCCCAATCCATTCGGATGATCAACGAGCGAATGAATAATATGAATATAAATGCCGGGGAAATTGAAATTGTCACTAATGAACAAGTCGACCTAGCCAATAAACTGCATACTATTGCCGTGAGCTTTCAGAGTGTCGATACCGGTACGAGCTAATTAGAGTATTGTACAGACACAAAAAAAGCCCCAATGCGTGGAGCTTCTTTTAAATATTCAATGGCGGTGAGGGAGGGATTCGAACCCTCGAAGCCTTTCGACTTACACACTTTCCAGGCGTGCTCCTTCGGCCACTCGGACACCTCACCGTACGCCAAATATTCAGCGATTTCTATTTGTCGCCAAATTTTGGGAGGGCGAACTATACGTAAAGCAGCGGTCAGAATCAATCGCTTTGAGGATCATTATGCAAATAATCCCAAGCCAATTTTCAACTTGAACACTTATTGAGCACAAGTTTCGAGTAATACACACACCCGGCCAATAAATCCTAGAACAACAATTATTATTTCCAATCTTAATAAGTTCACTAAAACCGGACCAGATGTCGTCAGAAGTTGGCTAGATGGCGGATCATTGTCAATACTCAGCTATAAAGGTTAACTTTGAGGGCCACATGAACAATCATTATTGGCCCGACGGCTTCAGGTGTATTAATGGAAATCTCTAAATGGTTATTGATCGGTGCAGCGGAGATCTACGCTGTTATGATCTGCTTTTTGGTCTTTCTTTTATTCAATGTGAAAGGCTTGAAAAAGCTGATCAATAAACTCCAATCTCGCATTAAGGGTTTGAATGAGGAACTGGAGGAATTAAAGGAAGAGAAGGCGGCTTCCAGTGAATCAGCAACCGATGCACCTGAATTCTTACGCCAGCTCAAAGGGCAAGTACAGTTGACCAAAAAACATCATGGCAAGGTTGCAGGCCACCACGATGTCGATACCAGTTTGGCGGAAGCTGATTCTATCGAAGCGCAAGCGGTGGCGTTGCGGCATGCGTTTTTGAAAAATGAAATCCAGGCCTTCACAACGGATGAATCCAGTAAAACTCCAAAGTGGGCGTCTTTGTATGAAGGCTTTGCCGGTATCTTAGATAAAATAAAACCGTCGAATAACACAGAAGAAAATACCAGCGATAAGGCGCTGAAAGACAATTTTGAAGAAATAATCAACTTGGCAAAAGCGAAAGGCGCCGACGGTGAAATTGAGGCTGCACTGCTGCAATACCGAGATCTACTGGCAAATTTGCGTTCGGACCCTGTCACCGAAATTCCGTCAAAGGGAAAATCTGACGAATCGGTACAAGCGCTGAAAACGTTTCATTCGGATCAATTCAATAACATTAACCAGTGGTTAGACAAAATTGAGAAAAACCCGCAATCGCTGGCCGATTCTAAAACGGGCGAGGATTTAAAGGCGCAACTGCAACAACAAACTCGGTATTTGCAGGAATCCGAAGCTTGTGTCGCGCTCTTAGAGAAAGAGATAGAAACCTGCTACGCACAAATTGACAGCCTACAAGACAGTGCTAATACCAAAACCTCCGCAGAACCCGCGCAAGTGAATCAGTTGGTGTCTGAAAATCAAAAACTGAAAAAACACATCAAACAGCAAGATTCCGAGATCGAGCAGCTTTTGGCTCAAATGCATATGAGCGAATAATCCCTGTTAAATGTACACTCTCCTGGCGTGGACATAGCCTACAGCAACACGTTATATTCACTTGAACGACAAATATTCCTGAGAAATATTTTTAGAGGAATATTCTTATAACAAATCATATAATTCACTCTTTTTCAGCTACGGACCTTCCTTTAAAATTGTGATGAAGGTCACCGAAAGACCAATTATTAAGTAATCTCACACTGGAACACCATGGCGAAGGACAACAAACCATCCATTGATTTTTGGTCTCATCCCCAAAGGCATTTTTATTTTCGTTCCCTGATCGCTTTTTCCGTGGTCGGAACCCTGGTTTCTTACCGAAGCTGGCCGACGTTTGACATCATCTCTACGGTATTGGCCGTACTGACGCTGATTTACTTAGCTGTTACACGTTTGCTTGGAGACAAAAGCTCCGAAGAGAAAAAAGAGCAGCTTGAGCGTGTCTTTGGTTGGGCTGATGCTGCTCTTATTGGTGCCTGTTTGTGTTTGGTTGATTTCCAGATTTTACCGACGGCGTTGTTTGCGACCATCATTCAATTTAACGCCTCATTACAAGGTGGCAGCCGCAAGTGGCTTGAAGACAACGCTGCGTTCTTTATCGGCGCGGGTATTGGTGCTTTCATATACACGCCTGTGTGGGTGCTCAGTTCCAGCATTCAAATCAGTGCAACAACACTGATCGGCGTCAGCGTTTACATCATTCTCTACGGGTTATTTGTAAACCGAAAAATTCGCTCAATGACTGAGCAAATCGAAGAACTCAACGAAATCAACGAGAAAGAAAAAGAGAAAGGCTTTCAGTTATCCCACTACATCTCTCCAGCCGTATACAGCGCAGTGGGCACAAACGATCAAGCCAAGTTGCAAACGGACCGTAAACGCCTCACCGTTTTCTTCTCCGACATTCAGGGCTTTACCTCATTGTCGGAAGAGCTCGAAGCTGAAACCTTGGCTACCCTGCTAAACCTGTATCTGACAGAAATGACTAAGATCATTTCCCACTTTGGCGGTACTGTGGATAAGTTTATGGGTGACGGCATTATGGTTATCTTTGGCGATCACGAAACCCGCGGAACCAAGGGCGATTGCCTGCGCTGCGTATCGATGGCAATTGCCATGAAAAAACGTATGCGCGTGCTTCAAAACCACTGGTTCAGCCAAGGAATCAAGAAGAAGCTTCAAATTCGTATGGGCATTAACACGGGCTTTTGTACCGTCGGTACCTTTGGTGCTAAATCCCATCACTTGGATTACACCGCGCTGGGCACCCATGTGAACCTCGCCAGCCGCTTAGAATCCGCCGCTGATCCCGGTGAAATCTTGTTATCTCACGAATCTTGGGCGCTGGTGAAAGACACCATCATGTGTATTAACAAAGGCATGATTGAAGCGAAAGGTTTCAGTTACCCAATTGAGGTTTACCAAGTCGTCGATTTTCGTAAGAACTTGGGTTCAAACCAAACCTACATGGAAACTAATCTGGACGGTTTCTCGATGCACTTAGACCTAGAGAAGATTAGAAACTTCGAGAAAGAAAAGGTGCTTTATGATCTCGAAAAGGCCATCGAGACCATAAAAGACAAGGTGATTCAGTAATTACAACCTAACTCAAGTTACTGCCTGACCAATCGAACTGGGCGAAGGCTCAGTTCAGCTGCATCAACATTGGTTCTGAATGGGTTGATGTCCAACCCGCCACGGCGAGTGTATCGAGCGTAGACAGCGAGCGTATTCGGCGAACACATCCGCTCGATATCGAGAAAAATGTTCTCAACACACTGCTCGTGAAAGTCCTGGTGATCTCTCATCGACACCAAATACTTCAACACACCTTCTGCGTCTATCGCCTCACCTTGATAATAAATCCAAACACTGGCCCAATCGGGTTGGCCAGTCACCGGGCAATTGGTCTTCAATAGATTCGAAAACAACACTTGCTCAGTGGGTTCGTTTTGTTTTGCATCTAATCTCAATAACGACGAATTAACCTGGTAATCAGAAACGTCCGCATCAATCGAATCCAAATACACAACGGGAATATCGCGCCCTTGCGGCGAATCGGCAAATTCGAAGGGCGTCGAGGCTATACCATCGCTCATCGCAAAGAATTCACACGCCTCACTCAGCGTTAAAAGCTCGACCTCAACTGCGCCTTGAGCTGCCGCCGATAAGTCCTCAATGAGTACCTGTTTAACCTGATCCCAACTATTAAATTGCGTTTGTGTGAATGAATTTAAGTACAACTTAAAAGATTTCGATTCAATAATTGAATGAGTATTCACTGGCAACGAAAACTCCGCCACTGCAACCTGCGGTAAGCCTTTGGCGTTTAACCAGGAAATTTCCCACGCAGTCCACAAATCTCGACCCGCGAACGGTAATTGAGTATTGGAGATATTAAGCGCATCGCGCGCATTGGAACGTGCAATGGGATAAAGAAGGGATTTATCGTAGGTATTAACGTATTCGGTTTCTTTACCTAAGCCGCTGTTGGCAGCAGAGTTGTCAGTTGAGTGAGTATCTAAATGTGAAGCCATAAATCGATTTGAATGCTTGAAAGCCATGTAAAAATGAACGAGATACGAATGAACAATTCTTTGAGAAACCGCTGGTGAATACGGGTTACAAAGAATTGTTCATTGTATTTTCTAGTATACGCATACCAGTCTTGTTTACGAACGCAAGCGCGTGCCTTTATCCAACAAATGCAGCGCATACATAAACATAATAATCACAAAGACAAAAATACCACCAAAGGCAAAGCGAATATCAATATCAGTGATTCCTAAAAATCCATATCGGAACGCATTCACCATGTACAACACCGGATTCAACATCGATACCGACTGCCAAAATTCAGACAACAAGCTAATCGAATAAAACACACCGCCCAAATAGGTTAGCGGTGTCAACACAAAGGTTGGCACGATACTAATGTCGTCGAAGGAATTGGCGTATACCGCGTTGATAAATCCAGCAATGGAAAACAGCATGGAGGTGAAAAACACAATGGCAACGGTGACGGTCATATTGTGCATCGATAAATCGATAAAGAACAACGATACCAGCGATACAATTAAGCCAATCAACAATCCGCGAGCCACACCACCCAAAACAAAGCCCAATAGAATCACGTAGTTTGGCATGGGTGATACCAATAACTCTTCTACGCTATTTTGAAATTTTGCGCTGTAAAACGAACTCACCACATTGGAATAGGAGTTTGTAATTACCGACATCATAATTAAACCCGGCACCACAAACGACATGTAATCAAACCCGTCCATTTGCCCAATTCGAGAGCCAATCAACGCTCCGAAGATCACAAAGTACAACGACATGGTGATCACCGGTGGCAATAATGTTTGCACCCAAATGCGCATAAAACGGCGAATTTCTTTCGAAAGAATGGTAACCAGCGCGACCCACTGCTCTGAAAAACTCACGCTTGTACTCCTTGTTTTGACTTTTTATTGGCTTCTACCAAATTCACAAACAGTTCTTCCAAACGGTTTGCCTTATTCCTCATACTGATGACTTCAATGCCCTTGTCGTTGAGCTTATTAAATACCTGATTCATCGATTGACCTTTTTCCAAATCAATCTCAAAGCTGTGACTGTCGATGCGCGTGATGTCGTAACCATCAAGACATATGTCGGAGGAGACCGTTTCTTTCGCATCAAAAATAAAGGTCTCGCGATTGAGCTGCTTGAGCAAAGCTTTAATGCTGGTGTTTTCGACGATGGTACCTTGATCGATAATCGCAACATTGCGACACAAACTTTCGGCTTCTTCCAAATAGTGAGTGGTCAAGATAATTGTCGTACCTTGATCGTTAATTTCCCGCAAAAACGACCACATTGACCGGCGAAGTTCGATATCAACGCCCGCGGTGGGCTCATCCAGAATCAGCAATTCCGGTTTATGCACCAATGCTCGGGCAATCATTAATCGGCGTTTCATTCCGCCTGATAAAAAGCGTGCCTGAGTGTCTTTTTTATCCCACAGCCCCAATTGTTTTAGGTGGTGCTCGGCAATGCTACGTGCCTCGGCTTTGGGAATTCCATAATAACCGGCTTGGTTAAGAACGATGTCAAAGACCTTTTCAAATTGGCTGAAGTTAAATTCCTGTGGAACCACTCCCAACTTTTTCTTCGCCAACGGCCCTTCTTTATCAATGTCATGGCCAAAAATAGAGACACTGCCTTCAGTTTTTTTCACCAGAGAACTGATCACACCAATCGTGGTGGACTTGCCCGCTCCATTAGGACCGAGTAATGCAAAGAAATCGCCTTTCTCTACTTCAAGATCGATCCCTTTTAGGGCGGTGAAGCCGTTGTTGTAGGTTTTCTTCAATTGTTTAATGGATATTGCAGCGGTCATAAATTTTCAAATGCTCTACTACGTATTAAAAAACATCGTTCAAATCACTGGCGTTGAATACGATGAACCGTTTATTTTTAAGACAATAAATGAGATGAGAACCCAGCAAATCACCATCGATAAATTATCATCGATTAAATACTTTGCTTAGGTTGCATTGAGATTCACGGCGTATCTAAGAAAATCTCTGATTGCACCATTTAAACGCAACCAAGAGAGTAAACATCGAAAGTACAATCCCAATTTCTTATCATTTTCAATAACTTAGCGATAAAGAAAATGGTGACACACAAACACTTTGCAATCGCAGGAATACCTTCAATACCCAGGTAAGTCACCGCGCCGAACTATAAGAAACCTAAGTTTATTCAGAGTTTCCTACCAATAAGTGATCGGTGCTTTTTTGTATTAGAAAAAGAAGCTCGCCTTACTGAAAGTAAGCTTAAAGCAAGTTATAGCAAGGCTTCTATACAAACGGATAAAACCGAAAACACTACAAAATTATATTAGCCTGGATTCACACAACAGACTGAAACGCGAACTTACACAGCACAAACCAAACTTCAATTTACATCGGTAGTGTCAACTGTTTCACATTCATGAAGTCGGAACCGACTTCTTGAACGCAAAATTTTGAATGCGTGACGTTAAGCCAGTTTTCCTTGAATAACAATCGGTTATGCTACCTCAACACCACCACAAGAAAAATACTGTATTAATTGTAAATATTACAAGCAATTCTTTATGGATACACTCGATGTTAAACAAATGAAGCTGTTGTTGGCTTTATTAGAAGAAAAAAACCTCACTCGAGTTGCAAATAAGCTATCAGTCAGCCAACAAGCAGTCAGTGAACAGCTTAAGAAACTGAGAATGACATTCTCAGACCGATTGTTTGTGCGCGCAAAACACGGCGTTGTTCCGACGCCATTTGCTGAGAACCTGGGTGTTGTTGTTCGCGATGTCCTGGAAAAACTCGAACAAGCGCGACGACAAGATACGTTCAGCCTCACCAACGTCAGCCAGACGTTTGTTATCAGCGCGAGTGATTACGCCCAAAAAGTGCTTTTGATCGATCTGCTCAAGATCATTCGGCCTCAAGCGCCGGGTCTAAAGGTCATTATTAAAGACTTAGAAACCGACAATATTGAACGAGCGCTGTTAGAAGGCTCCGTGAATCTGGTCATATCGGCGCCAAATGGCCTGCCATCGTCACTGCCAAGCACCCGGCTGATGTCGGAATCGTTTACGTGCGTTGTTGCGGCGAGCACTCCCGAATCGGTCGCCCCCACCTGCATAGAAGATTTAGCGAACTGCCAGCATCTAATCGTTTCACCCTCAAGAGCTGCACTCAAAGGGTCGGCAGATTCTTGGTTCTCAGAACACGGTATCAATCGCCAAATTTCAGTATCCGTGCCGTCGTTTGAACTGGCTCCGGAATTTATCGAAGCCTACGGCGCGGTCGCGTTTTTACCAACACGGCTATTGCCGGACGAAAGACTGCGTCCAGTCAAATTAGAAACATTACCGCCGGGGTTTGAACTTCGAGCTGCGTGGCATCACCGCTGTTCACAAGACCCACTGCATCAGTGGATTGTCAGCGAACTCATGCAAATTGCACAAAGCAAGGAAGCTGATGAGAAATAAAAAATTAGCTTAGGTAAAAACTAGAATACTGACTGAAAGGAAAAAACTGGAGCGGGAAACGAGACTCGAACTCGCGACCCCAACCTTGGCAAGGTTGTGCTCTACCAACTGAGCTATTCCCGCAATGGCGTCCCCTAGGGGAGTCGAACCCCTGTTACCGCCGTGAAAGGGCGGTGTCCTAGGCCTCTAGACGAAGGGGACAAATAAACACAACTAATGTGTATTGATTTGCCGCTAGGCTTAATCAACAAAACACCTGCCAAGTGTTATCTTGATACTTCTTTTAAATTTCTAAGTCCAACCACAACTGCCAAAGAATAAAACACAGCAGCTACTTTAAAAAAAGTAACCTGAATAAACCGCAATGGGATTACCTCAGGACTACTGCCAATTTTGCTCTTACCGCTTAACAACACAATGCGCTAATCGACAGCAATTTGGAGCGGGAAACGAGACTCGAACTCGCGACCCCAACCTTGGCAAGGTTGTGCTCTACCAACTGAGCTATTCCCGCAATGGCGTCCCCTAGGGGAGTCGAACCCCTGTTACCGCCGTGAAAGGGCGGTGTCCTAGGCCTCTAGACGAAGGGGACTTAGGACTTTCAAAACTCAGAACACTTTAACTTATTGTGTTAGCAGCTTTTCAGCATTTGCTTTCACTTACGTTTGAATGTGTCCCTGTTCAGAAGTGGGGCGAATTCTATGTACCTCTTCGGCACCTGTCAACACCTTTAAAACATTTTTGTTTCCAATAACTTAGCTCTTATTAAACTGCGCATTAAAAGTAACCAGCTATACTAAATTATGTACTACTACAGCCGAAAACTTAGCCAATTGTTCAACGACCACCAGAAACAGACAACAACGGTTCGGGAATCACTGCTCATTGGAAAATAGAAAATGACATCAGTTTACATCGCCAGTGGCATTATCATTGTTCTCATCATAGTGCTCTGCTACGCCTTCATGATTCAAACTGTTGCCAAAAAGCGCGAGCAACAACAGCGCATGATTCAAATTTTAGAACAGAGAATCAAAAATTTTAGCGTCCTAATCAGCGGATTCCCTCAGGGTTACCTGCCTAAAGAATTAAACCTGCTCATTTATCAGCAATTGATCGACGCCACCAATCAATTGATTCAACTGAATTCGAAGGAAACGCGATATCGCGAAGAGTTGGAGATCTACAGCCGAGAACACGCGGAAATTCAGCGTCGCCCTCCGTCCACAAAGCGCGTCAAATTGAATTCACCAAAACAGTCGAAAGAAGTGAAGCAGTATCTGACCGAGCTGAACAAATTCGTGCATCGGCTGCACAAACGCAGCAAATTATCGAGTTCTGAATTCGACAACTACACCGCTCAAATTAAGCAACTGGTGCTGTTTATCGCCGTCGATAACTACTCTGCACACGCTCAAGCCGCGGAGTCTTCGGACAAGCCAAGAATGGCCCTGCACTACTACACCTTGGCGAAAAACCTGTTGACCAAAGAAGTGAAAGACAAAAGCATGAAAACTCAGGTCGACGCGCTCAACCAACACATTGAGCGCTTACAAAAGCTGACCTCGGTACCCGAAGAAACCGAGGCAGAAGCAGACAGCGACAATGGCAATTGGGATCAATTCAATTCAGACGGCGACGCCTGGAAGAAAAAAGCCATTTACGACTAGTCCCAACTGCACGCACGCATGAGTAGTTTCTTTCCAGAGATTTACGATTCCACAGGCGTGTAGCGCTCTAACCAGTAGGCGTATTGCGGTGGCAACACCCAAGCGGGTTTATTCACACCCAGGCGCTTACTGGCAAAATACGGCCAATTCGAATTCTCCAAATGCGCCCGGCCAACCATAACAACATCAATCTGATCATTCTCAATCACGCGATTAGCCAGCTCAGGGCTATCAACCCCCCACGCGGTTGCGGCAGGAAGACCCGTCTCGGTTCGAATCTGTTGTGACACAGGCGCTAAGAACCCTGGCCCCCAAGGAATGTCTGCTTTAGGTGTATTAAAACCGATACTGACACTAATGAAGTCGGTCCCTAATTCTTTGAAACGCTGCACCGTTTGAATGGATTCAGGCAACATTCTTTCGTCGTCACCATCGTATTCAATCACTCCAAAACGAATGGTCAGCGGCAAATTCTCGGGCCATACTTCTCTTACTGCTGCCAGAGTTTCAAGCATAAATCGACTGCGACCGTCTAAATCGCCACCGTACTGGTCGGTTCTTTGATTGGAATGAACCGAATAGAAATTCTGCGCCAGATAACCGTGCGCAAAGTGCAACTCCAACCATTCAAAACCAGCGGCTAAAGCGCGCTTTGCAGCATCGACAAAATTTTGCTTCACGCGTTGTATATCATCCAACGTCATTTCAGTTGGTGTTCGAGAAAGATGCTCGCCAAAGGCTACGGCCGAAGGTGCAATGGTTTCCCAAGCGTCAGGGTGATCAATGGCCAAGTGATCATCACCCTCCCAAGGGCGGTTTGCACTGGCTTTTCGGCCTGCGTGGGCAATTTGTATTCCGGGCACACTGCCGGCGTTTTTAATACGCGAGGCTATTTGAGCCATGCCTTCAACCTGATCATCGGACCAAAGCCCCGCACACCCAGGAGAAATTCGCCCTTCCGGCGATACCGCCGTTGCCTCGACGATCACCAAGCCCGCGCCACCACGCGCTAAATTAGCGTAATGCGCCAAATGCCAATCGTTGACGACGCCGTCGATTGCGCTGTATTGACACATTGGAGGAACCGCTATGCGATTGCGCAAGGTGATATCTTTCAAGGTAAATTCAGTGAATAACGCACTCATTCTTTGCTCTCCAAATTTCAATGGATTAAACCGTCCTCACCCGTTTTCGATCGCGCACCCCAACACACACTATTAACGCCAAAATCCCCAAAAACTGGCGAAAGTGTCGGTAAATAGCTAAAACCAAGTGCAATTGAATCAAAACCGGATAGGAATAATTTTCGAATGATTGAAGGTTACAAGAACTATTGAATGACGTAAAATTATCAATAATGATAAAAATGATGACGTTTTGTAATGATTAATACCAAGTGGTTACACACCTTTTGCGCACTCGTAGACGTAGGCAGTTTTACCCAAGCGGCAAAGCAGCTCTATATGACTCAATCAGGCGTCAGCCAACACATCAACAAATTGGAACAGTATTTGGGCCAGCCATTGATTGTGCGCAAGGGAAAAGGCTTCACGCTCACCGACAGCGGCGAGCGTCTCAATCTTGAGGCGAGGGTCATTCTCAAAGATTTGAAGATGCTCGAATCCAGCGTCACCAGTGATCACGCGTTTGAAGGCGAAGTAAGAATTATGTCGCCGGGCAGTATTGGTTTGAAGCTGTATCCGTTTTTTCTCAACATTCAAACCCAACATCCAAAACTGATCGTGGATTATCGCTTTGCGCCAAACTATGAAATCGACAGAGCCGTGGTTGAGAATAAAATAGACGCCGGATTTATTACCCAAACCTCCAACTTGTGCGACGTTATCAGCACCGAGGTGGGCCAAGAAGAACTCTTGCTGGTAACGCCAAAAAACGTAGAAAAACCGACTTGGAGTCAACTTCACGATCTGGGCTTTATCGGCCATCCGGATGTCGCGCACTACACGGGATTGCTACTGGGTGCGAATTACCCAGAATTTCAGCATATTGATAAATTTACTAAGCACGGTTTTTCCAATCAGGTCAGCTTGCTGCTCGAACCGGTGAGCTTAGGATTGGGCTTTACCGTCTTGCCAGCACACGCCGTTGAATCCTACCCCAAACAAGAGCTTATCAAGATTCACCAACTGCCAAACCGCATATCAGAGACTATTTACGTAGTTGAACACAGAGACAAGGCCCGATCAAAGCGCGCCGACACACTCTTATCGGCGGCGATTTCAATGTTGCAATCGTGTCAACGATGCCAACAGTTGATGCAACAGCATCAGGTGAGAACTTCCGCCATAACCGTATAAGAAACGATTCTGCTCACTTGGCACAAAGGTCGGCCGGATTCTTCGGCCCACTGGTTAAATACCGCTTGTGTGGCTTTTAATTCTTTCTGAGACGACGGGACTTTTTCAACAACGCCTTCGGCTTTCAGCACTTGAACAACATCGTTTGTCAGCAAGAAGGTGTCTTTTCCGGCCATACGCAAAAATCGCGAACCCGACATACCACCAAGCTGAGTGCCGACTTTTTTCAGGTAGGTCCACAGACCGACAATATCGTCACTCGGCCACTGCGCCAAAAACGTTCCAAAGTTGCCGTATTCTCGACACACTTCGAGCATCATCGAAGCATTGTTGCGAACGGATTTCATTTTTCCCAAATGACGAATCAGGTCTTTGTTACTCATCAGATCGTCGATATCAGAATCACTGAGCATGGCCGCCTGAACGGGATCAAAACCGTCAAACGCTTTTTCAAAATGCGGCCAACGTTGCTCTACCATGCTGTGTTTCAATCCGGCTTGAAACACCCGTTTGGACATAACTGACAGAAAAAACGAATTTGGCTTGGCCTGCAATTCTTCGGCGCTTGCCGGTACCGGTAACGTCGACTCAATTTTTTTAAGACTGCCTTTGTGAAGAACTGCCGTATCCAGTAAATCGGAAAATGAACGCATAATCGATCTTAATTATTTAGAGTGATTCTCGTCGTGTGCTTTTAGTGACAGAGAAGCGGAATTAACACAATACCGAAGCCCAGTGGGCGCGGGACCGTCGGTAAAAACATGACCCAAATGACTTTGGCACTTTGCACACAAAATTTCAGTGCGAGCCATACCAAAACCTCGATCTAACTTTTCTTTAATTTTACTTCGCTCAATTGGCGCGTAAAAACTCGGCCAACCACTGCCTGAATCGTATTTGGTTTCGGAATCAAACAAAGGTTCGGAACAACATTTACACAGATAAATACCCGGTGTTTTTGTGTCCCAATATTCCCCTGAAAAAGCCGGTTCCGTGCCACACTGGCGACAAATACGATACTCATCAGGAGACAACTTGTCTTTCCAGTCTTGGCTATCAACGTCGTTTTTTGCTGTGTTCTCTGCCATAATCTCTCACCTTTTTTTGTTATATACGACTCGTTGAGGAAAATTTCCTAGTGCTTCCGGTTTTTAAGGTATAAAAGCCGTTTTTAAAAATGAAGTACCAACAAACGATTCGTGCGTAAACCCAAAACAAATTTGTCGGTGATCAGTATTTCATTGAATAAAGATCGATAATACTGTTACTCGTAAGTTGTCTTATTATCGGTTTCCGTACGACAATTAATTCATTGTTGGATTAATCACAGTTTTTTAATAGATATTATTTTCATTGCCAAAAGTTTATGCAACCTATCGATAAGTCTAATAAGTTACATGGCGTCTGCTACGACATACGAGGCCCAGTGCTCGAACATGCAAACCGCATGGAAGAAGAAGGCCATAAAATTCTTAAGCTGAACATCGGCAATCCCGCGCCGTTTGGCTTTGATGCGCCGGATGAAATCATCCACGACGTTATCACCAATTTGCGCGATGCTCAGGGTTACACCCATTCCAAAGGTTTGTTTTCTGCGCGTAAAGCAATTATGCACGAATGCCAAACACTGGGAATCAAAGGCATTGAAACCGGCGATATTATTTTAGGTAACGGTGTTAGCGAACTGATCATGATGTCTATGCAGGCATTGATTAATAACGGCGACGAAGTGTTAGTGCCAGCACCGGATTACCCCATTTGGACTGCTGCGGTGAACCTATCAGGCGGCACCGCTCGCCATTACATTTGCGACGAGCAGGCGGATTGGTTCCCAGACTTAGACGATATCGAAAGCAAAATCACCGATAGAACTCGGGCATTGGTGGTGATTAACCCAAACAACCCAACCGGTGCGGTTTACAGTGAAGAGCTGCTCAAAGCCCTGGTTGAGATTGCGCGAAAACACAACCTCATTTTATTCGCCGACGAAATCTACAGCAAAATCCTCTACGATGACGCCACATTCACGCCGATGGCGCGTTTGGCCGAAGATATTTTGTGCATCAGTTTTAACGGTTTATCCAAGTCGTATCGCCTGGCCGGTTTTCGCTCTGGCTGGATGGTAATCAGTGGCGCAAAACGAAAAGCCGCCAGTTACATCGAAGGCTTAGAAATGCTGTCTTCCATGCGTTTGTGCGCCAATGTTCCGGCAATGCTCGCCGTACAAACCGCGTTGGGTGGCTATCAAAGCATTAACGAGCTTATTATCAACGGCGGGCGTTTGTGCGATCAAAGAAATCTAGCCTGGGAGAAAGTAAACGACATTCCCGGTGTGAGCTGCGTTAAGCCAAACGGGGCAATTTACTTATTCCCCAAACTCGACTTAGACATCCACAAAATTTCGGACGATCGCCAGCTCGTGCAAGATTTTCTGCTGGAAGAGAAAATTTTATTGGTCGAAGGTACGGCATTTAACTGGCCAACCCACGACCATTTCCGTATTGTTTTCTTACCGACCGTCGATGAATTGGGCCACGCGTTAGACCGCTTAGCTGAATTTTTGGACCGCTATCAGAAATAGCTTTTTGAATGCTGAAATTACGTTAAGTTGGGTTTCATGGCAGATATTCACATAGCAGATTTTCATCGCGATTGTGCGAACATATTAGTAACCCTGTACAGAAATTTTCCCCGGAAAATTCACTTGTACGTGGATGATATTGCAGGACCGGATGAACCCGACGAGTTCGGTTTGCCGAGCCCGCGTCATCAATCCTGCTTTGCCACCATGATTTGGCTGGCAGAAGCGGGTTACGTCCAATACGTTACCACTATCCGCCAAGAAGCCTTAGATCAAGCCTGTTTAACGCATCTCGGTTTTATCTTGCTGTCGTCGATTAAGCATCAACCCTCAAGAAGCGCAAGCGTTACCAAATCAGAAGAATACCCTGAAAACGTTCACAAGATGCCCTACTCCAAACAGGAGCCAGAGCCGCCGCCAAAACCCAGAACCTACGTGCAGCATCTGCGCAATGAAATCAAAGCAGGTTCATCGTTAACGTTAGAAGCCTCTATTTTGGAATTGTTTGAGAATTCCCATCAATATCGCTAACTCTCAGACTTACCGGTATTAGCGTATTGGTAATGGAATAACTTAAGCCCGTGATTGGGGCTTTGCTCCGGAAAATCCGGGTGAATTGCCAATCGCCCCTGAAGCTTAAGCTCTGGTAACGTCTCCGTAATCAGCCCTGGTAAATACGCTTCTGTCAGTTCAGGTGCATTTAAACACGCCAAAATTTCGCACGTTTCGCACGCCAATTCTGGGATGCGACGAATGACTTTTGCGTAATCGCGCTCAGCGACAAAACTGCCTTTTTGAAACGACGGCGGGTCAATAATAATCACGTCAAATGGCCCTTGTTTTCGAATTCGGCCCCAAGACTTAAGAATATTCTCGGCAAGAAAGACCACGTTAGCTGTATCCTGCCCATTCAAACGATGATTGTCTCGACCACGACTTAGCGCCCGGCTGCTCATATCAACGTTAACAACTTTTTCGGCACCGGCAGCTAACGCCACAACCGAAAACGCACAGGTATAAGAAAACAGGTTGAGAACACGTTTTCCGGCGCTAATCTGCTCTAACCACTGCCGCCCAGGTTCCATATCTAAAAAGAAACCGACATTTTGTTGCCTGCCAACTTCCAGACCAAAACGAAGGCCGTTCCTGTGGGCAAAAAAGCCTGCATGTTCACTGCCAAACAACCATTGCCAGGCGTCTTCTCGTCGATAGCGGTGATGAACCACCACCGATTGAACCAACGGATTGTTTTGCAATGTCGTCAAATAGACGCAAAGTTGCTCGATTTCAGGTTCTTCGATGGCTTCAAACAACGAAACAATCAACAGCGGCGCATGCCAATCGACGCAAATTTGCTCCAATCCGGACAGGGTTTTGCCGCGCCCGTGAATCAAACGACAGGAATTTTCACCGATGTTTGGCAACACCTGCGATAGACGATCAATTAAAGCCGAAATGCGCTCAGACATTGAGTTAACCCATTTTTACACAAAGCTCACCCTTCTCCTCGGAACAATCAGTAAGATACCAAGTACATTCTTCTGGAAAGAGTAAAGACCACAATTTGGCGCAGAGTGTATCGGGAATACGGCAAGCTGTCGTTAGTCATTGATCGCTAAGTATTTGAAATTCTAGAAAAATCGAACCGAACTGGCTGTTTAAGCCGCTTTTACGCCACTTGCCGCAGTGTGAAATAGCGTCCTAAAAAGGGGCAGTTATGAGATTATTCAAATATAAGCGACACTTAGAAAGAAATACCGACAACCAAAGAGTTGGTTAACTAACACACCGAAACCAGTGGGATTATTACTGATTCAATCGTCAAATATTAGACGTCGACATATTCCTGAAAAATTCTGCTGTAAGGATGACAGTTATAAAGCAATGGCAGCTGGAGCCTGACATGGTTATTGAGTTTTATCATCGTTGCTGTAACACCTTAGCTCGCGCAAGCGTGCACGCCCGATCTTTTTCAAATAAAAAGGCATGTGGCTATTGGTATGCCGAGGACGGCAAAGCAATCCCGATTACCCAACAAGCGGTAGATCAATGCATCGAAAATATGGAATTCGATAACCACTACCCCGACTTCAACGCACATCCATCCAACAAACCCAAAACCGAGCCGTTAAAAAACCGACTCAATCCTGTTCCGTATCTTCGTTTGTGTGCCTGGAAAGGTAAAAAGATTTGACCGCTACCGCTCAGTGTTTTGCTTGCTCCATCTGAAAAGAAAAAACGGAAGCAAACAAAACACTGGGTTATTCGCCAAATTTAGTGAAGCTCACGAAAACCAATGGCAATAAGTGAGTTTTTCAATCGGTCAGAGACCTGCGTTGGCAGGTAATAATTAGCAAACTCTCTTCGAATCGGATAATTTTTGCGAAGTTCATCAAATGCTTTGCCCGGCGAAATTGAATTCATCTGGCTAGCGCGAAATATCTTATCGTCATTAAGAATGTCGTAGCTTTGACGAACATAAGCGTAAATATCGCTAGGAAACCGATTACCGCTCCAATGCAGTGCTGGCGATTCTAATTCTCGCAACACATCGCCAACTTTAACCGTAGGCAATCTGCTTAAATGTTTGCACAACGCGCTATAAATCATTTCGGTGCCAGCCACTTTGCCGTCGTAACTGTAACCGGCAATGTGGGGCGTCGCTATAGAGACGTGGTCCAACAGTTTTAACATTATGTTGGGCTCACCTTCCCAAACATCCAAAACAACTTTCAAATTGCGCTGCGTAAGCTGTCTGTACAACGCTTGGTTATCGATAACTGCACCGCGACCGGCATTAATCAAAACCGCATCGTCAGCAATTAATTCAAGTTCGTTATCGCCCAGCAAATGAAACGTTGGATGAGGACCGGTTGTCGTCAAAGGCGTGTGTAAACAAATTACATTGGATTGCAAAACAATTTCAAGATCGGTTAAATCTGCGCACTGTCCATCACTCAAAAACGGATCATAGACACGACACTTAATCCCTAACTGCTTTAATTTGCGATAAAGCGCACCGCCGACATTGCCGCAGCCAATAATACCAACGGTCGAAGTAATCCAAGGAGCATTTAACGCCGACAACGCCGAAATTACATACTCCACCACAGAATTGGCGTTACAACCGGGAGCACTGGACCAATTAATATTGTGTTCTTGAAAATACGGTAAATCTAAATGATCAGTACCGATCGTACAGGTGCCCACAAAATTGACGGGCGTGTTAGCAAGTAAACGTTGATCAACTCGTGTTACCGAGCGCACAATCAAAGCCTGTGAATCTTGTAAATCCGCATTGGTAATTTCGCGACCGGGAAGCAATTGAATATCTGCTAACGATCCGAAGAACTCTTGCGCATAGGGAATATTTTCATCAATCGTAATTTTCACAACAGTACAGCGACCCTAAAGCATGAGAGCTCAAATAAAATAATAAAAACACTTTGAAGAAACGATTTAGCGTAAAGTCATCAAAGCACGTTCTGGTTTTTCAGCCTTTATTTTACCATTATTATCAACGAGTTAACCGCACTCGGATTATTTGTTTTTGGGTTTTAAAGGAAGTTTTACGTTCGCTAGAAAGCGGCCAACTATACCAGCCAAATCGAAGTAAATCTCAGAGTTCAATAACAAAAGCTTGAGAAATCTCTGAATAAAAAGACTTGCTGAATACCGGCGGAAAAGGTTAATTCAATTGAATTAACCTTTCAATACGATTTACTAAATTAGGAAATCCCATTTGGCAGCAAAATTTTGCAGCGCCATCGAAAGAAATAGGTTTGACGACGATATCGTCGCTCTTATCGATCAGAGTCAAATTTTTCTCAATAGTTACCAGTATTTTTGATACTGCAATTGAAGAAATATTATCTTGAATTTGCGATTGAATATTTTTGATATTTCTAATTTTTAACGTATTTAATTGCTCAATATTTTCTAAAATTCCGGTTAACGATCCGTACTGGTGCAATAACTGAGTTGCCGTTTTAACACCAATCCCCTTAACTCCGGGAACATTATCAACAGCATCGCCAACTAAAGTTTGAAAATCGATCCATTGCTCGGGCAGCAATTGCGTCAGCTCATTACAATCGCTCTGGGAAATTGGAGCTTTTTTCGTAATATCCCACAATACAACACGCGAATCGTCTAATAACTGATAAAAATCCTTATCACCACTAATAATAAATAGTGACTCACAAGAATTTTCCGAAGACAAATCTTCACACATTTGCCTTACAAGGCTGCCAATTAAATCATCGGCTTCGTAACGATTGTGCGCAAAAACGGAAAAACCTAACAGCTCGGCAATTTGCTTACAGGCACTCAACTGAAATTCAATATCTTCATCAGGTGCTGCTCGATTGGCTTTATACTGTGGATAAATATCGTTGCGGAAACACGTATCTAGCGCTTCGTCAAAACAACACGCGCCAAATCCAGGAGAGTATTTTTCTAAAATCGACAGCAAAAATGACGTAAATCCGTAAACACCGCCACTCGCATGACCTTCATCGGAAAAATACTGATAAACATCAGAAAAGTAATAGCGAAAAAAGTACGCACAAGAATCAATTAAAAAAGCTGACTGTTTATAATTCACGTTATTTTCAACTTACTTACAAACCAATAATAATGATAAAATTTTGAGAAAAGTATTTATAAATATATTAATAAATAGAAATCTTCAGCATTACAGGAATGACTCGGAATAAAATTTGGCTTGCAAACTATTCTCTGTTTGGTAAAAACCTTCCAAAGCCTGCATAAACGTTTTGGCATCGTCGGGCAATCCGTAAACACAGTAATCTCTGGCTTGAGCTGCAATATTGCGTTTAAACTCAAGGCTTGCACCTAAACCCATCGACAAATTATCGGCACTGACACGAAATGGGGCAGCGCAAGCTTGAGAGAATATCCATTCGATGGCTTGCGGTTTTATTTCGACCTTCTCGAACAAAGTTTGTTGTTCTTGAGTTCTTCCGTCAGGCGCATACCAATAACCAAAGTCAACTTTTTTGCGTCGCTCGTTTCCGGCAATACACCAATGAGAAATCTCGTGTAATGCACTGGCAAAATAGTCACGAGTAAAAATAATTCGGTTGTGTTTAGTAGTTTCATCGCAAGGCAAATAGATCGGTTCGTCACCATTGGCAACTAACACGGTGTTTTTAGTCACAGAAAAACACTGATTAAAAACGTGAACCAAATCCTTTGAATCGTGAGGCTGCGTATTGGATTGTTCAGATTGGAGTTCTGAATTTATTTGGGATACTTGGGTGTTCATACAACAGTAATTACAAGATTTAAATACATAAGGTTTAGACACATGAGCTTTTAAGACAATTAACTCTTAAGAAAATGAACTTTTATTAAACGATTAATGTCTTAGTAAAAATTTTTACTGAAAATAATCAAGCTTGTTTAAAGGTGCTCAGATACTGAAAATATTCATCACTTAACCAAGGCTTTCCAGCAAGTAAATGATTTAGATACCACGCCTCGGGTAATAAATTTTTACCGAGAGCTGCGTCGTTAGCAATGTACGTCCACGCATAAATAACACCTTGGCTTGTTTCTACGGGGAATAAATCTCGGCTATACAATATAGGCGTTGTTTCGTATACATCTAATTTCTTTATTTCTTCTTGCGATTTAAGCTTGTACAAAACGCCTTCGACGACCGATTGTCGGGAAAAATGCACGCTGGCATGCCCAAACGTTGGGCCATCTTTTTTATTAAATTTCAACGTTAAATCGCGAATTAAACCACTGCATTTATCGACAACCTGCAGCTCTCTGTCGCGCATACGATCTGGGTTCATATTAGAACCGTAGGCAAAATAATACTCGCTCAATGGAAATTATCCGTAATTAATAGGTGAACTGATTGTAAAGTAAATGGAATAAAGCAACTTTTTTTGTGTCAAAGTGTTGTGCTTTTCAAAAACACCATATACCTTATGTAGTGGTGGTGCCAATAATTCCATCCTAGTCCCGGAGTTAATAACGATTCTCGGGCAACTGCATGGAGGTGTATTATGAAGACCTCAAATAAAGGCCGCAACACGGATAATGTGGTCGATCTCTTCACCGGGAAGACGCTTTCGCAACTTCACGATGGCCGATTCATCAGGCTTGCACCTGAGCTCGACGGTCTAGAAATTCTTTACTCTAACGAAACCAGCGGCGATATGCTCTACAGCCTACAAATCCTTGCTTGGGGTTTGCGTGCTAATGGCGACGTTGTGGCCCTGGTACCCTGGCTAAACGACATTGTTCCTTGCACAGAGATCTGTGACCCGCTCAATGGCACATGGGAGGGTTATTTCGATCCTGGCATCGATGAAGTGTTCTACGAAGCCCCAATTCACAAAGTAGTTGAACTCGAAACCGCGGCCGAATACTACGAGCTGGAATGCGAAGAACCCGATACCATTGTTCAAGAAATTCCGGACACCATCGGTACTCACGCCGTGTTATCTGACAACGGCTTCCAAAGCTTAACGTTAACCCAAGTGATCAGTTGGCAGTTACTGCATGATGGCACAATGCTCGCCATGCTTGCCGATGAAGACAAGGTGGTTAACACCCCCGTTTTACCTGGGGATGACTGTTTGTATCCGGCTCAAGCCAGCGAAACGTTCAGGTACTTCTTCCAACACCAAATCGCCAATAAAATTAAGGCACAAGACCCAGAAGCAATGGCAGCAATCTCTTTGCTTGTTGACCAAAACTAACTAATTTCTTTATTAGTAACCCTGGACTTTTGTGTCCAGGGTTACTCCCACTGAATGGCTTATTCTGAACTAACTGTTCTGAATTAACTGTTCTAAACTAACTGTCCTGAACTAGTCATCGATGAATTAGCCATCGGTAAATTAATTGCTAAGCAAAAAGTATAAATTGAAGGCAATTAAAGTTTGTAATTCAAACGCAGCTTATTCTGACAAATAAAAACTATCAACAGCAAAGTTAAAACTTATATAAACCACTGTTTAAATTAAATAGCTAATTCTGTGTGATCGTCATCACTTATTTAAACAACGTCTGCCTATAAACAATACTTACCTTTACATGACACCCAATTTTTATTCTATTCGCTCTTTTTTATCCAATAAAAATACTTACCGTCACTTGTATCGAACCGTAACAGTTCGTGTCCTAAAAAGTGGCAAAAATTAGTAATATCTCGTTCGGTTGAAGGATCAGTCGCTATTACATACACAACCTCTCCTACTTTTGCATCGTTCATAGCTTGATGCAGCATCATTACAGGCTCAGGGCATAACAAGCCTTCAGCATCTAATTTGTGATCAAATTCCGCAGAATCGATTCCTTCATCACTCATAATTTATCCAAGATTAATAATAAATATTAAACACATCCTAATAATAAATTTAATCGGTAATTATTTACCTAATATTTTTGACAATTGCAATGTCGGAAACTTTTATGGTTAACTAAAGTGAAATTCAAATTTGCAATGCTAGACTTTCAGTAACATGCAATTAATTCATTTAAACAGCGCTAGGAATTGCTCAGGTTTAATGTAAAGTCGCCAAAAGCCAATAGAAGACATCTTTTAATTATAATTAATGAGATCACCGTCAATGTTAACTATTAAGCACCCGACAATTTACAACGGATTTAACACCAGCATTCACGCCGTTGATTTAAGAGAAACCTGCTTACTCTTAATGCAAACCTCTCCGGCACTCGCCGATCAACTCCAATACGAAATTCTACAAAACGATAAAAACGAGCTGTTAATAACCGAAGATAAACTGTCCATCACTCTTCACATAGAAACCATTGGCTCGGTTATTTCTGAACTCACTCGCCTGGGTGAACAAGCTTTACAAACGCCGTCGACTGCCGTTACCTCTAAAAAAATCATTAAGGAACTCATTGATTGCTGGAGTCAACTTGCAGAAGAACTTCTTCTAGGTGTCGAAATTGCAGACACTCAATTACACTAAAATTGATTCTTCTTGGTGTTGATTTCGCAGCAGTTGAAAAAATATTTACGGTTCGCTCCTGTTTAAAAATTCGTGCGCGCGGTTAACCATCTCAACTAAATGTTGTTCAAACGTATAACCCGATCGCTTTCGTGGCTGTAAATCGTGATCGCCATCTTCGAGCCAAATAATATTTACGTTAGCGTTCAAAGAATAGTTTTTTACTTCTTCACTTGTACCAAAAATATCTCGGGTTCCTTGTAAGATCAAAAGCTCATTATCAATGGCGTTTAGATTTTCAACTCTGAGTGTTTCTGGTTTTTGTGGCGGATGAAACGGATAGCCGAAACAGATCGCAGAACGTTTTTGCTTTGTAACGGGATTAATTGTCGCATCACTATCCGCCAATAAATGCGTGGCAACACGACCGCCCAAAGACTTTCCAGCCAAAGACCAAGCAATGCTTGGATAAACAGTTTCTGCCGCCGCCAAATTATCTTTAAAGCAATTAATCAGAACATCCATTTTATCCGGCGGCCGACGCTTACCGGTAATTTTAATGGTATCCATGTAAGGAAAATTAAAGCGAATCACGGCAATCCCGGCGTTGCACAGTGCTTGGGCCACGGTTTCCATAAAATCATGATCTTTTCCGGCGCCGGCTCCGTGCGCAAAAATTAATCCGAAACTACATTCAACACCACTGGGGATATTGACCAACCAATCGTTTTCACAACCCATACTGACTTACACCTTTTATGTTTTATGTTGTGATTGTTAACCCAATACCGTTACTGAACAATATCTTCTTTTCGCAGAATATTGACCGATTCTGTCGACTCATCGTACACAATAACAATATCGCCATTGCGCAACTGCCTGAGTATCTGTTCTCGCTTTTCTGCCAAGGTGAACTCAATCTCGCCGTAATCCGTTCCTTCACGGGTGATGAATTCTTCAACAACACCGTCCAAGACATCTTTAGGTAATTGATCGATGGGAATAATCATGCATTTTGCTCCAAATTATCTCTGTTCATCGAATTTAACCTGGCCATTATCGGAGTTCTCAATGTGTATAGGAACCTTTGAGTGATCTTGAGGTTAAGATGAGGCAATTATGACGGGCTGTCGACCAAGGTCGCTAGCTGTTACACTCGGGTAATATCGATAATAACGAGAGATTCACCATGCAGAGCCACGCAGTCTTAACCATATTAAGTGATGACAAACCTGGAGTTGTTGAATTAATAGCCAACGCGGTTGAACGCGTGGGCGGAAACTGGGTAGACAGCCACTTACAAAACGTCCACGGCAAATTTGCGGGTATCGTCGTTGTCTCTATTGGCACGAATATGGAAGATTCATTGGCTCAGAGCTTAGAAAAGCTCTCCCAAGAAGGCATCCACCTTCAATTCACCTGGACCAAACTTTCCGAGCAAGAAGCCAATCACACCGCTTACAAACGAATTCACGTTATAGGCCCAGACAGAACCGGTATCGTGAAAGAAATATCGGGTGCGTTGGCAGAGCGATCTATCAACCTAGTCGGTTTGGTCAGTGAGCGATCCAGCACTCCGTGGACAGGAGAACCGCTGTTTCAAGCAGAAGCAGAGATCGATGTTCCAACTACCATTGATTTCGACGAATTGATTGATCGCTTGCAATTAATCGCAGAAGAATTAGGTTTAGAAGTAACCATCAGCGATTGATCGCTTATCGATCAATCCACACCCCAGAATTGGCATAAACGCGTTATCATCAGAAAAAACGTGATCGCAAGAAAAAAGATATAAGAAAAAGAGATACAAGAAAATAAAGAACTGAGGGCGAATTTTAACAAAGAAGCCAGTTAAAATTTTGCAGATGTTTCTTTTTAAAAACATCGCATACAAAAATTAAAAAACGTTTTTGCAGTGGCCATAATTTTCAAGCAGCAATAAAAAAAGCCACAATAAAAAGTGATGATAAAAAGCAAAGACAAACACCTTTGCTTTTTATCGCTTTTTAATTTTTATTCACGGACAAGAACAAAAAACTTATAAAGCCGTATCAACCGCGGCTAAAACATCTTCCGCAGGTAATCGAATTTTAAAATTTGGATCAGTGAACGCGTAGGTGATCACGCCACGGGTATCAACCACAAATACTGAAGGTACTGGTAATGCATCGTGCTCTCTGAGCGATGAACCTTTCAGTGAAGAACGCGCTTTTAAAAACTGAATACCAAATCCAGACGGTGAAAAAGCAACGCCTAGCGCACTTGATGCTTGCATATCGGCATCAGAATAAATTTTGTAATTTAGGTCGTGAATTTCTTCTTTGGTTTTTTCTTTTAAGCTTGAATAGAGAACATCAGGGCGATCGCCACTGATAAACAAAACCTGAGCGCCTTTTGCACGAATTTGAGGCAAAACTTTACGCAAATCTTGTAACTGAACATTACAATAAGGACACCATCCACCACGGTAAAGAACCAATACGGTTGGTTTAGTGACTCTATCAGGACCAAAATAGAAATCTTTGCCGTCAGGATTTTTCACCATAAAAGCAGGAACACGTTCACCAGTTTTAACGGGGTGAATGTCATTTGCCGATTTAGCAATGTTTAATTTGCCTTCAGCCTGTGCAATTGCAGTAAAACCCACTAACAAACACAAGCCAACAGTCAACCTTAACTTCCTAAATAAATCTAATGTGAGAATCAGAGAACTCTGGTTACTCATAGATGAATTCCTTTTTTGAAGAGCTATTTTGTTCTTAACTGAATAATTTCATTCCTTATGAACGAACGATCTTACTACGGAGTCTTACTGAGATATAGGGGTAATTCTTATAACCAACAAATATATAGCTTCAAAAACTTATATGCAAAAACCAACTGTTCAAAGACTATACAAGAGTGGCGCTTAAATACAGTTTTATTTATCAAAAAAATATAAAATGTACCTATCTCAACCGACCATGCACCACTACCCCTGTTTACTGCAACACGGGCGAGCATCGGAAATGAGCGTTTTATGCTCGTTATCGTGGCTCTGCTTAAGTTAGGCACTCTTTCAGAGCAACCACTAAAACACTGTTTTTCGTATAAAAACCTTTTAGAAACCTCTAATTAAATATTATTGTGTTAGTTTGAGAAGCAACCGTTGTTCACCCATTTCTTTCGATCAGAAGTTTGAAGAATTATGCCTAAAGATGAAGCCCAGGTAGTTTTAACAGCTGATAATTTAAACAAGTCAATTCAACAAGGCGACGACAGTCACCAACAACAAACAATCCTGAATAATTTATCGCTCACGGTTCACGCCGGAGAAAGCATTGCCATACTCGGACGCAGCGGCACCGGCAAAAGCACCTTGCTCAATGCGCTCGCAGGAATTACACCGGTCGACAAAGGAAACATTACATTTTGTGGTAAAACAGTGAACCAATTAACAGAGCGAGAAAAAACGCTCATGAGACGAGAAAATATTGGTTACATTTTTCAGTTCTTTAATCTCGTACCGACGTTAACGGTGAAAGAAAATATTTTATTACCGCTGCAACTCAACAAACAATACAACACCGCAGATCAGCAATTAAACCAACAACTGTCTCAATTAGGTATTAAACGTTTAGAAGATAGATACCCACAACAATTGTCGGGTGGTGAACAACAACGAGTCGCAATTTTGCGAGCACTGATTCATCGACCAAAATTAATTTTGGCTGACGAACCCACGGGAAGTTTGGATTTAGAGACTGGCAATCAAGTTGCAGAAATTTTATTTAACAGCGTTACAGAAGATTCCGCTTTAATTGTTGTCACGCACAGCGAGGAAATTGCCGCACGGGCGCAAACGGTATATCGATTGGTTAACGGAAAACTCGTGCAAGAGAAATAGGTGCTGACGATGAATTATTTACTCCTCAGCCAATTGAGATTTCTTTGGCAACATCGATTACAAACATTACTCGCCATACTAGGCATAATGCTCGGCGTGTGTGTGGTTATCGCCGTGGAATTAACCAATAAAAGCGCTAACCAAAGCTTTATTAATTCATTTGACCAATTAAATGAAAATGTCAGTCATCAAATAACTGGGCCGAGCACGGGCATATCAACAGACATTTATCAGCATTTAAGACGCAATCTTCTCCCCAATTACGCCAACGGAAAAGCAGCGCCAATTATTGAAGGTTCAACACGTTTAATTTTACCAGATGCAGCTGACGACAATGGGCCATCGATTCAAGTGATGGGAATCGATCCAATTTCAGAAACGGCACTTCAAAGATTTAATCTGACATTATCAAACCAAGAATCTGAAAATAACCAACCGCCGCCGGACATCACCCAGTTAATGCTGAATGCGACAGGTGCATTTGTCAGCGAGTTATTGGCCAAAGACAACGCCTTAGCTCTCGGAGATACTTTTTCGGTACACGTAGAAAACGCTCAGCATACGCTTACCGTAGTTGGCATTCTTCCGGTGCTGAACGACAATCTACAAAACTTAATTATTACCGATATCGATACCGCGCAACGCTTGACGAGTGTCGACGGATTTTCTCGTATTGATCTGCAAATTGCGCCCGACGCACATGCCGAATTTGAAAATCAGCTGAGTGAATTTTTACCCAGTGGTTATTATTGGCAAAAGAAAGAAGCTGTTGCCGGTCAGACCCTGCATTTAACCCAATCTTTTCAGTTAAATTTGCAAGCGTTGAGTTTATTGAGTTTAGTTGTCGGAGTATTTTTGGTCTACAACACCATGAATAACTTTGTTATTCAACGTTTGCCGTTATTTGAACGATTGCGGGCACTGGGTGTGTTGTCTCAACAAATTACCACACTGCTATTGATTGAAGTTCTTATCATCTCGTTAATCGCAACATCCATTGGCATACTTTTGGGGCTAAAACTGGCTGAATTTTTAGTCGCTCTTTCAGATCAAACCATTAACGATCTGTATTACTCCACAGGCAAATCCCAACTTTATTTGTTATTCACGCCGCTTTTAAAAGGAGCCGCATTGGGAATAGGCGCATCAATTATTGCAGTTTTACTGCCGATAAAAAATGCGATTCACTTAAAAAATTCACGCGCGCAAACCTTCATACGCCTTACCAATCCGGCGTTACTGTTGCCGGCACTGGTTCTTATGATCATCGGTATTATATTCAGTGTGTGGGAAGCCTCTGGAGTATTCGGTGGCTTTTTTGCGGTTTTTTCTATCTTATTAGGCCTTGCTGCACTTACGCCTATTTTGATATTTCTTATCGGAAAAGCCATTCAGAAATTGTTTAGAACATTTGGTAATCCATCCAACTTCATTATCAATATGTCAATCGGTGATACCTATCGCAATTTAACCCGAACCGGTGTTGCTGCCATGGCGTTGATGGTAGCGGTCTCCAGCGCGAATGGCATGGGAGTGATGATTGGCAGCTTCCGTCTTGCGGTGGAAAACTGGTTGCACTCGCGAGTCAATGCCGACATTTATGTGCGCGCAGATCGAACGTCAAACTCTCAGGATATTTTTATTTATGAGGATGCAATTCAAGACGTCATACAAATTGATGGTCTAAAGAATTACACATTATTTACCGATTTTACGGCACAAGTAAAAAAATCAAACACAAACGAACCACAATACTTACCAGCGGACTGGACCTCGGGGCGTATTCCTACCATTGCCAAATCCGGCTATTCGTTTGTCTATCAAACCCAAGACGACGCCATTAACAACGCTTGGCAAAATTTTGCCAAAGGTGATGTTTTTGTCAGCGAAACCTTTGCTTCCACTCACTCGGTAAAACCAAATGACATCATTGATGTTCAGACGGATTCAGGAACGCAGCAATTTAAAGTTGCTGCTATCTATTACGACTACGGCAATCAAAACGGTCGAATCCTATCGAATCGAGAGAATCTCAAGCGTTACTGGCCCAGCAAAGGTGTTGAGTCTATAGGCTTATACGTAACCGATGCCGAAAGCTCGCAAGCAGTAAAGTCTTATTTGGATTCCATCAAAGAGAGCCATAAAATCCATTACTTTGTTGGTTCTGATATCGTCGATATCGGGCTAACCGTATTCGATCGAACGTTTATTATCACGCACGCGCTAAAAGCCTTTGTGCTAGCCGTTGCTATGATTGCAATATTCAGTTCCCTCACCGCCCTACAACTGGAGCGAGCAGCGGAATTTAATACGCTGCGTGCCATCGGTTTCAGCCGAACGCAAATAGCAACCTTTGCTCTAACCCAAACAGCTTTTCTCGGATTTATTGTTGGATTAATTTCTTTGCCAACCGGAGAATTGCTGGCGTGGTTATTAATTGAAATTATTCATTGGCGTTCGTTTGGCTGGAGCATGGAATTTACGCCGCAGTGGCCTATTGTTTTCGAAAATGCCTTACTCGCTATTTTCGCAGCAACCATTGCAGCGCTCTACCCTACCTGGAAAGTCATTAAACAACTGCATTCACCCACTCAGTATGATTAATAATTTTACCGACTATCAAATGATTACTTTACCCTTTTCCAGAAAAGCACATTTACGTTTGAAAGTTATACTAACGTGGGTTTTGTCTGCCTTCAGTGCAATTGCAGCTGCCCAAGACGATACCATTGATTACACCAATTTAATTCGTGGAAATGACGACGGTTTTGCTAAGGTTTTTGAGGCCAGGCCCTTTATTTTTCCACAAGACCACGGCAGTCATCCCGAATACCGAATTGAATGGTGGTACATAACTGGCAACTTAGAAGAAGATAGCAACCCTAATAACCAATGGGGTTATCAAATTACCTTTTTCCGATTTGCACTGGCCTCAGATACACATAAAACAACCAAACCCGATTGGCAATCAGAACAAATTTACTCTGCGCATTTCGCAGTTACCGATTTTCAACATCAGCAACATTACCAGTTCGAACGCTTCAGTCGTTCAGCTTTAGGATTAGCCGGTGCCCAACACACACCCTTTTCCGTTTGGTTAGACAACTGGGAGTTATCATCAGACACCAACAACTTTTTCCCATTAACACTAGACACCCTTGCTACCGACAATAACGCAGGCAAGGTTGCACTAAAATTATCTTTAAATTCAGATAAGCCAATGGTACTGCAAGGTGATCGTGGCTTTAGTGCCAAAAGCGAAGCTCCAGGCAACGCTTCGCATTACTATTCTTACACCCGCTTAAATACAACAGGAACAGTTACCATCGGCGATAAAACTTTTACGGTCAAAGGTTCAAGCTGGCTCGATCGCGAATGGGGAAGTTCCAGCTTGGACAACGATCAAAAAGGTTGGGATTGGTTTGCGTTGCAATTTGATGACAACCAGGAGTTGATGTATTACCGACTTCGAACCAACAATTCTGAGCAAAACTATCAACATCCCTCAAGCCGCGGCGTATGGGTGAATCGTGATGGTACTAAAATCGAACTCTCACCGAATGATGTCAGTCTGTCACCGCTCGATTACTGGTCATACAATTCCGAACAGAAATATCCAGTTTATTGGCAATTAAAAATACCGAAATTAAATGTCGATATAAAAATTAAAGCCGTGATCAATGATCAATTATGGAAGCAACAACTGCAATACTGGGAAGGCGCCATGATTGTTTCTGGCAGTCATACCGGGCGAGGCTATTTGGAATTATCGGGTTATTAGCTGGAGATCTTGCTACCAACTCCAACACGCTAGGGCCTGTTCACACTAATTTAACCGCACCTGTCGCCTCTAAAACGCGTCAGTCTAGGCGTGAGGAGTGCAGTTTAGCGCGCTAAATAAGCGACGAACAACAACGAATGGCGTGTTTTAGGGTCGACCCTAGGGGCTCGGCGTATTTTTTCCGTATTTCGTGTTGCAGCTCGTTCATTTGGAACAACCAAATCACACTCACTGCGCCTAAAATACGAAAAAAATACGCTCCAGCAGGTGTGATTAAATTAGTGTGAACAGGCCCTAGTATCGGTTGGAGCTGGTAATTTTTAGGCTAAAAAGCGCTTAAATTTGTCGTAGCAATTATTTTTCCATACTTTCACACGTTGTCGTTCAGCGGTAGACATTGCTTTTGCATTGTTCGCAGCCGCCCAAAAACTGAAATTATAGAAATCAATTTTTTGAGCCAACGCCGATTGCAGTTTAGGCAAAGTCAAAAAGATTGCTTTGTTCTCTTGGGCTTTTTCGAAAATAGACGACTTATCAAATAGTTCAAAATTATTGCCACGCCCCATATTTTTTACCACAACCAATTGAACGGGTGAATCCGAAAACTTATCTAAGGTTGCTTCTAATAATCGAGCGGAATCAGCGCCATCGTCCATCACGTGCCAAAGATACGCAGTGGAATCAATGGCGTTTAAGATTTCAAATAAATCGCTTTGCTCAATCCATTCATCTAACTTACGCGCAGTTTGAGCCGCCAAATCAACCACAATTTCACTGCGAGGTTTGTTCTCAGCGACTTCTAAAATTTTGTCCAAACTTTCGAAATCATCAACATCAATTAGGGAATTAAAATCCGAATAAAATCGACTGAACGTACTGTGAGACTGGTCTGAATCAAAACCTACAAATGGTAGTTCCGAATCAATTAAGTACTGCGCCAATATACGCGCTGTAAACGATTTACCAACACCGCCTTTTTCACCACTGATAAAATGAATCCTAGCCATACTTCCCTCTGGTTTTTCGAATGTGTTTGAAGCACTCAAACACTAATTTATTCAATGCAGCCTACTATTTTAACCCAAGCAAAATTTTAAGTGTTTTGATATTACTACCAGATGACAAATAACAAAAAGTAATACTTTGTTAAGCCGTTTATTTGATCGATTTCGGGAAAAAAATTTTCAAGTGATGAGTCATTAACATAAATTTCACTTATCTGTCAGCGACAAATAAGTGATTCCAGAATATTCGTTTACGACTTTTCTGTCACATAAGTCAGAATTCTTCAATTTAGATGAAAGTAGTCATAAAAATATCGATGAAATTGGGTTAGAGTCGCGCCAAAATCCACCTTGAAGGAGTAATCATGAATCGTAAAGGTATCTTTGGGCTCGTACTTTTGGGATTGTCCCAAATGGCCGCGGCTGAAATTGAAAATGCTAGCTTCGAAACTTTTAGCGGTAACACACCTGTTAACTGGACAACCATTGACTCTGGAATTTCAGTTAGCCAATCAAATTTTGCTCAACAAGGTAACAGTTCTGCAGCGGTCGTAGTAAACACCGCCAGCCAATCTAATACAGATTTCTTACAATCTGTTGACGTTGTTGCCAATCAAACTTATGAATTCAGCGCTTACGTTTATCACACCGAAGGTGGAGTTCGCGCACGTTTAATTGCCGACGGTTTCCGCGTCTATTCAAACCCAGCGCTGGTTAACCAGTGGCAACAAATTAACTTCACTTACACCGCATCTGCCAACGAAACCATTTCTGTTGGTTTGCGTTTTTACGATGTCTCTGGCTTCGACGGTTCTGAACTTGTCTATGTAGACAATTTTGCACCTGCCGCAGGCGGTTCTTCATCGGGTTCTGGTTGCAGCACCAATCCAGTAACCGTTTCTATTTTGACTGATAACTTCGGCTCTGAAACCAGCTGGACGTTGAGAAACAGCGCGTCTCAATCTGTGGCTTCTGGCAGCGGTTATCCAAACAACACCCAAATCAGTGAAGAATTGTGTTTAGCTGACGGCTCATACACCTTCACTATTAATGATTCTTTCGGAGATGGTATTTGTTGTAGCTTCGGCAACGGCAATTACGCTGTTACCGCCGAAGGCACCCAAGTCGCCAGCGGCGGTCAGTTTGGTTCTAGCGAAAGCACCACATTCAGCTTACCAGTATCAGGTAATACCGGCGGCGGAAACACAGGTGGTGGCGGTGAACCAACTGGCTATTACGCCAGTGCCGCAGGTTTAACTGGATTTGCGTTGAAATCAGAATTACACCGTATTATTCGCAATCATTCAGTACAAGGCTACAGCGCCGTTTGGACGTTCTACTTGAGCAACGAGCTGGATCGTTTCTACGAAAATGATTCATCCATTCTCGATATTTACTCAGAGCGCCCAACCAGCCAAGACGCCTACAACTACACACCAGGTTCTGATCAGTGCGGTACCTTCCGTGGCGAAGGCAGTTGTTACAACCGTGAGCACTCTTTCCCACGCAGTTGGTTCGGCGGCGATATAGAGCCAATGAACTCAGACATTCACCATATTTTCGCAACTGACGGACAAGTTAACGGTCGTCGCAGCAGCTTCCCATACGGTGAAGTTGGTTCTGCTACATTTACCTCAACCAACGGTTCTCGTTTAGGTAGTGCTCGCAGTGGTCTCGGTTATACCGGAACAGTGTTCGAACCTATCGACGAATTTAAAGGGGATTTAGCCCGCGCTTACTTCTACATGGCTACTCGTTATGAAGATCGAATTGCTGGCTGGGAAAATAATTCTTCATCCAGTAACGCGGTATTAAATGGCTCTAGCAACCAGCCGTTCGAAAACTGGGTGGTTAATATGTTGGTCGACTGGCACCAGCAAGATCCGGTTAGCCAGAAAGAAATTGATCGCAACGAAGCGTCTTTCTCACACCAAGGCAACAGAAACCCATTCGTTGATCACCCAGAGTTTGTTTCGCAAATTTGGGGCAACTAATAGCCAACAACATACAGCTACACCATTAAAGCAGCCCACGGGCTGCTTTTTTTATTTCTTTGTAACGTTATATAAGAATAAGTAATTCTCTTCTTTTACCCATCTTTTTACTTACCTCTTTACTGATCTCTTTACTCACCTCTTTACTCACCTCTTTTATCTGCTTCAAGCTTTTACCTTTTTACGATTTTCTCTGCGCTTTACTTCTCTATCGTTCGCTATTCATATTTTCTTATTCATCTCTATTGGCTTATCTACATTCGTATTTGTAAATTATGATTTTGTAACTACACATTCAAAATGGAATTACAGAAAACACTTATTAGATTCTAAAAGAGTAGACTTTTTACAAATGAGTAATTTGTCATCAAAGGTTCTTAACTATTTAATTTAACTTATATATAGAAACAACAATTAAAATGTAGAATAAAAATACCAAAATTATTTTACACAGTTAAATTCCAGCTTTATGCCAAAAAAACAATACGCAACTTATTTTTTTATACGATTTACCTATTAATTAAAATTTCTACTCACAGGTATGCTTATACAAAAAAATAATTTAAAAATAAGCTATCCAAAAGGGATCAAAATAAGTTATAACAAATTTATAAACATTAATTAAAATAAATAAAAAAGTTGGACTTCTTCGTAGATATTAATTAAAAAAGATTCGTCATATATTAGAACGATCTTCTATTCCTGCAAGTTTTAACGGAACAAAAACTTAATAATCAAAAACTCACGTAGTAATCACTAGGTTTATTCAAATCTCAGTGTAAAGAATTTGATTGTGCCGATTTTTTCGATATTAGAACTTCGATGTATCTCAAGTGATACCTCCGTGGCAATGAGCTTACGCTTGAGCACAAATTTTGACATTCACACTGGAAGCAAAATAACGGGATATAAAAATGGAATTCGAAGGTACAAGTTTGCGCGTCTCTAACACCAATGTCTCAGACTCTATTTCTAGAGATTTACAAAATACACTCGTTCAACTTTTCGACCTTGAAATATCTATTAACAACTCACTCAAGACGGTTCGATTTGTTGTATCCAACCAAGTACTGTTCGAAGACGCCCTTGAAAAACTGACATCTAACGCCGATGACGTTATTCAAGTATCTAATTTGCCACTGGATTGCGAAGGGTTAATTGATGAAGCGAAACTGATTGAATTCTATCGGTCATCTCAAAAATGTTCTCTAGAGAGTAAAAATCGAGTCATTTCTGATATAAAACAGCAAACGGATTATGATCATTCAGACAACATCCCTCATATCTTTTTAGGTGAACGGTCAATCAATATTAACAATATCCATGTTGACGAACTCATTGTTAAAAATATCCCATTACCAGAAATCGAATCGTCAATATCAAAATGTAAATTGCACCAAGCAACTGGTAACGAACTTCCTTTATTCTCAGACAATTCCAGCAATAACATTCAGAACAACAATACGGTTCCAGAGAATGCGATTAAAACCTCTGAAGTTCACAACAACGACAGCGAAACAGAGAGCTTACCGCCACACAACTTGATTGAACTTCTGGAAATCAGAGCCGGACAACAAGAATCGCCAGAATTGGTTTTTTTATCCAGCGACTCAGAAGCCACTGAAACTATAAATTGTAAAGACTTACACCAAGCCGCAAAAAAACTGGCCCAGAATTTAATCATCAATAAAACCAATAAAAACCCTTACGTTATTATTCATGTAAAAGATTTAAAAAATACCCTTGTGACTTTTTGGGGTTGTTTATTTGCTCACTGTATTCCAGTAATTACTACTACTTGGGTTTCTGCTCAACCAACAGAAAAAGACTTTGAGAAAATTGACGGTGTTTGGAAACATTTAAACAACGCCCAAATCATTGTTGACGAGAGTACCGGTGATTTTCTTAAAAATAACTGCGACAGTGACTTCGCCCGCAGTGATTTTCTAGACGTAAATTACCTGTTAAATGCACCATCAGAAGAAATTCCTACCCTACTTTCTTTTACAAAATGCAACGCGGAAGATATTGCATTTTTAAATTTAACCTCAGGAAGTACTGGCGTTCCCAAGTGTGTGGCTCTCACGCACAGTAATATTCTCGCCCGCAGTAAGGGCACCATTGAATTATGGGAAAATAGCCCGAATGACGTCACATTAAACTGGTTGCCGTTCGATCACATCGGCAGTATATCTGACTGGCACATACGCTGTTTGGTTTTAGGTTGCAAAAGTATTTACGCTCCAACAGATTTGGTGCTCGCTAATCCTATCAATTGGTTGGACCTAATCAATCAGCATCGAGTCACCCACACATGGGCTACAGACACCGCTTATAAAAGCATTATCAACACTATTAAAAAATCCACAGAGGAATACGACTGGGATTTATCCTGTGTAAATACATTTTTAAATGCCGCCGAACCCATTGCCGAGTCAACCGCTCGGGATTTAACCGCGGTACTCAAGCCCTACAATTTAAGAACAAACTGCATTGTGCCTGCCTTTGGCATGGCTGAATTAGGTTCGGGAATTAATTACAGCCGCCCACCAGAAGGCGAGTTTAAAAAACAGTTACCGATTGACCGCGATTCACTGGCTAATCACACCTTAAAAATTGTCAAAAAAGGCACCCAAAATAGTGTCTCGTTTACAAGCTTGGGGCCAGTCATTCCCGGCATGTCAATGCGTATTGTAGATTCCGAATTCAATGTGTTATCCGAGTTGAGCGTCGGCCAATTACAAGTGAAAGGCTCGTCACTGTCTAACGGTTATCTCAATAACGATGAAGCCAATAATGCATTAATTTCTTCAGACGGATGGTTCAACACCGGTGATAAAGGCTTTATCTACGAGGGTGAACTCTATCTGTCTGGACGAACCAAAGATACACTTATCATCAACGGCAAAAATTTTAGCCCGCTGGATTTCGAAGAAATTGTCGACGCTCTTCCTGGCGTATTAACGGGTTACAGTGCCGCCATCCAAACGAAAGGAACTGACGGCAGTAGCGAAAACTTAGTCGTTTTCTTCTGCCCGGAAAAAGAAGATCTTAACGATCAAGAATTGACTCAACTGTTAAAAACCGTTAACGATGCGATTTCTTCTTCGCACCAATTAACGCCCGATTATTTAATCCCAGAAATTCCAAAGAACATCCCCAAAACCAGCATTCAGAAAATTCAACGTTCACAACTGGTCAAACGAGTAGAAGCGGGTAATTACCAGGAAATTTGTAAAAAAATCGATCTACTAACAGGTTCAGAGCGAACCGTAAAAAACTGGTTTGCTCGCTACGACTGGACGTTGGATTACGGTTGCGCTGATTACTATCAATCAGCCGATAATCTATTAATTTTAGTGTCTGATTTAACACCGGAAATTTGCCGCTTCCTAACCATAGAATCCGCCTCCGCTAAAACCATTCTGATTATTGCCGACAAACGTTTGCAAGACAGCGCAACATGGCCGCAATCGATTCCTGCAGAACAAATTTTCTACATTGAAGAAGAAGACCCTGAAAAATCTCACAGCGAATACTACCTTGATCTTCGCAACGGTCTTTACGGTTACATGGATGAAACACCATTTTCAATCGTTGATTTCCGGCTGTTCTCATTTAATGACAAACAAGCACTCTCGTTTGAAACAATTATAATTGATTGTAATCCTCTGATTGCAACCTTGATTGCAGACGGAAAAATCATTTCAAACGTGATTGGCTACACTCTGGTGGGCAGCAATACCTTAATTGACAGCGCTTTGTTTTGGTCGATTTCGGTGTACTACCGAACACTGGTTTACGATTACATCAGCCGTAACTTAACCGCTGAAAATCGTAGCGACACTCTGTCACCACCAACGACAAAAGCTGTGTATTTTGATTTCTCTCTTGAAAATAAATTGGTTGATTTCTCTGAGAAACTAAAAACAGAAATTACTCGAAAATCTCCTATTCAAGAGGTTCGATATCGATTCGACCAACCCTACTCAGACAACAGCAATCAAAATGTCCAAACAATTAATGCGGCCAATAACACAATCGTCAGAGAAACAAAGCGATTGGAAAACGTTGTGTTTGATTCACCCTCTGCACGCATTGATCAGTTACAAGCCAACAGCTGGGTATTAGTGACAGGTGGCCTGGGTGGTATAGGTTTTGAAGTCTGTCAGTGGCTTCAGAAACGGAACATCAATTTGGTAGTTTTAGGCTCTAAAGACGAGCAGCACTTTATTATAGAAAACAGAACACAATATGAAAGATTACAATCTTTGAAAAAAGACGGAAATGTTATCTATAAGAACCACAAAATTAATAATGCTGCTGATCTCAATACAGAAATACAAAATTATCAATCAGAAATAAATACCCAATTTAGCGCGGTATTTCATTTAGCCGGTGTCATCGCCGACGACGACAGTCAATACATAAAAAACAGTCATTTAGAATCTGTCTGGAGAACTAAGGTTGAAGGCGCAAAAGCCATCAATCAACTGGTGGCAGTCCAACCAAACACATTGGTTGTATATTTTTCATCAGTGATGGCGTCTAACCACAAACTCGGCTCTCCAGCTTACAGTGCGGCAAACGCGTACGTTGAACAACTGGCGAAAACGCAGCAAGACAGCGGTAGACCGGTTTATACCATTGCCTGGAGTGCCTGGAAAGGCGTTGGCCTCAGTCAAGACTTACCTGTCGACATCATCAAAAAACAAGGACTGGAAGTATTAACGAAGCGAGCAGCACTAACGAGCCTAGAGGGTATTTTGTCGAGAGCGCCCACGAATATTTCAGTGGGCATCAATTCGAACTCTATCAATTTTCAAACCAGCAAATCTCAAGGCATAGACACCTTACACAAAATACTGTGCATCGAAAAAAGTCGAGAACAATCCGAAAGTGATACCAACTCGATTGAAAAGATCGAACCAATCATTCACTCAAGCCACGTGTATGCTTCAATGCTGGTTGTCGACGAAATTCCGTGTGACGACAATAACAATGTTGACTACTCAGCACTAAGAAAGCTATTCACAGTTTCATCGACAAAACGCATTGAACCAAGAAATGATCTCGAACAACAAATCGCTTCAATTTGGGAATCCGTTTTGGGGCACAACGATTTCGGTATTAACGACAGTTTTTACGCCGTGGGCGGTAATTCTATGCTCACCACCACGATGCATTCGACCATGTTAAAACTGTGGCACATAGAATTAAGCTTGGGAGATATTTACGAACACACAACCATATTAAAGCAATCGGAACTTATCAGTACTCGGCTACAGGAATACAGTACCTCAGTAACAACGGCAACCGAATCCGCCGACAACCGAAAAGATCGCGTGCTTTGCCTGCAAAAAGAAACGGAAAACACACCGATCTTCTGCTTGTGTGGCATAGAGCTCTACGCCGAACTCGCTAAAGCCTTTAAAGATATTGCACCGGTTTATGCAATTTATTTAAACATGGAAGAAGAAGCCATTAAGGAAGACAGATTGCTGAATGTGTATGAAATGGCATCAGCGTATTTGGCAAAAATAAAAGAAACCCAACCGTCGGGTCCGTACCGATTGATGGGACTATCTTTTGGTGCCGCCATCGCATTTGAGGTCGCTCAGCAGTTAACCGCAGATGGCGATAAAGTCGAACTACTTGGGGTATTGGATTTCAATCTGCCGGTAGATTTAAAATCTAACCGCGTAATTTCAGATATGAAATTTAAGATTAAAGACGGTATTCGAATCACTCGACGTAAATTTTTAAGTGCTCTATCTTCTGTCAACAGTTCATTTAAATTGAAACCGGAAATTATCGAAGTACATTACACCCGAGCATTTCATCCGTATAAAAAATCCATGAAGCAGTGGCCACACCCAGAAAATACCATCATATTTAGGGCAGAACACGAACCCAGCCATAAAGGTCAGAGTCTGGCTATCAACGGCGGTTGGAATCAATTAATGACCGACCCAGAAGCACCGCTGGAAGCACATCTGATTGAAGGCAATCACCTTGGTATTTTAAAAGATAACGGCCCCCATCAGATTGCCGCACTGGTAAAAGACAAGCTCGCACTTCTCAACTAATTTTTCAAAAAGACAGAAGCTCTGAATATCTTGGAGCTTCTGTTAGCTGTTAAACAGTAATGTTAAACGTGACTGAAAAATTTATTGATGGATTTTGAAATACAAACCGTTACTTTTTCTTGAAAAGATAACCACCGAAATACATCAATGAAGTACAAATAGTGATGTAGAAATACATCCAAAGGTAAGATTTTGAAATCAACAAGGTGAGAGGACTATCGTAGTTACCGGATAAGCTAAGCGTTATTCCTTGAACGGCAAGGAACACCACAAAAATACCAATTAATGTTGATAACCACCGAAACTTCGTCATCCAAATCACGAAAATAACGAGCGGCAACACGGATACAAAATAGCCAAACTGTCGAATGGCGGTAGTTATCCAATCTCCCATCAGATACCACTCGTTCAGTGTGCTCATGACAAATAATTTCGGCACCACAGTCCTAAAGATTTCATTCACCAACCATGAAAATGGTGCCGCGACCAACACTAAGGTGACGATTTCTTTTGGGGATATTCGAGATTCGCTGTGTAACTCTACTTTTTCTTCTGCATTCATAATAAAACCACAAACGTATTCACAACACTTTAAATCCAAACCCGTATTTATCCGTTCTCCCCAAATCAATTGAGTATCACTTTAGGGACGGCATATATAAAGACACAACTTACCGACTGAGCAGAATTTTGACGGCCATAAGATCGGTAAATTGCGATTATACCAACAATCGCACAGTAGAAATGAATCGAAGGTAGATCGAAGTGCGCCTTAAACGGTAAAACTCCCTTGGTTAATCGAGATTTTCTTTAACTGGGCGTGATACCGGAAACAGCAGTATAAAAACCGATAATATTGAGGAAGAAACAACCACCACGCTTAAAGGCATCAAGCCCGCATTGATAAACGGAGCCACCGTTGCCGTTCCAATTGCGGTAAACAACATAATGAACAAAATTAACAAGGCGCTGCCTCTGGAATCGTTTTCTCCGGCAGCCACTAGGGTTTTGTAAAACCCCACAGGCCCTCGAATACCCACCCCCAAATTAATGATCATAAAACACAACCATAACAAGACAATGGAATTCAATTGTAAGTAGGCAACAAACAATAGAGCCAAACAACCAACAGCGGTGAGCACAGAACCGATGACAATGGAGTTCTCATCGCCCCACCAACGATTGAACACGGGCGTCATATTGGCAGCGATAACGAATAAGCTGATTCCCAGAATTTGCATGACGATAAAATCATGAAGTTCGCCATTTAAACTGCCGGTTATGATTTTAGGCGCAGACAATACAACCGTGAGTAATGCCCCCAAGGTAAACGCATGGCTTAATAAATAGCGCATAAAATCGGGCTTTTTAATCAAGCTTGCATAGCCTTCTTGCGCAGGTTTAATGATGCCAAACTTTTCTTTGAGTGCACCTTGTAACATCCAGGTAATACTGAGTAACAACCCGATCACGGCAATCACATAGAACGAGGAACGCCAGCCAAATGAATTTAACAGTATTGCACCAAATATTGGCGCAATTGCTGGTGCCATGGCTTCAAGACTGCTGATTCGTCCAATTACGATCACAGCTCGGTCATTGGCAAAAACACTTTTTATCATCACAGGCGCATACACAGCAGCGGCCGATGCAAAAATTCCTTGAAGAAAGCGAATCACCGAAAGCTGAGTTAAAGACGTCACAAATGTGGCGGCCAATGAAAGAATGGAAAAAAAGACCAAGGCCATAATCAATAAATGAATGATTTTAAATCGCGCGCCAAGCTCACCAAAAATAATCAACCCAATTCCGGCCCCTAAAACATAGGTGGCAAGCACCCCTTGCGCTTGACTTGGGGTTCCGTCAAGAACATCTGGCAAACTGGGAATTGCTGGTAAAATCAGATCTGTCGCCCCCATACCCGCAAGTGTGCCGAGGGCAATCAATAAAATGAGGAATGTATGCTTGTCCGACGTATGTTCGCTGTTCATATATCTCTCGAATGCTGTCGATGGCGTGAAACGCTGTAGAGCCTGTTTTGTAGTAAATCGGTCCAACTGATATTAATAATAATACAAACACACGATAAATATAAAAATATGAATCGGCGATAAACGCTATCGTCAAGACTGAGTAACGGATAACGACAAAAACAAAAGCGAGACGAAAATAGTGAGACGAAAATAGTGAGACGAAAATAACGTTTGTCACTTTCACCGATTATCAATGAAACACTAAGAGAACAATAAAAGCTAATCGAACAGCAGAGAACAAAAAGAAGAGAGATCCAGAAAAAGAAAAGCTAACTCAATGACGATAATTAAGTTAGCTTCAATGAAAATAACAACACTAAGGAGCGTATAACGCGATTAACGACGACCGTTTGGTCTGCGACCACTTCTGTTGTTGCTTGACCGACCGGAACTTCGTTTGGCTCCAGCACGAGGCTTATTCTTTCCGGCTAACCCCTGCTGACGCTTATCCCCGCGCGCAGGCCGAGGTTTTATTCCTCGTCTCACACGGTATTCTTCATGCTCTGCCGGAACCAGCTTGTTATCACCAACACCAATTAAATCTTCTCGGCCAATTTCTCGGAGGCTTTCTCGCAATTTGGCCCAGTTGGCTGGATCGTGGTAACGCAAAAACGCTTTTTGAATTCGGCGTTCATCCAACGCTTTCGGACTGTAAATTTTTTCAGATTTGTAGGTAATGCGTTTTAGTGGATTGCGACCCGAGTAATACATCGCCGTCGCAAGTGACATCGGCGATGGATAAAACGTTTGTACTTGGTCGACTTCGAAATTGTGTTTTTTCAACCACAGCGCGAGATTCATCATATCTTCATCTTCGCAGCCTGGGTGAGCAGCAATAAAGTATGGAACTAAGTACTGTTTTTTACCTGCTTCTTTAGAGTACTTGTAGAACATTTTTTCGAAGCGATTATAGGTGCCCATTCCTGGCTTCATCATTTTGCTGAGCGTATTTTTTTCGCTGTGCTCAGGTGCAATTTTTAGATAACCGCCTACGTGATGGGTCACCAATTCTTTCACGTATTCGGGATCTTCAACCGCCAAGTCATAACGAAGACCCGAGGCAATCGCAATTGTGTGAACACCGTCAATCGCTCGCGCTTTTCGGTACAACTGCGTGGTTTCCGAATGATCGGTTTTTAGGTTAGGACAAATTTCTGGGTAAACACAACTGAGCTTTCTGCAATTGGATTGAATATCAGGATCTTTACAATTAAGTTTGTACATATTCGAGGTCGGCCCGCCCAAATCGGAAATGGTTCCGGTAAAGCCAGGTACTCTGTCTCGAATTTCTTCAATTTCTTTTAAGATCGACTCGTGAGAACGACTTTGTATGATTCGACCTTCGTGCTCGGTAATCGAACAGAATGTGCAACCGCCGAAGCATCCGCGCATAATATTGACGGACGTTTTAATCATGTCATAAGCCGGAATTCTTACCCCTTCATATTTCGGGTGCGGGATTCTCGCGTACGGTAAATCGAAAACCGCATCCATTTCTTCGGTTTCCAATGGAATCGGCGGCGGGTTAACCCAAACCTGTTTTGTACCGTGTTTTTGAATCAGCGCGCGTGCGTTATGAGGATTCGATTCTTGGTGTAGCACGCGTGAAGCATGTGCATACAACACCGGATCTTTACTGACTTTTTCAAAACTCGGTAAACGTATGCAGGTTTTATCTGCAGGCACTTTTTCTTCGTAGCGGCGCAGCGGCATTGGCACAATACGTACAACATCATCACGCTGAGGTTGCTGTTCAGGTTCGGCTTTATCAACAACATTGCCGTCGGCGTCGACATTTTGATTATTGTGGGTAGTTTCGTATGGGCTTGGAATATTGTCGATTTTCCCTGGCCAATCAACGCGAGAAGAATCCAACTCCGTAAAACCTAACGGCGTGTGGTCAACAACAATGGTGGTGCCGCGAAGATTATTGATCTGTGAAACGCTTTCGCCATTGGCCAATCGATGACTGAGTTCGACAATGGCTCGCTCCGCATTACCGTAAAGTAAAATATCGGCGGCAGCGTCAATCAGCACAGAACGGCGAACCGCGTTGCTCCAATAATCGTACTGAGCAATACGCCTCAAGCTTGCCTCAATGCCGCCAATCACGATGGGAACATCTTTCCACAACGCACGACAGCACTGACTGTAGACAATCACCGCCCGATCCGGACGCTTGCCCGCTTCGCCAGCAGGTGTGTAGGCGTCATCACTGCGTTTGCGTAAATCGGCGGTGTAACCATTGATCAACGAATCCATGTTTCCGGCGGTTACGCCAAAATACAAATTCGGCTTGCCAAGTACCGAGAACGCTTGTGGGTCTCGCCAATCAGGCTGACTAATAATACCGACTCTAAAACCTTGGGCTTCCAATAAACGCCCCATAATTGCCATACCAAATGAAGGATGATCGACGTAAGCATCACCTGTCACGATGATAATGTCGCAGCTATCCCACCCTAATTGGTCCATTTCCTCCCGAGAAGTCGGTAAAAACGGCGCGGTACCGAAACATTCGGCCCAATATTTAGGATAAGAAAAGAGATGAGGAGCTTTAATAGGCATGAGTTTTTTTGGTTTTAATAAATCGACGGCTAATTGGGCGGGCATTTTCCCAAATTATAGAGCAAAGTTATAGACACTTAGAATTTGAGGTTTTATTTATTAAGTCATTTGGCGATATCATGAGAAACCGTTGCCCCATCAATAACGAAAAATCACACCATTCAAAATCAGCCGCTTTTAAAATAAGAAAAAACTTAAGCTGATTCGTTAATTCAAGTTCGGAGATTCACATGAAAATTGGAGTCGATCTTGGAGGCACTAAAATAGAAGCCATTGCTCTTGACGACAATCATCAAGAGCTCATTCGCAAACGCCAATCTACACCCGTCGGAAACTACCAAAAAACACTTGAAGCCATCACTACAGCGGTGCTGGAGATTGAAGATACGCTCGGCTTACAGGGTTCGGTCGGCATCTGTATGCCCGGCTCATTTTCTCCCAAACATGGTCGTATCAGGAATGCCAACTCAACTTGGCTCAATGGCAAATTGTTGAACGAGGATTTATCAAAATTACTCAATAGGCCACTTCGTTTCGCTAACGATGCCAACTGTTTAGCCATATCAGAAAGTACCGATGGCGCCGGTAACAATAAATCGATCGTTTTTGCCATGATTCTTGGAACAGGCGTTGGTGGAGGTTTAGCGATTGATGGCAAGCTTCACGAGGGACTAAATCGCATTGGTGGAGAATGGGGGCACACAACACTGCCTTGGATGACAAAAGAAGAATATCCAGGCCCACTTTGTTATTGCAAACAAAACGGTTGCATTGAAACATTCTTATCTGGAACTGGATTTCAAAACGACTTTTATCAGCACACTCAACGAAGATTGAGAAGCGAAGAAATCATTGCCGAGATGGATGACGGCAATCACGATGCCGTAGATGCTTTTCATCGCTACCAACAACGTTTAGCAAAAGCGATTGCAATGGTTGCCAACATCATCGACCCAGACGTTTTTGTGCTCGGTGGCGGAATGTCTAACATCACAAAGCTGTACGATACACTGCCAATAGATGTCGAAAAACACGTTCTTGGCAATGAATTTAGCACACCGATAAGGCCCGCCAAACATGGGGATTCTTCTGGTGTAAGAGGAGCTGCTTGGCTTTGGTAAATAAATCCTGTGGTTAGATGTAAATAGTGTGAGCAACGAAAAAATGAATAAAAAAAGCCCCGATATCTCGGGGCTTTTTAGTTTACTGGGAATTAGTTAATTAATAGGCGAGCCATTAATTCAGCTTTTGCGCGAGCTTCTTCCTAACTCTCCACAGTAAAGGTAGTAGCAACAAGGCCAATGGACCGGATGAACCAGAACCACCACCGCTACTGCTAGTGACAGGATCAGTAGAGTTAACAGTTTCTTCCGGTGTGGTTACCACTGGATCATTACCTGTTTCTTCTTCTGGTGTTTGACCACCAGAACTGCTACCACTTGAACCACCAGCGTTTGGATTTTCAGTAGACTCTACGATTGTAGTAACAATATTCAATTCTGCGTCATCAGCAGGAGCATTGTTACCGTCAATCTGAGATAAGAATTCCAACAAGTCTTCTTTATCACCTACGGTTAATGAATTAAACGCTTGGTGAGGAGCATTTCGAGCAAGAGACTCTGGTGTAGAGACAGTGATATCGTCGATTACTACAGTCGCAGTATTGCTTTCAGATTCAATCGTAACGGCTGCATCAGAGGTTCCCGCTGGAACTGAGACTGCAAAGGTCAGCTCACGGAAGTTAACATCTTCACCACCAACAGTTGGTAAAACTTCCAGCTCACGAACGTATTCTTGATCGCCAATGGTGAGCATCATAGATGCTGGCTCATTCAGAGAACCGTAGCGAACACGAACATAACCTTCGAACGCTGAGTTAGTTACATCGGAGAACTCAACAGAGCTTGAAGCACCGATGCGAACACCTGCACCGCCTCTTAAGTAAGAGAATGCTTCAGGTTCAACAACCGCTGCATCACCAGAGATAGACGCAGTTTCCGCTTGGAATACCTCACCCCCAACAGTGGTAAATACGTCTTCTAGAGTTTCTGCACTACCATCGTGTAGATAAGGAGCCGAGTGGAATACACCCAGAAGCGACGGTGTTTTCAATCCTGGCAATTCAGCGTTCAAACGAGAGCCTGAGTAGCTTCGTGTGGTTCCGATGTCACGGATAGCTCCGTCAGTGAAAGCACCCACCATAGTGAAGCTACCACTGTCCTCTAAGGTTGTGTGGCAATTAACACAACCGGCTTCAGTGAACACTTCAAAACCACGTTGACCAGCTTCTGTTAATTCGCCGTTATCTTCACGGAAAGGACTGCGTGCAATAGAGGATTGACCAAGGCTATTCACGTAAGCAACCAGTGCATCTAGCTGTGGGTTAACACCAGCCTTGGGACTTGCCAACGGATCAGCGCCACCAGTATCGGTGTACTGTTGATCAGTCATCAAGCCACGACCTCGGAAGCGTTCACGAATATCGATTTCGAAGTCGTGAATTTCATCGAAGTTTCCTGACCAGTGAACAAAGCCGAAGCGAGTTCCCATACGTCCGTTCAGAGTGATGTTGTTACGCAAGCCTTCACCGCGACCGGTAAAGTCCCAAACACGAGCATCTGAGTCGCCATCCAAGTGACAAGTTGCACAACTTAAATAACCTTCAGCACTGGTGAGCGCACGGTTTTCAGCAGTTTCGCTGTCCAACCCTAATACCGCGTTGTAGAAGATCTGCTTACCTAACAAGACTTCGTCAGAAAGAAGCTCATTTTCTACGGTCGATACAGTTTCGATGTCTGGGTTAACGATACTACCCAACAAGAAATCACTCAGATCAACAAAGGAAACTGTGCGATCGGTAAGGTTTTTCACCATTAATTGTTCGCTGAAACTGTCGAACAACAAACCTTGCGGTGCAAGACCGGTGGCAATTCGGCTCGCAGCAGAACCCAGGTTACCGTTATCAACATCGCGGTTGATAACAAATACTTGGTTGGTTCCCTGTAGACCAGCGAGAAGGAAAGCACCATTGTTTAACAGAGCAAGAGAGCTTGGTGAGTCGGCGTTATCGAAATCGATTCGTCGCTCGCGTAACTCAAGACCAGAAAGTAAGTCGATTTGAGCGGCAAACGTTCGAACTGTGTTGTCATCATCAAGATCAACGTTTTCATTAACAAAACCGCCGGCAGTATTGTCTTTCTTACCAACAACGTAAGCGTACTTGTCGTCGGCATCGATAATGACGCTAGCAATTTGGTTAGGAACACCGCGACCGTTATCGATGTCGTCAGGCTCAAGGCTTTGATCCAACTTAATAACACGGCTGACCGTCATGGTTGTGGTGTTAATCAACCACACCTCACCCCAGTTCTGATCAGAAATAAAGCGTGTCGCCAATAATTGATTACCGTCGTTGGTCAACGCTAACGCTTTCACCGTTGGTAGGTTTTGAGCGCGTTGCGGCAAGACCGTCATAGTGGCGGTATCAATCTGAATAACTTCACCGGAATTGTACAAAGACACGTAAGCAAATGTGCCTTCACGGTTCATCACTATTCCAACTGGCGCACTACCGTAACCGGTTTCTATTGTCTCAATACGGTTGCCCGCAGAGTCGAGAATCGCGATAGCGTCTTCGTCGTGAAGAGTTACCCAAACGTTATCGTTACTATCAACGGCGACACTTCTTGGATCTTCACCGACAAAGATTTCGCCGGTTCCACCAACCGAAGTTTTCTGATGATTGGTGACAGATAACTGAGAAACTGTGTTGTTATCCGGGTTTGCAACCCAAACGCTTTCACCGTCTTGGGTCAGTGCCATCGGCCCTGATTTCAAGCTGCTTTCGCTAACCGCTAGGGTTTCAACGACAGCGATGTTGGCAACCGAAGTAACAACGTTGTTTGACGGAGTATCTCGAACCTGAATGGTTACTTGGTAAGTACCGGCTTCATCGTATGAGAAGGTTGCGGTATTTGAAGAACTCCAATCGGAATAAGCTTCACCGGCTGAGCGGCGGAAACGATACTCTAGCGGATCACCGTCGGCGTCGATGGCCAACAATGAAACGGTAACGGCTTCATTCAGAATAACGGTGGAGCGAGGTGATACATTCACTGCTCGAACTTGTGGTACAGATCGAACCACTTCATCACCGGTTGAGAATCGGAAGGTGAACTCGTCCATAACGTTATGAACAGCATCTTCAAGACCTACAAGCGTTACTTCATAAGTGGTTGAAGGTTTTAAATTCTCAAGAGGATCAACAGTAAGAACACCGGTATGTGAGAGTAAGTAATCGATCGGCACATCTTCGCCACCGACCTCAGATACTTTAATGTTCTCACCAATAACGATATTTTCAGTACGCAATGTTTCCGGAATCATGAATGAAATCGGAGCCATCAACGGGTAATTGGTTTGATCAGCTTGCGGAATGTGGTACGCAACAAACGGTGCACGACGGTCTGGCTCAGCTTGGTGTCCCCAAATACCGAGACCACCAGAAGCGATGCCCTGGCCTTCAATCAAGAAGTTATGACCACCACCGGTCAATAATAAGTTACCGATAGGTCGGCTGTATTGGCTGGTTTCAATTTCGGCTTCAACTTCGTCTAAGTGAAGCTCTACTTCACAGGTTTCAATATTGACTTTAAGCTGCTCCGAGAAGACATATTCGTCTTGGAAGCCAAGGTAAGTCGGACCCGTGGTGAAATCGAGATCCAAACCTAACGATGGGTCTCGATATAAAATTTCGCAGTGAACTCGCAGGTTAGTCGGATCAGAGAAATCAACGATTTGAATTCCTGGGTTCTCAAGTCGACGAGCAAAGACCATATAGTGGCCGTAAATTTCACTCCAATAACCGCCAAGACCGTACTGAATAGGTACATCTGTGGCCGCACCATTGATAAAGCGGCGACGAGTTAACGTTGGGTGAATTTCAGGCAGTTTTAAAACGTCGAGTAAAACTGGGTTGGTAGGATCGCTGACATCATAAGCAGCCATACCAGAGAAAGATTGGTCAGAGGCGTAGAGCATTAAGTTACCCATGAACGCCGGGAAACCAATAACACCCGTCATACCGAGGTGATCCCACTCAGCGGTAACTTCGCCATCTAATTGCAACCAAGACAAACCAGTTACGTTACCGTAGCTCCACCAGTGACGAGCCGCCCAAGGGTGCATCATACCACTCTTATTAAAGTGGGCATCTGGACCAGACCAACGCGTGTGGGTTAGAGAGCCGTCTTCTTCCAAACGAACTGCGTCATTTGGAAAACCGCCAAGGTAAACCTCGTTGCCACGTTTGTAGGTACCGTGAGCAAGAATGGGTTGGGCGGTGCGACCAAAAGTCTGGACGGTTACGGGGTTTGCTGGATCCGAAATATCCAATGCTCGAACAATAAAATCGCCCTCAGCCGTAGACGATGGGATTTCCGGAATTGCAATAATGTAGTCACCGAGGACTTCAATCGTGGTTAAACGACCAAGTTCAGGATGGGATTTACTAATCAACTCACCAGGCGTGGTGGACTGGTTAAGAAATTGGGCTGACGCGCCTTGCAACGCAAACAAAAAAATACCTGCGCATCCTGCAATATACTTCGCGTTCATTTTAATAACTTCCAATCATAAAATTTGTGAGAATCACCTAAACATGCCACAAGCTACGGCATGTAACCAATAAAACCATTATAAACGAGGGCTTTTTCTTAATTGGTACGTTTAGATGCCAATGTCTATTTATGTGGACTGGGTCTATTCCCCAGTTGAACAACCAACACGTTTTGATTATTTGCACGAACCAAAAGTTAGCCTGCATCAAATAATCGATAATAAAATGTCATTAGTTCATCGATCCTGATACTAAAAACACGCTTAACTGTGCATCCCAAAATAACGGTGTTTGCTTAAGCAAACGGCAAGTCAGTGGGATGTGGCATTCAAATCCACAGGCTAACGAGGATTGTCCTCTCGAAGCTCTATGAACGACTGAAAAATTGAACCAAAAGGTCAATCAACGTCGATGAATTCAATAATCAAATTGCCGAGTCGGTGCGATGCTAGCTATGTTTTATAGCATTGATCGGCAAATTACAAACTGGCATATCGTACCCATTACATATGAGTTATAAAGCTAATATGTCACAAAATAATCACACAAAATTCAGTGATTATTTTTTGTTCGCAAAACAATCCATATTATTCAATCCGGGCAGTCTGACATTGACGAATATATTCGGTTTCGTTGAAAACACATTATTATTCATAAGCAACTAATAAAATGAGATCTAGGTTATAAACATCAATATTTTCAATTGACATGGCGTGTGCAAACACTTACACACTGCATTGAATTGACGCTCTAGCAAAGCCGGCCGTATAGGATAGTGAGAGATTATTTCAGTCAATCATTCAAATATAAAAAATCAAATATCACAAAATCTAAAAGAATAAATATTCACCACAATTCACTTTATTCCTAGATAGGCAAAATTTCTTAAAACCTATAAAAACTAATTCTAATAAAATTAGAATTTCCAGAGAGCTCACGCCTAAGTTTTACAAATCAGCCGCCACAATCAGCCTCCCAAACTTAATTTTGGAAGCAACCAGTCCTAACCTTTCACGCCCAAGTGCAATCAAGCTGCTCAAGATCAAACGGCTTCCAATTCGTGTGGATAGAGTATTTAGGCGACAAAGTGCCAACCGCTCACTTAAAATTAAACCGCTCACATGTGGTCTATAGCATTGGGTGAAGGTTGTCATTGGAGAATTTCGTGAAAACTAACAGCCTTGATATCCAAAAAACTGGCACAAGATCTAATATTGAACAAGACTGATTAACAACGCAGTTATCGAAAAGCCGAATTCTAGGTTGTTCAGTGATGTTGGTTAGGAACAAGCAATGGGCTTTCTCGATCCAATACACAAAAGAGGCAGGAACCTATTATGGAATCACTTAAAGTTTCAGATTACATGACCACCGATTTCGTGAAGTTTCATGAAGAAGACCTTGTCATAGACTCCGTTAAGGAACTGATCAAGCATGAAGTTATTGGTGGGCCGGTAGTCTCCAACACTGGAGAAGTTATCGGATGGATCTCTGAACAAGATTGTTTGGGCTCAGCTATTCAAGTCATCTATTACAATCAACGTGTTGCTCAGGTAAGAGATATTATGAGAACAGAGGTTCTGAGCGTCAGAGAAGACGACGATCTGTTAAGCCTCGCGCAGCAAATGCTGCAAAACAAACCTAAAGTGTATCCGGTGCTCAGTGCCGAAGGAAAACTAACCGGAGTTATCAGTCGCCGACTCATCTTAAGAGCGGTCGATAAACGTTTGGCTCAGCTTGGTAAAGAGCCGAGAATCAATCAACCACACGAAGCACACCTTGCCTGATCACACGTTACCTGATCATACACAGGTAAGTAGCTTCAAATCAGCAAGCTGACCATCTATCTCTTTCCCACGGGCAGAAGGCTTCTCGCTTCTGCTCGATCACTAGCGGTTTCTACTCCCCTATTTCCTCTTTCAGCATTAAATTACCGCGCTGTTCAGAAACACATGTCGGCGCACGGTCTGAAAACACTCTACAAATTAAGCACTTGAGATACAGCAGCCGTTCCCTTTTTCCTGGAAAAAGATAATTTCATACAAATACGATTAAAAATTAAATCTTATAGAAATCGCTCTACGTATAATACAAACATCACTATTCCGTCATAAGAGTTATAAAAAAACACTTTTTCCTACAATTATCGAATAAAATTAGCGTAGAATAGTCGAAAGACGGATAACCTTAATTTACTAGAGCTTCCCCGATGGCGAACAAATCCACTCAATGCGCTAAAACAGGCTTTTTATTGGCAAACCGCATTGCCAAGGACATCATTGACCAAAACCTAAGCCCTGGCGTTTTGTTTGGACGAGAGCCGGAATTGTTAGCTCAGTACGGAATCAGCCGAGACCCTTTCCGCGAAGCGGTAAGAATTCTTGAGTGGCAAGGGTTGGCAACCTCAGTGAGAGGCTCTGGCGGTGGTTTACGAGTTGGCAATTTAAATCCAGAAACCATTTCCAACATAATCCGCGATTATCTGTTTCTGTCGAACACATCGGTTTCAGATTTGATTGCCGTCATTAAAGCATTCACCGAATACGGTATCGACTTGCTCACCACTCCCGAGCACGAGCAAATCAGAATCAGCCTACTGACCTTAAAAACGTCGTGGAAAGATCAACAATCATCAGAAAACGATTCGCTGAAGTTTTTTAAAAAGTTGTTAATTCAACTCATCAAATACACTCGCAACCCGGCAATCGGATTATTTCTAACACCCATCATGGACGTTATTAATAACGCCTACACGTCAACGGATGAAAGTACTGCCTTCAATGCACCCAGCATACAATTACTGTTTAACTGTATCGATCTCGCGGTTTTAGGTGAAAGTATAAAATCAAAATTCGAGATTAATAGTTATTTAGATTTATTAGAAAAGCAGTATCAAGAAACACTCAGTAAAACAGTTTGCGAAAAAGAATTCCCTAACTGGCTAGAAAATTCCTCCCCTAAAAAAGCACAAATACTCGTCTATAAAATTCATCGTCACATTGTAGAGAACCAACTCCAACCTGGAACCAAAATAGGGTTAGAACCCGATTTACTGGAACGCTATAAAGTATCGAGAGCTGTATTCAGAGAAGCGATTCGCCAACTGGAAATTATTGGCTTAGTGGAACAGAAAAAAGGCCGCAGTGGCGGGCTAATGGTTAGCCAACCCAACCCAGCGTCTTTAATTCCTGTTGCTGTTGTGTATTTATTCCACGCTAATTTTGGCTTCGAAAAATTTGACGAATCGAGAAAAATTATCGAAATTAAATCTGCTGAGCTGGCTGCAGAAAAAATTTCTTGCGACCAAATTATTACACTCAAAACATTACTGGAAAACTGCAATAGAACCAGTGCTGAGGAATACATTGCCACAAGTTTGGAGCTTCACGCAACGCTTTGTGAATTCTCCTGCAACCCAATTTTAGCGATGTATATGAGTATTCTGGCTGAAATCAGTAAACTGGCTACTCGCGATTCCGACCGCTTAGAGCGTCTGCAAAAAAATATTCACGATCTAAAAAACAGCCAACAAAAAGTTATTGATGCCATCGTCAATAAAGAACCCAATCTGGCAAAAACCTTAATGAAGTCTCACCGATTATTGGTCTCTCATTGTTTGCGTTAAAATTCACTTAGATTTTAAAAACAGTCGTATCACGAACAAACATTAATCGTGTTTGTTCACTCTTAAAAATACAGTTAAAAATTTCAAACCGTTACTTTCATTAACGAACGTACACCCAATTAACGTACGCCTGCCTGACAAAAACCTGATCAATACATCATTAATGTTTCAGGTTTTATACGACTACCACTCTTTTTATTTCTCCACAAAAAACTGGCAACCAATTTAATTAAGTTAATTCTTTAACGTCAGGAAATATAATTTATTAACATCTAAACCATACTTTTATATTCATAATATGAATTTCTTGAACAAACAGTCAATAATGATAAACGCGTCACATATATGGAATGATTAATATATTTTTCATAAATCTGTGAAGACAGTATTAACTATTTAATGCGAAAGTTTACCCTCCTTTAACACTTTATTAGGGTAATCTTAATGAGAAAGTTTTTTCTTGCAGTATCTCTTGTATTAACCTCATTTTCTGTGTTCGCAGTAAACTCCAGCCACTGCCCACACTCTTGCCCATCAGGCACACCCAGTTCTAACTTCGTCGTATTTCGTGCGCCTTACACCTTGAGCAACAACGCAACCACCAAATTCGCAGATTGGGTTGCTTACCGTATTGCTCCAGACACAATTCAAGGCGGTCGCTCACGTAACTTCCGTGCCGACCCACTATTGTTCTCAAGCCGTACTCTTGAGCCAGACGATTACACTGGCGCTCACGCGCAAATCGGCACTGACCGCGGTCACCAAGCTCCTTTAGCATCTTTAGGCGCGTTTTCTGATTTCCAAGCGTTAAACTACTTATCGAACATCACACCGCAAGCTTCTGGTCTGAACCAAGGTCCTTGGAACATTTTAGAAAGTCGTGTTCGCGGTCTTGTACAAGGCGGCGGCTTTAACGAAGTTTTCGTACAAACCGGTCCTTTGTATGAATTCTTCTTCGCTGAGCTTCCAGGAGCCAACGAACGTCACACCGTACCAAGTGGTTACTGGAAAGTGATTTACACCAACGTAAACGGCAATATCCAAACTGCAGCGTTCATCATGGAACAAACCACACCACGCAGCTCTAACTTCTGTTTCCACCAAGTGACCATCGACGAAGTTGAAGCACGTGCAGGATTAAACCTTTTCCCGAATCTGAGCGGCGCATCTACTGTTGAACGACGCACAGGTTTCTTGCGTAACGACCTAGGCTGTTAATAACTTAGATTAACAAAAGTTTAGATTGCTAAGTTAGATATAAAGCTAGCTATTTTATATAGCTAGCTTTAACCTCTTCACAAACACTCCTTCTTTATCTCCCCTCTAATCAATAAACTAAGTTTACTTTCTAAAAAATCACATAAAATTTATAAGGCAGTAAACCTTTCCATATCAGAACCCATCAAAGAGATCATATAAACTGAATTTTCTGCCATTGAGTTAAATAAGCTTGATGCGTTCAAGATTTAACACTTTACAGATTCAGCGATCATTTTTTCAAAAAATAATTTTATAAAAATCAAAATTTTCCACATCGCACAAAGAAAAATTTAATAGATATTTCAGCCAAGCAGCAACAGGAATTAAGTAATTCCTGCGAACAATCACGCCTGAAAAACGGCCTGTAGATTTAGTTGAATTTAAGTTCATAGCTTCATACAAACAGCATTTATTGGAGAATATTATGTGTAAGAACGCCAAACTCTTTCACTCAACAAAATTAATTATATATTTGCTGGCAAGCACTTTTTGCTTTGCAACTGCAGAAGCAAAAACATTGTCTTCTTATGAGGTAAACTCTCGCATCAATAAAATAGACAACTATCTATCAAAGAGTGAAGTGAATGGATTTTCCGGTGCAGTGCTTGTTTCCTACAAAGGAAACATTATCCTCAACAGGGGGTATGGGTTAGCAGATAAGAAGAACGAAATACCTGCAACCACCGACATGGTGTACGACATTGGATCTTTAACCAAACAATTTACCGCAGCAGGCATTCTCCATTTAGTCAAAGAAGGAAAAATATCAACGGAAGATACATTATCGAAATTTTTCGACAATCTTCCTTACAACAAAAAAGAGATAACAATACACCAATTACTTACACACACATCTGGAATAACCGATTATCCCTACGATAATAGAAAAGATTTCTATAAGCATATCGAGACCAATACTTATTTTGATAAAGTCTTTTCACTTGACGAACAATTTACATCGGGTAAAAAATTTGAGTACTCCAATACAGGATATTCAATATTAAGCAGAATTATAGAATTGGTAACTAACGAAAACTATGAAGTGTTTTTGGCACGAGTATTCTTTACGCCTTTAGGAATGACCCAAACCGGATATCTACTGCCTAATTGGGATGCTTCGCTCTATCCCAAAAGCTATCGTTTAGGAACTATACCGGGAGAAACGTATATTCCTCACTACCAAAAGAGAAATAAAGTACCGTGGCAGGTGAAAGGTGCTGCGGGAATCTACTCAACCGTGACAGACATGCACAAATGGTTAAATGCAATAGCACAAGAGCGCGTTTTAACACCAGAATTAATAACTCAATTGAAAACGCCGTATGTGCAGATGTCTCATAAAAGTAATAATTATTACGGTTATGGATGGGTAGTTCGAAACTCTAGCAGTGAGACTGAGCTATATCACAACGGTTCTAATTTATATTTTACCGCAGATATTCATTGGCAACCTATCGATAACCAATTGCAAGTTATTATGTTATCTAACATTAACTCTAAAAGTACTTTTGAAGTGCCCACACAAATTGTCGGCCTTTGGGAAAAACCTGAAACTTCTCCTAAAGAATTTAAATTACCCGCATGGAGAAAAGTATTGAGTTGGATATCTTAAGGCATTCCAACAATGCCTACAATTTGAATAACATTACATAAACAGGCATCGAACAGTAAAAACCCAACAATTGAGTTTTTACTGTTCCAAAGCAATATTACACTTCAGAGTGTTTAACGCGTTTATTTAGCCGACTTTTTACAAGTAAAGTCACACTGTACAAAATAGCAAACACGGCAAATGCTAAGGTCAACCAAATGCCGTGCTCAGCGGCATGCATCAGGCTTCCTTCGCTGCTGTGTCCAGGATGGGCCAGAGCAACCGCTGGAAACAAACTTATCAAACACAACGCAAACTGGCTTTTTACTTTATAAAAAAGCGATTTTATAACTGCACTCATTTAAAATAATCCTTGTACCGTGTTAATAATAATTTAGTGGTCCGAATTATATAAAAACTAAATTACTTGGTCTTTTCAGTCAACATCCCAGCATCGATAATAAAATCAATGATTTCCTGTAAACCCTGCTCAGCTTTTAGGTTGGTGAACAAGAACGGGCGTTCGCCGCGTTGAGCTTTTGCATCGCGATCCATAACCTCAAGCGAAGCGCCCACCAGCGGTGCTAAGTCGGTTTTATTGATAATTAATAAATCCGACTTGGTAATGCCTGGCCCGCCTTTACGTGGAATCTTATCGCCTGCGGAAACGTCGATAACGTAAATGGTTAGATCGGATAATTCAGGGCTAAAAGTAGCACTGAGATTATCACCCCCACTCTCGACGAAAACCACGTCGAGATCACCGTGTTTATCGATAAGATCGTCGATGGCGGCGAGATTCATGGATGCGTCTTCACGAATGGCCGTGTGTGGACAACCGCCGGTTTCAACACCAATAATTCGATCTGCGGTTAACGCTTCGTGTTTGGTTAAAAAATTAGCGTCTTCTTTGGTGTAGATGTCGTTGGTCACAACCGCAATATCAAAGCGATCACGCAATGCATTACACAAAGCCCTTAAAAGTGCTGTTTTACCAGAACCTACCGGACCACCTACGCCTACTCGTAATGTTTGTTTTTTCATACTGAATACAATCTTATCTTTTCAAATCTATCAATTAAATTAGCAGTCTCAGCTTCTAAATAAACGTGAGTACTGTGTTTCATGCAAACTGCTCGCGAGAGAAAGTCCCGGTAAGTTTCCACCAATATCATCGTCTTGAATTAATAGCGATTCATTAACCGACGCGGCTAACATCGGTTGTAATTCCAGCAATAATTGCTGGGCAACAGTTTGGCCTAACGGCACCAATTTAATGGCCGCCGCAATTTGATTTTCCAACCAAGTCCAACCAAAACCCATAACCGCAGCTTGTTGTTCAATATTCCAATGGGCACAAACGTAAGCGAATAGCACACAGAATGAGATATCTCCAGATATGGGTATTGAGATATCCAAACTTTTTAACAGGCGTTTTAACGCCGCGCCCATTGCTGTATCAGCAACATACAGCTCATGAGTTTCTCGACTGGCCAGTAAATATCGATTCCAATAATTTAATTCATCATTGTCTTGGTTTTCGGCCGCATGAAAAGCGCGAATAAAACACGGGAAATCTAATTTCTCTAAAGAGTGTGCAATTTGTGTTTCTATCCAGGTTTTTGTGTCTGTAGAATTGGCCACCCAATTTATTTCACACGCAGTTTCTAACCCCTGAGAGAAAGCAAAGCCACCAACGGGTAAATTTACGCTACACAATTGCAGTAATTTCAATAAACTCAAATCAGTGATGGTGATGGCCATGACCATAAGCACCCGATTCAGGAATAAAAACTGCGATCTCTTGTTGAGTGTGCAAGCCTAATTGCTGCAACATTTCTTCTAATACATGATCAGGAGTAATTCGTAACCAGCGCTCACCAATTTGGATTTTCACGTGTCGGTTGCCAAGATGATAACAAGCCGCAGAAAATATTGACCAATCGTCACAGGTTGCCAAAACAACGTTTTCAGGTGCGCCCTGAACAACCACGATTTTTCCGCACTGACTTTTTAGATATTCACCAACTTGCAATGCTTTTCCGCGATCTAAAAAAATTCGTACCTCGGTTCCGTCTTCGGCAAACGCTTTTAACCGGCCTTTGTCTCTTTGCTCATGAGTCAACGATAAAGTAACGTCGACGGATTCATGACAGTGAACGCCTAAACGTTCGTATATTTCTAACATAAAATTTCCAACTAAAATAAATTATACAAACGCGCTAACGGCAAAGACTCGGCCGGCTCACAGGTAAGCAATACACCGTCGGCTTTTACTTCGTATGTTTGTGGATCGACTTCAATATTTGGTTGCCAATCGTTGAGTTTCATATCACTTTTAGAAATCGTGCGAGTGTTTTTGCAGGCGACAAGCTCACGTTTTAATTCCAGATTTTCAGCAATGTTATTATTTAGTGCCGCTTCACACACAAACGTGACCGAGAGCTTAGACGCCGCCAACGACTGACTGCCAAACATGCCCCTGTAGTGCACCGGCTGCGGCGTTGGAATGGATGCATTCGGATCTCCCATTGGGGCGGCAGCAATAAATCCGCTTTTTAAAATCATGGACGGTTTAACCCCAAAAAAAGCGGGCTTCCATAATACTAAATCGGCAAGCTTACCGACTTCTATGGAACCAACTTGCTCCGATACTCCGTGGGTAATCGCAGGATTAATCGTGTACTTAGCGATGTAGCGCTTGGCTCTTAAATTGTCGGAATATTCACTGTCACCATCCAACACACCACGCTGCACTTTCATTTTGTGGGCGGTTTGCCAGGTGCGACAAATCACTTCCCCCACTCGCCCCATTGCTTGGGAATCGGACGAAATCATACTGAACGCGCCTAAATCGTGAAGGATATCCTCGGCGGCAATGGTTTCTTTTCGAATTCTAGAGTCAGCAAAGGCGACGTCTTCGGGAATACTGGAATCCAAATGGTGACACACCATCAACATATCCAAATGTTCATCGACGGTATTTACCGTGTAAGGTCGCGTTGGATTCGTGGATGAAGGTAAAACGTTGCTCGACGATGCAGCTTTAATAATATCTGGCGCATGGCCACCACCGGCACCTTCGGTATGATAGGTATGAATCACTCGGCCTTTAAACGCGTTTAAGGTGTCATCGACAAAGCCAGACTCATTTAACGTATCGGTATGAATTGCCACTTGCACATCGTACTCTTCGGCAACCGACAAACAACAATCAATCGCCGCGGGCGTGGTTCCCCAATCCTCATGCAATTTTAATCCGCAGGCACCGGCTTCTAATTGCTCACGCAGCGCCTGTGGTTGACTCGCGTTACCTTTCCCTAAAAAACCAAAATTCATCGGCATGGCGTCGGTAGCTTGCAACATTTTACCGATGTTCCAAGGGCCCGGCGTACAGGTGGTCGCGTTGGTGCCCGTAGCCGGACCCGTGCCACCACCTATCATTGTGGTAACACCTGACATCAACGCTTCTTCAACTTGCTGCGGACAAATAAAATGGATGTGAGCATCGATAGCACCGGCTGTTAAAATCGAACCTTCACCGGCAATAATTTCCGTCCCAGGGCCGATAATAATCGTCACATTTTCTTGTACATCGGGATTTCCCGCTTTGCCGATCGCCGCAATATTACCGTCTTTAATTCCAACGTCGGCCTTAATAATTCCCCAATAATCGAGAATTAACGCGTTGGTAATAACAAGATCCATGGCAAATTCGTTCGTAACTTGGCTTTGTCCCATGCCATCACGAATGACTTTACCACCACCAAATTTAACTTCATCGCCGTAAACGGTGTAATCTTTTTCAACGTTAATCCACAACTCTGTGTCGCCCAAACGAACAGAGTCTCCCACGGTGGGGCCAAACATTTGTGCGTAACCGGCTCGATCCATAGTCGCCATGACTGTCTCTCCAGGTCATTAAAATTAGATGTAAGTCAGGTAGGATTTAAATCAACGAATTAATCCAACACACCCATCACGTCGCCACGAAAACCATACACCTCGCGTTTACCGGCGTAAGCCACTAATTCCACGTCTCGAGATTGGCCGGGTTCAAATCTGACTGCGGTGCCCGAGGCAATATTTAAGTGAAAACCCCGAGTTTTTTCTCGCTCAAAAATTAACGCCGGATTGACTTCAAAAAAATGATAATGAGAGCCAATTTGTACCGGCCGATCGCCACTGTTTTCTACCGTAACGGTTACGGTACTGCGACCTGCATTTAACGCAATGTCGCCTTGCGTTGTGCGTATTTCACCAGGAATCATAATAAGCACCTGTCTTAATTAATAGGATCGTGAACGGTGACCAGTTTTGTGCCGTCTTCGAAGGTTGCCTCAACCTGAACCTCATGAATCAAATCTGCCACGCCATCCAATACTTGATCCGCTTTAAGCACTTGCTTGCCATAGGCCATTAATTCGGCCACCGATTTACCATCCCGAGCACCCTCGATAATTTCCATCGTGATATAGGCCACGGCTTCGGGGTAATTTAATTTCAAACCGCGATTCAATCGGCGTTCGGCCAACAGTGCCGCAGTGAAGATGAGTAATTTATCTTTTTCTTTCGGTAATAATTCCATAAGCCACTCGAATAGCGTTCATCGGTCCCATGTAAAAAAACCATTAAATAAAAACATTTTTAACAGGACCATATTCTCGGTAATACTGCTTTGCGATTCATTAAAATAGGACGCACCACTTTCCAGACCTCAGTCATTAACTGTCGGGCCTGCTCGGCGTTATTCCCTAAGTAGCGGGTAATCAACCATTGACCACGCAGTGTAGACGAAAAAAGAACGTCGTTACTATGCGTAATATTACGAATATCATTTAGCCATTGCTGATCTGATGGGCCATTGACTAACTCCTCATTAAACGGCCCAGACACCATAATCCCATTCACATTTTTCCCTTGAAGCCCAGTCATCGTTTGTTTAAAACACTTATCGGAACCGTCAAAGCTGAATTTATCAATTAATACAGGCAGCTTGTCTTGCCATATTTCTAAGGACTGTTTAACACCGCCGCTTAAAAATGGTGCAGTTTTTTCCGAAAGACCATAGCATGCAATTTCCCAACCGATAAAATGACAGTTGTTATTGCTGCTTTTTGGAAGGTTAACAATCGTATTCACCTCACTGAAACTGTCAGGGTAATAAATGGATTCTTGCGGCAACCATTCAGCACGGCTGTTTTCGGATAAATTAATCGTAACCACCTGCTTTTGCAGAGTTCGGTCTTCACGGGCCTTATAGACACGAAAGGCACCAGGGGCTGTCAATAATGCCGAGCTGCCGGTATCGACATCGACATCAATCGTTAAAGAATCCCCAGAGACCAAGCCTCCAGGCGGATGCAATAAGTACACATGAGGAAGATCTGGGCCTTCGGGATAAAACGGCTTTTGCACCGATAGCGGGCCTTGATGTTCATTTTTTGTAAGTCGCGCACCACGATGGGTCTTTTCGAATTTTAAATACAAATTGGCTTGCCAAGAGGACGGCAGGCACGTGGCGTTAGCACTTTGAGAGTTCAACATATTCGCGGGCATCGATGGTAAGTATTTTCACTTGTTATGAATTAATTATTTTAAATTAAACGACAAAATAATCATGGCTTGCAAGATCGCAAACTGTTTTGTCGTGTTTGTTAAAGCAAGAGCATTACCACCTTATTCGCCCATAAAATGATAAATTTTTGATCGTATTATTTTAATGATGTGTGTTAGGCTTTCTACGCGTACAAAAAATCAATCGCACAAGCCCTTCTCTTTAATTTAATTCGCACTCTTCGTTAACACTAAATCGCAGAATACCTTTAAGAAAAAACCTTAATACTTTTTAAAGCAAACCCTTAAAACAGTGATTCCAGTTGTTTTGTATACAACAAAAGGGGTTTTGTTTATTAACGATCCACCGCCGATTTATTAGAATTGTCTGGCAAAGTTTTAGCGATCTAGACGATGGTTGAACGCCTCAATCGTTGCGAAAAGTGCTGTAATATTCAAACCAAGGTGGCTAAGCTAAGAAGAGAATGCAGGAACAACAATAATGACTAAAAAATTACATTTTTCTAATTTACACGATTACCATGAGTATCTTGGTATCGCTGCCCCTGAACACCCAATGTTCTCCGTTATCAACATGCAATCGGACACCTCCGACGAAATCACCTGCACCACGGATGATATTGAGATGAGTACTGATTTTTATTCGATCAGTATCAAGCATATTTTGTCCGGAGACATATACTACGGCCGAACCCAATACGATTTTAGAAACGGCAGCTTAATTTGTTTCGGACCACGACAAGCAATTCGCACAAAAGGTGTAAGAGCAAAAACCCATGGTCGCTCTATTGTGATTCACGAAGATTTTTTGCGCGGCACCTCCATTCAAAAAAGCATGCGTGAGGCTAATTATTTTTCTTACGCAGTCAATGAAGCGTTGCATTTATCACCCAAGGAAGAAGCACTAGTAACCGGCATTGTCGACACATTAGAACAAGAGTATTTACAAAACCACGATGCTTTTAGTAAAGACATTATGGTTTCACAGCTGAATACTTTATTAACCTACGCAGAACGTTTTTATCAACGTCAATTTCGCCAACGAAAAGAAAGCCAAACCACCTCATTGAAAACACGATTTTACAACACGCTTCAAGCGGCAGCTTTAGAGCACATGCCTAGCGTGGAAGAAATCGCCAATCAGCTCAACATGACCTCACGCTACCTCAGCGACGCTCTAAAATTAGAAACCGGTCACACCGCGTTAGAGAACATTCATATCTACCAGATTGATCGAGCAAAAAATTTACTGCTCGGTTCCGAAGATTCGGTTGCTACAATTGCTTACGCACTTGGCTTCGAATATCCGCAGTATTTTTCTCGACTTTTTAAAAACAAAGTTGGTATGACTCCCACCGAATACAGAGAGACAACCAAACATTAAAAAGCCATTAATTACCGATTATCTTTTTATTAGTAATAAATAATTAAATCCGCAATTTCTAAAAGAGTTACACGATTAACTCTTACTATTGTTTAAAAGAATCACCTGATACATTGTGATTACAACATTAATGCATTCAAAAAAATCACAATAAGTAATTTACGTTTATTCCTAAATGTTACTTGGGTGCGATTTAGCGAGCATTCACAGCTGAACTATGCTTTATAAATCCACCCCGTGATAAATCTCAGGAGTAATTGTGAAATTACAGACGCTTATTGATGGCGCAACAAATCTGCCCAGTGTTCCCAAAATCATCCAAGAATTAATCGAATCTTTCAGCAATGACGATTTCGACATTGATGAAATTGCCAAGAAAGTCAGTCAAGACCAAGCACTGACAGCAAAAGTATTACGCCTGGCCAATTCTGCAAAATTTGGCGGCAACAGAACCATAGGGTCGGTCAACGATGCCATCGTTCGGATGGGGTTCGACGCACTGCGCACGTTGGTTTTGGCCTCGGGATTGACCTCAACGTTTAAAGCACCACCAGGGTTTGATCTGAAAAACTTCTGGCGGCGCAGCTTCATGGTGGCAAATCGGGCTAAATGGGTTGCCAATTACACCAAGGAAAACTCAGAGGTCGCCTTCACTTGTGGCATGATCCACGCCATCGGCGATTTGTTATTACACATACTCTTGCCCGATCAGGCCAACGACATCGATTCACTCGCTCAAAAAGGCGCATCGAAAGAAGAGCTGCAAAAGAATCAACTCGGCTTTGATTACACAGAAGCGGGCGAAGAATTAGCCATCCGATGGAAATTTCCCAAGGTTATTTCCGATGCCATACGCTGGCAAAATCACCCAGAAGAGCACGAAGAAGAAGGCGCAGCACTAGCATCTGTAGTGAACATAGCCATCTATTTAACCAACCACGCTGAGGAAGACAAACAAACGTTACTGGAATCTTTTCCTTCAGATTTGGGTAATACGCTGGGAATAAACCTTGTTGAGATGCTCGGTAGCATTGATCAACTGGATGACGTTGACGCCGGTATTGACGAGCTTATAAGCTAGCGCTTGTTTGCACTATCCAATTTTCCATATCCGAACCGGATACTTCCTAACTAGCGAACTCGAGTAGTTTGGGGTTCGCATTTTTAGTGCTAACACGCCTTTCGTTGATTTCCTCTGACAAAGAAATCGACGAAAAGCCTGATTCTATTGCTATTGTTCCTTGCTTTTACTCCTCGCTTATAGCCTTTCCCACACGCTCTTATGATGCTACACCGCGACTCCTGCCAGCGTTGATGCATCAATATTCGGTTTTTCGCATGCATACAGCTATTCCAGTTCGTATATCGATACATCGATTACACGTCGTTTCGACAATTCTACGAGGAATGACAAAATCCTCAAAAGTGTCCAATAACAGTTATTAATTTGTAATAAATAACCCCTTAAAATTGTCTTTAAAGGTTAGCAAAATAGTGAACGCTCAACCTTGATTGCACCTTTCGTAAGAAAACCGTAAAAACGGGTGTGAGAATACCTTTTTGATACCAATCGAAATTTGTATAATGCAGCGCATTTTCGATAACGGTAGGTGCAAAAAGCATTAAGTACCCGCACAGTGCAAACGTATATGCGGGAAGAAAGAACACAATCATTCAAAATTTGAGGCGCTCACCTTGAACATTCAAAGCTTATCGACTGAACAATTACAATCTCTCGAGCAAGAGCTAACTGCAGAATATAAAAGCTTTCAAGCTCAGGATTTAAAGTTAGACCTTACCCGTGGTAAGCCTTCCTCAGAACAACTCTCTCTATCCGACTCACTGGACGGGATTCTTACCGGCAATTACAAAAATGAAGACGGTACAGACACCCGCAACTACGGTGGTATTGACGGCATCATTGAGATGAAACGTTTGGGAGCCGCAGTTCTAGGCGTTGAGCAAAATGAAATTCTTGTCGGCGGTAACGCAAGCCTGACCTTGATGTATCAATGTGTCTTGCAAGCCTACCTGTTCGGCTTCGACGGCCCAGATTCCGCTTGGAACAAAGAAGAAAAAGTGAAATTTGCCTGCCCTGTACCAGGTTATGACCGTCACTTTAGTATCTGTGAAGCCTTCGGCATTGAAATGGTCAACGTTCCAATGACCGATACCGGCCCAGACATCGAAGCGCTAACCGACCTAGTTAAGTCTGACCCAAGCGTTAAAGGTATTTGGTGTGTGCCTAAATACTCGAACCCAACCGGCATCATCTACAGCGATGAAACCGTCGCCGCCATCGCAGGTCTTGCTAACATTGCCGGTCCAAACTTCAAAGTTTTCTGGGACAACGCCTACATCGTTCACGATCTTGTCGCGAATCCTGGCACACTTGCCAATGTTATGGCTAGCGCGAAAGAGCAAGGCACACAGGACAGCATCTTACAATTCTGTTCTACCTCAAAGATCACCCACGCAGGCGCGGGCGTAGCATTTTTAAACGCTACTGAGAAAAACTTAGCAACATTCAAAAAGTCTCTGGGCATTGCCACAATCGGTCCAGACAAAATCAACCAACTGCGCCACGCGATTTTACTGCCCAACATGGATGCCTTAGCCGCACACATGCGCAAGCACGCTGAAATCCTAAAACCACGCTTTGACTTGGTACTCAGTGCCTTGCAAGAAGCGTTCGGCGATAACGATCTCGGTTCATGGGAATCACCAGAAGGCGGTTACTTTATCTCTTTCGATACCCAACCGGGTTTGGCAAAAGAAGTCGTTTCCCTCGCGGGCCAAGCGGGCGTTAAGTTAACTCCAGCTGGTGCGACCTTCCCGTACGGAGAAGATCCAAACGACCAAAACATTCGAATTGCTCCGAGTGTTCCAACCTTGCAAGAAGTTGAAAGCGCAATGCAGATTTTTGTGAATTGTGTGAAGCTTGCGACCGTTCGCAAAGCGCTCGCGTAAGCATGCGTTATTAATACCGCTGGTATTGCTAGAAGCCTCTATTTCGAGGTTTCTAGCGTTTCTTCTATACCTGCTTATATCTCCCCTAGATATGTGCTTCTAAATACCTAGCCTTAAATACCCATTCATAGGCACCCATTCCTAAACACCCGGTCTTACACATCCGTCTCAAGTTCTCTTCCCACTCTCTCGAAGTTATCCCCTGTCGAAGTTATTCGCACCTCTGTCGAGTTCACATTAGCCGATGCCGGAAATACTGGTATGCTCGTACCGTGTAAATGTATGGTTGGGGAATTTAGAGGCTAGAATTAACTCCAAGCGTACAAATTCTATGAATCTGTGGGCATTGCCACAGTCAGAATCTATTGCAAGAACCAGAGACAGCATCACCAACCCGGAAAAGTTCTTATGTTGAAAGCCATCACGTCTATCGCAGCAACATTAATTTCTCTCAATGCACTGGCGCAACAGCCATCAGAGGCATCGATTGAATCTCTCTTTGAAGTTATGAACTCAAAGCAACTCGTCGAAGATTCACTCGTTAAAATTGATGCAACACTGCAATCGTCTCTAAATCGATCGCTAAAAGGCAAACCTGCTACGGCCTATCAAATCGGCATTGTTAAACAAGCAAAAGACGATATATCGGCGTTAATTCACAATCGGTTGAGCTGGCAAAACATGAAACCCGTGTTTATTCAGTCGTATCAAAAAACGTTTAGCCAAGACGAAATAAATGGAATTTTAGAGTTCTATCAAACAGACGCCGGAAAAGCGCTACTCAATAAATTACCCACCGCCATTAATACCAGCGTTGAATTAATGGAAAGCCAATTAAAAGATATGTCACCAGAAATTGATAAAATTCGCCAGGCGGCCATCGATAAAATGAAAGGTGTAAATGCAAACCCAGATCTAGAGGTCGGCAAAGGTATTAATAACGAGAAAGCCAGACCACCACATCACTGACTGATTGTTTTTCCCTTTTTAAAAAGAAAGCTCTGATTAAAACCGAAGTAAAATCAGAGCTTTCTATGGAGATTAAAAAAATCAATAACGTCATCATTTAATGACTAACAATAATATTAATTTCTTATTTTTCTCTCATCTTTTGTTACAGGCGCCGTAAAGAATTCCTCAACGTTAGGGTGATCAAGGAAATCTACTTGCCAATCATTGGTTGGGAAGCTTAAAACAATCGCCAAAGTTTTATTGCTCACATTCGCAAATGCGTGCGGTGTTAACGCCGGAATATTAATGACAAACGGCCCACGAACGACAAATCTTTCATCACCAATAATATAACGCACCAACTGACGTGTATTCACAGTATGACTGACTTCAACATCGTGCGTATGCAAAGGAGCACCGCTACCAGGTTCCGTAGAAGTCATGGCAATGGTCATTTCTGAGAAACCGTGGCGTTTGCCTTCGGTGATACGTACGTATTCACCCGGAACCGGATTAATAATTGCCATTTCGCTTTGAGTAATTACAGAGTCCTCAATATCATTTTCGTCAGGCAAATCGTAATACGGCGGCAGAAGGCTTCGAACGATGGGTGTATAGTCGTGATTCGCTTCGTGCAAGTTATAAATTTCACGCCCTGGAAGTATTTCCTTAAATAACTGCCCAGTTTCGGTGACAACATCACCGTCCAAAGCATCTTCAGGACCGTAAGTTACTTCTAAACCTTTAGACCCAGCAATTGCCAACGAAGACATCAAAGAGAACGCTGTCATTGCAAGTAGATTATTTTTTCCTAGTTTCATAGCTGTTTCCTTCCACTTTAAATTATTTATATTTTTATCTAACACCCTTAAATTAATAATTAATAAATAAAAAATCAGCAGCACAAACAGGCGTAATTTACGGACAAGAATTTAATTTTAATAAACCATCAATAAATTACAGACGCAGAATTTCACCCCCAGAAAAACTGGAATCAAATAAAATTTTATACAAACCGTTTATTTAAAAAATAGCCCGCAGCGCAAACTGATAAATTACACGCAGAAACTAACCGCCAGAAAATCGAACTGGAATTAACACTCGGACATTAAATACTAGATCTAACCACCCGAAGAGAAAGCCAGAATCATAAGACGAAAATTACATGCAGGATCAACTTTCAGAAGAGACACTGAAAATTAACATTGTATTAATTTAAGAAAAATTAATTTAAGAAAAACACCAATGTACTACGTTTTCCGCTCAGAAGAACCTTTATCAATTCATCGAAGCAAAATAAGTGTTTCACAAATTCTTATGAGAACACAACATTTTTTTATAAGAAAAATAAAAAATGAGACTCTAAGAGATAAAAATTTGATGAAAGTTACATTTTTATTTTTAGACTATAAAAATAAATTTTGATCATCTTCAATTCTTATTAACAAAATAAATTTTTAAGCAAAAAATAAAACTGGTGAAAAATTTAATTTTTAAAGCACCAAGAAACTATTTTAATAAATATAACTTAAAAGAAATAAAAAACTATTATTTCCAATTCAACAACAAACAATTACAAAAATAAAAACATTAAAAAAAACAGACACCCAACCAACAGCTTTACAATTATTTGAATCAGAATTACTCGATTTAACAAAAAATTAAAAAATGAGAAAAAATAATTTGCAAAAACTTCAATCAAAAAAATTACCACACACAACACCAAAAAAAGCAGCAAACAAAGAAACAACCAAAAACTTGTGGAAAAGATATTGTTATCTAATTTTTATTGGAGAGAAATTAAAAGAAGAGATTTTTAAAAAGAAAAGTAAGCGTTAATTTTTGGTGTTCATATAATAAGTGGCGGCTTTCGACCGATTACCACAAAGATCCATAGAACACCAACGACGTTTACCCGAGCGAGAAACATCTAAAAACATTAACACGCATTTGGGATTTGCACAGCGCTTAAGTTTGGTAAGTTGAGACGATGAAAGTAACAAAGCGGCTTCAGTTGCTACATGGCCAAGCAACATATCGACCGACAATTCGTGATACAGAGGCGACATGACAAATTGCCCCTCAATTTCTTCAAGGCGTTTTTCGACAACCCCTTTTGGCAACCATTGATTCAAGATACCAAGCGCGTCCGTTGGCGCAGGCTCATCATCGAGCTTAGCGCTAAACAATGAACGAATTGCATCTCTTAACTCTTTAACCGAACCCAAACGACAAGGTCCGTCAACGTCGATATGAACACTTAAGCCGGCGGAGCGCCCCCAGCGAATTAAGTCATCGACATCTTCTAGCAGTTCTATCTCATTGCCGCGGTCAACAATACTGGTATTGATGAAGTCGACAGCAAGATTATTTGCCAGATATAAAAAGTTTACTTCCTGATTTTCCATTCTAACCAGTTTAAGCACTGTTGACAGGTTATGCAAGCACTGATAATTTATAACCGTTCTAAACACCTTTTAACGGTTATAAATCACCTAGAGGCACACTATGTCTAAATGCACCACCCCCTTACGATTCTTATTAACAGTGCTAATCTTCGTCAGCGCAGCAAGCGCCCAAGCGCTATCGGGCGACGTACGCTATGGCACAGAGAAAGTCGATGGCCAGGAGATCTTTTTCCGTGAAGCTGGCGACCCGTCCAATCCAGCGATTGTTCTATTGCACGGATTCCCGTCTTCTTCTCATATGTATCGAGAATTATTGGCCTCCCTGTCTGACGACTACTACTTGATTGCACCGGACTACCCTGGATTCGGTAACAGTAGCTTTCCTTCTAAAGAAGAATTCACCTACACCTTTGATAACCTAGCCAAAGTCGTGAATACCTTCCTTGAGAAGAAAGGCGTCAAGAAATACTCCATCATGATGCAAGACTACGGCGCGCCAATCGGCTTCCGCATTGCCGCAGCAAATCCAGAGCGAGTTCAGTCAATCATTACCCAAAACGGTAATGCCTATGAGGTAGGAATTAATAAAGATTCTTGGGCTCCCATCATTCAATATTGGTCAACTCCAACCAAAGAATTAGGCGCAATCATCGAGAAAAATGTATACAGCGCTGATGCGATGAAATGGCAATACACCCACGGTACGCGCAACCCAGAATCGATTCTTCCAGACAACTGGATTTTGGATTACGCCAACATTTCACGCCCAGGACAAACAGAAATCCAATTGGCGTTGTTCTACGATTATCAAAATAACGTTAAATTGTACCCACAATGGCAAGCGTATTTGAGAAAAGAGCAACCACCGGTCTTGGTTGTGTGGGGTAAAAATGATGCGTTCTTCCCAGAATCAGGTGCAGAAGCATTTAAGAAAGACGTGAAAGATATTGATTACAATATTTTAAATACCGGACATTTCGCCCTGGAAGAAGATCACGCGATCATCTCAGAAAAAATTCGTCACTTTTTAGCAAAACGAAAAATTAAATAATTAATAGATAATCAATTTAAAACCGCGCAACAGTTATGTGGTTTTAGGGTGTTTAATACCAACCAAAGAAATTCCGCAGCTTTTATAAAATAATTAACGCACTCTGGTTGCCTTAAAAAGCAATCAGAGTTTTTTTGTTTAAGCGTCGGAAAAAGAAAAAGAATTAATTTTGTAGAAAACTGCGTGTTAGGCGAGCAATGATGGTGGGTTTTGCCGCATGCAACCAATGACCGGTTCCAGAAACAATTTTTAAATCGGCATTGGGAAAACGACTGCCAATGGCTTCGCGGTGATCTGGAGAAATGTAATCGGACTCAGCGCCTTTTAAAAATAAAACTGGCCCTGTGTATTTTTGGTCGTGTCGGTTAGGGCCAATAATATTACGATAATTCGAATGCAATGAATCCACATTAGCGCGCCAACCAAAACTGCCATCTTCCGCTTTATATAAATTTTTCAAAATAAAGCTTCGAACCTGCAATTCTTTGATAAACGACTTTAAGTGCTCATCCACCTCAGCGCGGGATGTGATTTCATTTAAATTGACGGATTTTAACCCGGCAAAAATGTGTTCATGGCGCGGTGTTTCATAATCCACTGGGGCAATATCAGCAACAACAAGAGACTTAACTCGGTGAGGGTGCGTCAAAGCCAATTCCATCATGACTTTACCGCCAAGAGAATGCCCCCACAAATTTGCCTGCTCAATGCCTTGGGCATCGAGAAACTCAACCACGTCTTGCGCACAGTCGGCCAATGTCATTTCGTCGGTATTACCCGAGCGGCCATGATTGCGCATATCCAGACTGTAAACCGTAAATTCATCGGCCAGCAGTTTTGCAATGCCAGCCAAATTTTCTAGCGAGCCAAATAAGCCATGCATCATGATCAAGGGTTCGCCTTGATCACTGAACTGTTTAAAGTTGAGCTTCATGAAAACATCCTACAGACGAAAGTCGGGATTAATCGTTTTTGGGAGCTTGACCTGGAAACGGCAAGGTTGCGATCTTATCCGTAGATTTTACTTCACTAATTTTACTGGTTCCTGACTTTTCGACTTCATCAATGCGAATTATCGCTTGCATAGGAATATACGAGCGCTTCACATCAGCAAACTCAGCTTTTAATTTTTCCTCTGCTGGATCAACCACGATTTGAGCGCGTTCGCCAAAAACAAATTCTTCCACCTCAATAAAACCGTACATTTCACTTTGGTAGATAGCCTTGGCAAAAATCTCATAAACCTGTGATTGGTTGTAAAAAATTACTTTGTACACGGGGTCCTTACTCATGCATGTATCCGTTAACTAATCGCCTGAAAATTGCGGCGGGCGAGAATAGCACATATGGGTCGAAATTCCCCCTATTTCAAGCCCAGATAATCGTTAGAGTACCGAAAATACGTTTTATTCCTTAAAATGACCATTCATACTTCGTGGCCAAATCTCGGCAAATACCTATCAATTAACTGCCGGTATCTCTGCAACTAACTGTCGGTATCTCTGGCAGCGCGAGTAGACTGGGTTTATAATCCCGCCTCTTTTTTAGATCACAAATTAACCGGATTTAATCATGCCCGAGTTGGACAACCCGAGTACCCTTGAATCAAACTCAGAGACTCAATCAACCTTCAGCAAACCTGTGAAGAAATTGTTTATTCAAACTCATGGTTGCCAAATGAACGAGTACGACTCCAATCGTATTCGCGACCTTTTGGGTGAATCCCACCAAATGATCACCACGGACGATCCTGAAGACGCCGATGTGCTGTTGGTGAATACCTGTTCTATCCGTGAAAAAGCACAAGAAAAGCTGTTCCATCAGTTGGGTCGTTGGAAAAACCTGAAAACCAAAAACCCTGACGTCGTCATTGGCGTTGGCGGTTGCGTTGCCAGCCAAGAAGGCGAAGCCATCGCCGAAAGAGCACCCTTCGTAGACTTAATTTTCGGCCCGCAAACTCTGCACCGACTGCCAGAGATGATGGAAACACCGAGGGACAACGGCGCCGTTGTCGTCGACATTAGCTTCCCCGAAATAGAAAAGTTCGACAGCCTCCCGCAACCAGAAGCCGACGGCGTTTCTGCGTTTGTTTCTATTATGGAAGGTTGCTCCAAATACTGCACATTCTGCGTGGTGCCATACACTCGCGGTGAGGAAGTCAGCCGTCCGGTTGCCGACGTTATGCTTGAAATCGAGCATTTAGCGGGCCAAGGCGTTCGCGAAATCAACTTGCTCGGCCAAAATGTGAATGCCTATCGCGGCCCAGACAACGACGGTGACATTGTCGATTTAGCAGAACTTATCCACAGGGTAGCGGCGGTAGATGGAATCGACCGCATTCGCTTCACAACATCGCATCCGGTGGAGTTTTCAGACGCACTTATCGATACTTACGCCACCGTGCCAGAACTGGTCAGCCATATTCACCTGCCGGTTCAAAGCGGTTCCGATCGAATCCTAATGGCGATGAAACGCGGCCACACCTGCTTGGAGTACAAATCTAAGCTGCGTAAGCTCAAGAAAATTCGTCCAGATATCAGCTTTTCATCCGACTTCATTATTGGCTTCCCTGGCGAGACCGAAGCGGATTTCAACGACACCATGAAACTGATCAAAGACATGCACTTTGATAACTCCTTCAGCTTCATTTATAGCCCGCGCCCAGGAACACCAGCGGCTGACATTGAAGATGAAACGCCAGAAAGTATAAAGAAAGAGCGTTTGCGCGAGCTGCAGCATCAAATCACCAGCCAGGCACAAATCATCAGCCGACAAATGGTCGGAAATACCGAACGAGTACTCGTTTCGGGCTACAGCAAGAAAGATCCGGGGCAACTGTCTGGCCGTACTGAAAACAATCGAGTGGTCAACTTCCGATGCGATGATGCCCGCTTGATCGGTAAGTTTGCAGACATCTTAATTGAAGAAGCCTTACCCAACTCACTGCGCGGAATTTTACTCGCCAGCGAATTAGAAGCGGATTTCTGATAGCGGAAATCACTAAACAGTCGCCAAAATTACAAAACGTGCAATCAACAGCGGCGTATATTAGAAATTTCACTGAATTTTACCTAGGATTCTAGTCTAATAACGCTTCTCTGATTGCCCGTTTTGGTTTAGGCTACTTTCAGAGTTTTCAACCGCGAAGGACGGTTACTAATTTCCATTGAATAATCACACAACTACAGCCTCCAAACCTGACAATGCCGCCGTTGACTCAGCAAGCCAAGATCAAAATGCTGAACCATCTGCAAACACCGCTCAGACTCAAACTCACCAACTAGCTTTAGAACCAGCCGACGCTAAGCGATTGGCAAGCTTGTGTGGTCAGTTCGACGAACACATTCGCCAAATCGAGCAACGATTGGGTGTCGATATCAGTTCCCGAGGCAACCAGTTTGCCATTTCCGGTGACACTTCGAATGTTGAAGCGGCCAGTGCATTGTTGGCTAACCTGTACAAAGGTACCGAAGCATCGGTAGATCTCACGCCCGATGAAGTCCATCTCGCACTTCAGCAAGCAAGTTTGGAAGTACTCACAAACGGCAACAAACCCAGCGTAGAATCCCAATCTGGGGCCGACGACAACATCACGCTGATTCGCACCAAAAAGTGCACCGTCAAACCGCGCGGTCGCAATCAGCAAAAATACGTGCGTGCGGTACAAACAAACGACATCAATTTCGGGATTGGTCCGGCTGGCACCGGTAAAACTTACCTCGCAGTGGCCTGCGCGGTAGAAGCCCTATTAAAAGACGAAGTCGAACGAATTCTATTAGTCCGCCCGGCGGTCGAAGCCGGAGAGAAATTGGGTTTCTTACCCGGAGACCTCTCTCAAAAAGTGGACCCTTATCTTCGCCCACTGTACGACGCGCTCTATGAAATGCTCGGATTTGAAACCGTCGGCAAACTCATCGAACGCAACGTGATTGAAGTTGCTCCCCTAGCCTACATGCGCGGTCGCACACTCAATGGCGCTTTTGTAATCCTCGATGAAAGCCAAAACACCACGCGTGAGCAAATGAAAATGTTCCTGACGCGAATCGGTTTCGGCAGCACCGCAGTCATCAACGGCGACCCCAGTCAAATTGACTTACCTCGCGGCCAAGCCTCGGGGTTAAAACATGCAATGCAGGTTCTCGATGGCGTTAACGGAATTAGTTTCACCTTTTTTGGCGCCAAAGATGTCGTCAGACATCCGCTGGTTCAACGCATCGTAGAAGCCTACGATCGAGCAGAGCAAGAGAACGAATCCGATAAATCATGAGTTTCGCACTAGACCTGCAAGTGGCCTGTGACAGCACAGAGCTACCGGATGAAGACTTACTGATGAGTTGGGCTCAGTCGGCGTTGAGTGCCGATAATACTGAGTCGGAAATGACCATCCGGATTGTCGATGAAGACGAAATTCAAACACTCAATCGCGATTACCGCGCAAAAGATAAACCCACCAATGTATTGTCCTTTCCGGCAGAGATTCCTGAGGAATTGGGACTGAGCTTGCTGGGTGATCTAATCATTTGCGCCGATGTCGTCAACGAAGAAGCCAAACAACAGGGGAAAACCCAAACTGCTCACTGGGCTCACATGGTGATTCATGGCACGCTACACCTCCAAGGCTATGACCACATTGAGCCAAATGACGCGGAAATTATGGAAAAACTGGAAATCGAGATACTGCAAAAACTCGGCTTTCCCGACCCTTACGTCATAAGTGAATAGCACAGACATGAACGTTTACCTAGGTACAGTTCGATTTCTAAACAGGAGAGTTTACCCCCCATGAGCGAAGACTCATCGAGTAGTCGATTGTCCTCACGAGGCCAAGATAAATCTTGGTTAGATAAGTTGATGTCGAGCTTTTCGGCAGAACCTAAATCCCGTGAGGACCTACTCAACATAATCAAAGAAGCCGCAGCCAATCAATTACTTGATGACGAAGCTGTCGGCATGATTGAAGGCGCAATCGACGTACAAGAACGCCAAGTCCGAGAAGTTATGATTCCACGCTCGCAAATGGTGGTGATCAAAGCTGATGAAGGCCCTTCCGATTTTCTCCCTACGATTATCGAATCCGCTCACTCACGGTTCCCCGTTGTCGGCGATTCTATGGATGACATCAAAGGAATTTTGCTTGCAAAAGACCTATTGCCACTGATTTTAAATGGCACCGATGGCTTCTCTCTCGATCATATTATTCGTCCGGCGAGTATCATTCCTGAAAGCAAACGCTTAAATGTGTTGTTGCGAGAATTCAGAGAAAACCGCTACCACATGGCATTGGTGATTGATGAATACGGCGCAATTGCCGGATTAGTTACCATTGAAGACGTATTGGAAAAAATCGTCGGTGAAATCGAAGACGAAACTGACGAAGACGACGACGGCTATGTGCGTAAAGTCTCCGACAGCGAATACGTCATCAAAGCCCTGATGCCCATCGAAGAATTCAACGAAGAATTCGAAGCCGGCTTCGACGAATCCGAAGTCGATACCATTGGCGGCATTTTGATTCGTGCCTTCGGCCACCTTCCGACCAGAAACGAAGTTACTGAGATCGACAATCACATATTCCGCGTTTTATATGCGGACAGTCGTCAAATACATTTGATACGCTTAACGCTTCCAGAGTAACAGTAATCAAACACTGCCTTTTCCACCGGAAAGGGCAGTATTTTTAAAGCGGCGAAGATTTTGACACAAGACTCACACTCTATTGTTGAAGCGCACCAGGCGTCTTCTATCAATTCTTACTACCCCAAGCTTTCTCGACTCCAGTCATTACTCACTCTCATTGCCACCGCAATTGCAGGCGCAATCGCCACACTCTCTATGGCACCTTGGGATTACTGGCCCATTGGCTTAATCAGCTTTGGCGTACTTACTTTGGCTCTAACTCGGCCCATGTCGCCTTTTTTGCTAACGCTGGTATTTGCCTGCGGTTTTTTCGGCACCGGGGCGTCTTGGGTATACGTGAGCATTCATCAATTTGGGATGACCTCAAAACCTCTGGCCATACTTCTTACCAGTGCCTTCGTGTTTGGCTTAGCCGTTGTTTTCGCGTTACCGTATTTGCTGTTTCGAAGACTCGTCGGCTTTTCTCCCACAACCATTATTGTTTTTGGTGCTCCCGGTTTTTGGTTGTTCGGTGAATGGCTGCGAAGCTGGTTTTTAACTGGATTTCCGTGGCTCTATTTAGGCTACGGCCACCTGAGTTCACCACTGGCGGGTTACGCCCCTGTTGGCGGAGTTCTGCTGATTACCGCAGCCTCGATTTTGAGTGTCGGGTTTTTCATTCAATGCGTGCGCTTAGTTGGGAAAAAGCAAAAATTATCCGCTGGATTATTAGCAGCAACCGTCGCCGGAATTTGGCTAACCGGAAGCGTTTTATCGACCATTACCTGGACCCAAAAGCAAGACACAGAAATTAACGTGGGTATTGTTCAAGCCAATATTCCCCAGGAAGTAAAATGGCTCCAAGGCTTTCGCCAAACCACATTGGACCGCTTCACATCAATGACCAACGAACTCTGGCACAACGATCTTATTATCTGGCCGGAGGCTGCGATTCCGATGTTGTATCAAAGCGCACGGCCTTATTTGGATGAAATGAGCGACGCCGCCAAAGAGCATAACAGCGCGATAGTGACCGGCGTTCTTTACGAAAATTTCGAATCCCGAAAAATTCACAACAGTATTGTTGGCATCGGTAATGCCGAAGGTATTTACCACAAAACACGTTTAGTACCCTTTGGCGAATACGTACCGCTTGAACAGTGGCTGCGTGGAACCTTGGCCTTTTTCGATTTACCGACGTCCATCATTGCTGCGGGAGAGCCCGGACAAAGTGGGCTAAAAGTGGGTGATTTAATTGTCTCTCCTTCGGTGTGCTACGAAGTCGTCTACCCAACACTGGTGGCAGGCTTAGCTCAGAATTCGCATTTACTATTAACAATTTCCAACGACGCTTGGTTTGGCGATTCAATCGGCCCATTGCAACACATGCAAATGGCACAAATGCGCGCACTAGAAACCCAACGTTACCTTGTACGAGCCACCAACAACGGCATCAGCGCCGTCGTCGACCCAACCGGCAAAATGACTGAACAAACAGCCCAGTTCACTCAAGAAACACTGTCGGGGACGATTGTGCCCATGACCGGTGCAACACCCTTTATGACCTGGAAAAACACTCCCGTCATTGCCCTCTTTCTAGGCTTAATTTTCTGTGCTTTTCTAACTCGTCGAGCGACAGCACCAAAATCCTATTATTAAGAATTGTCGTATATAAAAAATACTGGTTCAGGATCGATTCAATAATCAAATCCAATAATGCATCCACATACCTGAACCATTATTCACTTTGGGAGCCGTTACAATCGCTCAAAATCGCGAATAGTTCTCGTGCATTTTTTATGAAAAGCCTATAAATTAACCAAAGATGTATTTTGTGTTTTAACCAACTCGTTAATCTTTTTGGAATTGGCCTGTGAAAATTACACCGAATAGTCTGTTGACGAAAATACTGTTTGTCATCCTTTGTCTATCGCTCACCAGTTGCTCGCAAACCAAATTGGCTTACGGCTTTTTGGATAACTGGATTCGTTGGCAAGTCAACGACTACGTCGATTTGAACAAAGATCAAAGCAAAGCCTTAAAAAGTGCGAGTAAAGACTTTCATCGCTGGCATCGAGAAAACGAACTCGTTCGTTATTCAAGTTTTATTGAAGAAACCATCACCCAACTGGATCAGTCAGAAATTAATACTGACGATGTAGCGTCGGTTCTCGACCAAGTTCAGCAACTTTGGGATACGAGCGCCCAACAACTTCAAAAACCAACGATTTCTATTGTCTCTACGCTGAGCGAAGAGCAAGTTCAAAACATCTTAACAACCCTAGAAGAACAAGAAAAAGATAACTTAAAAGACATTGAAGAAACCACATTCGAAGAGCGTCAAGAAAAACGCATCAAAGGCGCCCAGAAATTCTTTGCAAAATACCTGGGAAAACTAAACGACGAACAAAAACAAATCATTGCCGATTCATACAATCTCGGTAAAAGCACACACCCCTACGGCACGGAAAGAAATAGAAAATGGCGCCAAGAATTTAAAAGCGCATTATCGAGTGATTTGAACCAACCAGAAAACGAACAACAGTTAACAACGCTTCTTTTCAAGTACCCAGAGCATCTCAATGAAGAGCACCAAAAAATCAGTGAGCACAATCAACAAATCACCTACAACATGATTGTGCAATTGCACAAAACACTCACCAAAAAACAAAAACGCAAACTGTTCTCTAAACTCCGAAAATATCAGACAGACTTTCTTGATTTAGCTGGAATTGACGCTAAAGAAAAGGTTTTGAAAGCGGGGATATAACCAACAATGATAGATAAAAGAACATGTTCTAAAACTTAAACAACCAATTCATATATAAAATTAGAATCAAGTAAAAAAGAAGTTACTACAAAACAATATATTGTGAACAGCATCACACCTTGACTGAAAAACCGAGTTTATTTATTTTACATATACCAATAAGCATAAAAACTCTCACTCGGTCAATAGTATGGATACTCGCAAAGAGAAGTTCTACATCAGACTAAAAGAAGCATTTCAAGAATATAAAAAGGAAATTTGCTTCATTCTAGTTATTGTCGCAATAATACTTGAAATCATTCCTGATGAAGTTTTCAATTTTTCTCCAGGAGTTAAAGAATCAGCTCAATCTTCACTAATCTTCTCTTTAATTTTAATTTGCATTGAAGTTTTATTTGATATTTTTAATAAATTAAAAGACAGCAACAAACAAATATCCATTGTAGAATCACCAGATTTAATCGACAGAATCTACAATCTAACCAGCAATGAAAACAGAATCACTATAAAATATATCGCCATAGCTGGAACGACCGGATGGGGTACCGTTCTATCTAAATTTCTCGATAAAAACGACAAGCATTCCCTACTGAACAAAAAGATAAAAATTGATATAGCATTAATCGATAATAAAATCTTAGATAGACTAGAAACCAGTCGAGAACGATACGAATCCGTCACGACTACAGTAAAAGAAATTCAAAGAATAAAACGTAAAATTGATTCCCAAAAACACCTCGATGTAAGCATTAACCTTTATCGATACAACCACCTCCCCAACTTCGTAGGCTATTTAATTAACGACAATTATCTATTTACAACGTTATCTTATTGGGAAGTTGAGGACGGATCTGAGAAAAACTTAGTCCTTCGTGGAGGCCGAAGACCTCACATTATTTACGATAAAAATGATGGTTTTGGTGGAGCCTATTACATTCAAAGGTTTAACGGCTGGTTTGAGTACATACAATCGAAAGAAAACCAACCAGAACCGACAACTCAAGAACACAATCTCGAAGAATTACCCGCGTAAATGTTTGTTTAAATTTCATAATTTGTTTTTTATTTTATACAAAATAAAACCCATCCAAGCGATAGAAAACAAAATCAGGCCACTGCCAATATAAAATGCAGAGTAAGCAATAAACTCTGTTTTATCGAGGCTGTTTGTCATAGTCAGTAAATTTCCCCAGTCGTGGCCTAACTCGTTACCGCTAATCAAGGGTAATGCTCGGTATCTAGCATCAAGAATATACGGCGATATATCAATAAAACTCTGACCACACCACCACAGCATTAATCCTGCGGCAAAATTATCTTTATTTTTCAGTGAAAACGCGAACATCAATGCTAATGGCATAGCCACCTGAAATAGGCTTCCACCTAAAATCGCCATAAACCGCCCGAAAGGGATAAACAGTACATGGCCAAATTCATGAAAAGGTAAGATAACACTGTGCAAAAACGACCCGCCAATACGCTGCCAATCGATACCGCCGACAATAAAGTACATTCCCCAAACAGAAAAAATAATCAGTGTGAATAATCGTCCGTAAAATAAGGGGGTGGATACGTTTTCTGGCACACTAAGAAAAACATTCGCTAAAGAGGAAGAGAACGAATGGCGCAGCGATTGACGCGACGAAGACTGCACAGCATCTAAAGATGGCTCTTCGTTAAGGTGCTTACTTTTATCTCGCCATTTCTGGTAAGCAATACCACAGCTTGGGCACAGCCCTTCATGTACATGTTGGTCTGTAGATTGTCTGACGTAGCCACAACTAGGACAGGGAGATTCAGGGTTCATAACGCTAAAGTCAGCTGAATTGATTGATTGGTAAACTTAACGAGCTTCTGATTAACCTTAGCAGAATTCTTTCTCCTCTAATCAGAATCAAGCTCAAAAATATCATTATAAATTACCGATTATTCCTACCAACAGTTTTCAACATCCAGGACCAATTCGGGATACGGCTGATCACTAAAGCAAGAAAAATAAGTGTGCAACCCAATATTTGCAGCTCACTCATGCGCTCATCAAACCAAAAGGATGCAATAATAGCAGCCCAAACTGGCTCAAGAGTCATCATCAATGCAGCACGGGTTGCAGTGGTAATTCGCTGTGCTGAGGTTTGAATAAAAAAACGCAAACTCGTTGCAATCAGCACACTGGCTAACAACCAATACCAGGTTTCTACCGGAGGTGTTAAATCCCACGGCTCTTGCACAACCAACGACAGCAATAAGGATATAACACCCACGCAGAGCAATTGCACAGAAGTCAATGCAACTAAAGGAACCTTAATAGCTGCACGACTGTTCAAGGAAAAATAAATGGCAAACAGCAATGCAGAGGTTAAAAAAGCGGACTCAGCTAAATTAAACCCAAAGGAACTTTCCAGCGATAAAGCAGCTAATCCTGCAATAGCAATGGGCAGTGTAAACCAAACTTTTCGGTCGGAACGCTCGCCAAAAAAGAGTTGTACGACCGGAACTAGAATAACACCCAAACTGGTAAGAAATGCCCCAACACCAATGTGTTCCGCGTAGTGAAGGCCATACACCCAAAACACAATGGCAATGGAGAAAAACACACCCACCACCAACGCGGTAATCCAGTTTTCTTTGGTTAACGCTAATAACTGACGTGTTCCAAAAATACCGAGAATCACAGCGGCTAAAATAAATCGAACACCAATAAACAACAGAGGCGCCCAATGCGTAAGCACCTCTTTAGAAAACATCCAACCAAATGCCGCTAAAACGGTAGCAACAATTAATAATAAGTCGGCGGTTAAGTAGGGCCTATGACTTTTAATACGCATTTCTCTCTGTTAAAAATCTATTGACTATGGACATTTATAATTACACTAATTTGTTTAAAGCTATTCTGCTTAAGGTCGTACAAACCGCAAAAAGAATTTTTGTTAAACACAAATTTGTTAAACACGCAAAAGCGATTATTTTGGATGAAAACTATTAAGAGTTTATTGAATGTTTTTTATCAAAAAATCCACCAGCACTCTTACTCTTTTCGCTCTCTGACTATTTTGCGGAAAATACAAAAACAAGCCCGGATAAGTAGCCCAATATTGTTTTAAAACGGGAATAAGTTGCTTGTTATCGAATTCAGTTGTCACAATCGGCTCGACAATTCTGCCGATACCCAACCCCTTTCTCGCAGCGTCAACCATCATATCGGTATCATTAACGATAACTGCCGGTGACGTTTTAACTTCAATTTTATTCGCTTCTTTTTCCAGTACCAATGGCGCCAACTGATTCGAAGTAATAAATCGATATTGAATCATTCGGTGTTTTGCCAATTCCTCTAGCGTTTGGGGAACACCGTAGCGTTCAAGGTAGCACTCAGATGCAAATAACGCTTCTTTCATGGAATGAGTTAATTGCTTCGCCACCATGCCTTCTTCTACTTTGTGGCCAAACCGAATACCGATATCAATGTTTTCCGATACTAGGTTCATAGTCGCATCAGAAATAACCACTTCTAACTGAATATCCGGATAAAGCTGGCAGAAATCCGCGTATATTGGCTTTAACAACCAATCATAAACAAACTTAGGCAAGGTAAGACGAACTTTGCCCGTGGGCTCTCGACTCAAATCGTGCACAGTTTCTAACGCGGTATTCAACGATAAAACCGCCGCCGTTGTGTTGTCGTACAGCAAGCGCCCCGCTTCTGTTAGCTCCATTGATCGAGTCGTACGAACCAATAACGGAAGTTCCAAATTTGCCTCCAACGCCTTGAGTGCGTTACTCACCGAAGGCGGCGCCAGCTCAAGCTTTCGCGCGGCACCGCGAATACTGCCCTCTTCGACGATGGCGTGAAATATCAGCAGTTGATTGTACGTAGCACCTCGCATGCGTACCTCTTACACCCTCACCCTTAGAGAAAAACCTGACTATTAACTGTTAGCTTAATACTAACAATTAAGTAGCTAATAAGCATCTAAATATTATGTATGGCACGGCATATACTGCTTGGCAGTTACCACCGTTTCTGCTGCTTGAGGAGATGTCATGAGTCGGGTTGTTGTTATATCGGGTCACCCTAATTTGGAAAAGTCACACACCAACAAAACCATTTTGAATTCACTTGCAGACAGCTCGCCGGATATTGAAATACGACGATTGGATCAACTCTACCCAAATTACAATATTAATGTTGATGCCGAACAAAAAGCATTACTTGAAGCCGACATTATTATTTTACAGTTTCCATTTTATTGGTATTCCGTACCCGGGTTACTTAAAAAATGGCTTGACGATACTCTTAGTTATAATTTTGCCTACGGCTCTCAGGGTGACAAACTGAAAGGTAAAGATTTTATTTTGTCGTTCACCATTGGCGGACCCGAAGAGTCATACAATCCATTGGGTTACAATCATTTTAACATTGAAGAATTAATAAAGCCGCTGGAGCAAACCGCATATTTAACGGGAATGAATTATCATCCGCCAGTCTACAGCCATCGAATGGTCTATATTCCTGGTGTTTATAATACTCTTGAAAATGTAGCGCAACGAGCACAGCATCATTGCAAAGTGCTACTTCAACAATTAAATCATCTAATACATTCCCCAGAAAAGAAACTACAACAATTTATTACCCAATGGTTTACCCAATTTGATGATTTAACACATAGCGAACTTTATTATTTATCGCATCTATCAAATGATGTTTCGTTACATATGCCCGAGGGAAACTTTACCGGCCACCAGGGTTTTATCGCGTGGTACAAAAAAGTCCAGTCTGCATTTAAGCCTAATTGCAACCATCAAGTAGAGCAAATAGACATCCATAATTCTGGAAAAGATTTTAAGGTCGAGCTACGTGTGCGCCTCGTTGCTGAAACCCACGAACATTCCGAATACCAAGGCAAGCCCGTTAATATTTTAGTCAATGAAACCTGGCTTGGAACCTTCAACCATCGAGAAGAATTTATTATTCATGATTACCGCGTAACACCAACAGCAAACTGAGTTGCTCACCAATTATTAAAGCTCATTTGGCAATCTTTTTAAAAATCCATTTAACAGTCCATTTAATACTCGATCGACACATTTTTAGGAGACATTATGACTCGTTTAAATTTGAAAAATACATCAACCCCTATCAATCGATTGGGTTATGGAGCGATGGTGCTAGAAGGTTATTACGGCGCCATCAGCGATGACGACAGTGTTAATGCATTAAAATACGCCATTGAAAACAATGTAATGATTGATAGCGCTGATGCATACGGCGCTGGGCGTAACGAGTCATTAATTGCAAAAGCAATTAATGGTCAACGAGACAAAGCGTTTATTGCGTCCAAATTTGGCATTGTCTTTGACGAAACCGAGCAAGGCAACACGATCGAAACAGGTTGGGGATTTGGTTTGAACATTAACGCAACGCCCAATTATTTTGCCAAAGCTTTGCGTGCCAGTTTAACCCGACTCAACACAGACTACATTGATCTTTATTACGCTCATTATCCAGATCCCAATTTAGACATCGAAGAAACCGTCGAGGCAATGGCACGAGAAGTTAAGGAAGGTAACATTCGTTATCTGGGATTAAGTAATGTTACCGCCGACCAAGTTCGTCGCGCTCACGCGGTGCATCCAATTGCTGCTGTTCAATACGAATATTCATTGTGGCGAAGAGAGGCCGAGATCGATTTATTACCCACACTTCGAGAATTAGGAATTGCATTAGTTGCCTGGTCGCCGTTAGGCTCTGGATTCCTAACAGGAAAAGTAAACGATCTCGCCGAAAACGATTTTAGAAATAATAATCCCAAGTTTGTCGGAGAAAATCTGAAAAATAACCAAGACAGATTCGCACCTTTATCAAAAATTGCACAAGATTTAGGAATTACAACCGCACAATTGGCACTGTCGTGGCTGTTACATCAGGGTGAGGACATTTACGCGATTCCTGGTTCACGCAAAATATCACGCATTAAAGAAAACGCCGCCTCTGAAAGCATCGATTTATCGCCAGAAATACTGAATAAAATTAATCAGCTGTTTCCAATTGGCGCCGCAGATGGAGACACATTAGTGTAAGCGTTTCTTAGTGGGCCAATACATTAGCGCATTCACACCGCAGGACACCACAGCACAATAACGTTATCGGAGAATATTCATTCATCATCTTTAGATTTCACTTGACAACAGTGACACTCTACACTAATTTCTGTAATTACAGAAATTAGTGTAGAGAAGAAAATGAAGTTAACACCGGTAATGGAAAAGTACATCCTCCACTGGGGAGAAATGGGCACACGCTGGGGCGTCAACCGAACCGTAGCCCAAGTTCACGCATTACTTTTCTTGTCATCAGAGCCAATGAATGCCGAAGAAATTACCGAAACCTTAGGGGTCGCTCGCTCGAACGTCAGCACCAGCATTAGAGAATTACAAACCTGGCAACTGGTTAAAGTTGTGCACCAACTGGGAGACAGGCGCGATCACTTTGAAACCACCAAAGACCCCTGGGAGCTGTTCTACACCATTATTGAGGGTCGAAAAAAGCGAGAATTGGATCCAACCATGACCGTTTTGCGCGAATGCGTGCTGGAAAGCGAGCAAGACAAGAAAACCCCCGCAGAAGTAAAAGAGCGAATAAAAGACGTCTTGGAATTCACCGAAACCCTAGATACGTGGCATCAACAAATTAAAGTCTTGCCGAAACCAACACTGCAAAAACTGATTAAGCTGGGATCAAAAATACAAAATTTTTTGGGGAAATAGCTCTCCCCTTTTTTGCCCTATAATTTCTGTTAATACAGAAATTACTGTAAAAAGAAGAAATGTTTTAATAGGAGACCGGATATGAACACACTCACATTACTTTTCGCCGAAGCTGCACTGTGCGTTGCAGTGAGCATTGCACTAATCCTACTGATCAAACCGCCGCTAAAAGCAATCCTAACCGACACCTGCGGCACGGTAGAACGAGCTAATTTCTGGGTCATGTTCACCCAACTTATGCTGGTAATTTCTCCCTTAATGGTAGTCATCTATTACGCACCGACAACCGCGTACGAACACATCAACCTTGCCGATGAACTGCGCCAAGCGGTATTTCGCATACTTCTAGGTGGATTCATCGCCTTAGCCGTAATCGGCAGAGTCATTGGTAAAAGCATCAAGGCAGACAACCCATAAAACGCAAATGGAGCACTACACATGCGTATTTTAATAACAGGAGCAACCGGTTTTATCGGGAAAAATTTAATTCCTAAATTAATCGACGATGGCCATACAGTTATTGCCTGCGCAAGAAATCCCGCATCCCTTAAAAATCAACACGCTAGAGTTCATACTCTGGCGGTGGATTTTTCTGAGGATTGCACGCCTTCAATGTGGATACCAAGATTAAACAATATCGACATTGTTATTAATGCCGTCGGAATTATTAAAGAGCAACAAAACCAGACCTTTCATCAAGTACACACCGAGACGCCCATCGCCCTATTTAAAGCGTGTGAATGTGTGGGCATACAATGCGTCATTCAAATATCTGCTTTGGGCGCCGACGAAAACGCACTCAGCGATTATCACATCAGCAAATTTAAAGCTGATCAATACCTGAGAAATAGCTCGCTCAACTGGACGATTATTCTACCTTCAATTATTTACGGTCCGGGAGCGAAAAGCATGGCGTTATTCAAAGCTGTGGCCGCTTTACCAAAAATTCCGCTGATTGATTCTGGCGATCAGCTTATTCAACCAATCCATGTTGACGACGTAACCCAAGCGATAACTTATTTGGTCAACAAGCCCTTTAATACCAATAAAAACCTAGAATTTGTAGGCCCCGAGCCGATCAACTTAAAAAACTTGTACATTCAATTAAGGAATTCTCTTGGCTTGTCAGCGCCGCAGTTTTTCACACCTATTCAATTTTCCTTTATATTAACAGTAATACTTAAAACCGGATTATTACAAAACACACCTATTTCAAACGAATCGATCGGCATGCTAAAAAGAGGAAATACCGGAAATCCTCAAGCATTTGTGAATGAATTCGGATTTACGCCACAAAGTATTGATCGTGCACTTGAGCAGCATCCCGATAATCAAGCGGATCGCTGGCACGCCAAATTATTTTTTATAGGTCCGCTTTTACGCGTAACTATTGCTCTGTTATGGATATTTACCGGAATTACGTCTGCGTTTATTTTTCCGATTGAAACCAGTTATAAAATGCTGGCAGACATAGGTATGCCGACAAGATTCCAGCCGCTGATGCTCTACGGCGCTGCTTTGGTTGATGTCAGTTTAGGCGTGGCCATGTTACTTCGTATCCACCTTAAAACCACGGTAATAATTCAGATTATTATCATACTTGCCTACACCTTTATCATTAGTGTCTGGCTACCTCACCACTGGATACATCCCTTCGGGGCAATCACTAAAAATTTCCCTTTAATTATCGCCACCTACGTGATGCTGATTTTGGAAAAGGATTAACACAAATGGAATATTTGCTGATTAAAACCCTTCACATTTTAAGTTCTACTTTACTGTTCGGAACCGGTATTGGCAGCGCATTTTATAAATGGATCACCGACAGAAGCGGAAATTTACAGGCGATAGTAAAAACGAATCGTTCCGTGGTATTGGCGGATTGGATTTTCACCACGCCCACCATCATCATTCAGCCCATTTCTGGATTTTGGTTATTGCATTTATTGGGATTTAGCCTCACTCAAGATTGGGTGGTCGCAACCATTCTACTTTACCTGTTCGCGGGTGCGTGTTGGCTGCCGGTGGTATGGCTACAAATACGAATGAGAGAATTAGCCGATAACGCGCTGGCGAATAATGAAAAACTCGGTGCAGACTATCAGCACTACGCACGCATTTGGTTTTGGTTGGGAGTTCCTGCATTTATCGCCATGATTATCATTTATTTTTTAATAGTATTTAAACCAACATTTTTGTAAAACGTTTCATTAAGGAGCCTCTGATTAACGATAAAAACAGCGGCCAACGGCGAAAGCTCTGTTTTCTACACAGCTTCAAACCTCATGATCAATGGTTTAAGTTCAGTGGTTTAAGTTCAGTGATTTAAAAAAGTAACTTAGAAGCTTCACCTTACCAAGTTAAGTCAATTTAATATAACCACCCAGTAAAACATTCATACAAATCGCGCCAGACAATTTTGAACAAACAAATACGCTTTCAATAATCATCATTCTTTGAATAACAGCGCGTTAATTAAGGCTTATCACGTTCAGAGCTTTTCTACGTTACTGTGACTTTTCTCGCAGTCGCCCGCCATAGAGGTTAGACAATTCTGTAATCGAAATGATACGATATAACATCAATGAATATCTGATTATTATTTAGATTATCTTTTCCTGACTGCTTCCACTGTTCCCGGTGAGCATTTCAATTAGGAGTAAATTGTGAAAAACCTTTCTGCGCGGGCAACGCTGTTGCATTCCGTCACCCTATCCAGTTGCGTATTAATGGCTAACGCCGCGTTGGCTCAAGCCAATGAAACCAAAGAAAACCGTGAACTCGAAAATGTCGTGGTTATTGGAAAACGCCAAGCCTATCAGGGACAATTTACTGCATTAGAAACACCTCAATCAGAACTGACAATTGATTCAGAAGCACTGCGCAATGCTGGTGCAATTGATCTTAATCAGGCGTTGGATCTTTCCAGTTCGGTTGCTCGCCAAAATAGCTTTGGCGGTTTGTGGAACAGTTTTGCAGTGCGTGGCTTTGTCGGTGATGGCAATCTACCAAGCAACTACCTTGTTAACGGCTTTAACGCCGGTCGCGGATTTGGCGGTCCACGCGATCTTTCTGGAATTGAATCCGTTGAAGTTTTAAAAAGGCCCACGCGCGGCGTTATTTGGCCGTGGCGAACCTGGCGGCACCATTAACCTTGTCGCTAAACGTCCAACGTTTGAAACAGACGGTGAAGTACGTTTATCTGCGGGCAGTTTTGATACCTACCGTACCGATGTCGATTGGACCTCACCGCTTTCCGATAGCGTTGCCGTTCGTGTTGTTGGTTTTTACGAAGACGCTGAAAGTTTTCGCGATACCATCGAAACAAAAAAACAAGGGTTAACGCCGTCTTTTACTTTCCTATTAAATGAACGTAGCCAACTGGTTTACGAACTTGAATACAGCCATCAAGAAATTCCTTTCGATCGCGGCGTTATTGCTATTGATGGTGAACTCGGTGTTATTCCTGAACGCCGTTTTCTTGGCGAGCCTGGCGATGGCCCGATAGAAACAGAAGCCGTCGGCCATCAAATCGAATTTCAACACGACTTCAACGATAACTGGAGCGCACTTCTCGGTTTTAACTACCGCGATACCTCACTAGAGGGCTTCGCCACTGAGAATGGATTTTCGGCCCCAGATGAAGACGGTAACTTCGGACGTTTTCGTCGATTCCGCGACTACGATGCTACCTATCAAGTATTTCGTGCCGAGATCAGCGGCAGTTTTGATACAGGTGATCTCGCCCATCGAATTATTGTGGGTGTAGATGCTGACGAATTCGAAAACGACCAATTTATTTTACGAATTCGCAACCGCGAATTTAATCAAGAAATTAATATCTTCAATCCCGTATTTGGCGCATTCGAATTACCAGAGCCTTTACCCAATGCTGATCGAATTGAAACTCAAGAATCGGTGGGCTTATACATTCAAGATCAAATCAGTTTGACCGAAAAGATTGATATTCGATTGGGTGCTCGTATTGATGACTACGATCAAAAGCTCAATAATCGCCGCTCGAATACAATCTCAACCTTTTCCGAAACACAGGTGAGCCCACAATTTGGTGTCGTTTATAAAGCCACCGAAGCACTGTCGTTGTACGCCGTTTACGGAGAAAATTTCCGGCCACTGTCTGGGGCAACCGATGATAATAATCTTGACCCTAATGAATCAAAATCAACAGAAATCGGTCTTAACTTTACCTTAAACAACGGTGCCATTGAGGGAACCTTTGCAATTTTTGATGTTGAACAGTCAAATATTTCAACGGTAGACGAAGACTTTAATGCAACTGCTGTTGGTGAAGCAGGCAGCCAAGGCGTTGAGCTTGATTTAAAAGGTGATTTAACCGATACATTGAGCGTTTGGTTGTCTTACTCGTATATTGATGCTGAAACCGAAAACGCGTTTAATGATCCTGATTTCGGCACTGTCGTTCCTGCGGGCTCCGATCTTTTAAATATTCCTGAAAACCAACTCAGTTTGCGCGTAGTCCAGCGCACGCAACTGGCGGGCAAGTCATTGGATTTAATCGGTGGCTTAACTTACGTAGACGAACGCAACGGTTTCTTCAGCGATCAAGATTTTAAATTACCCAGCTACACCACCGTTCAAATCGCTACCAATTACGAAATCTCAGAATTTTTGGAATTACGCGCAGAAATAAATAACTTGTTCGACGAAGAGCATTACACCAACTCTTTTGCCGACGTTTGGGTGCAACCAGGCACGCCGCGTAATGTTCGTCTATCCACAACATTCCGGTTTTAATGCTATGAAATTACAAACCCATTCACTGCACATTACCCGTTCTGGAAAAGAAATTTTAAAAGGAATTACCTTTGCCGTTGACACCGGAGAAGTGTACGCCCTGCTCGGCGGTAACGGTGCGGGAAAATCAACAACACTGTTGAGCTTTTTGGGATTTCTTTCGCCCTCAAGCGGTACGATTCAAGTCAACAATAAAGACGTGACTTCCGATGTAGCCAGCGCTCGTAAAATGATTGCTTATTTACCCGAATCGGCGTCTTTGTATGAGCATCTCAATGCCCGAGAAAATATCGAGTATTTTCTGCAATTAGCCGGTACCAGCGCCAATAAAAACGACATTGACGCAGCACTTGACCGGGTGTCGTTAGCAGCCGAAGCACGGCTGCGTAAATTGCGCGATTACTCCAAAGGCATGCGACAAAAAGTCGCAATTGCCTTGGCGATATTACGCGATACCGACGTGTTATTGTTGGACGAACCCACTTCCGGTTTAGACCCCAGCGCCATTGATGAATTTCATCAACTGATTCGCAGCCTTGCCGACTCGGGAAAAACCATTCTTATGGTTACCCACGATGTTTACGGCGCCTGCCAAGTGGCCGATAAAATCGGCCTGCTGCGCAACGGCACATTAGTGGGCGAATTTACCGCACAGGGTGAAGAAAGTATCGACACCGAAACCGTGCACAAAGCATTTTCATCATCAATTGGTACGTCATCACACGCAGAGCCGGCCTAAAATTTATGAAATCAATACTGCTTATTGCAGCCAGTGAATGGCGTTACTGGTTGCGATCACACCTTGCGCTCGCCGCAGCGCTTATATTTTTTGTGCTTATTATTGCCGTGAGCGTATTAACCGCCGCGCGCATGGAAGCAGAAAAACACGCCAGATCGCACCAACAAGCCGAAGCCGAAGAAACATTTTTAGCACAGCCAGACCGCCACCCCCACCGGATGGTGCACTATGGTCATTATCTTTTTCGGACGCCAGCGCCCCTGTCTATTTTCGATCCCGGTCTCGATACGGTAACAGGGCAATCGATTTTTCTTGAAGGCCATCGCCAAAACACTGTGATGTTTGCGGAGTCTTCAGCCAGTGCCGACTTTGGTGGTTTATCTTGGTTAAGCCCGGCGTTGGTGTACCAACTGTTTGCACCCTTGGTAATTATTTTATTGGGGCACGGTTGCATTTCTCGCGAACGAGAATCCTCAGTACTCACACCGCTGTTGGCAATGGGAATTAGCGGTCATCAATTAATACTGGGTAAAGCACTGGCATTGGTGTCATTTACAGTATTGTTGCTGTTACCGTTGATTGCCAGCGGTGCAATTGCGCTCGCCAATGGTGAAAGTGTTGTTGCCTTGCTGTCATTATTCGGTGTGTACGGCGCTTATTTATTGATTTGGGTTATTTTAACCCTGCTGATTTCCGCCACACTCAGCAAACGATCAACCGCGTTGGGTGCCATGACCGGACTGTGGATTGGTTTTTGTTTAGTGCTGCCTTCTATCGCAGTTAACATCACCACCGATGCAAAAACAGTGGCAGGAAAAATCGAAACAGACCTTACGATGCTATCGGATCTTCGTAAGCTCGGCGACGGCCACAATGCCAACGACCCAGCTTTCCAACAATTACGTGCAGATTTATTAAAACAACACGACGTAGAGCGCATTGAAGATCTTCCTGTTAATTTTCGCGGAGTCGTGGCGATGGCATCGGAAGAAAAACTCACAAAGGTATTGAATGAATACGCCGAGTCACGCATGTTGGCCGAACTGCAGCAAGAACAACATTTATTAGACTACGGCTTGCTCACACCGGTATTGGCCATTGCCTCTGCTTCGCGTGCAATCGCCGGTACCGATTTGGCCCATTACCATCATTTTCAAAGAGAAGCCGAAGCCGTGCGATTCGATTTTGTTCAAGGACTCAATCGAGCACACGTTGAAGAACTCTCTTACGAAAACGACATCAATCGCAACAAAGATGAAGCCTCTTGGCAACGTGCCCGCATTGACGCCTCTAATTGGCAAGTGCTCGAAAAATTTGAATTTCAAACAACGAATATTTCTGAGCGCGTATCAACGGTTTCTTCTTCGATTCAAATGTTATTGCTTTGGATGTTGATTGCGTTTGGCGCGCTGCTTTGGCGCGGAGGAAAAATAAAACCATGAGTACCTTTAATGCCTTAATGCGCGAAATAAAATTTACCGCGCGCGACCGAACCGTCGTATTTTGGATGGTAACGGTGCTTGGTTTATCGGCCATATCATTGGCTTTTGGTCTTGCAGAAGTAAAACATCAACAAGCGACTATTCAACAGTTGCTTGATGCCAATCAGCAAGAGCGTGATGCCGAATTTGAAAAACTGAAAGACTGGGGCAGCGCAGCTTATTATACGTTTCACCTAACATACGACGCCCCTTCCGACTTTGCTTTTGCGGCACTGGGACAGCGGGACGTACAACCCTGGAAACACCGCATTAGAATGCTTGCCCTTGAGGGACAAATTTACGAACGTGATGTGGGCAACCCAAGTATTGCTCTTATTGGTCGTTTCGATTTTGCCTTTTTTACCGCGTTTATTGTTCCGCTGGTGCTGATCATTCTGTTATACGATTTGAGAGCCAGCGAAAAAACCGCCGGTCGTTATAATTTATTAGAAGCAACTGTCGGGCAGTCATCATCTTTTTGGTTTTTACGGGCGGCGGTTCGTTCGGGCGCGTTATTTTTGTGTTTAATAGCAACACTGTTTATTGCTGGAATGATCGCAGGAACGGCGGTTAGTAAATTATTATTGGCCGGTCTTTGGGTGTTGATTTACATTATTTTCTGGACAGTCATTTGCTTTTTTATCGCCGCTTGGCGTAAACCCGGTTCCGTTATTTTAATGACGCTGATCACTGTTTGGGTTTCAACCGCTGTAATACTGCCAGCACTCTCTCGCCTCGCCATTGATAAATTAGTGCCCGTGCCTCCAGGCGCCGATATTTTAATGATGCAGCGCGAAACGGTGAACGACGCTTGGGATTTACCAAGAGAAACCACCATGAACGCATTTTTTGAGGAGCATCCGCAGTGGTCTGATTACCAGCAGGTGGAAAGCTCTTTTGAATGGCAATGGTATTACGCCTTCCAACAAGTCGGCGACCAAAAAACGCGAGATTTATCCACCGCGTATCAAAACGGTCGATTACAACGAGCCGACATTGCCGCGTGGGTTTCCCTACTGGCGCCGCCGTCGCTTCTCGAAAGATCGCTGCAAGCGTTGGCGAATACCGATTTAAACACCAGCATTGATTACGAAGAAAGCGTGCGCGCATACCACGCCGCGTTGCGTGAATTTTATTACCCGAAATTTTTCCTCAATCAACCTTTCGATAAAGCATTACTGAAGAATTTACCCAAGTTCGAACCTAATCAGTAAATGTTTGATATCTCACTAACCGGGAAGTAACAACGCTTACTTCCCGCATTTGATAGAATTCAGCTCCCCGACAAAATCGGCATCCTCACCTTCTCTCTGTCCTCTTCTTCTGCTTATTACGTTAGAAATAAACCTTTCTGCTAACCGCCAACTAACAACCAACTCATAAAAGCCCGCCAATAACGTTTAAGACTTAAGCAAAATGTTGACTGGGAGTTTTAGACCGCGCTGCTTGAGATGTACCTATTCCAATTACGTGCGACAATGGATGTCATGCTCTAGAACCGTTTTTATGTTTCTACACAAATACAATTACTACAAATACAACTACTCAGAACTATGAAATTTAGCGCTGCTCTATTGATAACCATTTTTTTGTCTTTACTGTTTTATGGGTTTGGCATTGCCACAGCTCAGTATAAAATTTTTCCTTACGAGTTCATTAAATCAGCAAAAAAATTCTTTATTGGCGAATCGGATGCCTACACGCCACCAAGATCCTACTACTACCAACATCGAAAATCGTTTTTCGACGCATTTGGCCAAGAAAACTATGACGTTGTTATGATTGGCGACAGCATTACCGACGAAGCGGAATGGGAAGATTTATTTCCCTCGCTAAAAATCGCCAACCGAGGTATCAGCGGCGATACCACAGACGGCATTGCAGAGAGGATCGACAGTATTGTTTCAACCAGCGCCAATAAGGCGTTTATTATGGTGGGCCTAAACGATTTTCAACGCGGAGATTCCGTTGACGCTGTATTTTCTCGCTACCAAAACATCGTCAACGCTCTGCTCGATAACCACACCACGGTTTATATTCAATCAACGATTTTAGGCGGCAAAAATGCCTCGCATTTAAACCATTCAATTACAGCACTCAATGAGCAACTGAAACTGTTTACCGAGACAAATTCGAATCTAATATACGTCGACATTAATAAAAATTTGAGTCACGAAAATCTTCTCAATGCAAAATATTCCAGTGACCACATACACCTAAACGCAGAAGGTTACCGAGCTTGGCGAGAAAGTATTTCGCAGTACATGCGGTGAGGAAGGAGAAGAAAAACGGCGACCTAGAACATGGTTAGAAATTCAAAGCAGGGTTGCAAGGCTTTCACCTGACAACCCTTTTTTGCTAGGACGTGCTTATGTACTTATGGAAGTAATGCTAACTGCCGAATGACCAAGAAGCTGGCCAAACGGCGGTTTATAATTCCTAAACCCGATTTATAGTTACTAAACCCACTGCCGCACTTTTTGTCTGATTGACGCCTGTTTGCGATAAAGCAAGAGTAATAACAATAACAAACCTGTTAATGGTGAAAACGACCCAGATCCGCCGGAGCTTGATTCATTATTAGCGCTATCGGCTGCATCACCGCTGTTGCTGTTATTATCAGACTCACGATTGCCGCTATTACCGCCATCTGTATCGTTACCGGAATCACCTGAGTCACTATTATTATCACCGCCTGAATCATTACCAGTATTGGTATCGCTGGACTCGTTGCTGTCGTTATCAGACTCACCGGTATCGCCATTATTACTGTCGGAATCGTCATCATTATTCGCGTCGCCGGATCCATCGTTACCGTTATCAGACTCACCCGCACCGCCGTCATCACTATTGGAGTCATTGCTGCCGGAATCATCGTCATTATTGGCGTCGTCAGATCCGTCATTACCAGTATCGGACTCACTCGCATCGCCATCATCGCTATTTGGGTCGTCGCCACTGGAGTCATCGTCATTGTTGGTATCGTCGCTGCCGTTGTCGACTTCGTCATTCTCGGTTTCGTCAGTACCGTCATCATCTATACCTGTGTCAACATCATCATTAATGATGCTGACAATAGCAATATTGGCGGTGGTATTGTCGGCGAAATAACCGGATGATGGATTGCCAAGCACTACCGAAAAGAACTCGTCATTTTCGATAATTTCATCGCCTAAAACAGCCACCGTGAACGTGATTGTTCTTTCGTTGCTTTCCAGTCTTAAGATGCCCGACTGAGTGAAACCATCGACAAAATCTTCACGGTTGGCAGAGCCAATAATATTGTATTCAACCTCCAAAACATCGCCTGTATTTTCACGCGTGACGGTGAACTCAACATTGGTAAAACCGGAACCGCCTTCTGGAATGGAATCTATGGCAGCTTCAATAAATATTCTGCCTGAATCATTTCCTGCTGTGCTGTTCATTGGCGAGACCGCAAAAAACACATTGTCGCTACACATCACCCTAAAGCGCGCTTCACCTTGCCCAAGCGAAGGCAGTGTTACTGTCTCGTTGCCGTCGTTTTCGGTCTCAGTGGCAAGATCAATATCGAAGCTGTTGCCGCCATTACGCGATAAGCTGATGTCGACATTTCTGCAATTGATCGGTGGGATATCGGTTTGCGCAACCTGCCATCGAACCGTGACGGTTTCGCCGCTGTTAAAAGTAACGCCTGAAGGTTGCGTCACTCTGAAAGGACCAGCATCACTGGCGACGGTGAGTTTTACATCGTCTTGGCTCATGGTGTTGCTGGTGCGAGCGGTCACTCGAAAGTTAATGTCTCTGTTCGTCGTGGGCATAACTTCGCCCAGCGAGGAAGAAAGATCATCAGCCATAATTGCCGTTAATGCTGGGAACACTCTGGTCGTTGATGGCACTGGAGCAAACGATCGGAATAACGGTCCTCTGCCGTCATCTACCCAGGTGCTGGAATTACTGTTGGTTGCACTGCCAAGATCTAACTGATCCCAGGTGTAGGTAAGAGCAGACGCATTGCTGCCCGCCTCTGGCAGTGCCGTTAACATAAACGGTGTATTCGCTGGAATTGTGTAATCCGCACCGGCACTAAACAAAGGCGCGGGCGTGTCTAAGTTAATTGTCGATCCACAAGAAGCGCCCTGGCTTTGGGTTACATAATCGATAATTTGTTGCTGCGACCCGGCATGGAAAACATGGTCTGCTCTCCCTTGCAGTGAAGGTCCACAAATACCGGCGTAGCCCATCAAAGTTGATCCCGAATGCATTTCCCAAGCCGTACGACCCACACGCTGCAAACACGAGCTGGCATTAAAGCTGTGTAAGGCCCCAAACTGATGACCAATTTCGTGCGCCAGTATCGTAATAGCGTTGTATTGCCACACCGGACCAAATGTCGAAATGCCCGAGCGCCCAAACGCTTTTTGAGTGTCATTACACACCTGACCAACAGAAGCCGAACCGCCGCCGCCAAGCGAGAGTACGTGGCCGATGTCATAATTTTCAAGACCGACAACATCGTTCAGTATGGCAGTAACGTTACGCTCAGGTCGTCTTATATCGGTATAAGGATCTGTGTTGGGATTGGTAAAAACAACATCGTCATTATTGGCAACCAGCTCTAAACGGATACCCACATCTCGTTCGAAAATTTGGTTGAGCACATTAACCGACTGCACAATAAACGAAACGCTTTGTGCTTTGGTGCCGCCGAGGCGCTGCGACAATTCACCAGTCATCGACAACGCTAATCGATACACTCGTAACTGATCACCAAAAGTACGTGAACCCTCAGTTTTTTGAAAAGTTGGATTGAACGTGTCGAACGAACGAAGATTGTTGTTAACAGGCTGAGCGCTCTCTTCTATTGAGCAACTAAAATCATCGTTTTTCTGGGCGAATATATCGTTGGTGTAAAAGGTACGATAAAGACGATCGGAATTGGACGCTACAAATGTTTCGGCATCATCGGTAGCGGACTCAATAACAACAGCTCCATCTGCTGTGTGTAAATAACCGTAAAAGCCATTGGCTGAAAAACCGATACGTCCACTGATGCTTTCATCATTAACGCCGAAAACTTTATACGTTTTCAGCGAAGGAAATTTTTCTTCCATCGCTTGAGCCATTACAGAAGAACGAAATACTTCGAGCAATACGTATTCGCCATTCGGCATTGGGACATAGAAGTAAACACCCTGCAAAGCACCTTCGCGAGGCGCGGATTCTAATTGAGCGCGAAGCTGATGCGTATCTGCTTGTTGTGTTCGGTAGGGAGTTTCGTATTGTTGTTTAATTGCATTAATACTCACCGTATTTTTTGCAGTTATCTGCGCACTTTGAGTATCTGGATTAAACCAGAGACCATCTGGCGAATCTCCAAAGGAGGAAATAGAAAACACGGTAAGAGGTAAAACAAGGCAAGCTTTGAGTAATGCGTATCTCATACGTTCAATCCATAACTTTAAGATATTCGAGAAATAGTTCAACAATTTCAAAAGCTTACTTAGAGCAATAGACTAAGACAATGAACTTATAAACACCTTATTAAATATTTTGATTGAATAAGAAGTGCGTCCCATTTTTTATAATTTTTTAAAAACACCTGTTTTAAGTAATGAAATTTTAGCCACAACATGATAGCAACGGCTTTTTATTTGAACGTCTTTATAATTATTTTTCTGGCAACATTTTTGATTTTTAATATTAAAGAAAACGATAAATACAACAGCTTTGGCTTTAACTCATCGTAAAGGATCTAAAAACCTTTAATACTTGTATTTAATGACTGCAAGTACGCTGTAAAAAATTAAAATAACGGCTTAATTAATTTTGTTATTTGCGATTGAATGGCACAAAATTACGCTGCGAATCGACATTAATTAACACAGTAAATCGATTTTACTTAATACAAAAACTTCTTAATTTATATGAGTTTTGGCCTTGGTTTGAGTCTTTGCCAATAATTGGTCAATGGCTTGTAAAAGATGCAAATTATTTATGAGTTTCAAAAAGTAACAGCATTGAACAACAACACCTACTTAACGGCTGCAATTAATGACGTAATGTTCGGTTTAAATTGGCGATATTTGAAAAGGCACAAAACGATTTTTGACAAAAATTAATTTTGGTAAAACTAATTTTGTTAAAAAATAATCTCGCATAAATTTTTTCGTTCTCCAAAACAGATTGGCCTTATCAAGTCTTATTCGATCCGGAAAGTCACTACTAATAATCACTACTTAACAACCACTACTTAATAATCACAACTTAAAAGCCACTGCTTATATGGCGATTTATTTGAGGTTTTTCTGCAAAGGATTCATATGTCGCTAAAGCAATCAACACAGATAAAGAAAAGATGCCATCAGATTAATGGAGAAGAATCTGGGGAAATAACGAAGAGAAAAGAGAAGTTGAGATAACAGATACAAAAATGCCCAGATATAGAGTCTCAAATAAGACTTTATATCTGGGCAATCTGTCACTGCAAAATGTGGTAGCGGGGGCCGGATTTGAACCGACGACCTTCGGGTTATGAGCCCGACGAGCTACCAGGCTGCTCCACCCCGCATCAACGTCATAAAGAGTCTGTGTTAACTTTAGTACTTCTACGCTCATCCATATATTGAAGCCATGAATTATACGTATGAAATTACAACCAGACCTTTAAATATAAAATTTTGCACATCTAGCTTAACACTAGAAAAATGATTGGTAGCGGGGGCCGGATTTGAACCGACGACCTTCGGGTTATGAGCCCGACGAGCTACCAGGCTGCTCCACCCCGCATCAACGTCGAATTGATTAAGCGCTTGTTCCGCCTCATCAATTGAGGCTGCGCATTATAGGGATGCGAGTTGGGGTGGTCAACAGATTGTAATAAAAAAACGTTTATTTCTACATTTCTGTGTAATAGACAAACAATCAGGCCAGTTTTGCCTCAAAACTGTAATCTTTCTCACCGGCACTCATCAAAAATACCCGCGTACACAAAAATAACACGACGCCGTTAATCAAATGCCATAAGAAATGCGTTCCAATCGGCCAAACTGAACAGATCGCGTTATCAATAGTACGAAACCCTAATGAACACACAAACACGCCGGTTGTTAACAACAGCATCCAGCTGCCGTTTTGCGCGGTTACCTTATGGTAGATACCCATCGCGGTAATAAAGAGTAAAGGCGCGAGGTAAGACTCTGAACCATTGATCCCCAGCGACAGCCTACCCAACATCGCTCCCGCCAATAAGAAGCCAATAAGGGCAATGGCGACAAACACCAACGAAACCCGAGCCACATAGCGAAGATAGCCCCCCAGAAAAACCAGCTGGAACAGCGTAATTGGAATAACATCGGCCATCAGCGACCAACGATTCGCCAAGGTATGGAATGCGGTGCTGCCAAAGCCAATAGCAAGCAACAGACCTAACAGCGCAATCAGAATGATCCGCTCACCTGCCGCGAGGTATTGAAAACGGGCTTTCGACAACGGCAGCAGACAGAAAAAAGCGATGAGAAATGAGATATTGGTGAACGCATTAATAGGTTCAGCCAATATGCCTGCGTCAATTCGCTCGCAATAATGGTCAATCATTCTAGCTGCACTCCATTTTCTTACAGGAAACCTCCCGAAGCTTACCCTTTTATCTCAAAGGAACTCAACTTTGAATGATTGATATTTCAAAGACCTGTAAATTATTCCCAGAAATCAGCGCGCACTTTTTCATCCGTTATCTACAACTCGCCAGCACAGAACTGACCGACCAGTAATTCTGTGGAAGGTAGCGTATTCTTGGTAGAATAATTTTGGCAATGAGTATCGTGGTGTCGAATCCCCTTTTGCCTATATAGATCAAGCCAGCAATACCGTATCTCAAGCCTTATTGGCGCGATAAGTTTATTGCACAAAAATAATTCAATATACAGTGACAAAAATCCACAATACACAACACCATGACAACTGAGATCTTGTTGCTGTGCTCAAAACTTTCCCGAATATCCCTTGAGATCTCTCTTACCTTTTTTACCTCACTTACCTCACTTACCTTTCTTACCTTGCCCAGCATTTCACACATCTACGTCATTGACTGTAATTCACCGTTAGAACCCAGCCATAAACTTTTTGATGATGCGCAAATAACTCGATTAGAGAGCTTTAAGAAATTTCCCTTTTATCAGCCACATTCGCCGTCCAACAAAAGAAATCAAACAATCATTCGTGGGAGAAATGCAAACGGATACACCTTAATTTTTAAGTCGATAATCTTTAGGGATAAATAAGGGTACAGAGTAGATTCCCAATACCGTTATTTTGCTATGACATAATTTCGATATAAAAAGCCATCCAGTTATTAATGAAACACCGACCGAATCAGAGAAAAGTTTATTGAATAGCAGGGAAACGAGGACGTAAATACGGTAAATGAATGTCAAGAAAAGCGCTATTTCGTTTACTTGTCGTCAATATCATTTATCGAACATTGCTTTATTCGGCGTAACACTTTATACCAATAATTGCAAAGGGGATTTGCATCAGAAAAACAACACTACGATAGATAGTAAATCAACACGGTTAACGTCAACGGACGTAATTTAAAACTTCAGCAACTTAGGGAATTTCATGAAAAAAATACTGTTACCTGTGGTAATCATTCTAGCCATTGTTTTGATCCCGCCAGCAATAACGGGCTCGAAAGCAGAGAAAGAACTTAATTCACTGACCGATCTGATATCTTCCAATCCGGGTTATTCAGCAACTTGGGAAAACTACAATAAAGGATGGTTCAGCACTAACGCCACTTTAACAATCTCATTCGATACGGCCTATTTTGATCCCGAATCCTCTCAAGTTATCGACATACCACTAACGTTCAACGCCAAACACGGACTGTTCTTGTTTTCTGATACCCAAACACTGGGCTTGTTTTCATACGAACTGGGTTTACAAGAAGAACAATCAAGCACTTTAGAAGGAATCCTTGATTTCGACAAAAACCAAGCGTTTTACACATCAACCGGCGCGATGGATCTCACCGGTAATTTGACCTTAAACGATAAAATCTCAGCATTTTCTGTGTCAGAAGAAGGTAATGAGTTGAGCTTCTCAGGCTACACCGGCAGCGGCACTTACAGCTCAAGCCAAGTTCTTGATTACGAAGCCATCATCGGACAGTTTTCATTTTCTGGAAAAGAAGATGAAATCATCAAAGTCAGCGAGTCATCACTAAAAATGAGCGCCGACTACGGCCAATCGATTGCTAAAAACCTTGCCCCTTCTACAGCGTCTTTTAATACCGATGAAATCGTCATCGAAACCAACGACGGCAACGGCAAATTTAATGATCTTGCCGTACTTGCGGAGTTGGTCATAGCTGATGATAAAAAAAGTTTTGACATGAATTTTGACATTTCACTTGCCAATGGAGTGACTGGGGAAGAAAACTTTGAAGACTTAAAGTTTGTGTTCGGCTACGACAATATCACAACGGCTTTTTACGAAGCTTATTTAGGTGCACTGGAAAACGTAGACAGTTTCGAAGATCCGGCTCAACTGTTTACGCCTGAGGTTTTAGACGAAGCACTGTCGAAAGGCATGGGTATATCGGCAGATCAACTCTCAGTTACCTTACCGAAGGGAAAAATGTCGTCTTCATTTAACTTCTCCATTCCACCGCAATCGAATCTTACCGGTGAAACCGTTTTACAAAATCCTCTCCTTCTAACACAAGCAGTCTTGGTAAACGTTAACATCAGCATGGACCAACCGTTAGCCGCTCAAATAGCAAGATCTCAAATGGAGCAAACCATCAACCAACAATTAGAACTTCAACGCGCCGCTGGCCAAGAAGTAACGTTAACCGATGCAGAGCTAGACCAGTTGATTGATCAAAGTGTAGATACAACGTTAGCAACCTTGATTCAACAAGGTTTTCTCATCGAAAATAATAACTTGTACGAGTCGGTGATGTCTTTCCAAAACGGCCAAGCCACAATTAATGGTGTTGAAATTCCATTAGAGGCACTTCTGCAAGGCGCTTTGTAATCGCCATCAAGTATTCTTCTACCTTTACCGGTAAATTCTAGGTGCCTATTTCGGGCACCTATTTTCCAGATATCTATTTTTCGAGCACCTATTTTTTCAGGCACCTGTTTCGAACATCTATTTTATGCGGCCATCCGTTATAAACAGATACATCAGGCTCTATATCTTACCCCTCTCCCTCTCTTCAAATCTCCCACAACCTTCTTTCTTCATCCAATTTCTTAAGCTTTGCTATTAAAAGCAAGCACAATCGTAGAGCAACCAAAAAGCAATATGACATTTACCTGTGCACAACAAATACTATGAAAAGTATAAACATAAACAAGCGTATTAAAAATAATTGGTAAAAAGAGCCTTGTTACCATAGGCAGAAGACTTAAAGGGAAATCAGACTACTTTAATTCTTAATAATTTAGAAATTATTACGCTCGTATCCGCAGACTTTTGTTATCCACCCAATAATCGTTTTTAGCTAAATTAACAAATCTAAATATCTGGTAGTTTTTGCAGTGTGTTCATACATGCTTTGTAAGGTAGGAAATAAATATCATCCATATAGAAACTCCTACCAACGAATCATTCATCACACATCAAAACAATCAGTTATAAAAAAATAGAACCACTAAAAAATTATCGTCTTGACAGATAAGAAACGAAAAACAACGAACCTATTTTTTTACTAAAACAATTAACCCGCGAAAAAATCAAAGATATTTGAGTAAATTTTATAAAAAACGTGGACATTGGACCGCTGATTACGTTAATTTGAGAAAATAACCGTAGAAATTCAATCTCCAGAGTTATACGATTTAAAAATTCACAACATCTTTAATCGGCTTACCTTTCGATAGAAGTCGATAAATCGACCTTACTGCATTAATTATAAAAAATACAAAGTTGTAGAATTTTATTTAATACAAAAAACTATAAAAATAACAGCACACTTTTATTTTATTAAAAATAAAAAACCAGTTATTGCTTAATACTGTTTAGAGAATTGAGAAATCCATTCTCTCGGTACCGTTGTGCCTCAAAAACCATAAGGAGAAAAGCCATGCTTGACAAATACTATTACTCTATAAAAACAAATAAAAAACCCTGCACGATAACTAATTTTAAACGCAACCTTATTGCCGTTGCACTGCTTTCATTTAATACAAGTGTATTGGCAATCGGGGAAGGTCCTAATCATACTCACATCGAACAATCACAAATAGAAAGTGGCGAGCTATCAACAGCCGAAATTGTTAAACACGGACAATTGAAATTCACCACAGATTTCAATCGCTTCGACGGCCACGGCGATCCTGAGCGTCCAGGAGTCAATGGCGTGGGTGTCAGCACCGGATTTAATAGAATCAGCGGCACGGATTCAGTAGCTTGTACTGCGTGTCACAGTAAACCTTTTGTAGGTGGCGCAAGTGATAACGCAGCCAATATTTTTCCCGGATTTAATCGCCCAGATAACATCGATTCTCCGTCTTTTGAAGGTTTAAACGTTAAAAACAGTCAGAGTGTATTTGGCGGTGGTGCAAAACAACGTATCGCAGAAGAAATGAATGCTGAGCTTGCCGCTATTGCTAATGAAGCTATCGAATTTGCCAGCGATCTTGGTGATTCATTTACGCTGCCACTGGTTGCCAAAGGGATTTCGTTTGGTGAAATTACCGCATTAGCAGACGGCACATTAGATACTTCTGGCGTTGAAGGCGTTTCCACAGATTTAGTGATTCGACCATTTAACGTTGTCGGTGCCGAACCGAATTTACGCAGTTTTGTCGTCGGTGCAATGGAGCAACACTTTGGTATCGAAGCAGAAGAACGTTTCGGCTTGGATGGCGATGGTGACGGTGTTGAACGTGAGCTAACCGTTGGCGATGTAACCGCGACTGCATTGTTCCAAGCAGCACTTCCAATTCCAACACAAGTGATTCCGAAAAAGAATCGAGAAGTACGTAGAGCGATTTTTGCCGGAGAAAAAACATTTAATAAAATCGGTTGTGCAAGCTGCCACACCCCCGAAATGAAAATTGACGATCCAGTCTTTCAGCAAACCGCACCAGGAACCGATTTTGTGACCACACTCGATCTAACCCGAGACAGCTTTGTTCCTCGCTTAAGACGTAATCGCGACGGCAGCGCTACCGCTAAAATTTATTCGGATTTAAAACGTCACGATATGGGAGCTGAATTAGCAGAACCCTTGTTACAGGTCGATCGTGCTAGCACCAGCCATTTCGTAACCAGCCAGTTGTGGGGAGTTGCAAGTACCGGTCCTTGGTTGCACGACGGTAGAGCTACGACGTTAACCGACGCAATTTTACTGCACGGTGGTGAAGCGGACGCGTCAAGCACCGCCTTCGAGTCATTGAGTGAATATGAGCAAGCGGAAGTTATCGAATTCTTGAAAAGTCTTCAAATTGTCATTCGAGACCCACGCTTAATTATTCCCAATCTACCACTGGGACAATACTAAAATTGGGACAGTACTAAAATCGGGATAATACTAAATCCCCCTCCCTTATAAATTAGACACAAAAAAGCCGACAACAAGTCGGCTTTTTTATAATGCGTTTTACGCTTTGGTGACTAATGCCATCAGCAAACCTTTCTCAATCCATAAAGTCGCTTTTAAGCCATTAATGACCACTTCTTTGGGTGTTTCCCCATTATCAACATTGGGAAATTCGCCAAACAATTGCTTATCGTAACCAACCTGATAAAACGTATACAGCTGTTCACCCTGTTGATATCGAAGCTGTGCAGCACTGTCGCCTTTGATAGAACAATAACGACCTCCAATAAGTTGATCGTCGTTTAAATCCCACTGATTATTCAGGTGACTTGATTGAGAAGGTACAAAATCCAATTGAACAAAAAAGTTTTGCGCTTGTGAAATAGAGTCAGCGTCGGTTTCCAAGGGTTTTAAGTTCATATGGTTTTCGATAACTTCATGAGCAACCGTTTGAACGTAATCAACTTTGTTACCTGAGTAGGTGTACCAAGTCATAGCCACAATAAGCAGTGTGACAACCACAAAGTTCGGGCGCCAGCGACGCCAAATATTTTCTTCCATTGTGTTATCCGCCATTTTGGAGGGCGTGAGGTCTCGTTGCATCATCGACAATTTTTCAAGCTGCTCTGGGTTCAGAGATTCACTTTCAGTGCATTTAACCACAGCTTCTTTCAGCGAAATAATTTTATCAGCATCATTAATTTGACTCATACTAACGACCCTCCTGCACGCCAAGCCCAGAATTATCTTCTGAAAATTTCTGACAATACTTTCGCAATCTATGCAACCGGGATAAAAAAGTGCCTCGAGCTAACCCCAACAATTCACACGCCTCATCGGTGCTATAACCTAAAACGGCCCAGTGGTAGAGAATATCTCGATCTTCAGCCGACAATTGTTCCCATATTTTTTTTAGTACACCCTGATTTATGGTGATGGCTTCAATGTCAACCGATGAAATGTCGTAGGAAGCCTGTTCTTCAAACAGCTCACTTTGCCATTTTTGCTGGTGCCGATACTGATCGATAAATTGGTTGCGTATGATGGTTCTTAAATACGACGTTTGATTTGAAATTTTTTTACCGCGACGTTTTTCGTTTAAAAGCTTTTCTAAAGACGTTTGCAAAATATCGTAGGCATCATCAGTATTTTGGCAAAGTACCACAGCATATTGATAAAAATCTTGCAGTTCTTGTGAACTAAAAACGGGAGTGTTGTCGACTGTATTATTCATAGATTAGCAGTTGTACAAGAAAACACAGACATAACTTGAAAATTTTCTCGGAATAGATTGGCTGACAAATACACCAGTTTTTCAGTTGACGTAATTGCACCAGAACCAATGAGTCGATTGATGTCTTTACAACTCGCTATACCATTGGGTAACGCTTTGCTGAATTCGGGATTAGATTTTTGAAAATTATACGACACCACCAATTGGGGATGATGGCGGCAAATCATTCCCTGGGCCTCGAAATCAAAGTGTTGAAAATCAATCGTAAGTTCTTCTGTCGTTGCATGGCCTGGGTAGTAATAACGGTCAATAATTGCGTACTCTAATTCAGCAATTTCGGCTATTTTCAACCAATTAAATTCTTGGCCTTTGGGGCTGTTCACCTGTGCTTTTAGAAAACCGGGAAACTCCGCGCCAAAAACATTAATGTCCCACCAACTGGAAGGAAAAACATTCGCATACACCTGGCTGAGGGCTGAAAATATGCGCTCACCCAATAACGCTTGCACCGTAGGAAAGTTATTGCGCAATACCATTAGCGCGGAAACGCGTCGATTGACTCTATAAGGGGAAAGCCGCCCATTTAATTGGGTATTTTTGTCATCATCTGATGGATTTGCTTTCACGGCATCGACAAATCGAGATAACGACTGTTCATAGTTCATAGCGTAGCCAGTAGCGTTTTAGACAGGTTCTAATTCAGAAGAATTTTCCAACTGCTGTACTTTATATTGATTAAGAATTCCTTCGGCAATTATACGCTCACGATCCAGCTCTTCAAATTCCGGCAAATTGTTGTCACGCTCAATAAGGACAGATCGAGGGCCATAACGGGCACAGTATTTTTGAAAAACCGACCAAATTTCATCGGGAATCGGCGCCGAATGTGTATCAACCAACCATTCGGAATCTTGGGAATAGCCTGCTAAGTGAATTTCGTGAATATGTTCGGCAGGGAGTTGATCAACAAAATCATCAAGATTAATTCCTAAATTACGCTGATTAACGTATGCATTGGTCAGATCTAACAACAATCCGCAACCGGTACGCCGGCACAATTGAGAGAGAAATTCGGATTCAGTGAACACGCTTTCAGGGTACTCAATATAACGAGATAAATTTTCGATCAATATCGGTCTGCCGATAAATTCCTGAACTTGCGATATTCTACTGGCAAAGTGATTCAATGATTCTTCGGTGTAAGGGACCGGTAATAAATCGTGAAAAACTTCGCCATTATGCGCAGTAAAACACGCATGCTCTGACACCAATCTAGGGTTTATTTCTTCGGTCAGTTGTTTTAAACGTTTTAGGTACGGCAAGTTTAACGGTTCTGTACCACCGAGATTCAAACTCACGCCGTGAAAACTCAACGGATAATTTTCCGCAACCTTCATGAGTAATTGCTGGTTTAAACCACCATTTATATAGTTGCAAATATGAATTTCCAACCAATCGATTTTTGGTTTTTCAGCAAGAATTTTATAGATATGAGGCGTACGCAGGCCTAAGCCTGCGCCGAGATACTCGTAATCGAAGTGATTGTAGGACTTCGATACTGAATCATTCATAGTCAATCCTGATTATTTAGCAGGCTTAACTTGGTATACTTTACCACCAGCAAGTTTTTCACAAGTACCTTCAGGAACGTATACCCACTCATTTTCTGAAGCTTCTTCTTTACCAAGACCAGCACAGCTGTGAGAGCCGTCAAGAGCACCACAGTCATTTTGACCAGCTTTGGCAATACCAGTACATTTTTCCCAAGCTTCAGGCGCGTCAGGAACTGCAAATGCGCTGGAAGAAGCCGCGGCTACACTGATCAAAGCAGCAGATAAAATAGTTTTGTTCGCCATTTTTATTTCCTTTTACTCAAGGTTGTTTAGGGGATTTAACAGTAAGACGTAATAGACGGTATTTTGATTGCAATACTTTTAGGAATTCCAGGCTTGGAAGCATTGTTGTGAACTACGTCACAATATAAAACTGAATACAGATCGATTATTCAACACTCTTAGATCAGGAAAACAGCAAACCCGTGTAATCTGTTATCACCTGAATCTGGCTAACTATAATGGTCGTAATCTGTGATTAACAAACACTCAGTTAAACACCAGTAATAATGAATAATCATTACAAATCTTGAGAGTCTTTTTAAATTAAAGTGAACGACGATGACGATAAGAAGGCAGCGCTATCAGCCGCCTTCACTAGAATTCAGTAGGAAAATTGAACAGATTGTAAGAAGAATAAAAGAAGCTTAAAGAAAAAATTAGCTAACCAATAAGTGTTATCCGTGACTCAATAGGCAGCGATTTAGATTTTATCGAAACTAGCAATGTTTCTAGTTTATGAAATCAGCCTGAATTAAACACCACCAACAGGAACTTTCATTGCTGCGTTAAAACCTTGAGACTTTAGCTGAGATCCTGAAATCACCGTGTAATCAGCACCCTGTTGGGAGCGAGAATTTCTGTTGTGTGCGTATTCTTTAGCTTTTACACGATCTTTATTTCTGTACACTAAATGATGGTATCGGTGATTAATAACATACCAAAACTCAGGATCAAATCCGCCTATCTGTTCCACTATATAAATCCTCAAATTAGTTAAACAAGTTCGACAAATTATTTATATCTGTTATTTTTTAAAATGCCTATCCAATGAAGAGAAGCTAATGCACTCCATCAGTTGACGACAAGCTTAGCATCAAATTTTACACGCACTACAAAATTGTCAATTTTATTGTGATTTTTAAGACGCACTTCTAAGTTAAATTGTTATCACTTTCACATATTCGTATTCGCCAGATTACTAAATACCCAACTCGATTACACAGCCATTTTTCTTTTTAGAATAATAAAAATTTTTTTATATTCTCATCGAAAATTTAGCAGCCATTATTTCAAGCGTAGGAAGATACAAATACTGAATGTGCAGTGACACGAAAAAATATATGGACACGAATACCCCAAAATAGGCACATCAAAAAGAAGGGAATGGAATGGAGCTTAACTATTAAGTGAAGGACTGAAACACTATGACAGGAAAGGTTTTAAATTGTCATAGCAGACTAGTATCCATACTGACAGCTATGACATTTATAAATAAAAGCAAACTTCAATATTAATTTTTAAAATTTGCAGGAATCAAGAATCGTTGTGCTTGTAATTCTTAAATTTTATTAGAATTCTAAAAACGGACTAAAAACTGGTTGGCAATCCAGACAACCATTGACGTCGCGTATCAATCATAGATTTAAAACTTTGCAACATACCAATATCTACAAATTCTGAGTCAATGCTGTACAGCTCAAGTCGACGCTGTAAATTAGTAATTTCTGCTTCAACTCTAACTTTCGCTAACCCAGACAATTGTCGATCTACATTTGAAGGTGGTTGCTTAGGGTGTTTCATATTAAGGATTCTCGTTTATTGGAAATTATAGTGTTAGTTATTATGAAAAAATTACCCGAATAATTAGGTAACTTTTCCTACTATTAATAGCCCGAAATTATGTCCTACTGCATCAAACACTTTATTTAAAATAATAAAAAGCGTTTCCAACAACATATCCTTGTAAATAATTTTCAGCTAAAAGTGCTGCTAATACCGGTATTAATACGGAATGTAAAAATACCTACTCGAATGAATAAACGTATTAGGAAATATCACTGTGTTAGCGAAACAAACATGAAAAATTAATCACAAAAATCTGTGACAGATTTAGCATTTCGCTCCGGACTCAGTGGATAAACCAATTTTTTAAGCTTCGAATGAGAGATGTACTGAAAACAGTGAATTTACATTCAACTGTGGTTAGTAAATTAAACCTATCGTTTTCAATCGTCAACTGCTAATTCAAAATTTAATGTTAAATGATGAAACAATGCTCGATATGATCTAATTGAATACATAAAAATTCGCCAAGCAATTAATCATTTACATTGAGCCGGATCAAATTAACTTTTAAAAAGGGCAAAACGACTGCATCAATACCAGTAAAAAGCCCTAATTCACTTTAGGCCACCATAATATTAGCAACCAGTTTGCAACAGACGAGGAATATTGGAAATTACACTGCATTACATAAAGAGAATTTATTTGGCTGAAAATAATTAACATAAAATCATTTTTGAGCAAATAAAATAGGCACATACAGAAAAACGATTTAACGCCAAGTTAAACAGTCAGCTTTTTCGATTAATTTTGATGTAGATTATTTTATTAACAGGTTAATGTGATTTTCCATATAAAATTAAATTAACCGTTTAACTGAACCACTTAGTTAAGGAAACTCTGATTAACACTAAAATCACTCAGACCGGTGAATTTTTTCAGATTAAAAATATGCTTTTATAGATCTAACCGGTTAAATCAAAAACACAACATAGAGAACTCTTAGCAGCACAAGCAAAATTCATTGAGTGAAGTCATTGAGAGATAGAAGTTTGTTAAGCCATTAACTTAACAAAAGAAAAGATACATTTTAAAAGATATAAAGGGCCTTTAATATCGAGGCCCTTTTGGGGAGACCGAGTTCGAGGATGTGGAGTTTATTATGGTTTAACAAGTATAAGCTGAAAAGCTCAAAAAATTACTCGGGTGAAATACCACGCCATTGATTTAGAGTTTCATCCCACGCGTGTCCAGTATCACCAATAACAAAAAAGAACGGGTTTAAGATATTGTCTTTTGTGTTGTATTTCAGCGTCTCAAACTCAGTCGTCATAACACGGCCGCCAGCTGCCTCAACAACCGCTTGTGCCGCTGCCGTATCCCACTCAGAGGTCAACGCCAAACGCGGATACAAATCCGCCTTTCCTTCAGCAATTAAGCACAGTTTTAAGGAACTGCCCATGCTTTTAGTCGTTACATTTCCGAACGCTTGAGTTAAGGCGTCAATCATGTCTTCAACTTCTTGGGCACCGTGGCGACGGCTTGCGACCACTTCAATCGGCAATCCCTGATCTACACGCGAATCCAGCGTTCTAATTTGAATGAACGATTCTTTACCTTGCTCTATCTTCCAAGCACCAAGACCTGCGACACCAACATAGGTAATATCAAGGACAGGAACATGAACAACACCCAAAATAGGCAGTCCGTTCTCTACCAAAGCGACATTGACGGTATATTCACCATTGCGATTAATAAATTCTTTCGTCCCATCCAAAGGATCAATGATCCAATAACGAGACCATTGGCTTCGTTGTTGGTAATCCGGTAACTCAGACTCCTCTGACAATATCGGAGTTCGCTCAACCAGAGACTCCAATCCCGCAATAAGCACTCGATGAGCCGCCAAATCAGCCTCTGTAACCGGAGAATCGTCAGACTTGGATTCGACGTCAAAACCACTTTCTCGGTGGTATACCTCTAAAATTGCTGCTCCAGCCTCTTTACAGATGCTCACAACTTGATCAGCCAGCAGTTTATTCATGTTTAACTCACAGAATATTTGGAATAATTGGGTAGATACTTTACCATTTTCGCGCTTGATTTTGACTATAAACGCGTTTGTCAGCGCACTCAAAAGTTGGGAGGCCCCATGCAAAATCTGATTGATTGGAACGCCATAGATACCGTTCTATTGGATATGGACGGAACCCTTTTAGATTTGCACTTCGATAATTATTTCTGGCTCACTCATCTTCCTCAAAAATACGCACAAGCGCGTGGAATTCCTCAAGAGCAAGCGACAGAAGAAGTGTTATCACAAGTTAAGTCTCATGAAGGTACTTTAAACTGGTATTGCTTGGATTTTTGGTCGGCGGCGTTGAAGCTCAATGTGGGTGAATTAAAGCGCGAGGTACAGCACAAAATTCAAATACGTCCTTATGTCGAGGGCTTTTTGAAAACACTGCAAGCAAAAAATAAAAAACTCGTGTTGATTACCAACGCTCACGAAGACAGCCTTAATCTAAAAATGGAAGTTACACAAATCGATCGTTGGTTAGACGTTGTAATTTCTTCGCATCAATTTCGCTACCCCAAAGAAAATCAATTGTTCTGGGAAACGCTTTCTGAGGTTGAACCGTTCGATCCGCACAGAACGCTGTTTATTGACGATACTGTTCGAATTCTAAAAGCAGCACAAATATACGGAATTAAACACCTTCTTTGTATTCATCAGCCCGACAGTCAACAGTCACGATTTGTCGATGAATTTCCAGCTATTCATCATTTCGATGAAATCATGCCATAACGTTGATTTGTAATCGGTGAACAATATATTAATGTCTGATTTAAATATTTTATGTATTAAAGATGGAAAACCTGGTCACGAAAAACAAACTCAGGCATTAATCGAAGGTATTAACCATTATCGTTCGGTTAATACGATAAACATCGCCCCGTTAAAAAACCTCGACTCGTTAAAAGCTTTTGTGTTTCGCACGTGGCCGACGGCTCTTTCTGACTCTGAATTTATTCCCGATATTATTATTGGCACAGGTCACAGTACACACTTATCCATTCTGGCTGCAAAAAAATCGTTTGATGCAAAAGCGGTGGTGATCATGAACCCATCTCTTCCCGCCAAGTTATTCGACGGTGTTATCACACCAAGCCATGACGGGTTCGCACCGGGTAAAAATCGTTTAACTACCCCGCTCGCACTAGCGCCATTAGTTGAGAGTAACCCGAATCAGGAGTTAGGATTATTCTTGATCGGGGGAATAAATAAACATTTCCATTGGAATACCTCAGTATTAATTGATCATATTCATTCGATAACAACACAACACCCCAAACGTCATTGGCAGCTGACGACATCACGCCGCACCCCGGTTGATACGTTAAATAAACTGAAAGCGTTACAAAAAAAGATTGAAAACGAAGGCACTGGTAATTTAACAGTATTTGATGTCAATGATTTAAGCCAGAACTGGCTGATTGAAACCATGGCAAAAGCCAGCTCAATTTGGGTTACGGTCGATTCTGCATCCATGCTGGCCGAATCAATGAATACACAAGCAACTATCGGAATAATAGATTTAGAAGAAAAAAAACCGAATAATAAATTGGCAATTTCAAGGGACAATTTAATCAAAAAAGAGTTGGCAGGTGTTATAAGCCAGGAGCGATATATTGCTCCACCAGAAAACAGCAAACCTCTCAACAGCCAAATGGAAACCGCAGAAAAACTGTTATCCTTATTAAACCTCTAAAATACGAAGCGAAGCAGTAAATATTTTTGATTTACTCAAAAATAACGCCTCATAAATAAGGAATTAAGTAGAAATTATTGTTAGAAAGGATTCTGAGATTGAGCATAAAAGCGGCTGTTTAAAGCCAGTAAATGCAGTTTTTAATTCCGCACTAACTTCTTAAACGCTGGCTTTTACCAACAGATTCTTCGGGAAATTCAGCCGGTGAATAATCGGAAAAATTCACCCAAAAATGGTACGAACGACGAAGACTGCGGTATAACTTAACTAAGCGATAGCCTACATTCACCATCAAACCGCCTTCAGTTTTACCATCGGTCTTAGCAATACTGGATTGCACATGGTTTTCAAAAATAATATGAGGTTCGACGGTAAACGAATGTAATCCCCAAAGAAAAAAGCTGTCATAGAATTTATCGATCGGCATGCTGATAACAGCACCTTTATCCAACACTTTTTTCATACCCGAGCGATTGAGCACATAACCTTGTGTGCCCAATGAACCTCTTAGCGGTCTCACTAAATCACAATGCTGCGATAGCGACTGCACTACTTTTCTCTTTCGTATTTTTAACGCCATTAACCGAACGAATTCCGCTTTGACACCCAATGAGACCACTTCTTTTAACACATCACCGAAATTGGATTCCAAAACAACATCGTCTTCTAATATACAGACGTGATCATGGCCTTCATCGTAGGCTTTTTTAATGACTCGATAATGAGATAGATAACAGCCGATTTCGGTATTGGTCAGTGGGAAGCGACGATTTAACAAGGAACGTGTTTGAGACAGCCTTTCGCCTTTAACCAATGCAGGTGTACCGGCTCGGCCATCAACGGCATAGAATTCGTCAACGGAAAGAGTGTGTGATTTTATCGATTGGACTAAACGCTGAACAACTGAAGATTCTGGATTTAGAGTAATTACGACAAGTTTCACGATGTTAGTCCGATCTAGTATCTGCTTTTCGTTATAAAATCTAACACTAAAAACTAGGATATAAAATAACTTTCTGTCGAAACCATGCGCTGGAGCGCGTTAACACACAAATAGATAGTAAAATAGCGATATACAGGAGTTTAGGGGGTTAGCCAAGTAGCTCTTGGTAAAAAGACAATGTCTGATTGGCAACCAATTCAGGGGCTAATTCAGACAGATCGGGTTCAGAGACTGTCCGCCCCTTTAACCAAGTTAGGGCCTGATCAAGAGTTTCTGATGACAGAGGGCGCTCGTAAAGGAATACCCATTCATCACCAAACAATTTGTTGAGACTCACCAATGATCCCAATGCCGGTGCAATGATGGGGACACCAAAAGACAATGCCAAAATAGCCGTGCCTGAATTTAGGATATCTGTGTAGGGTAATATGACGGCATCAGCAGCAGCAAAATAGGCAGCAACGTCTTCATCGGCAATATGTTCAAAAACGGTGTGACATTGGGGGTCATGCTTTAGGGAATCAAAGGTTGAATTATCAACATGATATCCCCCCGTACTGCCAGCAATCATCAAATGCAGATTCGGATTACTGAGTGTATTTTTTGCCGCAAGTAAATCACTTAAGCCTTTGTGTGCACGAATCTTACCGAACATTAGTAGCAGGCAATCACTGTCTTGCAAACCTAGCTTCTGCCGATCAGTAGCGACCGCTTTAGCTTTATCGCAGTCACCATCATTCACCAACGGGTAGTAAGACTGATAGTGTGCGTGGGGAATGATACGAAAAGCGATATCTTCGAATTCAGGGTATAAGATGAGAAACTCGTTACGACTACTCTCAGTAAGAAAGATTAAACCGTCAATATTATCAATAAATCGACGCATCAACAGGTCGCTTAGTGACGGAAAATAAGCCTGATGCGGCTTAAGGTTATGAACCGTCCAAACAACTTTTCCACCTGATTTCTGTACTTTTTTGATGGCTTTTTGGAGACGTAAAAATCGCCATATAATTCGCCACCAACGCTTATTGCGCAGAATCATATCCGGCCAATGGATATGGAAAATAGCTTCGTCGCCAACCAGCATTTTGCGTGGATGGAATTCATTAACCGTTACGCCATCAGGCATCGCTCCGTATAAAATTTGGTTATACGGATTATTCTTGCAGTTTTTCTCTTTAGGCCAAGCTAGCACCTTAACGGTGTTTTTTGTGTTCAAGTGCTCTTCTTCTATACCCATCGTTTAACTGCTAATCAGTGGTCGTACGCACTGATTGTTTTGTGTCGCATACCTGAATGATCATTATCAACGGAATCCAATACAAAAACCACACATAACTTGGACGAATCAACGGTTGTTGTGCTTCAACAAGCGCAGTCCCCATACCACTCAACCACCATACGAGTAAGAACATCACAATAGGGTTAGCTATGTGCCGATATGCGTTAAGTAAACCTGTAATTATTTGCGATATTAAAAGACAGACAACAACGATCCCGCCAAAACGCATGGCATCGATAATAAAACTGTGTGCTTGACCGAAAGTGGTGCCATCAGCAACCAAACTGACTCGATAGTTTAACCCAGCACCGAAAAACCATTGGGAACCCAGTTCCTCTAAAGCCACGCTCCAGATCTCACCGCGAATAAAAAAGGAATATTGTCTTGAAAAGGTGTTTGTGCCAAACGCCAACCACAGCCCAATGGCAAGTAAAAGAGCAAATGCAATTAGCACCCACAACTTATTGCCTCTTTTTAGTGCAGAAAAAATAACAACAAAAACTGAGCACAGAATAACCGCTAAAGGGACTTTACTCTGCGCCAGTAACACACAAGCAACCAAGGGAACAACACTAACCGCCGCAAGCCATTTGTACATTTTGCTAGCGTTAAAAAATACAAATAAATTCGCTAAAAAGGCGGCGGTATAAAACGCAGCAACCCGATTGGTATCGCCGCCCCAAATTAACCCCTTAAAACGAGGAAACTTATTGGGTAATACTGAGTGATGCGTTATTAAATAATCAGCCAAGCTGGCAACGGCACTTACACCGCCAACAAAAGCCATCACATAAACCCAAGTGATAGGAAATTCAGGGTTCCTATCCAGTAACATTCGAACGGCCAAAAAAAGTAAAAGCAATAAAAGCACAAGCTTGAAAAAGAACACTGGTTCTCGATAAGCAGTTGCGATATTGGGATCAGCCCAAAAGCTTGATATCGCCAAATAAACAGGTGCCGATAAAAAAATAAATAACAGCTTTAAATTGACTTTGCTCGGCCGTATAACCGGCAGCAGTGCAAACATGGGTATGACAACTAAACTGTAATAGCTTGATTGGATACCGGAATTGCTTGGAAAGACCAAAAAACCAACGGTAATGCAGTAAAACCCAAGCAGTAACGCACCGAACCAAAAATCAATCCAGTGATTTTTAAAACTTTTACTCTGATAAAAACTAGCGACAGACACCTTTACGCAATCTCATTAAAAAATTCTAAGTAACGATCAATGACGATTTTCTCACTGTATTTCGTCTGATATTCTTTGGTGCCGTTGGCAATTAATGATTCAGCGAGTTGATTATCTTCCAATACTGTTTTCATATGCTGACTCATCACATCCACATCATCGATTTCGCACAACAAACCAGTTTCTCCGTGCGAAATCAATTCACTTGGTCCTTCAGACTTTGCCGACACCATCGGGCAACCGTTGTACCAAGCTTCCAATAAAATACTGCCAAGACCTTCGCTGCGCGATGAGCACACAAATAAATCCGCCGCTTTTAACAGTGAATTAACGTCCGTGCGCCAACCTAAAAAACGAACTCGGTCTAATATTCCAAGGCTTTCAGCTTGGGTAGTTAAATTCTCGCGTTCAGGCCCCTCTCCGGCAATCCACAAGGTGCCAGTAGCCAATTTTGCAAATGCAGGTAACAAGGTATCGAACGCTTTATTCACGTGAAGACGACCCAACCCGAGGATAATGGGTTGATCTGGTGGTGTTGAAAAACTGCTTCGGTCGATAGCCTCACAGTCAGATTCATCCACAAAATTAGGAATGTGAACAATATTTTTAGCAGGCATTCCGCCGCGAATTAAATGATCGCAAATACCCTTGGTAATGCCCACCCAATGATCACAATGGCGATAGTATTTATAGTCGTAGTAGTGCCCCAAACGACCAACAAGTTTGTAACGCTGGCTCGCCGGAGTCAGCTGTGTTGCCCGGTTCATAAATGTAATAACAACACTGGGGTCAAACTTTTTGAGTGCTTTTTGATAACGCAAATGATCTAAGAAATGCAATTTGCCACCGAATCGAAAAAACTCGGTATTCACATTGTACTTACTAAATTCAGCTTCTCTGAGTTCGTTTTTTCGAGTGAACACTCTGACATCGGCAGCATCACGCTGATGCAATCGGCAAGAAAATCGTGTGTAGAAAGTTTCAGCACCGCCCACATTGGCTCCGGCTAAAACTGACGCAATTTTTAAGTCATTCGGCATATCTATTCTCTAACTCTGTACACTCACTAATCACGATGACAGCAACCGGCTTTTTGATTTTTTAAAAGCGTTCATAAAAAGCGGCAATTTAATTTGCTCAGTCTTATTCTTCGAATCAAAAAACAAACTGACTATTTTTCACGATCGAATCTTATATTGACTCACAATAGTTATCTGAGCATCGATCTAATTAGGGGGAACCTCTCGCTTACTGTCGTCGAGCCAACCGTGATACCCCCAATCTTTCCCCAGCGTTTTCTTCTCGATAAGCTCATTGATCGATTCCGGCAAACGCCCTACTTTGCGTTTGGCTTTTTTACGAGCAATAGACGGTATCCAGTAAGCCAACGGAAATAAATCTGACCAACCCAAGCCATCAATAACCACCAGACGTTTAATGACGCCGCCGTCTTGTTGAACAACAATATTGTGAAGCAGTAAATTACGTGACGGCATGCCTAATTCGGACCAACGGCGTTTAAACCGATCAAGGGCAGAATTAAGCTCATCGGTTATGCCTTGAGTCCAAACGTATTGTTTTAGAGAAATCGATATCTTGTCGTCACTGTCAGTAATAATTTCACTGACTAGCCCACGACCGTAGTTGGTATCGACAAAACCAAAGCCGCGCGGAATAAGTTCAAACGCACTCTCACCAACGGACTTTTCAATCTGTTGATAGACCAAAAACTCTTCTCGATTATCGTCAAAATAACGCAAAGGTTTTAAATTTCTGGGAAAGCCTCGCTGTGCCCTTTTCGTTAATGGATCACGATCAGGTCGCAAAACTTTGATACAACGTTTTGAATCGCTAGGATCAAAAAAGCACAAACGATTACCTCCACGGGCAAACGCTTGCGATTCAGTGCCTAAATTAATCATTAAGGATTCTCAGCCCAAACGTAGGCATGGCTGAACGGTAAGCCCATCGCCGCCTCAACAATGTATTGGGCGTACAAAGTTGAATTGATTTCTCGGTGAAAAAACTCTCTGCCTCGTGACGCCCAGTAGCGCCGTTTAGCGTCGTCTTGGTGAAACTCCACAACTTTATTTTTAAGATCGTCGTAATCAGAAAAATACACCAATGATTCCGGCGGCAATAATTCATCAAATTGACCACCTTCGTGAGTAAAGGTCAACAAACCATTGCCCACCAGTTGTGCCATTCGAGCCGATGAATACCAGTGCAAACCTTCCTGACGGTTCAGATTTAATCCCATCTTACTTTGGGACAGTGCACGATCGTAATCGCGCCCCCAAACACCCGGCTGACCAAAACTGCCTGGTGTTTTAAAGTTAATTGCTTTCGGTAATTGCGTTTGTAAATCTTCCACCCAACGGCCTCGTTCGGTGTAGGAGGTTTCTTTGCTGCAAAAAATTAGATCGGTGGGCAAAGACGTACTTGCTGAGGCATCAAAGGTTTCGATCGACGTATCCACCGGATTGGGCATGTGCCAAAGTTTCGCTCTAGCGCCTTTAAACAGGCCGAGCTCCTTCACACCGGTCGAAACAAACATTGAATCCACAACTTGAACGCGAGTTTTTATTTTATCGACGTTCTCAGGAACAAATAGTGGATCATTATTGCAACCTGCAATAATTAAATTTGGATTAATGGCGCGAGCTGCTTCAAGGGTTTCATTAGCGATAATATCGCAGTGACCCACAATCATAAGATCGGGCTCAAAGGCTTCAACGGTTTGCAATAACCGCGCATTTGCCTTCTTTTTACCCAAATCTCGAATACCTAAGGGAGCCTCAAAAGCCGCGACATCTCGATCACTGAAACTTTGCACACAGTGGTTATTGCGGATCAAGCCAAAATAAAGTTTCTGCCCCCAGCTGACTCGATTATGTCCGTATTTGCGTAGCTGTTGATGAGCAACGTGAAGAATGCGCATAAATCTGAATTTCTTAAAAAATAATCTAAAGCAGTTTACGAATTTGCAATTGCATGAATCCGTCAATGAGTACTGCCATTAAAATCTGTTCAATATATAAGGTTCAAATCACCCAAGCAAACTGACTGATAAATGCCTATTCTCGGGCATTCAACTACGGCCATTGAGCACTTGACGATAAACATCAACCGTCGCTTCTGCTTGTGCTAGCAGGGTAAATTCATGAGGCAGCTGTATTGAATGAGAATGATCGGACGCTAACAATTTGGCAACGGTATTCGCCAGCCCAATATCATCCCCTTTCACCACCAAACCTTCGGGAAAACACGCTGACAAAGATTCGCCAGGTCCAGCCTCATCGTATGCGACTACTGGCACATTCATCGCCAAAGCTTCGGTGACGGTTCGACCAAAAGGTTCAGGCCTTTGCGAAAGATTGCAAACCACATCACTGATGGAATACAGCTGTTGAATATCACCGCGATGACCTAAAAAGGTAACATCAGCAGCTAAGCCTTTATCGACAACCAGCTGTTTGATTTCGGCTTCGTAATCTTCTTTTCCGGGAGTCGGCCCACCCACAACGACGCCGTGAGCTTGGACTCCCTGATGCTGTAGTCGACCCATTAAATCAATAAATTGATGATGTCCCTTCCAACGACTCAGGCGACCGGGCATCAAAATGAGCGGTTTATCTTTCAATTGTGGGTACTGAGAAAACAGCGTGTTACGCCAGTTATCGTCAGCGACAAATTCGGGGTTGAATCGATCTGTATCGACACCGCGGTGAATCACAGTGACTTTATCGAGATCGATACGCGGGTAATTGTTACCGATATAGTCTTTCACATAATGGGAAACAGCAATAACCCCGGCACCAGCGCCCATAATTTCACTGTAACGACTCACAGAATACAAACCATGAAACGTCGATACCAAACCTGGTTTGGGTGAATTCTTCCACGATTTTAAAGCAAACCAGGTTAACCAAGCGGGAATCCTGGAGCGTACATGAATGATATCGGGCTGAATCAATTCCAACTGACGTTGGAGAGGACGAATCTGGAAGAAGCTGGAAAGGCGCTTCTTGTGCACGGGCATCGTGTGATGAACACTGCCTTCGCTGGTGAGTTGAGACACCAATCGGCCACCGGCAGAAATCACGTGAGAATCGTGACCATTTTCAGTCAAATAGTGCGCAAACTCTACCGTTCCGCGCTCCACACCTCCGGAGTTTAACTCCGGTAAAATTTGTACTATTCGCAAAGCTTTCGCCGTCTCAATAACCATTTCAAAACGGCGAGCATTGTATAGACTTCACGATAGTTTCAGTAGCCTTATTGTTGAAACAAACCATTCACTGTCTATTTTTGAGCACTACCGTCAACTTTACGGACTCCGAAAAACGCGCCAATGCGGCACCGTTAGAATGCAACGGAACGTGAACAAAATTGAATTTCGTGACACTATTTCCAATCATACAGTTATCCCGCTACTAATCACTCAAGAAGAAGTACGCAATAAGTACGGATCACTCAAAAGAGACCAATCGCATTAATGGACAACCGACGTTGATGGAAAAAGTTCGAATAGATAAATGGCTGTGGGCTGCACGTTTCTTCAAGACCCGAAATCTGGCGAAACAAGCCATTGAGGGAGGCAAAGTGCATTGCGACGGCCACCGCGTAAAAGCCAGCAAAGAACTCACCGTAGGATTACACCTAACAATTCAGCAAGGTTGGGACAAAATGGAAATTGTCGTTCAAGCTCTGTCAGACAAGCGGCGAGGGGCACCAGAGGCACGGCTTTTGTATCAAGAGACAGAACACAGCATTAGCCAACGAGAAAACGCTCAGGCTCAACGCAAGGCTGGCGGAATCATGCAGATTCTTCACGAAAACCGGCCCAATAAAAAGCAGCGCCGACAGATCCATCGATTTAAGCGCAGAGAGCCGGATGCGCCTGAATAGAAAACCAGAACACCACCCTTATGAGGAATAATTCTTCTCGACGTCGATGAACAGAAGCCAGATGAATAAATGTTACAGTTTTGAAATAACTTGAGTTGCCACTTCCCAGGATTCTAGGGTCTAAAATGTCGTTATAGGAGACCCTGATTAATCTCAAGATCAATCAGTGGCTTCTTGATACCTTCAATAGACAGTCAAACAATAGACAATCAAACTAGAAATGGTCTTATGCAAATACTGAATCGATTGCTCATATGCCTACTCGCCTTGTATTGGATATCTTTCACCGTACAGGCTGATGAAGTTTCCAAAGATGTAAAAGCACTTCAACGTTTAAAACAAGCAGTCATCAAAATTCACACAACCCGTGCTGCACCGGACTATTTCACTCCGTGGCGATTATTAAACCTTGAGCAAACCAGTGGCTCTGGCGCGGTCATCAAAGGTAAGCGAATACTTACAAACGCCCATGTAGTAGCCGATGCCCGCTATCTGCAAGTGCAGAAGCACAACGACCCGAAAAAGTACCTAGCCAACGTTGAATTCGTTTCCCACGAAGCCGACCTCGCCATTTTGAGTGTTGAGGACGCCACATTTTTCGACGGTTTGAACCCTCTTAGAATCGGCAAGATGCCTGAGCCGCTCACAGAAGTCTCGGTTTTCGGATTCCCTTTTGGCGGACAAACCCTGAGCATCACACGAGGAATTCTATCGCGCGTGGAGCACCAACGTTACGCCCACGCAGGCAGCTTTCTGTTAGCAGGCCAAATTGATGCCGCGATAAACCCAGGCAACAGCGGCGGACCAGTTATCGTAGACAACCGCATTGTCGGTGTCGTCATGCAAGCAAATGCCGGTGGCCGTGCTGAGAACCTCGGTTATTTTGTGCCACCACCAGTGATCAATCACGTATTAAAAGACGCTGAGGACGGTCAATACCACGGTGTTCCAGCCCTCGGATTCAGAACCCAAGGCTTAGAAGGGCCTGCGAGTAAGCGTGCTCATGGTTTGTCGGAAGACGACAATGGTATTTTGGTCACCAAAGTGTTCGAAGACAGCGTGCTGTCCGGCGAGTTACTGGAGCAAGACATACTGTTGTCGATCAATGGTTACCAAATAGCAGACGATCAAACCATCAAACTGGATGAAGACCTCCGCTCCAACTTCAAATTCATTGTCGATAATATGCACCCCGGCGACGAACTGAATCTGGTGGTTTCACGCAACGGAGAGACCGTAAAGATACAATCAGCCGCAGAACTTAACAGTGCGAATCGAAGCTTGGTATTGGGTCCGCAATACGATCAGCGCCCACGCTATCTCGTCTATGGCGGCGTGGTATTTGTGCCTTTGAACATGAACCTAATCAAACGCTGGGGGCGTGATTGGCACAATCAAGCGCCAGTGGAATTCCTGTACTCTCGCGGTGTCTGGTCGACCCCACAGCGCCAGGAACTGATCGTAGCACTCAAAGTTTTGGCAGCTGATGTAAATTTGGGCTATCACAACTGGAGCAACTGGATTATTCATTCCATCAATGGTGAACCGGTTAAAAACTTCAATGATTTTGCGCAAACCCTACGCAATTTCTCAGGCGACTTTGTCCACATTGCTGACGATCAAGGCTATCAAATGATCATCGACCACGATGAAGCCTTGAAAACTGAAAGTGAAATTGAAGAGTTGTACGGACTGCCAGCGTCTTTTTCAGAAGGATTATTTGAGAACGTAGCGGTACAAGACTGAAGCCTAAGAAGATACACTTAGTGGACTGGACAAACGCCCTGGATCTGCTGAAATGATTGACGACGGTTGATTAATTCGTCGTCAATCAGGTAACCAAGTATATTGACTATGAAAACTTTCGCTCTGCTTATTGCCACTTTCTTCTTTGTTAATCCACTCATGCTTGCTCATGCGGAAATCTATCGCTGGGTCGATGAAAACGGCAACGTACGCTTCAGTGATCGCAAACCAGCGGAACGAGAGTCAGAAGACTTGACCGAACAACTCGGCACCGTCAATGTGACAGAAAGCCAAGGCACTGGCGATTACGGCGCATTCCTTCCCGAAACTCCACAAGAAAAAGCCGCAGACGCGCAAAAGAAACAAGAAAAGCAGCGCGAATTTGCTCGCCGTCAGAAAGACTGCGCACTTGCACGGGCCAATCTGAAGAAAATCCAAGGCCCAGTATACTTTGAACGCGCCGATGGAACGCAATACGACATCACCGAAGAAGAGCGCGTCCGCCGCGAAGAAAAGTTGAGGCAAGCGATCAAAAAATTCTGCAAATAAGCGTTACCTAAAACGCAATACCTTTTCCGCATTCCTCAATTGAAATCGCCATCTTTGCCTCCATATTGACCGACAAACCACTCGGTGAGTGATTCACTCATCGGGTTTACTCATTTTCTTATTAGATCGGCACACACAGATCAGTGCCAAGATTGCCATGACTGACCAACAAAAACGTTTTATTTTCGAACAAGCTGATATTAGAGGTGAAGTTGTTCAACTCGAGCAAGCCTACGAATTAGCGATTACAAATAGAAACTTTCCCGAGCCAATTGAACAATTATTGGGACAGTTTCTCGCAGCAGCAAGCTTGATGTCGTCGACCCTAAAGTTTGACGGTACGCTGTCACTGCAAGCGAAAGGCAGCGGCCCACTCAATTTAATTATGGCTGAAAGTTCTAATCAAAAATCTCTTCGCGCCGTTGCCCGGATGGATGAGTCTGTGGATTTTAATGCTATCGATACCTCGGACATTAGAACATTAATTGGTTCTGACGGTTATTTAGCAATAATTATTGAGCCTGATCAGGGCGAACGTTACCAAGGCATAGTACCGTTAGACAGCGATAATTTAGCCGGATGTTTAGAGCATTATTTTCATCAGTCTGAGCAAATAGAAACCCGATTCTGGTTTGCCCAATCAAAGCAGCGCTGCGCCGGTTTGCTTTTACAAGCACTCCCTAAACAAGTTATTGCCAATGCGCACGATAATGCCGAGTACTGGCAAACCGTAAATCATCTCGCTGAAACCGTTAAGCCAGAAGAATTATTGGACTTAGACCAAGATGTTTTAATTTATCGGTTATTTAATGAGTTTGAGGTTCGCGCCTTTGACAGTCGCCCGGTTAAATTCGAGTGCGGTTGCTCCAGAGAACGCTCAGCAAAAGCGCTTTTATCGCTGGGAGAAAATGAAGTAAATCAAATGATAAAAGAACTCGGCGTTATTACTATTGACTGTCAATTCTGTTTAAAACAATACAATTTTAATGACAGCGATATCACCGAATTATTTTTACAACAAAAGCCGACACTCCATTAAAAATTAATTATGTAAATTGAAGTATCAACTGACAAAATCGACTGCACAGAACTTCGCCTATGCTTCGCTTTTCTGTCATAATTATTCACCCCTCAAATTTAATTGATGGATGCTCGTAGTTGGCTATGTGGCCAGCTTTCTACGACGCTTATAAATCTAACAATCAAAAACAATGGCCACTCGATGCTCATAGGACGATTAAATAATGACACAGAATGAAGGGGCCTCGGCCACCGTGCACACTGATTTAGGTGCAGCGTTGCTCATTGAACAAGCACTGCTGCGCAAAGAAGGTTATCTATCTGCAACAGGTGCGTTTGTATCAGAAACTGGCGCGCGCACTGGGCGCTCACCTGCAGATCGTTTCATTGTTGAAGAACCTTCAACTTCTGAAGCAATTGATTGGGGTAAGGTTAACCGTCCTTTTCCTGCCGACAAATTCGACCTTCTTTGGGATCGTGTCCAAGAGTACATGCTAACAAAAGACAACTACGTGTCTAACTTGCATGTCGGTCAAGACAACGACTACTACATCCCTGTTGTTGCGACGACTGAAACCGCCTGGCACAACCTCTTCGCTCACAACATGTTCATCCGCACAGATAACTACAATCCCAAAGGTAAAGAAGAATGGAAAATTCTTCACGCAGCCAATTTTGAATGTGTACCTGAACGCGACGGTACCAATTCAGAAGGGATTGTTTGTATTAACTTTGCTCAACGCAAAGTATTGATTGCTGGTATGCGCTATGCCGGTGAAATGAAAAAATCCATGTTCTCAGTACAAAACTTTTTACTCCCTGAAAAAGATGTACTGCCAATGCATTGTTCAGCGAACGTTGGCAAAGATGGTGACACCTGTCTGTTCTTCGGTTTGTCTGGCACCGGTAAAACCACCCTTTCCGCCGATCCAGAACGCTACCTAATTGGCGATGACGAACACGGTTGGGCAAAAGGAACTGTTTTCAATATGGAAGGCGGTTGCTACGCAAAAACCATCGACCTAAGCCAAAAAAATGAACCTGTTATCTGGGATGCCATTCGCTTTGGTGCCATTGTCGAAAACGTAGTGCACACGTCGGATACTCGTGTTGCGGATTACTGCGATACCAGTCTGACCGAAAATGGTCGCTGCTCGTACCCGCTTGAGCACGTAGAATTACGCGTTGAAGAAAACCGTGCCGGTGAACCTAAAAACGTTATATTCCTGACCTGTGATGTATCCGGTGTACTACCGCCTGTTGCCATCTTAAGTAAAGAAGCTGCGGCCTATCACTTCTTGTCTGGCTATACAGCTCGTGTTGGCTCTACCGAACTTGGCGCAGAAGCGGGTATTCACCCGACATTCTCTGCCTGTTTTGGTGCTCCTTTTATGCCTCGTCCAGCTCGTGAATACGCCGAGTTACTGATGAAGCGCATTCAAGATTTCGGCGCAAACGTTTACCTTGTTAATACCGGCTGGACCGGCGGCGCAGGCGGTGCAAACGGTGAAGGCACTCGCTTCCCAATTCCTGTGACTCGTGCAGTTGTGGCAGCCATTCAGAGCGGTGCTCTTGAAGGCGCAGAAACTGAGCGTTTGGAATCTATGAATTTAGAGATCCCAACATCAATTCCAGGGGTTGAAGACAAATTCTTAAACCCACGCAACGCTTGGTCAGACGCTTCTGCGTATGACGAATCCGCTGCGAAGCTAGCAGGATTGTTCTCTGAAAACATTCAGAAATTCAATGTTAGCCCTGAAATTGAAGCGGCAGGTCCTAAAGCCTAAAATCCCGCGTCAAGAAATTGACACCCAAACCTCACTTGGCCCTCAAGTGAGGTTTATTTATCATTCCTAATCACTAGCCCGTCTCAGCTCACAGCCCAAATTTCACCTAAACTGATTACACAGTTTTAACATGACTGACTATAGTTACTGTTAAATCTATAGTTACTCTTAAACCTATAGTTACTGTTAAGTCGCTTTTGTAAGATGTCTGGTGTTATGCAGCCCAAAGTAAAATTCGATTATAAAATCCGTTTAGCTGACCCAAAAGATTCTAGAGTCCTGATCGACTTATGGCAGAAGCTGGATTATTCCCTGCCTCCCACACCATTTATTGCCAACCACAAATACAGAAAAGAATTTCATCAAGCACTGGCGCAACAGATAGGCAGTAACATTAATTCCGTTACGCTTATATCCTGCTTGGGTGACATGATTATTGGATGCGCCTGCGGATACTTGTATGAAAAACCGGAAGCGTTAAATTCACCGGTAGGATTGATTCACAATGTTTGGATTGAGCCGGAATTCAGGCGCAAAGGTATCGCTAAGCAACTGATTTCAGCGTTAGAACAGGAACTTGCTGAGCGAGGCGCAAAGAGCCATCAAGTCTCTTGGCGCGACGTTCCCACCGCTCAAGCTTTCTGGCGCTCAATGGGTTACGCACCCTATGAAACCGTAGCGGCAAAAAATCGAGCTTAATTAACCTTTGTTAGTTAGATTCTGTTTCGGTTATTTGAATCTTGGACAAGATCTGCTGACAATCTCCGGCTAATTTAAAAGACAAAATATCGTCTGCTCGAGTTCGGCCATCGTTGATAACAACAATCGGTTTATTCAGCTCGGCAGCACGCTTACAAAAGCGATATCCAGAATACACCATTAGAGAGCTGCCAATTACAACCACTGCATCACACTTTTCAACAGCCGCATAACTCGCCTGCACATCTTCGCGCGGAACATTACCACCAAAAAAAACCACATTGGGCTTTAACACGCCGCCACAGCTCATGCAGGAAGGCACTTCCATCAACGAATAATCCACAGCACCAAAAGTTGCGTCACCATCAGGGCCTGGCGTGGGTTCGAAATGATTGAAAGCATCGATAACATGGGGGTTTAGAGACTCCAACTCGCTCTGAATCTTTTCTCGATGATAAACCTCATCACAATTGAGACAAACAACTTGGTCTAAGCGGCCGTGCAACTCCAACAAGGAACGCGATCCCGCGCGCCGATGCAAGCAATCCACATTTTGTGTCACTAATAGCTCAATACGGCCTTTAGCCTCCCATTCAGCTAAGAGTTTGTGGGTAAGGTTAGGTTGCGCATTTCCGATGACCTTCCAACCAAATACGCTGCGGAACCAATAACGTTGGCGCACATGATGATGATCTAAAAATTCCTGATGCTGGATAGGATTTCCGCCCAACCAACTGCCTAGCTTATCTCTGTAAGCGGGTATTCCCGAGTCTGTACTGCATCCAGCACCTGTGAGTATAAAAAGTTTTCGGTTTTGGTCGATAAACCTCTGTAATTGAGCTATTGCCGATGTATCCACTCAGTCTCCTTACATTGTGATAGCACAATTGAACGTTGATTAGGGCATGACTTCATCAATCGAAAAGAGCACGCAAGATTGCGTAAAACACTATGAAAACCCGGAAAACCAGGATTCATACCTGCCAGCAATTACGGCGGCTAATGACAGCCATTCCACCGGAAGTCCAGGTTACCTTTACGGAAGATCAGCTAGAAAAGATCTCGGACAGCTTGCGCCTTCAGAATCGAGAACGTCATTGGTTCGATACCCGCCCGGTTATTCAAATACCGTTCATGCCTTGGAGTTTTTACCTCGTTATTCTGGCAGGGCGAAACCGGCGCTACATGTCCAAAAGAGAACAAAGAATTGCCTCACAGCTCTTAATTGTCTCACTATTATCTGGAATTATTATTCTATCAACAACAGGACTGGTTGTTTTGTACTTATTAAAGTCTGCTCTCGGGATTAATCTTTTTTCAGATTTTTCACTCGGGCTGTGGGACTGGTTTTTGAAAAAATGGCAGGGATAAAAAATAAATATTCAAAACCAATAAAATTCAAATTTACTGACCATTCAAATAAATTTAGTACATCCGTCTAAAGTTAAGATGTGCAAAATTCAAGGTAACAATTCAGAATAAATAAAGCATCAAAATCACAGATACAATTTAAAAACAATAGTTATTAATAATCGTTCCAAAAAAATAAAAACTAAAACCTTACAAATATTTATAGACCAATCCAGATTGCACAAATCAAATTACACAAATTGAAAACTCTTTCAGTTTGCTCACACCTTTGGCACAACGATTATTTGGCATCACTAGTTCCAAAATTAAGTTTTATGACTTTTTACTATCCATCCTCGTAAACAATAAAAACAAACGTATAAAACAAAATTAATGTTTAATTTTGTTTATAAAAATAGAAAACGTGTATGAATTTTAGAATTTTCTATACATCGATAATTAGTTTTCAACAAAAAAAGAATTTAGGGCATCGAGAGAAACTAATATTTAATTAACTAATTTTTTCTCAAAGGCTGTATAAAATATTTAGAAATTTGAGAAAGGAAAATAAGAAGTGAAGGAGATTTGAGGGGAAAAGATTAGCCCACATCCTTGTGGGCTCTATATCTATCCGTGATTGGCTGGAGCGTTTTTTAGCTCGCTGGGAATAAACGTTTTACTTTCATTCCTAAGCCGTCTAGAGAAGCCATGATATTGGCAGGAGCAAGCTCTTTATATTTAGTTTCACCAGTACCGAGTGAGAAAACAACCACGAAAGCAGCAACAATTGGCACGTGACCGATAAGCTCTTCGATGCCTAACAAAGAACCAGTAGTACCAAATACACACAACACCATGAATGCAATCAAGCGCGTGGCTAAGCCAAATATCAACAAAAAGCCCAGTGCAGTTTCTGCCATACCAATGCCGATAATGAAGTTAGCATCATCAAACATAGTCAAACCGATCATTGGGAAGAAGTTCCAAGGGTGCATTTCTAAGAACATCAAACCCATGTTTGGATTCAATAATTTATTGTGAATCGCCAACACAACCAATTGCAAACCAAGCAACACGCGCAAATATTTGGTAGCACGGGCAGGGTTAGAAGCACACGCTAAACCAACACCAAACGCGATCAATTCAGGAACGTAATCAATCCACGCAACGAATGGAGTGCTGATGATAAGTAGCGCGGTCAACAAGAAAATACTGAGCGTATAGCTAGCAATTCGGTGACCGATCAAAAGCAAAATACCCACAATCGCTTGGAAACCAACAAGGAAACCAACATTTCCGGTTGGAGATAAGTTTGGTGCAATAAATTCACCGTGGTAAAAAACAGAAAGTAACCAAACACCCAATACAACACCTAATAAACGGAATTGCATTTCACGTGGCCATGGTTTAAAAAAACCATTGTCTAAAAATGCTGGTCTAATTTTGGAAAGGAAACCGGCAACAACACACGCACCAATGGAAAGGGCCACAAGAATAAAATCTTGGAATCTCCAGGTGTAAGGTGAAATTTGTTCATCGGTTTCTACAAACCATCTAACGTGTGCGTCAGCACCACTGGCCAAAGCCAGTGCAGATAATAAAATTATCAATCTCATAATTTGGAAGCTCCGTTTCGAGATAGAAGTTTTAAATAAAAAATTAAAAAAATGTAATCCCGCAGCCGCATAATCCGCAGCCATTTAAAATAAAAAAGAGTTTCTTGTTTCGAGGCAGGATTCAGCTAGTTTTGAATTTACCTAACAAAATCCATGCTAAAGAAATACCAAGACAAAATTTTTATTAGTTTTTTTATTAGTTTTTTTGTTTCCTTCTAGCACAGCCTTATGATTCAGAACACATACATATTAATGACTGAGTCACAAAACTCGTACCAAAAGCAAAGGAATTAATTTTATAAAAAGTGAACTGAGTCGAACTCTATAAACTTTGACTATATACAGAATATTCAAACACTATAGTTAAGTTTGGTTAAATTCAGGTATTAGATCACGCTTTGTTTTTAGCCATAACCGTTAAATGTATTGAATATTCATCTAGATCAAATTTAGGCTAAAACCCACTCCCCATATGACTATTTGTATCAAACATACCACGCCTGTGGGCAGCTGCCATAATTTACATTCAAAAGTTTCAACAATTTATAACTTTTCTAGTGCGCGTATTTGGTATTTTTCTCACTTCAATTTTTAGATAATACCCCACTCATATGGAAACAATGTTTCAAAACCTTTCCAAATCGCCGATTTTTAATAGCTTAAATTCATTATCGAAATAAAATTTATCAACTAAAGAGCAAAATATTCTTAATGACAAACGCCATTTTCGAAAAAATCTCTCTCGAACTGGGAGTAAAAAACGAACAAATTGCTGCAACTGTAGCCTTGTTAGATGAAGGCGCTACCGTTCCGTTCATTGCAAGATACCGAAAAGAAGTTACGGGGGCATTAGACGACAACCAATTGCGCGCATTGGATGAACGATTGCACTATTTGAGGGAATTAGAGGACAGAAAATCGACGATTCTTAAGAGTATTGAAGAGCAGGGAAAGCTAACCGATGAATTAAAAACCCAGATAAACAGTGCGGAAACCAAGAACCGACTGGAAGATCTGTACCTTCCCTACAAGCCCAAACGCCGAACGAAAGGCCAAATTGCCATCGAGGCAGGATTGGAACCTTTGGCGGATAAATTAATAAATGACAAAAATTTAGACCCTGAGGCGACAGCCAGCGCTTATATTAACCCTGAAAAAAAAATAGTTTCTGCAAAAGATGCCTTAGATGGTGCAAAGTACATTTTGATGGAGCGCTTTGCAGAAAATGCCGATTTGATTGAGAAAGTACGTAACTATCTTCTTGATAATGCCAATATCAGCGCTCGCGTGATTGATGGGAAAGAAAAGGAAGGCGCTAAATTTCTTGATTATTTCGAGCACGATGAGCCACTAAAGTCTGTTCCTTCGCACAGAGCCCTAGCAATGCTCAGAGGTCGAAATGATGGCATCCTCACGCTATCACTGGTTATTGCAGATCAAGACACGTCGATCACAGCAACCCACCCCTGTGAGATTCTGGTTGCAGAACACTGGCAAATCGAAGATCAATCCCGAGCTGCGGATAAATGGCTCAAAGAAGTCGTGCGATGGACTTGGAAAATCAAACTACTCACACACATCGAAACCGACTTAGTCAGCCAAATGCGTGAGCGCTCTGAGCAGCAAGCAATCGATGTTTTCGCACAAAACCTCAAAGACCTGCTACTCGCAGCTCCTGCGGGCGCAAAAGCAACAATTGGTCTCGACCCTGGCCTTAGAACAGGAGTCAAAGTCGCGGTAGTCGATGCAACAGGCAAGGTTCTCGATCACGGCGCAATATTCCCTACCCCACCACAAAATAAAGTTATCGAAGCCGAAGCAACATTGGTGGCCTTGTGTAAAAAACACAATGTAGAGCTGATTGCCATCGGAAATGGCACTGCCAGCCGAGAAACCGATAAATTTGTCGGTGATATGCTTAAGGCAAATCCCGATATCAAAGCAAAAAAAGTGATGGTCAATGAGGCTGGAGCCTCCGTTTATTCCGCGAGCGAATTTGCCGCGAAAGAATTTCCAGATTTAGACGTAACAATCCGGGGAGCCATCTCGATTGCTCGCCGCCTCCAAGATCCCCTAGCTGAGCTGGTTAAAATTGAACCAAAATCCATCGGTGTCGGACAATATCAACACGATGTATCCCAACCGCAATTGGCAAAATCGTTAGATGCCGTCGTGGAAGATTGTGTAAACGCAGTAGGTGTGGAAGTCAACACAGCATCGGCGCCACTGCTTGCTCGCGTATCAGGATTAACGGCAAGCATCGCTAACAATATTGTTGCCTACCGAGATGAAAACGGTAAGTTTAAGAATCGTGATCAACTCAAAAAAGTATCACGATTTGGCGCAAAAACTTTCGAACAAGCTGCCGGCTTTTTAAGAATCATCGACGGTGATAATCCCCTAGATAAATCAGCTGTTCACCCAGAATCCTATACGGTTGTGGAATCTATTGCTGAGCAAAATGGTCGAGAAGTGACCAAAATTATCGGCGATTCGAGCTTTATTCGTTCAGTAAAAGCTGATCAATTTGTGAATGAAAAGGTGGGATTATTAACACTTAAAGATATTCTCTCCGAGCTCGATAAACCTGGCCGAGACCCTCGTCCAGAATTTAAAACCGCGCAATTTCAAGACGGTGTTGAAAAAATCTCCGACCTTGAACCAGGTATGGTGCTCGAAGGAACCATCACGAACGTAACAAACTTTGGTGCCTTTGTAGATATTGGTGTTCACCAAGACGGACTGGTTCATATATCTGCACTTTCAAATACCTTTGTGAAAGACCCTCGCGAAGTCGTCAAAGCTGGCGATATAGTCAAAGTCAAAGTCATGGAAATTGACGAACCTCGTAAGCGAATAGGCTTATCGATGAGAATGTCTGATGAACCTGGAGAGAAAATTACAGCAGGTGGAGCGTCTAAACCGAAAAATAAAGCACCTAGACAAACTAGAAATCAGAAAACTGAGAAGTCTTCAGGAATGGGAAGTATGGGAGCTTTATTGCAGCAGGCGATGAAGAAGAAGTGACCGTAGAGAATAAAAAGGCAGCCTAGGCTGCCTTTTTATTAATTATGAAGCAAAACAACACTACTAAGGTTCAGGAGAATCAAAAATAACCGGGATAATCGTAGTCCCAGATACCTGCCCATTGATAACATAATCAAGTTGGAGATTCAAAGTACCTGGAAGCGGTTCAATTGGATTACCAGAATCATCTAATGCCAGATCATCAAGTTGGTAAAATAAAGTAACAGATGGTGCAACTGAAAGAGGCCCGATACTCCCCTGTGAACTAAAATCCGGTTCAATATTGTAAGGATTAGCGGCGCCTGATAAAGCAGGGCTTATATTAATTGAAGTATTTTCTGATGGAGGATTACCTATAACTTGTGAATTCCCCTCTAAACTAATAACTATGTTCCCAGTTAACTGCCCATTCAAATCCACAACTCCTAATCGCTCACCGACGTCACTTTCAACTGGAGATGCAACAGTTTCTGATTCAGGGTCACTTAGAAGCACATAGCTTACTACGTCACCAGCCGTAGATATTGTGAGATTTGTAAAGATTAAAGCGGTATCATCACCAGTACAATCTGCAGAAGGAACTATACTTTCCAAACAAATTCCGTCCCACAAACCATTACCCATGTCGTACTGGTTAGTAACACCAGTCGTTCTGTCCATAAAACGCTCACCCAGCTGCCACTGACCATCCTCATTATTATCGACAAATGGCTCACCAAGATCATCCGCTACTAATCTGCCACTAGGCGTCATCACCGGATCAACATTAAAGGTATCAGAAGCTTCATATACCGAATTAGCATTCAGATCTACAAAAGACTCAACACCTTCTGTAAAAGCTAGTATTGAGCATCTTTGGTCAGCGATAGATTGACTTTGGGTATTACTCAACCAAGTAACGGTACAATTCCCTTCATCTGTAATCATACAGGATGGTTCAATAGTTCCACATTCAGCAAAGAAGTTGACTTGGGTACCTTCCGCCACAATATTACCAAATTGATCGGCCGCCAAAATGGTCACCATCACGCCTACATTATCCAGAGATGCTGATCTATTCGGATTTAATGAGCTGGCTGATAAAGAAAAAGAACGTTGGATAGGTAAACCTGAAGAGACAACAATGCTATCAGATTGTGCGTTTACTTGGGTCGCATCATGCGTCGCAATGACCCTGATGTTACCAGCATTCGTACCTGATTGTAGCACCGTGCTCACAGTACCGTCGGCGCTGGAAATATCAGTCTCCGTTCCAGGGGCAAGCTGTGCACCACCACTGTTTGGACCAAGGTTTTGCGAATCAACAGCAAAAGACACTGATTCCCCAACAATATTTGCGCCGAGTGCACCTTCTAATCGGAACGTTAAAATAGAAGTTTGATTACCCCCTACTCCCGCTAAGCTTAGGTTAGTACTCGTAGCACTAACGAACTCAATGGATAACACAGTATCTGGCTCAACGGTAATAGTTGCAGTAGCAAATGCAGTGGTACCGTCTGGCAAGATGGACGATGCTGTAATCAAGTCTTCACCATTACAGCCATCGGCAGTATAAGTTACCGTCCCGAAACCATTCATTGTGGTGTCTAAGTTATCAGTACTTAAAACGGAAAGCCCCATTGCTACACACTCAGAGCTAAACGTAACATTCTGGGACATATCAACTGGATCACCATCGCTATCAACGAAGTTAATAGTGAGAGTCGTAGATGCGCCAGCACCGAGAGTAAGATCATCAACACCAATAACGCTTTCCTGGAAGGTATCACCAGTACCGAATCCGAAACGAACGACATCGTCTACAACACCTTCACCGCCGTCACCACCACCAGTGGTTGGTCCACCATTACTGCCTGTAGAACCTTGATCTTCACCAATGGTCCCAGTGGAACCGCCACCGCCGCCGCCACAAGCGGTTAGCACAGAAACCGTTAACACCAACATGATAAATTTAATCATGTTGCGGATGGCTTCCTGTGAGCCAATCTGACCAACAAACAACTTCATTTAGTTTCTCCTGAGAGTCCATTTCTGCAGGCCAGTACCTAGTGGATGAGAACTGCGGGTTTAAATCTAAATAACTGGCTTGATATTTGTTAATTATTAGCTTTAACGATAACCAATAACACGCTGAATTTAAAGTATTAAACAGCTATTCAAAGATTGATTACGGCGACCTAATACCAAAGTTTACCGCGCTTTGATTGGCAATTTTAGTTAAGAATAATGGATGTTTAATTATCAGTGATAAGCGGTTGTCGATAAGTGAGTATCAATTCACATTACACATGAAGATTTAACCTAACTTTAGAAAGTAAATGGGTATTTTGGTAGCTTAGACAATGCGCGGAGTACTCGTTAGTGTTCCATCAAATTAACCCTGATGAACCGTAAAATTTCCGCTTTGATCAAATTTTGGCTCCAATAATTCCCTATGAAGTTTCTTTCTATTGCTTTTCTATTAATGGTATCACCGGTTTGTTTTGGCTTGGTGGTACTTCAATACCATCATGTCAGTGATAAAACCCCCAGCTCAACCAGCGTATCTCCTGACTTGTTCGAACAGCACATCCGCTATTTAGCGGAAAATAATTTTAACGTGTTAACCGCCGATGAGTTTGCAGATTCACTTACATTTGAAAAATCTTTAACGGACGACAAATCCGTATTAATTACTTTCGACGACGGTTATGACTCGGTATTAACTGAAGCGCACGAAGTCTTAAAAAAATACAATTTTCCATACGTTGTGTTCATTAACCCCAGTAAAGTGGGGTCGAAAGGCTACCTTTCACTAAAAGAGCTACAGCAGTTGGAAGGCGACGGAGCCACAATCGCTAACCATACTTGGAGTCATCCTCACCTTATCCGAGAAAAACCCTCAGAAACTAAAGCCGATTGGCGACTGCGAGTTACCGAAGAAATTACTAAAACCCAACAGTTTATCGAGGCCAATTTTGACTCGAAAATTAAACTGTTTGCCTACCCCTACGGCGAATTTAATCAAGCATTAGCACAATTGCTAGAACAACTCGGATTCATCGGGTTTTCTCAGCATTCTGGAGCGATAGGTCATTTCGACAACAGACAAGCCCTACCAAGATTTGCTTTCGGAGGGAATTATGGGGTGATGAGTGATTTCAGAATAAAAGTGAACAGCCTGCCCTTATCGGTTGCCCGTGTAGATATTCGAGACAAAAGCGGAAATTTACTCTATGAACCGCTCTTAACCGAAGGATCTTCAACGCCGAAAGTTACGATTCAGATACAAAATAACGGCAGTCACCCTAAAAACCTACAACTCTCCTGTTTTGCCAGTGGTATAGGCTCAATAGCAGTAAAGAAAATAGATTCTACAACCTTTGAAACACAATCCCCCAAACCATTGCCGGTGGGCAGAAGTCGTTACAACTGCACGGCAACATCAAAACTGGCGGGGCGTTTTTATTGGTTATCACTGCCGTTTTATAAAAAGAATGAGGACGGTAGCTGGTATCCCGAATACTAAAAAAGAGGCTCAAAAGAGCCTCTTTTTGCGATACCAATAACTTGGGCAATCACACAATTAAATAGGTGTAGATAAGCTTCCGTTAAAGATAGGCTCAAATGCGGTAAGCGCATCGCGACTGGCAACATTACCCAAACCATGATTAGGGAAGAGCGTCTCGAAATTACCCTGCAAATTATGAAGTGCTAGGTAATTTAAAATAACCGTTTCAACAAGTAAGTTGACATTATTAGCCGCAGGGCTTGAAGCGGTTTCAACGTCACCACTGGCACGCATAAAACCAAGCTGCTGATGAACGGCTTGCTGATCAGGAGAACCACCCATCAGCACGGCTCTCATACCTGGGTTATAGACTAGGAAGAATGAAGAAGCCGTCTGTTGGTTATCACCAGTCCAAACGCCTTTACCACGGCCTTCCTCAGACTCATCGGTATTACCGTTACTGAATACCGAGCCATCACTGAACACATACATCATCAACGGCCGTCCCAACTTAGCGGCATACTCCAAGCACGCCCCCATAGCACGGCCTGCGCGAATATCTCGCAATTCACCGGTAGCGCGGTCGCCAGTGTGATAATCGTAGCCACCCATCGTCACGGTGCCAGCGGCAGAGAATCCATTAACGACCAATTTAGCGATAGATGCGGTTTTCTCAAACTCGCGATCGCCCTCGAATTCTGCCAAGGTAAATACCCCATTTGGCCCCACTAAATCAGGATCTGCTAAGGGGTTCAAATCGTTCGGGTTGCCAAAGCGATCAGCAAGATCGGCAGCACCAATGTATCCGCAACGTACAAGATCTTTAACAACGTCATCTGCTGTGATGCGAGTATCCACAGAATTCAGCTTTTGATCACTGATACGATAAATCGACTCCATCACGGCAACGGTATCTTGCTGACTTAATAAACCCACCAAGTCGCCGGTATCAACTAACCCGGTGACATCACTGACACGATCAACCTTCGTTGGTCGAACTTCAGGATTAATCATGCTCAATGGCGCTTCTGAATTACCGCCAGAAATACTGGATCGAGAACCAATCAAGGTCACCAATTCGCCCTCGCCACCGGCCATATTAATGCCGTACATCGGATTGTGAGGATTGTTGCTAGTATCGTTTTCAGAGCGTGCAGCGATCACCGCGCCGTTGATACGCGTCGCCGTATCGGCACTAACCTTTTCTAAAATACCTCGTAAAAAACCACTGTCAGAGTGGAATGCTAAACCGAGATCCGTATTGACAAAGTCAGACGTGCCTGCCTGAACATTCGCCGCTTGCGGCACCATGTCACCAGGTAAACCCTGTTTAACGTAACCCGCTGTCGATAAGAAATCTAATTGTCCGCCGCGCTGACCAACCAGCACGTTAGAACCTGCTACATTGGCGCCACCGGCCAAGTCAAAACAGATAAATGGAATGCGATCAGAGGTACTGATACCACCGCAAGCATTATTGAGAACTTGCAACACATCATCAGACAATGTTGCGTGTGCTTTTTGCGGATTCGCAAATAAACCCAGCACACTGCCGCCAACGTAGCTCGATACACCGGTCGCTAGCCCCTGGGCAATAAACGATCGTCGAGTCATAGGTTTGTGATCATCAAACAGTAACGGCTCGTCGGGTTTGTGGAATTTTTTACGTGTGCTCATAAAACCAATCCGGGATTGTTTTGCTTCATTTTATTTCTGGGTACAGACCCAAATGAAAACTCTTTCTTTTTTAAAATGCAGAATCTAAACGTTTCTGTGCGAGTCCGAAGACATTTTCAAAACTCGCACAGACTGTTTTTACTGCACCAACATCAAGGCACTACCAGCGGCCGCAGCACAGGTGGCAATTGCCGCAGCGTCACTGCCTGAACTCGCAGAAATTCTGTCATAGAGAACTTCCAACTCTTCACGTACAGATCGCAGTGCACCTGGGGTCGCAAGGTCTGGGTCAGGTTGTGTTAACAACGCCACACCGCCCGTTACCGTCAACTGATTCGCCAACAAGCCATCGAGCATCTGATTAATCAGCGCATCTCGACCAGGCACTACCGCTAAACCACTGACCATCACGTTGCAGTATTCCACCGCCAACTGAGTGATACCGGTTTGATGTGAGGTCAAGAAACCAGAGATGTTCTCAACAGTAGGTAGCTGTTGTTGCAGTACGTTAAAGGACGCAGCAACATCCGGTTGAGTGATTGGAACACCCGTGACTTGAGATAAAGTGGCATTGATTTCAGCGAATGTTTTTACGCCGATATCAGACACAGGTTCCAAGTCTTGAGGCACAGCGGGAGACGGCGGCACAGGTACAGGGCGGTCGAAACTGCTGTTGCCAATTTCGTCAAAGTTCAAGAAGAACAAGTCACTGTCTGGGCCAAATTGCAGCGGGATTACAGTGCCAAGTGGCGACAACCGCTGACCGCTGACACGATCATAAGTAGCATCGGTTACATCAACACTTAGGTTTGAGAATGCCTGACCAACCGTGGCTTCCTGACCATTAACTCCAAGGTACATGCCTTCAATGTGAATATCACCGATGGACGCATTTGGATCTAAAGTAATAAAGAAAGGCTCGGAGAATAAATAGGCGAAGCTGTCAAACTGAGAAACCTCGAAAGCAATATAGGCTTCAGGAACGCTAACATGCTCTTCCACGTTAAATAAAAGGAAGAAACGCTCACCGACACCAACTTCGAAGTTATTAACAATATCTTCTTCAGACATGGATCGGTTGTGTATCGCTAGCAATCGGATGGTACCTTCCCAAGGATCGTTACCATCCACCTCTGCACCCAGAACCAGAGCAAAGCTGCTATTCCATGCATTGAGATTACCGCCAGGCGCTGCTTCATCCGCAACCAACTCACCGTTTACGTAGAGACGACGGCCATCGATCGGGTCAAAGGTCGCGACTACATGCTGCAAAGTAGCCTGCAAAATTTCATCGGCGTTATTCGTGCTCAGCGCGGGTTCACCATTGCCATCAGAGGTACTGCTTCGAGCTAAGAAGTCGTAGGCAAATTCGGTTTGTCCCAAGGTAAAGTTGCGCGTATCGGCCGAACCAGAATAACTCACAATGCGAGCCGGGCCGTCTTGAGTTACATTCGCCGGAACTACCCAAGCTTCGATGGTGTATTCACCAGTCGCCGTAATTGAATCGTAAAGTTTAACGCTTTGTGAAGTTAAACCCTGGGCACGACCACCTTCACCGATATCAATACCAAAACCACCGACCCACTCTACATCACCAGTAAGATTTAGGTTAATGGAAGGTTCAACACCACTGGTATCAAACGCCGTTCGTCCTTCACCTTCGGCAAATTCCCACAGCGCAATCAAATTGGTTTCAACTCGCCCGCCACTGCTGGCAACGATACCGTCGTCAGTCAAATTCACCGCACGGCTAATCACCAGTGCAGGGTCAATTTCTACCTCAGGAATCATCGCCGAAAGGTCAGCAATCGCTTGAGTCATAGTCGCCGCGTTGGAAGGACAGTCACTCCAACAGTTGTGAGATTCGTTTAATCGCAACACGAAACGAGAGTTAGAAGGCGTCGCCAAATCCAGACGTGACTGAGAAGCGTTGTAAGCGACAAGCACATCGCTACTGGCAATAAACGGCTGCTGTTGCGTCGGCGCATCTTCGGCGTGACATTGAGAGCAGAAATTATCCAACAACGGATACACAGTGTTTTCAAACGCGGTAGGATCCGGTGGGAAAACCTGGGAACCGCCGACATCACGCAATGCCGGAGCAGTCAAGGCAACAGTATTAGATACCGTACCCGATGCCTGAGCCCAAGCCTCAATAAAACCTTCAATTAAGCTCACACACACAGAAGTTACTGCCAACCAACAGTTATGACCTTCACCCACAAAAGTAGCGAGGCGCGAAGCGGATGGATTTTCTAGATCAACAAAAGGATTCACCTCAGCAAACGCCAAGTTGATATCGTCGCTTCGAACAAACGTGGGTGAGATTTCACCCGTGCCATGACACGCAGCACAGCGATCAGTACGCGCCAAATTATCCCAGACATTCAAGCGGAAATTCTGAACGTCATCGTTAATCGGATCTGGGCCGTTATAAACCACAATGATCGGTTCATCATTGCTGGTATCCTGATTAAATTCCGTTGGCGCACCGCTGCCGCCACCGCCGCCACAGGCGACAAGAGCAAGCGCAGAGGCTGTTAAAAACAATTTTGCGAATAGTTTTTTCATCGTCACTCTCCCTATTCGCCTTTACAGTAATCCGCAGTTTCTGCGAACACTTGCTTAATGTTGTAATTGGTATTGCGGAAACTGGTCACCATCGAACTCACCTGGTTACGATCAGCTGAATCAACCGGCGGACGCAGGCAGACGGTGTTAAACACTTTGGTAACCTGGCAACTTGCAAACGCATCGCTGTGAGCCAGCTCCATATTCATGCTTTTAGCACCAGAACCTGTACCAGGAAGGGATTCGTCCCAACCAATCACTTGGTTAACACCTTCACGCCAATAGTTATCCCAGTCGTCGTTTGGCGTTACAAAACCAAACGGGAACGTGTTGCCATTAATCAAATACTTTTCTTGCACACGAGTGCCGGTCACCGGATCAACTTCGCCCGGGCCGTGATAATCAATTTGGCCATCTTCGCCAGTGGGATCTGCGGCAATGTCAAAATCCCAAGAATAATAGGCGTAAGCCTGTGCAAGTGGGTCCATTCCGCTGTGACAGCTAACGCAGTTGTTAAGGAAAACACGGCTGTCGCCACCTGGACTGCGAGACACATCTTGACGGATTCGGTCAGGAGAACGGGCAGGATCTTGCATCTGCTCAAGGTCATTACACAGATGATTTAAGAGTGTGAATCGAAACATCGCTCGATTCGTTCCCGCGAAAAAGAAGGCGCGCGCGCCAGCTCGGCTGGTAATCACTCCGGAGGTTGCATCAGCGGGAAGCCCGGTGACCTCAGACTGACTGCGCAACTCAAGATTGTCGCGCAAGTTAATGCCGCGAGATTCGAGTTGCTCGTAGTGATTATTGTTGCTGTTGGAATAGGCTGTCACGCCAGAGGCAGAGCTGCCAACGTACAAAATGTTATCGTAGAGGATGCGACGAAAATCCAACTCATCACGAGTCACCCCGATAACCGTTGCGGTGTAATCGTTTAGTGGTCGGAATACGTCTTCATCGCGATTGGTCCAGGGCGTAACCCAGTTTTTTACGGTAACACTGTAGAAGCGCTCGTCGTCCATCGCGACGCGAGCTGCCTGCACACCGTTACCGGAGGCAATCAGTGTTGCCATCTGTTCCAAGACCGACTCAGTGGCAGGGGCACCTACCAACCGATCATGCATTCTCTTTGCTTGTTCGAACTCGCCAGCATGTGCATTGGAGAAACCCAGTGATGCAGCAGAGATCAACGCGCCCACTAACGCTCCTCGAGTTTTAGTGGCAAATGACAAGCAACGAACCTTTCGTTGCGTATGAGCGTGACTAATCATGGCGTCCTTAGTTATTTGGCTTTTGGTCGGTCATCAATCTTTTATCGGTTGTAACTTTTATAAGATGCAACAACCACTATAAAACTCGACTTCCACTGAGCAAGTAACGAAAGATAAAACCGAACATCTGAGGAGTTAGCGGCGAAAACGTCCATGTGTAAAATCATAGAAGCTTTCTATTATTTTCGAACTGCATCAATGCAACGACCAAAAAAATCATTTCACGGTGACACTATTATGCTAGTGATCACTTTCGTTCGCAGGACTTGGTAGCCCATCATTATGATAAGTCAGTCGCAATTTTATCCATTTCTACAGAATTCGTTTTAATTCCTTAAAAATATAATTACCTTTGCTGATAATTAATGAAAAAGAATAAAGAAATTGTTCTATTAATCGGCAACAAATCTTTCATCTCTTTGAAATAGTTAATTTTTTTAATAAATATTTAGAACAAACGATCAGCATCTAAACTAGGATACACCTTGAAAAGCTGTGACATTCGGCACGGACGTAAAATCAATATTTACTGACAATCCAACCACTTTAATTAAGCCTGAAAGCAAAAACTTTATAAAAGCGCCGCACTTATTTAGTAAGAAGAAATTTTTATTAATAAACCAGAAGCCAAACTGTGTTTTTCATCAGTTAGCCTTCCGATTAGAAGTTATGTGCAATAGCAGTAATGAAGTTAAACAAGAGATGAGACTGTAATGATCTTCAATCGACACCAACGTTGGATATTACCCGCTTTAGCCAGTGTCGCGTTATATGGTTGTGGTGGTGCCGGTGGCGGCAATAATGATGGTAACGGCGGCGGTGTCAGTTCAGGTGATGAGCCCGATGCCGTTGTCCAGGACATCCCTATTGCCTACGTCAGAAGATCAATACCTCTAGATGATGGTGGCGACATGATCGCCAACGATGTCCTCGATCCCAGCCAGTTTGTTCCAGGTGCAGCCCTATTTTTACGTGAACGCGCCGACGCCGACGCTAACGAAACCAATTTAACGGAAGGTGTTTTCCCCGAAGGCGAACTCTACGATGTTAAAGACTTAAGTGTTTCCAACGACGGCGAACGCATGGTGTTTGCCATGCGCGCCCCAGAAATTGAAGACGCCGATGACGACGAACAACCCACTTGGAATATTTGGGAATACAGTCGAGTAGACGGTATGTTACGTCGAATCATTCCCGATGATATTACCGCCGAAGCCGGACAAGACGTTAATCCACATTATTTACCGGATGGCAGAATTGTCTTCTCAACCACTCGCCAGGTGCGCAGCCGCGCCGTCTTGCTCGATGATGGCAAACCCCAATACGCCGCTCAAACCGAAGCCAACCAAGAAGACGGTTTCGTTTTGCATGTTATGGATGAGTTCGGTTTAAACATCGAACAATTAACCTACAACCAAAGCCACGATCTACAACCCGTGGTTATGCCAGACGGGCAAATTGTTTTTAATCGCTGGAATAACAAAGATCGCGCGAACATTTTTTCGCTCTTTAGCATTCGCCCCGACGGCCAAGACAATCAAGAACTTTACGGGTACGAAAGCCAAAACACCGGTACCGACGGTGCTGACGCTATCTTTTTTGCCCCACAAGCCATGGCTGACGGTCGCATACTCAGCCTACACCGCCCTCGTGAAGCCGAAAATTGGGGAGGCGATCTGATCGCCATTGACGCTGAAAATTTCAGCGATCGCAATCAAGACATCGCTCTACCAATTAACGTCGATGATCCCGGTGGCGAAGTTATGATGGGTGGGCAAGTATCTTTAGCATTTGGTGAAATCCCCGTCGACGACGACCCCAACACAATTTCTCTCAACGGCTATTTTGCGGCAGCGGCGGATCTATTCGATCAAACACCAAGACTCCTAGTCAGCTGGACCGACTGTCGCCTGGAAGATCCTGATGACGGTGCAATTATTCCGTGCTTGGAAGACAACCTCGCCATTGAAGGTATTCAGGAAGCGATTCCTCTATACGGGCTTTGGATTTACAACTTGGACGAGCTAACCCTCCAACCGTTGTTCCCGGCAACCCCCGGAGAAATGTACACCGATATTGTTTCCTTCGGCGCCCGCGCAGAAGATTTATTCTTGGCAGATCGCCAAGCTGGTGTCGATCTGCAACAGACTCTGGTCGATGAGAACCTGGCCGAACTGCATATTCGCAATGTTTACGAAGTTGCCGGTGAAGACGCCAGTGTCGGCATCGCAACCTTGGCCGATCCAGTGTTAACCACCGCCGACGAACGCCCTGCTCGCTTCTTAAAAATCGAAAAAGCCGTGAGTATTCCTGATGACGACGTGTTTGATTTCGAACGCTCTGCGTTTGGCTTCACCAATGTCATGCGTGAAATCATCGGTTACGTGCCCGTCGAACCCGACGGCTCAGTAAAAACAGTCATTCCGACCGACGTAGCACTCACAGTTTCTATTACCAATGCGCTCGGCCAACGAGTTAGCCGCACCAGTCCAAACTGGTTTACTGCGCGTGCAGGTGAAGAAATTGAATCCGCCGATTTAAGCGTTTCATTGCGAAGACTAGACGCTACTCAGCCATCGAGTAACCCCGGCGCCCCGGCTAACGGCTTTAACTTTCCCAATACTGAGCCGTTACTGATCGCCTTTTTAGGCGAAACCATGGCAGAAACCTTTGCCCGAATTAATGGCACCCGTGAACCCAGTGTTGATCTAGTTTTTAACGACGATTGGACCAACCCCGCAATTCGTCCGAAATTCGATAGCTTCGAATATCGGTACGCCGACTTATCCACAGAAGCTCCAGCCACCGAAGGCTGCCAACTGGATTGGGACGGCAGTTGTCGAGTGGAAATTCACTACCCAGACCATATTCAAGTACTGTGGGATTTAGACAGAACCGTTTCTGATGATATGGGAAATGTTATCAGTGATAACACCTGTACGGTGTGTCACAATACCCGCGATGCAATGGGCGAGCTACAGGTACCAGCGGGACAGCTTGAACTCACCCAAATGCCCTTGGATGGTAATCAACAGTTCCGCTCATTCCGAGAACTCGGCGCTAATGACAACGAAGACGCAATTGTTGACGGCGCCTTAGTAGAAAGAACGGAAGAGCAAATCGTCACCGACGGCAACGGCAACGTTGTTTTTCAAATGGATGACGATGGCAATTTAATTCTCGATGACGACGGCAATCCAATTCCGGAAACCATCTTAATCACATTCCCTGTTGCAAGAAGCCTAGCCCCCAACAATGCTCAAGGGAGCCGCTTCTTTGACCTGTTTGAAGCCGGCCAAAGCCATGAAGGCTTCTTAAGTCAGGCAGAACTAAAGTTAATTGGTGAGTGGCTAGACCTTGGCGGACAGTACTACAATGACCCATTTGATGCCCCAGAAGATTGACGCTTAAGCCAAACCACGGAACCCAATTTGTGTACTTGATTCAATTAGTATTATCTCGACACGCCCAAAATCATGAACAAAATTCTTGGCTTTGCGTGCAAGGGAACGCTCGAACAGAAACTCGAACTGCAAACAGTCGCACGCTAAAACATTCACCGGTTTTATCGGCACTGTTGGCATTCGCACTTATATTATTTACCAACGCAGCTGTCGCCAAAGACCCAACCTTGGTGGTCGTAGATACCGGTTACATTGACGTCCACACAGGTCCTGGGCGCGGCTATCCCGTGTTCCACGCTTTAGAAAAAGGCGAAACCATCGAGCTTCTCAAACAGAGAACCGATTGGGTCAAGGTAAAAACCAAACGCGGTAAAAAAGGTTGGGTTCACGTTCGCGACATCAACAAAACCATCGGCGCAAATGGCGAACAAGTTACCTTTTCAACGCCTGGGTTTGAGCAGTTTAAAAATCGTCGTTTCGAGTTAGGTTTTTCCGCAGGAACCTTCGAAGGCTCCGACTCCATTGACGCCTACGTAGGCTGGCGGTGGACCAAAAATATTTCCGTTGAAGCTCACGCCACTCAAATTGTCGGTGATTTCTCGGACAGCCAAATGTTTACCGCGAACATCGTACTGACGCCCTTTCCCGATTGGCGCATCACCCCATTTGTAACTTTAGGTACTGGCACCATTGATATCAGTCCAGACACAACACTGGTAAGTACAGAAGATCGCACCAACGACGTTTTACAATCAGGTATTGGATTCTACGGTTACGTAGGTCGACGCTTTGTCGCACGATTTCAATACAACAACAATAAACTAATTACGGATCGCAACGAGAATGAGGAGATTGATGAATGGCGACTCGGCATAACTGCATTTTTCTAGGCCGCGCCTTTCTGGGCTTGAGCCTCGTTGCTAGTACAGCGTTTAGCACCACGGCATTCGCTCAAGATCAAGACGTACTCGAAGATATTATTACTCCGGATCTCGAACGTCGCGAAATTAAAGAAAGCGATCTCGACACCGAAGATTTCGAAATTGGAATCTACGCCGGCATTATCAACATCGAAGATTTCGGCAGTAATGACGTAGTCGGTATTCGGTTGGCCTACCACGTCAGTGAAGATATTTTCCTCGAAACTTCTTTTGCTGAAACCACGTTGGGAGAAACCAGCTTCGAACGTTTGAGTGGTGACATCCAATTATTAAGTGACGATCAACGCGACGTTACCTACTACAATTTGTCGGTTGGCTATAATTTTCTTCCAGGTGAAGTCTTCCTTGGATCAAAAATCGCCCTGAATACCAACTTCTATATTATTGCCGGTATCGGAACGACAGAATTCGCTGACGAAGAGCAATTCACTTACAACTTTGGCGCAGGAATTAATATTTTTCCAACAGATTGGTTAAGCATACGCCTAGACTTCAGGGATCACGTGTTTGAGCACGATCTTTTTGGAGAAACTGTGACCACAAACAACCTAGAAGCCAATTTAGGATTTAACATTTATTTTTAAATGTTGTCCTATAGTCACTTTGTTAGAACTTGAATGACTAATACGAGGATAAGGACATGACTCCAAAGAGATTATTAACTCAGGCTGCTGCCATCGTTTTCGGATTGATGATTGCCAGCGCACACGCCGCTGTTGAGCTTGATCTAAAAGCACCTGACTTCACCTTAAAATCAAAAGACGGCAGTAACTTCCGCCTGTCCGAACATCGCGGTGAAGTAATTTTCATCAACTTTTGGGCATCGTGGTGTGGTCCGTGCCGTCAAGAAATGCCACTACTCGATAAGCTTCACGCTCGTTACGCCGATGCAGGCTTTAAAGTCGTGGGTATCAGCATCGATGAAGAACAGTCTGAAGCCGATGCCCTGTTGAAAAAAATCCCGGTTTCTTTCCCCGTTTTGTACGATTCCGAAAGCTCAGTCAGCCAATTGTTTGATGTTGACGCCATGCCAACCAGCGTTTTAGTTGACCGTAACGGCAACATGCGTTTTCTGCACCGCGGCTACAAGCCAGGCTACGAAGATGACTACCGCGCGCAAGTGAAGGAGCTTATCCGCGAATGAACCGTCTGATTCAACTCGCTCTTTTGTGGTGTTTGTTGATGCTTATGGGGTGTGCCGTAAAGCCTTGGGTAAAACCCTATGAGCGACAAAATCTTGCCGACCCCATTATGAGCTTTGAGCGCGACCCGGTTTCCGCAGCCTACATCAACCACGTCTACGACGCTCGTGAAGCGGCGCGTGGTGCTGAAGGCGGCTCCGGTGGTGGCTGTGGTTGTAACTAATCGTTTTAAATTACTCATGAAAAAATCTGCTGTACTCAATACCTGCTTCTCGATCACCGCAACGCTGATACTTTCGGTATCGTCCTTACTAGCGAACGCTGCGGTACTACCCGATGACCGTATCGATATTCTTTACCATTCCTACGATGGCGATGGCGTAAAGATTGATGGCCCATCAATTTTGGTGCGTAAAAACATCGCAGAAACCGTTTCTGTGTACGGCAACTACTACGTCGATGAAGTAACCGGTGCGTCTATTGATGTAATGTCATTCGGAAGTGCTTACGTCGAAGAGCGGGAAGAATTCAGCTTTGGTGCAGATTATTTGTACGATAAATCGGTCATGAGTTTCAGCTACACCAACAGCTCTGAAAATGATTTCGACGCCGAAAGCTACAGCCTTGGTATTACTCAAGATTTTTTTGGCGACTTATCCACATTGTCGCTAGGAATCAGCTACGGTGAAAATACCGTCGGCCGATCAGATGATCCAAACTTCGAAGAATTCTCTGATTCACGCCGTTTCCGAGCTGGCTTAACACAAATTCTAACCAAAAATTTGATCGTTAGCCTCAATGCAGAATCCGTAATCGACGAAGGCTTTCTAAATAACCCTTACCGTCAAGTACGATTTTTAACCGGCGAAAATGCAGCGTCAACGCGAAGCGAGCTTTATCCAAGCACTCGTAACAGCGATGCGTTTTCCATCAAAGGCTTGTACTATTTACCGTATCGCGCATCGGTTCGTGCAGATTACCGCACCTACTCAGACAGTTGGGGAATTGAGGCAGAAAACTACGAAGTTCGATACGTTCACCCCGTTAAAAGCGTTGAAGGGTTAACGCTGGAATTACGGTTGCGAACCAACGACCAAACCCAAGCCGATTTCTACTTTGATCTACTTCCGTTTGACGGAGCAACCAACTTCTTCGCCAGAGACAAAGAACTCAGCACCTTTACCAGCACCCAAGTTGGTTTTGGCGCAACTTACGAAGTCAAAGCAAAATGGTTATCCGGGTTTGATAAAACCACCATCAATTTGCAATACGATCGCATTGAATTTGATTACGACAACTTCCGAGATATTACCGCCAACCAAAACGGCGAATTTAATATTGGCGAAGAACCGCTATTCAGTTTTGAAGCCGATGTTATTCGGTTGTACATTTCTTTTTGGTATTGATCAAATACGCCTTGCCTTTATCTAAAAAGTAAGGCGTATAAAACTCTACTCCCGAAGCTAATCCCCGTTCTTAATTAACACTTCGAACAAATGGAGAGGAGTACTCTTTTTCTGATAACCCAGATTGCACAATCGGTTTATCATGCGCCTCAACTGGACATTTTTTAATAGCCAAACTTAACTCTTCTTTGCTAAGTGGCTTTAATTCCAATTGCCCCGGAAGCGTAAGCGCTAAACCAATCAAGTTTTTCCCCTGTCTGGTAGTTAATTTTATATGGTCAACAGTTGTAATCTTTTCTGCTTTTAAAGAAAAAGGAACAGTAAAGTAATCTTCTTTCCTCAAAGAATAACCGCTACCGCCACCAGCATAATTCCAATAGCTAGTCGTATAAAATTTGTATTCACCTTCTGGAAGAATTCGGCAAAAATAAATGCTTTTTTCATCCAACTCAGGCTTTACTTCGTCATAGACAGAATTGCCAGAAAAACCACCTTGAGTAGAAGCTAACCTATCCCAAATTCTATCGTTATCAGTACTCTTAAAAGAAACCGAAATAGAATTAAAGTGCTGAGCGCACTTCGTTTTGTTAGAATTACCTTTACATTGCGTCGAATATTTTCCTACTAAATACGCTCTTTCCGACTCATCCAAACTAGCTTCAATTGCCTGGCGTTTTTGTTCTAAAGTCGCACAGCCAGTTACAACAAATAAACAACCGACAATAGATAACTTAAAGTACCGATACATATAAACTCTCGTTAAAATTAAACCAAGATATTGTGCACAACATACATCCTAACAGTCACAAGAATGATAATTCATAATAATCTTAGCCAATAAAATTAGCCAGCCATTCAAAAGACTTTTAGCTAGAGAAAAGTTCTTCTAAAGCACTCTATTCCAGAGAAATATTAACTGCCCACAAACTCACTAAAAGCATAGCCAGTTAATACCTATAAAATTAATTAAAACCGATAGGTATAATCAACGTACAAACGAAAATCTTCTTGATCTGGTTTTACGCCATCAACTTGGCCAAATTCGTCTGAGGTATATTGGTGCCAAATTCCACGTACTTGAAGGTTTTTTATCTGAGGAACTTTGTAACGTACTTCTATTTCATTCCAATTTTCATCGGCTTGTCCTAACGATGAATCTTCAGAATTTTCCGCATCCCAACCGTAAGCCGCAGAGAATGTTGTGGTTAGTCCTGGAATTGTATTGTGCCAATCGTATTTATATTTTAGCCGAACAACATTTTCTCCAGAATTTGTTAAATCAGGACCAACACGGGCATCGGTAGGAAATGGATTGGGGCCGTGATAACCGGCAAAATTATCTTCCAACCATATTTCTTCAATTTTTGTGTACGCTAAAGACCATTCACTTGGGCCTTTCGACCATACGAAATCGACAAAGCCACCAAGGCCATCGTTACTGCTGGAAGTTTCTCCGACAACGCTGCCAATTGCGTCCTCGTCGTCAAGATCACCATTTTCTGCGCCGGTAACAAATAAATCACCATCGTCGGCGGAAGTAAAAATGCCACCAATAATTTTTAACTTTGAATGCTCAAACGGAATTAAATAAGAAGCACGCAATCCAAATTTAGTGAGGTATTCATCAGCCGTGAAATTTTCAAGCTCCACCGACAATTGGTTTGTTGCGTATTTAAGTCCCAACACACTCACATAATCAATAGATCCTTCTTCGGATTGATCTGTTGAAAACTCTTCGAAGGTACCTCGGGCACGCCGGGAAAATTCATCGTACACAGCACCATAAAACTGTAGATGATTTGTTGCTTGGTAATTAATATTAATTCCACGATAGGTGTTCGGTACAGCTCGACTGCCATTACTAATAAATAATAATGAATGGTGTTGTTGTCTACCGACTTTTATCGATAAATTCTTCAATGGCGTAACATTAATATAGGCTTCGCCAATTTGACTGAATCCCGAAAGATCACCATCGGACTCTCTCGTTAATATATCTTCGTTGTTACTGCCACTGTGATCCAATTCAGCCAAATAATAACCGGATAAATTAACACCAACGAGGTGACTAAACTGCGGACTTTGGTAATTTAGAATATAACCAATTGCCGATTGATCCCGATTCTGAGCACTGTTATCAAATTCGCGATCAAAATGAATAAAGCGCGTTTTAAATTCAAAATTATGTTTATTGTTTATCGCATCTGCCTGCACCATTGACGATGCAACTAACGACAATACACCAACACCCATAGTCATTTTTTGGGTTAACGTAAACATCACAAAGTTTCCTCCACAATTCTTACCAACCCGTCAACAATTACTTTTCCGTAAGACACGCAAAGACTCCTGGCAATCTAATATTCCATAAAATCCATTAAAAAATTTTCACCGAGATTATTGTCCGAAACAACCCAGTTTAAAAACCACTTTAATAAAAGGTTCAAATAACAACGTGGATTTTAAGAACTGCATTTTCAAGATAGGGAGACAAGATATCTAAATAGATGGGTTTAACTGTAGGAGCAAATCAAGGCGAGAAAGGCTGTACAAAAATGTAAGATGTATTTTTAACGTTATTTAAATTCAAACAAAAAAAGCCCGCATAAATGCGGGCTTGAAGCGCTCGGTTTAAATTGACAAAGCGTCAATTAGAACTGGTTCATGGTGTTGTCTTTACCACTTGCTTTCAGTGCAGCGTCACCAGAGAAGTATTCTTTGTGGTCATCACCAATGTTAGATCCAGCCATGTCTTGGTGTTTAACACAGTACAATCCTTCACGGATTTCTTTACGCTGTACGCCAGCAACGTAAGCCAACATACCTTCATCACCGAAGTAACCTTTTGCAAGATTGTCAGTAGACAATGCAGCAGTGTGGTAAGTCGGCAATGTGATCAAGTGGTGGAAGATACCCGCTTCACGAGCAGCGTCCGCTTGGAAAGATTGAATCTTCGAATCAGCTTCTTTCGCAAGGTCAGTCTCGTCGTAATCAACAGACATCAAGTTGCCACGATCGTATGCAGAAACGTCTTTGCCTTCTTCAGTCCAAGCATCAAATACTTGCTGACGGAAGTTTAGAGTCCAGTTGAATGAAGGCGAGTTGTTGTAAACAAGCTTCGCATCTGGCACAACTTCACGAATACGGTTAACCATTTCTGCAATTTGGCCAACGTGTGGTTTTTCAGTTTCGATCCAAAGAAGATCCGCACCATTTTGCAAAGAAGTAATACAGTCAAGAACAACACGGTCGATACCAGAGCCTTGTTTGAACTGGAACAAACCAGAAGCCAAACGCTTAGGCTTAAGCAACTTGCCGTTTGCCTTAACAACAACGTCACCGTTATCAATGTCGTCAGCACTTTCGATGTAATCACCGTCTAAGAATGCGTTGTACTTGTCGCCAAGGTCGCCTGGTTCGTTAGTAACCGCGATTTGCTTGGTCAAGCCAGCACCTAGAGAGTCAGTACGTGCAACGATAACACCGTCTTCAACACCTAGCTCCATGAACGCGTAACGAACGGCGTTGATTTTTGCCAAGAAGTCAGAGTGTGGAACAGTTACTTTACCGTCTTGGTGACCACATTGTTTCTCGTCAGATACTTGGTTTTCGATTTGGATACAGCAAGCACCCGCTTCGATCATTTTCTTCGCTAAAAGGTAAGTTGCTTCTTCGTTACCAAAACCTGCATCGATGTCCGCAATAATAGGTACAACGTGAGTTTGGAAGTTATCAACTTTAGCAATTGCTGCTTCTTCTGCTGCTTTGTCACCCGCTTCACGAGCGTCGTCAATTTCTTTGAAGATATGACGAAGTTCACGCGCATCTGCTTGCTTCAAGAAAGTGTATAGCTCTTCGATCAAGCTAGCTACAGACGTTTTCTCGTGCATAGATTGGTCTGGTAATGGACCAAAGTCAGAACGAAGTGCCGCAACCATCCAACCAGAAAGGTACAAGTAACGGCTTTTGGTTTGACCAAAATGCTTTTTAATTGCGATCAATTTTTGTTGACCGATAAAACCGTGCCAGCAACCCAAAGATTGAGTGTAGTTAGCTGGAGACTGGTCGTAAGCCGCCATGTCTTCACGCATGATTTTGGCAGTGTATCGAGCAATGTCCAAACCGGTTTTAAAACGGTTTTGTAGATCCATGCGCACCGCGTACTCAGCGTTGATTTCACGCCATGCATTACCGTTTTTATCAATAACGCCCGCTGCTGATTGGATTTTATCTGAATAACTGCTCATTTCTATCTCCTCGTGGTAATACTTTTTAAATCAAGCGTTGATATCAATTACTGTGCTTTCGCTTTCTGGCGGAAGGCATGTAATAGAGGTTCTGTGTATCCGTTTGGCTGGGTGGTGCCTTCGAATACCAGAGCTTCAGCGGCTTGGTAAGCAACACTTTGCTCAAAGTTTGGCGCCATATTGGTGTAACTTGGGTCGCCTGCGTTTTGTGAATCTACAACTTCGGCCATACGCTTCATTACTTCACGTACTTGCTCTTGTGTGCAGATTTCATGTTTTAACCAGTTTGCAATGTGCTGGCTGGAAATTCGTAAAGTTGCACGGTCTTCCATTAAGCCAACGCCATTGATGTCAGGTACTTTCGAACAACCAACACCTTGGTCAATCCAACGAACAACGTATCCCAAGATGCCTTGTGCGTTGTTTTCCAATTCGGCGTTAATAATTTTTGCCGTTGGTTGCATACCGTGTGGCAACAGTGGAATCGTTAAAATATCGGTTAACGAAGCACGGCCACGGCCTTTTAATTCTTCTTGCGTCGCAAATACATCTACTTGGTGGTAGTGCATTGCGTGTAACGTTGCAGCAGTTGGCGATGGCACCCAAGCAGTGTTAGCGCCGGATTTTGGATGACCAACTTTTTGTTCCATCATCGCTGCCATTTCGTCTGGCATTGCCCACATGCCTTTACCGATTTGTGCTTTACCGGTGAAGCCACACTCTAGGCCGATGTCTACGTTCCAATTTTCGTAAGCGCCAATCCAAGGTTGCGACTTGATTTGGCCTTTAGGAATAAATGCACCGGCTAACATGCTGGTGTGAATTTCATCGCCGGTACGATCTAAGAAACCGGTATTAATGAAGAACACACGCTCTTTTGCTTCGCGTATACATTCTTTAAGGTTAACCGTGGTACGGCGCTCCTCATCCATGATGCCTACTTTTAAGGTGTTCTTTTCAAGGCCAAGCAATTGCTCAACGCGAGTGAAAAGTTCACACGTGAATTTCACTTCTTCTGGGCCGTGCATTTTTGGCTTAACGATGTAAATGCTACCGGTGCGGCTGTTTTTGAATTTGCCTTTGCCATTCAAATCGATCATGGCAATTAAAGAAGTAACAACGCCATCAACGATACCTTCCGGAGCTTCTTCGCCAGCGGCAGTGGTCATCAACGACGTTGTCATCAAGTGACCAACGTTTCGAACCAACATCAATGAACGACCGTGTAGGTTGTAGTCTTTACCTAATGGCGTTAGGAAATGACGGTCTTCGGCAAGGCGACGAACCATCGTTTTTCCGCCTTTGTCGAAAGACTCTTCCAAGTCCCCTTTATTAAGACCTAACCAGTTTTTGTAAACTTCGATCTTGTCTTCTGGATCAACCGCGGCAACGGAGTCTTCGCAATCCATAATGGTGCTAAGCGCTGACTCAACTAAAATGTCGCTGATGATTGAATCGTGGTTACTGTCTTTTTGGTCGTTGCGAAGCAATTCCAAATCAACGTGTAAACCGTTATTTTTCAAAACAATAGACTCAGGATGGTTAGGATCACCGTCGTAAGCTACGAATTGTTTTGGGTACTCAAGACCAGAAGTCACGCCGCCTTCGAAGTAAGCCAATAAGTGGCTTGAGAAAACGGAGTACTGCAATACGTCTTTGTGCGAGCCTTTTGCTAATGGGAAGCTCTTATCTAAAAATTCTTGTGCGTAACCGATAACCGCTGCACCGCGTGCGTGGTTGTATTCTTTAGTCGGCGCTAATTCACCTTCTTTTGGAAAGATGTCAGAACCGTAAAGGGCATCGTATAAGCTGCCCCAGCGAGCGTTTGCTGCGTTAAGTGCAAAACGCGCGTTCTTAACAGGAACCACAAGTTGAGGGCCTGCTAAGGTTGCTATTTCTTCGTCGACATTGGCGGTTTCAATTTCGAAATCGTCACCTTCGGGTAAAAGGTAGCCAATGCTTTTTAGGAATTCTTGATATTCGGCTTGTTCGAAGCCTTCTTGACGCTCTGAATGCCATTGATCAATCTTCGCTTGCATTTCATCACGGGCAGCCAGCAATTGTTTATTGACCGGTGCCAAGTCTTCGATAAGCTGTTGGAAACCCGCCCAGAATTCTTCAGATTTGACATCGGTGAGCGGCAACACTTCTGATTGGATGAACGCATACAAATCCTGGTTGATCCGGGACATGTCGAGTTCTGTAGCTTGTCTCGGTGGCTGAATGGACTGGTTCATGAGAGTGTTTCCTTCTCTTTTTTTTGGTTAGTTGCTGAAACAGGTTTGTAGTGTAGTAATTTTTTAACTAAAATTTCACAATAAAAATTTCACAGTGTAAATTTCACAAAAATGAAAAGTTCAAATAATCTACTGCGTAAGTCTCATTTTCTTGGCACGAAAATCCGCAACCTCAGGAAGAGCAACCACTTGACGATGGAAGACGTCTCTTCGCGTTGTGTAAAAATCAACGCCGATCTCGCGCCATCCGTGTCTTATCTATCCATGATCGAGCGGGGCAAACGCGTCCCCAGTGAAGAAATGTTGGGCGTCATTGCCGAAGTCTTTCAAAAAGAGATTAGTTGGTTTTTGGACGATGCGTCAGCAGATAACGCGATAAGCCCAGTAAAAACCAATCGCGGAGGAATAAGCGGAATGGCGTTGGAGCCGAGTTTTCTGTTCTCCAACGAAATTTTACAGATCGCCCTGCCGGAAATGCTGGTGCAAACCGGAACCACAGGCCGTCAGTTTGCGCAGCTGTTGATTCGCGCCTATCAGGAATATCACCGCAATCATTTCCCCGATTTAGAACGCGCCGCCGAGGAAGTGGGCCAAAAGCGTATGCCGCTGGACGAGCATGACATGATCGCCATCGCCAGCCGACTGGGCTTGGAAGTTGTGTGGTTCGACAGTATGCCGACAGAAGTGGCCGACGAATTGGGGGTGAAATCAAACAGTTTAGTGCGCTCGTACTTTGAAGCACCGAATAAAATTTATTTGCACAACGTCTTGAAAAAAGAGCCAGCGCGCATGAAGTACGATTTAGCCGTGCACATTGGCCACTGCATTTTGCACAACAAAGACGGCGTAAAAAGTATTTTATTGGCCGGGCGAAGTCAGGGCATCACCTTACAGCAAGGGGAATTTGGCTTAGCGCATTCTTCAGAAGTTGACCCCAAAGACATACTGCAAGCCTGGCGAGATTTCGAATGCAGCTTTTTTGCAGGCGCATTACTGTGCCCGAAAGTGCCGTTTCGACAATTGCTCGACCGAACCGGTTACAGCGTTGAAGTCCACAAAACCATTGGCGTATCACCAGCGGTGGCGATGCGCAGAATGACGGCGGTTTCCCCCTATCCTCACTGGCACTATTTTGATGCCTACGCACCCGGAACGCTAAAAGCGGTGTATCGCGGCAATGGTATCCCACTGCCCTGGGGCAATATGCGTTTGGTAGAAGACCCTTGCCGTCATTGGGCTGTGTTCAGAATGATTTCAACACCCGAGGCCATCGACGGAACCTCTGCGCAAATCTCTGTACTAGACGCCGGAGACGGCCCGCGAATTTACTGTTGTGAATCCTTAAAAGGCCAAGACCTTGCAGGAAACAGTCACGTATTGTGCGCCGGTATCGATTTAAATCCCGCGCTCGATACCCAAATGCAAGACGCAAATGCCATTGCCCAAAGCTTGAAAGAAACCTGTGTGTCACAGGGAGGATCAGCCACGATTCCCGATGACATCAAACAGGAATTATCAAAAGTGGCGAGAATATTAAATATTTCTTGGATTAATCGCGGATTAGAGCGCCAAGCGCGGGTGATTTGTTCACGAGGGGCTGTGTGCCCAAGAAAACCCAGCTGCTACGCAAAATAATAAAAAATTGAAAGCGCTGCTGAGGTAAATAGTGTGCGAAAGAATAAAGAAATATCTAATCATGCCGCAAAATAAAATGAATCAGAAAATTCTAAATTCTTTCGCACAACTCGATCTCTCGAAGATTAGCATTGCCTAAAGAAACACTTAAACAATACGTAACCGAACCCTGAAATTTTAACTCAACCATCACATTCAGATGAGAGGAAAATTAGCTTATTGCTAACAACTACCGATTCCAAAACTATCCAATTTAACGATTTTATAAATCGTAAAAAGCGTTAACGTCGTCAACCAATGTTCGATTAGACGCGCGTCGATCGACCGTTTTACGGCGCTTTCGATGGTATAAGTCTACTGACATATCTCTGCATCGATCCTGCTCTAAACGACGATCTTCACCTTTTCGGCGATTCATAAATACCGCTTGATTATCTTGCAAACAACTTCTCGCTGGCATAATTAAAGCTCCTTCTCCTCTTCACTACGAAAGCGAAAAAATTATAGTCAAGCCTCAAACAAAGCGCCTGTTTTTGCTCATTAAATTTTTTTACTAAAACACGCCAGGCTTTTAATAAAAAGAAATATTCAAAATATAAAACATCAATTTATCATTCAAAAATACAAAAAATAAATTAGCACCAGCTAATTTTCCGCAACTTTTTTTGTATTTTTTCTGAAACGATATTTTCTGAAACAATAAATCCGTTAAAGCAGGCGTCGCTAATATTATCTCGAACTTAAATCGGATTTATTTGCACGGGCAAAATGACGTATTTAAGCATCGATTTTTCATTGCTTGATTTACCGCATTCAATCAGTAATCGTTTGATTCGTAACGGATTTGCAAACGTAGTAGTATTCAGTAGATTGCACGCTAAAGCATGTTTGTCATTTGTTGAACAGAGATAAAATCATGACACAGGTTATTGAAAACAGCATTGTCGAGAAGTTAACAACGGGCTTAACACCCAGCCACCTGAGTGTGGAAAACGAAAGCTACATGCACAATGTACCGCCCGGTTCCGAATCCCATTTCAAAGTCGTGGTTGTTTCAGAGCAATTCGAGAGCAAACGCCTCGTACAGCGCCACCAGCTGGTGTACAAATGCGTTCAAGAAGAACTCGCCAACGGTGTGCACGCCCTGGCAATACACGCGTACACGCCACAAGAATGGCAAAAGCAAGGCATCGCCCCTGACTCCCCCAAATGCATGGGAAAATCTTAGTCTCCCGTCTATTAAACTTGTCTACTCAATCTGTCTACATGCGCCCGTGTAGGCAGGTTTTTAGTAACTGACGCACAAGTTCTCGTCAATTCATTGCATTTACGTATACAATAGCCGCCCTTTTTTACGGCCGTTCCCTGATTACGCCAGGGCGGATGACGATGTTGTAATAAGTTAGGTGAATCTATGAGTTATGTTGTTGCGGCAATGTACCGGTTTGTTCGCCTCGAAGATTTCGAGGAAATTAAACCGAAATTGTTGGCGTTTTGTAATGAACAAGGCATCAAAGGAACCTTGTTGTTGGCCAACGAAGGAATCAACGGAACCGTATCCGGTTCACGAGAGAGCATTGACGCGCTCTTGTCCTACCTGAAAAGTGATCCACGCTTAGAGGCTTTGGAGCACAAAGAATCGTTTTATGACGATCAGCCCTTCTATCGAATGAAGGTTAAACTCAAAAAAGAAATTGTAACCATGGGCGTTGAGGGCATCGACCCGAACAAGGTCGTTGGTACTTACGTCAAGCCGAAAGATTGGAATGCGCTAATTTCCGATCCAGATGTTATCGTGGTCGATACCCGCAACGACTACGAATACGCCATCGGCACCTTCCAAAATGCGGTCAATCCAAATACGACAACGTTCCGAGAATTCCCCGATTACGTTAAAAATAATCTGAATCCCGAAAAACACAAAAAAGTCGCGATGTTTTGCACCGGCGGAATCCGCTGCGAAAAATCCACTGCTTACCTCAAAGAGCAAGGTTTTGATGAGGTCTATCACCTTCAAGGTGGCATTTTAAAATATTTTGAAGACGTTGAAGAAAACGAAAGCCTGTGGGACGGAGAATGCTTTGTTTTCGATAACCGCGTGTCGGTCAATCAAAGTCTTGAGAAAGGTATTTACGATCAGTGCCACGGTTGCAGACACCCAATCACCGAAGACGATAAATTGTCGCCGAAATTCCAAGCCGGTGTTTCCTGCCCTCGCTGTTACGATAAATTAACGGATGAACAAAAACACCGTTTTCAGGAACGACAAAAACAAATTGAAATCGCTGCCAGCCGTCAACAAGTTCACATTGGCGCACCGCCACCTGCACGACAACTGAAAAATAAAAAACCAACAGCCCAGTCATAAGCGATTACGCCACCGATAAAAACAACGTTACGTTCGTGTTACTGTAAACAATGTTGATGTAACCAAAAATTCGGTGGCACTCTCGACAATCCATTTAAAAAAGCGGTTTCCAATTCTCAAGTAAATCGCTTACGGTCCTTCCGTTCCAGCCAAAAAATTCAGTAAGTCTAAAAAATCTAACACGGTGCCACAGGTCGTTATCCCTTCTGGGTTAATTGTTTTTATGCTTAATTAACACAATTTAACGAACCTTTAAAAACCCAGATTTCTTTAAATAAGTCAGAAATAATTTTAGGCACAACTGAATCATTAAGATAAAAACCGATTGCGCCTGGAACGATCTTCAGAAATCCAGTGCTTGTCTCAGTAAATTAATTTGCCTGTGGTAGTCTGCGCCGGGTTCGCGCTGAGTACCTCTACTTTGCAAAATTATTAACCTAAATTTTCTTATTTACACAACGCCAAATACATTACAAGCCTGTACAGAAAAACATAATTTTTGGTTATAAAAATACCAAGGCACCCACGTAAACTTATGTAAAGTGTGTCCTCGTACAACAATTTGGCGTTTAAAATCACATTATAATTCGTTAAATTTTTTGGGGTGTTCAAGTGAGTATCGATTTTGAAGACTGGGATGTCGATTTAAAAAAACTTTCAGCCACTCACTCATGCGGATTTACCCTTACCATCGAAGGCTCGGTTAGAAATCCATCAGTAGTGCATCCAGGCCCTTTTCCAAAGCACCTTTCGGCGTTGGATCAAGTCAGACTCTTACGCCACGGAGTTGAGGCGATATCAAAGGCAGGCAGAGAAGACTCCAGCTTTCGTGACGCGCCATCTAATCGTCGATATGACCGCAGCAACTCGTCACCCAAAGTTGTGAAGAAGCCATCAACGACCATTAAATCCAATCGCGCCAAAAAACCTATCTTGTCTCTGAAAAAGAAATCTTCAGAAAAACAACCAGCCGAAGAATAAACTGGTTGGTTAACGTCTAAAACATATGAATAAATTAAGACAGAGCTTCTGTGACCAGTTCACCCAGCTCTGGTTTTAGAGTAACTTTCAAAGCTTGTTCATGACCTTGCTCTGACATTTTATTCCACGTTTTTTGAATGATGCCAATCAATTTTTCGTGTGTGTGCTTTTCAGCGAAGGGCTCTAAATAATATTCGATAAATACCAAACAAATAACGTCTTCCAACGTTTGAGTTTCGGCGTCGCGCTTAAGGTTTTTCTTTAATAATAAATCTTTAACACGCTGTTGTTGCTGTTCGTCATAACCGTGACTTGCCATGATTTCCGCGGTGGTTTCTCCGTGAAACGCACCTAACTCTAAACGCCAACGTTTGTACCCAGAACGATCCATTGGGTAGTCGCTGCGTGGGATTTTCCAGCGCTGTATGTGTTGTGCGTGAGCAGCGATTTTCAGTAAATCACTCGCCTCGGGCGCAAACGTGTCGATGCATTGGCTCATACGCTGACTGTACAAAACTTCTTTGGCAATCAGTTTTCCTTCGAACTCTTCTTGATTGGGGTCTTGACCATTTAACCGATCAATTTCTGCAAGCGTTGCGGTTAAATCACCTACGTTACTGGTTGAATCTGACATGGGCTAATCTCGGAAAGTCACGGAATTACAGTTAAAATCAGTTGGATACCAAGGCATCAACTGACAATATTATTTTCCATAGTTTACACCCAGTCTTCGATATTTACCGCATTTCCCCTCTTTTCCCATTGGTAACCGCGATAACCACTGGAACCTATCCGTTGGGTAATTCCAATAACTGATCAAAGAAACGGGTAACTACTTCTGTGGCAGGGCCGTGATGATGCTCATCAAATCTATCTGCGCCGTTGGAAGCCTCTAAATTGAGTTCAACGGTGTGCGCCCCTGCTTGTTGTGCCACCTGTTGAAAGCCTGCCGCTGGATAAACGTTGCCGGAAGTGCCGATAGAAACAAACAAATCGCAGTCATCAAGGGCTTGATAAATTTCTTCCATAAATAAGGGAAATTCACCAAACCAAACAATGTGTGGCCGAAGCTTTCCGGGCAAGCCACAGCACGGGCACAACTCTTCATAAAACAACGGCTCATTTCGCTCGTATACTTGATGGGTTTTCGAACACCGAACCTTGCGCAGCTCACCGTGCATATGCAACAGCTTGTCGCTACCGGCACGCTCATGAAGATCATCAACATTTTGTGTGACCAGCAAAAATTCACCCTCAAAACGCGACTCAAATTGCGCCAACGCTTGATGCGCTTTATTAGGCTCAGCTTCTTCAACCAGTTGCGATCGGCGCGCGTTGTAAAACCGTTGCACTAACCCAGGATTCGCACTAAAGGCTTCTGGCGTGGCAACTTCTTCGACGCGGTGATTTTCCCACAGGCCATTATTATCTCGAAAGGTTTTAAGGCCAGACTCGGCTGAAACTCCCGCCCCGGTGAGAACCACAATGCGTTTTGGTTGTTGATTAGAAAATGGCGACATACAAAATCCTTTACTTACATTCGCAAACAGTCAAATACAAAAACGGGTCAGAATAGAAATTTTTTGAATTTCTGGGCCCGGCGGCCGATACCCCATTAGCGAAAATAAATTCGTGTATATAAAATTCACAGTCAAATAGGATGTAGTGTCGTGGAAATCAGTATCGCTAATGAAAACCGGCGCCTTCGAGAAATTGTTCAACAATTGTTGGATCGAATCGATGACAATCAGCGTATCCAAAGACATTTTCACAATTTCGAACTCTCATTACTCAACTCAACTGACCTTCACTCAACCATCAGTCTGCTGCTCGATGAAGCTTGCCGACATTTCCGGCTCGCCTCAAGCAGTTTGATTCTGTTGGATACCGAAGGCAGTTTGGAAGAGCTTTTTGACGCCACGCAGGTGAATTATCACCAAAGCCGATTGCAGCTTCGTCGTGGCAGTGAATTTTACGACAAAATCTACCCAGACACGCCTCGGGTGCTGCTTCAAGAAGTCGATGTGTTAACCGCCACGCGCTTGTTTCCCGGCACCCCCAAAGTCGGCTCGGCGGCGTTTTTACCACTGCAACATCAAACGCAAATCTTTGGCAGTTTGCATTTTGCCTCCAGTGACAGCGCCCGCTTTGTCGCCAGCAAAGGTACAGATCTTCTCGATCACTTGGCGGCGGTCACCAGCCAGAGCTTGCGCCACACAATTGCCATTGAACGAGAAAATTTAAAGTCACTGCTCGATCCGATTCTTGAGATTGGCAACGCGCGCTATTTCAATCGCACGCTGAGTCGCGAGCTGGATCGCGCTCGCCGAGAAGCCTCTCACTTATCGTGCATGTTATTGATAGTAAACGCTCACAATGAACAGCTCACACCAGTACTGAAATCACTGGTAAAAGAACTCAAAGAAAACATTCGTCGCGTCGATGTCTGCTCTGTGATTGACGAAAACTGCATTGCCGTTTTGCTGCCGGGGTCAGACTCCAGACAAAGCCAAACCTTGGCCGACAGAATCCGTCGCTCTACGATGAAGTTGGGTTTTGGCGATCAGGTAGCGATTGGTGTGCACTCGTGGAAAGCGCGCAAAACGAAAAATGGGCTCAGTGAAGACGCGTTAGAAAAGGCCGGTGTCGAGCTGGTTTCTCAAGCCAAAGAAAAAGTCATTCCGCTAAATTCATAGCTTAATCACAAGTTATCCACAGCCTCAGATGCTACCAGGGATGGTATCTGAGGTTTGATCAAATACCGCTTATTCCAGTATTTTCCCGTCACCCAAAACGCCTGTCGCTCTGAACTCCAAGCGATACCATTGGCAACCTTGTCGCTGCTATACCAACCCTGTTGGTGCTTTTTGCTCAACGCGGAAAGATCAATCACACCCAGCACACGGCCCGATTGCGGATCAATCGCCACGATTTCACTGGTTTGCCATCGATTCGCCCAGACAATTCCGTCGGTGTATTCAAGTTCGTTCAGCTGATCCCAAGTACGACCAGCGCCAGTCACACGAATACTTGAGAGCACTTCAAAAGTGTCAGCATCGCGAAATTGCAGTGTGTCAGAGCCGTCGCTCATGATCAGTCGTTCACCGTCGTGCGTTAGACCCCAACCCTCGCCTTGATAACTGAAGGTTTTCTTCACGCTCCAGTACTCATCCAACACAAACGCCTTACCCGCACGCCAGGTCAGTAAGTAAAAATGATTGTTAAAATGCGCCAGACCTTCGGCAAAAATGGTTCTCGATAACGGCTGAGTGACAAGCTGGCTGCTGTCGGATTCTTTGTAGCGAGCTAATTTTGATTGGCCGTAGCGGCCGCTGGATTCATAGATCCAACCGTCGAGCACCAACATTCCCTGGGTGAACAAACCGGCATCGTGGTTTTGCTGTTCGATCAATTGGTAGGGAATGTCAGCAATGGTGGGTTCAATTGGCTTATCGGCGCGAAGTGAGGCCGAAAACATCGACCAGAATCCAACAATAAGCACAGCGGTAATTCGACCAATCACTCGTAAGAATCCAGTATTCATTCTAAAAACACCAGTTTAACGGCGATCCAATATGAACACTAATTCTATTTAATCGTTACGAGCAAAAATCGAATCGATTACCAACAATAGGTTAGACAGCAAATGAACGTCGTAATCGTGAAGCGTGCTTTCTAACCTTCTCCCTGGGAAATGTTCTCCACTTCGCCGTCGGCATTGCGTTCGCGCAAGCTCACATAACTGATGGCCTCGGTCACCGCCAACTTCACTTTATCGATCATCTCTCGCTGTTCCTGGGGCGATAAAAAAAACGTCATGTCAACGTCGTAACGAATGTAACGCGGTGGCAGGTGATTAAGACTCACGCAAGCGACATCGGCCAAATAGTCTTCGTCATTGCGCGAACGACTGCTTTGGTGACGAATCTCTTCCAACACCAAGCGTTCGTAATAATTATGAATGGTATCCAAACCCTGAGGGGCGACAGCACGGCTTTTATGCTGCAAGAGCATGGCGGAATCCTCACTGTGTAGCGTCACTTTATGATGAGAAAATTCAGATTGGCTCTGAATTTTCATTAGCCAGCGCTTGTTTTATCAACACAAACACTAACCATCAGTGTAGCTGCTATCACGACAGCCGATAGCCAACACGCCAATTTCTATTGAGATTAACGTTTATTGCGGGCGATATCTCGAATCAAAAATCGTGCAGGATGCAGAGCCCGAGCTAACTCGAAACCAATGGGATTGGGTTCGTGGTTCATGTGCGCGACCAACAACTGCGTTGCCAACGGCAAATAAGCCAACGCCCGAGAACCGTAACCCACGCTGGTGTACAAACCGGGGTAATAACTGCCCGCACACGGAATGTGCTGACGAGCATTTTTTCTCAGCCGATCAAAGCGTTCGTCAAAGCGCTTTGGAATGGGCAACGGCCCCACGATCGGTAAATAATCCGGGGTTGTGCATCGAATAGCGGCTCGACCTCGGATATCGGAGATTGCCTTGGGCGCTAAATCTTGGCCAAGCTCGTGCGAGAACTGGTCAATATGAGCGAAATTCGCCAGATGGTCGTGCTCAAATACCGTGAGATCTTCGCTTTTTGGATTGAAAGTGGCGCCCAAGCAATGATGGCCGCTGGCATCGGCCGGGGCGAGATAACCTTCGGAACACACCACCATATTTAACTGCGAACTCATTGCAGTCGAAGGCACAAAACTGACCTGACCACGCACAGAGCGCAACGGCAGATGTTGGCTTTGTTTTAACGCTAACGCATCTTTGGCATTGGCGACAACCACGTGACTAAACTGCCCGAGCGGGGTTTTCCTGTCGTCAAAAAGCGTCCATAAACCGTGCTCAAATTTGATTTTGGTGACCGTGCAACTCGCCTGTACAGGAATATCTTTTTGAGCAAGCAATGTGCGGCAAAGATTACGCGGATGAACCCAGCCGCAATCGGGAAAATACAGTCCACCGTGATTGAGCGATACTCCGGCGAGTTCTGAAGCCGCTGTGGAATCTAACGTACTGAATAAATCTTGATGACCAAAGCGCGCGCTGATTTGATCCTGCAACGCTTGTTGCTTGTCATTAAACGCTAATTGCAACACACCGCAGCGCTTACCAATGCTCGGATAATCCGACCAAAAAGGCGCGTAAAAACGCTCTGCGGCTTGCAATGCCTGCAAATTAAAATTCGGTAAAGATCCCGTCTCGGGTGACATCCGTGCGTACACCACACCTTGAGGATTACCAGAGGCCGCTTGAGCAATATCGTCTTGCGACTCAAAAATTTGAACATCAAACCCTCTCTGACTTAACGCGTACGCGGAAATACAACCCGCTAAACCGCCGCCAATCACCGCAACGGTTTTTTCTTGCCAACGATGGGATTGGTATTTTTCGGGCGTCTCCCCCATCACCTGCCAGGGAGTTTCTTGGCAGCGAACCACAATCGGTTTTCGAGGTTCTGCTGTTTGCTCTAGAGGCTCTGGTTTAACCAGTTCGGGCTCACTCGCCTCAATCAACGCGGGATCAAATACGCCGCGAATCATTTCACGCTTATTGCCGTAGCCTTTTTCTTTCACAACCGAAAAACCAACAGCCGCCAAACCGCGCCGAACCAATCCGGCGCTGGTAAACGTAGCAAAGGTGGTTTGTGGTTTGCTCAACCGAGCAATAATTTCGAATAAATCCTGCGACCACATCTGCGGATTTTTTGACGGCGCAAAACCATCTAAAAACCAAGCATCCATTGAACTGCCAGCAAAGCCGCCGGAATAATCTGGATGGAAGCTGGCCTGTAATTCTTTAAAACCCGGCACCGCATCACCGATGATCAACGTCAATGACACGTTGGCAAATTCCAGCCGATGAACACCTTCCACCAAACATTTTGGGTATTGATGAATTAACTGGTCACTGAGTGGTTTTAATTGCGGCCAAAGTTCGAGGGATTTTTCTAGGCTTTCTAACGACAGCGGATAGCGCTCCACCGAAACAAAATGCAATTGCCCAGAAGCCGGTGCGGTTTGCAACCAAGTATTCCAGGCACACAGAAAATTTAAACCAGTGCCAAAACCGGTTTCACCAATAACAAAGGATTCGTTTTCTGATAACGCCTGCCAGCGTTGCGCCAGTTGATTGTGATGGAGGAAAACGTACTCGGTTTCCCCCAGGCCGTCGGTTTTAGAAAAATAAACATCGCCGAATACGGAAGAAATCGGCTGGCCTTGCTCATCCCAATTGAGTTGAGCGTATGAAAAAGTTGGGGGTGAATCTGTCACGAAAGCGTTAGCTCAGAATAAAAATTACGGGTCCAAATGAAAATGCGGTTTTATGCTGTCACACCAAATCGCAATGCGCTGATCGGATTGGTCAAATTCATTTTCTTCATCAAGCGCCAAACCCACAAATTGCTCGCCATCAGTGGTCAGTGCTTTTGATTGTTCAAACTCGTAACCTTCGGCGGGCCAATAACCGACAAGAGTTGCGCCATTGGCTTTTAATTTTGCGTGCAAGTAACCCAGCGCATCCAAAAACCACTCAGGGTAGCCCACTTGGTCGCCCAGGCCGAATAAGGCAACAGTTTTACCTGAGAAATCAATGGTATCGATTTCGTCCCAAATTTCTTCCCAGTCTTCTTGTAATTCGCCGTAATCCCAAGTTGGAATTCCCATGATCACATTGCGATAAAATCCGGCGTTAACGATGGGTTCGTCAGCAATGTTGAATACATCGACTTGATCTTCACCCAAGTATTTTGCGATTTTTTCTGCGGCCATTTCGGTGTAGCAGGTAGAACTGCCATAAAAAAGAGCGATAGCTTTGTGTGTCACAACAATTGAATCCAATCTGCTAACCAAGTTTCTGCAACACTGTTAGGATCTTCGCCGCTGAGTGCGTCGATCACCAACATGTCGCCAATGCGATTTGCGCCCAAATCTTGGAACGCTTCATCCATATGATTTCCGGCCTGGGCAAAGGTTGGGTAAGAGCTGTCACCCAGATTGACGATGCCGTAGCGGCGCGTCGAAACATTAGGAAAATCGTTGCGTAAATGAAGGTACAAAGGAACGATATTAACGGGCAAATCTCCGGCACCCGTGTTGGAGGTACAAATCAGAAGAATTTCGTCGTCTTCGGACAAATCTCCTTTTCGAAAGGCATCATTCACTCTGGTGGTGTGCCCTGCCGCTTGCAGCTTTTCGGACAGTGTTTTGGCAACCGACGCTGCCGTTCCCATCACACTGCCGACAATCAGTTGTATCTTAGCCATACCCTTCTCCCTACGTTACTTAGCCAACATTTTACCCGAGTTAAAGTCCACCTGGGAAACCCATTTGCCGCCAAGCCTCATAGACGATTACGGAGGCAGCGTTGGATAGGTTCATACTTCGGCTGTTGGGTAACATAGGAATTCGAATTTTTTGATCTTGATTCAACGTATCGAGTACATTCGCTGGTAGACCCCGGCTCTCAGGACCGAACACCAGATAATCTCCCGATTTGAATTCGACTTCGTGATGGAAGCGCTGACCTTTTGTGGTGATGGCATAGAGCGCTTGGGGGTTTTCTTGTGCGAGGAAGTCCTGCCAGTTTTTGTGGACTTTAATGTCTTGCCACTCACCGTAATCGAGGCCCGCACGACGCAAGCGTTTGTCGTCTAAGACGAACCCCAAAGGCTCAATCAACTGCAATTTGCAGCCGGTATTTGCCCCTAAACGAATGATATTGCCGGTATTTGGCGGGATTTCTGGTTCAAAAAGAACAACATTCAACATGATTACTGCACTTAAGCGAAATTAAGTGCGGGATTATAAAACACGAGCTTGGCCAACAGGAACCTCTGATTCACATCGCAATAACAACAACGCCGTTACAGCTCAAACTCAAAGGTATAAAAGTGCTTTCCGTCCTCAGCAATTTCGATTTTCATGGAACCGGAAAGTGACATTAACTCTCCCGTACCAGAATCGGGAACCACTTCCAAAATTAGAGTTTGATCGCCTCGATTCATTGATCCGAAATGTTGAAGTACGAAGCTGCCCTGACGCCCCACAAGAGTGCCTTCGACTTGCTCGCGGGCGATGTAACCGGCAGAACCTTTCTGTTGGGTTAACGTGGTAAACATTTCCCCGACACTGGACGCTTGCAACTGGCCAGAATACGTCTTGTGAATGTGCATTTTGCCAAACGTAATACCGTGCTTACCTTCTAAGCTTGACTGTTGCGATGTTAAAGCAACATCGAAACTTCCTTCAATGATGGTCAATGCCATTAACTGTCATCCTCGTTCATGCACACCAGTTATAGTTACGAATCAAGCCAGCGTAAACGAAACCAAAGCACGATTCTAGGGGTAATATCATGAACCTGATAACGCCGCCATAAGCCACAAAGAATGGCCAAGAGGGCTGAATAATTAGCTTAAATATTAGTAATAATTACTTTAATAAAATTAAATACCAGAAATACGATTAAGCCAAACCTTAAAATGCTCATCAATATACACGTCAAAATCGACAACACTCTATATCATCAACACCCACAAAATAAAAACTACCAACACTAATCAGTTAAATTAATTACACATTTGCCAACGGCTAAACTCAGCTTTTTTAAGACTCTCTCCAAATAGCCATTCAAATCAAAAAAAGCAAACACCATTAATACTGTTTACTTTCTTCCGTCATTTTGTATCCACATCGCGCAGTTTTGTGCACTGAAAGCCCATTTGCTACTTGTTAATATTTCATCCCATCAGCTACCCAAGAAATGTTTGTTTTTAGTTTGGTATTTTAGGTTTTTAAATTAAAAAGAGTGTGAATTCATGACTGTTAAAAAAGTAACCTTTAAATCATTCGGTGTAGATTTGGTGGGCAACCTTTATCTTCCAGAAAATTTCGATGAAAGCAAAAAAATACAAAGCAATTGTTGGAGCAAGTCCGTTCCCACAAGTTAAAGAACAAGTGCTGGCAACTTACGGCCCAGAAATGGCCAAAAGAGGATTTGTATTTTTAGGGTTTGATTATTTAGGCATGGGAGACTCACCATCATTACCCGGAGAGTTTAAACAGTCTAGATACATGTTTAGATTGCTCGAAAATACCTGGGATGCAGTTTCTTATTTGGGAACTCTTCCTTACGTAGAGGAAATTCTAGGACTTGGCATTTGCCAGGGCGGTTCTATTATTTCCTCAGCGGCAGTAACAGACCACAGAATTAAGAAAATTGCCACCGTCTCAGGAATGATGGCGGCAGACGCTTTCCAGTGGACCGACAAAAATATCGTCAATCAAATGATTGCTACCGCCAATGCTTCAACGCAAAAAATTTATGAAACTGGCGAACCTGATTTTACCGCACCATTTGGATTGAACGATGAGCAATCGAAAGAAGAATACACTGCACTAAGCCCTTTCCCGGAAGCGGGTGACTCCTACGATTACTACGGCAGAGACGGTGTTAAAGGACCTAAAGCGGTAGCAAACTTTACCAACTTGCATATAGGCGACCAGGCCATGCAATCACTTTTTTCTCTGTGCGAGCATTACGCCGACAAAATTGTTCAACCCACCTTAGTCATTTACGGAACTAACGCATCGACAGCAATTTGCTCAACCGCATTCATTGACAAATTGACTAACGATCCCACGGTTTCGGGGCTACCTGAATTTGGCCATGTCGATTTTTATTACAAACCCGAGGCAGTAAAAGTATCAGCAGATGCTGTAGCTGAATTTTTTAATCAATAACTGATAAAAGGATACAAACATGGGACTCAGAGTTTTAATCACAGGGGCTACAGGTTTTTTAGGCGGCGGCGTATTAAGAGAATGCCTCGACGATGACAATGTTAGTTCCATTGTGAGTATCAGCAGAAGTTCAACCAATATTACTTCTTCAAAGCGATAATTCACACAGCTCTCTCTGGGTTCAATAAAGAGATAGTGGGATGCAAAGAAATTAATGCAATGATCAGATAAAAATAGAAAGGTTACGAAAGTAGGGATTTGACAAAAGTAGCGTCCATCCTTGACGCTACTGTGGTTAACAAAGCTATTGAAATTAAAAGTTCCAAAATTAAAAGACCTTAAATTAATAGAGCCTTTAAGAATTAAGAAAGATCTTCAAACTTACCCAGTGAAACATTCTTCATATTACCAACGAAAATCAACGCTGGCATAAACACTTCGTGGTCGTCCTGGGAAATAACGTTCGTCAGTAAAGGTCGTGAAATCAGCACGCTCTGCGTATCTTCTGTCGGTTAAATTCTCAACTCTTAATGACAATTGAACAGAGTCACTAACATCCCAACGGCCTCTCAAATGAAGAAGGTCATGTCCTTCGTATTTATTGAGGTTTTCTGGCTCTAAGTAATAACTACCAACGTACAACCACTCCAACTCAAATCCTAAAGCGTCAGAAGGACTGTAGGAAAGTCTTGTACTGCTAAATCCTCTCGGCGCAGTATCGATATCGTTACCGCGAATATTGATATCACCAATAAATTGGTCGTGTTCGTATTGGTGACGAGCGTAAGACAGTGCTGTTGCGATATTCCATTGGTTGTTGATTGAATAAGAAGATTCAACTTCTACACCAACGTGTTCGGTTTCACCATCATCTACGTTAAAAAACGAACTGTCTCTGAAAATAAAATTGTCTTTTTCGAGATAATACGCAGAAACATCAAACGATAATCTATTAACTCGCCCTTTTACGCCCAACTCAAAAGAATTTACTTCTTCGGAATCTAAATCAGTGACCTGTTGATCACGTTGCAATCGGTACAACTCGGTTGCTTGTGGCGCTCTGAACCCTTGAGAAAGTCTGGAATAAACCAAGACATTCGAATTCACTTTATACGCTGCACTTAATTTCGGTGAAAAATTATCGAAGCTATCTACATCGCTGGCAGGTCGGGAATAGCGACAACCACCAAAACCACATTCAGTGCCGTCGTCACGAGTTCTTCCGGTTAATGTGTTATTGGTGTAGTCGTATTCGGTATCTTCGTAACGCACGCCTAACGTCAGATTTAATTTTTCACTCACATCCCAAGATAAATGAGCGAACGGAGCAACAATTGTCGAATCGACGTCGTAATCGTAGTGAATGCCTACAGGAATGGTTTCTTGTAAAAACGCCGAGCCTTGCGTTGGTTCATCTTGAGACTGCACTAAAGAGCCTTCGGCGTATTCGAAATCTAAGCCAGTAATTAAATGCAATTGGTCGTTGAAAATGTGTTTCCACGAAGCTTGAACACCAAATCCGTCTTGCTCATTTTCTTCCAAGGGTGTGCCCGGTAAAAAATGCTGGAGAAAATCCATGTCTGTGTTGCGATAAAACGGTGTTACCAACAATTGGTCTTGCTCGGATAAATCAAACGAGATTTTTGACCAAACACGCAAGGATTGTGTATCTCGAAAAGCTTCAGGGTTTGGATTACTTTCGGCAATCGAAGAGCTTTTAAACGCATTTAATCCAGTAATAAAACCCGCGGTTTCCTGATTTAAATTGGTAAAGGTTAAGCCTGAATCAATGGAATAATTGCTGTCAGCGTAATGATGTTTAACGGTTATTTTTTGCTGATCGTAACCGGAGCTGTCTCGATAACCGCCGTCACGAGTGGCACTGGTATAAACCCCAATGCGATTATTGTCTTCACCAGCGGCAACACCAAATTTTAATCGAGAAAAATCATTGGAGCCCGATTCAATCTGAATAAAATCACGACTGGTTAACGGGTCTGGCGTGATAACATTAATAACACCGTGTAAGGCATTGGAGCCGTGAAAAGCCGACCCTGGCCCCTTTAATACCTCAACTTGATCAGCCAACTCTGTGTGTGCATCAAACAATTCATTGATGTTGCAAAATCCCGAAGAGCGCACCGGTATCCCATCTTGAGCAATTAAGAAAGCACCGCAGGCACCAGCGCCCGTGAGCACTGGCGATCGAATTGCGGGTAGATACTCTTGTCCTTCACCACGCTGCAAACTCACACCAGAAACCCGAGACAGTGCCTGCTGGATATGGCGGTGTTGAATTGCCGAGAGGGCTTCGTCATCAATCAAAGACAAACTACCGGGATACTCAGAATTATCGACTTCGAATCGTTGCGCTGTGACGTTCACTTGCTCAATCTCGCCAGTGCTGGCAGCGGCTTGCTCCACGGTAAGAGCCATTGAGGAAACAACAAGTACTCTCGTTATTGTATTAGTAACTTTCATCGCTATTAACTCAACCTATTGAAATTGTTATTACAAACCCTTACGACGTTTGTTATTATCTTTTGGTTATTTGAATATTTCGCTTCAACGAACGCTATTCTATTCTTATTTTATATTTTACGTGTAAATACAATCAAAACAGTTTTATAGAAGTATCTTTTATATAAAATATATTATTCATTAAGCAACGGTTCGCTGAACATTTGTATTTTTTATAAGTTCTCAAAGTATATAGCGCGAGGTATTTTTAACAATCTCATCTGCCCGAATTATCGTATATGAACATTCAGGGCACATTACTTGGCGACTTTTACGTATTAACCAGCAATTTAGTACGTCTTCCACTGAATAAAACTTCATCAAAATCCACTTTTCAGATACTTAAGGTGAGAATTTTTACCACCAAAGTATTGGTCACAAGTCGTAGTACTTGGGAACTAATCTAAAGTTCTGTTTTTTAACTGGCCCAAAGTGTTATCGAAATTACTCCATTGACGAATTTCACCAGAGCACCTAGCGGGCAATACTCAACTGTAATTATTGCTTAGCTTGGAAATTGAATTTGTTATCCAAGCGTTTGTATTTGAGAGCATCTATTAAGGCACGTATTTAAAGGTTTTTTCTAAGCTTTCTTAGGAAAAATTAATTACAGAGTCTTTGCAGACTAAAACTATTAAAAATAATAACAGCTAGGAAAACAGAACCATGACTAAAAATAATAAAAGCGTTAAACCGCTTGTGCTTGCATCTTTAATCTCAGCAATTAGCGCTCCAAGTATGGCAGCGATAACTTTTTTTGATGATGAAAAGATTGGTACTGTTTCGGTAGACGCATCATTCAACACCTTTTATTCACAAACTAGCATTGAAAATGACATCACAGGCCAGGATCGAGACCAAGCGCGTGTTCGCTCAGGTTTCCTACCTAACTGGGTTGGCTTTAATTTTAAAAAGGAATTGGAAAACGTCACCATTGGTGGACGTTCGTCGTTTTGGGTAAGCATTAACGACAGTAACCAAAGAATCACCGACACCGGTATTGATGTTCGTCAATTCTACGCAACATTAGACTGGAAATGGGGACAGGTATTAATTGGTAAAGACTTTACCTTATTCAGCCGTTCCAATATTTTCCTAGATGAAATTCTACTGGGTTACGGTAACGTAAACGATTCTTTGGGCTTGGTTGACGGCACCGGCGTATCGTTCGGTAATATTGGTTCTGGTTATATTTATCCGTTACCAACCTCGCAAATTACCTACCGTACACCAGAATTTGGCGGTGGTTTTAAATTGGCTTTAGGTGTTGTTGATCCAGGTAACACATCAGAAGATCGCAACCCAACCGGTCGCAGCAGTGAAGAAAGTGCGCCACGATTTGAAGGTGAATTAACCTACAATACGAAATTTAGCGGTGGCTCATTCCACGCATTCGCAGGTTTCCTAACTCAATCAACCGATCAAGAAAATGAAGATTCCATCGATTCAAACGGTTTCTCATTTGGCGGCAAAATTTCAGTCGGCGGTTTCTCATTACACGCCTCTGGTTTTGACGGTCAAGCATTGGGTCTTTTACTAGGACCTGGTGGTGACGCAGGCTTGGGCCTTAATAACTTCTTAGTTGAAGACGGCGATGAAGTTGATAGCAACGGTACGCTAACTCAGCTTGCCTACAAACACGGTAAAAACCGTTTTGTTTTCTCATACGGTGAAACCGAAGTAGAAACCGATACCGTTGTTGAGAACGAAGGTACTCAAGTCGCTTGGTTCCACGCATACAACAAAAATGTGACGTTTGTTGCTGAGTACAGCATCAATGAATTCTCTGTGGGTTCAGCCACTGAAGAAGCCGACACATTAGCGCTGGGTGCGGTTGTTAACTTTTAAGTGAAATGCTCCGATTAATTCTTTCACGAATTAATCGGAGTTAAAAAGATTTATAAATTCAATTATGCGATTGAATTGAACGGCATTGGTGCCGTAGGAAAGTCTGAATTACCCAGTCAGTCCAATAATAATTCTCGAGTGAAGACCAGAGAAAATAAAAAACGATTTACAAATTTCCGAATGTTGAATTCGGAGGATGCGTGAAGGTTTTCGAATTACCTTAAACAACTTCATTCATCAATTATTTTGGCGTATGTTTTTTCGGGTTAATCATACGTCATCGTCTACCGATAAAACCCATAACAGATAAAACAATTGCGCTTGGTTTATCAAGCCAGTGAACAAATAACTCAATCTGGAGTACTCGTTATGATCTATGCTGCACCAGGACAAGAAGGTTCAGTCGTCACCTTTAACAAACGTTACCAAAACTATATTGGCGGAGAGTGGGTAGCGCCAGTAAATGGTCAATACTTCGAAAACTCTTCTCCGGTAAACAACGAAGTTTTCTGTGAAATTCCACGTTCAGACGAAGCAGATATCAATCTTGCATTAGACGCTGCACACAGAGCAAAATCTGCTTGGGGCGCAACCTCGGCCACCGAACGCTCAAACATCTTATTAAAAATTGCTGACCGCATTGAAGAAAACCTTGAGAAGCTCGCAGTAGCAGAAACTTGGGACAACGGTAAAGCAGTTCGCGAAACACTAAACGCTGATATTCCACTTTCAGCCGATCACTTCCGCTACTTCGCCGGTTGTATCCGTGCTCAAGAAGGTAGCATTGGTGAAATCGACGCAAACACCGTTGCTTACCACTACCATGAGCCATTAGGCGTTGTTGGCCAAGTTATTCCTTGGAACTTCCCATTGTTGATGGCTGCTTGGAAATTAGCGCCAGCATTGGCTGCAGGTAACTGTATTGTTCTTAAGCCTGCTGAACAAACTCCAGCGTCCATTCTTGTACTTATGGATGTAATTGGCGATCTACTTCCAGCGGGCGTTTTAAACGTTGTTAACGGTTTTGGTCGCGAAGCCGGCGAAGCATTAGCAACCAGCACTCGCATCGCTAAAATTGCATTCACAGGTTCTACCCCAGTCGGTTCACACATTCTAAAATGTGCCGCTGAAAACATCATTCCATCGACGGTAGAACTTGGCGGTAAATCTCCTAACATCTACTTCGACGATGTTACTAACTACGAAGACGAATACCTAAGCAAAGCCGTTGAAGGTATGGTACTTGCGTTCTTCAACCAAGGTGAAGTTTGTACGTGTCCTTCACGCGCATTGATTCACGAAAAAATCTACGACGATTTCATTTCTCTAGTCATTAGCCGCACGCAACAAATTAAGCGTGGCGACCCGCTCGATACTGAAACTCAAGTAGGTGCGCAAGCTTCTGCTGCTCAGTACGAAAAAATCTTGGGCTACTTGGAAATTGGCCGTCAAGAAGGCGCTGAAGTACTTATCGGCGGTGGCCCTGCAAACGTTCCTGGTTTCGCCAACGGTTTCTACATTGAGCCAACACTACTTCGCGGTAACAACGACATGCGCGTTTTCCAAGAAGAAATCTTCGGCCCAGTGGTTGGCGTAACTACTTTTAAAGATGAATCAGAAGCATTAGCAATCGCTAACAGCACTGAATTCGGTCTGGGTGCCGGTCTTTGGACTCGTGACATGAACCGCGCATTCCGCGTTGGTCGTGGTATTGAAGCTGGCCGCGTATGGACCAACTGTTACCACCACTACCCAGCTCACGCTGCATTCGGTGGTTACAAAAAATCAGGTATCGGCCGTGAAAACCACAAAATGATGCTTGATCATTACCAACAAACCAAAAACTTGTTGGTGAGCTACGATATTAACCCACTAGGTTTCTTCTAAGTCGATTCGATTTAGAGAAGGTTAGAAACCTTAGGTTAACGGGCACAAGGACGTGCCTTGAAAACCGTGAATACGGGATGCGTTCATGTACGACTTTCCTCTTTTGACGATAGCGTAGGCGTTTAGTTTGCTTTAGAGCAATTAGCTGCCCACCCGGAGTTATACCCTCCTCAATTTAAAGCAAACTCTTGGGCCTCTGTTCACGGGCCCTTTTTTTCTGCTTATCCCGCCAAACTCAAATTTCCATCCAAAGTAGAGTGTCTTACCGACACTTGTTCTCATAAACTTACTAAGGCCATTTAGGCAAATCCGTTTTTTCGGGTCGAGACGCGTTATTAAAGGTCTAGCGGGTGACATCGACAAAAGAGATCAGATCCGTATGATCGGATACTAGAGCCAGTAACCAGCTCTAACGATGCTGCATGACAATTTTCGACTCAACGAATAGGTTTATCATGGAACGCTTATATACAGACGAACCAGACAAAATCAGTCATTCATTATTAACCAGCCCCACAGTACTTAAAGCCAGCTCCAGTTGCTGGAATGCCTCTGAGGCGGTGAAAGAAATCTTCGAATCGTTGGGTCGTATTGAAAACGCTTGCGTGTTTTTCTTCTGCTGTGCAGATTATGATTTGAATTTGTTAGCCGCAGAAATTAATCGCTTCTTTACCGGATGTAACGTGGTTGGTTGCACAACCGCTGGCGAAATTACTCCTCACGGACTCGCTAAACGTTCCATCACCGCATTTTTATTACCGCCAGACCATTTTGTTATTGAATCGAACTGCGTAACCAATTTAGCCGAATTTACCGAAGAAGACGCCAAGCTGCTGGTCGACGATATAATGGGTAAGCTAGAAGCCAAAGCCGTTGCTCCCATTAAAACCCACAGTTTTGGTTTGACACTTCAAGATGGCATGTCGATTCGTGAAGAGCTGGTGTTAAAAGCTTATCGAACCGCGTTAAATAATATTCCGTTGGTGGGTGGTTCGGCTGGCGACAATTTACACTTTCACCACACACAAGTTTTTTACGACGGCCGCTTTCACAGCGACGCCGCTATATTATTATTGATTAATACTAAGCATCCTTTTCGCGTATTTCAGTCTCACCACTTGGTGTCGACTGGCGAAAAACTGGTGGTGACACGAGCCGCACCCAGCGCGCGACGAGTGTATGAACTCAACGCCGAACCGGCGGCATTGGAGTACTGCCGAATCCACAATTTGGATTTAAAAGATTTAAATTCGGAAACCTTTGCTCTCAACCCGCTGGGAGTGCAATTGAGTGACTCCATTTACGTACGCTCAATTCAGCAAGTGCACGAAGACTTAAGCCTCACCTTTTTCTGCGCGATCGACGTAGGTATTGTGTTAACCCAGTTAAATTCTTCCGGTGTTCTCGATCACACCAAATCGCTTTTTTCCGAAATTACCAGTGAAATTGGCGTTCCTGAATTATTGTTCGCCTGCGACTGCATTTATCGCAGAATAGAAATTGAAAAATTTGATCTTTGCAAAAAAATCTCAGACCTGTACGCTCGCCACAATGTAATTGGATTTAACACTTATGGCGAGCAACTTGATGGCATGCATTTAAATCATACTTTTACCGGCGTCGCTATTGGCAGGCATTTAGATGACTAAATTAGATGCGTACAAATCCCACTCTCACTCGGTTGATTCGCGCAGCTTACAAGCGCGAATTGATGAGTTAGAAAAAGAAAACAGCAAACTCAAAAAAATCAATTCCGTATTGATTCAGCGCGTGGAAATGGGCTGGGGCAACCACAGCGATGCCTATCGCTCTTTTGAAAGTGCGGCAATGTTGGCGGCAAAAGTCCAAGAACATTTTTATCAACTGCGCCAAACTCACATTCGCCTTGCCGAAAGTAACGAAAAACTCGAGCGCTCCCAAACCGAATCAAAAATTACGCGTCAACGTTTGAAAGACGCTATCGATAGTATTTCGGAGTCGTTGGTATTGTTTGACGCTGACCGACGTATGATTCTCGCCAACGCTCGATTTAAAGAAATGTGGGGCGCGGGTGCTGATGATTTTATCGCCGGTGAAACAACCTTTAACGACATTTTAAACAGCTCTATTGAGCAACGCGTTATTGATACCACGGTAAAATCCAGCGCAAAATCTGCGTTTAACAATGGCCGTACCGCACCGTTGGTTTTTAAAACTCAATCCGGTCGCTGGATTCAAATGTCAGAACGACCCACCGCAGAAGGTGGTTTAGTGGTTGTTTATACCGATATTACCGCGCTCAAAGCCAGCGAGCAGTTACGCCAAGAACAGGTCTTAAAAGAACAAGCCGAAATTTTGCAGTCCACCTTAGAAAATATGTCGTTGGGTGTGGCGCTGGTCAACAGCGATCTCAAAATTCAGTCTTGGAATCGCCGCTTTATCGAGATGGCGAAAATTGATCCAAAAAATGTTGCTCAAGGCGATCACTTTCCCAATTTAATGGCAGACAGTGAACTGCAAGATGTCACGATACGGCACGCATTAGCAGGAAAAGAGCCCGACTATCAACACCGGGAATTTATTAAACACTTATCCAACGGCCGGGTTATTTTAGTTCGCAGGAATATTATGTCCGGCGGAGGCTTTGTAAATACCTACACTGACATCACCGAACGCTTCCAACAAGAAGCCGCCTTGCGAGAAAGTGAAGAACGAATTCGATTAATCACCGACGCCATGCCCGCGTTGATCGCGTACATGAATAAAAATTTGGTGTACGAATTTGCCAACCGATCTTTTGAAGATTGGTTCGGCGTGAAAAAGAAAGACATGATCGGTCGTCATTTACGCGACTTATACGAAATTGAAGATTACGAAGCTCACCTTCCCCACATTCGCCGAGTCTTAAAAGGCCAGCGAGTAACATTTGAAGTTGAACAACTAAGCGGCGTTGGCAAAGGAAGAATTTCTAAAAAAACCTACGTTCCAGATTTTGGCAGCAACGGCCAGGTATTGGGGTTTTTCAGTCTTGCACACGATATTACCGAGCAGAGAAAAACCGCCCTGGCTCTGGAACACGCATACCATTACATGGAACAGCGGGTTGAAGAGCGCACCCACCAAATTTCAAAAATTAACGAGCAACTACGCAAAGAAATCAGTGAACGAAAAATCATTGAAATTAATTTGCTGAACGCCAAAAAAGAAGCCGAACAAGCCAACGAATCGAAAACAAAATTCCTGGCAGCGGCCAGTCACGACGTATTGCAACCGATGAACGCAGCGCGTTTATTTGCAACAGCGTTGTCGGAACTGAATATGCCCGGCGAAGGCAATGAGTTAGTCAGCTCATTGAATTATTCGCTGGAGAATATGGAAACGTTAATCAATTCATTATTAGACATTTCTAAGCTTGAAGCCGGTGTGGTTGAAGCTGTGCCAGATTCATTTAATGTCGACGATTTATTGAGTAAGCTCGTCGGCGAATTTTCACGGCTGGCTGATAAATCCGATCTATCACTGACTTACGTCCCTTCCAGTGCCTACGTCTATACCGACAGCCAACTGTTGGCGAGAATCATCAGAAATTTACTCACCAATGCCATTCGTTACACAGAAACCGGCAAACTGCTGGTCGGCTGTCGTCGACGCGCCAACGGTTTGGAAGTTCAAGTTTGGGACACCGGCATTGGTATTGCCGAAGAAAAATTAGAAGAGATATTCCAAGAATTCAGACGTCTTGATCGAAAAAATAACCGCTTTGATAAAGGCTTGGGACTTGGCCTTGCTATCGTCGATAAAATTGCCGGTGTGTTGGGTCACAAGGTTAACGTCTCATCTCGCCCAGGCAGTGGCTCTTGTTTCTCGGTTGTTATTCCTTATGGGAAAGCAAAAGTGCCAACAATCATGCCCGCGTTTCCTGCCGACATTCTCAGTGAATCGATTCAGTATTCAAATATTTTAGTGATCGATAATGACCCAGAAATTTGTCAGGGTATGGAATCGTTATTAAAACGCTGGGAATGCAAAGTGACTACAGTACAAACATTGGAAGAATTAAAAAGCCACCTTCTCAAAGGCGGCGATTTACCCGATGTTGTGGTAGCGGACTATCACCTCGACGATAACACAACGGGTATTCAAGCCATCGATTTAATCAAAGAATATACCCTTGCCCAGAATCCCAATAATCCGAAAAATATTCCGGTGATTCTGGCAACGGCAAATTATTCTAATGATTTAAGGCAATTAGCAAAAAGCTTTGGCTTTGTTTTATTAAACAAACCCATCAAGCCGTTAAAGCTTAAAACAGCAATTGCTAATCGGCTACGATTTGTTGAAACCTAAAAATTCTTAGGTTTCACATCGTCCCATAAGTCCGAGCTAATACCTGAATATTTATTATTGAATGGAGAAAATGCCAAATAAAATGCGGTTTTTTGGCAAAGAGTGGACGACGATAGGACGGTAGATAGCCGATTTATTTTGCGTCAGTGGATGATTGTAGAATCGCCTGAACACGGTTGGTTACGTTGAGTTTACGTAAAATCGACGAAACATGAGATTTAACCGTAGCCTCAGCAATGTTCAGCTCATAAGCAATTTGTTTATTAGAACCACCTTTGGCCATAACTTCGTACACTTGAAGTTCTTTTTTACTGAGCTTGGCAAGTAATTCTGGCTCAATTTTTATCGGCTTATCACCACTGGTTTTCTTTTCGTCGGTGTTGCGAATCACATCTGGTGGAAGGTAAACCTGACCATCGAGAATTTTTTCGATCGCTTCGCCAATTTGCGCTCTGTCAGTTGATTTAGTAATAAAACCAACGGCGCCATAGGTCATAGCCTGCAATACCACACTTCTGCCTTCTTCGGCGGAAACAACAACAACTGGGGTCGCGGCAAATCGATTGCGTAACTGAACAATGCCGTTAAGCCCTTCCATGCCAGGCATATTTAAATCCAACAGGATCAAATCTAACTCTGGGCAATTTTCAGCGGCCTCTAATGTTGATTCAAAGTCGTGACTATAGAGTGTTTCTACTTCACCAAGTTGCTTTTCCAATACAGAGGCGATTGCGAATCGAAATAACGGATGATCATCAGCAATAAGGATTTTATACATAGTCAGGTCGCTATTTATTATTATTCGAACACACTTTTGATTTTACCACCGATAGAAACGCATGAGCGTTAAAATGTAACAGGCAGTGTCTCATATTAATTCGAATAATCAATTCCTACAAATGTAACAGATCAATGACTTGCGTCTAAAAGTCGAACAATAATTGAAAATTGTAGCACTGTTACAAGTTTTAAATAAAAACTTTATAAGAAAATAAATTATTATAAAAGAAATATCTACAAGAGATGAATTTAATGATGACAGGAAGTTAGACTTTAGTCGATGCTTTAGTCAAAAGCAGACTCATAGTCGCTGAGCTGGCTCTAAGGCTCTACAAACCCTGTCGCCTTACCTCTAAACCTTGAGAAAAACCAGCGTCAATCAACTACTTTTTGGAAGATAGGGATTCGAAACAAACAAGTATTCGCATGATTGAAAATCAACCATGCGAGATCAATTTTACCAATCGTGCGGGCAGTGCTCGCAGCCTTCCATAATCGCTTCTTGGAAGATGGCGTAAGGGAAGCGCGCACCTTCAAGTTCAGCGTTGGTAAAATTCGCGTTGTAGAACTTAGCTTCTTGTAAGTTCGCATTTTTTAAAATAGCACCGGTCATGTTTGCCTTTGGCAACCAAGCGGCTTCAAGATTAGCGCTGCGTAAATTAGCGTCGATTAAATGAGCGCCTGAGAGACGAGCGAAATTTAGGTTAGCGCCCTGCAAATTCGCTTTATCTAATTTGGCACCTTGCAAAAACGCAGCCCACGCCTGAACAGATTCCATATTAGCGCCGCGTAAATCAGCACCGCGTAAATCGGCGTGACGTATATCCGCTCTTGCTAGATCAGCACCACGTAAATCAGCGCCAGATAAATCCGCGTTATGCAGTTTCGCATGGCGTAAATCGGCATTTTTTAAGTTCACTTTTTTACAAACAGTCTCTGGCTTAATTTCACAACCGTTGATAGTTGGAAATTCAGATGTGCTCTGCTGTTCATCTTCAGCCATGCTTTGAATTGAAAACGCAGATAAAACACCACAAAGCGCAAAGGTCGTAATTTTTCGAATGATGGCCATACTGGCTTCCTTTTTGAGTATTTATTCTTTTAATTATTCAAGGAAATTCTGAGTGAGCCAGAGTTTCCCTCGACACAAAAGTGTGTCGGCTATTTCGAAAACGTTCAGTTGTTGAAACAATTGAGGAATTGAAATTGTCTTCCCAATTTCTGCTCTCTGATTAAATTCAGGATGAATTCATCAGAAATTCCTTTTTAGTTTTTAGCCCCAGACGAAAAACAGGCCATGACGGCCTGTTTTTCATACTACTGAATAACGATTAGTTACCAGCTACTTTTGCACCTTCACCTTCTAGCGCCCAAGAAGGAATCTTGAACACCCAGAAAGAGCCACCTTGAGGAACAGGCTTAGTTAACTCAGCCATGTCACCACCCCAAAGAGGTACAGCACCACCGTAACCAGAAGCTACACCGATGTACTGCTCACCGTCTTGCTCCCAAGTTACAGGAGAAGAAACGATACCTGAACCAGTTTGGAAGCTCCAAAGCTCTTCACCAGTTTTGGCGTTGAACGCTTTGAAGTAACCGTCACCAGTACCGGTGAACACTAGGTTACCTTTGGTTGCTAAAACACCTGCCCATAGAGGTAGACGCTCTTTGTGCTCCCAAGCAACATCACCCGTGATTGGGTTCATTGCACGCAAGATACCAACGTGATCGTCGTACATACGCTTGATACGGAAGCCCTGACCTAAGTAGGCAGAACCTTTCTTGTAGTGTACTTCTTCAGTCCAGTAATCTTCTTTCCAGTGGTTAGCACCAATGTAGAAAAGACCAGTGTCTTTGCTGTACGCCATTGGGTTCCAGTTTTTACCACCTAGGAATGGCGGAGAAACTTCAATGGCCTTACCGCGTTTTTCACCGGGTTCTGGCTTAGGAGGACGTTGACCTTCAACTTCAACCGGGCGACCAGTTTTTGGATCGATGTGAGTTGCCCAAGTGATGTTATCAACGAATGGGAATGCACGGATGAATTCACCGTTTTCACGGTTAACAACGTAGAAGAAGCCATTACGGTCTGCGTGAGCAGTCGCTTTAACTTTTTTGCCTTTCTCTTTGTATTCGAACAATACAAGTTCGTTGTTACCAGAGAAATCCCATGCGTCGTTAGGCGTGTGCTGGTAGAACCACTTAACTTCACCAGTGGTTGGATCAACACCTACTTGGCCAGAAGTGTATAGGCTGTCGTAGTCTGCTGGGTTACCGTCTTTAGCGGTACGCGCCCAACCATTCCAAGGAGCTGGGTTACCAGCACCAATGATGATGGTGTTGTTTTCGATATCGAAGCTCGCACTTTGCCATGGAGCGCCACCGCCGTGGTGCCATGCTTCAACAAGCTCACCGTTTTCATCACGCGGCCATGAAGGTGCGTTGATGTCACCGGTTGGCGTGCTTTCTTTACCGTTTAGACGACCCATGTGGCCTTCAACGAAAGGACGCATCCAGATCTCTTCACCAGTGTCTGGGTCACGGGCGAACAAACGACCGACAACACCGAACTCATCACCGGAAGATCCGTGAATAACCATCACACGACCAGTTTTTTGGTCTTTAACGATGGTCGGCGCACCAGTCATGGTGTAACCAGCTTTGTGATCGCCGAATTTTTTGTTCCAAACACGCTTACCGGTGTTTTTATTTAACGCAACAACACGTGCGTCTAGCGTACCGAAGAATACTTTGTCGCCGTAGATAGCAACACCACGGTTTACAACGTCACAACATGGACGAATGTCTTCTGGTAGACGGTGTGAGTAGCTCCAAAGTTGCTTACCAGATTTCGCGTCTAGCGCAAATACACGTGAGTAGGAAGCTGTCACGTAAATAACGCCGTCGTGAACAACTGCTTGAGTTTCCTGACCGCGTTGCTTCTCGTCACCGAATGACCAAGACCACGCAGGAACTAATTGTTTAACTGTTTTTGTATTAACTTGTTTTAGAGGGCTGTAACGCTGAGCGTTAACGCCCATACCGTACTGGAGAACGTCATCGGTGGTTTTGTGATCGTTGGCGATGTCTTTCCAGGTCACTTCACCGGCGGTTGCACCCAATGACAGTGCGGTCAAGGCTACTCCGGCGATGCTCCCTAGAGCGATTTTTTGTAAGGTAGATGATAACTTGGTGTAGCGAAATTGCCGCTCGCTGATGGGTTTCATACAATTCTCCTTATTATAATTTATAAGAAAATCGGAAAAATAGAAGGATGTATTTGTAGGTGTTGCTCTAATGCAAATACTACAATTACTACATTTAATATAATTAATTTTTTTAGTTTGCACTGTCAGAAAAGAATTTACCAAGCATTCAACAAAAAACGGTATATTTTCAGTGAAAGTACAGCTCAAAAATTATTTCCAACCTAGCGTGATAAAAACTAACTCACGGCCCAGTGCGTTAAAATACCCATTAAGCACCTATTTATTCATCACTAAGTATTAGTTCTTGGGTGGGATAAAATTGCCACTTTTTGCTATCACTAACCGGAATGTTTTTTTCTGCCACCAATTAACCAATTTTTTCCTTACTTAGTAATATTTGGTATAACAACACATTTGGTACACTGTGAAAGTCGGATAAATTAAAAGTTTTGAACGCTACTAACAGTTATTAATCAGTTATTAATCACGTCCAGACAATTATTTTAGAACGGAACAATAATAATTGAAAATGTTCAAAAATGTGGGCTCAGTGCTTTAAATTAAGCGTACACTTAAAATTAAATAATAACCTCTTGAGAGGAAGACTATGATGGATTTTAAATTTAAACGTCTACGCAGTTCTCTAGTTGGCATTTCTTTTCTAGTATGCGGTCAGTTAGCTTTCGCCCACGGTGATGTGGTCCCACAAGCCGTTGACACTTCAGAACTTGAACAACTTGGTGAAGAGTGGCGAGAAGAAAACCCTTATTCAGGCAATGAAAAAGCCATTGAACTTGGCGCAGGTGCTTACAACCAAAACTGCGCTCGCTGCCACGGTTTAGAAGCTAAATCTGGCGGTATTGCTCCAGACCTCCGCGCGTTGGAGCCTGGACTCGACGGCGATGAGTGGTTCACTTACCGTGTTCGCAACGGTGCAACACGAAACGGTATCCCTTACATGCCAGCGTTTGAAGGTATCTTAACTCAGGAAGCTCTTTGGGCTATCCGAGCTTGGTTAGAAACTCAATACGACCCGAATGTGTAGTTCAAAACTGCTTTAAGGGCCTCATTCGAGGCCCTTTTTTTTCAACGCGCTAGAACCTCTACTTTAAATAATAATAATTCAGGTGTTGGTTATGTTGTTCCGTGTATTAGCGGCAGTTATTTTATGCTGTTTATTTTCATCTAACTCCTTTTCAGATACTTCAAGCCCAAAAGGCTGGGAACGAATTTTTCCCCAAGCAACTTCAATTGGCGAAAAAGAATCCAATCCGCCGGTATGGCCGGTTTATCAAGCGTTCGATAAAATCGGTTACGTTTTTCATTCAATAGATTACGTTACTATTCCCGCATTTTCTGGCGAACCCGTCGATATGTTGGTCGGTTTAGATTTAGACGGTCAATTTACTGGCGTAGAATTAATCGAACACAGAGAACCCATATTCTTGCATGGGCTTGGCGAAAAACCACTGATTGATTTCATCAGACAATACGAAGGCCTCGGCATTCGCGATAACGTTAAAGTCGGCTCAGGCACCTCTACCACGGGTACTTATATTGACGGCATCACAAAGGCAACGGTTTCGGTTGTGGTGATAAATCAATCCATTGTACTTTCAGCGCTGGCAGTTGCCCGACAAAAATTGTCTGGGTTTGAAGCACCTGCGGATGTCAAAGTAAAATCCGAATATTACGAACAGCTGTCATTAGAACAATTACAAGAAGAAAATTATTTACAAAATTTACGATTAACCGAATCTGAAATCCAAACACACTTATACGATTATCGACAAAATGCGTGTCCTGAGTGCGAGCACGCAGTTGATTTAAAATTCGGTTATTTGAATATTCCCTCTATTGGTCGGGCACTATTAGGGGATTCTGATTTTGAACGCTTGCAAAAAACCTTGGAGCCCGACGAACACGCTGTCGTACTGTTATCAAACGGTGATTATTCCTTTATCGATCTAGATTTTGTCCCTGCCTCTGTTCCCGATCGTGTCTCGATAGATCAAAGAGGTTTCCCCATTGAAATTCGAGACCTCAACTTTTTCGATGTGTTTGATCCACAAACAAGCATTCTCAATGACGCAAGCGATGTAAAAGTATTCAGCATTAAACCGCAAACCGGATTTAATCCCGCCAGTGAGTGGAATTTGTTGCTCAATATTTCTGCGGGTAATCCAGTTTTATATACCGTCGAGAATTATCAATTTATGGCCAATTATTCATTGCCTAAAAAATTCTTTGATGAAATTGAAATTATCAGCGACGGTTTTTCCGAACAACCACTTTGGGTTGGTCTTTGGGAGAGCAAGCGTTTTCAGATTATTGTGTTGCTGATATCACTCGCTGCACTCACGGTTATTTTCGCTCGCCAACACCAACTTGTTAAAAATCCGAAAAGATTTCACGCAATTCGCTGGGGATTTTTAACCTTTACGCTGATTTATATTGGTTGGTACGCACAAGGCCAGCTATCAATCGTGAATATCTACCCGATATTACAATCGTTCACACAAGGGTTTAATTTAGAAACCTATTTAATGGACCCAATTATTTTCATCTTGTGGCTGTACGTATTCATCAGTTTATTCATTGTCGGTCGCGGCTTGTTCTGTGGATGGCTGTGCCCATTTGGCGTACTACAAGAAATGGTCAGCTGGTTTGCCAAGAAATTAAAAATCAAACAATACCGCGTTAAACCAGCATTGCATAACAAACTTACCTGGATGAAGTACGCAATTTTAATTGGCCTCGTGTTAACGTCTTTTTATTCGGTTGAAGTTGCCGAAGTGTGGTCAGAAGTAGAACCGTTTAAAACCTCAATAACACTGCACTTTGTTCGAACTTGGCCGTTTGTGGTTTACGCAATTTTCCTATTGGGCTGTGGATTATTTATTCACAAATTTTACTGCCGTTACGTTTGTCCACTGGGTGCGGGCTTGGCAGTTTTAGGTTGGTTTCATCCGGTCAAATGGTTAAAACGTCGTTCAGAATGTGGCACGCCTTGTACGTTGTGTTATCACAAATGTGAAATCAAGGCGATTAAACAGTCAGGCGAGATTGACTACAAAGAATGCATTCAATGTTTGGAGTGTATTGTTTATCACAACAACGATGACCTATGCCCACCGCAAAAAGTGAAAATAAGAAAGCAGGCTAAACGTAAAAAAGCTGAAGCCTTAATTCCGGCAACGGCGGTTGAAGTTATTTAATAAAATTTGCGAGCCCGAATGTGATCATTCGGGCTCTTTTTGTGATTCCCTATTCATTTCTACAAAACGCACTTAAATAGCGCACTCAAATCCATCCCTCTAAAATTTCTCACAAGCTCAACAGCACAGCAGTGATATTGAGATTTTGAATCACACCTAGAGAACAACGGAAATTTGAATTAACCCATTAACTTTAGAGACGGAATACAGAATAAGGAAAAATTAATGACGAGAATAAAGACAAGCTTTATTTAAAAAGATAAGAAAACTTATATCAAAGAACTAACGCGTTAGATTTAACAAACTATCAAACAAAAAACCGAACGTAACAGAAATGCTGCCTTCATGAAAAACACAATCCAAACATCTACCCAAAAAGCTCACAAATTAGCTATGAACTCACAACTTATGAATTCACAATCTACGAACACACATCCATGAAAACAGCGACCCAGATGAACAAACAACTCAATTACAGGAATTTAAATAAATCAGACTTTAATTTATCGAATTGTTTGAAGCTTTCCATACTCTCTGCCCATTCAGCGTAAAAACCTCTTAATTCAAAGCAATCTTTCACGTTTGCAATTTCGGTTTTTAAACTCAAGTATCCGTACTGCCCGTGGAAATGACCAATCGTATTAATCATGAAATTTTTGGCTTTATCAAATTCAGCCGCCGAACGATGGCTTGGCAACATAACTAAGTCTTGATTGTAATCGCGACTTTGTTTGGATTCATCACCATTGGTAATGTAGTTTTCTTCCAACAACCACTTTAGATATTTTTTTGCATCCGCTTTACCTGCAGCACCAATAATCTGGTCGGTGCTGGTTTGTCCATTACAAAGAATCAACATTCTGCGCGCTGTAGGGTTTACTTCTCCAGATCTTGAACGCATCTCGTTGATGCCTTTAAGGGTTTTAGCATAAAAGTTCATTGTTTGAGCCCCTTAAAATTATTTTTATTTTGACTGAAAAACCGAGAAATATGAAAAATCGTGACACAATCTTATTTTTATATGTGACAGGATTGACAATAGAAATATCAAAACTCTTTTTGGTCGTCAATTCTTAAAAGGTATGGAAATTGTAAAGTAATGGATAAAAATCATCAGTGTTACCTAATATTAGGACAGGTAACACTGTGTGTGTATTTCAGAGACACCGTTAATTTCGATTTATAATTTAGGGGTCATATATAAATTATAATTTCGAATAAGAAGATGGCATTATTTCAGTGGATAATATTAATTGCCTTACATTAGAAACAATTAATACTTTAAATATAACGATCGTTCCACTCTGGCAGAAATACCAGTAGACCCGCCTTTACCGAACAAATAATGAGCTAAAACCAGAGCTAGGTAACACCCTAATATTGTTTCTAAATTACCTATATTAATAAAATTAAAATTAGCTCTCATGAAACATCTATTTTTCAATAAAATGAATTATTGAGTTAATCAGTTAATCGAAAAAACGGTTTCTTTAACGTTCAGCAGAATAAGGATCAGCCGCATTTAAATAAGCAATAAGTTCAGATTTTTTGGGATGGTGTTCAAGCCAATGACGAAAAATTCTCACACGTTCGTAATCCATATTGCCAAACTTGGTTCGATACAGTTTTGCAAACTTGGCGTGAGTTTGATTTTCTCGAATCATTTTTTGCCAATGCAAGGTAAAGACTTTATTTAATGAGCCAGCGTAACCCTTTTCTTTTAATAATGACCATTCGCCCTTATCCAACCAAACGCCACCTACCGCGTGGCTGTAATTTAATTTATGCTCAGATTCCGCATCGATTCGGAATTTTTGCATAATCGCACCGGTCATCGGACAAATAAGTGCTTGTTTGGATTCGTCGAGTTCAAATTCGGGATCTTGCTGGAATTGGTGGCTCTTATGTTGATCGAGCCAATTTAAATAATCTTCAATCAATAACCAATGACCATGACACAAATTGCAAGTGTGCCCTCGAAATAAAGAATCAATAAAGGAAGGAACTAACGTTTCTGTTTTACAGTGCGGACATTTCATAGGCGACCCAATCAACATAGATTAATCGAAATGAACTGCTTATTATTTTTTGGTATTTATATTTATTAGTACTTATATTTATTTTTAGTAGCTGTTTTTATTGGAGCCTCTAATTAAAAATGCTGGTCTGAATGTGACCGACAACCCATTCATTAGAATAAATGCATGAACGTTTACCAGTAATCGTTATTAATTTGATGTCAGTAGACGTAATGGCAAAATAAATTTGAAACTATTGTTCATAATCACGAACAAAGAACGTAGAACTGTTGAAAATACTGAGTGAAGCTCTCGTTAAACCCGTGATTTTCAGGTATCTCTTTGATTTATACTAAAGTCGAATAGTAGAAAACATATATAATTTCGCCTTGAACGATCAACTCAATCGCTAACGCGACAGCCGAAGCCACGGCGCCCCTCAACAATATTCGACCTTTTACTTAATTTTAACCTAAGTAGTTATACGCAATTTCCATCGTCAAATCCCACCTCAGTTAAGTAGATTCCTAACCAACACCGCACTCCACCGAATAGATCGTATCGGTTAACTAATACACACTAACTACGCCGTAAAGGTGCTTTCTGCCCACGCGCTTCGTATTTTTGAATGACGAGAGGATAAAAATAACATGTTCAAACTTTCTAACGTAAAACGATGGCTTGTTGCCGGTGTTGCTAGCTTGGCGCTCGCAGCCACTGCACACGCTCAAGACAAGGTTTACAAACTTAAGCTTGCAGAAACCTGGCCAAGTAACTTCCCTGTTTTTGGGGATGCTCCGCGTAACATGGCTGCAATGGCCGAAAAAATGTCTGGTGGACGTTTACAAATCACCATTGATTCAAGAAACAAACACAAAGCACCATTAGGTGTATTCGACATGGTTCGCGCTGGCCAATACGACATGGGTCACTCTGCGTCTTACTACTGGAAAGGAAAAGTACCAGCGACATTATTCTTCACCACCATGCCATTTGGTATGACCGCACCAGAACAATACTCTTGGTTCTACTACGGTGGCGGTATGGACTTGATGCAAGAAGTGTATGGTAAATACAACTTGATGAGTTTCCCTGGTGGTAACACTGGCGTACAAATGGGCGGTTGGTTCCAAAAAGAAATTAAATCTGTTGAAGATTTAAAAGGCCTAAAAATGCGTATCCCAGGTTTTGCGGGTGAAGTTATTGCAGAGCTAGGTGCAAAACCAACTAACATTCCTCCTGGTGAGTTGTACACCGCATTAGAGCGTCGCACCATTGATGCACTTGAGTGGGTTGGCCCTTCTCTAGATTTACGTATGGGTTTCCACAAAATTGCACCTTACTACTACACCGGTTGGCACGAGCCAGCAACGGAATTGCAATTCTTAATCAACAAGCGTTCTTGGGACAAATTACCTGAAGATCTTCAAGAAATTCTACGTGTTTCAATGCGCGCCGCTGCTTACGAAATGTATATCCACTCTTACCACGAGTCTTCTGAAAACCTAGCAGTTATTAAAACTCAATACCCTAACGTTGAAATCAAAACTTTCCCAAGCGAAGTTATTGAAAGTATGCGTAAAGTGAATAATGACTTGTTAGAAAAGTACTCTGCTAACGATGAACTTGCTAAGAAGATTCTTGATTCACAAGCCACCTATTTAGAAAAAGTTCGTAAATGGACTGAAATTTCTGATAAGGCTTATTTAAACAGTATTGCTCAGTAGTTCAATCAATGCCGGGGCGCACGCCTCGGCCTTCTGCACTCTACCGATAAAATAATAACAATAATAAGAGCGTACACAATTTCAAAAGCAATAAAGCTCACTCTATAAATCTATAAATATAGAAAAACGCTTCTCGCGCTACAGGAGACGTTATGCTAGTTAAAGCCGAACAAATGCTGAACGGGTTCTCGGAACTGCTCGGTAAAATTTCGGCCATTTTATTTGTACTGATGCTGATCAACGTATTTGTCGACGTTGTTATGCGTTACGTTTTTAACGACGTTTCGATCGGCATGCAAGAAATGGAATGGCACCTATTTTCGTCAATGTTTATGTTAGGCGTACCTTACACCCTAACCGCTGGCGGACACGTGCGAGTTGATCTCGTTTACGAACGAATGTCTAACAAGATTCAATGTTGGATTGATATTTTTGGCGGACTCATTTTATTAATTCCGTTCTGCGCACTGGTAGGTTACTACGGTGTTGGCTTCGCAAGAGAAGCTTTCGAGCTTGGCGAAGGTTCTGGCGATCCAGGCGGCCTTCCCTACCGTTGGATTATTAAAGCAGTCATTCCGTTTGCTTTCTTTGCCACGGCAATTGCAGGTTTAGGACTGATCCTCGGCCGAATCAATGAATTAAGAAATAATAAGAACCACAATAATCCGCAGGTGACGCTATGATCGGTATTATTATGTTTGTTGTCGCCTTGCTGATGTTGCTATTCGGATTTCCGGTAGCCTTCACCTTCGGCGGTATTGCCCTTATTTTCGGAATTATTGCCGAAGGGCCAGAGATGTTTGCGTTTATGCCTTTCCGTGTGCAAAGCATTATGGAAAACGTGGTTTTAATGGCCGTACCACTGTTTATCTTTATGGGTATCGTGCTTCAAAAAACCAAATTGGCTGAACAATTACTTGAATCTATGGGTAAATTGTTTGGCGGTATTCGCGGCGGTTTGGCAATTTCTACGGTATTGGTTGGTGCTTTACTCGCAGCCTCAACCGGTGTTGTAGGTGCTTCTGTTGTGGCAATGGGATTAATTTCTCTGCCAGTTATGTTGAAGTATAAATACGACAAATCTCTTGCCTGCGGCACCATTTGCGCATCTGGTACTCTCGGTCAAATTATTCCACCGTCAATCATTTTGATTATTTTAGGTGATGTACTGGGTATTCCAGTAGGTGACTTATTCCAAGCAGCAATTGGCCCAGGTTTATTGCTGATCGGTGTTTATGTTGCTTATATTTTAATTTACACCTACATCAAGCCAGAAGCTGCACCGGCACTTCCCGTTGATGAAGATATCGAGCACAAACACGAACAATACGTTCGCGCATTAAAAGCGATTATTCCACCGCTTGCGTTAATTTTGATTGTATTGGGTTCGATTTTTGCCGGTATTGCAACACCGACTGAATCTTCTGCCTTGGGTGGTATTGGTGCCTTGGTTCTTGCGGCAGTTTACGGCCAATTCAGCTGGAAAATGGTGTACGAATCAGCACAAGAAACCGTAAAAATTTCGGCGATGGTTTTTGCTATTTTACTTGGCGCAACCGCTTTCTCGATGGCCTTTACCTACACCGGCGGTGATTACATTGTTGAAGAAGTGTTGACCAACTTACCTGGCGGTGCAACGGGCTTCCTTGTTCTATCAATGATTGCAATTTTGATTCTCGGCTTCTTCATCGATTTCGTTGAAATCAGCTTCATTATCGTGCCAATTTTGGCGCCAGTTGCCGATGCCTTAGGTATTGCACCACTGTGGTTTGCCATCTTAATTGCCATGAACTTACAAACGTCGTTCCTGACACCACCGTTTGGTTTTGCCCTATTCTATCTGAAAGGGGTCGCACCGCCTGAGATTAAAACGACACAGATTTATCGCGGAATTATTCCGTTTATCTTAATGCAAGTAGCAGTATTGGTTTCAATCATGGTATTCCCGGGCTTCTACGGATTGGTTTAAGAGTAAATACGAATAGACTGATAGATTTTCGTATTTGTTTTAGATCAAAGTCTTATTTACCAGAGACCAAAAAAAGATCAAAGTTACTTTATTGGATTATCGTTCGTTGGTTATTTATAGACCTTTTGGCCCCGCAGTTTCTGGGGCCTTTTTTATTTCTGTTCTAGAACTTCTGTTTTTCCAAAAATGAACTAAACCTTCGCTAACGAAACAACCCTCGTATTACAAAATCACGCCGAGTTACACACGCTCCTCAACACTTAATAACATAATTGCCTAAAAATAAGATTACTAATAACAAAGCATATAACCCGTAAAGCAGCAAAAAAACGCAGAGTTTTTCTTAGCAATAGCGACTGAGCAGCCGCCAATATTAACGGGTAAAATTCGTCTATATTGATCAATGAAAAGCGAATGAAAATAAGAAAAGACTGTTAAATATTGATCTAATAAGTTTGCTAGATAAAATTTTTTCTTCTCAATTATCCCAATACTATCTACTATTGGGGAAAAATTACCCCAAATTACAATAATTCAAATAAAAGCAAGCAACACGAGGTGGATTTCTAATGCCACTAAAAGCCAAAATACTGCTGGTATCGATCCTGCCGCTCATCCTACTTTCCATTGCGATCAGTTGGGTTTATCAACAACAAGCGAAAACGCTCTCGCAGCAACAAGCGGAAATTTTTGAAGAAACGTTAATTACCGACAAACATAAGTCGCTGGAAAATTACGTTACTCTCGCGATGAACTCCATCGACCCTATCTTAGAAGAGTTGGAGTTAGGGTTAGAAAAATCCATCGCCGAATACAAAATCAAAGATACATTGCGCGGTTTGGTCTATGACTCAGACGGTTATTTTTTCGTGTACGATCAAAATGGCGTTAACCTCGTTCACGCCACTCAGCCTGAGCTAGAAGGTCAAAACCTTATAGATTTTCAAGATGAAACCGGTCAGTACGTTATTCAAGAATTATTGCAAGTTGCCAATAATGGCGGCGGTTTTCACAGATACATTTGGAAAAAACCTACGGTAAAATCCGAACGCCATAAACTCAGTTACGTTGTCATTATTCCTGAATTGAACTGGATGATGGGAACCGGCCTTTACGTTGATAATATCGCCGCCGACGTAACCATTATGGAAGAAAAAGTTTCTGCTAATGTACGCAGCAGTTTTTTAGCCGCTACTTTTTTATTGTTAATTACACTCGCGCTGGTTGTGGTTATTGTTATTGTTGTCAACACGCACACCGCTCAGCTGGCCGATAAACGTTTACAAGAATTGGCTAATCGGTTTATTACCTTTCAAGTCATTCAACGCAGAGGTTTTTCCCGCGAACTTCACGACGGTATCAATCAATTATTAGTGTCGACTAAATTGTGGTTGAATATCGCCGAGAAAAAATGGGGCGAGCCCGATTCGGTTGAACACTTGGAAAAAGCCGAAAATCAATTGAATACCGCGATTCAAGAAGTCCGACGTATTTCAAAAAATTTGCGTCCTATTATGCTCGATGACTTAGGACTGGAATCTGCAATTCATGAATTACTCGACGAGTTAGAAGAACAGTCAGACGTGAATGTGAATCGCAAAATTCAATTGCCGAAACAGCGTTTACCCGACGCCGTAGAAATGACGGTGTATCGAGTGATTCAAGAAGCCATTACCAATATTCGCAAGCATGCTAAAGCAACCACACTGACGATTAGCATCAAAAGCTACACCAACAATTTACAATTAAAACTCTGTGATAACGGATGCGGGTTTTCGACAAAACGGCAAAACCAAGGTATTGGTATTATTAATATGCGCGAACGCGTTGAATTGCTCGGCGGAAAGTTCACCCTGGCGAGCAAAACCGACGGCGGTACCGTTTTAAAAGCCGTTTTTGAATTAAACCCCAAACCCGTCGCCGACGAATCCACATTATCTTCTGAAGTAATTAATATATGAATCAAGAAAGCGCTCGTGTTCCCATTCAAATTATTATCGCCGACGATCATCCTATGGTTCGCGACGGACTGAAAGTAAGTCTTGAAAGTGACAAGCACATTGAAGTTCTCGCCGACGTTAGCAACGGTTTGGAAGCTCTCCAAGAAACCGAGCGACTATCACCCGATGTTGTGTTGTTAGATATTTCCATGCCCGAAATGAACGGCCTTGAAGCCTGCCAAAAAATCCGGGAAAAATTTCCCAACGTCGGCTTGCTCATCGTTACCATGCACGATAACCGTGAATACATAACGCGAGTTATTCAGGCCGGTGCGTCTGGCTACGTTTTAAAAGACGCGCCCACCGAAGAAATTATTTTAGCGGTTCAAACAGTCAATCAAGGGGGCACTTATTTCAGCTCCAGTGTTGCTAAAACTCTTTTCAGCGAATTCACCGAAACTCCGACCAATGAAAATAGCAATAAAGCCGGTCTTTCTGCGCGCGAAACCGATGTTCTGACCCACTTAACCGAAGGCTTGGGCAATAAAGAGATTGCCCGAAAAATGGATATTTCCGTTCGCACCGTTGAGGCGCACCGACTTAAAATCAAGCAAAAGTTAGGCATTAATAATTCTGCGGGATTAATTCGCTACGCAATTGATAACGGCATTGGCGTTTACAAAAAATAGTCGTGTATCCCTAGAAAACAACCAGCGCATGGGTGTGGTAATTCCCCCAATTAATCATTGCCCATGTTGCGCTTCGGTTGGTTTATCAGCTTCAAAAATCTATTCATTCGATCACAACGCAGCTCCCTTCCCCCAGCAGTAACCGAGAACTTGCTACAATTGCTCGAACCTCAGTAAAACCAACGTAGACCAAACCCAATGATTCGGCATTTTCTTATCGCCCTCAGCTTAGTGATTCCTATGAGTTTTTCGATCAGTGCAGCATCGAATGAAGCCAGCCGTGATGACATCGTCGATTTAGACGGATACGCCTTTAAGTTATCGGTTAAAACCCAAGCATCAAAAGCCACTATTTGGGGTTTGTGGGAAGATGTAGACAACTGGAAGTCATTCGATGAGCGACTGATTTACTCGAACCTCGAACAGGGTTACGAATTCGAAAATGGCGCAGTCGGCTATTTAAAAGGCAAAGGCACGCCGTCTCGGACAAAGTTTGTCTTACAGAACATCGATACTGGTGTATCGTTTGAAGAGGTTTTGAAGCTGCCACTGGGGCAAACAGTGCTGCTGAAACGCTACTTTGAGCCATCGGAAACTGAGGAAACCATCTTTACCCATGAAGTGGTGTTTCAAGGCTCTATGGCGGGGCTTTTTACGCTGATTCTTGAGGGGCCTTTTAAGAAAGACATTGTTCTTGTTATGAACAAAATGAAATCTCTAGCGGAAGCTTCTGAGCCTTAAGCAATTCTTTTCCACAGCTTTCTTCCAACTAACGCTTTCCAACTAGTTTATCCAACTATCAATAAGTTTCTCTTTCAGACTCTAGGGTACTCGCTGCCCTTTCAATATGGCTGAATCTATTAGAAATAGATCAATATTGAGAGATCAGGTTTCATTATAGTAACTAATTGACAAACCAAAACCGCGAGAGTAAAACAATAGCGGGATTTGAAGTTTCATTTAATAAAAATAACGAACTGCTTATGATCCGCCAACTTATTCTGCCAAAAACTCTGCCCATCGAGACCTGCCAAGCGGTGCTCGACCACCTCCGTTTATACAACCTATTCACACATGAACAATAAACGGTTCAAGCGCTACACACACAAGCGCCAATGCTCATACACTGATGCAGAAATGGGCCCAACCATCACGTGCTTCTCAAGCATTGATCATGCTAAAAACGGTAAAAAACTCTCTGCTGTGATATTGGATTTATGCCAGTTGCCGCCCTAGCCAATTTTAAATTAACGTTAAGTTCAATGAGAGCATCTGCTCCAGGAACTCAAGTAAATAAAAAGAACGAGCAATACAGAGCCTTAAATAATTTCAGTTGACGAAAATCGAATTTTCGACAACTTAATACGGAAAACAGAACAATAAACCGAGAATAGTGGCTTCTCCCAAAATACAGTGACTATTCCCGAAATAATGAACGCTTCCAACGTGTTTGGAAACAGGAGTAATTTAATGAAAGTCCTAGGAAATTTTATTAACAACAGCGCTGTCGCCAGTGCCTCTGATCGAACCTTTCCGGTATTCAATCCAGCCACCGGCGAACAGCGCGCGCAAGTTACCTTATCAACCGTAGAAGAAACCAAAACCGCCATCGCCGCTGCTGAAGCTGCCTTCCCCGAATGGTCTAAAACTCCGGCGGTAATTCGCGCGCGTGTTCTTTTTAAATTTAAAGCGCTGGTAGAAGAAAACCGCGACAAACTGGCTGAATTAATTTCTCTTGAGCACGGCAAAGTGTTTTCCGACGCTCAGGGAGAAATCACTCGCGGTCTGGAAGTGGTTGAGTTCGCCTGTGGCATCCCACACGCCAACAAAGGCGAATATTCTCTCAATGTGGGCCGAGAAATCGATTCCCACACCCTCATGCAACCTCTCGGCGTGTGCGCCGGTATTTCACCGTTTAACTTTCCAGTGATGGTGCCCATGTGGATGTTCCCTGTTGCCATTGCTTGCGGTAATACCTTCGTCATGAAGCCATCAGAAAAAGATCCGAGTGCACCACTGTTCTTAGCCGAACTGCTCGCTGAATCTGGGTTACCCGAAGGCGTATTTAACGTTGTAAACGGCGACAAAGAATCTGTGGATACCCTGCTCACCGACGAACGCGTACAAGCCGTCAGTTTTGTGGGCTCAACCCCCATTGCCGAATACATCTATTCCACCGCGTCTGCCCACGGCAAGCGCTGCCAAGCGCTCGGTGGTGCCAAAAATCACATGGTCATCATGCCAGACGCTGAGCCCGAGCAAGTGGTTAAATCGCTGATTGGCTCCGCTTATGGATCCGCTGGCGAACGCTGCATGGCAATTTCCGTAGCTGTGTGTGTTGGCAATGACGTTGCCGATCATTTAATTGAAAGCCTAAAAACTGAAATTGCTCAAATGAAAATCGGACCAGGCACTGGCGTTAGTCCTGAACCCGACATGGGACCGGTGGTAACCAAGCAACATCAAGAAAAAGTACTTTCGTACATTAATTTAGGCATTGAAGAAGGCGCCGAATTAATTACCGATGGTCGCGGCGTCAAAGTTGCTGGATGTGATAATGGCTATTTTGTCGGCCCAACGTTATTCGACAAAGTCACCGCCGATATGCGCATTTACAACGAAGAAATTTTTGGCCCTGTGCTTTGTGTTGTCCGCGTCGATTCTTTTGATGAAGCTCTTAAGCTCGTCAACGATCACGAATTTGGCAATGGCACCTCTTTGTTTACACGTGACGGCGATACCGCTCGCCAATTCGAAGAAAACGTAAAAGTGGGTATGGTCGGTATTAATGTGCCGATTCCAGTGCCAATGGCGTTCCATTGTTTTGGCGGCTGGAAACGTTCTATTTTCGGCCCATTGCACATGCATGGCCCCGATGGCATTCGCTTCTTCACTCGCATGAAAACCATCACCAAACGTTGGCCAACCGGTATTCGCGCTGGCGCTGACTTTTCGATGCCAACTATGAAATAATTACTGGATATCAGGCCGAGGTTTATTTCTTATTAACTGCGAACTTAATAGGTAGTTTTTAATAAGAATAAACCTCCGTTTGAATATAGGAGCATCATTAATCAACAATAAAATAAAACAATACGGACGACGTTGTTAATCCATGCCACAAACTCCCCGCGAAAAAGGCTCATCCATTATTCGAGTACTCGAAATGCTCGAAACAATCGCACTTGCGGAACGCCCCATGTCAGCAACCGACGTTGCGTTTGAATTAGAAATTCCCAAAGCATCAGCTCATCGCCTGGTGCAAACCTTAGAAAATGAAGGTTATATTCAAACCAACATGCGCGGTAATTTAGTAGCGGCAAAACGACTCAACAACATCGCTTTAGGCATTCTGCAATCTTCTAATTTAAAAGATCAGCGTCGAGCAATTTTAGAAAACCTCACCTTAGAAATTGATGAAACCTGCGGAATCTCCCTGCCAGATGGCACAGAAATGATTTATTACGATCGAGTACAGGCCAACTGGCCGCTGCAAGTGTATTTGCCCATTGGCAGTCGAGTGCCGATCAGCTGTACATCCGGCGGCAAGCTTTATATGAGCCAAATGCCCGTTCCCAAATTAAAACGTTTAATTGACAATATTCCACTGACCAAGCGCGCACGAAATACAATTATCGATAAACAACAGTTATTCGACGAAATCATGCACATTCGTGATTCAGGCATTGGTCTTGATAACGAAGAATTTATCGATGGCATGGTCGCCTGTTCAGTGGCAATTAACGTACACGGAAAATTTCACGCCGCACTTTTTTGCCACGCACCCGTAATCAGAAAATCCATGGACGATCTTTTATTGTACGCACCACATTTATTGAGAGCCGCAGGAAAAATAACCGCGATACTTGAGGAGCAAGAAAGTGGGTGTATTGAGTAAGTTATTTCTAAACTTAATTATGATTCTTACATAGCAGGAAAATCATAGTTTATAAACTTTTAAGGTATATAGCTGAAATGAGAACATGAAAACCTCTCTAAAAAACATCGTATTTTTTATACAATATTTTCTTGATTAATGTCCCAACCGTATATTCTGCTACAAATTTACATGATGAAATTGGCACTTAAGTTTATTAAGCAGTCATTAAATAGTAAAAAATCGATTAACACTCAACTTTTTATTAATAATTAACAGAACCTCTACTTCATACAACTGTATACAATATGTTAAATTTCTGCCTTCACAAAATTTAGTTTATTACACATGGAGGTGTCGAAAATGACAAGTATTAGCAAGGCAAATTTAGTTAATCTCAGCTTTTTAAATTATAGCGTGGGTAAGAACGGAAAAAATCTCCCCCTTGATGTCCTCACAATACAAAGATTAATCAACGGCTGCAGCAAAATGTATCCAGGTAAAAAATTGCTTACTGCAGATGGATTCTATGGAGAAAAAACTTATATACAAATTAAAGCATTTCAAAAAGAGGTTATGAAAATATCCTCTCCAGACGGATTAGTCTCTGTAGGCAAAAACACACATAAAAGCCTTCAAGCACACCTTTCTTCAAACTATAAAATTGAACATATAACACTCGCTTATATAAACCAAAAGAATAAAATAGACATCAGCTTATTTATAAATCTGTACTACAAACAATTTCCTAGAGAACGCAACAAACAGTATCTAAAGCGATTATTAACGAGCTTAATGAACGATACTGCCATAACTGATATTCGATGGGTTGCGTATATGCTAGCAACAGTAAAAAGAGAATGTGGTGCTACTTGGCAACCTATAAAAGAATGGGGACTCGGGAAAAGACACTTGTATGGTAAAGAAATAGACGTGACTGACCCAGCCACTAAAATTAGTAAAAAGAATATTTACTATGGTAGGGGATATGTTCAGTTAACGTGGGATTATAATTATAAAAAACTAGGGAATGAACTTGGAGTTGGAAACAATCTCTACATAAACCCCGATAAGGTATTAGATCATGACGTAGCGTACAAAATAATGTCCGTAGGGATGAGAAAAGGATTATTTGCTAAAGCCAGCCTACCTCAATTCATCTCAGGCAAAAAAGCTGATTACATAGGAGCACGATGGATCATTAACGGACAAGACCACGCGACTGAGATTGCAAATGATGCAATAATGTTCGAATCACTATTATTTGCCTCATTATCTAAATACATATATCGCACTATCAACCAAGGTAAGTATAACAGCTATGCTTAGAATAAAGATATTCCTTGTCCTACTTACAGCATTGACAATTTATTCATGTTCAGTAAACAGTTTAGAAACTGATAACTCTAAACCAGAAAACTTACATAAATTCAAAGATTTACCAGACAAGTGGATTAATCTAAATTCAAGTGATTGGAGAAAGGAACTTAATATTGCAAATGATTGTGACAACCTAAGTAACGAAAGTGAACTTCGATTAAAAGAAAAAATATCGATTGACAAGAATCATTTTCTACTCACCCTTACCTGCAAATTAGGCTCCTATCAGGATGCATACTATGTGTATCTGATTGATTCAGAAAAAAAACAAATAAGAAATGTTACTTTTGAAATACCACAATACCAAAACACGTGGGATTTTCACTCTAAGCAGCTGATCTGGGGATCGATTAACAAACAAAGCAACGATACTCAACTGGAAATCATCAACTTATCTTCAGCCACAGGGATGTGCGGATATCACGGATATTATGCAATTTCAAGCATTTTGGCTTCAAACCTTGTAAAGCTACACCAAGCTAAGGGAGATCACGATTGTTACAACGGCGTAACGGTTGAATCATGGCCAATCATCAAAAACTGAAAATTTTCAACAAACTCATTAAATATTAAAGTTAAGTCTACACTCTTTGTAAGCCTCTGAGATTCTTTATAAATCTCAGAGGCGAATATTACTCTTTCAGTAATAAACTAAAAATCAATTCGTAGACCGGCGGTAACATCGTCACCTCGCCCACGCAAAATTGCAGCTTCTTCATCGTAATCAACATACTCTAGAAATAATTGGCCACGCTTACCAAATTTTCGAGTAATACCAACCGCTATTTGATTACCATCGATCACACCATTATCTAAATTATAAATTCTTGCTTGAGCTTCAATTCCGGCTTTTGCAAATTGATAAGAATAATAACCGCCAATAGTGGTGAATTCTGTATCGTCGACGATGTCTTCATCTTGGTAACGAATCACGGCTTTGTGAACGCCTTTTTTATATTGCACGGTTGCAGCGAAGGTTTCTGCGTCAGGGCGTTCGGCGCCATTGATTCGAATATCGTCGGCACGATCAAAATAAGATACACCAACTTGCCAAGGTCCATTGTTGTATTTTGCCGCTAAGTTGTAGCTATCAACACCCGATGACTCAGAGTCATTACCGTCGATTTCAGCCAGTGCGGCTACGCTAAACCCGCCCAGTTTTGGGGAAAAATAAGCCACAGAATTGGCTTCACGGATGGACGAGTTTTCGGAGGCATTCCATCGAATATTGTAATGTCTTGGGTTATGCAATGTGATGTCTATGGGTAATATGGTCCACAAATAATGTGGTGAAAATTGCTTTCCGATTCTGAATTCACCAACATCCTGATGTTTCATACCAATGTAAGTAACACGTCGATGAAAGTCGTTATCTTCACTGAGTATCTCCCCGGAGTCAGCCAGAACTCGTCCTTCAAGGCGGTACACGCCCTGCCAACCATCGGTTAAATTAACATAACCTCGCAGGCCGATACGGGAAATGCCGTCTGCAATATCGGTTTGACGATCAATGCCATTTGCCTCTTCAGACGGGGTTGAATTTTCATCGGTAATTAAGACTCGAATGCTGCCGTAAAATTGTGCTTTTCCCCAGGAGTCTTCAATGGCAATTTCGGCACTGGCAAAACTAGCCGCAAACAACAACGAAGAGAATACGATTGGCAATTTGTGATTCATGAGATCTCACCTTAATCAATTATTATTAGAATGGTTTTAATCGTCTTAAAATTTACGAAGAAATTTATTCACGGCACAAACTGTCTCAAAAGGCTTAAGCTGTTAGACATTTGATTTAACAGCTTAAATTTGTAAGTACTAATTCTTGGTAAGCTTGCACTGTGACGATCGGTCACAACAATGCATAGGCTATGCCCAGGAATACAAAGAGGTGACATAAATTATTGATTAGCAAGAATTTCCGAACAATCAACCGTACTTTTTTCGAATCTTTAAAAGTACTATCGAAAATTTTTTTGATACCGTCAAATCGACAACTTTACCTTGTCATATTTCAACACGGCGATTAACAATGACTTAACTTGATTTAAAAACTGCAGAAGCGTCTCAAAAGAGGAGAAAAAAAGAAGACAAAATAAGAAAATAAATTCTTACTCAAGATGAAAAAGCGAATAAATTTTCTGTACTTCAAAAAAACTCTAATATGACAAGAACGCAGAGCATTTACTCCAGACATAAAAAAACCTCCGATGGAGGCTTAGGACCCACCGGAGGTAATCGCATATCACGACTCAGTGTTTATCAAAAATTCAAAGTTTCAGGATTGTGTCTTTCACTACCAACCTTTGTTACGACAAGTGTTTTTGGTTGGATCACATGAATTTATTGTATACCCATTGTTAATTTAGGCAACCAAAGCACAATCGCCGGAAAGGCAATCAACACAGCAATGGTAATGACATCGGCAATAAAAAATGGAGTCACACCACGAAACACATCCTGGACGGATAAATCTGGTCGAACACCAGCAACCACAAAACAATTAAGTCCAATGGGTGGCGTTATTAAGCAAAATTCGGCCATTTTAACAACGATAATTCCAAACCAAATGGCACACCCCGTACCAGATACGCCGAATGCTGATTCGGCAGCGGTTACATCGGGTCCACCGTTCAAGGCAATAATTGCCGGAAACACCACAGGTAATGTTAGAAGCAACATTCCAATGGCATCCATAAACATACCGAGCACCGCGTAAGCCAATAAGATAAACAGTAAGGTAATAAACGGATTTTGTTCTAACCCACCAATCCAATCGGAAAACTCTCTGGGTAAATCCACGAAACCAAGAAATCGTACGTACAATAAAACGCCCCAGATAATCGTGAAGATCATGACCGTTAGTTTGCCCGCTTCCATCACGGCATCTCGAAAATTGTGCCACTTCATGCCGTTGATAACGGCCATGATAAATACAACAAAGGCACCCAACGATCCGGCTTCTGTGGGCGTTCCCCAACCGCCGTAAACACTGAAGATAATAATGGCGACAACAAAAAAGATTGGTAAGGTTGGCGGCAACGACTTCATTTTTTCAGACAAACTGTAGCCTTTAATGGGCGGACCAAACTTTGGATTCATCATTGCCAAACCCACCACCAGTGCGCCGTAAATTAACGCCGAGACCACACCAGGAATAAAACCCGCCATCAATAACGCACCGACGTCTTGCTCAACGATAATCGCGTAGATGACCAAAATGGCCGACGGCGGAATCAGTGACGCCAATGTGCCACCAGCGGCGGTCACGCCTCCGGCGAAGCGTTTGTCGTAGCCGAGTTTTAGCATTTCTGGAATCGCAATGCGTGCAAAGACGGCTGAGGTAGCCACCGACGCACCGGATACTGCCGCAAATCCCGCGGTAGAAAATACCGTTGCCACAGCCATGCCACCGGGCAACCAACCCAACCAGCGTTTGGCTGCCTCGAACAGAGCTTTGGTTAAGCCTGCGTAATAGGCTAAAAATCCAATTAAAATAAACACCGGAATTAACGACAACGCCGAAGACGAAACCTTGGAGTGAGGAATGGTGCCCGCCATTTTCACCGCAACACCAAATGCTCGCTCAAATCCAAACTTTGCCGTGAAATACCAGAGCAATCCCAAGAAACCAGCGATAGCCGCAGCAAACGCCACGCGCATTCCCGCAACCACCATCAACAGCATAAATGCCGTGATCCAGATGCCCATTTCGATAGGCTCAACCGATAAAAATGCCTCAATCATGGTTACACCTTTGTATTTTTGTCACTGTCGTTATTGTTATCGGTTAAACCATCCGTCTCGTGGATGGCCTGTTCACTCGCACTCTGAATCATCGGGACTGCGGCCGGTTTTTCTAAATTAAAATAAAACGCTCTTAAGTATCCCCAAATGTTTAACAGCAAACGTAAACACAAAATGGCTAACATCACTGGTACAACTAATTTTGAAGGCCAAGTCGGCAAGCCAATATCAAATGAGCTATCACCGTTGACGTAAGCACGTTCAAAGTGACTGTAAGCACCAAACACTAAAATTAACGAAATACCAAACATAAGCAGACAAGAGAAAGCTTCTGTTAACCACAACCATCGGCGAGACAATTTTCCGACGACAATATCCATTCGAATATGACCACCAAAGCGTTGGCAATAAGAAATGCCCAAAAACGCGAAGAACGCCATGAACTGTTCCATCCAATCGATGTATCCGTTTACCGGTGTATCAAACAGTTTTCTTCCCAAAATGTTTGCAACCGCCAGTAACACAATTAAAAATATGGCCAGACCGCCGATTAAATTAAGAAATGCTTCCAGCTTTAAGAAAATTCGATCCAACCGACTGACCAGTGATTGATCTTCAACGATTACGGATGCCCCAGACATAGGCCTCACCACATTCAAATTAAAAGGAACAGAGAATCCCTTGCCAGTCTTTAAAAGCGATTCTGACAATTTAAATCAGAACACGCTGGTAAAGATCGGCAATAAAAAGATTCAACAACTAGGGGTAAAAATTAGGATTTAAGCGTATTTTTAGAATGCAGAAATCTGCTTGTATTCTGCAACACGGGATTCCATGTGTTTTTCAGAAACCAACGATTGCATGTATTCAAACAATTCTTTTGCTTTGAATCGTTTAGAATTATCTTTGATCCATTGTTGGCGGACATCTTCTGACAGCGCTTGCAATTCTAGCGTTTGCTCTTTAGAGAAGTTAACTTTTGTAATTCCCTTTTCTTCAAGCAATGCTTCGTACTTACCCACCACATTATTTTCGTAATTATTGATGTAATACTCTAACGCCTCAGGCACCGAGTCCATTAACGCTTTATGGAATTCAGGTTTCAACGACTCTAACGCAAGAGTATTGACCACAACCGGGCATTCACCAGTACCAAGATTCAGATTGGTTGTCGCCCACTTGCCCACCTGAATAGAGCCAAACGCCATGTGTGCGTGGGGTGCGAAAGCAACGGTATCGATAACACCGGCATCCAGCGCTTGACGTACTTCGTTAGCCGCCACGCCGGTTTTCACCGCTCCGAGCTTACTCATTACGTTGGTAATACCACCTGGACCGCGCAAGCGACGCCCTTTGAACTCAGCGAGGCTTTCTGGCGTGTCGCCGACACCAATGATGTTGTACTGAGGCAGTGGCGACGGCATCAGCAAAGTGGCATCCCAGCGGGCTAGATCTTTTTTAACAATAGGATGTTGATAGATTTTTAAGGATATATCACTGATGTCTTGCAAGGAGAGGTTTTTTGAGAAAGGCAATTCAGTCACAGTAATCGATGGATTTTTATCTTTATGATAAAAAGAACAGAACTGAGCCATTTCAAATGCGCCGATAGCGATTCCGTCTAAATTCTCTTTATTTTTCGATAAGCCGCCGTAAGAGATATTGAGCTTGAACTCTCCGTTGGTTTTTTCTGAGACCAACTCCGCCAGTTTCTCAACGTGCTCAGTAAAAGCACGGCGTTTACTCCACAGAGAAACGCTCCACTCTGTTGCGGCCAACACAGATCCACTCGCCAATGTAAGCGACAGCCCCAATGCAACTGATTTAAGTTTGGTAATCATTGTCTTCTCCTAGTTGTTGTTATAGAGAGATTTTATCTTTGATTATCTTCAAGACATGTACAAATACTGTACACACTTGAGTTGTTATTACGAATTCGATTCTATCGTTAAGCTCAAATAACCGAATCTTAATTCGTGTAATTTTACGTTCGCTCAATGACGGATAAACCCTTAATGGCAGTTTACGTGCCAAAACTGTAATCGCAGTTCGGCTACCAGTTTTAAGGGGTAAACCCGAGATAACCGCAATAAATACGAACTTTTCTTCTTAATCACTGAAAAATAGGAATAAAATTTCCGATTTGCACTAAGTTATAAATTCACCCCCATATTGACTGATTATTTTATATCGCAATAGGGTCCCGCAATAAAGTTAAATATCAAGAAAATAGCCGTTATTGGGCTTCTCATAAACCAAATAACTCGTTAAGAAGCAACAATGAACTTGGCAAGAAAAGTGCGTAAACTGGTATCAAATACAACACAATACCAATAACGATAAATGAATACGGTAAAGCCAATTCGAAACTACATTAAGCAAATTGCGTTCATTACTTTCGCGATTATTGCCAGTGGGCTTATATTCCATTCCTACCTGATTAAGAAAACAATTGCGGATAACCACAATGCGGTTATTGCGTATGAGCAATCGCTAATTTCCGTTATTGATAAGTATAAATACCTTCCTGAAATCATCGCCGCTGACCCTCTTACTGTTCAGCTACTTACCCAAAAAAGTACTAGTTATTTTAACGCCAGCGACAAACTCGCCTTTATAAAACTCACTTCTGGCGTAGATGTGGCTTATGTGATGGACGAACAAGGAAACGTTGTTGCAACAAGCAATTACGCCAATAAACAACAAAGCTTTTTAGGCAACAACTACCACTTCCGCCCGTACTTTTCTGAAACCATAAAACACGGAACTCAGCAATATTATTACGCCATTGGCGCAACCACGTTTATTCCCGGTTTATTTATTTCTGCACCGATTTATTCTGCGGATAATCAGCGCATTGGTGTTGCCGTGGTCAAATTAAGCTTGTCCAAATGGGAATCAGATTGGGAGTTACCGCAAGCGAATGTTGCTGTGGTTAATTCCGATAACATTGTGATTTTGAGTTCCAATGATCATTGGCGATATAAGACATTTGGCACGATCACCGAACCGTCGAAACAAAAAGTCGCCTACGAGCAGCAGTTTCCCGGTCAGAAACCACAAGAATTAATGGAGAAATCATTTTATTTACCGACCGTATTCGATTCTGCGCAGTTGGCAGGCTTTATTGATGGGGATTTATACCTTATTAGCGATTTCGATCTGCGTGATGTTCATTGGAAAGTCCTGTATATCACTCCGCACAATAACATTAAGAATCAAACATTATTATTTCTTGTTGTTGTCTCATTATTAGCAATGATGACATCCATCATCGTACACAATCGCCGAGAAATTCAGGCGGCACAGGAACACCAACGAGAACTCAAGCAACGCAGAAATGAAGAACTGCAAAGTATTATAGATAACATTCACATTGGTGTTTTGTCGATGGACAGCCACGGAAATTTGGTTTCTTTGAACAAGCACGCGCAATATTTACTGTTTGGCGAGGAAAAAAGTTTTGAGCAGATTAATATCACCGATTTATTACCAATAGACTTTGCAAACATTGATAATTTGTTACTCAATGAAATCAGTGTTGCCGCTTATCATGAAACAGAAACTCTGTCGCGAACTCAAAAACAAATTCCAGTCATGTTTGCTGTTTGCCAGGTCGACACTTTAGATAACGGCAAACTGTTAATGACATTGATTAATATTGAGCGAAGGAAAAAGGCCGAAAACGATCTTAAATCGGTTAATTTAAATTTAGAACGAATCATCAGTGATCGTACTGAACGTCTGCAAAAAGTTCAAAAACGGCTGATACAAAAAAACAAAACCGTTGCCTTAGGTAATATGGCTGCAACGATTGTTCACGAGCTTTCCCAACCGTTAACTGCAATGAAAAGCCTGATTGGTGTGATAAACGCAAAGTTTGGCAACGAAGACTGGAACACTCTACCGACAACAATCGGCCGATTAAACCCAATTGCCGATAATATGTCGTCGATTTTATCGCTGTTAAAAAACTTCAGTTATCAAGATAAGAATACTCACGATATTAACAGTATCAGTCAACTACTTGAATCGACACTAAAAAACACTCAAGAGTTATTATCGGATAACCAGGTTGACGTTTTATTGACTAACGACGAGTTTCTCGCACTGGTCAGTATAAACGGTTTAAAGTTCGATATCGTTATCAATAACCTAGTACGAAATTCCGTGGACGCGTTGGCCAATAAAGCCGACAAACGTATCTGGATTGATACACGAGTTGACGTACAAAAACATCTAGTTCAAATCACACTTGAAGATAACGCGGGCGGCATTCCCGAGGAAATTAAGGTGAATTTGTTTAATCCTTATTTTACCACTAAGGAAGTTGGTAAAGGATTGGGGCTTGGATTAGCGATTACGTATGAAATTATCCAAGAATACCGCGGCCACATTACCGTCACGAATACCGAGCAAGGCGCAAAGTTCGAGATTCAACTTCCACTCATGAACCCGAGTCTTTAATAGAAAATAATACGAACAACTATGGCTGAGAACACACTGAACCCAACACGAATCATCGTTATTGATGACGATTACGACATCAGAATCAATACCGCAGAGCTTATTTCAACGCGATTTAATCAGGTAGACGAATACGAATCGCCTTCGGCAGTAGAAGCGGAGATTATCAAAGGCGGTAATGTGGTTATCTTAACGGATTTGAGAATGCCCAATGATGACGGCCTGGAATTTGCCAAACGTGTATATAAAATCGATCCCGAAATTCCCGTTATTTTAATGACCGGTTACGGCGATGTTTCTATTGCTGTCGATGCTCTCAAACACGGCGTGTACGACTTTATCGAAAAGCCTTTTGAAGCGGATCATTTATTGGAAGCCATCAATAGAGCGGTGGACAAACGACGTTTAACGCTATCGGTTGAACAACTGGAAAAACAAAGGCTGAATGAGAACTCCATTGACAGCCAGCTCATTGGTGAAAGTCATCCTATGCGGCGTTTAAAACGCGATATTCTAGACTTCGCGCCTATGGATATTCCGGTGATGATTCACGGAGAAACCGGCGCTGGTAAAGAGTTAGCGGCGCTTTGCTTGCACGAATACAGCCGCCGTAAAGACGGTAATTTTGTCGCCCTCAACTGTGCAGCCATACCAGAACAACTGGCAGAATCGGAATTATTTGGTTTTGTAAAAGGTGCCTTTACCGACGCAAAACAAGCAAGAACAGGGAAACTGGAATACGCCAATGGCGGCACATTGTTTTTGGATGAAATTGAAAGCTTGTCACTGAATATTCAGGCTAAGCTGTTGCGCGCGATATCGGATCAAAAAGTGATTCCCGTGGGTTCTAACAAATCAATTCCGATTAATTGCCGTATTATTTCGGCAACCAAAGAAGATTTAAGAAACAACGCTAACTTCCGACAAGATTTATTTTTCCGCTTACAAGTAGCGGAAGTAAAAATTCCTCCGCTTCGCGATCGCAGCGATGATATTGTGCATTTGTTTGAAGTATTTACCATCAAGCATTGCAAGCAGTTATCAACGCAATATCGGTCCATTACGCCCTACGCACGCGAACGCATATTAAATTACGATTGGCCAGGTAATGTGCGTGAACTTATTAACGTCACTACGCGTTATGCCATCAAGAATTGCTCCGATATTGATTATGCTCTCGAAAGCGACGATCGCGTTATCGATCAATCTCAGGAGTCATTGCCGTTAAAACAATTGGTGGAAGATTATGAAGCGTCTGTCATTAAACTAAAATTGCACGAACACAAAGGTAAGGTCTCTAAGGTATTGGAAGAGTTGTCTATTGAACACCGTACCTTTAACCAGAAGCTCAACAAATACGGCATACAAACCAGTGATTACAAATAACGTTAAAAGTTTGAAACTCGCTATTTATTGATTGTTGTAACGTTGAACCCTTCGTCTGCTGTCGGCGCAGAAAAGTATTGAGTCACTTGCGCGAACATCTCGGCGGTGTCGGTTGCTGCTCTTTCCGGTTGTTCAATGCATCTTCGTTGAATTTGCTTAAGACACCGATCATCAGGCGCATCAATAAAAACCAATTGATGGGGCGCGTTGATTTCTGAAATTATCGTACGAAACCAGGCGCGCTGAGACTGAGTGTTGGCCGGAAAATCCATAACCACGTGTGTGCCCGTGGCTAAAATAGACTCTACTAGCTGTTTTATTTGCGGCTTTAATAAACCTGAATATTTAAGATAGTCTTTTAAAGAAGTTATTTTATCGGGATAAATTGAGGCCAGCCATTCGTCTTCTGAAAGCAGTACGGCGTTCGTATCACGGGCTATTTTTTTTGCTTCCGTCGATTTGCCCGCCCCCATTTTTCCACAGAAAAACGTTAATGTTCCTATTTTCATCGCAAGACTTTTTATGACAGGACCCTTTTTATAACAAGGCTTGTTTCATCACACAACGCTTCTCACTGTGAACCGCGTATTTACTCGGAATTATCAGATTTAAATTGCTTAAAATCGATATCATAAATCGAAAGTGGGTTACCCGTGTGTATGAATACTTCTCTCGCACCAGCTCCAAAGCAGAGTTCCTTATACACTCGCTCTTCAACCGTTGTGACGCCACCTTCTAGTTTTTCCATAGGTTGGAAAATAACTCTCGGGCTGGGTAAAAATATTTTACTCTCGTGAATTAGCCTAGAGGAGCCTCTGATTAACCTCAAAATTACTCAGCGTGGTCTCAAACGTGCAGTTGCAAGGCGCCGTTTGTAATTAATGGCCGTAGCCCTTAATAAGAACGGCAACGCCGCAAGTGTGCGTTTGAGACACGCCCTACGGGGCCTGCCAGTTTTTTCCTGCTCTGCGTTGTGCTTTCTCGATTTAACCCGTTAGACCTTCAAAAGCACGCCTTGATCAGAAAAAAACTGATTGGCCTGAGTGATCTTGAGGTTAATCAGAGGCTCCTTAATGCATGATGATTTTTTCGGCAACAGTAAAATCGTGCACCAGCAACCGTGGATGCTTAAAAGGGTTCACTATGGTTTCATATTCAGATTTGACGAGTGCCTTCACAGAGTTGCCAATGGCAACGACAATCAACTCGCCCTTTTTATCAGGCTTCAGCGCCATGAGAGGCTCTTCATCAAAAGTTTTATCAACGCTTGAAACTTTTAATCTGTCTTCCCAGACCTGCACATAGAGGTCTTTCGACATTTTTCCTTGAATGTATTTAATCATAGTTGCTTCTTATTCATCCGTTATATCGGTCAATCCCCATAGAAGAGTGTCAATGAGCGAGAAGTACTCGCACGTGAAATAATTGCTTTAGTGTATGACAGACAAAAAAGCTGCAATTTTCTGGTGTTGAAATGAGAGAGCAATCGGTTTTAATTGAGAATTGTAAGGCAAGTAAAACGAAGGAAATATGAAACTACAATATTGGGAACTGTTATAGGGAGTACTGCTATTGGGGATACTGTTCTGGGAGAACAATTACTGGGAACACTTTTCTAGGAATACTATTATTGAGAACACTCTTCTGAGAGTGCTATAACGAAAAAAGCCTAGTAAGATCACTTACTAGGCTTTCGAATATGGCGCACTCGGAAGGATTCGAACCTTCGACCGCTCGGTTCGTAGCCGAGTACTCTATCCAGCTGAGCTACGAGTGCGTTTCTTTTGTTGTCTTCCCTGTGGAAGAGGCGCGCATATTAAATAGAATTCGCTGAGTCGTCAACACTATTTTTCAGATTAATTAAGATTATTTTTTCTCAGTACAATCAACCAGCAACAAGATGAAAATTCCGTCAAATCAGTGGGTTAAGCGATTCCATCAGTACTACTCGGGGTATTTTTCACAATTCTTGAATACGCCTTAGAATGCCCAACCAATTATTTGAATTTTAATTACACCTTAAATTGGGAAATGCTCTGTTTTAAGTTAGACGCCAATAACGATAAATCCCCAGAGGCAGACGCACTCTCATTAGAGCTTTTTGCCGTTTGGTTGGCCAGCTCATTAATGTTAGTGATTCGCCGGTTCATATCATCGACTGTGGCTAACTGCTGCTCGGAAGCGTTGGCAATTTGAATGTTGTAATCGCTGATGGAGTTCGAAGAGGAAACAATCGACTCCAATGAATCCGACGCCGACACCGCAAGTTTGAGCGTATTCGAGGCGTATTTCTGGCTGTCGTCCATGGCTTTAACCGCACCGGTAGTACCACTGCGCAACCGCTCTACGGTTTCTTCAATCTCATGCGTCGATTGCTGGGTTTTCTGAGCCAAGGTTCTTACCTCATCGGCAACCACCGCAAATCCACGCCCTTGCTCACCGGCACGTGCAGCCTCAATGGCGGCGTTAAGCGCCAATAGGTTGGTTTGCTCGGCAATGCTTTTGATAACGTCAGTGATGGCACCAATACTCTCTCCTTCCGACTCCAGAGATTGAGCAACATCAGATGCATGGGCAACGCGTTCCGACAGCGCTTGTACCGCATCCGTCACCTGCTGAACGATGGCTTTACCGTCATCAGCGTATTGAGTGGCTTGTTTTGCCGCGTCGGCGGCTTCTGAGGTGTTTCTGGCGACATCCTGAACGGTGGTGTTCATCTGGTACATGGCCGAAGCGAACTGTTCCAACTCTTTACTCTGGCCTTCAACATTTTGAGCGTTCATGTTCGACTTCGCAGTCAACTCTTGAGAAGACGAAGCCACCGTATTGGTCACATCTGAAATGTTGTGGATAAGTTTCGAAAATTTACCCAACATGCCGTTGTAGGCTGTTGAAATAGCACCGAGTTCATCTCGACTCTGAATGCTGACTCGCTGAGATAAATCGCTGTCTCGCTCGGTAACTTTTATCACTTGGTTCAAATGAATGATGGGTTTAGACAGTGAACTCGCCACCCAACCACCAAGCACCACACACAATACGGCAACGCCCGCTATCACCATAATGGTGGCGACAGATATTTCCTTGACCAGATGAGAGGCACCCGCAAACGCTTCGGCTTCGGTTATCTCCGTGAGTAATACCCAATCAACACCACTGATGTTAACCGGTGTGTAGGCCGATAGCACAGACTCACCTCGATAGTTGGAGAAAATTTCAAAACCCTTATCCCCTGCTAACGCTTTACGTACGCCGATGGTATCGATGGTTTGCAAACCAATATTGGTATCTCTTAAATCGATCTCACGAATCACTCGATCTGACACACCGTTGTTTCTTAAGGCGTCCAAGAAACCCTGTTTATCTTCCACCAGTTTTCGATTTACCGACCGTACCAGTTTATCGCTGCCCACCAAGTAAGACTGACCCGTTTCTCCCAAACCGGTTTGACGCCATTGTTCGCCGTTGGTCATGATGTAATTAAGACGCGCAATGGGCATTTGGAAAATTAAAACGCCAATCACATCACCGTTACTGCCTTGAATCGGAGAAGAAATAAATGATGCTTGCGCTTCGTAGGATGGAGAGTAAGGAGCAAAATCTGTTAATGCTGTGTCATGAACATCACGAAGATCTAATGCGGCTTTAAATGACTGAGCAATCCCTGAATTTGAATAAGGGCCGGAAAATAATGAAGTGCCAAAATCCAGCTCTTTAAATACCGAATAAACAATATGGCCGGATTTCGCATCCACTAAAAATACGTCGTAGTACTCAAAGTTTTCCAAAAAGCGAGTAAATCGCGGGTGATACACTTTGTGTAATGCATCGTAATTAGACGCCAAATCCGCTTGATTCATTAAGTGCTTGGAGCCCAACGGATTAGGGTTATTTTGGATGTACTGCAATTGCCAGTATGCCGCCTCAGGTGATAAGTCGGACAGTAATTTTGTCGCGTCTATTTTTTTATCTGGGTTTAATTCGTTGTACTGTGGCTGAAATGCTGACTGATAGTAACCGGATAACTCTTGCTTCCATACTCGGCTCGACCCAAACGGCGTTTCAGTGAACGCGTCGGAAAACCCCTCCATGGCTTCGACAACCATGGTACTTTCAGACAAGCTAGAAATTTGATGCCCAATTCCACCAAAGTAAGATTCAATTTGTTTTTGCTTGCTGTTGCGAGTAGAAACCAACTGCGCTTGTGCCCGCTCTCTGAATTCTTTACTCGCGATATTGGAGGAAATTGTCCCGATAACGATTGAACTGACCAACACACAAAATACAGTCACCGCTACAGTGGATAAGGTAATTTTTAGCTTGATATTCATGAAGCAATCCTTCGAAATTTAACACTACTAAACGAGTCTAGTAGAGTTTTTTAGGATTCTCCCGAAAGAACGTAAAGTTAACCGCCCAGATAATTTAATGATTGAAACGCATAATTCGACCGATGAATTTAACTGTTTCGGCAGAATTCAGATGGACTAAAGAAGAAAAAAGAAAGCGATTTTGAAAGGGAAAAAGAAATGGCGGAGAGGGAGGGATTCGAACCCTCGATACCGGGTTAGGGTATACTCCCTTAGCAGGGGAGCGCCTTCGGCCACTCGGCCACCTCTCCGAAAAATGTCGCGGCATAATACCACAAACTTCGAAAATTCAAAGACTTAACTTCATCTTTCAAGAAATTTTCTTTTGCCTAGATGCTTTATAACCCGAACCGTTCAAAATAAGAACTATTCTATCGATTATCATTCAATATGCACAAAGCAACAGATATAGGAAAACACCTAAGTGATTCTAGGTGTGGGCTTGAAGAACACTAACTGCTCAAATAGAGATTTTCAACAAGCCGAGAAAATACAAGCTAAAGGAATTATTTACTTTGTTCTTGTTCTTTTTCTCTTTGAATTCGCTGATAAATCTCCTCACGATGCACAGCAATTTCTTTGGGTGCATTGACACCAATTCGAACTTGGTTGCCTTTGACGCCCAATACGGTAACCGTTACTTCATCACCAACCATTAAAGTTTCGCCAATACGACGAGTCAAAATTAACATAGGTATTCTCCTTTATTCTTCCTGCTTAACGAAGAGAAAGCGCTTATCGTTGATTTGGCTTCTCTTGACGGCTATTCACCTAACCCGATTAATCGCAATGTTTGGGGTTCGCAGGGCTTCCTATACTTAGAAACAGACCTGAAATTGTGCATTCAATAAGATTAAGCAGTTTTTTTGTTATTTTCCTCCTACGATGCCCAGTTTTACAAAAAGATTACTAATCAGGGCAGGAAAATAACGTCTTATGCGCACTTATAATGTTAAATAGAACGATTTTTCTTTAAAAAATTAAAGAAATTTCTGCATTAATCTTCAGTTACTGTATCAGCATCTAAACCAAAAGCAGAGTGTAACGCTCTAACGGCTAACTCTAAATACCGCTCTTCAATAATAACTGCAATTTTTATTTCCGAGGTGGTAATCATTTGAATATTAATATTGTCGTTCGCTAATGCTTCGAACATCGTTGAAGCAACGCCCGCGTGAGAACGCATACCCACACCAACGATTGATACCTTAGCTACTTTAGAGTCAGAGATAACTTCACGAGCACCGACTTCTTTGGCAACCGTCTCTAAAATAGACTTCGCTTTTTCAACTTCGTTGCGATGAACAGTAAACGTTAAGTCAGTTGTATTATCTGCTGAGATATTTTGAACAATTACGTCAACTTCTATATTAGCAGATCCAATCGGTGCAAGAATTTTAGCCGCCGCTCCCGGGGTATCGGGTACACCAAGAACGGTTACTTTCGCTTCATCGCGGTTAAATGCGATTCCAGAAACAACTACCTGCTCCATTGCAGATCCTTCCTCTTCTAGAGTAATTAATGTGCCAGGACCATCAACAAAACTGGACAGAACTCGCAAAGGCACTTTGTACTTACCGGCAAATTCAACGGATCGAATTTGTAATACTTTCGACCCTTGCCCGGCCATTTCAAGCATTTCTTCAAAGGTGATCTTTTCGAGGCGTCGAGCACCTTCAACCACGCGTGGATCGGTGGTGTAAACGCCATCGACGTCTGTGTAAATTTGGCATTCGTCGGCACCGAGAGCCGCAGCGAGCGCAACGCCGGTGGTATCAGAACCACCGCGGCCAAGTGTTGTGATATTGCCGTCTTCGTCGACACCTTGGAAGCCTGCGACAACCACAACCCGACCCTGCTCTAGATCGCCGCGCATGTTTTCGATATCAATGTTTCGAATACGCGCTTTGGTGTGCGCACTGTCGGTTAGAATTTTGACTTGATTACCGGTGTAAGATCGAGCTTCTACACCGCGTTTGTGTAACGCCATGCACAGTAACGCGATGGTTACTTGCTCACCGGTAGAAACCAAAACGTCTAATTCACGCGGTGCCGGTTGTTCTGAAATTTCACCCGCCAAACCGAGTAAACGATTTGTCTCACCGCTCATCGCTGATACCGCGACGACAACGTCGTGACCGTTCGCTTTAAAACCAGCAATTTTTTCGGCTACAGCTTCTATTCTTTCGACAGAACCGACTGATGTACCGCCATATTTTTGAACGTATAAGCCCATTGATCTTTCTCGAAAACGCCCGATCGATACCGATTACGCTTATATACAAGGTATATAAATGCTTCGGCGGAAAACGAAAGGGGCGCATTAAACAATAATATGAAGTAAATGTTAACCTGTTTTCATGGGCAAAAGTCACAAACCTTTCGAGTTTAGCACCTGTTTAATACCAAAAAGTTATTACAGGCAAAAATTCGTCAAGTTCTTACTGAATGATTTTGCCAGACAACCATTCGTAAGCCTGGTTGATTGCCGCATCGATACCGCCAGCGTCAGTACCGCCGCCGCGAGCCATATCGGGACGACCGCCACCTTTACCACCCACAAGCGGAGCAACTTCTTTAATTAGGTCGCCTGCTTTAACCACTTTGGTCACCGGCTTACTAACGCCGGCAATTAAGGTTACTTTTTCACCTTCTGTACCAAATAAAATAACCACTGCATCGCCAAGCTTATCGCGAATCTTGTCCACCATATCGCCGAGAGATTTAGCGTCAACACCGTCAACCCGAGCGGCCAAACATTGAATATCGGCGATTGAGCGAGCTTGAGCAAGCAAATCATCGGTACCCGCTGCTGCCAACTGGCTTTTTGCACTGGCCAACGCTTTTTCGAGTTCTTTAAGTTCAGACTTGAGTGTGTCGACGCGCTCAACCACTTTTTCGGGTTTGGTTTTCAGCAGTGCACATACATCCGACAACAAAGATTCTTGTTGATCAACCCAAGCCAACGCAGCTTCACCGGTAATCGCTTCGATTCGTCGAACCCCAGCGGCAACGCCGGATTCGCTGACGATCTTCATTAATCCCACGTCGCCAGTGCGGTTAACGTGAGTTCCGCCGCACAACTCGACCGAGAAATTATCCGTACCCATGCTCAAGACTCGAACCGAATCTCCGTACTTCTCGCCAAACAATGCCATCGCGCCGCGTTCTTTTGCGGTTTCCATGTCGGTAACTTCCGTTGCCACGGCGGTGTTGGAGCGAATTTGTGCGTTCACCATTTGTTCAATGGTTTTTAGCTGCTCTGGAGTTACGGCTTCAAAGTGAGAAAAGTCGAAGCGCAGTTTTTGCGAATCATTCAGAGAACCTTTCTGGTTGACATGATCACCCAACACATCTCTCAGCGCAGCGTGGAGTAAGTGAGTCGCCGAGTGATTGCACGCGGTTTTAGCTCGAATGGAGTCATCCACAGACGCAGTAACAGCCGTGCCGATCTTAATCTCGCCTTCAAGCAATTTACCGTGGTGCAAATGATGAGCACCTTGCTTAGTACAATCGGTGACTTCGAACTTGGCGCCATCACTGGTAATAAATCCGGTATCGCCAACTTGACCACCGGATTCTGCATAAAATGGCGTGTGGTTAAGCACAATTGCAGCTGATTCGCCGACACTAAGAGTATCTTTCGATTCACCTTCAACAATCAACGCGGTTACCACACCAGAGTTTTCTAATTCTGAGTAACCTAAAAATTCGGTCGCACCATCGAGCTGAACAACGTTGCTGTAATCGACTTTAAATTGGCCCGCCGCGCGTGACATCTCGCGCTGCTGAGTCATCAACTCATCGTAGCGCGCTTCATCAATGGTCAAATCGCGCTCACGGATGATGTCGGCGGTTAAATCCAACGGGAAACCGTAGGTGTCATAAAGAGTGAAAGCAACGTCACCGCTTAATTCTTTACCGCTCAATTGTGCAAGCGCGGATTCCAAAACAGCCATACCTTTTTCTAAGGTTTTCGCAAACTGCTCTTCTTCAAGTAAGAAAACTTTTTCAACTTGTGCCTGTGCTTGAGCAAGCTCTGGGTAGGCCTCGCCCATTTCTTTCACAAGTGCTGAAACAAGCTTATGGAAAAAGGCATTGGTTTGACCCAATTTGTGCCCGTGGCGGATTGCTCGGCGCATGATTCGACGCAAGACATAACCACGGCCTTCGTTTGAGGGCAATACACCATCGACCACTAAGAATGCGCACGAGCGCAGGTGATCGGCAATAACGCGAAGCGATTTATTCTCCAAATCGGTTGAATTGGTTGCCTCAGCTGTCGCGTTTAACAGATTCTGGAAGAGATCAATCTCATAGTTTGAATGCACGTCTTGCATTACCGCAGCGACGCGCTCAAGCCCCATTCCAGTGTCGACACTCGGCGCTGGCAATGGATTCATCGCCCCGTCTGGTGTGCGATTGAATTGCATGAAAACAATGTTCCAAATCTCAATGTATCGATCACCGTCTTCTTCGGGAGAACCGGGAGGGCCACCCCAGATAGATTCGCCGTGATCGTAGAAGATTTCGGTACAAGGGCCGCAAGGACCGGTATCACCCATTGCCCAGAAATTATCGGAGTTGTATCGTCCGCCCTTGTTGTCACCAATACGAATGATTCTGTCTTTTGGTACACCAATTTGGGTTGCCCAAATGTCGAACGCTTCATCGTCTTCGGAGTACACCGTTACCCAAAGCTTTTCCGCAGGAATGGCCATCCACTCTTTGCTGGTAAGAAATTCCCACGCGTATTTGATGGCGGATTCTTTAAAGTAATCGCCAAAACTGAAATTACCGAGCATTTCAAAGAACGTATGGTGACGGGCAGTGTAGCCAACATTTTCTAGATCGTTGTGTTTACCACCGGCACGCACGCAGCGTTGAGAGCTGGTCGCTCGTGTGTATGAACGCTTATCTTCACCAATAAAAACATCTTTAAACTGAACCATACCGGCGTTTGTGAACAGTAAGGTTGGGTCGTTTCCAGGTATCAAGCTTGATGACGGTACAATAGAGTGTTCTTTGCTGTTAAAAAACTGCAAAAAGGCTTGGCGGATCTCTGCGCTTTTCATAGGTAACTACACTTTTCAGATGCAAAATCACATATTTTTTAATGATGACTACGGGTTAGCGACCCTGACGGTTCGCCCGCAAAAGCGAGCTAGTATAAAGGAACCTCAGACTTAACTCCAAAATTACTCAGCGTTCACGGGCTTTCTTTTTCGAACCTGCCGAAATTTTTCCGTGCTTTTCATTGTGAGAAAAGTGACTTCTGAAATACCGAGAAATTCTCTGTTATGTTTCGAGCAAGCAAGATCCTCTAAAACAGAGACAAGCGTTTATTAGGTAGGAATTATTAGACAGTGTGAAGAGAAACGGGAGTTCGCTGAAAAAACTGAATTTTAATTCAAAGAAGGTTTTATCATTGAGCGATTAAACCGATTAACCGCTCAATGTACTTACGACAGAAATACCAGATTAAATGAGAAGTCTAAAAACCAAGACCATCCGTTTCTGTGTATTTTTTGTTACCAAGAATGTGAAGGTGTAAATGAAACACCGTTTGGCCGCCACCTTCACCGTTGTTCACAATCAAGCGGAAAGCATCATCGATTCCTAATTGTCGGGCAATATCACCCGCTTTGAGCATTAACCGCCCCAAGAGAGCTTCGTCTTCTGCGGTGGCATCTGCCAGTTTTGGAATTGGCTTTTTCGGAATTAATAAAACGTGGGTTGGCGCTTTGGGCGAAATATCATTGATGCAAATACAATCGTCATCTTCGTAGATTTTCTCTGCAGGTATCTCGCCAGCAATGATTTTGCCGAATACGGTGGTTTCACTCATGACTCTTCCTTAAAAACGGGTAATGGTTAGCCCAAGGGCAAAATCTGAATGCCGCAGCCTATTGCAAGAGCGACATTCAGCATTCAATTGATCACCCTTTGGTCGCTGCTTTGTGCGCTTCTTTTTCTTCGACGGTCAATTCTCGGGCTTCGCTTTCTAACATGACTGGGATGTCGTCGCGAATGGGGTACGCTAAGCCGCTTTGCCAACAAACAATTTCATTGCTGTCTTTGTTGTACTCAACCGGCGCTTTGCTTACAGGGCAAACGAGAATACTGAGCAATTTTTTATCAATCATAATAACTTCCAAACTTTTGTGTTGCCTCGCGGCTGATTAGCGCTAACTTTACTGAGTTGGCATGGGTCCGACAAGCAATTGCGGATCAACACGCTTATCAAACCAGTTCATCCGCCAATCGAGATGCGGACCAGTCGAGCGACCGGTTGAGCCCACCTCAGCAATTTCATCGCCAGCCATAACCATTTGCCCGGGCTCAACCAAGATTTTACTCAAGTGAATGAACGTTGAACTGAGACCGTGACCGTGATCGACAATCAAAGTACCGCCTGAGAAAAACATATCTGGGTGCGCCAAACGAACTTGACCAGAGGCAGGAGCGACCACGCGAGTTCCCGTTGGACGAGCGATATCGACCCCGTAATGTGGTCGTTTTGGTACACCATTATAAATTCGTTGGCTGCCATAAACGCCAGTAATCGGTCCGGTTAAAGGCCAACGGAATTCCGATTTAAAAAACGTTAAATCAGAATTGTGATCGCGAGCTTTCCATGCCGCAGCGGCTTCTTTTCGAGATCGAGCAACTTGTTCGGGGTTTGGGCTCACTGTTGATTGGGGAACCCCTTCAATTTTTTGTAAACGGTATTCGCGTTGTTTTACATCGAATGCTTTGGTGTAAGACTCTTCTGTTCCCTGCTTTTTGACAGTGAAACTCACGCTCTTCGGCGCATCTCGATCGAGACCGACAACAAAATAACCGTCTTCGCTTAACTTGAGTTCTTTACCATCGTAGACAATCACTTCGTCAGCGTCTGCCTTACCAATGAGCACAGCGCCTTGCTGAACATCGCCAGAAATCTCAAACGCGTTAATTTGACTGCTACAACCCACCAGCACGCAGCCAACAAATTTAAATAATTTTTTCAGCATCAATTAGAGCACCTATAGATTTCAATATTTCCATCAATGGTTTAAAGAGTACAGAATCTCTGCAATTGCACCATAAGCAGAACAGACAATAAATAGCCCGGCCACCAAAAAACTCATTGCGACACCGAAACCTCGGGATGTTGGGTTGCGAATATATGTCACACAATAGATAAGACGTGCAACTGCGAACAATACGCCGAGTAATGGCGAAAGCCAGTAGGGATCTACAAATAAGCCCATTAACCAAATCCCCGGCACAACGATAATCAACAACTCCAAGGTGTTCATCTGAACGCGGTAAGTTCGTTCAAAAACCGGGTGCCCCACCGTAGCAGGAGCTTTTATGGAGTATCGTACACGCGCTCTGGCCGTTAGTAAGACAAAAATAAGATACTGGGTGATAACCAAGACAATGGCCAACGCCGAAAAAGCCACGACCTCTCCTTATATGTTTAAGAGTTAAAACCAACGCTCTAAGCAATAGAGCGACATCCATCAACGTTGATTATATTCCAAACACAATAACATCATAAGACTTTTGCCATCCGACGCTAACCGGGAGCAATCGTTGGAAACAATTTATAGTGAAAAATAAATAGCTGAATTTAATAACGACAACGTGAAAACTCACCCACTAACAAGCATCACTCAAATAAAAATAAAAAACCTGAAAAATATTAATAAAAAATAAAATCAAAACACTTAAAAAACACATTAAAATTTATTAAAAATAAAAAATTAAAATCAAAAAAATAAAATTATTTATAATTATTTTTCAAATAAAAAGCCAAAAACACAAAACCAACACACAAAAATACGCACACACCACCAGCCAACCAGTACTGACACACCATTCCAAGTGAAACAACAGTCAAGTAATAAAAACAAAACAATGCTTATACGAATATACGTAATGTCGTTTAAATCTATCACATAAAACAAACCTTAAACTAAAAACAAAAAATTATGCGACAAATAAATCCATATATTCGCATACATTTTCCTCACTATTGTAAAAAATCAACTTGAGGCGAATTAAATGATAGAGAAGCAATTGAACGTTGATACTATTGAACAGCTTTAGGAATAACTATTTATTTCCAACACAAGCACACCATCTTTATAAAATTCAATTAATGAATTTTCCAGGAGGGAACTCAATGGAATTTAAAAAATTAGGTATTGCAACGCTTGTTACTATGGGCATGGCCTTCAGTTTGAACACCCAAGCCTTTTCAATTGATCTAGACAACGAAGCCAGTGCTGACACATTAGCTTTCAGCCTTTTTGACCAAGGCATTTCTACTTTTAATGCTAACTTTACAGGAAATGATCTTCAATCCGGTACTTACGTTGACAACAACACATTTCTTACTGATTTTGGAATAGGATCGGGAGTAGTTTTATCGACTGGCTCAACAGTTGATGCCGTTGATCTCAGCAATAACCGTTTTTTTGCTAGCACTTCATTTGGTAATCCAGGATCAGATTTTTTATCTGAAACCATCGGTGAACCTACTTTTGATGCAGCAACTTTATCGTTTGATTTTCAATTTGATAACAACATCGGTGGAAATATAGAATTTGCGTTAATTTTTGGATCTGAGGAATATCGCGATTTCCCGCCTTTCCGACAAAACGACATATTTTCTTTTTCAATTGATGGCGTAAATCAATCTCAATTCTCTAACGGAGATAATATTTCTACCGCTTCAATTAACCGTAACTCTAGAGCTAGAAGCTTCATTGACAACGGTGAACCAGCAACAGTATTACCGACTGAGGCCAATGGATTAACCCAGATATTAACATTTGACGTCAATGGGCTTGATGCTGGTGTCCACACAGCTGAATTTAGAATTGCTGACGGGTTTGATGATCGAGGCGATAGCTTTGCATTTTTCACTGCTTTCGTAACTGACCCTGAGCCAGTGCAAGTCCCTGAACTCAGTGCCCGTGGCGCGTCATTGGCGATTATTTTCTTAATCAGTATTTTGTTGTTGATGTCTGAAAACAAAAAAGCGGGTGGTCTTCGACTCAGAAACCAGCTTGCCTAAAGCGACAAGATAAAAAGACCTGCCACAAAAAAAGCCGCTAACTAGCGGCTTTTTTATGAACTATAACTTAAGCAAATTTGGCAAAAGGCTCATCAACTGGAGTTTTTGCTAAATGATTGGTGAAGTTACTGATGGTCTTTTGCGCCAAGCCCAACAAGATTTCAATCGCTTGTTTGTTACCGTAACCGGCATCATAAAACTTAGTGAACTGCTCTTCAGACAAGGCTCCGCGGGTTTTCATGATCGCAAGGGTAGTGTCGCGCAAGGTTTCTAGCTTGGCATCCGGCAATGGGGTTTTATTGCGTAAACCTTCGATAATCGCTTGATCAATGTTCATCATATTGGCGATCGCAGTATGTGCAGGAACGCAGTAGTGACACTCGTTTTCAACATTGATGGTCATCCAAACCACAGTTAACTCTTCTGGTGAAAAGCTGGTTTCCTGGAATTTTGCGTGCATCATTTGATAACACTCAAGCGTTTCTGGGGATACAGCAAGCACTGCCGCTAGATTTGGCACCATACCAAAATTCTGAAGTGCCGCATCCAGTAAAGGTTTGGATTCTTCTGGTGAGGTTTCATGATTATAAAGAGTAAACTCTGCCATATTCTTCTCCAGGACAATGCCCTATTCACATGTGAAATTAACGTCAAGAATTGAAATTAAGCGACATACACCTTATAAAGGTTGCCAATGCCGCCAAATTCTTAATCAATCGATAAAATTAGGTACGAATCGCTAACGAAAGCGACGTATGTTGTGAATTCTGAAACATCGCTGTCACATACAGATTCAGCAAACACCTAATGTTGGCAGCAATGATAGAAAGAATTAGATAACCTATAAAATATCAAAGTATCAAACAGTATGTTCTAGAAAATGAGACAATGGTGTTTGAAACTATTCCCTACATTTCCTGTCTGCAGCTTTCTTGTAAAGAGAGTTATTCACAATTCAATAATCAGTAATAACCGTCAGAAACCTATCCTTTCCTACTCCGCATCACGGTGATTTAAATTGACTTGTCATTTAACGCAGACAGTCACTTAAATTAAATTCTGAAGTGCATTACTATTTTTTATAATTATTTTATTATCACTGCATTCCCAGTGGCATTAAAATCCACCAATCAACCATTTTTAATGTCAGAAAACAGTAATTTCTACTCACCTTTATTAGTACTTTATTAAGATAACTCTTCGCGATTATTTATCATTTTTTTAACCAACAAATATTATTATGCGGCCAATTTTATTGTGCTAAATTTTAACAGTCGCTCCTAAATTTTAGCGAAATATTAGTATTTACTAAAAACCAGCAACCAGCACAATCTGCATAAACTTATAAACACACCTTTAGAATCAACGTCTTTTAGAGAATTCTAATTAGAGCATTCGTAATAAGTCATTACCCAGAAATAAAAAATTAGAATTTTCACTTGTGTTCAGTGGCACCAGAAATCATCGATTTGGGACGACGTTTAACAATGATTTCAACGTGGAGACTCTAATGTTAAAACGATTTATTACACATCTACCGCTGTCAGTTATTTTATTAGTTCCATTTAATTCCAATGCCTTACAAGTCACTCTTGAAAATGACGCAACTACATTAGCCGAAAACCTGGTTGGGTCGGGTGTCTCTGTATTTGACGCTAATTTTATTGGCGACCCCTTACAATCTGGCTTTTTCTCAGACGGAATCTCCAGTGGATTCGGAATTGATAGCGGCATCATCTTTTCTACAGGTTCAGTTCTAAATGCCATTGGTCCCAACACAGCAGCGCCATCGACAGTGGATTTTGGCAATCCAGGTTCCGGTAGTGTTTCAGGAATTTCAGGCTTTCCCAGCTTTGACTTGGCCAGTTTATCTTTTGATTTTGAGATCAATAACTCATTTGGAGGGGATTTAATATTCAGTCTCGTATTTGGTTCAGAAGAATACAACGAATTCGTTAACACGCAATTTAATGATGCATTCCTATTTTCAATTGACGGTGTTAATCAGGCGGTATTACCCGATGGTAACGCAGTTTCTGTCAACTCAATCAATAGAGACCTAAATTCGGACCTATTCGTCGACAACACTGCCAACGTATTTGACACTAATATTGACGGCTTCACCAATCTGCTAACGTTTCAGGTGAGCGGTTTGGATGCTGGCGTACACACCGCTGAATTCTCGATTGCCGATTCCAGCGATGGCCTTCTCGACTCGTGGGTATTGTTCGGTGCAGACACGTTTGTGGGCGTTACTCCTGTGCCCGAATTAAATACTACAAGTGCATCAACCGGTATTCTATTTATTTTGTCGATGTTACTTTTGTTAAATGAACAGCGTTCACGACGATTAATCCCGGTAAAACACGATTAATCTTATTATTAAAATCGCAGGGAGGCGATTTTAACGGTTTTCCAATAATACTATTTTTTATTTCGCACAAGTTTTTCTGGCTTTTTCCCGCCTCAAAATTCAAACCAACCAACTGGACAATAATTAAATAGAAAACTTACGAGCCATCGATTCTAACGACCCCGCCAGATGCGCTTGCTCTTGAGTGGATTCTGTAACTTGCTGACCTCGCTCCAATATTACTTTAGAAGCAGACTCTATTTCGCGAGCGTCATTGGCAATTCTGTGGCCGACTTGAACTTGGCTGGTAATTGCTGAGGAAATATCCGCTGACATGCCTCTCACTTCTTCTATAGAAGCAACAATACGAGAGAGTGACTCTTGAACCTCTTTGGCTTTACCAACACTTTGATCTACCAATTCTCTCGATTCTGACATTTCTTTAAACGCGTTATTACTGTCTTCTTGAAACTTACTGACCATGACTTCAATTTCAGACGTTGACTCGTGAGTTCTTTTTGCCAGTGAACGAACCTCATCGGCAACAACAGCAAAGCCTCTGCCCTGCTCACCTGCACGAGCAGCTTCTATGGCCGCATTTAGCGCAAGCAGATTGGTCTGCTCAGCAATACTCTTAATCACATCGACAATACTGTTGATATTTGAACTGCTTTCATGGAGTTCTTCAATCGTACTGGATACCGACGCAATTCGATTGGAAACCGCAGAAATATTATCACTGGAATTGACAACCAACTGGTCACTTTCAACCACCAACGATTCTGCCTTAACGACGGATTCAGTTGTCTCATTAATGGAATCTTCAACTCTTTGAATAGAATCCGACATCTGCTCGATGGAATCGACCATTTGCAAGACATTTTGCTGCTGCTGATGTAATGATTGGGCATCAAGGTTGACCGATGTGGATATCTGACCGGACGCAATGGCCAGCTGTTCGCTGGAACTCAAGATCACTGACATGGATTTCGACAATTCAGTCAACATCTGATTTAAATTCTCGGCAATCAAACCAAATTCATCATTCGAATCAATATCGACGCGTTTTTTTAGATTTTTATTCGATGCGTTTTTAATGGTGATTAATATCAATTCAATTTGGCGATGAATATCTTTCACCAAATTAAAATTGAAATACACCAGGAAACTGAGAACAACACTCGTAACAGCGATGGTTAACCAAAAACTGGTTATCGTATTATCAACCACGGTCCGAGCAAATTCAGCCGTATTATTCGAAATAGCATCGTCTATCTTTTTCAGAGAATTAATACGTTGTGTGGCAAGATTAAACCATTCTACAGAGTCGTTCGATAGATCATATTCAAACGCACGACCACGAATTTCTTCTATTTTTTCTGATACTTCACTGCTTAACACATTTTGGTACGCTTGTTTTTCTGAGTCCGAGGCATACACCAAAAAGCTAGAAAAATAACTGTTTTGATCCGCCACTAAGGTGACGAATTTTTTGTACATACCTTCGGGAAAACTGTTTTGGCTCAACGCATTAGAAAGCACTGCTCGCTCTATACCGGCTCGTTCTTTTCCTTGAAGAAACTCATAATAAGAAGCCAATTGAATTCTTATATCAGCTTGCTTTGTATCAGCCAAAGCAATACCCGGACTTGTCAGAAGATGGCTGTTGATATTGGTATAGAAACCCAGAGCCTCTTTATTACCAATATCTAATTGATCGACACGTGACCTTATTTTGTTGAGTTGAGAGAACTCGTTTTCAAGCGCAGATATAAGTGAAGTTACACCTTCATGATTGTTAAGATGAGAGCCAAAATTTTTGGTAAAACCTCTAAAATCAGTCAGTTTTTTATCGGTTTCTGTTCTCTGCTTTGCTAATATTTGTCCGAAGCTGTAGCCATTAGATCCCAGAAAACCGGCAGAAGCGCCTCGTTCTTTCTGTAATTCATGCACCAACAAGCTACTCACAGCGGAGAATTCAACGAATTCCAATGCTCGCTTTGCGTCAGTGGTTTGATTACTTAAATCAACAATTTTTGAAATAGCAAAGTACAATACTACGGTGAGAGTTGGCACCATTACCATCAGCATTTTTTGCTTAACACTCAGCTTCATGACAATCGACCGTTGCGCTAAATGGAAAATTTAATGAATTATCGAAGGGACAATCTCTTATAGAATAGACTATAAAAAATTGTTAGAAACTGAACCAAACACGGAATTGATAATAATAGCTTCGGCTAATAAACCGTAAATTACCTAAGAAATTCAGCACACAAATACATTGTTTAAAGTGCGTAGGTAATCCGACTCTAACGTGTTGCTCCAGAGAATATCATGGCTAACACCAATCCCTTTAGCGTTAGTAAAGTCAATAATGGTGCAGTGATCATTGCTCGCTAAAGAACTGTTTCCCAGGCGAGTTCGAGCTTGGCTGTACTTGAATCGATTGTTGCATAATCCTGAAAAATACAGCGCGTAATCGTTTCTATTGATGGTAATGTACTTTTGTTTTACCAGCTTACAGCTTGAGATCCATTCAGCTCCTTCATTAAACTCAATATCACCTTGATGAAATAATCCGTTATCGAACTGAAAACCCGCATATTTTTCTTTGGGCGCAAATGTCTGCGTCAATAAATAGTGACCTAAGCTGTGCACCAATAAGTTACAAGATACGGATTTTTTCTCTAACTTTGAAAATAAATGATTAACTAATAACTGGTAGGCGTCTGTTAGCTGTTGAGTCGTTTTTATGGCTAACTTTCTGGCAACTCTGTATTGGCGATAGCGCTCATAAACCGCTTTGATTAATGACATCCGAGACAATATTCTCGTTGCCGGATGCACCATAGTGATGGCGGAAAATAACAGATGTGCAAGCGATTTTGGATTATAAGACCGAGAAGGCCAGGCAAAAAGAACAATGTTAACGGGAAACGTTTTTTGAAAGGTAAAGCAAGTTTCTAGGCTAGCTTCCAAAGTTTGGTTATTTCCGTGAATCCAAAACAGCCAAGAAAGCCCATTTGCGTCTTGCTCATCAATTACTTGAGACAGATACTGTTGATGATTTTCAGTTTCAATAATGTCGACTTCAAAATCATCTATCTTTTTTACGGCTTTTACATAACGAGAATTTTTTAACGATTGGTAATAACGATTAATTTCACGTTTAAAAGACTTGCTCTCTTTATCGTCATTATTATTCGTTATCGACTCTAGCTCAGGGTCTAGCGCTTTGTTATCGAACACTTCCGCCAGTTGTAATTCAGGACTGATTTCTTCACCAAGCTTAGATCTTTTTTTATTTTTTTCAGGCAACAGAACTCTGTTCGAAACGAGTATGATTCTAGGCAAATCAACACGGTTCAAACTTTTTGATTGCTTTGGGTAATTGCTATCTAAGTGGGAATCTGACTCCATAAACGACTCAATGTTACTCGGATTAATTGTTGCGATTAATAGTCGAGTTTATTGATACCAGTTTTTGGCCAATTCAGATGATTAGAACATTTACAGAACTGAATGATAAACCCATTGTTACTGCGAAAGGAGTTTTTTCACCGGACCATAAGACGTTCGATGAATAGGACAAATACCCAAATCAGTGATGGCTTGCAGATGCTTTTTGGTAGGGTAACCTTTGTGTCCAGCAAAACCATAACCCGGATAGACCTTATCAAACTCGACCATTTCTCGATCGCGGGTAACTTTCGCAATAATTGAAGCCGCAGCAATACATTCAACTCGGGCATCGCCACTCACTACAGCTTCGCTGGAATAGTTCCATTTCGGAATTTTATTGCCATCCACCAAGACATGCTCAGGTCGTACGGACAATCCATCAACGGCTCTGTGCATTGCGACTAAACTGGCTTGCAAGATATTCAGCTCATCAATTTCATCAATGCTGGCACGCGCGATACTGACGGATTTGGCTTTTGCCATAATTTCATCAAACAACAGCTCGCGTTTTTTCTCGCTTAATTTTTTGGAATCGGCCAAGCCAGCAATTGGGTTATTAGCATCTAAAATCACGGCCGCAGTTACTACGTCTCCCGCCAGAGGCCCTCGACCTACTTCATCAACCCCTGCCAACAATTCACCGCGATAACTTGATACAAAAGGTTCATGCTTCATGATTTTGCCTCAATTAAATCAAACACTGCGTTGGCGGCCTGTAAGCTGGCGTTTTGTCTGAGTTGTGAAGAAAGCTCTGAGAACTCTTTTTTTATAGATGCGCAGTAGGCATCATCGTCCAAGATTTTTAAGACTGCTTCGGCCAGATCATCAGCAATGAGTTTGTCTTGGATGAATTCCGGCATAAGTGCTTTGTTAGCCAGCAAATTCGGCAAACCGATGTACTTAATCTTTGCTAGCGATGACATAATTTTAAAACTTAACCATGCCATTTTGTAACCAATGATGGTTGGCTTTCCAAGCAGCATGGCTTCTAAACTGGTTGTACCAGAAGCAATCAGAAGAATATCTGATGCGGTCATTACCGTCTTAGAATCACCCAAAACCAAGGTGATTGGTAGATTTGGGTAATTTTTTAGTAACTCGGTAAGTTGTTTGTAGCGCTTTTCGTTTGCCGCAGGAACAATAAATTGTAGATCTGATCGCTGCTCAGCAAGTGTTTGCGCACAATCAAGAAATGCCGGAGCAATTAACCTAACTTCGCTCTCGCGGCTGCCCGGCATAATCGCCAGTGTTTGTTTGTTGGGGTCTAAACCGAGAAGAGAACACGCTGCTTTCGTGTCCTGGTCGTCAGATAATTCGTTAGCTAACGGGTGCCCAACAAACTTTACGGCAACATTATGTTCACGGTAAAAATCCGCTTCGAACGGAAATAACGTCAGCATTAAATCGCAAGCTCGAACAATCTTTTTAATTCGACCTTGTCGCCAAGCCCACACAGAAGGACTGACGTAATGCACGGTTTTAATACCAGATGATTTTAATTTTTCTTCAATGGTGAGATTAAAATCGGGAGAATCAATACCAATAAAAACATCCGGTGGATCAGCTTGAAATCGCTCAATAATGCTTTTGCGGATATTCAACAATTCAGGCAGGCGCTTAAATGGTTCAACAAACCCCATTACCGCCAAACGTTCTTGGTCGAAATGACTGTTGAATCCCTTGGCAATCATCTTAGGGCCGCCAATACCTTCAAAAGTCGCATTCGGATTTCTAAGCTTTATCTCGCGCATTAATCCTGCACCGAGAATATCGCCAGATGCCTCGCCAACCACCATTCCAATCCGTAAAGGTCTGGACATGATTAACGCAGAATTCCTCTGCTGGAGGTTTTCAAGGATTCAATGAGAGGATTGATAACAGAAAAGGATTCGGCCAAAACTGATAGTTCTTTCAGAGACTCATCAACAGTGAGACCTCTTCGATAAATCAATTTAAAGCCTTTATTGATTGCGGCAATTTCTTCTTTGCTGAAACCACGGCGCTTAAGGCCTTCTGCATTGATACTTTTAGCACCCGCTGGATTACCGTTAGCCATGACGTAAGCTGGAAGGTCTTTACCAATGGCGCTGCCCATACCAGTAAAGCAGTGAGAACCAATGGTGCAAAATTGATGAACCAGGGTAAACCCACCCAGAATTGCCCAGTCTTCAATCACTACGTGACCGGCAAGGGCTGCGTTATTCACCAAAATACAGTGATTGCCAATCACGCTGTCATGACCGATATGGGCATAAGCCATGATCAGGTTGTTGTTGCCAATACGGGTATCACCACGATCTTGAACAGTACCACGGTGAATGGTCACGCCCTCACGGATGATGTTGTTATCACCAATGGTTAGCGTGGTCGGTTCGCCTTTGTATTTTAAATCTGGCGTATCTTCACCGAGGGTTGAGAATTGGTAGACCCGATTGTTCTTACCAATGGTGGTCGGGCCTTTAATAATGACATGCGATTCGATAATGGTCCCGGTTCCAAGCACAACATCGGGTCCAATGATGGACCAAGGACCTATCGTAACGTTTTCGCCAATTACTGCACGAGGATCAATAATGGCTCGTGGGTCGATTAAACTCACAGGAATTTCCGAATAATAACTATGGTTTATGAAACTCTACGATCAGCACACATGATAACGCATGAACACGCAAGTTCATTATCGACAGTTGCCTGACAATCAAATTTCCAAATCCCACGTTTAACCGAAACAACTTTTGATTCAAGCTGTAAGCGATCACCTGGTGTTACTTGGCGACGGAAGCGCACGTTATCAACACCAGCAAACAAGTAGAGGGAGCCATCATCTGGGGTTTTTTCCAATGATTTAAAACCCAACACACCAGAAGCTTGAGCGAGCGCTTCGATGATCATGACGCCAGGAAAGATTGGTAATTGAGGGAAGTGGCCATTAAAAATATCTTCATTGGCAGAAATATTTTTATAAGCGATGATCGACTCGTTAGGTACCAATTCTACCACTCGGTCAACGAGCAAGAATGGGTAGCGGTGCGGCAAGTATTTACGAATTTCAATTACGTCCATCATCTCTTTTTGGCCTTACTGTTTTAACAATGGTGATTACCATTGGTTGTATCTTTAATCGTTTAATTTTTTCGCTAATCGATTTAGCACTCGAACGTACTCATCCAGCTTGCCTAAGCGAATGGCATTTTTTCGCCAAACATTAGCCGGTTGAAGCGGTACACCGGAAGAATAGACACCTGGTTCTAAAACGTCTGATGAAACCATGGTTTTTCCAGTAAAGTGGACGTTATCCACAATAGTCAGATGCCCGGCGAAGCCAACCATCCCCGCAACCGTACAATTAGCACCAATTTTTGTACTTCCTGCAACGCCTGACATTGCCGCAAATGCAGTATTTTTCCCAATAGAAACATTGTGAGCAATATGCACGTGGTTATCGAGTTTTACCCCGTCTTCTAAAACGGTGTCTCCTAAGGCGCCACGATCAACCGCAGTTGCTGATCCGATTTCTACATCATCTCCAATGCTCACGCCACCGAGTTGATGTATTTTCACCCAACCCTCTGAGCTGGGAGCAAAGCCGAATCCGTCAGCACCGATAACCGCAAAACTGTGTAATATGACTCGATCACCAATATCAACGTCATGGTAAACACTGACATTAGAATGGAGTAAACAATTTTTTCCAAGGGTTGTTCCTTGACCAATAAAACAACCCGAACCAATTTGAGTTTCGTCACCGACGACAACATGGTCCTCAATGACGGTATTCGCACCGATATAAACACGCTCACCAATGGTTGCGTTTGGTGCAACCGTTGCACTAGGGTGAATAAACGCTTCGGCTTTGGATGGAAAAGGATCAAAAAAACGCGTTGCTTTAGCGTAAGCCAAATAAGGATTATCGCTAATCAGTTTATTACCTACGTATTGCGAACTGTCAGCGACTTCTCTGGTTAAGATGACAGCCGCTGCCGATGTTGTAGATAACTGATCGATAAACGCTTTACGAGCAATGAATGCGATCTGCGTTTTATTGGCTGTTGCTAAAGGCGCGATCCCGGTGATCTCTATATTGTCATCACCTTCAACTGCCGCGCCGATAGACTGCGCAAGTTTACCAAGTAACATTAATCGTATTTGACCCAATCAATACAACAGCTTTTAGTTCGACTTATTTAATTTATCAGTCACTTTAGCTGTAATATCTGCATTAGCATCTGCGTAATACGCTTGAGATGCGTTAAGAACGATTGAAATACCTTCAGATGCGATAACTTCGTTCAAAGCAGCTTTTGTTTTTTCTTCAAATTCTTGCAGTAAACCGCGTACCGCAGCGTTTTGCTCAGCTTGTAATTTCTTTTGAGCAAGCTCTAAATCCGCACGCTTGTATTCTACTTGTTTGCGATGCTCGGTTTGTTGCTCTGCATTCCAAGTAATTCCTTTGGTTTGTTGCTCTTCGCGCAAACCTTGCAGCTCAGCCACTAAACCTTCGTAGCGCGCTTGCAAAGCGGCAAATTCAGGATCCGCGTTTAATGCAGCGCTCGCTTTTTTAGCAGCTTCAGTACTTAAAATGGCTCTTTCAAAGTTAAATACAGCCACTTTATCTTGGGCATTTACCCAAGCAGACATGAATGCACAAATGACAAAAGCAGAAACAGTTTTCAAATTCAACACAAGTAAAGCTCCTAGTTTTACGCCAGTTAAAAGTTATAGTAAAAACTCTTAACGCCAGTATTTATCTGATTCTTTTCTTACGACAGCGTTCAACCTTTCTCAGATACCTTCCATTGTTTGGCATCTTATTAAACAAAGATTTTACAAGCTGATTACCAACTTACGAGCACAGCGTCGATTACACATTAGGAGTAATCTTGTCATGCAACAAAACTGTTGGATTGAGCGTGTATTGGAATGCCGTATTCAAAGGCATAAAGCCGGGCGGCATTATGACCTTTGAAGCATGCAAGTTTCCACTCTTTATTGAAATTTATTCATAAAATTTCGAATAACGAGTGGTTTTGCTATGAAGACCACCTATTTTTAAAACAACTGCGTGACCGCTACTGTTCAAAACCCAGTGATTACCAGGCTTTGAATTCGGTAGAAGCCACAAAGGCTTTTAGAACGTGTTACCCAAAGAGAACTGGAAGAACTCGGTTTCATCGCCTTCTTGTTCTTGAATAGGCTTGGCGATACTGAACGTTAACGGACCAAAGCCTGTAATCCAAGTTAGGCCTATACCTACAGAAGCACTCAACTTGTCTAGGTCAACGTTGGAGCAGTTTTCTTGCAGTGGACCACAATCGGTATCAAAGATGTTACCGGCATCAACAAAGAACGCAGATTGCAAGGTTCTCTGATCTTTAATGAAAGGCAGTGGGAATAAGATTTCCGCGCCGAACTCAACTTTTACGTTACCACCGAAGGCATCGTCATCACGGGTGATTTGGGTATTTGCTAATTGCCCGGTTTCTTCATCGAGGATGTAAGCAAAATTATCGAGATCATCTGCGTCGCCATCACCGTCTAGATCAACACCAGTTAGAGCAACTGTGTCGTATCGGAAGGCAGGCGAACTTCGCGGTCCTAAGCTGTTGCGTTCGAATCCACGAACGGAGCCAAAACCACCGGCAAAGAAGTGCTCAAAAAACGGCAAATCTGAGGTATTGCCATAGGCATCGCCATAGCCTAATTCGGTGCGTAAACGCAGGGTTAAATCACGCGTTAGTGGTTTGAAGTATTGGGCGTTATAGGTGAGTTTAAAAAACTCTAGATCACTGCCCGGCGCAGTAACTTCAAACGAGAGTTGTTGAGAAGCACCACGAGTCGCCAATCGGCCTCGGTTAAGGGTTGATTGTCTCCAGCCCAACGTGAACGAAAACATATTGAAGTCATCGCCGTTTTGATCGACAAAACCCTCTGGGCTATCAACAAGAACATCGTCGCCCAATTGGAAGCTGATGGCTTCACCGAGATAGTCGTAGGGATCGACAACCCCGTTGGTTGTTTCACTGCCTGAATCAAACGCCGCTTGCTCACTGGCATCAATGATTCCGTCACCGTTTAAATCATCGACGAGGTCATCTTGAATATCGTTAATTTGGTCGAGCTGTTCTTGCGTGATGTAGGCTTGAACAAAGTCATCGTTTTCAAACAATCGAGGGCTTGCCTGAATCTCCTGAACCGCGAAGCTTCCGGTTTCGATGGAAATATTACTGAAACCAAAGCCATAGCTGATGCGAGAAATTTCAGAGGTTGGATAACCAAAGTTGACGGTTGCACCGTAGGAATCGGTGGTGAAGCTCGAAACGTTGAACTCGTTAAAGTCACGCTCACGCAAAAAGATACTGAAACCACGGCTAACACCGTCGGCGGTGAAGTATGGATCGTTGTAGTTAAAGCTGTATAACGTTTGGAACGTGCTTCGACTTAGAGAGAAGCCAACGGATTTACCCGATCCAAACCAGTTGTCTTGTTGCACATTGGCACCGAGCGTTAAACCTGTGCCTTGAGCAAAACCGAGGCTTGCACCAACGCTGCCTGAAGGCTGTTCTTCAACGGTGTATTCAACATCAACCAAATCAGCGCTGCCCGGAACCTCTTGGGTGTCAACGTCTACTTGCTTGAAAAACCCGAGACGCTCCAATCGAACTTTAGATTGCTCGATTGCAGCCGTGGAAGCAGAGCCGCCTTCCATCTGACGCATTTCTCGGCGAAGTACTTCATCGGATGTTCTGGTGTTGCCCCTAAACTCAATGCGACGAACATAGGCTCGCTGGCCAGGATCAACAAAAAAGGTAACTTTAACGGTGTTATCTTCGTCATCTCGCTCTGGAATTCCGCGAACTTCCGCAAAGGTATAACCCTCGTTGCCCAGTCGACGAGTGATGTACTCTGAAGTTGTGGTCATTAGGACTTGCGAGAAGCTCTGACCTTCTCTCATTAAAATCAAACGACGAATGATATTTTCGTCAACGACCAAATCACCCGCTAAATCAACTTCGCTGACGGTGTAGACATCACCTTCGGTGATATTTACCGTGATATAAACGGATTCTTTATCGGGGCTCAGTGATACTTGCGTGGAGTCGACACTAAACTTGAGATAACCGCGGTCAAGGTAATAGCTTTCTAGTCGCTCCAAGTCACCGGCCAGGCGCTCTTTTGCGTATTTGTTCTTGCTGGTAAACCAGTCAAATCGTCCTGCTGGGCCGAGTTCAAATAATTCCAACAGCTCTTTATCTGAAAACTTCTCGTTGCCAACAATATTTACGTGCTTAATTTTCGCAACTTTACCTTCATCAACATTGATGATCAGTTGAACTTGGTTGCGTGGCAATTCGATAACATCTGCGTCAACGCTGGCGCTGTATCTACCCTGAGCGACGTATTGACGCTCCAACTCTTGGGTTAAACCTTCTAGGGTTGCACGCTTAAAAATTTGTCCTTCAGAAAGGCCGTTATCGTTCAAACCAACGAGTAAGTCTTCGGTTTTGATGGCCTTGTTGCCTTCGATCGTAATGGAACTGATGGCAGGTCGTTCTTGGACGGCAATCACCAGTACGTTGCCGTCTTTGCCAATGGCAATGTCTTCGAAGAAACCTGTTCTAAACAGTGAACGACTCAGCTCTTGGATGTCGAGTTCTTCGACTGTATCGCCTACTTGAACCGGAAGCGCTGAGAAAACTGTTCCAGCGGAAACACGCTGCAGTCCTTGTACTCGAATATCATCAACACGAAATGTTTCGGCAAACACAGAGGCCGAAAACATGGAAACACAAACAGCGACAGGAAAAATAGAACGATTCATATACGACTTAATTAGGAAATAATTAATTTAAAATTGGGCATCTGTTGCGCAATTTATCACTATAGAAGCCCTTAAATTATAAAGAACTTATCCAAAATAACGGTTTTAAACGGGAAGATTAAACAATTGACCTTGAAACAGACGAACTAAATCGTTGTAGAAAGCCAAAATCATTACACCAGCAACAACAAATAACCCCAAGCGGTAACCAATGGCTTGGACACGCTCAGACAGAGGTTTGCCCTTTATCGCTTCGATGATGTAGTAAGTAAGGTGGCCGCCATCTAAAACTGGAATTGGCAACAGGTTAAATATCGCCAAGCTCACGCTCAATAAACCGAGCATTTTCAAAAAGTAGACAAAACCCGCTTCTGCCGAATCACCCGCCACTTTAGCAATGGTTAACGGACCACTCAGACTCTTGGTGGATATCTCGCCAACAATCAGCTTTTTCAAAGACAATAAAACAACGCCACTGGTTTCCCAGGTTTTTACCACACCTTCGACAAATGCTTCACCCACCGAAAAAGAGCGCTTTCTGACAGTGCCTTCGGGCCAAGATGGCGCATAGGGTGAAAAGCCGATACGGCCAATGGTCTTACCTTGATCATTGACAGCTTCAGGTTCGATGTCTAGATCGATCAACTGACCATCTCGCTCAACGGTAAAGCGAATCAATTCATTAGGACGGGTGGAAACGTATTCCACAAAAGCATTCCAATCACTGATAGGCTCTCCATCCAAAGCGACAAAGCGGTCGTCAATTTCGATTCCTGCTTTAAATGCGGGAGAATTCTCTTGAACGCTACCGACTACAGGTTCAACCTGCGGTCGAAAAATTTCGATACCCACCCCTGCAATTGGGTCGGGATCACTGGCACCTTTGAGCCATTCGTTCAGATAAGTGCTGGACTGATATTCCAAGTCTGAGTCTGAGTACTTGGTCTCAAACACAATTTCGCCCGACTCACCCAAACGTCGTACAAGCGCATGATTGACCGCTTCCCAGGTGGGTGTCGGTTCGCCATCGATGGAAATAATCTCTTGACCTGATTCTAGACGAGCACTCTCTGCAACACTGCTTGGCGTGACATCACCGATAATTGGCGCCAGGTAGGTTTGAGGAGTTAAGAAGACAGCCCAAAATAAAATGATTGCTAAAATCAGGTTGGCTATGGGACCGGCAGCAACAATTGCGATTCTTGCCCAAACCGACTTCTGTGTGAAAGCGTTTGACAGCTCCGCCGCTTCGACGGGCCCTTGGCGTTCATCCAACATTTTGACATAGCCACCCAATGGAATGGCCGCAATCGCGTATTCTGTACCGAGTTTGTCGTACCAGCGAATTAAAGGCTTACCAAAACCTATAGAAAATCGCTCTACTTTGACGCCACAACGCCGGGCAATGTAAAAATGGCCGAATTCGTGGAAAGTAACTAATACCCCTAATGCAACTAAAAACCAAAAGAGTGTCATTACAAATTTATTCTCAATTCCAATTTAATGGGTTGTACGTTTTAATAAATTGTACGTTGTTATCCCGGATACAAGCGCTGTCGAGTTCTTTGATTAAAACCCGCAGATTATTTTCAATGTTGCCCGAGCAAAAGGCGCTCCATCAAGCACTGTCTATTTCAGCACCTACTATGTGGCTGCGTAATTGCCTGAAAGTTTCTTACTTTCCGCTTTCAGCTTCCTATCCTCGTTAGCTAGCGTAGTTAGCGCCTTCTACGCCAACACTCTTAATCATAGCCATGCTTGGTACGCGCCTGATATCTAAAAAGCCCATCACGGGCCCTTAAGTGTCAATAGTCGCTGCACTCACCGCAATGACGTTGGCGGCTCGCTTACCTAGTATTGCACCAGAAAAATTAACTTACTATTAATCAACGCGTGATTAAACTCTTAGCAACCACTCGAGCTTCGGAATCAATCGCCACAATCTCTTCAAGGTCGGTAGTTACCGGTGACGCCACCTTCGACATTGTATTCTCTACAACCGTCGCTATTTCAGTAAAACGGATGGCATTATTCAAAAATGCATCCACCGCTATTTCATTGGCTGCGTTCATGACCGCAGCAAGTGTCGAATCTTCTCTTGCAGCCGTCATCGCTAAGCGCAAACACGGAAATCGCTCAAAATCTGGTTCTTCAAAATCTAATCGCGCCACAGAGAAAAGGTCGAGCGGTTTTACACCCGATTGTACACGTTGTGGCCACGCTAATGCATGCGCAATTGGCGTGCGCATGTCAGGATTTCCCATCTGAGCCAACGTAGAACCATCTGCGTACTGGACCATGGAATGAATCACACTCTGAGGATGTATAACCACCTGAATTTGATCGACTTGCGCATCGAACATCCAGCGCGCTTCGATGAACTCTAAACCTTTGTTCATCATTGAGGCACTATCCACCGAAATTTTTCGCCCCATAGACCAATTTGGGTGCGCACAAGCTTGATCAGGGGTCACAAATTTAAGCTCGTCGACAGGGTATGAACGGAAAGGTCCGCCAGACGCGGTTAGGAGTATTTTCTCAACACCCGCACCGTGAAGAGTTTGATAGCTCTGCGGCAGGCATTGAAAAATGGCGTTGTGCTCACTGTCGAGAGGCAGCAAGGTTGCGTTATGGTCTTTAACAGCGTCCATAAACGCTTTACCAGCCATAACTAAAGATTCTTTATTGGCTAAGAGGATCTTTTTGCCAGACTTAACGGCGGCCATCGTCGGAAACAAACCGACAGAGCCAACAATGGCAGAGACAATAGTGTCGACGTCTTCATGCCGAGAGACAAACACCAACCCGTCAAGGCCGGCCAACGCTTGAGAACCGCAACCACTCGCCGATAACTTAGCTTGTAGTTCATCGAGACGGGTGCCGTCACTGATGACTGCGTATTGAGGTTTAAACTCAACACATTGTTTAACCAACGCATCGACACTTGAGTGAGCTGTTAGTGCGAAAACTTGATACCGCTGTTCATGTCGCTTGATGACATCTAGCGTGCTGCAGCCGATGGAACCTGTTGAACCTAAAACTGTAATCTGCTGCATAATGCAAAACCTTAAATGACTTACTTAAACATTCGATCAACGCATCCTTGGTTTAATCTTTACACACTCAATGTAACTTTTGGTGCTTAACAACAGCAGTAAACTCGCATTCCATCCATGATTCAACCACAGTCGCCTCGACTCAATAATTGTCTGCCGAATCACTTTCAGCAAATCAAAAGAGTCAGAGATGATGGTTTAGAGTGCCGAAATACCGATACCTAACACCAGTATCATCAACGTAAATACCGGTACAGCAGCAGTGATTCCGTCAACTCTATCTAAGACACCGCCATGACCAGGGAAAAGCAAGCCACTATCCTTAACGCCTCGGTGCCTTTTCACCATACTTTCGAGCAAATCTCCCAACACAGAGATACACGCCGTTGGTATGGCCAGCAGAAGCAGAGAGAATCGCTGATCTGGCAACCACAACTGACCAACAATCAAAGCCAGCAAGATCGCAGCAGCAAGCCCACCGAAAACGCCTTCCCAAGATTTAGCGGGGCTGACGGTCTCAGCCAAGCGGGTTTTGCCGAACTTTCTGCCGACAAAATAGGCGCCAATGTCGGCGCTGGCAACGATAGACACCAGAAGAAGGATCAACCAGCTGCCGTATTCTTGAGATCGTAAAAATATTAATCCGATCCAAGTCGGCACAAGAACAAAGACGCCGATCAATAGAATTGTCCAGGATCGCCCCCAAAAACTGGTGCTTGCGGGGTAACCTTTGACCATGGCCAACGCGACCAGCCACCAAGCCATCGCTATGACCACAAAGTAACTGAGCTTCGAGTGGGCAATGCCTTCGAGATTGTCGTCCATGCCGACAAGCACCGCACAGAGCGACACCACGACAAACAAAAAACATACGTAGGAAAATTTTCGATGACGGCGGGTTAAACCTGCCAATGCAGCCCATTCCCAAGCAGCTACCGCTGTCCCGAGAGTCACGAAAATCATAAACCCAACTTTCGAAAATAAGGCCGCAATAAAGACTAGTGCCATTATGATTGCACTAGTTACTCGCTCTTTAAGCACTAGCTATCCCTGAATTATTTTTATTTTCGGGTTCTCGCCCACCAAATCGGCGCTGGCGACAATAGAAATTGGCAACCGCCTTTTTCAGCTCCACACCGTCAAAGTCAGGCCAAAAAACGTCGGTAAAGTAGAACTCGGCGTAGGCACTTTGCCAAAGCAAGAAATTGCTTATTCGGTACTCACCACCGGTACGAATCAATAGATCCAATGGCGGCAAATCCGATAACGCCGTGTAGGGTTCAATCATGGAGGAATCGATTGAGTCGGGATCAATCTCGCCAGCCACCGCTTTTTGGGCTAAAGACTTTGCCGCTTGAGCAATATCCCATTTGCCGCCGTAGTCGGCCGCGATGACTAGGGTTCTTTCGCCACCGTCGGTTATCGACTCAGCCTCAGCCATCGCTTGTTGAATTCGAGGACTGAAGCGGTCGCGACTGCCGATGATACGCACCGAAACGTTTTCATCGCGCAGCTTTCGAGCTTCTTTGCGCAGATAGCCTAAGAATAAGCTCATCAGCGCATTCACTTCCGAAGGAGGTCTGCGCCAGTTTTCACTGCTAAAAGCAAAGACGGTTAAAACCTCAACGCCCTCTTCTACGCATGCGCGCAGTACATCCCTGATACGTTCAACTCCCGCTTTGTGACCAGAAGCAGCCAGCATTCCTCGCTGCTTAGCCCAACGGCTGTTGCCATCCATAATTATGGCGATGTGTTTTAACGTTTCGCTCGTCACGCGGACCCCAAACTGTGAGCTGACAACTCAGTCAATTAAATTTCCATTAAGTCCTTTTCTTTATCTGCTAAAGCACTATCCACTTGAGCGATAAATTTATCGGTAATTTTTTGAACGTCATCTGCACCTTTACGCTCTTCATCTTCACCGATTTCTTTTTCTTTTTGCAGACTTTTTAATTCACTGATGGAATCACGACGAATATTTCGAATCGAAACACGCGCTTGTTCTGCCTCTGCACGCGCAGTCTTGATAAAACCTTTACGGGTTTCTTCCGTCAGCGGTGGCATAGGTAAACGAATCAATTCACCCGTCGTGGACGGATTCAAGCCCAGGTCGGATTTCATGATGGCTTTTTCAATCTCAGGAACCAATGACTTGTCCCAAGCTGAAATTGACAAGGTTCTTGCATCCAATACAGAAACATTAGCCGCCTGTGATAAAGGCGTATCTGAGCCGTAATAATTGACGGTAATACCATCCAATAAACTTGGGTGAGCACGACCGGTACGAATCTTGTTGAAATTGTGGCCTAGTGCTTCAATAGACTTCGCCATGCGAGTCTCTGCGTCTTGTAAAATCTCACTGATCATTTTTGAACTCTCTATTTAGAAGACAGTAATCTACTCAGCTGGTCGACTTTGCTCAACCAGGGTACCTTCACTACCTCCAGTCATAATATTTAGTAGCGCACCGGCCTTGTCCATTTGGAAAACACGCAAAGGCAGGTTTTGCTCTTGGCACAAACAAATTGCGGTTAAATCCATAACGCCAAGTTTTTTCGTTAACACTTCATCGAAGCTCAGACGATCGTATTTAACGGCCGTTGGATCTTTCATTGGATCAGCGGTATAGACACCATCTACTTTGGTTGCTTTTAGAACCAAATCAGCTTCAACTTCAATGCCACGCAGGCAAGCGGCTGAATCTGTGGTGAAAAATGGGTTGCCGGTACCGGCTGAGAAAATAACGACTTCGCCTGACTCTAATAGACGAATGGCTTTTCGACGATCGTAATGTTCGACAACACCACTCATAGGAATCGCTGACATCACGCTACAATTAATATTGGAACGCTCCAGCGCATCACGCATCGCCAAGGCATTCATTACCGTTGCGAGCATACCCATGTGGTCGCCGGTGACACGATCAAGACCCGCAGCACTCAGCGCTGCGCCTCGAAACAAATTACCACCACCGATTACAAGTCCAACTTGAACGCCAATACCGACAAGTTGACCAATTTCAAGAGCCATTTTATCGAGAACTTTAGGGTCAATTCCAAACCCCTCATCTCCCATCAATTGCTCACCGCTTAACTTCAATAAAATCCGTTTGTATTTTTTGTCCCGGGCTGTTGCCATGGTATCGCTCCGTTCCACCAAAAAAATTTGCGCGAAGTTTACCAGGAAGACTGATAAATTTCACAAGTCAATTTCTTGATTGGACATTCGCTTTATAAATGTAAATATTACTCGCAATATTTCTTGAGACTTAAAGACACATATCAACCAACACGATTGTCCAGGCAAAAAAAAAGCCGGAGAAAATCTCCAGCTTTTTTTCGATAGCTAAAACAACTTATTTAGTTGCATCGCTAACCTGTGCAGCAACTTCTGCAGCGAAATCGACTTCTTCTTTCTCGATGCCTTCGCCTACTTCTAAGCGAATGAACGCAGCAACTTCACCGCCAGCGTCTTTGGCCAATTGACCAACAGTAACATCTGGGTTTTTTACAAAAGGTTGTTGAGTCAAGCTGTTCTCTTTCAAGAACTTGTTGATACGACCAACCATCATTTTCTCAACGATTTGCTCTGGCTTACCCGCCATATCTGGTTGAGCTTTGATGATTTCTTTTTCTTTCTCTAACAAATCAGCAGGCATGTCTTCTGGTTTGTTAACACGAGGGTTAACAGCAGCAACGTGCATAGCGATGTCTTTTGCAACTTCGCCGTTTGCAGCAGTCAACTGAACCAACGCAGCAATGCGGTTGTTTGAGTGAACGTACACACCAACAGTGCCAGCGTCGCCAGTGATTTCAGAGGCGCGACGAACAGTGATGTTTTCACCAATCTTTTGAACAAGCTTCTCACGAGCATCTTCAAGGTCACCCGCCATAAGAGCAGCGATGTCGGTTTGCTTTTCAGAGAATGCTTTGTCTAAGACTGTGTTACAGAAAGCTAGGAAGCCTTCATCGCGAGCAACGAAGTCAGTTTCACTGTTAACTTCTAATACTAATGCGTAGCTGCCATCTTCACTTGCTTTAGCAAGAACAACACCGTCAGCAGCGGTACGATCAGCTTTCTTAGCAGCCTTCAAACCACTCGCTTTACGCAAGTTTTCGATGGCTAGATCGATGTCACCATCCGCTTCTTTAAGGGCTTTTTTACATTCCATCATACCGAGACCGGTACGCTCACGTAGATCTTTTACCAAAGATGCAGAAATCGCTGCCATCTTCCTAATCCTCACACAGATTCGATAATTAATTTTAAAAAAGGGGCCTACGCCCCTTTTTGGATACAGTCTGTCGCAGCCGTCTATCTAATGATGCGGGTTTATACCCTGCATATATTCCAAGAATATGACGGACCGACAACAAGCAATAAAACGTTATTTATTGCGCTGCTGCGTCAGACGCTTCTTCTACATATTCGTCTTTTGCAGGTGCTTGAGAAGTTGAATGACCTTCTAGGCAAGCATCAGCAATAGCGCTGGTGTACAACTTGATGGCACGGATTGCATCGTCGTTACCAGGAATTACGTAGTCAACACCTTCAGGGCTGCTGTTGGTATCAACGATTCCGATGACAGGAATACCAAGCTTGTTAGCTTCTTGAATAGCAATACGCTCGTGTTCAACGTCGATTACGAACAATGCATCTGGAAGACCGCCCATGTCTTTGATACCACCGATAGAACGATCTAGCTTGTCCATCATGCGAGTACGCATCAAAGCTTCTTTTTTGGTTAGCTTCTCGAAAGTACCGTCTTGGCTTTGAGCTTCTAGCTCACGATAGCGCTTGATTGAAGCACGAATGGTTTTGTAGTTGGTAAGCATACCACCCAACCAACGGTGACTTACGAACGGCTGGCCAGCGCGTTCTGCTTGCTCACGAATACTCTTTTGAGCTGCGCGCTTAGTACCAACAAACAGGATTTTCTTCTTAGAAGAAGCCATTTTGCGCACGATTTCCAATGCTTCGTTAAAAGCAGGAACGGTGTGCTCAAGGTTAATGATGTGAATTTTGTTACGAGCGCCGAAAATGAATTGATTCATTTTTGGGTTCCAGTAACGGGTTTGGTGACCAAAGTGGACACCGGCTTGCAACATATCGCGCATGCTTACTTGTGGCATAACTATTTCCTAGCTTATGGGTTAGGCCTCCATAAACCCCAATTTCCAACCTCGTAAGGCACCCAGGAAACCGTGTCGGTTTATGTGTGACATTGAATTTTTAAGGATTAAGCTCGATTGAGAACCTCAGCCCTTATCGAGCGCGGCTTTATACCACAAACAACCCTCAATAACCACTTATAATTGTTTTATACTGCGATGAATACGGTAGAAAAGAGATTTGAACGTAATCTCAAGGCATGAACAACAAGCCAAAGAGAACGCAGCAGGAAGACAAAAAACTACAATACTGAAACGACAGCCCTCTGATCATCGGTTTTTGCTACCGACACCTGAAGGGTTGGTTTATAATTCGTCGTTTTTAGACGCAAATCTGAGCAGAGAACACGCGTTAGGTTAATAGCAAACCATTCATCGACCAAACCCATGTTTGGTGGACATGAACCGATAAACCTAATAGTTGTAATACAGCGTATATCCGAGTTTGAGCCCAGATTAAACAACCAGTTTTAACCGGAAACAGCCAAAGGCAGCTTATGACTAATATAACCATCAAAACCCCTGAAGACATTGAAAAAATGCGCGTAGCCGGAAGAATGGCGGCAGAGGTTTTGGAAATGATCGGAGATTATGTCAAACCCGGCGTTTCAACAGGTGAGCTTGATCAAATCTGTCACGATTATATTGTTGAAGAACAAAAAGCGATACCGGCGTGCTTGGGCTACAAAGGCTTCCCAAAATCCATTTGTACGTCAGTTAACCATGTTATTTGTCACGGTATTCCTTCGGAGAAAAAAATTCTCAAAGACGGCGACATCATCAACATCGACGTTACCGTTATTTATGAAGGTTATCACGGCGACACCAGCAAAATGTTCTGTGTTGGCAAAGTAGCGCCGCACGCTGAGCGTTTAGTACAAGTCACTCAAGAGTGCATGTACAAAGGTATTGAGTTAGTTAAACCAGGCGCTCGCTTGGGCGATATTGGCCACGTCATTCAACGCCACGCGGAAAAAAACTACTACTCCGTTGTTCGTGAGTACTGTGGCCACGGCATCGGTAAACAATTCCACGAAGAACCTCAGATCCTCCATTACGGCCGCCCAGATACCGGAATGGAGCTGGTAGAAGGTATGGTGTTCACCATCGAGCCAATGATCAACGCCGGTAAACCTCAAACCAAACTGAAGAAAGACGGCTGGACTGTCGAGACAAAAGACGGTCGCTTATCCGCCCAGTGGGAACACACCATGGCTGTTACTGCCAACGGTGTCGAAGTGTTAACAGCCCGGTCTGAGGAACGGTTTTAGTGCTTGCTCCATATTTTGAAGAGCCGCTGGTTTTTTTCGATCAAGAAAAATTCAGAAAAAACCTAGCATCAAGCCCCAATTGCATCTCAGTATTCAAAGATGCGATTGCGCAAAACAATGCTCATTTTGATCACCGATTTCACGAAGGCGAACCCATTCGGCGCCTAATTCATGAACGAGCGTTGTTTATTGACTGCCTATTGCACTACGCTTGGCATCAGTTCGATTGGTCGGATCAAATCGGCTTACTCGCCGTTGGCGGTTATGGTCGAGGCGAACTGCACCCCCACTCCGACATCGATATTCTAATTCTCTTCGAAGAAGACACCATCGCCGATTTTTCCCAAAGTATTGAGCGCTTTGTTATGTTGCTTTGGGATATCGGTCTGGACATTGGTCACAGCGTTCGAACGGTTAAGCAATGCACCGAATTGGCAGCTGGTGATATCACTATCGTTACCAATTTGATGGAATCGCGCACCATTGTTGGCGTTCCTTACATGTGTCGAATGCTCAAAGACGCCATTGGTCCCGATAAAATCTGGTCGGCAAAAGAGTTCTTTAAAGCCAAACTCGAAGAACAAGAAAAGCGCCATCAGAAGTTTAACTTCACCGAATACAACCTCGAACCTAACATCAAAAATGCCCCCGGTGGCCTGAGAGATATTCAGACCCTCACCTGGGTCGTGCAACGGTTCTTTGGCATCAAGTCAATGAATCAGCTGGAAGGTCGTGAAGTTATTACCCCGAGAGAACTCGCCATTCTTAATGGCGGCGAAGAGTTTCTCTGGAAAGTCCGTTACGGCCTGCACATTCTTGCCGGCCGTCCCGAAGAGCGTCTACTGTTTAATTACCAGACCGAACTCGCGACCATGTTTGGTTACAGCAATTCGGAAAAACGACTCGCCGTTGAGCAGTTTATGCAATGGTACTATCGTGTTGTGTTATCACTTCGCGAACTCAATGATGTTCTGCTGCAATTTTTAAGTGAAGCCATTTTAGAAAAAGATGCACGCCAAGAAATTGTTCCTATTAACGAACGCTTTCAGCTGTGCAATAACTTTATTGAGGTCACCCACAACCGAGTGTTTGAGCAGTACCCTTCGGCACTGATTGAAATATTCGTACAAATGGGCAACAACCCCAATATCGAAGGAGTACGAGCAAGTACCATCCGCTTGATTCGCGAAAGTCGCAACTTAATCGATGATCAATTCCGAGCTACACCTCTACACCAGAGCTTGTTCGTTGCGTTATTAAAAGCCCCATTCGATTTATTCACTGTATTGCGTCGAATGATACGCTACGGAGTTCTCGGTCGTTACCTGCCAGAGTTCGGTCGAATCACCGGTCAAATGCAGCACGATTTGTTTCACATTTACACCGTTGACGCCCACACCCTCGAACTGGTAAAGATGCTGCAGCATTTTGCCCAGGCTGAAAGTCGCGAAACCTACCCAATTGCTCACTACATTTATCGCAATTTGCGCAAGCCCGAGCTTCTGTATATGGCAGGCTTGTACCACGATATAGGCAAAGGCCGCGGCGGCGATCACTCCACACTCGGAGCAAAAGACGCGTACCAATTCTGCAAACAACACAGTGTCAATCGCCGAGACACCAACTTAATTGTGTGGCTCGTAGAAAATCATTTACTGATGTCGTCGGTGTCACAAAAAGAAGATATTTCTGATCCAGGCGTTATCCATAACTTTGCCTTAAAAGTAGGTGATCAAAACCGTTTGGATTATCTCTACACCTTAACGGCGGCGGATATGACCGCGACCAATCCGAACATCTGGAATAATTGGCGCGCAAGCTTAATGCGACAACTCTACATGGAGACAAAACGTCTGTTACGTAGAGGTTTAGAGAATCCTGTCGACAAGCAAGACCTGATCGAAGAAACACAAATGTCGGCCATTTTAAAATTGGCAGACAAAGGTTTGAGTGAAGAAAACATTCGTAAGGTTTGGTCCGACATCAGCGAGGATTATTTTGTCCGCGAAACCCACATCGACATCGCGTGGCAAACTTTGGCAGTAGCAGAAGCAGACGATCCATCGTTAGTCGTTGCTTTCAGCCAAACCAATACATTCCACGATGAAGATGCGACTCAAATATTTATTCAAACCAGTAATCGCACCAACGTATTCGCCACAGCGGCACTTACCCTAGATTCTTTAAATCTAGATATTCAAGAAGCGCGGATTTACAACGCAAAATCCGGCATCACCATTAACAACTATTATGTGTTGGATCAAAACGGTAATCCGATCCAGCGCGACGATGAAACTCTCAACAACATCCAAGAAGCTTTAGTACGGGAAATTAGTCTCGCAACTGAAGACTCGAAAAGTATTCATCGCCGCACGCCTCGGGTTCTTAAACATTTCCGAATGCCGACACAAACCTCCATTAACAACGACTTGGTGAGCGGTCAAACGCTGCTTGAGGTTATTTCTCCTGACCGTCCCGGACTGCTGGCGCGAATCGGAGGAATTTTTATCGACCTAAAAATTCATCTTAACAGCGCCCGCATTTCCACTTTAGGCGAACGGGTTGAAGACGTTTTTTTATTGTCCGATGAGCAGGGAGAACCTTTAAGTGATCCGACCCTATGCGCAAAATTGCAGGAAGAAATTCAAAAGCAATTAGACGAGCAAAACCAAGAACAAGACGCCAAAGCGCTTGCATAAGTCCGTTATTTTTAGGCACTGCCAATGAATCCCAACATTGAATCACTCCACAGCTACCCATTTCAAAAGCTTGCCAAACTGAAAGAAGGAATTACGCCACCGGCGGAGCTAAATCCTATCTTTTTGTCTATCGGCGAGCCGAAACACGCGCCGCCCAAATTCGCCTTAGAAACCCTGAAAAATAATCTAGCATTTTTGAGCAACTACCCCGTAACCTCCGGTACACCAGAGCTGCGCGAAACCGCCGCACGCTGGTGTGAAAAACGGTACAGGCTGAACGAAAGCCAAGTTTCTGTGGATCAGGTGCTTTCTGTTAACGGAACCCGAGAAGCTCTATTTAGCATCGCTCAAGCAGTGATAGATCACGGTAAAACCACTGAAAAACCCGTGGTTATTTCTCCAAATCCGTTCTATCAAATTTATGAGGGTGCCGCGTTATTAGCAAACGCAGAGCCGTACTATTTAAATTGTGATCGCGACAACCATTTTCTTCCAGACTTAAATTCTGTCCCTGATGACATCTGGGAGCGCTGCCAATTATTTTATTTTTGTAATCCGGGCAATCCAACCGGATCGGTTGCGCCGTTAGATTACTTACAACAGTTAATTAAATTATCAGAGAAGCACGATTTCATAATCGCCAGCGATGAGTGTTATTCAGAAATTTATTTTGATGAACCACCCGTTGGAATCTTAGAAGCGTGTAATACCTTAGGTAATACAGAGTTTAAACGCTGTATTGTTTTTCAAAGTCTTTCCAAGCGCTCTAACCTTCCTGGTTTACGCTCGGGATTTGTTGTCGGCGACAAACAACTGATTAGCAGTTATTTAAAATATCGGACGTATCACGGCTGTGCGATGCCAGTGCCGTCTCAACTGGCCAGCATTGACGCCTGGAACGATGAACGTCACGTAGAAGCCAACCGAAAAGCCTACAAAGAAAAATTCGATAAAGTTATTCCAATATTGAAACAAGCTTTTGACGTCATCAAACCCGATGCCGCTTTTTTTCTGTGGTTACCGGTACCTATTGACGAAGAAACTTTCACGCGTGAATTGTTTGCAAAGCAAAATGTAACGGTTTTGCCAGGCAGCTATTTAGCGCGTGACAGCAAAGGCCAAAACCCCGGTAAAAACTTTGTTCGCATCGCTTTAGTTGCCGAACTTGATGAATGTATCGAAGCAGCAAATCGCCTCGTCGAATTTGCTCAAGAACACTTGTAGTATTCATTAATCAAATGCCCTACGATGTTGGCTGCTTACCTAGTAGAGCACCCAACATCGCCTCGCCTATTTCAGCAAATATCAGATCATGACTGCTAACCTCGACGTTCAAACCGCCATTAAAAACTTAACCAAACCCGAGCGGGTCTCTTACATTCTGGAAAAACTCACCAGCTTGTATCCTGAGCCACCCATTCCGTTAGATCACAAAGATCCCTACACCTTATTGGTTGCGGTATTGCTGTCGGCTCAATGCACGGACGAACGAGTTAACAAGGTAACGCCTGGACTGTGGAAGCTGGCTGACAACCCGTTTGATATGGCCAAGCAATCGGTGGAAGACATTCAAGCAATCATAAGACCCTGTGGATTGTCACCACAAAAAAGCAAAGCGATTGCCAAGTTGTCACAGATTTTGGTAGAGAAATACGACGGTGAAGTTCCAGAAGATATGGACCTGTTGGAAGAATTGCCCGGCGTCGGCCATAAAACAGCGGGCGTTGTTATGTCCCAAGCATTTGGCGTTCCGGCTTTCCCTGTAGATACACACATTCACCGTTTAGCTCAACGATGGGGATTAACCAACGGCAAAAGTGTTGCCCAAACTGAAAAAGATTTAAAACGCGTTTTTCCCAAAGAATCTTGGAATAAACTACATTTGCAAATTATTTATTACGGACGAGAGTTTTGCAGTGCACGCGGCTGCGATGGTCGAGTCTGTGAAATATGCACAACCTGCTATCCCAATCGAAAACACCCTAAAAAAACATTAAAAGCGTAATGTCGGTTATCAAAACTTAGTCAAAGATGTGTGCGGCATTGAATTTTGCTATTCTAGCGCCCCTTTTTAACTGGCAAGTAATCGACAGTCATAGAATACAAGGCAGCTTGGTCCATGATAACTTTATATGGCATAAAAAATTGCGATACCGTAAAAAAAGCCCGCAAATGGCTTGATGAGCGCAATATCGACTATACGTTCCACGATTTTCGTGTGGATGGATTAGACACTGAGCAAGTTGAAAGCTGGTTAAGTGAACTCGGTGCCGACGCAGTGGTGAACAAACGCAGCACAACCTGGAAACAACTGACAGAAAGCCAAAAAGAACAAGCTCTCAGTGACGATGCTGCTGCATTAATCTGCGAAAATCCAACTTTAATAAAACGACCACTATTGGATACTGGCGAAAGTCGCCACCTCGGCTTCAAAGCAGACAATTACCAGCTGTGGCTTCAATCTTAACGAAAACTTAGACAGGAACGATCATGACAACGTTATACAGCTTAGGTCTCGGTGTAGGCACACAAAACTCCAAAGGCGATTGGTTAGAAGTTTTTTATCCAAAGCCCCTTCTGGCGCCTAATAGCGAAATCACATCAGCAGTGGCCCAAGTGTTGGAATATCAAGGCGGTAATGTTGCTGTCGAACTGACCAGTGATCAAATTAAAGCACTGGCGGATGCAATTGATAATGCAGGTGACACCGAGCTTTCTCAAATGGTCCGAACCTTTGATCAAGGGGACAAACCTGCTGTTGCCGTATTACTCGACTCCGACGCAGAACCCACTTCTGTTCCAGAAGCTTACTTAAAGCTGCACTTACTGTCGCATCGCTTAGTGAAGCCTCACGGTGTTAATCTTTCAGGCATGTTTGCCGTATTGCCAAACGTAGCGTGGACCAACGAAGGCGCTGTAGACCTTAATGAATTGACTGAACGTCAATTGAAAGCACGCTTAAAGGGTCAAATCCTCGATGTAGATTGTGTGGATAAATTCCCGAAAATGACCAACTACGTGGTTCCTACCGGTGTTCGCATCGCACACACCGCCCGTGTACGCCTTGGCGCCTATGTTGGCGAAGGCACCACTATCATGCACGAAGGCTTCGTTAACTTTAATGCTGGAACCGCTGGCAAGAGCATGATCGAGGGCCGCATTTCTGCAGGAGTTATGATTGGTGAAGGCTCCGATCTAGGCGGTGGCTGCTCAACCATGGGAACACTTTCAGGCGGCGGCAACATCGTTATTTCTGTCGGTGAAGGCTGCCTATTGGGCGCAAACGCAGGTATCGGTATTCCGTTGGGTGATCGCTGCACTGTGGAAGCGGGCCTTTACATTACTGCCGGCTCAAGAATCGCAGTTTTAGACGACAAAGGTGAAGTCGTCGAAACCGTTAAAGCACGTGATCTCGCCAATAAAAATGACTTGTTGTTCCGCAGAAACTCTCAATCAGGCGCCGTTGAATGCAAGACCAATAAATCGGCCATCGAATTGAACGAAGAGCTTCACGCACACAACTAATCATCTGAAGCACTCTTATCGTCTGCTGCGGCATCCATGTGCCACAGCAGACAACTTCATAGTGATCACTCACATACAAAAAGTTTGTTAATTCAATCCCAAACTGCACTATTCCGCCTTACTCAATCGTATCTATTAATTTTCATCTTCAGGAATCTCCAATGACCGCACACTCCGCTACCGTAGAACTCGCTCAAGAGCTTATTCGTCGTCCATCGGTAACACCCGAAGATGCTGGTTGCCAAGAGCTGATGGCCGAACGCCTAAAAGCGATTGGTTTCAACTGTGAATTCTTAGAATGGGGGGAGGGCTCGGAAAAGGTCATTAACCTTTGGGCAGTTCGAGGTGAAAGCGGCCCTATCTTTGCGTTTGCAGGCCACACAGACGTGGTGCCGACTGGCCCGGAAGAAGCTTGGCTTTTCCCACCGTTTGAAGCGGCTATTCACGAAGAGAAAGTATATGGCCGTGGCGCGGCCGATATGAAAGGCTCACTCGCAGCCATGGTAACCGCCTGTGAACGATTTATTGCCAATCACAGTGATCACAAAGGTCGTATCGCATTTTTGATTACCAGTGACGAGGAAGGTCCAGCAGAGTTCGGTACGGTCAAGGTCGTTGAATGGTTAGAAGAGCGCGGTGAAAAAATAACCTGGTGTCTTGTGGGAGAGCCATCGAGCACTGCAGAAGCAGGCGATGTAATTAAAAACGGACGCCGAGGCAGTATTGGTGGCTGGTTAACCATCAAAGGCAAACAGGGCCATGTTGCCTACCCTCATCTTGCTAAAAATCCAATTCACTTAGCTGCACCGGCTTTGGCGGAGCTCGCACAAGAACAATGGGACCAAGGCAATGAATATTTTCCAGCAACCAGCTTCCAAATTTCCAATATTAACGGTGGAACTGGGGCGACGAATGTGGTTCCCGGACATCTCAAAGTAATTTTTAACTTTAGATTTTCGACTGAATCAACTCATGAAAGCCTAATTGAAAGAACCGAATCTATTTTAAATAAATACGGATTAGACTTTGATATTGACTGGCATTTGAGCGGAGAAGCATTTTTAACTGCGCCTGGCGATTTGGTGAATGCTATTGTTTCTTCCATAAAAACGGTATCGGGAATTGATACGGAATTATCAACCGCTGGCGGCACATCTGACGGTAGATTTATTGCACCCACAGGTGCTCAGGTTGTTGAGTTAGGACCTATTAACAAAACAATCCACCAGATCAATGAATGTGTGAGCATCAAAGACTTAGACAATACGTCTGCTTATTACGAAGGCATTTTAGAAAACTTACTCACACAAAAATAAAGAAAATTGTTAAATAATCTTAACTGGCTAAAAATAAATTTAATTTATTTTTCACGCCGATAGCAACTTACTATCATTGATACCTCCACTCAGCAAGGTGTTAAAATACACCTTGCTTTTCTCAAACAAACCATTTTTTACCCTCAATCTTTTCGACCTTTAAATTTATATACTCGTCTCGCAAGTCGACAGAAATTCAATCAAGAATTTTTCATCTCACTACTTACCGAATACATTTATAACCTAAACATTAAAAAATCAAAAAGTTACAAATAATTATTCATAAAAATAATACCGACACGAAGAAAGCACAGTATTTATTTTAAGATTAATTATTGCAGTGAACTTAAAAAACAATTCCTTAGATTTATAAAAAAACTCGACAAAGCACAAAAAGATCAAATAACAATCAAAAAATCGCTTAATTTTATTCTTTAGGAATAAAACATTTCTTAATCACCATAACGGCGCATTTTAGATCTTTGCTAAAAAGCTTCAATTAATACAAAATAGTTTTAAATACAACATCCTGTTAGAAGCAACCTGCCAAATCCACCTATTTCCTGTCTAGTAAAGATTTATATAATTAAAGCTTTTCTGACTAATTTATGGACTAAATTGTGAGGAATTCCCACAGTGAGCTCAGTAAAGGACACTATACCTCGCCGTGACTATCAATCCGAACTTGACGGTATTCGTGCACTCGCTTTAATCATTGTGCTGATTTACCACACAGGTTTCGAATTATTCAGCGGTGGCTATCTAGGTGTAGATGTATTTTTTGTGCTAAGTGGGTACTTAATAACTAACATCGTCATCTCACAGTTTGACAATAAAAAATTCGACTACGCAGATTTTTTCGAACGCAGAGCGCGCCGAATTTTTCCAGCCTTGTATATTGTTTTGCTGGTATCCACCATTCCCGCTTGGTTTTTATTGGTTCCACCAGATATGGTGAGCTTTGTAAACAGCCAATCCAGTGCGGCAGCGTTTCTTTCAAATATCTTTTTTTGGCGTGAAAGTAATTACTTTGACACCTCATCAGAATTAAAGCCACTACTTCACACTTGGAGCTTGGGAGTCGAGTTTCAATTCTATTTAATCTATCCCATTTACATAGGATTGGCTTACCGTCTATTCCCTAAATATATCTTCCAGACAACAGCATTTTTATTTTTAATGAGCTTAGCCCTGTCTCACTGGGGTGCCATGGTAAAGCCAACGCCTAATTACTATTTGCTTCCTACACGTGCCTGGGAATTATTGTACGGCGCATTAGTGGCTTTATGGCATATAAAGCACAGAGACAGAAAAGACTTCACAATCAGCAAATCAAAAGCTGACTTAATTACATTAATCGGCTTACTTCTAATAATCATACCAGTATTTTATTTCACCACAGAAACACTGTTTCCTTCGGCGTACGCGTTGATTCCAACAACCGGCACTGCGCTGATTATCATCTTTTCAAAGCACGCCTCCATTTTCTATAAAGTGCTAACACTAAAGCCACTGACCTATTTGGGTTTAGTGAGCTACAGCGCTTATCTATGGCATCAACCCATCTACGCGTTCATCCGCCAACTGGAAGATTACCTATCCGGGCTCGGCGTTTGGGTTGCGGCATTTTTTGCAACGATAATCTTGGCGTCTTTGACGTACCACTTAATAGAAAACCCTTTTAGAAGTCGCTCTAAAATAAGTACGCGCTCATTCTACTCAACCACCGCAACTGCTCTGGTTGGTCTTTTTGGTTTTAGCATATTCACTAATACCACCAATGGCTTCGAAAACCGTTTCCATCTACCCGAAAACCTACAAGCTCAATATGAACTTCCAACCTCTGATAATGGATGGTGCTTCTACAGCATAGACACCAATCGAGAATTGCCACTCGGTGCAGCTGGTACTCAATGCTCAATCGGTAAAAAGCAAGGGTTTGAGTACCAAGGTCTTTTAGTGGGTGACTCTACCGCTGGCCATTTTGAACCATTTTGGGATGAAGTCGGTGAGCAAATAAATGCGAAAATAAGCTCTATCACCACTAACTGGTGCTACCCATCGCTAACGGATAATTTCACTTGGAGCAAAGATACACCAGCCTTTGATCAGTGTTTGTTCAATAGACAATATGTAAAAGAGCACGCAAAGGATTTTGATTTTATTGTGCTATCTGGCTTGTGGATGCAACTGAAAAGTGAAAACCGCTTATCCGAAGTTGACGAATTACTAAACTATCTGATTAAAGATCTTAATAAGAAAGTCATAATCATGGCACAAGCACCCATGTTCGATCGTGTCAGCATTCTAAAAAGCATTTACATGCAACATAATCCGAAAATTATCGACAAAGATATTGACGCTCAAGAGATCAACAAAAACTTTAATTTACTCGCCGATAACAACACAAATTTATATTTTATCACTCGAGAAGAACTCTTTGCGGACAACTCTCAGGATATACCCAAACTGACAAGAGAAGGATTGCCCTATTCTCTAGACGGAATTCATCTAAGTATCTATGGCTCAGTAAAAGCTGCGGAGACATTTTTGGGAAACCATCGTCAATCTAACTTAGAAAAATTCATTTCAGAACAAATTATAAACTAAGCATCAGCAGTGCATATCGTACTAACTTGCTAATTAATTCGTTTGAAGTTAGCTAACACTTTAAAAATTACGTATTCGTAAATTAGACCAAATATTCGTTTTGGTATTTATTTCCAATTTCACTTGGTGTTTTATAGGTCAACTTCCCAACTTTTAACGACCTATAAAAGACCATGAAAAAGAACGGATTTACTTTAATAGAATTACTTATCACTCTTTCTATTTCCAGCATTTTAGTTACCCTTTCAACGCCATTGTTTTCCGAATTTTATAAAAAACACAAAGCAAGCCAAGAAATTAACAACCACTTTAGCCTTTTTAAATACGCTCGTTACAGCGCCGCATCAAGCGCGAGTTATGTTTCGGTTTGCGCAATGGCGATGGATAATCTCTGTGGTGACAATTGGTCTAACGGCTTAATTATATTTGAAGACAACAATGTGAATGGCGTGATCGATGATCAAGAAAAGGTATTAAGAGTCTATAAACGCACACCAACGAATTCCACAATTACCCTAAGAGCAAGTTTAAATACAAAATTTATAAACTACACACCCACCGGCACCAGCTTTCGCCGTAATGCCAGTGGTAACCTTGTATATTGTGAAAACGAAGGTGATACAACCAATGCCAAAGCTCTGGTCTTTTCCCGCTCAGGAAGAGCGTATTTAGCAATCGATAAAAATAACAATGGGATTCCTGAAAACGGTAGCGGTAAAGACGTCACTTGCTAGGTGTAATCAATACTAATGCAAGCAGCGAATTTGCAACCAGTTTTAACACCACACTCCTTATTTTAGAAAAACGCTTAACTAAGTTTTAAATTTAATTATTAAATATTTCAAGCCAAGCTCTTCTGCCCAACCCGGTCGCATTTTCTGGACAAACAGCCTGAAAACTAACACTGCCATCCGACGTCGAATAAGCCTGCAAATAACCATTAGAATCACACGGCGTATTGGCACTTGGGGAACCAATAAATGCCGAACCATTGGGAACACCATTTACAATAGCCTGGGACAAGAAACCACGATCGTCGTCATTAATAACACCATCATCATTAAAATCAATAATGGGTGTTCTTGTCGCTAGCCCATCTACACCGACCGCATTAATAAATCCTGTTCCGCCAGCAGAACACACAGACGTTGAAGGTACTGAACTTGAGAAGAAAATAATTCCCGACAACAACGTTGCTTCGGTAACGACTCGTTCACCTTCAACCGGCAAATCAATAAACCAACCATACTCTGCGAGATTGGTACCTTCACTGAACCATTCAATAGGATCACCGAAAGGCGATTGCGTATCCTGCATTCGCGTTAATCCGTCGTTAGACACAACCAATCTTCGTTCATGTAAGTCACGACGGTCCAATCTGTTATCCCCACGATCCCAAACCGCGTAAAAGGATTGTGTTTCAACACGGGGCAAGTCATCGGCCTCAAGTATTCGACCAGAGCCAAAAAATATCAGTAAATTCGGCTCGTTACCTACTGTGTTGGTATCACCATTTCGAGCAATCAGTGGCGCTGTTGTAATCGCTTGGCGATTATCATTGCCAACGCCTCTACCTCTGGAAGTAGAGAACAGCGGACGATTACCAACAGTACTCCAGTCATTAGTATTGCGGCTGGAGACATCAAATGCCCACATGTTTCCACGTATATCACCTGCGTAGACTCGGTCAATCACACGATCACCATCGAGATCTACAAGCGCCGGTTCTGACAAACCGTTATCGGAATCATTATTGGCGGACAGCTCTACATAATCACTTGGCGCCCACCGGCCGTCCGCACCAGCTTCAATGAAAACAATAAATAGCTTCGCTTCGCCATTTGTTGAGTTGTAGCCATTACCCACAACAACCGCGAATTCACCGTTATTCATTAATGCAATTTGAGGCGTCGCGAATATATGCCCCATATCTTCATCACCAAAATGATCATCGAACTCCCACAGCACGACATCGTCTGCATCGCTAGCACTTAAATTGGAAGGATCGGTAACATCTAACGCGTAAAGGCCTTTCCCGCCTGAGCGAAGTCCGCCGACAAGCACGGTTCGCCACTGGGGTGAATTACCACCGACTGGATCAATAAAAACATCAGACGCCGCCTGGTTACCGTCGACGTAAAATTTATGCTGATAATTTCTATCGGTAAGATAATAAAGGCCCTCTTGGGTGGACTCACCGTCGAACACTTGCGAAGGAATATAAGCAAATAGCTCATCGCCCGTTTCGGAATCAAAACCGTGAAGCATACCGTCATTCGCCCCCACATAAACGACAGATTGCCTATTGGAAAATCGATTTGCGAAATCTGAGTAATTTCCACCAAGAGCTGACGAACCAAAAGGAACATTGGCACTCACACTAAAATCAGGGAAACCTAAATTAGGCGAGCCAACCACAATTGGAGAGGAATTTACGATATCACCTAAAACTTCAAACTCACCCGATAAACGGTCACGAAACAAAGGGTTGTTTTCACCGCGAATGTAATTAATGACTTCTTCAATGTTGTCAGTATCATCGGCAGACAAGTCATCTATTTGATTAGCAGTAAACAAGGACCCTTCAAAACTGCTAAATTCAAATGAAATTCCATCTCGGGCAACACTCGACGATAATACTCCGACCTCAGACATCGTATAAATATTGCGATCTTCATGTCCGAACTGCTCCAGTCGGCGCGTTAATAATTCAGCAGCACTCCAATTGGAATCCGCTTCAAAGGTTGACACAACATTATCAATAGAAGAATTATCTAAGTCGAAGGACCGTAAATCTCCGGACCACAAATTACCAGAGAACCGAAACGAAGACTGAAATATCGAGGTCGAATCCGTGATCGCTCCGGAGCTAAACGCAGCGGTGGAAAAGCTACCTTGGGAAGAAACAATTTCTCCAAAAATTTCATCAAAGGCCAGAATTAATTCATCAGCATCTAATGCCGAATAAACTTGACCCTCACCCTCGACACCATTATTTGCAGCCTCAAATAGTTCTCGATTTGACGCCAAATTCTGATCGAAACCAGCAACGTAATAAGTTTCGATGCCATTACGAACGTTCTCGCCGCGTAAATTATTGAGATCTGGTCGCAAATCAATTTCTTGCAACGCTAAAGTTACATCGTCGAGCACACCCGAGTTTACCAACCTCTCACCGACGAACCTTATGCTATTCACATCATTTTCGTCATCAATACTCTCAAGGTCGCTGTAGCCTCTAAAATCATCACCGACGGCATTACCACCGACAATAAATCGATTGAGTAGCGCTAGCTCGTTAGGTTGCCCATCTGTCAAAGCAACAATAAAATTACTCTGGCAAAATTCTTCAATAATTGGATTATCTTGATTAGGAGGCAACACACCCTCAGCGTAACTCGGAACTGCGGATAATATTTCTTCAGCGCGAATTACTTGCTCGTTTTCGGAATTTGGATGAATGGTAATAAGTTGATCTTCATAACCTTCAATAAAGTATCGTCCAATATCGAGCACAGCTTCTGCAACTGGGGTAAACCCTCGAACATTAATACCAGACAGAGAATCCAGTATATTTTGCCTGTGACTGGTACTTTCAGAATCCAAATTGTCTAACGGTAAAATTGGCTGGAGTATCTCAGCTCCTGTGTTGGGGTTAGTGGCATTCGTAATGGTTGAAAATTTGGATAATCCAAGCCGAACCCCAGTTAAATTCCGGACCAATAAATTGGCTGCCTCTTCTGCCACATCAATTCTGGTACCAACACCTGTTTTTTCAATGCCATCTTCAAAAATATCCGAGCTGCTTTGGTCTTGATTAGAAAAATAGAAATTCCAAAAATTCCCTCCTTCAATCGCACTGTTGCCGTCCGTAGAATAGGTAATATTATAAGATGGGTTTGGGTTTCTGATGTTCGGTATTCTCTCGTCCCTAAAGCATCGAGTTTGCCTACCGGTAGCGCCGAGACCAGGCACTACTCCCCAATCGAATTCGACTCCATTGTAGGAGAAAAAGACTCGATTCTGTCCATCCAAAAAAACCTCAATATTGGGTATATTCGGAATATAAGTCTCATCTAACTGAATAGGCGGGATGGTTATACTTGCCGGACAATCGGCGTAATCAAATCGTTCATCGAAATTTCCTGCGACTATACTGCTCATTGAAAAAGAGCTATCAATAAGCAACATAACATTGGGCTCGACACTGGCCGACGTTAACAGCGGGCGATCAGGAAATTCAATCGAATAGCTCGACTGAGCCGTCATGAGAGTTACAACACCAAAACATAAATTAAAAGCTGTTTTAAATAAGAGAGAACATTTCCTTTTTGAAGCAAAATATTTCACATTTTCTCCTCAAGCTTGCATTCAATCGTCAATCAAGCGTTGTTATAAATTTTATTTCAGCAACAAGAATTACAGTGTTACGGTGTAATAACTGGAAACAACCTTCGAAAAATTCGTATCGTTTAAATTAGCTCGCACAACAATACGAAATATTACTGTTGATACAATAGCCTCAACTTGACCGTAGGAATTATTGACCTGTACCTCGTTTGCAACAACATCTAGCTGTTGCTCGCCTATCAACTCAATGAAGTATCGAGCATTGATACCGGGAATAATTTCTTGCGCTAAAACACTCGAATTACCTTCCCAAGTATCACCACTAAAATAGTCGGATGGAGCCAATCCGGTATCAAAAACACCAGTCTCAACACCAACAATGGAGAGATCGTCAATTTCCGAAACTCTGGTTTCAGCTTCGCGCAAAGCGGATTCTGCCACTTGGAACAGTTGTGATGATCGTCGCATTGAACCCGTCATATTTTCCTGCAATATAGCATTGGAACTAGAGCCTAATACGATTAACGTAAGCACCAATAAAATTACCAAACTGATTATTAGTACGGCTCCGTTCTCACGACCAGGTTTTCTCAAACTCAGTTGATTCATTGCATTTAATACCTAGGGTTCGGAAGCTAATGTTAAGGAGTACGCAGGAGCCATTCGATTTCTGATATTTACAGAGGTAGCGTAAATTCTGTTAATTTCATTGTCGGTATCGGTGGCTAAGATTTCTAGTGTAACCGACACTATACGTCGAGGGCTGTAAGCACTTAACTCGTCGGTTGTTACGGTCAGATTTGCGGTTCCGTTTGAATCGGTATCTATTCCAAATTCATAATTTAAATTAGAGATATTGGAGACCAATTCAAAATTTCTACCATCTTCTCTAAGATGCAGCGCATCATTACCATTTAAACCTTCGGCAATAAAATACGTTCTTACATAGGGCCGCATTAAAGTTGCGTCGGCGCTAAACACCTCGGTGAATCTTTCTTGGTTATTTTGCAAACCTTCAACACTAACGGAATTATGACCAATCAAATTGCCTACACCGTCCGTCTTTACAAAAATATTACCGGATCGACAATTAGCTACTAACAAAACCGTACCATCATCGATATCACAACCTTCTCGGAGAGTTAACGGAGCAAGTGTATCCGTATTCACACTCAATTCGCTGTTCGCCGGACATGCCGGTTCAGCGCTTACAACCTGAATGACATCGGAATCTGGTTTAATAATTTTGCCTCCTAACAAATTGGATTCGTCGGCAACATAGGCATTGATACCTCCCAGGGAGAAATACTCATGCACTGACGGGTCGTAATTTCCAACGGGAGACAAGAGGTTAGTAATTTCTGATTTATCACTCAAACATCCAGTAAAGTCGGCATTTTTTATATCTCGAACCAAAAATTCTATGGCAACTCTAGCGCTATCCTGAATATCGGAGAATCTATTTTGAGTAATAATTGCGTCTCGACTGGAAGAAAAAACTTGGAGAACACCAAGCAATAACACGGAAGTTAATAGCAATGAAACTAACAGCTCAATCAAGGTAAAACCTTGATGGTTAAGTTTTATTTTTTTAGCAGGTAAACGAATTAAAACACCAGATTTTTTCATATTCTTATTCGCACGCTGTATTGTTCGATTTCATTTTCCTCAACACCTGAATAATCTGTCCAGAAAACAGTTATTTCGAACGTACCATCACCTTCGTCGTAATTAACAATTCCTGCTCCGTTTGGTAAACCGCCGTCAACAGATGAATTATTTATCAGTCTGTTCCACTCAACAAATTCTCTTTGCAATAATTGAGTTGAAGTGCAGTTAACATCGCAAGTAATTTCAGAACCGTTATCCAACCCATTTAATGCAGTAAATACCAACCCTTCTTGAAGAGATCTAATTCGATCCGCCATATTTTCAACATATAAGATCGCCAGCGTTCGTTCATGACTAGCACTTAAGTTTTGTGCACTTAACAACTGTGTACCAGCCAAACCCAAGAAACCAATTGTCAGCAACAACACAGAAACCAACACTTCGATTAATGAAACACCGAGCTGATATTTTATTTTCATGATCAAGAAACTGAGCTCATAGGCCCCAAAAAAGTACATCGGTTTTTATTTAGAAATGAAAATGCGGTATTGGAAGAGCAAAAAATTACGAAAATCTAAATATCCAATGGAGTTTAAAATATAACATTCCCAATAAATTAAATATAAGGATGTATTTATAGACGACAAGCAGGGATGTTCGGTACTAAATATGAGACAAACGGTATGAAAACATCTAAAAAAACCGATATAACCAGCATTTTCTAGATCATTAGTTTATTTAAAAATCAACCTGATAAAATAATTACTCATATATAAATAAAAATACCCAGAAATGAAAAACAGAGAACTAATGCGTTAGTACTTTTTATTTATTAAAAATAGTGAGTTTTATAAAGAATCAAAATTCACTTTGAATCTGAAATTAAAATCAAAAAACTTTCTTCCATTCATCAATAGTGAACACTGTATTTTTAAATTGCGGGCATTTAATAATTAAAGAACAAACCACAAAAAATCTTATGAAAATCGAAAGCTAGGTTTTACCACCAATAAAAAGTATTAAAAGCTTGACAAGCAAGAATTAAGGATTAAACCGAAATTATTAAAAGAGAGGGCAAGAAATAACTGAGGATAAAAACTGGGAAAGAGAGGGAAAAACAGAGCTGCAAATACAGCTCTGTTGTAAGAGAAGAATTTATATCAATATTATTGGGCGAGCATTTCTTGCCATGATAGGCGCCCGAGTGCATCTGGACCAGGCGGACAAAGTAATCGAAATGTAACTTCACCATTCGAGGTTGTGTTTGCTTGCAGAATACCTGAAGTTCCATCTGGACACTGGCCACCAAGACCGCCACCGCCACCGCCGCCACCGCCGCCACCGCCGATAAATGCAGAACCAGAGGGCAACCCACCTAACACCGCTTCAGCCACGAAACCGCGATCATTGTCATTTATGCTTCCATCTCCATCCGTATCAAATATTGGTGTTCTTTGTGCAAGGCCAGTAGTAGAAATACTGTTTAGGAACCCACTCCCACCATTAGAACAAGCAGATGTTGTAGGTATTGAACTAGCAAAAAACAAAGTACCTCTAAGAATCGTGGGCTCTACTACAACACGTTCACCTGGCTCAGGAAAATCCATAAACCATCCCCACTCACCATCGGTACCATTAAACCATCGGACTTCATCACCATCGACGGTTCGAGTAGTCACCTGGTTGCCTTGAGCATTTGTAATTTCTACGGAATTGAGAATTCTAGGCTCCAGATCATTACGATCTAACCCATCGTCTCCACGATCCCATACAGCGTAAAATGATTGATCATTAGTATTTGTATAATCACTAACTTCAATAAACTGGCCAGTACCGAAAAACACTAATACATTTGCGCCATTACCCGATGTAACGGTTTCGTTATTTCTAACAATAATTGGGACTGTTGTGATTGACTGTTCATCGCCATTGTCATTCAGGGCAGTAAATAAAGGTCTAGGTGCACCACCCGAAGCTGTATACGCGGACTCCCAGTTTCTCTGATCTGGATCGGAGACATCAAATACCCACATGTTACCGCGTAAATCTCCTGCATAAATACGATCAGGAATAAAATCACCGTCTAAATCTCCCAAAACAGGAGTAGACATCCCATTATCACCGCCAACGCCAGTATCTAACTCAACCCAATCACCGGTTGTAAAGCTTCCATCAGCGCCCTCTTCAAAGAAAATAATAAAAACTTTAGCTTCACGACTGGCGCTGTTATAACCATTACCCAAAATTGCAGCCCACTTACCGTTAGCCATTTTCGCAACCCGGATATCGCCATAAACATGGCCCATATCGTCGTCGTCAACGCCACTGAATTCCCATAGCACAAGGTCTTGCGCATTCTCTTCGTTAATAGAAGATGGGTTCGTTATATCAAGTGCGTAAATACCTTTACCGCCAGCCCTGAGGGCCCCGAGTAACACTGTACGCCAAGATTTATTAGTTCCGCCGTTAGGATCGATGAAGACATCAGAAGCTGTCAGTGCACCGTCGACATAAAAACGGTGCTCGTATTCAGTATCAGTTAGATAAAATAATCCTTCTTCCGTCGATGAATCATCGAAGACCATAGACGGAATAAACGCAAATGACTCTTGACCACCGTTATCAGGGTCACCTCTAAATGCATGTAACATCCCATCATTGGAACCGGTATATACCATAGATTCACGGTTAGCTTGAGCAGCACGAAATGAGGAGTAAGGCTGAGTTGCAGAACCAAACTCACTAACAGAACCATCACCGACAACAGCCCCGAATTCTGGGATATTAATTTCTGGCTCACCAACTTCAACTGGAGAGGAATTTACAATGTCACCCAACAAGCCCAATCGGTTATCAAAAGTAGTTCTATCTCGAAATAAGGGATTGGACTCTCCACGAATATAATTGAGTACGTCAATTCCTAAACTGCTATTTCCGGTTCCCCCAGATAAATCATTCCTTTGCATAGCACTCAACGCACCATAATTTGCTTCAGTGAAAGCAATACCGTCGCCATTAGCACCCATAGTAATAATATCTCGGTCAAGGTGACCGTTGGGAAGCGATGCTACACGGTCATCCAAAACCTCAGCAGCATTCCACATAGGCTCAGATGAGAAAACTTGGTTTGAATCATCAAATGGGAACGCAAATAAATTACCTTGCCATAAGAATTCGGATCGAGAAAAAGTCGCTTGGTAAAGGGCTGTGTCTATCTCCAGGGAACCCGAATTAAATGTAACGGAGGTAAGCGAACCTGCATTCGAAAAAATTTCTTCAAAAATATCATCAAACGCATCAACCAAGCCGACACCACTGTTCGCTTGATACAAAATCCCAGGTTCAGCGCCTGGATCAACCCCAAGGCCAACACCATTATTAACAACATTTCGAATAACTGTCTGCTCACCTAATCCGAAGCCTGCAATCACGTATGTAGACATATTATTGCGAACAAAAGTACCGTCAAATTCATTTAAATCAGGGCGCAAATCAATGTCGTAAACAGCCAAAGCAATATCGTCAAATACACCAGTTGCACCATCGGAATCATAGTTTCTCAAACCATTACTAATAGTATTATCTTGTGTAGGAGCGCCATCGGTAAGTAAAACAGTAAAATTTTCCTGGCAGAACGCTTGTATAACCGGGTCAGAAGCAGTAGGCGCTTGAACACCAAATTCGTACCTAGGTCGATTTGGTAGCAAACTTCCAAGATTAGCAGAGGATTCTGCACCAGTAATGTTGTCGGGGTGAACCACAACTTGCTGATTGGTAAACCCTTCAACGAAATAACGGGATACTTCAGCAAGGGTTTCACCTAAAGGTGTCGCACCATTTGCATTAATTGTATTGATTCGATCAATAATGAGCTGGCGATGTGTATCATCATCAGCAGAGCTAAATCGTCTGTCTATTGAGTCGATACCTGCCAAAATTCGGCCCCCCTCAGAGCCGTCAAATCCGGCTAAACCAATACGGACACCATCCAAATTACGCATTAAAATTTTTGCGGCATCCTGGGCAAGTTCAATACGCTCACCTACGCCGAACTTTTGATCTTCCTCTCCCCAATTATCGCCGTCAGTCTGATCTTCATTGGAGAAATAGAAATTCCAAAAGTTACCTTCCGCGGCTCTAAAAGCCGTGAAATTACCGCTATTAATTAACGCGCTCCGATTATCAAAATCATCTGAATATTGAACACGATAAGAACCACCTCGTCTAAAACAGCGCTGAGGTAGCCCTGTTCGAGTATCTAATCCAGAAGTAAAACCCCAGGCATAATCAACACCACGATAGGTAAAAAACGCATTACCGTCAGAATCTGTCCGCGCTTCGATTTCTTCAGCACCAGCAATATTAAAAGCAGTTAAATCATTGCCAACAGTTGGAATTTCTAAAGAAGGCGGACAATTCCCATAGTTTATACTGGGGTCGTAGCTACCAAAGGAAAAACCAAATACCATAGAACCCGAATCGTCAAGAACAACCATAACATTGGGTTCAATACTTGCCTCAGTCAAAAGAGGGCGATCAGGTAGATCTACTGCAACTGCACTGTGGCAGACAGCAAAAGTCATAGCAGCAGTGACGACAAACTGTGATGTGTTTGGTAAAAGCTTTTTTATCAACTGATTCATTTAATTCACCAGCATATTCATGTTTATTTTTACAACGTAAAATCGAGGTATTTCAACCTCAATTACGATTCTTTAAAAGAACTGTAGTAACCCGCAATAATTCGTTCCGGCTGTCCATTTGGCCCTACTGATCGAACCACCACTCGAAAAACTTGCACGATCATGACAACTTGGGCTTGTCCATAACTAAAATCCACACTAATTTCTTCAGCACCTTCTATCTCTGCTTGGCCTATATATTCAACAAAATAACGTGTTTCATAACCTGGAGAAGTTTCAGTAGCTAGCTGAGTAATTCCAGGGACCCAAATTGCTGGATCACTGTAGTCTGCCGGACCGCTATTTTGTGAGTAGAGTCCGTCCACCCCCGCGTCACTTAGAACACCCAAACCAGGTATAGCGTCGACAAAAGCCTCAGCTTCGACTAAACCAGACTCAGCAGCTTGGAAAGTTATATTGGATTCACGAATAGCAGATGTCATTCTTTCTTGAACTACAACGCCCCTATTTGCAGAGAGAACAACAATAGTTAACACCGTCAAAACAACAAGGCTAATAATTAAAACAGCGCCGCGTTGGTTTCTTTTTTGAACAGGTGAGCGTACAAACACCATAACGATTACCTTGTTTTAATTTATTTTCAATTCAATATATTCAGGGCTCAACCGCAATAATTGAAGACTGAACGATACGGTTACGTATTCCGGTTGTGCTTGAGTAAGTTCGGGTGATGGGTCGACTTTCCGCATCTCCAGGCTCACGTATCAAAGCTTCATCACTACGCACAGTTAGAGAAACACGAGCTGAAACAACCCGTGTCATGTCTGCGAAATTATCTCCAAACAGATCTGCGGCTCCATCACCATCTAAGGCTGGCATGGAATCTTGGCCATAGATCACCTGAAAGTCAGTAACATTAGTAATCAACTCTCGAACACTTCCATTATCTCTGCGATATAAAGAGTTATTGCCGTTTGAGCCTTCAGCGACAAAATATTCCCGCATAAAAGGCACTAGGATCTGAGCATCTGCTTTATAGATTTCAGTGAAGGTGTTACCAAGATTTGAAAAGCCTCCGACAGGAGCTGCTGTATGCTCAATTTGTGTACCACCAGCGGGGTTCGTTTTTACAAAAATATCACCTTGATTACAGTCACTCACAAGAAGTACAGTGCCCGCATCAATATCACAGGCCGCTCTTAAGTTTAGAGGGTCATCTTCATCGGCAGCAGAAGCATCGAGTACAGAAATACCATCACAAGCTGGAAGGGCGCCCACAATGGATATGGTGCTAGTACCGTCAATAACATCATAAGTTTCTAGAACTGCTCCGTTTTCTGGATCTATATTATCAATGGTCATTCCGTTGGCTTCGGCAACACCATTGATACCCCCAAGTGCAAAAAAATCATGTATGCCTGCCACATAAGCAGCAGATGCAGGATTCAAATTGTTTGTGATTAATGTCGGGTCAGTAACACAGCCACTAAAATCTGCATTACGAATATCTCTCGACAAAAACTCCATCGCTAACCTACCTCCGTCCTGAATAGACGACATGGCATTCTGAACCCTTGCGCCCTCGCGGCTGCTGTCAAATACTTGGATTGCTCCAAGGAGCAAAACAGCACCAAGGAGCAAGGCAACCAAGAGCTCAATAATTGTGTAGCCTGTTTGGTTTCGATCCAAAAAGGTTGGCCTCATATGCTTGTACCTAGAAAAGTTTCTTAAATCATTTAACAACTAAAGCCTAACTACCAGAGAGTAGTTTTGATTAACGGTCTCAGGGCCGTTATCCTCTCGAACATTCTCAGACCAAGTAATAGTAATCGTGTATTCCCTATTACCTCCGTCAAAATCTATTGCACCAGAACCATTCGGTAACCCACCATTCAATGCATTTTCTTCCAGCAGACTGCCCCACTCAAACAAATCTAGTTGAGCTCGTTCAGCAGTACCACACGGACTGCAACCAGGGTCTACAGCATTTAGTGTACTTACGCCTTGATAGTCACCACTTTCAACACCAACCTGATTAGCACGCATTCGTTCAACCATATCGTAAGCATAAATAGTTGCTAACGAACGAAAGCTACTGTTCGATACGTTTCTGGTTCCCAATAACTGAACACTGGCAAGCCCTAAAAAACCAATGGACAAGATAATTAATGTCACCAGAATTTCGATGAGTGTAATTCCAGATTGAGATTTCTTTTTCATATTCAAGATCAAAACAATCACTCGTTTTTAGTTACAATCATCAGCATCAGCAAGAAATACTGAGCCAGAAACTAATAGGTTAATATTGCGTCCTATTTCCGCAGGGCGGTCATCACACAATTGTAGCGTTTCTTCTGCCGGGGGAGCGCCAGCGCCATTGGAAGTAGCAAAACCCCTAGCATCAAACAAAACGTTGGTAGACACCCCTCGAGCAACCAATGTTGTGCCGTTACCGGAGAAGTTATCAAAAAAACGAATTTCTTCACCGTCATCGTAAACACCGTCGGCACCGCCTGCGGCATCAACATAAACGACAATTCCATTACCCCAATCAGCTCCATCAATCGGGCCTAATGAAACATTACCAGAGCGACGCAACGCTTCTGTTCGAGCAAACTGCAGTGAATTAAGGATCTCATTAGCACTCGCGGCTAAACGGTTTCTACCTGCAGTTTCAGTGAAATTTGGTACGGCGAACATAACCAATATAGAAACAATGGTTAAAGTGACCAGTAGTTCTATTAAGGTAAAACCCGATGTTTGTTTCACATTCACACCTATAAAATGTTGATAATTCTATGATAGTTAAGCTTAACTGGAGATTCAGTAATCAGCAGACCAGCGGTTAGGTCAACAGCGTTAGTGGGGACTCATTAGCTGGGGTATATATTACGATTTACTCAAATAAATTAGTTAATATTTGTCAGCTTTTTGAGTATCAGAATTAATCCCAATGACTTAGATATTGAAAGCAATTTGTAGATATCAAAACACGCCTACTTCAATGAGATAAACTCAAGATCATCGGAAGTATGAAGGGTTGGGAGCAGGAAAGAGTAACAACGATTATAAAGTGTCACTCTTTGCAAGGAGAAAGGGCTCTTCTTGTTTAAAAGCTAGGCTTTATATAAGCCTAGCCTGTATTCGATTTAGCTACTAACTAACACTCTTTTTTCCAGCAGGTTTCATTAGCTTCGAAGGGATCGCCGTTATTGTTGCGGTCCCAACCCCGTCGGCCAGTAGATTGCAGGCCGAAGATTCCATCGCCCGCCATTCGAGCATCTGCTCTTGGAGTTGCGTAGACCGTGTAATTGGTCGCCGTTGCCTGAGCAATAAATAGGTTGTAACTTGGATTACCACCGTCAAGTGGTGCTTGCGTTGGGAACACTCTCGGAGGGGCCGGAGGATCACCTAAATTGATCGGAGCTCCTGCAGGATCACCGCCCATTTCAGCCCCAACATAGGTACCATTGGCGGTATAGTATCGCTCCATCGCTTGCGCAAAACCGGTCAAGGCTCCTTGCGCTTCGGCTCTGTAGCCCCTGTCCACCTGACTTACGTATGATGGAAAAGCTACCGCCGCAAGAATCCCGACAATTGCCACAACAATGATTACTTCAATCAAAGTAAAACCAGAAACTCGTTTACTAACACTCATGAATTTTAACCTTGACGCTTGAATTATATTAGATGAAGAACTTCACCCAAGGCGAACTGAACTGTATTTAAAATAGCACTTCCAAAAGCCTATTTTCCATATGCCAGGGGTGCCTTTATCGGAATAATTTACAAAGAAAGGAAAATATGAGAATTGGCACGGGCCTTTTATACCATTCACTCAAGTACATTTCGTTTTTATAACTAAATATGCTTAATGAGAATGGTCAAGGTTGACTGAAAAGCTGCCCAAACGACAGCTTATCGGAGTTCTACAGGAAGGGAGAAACGGACATTTTCTTCCTGCCCAGCAATTTCAATCGGTGATTTTGCGCCCATCTGCACCAAACGATCGACGACTCCTTTCACTAACACTTCTGGTGCTGAAGCACCGGCGGTAATACCGACTGTTTTTACAGAATCAAACCAAGTGGAGTCTAAAGCTTTCGAATCATCAATGAGGTAAGCCGCTGACCCACAACGTTCTGCAAGTTCACGCAACCGATTAGAGTTAGAAGAATTTACCGAGCCCACCACCAGTACAAGGTCACACTCCAGAGCCAATTGTCTCACTGCATCTTGGCGGTTTTGGGTGGCGTAACAAATATCATCTTTTTTAGGGCCGCGAATTTTGGGAAACACCTGCTTAAGCGCGTCGATGACACGAGAAGTGTCGTCAACTGACAAAGTGGTTTGGGTTACGTAGGACAAATTCTCAGGATTCTTGACCGTCGCAGCCAGCGCTTGCGCATCTTGCTCATTTTCAACAAGGTACATCTCACCACCAGCCGCATGATCATACTGACCCATGGTCCCCTCCACCTCAGGGTGACCAGAATGACCAATCAACACACACTCTTGACCATTCCGGCTGAACCTGAGTACTTCCATATGCACTTTGGTAACCAATGGACAGGTAGCGTCAAATACTTTCAAGCCACGACGTTCGGCTTCCTTTTGGACGGCTTTCGATACCCCGTGGGCACTGAAAATTACCAAGGCTTCATCAGGTACCTGGTGAAGTTCATCGACAAAAACAGCGCCTCGATTGCGAAGTGAGTCAACCACAAATTTGTTGTGAACAACCTCATGGCGCACATATATAGGAGCCCCAAAAACATCCAGTGCCCGATTAACAATATCAATTGCGCGATCTACGCCAGCACAAAATCCACGAGGGTTAGCAAGTTTAATTTCCATACAACAAATGTAATTAGGCCGTATTAATGCGTGGTAACAGGAGCGATATCAATAATTTCAACTTCGAAATGGATATCGCGACCTGATAACGGGTGGTTAAAATCAATTTTTACGGTTTGCTCATCAAAACTGCTGACAACACCCGGTAACTCAGTATTTTGTGCATCGGCAAATGACAACATCAACCCCTCTGACATCTCAATCGCGGGATCGAATTCAGAGCGAGGAATCTCTTGAATGTTTTGCGGATTTCGTTGACCAAATCCGTTTTCAGGCTTGATGACTAAGGTTTCTTTGTTTCCCGATGACATACCAAATAATGCCCGCTCGAAGCCTTCGAGCAAATTACCGTCGCCCACATCAAAGGTGGCAGGCTCTCCCCCAAACGTCGAATCCACAACTTCACCGTTGTCCAATTTGAGAGCAAAATGTAAGGTCACTCGCGTGCCAGGACCAATCGTTAAATCACCCATAGATATCATCACTGTTTATTCAATTTTTTTCAGGCGATGGCTTTTCTGTGTTAGGACTCACTAAAGCATCAATTAAAAGCATTATAGCGCCAATACTGATCGCGGAATCAGCCACATTAAATGCAGGCCAATAATAGTCATTGTAATGAACCACTATAAAATCAACGACATACCCCAATGTTACCCGATCGTATAAATTGCCAATCGCACCACCGAGCACAAGCGCTAACGCTATCGGCTCCCAACGTTTCTCCGCTGGGATTCTGGCAAGCCAAATTACCAGTCCAATACTCACTACCGCTGCCAAGCCAGAAAATAAATAACGCTGCCAACCACCGGCATCACTGAGGAAGCTGAAAGCAGCCCCATGATTATGCATCAGTGTAAAATTAAAAAATGACGTAAAAATCACAGGAGAATGCATTTCCAAATTTGCACTAACGGCATGTTTAGAAACCTGATCCAGTAATATCACGATGCCAGCGAGGAGATACCACAACCACGCTGTTTTTGAAATTTTAATCAAGCTACTCACCCACTCCTGAAGACCAACGGCAACAAAACCCAGCGTTCAATTTCTTACGGTTAGGCAAATTCTCGTACCTCACCGCCTTGCTCAATATTGGTCACACATCGAGGACAAATTTCAGGGTGAGCATCGACACTACCAACACTGTCAAGAACGTGGTAACAACGAACACATTTACTGCCGGATGCTTTCGCAACAGCCACTTTGAGTTCATTTAGATCAGTCTCGCAAGCGTCATCGGTCGCTTGGTCCAATTTTTCAACTCGGGCACCAGAGGTAATCAAAACAAAGCGCAATTCATCGCCTAATTTTTCAGCTGCATCGTAGAATTCATTATCTGCATAAAGAACTACATTGGCAGACAAACCACCACCAATCGCACCAGCAGCTCTTTGATCTTCAATAACTTTGTTTACGGAAGATTTAATTTTGGAGATGAGTTTCCAGTATTCCAAATCAGCTGAAACTTCAGGTAACGCCAACCATTCAGCCGTGAAGACGGTTTCTTCTCGATCGGACTTTGGCAGTGCCGCCCAAATTTCTTCTGCAGTAAAACTCAAGATAGGTGCAATCCAGCGAACCAACGCTTCAATAATCCAATAAACCGCAGTTTGCGCGGATCGTCTGGCTTTGCTGTCTGCAGAGGTGGTGTAAAGGCGATCTTTAATAATATCGAGATAAAAACCACCCAACTCAACACTGCAGAAATTATGCAACTTGTGATACAGCAAATGCAGTTGATAACTGTCGTAATCTTTTTTCAAGGCTTCTTGCAGCTCTGCGGTTCTCGCAATTGCCCAAGCGTCCAAAGACAAAAGCTCCTCAGGAGGCAATAAATCTTTCGACGGATCAAAATCAGGAATATTACTTAACAAGAAGCGCGCCGTATTTCGAATTCTTCGATACGAATCTGCGGTACGTTTTAGGATCTCTTGAGAAGCGCTCATTTCACCGCTAAAGTCGGTAGCACTTACCCATAAGCGCAAAATGTCTGCACCCAGCTCCTGTAAAACTTTTTGTGGTGGAATGGCGTTATCACCCGATTTGGATAACTTGTGACCGTTGGAATCGACCAGGAATCCATGCGTCAAAACCGCTTTATAAGGCGGCTGCTCATTAATTGCCAAACTCGTTTTTAATGAAGATTGGAACCAACCCCGATGCTGATCTGAACCTTCAAGATAGAGGTCAGCAGGAAAACTTAAGTTTTCTCTGCGATTTACAACCGCATGATGAGACACACCCGAGTCGAACCAAACATCCAACGTATCGGTAACTTTTTGGTAGTCATTAGCTTCTTCACCCAACAGAGATTCGGGCTCTAAATCAAACCAAGCATCCATACCTTCTTTTTCAACAAGCTTAGCAACCTCTTCAATCAGTTCCGGCGTACGAGGGTGAAGCTCTTCTGTTTGCTTGTGCACAAACAATGCAATAGGAGCACCCCAGGTGCGCTGACGAGAGATACACCAATCAGGACTGTTTGCTAGCATGGATTCAATACGAGCTTTACCCCAGCCAGGAATCCAATCAACCTTGTCAACCGAATCCAAAACTCTAGATTGCAAATTGCTCTTAGTGAGGCTGATAAACCATTGAGGCGTGGCGCGGAAAATTAATGGTGTCTTTGTTCTCCAGCAATGCGGGAAGCTATGAACAATTTTTCCTTCGCACAGAAGCGCTTCGCGCTCCTTTAAAACTGCAATGACTTTTTCATCAACTTTGTAAACATGCTCACCCGCAAATAACGGAACGTTTTCACGGTAAATTCCGGAATCATCTAAATAATTCAATGTCGCGATGTTGTATTTTTGAGAGACCGCGAAATCCTCACCGCCGTGATCAGGCGCGGTATGCACACAACCGGTACCAGCGTCAGTGGTGACGTGATCACCCAAAATTAATGGCACCTGGCGGTCGTCATAGAATGGATGTTGAAGTTTTTGAAGCTCCAGTTCGGAACCTTTGCAACGACCGACAATTTCGTACTCTTCAATTTCAGATCGCTGCATGACAGATTCTGCGAGCGCTTCGGCCAATACGTACAGTTCATTGCCAGCAGAAACAAGAACGTAATCAAGTTCTTCATTCAAACTTACAGCTTGGTTTGCAGGTAAAGTCCACGGAGTTGTGGTCCAGATAACAACAAACACATTGCCGGCAACGGAATCAGCACCAAATTTCGCTTTGACAGCGGCTTGATCCACAGCCTGGAATTTAACGTCAATTGAAAAAGACGTTTTATCTTGATATTCAACCTCAGCTTCCGCTAACGCTGAGCCACCAACTACCGACCAATAAACGGGCTTATAACCCTTTTGTAAATGGCCGTTTTCGATGATTTTGCCAAGCGCACGAATGATGTCAGCTTCGTATTGTTTATCCATGGTTAAGTAAGGATTATCCCACTCACCCAGAACACCCAAACGAATAAAATCTTTCTTCTGTCCTTCAACTTGCTTTGCTGCGTAATCACGACATTTTTGACGGAAGGTTTTGAAATCTACCTTAACACCAGCCTTGCCGATTTTTTTCTCAACACGGTGTTCAATAGGCAAACCGTGACAGTCCCACCCGGGAACATAAGGAGCATCAAATCCAGAGAGTGTTTTTGACTTTACAATAATATCTTTCAGTATTTTATTAACTGCATGGCCTAGGTGAATGTCACCATTTGCGTAGGGAGGTCCATCGTGAAGAATAAACTTTTCTCGACCAGCGCGTGCTTTACGAATAGCAGAATAAACGTCATTTTCCTGCCATTGTTTAACGAACCCTGGCTCACGCTGAGCCAAGTTAGCTTTCATAGCAAAGCTGGTTTGAGGCAAATTAAGTGTCTTCTTGTAGTCAGTCATAACAATACTGCTTAATTATCGAACAAAAATGCTCTATTAAAGTTTCAAATTAAAGTTAATTCGGATCTAAAAAATCCGCAGGCTTAAACTCGTTTAACTCAGATTAAAAATTCGTTTTGCGCAAGCGATATCGGATTCGATGTTTTCCTTGAGGATATCCAACGACTCGAATTTTTTTTCATCTCGAATCTTTTGGCAAAACTCAACATCGATCCTACTTCCATATAGGTTGCCGCTGAAATCAAATAGGTGCACTTCCAAAATAGGTTTGGCAATTCCATCCACTGACGGCCTAACACCTACATTCGCTACACCAAAACACTCCGCAGAGTTTGGCAGTTTGACCTTTACAGCAAACACACCACTTAACGGAGTGCGATGCCGCCTCAGCCCAACGTTTGCTGTTGGAACACCCAGTTTACGGCCAATTTGGTTGCCATAGACAACACGTCCAGACATAGAATAAGGTCGACCTAGCAATTTCCCTGCTTCTTCGACATCACCTTTGGCTAAGCAGCCTCGAATTCGAGTACTGCTTACCCTTTCACCGGAATGCTGATGTGTTTTGGTATCAGAAACCCCGAAATCAAACAGCTCGCCCTGGCAGCATAAAAATTCAAAATCGCCTTTGCGGTCATGACCGAATCGGAAATCGTCACCCACCACGAGGTACTTCGTTCCAAGTCCATCGATCAGTACTTTACGACAAAAATCTTCAGCGCTTAAAGCACTTAAATACTGATCAAAGTGCAAACAAAATACACGATCAACTCCCGCGTCAAAAAGTGCATTCACCTTTTCCCGAAAGCGCATTAAGCGCGCTGGCGCGCGTTCAGGAGCTAGAAATTCCAGAGGTTGTGGTTCAAAAATCACCACCACCGATGGAACACCGTACTCATTTGACTTATCGATCAAGTGATTTATAACGTGCTGATGTCCGAGATGAACGCCGTCAAACGACCCCAGAGTCACGACATTACCACGATGCCGGTCGCGAATATTATGTAATCCGCGAATGAGCTCAGATTTTGACTTTCCCTTCTTATCCACCACAATCATGATCCGCTGACGGAGTTAAAAAGGCGACGATTATAACCGATGACTTTCAACTTGTGTGTTTTTACTCATGCTTTATGCGATAAACGCAAGTGTTGCAGCCTCAAACCAGTAACAAACAATGCCAGCAAGTAGGTGCCAGCGCCGGCCAAGCAAAGGATTAAAAGCCATACAATGCGCGCCAATACTGTTTGCTCAACCCAACTAGGTAATAAAAACAGTCCAACTACCAATACAATGGCCATTAAAGTATTAGCGCTTAGCATTCTAAAAAACATAAGCCGCCAACCCGGCTGAGGTTGGTAAACTTCACCCTTAACGAGCCCCCAGTAGAGCCATCCTGCGTTCAAAAATGCGGACAGAGACGTCGCTAACGCCAAACCGACATGACCAATGTTGAACAGGTAATACAACGGCACAACCAGCAAAATATTGAAAATCATGTTCGCCGCCATTGCTTTAATACCGATCTTCACTGGTGTTTTCATATCTTGGCGCGCGTAATAGCCAGGAGCCAACACTTTAATCAGCATGAATGCCAGTAATCCAAGAGAGTATGCGCGTAAGCTGAGCGAAGACATCTCAATATCAAAGGCTGTCGTTTTACCGTAGTGAAACAAGGTCGTTAATATTGGGTTGGCCAGTATAAACAGTGCGATAGCGGCAGGAAGCGCAATTAGGGTCACCATCTTAATGGCCCAATCTAGGGTAATACTGAAGGTTTTTGGATTCTCTCCAGCGTGTAATCTCGACAAGCTAGGAAGAATCACCGTAGCAATGGCAACACCAAATACACCAAGAGGAAGCTCGGACAGTCGATCGGAATAATACAACCAAGACACACTTCCTGTGGGAAGCAGTGACGCCAAAACGGTATCGAGCAACAAGTTAAGCTGACTGACCGAAACGCCAAAGATCGCTGGAGCCATCAGCATCAATACCTTAGTTACCCCCTCATGGCGCCAATTCAGCTTCGGTCTTGGCATGAGCTGCAATCTTGCTAAAAACGGCAACTGAAATAATAACTGAACAATTCCTGCAACCAGCACTCCCCAAGCTAATGCGTAAACCGGTTGGTCGAAATAAGGGGCTACAAAAACCGCCGAAACTATCAAACAAACATTTAGCCAAATTGGCGTTAATGCCGGAATAGCGAATCGGTCATAGCTGTTAAGTATCGCTCCAGCAAATCCTGTCATCGAGATTAAAAACAAATATGGGAAAGTAAGCTTAAGCAGCTCAGAGGCGAGAGTGAATTTTTCTTTATCAGCAGTAAACCCTGGAGCAAATAGCGTCGCTACAACAGGAGAGCCAACGATTGCTAGCACTGTAAAAACGAGCAGAACGGATCCGAGTACTCCGCAGATGTTATCAATAAGAAGTCGAACTGCTTTGTGACTGCCATTATTGCGGTATTCACTGAGGACAGGAACGAAAGCTTGAGCGAAGGCACCCTCAGCGAACAGTCGCCGAAAAAAATTCGGAACCTTAAAAGCAACATAAAACGCATCGGCGCCAGCTTGTGCACCGATAAAGCGAGCAAAACAAATATCCCTTACTAGACCAAGAACACGGGAACTCATCGTCATAGCGCTGACGATTGAACTTGAACGAAACAGGCTCTTTTTCTGCGAACCTTTTTGATTATCTGTCAAGTTCATTTCCCCCGATTAAAACGCCGCAGTTTAACTCACCATAGTTACAAATAGCGAATGCTACATCAGTGAATACCTCTGTTTAATGTACTGAGTGACGAAAAAGTACTTGACCCAGAACGCAAGTTAAAATACTGTACACACATACAGTATTTAACAAGGAGACACTGATGGCAGTTGTAACCGTTTGGAAATGTGATCGAGATGGCGCTATGTTTGACAACAAAAAAGACGCAGAAGAACACGACAGCATGCTTGAGCTGGCAGCTAACATCACCAGCTTAATTGAAAACCAAGTTGATGGTCTTGATGAGGAATCCGCCGAAAAAATTGGCCTCGTATTGGCAAAACGTCGAGATGCACTTGCCAAAGCGTGTAAAGGCAAACCAGACGTTCTACTCGAAGAACTCACTCAACCTAATGAGCCCTCCGACTCCCACTCTAATGCAGACAATCTAACTCAACTCAGTGAAGTTTCTTAAACTTTTTAAGTTTGATTCATTTTCTACAAAATAATTTTATTTCGTTACCCCTAGCGATTGATACCAAGGACACATTATTAAACTCACGGAAACAGTAAAGGATTTACTGAGAGATTTAGCGCGAGAATTTGATTACACGGATTAAAATCAAAGTTTAAAAACAATTTAGGGAAATCATTTTGGAAAGGATTCCATATTTTTTAGCGCAACCAATTCCATGTCGTATTTTAAACCCACAATTCCTCTCTCATTTTTACGTGTAAGAAAATTCAGAAAATACTTAATTAAAATTTAATAATAATTAATTTTCTGAAATCCCAATCTTGCACAAACACTCGCTTATAGTATCAACTCCTAACATTTAGTTTTTATCTATTATTCAAAATAAAAATACGTTTTCTAATTTCTAAAAATTCAAATAAAAAGAGAAACTAATATTAGGATTACCTAGGTTGGTTTATTCCATTTAAATTGGCACGACATTCTTATAAATATCATTGGTAAAAATAACTTCGTCAAAAAACTGACATCTTTGATGTATTTTTAAATTTACTGTGGACTAAATCACACTTTTACATTGAACAATTCTAGTCTTATAATAATCGTATGAGATAAGTCAAAGTTTAACTACACATTAGTTTTAAAAACCCAAAGAAATTAAGTTAGATAAGCCAATAACACTCTATATTTTTGAATAATCGTTACCTCTGGTTTTATTATTTTTAAATTAGCCATTTAAACCACAGGAAAACGTTACTGTTTTTCCATTATTTTAAACACACGATGCTATGAATACTTATAAAGTTGTATTTTGGGGCGAAACCTGCCCTGGAAAGAGTAAAGAAGCCGCAATGATTGCCTTTGCTGACCGCTTCGGTATCAAGTGTGGAAAGCAATTACGAAGCTTGTTCTCTGGACAAGCTAATACAATCAAACACGGACTCGATAAAACCTACGCTCGAAGATTAGCTCTAGCTATTGAGGAAATCGGCTGTAGAAGCCGAATAGAATGCGAAAAAACAGCATCTAGAGGAACATACCAAACCGCTCCCGACAAAGGCATTCAGTTGAACTACGCGGTAATACCGAGCACCTATCCTCAAGGTCTAGACAAAAAGCTAGCACAAGCACTCGCTAAAGAGCCAAAGAGGCTTTCAGTGAACTTAGGGCAGAATCGCTCTCGATCCAGCTTCTAGATTCACTCCGAGCCACTCTACCGGGATTACTGGAGTAATCCCGTGCTCATCTCACCCAATACTCCCTTCCTCAAGGCCCGAATTCACGAGTATTTCGAGAATGGTGAGAAAAACTTATCATTAGGAATTGACACAGCCCAAAAAAAACGCATAATGCTGCGTCCTTAGTTTTAACAGCCCATTCACAGGAGCAACACGGTGGCAAATTCACCTCAAGCAAAAAAACGTGCTCGCCAAAACGATAAAGCGCGTCAGCACAACGCCAGCCTGCGCTCAATGGTGCGTACTTATATTAAAAAAGTTAATGCAGCCATTGCAGCCGGTGACCAAGAAGCAGCTAAAGCAGCGTACGCGGCTGCGGTACCTGTTATTGATCGAATTGCAGACAAAGGCATTATTCATAAGAATAAAGCCGCTCGTCACAAGAGCCGTTTGAATGCACAAGTTAAAGCTCTAAGCGCTGCTTAAGCTTACTTGCTTCAAACACTAAAAAGGTCGCATTAAGCGGCCTTTTTTGTTTTTACACTTTCATTATCCAGCCAAACGCCCTCACTCCGTAAAAATTAATTAACTGCCATAATTCGCCATATTTCCTCTCAGTATTGCCAGAACTCTCCCACGTCAGCGCCTACTTCCCTGTGTTTAATAACCTCATCGAAGCAATAAACACCAACAAATTCAAAACTCAGGGAAAAGACTATGAAAAAGTTCGCAGCTATAACCACCTTATCACTCGCATTGATTGCACACTCAAACCAAAGCTTGGCTGCTACTACCGTGACGGAAGCAAAACAAGGCGCAACATTCGCTACCACCACCATCGTCGGCACTATTATCGGCGGTCCAGTAGGCTTTGTAGTCGGTGCTCTAGCGGGCGGTTATTTGGGAGAAGAAATTAAACAAGCTGATGAGGCTACAACATCATTAACACTTGCCGAGGAGAAAATCACGGCGCTAGAAGAGGAACTTGTTGTGAATCAAGCATTATTGGTAGAACAAACCAACCAATCTGAACCCTATAAACTTCAGCTCGAAAGCCTACCGATGCGAGTTTTCTTTTCGACCAATTCAGATCAACTCAACACTGATGCCTCTTCAGTAGTAGATTCAATTGCAGAAGTTTTACTGAATAACCCAGATATCTCAATTGAGCTAACAGGCCATACAGACCCTAGAGGTAACGACGATTACAACAATGTCCTATCTCAATACCGAGCAAAAGCAGTGAAAGACAAATTAATCGAAATGGGTGTAGAGGAGTATCGAATCGACACCCGTGGTGAAGGCGAGAACTACTCGCAAGCCCCTAAGGGTGATCGGGAAGCTTATGCGCTAGAGCGCCGAGTCGATATAGACTTTTTGACTGACGGCAACAGTTTTGTTTCGCGCTTTTAAGTTTGGAGAATACCACTGACCTTTTAATTAACTAACTACCCATTAACCTATTTTCGGTTGGCTCAAAATAGAGTCAGCCTACTCCCTCTCCAACTAGCACTCGCCATACCTTACCCGGCTATATGCCGGGCTTTTTAAACCCCTCTCAGCCCTGTATAGAACATTAAGTAACGCCTAAGTCTATAACCCTATTACAACACCAACAGCCAATTTACATTTAGAGTCAAGTATAAAAGCAAAAGATAGATGGATCAGATCTGTAAGATAAACTTAGAAAAACCTAGTCAAGAACTGAAAAAATGAAGTGAATGATGAGCTCTGCCTCAACCATATTTTGTTAGAGCTAAGGTTTTCGGAACTAAGCATCCACTAGCAAGAAGGTTAGCGTGCCGGGATAGAAGTTGGGACAGAAGAAAGAGAAGAATCAGAATCAGGCAATGAGTAACCCATCACTGCATAACCCCTGAACCATAAACATGAACCATAAAAAAAGGGCCATCCGCTTAGGATGGCCCTTTTAGATTTAAGAGCTTGACGATGACCTACTCTCACATGGGGAATCCCCACACTACCATCGGCGATGTATCGTTTCACTACTGAGTTCGGGATGGATTCAGGTGGTTCCAATACTCTATGGTCGTCAAGCAATTCTGTAGGTGTTTGTGCTTTTCTGTTTTCTTAAGCTTTTATGTCCAGTTACCTCTTTCCTTTTCAGGCATTAGTAACGACGCTCAAGTGTCAACACAATCACGCAATAGGGTGGCGGAAGTTTAGAAGTAATTAGCTTACTTCTCAAGTAATAGTGTTACTGCTTTGTTTGAATCGATCGTTCGATCTGAGTCTGTTCACTCTGTCGATGTATCGTTTGCTTAATGTAAGTTTTGGTTACATCAAGTCTTGTCGCTCAACCAATGTCTTCAGTTATATGGTCAAGCCTCACGGGCAATTAGTACTGGTTAGCTCAACGCCTCACAACGCTTCCACACCCAGCCTATCAACGTCGTAGTCTTCAACGGCCCTTCAGGGGATTCAAGATCCCAGGGAAAGCTTATCTTGAAGGAGGCTTCCCGCTTAGATGCTTTCAGCGGTTATCCCGTCCGAACATAGCTACCGGGCAATGCCATTGGCATGACAACCCGAACACCAGAGGTTCGTTCACTCCGGTCCTCTCGTACTAGGAGCAACTCTTCTCAACTTTCCAACGCCCACGGCAGATAGGGACCGAACTGTCTCACGACGTTCTAAACCCAGCTCGCGTACCACTTTAAATGGCGAACAGCCATACCCTTGGGACCGGCTTCAGCCCCAGGATGTGATGAGCCGACATCGAGGTGCCAAACACCGCCGTCGATGTGAACTCTTGGGCGGTATCAGCCTGTTATCCCCGGAGTACCTTTTATCCGTTGAGCGATGGCCCTTCCATACAGAACCACCGGATCACTATGACCTACTTTCGTACCTGATCGACGTGTCAGTCTCTCAGTCAAGCTGGCTTGTGCCATTACACTAACCTCATGATTTCCGACCATGATTAGCCAACCTTCGTGCTCCTCCGTTACTCTTTGGGAGGAGACCGCCCCAGTCAAACTACCCACCAGACACTGTCCGCAACCCAGATAATGGGCCGGCGTTAGAACCCCAAACATACCAGGCTGGTATTTCAAGATTGGCTCCACTGCAACTGGCGTCACAGTTTCAAAGCCTCCCAGCTATCCTACACAAGTAGGCTCAGAGTTCAGTGTCAAGCTATAGTAAAGGTTCACGGGGTCTTTCCGTCTAGCCGCGGGAACGCAGCATCTTAACTGCGAATTCAATTTCACTGAGTCTCGGGTGGAGACAGCGTGGCCATCATTACGCCATTCGTGCAGGTCGGAACTTACCCGACAAGGAATTTCGCTACCTTAGGACCGTTATAGTTACGGCCGCCGTTTACCGGGGCTTCGATCAAGAGCTTCGCTAATGCTAACCCCATCAATTAACCTTCCGGCACCGGGCAGGCGTCACACCCTATACGTCCACTTACGTGTTTGCAGAGTGCTATGTTTTTAATAAACAGTTGCAGCCACCGGGTCACTTCGACCACCCTCAGCTTAGGGAGCAAGTCCCATCACCAAAAGCGGCGTACCTTCTCCCGAAGTTACGGTACCATTTTGCCTAGTTCCTTCACCCGAGTTCTCTCAAGCGCCTTGGTATTCTCTACCTGACCACCTGTGTCGGTTTAGAGTACGGTTCTTTATTACCTATGCTTAGAAGCTTTTCCTGGAAGCAGGGCATCAACTACTTCACTCACAAGTGAGCTCGTCATAACGTCTCAGCCTTAAGGACCCGGATTTGCCTAAGTCCTCAGCCTACGCGCTTAAACACGGACAACCAACGCCGTGCTAGCCTAGCCTTCTCCGTCCCTCCATCGCAGTAATAAAAAGTGCAGGAATATTAACCTGCTTCCCATCGACTACGCCTTTCAGCCTCGCCTTAGGGGCCGACTAACCCTGTCCCGATTAACGTTGGACAGGAAACCTTGGTCTTCCGGCGAGGGAGTTTTTCACTCCCTTTATCGTTACTCATGTCAGCATTCGCACTTCTGATACCTCCAGCAAGCTTTACAACTCACCTTCAGCGGCTTACAGAACGCTCCCCTACCATGCTAAAAGCATCCGCAGCTTCGGTTTACAGTTTGAGCCCCGTTAAATCTTCCGCGCAGGCCGACTCGACTAGTGAGCTATTACGCTTTCTTTAAAGGATGGCTGCTTCTAAGCCAACCTCCTAGCTGTCTAAGCCTTCCCACATCGTTTCCCACTTAACTGTAATTTGGGACCTTAGCTGGCGGTCTGGGTTGTTGCCCTCTCGACGATGGACGTTAGCACCCACCGTCTGTCTGCCATGATTGCACTCCTCGGTATTCGGAGTTTGCATGGGGTTGGTAAGTCGGGATGACCCCCTAGCCCAAACAGTGCTCTACCCCCGAGGGTGAGACATGACGCACTACCTAAATAGTTTTCGGGGAGAACCAGCTATCTCCCGGCTTGATTAGCCTTTCACTCCGACCCACAGCTCATCCGAGCATTTTTCAACATACGACGGTTCGGTCCTCCAGTGCCTGTTACGGCACCTTCAACCTGGCCATGGGTAGATCGCCGGGTTTCGGGTCTATTGCCTGCAACTGTCGCCCTATTAAGACTCGATTTCTCTACGGCTCCCCTAATTGGTTAACCTTGCTACAGACAATAAGTCGCTGACCCATTATACAAAAGGTACGCCGTCACAGAACAAGTCTGCTCCGACTGCTTGTACGCACACGGTTTCAGGATCTATTTCACTCCCCTCACAGGGGTTCTTTTCGCCTTTCCCTCACGGTACTGGTTCACTATCGGTCAGTTAGGAGTATTTAGCCTTGGAGGATGGTCCCCCCATCTTCAGTCAAGATAACACGTGTCCCGACCTACTTAATATGTTACTACTGTGTCTTCGTGTACGGGACTATCACCCTGTATCGTCCAACTTTCCAGAAGGTTCCACTAACACAACAAT